>NZ_JANHDK010000001.1 GCF_024494725.1 Haloplanus ruber
ACCGAAATCGAACTCGAGGATGTCCAGACGGGGACCTACGACCTCGAGGCCGACGACGGTGAGAACACGGACATCATCGAGGTAGAGATCGTCCAGAACGTCCAGACGGCAACGCCGGAACCGACGGCCACGGCGACGCCCGAGCCGACGCCGACCGAAACGATGGAACCGACCGACACGCCGACGCCCACCAGCGGTGGCGGGCCCGGCTTCGGTGCCATCGTCGCGGTCATCGCGCTGCTCGCGGCGGCCCTGCTGGCCACCCGGCGCGACTAACTCACCACGACTGACCGCCGGTAGCGGTCACACGGTGCGGATTTTTTATTGACGTTTCGTCGATAGTGACAACGCTCTGCTACTGGCTTGACGTGTTAATCTCGTCCACCTACCGAACGACGTTGTTCGAGACGGCACCGGGCCGACCGAGACGGGAGACGAGTGAGTCCTCACCGTCGCCTGGATGCTTGTCGCGCTATCGCGAGACACCCTGAACACTCCAAAAAGATGGGGGATCGACGCCCTGTATTCACCCTAACCGCGGCCGGGTGGCCATACTTGTGGTCGGCGAAGGCGTCGAGCGTGAAGGTATTGAGCTTGTGAGGAGCCGAGTCGCACGCGAGCGCGGTCACAGCCGTATGCCGGGCGTTGCAGCAGGACTCGATCAGCGGGCTGTCTTAGGTGACGAGTTCGCTGGGATCGGGTAGGCGGCCGCCATTCGGTGGATATCCGCCGAGCACCGACACCAGACTGTCAGGGAGAGCATCGCCGTTGGTGAGGATCGCACCAAAGCCACCAGACACCGCGATAGCCGCTGTTGACCTCGGGCAAGCGACCTTCCCGTCGTCGATCTGGTGGCCACGCCCTCGTTGTCAAGGCCGTCCGTGAGACCGACCCACTCCTCGACAATGACAACTAGGCGCACGAGACTGAACCACAGGTACGGAGTCCATCCTGGATTCCCTACTGTGTTCTCGCCCAACCACCGATCCCCGGTTTTCCAGATCGAGTATGTAACGTTTTTCGCTCACGAATACGATAAATGGTTAAAATTGGGCCGTCAGGTTCTAAAACGTAGAGATACAAAGTCCGTTTGGATACGGATCATGGATATAGCGATCACTGCCCGTGACGTCTTTCACGTGCTCTCGCCCGTCGGCTGTCTGGTTGAAGCGCTGTCGACCGCCCTGTTGCTCGTCGCGATGGCCGGCTGTGCCGTCGCCGCCCTCCCCTGAGCGCCTACTTGGTCCAGACCACTTTCACGTCTCCGCCCGGGAGTGACGATTCCCACCACAGCGTAACGTCACGCGCACGCGTCCCCTCGGGGACGGCGTACACGAGGTCGCCCCGAGTGACGGTTCGTGCCGCCAACTCGCCGCCTTCGTAGGGATCGTCACTGACCTCTTGGTGTTGCGGGCGCCGTTCTCCGTCGACTTCGAGGACGAACTCCGAGGCGTCGGGTGTGGTCTGTGCCTCGTCGAGAGAATTACGGACGTCGATGCGCATGACTGCCCACTCGCCACCCGCTTCGGGGGCTGGCGTCCGCGGCATCGGCGTCGATTCCGCCGTCTCCGTCGATTCCGGCGTGGCGGTCATTGTCGGCGTCGGTTCTCCCGTCGTGGTGGTTTCGTTGGTTCCATCGTCGGGGGTCGGATACGTCGGTTCGAACGACCCGCCGAGGACATTCATGTACAGGCCCGTCGGCACGACATAGTAGTTATTAAAATCGAGTTGCCTCGGCGTCGCCTCTATCGACCACGTCTCGTCGAAGGCCGTGAGTCGGAACTCGTAGGTGCCCAGATACTGGAGCGAAAAGCGGGGACTGTGCCACTCGCCTGTCTCGCCTGCAGCGAGAGTCATCTCGATATTTCCGCCCTGTCGCCACTCCTCGCCGTTCCGTCTCGTCTCTAGGGTCGCGGTGAAGGTCCCTTCCGCGGAACCGGTGTTGCGGACGCCGAGTGCAAAGGTCGTCGGGATGTTGAGCGTCACCTGCTCGGGTGCCTCGACGTCGCGGAACTCGAACTCCGCGGACCCATCTCCGGTGCGGGTAGTCGTTCCCGACCCGGTCGCTGTTTCCGTGGACCCGCCTTCGGCGGGAGTGCTCGTTCCCGACTCGGTCCCTGTTGGCGTCGCGGTGTTCGAGCCATCGCCGTTCGAACAGCCGGCGAGGGCGGCGATTCCGGCCGAAGCGAGGAACGCGCGGCGTCGCATACGTTCACTTCCGCCGCCCCGACATATATGGAATCCGGTCCGTCGCCGCCGCTCTAATCGGCAACCGGCCCCTGCGGAAACCCGGACGAACCCCGTGTCGTGCGAGTAGTTCCCCCGTTCCTGGACGAGTGGTCTCACGACGGCACGTGATCGACCGAAATCGAACTCGAAGGCGTCTGGACGGGGACCGACGAGCGTGAATTCAAGAACGATGACAGATATCGACGGGGTAGAGAGCGTCCAGATAACGACGATGGACCCGACCGACACGCTGACGCCCACCAGCGGTGCGGCCCCGGCTTCGGTGCCGTCGTCCGGCCATCCGTTGATCGCCGCGGCCCTACTAGTCACCCGGCACGACTAACCGCCAATAGCGGTCGTTCAACTGTCGGTTTTATGGACATCGTGCATACAGCGGCCGCCCCGTCGATCCGTCGCGCCCGAACGGCGGAGCGAAGGCTGGCCTCGCTTATACTAAGAAACGCAACCGCGGCCCGAACGACGACGATGTCGTGTTCGAACTGGGAGTACCAGTTGGTGGGTGGGGGGAGGTAGGCCGCGGTCACGAGATGTTTGTCAGCCTCCGTTCATAAGTGTATGGGGTGCCTCACCCGACGAGCGGCGGCCACGGGATCCGGAGTTACGTCTCGCGGCGCTCCGCAACCACTAAACGCGTTTCGTCCCTCCCTCCGATGATGGTAGACTGGACGGAGAAGTACCGACCGTCGACGCTGTCGGCCGTCCGGGGGAACGACAAGGCTCGCGATGCGCTGGCAGAGTGGGCGAAGACGTGGGACGACCACCGAGAGGCGGTCGTCGTTCACGGAAGCCCGGGCGTGGGCAAGACCTCGGCTGCGCACGCGCTGGCGTCGGACAGGGGATGGGAAACGGTCGAACTCAACGCCTCGGACCAACGGACCGCCGACGTTATCGAGCGGTTCGCCGGTCGGGCATCGAAGAACACGACGCTCGCTGGCGCGACGGGCGGCGGTGGCGGCCGTCAACTCGTCATCCTCGACGAGGCGGACAACATCCACGGCAACTATGATCGCGGCGGCGCCAGCGCCCTCACCCGTGTCGTGAAGGACGCCGACCAACCAATCGTCCTGATCGCCAACGACTACTACGACATGAGCCGGGGACTCCGCAACGCCTGCCGCGAAATCGAGTTCCGCGACGTCTCCGCCCGGTCGATTGTACCGGTCCTCCGTGATATCTGCCGACGGGAAGGGATCGAGTTCGAGGCCGACGCCCTGGACCGAATCGCCGAGGTAAACGACGGCGACCTCCGCTCGGCGGTCAACGACCTCCAGGCTGCCGCCGAGGACGGCCGCCGGCTGACCGTCGACGACGTGGCGACGGGTGACCGTGACCGGGGGCTCGATGTCTTTCCCTTCCTCGATGCGGTGTTGAAAGAGGAGACAGCTGAGGAGGCGATTCAGTCCGCGTACCGCGTCGATGAGACGCCCGACGACCTGACGAAGTGGGTCGCGGAAAACGCGCCGAAAGTGTATGAGGGGGCGGAACTCGCCCGGGCGTACGATGCCCTCGCGGACGCCGACCGCTGGCTTGGACGGGTACGTGCCAGCCAAGAGTACGGCTACTGGCGGTACGCGACCGACGCCCTCGCCGGTGGTGTGGCTGCCGCCCGCGACGGGTCGAAGGGTGGCTGGACGCGCTTCTCGCGCCCGCAGTTCTGGCCGTCCTCGGATTCGACGGCCGACGAGGTGGTCCGCAAAATTGCCGAGCGTGGCGGCTTCAGCATGGCGACCGCCCGCCGCGAGGTGTTGCCCTTCCTCGCGGCGATGACCCACCACTGCAAACCCCGCGAACTGACCGTGGCGATGGCGGCGTACTACGACTTCGACGCCGAGGCGGTATCGTTCGTCACCGGAAGCGGTGAGACGACAAACAAGGTGGCAGCTATCGTCGAGGACGCGGGTGAGCGCCGGGCGTCGACGATGGAAGAACACTCGGAGGCGTTCGGCGGGACCCGGGAGATGGCGACCGACCCCGACGACGGCATGGCCGCGACGGCGGCCACGTCGGCGGCCGACTCCGACAGTGACGACGAACCCGACGGCGACCCTGCCGACGACGACGACGGCCAGGCCGGACTCTCGGATTTCATGTGACGACACTTTTTGTCACACCGTGGCGTGGGGTCGAGCATGCGAGCTGCCGTCCTCCGCGAGCACGGCGAACCGCTGGAGATCACTGACGTCGACCGGCCCGATCCGGCCCCCCACGGCGCCGTCGTCGCCGTTGAGGCCTGTGGTGTCTGTCGGAGCGACTGGCACGCGTGGCAGGGACACGGCGAGTGGGTCGGTGACCGCGCGACTGAGGGCCAGATTCTCGGCCACGAACCCGCGGGTCGCGTCGTTGCCGTCGGCGACCACGTCGACCGGGTGCGCGAGGGCGACCGAGTCGCCGTCCCGTTCAACCTCGGCGACGGGTCCTGTCCCCAGTGTCTGAGCGGCCACGGCAACGTCTGTGAGGACGGCCTCGCGCTCGGCTTCCAGCAGGAGGCCCAAGGCGCGTTCGCCGAGGCGGTCCACGTCCCTCACGCCGACTACAACGCGATGGCACTCCCGGATGGTGTTTCGGCCCGCGACATGGCTGCGCTTGGCTGTCGGTTCATGACGGCCTTCCACGCGCTGACCGCACGCGGAGAGGTCGGCGGCGGCGACTGGGTCGCCGTCCACGGCTGTGGCGGAGTCGGTCTCTCGACGGTCCACATCGCCGATGCGCTGGGCGCGCAAGTCGTCGCGGTCGACATTCGGGACGCGGCGCTCGACCTCGCGGACGACCTCGGCGCCGATGCGGTCGTGAACGCAGCGGGACGTGACGGCCGCGCGGTCACCGGCGACGTGCGTTCGGTAACCAACGGAGGGGCACACGTCTCCGTCGACGCCCTCGGGGTTGCCGAGACGTGCCGAAACTCGGTGTTCTCGCTGCGCCGTCGTGGGACCCACGTCCAGGTGGGCCTGACGACCGACGAGGAGCGCGGCGAGGTGTCGCTCCCCGTCGAGCGCCTGGCGATGATGGAGGCGGACTTCCGGGGCGCCCGGGGGATGCCGCCGACGCGCTACGACGAACTCCTTCGACTGCTCGAATCGGACGCCATCGAGCCGGGACGGTTGGTTCGACGCGAGGTGTCGCTGGAGGCGGTGCCCGAGCGTCTGGCGGCGATGACCGACTACGAAACGACGGGCGTGGAAGTGGTCACGGAGTTTGCCTGACGGCGCCGGTCAGTCGCTCCGGGTAGAGGCGACCGCTCCGGCCCGGCCGTCCGGCCGGGCCCGCCGAGTCAGTAACGCCGCGGCGAGGACGGCGGCGCCAGCGAGGGCGAAGCAGGCGACGTTGAGCAGACGGACAGTCGAGGTGTAAAACACCAGGTCGCGGCCGAGCAGCATCCCTGCGAGGAGAGGAAGGAGGGCAAAGCTCGTCGCGTACCGAAGCTGGGGAACGGTCGTCCCGGCGAGCCAGCGGGTGGCGGCGAGCAATGCCGCGACGGCGACGAGAGCGGCGCCGTAAAACAGCGCCTGTGCGGCCGGGGTGTACGCGATTGGCGTGAACACGCGACTGACGACGGTGCTTGCGACGATGGCTGCGAGAGCGACTCCCAGCGTCTTCCGGACGCGGGGAAGCGGTGGGCCGCGCTCGGTCCGGGCGGAGAGGGTCGTCCAGACGAGCAACGAGAAGATTGAGAGTGCGACGACGAGGTGAGCTCCCTGTGTCGGCGCCGAGTACCCCTGCGGGAGGACTCCGTTGAGGGTGACAGTCACCGCGCCGATGCTGATCTGAAGCGGGAGGAGACACACGGCGAGCGTCGCCGCGAGGCGCGTCCGCCGCCCCGGCCGGCGCCACGCCCAGAGGGCGGTTCCGAGGATGAACCAGCCGGTCACCATCGCAATCAGGCGGTGGAACCACTCGATGAAGCTCGGAATCGTCTGGGGAAGCAGCCCGTTGTCACACAGCGGCCATTGGGCCGAACAGGCGAGCCCCGACCCGGTCGCTGCGGTGTAGACTCCGAGCATGACAAGCGAGAGGGTCATCCCGGTCGTGAACGCCGCGAACCGGGGGAAGCTGATCGCCTCTCGGACACCCCGTATGGAACGGCTCATGCGCGCGTCTCGGGGCCACGCGCACTTAGACCTGTCCGACCTGCCCACGGGTTGGGAACACTCCGCGGCCGGGCGCTGATCGGAGCGGGTTCCGTCCCGGCGCGGACCGTCTTTCTCGGATAGTTTTTTACCTACACCCTCTGTGGTCGCGGTCATGGGACTTGACGACGACGCCAGGGAGTATCACCGACAGGACCCTCCCGGAAAAATCGAGATTTCGACGACGAAGCCGACGAACACACAGCGGGATCTGAGTCTCGCGTACTCCCCCGGCGTGGCGGCGCCGTGTTCCGACATCCACGGCGACTCCGACCTCGCCTACGAGTACACGTCGAAGGGAAATCTCGTGGGCGTCATCTCGAATGGCTCGGCTGTCCTCGGCCTGGGTGACATCGGTGCTCAGGCGTCGAAGCCCGTCATGGAGGGGAAGGGTGTCCTGTTCAAGCGCTTCGCCGACATCGACGTGTTCGACATCGAACTCGACTTCGACGATCCAGAGGACGTCATCCGCTCGACGCGGGCGATGGAGCCGACTTTCGGCGGCATCAACCTTGAGGACATCAAGGCGCCCGACTGCTTCGAAATCGAGGAGCGCCTCCGCGAGGAGATGTCGATCCCGGTCTTCCACGACGATCAGCACGGCACCGCCATCATCATCGGTGCAGGACTGGTCAACGCCGCTGACATCGTCGACAAGGATCTCGCCGACCTAGAGGTGGCAATCTCCGGGGCCGGCGCCAGCGCCATCGCGACCGCCGAGTTCCTCGTCTCGCTCGGTGTCCGCCGGGAGAACGTGACGATGTGTGACTCCTCGGGGATCATCACGACCAACCGCGCCGAGGCCGGCGAGGTCAACGACTACAAGGCGCGCTTCGCGAGCGACCGCCCTGCCGGTGACCTGGCCGACGCCATGACCGGCGCTGACGTCTTCGTCGGTCTGTCGGTCGCGGGTATCGTCGACCCCGAGATGGTACGCTCGATGGCCGACGACCCCGTCATCTTCGCGATGGCCAACCCCGAACCCGAAATCGACTACCACAAGGCCAAGGAGGCCCGCGACGACACCGTCATCGTTGGCACGGGACGCTCCGATTTCCCCAATCAGGTGAACAACGTCCTCGGGTTCCCCTTCATCTTCCGGGGCGCCCTCGACGTGCGGGCGACCGAGATCAACGAAGAGATGAAGATCGCGGCCGCGCGCGCCCTCGCCGACCTCGCCCGCAAGGACGTGCCGGACTCGGTGCTGAAAGCTTACGGCGACCAGCCGCTCCAGTTCGGTCCCGAGTATATCCTCCCCAAGCCCGTCGACCCGCGCGTGATGTTCGAGGTGGCTCCCGCGGTGGCACAGGCGGCCATCGAGAGTGGTGCAGCCCGGAAGTCCATCGACCTCAGCACCTACCGCGAGGAACTCGAGGCGCGCCTCGGCAAGTCCCGCGAGATGATGCGGGTCGTCCTCAACAAGGCCAAGACCGACCCCAAGCGGGTCGTCCTCGCCGAGGGAACCGACGAGAAGATGATCCGTGCCGCCTACCAGGTCGCCGAGCAAGGGATTGCCCACCCCATCCTCATCGGCGACCGCGAGACCATCTGGACGTCGATGGACGATCTGGGACTGGATTTCGACCCCGAGATCGTCGACCCCGCCACGGACGAACTCGACGCCTACGCGGATCGGCTGTACGAACTCCGCAAGCGCAAGGGGATCACCCGCCGCGAGGCGAACGAACTCATCCACGACGGCAACTACCTCGGAAGCGTGATGGTCGAGGTGGGCGACGCCGACGCGATGCTGACCGGCCTGATGCACCACTACCCGTCGGCGCTACGGCCGCCGCTCCAGGTGATCGGGACCGCCGATGATGCCGAGTATGCGGCCGGCGTCTACATGCTCACCTTCCGCAACCAGGTGGTCTTCGTCGCCGACGCGACGGTCAACCAGGACCCCGGCGCGGACGAGTTGGCCGAGATTGGCCGCCACACCGGCGAGTTGGCCCGGCGGTTCAACGTCGAACCGCGGGCGGCGTTCCTCTCGTATTCGAACTTCGGGAGCGTGGACAACGCGGGGACGCGCAAGCCCCGACGGGCGGCCGAGATGCTACGCGACGATCAGGCCGTCGACTTCCCGGTCGACGGGGAGATGCAGGCCGACACGGCCGTCGTTGAGGATATTCTCGATGGGACCTACGACTTCGCCGAGTTGGAGGACCCCGCGAACGTACTGATCTTCCCGAACTTGGAGGCGGGGAACATTGGCTACAAACTCCTCCAGCGTCTCGGCGGCGCCGACGCCATCGGCCCGATGCTGGTCGGCATGGACGAACCAGTTCACGTCCTCCAGCGGGGCGACGAGGTCAAGGACATCGTCAACCTCGCTGGCGTCGCCGTCGTCGACGCACAGGAACGCGAGCGGTAGGCAGTCGACCACCGCATTCAGGTTCAGTCCCCCGCCCGGCGCTCGGCTCGTGAGGGCGGCGGAATCTCGCGGCCGGTGTCGCCGCGGTCTTTCTCTCGTGACCGGTCGTCGGAGTGTGGGAGCACACACCGATCCGTCCGGCGGTTGACGTGGGCGTACTGCTCGGGGTCGTTGGCGAGCGGGTGGGCGGGGTTGACACGGCTGTCGATACGGGCCGCTCGCAGCTCCTCGAAGTGAGCGATTCGTGCGCGGACCCCCCGCCAGTGGTACTTGCTGTGTGTCGGCACCTCAACCCGGTGGGCGGGGCGCCAGTCGGGGTGGTCGGCCGCGAGAGTCGCGTCGTTGACGTTCGCGGCCAGGTCGTCGTGGTCCACGAGAACGCCGACCCGCGACCCCGGTGGCGCGCGGGCCGCGAGGACATCGAGTCCGAGGTGGAGCGCCCGATACTCGGCGACGTTGTTGTCGGGTGGCGTGTCCGGCAGTGCGAGGCGTGCTACCCGGCGGCCGTCGCGCGTCTCGATGACCGCCCCAAGCCCGCCGCCGTCGGATCGATAGGAGCCGTCGGTGGCGACGTAGAAGTGTCGGTGGTGGGTGCGCGGCGGATGCGCGATGTGGGGCGTGGGCGAGTCGTCGAACAGGTTCCGGAGCGTCGAACGGCCGTGAACGGCCATACGACTCGTTTGCGATGGGGTAACTTAAACGTACGGCGCGAGTCACCCGCAAAACCTACCCGCGCGTCGCCCGTCGCCCCGGTCGTGACCCCGACTGCCCGTTCCCTGATGGAGACAGACGTGGAGACGGTCGCCCCCGACGACGAGGTGAGTGATGTACTCGGTCGGCTGGCGGACGTCGAGTTCAACGGCTTTCCCGTGGTGGATCCCGAGGGTGCCGTCGTCGGCATCGTCACCCAATACGATCTCGTCCACCTCTTTCAGACCGAGGACCGGACGCTGTGGATTCCGGTCGGCCTCCCGCCGTTCACCGAGACACTCACCTACGCCGTCGACGTGTCGTGGGACGACCTCGACCTCGGCATCGACCTCGCGCGGAACGCCGACCGGCCGATCAGCGAGGTGATGACCACCGACGTGGTGACGGTCGCACCTACCGACGACCTCGATGCGATCCTCGACCTGTTGGCCGACGACGAACGCGACATCAACCGGCTCCCGGTCGTCGAGGACGGCCGACTCGTCGGTATCGTCGCGCGCCAGGACGTGTTGCGGGCGGTTCGCGACTTGCGCGCCGAATCGAAACGTTGAGTGGGGGTTCGCGCCGATAGTACGGTGTGTCACGGTACCGAGATTTTGCGCTCTTTCTGGTCCTCGCGGCCGTCTGGGGGTCCGCGTTCATGGCCATCAAGGCCGGCCTCGCCTACTTCCCACCCGTCCTCTTCGCCGCGCTCCGGTACGACGTCGCCGCCGTCCTCATGCTCGGCTACGCCGTCTGGGTCGTCGACGACCCCCTGCCGCGTGGCCGCGGTGAGTGGGCGCTGATCGCTGTCGGCTCGACGCTCCTGATCGCGGGCTATCACGTCCTGCTGTTTCTCGGGGAGTCCGATCCCGCGGTGACCAGCGCCGCCGCCGCGGTCATCGTCAGCCTCAGCCCCGTGTTGACGACGGGGTTCGCCCGCGTCTTTCTCCCCGCGGAACGACTGACCGTCGTCGGGAGTGTCGGCCTGCTCTGTGGACTGCTCGGCGTGGCCGTCCTCGCCCGCCCAGACCCCGACGCACTGGTGACCGGCGGCGTCGTCGCGAAACTGCTCGTGTTCGGCGCCGCGACGGCCTTTGCCCTCGGGTCGGTGCTGACCCGTCGTATCGACGCCGAGTTACCCGTCGAAACCATGGAGGCGTGGTCGATGCTCGGCGGCGCCCTCCTGATGCATCTCGTCTCGCTCGGCCTCGGAGAGTCGGTCGCGGACGTCACTCTCTCGATGACTGCCGTCCTCTCGCTTGCCTACCTCGCGCTCGCGGCGAGTGCGCTCGGCTTTCTCATCTACTTCCACCTGCTAGATCGACTGGGCGCCGTCGAGATCAACCTCGTCTCCTACGTCGCACCCGTGTTTGCCGCCCTCGCCGGCTGGCTCCTCCTCGACGAGGGACTCTCTCCGGCGACAGCCGTGGGGTTCCTGTTGATATTCTCCGGGTTCCTCCTCGTCAAGCGCCGGGCGATCCGTGCGGAACTCCCCCGACTCGGTGCGTCGATCCGTGAGTTGGGCAACGACCGTTAGAGGTCCACGTCGCGGGTGGTGAAGGCACCTTCGTCGGCTTCGGGATCGTAGCCTTCGACCGCCGAAAGCACCATATCGAGGACGGTCTCGGCGCCCCATCGCCCGGTGTTGATCGAGAGGTCGTAGAAGGACTGATCGTCGACGTCGATGCCGTAGTAACTCTCGTACCGCCCGGCCTCGCTCACCTCGCGAACCCGCAGGAGCGGGCCGATAGAATCCTCGTCGTCCAACTCTTCGAGACGAACGTCGTTGGACGCACGCTCGTCGGGTCGCTCGATTTCGTAGCTCACCTCGTAGTCGCTGAGGCGTTCGATCCGCACCTCCTCGGGCGCGTCGAGCCAGACCCGCAGGTCGGCCCGGTTGCCCGCGAGCCACCCGGCGAGCCGCGATTCGAGGATGAACGGCTTGTTCGCCGCGCCCCACTGTTCGGCGATGCGGCGCAACCGCTGGTCGAGTGCCCGGTCGATCTGATCGTCTTCCTCGGCCTTGGCGATGAGTTGCTGGACCGACAGTCCGCGATCCGCCGCGAGGTCACGGAAAATATCGCCGCCGATGACGTACCCGCAGTCGAGGGCCTCCGCCAACCCCTCGGTGAGCGTCGTCGCACCACACCCCGGCGGACCGGAGACGGTGATGAACAGGTTGCTGTCGACTTGCCGCTCTGTGGTGGGGCTCGCGTCCGACATGAACGTTCGTCCCCACCTACGCGTCACTGTGGTTAAGAGAACACCGGTTCGGCCCGGCCCGGACGCCCGATTCGGCGTCCGTATTCGCGCCGTTCGGATGATTGGAATAAAAGAATCAACGGCGTCGATAAAAGGTTAGCGACGTTTTGCACGGCTCGTGAACGGAGCGGCGACGTGTGGGCCGCGGGTGAAAATCCGCGAAACGACGCCAACGCTCGCCGGGGTATATGGGGTCCGGGGTGCATCGAGAAGACGAGGTGTCCCCGATGTCGAACTCGTCTCCCACCGCCCCCATCGACCGCGTGCCCCGACTCCACGAACTCGTCGACGCTTGGCCCCCCCAGCGGAGCCTCGAAGTCGTCGCCGCACCACTCCGGTTCATCGCCTTCTGGGCCGCCGTTGCCCTCCCTTTCCTCTACCTTCCCTTGCTCGTTGGCGGCCTCCGAGGCCAGCAGGTGACGGTGTTCGTCGGTCTGCTGTTCGCGAACGTCGTCGCTCTCGTCATCGGTCACGAACACGGCCGCTGACCCGCCCTCGGTGGCGCGAGGAAAGCGTAATCAATTATGTACCTGGGGACGGAGTGTGTCGTATGCTCGGCCTCTCGCAGCGCGGACTGATCGGGATCGTTCTGATGCTCGTCGGCACCGCGGCCTTCTTTCCGGCGGTGTTCCCGGGGAGCGCGCCGTCGCCGCTCAACCTGCTCCCGCTGGCCGCAGCGGCATTGTTGACCCTCGGTACCTACCTCGTCGGCACCGACGTCGAGGGGCGCCCCGCCTGAGCCGGGTCACCCGTCCGCTCGCTCCCGTCGCCCCCAGATCCGCTTTTCAGGAACCCGAACCCGCAGGTCTTCGTCCAACTGAATCCGACAGGAGAGTCGCGGATACCCCCACTGTGACGCCAGCTTGTCGTGCCAGTCGGTCGGTGGCGCCGTTCCAGCCTCGATCCGGACGCCACAGGTGGCACACAGCCCCCGGCCGCCACAGTTCGCGCTTTCGGTGAGACGCGTATACGGCGAGTGATCGGCGTCGAGCAGGGCCGCCCGAAGGGTCGTCCCCGCCGGCGCAACGATGAGATCCTCCGTCCCATCCGTGTCCACCACCTCGACGTACACCACTTCGCAACTCATCCCGATCCCCCGCCGAGGTCGACCACCGGTCGCGGGTAGTCGACGCCGAGTTCGACGCCGTACTCCGCCTGGTCCGCCGGTGTGAGCTGCCACGGTTCGTGAGCGGCCGCCGGCGGGAGCGCGTCGAGTTCGGGGAGCCAGTGGGAGACGTACGCCGCCTCGGAGTCGTACCGCTTCGCCTGCCCCAGCACGTCGAACGAGCGGTTCCGGGAGTCGTTGCCCACGCCGGCGATGTACGCCCAGTTGCCGTAGTTCGACGCGGGATCGTAGTCGACCAGTTGCGTCTCGAAGTACGCCGCACCCTTCCGCCAGTCGATCCGGAGGTCGTTCGCCAGGAAGGAGGCGGCGTTCTGCCTGGCTCGATTCGAGATGTAGCCCGTCCGGTTCAGCTCTCGCATGGCCGCGTCGACAAACGGGATTCCCGTCTCCCCACGTTTCCACCGCTCGAACGCCGTCGTGTCGTCCGTCCAGTCGATATCGCGCTCTCGGATGCCGCCCGGCGCGAAAAACTGCGCACCGTGCTTGGCGAACTGGAACTGGAAGAAGTCCCGCCAGATCAGCTCGAAGCGCAGCCAGTACGTCGAGTCGTTGGCGACGCGGCGCTTCTCGTAGCGGTCGACCGCCGCGCTCACCCGTCGTGGCGAGAGACAACCCTCGTTCAGCCACGGCGAGAACTTCGAGGAAAAGTCGCGTCCGAGCAGGCCGTTCCGGGTTTCCTTGTACTCCCGGAGCGAGTCCGTCTCCCAGAGATACGCTTCGAGTCGCTCTAAGGCGGTGGTCTCCCCGCCCTCGAAGTCGAGGGCCGCCCGGTCGTCCGTGGGTAGCTCCTCGATTCCGAGGTCTGCGGGGCTTGGGACCGATCCAGGATCGACCGCCGGCCGCGTCGGGAGGTCGGGGGTCGGGTACGGGTCCCGGACCGTCGCCGCCGACTCGACGTGCTCTCGGAACGGGGTGTACGTGTCCGCGATTTCGTCGATCTCTTCCGGGAGGTCGTCGGGGTGATAGAGCGTATGTCCCCAGTGGCGGACGAGCGGCACGTCCCCGAGACCGTCCGCGACCCGTCGCTCGCTCGCCTGCTCTTCGGGTGTCGGTTTGGTGTGGACGTGGACGGCGTCGGCGTCGACGCTGGCCGCCAGTTCCGGGAGGACCGCCGACGGCTCCCCGGTTCGCACGACGAGGTCGCTCTCCTGGGCACGGAGACGTTCACGGAGGTCGCCGACGGCTGCACACCGAAATGCTGTGCGGTGCCCGCCGGTTTTCTCGAACACGAAGGAGTCCGGGCCGCCGAAGGCCGCCGCGTCGTATCGGCTTGGATCGACGACGTACACCGGCAGCAGGCGGTCGGCCGACGCCGCGGCGACCAGCGCCGGGTTGTCGTGGAGTCGTAGGTCGCGCCGAAGCCACAGGAGGGTGGTCTCGGAGTCCATTGCCCCTCGTAACGGTCACAGTCCCATCAATGCGAGGCCGGGGCTACCGCTCGTCGACGAATCGTGCGCCGAGCGTGAAACTGCCGAGGAGGATCACGAGCAACTGAAAGCCTGAGCGGACGACCGGAAAGATTCGTTCGACGTTTGCGGGTTCCGCTCCCGGCGACGGGTCGACCCCCGTCCAGTAGTGGGTATTTCCGGTCGTCCGCTCGGGGTCGGCCGACAGGTCGACGAACGTCTGGACGACCCCCCGCTGGTTCGACAGGAGGAGTTCGCCGTTGACGGTGAAAAAGCGGTCGTAGAGGGGATAGAACGCGTTCACGCCGTTGGTCATCAGATCGGGGAGGATACCACCGACGAGCAACGCCGCGAGGGCGACCCAGGCCACCCGAACCCCGCGGGACCCCCAGCGGCGGCGGAGGCGCGACGCCGGCCCGCGGCGGGTATCGTAGGCGAGGACGACACCGCCGACGGCGGGCAGGACGAGCGTGTGCAACAGCGCCCGGTGGGCACCCTGCAGAACCAGGCCGGCGAAGGTGTCGAGGTCGGGTACCGCGGTGGCGGCGAGAACGACGGCGACGGCGCGGCGGTCGAACTCGTCCCCGAGCAACGCGGCGGCGATCAGGCCGCCGATAGCGAGGTGGACGACCGTCGAAGGCATGCGTAGCCCTTGGCCGTTACGGGCTTGAATCCCTTGCCTGCTCGGGCCGGGAGACGGTCACGGAGCCGAGCGACGCGAACCGAGCTTCGACGGTGTCCCCGGGGTCGAGCGCCACCAGCGGCGTGAGCGACCCTGTCGAGACGAGGTCGCCGGCCGCCAGTCGCGTCCCGTGGTCTGCGAGTGTCTCCGCCAGCCAGGCCACCACCCGCGTGGGACCGCCGAGGACGTCGGCGCCGATGCCGGTCGCGACTCGCTCTCCGTTTCGGCGAACCGACACGGCTTCGAGTTCGGTATCGAGTTCCGTTGGGGCCGCCGCTCGCCCGCACTGGACGACCCGGGCGGCGAGGGCGTTGTCGGCGACGGCGCTCCCCGCGTCGACCGCCCAGTCGCGGAGCCGCGAGTCGACCACCTCGACCACCGGGACGACCGACGCTGTCGCGGCGAGGACGTCGGCGGGCGTGACCGGTGGGTCGAGCGGCGCCCCGAGACGGAAGGCGAGTTCCGGTTCCACCTTCGGCTCGATCAGGGTGTCGTCGAGTCGTCCTTCGCCCCGGACTGTCTCGGCGAGCACGCGCCCGTACGCGGGTTCGTCGACGCCGAGTTCGTCTTGGATGGCCGCCGCGGTGAACCCCACCTTGTAGCCGACCGGCGGCCCCTCCGTGTTCGCACGGCGGTCGAGGACCGCCTGCTGGACAGCGTAGCCGTCGGCGACCGTCAGCGTCCGGGCCGGCGGGTCGGTCGGCTCCCCGGTCCGGTAGGCCTCGTACAGCCGCTCGGCGAGTTCCTCGACCGCTGTCGCGTCGATGGTCCGTGACATCGACACCTACTGTGGCCCAGACCGACAAAGCTCCCGGGGATCGTTCGGCGGTGGTTCGGCCTTTCGGTACCCTTTTGCGCTCACCGCCCGGATTTCAGGTATGGTTTGGTCCCTCGGAGAGTGGGGTGACCGATGAGCGACGAGCCCCGTGACGACCTCGCCAGGCGAATCGCCGGCGAGATCACGCTCAGTTCCAACCCGGGTGCCACGCTCCGGAAGTGGCGCACAGACTTTGACGTCTCGCAGACGGAACTCGCCGAGCGACTGGGCGTCTCCTCGTCGGTCATCTCTGACTACGAGAGTGGTCGACGGGAGAGCCCCGGGATCGGCGTCGTCAGTCGGATCGTCCGCGCCTTACTCGACATCGACGAGTCCCGCGGCGGCGGGCGCATCCGCCAATACGCGCGCGTCATCTCCGCGGGCTTCGAGAGCGACATCGTCCATGACCTCCGCGAGTATCCGACATCGATCCCGCTGTCGCGGTTCTACGAGGCGATGGAGGCGACGGAGATCATCAGCGGTGAACACGACCACGTCAGCGGCCACACCGTCATCAACAGCATCGAGGCGATCACACGCCTCCCGAGCGAGGAGTTCTACCGCCTGTACGGCCAGAGCACGAACCGTGCGCTCGTGTTCACCGACGTGACTCGCGGGGAGTCGCCACTGGTGGCGCTCCGCGTGGTGAATCCGACGCCAAACGCCGTCGTACTCCACGGACTGGACCCCGAGGATCTCTGGGAGTACGCGACGGAACTCGCGAAAATCGACGGGTTCGCCCTCGCCGTCTCGAACTGCGACCTCGATACGGCGCTCGCAGAGATTCGCGAGCTACCTTAGTCGACGTACTCGTAGGTCCGCTCGTTCATTCGGCCCCAGCCGGTGAAGACGAACTCCCCGCTCGGGACGGTGAACTCCTCTAGTTCCCGCTCTTTTTCGTGGTTGTGAGCGTCGTGGACGCGCCCGTACTCCTCGAAGCTCAGGTCGTACCGGCGGGCAAGCTGTTCGTCGATGTCGAGTGCCTCGACCTCCTCGCGCCACCCGTCGGCGACCGTCTCGGAGTGAATCTCCGCCTGCGCACCGGAACCGTAGGAGCCGACGAGGAGTTTCTCGCCCGCCAGTGCCCGTCCCGTCTCGGCGGCGGTCTTGAGCGCGCTCGCGCGGGCGACGTGGACCGATCCGGTGTACCAGTTGCCCACCTGCCGCGAGAGCGTGAGCGTCGGATCGACGGTCCGCCCGTACCACGTGTCGTAGGTGTCCGTTTCCTTCAGCGCGTCCATATACTCGCGGATGGCTTCCTCGTAGGCGTCCCAGTCCTCGAAGTCGGCCTCTCGGGGCTGGCGACCGATTTCGTCGGTGAGGCCGTCCTCGATGTCAGTGCCGCGGGTCATGTGCCGGAAGCCGAGCAGTGCGGCCTTTCGCACCATCCCCGGGAACGGCGTGTGGAAGGGAATGTACGCGTAGTCGTCGGGGTGGGTGCGGCCGGCGACCGACTCGAAGTCCTCTAAGGCTTCGCGCATCCGCGCCAGATACACCTGCACCGAGCGCTTGCCGTCGACACTCGGGAACTGTTGGTTCGGCTTCAAGAAGTCCGTCTCGTCGGCGCTCCCGTAGCCTTGGTGTGTTGAGAGTTCCACCACACTCGGGTTCTCGTCGACGAGCATCGCCACCGCGCCCGCCCCCTGTGTAGCTTCGCCGGGGTCACCCCGGGCGTACAGCGCGGTGTCGGTGGCGATCACCAGCGCCGCGCGTCCGCGATTGCGCCCCGCTTTGATCCAGTTGTACGCGTCGTCGATGCTCTGGGTGCCCGCCACGCAGGCGAACTTCCGTTCGCCCTTATTCGCGTGGTGGAAGTCGCCGTCGTAGACGTCCTCCAGACACCCCGCGATGTACGTCGAAACGGGCTTGGAGTTGTCGAACGCGCTCTCGGTCGCCACGTCGATGCGGCCGATGTCGTCCGGTTCGAGTCCGTTCCGATCCATCAGGCGCTTGGCCGCGTTCGCGCCCATCGTGACGATGTCCTCGTAGGTGTCCGGGAAGGAGGAGGCCTTCAGTCCCAGCCCCTTCGTATACTTCTCCGGGTTGTCGTCTTTCGCCGGCGCGAACGTTTCGGCTAAGTCGAGGGCGAGTTTCCCCGTCCAGATTTCGATTGCGTCGATACCGACGGCTGTCATACCCTCGGGTTGCGGGAGCCGCTATATGGGTTTGTCGATGCTGGATACGTCGCACGTCGAAATGCGTCTCGTCAGGCCGCGGCTCACCGCGTTCGCCGCGGTGCTTCGAGCCTCAGTCGCAGCCCACGCCGTCCGCCCCGGAGTCCGACCGGACGGCCCACGCCGCTGGGCAAGAACGTACCCGCCGCGTACTTGCGGCAGACCGTACCTGTCGACCCACAGTCGATGGCGAGGTCGAACGCGACCATCACCGTCAGGACGCACACAGTGGTCGCGCCCCGGAATCCACGCGACGAACCCGACGCCCCAGAGGACAAGAGTGGAGTGGCGGGGAGGTAGCGAGTTCCAAGGATGGCCGGCAAAGCAGGTGGTCACATCTATGCCGATTGCCGGGCGCCGCGCGAGGCGTACAGTTCTGCGTGTGTCGGCTTACTTGGGGCCGTTGCCTCTCCCGGGACCGTTGCCTTTCTTGCCGTCGTCATGGTCGTCGTCCTCGTCCCAGTCGTCGTCCTCGTCGTCGTCGTCATCGCCGTCGCAGTCATCCTCGTCGTCTTCGTCGTCGTCCCAGTCGTCTTCGTCGTCGCCCCAATCATCGTCGTCCCAGTCGTCCTCATCCTTCTCACACGTGTCGTCGCCGTCGTCGTCGCGGGGGGTCGACGTCGGCGTCGTGGCAGGTGTCGACACGTCGCCTTGGCTGATCTCGCCTTCACTGTCCACCGCGTCGATCTTGCCACCCATCTCCGATTCGACCGGTTCCTGCGCCGTCACCGTCGTCTCCGCCCGGAACAACACCGTGTTCGTGGGTTCGTCCACCAGCCGTATCGTCACGACGCTGCCCGGAGCGTAGCTCTCCGAGACGTTCCAGCCTTCGCCGGGGTCGAAGGTGTCGTCCCCGCCCGAGAGCGTTCCGTCGCTCCACCCGAGTCCCGTCCCGCTCTCGTTCACCCGGACGACCAGTCGCAGGTCCTCGCTCGGGAGCGAGTCGCCGCCCTGATGCGAGAGGGTGATCCCGTCCGTGTCGACCTGTCCCGTGACGGTGGCCTGTGGCGCCTCCGAGGACTGCGTGACCGTCTCCATCGCGTACGCGCCCGCCACGCCGACGGAGGCGACGACGAGGCCGACGACGAGGATGGTGCCGACGAGTTCGGACTGGGCACGGTCGGGCATCTGTCGCGTTGAAATCAGTCGGTCCACGGTATGAGTCTGTCGACGATAGTATTAGGACTGATAGCGTGACTGGTGTCCAGATCGAACCGGATGGGGGCGTCAGCCAACAACGAGCCGCTGGTAATCGACATCGACCGTCACGGAGTCGCCTCCCGGACCCGTTCGCTCGTATCGAACGTAAAGCGTTCCGGTGTTGCTAACCTCGTCCGTCGCGGCGCCGTTCAGCGTTACCGGACCGTCGTTGAAGTCGGTCAGCGGAATCGTTTGGAGGACGGTGTCGTCGTCGTCGACGATCCGTACATCCACCTTCCCAGCCTTGTTGCTCTCGTAGCCGATATCCAGTTCGTACGTGCTCGTGGACCCGACATTCCGGGTCACGGTTCCGACGTTGAGGTCGCTACCACTGGTGGTTAGACTGGCGGTCTGACCGTTTGCCGCTTGCATATTCTCGAAGTCGTCGATGTCCCCCGCCGGATCGTCCGGCGGCACGTCGGAGTTCTCGAAGGCCTCGTTTCCGTCGACTGCGTCGTCAAACTCGTCCGGGTAGACGTACGTCGTGCCTCCCGGTATGTCTCCGACGTTCCCCAGCGGCACCACGGTCACGTTGATCCGTACCGACTCCGGTTCCTCGCCGCTGAAGTCCGGCCGATCCACGGGCCGCTTGAAGCTGAAGTTGATGCTATCGTCGCGTGCGCTGGAGAGCGAGTCGGGAGCGCCGTACTCGTAGACGACCCGTCCCTGCCCGTCCGAGGCTCCCGTCGTCGGCCGAATCGACCCCTCACCATCGACGGCAGCCTCGACGGGCACGCCCGAGACGGGGTTGTTGTACCCGTCCCGCACCTCGAGGACGATCCGACGAGTGCCACCCGCGGTGACACTGTCGGCACCGTCGACGACGGTCAGGTACTGCTCGGTGGTGTCGGTCACGCCGGTGCCGACACCGACCTTCGCCATCCGCAGGCGGTAGGTGCGGTTGGAGACGAGGTCGACCACGAGCGTCTCGTTGCTCGGATAGACGGTCACGCCGTCCGCGTTCCCGTCGATCCGTCCACCGTTGCTCTCGTACTGATCGGCGAGCAGGCGCTCCCACTCGCTCTCGGAGAGGTCGGTCGTCACTTTGATTTCGATGTCGCTCCCGTTGACCGCGACGGTTCGGTCACTCGCGCTCACGGGGGACGGACTGATCGTCGCGGCCTGGGTCCCGCTCCGGCTGTACGACCCGTTCAGCGCGACGACGTAGATGAGGTTTCCGCTGAGGAGTTGCTGATCGGTCACCGCCCGATTTCGGTCGTCGTCGAACCCGTTGTACAGCACCGTGTCGGCGTACGCCGTCCGCGGAGCGTTCTGATACAGGCTGTAATCGGGACGGTAGCTCAGCCGCTGGGTCGCGTACGAGCGGTTGCTCCCGTTCCAGAAGTCGGCCGTCTCGCCGTCGACTGCCGTGGCGTTGACAATCGACACTTTCCCGCCGGGTTCGGTCCGTAAGCTCCCGCTCGATGGCGGCGGATTCACCGCGACGATGCGGGTCGGATAGCGGGTGCCGAGCGGCACCGCCGTCGGACTGGTTCGTTCGGCCGACGCGGTTCGAAGGATACCGTTGCGTACGTCCTGTAGGCTCCCCTGAACCTGCTGGTTGTGGTCGAACTCCACGCGCTTGTTCTGGTCGGGCACGACCGTCGATTGGTAGAGCGCCAAGCCGATGACGAGAAAGCCAAGGAGGAGAATGGCGCCGACTTGGAGGGCGGCGGCTCGCCGGTCGTCCCGGAATCGCATAGCGAGCCTTTGCCACCGGCCTTCAAAAGGGTGCCGGCCCGATTATCAGTCCTCGTCTTCCTCGACGACTTCCGGATCGCTCATCGCGCTCTGGAGGCTGTCCAGCCCGTTGACCCACTCCGAGACCAGGCCGTACTCTAAGTCCTCCACGAGGGCGATATCGAGTTCGTCGCCGTCGATGATGCGCGTCCCGGCCTGGACGAGGTAGCCGAGCGCGGCGTCTAGGTCCTCGTTGGCCTCGGCGTCGGCCGCGGCGTGGACGTACTCCTCGATGGTGCCGTCCTCGGCCGCGCCGGCGGCGATGTACTCCTCGGCGGCGTAGAAGACACAGACGAGGCTCGTCTGGACGCCGTCGACCAGCATTCGCTTTTCCTCGTCCTCCAGGTCGACATCTTCGAGGACGATGTCGCGGACGCCGGCCAACTCGTCGATTGCTGCCTCCTCGTCGAGGCGGCCGTCCTCGTGGGCGCTGATGATCTTCGCGACGGCGATGGCGGCGTCATCCTGCAGGTTGAGCAGGAGTCGCGCCGAATCCTCGTTTTCCGGGTCGAGTTCCTCCTCCGCTACTCGACCGATCCAGTTCTGCCAGCGGTCTTCGGTGTAGAACGTGTCCTCCTCGTCGGTCATACCCTGATCGAACGTTCGTGGACTCAAAGACCTTTCCGATACTCCCGCCGCCGAGCCGCCGATGTACTCCCTCGTACCGCCGATTCTACGCGGGTCGATGCGGTCACCCCGTCAGCGTCGCCTCGGTGTCGATCCCGTACACGCGGGCGGGCGTCTCGACGTGGGCCAGTCTGATGGCGTCGTCGTACCCCTCCGATTGGAGGGTTCGGACCCGTCGCGGAACCGTCTTCGGCCCCATCACCGCCCCGGGGCGCTCGGGGTCGTCGACGAAGTCCGTCTCCATCAGAAACGGTTCTCCCCGCTCGGCGGCCTCCCGGAGCCACTCCTTGCGACACATCACGCTCGGCGTCGGCCCCGCGAGCGTCGGACCAGCGTAGTGTTTCACGACGCGGTGGGCCGGCAGCCCCCGCGTCTCCGCCCACGACGCGATTTCGGTCAGGTCCTCGCTGGCCTCCGTGTGCAACTGGACCGCACAGCCCAGGTCCGCTCCCAGGTCGAGGGCGTGCCGGAGGACGTCGTTCGAGGCGTCCCACACCTCGTCGGACACGTCGTAGTGGGGCCGCCCCGACTTGAGCGCGAGGGCGCGCCCGTCACGGACGTACTCCGCGGCGACATCCAGTCCCGCCTGCATCAGGTCGCGCGCCGCCGTCGGCGCGAGGCCGCGTTCGTCGACGAGTCGCGAGATCAGCCCGGGATGGACGCCCAGCACCGGCCACGCGCGCCCCGGCAACAGGTCGCTGGCGTCCGCCACGGCGTCGAGCGTTCGCTCGAAGACGGCACGAAAGTCCGCGCCCGCCTCGGCCTCGACGCCGAGGTGCCACGACGGCTTGTTCACCACGAGCAGATGCGTCCCGCCGAGACGACGGAAGTCACGGACGGCGTCGAGTCCCTGTCCGGCGTCGGGGTCGAGGTGGAGGTGGTCGTCGAGTACCGGCGTGTCGAGTTCCGGATCGGTCACGGGCGCCACTGGGGGCTGGGCAGGCAAAGTTCGGTCGGATCGTCCCCTCGACCGCGCCCGACACGGGCGGCCGGAACGCATTCGCTGCCGGTCCGGGTGTGTCCCGGGACGACAATCACCGTTTGACCCATCAGGACCATTACGTGCCCTCCGTTCGAGGACCGCGATAACACGATGGATCGACGCCTCGCGCTCGTTCTCTCGGCGACAATTGTCGTCCTATCCGGCTGTGCCGCACCCGCGACCCCGTCCGACGGGACGGGCACCCCGACCCCCGAGCGGGAGTATCCCGAGGGTGCCGGGCCGAATCACGTCGACTTCGCGGCGCTGGATGCCGACAACCGGAGCGTCGCGGACAGCCCTCGTGACCACTGGGAGTCGTACGCCATCGTCTATACGGCGCCGCCCGAGCGTCGGCTCGTGGAGGGGAACTACTACATCGACTCCTCGACGGGGGCGATTGTCGGCGAACGCTGGAACGACGGCCGCGTCTACATCGACGGGTCGACGTACGCGTTCGTCCAGCCGGCCGATAGCGTCCCCGAACGCGAACGCCAGCAGCTCGACGCGGACGATTCCTTCGTCTACGACGCGGCCACCGACGCGTACTACCGGTACGACCGGCACTACGGAAGCGTCGCTCCCACCAACATCGGGCGCCATCCTGACCTCCTCGACGCGTACACGTGGGAAGCCGTCGAGACGACGACACACCACGGCGTTCCCGTCGTCACCTACCGGGCGACCGGGAGCCGCCCGGATACCCGCGGACCGCCGGTCGTCGACGGGACGCTCCGACTCGGCGTTGGGGACGGCGTCGTGTACGCCTTCGACCTCACCGTCGACGCGGACGGGGAAGACTATCGCTACACGTACGAGGTGCGGCCGGCCCCGTTTCCGGAACATGAGTGGGTGGACCGAGCACGGGAACTGAGCGCGGAGAACGCCACCGCGGCGGAGTGACTCCGGTCGCGCTCCACGGCGTCTCGGTCGACGAACTGCCGGCTCACTCGAGGGTGACGCTTTCGGCGGCGGCGTTTCGAAGCGCGTCGGAGCGGCCGTGTTCGCCGGGCGCGATGGCCAGCGTGTGGAGTCCACAGGCGTTGGCCGTCTCGACGGCCGGCTTGAAGTCCGTATCCCGGGAGGCGACGGCGATTACGTCCGCCCGCTCTTCGACGGCGAACCGGGTCAGATCGACCGCGAGTTTCACGTCCACGTCGCCGCTGGTGACGACCACCTCGAATCCGCGGGCCTCGGCGGCCTGGATCAGCTTCGGCGTCGCGTGCTCGTCGACGTAGAGGCGGGTCGTCACCGGACGCCCTGCGGCCGTCGCCGCCTCGCGTACGTCGTCTAAGTCCACGTCGAACTCCTCGCGGAGGACGTTCGGCCCGTCAACGAACAGCGCCACCCGCGGTTCGTCGTCTCGGCCGCCGGACAGCCATCCGAGAGGGTTCATGCGTCTTTTATCCTGCTTGCGGACATATACGTCCCGGTTCCCGGCAGATGGGGTGTGGCTCGGACTCACGTCACGGGCACCCTCGGCGGGTCGACGGCGCCGGCACGTCCACGGCCGGTCGCTCAGAGCGTGTTGCGGACGAACTCGGAGACGACGATGTCCTCCGCCGAGCGCAGGCGATACTGCACCGTCGACCGCGGGACGTCGAGGTCTGCCGCCAACTCGGCGACCGTCACCTCGCGCGGACGAGTGTAATAGCCTGCGTCGACGGCGTGGGTTAGCGTCTCCCACTGCTCGTGGGAGAGTTGGAAGGCCGTGCGTACGTCGGCGTCCCACTTCCCCGACTGCCGAAGGTGGGAGAGTTCAAGCGAGAGGCCGTCCCGGAGGTTCGTCTCGATGGTGTCGAACAGTTCGCCGACGGCCTGTTCGCCCGGGTAGAGGATCTTCCAGCGGTACTCCCCGTCCGCCCGGCAGGACTCGAAGACAACGCCCTCCCCGACGTGGTCCAGCACGAAGTAGGGCAGGGAGTGACACCGGTGGACCTCCTGGCGGTAGGTGTAGATCGTCCGCGAGGTCGGCGTCCGGTCGAGGACGTGATACTCCCGCCGAGAGTCACATCCCGGCTGGTCCAGACACTCGTTGCAGCGTTCCTCGTCGAGAAACACGTCGGTGAACGCCTCGATCCCCGCCTCCGGCCCGTGTACGTGGTCGATCCGCCACATTGTCGACGGACTCGAATAGCAGGCCGACGACCGACAGGAGAGAGACGGATACTCGTAGAACACGTCCATCAGCGCGTCGGTGCCGGGTTCGTACTGCACCGAGAACTCGATCTCTCTCATGGGTGTCGTGAATCGACGACGCTACGATCATCACATACTAAATTATTCCGAATGTAGGCGTACAGTACGCCGATACCTGAAGTACGACCTGTTGGCTATGCGCAAGTCAGCCGGGATGCCGGGCCGGTGACCGCCGTCAGGCCCGGACACCCCAGAAGAAGGCGATGCCGAGGACGGTGACGACCGAGAGCAGAAGCTGGAGCGGGGCGCCAACCCGTAGGAAGTCCGAAAACCGATACCCACCGGGACCGTAGACGAAGAGGTTCGTCTGGTAGCCCACGGGCGTCATAAACGCCGTCGAGGCGGCGAACGTCACCGCGAGGACGAAGGCGAAGACGTTGCCCCCGATAGCCTGGGCGGCGTTGGCGGCGACCGGGATCAACAACACGACGCTCGCGTTGTTGCTGATGACGCTCGTCAGCAGCCCGGTTGCGATGTAAAACACCCACAGCACACCAATCGGCGGTAACACCGTCGCCGTCGCGGCGGCGGCGTCACCGAGTAGCGCGGCGGCCCCCGTCTGTTGGAGGGCGATCCCGAGCGGGATCACCCCTGCCAGCAGGAAGATCACGTTCCACTCGACCGACGAGTAGAGTTCCGTGGGCTTGAGCACGCCGGTGAAAACCATGGCCACGACGCCCGCGAGTGCCGAGACGACGACGGGCAGGACGTTCAGTGCCGGGAGCGCGACGACACCGGCGATGATCCCCACCGCGAACGGAATCTTCTCGCGTCGGTAGGTGGTCTCGTCGAACTCGTGAGCGACGATGAAGTCCTCGTTGTTGACTAAACGTGCGAAGCTATCGGGCGGCGCCTGCACGAGTAAGGTGTCGCCCACGCGGATGCGGATGTCCTCGAAGCGGTCCCGGACCACGTCGCCGTGGCTCCGAAAGGCGAGAACGTTCGCGTCGTAACGCTGGCGAAACGTCGAACTCGCCAGTGTCTCGCCGACGAGCGACGACCCCGACGGGACGACCACCTCGACAAGCATCGGCGGTTCGTCGTCGGCTCCCAAGTCGTCCTCGGTCCTGGGGCCACCCGACAGGGAGAGACCCTCGACGTCTATGATTCGTTCGAGTGTCTCGCGGCTCGTCCGCAGACGGAGGGTATCGTCCGGGCGGATCTCCTTGCGGGCGAGAGGCTCGGTGAACCCCTCGCCGTCCCGAAGCAACTGCAACACGTCGATGTCGAGGTCGTCGTCGCCGAGCGCCTCTTCGACGGTCTGGCCGATCAGCGATGACCCCATCGGCACCTCGACGTCGGTGAGATACTCTTGGAGGTCGTACTCCTCGACGAGGTCCTCGTCGGCCGGCACCCGCTCCGGCAGGAGTCGCACCCCGACGGTCATGAGATAGAGGACGCCGACGACGAAGACGACGATGCCGAGTTTGGTGAACTCGAACATCCCGAACGCCTCCAGCCCGAGGGCGGGATTTTCGGCACCCAACTGGGCCGCGATGTCGCTCGCCAGGATGTTCGTCGAGGTGCCGATGAGCGTCAGCGTCCCGCCGAGCATCGAGGCAAACGACAGCGGCATGAGGAGCTTCGAGGGCGACGTGTTCCCCTCGTGGGCAAGGTCGGCGATGACGGGGACGAGAATCGCGACGACCGGCGTGTTGTTGACAAACCCGGAGATCGGCCCGGTGACGCCGACCGTCGCCGCGAGTTGCTTGCGCCGGTCGGTCCCGGCAAACGCCGCCATCTTCCGGCCGAGCAACTGGACGAGGCCGGTCCGGTTGATCCCCGTGCTCAGGATGAGCATCGCCAGGACCGTGATCGTCGCGGGGTTGGCGAACCCGGAGATTCCCTCTCGTGGCGAAATCTGCGTCCACGGTTCGAGCACCATCAGGAGGACCATCACCAGAATGGCCGTGACATCGACCGGGAATCGCTCGGTCGCGAAGAGCACGAGCGCGAGCAGGATGAGCGCGAAGACGACGAGCATCTCGGCCGTCACGGGCGTCGATATCCCCCACACGGCCAACGCGACCGGAGCGACGGGCATAGCGAAGGGCGCGACACGGATCCACAAAAAGGGCGGGTGTCGGCGGCCGTCGGCGTGTCCCGGCCACCCGTCAAAATATTACTCAGACAACGTTTCTGTGCGCTCTCGGCGCAGAGGGTCGACGACGAAGCCGAATACGGTTCGACCGGCAGTCGACCGGCGGCCGACGACTCTCCGGTGCATACCGTCGTCGAATCTTCAGTCCACGCATCGAGCGGCGAGCGACCATTTGATATCGCGATATGACGTTTATCGACGCCGCGAGAGACACGAAGGCCAAAGCATTACGACCCGAGGTGTCGTTGTCCCGGTATGGGTCTACGGAAGCCACCCTTGCGAGAGACACACGCCTCGCAAGGGGCCTCGTTCACCGAATTCGGCGGCTGGGAGATGCCGGTGGAGTTCGACTCCATCAGCACCGAACACGCGGCCGTCCGGGAGTCCGCGGGGTTGTTCGACGTATCGCACATGGGCGAAATCGAGGTGTCCGGTCCCGACGCGGCGGCGTTGGTGAACCGGCTGACCACCAACGATGTGACCGAACTCGATCCGGGCGACACCCAGTACGCCTGTATCACCGACGCGGACGGAACCATCCTCGACGACACGGTGGTGTTTCGCCTCCCCGACGACGCGGACCCCCGATACCTGTTCGTTCCGAACGCCGGACACGACGCCGAGATGTACACCCGGTGGGTCGAACACCGCGACGAGTGGGGCCTCGATGCGACGGTGCAGAACACGACCGAGGAGTGGGCGATGCTCGCGTTACAGGGTCCGGATGCACCGAATCTCGCTGCCGACGTGACAGACGGTGCGACCCGCGACGTCGGTCGCTTCGAGGCTACCTTCCTCGACGTGGCTGGCGTCCGGTCGCTCGCGTCGCGGACGGGCTACACCGGCGAGGACGGCTTCGAGTTCCTCTGTCCGTGGGACGCGGCCGAGACGGTGTGGTCGGCATTCGACTGCCAGCCCTGTGGTCTCGGCGCCCGCGACACCCTCCGTCTGGAGATGGGATTTCTCCTCTCTGGACAGGACTTCGACCCCACGGACGAACCGCGGACGCCGTACGAGGCCGGCGTCGGCTGGACTGTCGACCTCGACACGACGTTCGTCGGGCGTGACGCGCTCGAACGCGCCGAGCGTGAGGGCGTCGACGAGCGGTTCCGGGGTGTCCAGTTGCTCGAACGGGGCGTCCCGCGACACGGTTACGAGGTGGTCGACGCCGACGGCGACCACCTCGGTCACCTCACCAGCGGCACGATGAGTCCCACACTCGGCGAACCGATTGGACTCGGCTACCTCGCGGCCGACGCGGCACCCCCTGGCACTCGCGTTCGAGTCGTCGTCCGGGGCGAACCGAAGCAGGCAAAAGTCGTTAGCCCGCCATTCATCGACAAATGAGCTTCGACATCCCCAGCGACCGACGGTATCTGGAATCGCACGAGTGGACGACGACCGACGAGACGGTCCGTATCGGCATCACGGACTTCGCACAGGACGAACTCGGTGACGTGGTGTTCGTCGAACTCCCCGACGCCGGGAGCGAGGTGACCGCCGAGGAGGAGTTCGGCGTCGTCGAGAGCATCAAGGCCGTTTCGGACCTCCTCTCGCCGGTCTCGGGGACGGTGACTGCCGTCAACGAGGACCTGTTCGACGCCCCGGAACTGCTCAACCAGGATCCCTACGGCGACGGCTGGATGCTGGAGGTCGACCCGAGCGACGAGAGCGAGTTCGACGACCTACTGACGGCCGAAGAGTACCGCGACAACATCGAGTAACCGGGAATCACCTCCGGTGTCCGGCCGTCTGCCTCAGAGCGCGGCGGACTCAGAGCTGTCGATGCCGTTGATCCGGATCAGCTTGTAGTCACACTCGGTGCAGGTCCACTTCGTTTTCTCCCCCAAGTGCATCGTCGTACTCGCGGTCAGCCAGAACTGGTCGTTCGAACACTCCGGGCAGTCGTGGGTCATTTCGAGGCTCATGCGCCCGACTCCGGGGCGCGCCGTGTTGAAGATACTGATTCCCGAAACGCCCCGATAAACCACATCTCGCGATATTAATTCTCTCTCGCACGGACCGACAGAGCGGCAGAATTTCAACGGTCGGTCCGGAATAGTGCGAGCAATGTATCTCGTGATCGTCGGAGCCGGCGACATCGGTACGCCGTTGCTCGAAATCGCCACGACCGGTGGCAACGACGTGGTCGCCATCGAACGCAACGAGGAGCGGGCCGAACGCGCGTCGAGGCAGTATGATTGCCTCGTTCTCAACGACGACGCGACGACCAAGGAAACGCTGCGGGACGCCGGCGCCGAGCGCGCGGACGCGCTCATCTCGACGACCGATCAGGACGCGACGAACGTCATGGTCTGTCTGCTGGCACAGGAACTGGAGATTCCGAACATCGTCTCGGTCGTCCACAACCCCGAGCACATGAACCTCTTCCAGCAGATTGGGGTCAACACGATGCAGAATCCACAGCGTCTCATCGCCGAATATCTCTATCGGGCGGTCGAGCGCCCCTCTATCGTCGACTTCATGCGCATCGGCGAGGAGGCGGAGGTGTTCGAGATCACCGTCGGGCCCGACGCGCCCATCGCGGGCATGAGCCTGCGGGAAGCCAACGATGCGGGACTTCTCGGCGAGGGAATGCTGATCGTCGCGGTCGAACGCGACGGCGACGGCGAACCGCTCGCGCCTCGTGGCAACACACGCATTGAGGCGGGCGATCTGCTCACGGTATACTCGGGCGACGGGGCGACACCCGAAGTGACCGACATCTTCGGCCACGGTGAGGGCAACGACTGACATGTCCGGCCGTCACGGACCGTTCCCGACCGACCTGCGGATCATCGCCCGCGATATCGGCTCGCTTCTGTTGATGGAGGCGGGGCTGATGACGATCACGACCGCCCTCGCCCTCGCGTTCGGCGAGTTACACGCGGCGCTCGGCTGTCTCCTCGCGGGCGGTATCGCCGCCGTCGTCGGCGGCGTCGCCAACAGAGCGTTCGCGGACGCGCCGCCCCCCGAGATGAAACACGGGATGGTCATCGCCGCCGGCGGCTGGTTCGCTGTCGCCACGTTCGGCGCGCTCCCGTTCCTGTTGACCGCGTGGCTGACGCCGCCCGCCGTGATGGAGACGTTCGTGCCCGCCGGTGCCAACGCAGCGGCGTGGGAGCCGATCCGTGTCGGCGGCGTCACGACTCGCTCCAGTCTCGCCTACTTCCGCGACCCGCTTCACGCCTTCTTCGAGAGCATGAGCGGGTGGACCGGCAGCGGTCTGACGATGGCCATCCACGAACCGTCGCTTCCCCGGGCGCTTCAGTGGTGGCGGTCGTTCATCCAGTGGGTCGGCGGCGTCGGCGTCATCGTCCTGACCGTCTCCATTCTCGCACGCCCAGGAAGCGGGAGCTACGCGCTCTATCGGAGCGAGGCTCGCGAGGAGAAGATCCACCCGAGTATCGTCTCGACGGTGCGGACGGTCTGGCGACTCGTCGTCGGCTATACCGTCCTCGCGTTCGCCCTGTTGTTCGGGGCCATCCTCGCGAGCGACAGCGCGTACGCCGAGTCCCTCTCCATGCGGGAGGCCGCCTGGCAGGCGCTCAATCACGCCATGACGGGACTCACGACCGGTGGGTTCTCCGTCACCGACAACTCCATCGCGACGTACAACTCGCCGCTGGTCGAGACGGTCCTTCTCCCGATCATGATCCTCGGCGCCATCGCCTTTCCCGTTCACTACGTCGTCTTGCACGACAGGGAGGTGGGTGAACTGGTGTCTGATCTCCAGACCCGCTGGCTGTTCGTCCTGCTCGCAGTCGGCGTCGTCGGTCTCTCGGCACAGAACGTGTGGGCCGTTCCCGCGACGGCCGACGCGTTCGCCACCCGTTCGTTCCTCCCGTTTTCGGTCCCGGGTCTCGACGCTGCGGGCCTCGATGCGATCCGAGACTCGACGTTCCAGTGGGTGAGTGCGCTGACCTGCACCGGGTTCCAGTCGGCACCCGTCGGCCGCTGGCTCGCCGGTGCCAAGGTGATGGTCGTCGGTGCGATGGTCCTCGGCGGCGCGGCCGGGTCCACCGTCGGCGGCATCAAAATCGTCCGCGGATACACCATCGCGCGCGGCATCATCTGGCAGTTCTCGCGGGTTTTCCTCCCGAAAAGCGCCGTCGTGACGGCGCGCATCGGCGGCCGAACCCTCGACCGCGAGGCGATGGAACGAGAGTTCAGCGAGGCCGCAATCGTGACCTTACTGTGGATTGCCGCCCTCGTCGTCGGGAGCGTCGTCCTCGCCAACGTCGCCGGTCCCGACTTCGGCTACGCCGACGCGCTGTTCGAAGTCGCAAGCGCCCAGGGGAACGTCGGCCTCTCCTCGGGCATCACCGGCCCGACGATGCCTCCCGTGGCCGAGGCGATGTTCGTCGTCAACATGTGGATCGGTCGTCTAGAGATCATTCCGGTTCTCGTGTTCGTCCGCGCCGGGCTGTACGGACTGGACCCGTAACGGCCGGTCACCCTCTCCGATTGGGCCGGCTCCCCGCTTCGGCACTCTCGCTCAGTCGGTCCAGAACGCGCCGGTGAACATCACGAACACGGGGATGATCTCCAGCCGGCCGATCCACATCAGGAAGATCATCAGCAGTTTGCTGGTCCCCGGGAAGTCGACGTAGCTCCCGAACGGCCCCAGGAAGCCAAAGCCCGGCCCGATGTTACCGATGGTGGCTAGGGTTGCGCTGACCGCCTCGAGTGTCGTCATATCCAGGCCGACACGTCCCGCGTCGAGCAGGAGCAACACCGTGGCCACGCCGAAGGTAAGCAGGTACAGGAGCGTGAATCCGTAGATGGCGCCGATGACCTCCTCGTCGACGACGTGGCCGCCGAGTCGCACCGGCTTGATCGCGTCCGGATGGGCCGTCGTGAACAGTTGTCGTCGGATCCCCTTGATGACGACAAGCCACCGGACGACCTTCACACCGCCGCCGGTCGATCCGGCCGATCCGCCGACGAACATCGCCAACAGCAGGAGTCCCTGGGCAGGTGTCCCCCACTGCGCGAAGTCGCTCGTTGCGTACCCCGTCGAGTTCAGCAGCGACGCGATCTGAAACGTTGCCTGCCGGAGCGAGTTCTCGACGGCGCCCTGGGTGGCGCCCCCAAGTTCGAGGACGGGCGCCGACCCGGTGAAGAGCAACCCCCAGAGGACGACGATCAGGCCGGCGTTCGCGCCCAGGTAGGCCTGCAACTCGCGGTCGCGAAGGAACTCGGCGTAGTTGTCCTGCAAGATTAGATAGAACAGCGCGAAGTTCATCCCCGCGATCAGCATGAAGGGGATGACGACCCACTGGACGGCCGGCGAGAACGCGGCGATGCTGTCGGCCTCCGGGGAGAACCCGCCCGTCGGCAACGTCGTGAAGCCGTGGGCGACGGCATTGTAGGCGTCCATATTCGGCGCCATCCCCGCGTAGTGGAGGCCGAGCAGGAGGAGGATATACACGACGGTAAAGCCGATGTAGAATAGCCAGAGGAGGCGCGCCGTCTCGGCAATCTTCGGCGTCAACTTCTGTAGTTCCGGTCCTGGCGCCTCCGACTCGATCAGCTGTGCGCCGTTGACCGCCGCCTCGGGTAGGATGGCGACCATCAGCACGATGATCCCCATCCCCCCGAGCCACTGGGTGAGTTGGCGCCACATCAACAGCGCCCGGGAGTGGCGCTCGAAGGAGATTTCCTCGGTGGCGGTCGCACCGGTCGTGGTGAACCCGGACATCGACTCGAACAGCGCGTTGATCGGGTGCCCGAGCGCCGACTCGGTACCGTAGCCCGCGACGACGTAGGGGACCGCGCCGATGAGCGCGACGGCTCCCCACGCCAGGGCGACGAGGAGGAACGCCTCCCGAGCGCCGAGTTGTGGGTCGTCGTCGAACTGCTCCAGTGAGATACCGACCGCGACTGTGAGGCCGATTGACAGCAGAAAGGCAACCGTGTCCTCTCCGTAGACGAGACTGAGCGCCAGCGGCACGAGCATCGCGACCGAGAGGTACTTGATGACGGTCCCGGTGAGCGCGACGCTCTGTCGCCAGTTGACCCGCACCGACTTCATTCGCTCCACCCCATTATCCTACCGTCTCCGTTCACGCCCGGAAAAGTGCCCCGCTCTCGCGCCGCGGGCGAACCTACAGGTTCGACCCGCTCTCGCCGCCCTCGATGGGGAGGGCGACGCCGTTGATGTACCCCGCGCGAGGCGAGGAGAGGAAGGCGACGGTGTCGCCGAGTTCCATCGGGTCGCCGATGCGTTCGAGCGGGTTGCCCTCGGCCCAGTCGGCCAGTCCCTCCTCGTAGCTGTCGTAGTCGCCGCGCTCGATAGCCTGTTCGATCAGGTCCTCGATGCGACTGGTCTCGTGGGGACCGGGCAACACCGTGTTCGCGCGCACCGCCGGCGCGAGTTCCTGCGAGAGGGTCTTTTCCAACCCGACGACGGACATCCGCACCGAGTTCGACAGCACCAGCGAGTCGATGGCTTCCTTCACCGACCGCGAGGTGATGCAGGTGATGGTTCCCTCGGCTGACTTCTCGAGGTACGGGGCGGCCTCGCGGACGGTCCGGACGACACTCATCACGAGTAGGTCGTAGGCGTCGTACCAGTCCTGATCCGTCGTATCGAGGAAGGGACCGGACGGTGGCCCGCCCGCGGAGGTGACCAGCGAGTCGATTCCTCCGAACGCCTCGACGGTCCGCTCGACCAGGTGCTCGATGTCCGCCGCCTCGGTCAGGTCGCCTTGGACGCCGATCACCTCGCCGTCGCCGACGTCGTTCAGTTCCGACACTGTCGCAGACAGTCGGTTCTCGTCTCGACCGTTGACGACGACGTTCGCCCCCTCCCGGGCCAGCGCCCGCGCGGACGCCTTGCCGAGGCCGCTGCTCGATGCGGTCACCAGTGCGCTCGTGCCGTCGAGTTCGAGATCCATGTCCCTCTGTCCACGCGGACGCGTAATAAAATCGGTCGGAGGCGGTAAGCCAGGCGGCTCTCACGCCGGACCCCTCCGTCCCCGACCCGCGTGCTGTCGGGCGGTGGGTCACGCGGTCCGATCCGTCCAGAGGCCGTCACCCTTGGCGTGGGCGGCGGCCACGTCCTCGTCGAGTTCGATGCCAAGCCCCGGCGTCTCGGGGACGGCGATCCGGCCGTCCCGGATCAGCGGCGTCGACCGGACCAGCAGGTCGTCCCACCAGTCCACCTCCAGTGCGTGATACTCGAGGTAGCCGAAGTTGGCGACGGCGGCTCCGAGGTGGACACAGGCCATCGTTCCCACCGGGCTACAGACGTTGTGCGGGGCGAAGGTGATATAGTTCTCCTCGGCCCGATTGGCGACTGCCTGCGACTCCGCGAGACCGCCACAGGTCGTCGGGTCCGGCGTCACCACGTCGACGGCAAAGTCGTAGAGAAGGTCGGAAAACTCGTGGACGCGAAAGCGGTTCTCGCCGGTCGCCAGCGGCGTCGACGTCGAGCGAGCCACCTCCCGCTGGGCGTCGACGTTCTCGGGGGGGACCACGTCCTCCAACCAGAGCAGGTCGTACGGCTCCAGTTCTCGGGCCAGGCGCTTTGCCGTATCGAGCGAGTAGTCCCAGTGACAGTCGAAGGCGACCTCGGCGTCGTCGCCGACGGCCTCGTGGACCGCGGCGACGATATCGCGTTTCTCGGCCACGTCCGCCGCGGACAGGCGGCCGTTGAACGGATCTGGGTCGTTGTCGCCGGGCGTATCGAGGTCGAACTTGATCGCGTCGAAGCCCATCTCGACGGCCTGCTCTGCCGTCTCCGCGTACGCCGCAGGCTGGTAGGACTCCTCGTCTCCGTACTCGGTGTACCCCGTGTCGACGGCGTAGGCCTCTCCGGCGTGGCAGTCACAGTAGAGTCGCACCTCGTCGCGGTACTTCCCGCCGAGCAACTGGTAGGTGGGGATATCGAGGAGTTTGCCCGCGAGGTCCCAGAGCGCGATTTCCACCCCCGAGGCCGCCGTGACCACCTTCCCGGTCGTGCCGCCGTGGCCGGACGTCTCCTGGATCAGCCGCCGAAAGAGCCGTTCGACGTCGAGGGGGTTCTCGTCGACGAGAAACTCGGTCATGTAGTCCACAATGTCCGTCACCCGACCGCCGCGGTAGGCTTCGCCCAGGCCGGTGACGCCCGCGTCGGTGTGGATTCGCACGAGGTTCCAGTCGAAGTTGCCCTCGATCACCGCCGTCTCGACGCCGGTGATCCGCACGTCGCGGGCATCGGCCCGCTCTGTCGGTGCCGCGCCGTAGTCACGCATTCGGAGCCTCCCCCTGTCGCGGCGGCGTTCGTCCCCACGGGTCGCCAGCGATGTGCGGTATCGATCCGCCGACCGCTCTGCCGGGTGGGTCGATCATGGCCGCCGGTTCGCGGGGCCGGTACTAAAGTGTGAACGCCTCCCACGCCCGGCGGGGGCTTTACGGTCCGCTCGCCCGAGCCTCGACCATGCGCTTTCCCGACGGCGACGTCGTCGACGCGGCGCTCTCGACTCCGTCACTTCCGCGGTTCGCGCGGGTGCGATACGAGCCCGAGACGCCGGCACTCGACGACGTGACCGGCCGGACACGCACCGAACTCGATGCTCTCCCGCTCGCGGAGTTGCCGACCGGCGCGACGGTTGCCGTCGGTCTCGGGAGTCGCGGGGTCCACGACATCGTCCCCATCGCCCAAACCGTCGTAGACGAACTCCGCGAGCGAGGGTTCGACCCCGTGGTCGTGCCGGCGATGGGCAGTCACGGCGGAGCGACCGCCGACGGCCAGCGCGAGACACTCGCCGGCCTCGGCCTCACCGAGGACGCCCTCGGCTGTCCGGTCGACGCCCGCATGGACACGACGGTCCTCGGCGAGTCCGCCGTCGGCGCGCCCGTCCACTTCTCGACAGCCGCACTGGCGGCCGACGGCGTCCTCGTCGTCAACCGGGTGAAGCCCCACACCAACTTCACCGGGCGATTCGAGAGCGGACCGACGAAGATGGCGACCGTCGGCCTGGGCAAGCAGGCCGGGGCGCAGGCGGTCCACGAACGCGCTCTCGACGAGGGGTACGTCCCGGTCGTCGAGGCGGCGTTCGAGGTGGTCCGCGAGTCGACGCCGCTTCTCGGTGGTCTCGCCGTCGTCGAGAACTTTCACGACCGCACCGCTACCGTCGAGGGGATTCCCGCCGCCGACCTGCCCGCCGCCGAGGAACCCCTGACGGCCGCCGCCACCGAACACATGCCGACGCTGCCGTACGATGACCTCGATGTCCTCGTCGTCGACCGGATCGGCAAGGACGTCTCGGGAACCGGGATGGACACCAACGTGATCGGGCGCTACCGAGTGTTGAACGCCGCCGACCCCGCGACGCCCGACATCGACCGGATCGTCGTCCGGGACCTCACCGAGGCGACCCACGGCAACGGCATCGGCGTCGGGTTGGCCGACGTTACGACTCGGCGTGTCGCCGACCGTCTCGACCTCGATCAGGTGTACACCAACGCGCTCACCAGCAACTCCCTGCGCAAGGCGTCGATTCCGGTCGTCCTCCCGGACGACGAACGCGCCGTCACCGCGGCCCTCTCGACTATCGGGGGTTACGATCCGGAGGCGGTTCGGGTTGCGTGGATTCGTGACACCGGCCACCTCTCGACGTTCCGTGTCTCCGCGGCGCTGGCCCGCGACCGTCCGGAGACCGTCGAGGTGGAGACGTGGCTGTCGCTCTCCTTCGAGGACGGCGACCCCGTCTTCTCCCCGGTCGACTGAGCTACCGCACCACGTCGGCCGCGACGCATCCGATTCCATCGACCTCGGCCCGGACGTGATCGCCCGGGTCCACGGGTACCGCCCCAGGAGTCCCCGTCGAGATCACGTCACCAGGCTCCAGTGTCATCACCTCGGAGTGGAACGCGACCAACGCCCGCGGCGAGAAATGCATGTTGCCGACGACGTTGCGGGCCGCCACCTCGCCGTCGACGACCGTCCGCACCTCGACGTCCGCGAGGTCACGTCCCGGTCCCGGAACCGCAACGTGTGGCCCGATCACGAGGAAGGTGTCGAAGCTCTTTGCTCGCGTCAGAAAGCGGGGGTTGCGCTGGAGGATGTCCTCGGCGGTCACGTCGATGACCGGCAGATACCCCGCGATCACGTCGTCGGCCTCCTCGACCGAGACGTTTCGGCAGGTCCTCCCGATGACGACGGCGAGTTCGGCTTCCACCGTGACCTGGTCGGACACGTCGGTCGGCGGGAGCCGGATCGGCCCGCCCGGCCCTGTCGCCGCGGTGCCGGGTTTGAAGAAGCTCGCCGGCTCGTCGGGTGTCGTCTCCGAGAGGTCGGCGGCGTGGTCGGCGTAGTTGAGACCGATGCCGAAGAGCTTGCCGGGGTCAGCGAGCGCCGGCCCGAGGGTCAGGCTATCACGAGCGACCCGCCCGGCCGACGCCTCGTCGGGGTCGGTGAGGCCGCCGGGCGCCGCCGGGAGGACGTCGCGGACGCTCGACGCCGCGGGGTAGGCCGCCGCCAGCGGGACGAACCCGTCGTCGTCACCGAGCAGGGGGCTGCCGTCCGCCCTGCGGGCGAGGTACCGCATCACGCCACCCCCCGTGGGTGGGTCGTCGGTGTGTCGTGTGCGCGTGTCACGATCCGATCCCCGCCTTCGGGTCTAATCAAGGTTGGCACCGCACGTGTGGCGACGGCGGCCGCCCGTGGCGTCAGTCCGCGGCGGCGCCGGGACCCGTCGGCTCCCCCACCACGCCGGTCAGCGTGTGGAGATAGTCGTCGAGGTCGAGCGCGAAGGTGGCCTCGGTCGGAAGGTCGACCCAGTAGAACTCGAATTCGGCGCCGCGCTCCGGCCCGTCACCCGTGACGGTGTGGGTCCACGAGTCCCGCGGCTCGTGAACGGGAACGTGATAGAAGCTCCGCACGTACCGCTTGGGTGGCGACTCTCGACGGGTCCAGACGTCAGTCGTGAGATGTCGCAACCCCTCGAACGTCGCCAGCCCACTTTCCTCGATTGCCTCCCGAACCATCGCCTCCCGGGGGCGTTCCCCGGATTCGACGGTCCCTTTCGGAATCTGGAGGCCGTCGTGGCCCGGTCCCTCGAAGACGAGTACCTCCGACGCGTTGCGGGTGATGTACGCACAGACTTTTTTGACGTGCGTTACGTCACGGGTTGACATACTACAACGTGTTCGGCCACAACGTATAATACTACTCATATTTTCGATTCTAGGAATATTAGGTGCCGAAGCGCTCCGGCCGCCGACCGAGCGGTGACCTGACCGCGGCCGGGAGGGTAAAGGGTCGGCCACCCATACCGTACGACGATGACCGAGAGCGCCGGCATCGAACTCACGGTTCGGGCCGCGGAGAAGCGCGACGCGGGCCGCGGTATTGCGCGGCTCCCGGAGGCGGCCCGACAGCGACTCGGCGTCCTCAGCGGCGACGCCGTCCTACTGGATGGGGACCGGACGACGGTGGCGAAACTCTGGCCGGCGCGGGCCGGCGTCCCCGACGACGCCGTCCTGATCGACGCGGGGACGCGGGCGAACGCCGGGGTTGCCGTCGGCGACCGGATTCGCGTACGGACGGCCGCCGTCGCCGACGCGACGGCGGTCACCCTCGGGGCGCCGGCAGGCGTCGATTCCGACCGCGACGCGGTCCGGCGCGAACTCCGGCGTGAACTCGACGGCCGCCCGCTCCGTGCCGGCGACCGGGTCCACGTCGGGAGCCTCGATCCCGGTGCGTTCGTGGTGCGCGAGACGGCTCCCGAGGGTCCCGTTCGGGTGGGCGAGACGACGGACCTGCGCCTGCACGGCGCCGCCGATGCGAACGCCGTGCGACCGGACGACGGGGACGACGAGCCGACCCCGTCTGCCCGGCCGGCCGACGACACGGGGGCGGCGGACAGCGCAGCCCCCGATCCCAGCGCCGGCCGCCGCCCGACGACCGGGGTCACCTACGAGGATATCGGCGGCCTCGACGACGAACTCGACCGCGTCCGGGAGATGATCGAACTCCCGCTGTCGGAGCCGGAGCTGTTCACCCGACTCGGCGTCGACCCGCCGAAGGGCGTCCTGCTCTACGGGCCGCCGGGGACCGGCAAGACGCTGATCGCCCGCGCCGTCGCCAACGAGGTGGACGCGACCTTCATCTCCGTCTCCGGCCCCGAAATCGTCTCGAAGTACAAGGGCGACAGCGAGGAACGGCTGCGACAGGTGTTCGCGGAGGCGCGCGAGAACGCGCCCGCTATCGTCTTCTTCGACGAGATCGATTCGGTCGCGCCGGAGCGCGAGGAAGGCGGCGGGATGGAGGATCGGATCGTCGGCCAACTCCTCTCGCTGATGGACGGCCTGGAGGCCCGCGGCGAGGTGATCGTCATCGGCGCGACCAACCGCGTCGACGACCTCGACCCCGCGCTCCGTCGGGGCGGCCGCTTCGACCGCGAGATCGAGATTGGCGTCCCGGACGAGACGGGGCGCCGCGAGATTCTCGACGTCCACACCCGTCGGATGCCGACGACAGATGGCGTCGACCTCGACCGACTCGCGGCCCGGACCCACGGCTTCGTCGGCGCCGACCTCAGATCGCTGGTGACCGAGGCGGCCATGTCGGCGCTCCGGCGCGCCCGTCGCGAGGGAACCGCGACCGACGCGGTTGCGGTCACCCGCGAGGACGTCGAGGCGGCGATGGCGGCCGTCGATCCCAGCGCTATGCGCGAGTACGTCTCCGAGGCGCCGACCGAGGGCTTCGACTCCGTCGGCGGTCTTGACGAGGCGAAAGCCACCCTCGAACGCGCGGTGACGTGGCCGCTCACCTACGGTCCCCTGTTCGAGGCGGCGGACGCCGACCCCCCATCCGGGATCTTGCTCTACGGGCCGCCGGGGACCGGCAAGACGCTCCTGGCCCGCGCTGTGGCCGCCGAGAGCGGCGTCAACTTCGTCCGCGTGCAGGGGCCGGAGCTTTTGGATCGCTACGTCGGCGAGAGTGAGAAGGCCGTCCGCGAGGTGTTCGACCGCGCCCGCGGCGCCGCCCCCGCCATCGTCTTCTTCGACGAAATCGACGCCGTGGCGACGAACCGGGACCGCGGGGATAGCGAGGTGACCGAGCGCGTCGTCTCACAGCTTCTCACGGAGTTCGACGCCGTCGCCGACAACCCCAACCTGATCGTCCTCGCGGCCACGAACCGGAAGGCTGCGCTCGATCCGGCGCTCCTCCGGGCCGGTCGTCTGGAGACTCACATCGAGGTTCCGGGTCCCGACGAGGCCGCCCGACGGGCCATCCTTGGGGTTCACACGCGCCAGAAGCCACTGGCCGACGACGTGGACCTCGACGACCTCGCCGCCCGCACCGGGGGCTACTCCGGCGCCGACCTCGCCGCCATCTGTCGGGAGGCGGCGGTGCGCGCCGTGCGCTCGGTGGCCGACGCCTACCCCGCCGCCGAGGCCAACGACCACGCCGACGAGGTGTGTCTGGCCGCCGCCGACTTCGAGGCGGCGCTTACGACCGTCTCGCCGTCGCTCTAGTCCCAGAACGACTGCGTCCGGGCGTACTGGCGCTCCTGTTCGAGGATGTCGCGATAGAAGTCGTCCTCGTCCTCCCGGAGTTTGGCGATGATTCGGGCGGCGTTGTGCGGGCCGACCCCGCGGGCCGCCATGGCGATCACCGCCTGTTTGCCGTGGCTCTGCACCAGGTTCGCCGAGCGGTAGGCGCGCTCGGTCATCTTCTCTTGTTCCTCGTCTTTCTCGGCTGCCCGCACTGCCGTGATCACCTCGTCGGCCCACGGATTCAGGGCGGCGACCCGCGTCGACTCACACTCCGGACACTGAGGCTGGTCCGGTACCCGTCGCACCTTCGTCTTGCGGGTCCACTCCGTGCAGTGGAGACAGGCCAGGATCACCCGGTCGTTTCGGATGCGCTCTTTCAGTGTCTCGACGACGCTCGCGTCGGCGTTCTCGGGGACGAGCAGTTCACGACCGCTCGACCGCCCGCCGGTGCCGATGGGCGTATGCTCTCGTGCGGTCGCCACCTCGATGTCACCCGACTGGACTCCCTCCAGAACGCCCGCCGCCTCGTCGACGGCGAGGTCGGTGTGGAACACCTCTCGGACCGCCTCGTCGTACACCGGCGTGTCCTCTAAGGCTGCAAGCAGGCGGTCGGCGCCGAACCGGCCCGACCCCTGATACCGCTTGAGCGCGCCGAACTTCGCGGCTACCTGCGCCAGCGTGAACTTCAGCGTCCCCGAGTTCTTCAAGGCGAGTTCCAAGAGTCCCTCGACGTGGTCGGGGTCGGTCGTCTCTAAGACCGCCACCACGTCCGACGGGCCGGTGCGTCCGGGTACCTCCAGTTCGATCCGGTAGGGATCGACTTCCATCCCCACCGACGATCCGGTCTTCTGGCCGATCAGCGCCGAGCAGAGTCGGCCGAGCGTCTCGTTCACCTCGTGGCCGAACGGGGCGTTGAGGACGACCGTCCGGCCCTGTCCCTCGACGACGAGACGCTCGGCCGTCGGCGTCGGCGCGCCGGTCTCGACCTGTCGCTCCACGGGATCGAGCGCCTCGCTAACAGTGTACTCGTCGCCCGGATACCGCGGGAGGAACTCGCGGGCGACGGCGGCACGGTTGGCGCCGCCCGCGAACTGCGTCGTCGCCACGTCGCGCATCTCGCCTACCTCGCCCGCGACAGCGGCGGGCACCGGGATCTCTTTGCCCGTCCACGACGGCACCTCGCCGGCGGGGTCCTCGATGGGTGTCACCTCGACGCGCCCCTCCTCCTCGTCGACCTCGGTGATGCGCCACATTTCGCCGCGCTGGATGAACGCCTCGCCCGGCCCCGCGAAGTTGCGGACGAACCGCTCGTCGAGGGTACCGACCGTCTCCCGCGAGGAGAGGTCGTACACCTCGTAGGTCTCCTCGTCGGGGATCATCGACAGATTCGCGTAGAAGTATCGCCACGTCCCTCCCGACTTCTCTAGGCGGTCGGCCTCCTCGTCAAGCCACAGGAGACGGTTCGACGACAGTTCCCGCACCACCTCCCGAAACGTCGCCGCCGACAGCGAGCGAAACGGGTACGCCCGTGTCAGCGTCTCGTAGGCCTCACGGGCGCTGATCTCACCGTGGTCCATCACGAGACCGACGGTCTGGTTGGCGACCACGTCGAGGCTTCCGTGGTGGATCGTCGCCGGCTCTACCTCGCCCGCGACCGCCCGGCGAGCGATCGTGAGTGCCTCTAGCGTGTCATCCGGGTGGCTCGTGATGACCGTTCCCTCCGAGACGGCGTCGCGGCGGTGGCCCGCGCGGCCGACCCGCTGGAGGAGGCGGGCCACCTCACGGGGACTCCCGTACTGGATCACGTGATCGACCCGCCCGACGTCGATGCCGAGTTCCATCGACGACGTACAGACGAGGCCGTCGAGGCCGCCCGTCTTGAACGTATCCTCCACCTCGATCCGGGCCTCCTTCGAGAGCGACCCGTGGTGGACGCCGATGGGTTCGTCTAGGCGCTTGAACCGCGAGCCGAGCGCCTCGGCGGTCTGGCGCGTGTTGACGAATATCAGCGTCGACTCGTGGGACGCGACGATATCGCGAATCGCCCGCACGTGACTGGCGATTTCGACGTCGGTCGCCAGGGTTCCCGCCAGCGCCTCGTCCTCGTCGGTCACCGTCGGTTCACGCACCCGGAACTCGACGTTCGTCCCCGCGGCCACCTCGACTATCGCACAGTCGCGGTCGCCGGTCAGAAATCGGCCCACCTCTCCGGGCGAGCCGACGGTCGCCGAGAGGCCGATCCGCTGGAACGGCCCCGCGAGGGTACGGAGGCGTTCGAGCCCCACCGTCAACTGCGCGCCCCGCTTCGAGGACGCGAGTTCGTGCACCTCGTCGACGACGACGTGTTCCACGTCCGACAGCGCCGTTCTGAGCTTCTCGCCGGTCAGGGTCGCCTGCAACGTCTCGGGGGTCGTCACCAGCACGTCCGGGGGGTCGTCGGCCTGCTTTCCCCGTTGGTACTGCGTGGTGTCGCCGTGGCGCACGTCCACCTCGACGTCGAGATACTCGCCCCACCAGTCCAGCCGCTCGCGCATGTCGCGATTGAGCGCGCGAAGTGGCGTGATGTAGAGCGCCGAGACCCCGAACCGGTCCTCGGCGCGGTGGATCGCATCGAACACGGGTAGCATCGCCGTCTCGGTCTTGCCCGTCCCCGTCGGCGCGAGGACGAGCGCATTCTCGCCGGCCGCCAGCGGCGGGATCGCCCGCCGCTGTGGCTCCGTCGGCGTCGCAAAGCCGCGCTCGGAGAGCGCCGAGCGCACTCGCTCGCCGAGGTGGGTGAAGGCGTCCATCCCCGACGACTCCGTGTCTGCCATCGCCCGCGGTAATGGTGCGAGCCGATTAAGCTCACCGTTCGGCGTGCCGTGGGTGCCTCCGGGCCGCGTCAGAGCCGCCGATACGCGCCCAGCCGCGTCCCGTCGAGCAGGTACGCCTCCGCCGTCTCCGCGACGGCCGCAGGCAGGAACGGCGCGAGAAAGGACTGGCCCTCGACGTTGATCCACGTCCCCCCCGAGCGGTCGTTGAACGCGGGGAAGACGACGAGTTCCGGTGGCGGGTCCGGCCAGGCCAGCGCCGCCGGATCGACGCCCAGTTCCGCGGCGAACGGCTCAGCCCGCAGCGGGCCCCGGAGCCACGCCTTCTCCGCACGGCCGCCACCCACCTCGTCTTCGAGGCGGACCTGCGGGTGTTCGTGACCCATACAGATCGTTCGCGCGCCGAGGACCGAGCGGTCGGGCCAGGTGTGACCGTGGACGAAGCCCACGTCGCCACGGCGGTAGCCGCCGGCGTCGGCAACGTCCACCCGGTCGCCGTAGGCCGCCGCGACGCCGCCGTCGTGGTTTCCGGGGACGAGCGTCAGCGGCAGATTCCGGGCGTCTAGCGCGTCGAGGAGCGCACCCACCTCGTCGCGCTCGTCGGCGCCGGGGTCACCGATTCGGTGGACTAGATCCCCGAGGACGACCACCCGATCCGGGTCGACCTGCTCGGCCAGCGCCAGGAGGCGCGCCCGCCGGCCGTCCGCGTCGCTCGGGAGTTCGACGCCGCGCTCGTAACGCAGGCCAGTCTCGATGCCGGCGTGGTAGTCCGCGACGACCAGCGCACGCTCGTCGCCGCAGTCCGCGACCGCCGCGGGATCGCCCGGCACCGGTTCGACCACCGCCATCAGATCGCCTTCAGGCTGTCCTCGCTCGGCTCGTAGCACTTCCCGCTCATCAGCGCGTCCTCGATGGCGTCGGCGACGGCGCCGGGGTCGGCGCCGTACTCGTCGACGACGGCCGCGACGACCGCGTCCCGGGCCGCCCCGTCGCCGTCGTCGAGTTCGCCCATCGCCTCGACGGCGACGGCCTCTAGGTCCACGTCCTCGTCCGGCGACGCCGTGTCGTCGGTCTCGTCCGCTGACCCCGTGTCGTCGGTCTCGTCCGCTGACCCCGTGTCGTCGGTCTCGTCCGCTGACGCCGTGGCCGCGTCCGCAGCCTCGGTCTCGGCGGCGTCAGCGTCGAGATCCTCCGGCCCCGGAACGTCGATGCCGGCTTCGCCCGGGTCGTCGACCTCGGTCCCGCTCTCGAAGCCCACGTCGAAGGACTCCTCGACCTCGCGTCGCTCCTCCTCGTCGAGTTCGTAGAGGTCGTCGGACTCGTCGGGGTCTCCGATCTCGCCGATGTCGTCTGCATCGCCTGAGTCGTCGAATTCTCCGGGGTCGTCCGTGTCGACCGTGTCGTCGAACTCACCGAGGTCGTCCGAGTCGTCGAATTCACCGATGTCGTCCGAGTCATCGAACTCACCGAGGTCGTCCGTGTCGTCGAATTCGCCGATACCGTCTGCATCGTCCGAGTCGTCGAACTCACCGAGGTCATCTGTGTCGTCGACCCCGCCAGTCTCCGCCGCCTCGGCGGTCGACGACGCCGGATCGGCGTCCGCGGGGTCGGTCGTCGCCTCCGTCGTAGCCTCGGTCCCGCTCGCGGCCTCGCCCTCGGACTCGGTCTCGGCGGCCGCCGACGGCTCCGTCCCGCCGTCTTCGTCCGGCGTCGACGCCGTCCCGTCGTCGATAGCGGACTCGACGGTGGTCGTCCCGGCGTGGGCCTCCGATCCGCCATCGTCCGTCACGGCCGCGGGGAGCGGACCGAGCGACGACGTGCCGGCATCGCCCGGCGCGCGGTCGAGCGAGCGGACGGCGTCGCGGTCGCCGGCGACGACTTCCACGGCGTCGAGGGCCACCTCCCTGAGCGCGTCGAGATACGCCGTGGTCGTGCCGTACCGGTCGAGGGCGACTTGGATCCCCGTCGCCTGCGCGGCGTCGTATCCGCGGTCCTGGAGGGCCGACCGTAGCGCCTCGCCCTCGGCGTCGAGCGTCTTGGCCGCGGTCATCGCGGCGATGCGGCGGAGCGTGGCCTCGGCGGCCGACACCGTCCACCGGTCTCGCGTCTCGGCGTCGACCTCGGCGACGCTCTCCGGCCGCACCGAGCTGTAGATCCGGTCGCCGTCGTCGGGTTCGAACGTCCGCGCCTTGCCCGTAAGCGCGACGAAGGCGGGCGGATCGGCCCGCTCGAAGAAGGCGGCGGCGTCGGGCTGGTACTGGCCGGCGTAGGAGACGAACGCCCCCGTCGGGTCGACGACCCGAGCGCGGAGGACGTCCTCGTTGACGGACTCCACCTCGGTCAGGACGCCGACCGCGAACAGGCGGTTCACCCGCGCCCCGGTGGGTGTGACGACGTACTTCGGGGCGCGTTCCTCGTCGCTCTCGGCGTAGGAGACGGTGGCGTCGTCGAACTCCGCAGCGAAGAGACGGTGGGCTACCTCGCGTTGCCCTGGTCCCGGGTCGTCCTCGTCGGCAGAACTCATCGCGTCACCCCCGCGAGCAGTTCGCTCGCCCGGTCGGCCGGATCGTCCGCGCACTCGACGAACGTCTCGGCGTCGAGGTTGGCGCCGTACTCGTCGACCGAGAGCGACCCTCGGACGCGGTACTCGCGGCCGACGATCCGGTCACGGATGGCGTCGGCGACCACCGACTTGTCCATGGCGTCACGGGCCTCCGCCTTCGCCTCCTCGATCCCACCGCCGTACACCTCGGCGGTGAGGTCGGCGCCGAGGACGGCTGTCACCGTCCCGGTCCCGTCGTCGAGGATGGCCTTCACCCGTAGGTCGTCCTCGCCCTCGACCGCGCCGTGGGCGCGACACTGGCCGTTCTGGACGACCCGGCCGCAGTCCGGACAGCGCTCGATCAGCCCCGATCCCTCCCGGACTTCGATCACGTTGCCGACGAGTTCGACGTCGAACAGGCCGCCGGACTCGACGGCCGCACCGATCCCCATGCTGGGGGCGGATTCGGGCGCCGATATCTCCCGGTCGAGTTGTTCGACGGTCGAGAACTCCGTGACGTTCACCTGCGGGACGCCTCGGTACTCGCGGGCGTACACGTCCGCAAGCCGGAGCGACGCGCCCGTCTCGACCTCGGCGTGGGGGTCCCAGTCGGTCAGCGGCAAGCGGGCGCTTCCGTCGGCGACGACCCCCGAGAGAATCTCCGTCTCACCGTCCCGGCCGTCGATGGTCCGGCGCTCCACCTCGACGACGGTCACCTCGACGGTTCGGCCGCGGTCGCCGGGTTCGAGGTCGATCAGGTCGCGGTCGCCGCCGACTACGTAGGGTGTTTCGACCGGCTCCGAGGCGGCCGCGACGGTCGTGTTCGTCCCGAGGTTGAGTTCGGGCGCTCCCTCCCACTCGCGGACGTTCGCGTTGCCGACGGTGATCGAGTCCCCCGGCTCGAAGTCGACCGGCTCCCAGGCCGTGTATGCGAGTCGGCCGCTCTCGTCGGCGAACTCGCCTTCCCGGATGATCTGGTCTTCGCCCTGATAGCGGATCGAGCGCATCCCCTTGGTTAACACGCGGACAGTCACGGTGACGGAGCCGTCCTCGGGGTCGACCTCGGCCAGTGACTTCGCCGTCGGCGCCGCCGAGGCGCCCCCGTCGCCGCCGTGTTTCCGGCGGACGCTCCCTTTCGCTTCCTCGATGGGCACGTTGTAGTCGAGCAGGCTCTGCAGGTCCTCTTTGACCTCCGCTTTGGCTACGCCGAGGTTGGAGGCGAGTTCCTCGGCATGTTCGTCGAGTTGCATCGGATTGTGGATTGGTCGTGCGGTCATAAAAACCTCGTCCGCCCCAGCGTTCCGCTCACCGGCGTGAGAGCCACGACCGGCACCGAAAGCGGTTTGCGCCGCCGGGCGAAGGGTTCGGCATGGAAGTCGTCGTCAACGCGGCGACCAGCGTCGACGGGAAGCTTTCGACCCGGGAGCGCCGACAGGTTCGCATCTCCGGCGACGCGGATTTCGACCGCGTGGATCGCCTCCGAGCGGCCGCCGACGGCGTCCTCGTCGGCGTCGGAACCGTCCTCGCAGACGACCCACATCTCGGCGTGAAATCGGAGGACCGACGAGTCGAACGCCTCCGGAACGGTCGCTCGGCCAACCCGGCACGCGTCGTCGCCGACTCCCGTGCCCGAACCCCGACGGACGCGACGGTGCTCGACGACGACGCCGCCACCTACCTGCTCGTCTCCGAGGCGGCGCCCACGGATCGCCTCGACGCCCTCCGCGAGGCGGGGACGGACGTCACGGTGATCACCGCGGGGGCGGAACGGGTCGACCTCGCCACCGCCTTCGCGAGACTCGAAGCGATGGGCGTGGACCGCCTCCTCGCCGAGGGCGGGGGCGAACTCATCTTTTCGCTGTTCGACGCCGGACTCGTCGACGAACTCAGTGTGTTCGTCGGATCCATCGTCATCGGCGGCCGCGACGCGCCCACACTCGCCGACGGCGAGGGGTTCGTCGAGGCCGTTCCCGCCCTCGACCTCGTCGATGTCGAACGAGTCGACGACGGGGTCGTCCTCCAATATCGCGTCGAGGGACGACCATAGGCGGTCGTGCGTGGCGACACCAGATCGACTCAACCGTTAAGGGGTTCGCGTGGCTACTGGGAGATATGAGCAAGTCGACTGCCGACACGTCCGAACCTGTCCACGTCGAAGACGACGACCACCTGAACGAACTCGTCTCTGATCACGCCGTCATCCTCGTCGACTACTACGCCGACTGGTGCGGTCCCTGTAAGATGCTGGAGCCGACGGTCGAGGAAATCGCCGCCGAGACGGACGCGGTCGTACTGAAAGTCGACATCGACGAACTGCAGGAACTCGCCCAGGAGCGGGGCATCCGGAGCGTCCCCACCCTCGAGTTCTACGCGAACGGCGAGCAGGCCGAACGCCTGATCGGCGTCCAGGACAAGGCCGACCTGGTCGAAATCGTCGACGACCTCTCCTGAGCGACGCCCGACACCCGCCGGACTGCCGGCATCCGCGCCCTCTCGTCACGTCGGGCGAGAGTATATACCCCCGGAGTATCTACCTCGGCGTATGATTTCACTCGACGAGGCGGTCACCGCCCGCCTCGAATCCCACGGCGAGCGCTTCGAGGTACTGATCGACCCCGACGCGGCGCTGGCCATCAAGCGCGGCGAGTTCGAGGACGACCTGGAGGACGTCATCGCCGCCGAGGACGTCTTCGAGAACGCCTCGCGGGGCGACCGCCCCGCCGAGAACGACCTCGAAACGGTATTTGACACGACCGACCCCTTGGAGATCATTCCCGAGGTGGTCACGCGCGGTGAGATCCAGATCACCGCCGACCAGCGCCGCGAGATGCAAGAACAGAAGCGCAAGCAGTTGATCAACCGAATCGCGCGCAACGCGGTCAATCCGCAGATGGACGACGCCCCGCACCCGCCCGAGCGGATCGAGCGGGCGCTAGAGGAGGCTGGCTTCCAGGTCGACCCGATGGAGCGTGTCGAGACACAGGTCGACGAGGCACTCGACGCGCTTCGGCCCGTCATCCCCATCCGCTTTGCCGAGGTGACCGTGGCGGTGCAGGTGCCCGCCGACAAGGCCGGAAGCGCTCAGGCGAAGATCCGCGAGTTCGGCGACCTAGACAGCGAGGAGTGGCAGGCCGACGGCTCCTGGATCGGCGTGCTCACCTTCCCGGCTGGGATGCAAAACGACTTCTACGACCTGGTGAACGAGGTGACCAGCGGTGAGGCCGAGACGCAGATTGTCAAAGACGAGGACGACCTGAACGTCAGGTAGTTCCGTCGGCGCGCCTGCACCGACGAGACGACTATCCGCGCCGGAATCCCAGCAGGAATCCGCCGGTGAAGCCCACCGACACCGAGAGCGTCGAGAGGATGGTCGACACCCAGTCCGGTGGGCCGGCCGTCGCGCCCTCACTCGTCTGCACCAAGCCAGCCGAGAGCGCCTCCCAGTCGACACGCAGAATCTCTCGGGATTCGAGGAACTTGAACAAGGCGAGTTCGAGGCCGACGATCAGGGCGATGACCTTGGCGAGTTTCTTTGCCGCGAAACCGATGATCCCCCCGAGTACGGCCCCGCTGCCGAACTCGATCCCCAACTGCTGGGGGTCGATTCCCAGTTGTAAGGCGTGTAGGAGCCCGTCCATACCTCCCGTGTATCGTGCGGGGCTAAGTCGTTTGTGGCGTGGGACGCGAGCGGAGTTTAAGTGCTTCGAGTGCCTACCTCGCCGGTAGAACGTGCAGGGAACGCAACCGGCTCCCGACGGGCGGACGTACCGATGAGAGCCATCGTCGCCAAGCGCGCCGACCGCGGTGACGCCGATCTCGACGAGATCACCGAACTCGCGCGCGCCGCGGGGCACGAGGTGGTCGGCGAACTCACACAGACCCGGGAGGAAGACGCCGCCTACGGCTTCGGCGAGGGGAAAGTCGAGGAGTTGGCGGCACTGACCGTCGAACTGGACGCCGAGGCGGTGATCATCGACAACCGCCTCGGGCCATACCAGACCTACAACATCGGCGGCAAACTCCCCGAAGGCGTCGAGGTTGTCGACCGCTTTACGCTTATCCTCGACATCTTCGGCCAGCGGGCCCGGACCCGCAAAGCGCAGTTACAGGTCGAACTCGCGGAGCTTCGCTACGAACTCCCGCGGGCGGAGGCGAAAACCAGCCTCGCAAAGCGGGACGAACGCCCCGGCTTCATGGGCCTCGGGGAGTACGACGAGAGCCGCGAGCGCGACATCAAAAACCAGATCGCCGACATCAAGCGGGAACTGGACTCCATCGCCGACAAGGAGGCGACGCGGCGGGAACGGCGCCGCGAGTCCGGGTTCGATCTGGTGGCGCTTGCGGGCTACACCAACGCCGGCAAGTCGACGCTGATGCGCCGGCTGGCCGCGGAGCTCGACATCGACGAGAACGAGGACCGCCACCCGGACCTCCAGACGACCGCCGAGAGCGAGGACCGCCTGTTCACGACGCTCGGCACCACCACCCGCCGGGCCGACACCGGACGTCGGGACGTCCTCCTGACCGACACGGTGGGATTCGTCTCCGACCTGCCCCACTGGCTGGTCGAGTCCTTCGAGTCGACGCTCGACTCCGTGTACCACGCCGACCTCGTCTTGCTGGTGGTCGACGCCAGCGAATCGATCGAGGAGATGCGCGAGAAACTCGTCACCTGTCACGACACGCTGTACGAGCGCAACGAGGCCCCCATCGTCACCGTGTTGAACAAGGTCGACCGCGTCGACGACGACGAGTTCGCCGACAAGCGGGAGGCGCTGTCGGCGCTCGCGCCCAATCCCGTCGCCGTCTCGGGGCTGACCGGCGAGCGCGTCGACGAACTCCGCGACCGGATCGAGCGAGAACTCCCGGACTGGCGGTTCGAACGGCTCGTCCTCCCGCTTTCGGACGACGCCATGAGCCTCGTCTCCTGGGTGCACGACCACGGCAACGTGGAGACGGAGGCCTACGAGGGCGATCAGCTAACCCTGGAGTTCGAGGCACCGCCGTCGGTCGTCGAACGCGCCCGCGCAAAGGCGGGCGACCTCACGGCCGTCGAATCGGTGTAAGCCGCGCGCCGCCGCCCGTTCGTGATCGACAACGGGTCGGCCGCGACTACAGTTCTCGCTTCGTCTTCTCGGTCACCCGCACGTCGCGAATCGCCGTGTCGGGGTACTCGCCGTCGGCGTCCTTTTCGGCGGCTTTCACCATGTCCCAGACGACGTTTAGACCGGTCGTCACGCCCTCCAGCGCCTCCATCTCACAGCCCGTCTTGCCGGTCGTCTCGACGGTGACGGTCAGCGTCACCCGATCCTCGTCGACCTCGAAGTCGGTCTCGACGTTCGTGATCGGAATCTGGTGACACATCGGGATCGTCTCCCAGGTGTGTTTCACCGCCTGGACGGCCCCGACGCGGGCGGTTGCCAGCACGTTCCCTTTCCCGATGTCGTCGTCGCGGATGGCGGCGACCGTCGAGGGCTGGAGGTGGATCGCCCCCGCGGCGACCGCGCGGCGCGCGGTGTCGGGTTTGTCGCCGACGTCGACCATCTGGACGTTGCCGTCGTCGTCGGTGTGGGTCAGGTCGTCGCCGGCGTCGGCGTCGTCACGCATCGACACCACCCCACAGAGTCCGCGGGAGTTCGGGCAACAGATCACTCGCCAGCAGGCCGTACCCCTGGCGGTCGACGACCCGGTCGCCCGCGAGGCCGTTGGCGTAGGCGGCGAGGGCACCGGCGTCGACCGGCCGCTGTGTCGAGAGGAGCGCACCCGCGGCGCCCGCGAGGACGTCCCCGGTGCCGCCGACGGTCATCCCGGGGTTGCCCGTCCGGTTGACCCGCGCCCGCTCCCCGTCGGTGATCACGTCGTGGGCGCCTTTCACCAGCAGGGTGTGGCCCAACTCGGCCGCGAAGTCGGCGACAGCGTCGAGTCGGTCGCGCCAGTCGTCGGCACTTGGGCCGCCCATTCCCCGGAGTTCGCCCTGGTGGGGCGTACAGAGGAGCGTCGCGTCGGTGTCGACATCGGGGACGACCCCGAGGGCGTCGGCGTCGACCACCGCCCGGCCATCGTAGTCGGCGAGGAAGTCCCGCACCGCCGCGAGCGTCGCCTCGTGGTCGCCGAGACCCGGGCCGAGGACGACGGTGTCGTGGGCGGCGGCGAGTTCCTGGACGTGCTCTAGGTGGTCGATCCGGAGTCGGTCACCGTCGAACGGCCGGACGATCAACCCCTCCTCGAATCCCTGGACCTCACTGGCGACAGCCTGCGGGCAGGCCACCCGCACCAGGTCGGCGCCGGCGCGCATCGCCGCCTGCCCCGCGAGCGCCGGTGCGCCGGTGTAGGGGCCGCCGCCGACGACGAGCACCTCGCCGAACGCACCCTTGTGTGCGTCGGCCGGCCGGGAGAGCAGGCGGCGGTCGCCCGGCCCCGTGAAGCGTTCGGCCGCCTCGGGGATGCCGATGTCGGCGACGGTCACCGTCGCGTCGAGAGGCTCCAGTCCGGGTTTGGCGTCGTGGAAGGTGACGACGTGGTCGGCGTCGACGGCGACGCCCGCGGCCTCGCCGGTGTCGGCGTCGACGCCCGAGGGCACGTCGACGGCGACGACCGTCGCGTCTGTCCCGTTGATCGCCTCGACTGCCGTGCGTTCGGGCTGACGGGGCGCCCCCGTCACGCCCGTCCCCAAGAGGGCGTCGACGACGACGTCGGGGTCGTCGAGCGCCAGCGACCGGGAGTCGCGGACGACCCGCGTCTCGTAGTCGGCGGCGGTCAACGCCGCCCAGTTCTCGCGGGCGATATCGGTGCCGATGCTCTCGGGGCGGCCGAGCAGATGGACGGTCACGTCGTCGCCGTCGAGAAAGCGGGCGGCGACGAAGGCGTCGCCGCCGTTGTTGCCACGGCCACAGACGAGGGCGACGGCGGCGCCGGGGTCGGCCACCCGCTGGACCACCCTCGCGACGGCGTTCCCGCTCGACTCCATCAACTGTTTGCGCGGAACCCCGAGGGCGGCCGCGTTCTCGTCGACGGCCGCCATCCGGTCTGCGGTGATCATATCCCGGTTTCGCTCCGCCGGCCGTTATACTATTCGCCACGCGGAGCGCAACGCTTGTGCCCCGCCTGGTCGAAGGGCGACCGTGACACGTCGGCTCTTCGGCACGCTCTGTGGGCTGGTGTTCTGTGCCAACTTCGGCCGGGTGGCCTTCGCCCCCCTCCTGGAGACGTTTCGGACCACGTTCACGGTCGGCACGGGAGCGGTCGGTCTCGTGACGACGCTCGTCTGGGTCGGCACCGCCGTCCCCCGGGTTCCGGTCGGCTATCTCGTCACGCGGGTGGCCCGCGGACGTATCGTCCTCGGTGCGGGTGTCCTCCTGACCGTCGCGTCGGCGCTGACCGCCACGACCACCTCCCTCCCGCTCCTCCAAGCTGGCGCCTTCGCCATCGGCGTCGCCTCCGGCGCGTACTACGCCGCGGCCGTCCCGCTCATCGGCGACCTCTACCCCGACGCCATCGGACGGGCGGCCGGGATTCACGGCACCGCGGCGCAGGCGGCGGCAGTCGTCGCGCCGACGCTCACCGTCGCCCTCGTGGCTGCCGAATCCTGGCGGGCCGTCTTCTGGTTGCTGGCGGCGCTCGGTGTGGCGCTGACGCTTCTCTTTCTCGTCGTGGCCCGCCGGCGTGACGGCGGGGTGCCCAAAGGGGCGGACCACGACTTCGTCGCCGCACTGGGACACTGGCGGGTCATCCTCGCGGCCGTCGTGTTGATCGGCGGCACGGGCTTTGTCTGGCAGGGCGTGTTCAACTTCTATGTCACGTATCTCGTCACGGTCAAGGAACTGGCCCCCGGTCGTGCGGGGACGCTGCTGACAGTGGTCTTCGCCGCCGGATTGCCGGCGTTCTGGCTCGGCGGCAGCCTCGCCGACCGCCTCCCACACGTCCCGTACATCCTGACGCTCGGCGGCGGCGTCGCCGTCGGCGTCGTGGCACTGACCCTTGCCGAGTCGACGGCTGCCCTCGTGGCCGTGAGTATCGTCCTCGGTCTCGTCGCCCACAGCCTCTTTCCGGCCCTCGACGCCTACGTCCTCGGCACGGTGTCGGACAACCGAGGGAGCGCCTACGCCGTCTACGGCGGGTTGGCGCTCGTCGTCCAGGCCACCGGGAGCGGTGTCGTCGGCGCGCTGGGCGAACTCTACCCGTTCGACGCCATCTTCCGTGGCTTCGCCGGCGGCCTCCTCGCCCTGCTTGCCTGTCTCGCCGTCCTCCATCTCCGCGGTACTCTCCCGACGACGGCCGACGACCGGACGTATCAAACAGATTACTGAATGAGATTCTGGCGAAGCGTTTTTACCCTGGATTAGTAACCGAAGATGTGATGTCAGGGCTGTTACCGTCACAGACGGACGGGGACGTGAGTGCGGAGGGCGATGGTGAGCTCCGCGTGCTGTCCCTGACGGACGACGACGCCGAAGACCTCATCGGCTCGATTTCGTCCGAGACGGCCCGTTCGATCCTGACCGCCCTAGAAGAGCGCCCTGCGACCGCGTCGGAACTCGCCGAGACGGTGTCGACCTCCCTCCAGAACGTCCGGCACCACCTCGGGAACCTCGAAGAGGCCGGGTTGGTCGAGGTGGCCGACACGCGATACTCGGTGAAGGGGCGCGAGATGAAGGTGTACGCCCCCACCCAGGACTCGCTGGTCGTCTGCGTGGGCGCGGAGGAAAACAAAGAGCGCTTTCTCGACTCACTGGAGCGGTTCGTGGGCGCCCTCGCCGTCATCGCGGTGGGGGCGCTTGCGGTCCAGCGAGCGTTCGGCACCGGCGTCGTCGACCTCGGCGGCCCCGGGACGGCGCCTCGCGTCGGCGACAGCGTCGGGAGCGCCGGTGGACCGCTTCTCGGTCTCGTCCCGCCGGGGGTTGCCTTCCTCGCTGGCGGCCTTCTCGTCCTCTCGCTGCTCGTCGTCTGGGACTACTACCGTCCCTGATCTGCCATGTTCGATGCCTCCACAGCGCGTATCGCCCTCCTCGCGTTCGTGGTGGTGCTCGCGTTCGCACAGCCGGTTCCATCTTCGGTCGCCGGAGACGAGGCGACGGCAGCCACCTCGGACGGCGACGTCGGACCGACAATCGGCTCGGCCGTCCAGCGGCATCCGTCGAGCGCCGGGGCGACGGCCGACGCGCTCCGGTCGGTGCGTGCCGACGCGGTCCACGAGCGTGGCCTCACGGGGTCGAACGTCCAGGTGGGTGTCATCGGTCGCGGCTTCGAGACGGGCAGTCGCGTCCTCGCGCCCCACGTCGTCGCGCGTCGGCAGGTCGGCGGTGGTCCGGGGTCGACGGCCCACGACACCGCCGTCGCCGAGGTGGTCTCCGAGACGGCGCCGTCGGCCGACCTCTATCTCGCGGGCGTGGGGCGGACGCCGACGCCCGCGGAGTACGCGGCCGCCGTCGAGTGGCTGACCGACCAGGGGGTCGACGTCGTCGTCGACTCCGGGAGCTACTTCCCGAGCGTCGCCGGTGACGGCGGACAGATCACCGCCGCCGCGGAGGCGGCGGCGGCCGAGGGCGTGGTCTTCGTCACTTCGGCGGGCAACTACGCCGACCGTCACTGGGCCGGAACGGGCACCGCCGACGGCTGGGTCAGCTTCGCCGAAGACGACGCGGCCAACCACCTCGCGGACGGCGCGCGCGTTCGAGGGCGCGTCACCGCTCGCCTGCGCTGGGCGTCCGCCGCCGACTACGACCTCTATCTCTACCGCCGCCTCCCGAACGCTCCCGACCGCGTCGTGGCGAAGTCGGCGGCCGACGACGCCAGCCCGGGGATGACCGTCGAGGGCATCGACGTCGCAGTCCCCCAGGGACGGTACTATCTCGCCGTCTACGCCGCCGACCCCGTCGCCGCTCCCGGTCGCGTGCAGGTGTTCGCCGCCCACCACGAACTCGAACACGCCACCGCCCACGGAAGCATGGTCGCGCCCGCGACGAGCGAACAGGTCGTCGCCGTCGGCGCGGCCGCGAACGGCGAGCGGACGGCGTACAGTTCCCTCTCCGAGAACGGCACCGTGGATCTGCTCGCGCCGGCGGACGCCGGCACGCAAACTGCCGACCTCGACGGGACGTCGGCCGCCGCTCCCTACGTCGCCGGCACCGCGGCGCTGATGGCGTCCGGCGGCAACGACCCCTCGCCGGAACGCGTCGAGGCCATCCTCGAACGCACCGCCGACGGCGACGGCGGGTCCATCGACGCTCTCGCGGCCGTCGAGGCGACGCGTAGCCCCGACGACCCGGCCGGTACTGCCGGCATCGGCGATCCGGAAACTGACGCCGGCGTCGACGACTCGGCCACCGCGACGACCGACCGCGCGGCGGGTGCCACCGCGTCGACGGAGTGGCCGGCGCGGAACCGATCCGACGACGGCACCAGCAACACCACCCGCGACGACGGCGGCGTGCGTCCCGTCGGGTCGGAGGCGGACGACGAGGAGAATGCGAACGGAAGCGCGGACGAACGCTCGGACGCCGGGCAATCCGGCAGCGATACCAACGGGAGCGAGGCTGGCGGCCGTGAGGAGGCCGGCAACGACACCGACCGAAGCGAGGCCGGCAGGGACGACCAAGCACGCGACGACCGGACGGGGACGACGGACGACGGCGACCGACGCCGTGCCGGCGCCGGGGACGACGGTGGGCAGGCTAGTGTCGGATAGCTCACCCCGTCGGTTGACGGCCTGTTTCGGGGGCCGGTGGTGACCCGCCGACAGATCTCCGAGTCCCAGATCGAGGAGTACTGGGATTGGATCGCCGTCGCGCTCTTTCTCCTGCTCGCGGTCGACCTGCTGACGACGCTCGCGGCGGCGCGGGTCGTCGGCCACGGCGCCGAGGCCAACCCGCTGATGCGGTGGTTGATCGACCGGCCAACGCTCGTCGTGATCGGTGCCCACCTCGTCGTCGTGGTGCTTGTCACCGGCTGTTTCCGCCTGCTCGTCGGTCGCCTGCGACGAACGCCGTCGCCGGCCGACTACTACTTCGCGCTCCTGATCGAGGGGTGGCTGGGCACTCTCGTCGCCGTCGGTCTCGGCGTCTTCGCCAACAATCTCGCGGTGATCGTGTTGGGTCGCAGCCTGCTTTGAGGTCGTCGGCCCAACGGCGACGGCACGAGCCGAGCTTTTTATCCGGAGACGCCGCCAGCGTCTGGATACATGGGCGAGACGTGGCGCGACGTGTTCGGCCACGAGGAGCCGTACCCGGACCAGGCCGACGGCATCGAGACGGCTATCGAGGCGGCCGACAAGGGTGGGTTCGCCGTCATCGAGGGAGCCTGCGGGACGGGGAAGACGATGCTCGCACTGACGGCGGGCATCGACCGGGTTCGCGACCCCGACTCCCCGTTCGAGCGGGTGGCCGTCCTCACGAGCGTCAAACAGCAACTCCGCCAGTTCGAGGCGGACGTCCGGACGATCAACGACGCGCTCCCCGCGGACTGGCGCCCCGTCTCGGCGCTGACGCTGGTCGGCAAAGCCGACGTCTGTCCGTACAGCCGGGAACGCGTCGCTGGCGTCGACGACTCGACCGTCTACGACCGGTGTGAGGGACTCCGTGAGCGAACGCGAAACCTGACGGGAAGCGATGGGCAGACGACAGCCGCGGCGCTCGTCGACGACGCCCGCCGCGCCCAGACCGGAGTGCTCGATACGGGAAGCGGATCGACCGCCACCGCTCTGGAGACGGCCGGCGAGCCGACGCCGTATCCGCCGGATACCGCCGAGTACGGCGACACGGAGTACTGCCCTTTCTACGCCAGATTCCTGGACGACCTCCCGGAGGACGGCGACCCGGTCGAGGCCGTCCCCTTCGACTTCGCGGACCGTGGACTGCTCGATACCGACGATCTCGTCGCCCTGTCGGCGGGGCACGGTACCTGTCCGCATTCGATCCTCGGGGCGCTTCTCCCCCACGTCGAGGTGACTATCGGTAACTACTATCATGCCTTCGACCCGCGGACGGTTGGCTCGTTCACCGGCGCCCTCCTCGACGAGTCGACGTTCGTGATCTGTGACGAGGCCCACATGCTCGAACCTCGGGTGCGCGATTTGGTGAGCGACGGGGTGGGCGACGCCACCCTCCGAGACGCCGAGGCGGAGCTTACCCGGGTGATCCAGCCGGTCGAGTTCGACGATTCGGGGTCAGGTGCCGCCCAACGGGACGCGGACCTCGTCCGTGGCGAACTCGAGGAGACGGACGTGAGCCTCGCGGAACTGAAGGCGACGCGGTCGTTCGTGCGCGACCTGCGCGAGGAACTCGACCGGCAGGTCAGCGCCCACCTCGACCGGGAGCGTCCGGGGTGGCGCGCGTCGATGCGTGACCTCGACGACGACGAGATTCCGCTCCGGGACCCCGAGCGCCCGGGACCGGACGCGCTCACCGAGTGGGCCGACGGGGCGTACGGCGACGACGTGTGGGTGCGCGCCGAGGCGGTCGGCGCCGTCGTCGCACGGGTCCTGAACGAACTGGAGGAGGCCGACCGAGAGCGGGCGGCGCCGACGGTCGGTCGAGTCCTCGGCGCGTGGTATCGCGCAGACCACACCCGCTTTTTCCGGTCGGTCGATCTCTCGCGGACGTGGAACGAGGCCGAACCCGGCGACTCGTGGCGCCGGGCCTACAACGCCCGGCTATCGCTGCACAACTGCGTTCCCGGCGACGCCATCGCCGACCGCCTCGACGACTTCGGCGGCGGCGTGTTGATGTCGGCGACGCTCGAACCACTCGATGTCTTCCGGACGGTGACGGGTCTCGACCGCCTCGCCGACGACGGCCGCCCGGTCGTCGAGCGGACCTACGGCCTCGATTTCCCGCGCGAGAACCGCGAGAGCTTCGCGGTGGACGCACCGGCTTACACGTACGAGAATCGCGGCACCGTCGGCGACGACACCGAGACGCGGCGGGTGTACGTCGACGCCGTCGCCGAGGTGGCCGGACGCGGCGGGAACGTCCTCGTGGGGATGCCGAACTACGCCGAAGCCGAGTGGATGGCCGGCCGCCTCGACGACCGCCTCGACTCGCCGGTCTTGCTCGACGAATCCAGCGACGACGGGGCGACCGAGGACCTGAAGGCGGACTTCTTCGCGGGCGAGGGAAAGACGCTCGTCACCAGTCTCCGGGGGACGCTCACCGAGGGCGTCGACTACCGGGGCGACCGCCTGCACGCGGCGGTGGTGTGTGGCGTCCCGTTGGTCGATACGACACGGCCGCGGACCCGGGCGGTCGTGACGGCGTACGACCGGGCGTTCGGCGGGGACGGCGACGGCCGTGACGGCTTCGAGACGGCGCTGACGGTGCCCGCGGTCCGGAAAGCCCGGCAGGCGGTCGGTCGCGTTATCCGCGGCCCCGAAGAGCGGGGTGTTCGGGTGTTCGTCGACGAGCGCTACGCGCGCGACCGGTGGAACGGCGTCCGGGACTACATGCCGGCGTGGGAGCAGGCGGAGTTCCAGCCGGTAAGCCCGGATATGCTGTCGCTGGGGCTGGATCGGTTCGAGGCGACAAGAGAGTGACCCGGCGTGGGGGCGGCCGTCCCCACGCTGGGAGATCCGCGCCCGCTCAGCGCTCCGGTCGGCGCCCGCTCCAACCCTCGCGGCACTCGTCGTCACAGAAGTGGAGGTGTTCGGCCGAGCCGTTGGCGATCCACGAGACGACGCGGTGCTCCGGCTCTGTAACGATCTTTTTGCCGCAGGTGTGACAGGTCGGCGCGTCGCTCTCGTCGACGTCCTCGCCGATGTCGGACGTGGGGTCGATCATGTTTCCAGTCAGTAACGGGGACCCCATCTTAAATCCCGCTACCTCGGTCGGCGAGCGACGGCGACCGGGGGTGAGACGGCTGGATCGTCGCCCGCGCCGGCGGGTCCGTGATCGTCCGCTCGCGGCCACCGGGCCAGCGCACCGTGACCGCCTGCGGCGTCGCCGACCCGAGGCCGAAGTGGGCGACGGGTTCCATCTGACAGAGGTAGCCACTCCCGCCGTCGACGATTCGAGTCTGTCGGCCGGCGTCGGTTCGGAGTGTCACCCGGGCGCCACGCGCCGGGGCGCCGGCCGGCGTCTGTGGCACCACCCGGAGCCACCCGCCGTCGTTGGGGGCGCTGTACAGCGAGAGCGGCTGTGCCTCGGCCTCGCCACGAACCACGAGCAGTTCCAGGGTACCGTCGCCGTCTAAGTCGGCGACGGCGGCGCCGGTGCCCATCCCTTCGGGTTCGAGGGCATCGCCCACGTTCGTCTGTGTCCAGCCGTCGTCGCCGTAGGTCAGCAGGCGGTTCGGCGCGCCCAGACAGTTGACGAACAGTTCCGTCCGCCGGTCGTTGTCGAAGTCGGCGGCGACGACGGTACGGACCCGTGCCGGGCGCGCGAGCGCCGACGGCGCGCCGTCCTGAAAGTGATCGTCATCGCGCGCGAACAGTCGGTTCGCGCCGTTCCAGTTGCCACAGACGATACCGGGAGTCAGGGCGCCGTCGGGCGTCACGAGCGCCGCCCCACGGGCGTTCTCGTCGGGGTCGGCGACGCCGTACTCCCGAGCCACGTCGACGTACTTCCCGCCGACGTTCCGCAGGAGCAGGTTCGGCCCTCGTTCGGCGCCGACGAACACGTCCGTCCGTTCCGAGAGGATTGGGCCGGTGGCGACCGACCGGCCGCCGGTGACGACGTCTAGGCCGACCGCGTCGGCGAGGTCAGTGATCCCGCCGTCGTCGCCCACCTCGTAGAAGCGCGCGGGAGCGCCGTAGCCGGTGACAAAGAGGCCGTAGCGACCAGTTCCGAGGCGGTCGACGGCGGCGACCGAGCGCCCCACGCGATAGTTCGCCCGACCCTGATTCACCGGATCGGCGAAGAGGTCACGCCACCGGTAGCCCTCGCCCTCCGGATCGAGGAGGAGGTCCGCCTCGGCGGAGGTGCCGCCGAAGGCGGCGACGTTGTGGACGTACACCTCCTCTCGGCCGTCGGCGTCGAGGTCGGCCGCGGCGACGCCGATGGCGTGGCGGCCATCGTCGGCGAGGACGCCACAGGCGGCGTTGACGACGCTACCGTCCTCAAACCGGAGGACGCGGTTGGCGTTGCCGAACCCGGCGACGAAGACAAGAGGACCGTCCGACCCGGGAGTGACGGCTGCGCCGTAGCCCCGAAAGGGCGGGTTGTCGGCGAATAGGCCCGAACGGTCCTCGAACATACCCCTCCCAAAGGGCGCGGGGTTAAGAGTCGCACGCTCCGCGAGGGATCGGCGCCCATCTGTCGGTCTCCGGGGGGATCACTCCTCCCACGCTTCGGCGAGGGTGCGCTGGACCGCCTCCTCGCCGACGGCGGCCGCGAGGTGTTCGAACCCTTGGCGTTCCCGCCGGTCGCCGGCGTCGGCGACGAGTCGCGAGACGATGAACTCGGGCGTAGACTTGCCGACGGTGCCAAAGCGGGGCTGATAATCCACCCGTAGCTCCAAGTCACCCGTCAGCCCCTCGGCGAAGATGCCGTCGACCCGGGCGGCCTCGGGGAGTGGACTCAGGTCGTCCGCGAGGTGGGTGACGTAGACGCCGAGGGCGCCTCGCTCGACGGTGAGGTCGACCAGCCCGTTCAGCAGGTCGGCGGCCCGCCCCGGCTCCGTGATTGCCTCGAACTCGTCGACGAGCATCAGCGTTCGCCCGTCGTCGGTCAGCGGCGGGACGATGGACTTCAGCGTCGACTCCAGCACGCCCGCGTTGAAGCTCGCGTGTCGGCGGTGGAAGACGACGGCGTCGAAGCCCCCGACTTCGGCGCGGTCGGCGGGCACCGGCAGCCCCATCGCGGCCAAGAGCGCGACGGCACAACAGGTCTCCAGCAGCGTCGTCTTCCCGCCGCTGTTGGCGCCGGTCAGCACCGCCACGCGGTCGCCGGTCGGGGGCGACAGGTCGTGGTTCCCGACCGCGTAGGTCACGGGGTCGGGGTCGTCGAGAAAGAGGTTGCGCGCCCCCTCGACGGCGAGGCGGTCGCCCCCGAGGATCGGCCGGACGAGGCCGTGTGCCTCGGCGAAGCGGGCCAGCGAGAGGTCGACGGCCACGTCGTCGACGGCGGCGAGTACCCGGTCGACGTCCTCGCGGGCGTCGGCGACCGCCGCCCGAAGGTCGTCCTCGATTTCGCGTTCGCGCTCGGTCGCCCGCCGTTCGAGGTCGTCGACGAGCGCCCGGAGCGCCGTACTCACGAAGTCGGCGGCGTCGTGGGCCTCCGCGGGTGCGGCCTCCTCGATGGCCGACCGCGAGAGACTCGTCTCGCGGTCGACGTAGTCGGCGAAGGCTCGCTGGAAGTCCGCCAGGTCGCGGACACCCGTCTCGCGGACCCGTTCGAGCACGTCGAAGGCATCGTTTTCGAGGGCGCGGGCGTCGTCGAGGCGGGCCCGGAGGTCGTCGAGGCGGTCGTCGGCGCCGGCGGCGACCCCGTCGGCGGTCACGTAGCCGAGCGCGTCGGCCGCCTCCCGCAAGGCGTCGGGATCGACCGCGCCGAGGGCGTCGAAGGCGGTGCCGTCGAGGCCCGCCCCCCGGAGCGAGAGCGCGGCGTCGACGGCGGCCCGCTCGCTTCCGGCGGCGGCGTCGTAGGCGTCGAAGGCCTCGACCACCGCCGCCCGCCCCGCATCGTCGAGGGCGGTCCAGGCCTCGCGGGCGTCGTCGACGGCGTCGAGTCGCGCCTCGATTGCCTCGCGTGCGGAGAGTGGCGTCAACACGCGGAGCCGGTCGGCCGCGTGCCGGGTGAGCGCGTACCCGCTTGCCAGTTCGAGCAGGTCGTCGTACACCTCGCGCGCGTCGCGGGTGGCGAGCGCGTCCATCCCGGCCTGATCGTTCGCGCGCCTGAGGATGCGCGTCGCCCGACCGCGTGTGATCCCCGCGTCGGTCAGCGCGCGCACGTCCGCGGACTCGATGGCGTCGACGGCGGCTTCCTCCCCGAGCGCCTCGCGGAGGCGCTCGCTCGTCTTCGGTCCCACCCCCCAGTAATCCTCCAGTCGCATACTGGGGCCAGTGTCGCCGGAGGGTTATAGTCACTCCCGGTTCCCCGCCCTGCCCGTTCCGCGGGCCAAGAGGGTCCCCGATATTCCACCTCCGCGAGCCGAACATCTTCGAGGGGTGCCCCGAGGGTCGGGAATCTGGTTTCGGTTCAAGGAGTCGCGTCTCCCACGTCGACCCATGAGGCTCACCCGAAAGACAATCGCGAAGGTGATCGCCGTGGCGTTCGTGTTCAACCTCGTCGTCATGGGCGCCGGGGCCTGGTTCGCGTATCACGAGGCACCACCCATTCCGGATCAGGTCGTCGGTCCCGACGGCGAGACGGTGGTCACCGGCGATGGAATCAGGGACGGCAAGGAGGCGTTCCAGCAACACGGGCTGATGAATCACGGATCGATCCTCGGCAACGGGGCGTACTACGGCGAGGACTACACCGCCGATGCCCTGGAGTTGAAGACCACGTACATGCGGTCGTACTACGCCCAAGAGCGGTACGACACCGCGTACGACGACCTGCCGACCGGTGAACGGGCGGCTGTCGACGAGGTGGTCAAGGAAGACCTCGACGGCCAGTACGACGGCGGAAATATCGAGTACTCGGCGGCGGAGCTGTACGCCCATCAGGAGGTCCGCGAGGTGTACGTCGAGCGCTACCACGAGGGGAGCCACGAACGCGGCGTCCCCGAGGGCATGATCGACAGCGAGGCGGACGCCCGCCAGTTCGCCGACTTCGCGATGTGGACGGCGTGGTTCTCTCACACCGACCGTCCGGACGGTGACCACTCCTACACCAACGAGTGGCCGTACGCGCCCGGGGCGGGCAACGACGCCACCGGCGCCGCGATGACCTGGAGTGTCATCGCGATGGTGTTGCTGGTCGCCGGGGCTGGCTTCGGTATCTGGCTCTACCGCTCGGTTCGGCTCCCCGAGCCGTCCGCCGAGGGACTCTCGGTGCCCGAACCCGGTGACGTGAGCGTCTTCCCCAGCCAGCGCTCGGCGCTTCGTTTCGTCCCCGTCGCCGCTGGTCTCTTTCTCGCACAGGTGTTGCTCGGTGGCCTGCTCGCACACTTCTACATCGAGCGGGCCGGCTTCTTCGGGATCGAGCAGCTATTCGGCGTCCCCATCCTCCAGATCCTTCCCTTTTCGATTGCGAAGACGTGGCACATCGACCTCGGCATCCTCTGGATTGCCGCCACGTGGCTCGGCGCCGGGCTGTATCTCCCGCCGCTGTTGACCGGCCACGAGCCGAACAACCAGTCGACGTACATCAACGGCCTGCTGGCTGCGGTGATCGTAGTCACCGTCGGCGGCCTCGGCGGCATCTGGCTCGGGGCGAACGGCTATCTCGGTGACCTCTGGTGGCTCCTCGGCAACGAGGGCCTGGAGTACCTCGAGGTCGGCAAAGTCTGGCAGTTCGGCCTGCTGGCCGGCTTCGGCCTCTGGGCTGTCCTCGCGGTTCGTGGACTGAAGCCCCTGCTCGACCGCGAACCGGTCTACGGGCTGGCACACATGATCCTCTATGCCGGTGGCTCCATCGCCCTGCTCTTTACCGCCGGCTTCTTTTTCACCCCCGAGACCAACATCGCGGTCACCGAGTTCTGGCGCTGGTGGGTCGTCCACATGTGGGTCGAGGGCGCCTTCGAATTCTTCATCGTCGCCATCGTCGGCCTGACGCTGGTGTCGATGAACCTGCTCCGGCGGCGGAGCGCCGAGAAGGCCGTCATGCTTCAGGCACTGCTGGTGATGAGCACCGGCGTCATTGGCGTCTCCCACCACTACTGGTGGGTCGGCATGCCCGATATGTGGGTGCCCATCGGTAGCGTCTTCTCGACGCTCGAGCTCATCCCGCTGGTGTTCATCCTCTACGAGGCACTCGGCCAGTACGGGGCGATGTCCGAAAGCGGCGGCTTCCCCTACAAGATCCCATTTATGTTCATCATCGCCAGCGGGGTCTGGAACTTCGTCGGTGCCGGCGTGCTCGGCTTTTTCATCAATCTCCCACTGATCAACTACTACGAGCACGGCACCTACCTCACGGTCGGCCACGCCCACGCCGCCATGTTCGGCGCCTTCGGCTTTCTCGCGCTCGGCATGGTCGCGTACATGCTCCAGCTATCCATCGACCCGAAGCGCTGGGACGGCTCCTGGCTCCGAGCGTCGTTCTGGTGTTGGAACGTCGGCCTGACGCTGATGGTCTTTGTCTCCGTCCTGCCCGTCGGCTTCCTGCAACTGGAGGCCGTGTTCACCGGGAGCTACGCCGTCGGCCGGAGTCTCGCGTTCTACAACCAGCCGATCGTCCAGACCCTATTCTGGGCGCGCCTCCCCGGGGACACGCTCATCATCCTCGGAACGGCCATCTACGCCGCGGACATCGTCCGCAAGCGGTTCGTCCTCCGGGCCTCGGAGGACGACCCGGACGTGGACGACATGGCCGTCGCCGAGGGCGTGTTGAGCGACGACTGACCCGGTCGGGCGTCGCCGCGACAACGACACGCCTTTTCGGCCCGGCCGGGAAAGAAGGGGTATGGACGCGAAGCGGGAACTGACCAGCGTCGACCTTGCGGCCCTCGTGGCGGAACTCGGGCGCTACGAGGGGGCGAAAGTCGACAAGGTCTACCTCTACGACGACGACCTCCTGCGGTTTCGGATGCGGGATTTCGACCGCGGCCGCGTCGAACTGCTGATCGAGGTGGGTGACGTCAAGCGGGCCCACGTCGCCGACCCCGACAACGTCGCGGACGCGCCGGGGCGGCCGCCGAACTTCGCGATGATGTTGCGAAATCGCTTGAGCGGCGCCGACTTCGCCGGCGTCGAGCAGTACGAGTTCGACCGCATCCTGCGCTTCGAGTTCGAGCGCGACGACGAGAACACGACCGTCGTCGCCGAACTGTTCGGCCAGGGCAACGTCGCCGTCCTCGACGAGACGGGCGAGGTGGTTCGGAGCCTAGAGACGGTGCGTCTGAAATCCCGGACGGTCGCTCCCGGCTCGCAGTACGGCTTCCCGGACTCGCGGATCGACCCCCTGACGGTCGGCTACGACGCCTTCGTCCGACAGATGGAGGACTCCGACACCGACGTGGTCCGCACTCTGGCGACACAGCTCAACTTCGGTGGACTCTACGGCGAGGAAATCTGTTCACGCGCGGGCGTCGCGAAGGATCTCGACATCGCCGACGCCGGCGAGGCCGAGTACGAGGCGCTCTACGACGCCATCGGTCGGATGGCCGACCGGCTGCGAGACGGCGACTTCGATCCGCGCGTCTACCTCGAAGACGACCGCGTCGTCGACGTGACACCCCTCCCCCTCGAAGAGCGGGCGGAGCTGTCGGCCGAGGGCTTCGACTCGTTCAACGCCGCCCTCGACGACTACTTCTACCGGCTGGAGCGCGACCCCGAGGAGGAGACGACGGGCACCGAGCGCCCGGACTTCGAGGCCGAAATCGCCAAACAGCAGCGTATCATCGAACAGCAGGAGGGTGCTATCGAGGGGTTCGACGAACAGGCGGCGGCCGAACGCGAGCGCGCCGAGGCGCTGTATGCCCACTACGACCTCGTCGACGAGGTCATCTCGACGGTCCGGGCGGCGCGCGAGGAGAGCGTCCCGTGGGACGAGATCGAGGAAACCCTCGCGGAGGGTGCCGAACGCGGCATCCCGGCCGCCGAGGCCGTCACGGACGTCGACCCCGCCGAGGGCGAGGTGACGGTCGACCTCGACGGGGTCGTCGTCCCCGTCGATCCCGCTATGGGCGTCGAGAAGAACGCCGACCGGCGCTACACCGAGGCCAAGCGGGTCGAGGAGAAAAAGGAGGGCGCGCTGGCGGCCATCGAGAACACACGCGAGGAACTGGCGGCGGTCGAGCGCCGGCGCGAGGAGTGGGAGGCCGACGACGGCGACGACGACGACGACGCGGACGGGGACGACGAGGACCGCGACGTGGACTGGCGGTCGATGTCCTCGGTCCCGATCAAACAGCCCGAACACTGGTACGAGGAGTTCCGGTGGTTCCACACGAGCGACGACTTTCTCGTCATCGGCGGGCGCAACGCCGACGAGAACGAGGCGCTGGTGAAAAAGTACATGGACGGCAACGACCGCTTCTTCCACGCGCAGGCCCACGGCGGGCCGGTGACAATCCTGAAGGCGACGGGGCCGAGCGAGAAGGGCCGCGAGGTAGACTTTCCCGATGCCAGTCTGCAGGAGGCCGCCCAGTTCGCCGTCGCTTACTCCTCGGTGTGGAAGGACGGCCGCTTCGCGGGCGACGCCTACATGGTCGACCCCGATCAGGTGTCGAAGACTCCCGAGAGCGGCGAATATATCGAGAAAGGCGGGTTCGTCATCCGCGGCGACCGCACCTACTTCCGAGACGTGTCCGCGAGCGTCGCCGTCGGCATCCAGTGTGAACCCGAGACGCGGGTGATCGGCGGCCCGCCGACGGCGGTCGAACCGCGCGCCGAGACGACGCTCCGTCTCGAACCGGGCAAGTTCGCCCAGAACGACGCCGCCAAGCGGTGTTACCGGCGGCTCAAGGAGCGCTTCGCCGACGAGTCGTTCGTGCGGAAGGTGGCGAGTCCGGACCGGGTGCAGGAGTTCCTGCCGCCGGGCGGGAGCGACATCGTCGAGGAGTAAGCGTCAGCTCAAACATCTGTACTACTACGGCCGGCGCCGTAGCGGTGACCAACCTGGAACGGCCCGTTGACTCGGAGTCCCACGATCACCGAACCCCTCGGCGACCGAGCGACGGCCGGATCAAACCGGTCGTGAGCGGCGGCTTTCCCACGCTCCTCGGCGCCCTCGTGGTGTCGGCCACCCCCGTCGCGGGCTATCCGGGCAGCGTTCTGCGGGCGCCGACGGCGAGACGGGGGCGAAGCGGCTGGCGGTCCGAGCGGCCGGAATGGCAAGCTATGTGGCCGTGGACGGCATCCCTCCGGTATGCGAATCCAGAGCCGTGGTCGCGGCGAGGAGGGACGCACCCGGCTGACGGTCGTTCCGGAGAACGTCGACGACCTCTGGCACCTGTCATACGTCCTCGAACCTGGCGACGACGTGGATGGAGACACCAGCCGACGCATCCAGCGGGACGACGACCAGATGCGCGACACCGGCGGTGAACGCGAACACATCCACGTCACGCTGGAGGTAGAGGACGTGGAGTTCGCCCGCTTCGCCAACCGACTCCGGGTCGGCGGCGTCATCGTCGGCTGTTCCCGGGAGGACCAACTCGGCCACCACCACACGCTGAACGTCGAGGAACACGACGAGCTGACGATTGAAAAGTACTTCAAGCCGGACCAGATGGAGCGGATCGAGGAGGCCGAAGCGGCCGCCGAGAACCCCGACGTCGCCATCGCCACCGTCGAGGAGGGCGAGGCCCACGTCCACACTGTCGCCCAGTACGGCACCGAGGAGTACGCCTCCTTCACCCGGCCGACGGGCAAGGGGGAGTACGCCCGTCCGCGGTCGGAACTGTTCCACGAACTGGGCGAGGCGCTCTCGCATCTCGATCCCGACGCCGTCATCCTCGCGGGGCCGGGGTTCACCAAGGGCGACGCGCTGGATCACTTCGACGACGAGTTCGCCGAGGTAGCGGAGAAAACGACGACCGTCGACACCTCGGGCGTTGGCGACCGTGGCGTCCACGAAGTGCTCAAACGGGGGGCGGTCGAGGACGTCCAGGACGAGACGCGTATCGCCCGCGAGGCGGAACTCATCGACGAGTTGACCGAGCGGATGGCGACGGGTGAGAAGGCGACCTACGGGCCGGAGGCGACCGCCGAGGCCGCCGAGTACGGCGCCGTCGAGACGTTGCTCGTCCTCGACGACCGCCTGCGCGAGGAGCGCGGCGGCCGCGGCGACTGGGATATCGACGCCGACGAGGTCATCACGTCCGTCGAGCAACAGGGCGGCGACGTGGTCGTCTTCTCCGGCGAGTTCGATCCCGGCCAGCGACTGAAGAATCTCGGTGGGATCGCGGCACTGTTGCGCTACCGGCTGGAATGACAAAGCGCGCACGGCTCGCCGGACAGGCGTTTCTCGGCCTCGCGACCCTCCTGTTCGTCGGGAGCGCGGTCGCCGTCGTATCCGGCGTTATCGGGGTGGAGACGCTGATGACGTTGGGCGTCGTGGCGGTATGCTGTCTCGTCGGCGGCACGATCCTCGCCTGGCCGTCCTGACTACTCTCGCCCGGTCAGCGCCTCGCTGGCCGGCGCGAACGATATCGTCTCGCCAAGGTCCGCCTCGATGGCCTTCTCGTAGAGCATCGCGGCGGCGGCAACGGTTTCGATACCCGTCCCGCCGCTGTCGAAGACGGTGATCGCCTCCTCGTCGGGTCGCCCCGGTTGCTCGCCGGCGACGACTGACCCGAGTTCGCCGTGGCAGTGGTCGGCTTCGACCGCGCCGGACTCGACGGCGCCCATGTAGGAGCCGGCGTCCTGCGTGAGCCGTCCTTGGAGGTCGATCACGTACGTCGAGCGCGCGACCGTCGTGTCGTCGAGTTCTCGCTTCTCGGGGTGGTACTGGCCCATGGCGGTGACGTGAGTCCCCGGGTCGAGGCGGTTCCCGTCGAAGACCGGCGCCGACGCGCTCGTCGCCGTGACGACCACGTCGGCACCCTCGACGGCCGCATCGCTGGAGGAGACGGCGGCGACACTGGCGTCGAGCGCTCGATCCATCTCGCCCGCGAACTCCTCGCGGCTCTCCTTTGTCGGCGAGTACACCCACACGGTTTCGAGGTCGCGGACGGTCGCAGCGGCGCGTAACTGCCCCCGGGCCTGCGCGCCGGCGCCGATGACCGCCATCGTCGACGCGTCCGGACGGGCGAGGGCGTCGACGCCGACGGCGCCCGCGGCGCCGGTCTTGAACGGGTTCATGCTCGCGCCGTCGAGTAGCGCCAGCGGTTCGCCCGAGTCGGCGTCGAACAGCGGCGTGACGAACCAGGCGTCGCCCGCACCGAACCCCGCGCCGTACACGTAGCCGCCCATCACCCCGGTTTCGGGGAGCACGGCCGTATAGGAGGTAAACAGCCCCGGTGGCTCCTCGTTGTACAGGGCGGTGCGGGGTTCGGCCGGCGCTCCCTCGCCGCGCTGACGGTACCCCTCGCGCACGGCGTCGACGTACTCCGCCGGGGTCGCCAACTCCGCGACGTCCTCGCTCGACAGGAACAGCGTGTCGGTCATACCGCCCCACAGTGCGTGCGCGTAGTTATACTGTCGGCCGACGACCGTCGCCAACGGCGCCCGCCGCGAGCGCGTATCACACCGACGATGATTAACTTTCGTCGGCATACCTAGCAGGAATTAAGAACGTCCGCGTCGTTTCGTCGAGTGTGAACGGGAACGATCGGTCGATTGTGGGATTGTTGATGTTGGCCCACGGGATGGTCCACACGTACGAACTTTCCATCCCGATTTTCGTGACTATCTGGCTCGCCGAGTTCGAGGTAATCGCTATCGCGGGGGTCGAAGTCGGCGTCACCCAAGCGACGTTGGGACTTGTCGTCACCGCCGGCTACGGACTGTTCGGCGTCGGGGCGCTTCCGGGTGGTATCCTCGTCGACCGGTTCGGGTCCCGACGGCTCATCGCCGCTTGCCTGTTCGGCATGGGCGGTTCGTTTTTCCTCCTCGGCGTCGCTCCCGATCTCGTCGTCGTGGCGATTTCCCTCCTGTTGTGGGGGCTTGCGGCGAGTGTCTACCACCCGGCTGGCCTGACGCTCATCAGCAAGGGGATGGAGGATCGGGGAACGGGCTTTGCCTACCACGGCGCGGCCGGTAACGTGGGCATCGGCCTCGGGCCGCTGTTGGCGGCGATCCTCCTCCTCGTCTTCGACTGGACGACGGTGGCGACGGTGCTTGCCGTCCCGGCCATCCTCGCCGGACTCTATGCCCTCCGCGCGGAGTTCGACGAGACGGCCGCGGTCGACGGAGTCGGAACCGACGGCGGCGAGCCTCGAACGCAGGGCGGGGTCGACTCGCTCTCTCAGTTCGTCACCGAGTCCAAACTCCTCTTTGCCGGCGCGTTCGTCATCGTCTTCCTGATCGTCATCGCCAACGGCCTGTTCTACCGCGGGGTGTTGACCTTCCTGCCGAATCTGCTGGAGGGGCTTCCCGGGTTCGAGCCGATCCCGCTCGCCGCGTTCGTCCCCGGCGTCGAGGCGGGGTCGGGGCGCACGCTCAAGCCGGAGCGGTACTTCTACGCGGGGCTGTTGCTCGTGGGCGTCGCCGGACAGTATCTCGGCGGCAAACTCACCGACCGGGTCCCACCGGAGTACGGCATCGCCGGCGTCTTCGGCCTCCTCGCCGTCCTCGCGCTCTCGTTCCTGCCCGTAGCGGAACTCGGGATCGGCCCCCTCTTTGCCCTCGGCACGGTGTTCGGGATTACGCTCTTCGCCGCCCAGCCGCTCTACCAAGCCGCCGTCGCCGACTACACCCCTTCCGGTACGCGTGGACTCTCCTACGGATACACGTATCTCGGGTCCTTCGGCGTCGGTGCGTTGGGTGGCGCCGTCGCCGGGGCGGTCCTGACGTACGCCGACGCCACGGCGCTGTTCGGCGTCCTCGCGGGCTTCGCGCTCGTCGCCTCGGCCGCCGCGGTCTATCTCATCGTTCGGGACTGACTGCGGCCGTCACGGGGCCGTCCGCCCTCGACGGCGCTCGTTGCCTACCGGAGTTTGAAAAAGAGTGTCCGCCAGAGTCCCAGACCGACAAGGCCGGTCACTAGCGAGACGGCGACGAACGACAACTGGACGCCACCGTGGGCGAGCGGCGTCGCGCGGATACCCAGCGCGATAGCGTCGGCGACCAGCCACGAGCGAAGCGCCAGCGGGACGGCGGCCTTCGCCGACTCGGCGGCCCCGGGAGCGTACGCCCCGAGCAGCGGCGCCGCGACAATCCACCCGACCACGAAGGGTGCGATGGTGCTCAGGAGATAACCCGGGTTCCCGAGGACGAACGCCATGCCGTTGTGGTGGACCGTGCCCGCGCTGAAGACGGCGGCGACGACGAGCAGGTCGCCGACCGCGAGCGGGGTCGCACGGCCGTCGAGACGACGGTCGAAGAAGGCCGCGACTGCGTTTGCCATATCCGCGCTTGCGACTGATGCCTAATGGCTCCCTCGCTTTTTGCCGACGACGGTGAACGCGAACCCGCGGTCGAGGACCGACGGGGCCAGTCCCGCGGCTGCGACGGCGTCCGCCGTCGCCGCCGGCCCTCGAAACGTCGAGTCGAAGCCGACGGCTCGCTCGGCCGCGACCAAGGCCCGCCCCCGGATCGTCTCGGGGTCGAACTCCCGGATCACCAGGACCCCGCCCGGCCGGAGGACCCGCGCCGCCTCCGCGAGCGCGGCGTCCGGGTCGGGGAGGTGATGCAGCGCGTCGAGGACGACGACGGCGTCGACGACGCTACCGTTCGTCTCGTGGGACTCACCCGCCTCGTTGCCACGGAGCGGGAGGCGTCCGGCGTCGCCGCACACGGCCGCCGACCCGCGCCGGCCCGCCCTATCGAGCATGGCCCGCGAGGCGTCGACGACGATGGCCGTCGGGGGGCGCCACCCCTCGGCTCCCGGCCGACTCACCGCCCGCGCGGCCCGGCCGGTGCCGCCGGCCAGATCCAGTACCCGCTCGACGGGGCGATCCGCCCGCGCCAGCCCCGACCAGAGCGGCTCCGGGTCCGTCTCGGGTGCGAGTCGGTCGTAGAGCCGCGCGACGCGGTCGAAGAAGTCGACGTCTCCCGGACCGTGCATGGGTTGGGTCGACCGCCGAGCGCCAAAGGTTTCGGGGGCGCGGGTCTACGACCCGTATGGAGTTTGCCCTCCTCGGGTGGCCGCCGGACGCCCCGACGCTCCGCCTCGACTACCGCCGGTTCGCCTACGCGGGCAAGTTCGTCCGTGGCTCGACCGGGACAGCGGTCGTCCGCCGCTCCGACCGCCAGCCCGCGGCCGCCGACGAGTTCGACCGTGATATCCTCGCGGCGGCGTCGTTCGGCGCCGACCGCACCGACGCCGATTGCCTCGTCGTCCGCTACGTGACCGTTCGCGACGACCGGCACGGCGAGGGAATCGGCGCCCGACTCCTCGCCTTCGTCGCCGCCCGTGCCGACGCGCGGGGCTACGACCGGGTCCGTATCGCCGTCAACAACCCTGCGGCCTACCGGGCGGCCGCCCGCGCCGGCTTCGCCTTCGTCGGCCGGGAGACGGGGCTGGCGGAACTCGTCTGTGAGCGGCCCGCGGCCACCCCCGCCGACCGGGACCCAGAGCGGTATCGAGCGGGGCTGGCCCGGTTTCGTGGCCGGGAACTGGGTGAGGGGTTGGCGGCCCGCCTCGACGACTGGCTCGGGGGCGACCCGCCGCCGCTCGTGCGCGCGCCGGCCGGGGTCGACGCCGACGGCCAGCGGGTCGACACCGGGCGCGAACCCGGACGTTGAAAGCCCACGCTCGCGTAGAGGCGAGCGATGGGCAACGCAGACCTCCGACAGCTCGCCGCCCTCTCCGAGGTGGACTGGGACGAGGTGGCGGGCAGCGTCGTGGCCGTCGACGCGCACAACTGGCTGTACCGCTATCTCACGACGACGGTCAAGTGGACGAACGACGCCGTGTACACCACCGCGGCGGGCGAGGAGGTGGCCAACCTGGTCGGCGTCGTCCAAGGCCTGCCCAAGTTCTTCGAACACGACCTGACACCTGTGTTCGTCTTCGATGGCGGCGTGACGGAGTTGAAGGACGACGAGGTGGCGGCCCGTCGGGAACAGCGCGAGCAGGCGGCGGAGCGACTGGCCGCGGCCGAGGAGCGCGGCGACGCCGTCGAGGCTGCTCGCCTCGAAGCGCGCACGCAGCGTCTCACGGACGTGATTCTGGAGACGACCCGGGACCTCCTCGCGCACCTCGATGTCCCGGTCGTCGACGCGCCCGCCGAGGGCGAGGCACAGGCCGCGTACATGGCCCGTCGGGGCGACGTCGACTACGCCGGCAGCGAGGACTACGACGCCCTGCTGTTCGGCGCGCCGTACACCCTCCGACAGCTGACGAGCGAGGGCCGCCCCGAACTGATGGATCTGGACGCCACCTTCGACCGCCACGACATCTCTTGGGAAGGCCTAATCGACGTGGCTATCCTCTGTGGCACGGATTTCAACCCCGGCGTCGACGGTGTCGGGCCGAAGACGGCGCTCCGGGCCATCGCGGATCACGGTGATCTGTGGGCCGCGCTCGACGCCGAGGGCTGGCAGGTGGCCAACGCCGACCGGGTACGGAACCTCTTTCGTGACCCGCCCGTGACCGACGACTACGCCGTCGACACCGACATCGATCCCGACGTGGCCGCCGCTCGCGCGTACGTGACCGAGCAGTGGGAAGTCGAGGCCGACGAGGTCGAACGCGGCTTCGAGCGCATCGAAGACGCCCTCGTCCAGACGGGCCTCGACCGCTGGACCTGATCCGGCCCAGGGGAGGTTTTTCACGCCGGCCCGCGACTGTCGGAACCATGCCGGAGTTCAGGCTGTCCCGCTATCGACTCGGCTGGTGGAGCCTGGGGTTCGCCCTGGCGGCCGCGGTGACATACGTCGTCTACGCCTTCGTCGGCACCTTCGTGTTCGGCGTGTTCATCTACTACGCCACCCGGCCCATCTACCGTCGCTTGCGGCGGGTGATCCGTCCGTCGAGCCTCGCGGCCGCCGTCTCCCTGTTTGCCCTTGCGCTCCCCGCGCTCCTGTTGGTCCTCTATGCCCTCGGCGTCGCGCTGAACGAGCTCATGAAATACGTCACCACCGAGACGTTCGACCCCTCGCGGTGGCCGCTGGTCGACGCCGAGTCGCTGGACGCCATCGCCGATCCGGCCACCCTCCTGGCGCTCGACCCCGAGCAGTACCTCACCGCCGAGGGCCTCCGGTCGCTGCTGTCGTCGCTGGGGTCGGCGCTCGATACGGTGGCGTTTCTCGGCGTCGGCGCCGTTCACCTCTTTGTCATGCTCGCGCTCGCCTTCTACCTGCTTCGTGACGGGGGTCGGCTCTCCCGGTGGACGCTCTCGCGGTTCGGCGACGACCGCGGCGTCCTCGAGGGCTACGCCCGAGCCGTCGACCGCGACTTCAAGGCCATCTTCTTCGGCAACATCCTCAACGCCGTGTTGACCGGGAGTATCGGCGTCCTCTCCTATTCGATTCTGAACGTCTACGCGCCGGCCGGCCTTCGGGTTCCCGCCGCGCCGCTGGTCGGCCTGCTCGCCGGCATCGCGAGCCTAGTACCCATGGTCGGGATGAAACTCGTCTACGTGCCTGTGACCGCGTATCTCGCCGGGATCGGCCTTCTGACCGACCCGACGGCGCTCTGGTTCGTCGCGGCCTTCGCCCTCATCTCGTTCGTCGTCGTCGACACTATCCCCGATCTCGTGCTCCGACCGTACGTCTCCGGCCGACGCCTCCACGTCGGGAGTCTGATGATCGCGTACACCTTCGGCCCGCTTCTCTTTGGCTGGTACGGCATCTTCCTCGCGCCCATGCTCCTCGTGTTGGTCGTCCACTTCGCTCGACTCGTCCTGCCAGAACTCCTCGAATCGGAACCGATCCAACCGTTCGCGGTCGATCCCGGGAGCCTGACCGGGGACGCGAGCGAGGAATCCCCGCCACCAGAGGACTGATCGTCGGCGGCACCTGTCGCTCACCGTTCGTAGTACACAAAAGGAAAGCAAGCCACGCGAAAATCGCGTGGAAGCTTGCCGCCCTGAATTGGTCCCCGCTGACGCTTCGGCCCTCCAGACGAAGCGTCACCTGACAATCAGGGATGTGATAGTATAAATGTACCGCCTCGGTCCCACGATACGGTCCTGATTAGCATGCTCGACCCGACGACTCCTCGAAAGCTCTCGGCATCTCGCTGGAGTCGGCGCCGTCGAGGTGGTCGCGCTCTCACCCGCGTCTCCGCACGCGACAGGGCCTCACATGTGCTCCTCTTCTAACACCCAGCCGAGGGCGCGCTTGTAGTGGGCAAACAACTCCCGGACCCCTTCGTGGCGCATCTCGTCGTCGTCGAGTTGTTCGCGAAGGAACTCGTACTGCTCCCGTATCTCGCCTTCGTCGCGCATGAGTCCGTGTGTGGGCGCCGTCCACCTGTATCCCCGGGCCGCGGGCCGAGCGTCTTTTGTCGCCGCCGGGCGAACGACAGTCATGAAGGTTCGCGGCCGACGGGAGTGTCAGGACTGTGGCTGCCGGTGGTCGTACTACGAGACGGGGAGCGTGGCGTGTCCGGACTGTGAGAGTCTCCGGAGTGTCGGCGTCGACGACCACACCCTCCACACCGACTCGCCGGCGACGCTCGATCTGACGCCGTACCGGACTGCCGCGGCCGAGGATCGCCTCGCCGACACGGTCGACGACTGCAAGCGGGACCTACGGGCGTACGTCCGCCGTCGCGGCTTCGTCGACGGCGGCCGACTCCGCCCGCTCGACGAGACAGTCGTCGCCGCCGCCGAACTCCTGCAGGTCATCGACGCGTTCGACCGTCTTCGGTCGCCGACCGACGCCGACCACGCCTACGTCCTCGCGCTTCTCCGCGACGCCGACCAGGGCGAGCGGCCGGGACCGTCGGCGGTCACCGACGACTTGGCCCCTGCTCGCGGCCTCGGCGACGCGAACGCTGCCGACGACTACCGCCGTGACCTGCTGGCCTGGCTTGACGAACACCCCGACCCCGAGGCCCGGCGGACGCTCGGGACGCTCCGTGAGCGCATCAAGCGAGTCGAGGCACTGGAGGGGGACGTGCCGCCGTCGGACGCCGAGTCGCTGGTGGCGGCGGCCCGCGAGGTTGGGATGTCGCTCCGTGAGGACGACGAGACGGCGCTCGCGGCCGCCCGCGACCGGCTACGGTAGGTCGACCGGCACCTCGGCCTGCCGGCTCGTCGCTTTCACCGTATTGTAGAGCAACATCGCGCGGGTCATCGGCCCGACGCCGCCGGGGACCGGCGTGATAGCTCGTGCCTTCGATTTCGCGCTCTCGAAGTCCACGTCGCCGACGAGCGTCGACTCGCCGTCGCGCTCGACGCGGTTGACGCCGACGTCGATCACCACGGTGCCGTCGGTGAGCATCGACCCGTCAACGAGTTCGGGGACGCCCGCCGCGGCGATCACCACGTCCGCCCGTCGGGTCTTCTCTGGGAGGTTCTCGGTCCGAGAGTGACAGACCGTCACCGTCGCGTTGCCGTCGTCGGCCTTCCCGATCAGAAGGTTCGCCAGCGGCTTGCCGACGATGTTCGACCGGCCGACGATTGTCACGTCGGCGCCCTCCGTCTCGACGCCGGCGGCGTCGAGAAGTTTCAGGACGCCGTGGGGGGTGCACGGCTTGAAGACGGGGTCGCCGGCCACCAGTCGGCCGACGTTCTCGGGGTGGAAGCCGTCGACGTCCTTCGCGGGGTCGATGGTGCGGATGACGTCCCGATCCTCGACGTGATCCGGGACCGGCATCTGGACCAAAATTCCGTTTACCGAGGGGTCGGCGTTCAGATCCGCGACAGTCTCGAACAGTTCCTCGGCGGGAGCCTCGGGGTCGAGTTCCACGTCGCGAGCCTCGATGCCCACCTCCGCGCAGTCCTGTTGTTTCATCGATACGTACGTCTCGCTCGCGGGGTCGTCGCTCATCAGCACCGTCGCGAGTGTGGGCGTGACGCCCGCGTCGTCGAGCGTTCTGATGGCCCCCGCGAGGCCGTCGCGGACGTCCGCCGCCACCGCGTCACCGTCGATAACGTCGGTCATGTCCGAATCGGGTCCCCGTGTACTCTTCAAGGCACCGTTTGCCGCAGTCGCCCCCGGCCGGTCTTACGGTGTAGATTTTTCACCTATCGTCGCGAACGCACACCTATGTACAATGACATCCTGCTCGCGACGGACGGCACTGTCGCCTCCGAGGACGCCACCGCACACGCCATCGGCCTGGCGGACCTCCACGACGCCATGCTTCACGCCCTCTACATCGTCGACAGTGACGTCTACTCCGCGTACAGCGGGGACGAGTACGTCGACGAACGCGAGGGGCCCGAACACGGCCTCGAGGAGGCCGGCGAGGAGGCGCTCTCGGCGGTGACCGGCCGGGCCACCGGCCACGACGTCGAGGTGATCGAGACGCTCAGACACGGACAGCCACACGAGGAAATTGTCGACTACGCCGACGAGGCGGACGTCGACTTGATCGTTCTCGGGACCCGGCGACACCCCGAGGAGTATCGGAGCCTGCTCGGCAGTGTCACCGACCGCGTCGTCCGACTGGCCGACAAACCGGTGGTGGTGGTCAAGACGCGGGTCGAGTAGTCGCCGTCGCTACGCCGGCGGTGTCTTCGGCGGGAGATAGAACCGAACCGTGTTCCCCCGACGGTCGCCGCTCTCGATGGCGAGTTCGCCGCCCAGCGACTCGATACACCACTTCATGACGAACAGCCCGACGCCCGAGCCGTGGGACGTGGTGGTCGTCTCCGTGCGGTCGTTGAGGGCGTGCAGTTCGGCCGCCGGGATCGGCGGGTTGTCGTCCGCAATCTGTATCTCGACGCGGCCGGTGTTCGGTGAGGGACCGACCGTGACGGCGACGACCGGCGCCGATCCCTCGGCGTGGCAGACCGCATTTTCGAGCGCGTGGGCAACGGCGTGGACGAAGGCGTCGTCCACGTTGGTCCACATCCGCTCGCGTTCCGTGATCTCGACTGTCGCGTCGGGGTGGTCGGCCGCCAGGTCGTCGGCCACCTCCCGGATTGCGTCGGCGACGCGACGGCGCCGACCACCCTCCGCACCCCCCATCGCCTGCTCGATCTCCGTGACCGACTCGGCCATCCGACCCAGATCGCTCGCCGTCTCGCGGACCACCTCGGCCGACGCGCGCACCCGCTCGGTCTCGGCGGCCGTGGCGATCCGTTCGCCGTGGCCCGTGAGCACGTTCGCTCCGTTTCGGAGGTTGTGTCGGAGGAGCCGCCAGAACAGTTCCTCCCGACGCTGTGTGTGATACGAATCGGTGATATCACGCACCTCGGCGCGGACGAGCATCCGGTCGCCGGCCGGTCGCGGCGAGCAGTGTACCCGGACCCAGACGAGTTCGCCGTCGCCGCGTTTGACCCGCCAGACGAACGTCTGTGTCTCACCCTCGGTGCTCGCGCGGAGTCGGTCGCGGAACACCGACGCCGAAAACGAGTGTGTGTTCGCGGTGTACGTCTCGACCGACAACTCGCGGAGTGTCTCGGTCGTGACCCCGAAGATTGACTCCAGGCGCTCGTTGGCGTCGAGGATCGCACCGGTGACCGGATCGTACAGCGCGATGCCGACGTGGAGGTCGTCGTACGCCGCTCGAAGTCTGGTCTCGGTCCGGCATGTCACAGTACTCGTCGAACGACGAGTGGAAATATATCCGTTACTAGGAGCGCTATATACCTCGATAGAGTGTGGGACGGCGGCGAGACTACTCGTACAGCGGGTGGGCGGCACAGAGCTCAGCGACCCGCTCGCGCACGTCCGCGAGGACGGCCTCGTCGGTCGGCGCGTCGAGGACGCGGACGATCAGGTCGCCAACCTCGCGCATCGCCGCCTCGTCGAACCCGCGGGTGGTGAGGGCGGGGGTGCCGGCGCGGATGCCGCTCGGGTCGAACGGGGATCGAGTCTCACCGGGGACGGTGTTGCCGTTGAGGACGATTCCGGCCGATTCGAGGGCCGCCTCGGCGTCGCCGCCCGAGAGATCGGGGTGCGATTCCCGCAGGTCGACCAACACGAGGTGGGTATCGGTGCCACCGGAGACCAACGAGAGACCGGCGTCGGCGAACGTCTCGCCGAGCGCGTGGGCGTTCGCTACCACGTTCTCGGTGTACTCGGTGAACGAGTCGGTCAGCGCCTCGCCGAAGCCAACGGCTTTGCCTGCGACGTTGTGCATCAGGGGACCGCCCTGGACGCCGGGGAAGACGGCGGCATCGATGGCGTCGGCGTGCTCCTCGTCACACATGATGATCCCGCCGCGCCCGGCGCGGATGGTCTTGTGTGTGCTGCCGGTGACGAAGTCGGCGATACCGACCGGCGAGGGGTGGACGCCCGACGCGACGAGACCGGTGATGTGGGCGATGTCGGCGACGTGGTAGGCGTCGACGGCGTCGGCGACGGCGTCGATCCGCTCCCAGTCTACCTGTCGGGGATAGGCCGAAAAGCCCGAGACGATGGTGTCGGGGTCGAACGAGTCGGCCGTCTCCGCCAGCCCCTCGTAGTCGAGATAGCCGGTCTCCGGGTCGACACGGTAATGTTCGACCTCGAAGAGCTGGCCGGCGAAGTTGGCCGGGTGGCCGTGGCTGAGGTGACCGCCGTGTTCGAGTTCGAGCGAGAGGATGCGGTCTCCCGGGTCCAGCGTGGCGAGGTAGACGGCCATGTTCGCCTGTGATCCGCTGTGGGGCTGGACGTTGACGTGGTCGGCCCCCCAGAGCGCTTTCGCGCGCTCGATGGCCAGTTCCTCCACCGCGTCGGCGTGCTCACAGCCGGCGTAGTAACGCTCGCCCGGATACCCCTCGGCGTACTTGTTCGTCAGGGCGCTTCCCTGGGCGTCGATGACGGCCCGACTCGCGTGGTTCTCCGAGGCGATCATCGAGAGTGTGGTCCGCTGTCGTTCGACCTCGTCGGCAAGCGCCGTCGCCACCGCCGGATCGGCCGCGCGGACGTGCTCGTGCTCCATACATACCTGCGGCCCAAGCGACGCATAAACCTGTCTCTCCGCCACCCCTTGGAGCGGCCGTACTCCCTCGAAAAGACAAAAATTAAACCGATAGAGAATTGTGAATTACTCTGTTACGCACACCGGTCCCCGTTAAAATTAAGTCGGACGTGGCGATACTGTGAACATGGTCGCCGGGGCGAACCTGCACGGCTGGGAGTTCGAGGAGATACTCGAGACCGTCTTCGAGTCGGCGGAGGAACTGTTGCTGGTCGATCCGACCGCGGAGGCGGTACGGGCGCTGACGAGCGTCACGACGGCGGCGAGCGAGCCACCGTCGATCCGCATCCTCGCCGACGAGGGGCTGCTGAAGGACGTGATGGACGACTTCGTGGTCGCGAGCAACGCGGCCGACCACGTCGCCAGTGGGACCCTCTCCCTGCGGACGGGCGGCACCGGCAGCACGAACACGCTCGTCGTCACCGAGACGGCGGTGTGGGCGCTGGTCTCGGTTGGCGACCGTGTGGCCGCTCTCGGCGGCGACGAGGCGGCCTTCGTCGACGCGGTTCGTGAGACCTACGGCGCCCAGTGGGAGCCGGCCCCGACGTTCGATCTGCGAACGCCCCCGCTCTCGCGGGTCCGTGAGACCCTCGGCGAGGACATCGGGCAGGCCGTCCGCGAGGACTTCGACGCCGCCCTCGACGCCTTGGACGACGCCCGCGATGCCGCCACCGAGTTCGACGAGGTGACCCTCACGCTCCTGGTTGCGGCCCACAACGACGTCCTCCTGTATGACATCAGCAAGTGGGGCGAGGACGTCGGCATCGCGAGCAAGGCGACGTTCTCGCGCACCAAGACGACTCTCGAAGATGAAGGGTTGATCCGCACCGAGAAGGTCCCCATCGACGTGGGACGTCCCCGCCTTCGCCTGAAACTCGACGAGGACCGCTTCGGTGAGGTGACCCCCGCCGAACTCGCCGCCGTCACCCTCAATCACTCCGCCTGACGGGTCCCGACGCCGACGAACGACCGCCCGGGCGACTCCCGACCACTTTTGCCGCCGGGCGGCCTCGGCCGTTCCATGCAGATCGGTATCGCGGGAAGCGGGCCGGCCGCCGAGTCGGTTCGGGCCGCTCTCAACGACATCGACGCGACAGCGACGGCAGCGGCGCCCACCGAACTCGGGGGCTATCCTCTCGGCGTCGTGATCGCGCCGGCGGGCGCACCGGCGTTCGAGACGGCCGACGGAGTGGCGACCGACTGGCTGGCCGTCGAGATTGGTGGCCTCGGCGGGCGACCCATCCCCGCCCTCGACGCCGCGGTGACGGTCCTCACGGACGGCGTTGGCTACCACGACCTGCGGGCGCGGGTTGAATCGACGGCGAACGACGAGGCCGCCGCCGGCGAAGCAGACGCCGGTGACAGTCCGCCGTCGGGGAGTCGGAGCGCCGTCCGCCTCGCCGGTGCGGTCGCCGGCCACCGCGCCGTCTCCGTGCTCGCCGGGGCTGACCTCGGGGGCACCGTCGTCGAGGTGCCCGGCAACGAGCGGCGGGTGTTCGCGACGCCCGACGCCGCGGACCGCGACCGAACCCTTCGGACGGGACACCGCGAGGCCTCTCTCGACGACGCCCTCGCCCGAGCGGAGCGGGCGGTCGACGACCGTGTCGGCCTGCTCACCCGGGTCGGCGAGCGCGAATCCTTCCCCGCGCCCTACTATATCGCCGCGACGGCGGACACGACCGTCTATAGCGACGCCCGCGCGGCGGCTTACGCCGCTGGCGTTGACGACGACTGGGACCGCGCCTTCATGAAGGCCCTCGGTGAGGGACTCGAACGCTACTGTGCCGGCAGTTACCGGACGGCGTCGTTCGAGCGGGCGCCCCCGGCGACCCGCGACGACGGCGTCTCGCCGGCGGCGTTCGTCCGCCCCGACGACCGGCCGGTCGACCCCGACACTCCGATTCCCTGGGTTCCCGGAGCGGACCTGCAGACCGGCGAGGCTGTCTCGCTGCCCGCGGAGTTCGTTCACTACCCGCCGCCCACCGAGCGACACCGACCGCCGATCACGACGGGACTGGGACTTGGAAACAGTGGGAGCGAGGCCCTGTGTTCGGGGCTTTACGAGGTGATCGAGCGCGACGCGGCGATGTGTGCCTGGTATTCGACGTACGAACCGTTGGGGCTTGCCGTCGACGACGAGAGGTTCGCGGCCCTCGCGGACCGCGCCCGCGCGGAGCGTCTGTCGGTGTCGCCGGTCCTGGTCACCGGCGACGTGGACGTCCCCGTCGTCGCCGTCGCGGTTCACCGCGAGGACGCGTGGCCCCGCTTTGCCTTGGGGTCGGCCGCCGACCTGGACGCGCAGGCGGCGGCCCGGTCGGCGCTCGCGGAGGCGCTCCAGAACTGGATGGAACTCCGGGCGCTAGGACCCGAGGGTGCCGCCGACGAGGAAGGCGCCATCGGCCGGTACGCCGACCGCCCGCCCGAGACGCGGGCGTTCACCGACGCCGACGACGGCGTGCCGGTCGCGAGCGTCGGGCCGGACCCCGTGCCGACGGGCGAGGCCGAACTCGACGCGGTGGTCGAACGGGCGGCCGACGCGGGCCTCTCGACGTACGCTGCACGCCTTACGACACCCGACGTCGACGACCTGGGGTTCGAGGCGGTGCGCGTCCTATGCCCCGAGGCGCAACCGCTGTTCGTCGACGAGCCATACTTCGGTGACCGGGCGGAGTCGGTCCCCCGCGATCTGGGGTACGAACCGCGGCTCGACCGGCCGTTCCACCCCTACCCTTAGACGCCGAAGGTCGCCCGGAGCATGTCGCGGGTTCCCGGCCCGAGACCCACCGCGAGAATGGCGACCAGCAGCAGGATGGTGTACTGCGGGCTCTCCTCGAAGATCTGCTCGTCGAACAGCCAGACGACGAGTGTCGCGGCGACGAGTTTCACGACCAGGAACGGCCAGGTGTCTCCGGTGAGCGCGAGGACCGAGGCGGGCAGGGTCGACGCGGTGACGTCGACGATAAGGCGGTTGACCGGATGTTTGGGGACCAGGTTCGCGCCGGCACCCAGCGCCACCATCCAGTCGAGGCCGACCACGTTGGCGACGCCGTCGATGGCGTGTCCCCAGATGACGACCGCGCCGATGCGACCGGTACCGGCGTTGACCGACGGGGCGAACCGTTCGAGCACCCACCAGACGAGCCCCGTTGCGGCCGTCGCGCCGACGAGGATCACGACGAGTACCTGTGGGTGGAACGTCCCCGGGCCGTCGGGAGCGACGGCGCTCCAGAGGAGAAAGGCGAGCGTCGCGGCGAGGACGACACTCCCGCTCGTGACGAGCGGGCGGGTGTACTGGTCGACGATCCGCCGGCGTTCGAGCGCGACGCTCCCGAGCACGGCAAGCAGTGTCACCGCAAAGACGGTGAAGTAGATGACGGGGCTGATCAGGAGGGTGTTCAATGGGTAGGTGATCAGTGTGTCGCCGGCGGCGGCAGCGTCGGTCACGTCCTCGACGACGCGGAGCGCGCCGCCGAAGAAGACGAACGGCAGAAGCGACACGAAGAGGGCACGGTCGGTGCCGATGCCGAGTCGCTGCAACAGCAAGACGACGCCGGCGAGTGCGATCAGGAGGATGACGACGTAGCCTACCTCGGAGACGAGGGTGTAGCCCGGATAGGCGACTGGCTCGGCGGCCGCCGAACACGCCGCCGCGTCGTAGAGATACCGGGTTGCGCCACCCTCGCGAACCGCACAGACGGCGGCGTTGGCGTCCGCCTGAACCGGTCCCCAGAAGTAGTGCCAGATGAAGCCGTCGTAGACGACACGTGGGAAGACGAACGACCCGCCGATCAGCGCGGCGAGGAGGGCGAGGACGGACCCGAGCCAGAGCCGTGCCGGTTCGACGCCGAGGCGTTCCGCGACGGTGGCCATACCGAAACCCCAACGCCGCTGCGTTTCAGGGTTGTGGTCCTCGGTCGACCGTCTCCGTGACCGTCGCCCGTGGCCCCGGTGCCGCCTCGATTCCCATCGCGTCGCCGAACCCCTTGCCCCAGACCCACGTCGCGGCCACCTGGGCGTAGAAGACGACCAACACGCCGACGATGGGGACGAACCCGAGAACCCCCGCAACGACGTTCCCGACGACGAGGACGACGACGCCGTACAGCCACGGGACGGCGTAGGCACCATCGAACGCCACGGTGCGGCAGACGTCGAGGTCGAACCCGGCCCGGAGATCACCCTCGTAGGCGTAGTTGGCGAGGCCGATGAGGGTGACGTATCCGAAGACTGCGGCGAGCAACGTGGCGAGTGCCAGTCCCGCGAGGAGACCGGCCAGTCCCCACCCCACGCCGACGTCGGCCCCGGTCAGGAAGACGGCTGCTGTACCCCCAATCGTTACCGCCGCGATCAGCAGGGGGACGAACTGGTAGACGAGGACGATCACCGAGGCGACGGTCCCCTCGTAGAGGAGGCCGCGCCAGTCCGCGAAGCCCGGCGGTTCCGCTGCCTCGACCATGCCCGCACGGAGGACGCGGACGAAATACCCAAACAGGAGCACGGCCGGGATGATCAACACCGACAGCGCCGTCAACACGCTCCCGACGAGGAGGAACTTGGCCCAGTCCTCGGAGTTCGCGGGGTATCGGACGAGTCGTTCGAGGTCGACGCCCATACGGGCGAACGAACTCCCCGGGCCGTAACTCTTCGTGCCGAGTCGCTACGTCGATTCGGCGGGCACCTCGGCGCCCGACAGCGCCTCGGTCAGGTCCGTCATCGTCAGGATGCCCACGCCGTTACCGTCGGCGTCGGTCACCGGGAGGTGGCCCACCTCTTCCTCGACCATCCGCCGACCGACCGCCGAAAGCGAGGCGCCGGGGTCGACGGTCTGTACCGGCGTGGTCATGTACTCCCCGATTGTCGCCTCGTCGGTGGGCCGGCCGTCGGCCGCGACTTCGAGGACGTCCGTGGAGGTGAAGATGCCTTCGGGGCGGCAGGCTTCCCCGACGACGACGAGCGACTTGATCCCCGCCTCCAGCATCCCGCGTGACGCCTCGTTGACCGTCGCCTCCGCGTCCAGCGTGAGCATCGGCGTGCTCATCGCGTCTTTCACCAGGGTGTCTGTCATAGTGTGACGTAGGTCGTATGATACCATAACAGTTGGTATCGCCGCCGGCCTCGGGCCTCGCCGCGACGGTCCCCGTCGGGGTCCGACCCGTCGTCGCCCCGTCGACCACGCCGATTCGGGACACCTTTCACGGATGTGTCACAATGGTGGGTCGATGCCCTCCATCGAACGCAGGACGTTTCTCGGTACGCTCTCGGCCGGGGTCGTCGCCGGGTTCGGCGGCTGTTCGTCGTCGTGTCCCGATAACGACAGGCCCGAGCCGACGACGACGTTCGGTCCGGGTGAGGCCGGCCGAGGGTTCGACTCGCTTCCCGGTGGCGACTGGCCCACCCCTCGGTTCGATCCCGCCAACACCGGCTTTGCCCCGTCGCGTCGGCCGCCGACCGACGCGCCGACACTTCGCTGGCGAACGACGCTCCCTGCCCCGACGGTCGACGGCGTGACGGCCGACGTGAGTCCGCCGACGGTCGCCGACGGCCGGGTCTTCTTCACGACCGGCGCGGGCGTCTTCGCACTCTCACTCCGGGACGGGAGCGAGCTGTGGCAGTACGGTGATCTCTCGCCGGTGACGCCGACGTCACGGGCGCCGGCCTACGGCGCGGCGCTCGCACCGCCGGTGATCCACGACGATACTGCGTACGTTCCGACCGCCGACGGCGTCACGGCCCTCCGCACCGACGACGGAACCGAGCGGTGGCGAGCCGCCGGGGTCGCCCCCGCCGGGACGCCCGCCGTCGCCGACGGCGCGGTGTTCGTCCCGGCCGGCGACGAACTGGTTGCGCTCGACACCGCTGGCGGTGGCCGCCGGTGGACGACCACGACGAGCGGCGGGTCCCGTCCCGCCGTCGCCGACGGCGCCGTCGTCGTCGCCGGCCAGGAACTGTTCGGCTTCGACGCTGCGACCGGCGACCGCCTGTGGTCGGCGTCGGTCGACCCCCGGTCCCGCCCCGCCGTCGCCGACGGGACCGTCTACGTCGGCACCCGCGAGGGAATCCGCGCGGTCACCCTCGACGACGGCACCGAGCGGTGGCTCGTCGACCGTGGTGGCGGCCGCGCCTACTCGACGCCGGTCGTCACCGCCGAGACGCTCTATGCCCTCGAACGGCCGGGCGAGGCCGGCGACGCGACGTTTGCGCTCGACCGAACCGCCAACGGCGCCCCCGACCCGCGCTGGTGTTCGTACGCCGGCGAGGGGGCGGTGACCGCCGCCACCGGCGACCACGCCTTCGCCCTCCAGTCGTATTCGGACGACCGCCGCTCACCCCCACGGCTACTCGCCTTTACCGCCCGCTTCGGCGAGGCGACGTGGGGCTATCGAAGCGCCGAACCCGTCGTGCCGCCGGCGGTCCTCGATGGCGGCCTCGTCACGGCGACGCGACACGGCACCGTGGTGGCCGTCGGGGGTGACTGACCGTGTGGTCTCCCAGCCGACGACCCGTCGGTGCCCTGACCGCGCTGGGTGGGGCCCTCGTCACTATCGCCTCGGTCCCGACTCGGTGGTTCGGCCCCGTGCCCACCGACTCCTACGTCTTCGACCCGCCGCGGTTTAGCGCCCTGTGGGTCGAGCGGACGGTCATCCCCGTCGTGGCGGTGGTCGCGGTGCTGTCGATACTGCTGGGACTGCTCTCGCTGTTCCGCCGTGATCGGGAACAGATGGTGCGCTGGCAGCGCTGGACCGCGGCCGTCGCCCTCGTCGGCGCCGGCGTCGGAACGCTCGCGACGGTCATCCTCGTGACGTCCGGTCCCGGGGCGACCGGCGACCTGTCCGCCGCGTTCAACGCGTTGATCGGGGTTGCCTTCGGGTTGCTCGCGCTCGTCCTCCTGTTTCCGGGACTGGTCGCGTGGGGCGGCGGCTACCTCCGCGGCGACCGGCCGTTTCTCGGCGCCGCACTGGTCTGCGGTCCGGTCCTCCCTGCCATCGTCGTCGCCGTGCGCGTCGCTCTCGACGTGGACATGGGACCTGTCGGCTCGCTCCCCGTTGCGCTCCCCGTGACGGCCGCCGTCGTCGTCCTCGGGCGCGACCTTTGGACCCGCGTGGACTGAGGGGCCGTCGTTTCCCGGCCACAGGGGTACCCAGACGGACGCTAGCGGGTCCTAACGAGGGGCTGTGGAACTACGAACCGGAGATGCCGACCGAAGCGGTATCGCAGCGCCGTTTGTGACCCTGGGGGCGCTACGAGTCGATGACGCGTTCGATGTCGTCGTCGATATCGTCTCGGGCCTTGGTGTTGGTGACGAGGCTCACAGCGATCATGACGACGATTGCAACGAGGAGCGTGAGCGCTTCCGTTGCGGAGCCGTGTGGTAGCGAGAAGCCGTAGAACTGGACGGCAATCGCTAGGCCGAGGTTCCCGAACAGCGCGACAACACCAGCGGCTATTGCACCTTCCGTGGTTGCGCCTTTCCAGTTCAACCCGATCCCGAGGAGCGGCACGATGGCAGCGGCGAACAGCCCCCACCCGACGACGCCGAGCAACCCGACGAGAATCTCCACGTAGTAGACGAGCAGTACTGACACGAGGATGATGAGTGCCGTCGCCACGCGGTGTGCGCGTAACTCCTGTCGGTCGGAGGCATACTCGAATCCGAGGCTCTCCGGGATGTCTCGTGCGAGGTTCGCGGCGCCGATATTGATGAACGCGTCGCTCGTGCTCATCACCGCGCCGACGGCAGCCGCTAGCACGACGCCCGCGACGATTGCCGGCGTGAATTCGACGAGGAAGATCGGAGCGGCGTTGTCGGGGTTTGCGAGTTCAGCAAACTGCCCCGTCTCAACGAGTGACCGCATCCCGACGCCGAGTGCGAGCATCATGAGCGAGGCCGCGAAGTACGATAGTGCGGCGATGGGCGCCCCCCATTTCAACAGTTTCGGGTCACGCAGCATGTACAGTTTGTGTGCCATGTGCGGCTGCCCGGAGTTTCCAACGAGAAACAGGAAGTACCAGGTGAGTCCGAGCATGATCGGGAACGCGCCGAATGCACCGGCGAGTTCCGGGATCTGACTGCTCAACTCACGGTTCATCGCGCTGAAGCCGTTCACCGTGTCCAGAGCGAGGAGAAAGACAACGACGCTCCCGATAACCATGATTCCGCCCTGGATGAGGTCGGTGAATATCCCGGCGATCATGCCACCGCCGATGGTGTATATCGAGATGACGACGAGTCCAATCGCGAGGGCGGTGACTTCGCTCACTCCGAGCACCGTTTGGAGCACGAACGCGATAGCGAGGAACTGGACTCCGAGATACGAGATGACACCCAGTAGAACGGAGACGGAGACCAATAGCCGGACTGCCTCGCTGTCGAACCGAGCAACCGCGGCGTCGGGAATCGTGAATATTTCACGGACCTCAGCCATCAGTCGCATCTTTTTGCCGAGCACGAACCACGACACCGGGAACGCGAGCGGTGCGACGATGGCGATCCAGAGGAATCCGTATCCGCCGTCGTAAAACAGTCCCGGGCCACCGATGAAGCCGAACCCGCTCATGATCGAGGCGAAGGCAGCGAACGCCACTGCCCAAATCCCGAATCGCTTACCCGCGATCAGGAAGTCCGACGTCGACTCCGTCTGACCGGTCGCCCAGACACCAATCGCGGCGATACCGAGTAAGTACACCGCAACGACACCGACGATAAGCGGGTTCATCGTCTCCGTCGTCGAGACTTGAGCCAAGACGGCCTCGGGAATCGCGATCATTTATTTCCCCTCCTCGTCGGAACCCATCGCACGGAACTCCGCGACCTGCTCTTCGTCCCAAATGTACGTGCTGAAGAGGTACGGGTATGCGAACATCAGATATAACGCGGGCGGCATCCACAGCAGGTAGACGACGACTGCTGTCGCCCTCGGGAAGCCCAGCCAGTACGTTGGGTCAGTGTACGCGGGATTTTGGAAATGGAAGTGCCACAGCAACGCGAACGCAACGCCGAGGATTAGCCACAACCCGGCGATCATCAGCTTGAAGACGTTCGTGTCGTGACGCCGTTCGGACGATTGTACGCCGATCAGTACGTACAACCCGATAAACGCTACCGCACTCGCCGAAAATACGATCTGTCCAGCTTGCCCGCCGAAATACATTGCCACGAGCATCGCCACCGCCGCAACTAATCCCCCGACGACGTACTTGTCTTCGCTAGGATTGAAATTGAGTGCCATACGTGACAGCCAATACCATGGATAATTCACATATAAAGATGATGGAATACCTTAGTTTGAGGAACGTACTACTGATTCTCCGTACGTATTGCATGCCCACTCCGCAAAGTCGTCGGCGCTGTATGTGCGCGAAAAGTGATAAAACTCTAATTGTGTTTTAGCTGTGTCAACAGTAAGCTTCGGCTTCCGGATCCACGACCCTTCTCGGACTCTGATCTCGTGTACTTCCGACAGTGAAATCACGTCATTATGGTCATCGGCAAGAATCTGGGACTCCGGGGTTCTGGCGTTCTCCCGACCAATCTCTGTCGCGCGCCGCTCACGGCCGTCTTGCCGGAGAAGAAACGATTTGTACGACTCCCCCGCAAACACCATCAACAGCTGCTCCGGCTCGAACAACAGTTCGTAGTGCCGGAACGACCGCGGCGACACCTGATACCACTGCGATTCCCACCACCGAGGCCTTTCGAACTCCGAAACCAGACCGGGGCTGACGTCACTCATCGCGCCCCTCACTGGACTCCGGTGGTAGCTCAAGCTGGAGCACCGCGGCCGCGTACGTTTTGCCTTGACTGTCGTACCGGAGGCTGAACTGTCCGCCACCGTCGAGTGCCTCGCTAGCGACAAAATTGAACCCCAGTAAATTCGGCAGTCGATACCGGGTCACCGACCCGTCAACGAACGCATCAAACAACGCAGCGACGCGATCAGCAGTCAACTGTCGATCCAACCGACGATACGCAGCCTCGGATTCGGCGATGATCCCGATATTGAACGTGTTCGCCTTATCACCCGAGCGGCCGTACGCGATTTCGCCAACTCGAACGGCCTGCTCCGGCGACGGTGCGGCCTCACTCTCGCCGTTACTCACCGACGCTCACCTCCGGTTCGACGACTGACTGTGGCACCAGCGTCGGCCACACGTCGATAATCGGGCGTGGCCGTGGTCGCCCGCTGTCAGTAAGCCCGGTCACACTCGGCGGACCGGCCAGTGACAGCGGGGCGAACTCCGTGCCCAAGCGACGGAGGTCCTCACGGTCCGGGCCACGGGCGGCAAACCGGAGTAACACTTCGTTGTGGTCGTCACGGTCAGGCGCTGCTGGACCGTGTGCCGCATCGTGCCCGACGAACTCCGCACGCGTCTCCCACACTGAGAGGCCACGCTCCTCGATCCGTGACTCGATCACCGCCGCCGCACGCTCCGCTTTCGCGAGCGCGTCCGGGCGAGAGTACAGCATATTCCCCGCGACACGGTACCCGTTCGCAACGTGTACGCTCACCTTATACGAGTCCGGTGGCGATGACCCCTCACACCCCGTAATCGCCACCGTATCACCAGCAACTTCCGTAATGTCGGGCGCGGTGAAATCCACAGCCACGTCCGGCGTCAGATAGGCCTGCGGGTCGCCGATTTCGTACACCAACTGCTGTGCGACCGTCGCCCGCGAAACCTCCCCGCCGGTACCGTCCGGTTTGGTGAGTCGCATCCCACCGTCGGCGTCGACCTCCACGATCGGGTATCCGACGTTGTCGTACTCGATCGCCTCCCACTCTCGCGTCGAGTTCCCCCCTGTCACCTGAGTCCCGCACTCGATGAGATGTCCGGCGACGGTGCCAGCCGCAAGCCGGTCGTACTGTGTTCGATCCCACCCGTACTCGTGGATCAACGGGCCGAGCGCCAACGCCGGGTCGACTACGCGCCCCGTAATCACCACGTCGGCCCCCGCATCGAGCGCCGACGCGACCGGAAACGCACCCAGGTACGCCGCCGCCGTCACGATATCGTCCGCCACGTCTTCGTACGGCGTGTCGTCCTCGAACGGCTCCAACCCGTACTCGGCATGTAGCCCGTCCAACTGGTCCGTGAGGTCGTCGCCGGTCACGGTAGCGACAGTCACGTCCACGTTCTGCTCGGCGGCATGCTCGCGGACCCGGGCCGCACACGACGACGGATTCAGCCCACCGGCGTTCGTCACCACCCGCACGCCGCGGTCAATCAGTTCCGAGAGGTGTTCGGCAACGACGTAGTCGACGAAATCCGTCGCGTACCCCTTCTCCGGATCACGGTCGCGGAGCCGGTCGAGGACCCCCATCGTGACCTCCGCGAGGTACTCCAGTTGTAGGTATTCGAACGTTGCATCCGACGCCAAGAGCCGCTCAGTCGCATCCGGATAGTCGCCCCAGAATCCGGCAGCGTTAGCTATTCGAACGGTCATTCACTCAGCTCGTCGATCAGTTCCTCCGCACGGTCCTGCCGCACCGTCTCCTCGGCGACCATCCGTGCCGCCACTTCATCGACAAGATCGTCCGGTGACCCCGCCTGAACCGCGATATTCTTCGCATGCAGGTTCATGTGACCACGTTGAATCCCCTCGCTTACGAGCGCGCGAAGCCCCGCAAAGTTCTGTGCAAGCCCGACCGCCGCAAACACGCCGGCGAGGTCGTCTGCGGAGTCTACGTCGAGCAGTTCAAGTGCAGCCTCCGCCGTCGGCTGCAGTCGCGTTGCCCCACCGACGGTTCCAACCTGAATCGGGAGTTCGATACTACACGCGAGACGCCCGTCGGCATCCACCTCGTACGTCGTCAACGGCCCGTATCCGTCCTGTGCCGCGTATGCATGCGCACCCGCTTCGATAGCTCGCCAGTCGTTAAACGTCGCCGTTGCAACCGCGTCGATTCCATTCATAATCCCCTTGTTGTGCGTCGCCGCGCGGTACGGGTCACCGGCCGCGAACGCCCACGCATTTACGATCCGATCTCGGATCTCTTCGCCGGACAGTTCCACGTCGTCAGTCTCTAACGCGTCTGGTTCGACCGTACACGTCGCGCGAGCCAGTCGCCTGTCCGCGAGATTCGAGAGAATTCGGAGCGATACGTCCCCGCCGGTCAACTCCTCGATTTTCGGTGCGAGCGCTTCCGCCATCGTGTTCACTGCGTTCCCACCCATCGCGTCACGGACATCGACGATCAAGTGGGTGATGAGCATCTCGCCGCGCGGCGTATCGATAACCCGGGCCTGCACGTCCTCACACCCTCCCCCGTGTTCGACTAACACCGGGTCTTGCTCGTTAGCGCGTTCGATCAGGTCGTCTGCCGCGTCGAGCACCGTCGACTTAGCGTGATGCGGTGCCGGCACGTCCGTCGCCTGAATCTGTGCAATCATGATCGGCCCCGACACGTCGGTCGTGAACCCGTCAGTCCCGCGGGCCATCCGTGCCCCGAACGACGCCGCCGCGACGACACTCGTCTCCTCCACCGCCATGGGCACGAGCGTATCTTCGCCGTCGATACGGAAATTTGTCGCAATCCCAATCGGATACTCGAGCGTCCCGACGACGTTCTCGCTCACTCCGTCCGCACCGTCGACACCCAACGCACCTCCCCGCAGCGATTCAACTGTCTCCGGGTCGACGCCGGCATCGATCAACGCCTGTCGGCGCTCCGCGGGCGATCCCTTGTAGAAACCAGAGAGACGCGAATCCATACGGGTGAGTCCTGTACTGTCACTATTAATTTTGTGATGGGCGGACTCTTGCGATCTGTTCGTCCAGCGCTTCCCGCCTCGCTACGCTTGGCAGGAACGCCGGCCTGCTTCGTACTACGTTCACGAACGTGCGAAAAGGGAGTGGATTGGAGCGGGAAGATAACGCACCTCGCCGGTTCCCTTCGCGCCCGATTCCAGGCAGTTCGAGCCTTCTACCGGGACTCCAGAACGACCATGGAATCCCGAAAGAGCGAGCTAGAACCGGTCGATCCTCGAACCGCGCAGCAACTGTTCCTCGACCACAAGGAGACCGAATGCACCGAGTCGACGGTGCGCAATCATCGGTACCACACGAGCGAGTTCGTCGAGTGGTGCGAGGAGAATGATGTCGACAATCTGAACGACCTCACCGGTCGCGATCTTCAAGCACTCCGGCTCTGGCGGAAGGAGAGTAGCGACATCAATCTCATGACGCTCAACAACTACCTGTGCTCGTTGCGCGTCTTCATCAAGTGGTGTGGCTCCGTCGAAGCCGTCCCGGAGAACCTCTACGACAAGGTGATGAGGCCGCGAGTCTCACCCGATGACCAGCAGGCCGAAGAGACGCTGCGTCGGGACACGCGAATGCTCCTCACGGAACAGGGAATCGCTCCGGACTCCTATTTGAACCGGGCTTGAATCTGAACGAATTCAGTGTAGGGACATCCTCAATTGACGATTACAACGTCTAAGAGCCTTCCAGACCCCGCTAAACTTCTCGGCGGAAAGTCACCGGTTCCGATCGATCCGCCGGCAGAATTCCTCGAAGTCCTTGGCGCCCGCGTCGTCGGCGATGTCGTGGAGTGTCCCGATACTCACACTATCGTAATATGGAACCGAAACAGTACGGGATTCAACATCTGTCCATCGGGGGGTGTTCACTTGAGGATGTAGTGATCCCCGGCGATCCGATCGACCCAGAAATTCCCCTCGTTGCAGAGGACTTTGACAATACTCTTGCCGGAGAAATCCCGTTTGACCATTTGATCACGTGAGAGCGTCCGGCAGGCCGCCGCGATCCGGTGTGTTCTCGTCGGGATCGATTCCGAGATCTTGCAGTTCCTCCTCGGTGGGTTCACGTCCACCGTCGTCTTCGATCGCGTCGACGACGGCATCGAGATGTTCGAGGGCCTCGTCTTGCGTCTCGACTTGAGCGGACACCTCGATTTCAAGATCTCGGGCGGTCCAGGTGCCATCCTTGTTGTCTCGATGCCACACCATCACGATGATTTCGTCGTCGGGATTCTGGTCGAGGAGCTTCGACGGCCGGAATGCGGAGACATCGCGGGAAGTCTTCACGTCGATTTCGTAGCCAAACACCTCGAAGTCGTACGCGGAGAAGCTCTCGGGGTTGCACTTGCGGATCGCCTATTCGTTCTCCCACTCCCACATTTCGACGGGAAGGTACTCCCGGCAGAACTGTTCGAAGGCAAGTTCCCCGAGATTGCCGCGGCGCTTGGCGGGGACGTCGTCAGCGTCCTGTTTCACGGCCTGGTGGTGGGCACGTTTGCGGTCGATGTCATCAGGGGTATAGAGGTACACTACGTTGACATCTGAAAGTGACGAGATGAATGTACCGGCAGCCGAAGCCGAGACGAATTATCAAATATTCTACTGAATGGCCGATTGTGACACCCTAGTTTTATGCAAATATATTCCCAATAGGAATCCTATGCCTGTTGGGAAAGAAAAGACCACGATCGCGCTGGAGTATCCATTTCCGAGCGATCGAGTATTCCGCTATCAGGCGATGCAGGATCTCCTCGGACTGCTAATCGAAGGGCCATACGAAGAGTACACGGTGAGTCGACTTGCGGAGATGGTCGACGCCAACCAGGCGACGATTTCGAAGTCGGTGCGCCTGCTCAACGAGGCTGGAGCGATCCAGACCCGTCGAGATGGCAGAAAACGGTACATCGGTGTTCGTCGCGACCGGCTCTCGAAGCCTGATCCCGTCCTCTCGGTTCCACAGTCCGAATTCCACAAGCCACTCAAGGAACTCGTCGACCGAACACAGGAGGCACTCGACGACCTGGTCGGTATCCTCCTGTTCGGAAGCGTCGCCCGCGGGGATGCCGACCGCGCGAGCGATATCGATCTGCTGGTCTTCGTCGACGGCGACAGAACCCAGGCCCGTCGTTCCGTCCAATCCATCGTCAGTGACCTAGAGAAGACCAAGTTTGACGGGGATCGATTCTCGTTCGAGGTGCTGGTTGAGTCGACCGACAGCGCGAGACGGATCGGCGACCGTCTCCAGCAGCAGTTCGACGGCGGGATTACGCTCGTCAGCTCGGAGGAGCTGTCGACGATTCGCTCGGAGGTGTATGGCGATGGAGAATGACGACGTCACGGACGCGCTGGCCGCCGCGGAGCGGAGCTTCGAGCAATCACCCGAACGGATCGAGGAAGGGCTCGACGTCGATGAGGCGGAGTTGGTCCAACTTCGGCGTGCGTGCCGGCTACGTGCGGCAGCATCGTTGCTACTGGATCGGGGCTACTACACGGTGGTTATCGAATCGTCGTTCGTGGCGATCGAACGCACCATCCAGTTTCGCCTCATCCACGACGGTGCGATGGAGCCGTCCGAGGTAATCAGCAGCCATCGCCGGCTCTACCAGCGCGGGGCCGAGGTCGGGCTCTACGACGAGGAGTTCGCTACCGAGCTTGCCGAGCTGTGGAACCAGAATCGAACGAAAACGTACTATCGACTCGGGGTAGCGACCGAAGCGCAGGCAGTAGCCATGGAGGAGCTCGCAGCCGCTCTCCACCAACATCTGGTCGATGGAAGTCAGGTCAGTCACGAGTGTCTCTGCTGACCAGCCGCTCCAAAGTGTGCGACCGCCGCAACAGAGGATCTTGAATTAGCGGTCAACGGAAAGGCGAACTTATTGGCTCCTCCGCAGCAGATTATCAATCGTACCGCCTCTTCTGATAATGACACGTAAAATATATTTTGAGGTCAAATTCCAAACAGTAGTTGTATTTGAACTATTCAATTCTCTATCAAACACGGGGAATCCAGATAAGATTATTTATAATAAGAATGAGACAGCCGGATATGGTCCCTTGGCGGGTATATCAGGAAATAGGTCGGGAGCTGGATGTCCCCAGCGAAACTATGCATCGTGTCAATATTTTAGCCGATGGCGGGTATCTCATCTCAAACCAACCGCCGTATCTGAATTTTGAAATACCAGACGAGTTCGGGACCAGAAAAACGTGGCTCAAGGAACACCCCACTCAAGCGGTCGAGTTTTGCAAGGACACCTACGGCTCTGATGCCGCTGTTGCGGGTGCACTCCGTTGTGTCGGTGCTGAAGTGGTCAATTATACCGATACCGACGTTACGACTGGGTTTTCCATCCTCGCCTCTCACATCGATGGGCACATAAAAACAATCAAAACGGACGCCATCGACTCGGAGGTTGAGCGCGTCCGAACGTATTTTTCCAAGAATAAGCAGCAACTCAAGCGAATCGAGAAGTCCCACACAAGTGACAAGCAAACGTACAGGTATTGCGATAGCTGCGGAGAGAGACTGCCAGACCCATTCCCGTTCCGATGTACAGCCTGCGGTGCTCGGTTTCCTGCTTGGCCTGCTCTCGTTTACGATGAAGGGGAAGAAGAGAGCAAATCCAGATGGCGACAGCAGATGGACGTCAGAGTCGTCAGTCAGAACAGAGCCAAGAATTTCCTCGTCCTACAATCGGATACCTCACTCCCAGGGTGGGTTGAAGAAGGGGGTCGCGCCGGCTATATCACTGACTCGGGCCTGCAGTATCTCGGAAGCGTCGTCAACACCGATGGCAAGAGAATCCAAGTCGACTACGAGAGCACGTCCGCCGCTGGTCTTGCGAAGGGCCAGACGATAACCATCTGTAGCTCCGAATCCAGTATCGCAACAACCCAGCAATCTGGATTCCTGTACGAAGTTCGTCGCGATTTTGCAGGGTGGCGGGGTCCTGAAAAAGAGGACTCGACGGTTGAGAAACTTGCAACTAATGCACCCCGGTTACTGAACACGCTGGAACAAACTACAATCGACAGCTCAGCAACAAAGGAGCCGACCTCTTACGAGAGTTTTGACGAGTTCGAACTTGATGATTCCCAGAAACGAGTATTACGCAGGATGCTTGGTTTAAAACAAGGGGGGCTTTCACTCGTTGTCGGACCACCGGGATCGGGAAAAACGGAGGTTATCGCGAAAGCCGCACACGAACTCGCTACAGCCGGTGAGCGCGTGTTGGTGACCTCTCATACGAACATCGCTGTCGACAACGTTATCGAGAAGCTTGCGACACAAGACGACCATCGAGTCGTCCGAGCTGGTCGACCGGAGAAGCTCTCGAAAGGATCCAAGGAACTGATGCTGTCGAAGGTGATTGAAGATAGCGACGACGAGAAAATCTCCGAAGTACTCGACATGGTCGAGAAGCTGAAATCCGGCATCAGCACGCTCAACGACAAAATACGGAATCTCGAAAAGAACCGATCCGTTATCGAGAATGCTGCAGAGACAAACCCAGTCAATTCAACGAATGCTGATGAAGTAGCCGCCGAGATCGCCGCGAAACAAGAGAAGTTGACGGAGTCGAGACGCCTCATCCGAGAACTCCAGGAACAAGCGGAGGCTGCCTCAACAAGGGGTGCCGACATTACCGGAGCAACCATTATTCGCTCGCAGCTCGGCGGTCTCGCTCAAGTAGACTTCGACACGGTCATTATCGATGAAGCGAGCCAGATTCCGGTCCCGCTCGGTCTCTTGGGCATGGTGAATGCGAAAAAGTGGGTCGTCGTTGGCGATCACAATCAACTGCAACCAGTCATCAAAACGGTTAGTACGAATGATGGGAGTCCACCACCGGGTGCATCGATCTTTTCGTTCCTCAGGAACCGCTACGACATCGAACAGTGGCTCAAACACCACTATCGGAGTCATGAGGATATTATCGGATTCGCTCAAGAGCATATATACGAAAACCAAATTGAAATCGATGATACCTGTCCAGGAGGGATTAATTTGTCCCCGAAAACTCAATTTGCCTCAAAGGCCGAAGCAGTCGCTGCTGGCCCACCAGTAGTTTTCGTCGACGTGACCGGCGAGGAAGCCTGGCGCAAGCGATTCAGTGGATCGATCAATACGGCAGAAATCGAGGTCGTAAGAGAAATTGTCGGAGAGTTTATGAAAAACGGGCTCGCAGAAAACGAACTGGGAGTCATCACACCCTATCGCGGCCAACGGAGTATGATCGCCGACGAAATCCCGGAATATGGTGACGTGGAGGTGTCGACAGTTGACGGCTTCCAAGGCAGGGAGCGTGATGTTATCATCTGTAGCGCTGTCAACACCGAAAAGGGCGGGCTGCGATTTTCCGGAAATCCGAATCGTTTCAATGTCGCCTCAACGCGTCCGAAAAATCGCTTCATTATGCTGGGTAACCGTTCAGCGATCGAAGAGAACGCACCGCTGGGTAATACCCTTAGAAAATTCGTCCGGTATGCTGCCGATCGTGGTGGAATCTTCGATTGGCAATCCGGCGAGTGGACTAATGCGGAATCACCTGAACAAGTCTGGAAACCGGAAATGAATAGCATATTAGAGAGTCCACAGACCAAGTCAGATGAGCCTGAAGAGAGCCATGTGTACTCGCGGGTTCAAGATATCGTTCGTCTGGCTCCGACAACGAATAGCGAACTCGCGGAGGCTTGGGATATGGACAAAGGTAGAGATGCCTGGAAGTATCTAAGTGATGAGCTTATGGACTATTTCGAACGCGATTCGAATCAAAAAATACAGCCAACTGCGAAGGCTCAGGAATTGGTCTCCGCGAAGGTTGATTGAGCATCTGTTTCCGTCCGGTCGAGGGTGTCAATACTAGGTGATTCAGGATTCCTTCGTCTTGTGAATGAGTGGATCTGAAAGGATGACAATGCCCATCCAAATCCGAACGCGATGGAGTTGCCAAATCAACACGCTCGTCCGGAGGAGTACATCACGAGCGACGAGGAAGAACGGCGACGTCAGGGCTACGAAATCAACAGCTACTACGAGCGTTCCGACCCGCAAAGCTACGACTTGGAAGGCGATGGAGTCGAAGCCCGCGTCACGTACGAAGGGAGTGCGAACATCATCCTCGTCAATAGCGGACTACGGGACGCCGATGACGACGACCCCGATGGGTTCGCGCTCTGTATGGAATGTAACCGGTGGCTAACCAGCGACCAGATAGAGAGTCACACCGACGAAGACGACTCGGAGTGCTATGCGAATGCGTCTGAGGAAGCGATCAAGCGCGATATAGAGCTATTCTCCGAGGGGCAACACGACACGGTCACGTTGACGTCTCCGCTTCCGGCCGACATCGAGCCGCAGCGAGCAGAGGAATTCGACCGAACTCTCAAAGAGACCGTCTATCAGGGTATCCTCGTTGCGTTCGACCTTGAGGAAGAAGAGATAGACACGTTCGTCAAACCGGCGACGGGCGAACACGGACAAGTGACCATCGTGTTCTACGAGACCAGTGAGGGCGGAGCCGGAGTGTTGCACTCGCTGATGGACGAAGCGCGGTTTAGACAGGTTGCTCGAGAGACACAGACTGTCCTCCATGGCGATCCGGATGACGAAGGCTGCGAGCGGGCCTGTTACGAGTGTCTAATGTCGTTCTACAACCAGTCGGAACACGAACTCTTCGATAGAGCACTCGTTGAGACGTGGCTGGAAAGCATGGAAACTGCAGCGCTCACCGAAATAGCCAGCGAGAACCACGAGGGCGGAGATTTTGACGAGTTGCTGGAAGCTTGCGATTCCAACTTCGAGCGTACTGTCCTCCATGTAATTCGTGACGAGGGCTTTACGCTTCCCGACGAGGCCCAGCATGTCATCTACGATGGAGATGAGCCGGTTGCGAAACCGGACTTCTTCTACGATCGAGCAGGCACCGCTGTCGCGGTGTTCGTCGATGGACCCGCTCACGAGAAAGACTACGTCAAGGAAGACGATGAGCGAAAGCGGAGTCGACTGAAGCGGATGGGATACCGAGTCATCTCGGTGACTGACGAAAGCCAAGTCCCCAAGATCTGGGAGACGATTTAGCGGCATTAGAGCGTCTAATTCGCCCGAATTTCTCGTATGATGTCGTTCGTCAGCCGCCGCCAGATTAATCACGATCCTTGTACCTCATGTGTACTGAGTCCCGGACGGAGGCGAGAGCCGCACACGATCCGTATGGGTTCCGAAAATTCAGCGGGCACTCAAACGCCGGCTGAAAATTCGGTTCCGGCGCTACAAGCGCTAAAACGCGAGAAAACGGGAGGGTTGCGAATCGTGCGGATTACGGATGGGTTGGGGCGGATTCGAACCGCCGGCCTGCTCCGTGTGAAGGAGCCGTCATAACCGGGCTAGACCACCAACCCTCGCTGTACGCTGATACCGGCGACGCCGACTTAAGGATTGTCTTACTCGCTCGACCGGTATTGGCGGATGCGCTCGCGGGCGTCCTCGATGGCCGTCTTCGCCTCACCCTCCGCCCGCGTTTCCAGTTCCTGTAAGTCGTCCTGTAACTGCTCGAGGCGCGACGGCTCCGGTTCCGTCTCGTTCCCAGTGAGTTCTCGGAATCGCTCCTCCAGCGGGTCGAGTTCCTCCAAGACCCCCTCTTTCGCGTGTTCGCCAGCGCGGCCGATGTAGTACAGCGTGTCTTCGAAGTGTTTGTTCATATATGACCAAACGACGACAACAGATATATTTCTTGTGGTGAGTGACTCGGGTTATCATACGTCGTCACTGGTGGGCCGTCGAGACGGCCCGGTGGCCCGGGACACAGTTGCGACAGTCCGTCTCAGGATTGGCCGACGACGCGGGCACCGAGTCCCGCGACGACGGCGAGGAGAGCGGCGAGGACACCGAACCCGGGACTCGATCCGGTCGTTGGGGCGGGCGTCGCAGTTGATGACGGCGGCTGGGTGATCGGACTCGGCGTCGGACTCGCCGTCGGGGTCCGGGTCGGGGTTGCGGTCGGTCCGACCGGTGGCAGCGATACCGCGACGGCGACCGCCGTCCCGTTCCGACGGTACGGGTCGTCGGCCGCGTCGGGCGTTCCGCGGACGGCGACGGCCCGCAGGTCGCTCTCGGCGTCGACACCGTCGACGGGGACGACGACGACGGCGTGGCTCCCGGTGGCGCGGTACGCCGACTGGCCGGCGAGAGCGTCGCCCCGACGAATCTCGACGTAGCCGCCATCGGGGAGGGTGACATTGCGGACGGCGACGGCGCCGGCTGGCACCGACTCGCCGGCAACAGTTCGTGTGGCGTCGCTCAGCGTGGCACGGCCGATGGCCGCGGGGCGGCGCTCGACCACCTCGAACGGCTGTACGTCGGTTTCGTCGTCGACCCGCACGGAGAGGGTGTACGTCCCGGGTGTGATTGTGGCTGGTACGGCGAGGCGGACGGTCCAGACACCGTCGTAGCCCCACGTCTCGACGACGGCGAAGCCGAAGCGGTCCGCGTCGGGACCGTCAGTCACCGTCACGTCGATGGCGTTGTCGTCCGGTCGGCGGTTGGTCGTCCCGCGCACGACGAGCGTCGACCCGACCTCAACGGGGTGGACACCGGAGCGATTCGGGCCGTCCGCGGACACGACGTCGACCACCGCGATGGAACGCGGTGAGTCGGCGCCGACCGCGTTGGGTGTGCCGGGGACCCCGCCCGGAACGGCGACCGCGCCGCTAGGAGCGACGACCGAGAGCACCACCACGAACGTGGCGACGAATCCGAGCGCTCGTGTCAGCCGTGGCGTAGTCATCCGAATCGTCTCCCGGGCGACTCAGTACGTCGGGCGATCCTCGCGGACGCCGTCACGGGCGTTGACGAGACGACCGAACGTAAACAGTACGTCGGAGAGTCGGTTCAGGTAGGCGACCGCGACGGGGTTCACGGGGTCGGCATCGGCGAGGTCGACCGCTCGGCGCTCCGCACGCCTGACGACCGTCCGGGCGTGGTGAAGGGCGGCGCCGGCCTCGCTCCCTCCGGGGAGAACGAACGACGTCAGCGGGTCGAGTTCCTCGTCGGCCTCGTCGATCCACGCCTCCAGTTCCTCGACGTGGGCCTCGCCGACGGCGGGGTCGTCCTCGTCCGGGTCGGGCGTGGCGAAGTCAGCCTGGACGATGTGGAGGTGGTTCTGGATCCGTTCGAGGCGGTCGTCGACGTCGTCGTACCCCGTCGGTCTGATCGTCCCGATGAGCGCGTTGGCCTCGTCGACGGTGCCGTAAGCTTCGATTCGGGGACTCGTCTTCGAGACGCGGGACATATCCCGCAGGTCGGTCATGCCCTCGTCGCCGCGACCGGTGTAGACGGTCATGCCAGGGTTCGCTCGACGTACTGTACGATGTTGTCGCTTTCCGCCATCGTGACGCCGTGATCGTCGTCGATGAGGACCGGAACGGACCGCTGGCCGCTGACTCGTTTCACCTCGTTTCGTTCCGAGTGAAGCGCCTCGACCCAGACGGTCTCGTACGCGATGTCGTTGGCCGCGAGGGCGTCGTGAACGGTCTCACAGTACGGGCAGCCGTCGAGCGCGTAGAGCGTGATCGACATACCGCGCGTTCGGCCGCGGCGGTCAAGTAGCTTGGCCCGTCCGCCGAACGCAATCCATATATACGTCGCCGCCCCCGACCGTGTGTCCGACTCACACGGCCAAATCCCCGTGTAAGACCGTTAACGTCCCGAATTCGGGCGTTTCGGGGCCAAAATTTTTATAAGTCTTACGGACGTACCTCTGGTAAGGACCCACCCGCCGTTCGTCTCTTCGTTTCTCTCTCGGTACGGGGGCATCCGACACCAACCATGAGCGAAACCACGACATACAGTACCACGGACGCAGCCGAGCGAGAACAGGAACAGACAGACGAGCGAACGGGACCGAGCTGTCCCGAGTGCAGCGGCTCTCTCGTAACCGACGAGGAGCACGGCGAGACGGTGTGTGCGGACTGCGGGCTCGTCGTCGAGGAAGACGAAATCGACCACGGTCCCGAGTGGCGCGCCTTCGACTCTAGCGAGCGTGACTCCAAGTCCCGCGTCGGCGCGCCGACGACCCAGATGATGCACGACAAGGGGTTATCGACGAACATTGGCTGGCAGAACAAGGACGCCTACGGGCGGGCGCTCTCCTCGCGGCAGCGCGAGAAGATGCAGCGCCTCCGCACCTGGAACGAGCGGTTCCGCACCCGCGACTCGAAGGAGCGCAACCTCAAGCAGGCCCTCGGCGAGATCGACCGCATGGCCTCGGCGCTCGGCCTGCCGGAGAACGTCCGCGAGACTGCGAGCGTCATCTATCGGCGTGCGCTGAGCGAGGATCTGCTCCCTGGCCGTTCCATCGAGGGTGTCGCTACCGCGGCGCTCTACGCCGCCGCCCGTCAGGCCGGCACCCCCCGCTCGCTCGACGAAATCGCCACCGTCTCCCGCGTCGAGAAGATGGAGTTGACCCGGACCTACCGGTACGTCGTCCGCGAACTCAAACTCGAGGTCAAACCCGCCGACCCCGAGCAGTACGTCCCTCGCTTCGCCTCCGATCTCGACCTCTCCGAGGAGGTGAGCCGACAGGCTCGTGAACTCCTCCAGTCGTCGCGCGAGCGGGGCGTCCACAGCGGCAAGAGCCCGGTCGGTCTCGCGGCCGCCGCCGTTTACGCCGCCGCCCTTCTCACCAACGAGACGGTGACCCAAAGCGAGGTCAGCGAGGTGGCCAACATCAGCGAGGTCACCATCCGCAACCGGTACAAGGAACTTCTCGAAGCAAAGGGCGCCGCCGACGCCGCGTAGTTACTGGAAGCCGCGGCCGACGCCGTCGTCCTCGATCAACGCCTCCAGTTCCGCATCGAGCAGTTTCTCCGCCTCCGCGAACGTCTCCGAGAGGGTGTCCAGCGGTTCGGGGCGGTCCGCGAGGTCGAACGACATCGGCCCGTAGGCTGGACTGTCGACGGCGTCCATCACGTCCTCGAAGAAGTCCTCCGGCGTCGTCGGCGCCTCCGCGTGCACCTTCACCGTCTCGGCGAGTCGTCTCGCCGCCGACTCGGCCTCGTCCTCGTCGTCCGGCGGCGACTGCACCGCGAAGCGCCGGGGGCGCTCTTCGGTCGGGAACTGTGGTGTGAGTTCGTCGTCGAGCGACCGCGCGACCTTCGCCCCGACGCCGCGGACGTCGTAGGGATTTTTCGCGTACGTCTTCAGGTGGTAGACGCCAACGCCGGGGTGACCGAGATAGAGGTCCTCCCCGACGCCGTCACGGCGCTGTCCGGCGACGGCACGCCACCCGTCCGGGTCGACGCTCCCTTCGCTCACGTCGTCGAGAATGTCTTGCCACTCTCTGACCCGCATACGCCGCCGTTAGCGAGCGATCAACGAGAGTGTGTCGGTCGCGGAGACGCCCACCTTCATACGTCACGGGACGCAAACCGGGACCATGCCCGAAATCGAGATCACCCCGGAACAGGAGGAACGCCTCCGCGCCCTCCAGGAGGAGATTGCGCGCGACGTGGTCGGCAAGTACGGCCACGTCCGGCCCCGCGACGCCGTCGAGTATCTCCTCGACCGGTACGAACACGACGAGGCGGCCGATCCCGGGACCGCGACGGCCGACGCGGGCGACGCCACGACCGACGCGGCCGACGCGGGCGACGCGGGAGAGCCGACCGACGGCACCGAGGCGGCGACGGCACGGGTCGTCGACGACGGCGGTGACGACGAGAGGGGAGACGGTGACGACCAGGCCAGGGCGTCGAACGGCGACCCCGTGACCGGCGGCGACGACGACATGTTAAACGAGATGATGAGTCTGCTTGACACCCACGACGACAAGTGGGACGAATCCGACGGCGACGAGCGATACGCGGTGGCGTTGCCCGACGGCACGACCGAGCAAGTGCGGACCAAAGACGACGTGAAGGCCCTCCTGTTCAAACACTACCGATGACCGGGCTTCTGGACCGCCTCCGCTCCTGGCTGGGGTCCGTTTTCGGCGCCGAAACGACCGACGGTGACGACGTGTCCGCGGACGTCGACGGCCAGGACGCGCGCGACTCGCCGACCGTCGTCCATCGGGACGACCGCCCCCTAGAGACACCGTCGGACCTCGATCACTCGTCTCCCACGGAGTCGGCGCCTGTCCGGGGTGCGTCGACCTCCGGGGCCGAACACGAGGCCCCGTCTGATCCCACCGACGACGAGGAAGCTGAGCGGGGCCGGGTGTCCATCCCCGACGCCGAGTCGGTGGCCGGCGGCGCCGCCGACACGCCGGCGGAGGGTGATCGGGCGAACAGTTCGGGTGCCGACCCAGAGATGGCGGACGACCGGGGTGACGCGGACGACGACGCGGCCGACGGGTTCGCCTGCGCGGTCTGCGGGACGGCAGTCGACGATCCGACCGAGGCATGTCCCCTGTGTGGCGCGACGGACGTGCGACCGGACGGGGAACGCGGCGACGGCCACCACGAGTCGCCAGGGGGGCGTACCGCCGTGTCTGCGGCGGACGACGAGGCGGTCGAACGCCTCGGCGACGTGCGGGACGCCGGCGACGAGGAGGAGCGAGACGGGGGCGACGACGCACCCGCTCCGGACGGTGACGAGACCGGTTGACCCGCAGGCTTTTTCGCCGGCGACCGCCCACCCCCGGTCGTGAACCTCCGCGGGACGATCATCGACGTCGGCGAGGTGCGAAGCGTCTCGACACAACACGGCGAGCGTGACCTAGTCGAGACGACGATCCGTCCCGAGCGTCTCGACGGGGAGAGAGCGCCGGACGACCGTGAGATCACGGTGACCCTGTGGGGGAAGTGGACCCACACCGCCGAGCACGCCGCCGCGGGGATGGACCTCCTCGTGACCAACCCCGAGGAGACGGAGTTCCGGGGTGAGCGGGGCTACGCGACGACCAGCGACTCCTATGTCGTTCTCGAACCCGACTTCCTCGTGGACGTGACCGACGTGCGCTCGTGGGTACAGTGCCCGCGGATGTACTACCTGAACAAGCTCTCGGGGGTGCCCCTCGCCTACCCCGTCGTCAAGGGGACTATCGTCCACGAGGTGTTCGGCGACCTGTTGCGGGGGCGGGACCTCGACGCCGCTGTCGCCGACCGCGTCGAGGCCGCGGGCCTGGAACTCGGACTGCTCGGCCGCGAGGCCGCGGAGGTCCGTGACGAGGTGCGCCGGAACGCCGCCGCCATCGAGGGGTGGCTGGCCCAGGGCACCCTCACCGAGGAAGACGAGTGGCGCTCGGAGTACACCCTCATTAGCCCCACCTTCGGCATCAAGGGTCGCGCCGACGCCCTCCGGCGCGACAGTCCGGTCGAACTCAAGACGGGGAAAAACACCAAGCGCGACCCCCGCTTTCACGACAAGATCCAGGCGGCGACGTACGCCCTCTTGCTGGGTGAGTCTGGTGACCCTCCGAACACGGGGACACTCCTCTATACGAAGAACGCGGCGCTCGACCGGAGCGAGGCAAGCGGCGACCTCTCTCCGGCCAAGGAGTTCTCGGTCGGCCGCGGGCTGTTGGAGTTCGTCGTCCGCACGCGCAACGAGATTGCGGCCGCCGAGGCCGAGCGTCGCGTCCCCACGGGCTACGAGGCCGACGCCAAATGCGAGTGGTGTTTCGAGCAGGACACCTGCATGGTCGTCTCGGGGCGTCTCGACCAGGAGTCAAAGGCCGGGCAGGTCGGCACCGCCATCCCGGCGGAGGAACGCGAGTACTTCGAGGCGTTCTACCGCGCCATCGAGGACGAACGCCGCGCGGTCCACGCCGAGTACCGGAAGCTGTGGGAACAGAGCGCAACGGAGCGGGCCGCGGCCGACCGTGCGTTGATCGACTTGGAGCCGCTCGGCCGTCGGCAACTCCCGGACGGCGACTGGGAACTCCGGGCAGGGGTCCCCGACGGCGCCGTCTCGAAACTCCGCGAAGGCGATGTTGCCCTCGCCAGCGCGGGCGACCCAATCGGCGGTGACGCCGAACTCGGCCGCATCCAGGCGCTCGGCGACGAAGCGGTCGTCACCGTGGACGAACCGCTCGACCTGCGACGCCTCGACGTCTACCCCTCCGAGATTTCGGTCTCCCGGCAGTTGACCGCGCTCCACGACGCGCTCCTGAAGGGAGATTCCGAGCGAAAGGACGTCCTCTTTGGTCGACGTGAGCCAACCTTCCGCGAGGTGACGGAGACGTTCGTCGACAACAACGACGCCCAGAATACGGCGGTTCGGCGGGCCGTCGGTGCCGACGACTTCGCGCTCGTCCACGGTCCGCCGGGGACGGGCAAGACCTACACCATCGCTCACGTCGTCCGGGCACTGGTCGAACGCGGCGAGCGTGTCCTCCTCTCGGCGTTTACGAACCGTGCCGTCGACAACGCACTCGACGCCCTCCGTGACCAAGGATTCGCGGACATCGCCCGCGTCGGCACGGCCACGGGCGTCCGCGAGGACATGCGCGACGTACGCCTAGAGCGGCGGGGCGAGCCAAACGACCGGGCGGCCGCGCTCCGGTCGTCGCCCGTCGTTGCCGCCACCACCGCCACCTGTGGCTCTCGGGTGCTTCGCGAGGAGTCGTTCGACGTCGCCGTCGTCGACGAGGCGTCGCAGTTGACCGAGCCGGGAACGCTCGCGGCGATCAATCTTGTGGACCGGTTCATCCTCGTGGGCGATCACCAGCAACTCCCGCCGGTGGTCCAGTCCGGCGACGAGCGTCTCGCGACCTCGCTGTTCGAGCGCCTCCACGACGCCCATCCCGAGGCTGCGACCATGCTCGACAGGCAGTACCGCATGAGCCAGCGCATCCAGGCCTTTGCCTCCGCGGAGTTCTACGATGGCGCGCTCCGCCCTGCAACCCCCGAGGTGGCGGGCGGGACGCTCGACGACTTGCCTGGCGTCGACGGCGAGCGCCTCGATCCCGAACTCCGACAGGGGGTCCGCTTCGTCGACCCCGACGGGCGCCGCGAGGGGAACGCCAACCCGGCCGAGGCCGACCGGGTGGCCGCTGTCGTCGCGTCCTTCCTCGACGCTGGTGTCGACCCCGACGACGTGGTGGTGATCGCCCCCTTCCGCGCGCAGGTGGCCGAAATCAACCGCCGGGTGGACGTGGCCGTCGACACTGTCGACCGCTTCCAGGGGTCGAGCGCCGAGGTGGTCGTCGTCTCTTTTGTCGCCACCGACGATCTAGATGGGCCGATCTTCGAGGACACCCGCCGGGTGAACGTCGCGCTCACGCGAGCGAAGAAGGCGCTCGTCCTCGTCGGAGACGCCGCGGCGCTGGAATCGGAGCCGTTCTACGCCCGGATGCTGGACTGGGCGCGACGGTGACGGCCAGTCGGCTGGTCTCTCGCCTGCCTACGCCACGTCGACGCCCGTGATTTCGAAGCGCGCACCGCCGGCCGCACTCTCGGTCACGCGGACGGCCCAGCCGTGTTCCTCGGCGATTCGCTCGACGATGTGCAGTCCGAGTCCCGTTCCGTCGGAATCGGTCGAATACCCGCTGTCGAACACCTGCTCGCGGTCGTCGGCGTCGATTCCCGGGCCGTCGTCGGCGACGTAGAAGCCGTCGTCGACCGGTCCAACGGTGATCGTGACGCTCTCGTCCTGTTCCGGGGTGTCGCCCTCGGCCACCGGCCGGCCATCGGCGGAGCGATGCTCCACGCTGTCGTCGGACTCCGTCCGACTGCTCGTCGAACCATGTTCGACGCTGTCACCGGACTCTGTCCGGTTGTCCGTGGAACTGTGCTCCACGCTGTTGCGAAACAGGTTCTCAAGTAGTTGCTGGAGACGGCCCCGCTCGGCGACGACCACCGGCACCGTCTCGACTGTCAGCGTCGCACCCGGCGTTTCGACGTTCTGCCAGCAGTCCCGGGCGACGTCGGCTAAGTCGACCGCGTCCATCTCGTCGATGGAGCGCCCGCTCCGTGCCAGCGTCAAGAGGTCCTCGATCAGCGTGTCCATCCGGTCGTGTGCTTGCATCACCTCGTCGAGGTGGTCGCTGTCACACTCCTGACTGGCCAGTTCTGCGTGTCCGACCGCGACGTTCAGCGGGTTTCTGAGGTCGTGCGAGACGACGCTCACGAACTCGTCGAGGCGTTCGTTCTGTCGTTCGAGTTGCCGTTCGCGCTTCTTGCGTTCGGTGATGTCCTCGATGACGACTGTCCGTCCCAGTCGGACCTCGTGGCCGCCGAGGCGGGCCGGGCGGGACCGAGTGTGGTACACCGGCGACTGCTTGACTCGGACGTGGCGCCGGCCCCCGTCGGTCCGAAGCGTGATCTCTCGCTCGCTCTCGCCGGAATCGAGGGCGTCGAGAAGCGGCGGATAGCTGGCGAGCGCCGCTGTGACGGGGGTGCCGACCACGTCGGTGTCGACATCCAGGCGGTCGCGTGCCCGCACGTTGGCGTCGACGATCCGGTCGTCCGTGTCCAGCGCGAGGACGGGATCGGTCATGCTGTCGACGAGCGTCTTCCGTGCGATCTGTCCCGTCTCGAGCAGGTCGACGCGGAACACGCCCCAGAGCGTGACGAAACACCAGCCGACGACCCCGACGGTCGCGAGGTTGAACGCCGGGTGGATCGGAGCCAGCGACTCCCAGAGGAAGAATCCGATGCCGATCAGAAAGCCCACGACCGTGGCCACAATCTGCTCCCGATAGATCCCGCTTGCGTTCGCTAGTTCGACGATCAACAGCGTGACGCTGGCGAGGATGATCACCAGCGAGACGAGCGTATGGATCCAGAAGAGCGGGCCGTAGGTGGCGGTGAACACCCCCGCGGCCGTCAACTCCGGTGGCCCTCGAAACAGGTGGTGTGCCGGGTTGGTCAGCGACCCGACCAGAATCGCCAGTACGACGCCGGCGAGCGGCCCCGTGACCGCCGGCCGCAGGTACCGCTCGTGGCGGGTGAACTCGGCGGCCAGGTAGAACGATTCGACGGCGAGGGCGGCCGTCAGCGGGAGTTGCAGGCCTGTGACTAACTCCCACAACAACGGACCGCCGACGGTCGACTCGGCGACGCTCGTCGCCGCGTACGCGACACCCGTGACCGCCATCGCCAGCAGAGGCGTCCCGCCCGGCCTGTCGCGGTGGGTCCAGGCCACGGACGCGACGACTGCCGCCGTCGCTCCGACGACGAACTCTACCAGTACAAAGAGTGTGATCGACAGCTCCATCGGTCTACGTGATGGTTCGCGCCGATCCTACCATGTCGGAAAATGTTCTACCTTTGACATTGTGGCCCCCCAGCCGCCTTCGCCGATAACCGCGTTACCGTTCCGGTCAAAAATTCTGTCTCCTCCGACAAATGTCCGTTGGTCGACCGCTCGACACCGAGTCAAACCGGGGAACGGCCGCGCCGGCCCGGCGGCTTACCGGTCGGAGCCTGTCTCCCGAGAGCCGTCTCCGTCGAACGGGTCGACGTCGTGTCGCTCGGCTCTCTCTCCGAGTTCGTCCAGCACCCGTTCGTGGAAGTTCCGGATCGCCGCGTCCTCGTCCTCGGCGAGGACGGTGTCGGTGGCCGCGAGCGTCGCCAGGCCGAACGCCCGCGGTGTCGGTGTCTCGACCGTCCGCTCGCTGATCTCCACCTCCCCCGCCTGGATTCCCGCGAGCACCCGTTCGATGCCCTCGACGTGGAGTTTATCCTCCAACAGTTCTCGGTCGGTCTCTTCGATCACAGCGAACTCGTCCAGGTCGTCGGCCAACGAGAGGAGCGTCTCGCTTTCGACCTGTTGGCGCGCCGCCGACTTCTCGGTCCCCTTGTACCGTTTCAGGATCATCAACGAGCGCGTCGCGTCGATCCGGAAGTACCGCTTGCGGAGGTCGGTCCCTCGGAGGGCCGCCCGGAGGTCGTCCCGCACGTCGTCGGGGTCGAGACCCCGGAGGAGGCCAGCGACGTCAAGTCGGCGGTTCAGCGGCATCGAGAGGACGAACCCGTTGTCGGCGACGGCGACGGTGACGTTCGCCGTCGCCTCGCTGGCACACTTCGCAGCGAGGAGCCGCGAGAGGCCGTCGTTGCACCGCCGCCCGTGGACGGAGTGGACGTAGTATCGACGGCGGTACGCCTCTCGGTCGCGCACCTCCTCGATGGCGATGCGGGTCGGCGTCGAGACACTTTCCGGTCCGGCGAAGGCGACCTGCTGGTTGTAGAGGCGAGTCAGCGCCCGCACCGCCCGCTCCGAGAGGACGTCGCTCCGGAGCCAGTCTCGGGCTGCCGGCGGACCGCCACTGTCCAGGCGGGCCAGCAGGTCCCGCTGGAAGGCGAGAATCTCGCGCGCGAGGTCCGCCGAGAGCGGCAGGCGTTCGGAGTACCACGAGGGCACCGTCGGGCGGGCGGCGGTGCGGTCGACGTACACCTTCGAGCCACGGCGGTACTGAAACTCGAAGCGCTCGCCCCCGATGACGAACACGTCGCCCGGATCGAGCGTGTCGAGGTAGTCCTCGTCGAGTTGGCCCACCCACTCGTCGCCGCCGCGGACGAACACGTCACAGGCGAAGGAGTCGGGGATAGTGCCGACGTTCGTCAGGTAGATCATCCGTGCGAGGCGGCCGCGCTTGCCGATGAGGGGTTCGCCCACGTCGAAGTCCGAGTGGTGGTGTTCGCCCTCTGGCGGGTCGTTCCGATCCCGCCAGATCTTCGCGTAGACGTTGCGCTCCGCCAACCCCTCGTAGTCGGCAGTGAGGTACCGAAAGAGCGTCTCGAAGTCGTCGTCGTCGAAGGTTCGGTAGGGGTAGGCCCGGCGGAGGGTCGCCCGCACCTCGCGCTCGGGGCGGACCCCGTTGATCGCCATCCCGTAGACGTGTTGGGCGGCAACGTCGAAGGCGTTCTCGGGGACGAACACGCGGTCGACGAAGCCCGCGTCGGCCTTGCGCCCCATCACGGCACACTCGACCAGGTCGTCGCGGTCCAGTGCGACCACGCGCCCCTCGACCACTTGACCGACTTGGTGGCCCGCCCGGCCTACCCGCTGGAGGAGCGCCGCGACGGACTTCGGGGAGCCGACCTGCACGACCAGGTCGACGTGAGGCATATCGATGCCGAGTTCGAGGCTGGTAGAGGTCGTCACCACGTCCAGGTCGCCGCGTTTGAGTGCCGCCTCCACCGCGGCCCGGCGCTCGGCCGAGAGACTCCCGTGGTGGCAGGCGGAGCGCTCGTCGTCGTAGTCGTAGCGCTCCCGGAGCGCCTGCAGGACCCGTTCGGCCCCCGACCGGGTGTTCGTAAACACCAGCGTGTTGGTGTGTGAGTCGATCAGGTCGTGCAACTGGTCGTAGAAGCGATCACGGACGACGTCACCGGGCGTGGCGACTAGGTCGTCGACCGGGCAGTCGACCTGGAGATCGAATTCGCGGGCGAAGCGGGCGTCGACCACCTCACAGTCGCGTGGCTCGCCCCCCTCTCTGCCAACGAGAAAGTCCGCGACGGTATCGAGCGGTTCGACCGTCGCCGAACAGCCGATCCGGGTGGGGGAGCCGTCGGTGAGGTCTGCCAGTCGCTCTAGCGACACCGAGAGGTGCGTCCCCCGCTTGTTCGCCGCGAGCGCGTGAATCTCGTCGACCACGACGTACTCGACGGTCCGCAACTTCTCCCGGAACTTCGGTGAGTTGAGCAGGATTGCGAGCGTCTCGGGGGTGGTGTTGAGGACGTGTGGCGTCTCGTCCAGCATCCGCCGACGGGCGGCGTCGTCGGTGTCGCCGTGGCGGGTGGCCTGTCGCACCTCCGTCGACTCGCCCCGCGCTTCCAGTCGCTCTCGGATCCCGTCGAGCGGGTCTGCCAGATTCCGCTGGACGTCGTTGGCGAGGGCTTTCAGCGGCGAGACATAGAGGCAGTACACCGCGTTCTCCAGACCACCCGCTCGTTCCCGGCGAAACAGTTCGTTGATGATTGCGATGAAGGAAGCGAGCGTCTTCCCGCTGCCCGTCGGGGCACAGACGAGCGCGTTGTCCCCCTCGTGGACGAGCGGGATGGCACCCCGCTGTGGCGGTGTGAAGAAGCCGCCGTTCTCGGACACGTACGCGCCGAACCGGTCGATCCACCAGTCACGGACGGCGGGGTCGAGCAGTTCGAGGACGTCGACGTCGTCCGCCGCCGCGGCCAGTCGCTCGGGGACCTCCGCCTCGGGCCGATCCATCGGTACTACGTTGGCGCGGACGACCAAGTGGGTTGTGTCCGACCCGATCATATAAGTCTCGGCTGACGCTACGGTCGGTATGGGAACGAAGAAATTCACCCTCCTCGAACTCAACTTCGGCGACGGCACGGTGCAGATTGGCCCGGCGACACTCGGCAGGTCGTCGGACGACGACGCCCCGACCGACGACGACCCGACCGACGACGACCCGACCGACGACGCGGACGAAGACGACGCCGATGGCTGTGGCTGTCCCGGGCGCACACTCGGGAAACTCCTCCTCGCCCTCGGCGCCCTCGCGCTACTCGCTGTCGCCGTCTCGAAACTTCTCGGGAGTGACGACGACCTCGACGAACTCGAGGACCTCGCCGACCTGGACGCGGAGTGAGTATCCGGACCCCTTAACCGACGCCCGATCCGTAGGGGTTCGTATGACTGTATCGAGTGCGCCGGGCAAAGTGTACCTCTTCGGCGAACACGCCGTCGTCTACGGCGAACCCGCCGTCCCCTGTGCCATCGAGCGGCGAGCGACGGTGTCCGTCGAGGCCCGGGACGACGACCACGTACGCGTAGAGGCGTCGGATCTCAGTCTCGACGGCTTCACCGTCGAGTACGCGGGGGCGACCGACGGCCGGCCGGACGTCGACGTGCCGGCGTCGCTGGTCGAGGCGGCGATGGGCTACGTCGACGCGGCGGTCGAACAGGCTCGCGAGGCCGTCGACCGGCCCGACGCCGGCTTCGACATCTCCGTCGAGAGTTCGATCCCGCTCGGGGCGGGGCTTGGCTCCTCGGCCGCGGTGACGGTGGCCGGCATCGACGCCGCGACACGCGAACTCGGTCACGAACTCCCGGTGCGGGAACTCGCGAACCGCGCCTACCGCGCCGAGGCGGCGGTCCAGGACGGACAGGCGTCGCGTGCCGACACCTTCTGTTCGGCCCTCGGCGGCGCGGTCCGGGTCGAGGGCGACGACTGTCGGGCCATCGAGGCGCCGAATCTCCCCCTCGTCGTCGGGTTCGACGGCGGCGCCGGCGACACCGGCGAACTCGTCGCCGGCGTCCGCGCGCTCAAAGCCGAGTACGACTTCGCGGCCGACACGGTGTCGACCATCGGTAACCTGGTGCGCACCGGCGAGCAGATACTCGACCCCGAAAACGAGGCCGAGGGCAGTCTCGCGGAACTCGGGCGGCTCATGAACTTCAACCACGGCCTCCTGGCGTCGCTCGGCGTCTCCTCGCGGTCGCTCGACAGCATGGTGTGGGCGGCCCGCGAAGCCGGTGCCCACGGTGCGAAACTCACCGGTGCCGGCGGCGGCGGCTGTATCGTCGCCCTCGATCCCACCCCGGAGACGTTGACGGCGCTCCAGTTCACGCCGGGGTGTGAGGAGGCCTTCCGCGCCGAACTCGCGACCGACGGCGTCCGGAGGGAAGCGTGACGACCGTCCTCAAACTCGGCGGGAGCGTCATCACCGACAAGGACCGCCGGGAGACACTCGACGGCGACGCCCTCTCGGCGGCGACCGACGCTGTCGCCGGCGCCGTCGCCGATACGGACCTCGCCTTAGTCCACGGCGCCGGAAGCTTCGGCCACCACTACGCCGAGAAACACGGCGTTGGGGTGACCGAGGGGACGACCGACGCGGGCGCGGCCCTCGAAGTTCACGGGTCGATGACGACGCTCAACCGCTTTGTTCTCTCGCGACTTCACGACCGGGACGTGCCGGCCTTGCCCGTCCACCCGCTCTCGGCGGGCGCCCGCGACGCCGAGGCGACGCTTCAACACCCCATGCAGACGGTTCGGACGATGCTCGGCGAGGGCTTTGTTCCCGTCTCACACGGCGACGTGATCGCTCACGAGGGGCGCGGGGCAACGATCATCTCGGGCGACGAGTTGGTGGCGCGGTTCGCGACGGAACTGGACGCCGACCGGGTCGGCCTCTGTTCGACCGTCGACGGCGTCTACGACGCCGACGGCGCGGTGATCGACCGCATCGACGACTTCGCGGACGTGGCCGACGCCCTCGGCGGAAGCGACGCCACCGACGTGACCGGGGGGATGGCCGGCAAGGTCCGTACCCTCCTCGAACTCGACGCGCCGGCGTACGTCTTCGGCGCCGACGACCTGTCGGCCTTCCTCGCCGGCGACGAACCGGGGACGCGCATCGACTGACGGCCGGCGGTCGTGGTACCACGACCCTCGCAAGGGTTATCCCCGAAGCGGCTGTACGTTTGTTTGCAATGGCAAACGGTAAGGTTGATTTCTTCAACAACACTGGCGGCTACGGTTTCATCGAGACTGAGGATGCTGACGACGACGTTTTCTTCCACATGGAGGACGTTGGCGGTCCGGACCTCGAAGAAGGACAGGAACTCGAATTCGAGATTGAGGACTCCCCGAAGGGTCCGCGCGCGACCAACGTCGTTCGCAACTAAGACGACTTTCGACCCGTCGCTTCGGAGCGGCGGATACCCCGACCCATTTTTTATGCGATCCACGCCGCGTAGCGGCGACACCGGCGTGTTTCCGTCGGCGGACCGCCACTCGACTCGTGGCCACCGACGATAGATGGGAAGCCGACGCTTACGCCGCCGAGACCGGCGGACGGCGCTATGACGCCGAGTGCGCTAACACTCCACCCGCACCCCGTCACGGGCGAAGCGCACCTCGCCGTCGTAGCGGCGTTCGACCGCCGCCAGCATCTCGTCGTGGCGCCCCTCCGTGTGTGGATAGAGGTGGGTCAGGTAGACCCGACCGTAGTCGTGGTCCGCGAGGGTTTCCCCCAGCGTCGAGGGCGTGGGGTGATTCGAGACGTCGACGTCGTCGGGAAAGGAGCAGTCGTGGACGAAGACAGCGGAGCCGTCGGCGAAGGCAGCCATCCCCTCGAAGGCCTCCGTGTCGCTACTGATCGTGAGGTCGCCGTCCGCGCCCGCGACCCGGTACGCGAGACCGTCGATGGAGTGCCACGTCTCCCGTGCGCGGACGTCGAACCCGGCGACGGCGAACTCGTGGGGACCCACCTCGCGCACCCGGAGGTCGACCCGGCCGTCGAGATACTCGAAGGTGGCGAGCAGGTCGTCGACCAGCGCCTTCGTCCCGCGAGGGCCGACGACTTCGAGCCACTCCTCGCCCGCGAGCCACCGCGCCTTCAGCAGTGGCAGGAGGTCGGCGACGTGGTCCAGGTGATGGTGGGTCAGGAGCACCGTCGAGACGCCCTCGTAGCCCGCGTCGGTGCCCGCGAGACGCTGGAGAACGCCGGCGCCACAGTCGACCAGCAGACGCCGGTCCTCCCGTTCGAGCAACAGACCGGTCTGTGCCCGGTCGGGGACCGCCATCGCGCTCCCGGTGCCGAGAAAGGTGAGCTGCATGGGTCGGCCTTGTCGAGGGCGGGCAAAACTGGTTGTGGTGCACACCGACGCTCACGCCTCGTCGGGGCCGAAAACGTCCGCTGTCCGGCGGCTATGGCGACGACGTCCGTCTTTCCGACCGTGACCGGGTGCTCACCGACGAGGGGTGTGACGCGAAGACGAACCCACGCGGCGCCGGCGCGTCTGCTCCGATCAGGGCGCGAGGCGGTTCTTCCGGCCCTTCAGGTGGTTCTCGTAGTGCTCGAAGGTGATGGGACACCACTCGGCGGCCAGTTCGAGGATGGACTCGGTCATCCCCCGGACCTCCCACTGGCTGTCGGCGGCGGCGCGCATGTCCGCGACGTGCATCAGCATGCGGACGTTGAGCGACATGACGATGTTGACCTCGGTGCCGATGGGGAGGACGAAGCGGGCGTCCTCCGGTGGCATCCCCAGGTCGAGGAGTTTCTGATAGGACTCGACGGAGTCACGGACCGTCTCGCGGAACACGCGCTTGCGCTCGGCAACCGTCTCCTCGTCGACGGAGCCACTCGACTGGTTGCGACCGATCCAGTCGGGGTCGACCGCCGACGGTGGCGTCACCACCATCGCTCCCTCCTCGACGTCGGCGGGGTCGACGTCGTCGAAGGAGACATAACGCATACTCTGGATGTCGAAACTGGCGTGTCGGTGGCGCGTGATCTGGGCCATACACGACCGGCTGACGCCCTGGATAGCGAAGGTCGCCTGCGGGTGTTCGAACGGGCCGAAGTGACCGTGATCCAGCAGGTGGCCGATCAGCGTCTCTCGCTTCTCCTGAATCGTCTCGCCCTCGATGTCCTCCATGGCCTCCTCGAAGGAGATATCGCCGACGAACTCCGAGAGGTAGTCGTTTCGCGCCGCCGAACAGATCACCCGCTCCGGATCGGGCGTCGCTTCGAGCAGTTTGACCTCCATAGCTTCGAGGCGGGCGCCAGGCTACTTGAAGGGTCGGGAGTCTCCGACCGGTCGCCGAGACCGACGCCCCCGAGCGGACGTTTCTTGCCCGTGCGCCGACGAGAGGGCACGATGGCGAACCTGCGACGCGTCGTGACACCCGACGGCCGACCGTGGCCGGTCGTGAGGGGGCCGACGTGGAACTCGTAACCGTCGCCGCGGTGGCAGCGAACGGCGTGATCGGCAGCGACGGCGGCCTGCCGTGGCCGTCGATTCCGGCCGACAAGCGCCAGTACAGGGAGCGCATCGCGGACGCACCCGTGATTCTCGGTCGACAAACCTTCGAGTCGATGCGCGACGACCGCCCCGGAACCGCCCAGGTCGTGTTGAGTCGGTCGACGACGGAGTACGACGGCGCGTCGGCCCACCACGCCGCCGACGTCGACGACGCGGTGGCGACCGCCGAATCACTCGGCGGCGACCGAGCCTACGTGATCGGCGGTGCGTCAATTTACGGCCTGTTCCAGCCCCACATCGACCGGATGGCGCTCAGTCGGATTCCCGGCGCGTACGACGGGGACGCGCACTTCCCCGACTGGAACCCCGAGGAGTGGACCGTCGTCGAACGCACCGAGTACGCGGACTTCACGCTCGAAGTGTGGGTTCGGAACTAGTCGTGCGGCCGCGGACACCGCCAGCCGGTTCGACGGTGGGTCCGGGATACGGCCGCCCCTCACACCGGCGGTCGGCGAGAGCGAGGACGAACCGTTCAAGCCCCGAGGGGCGGTAGGGAACTCACATGACCGACATCGAGAACCTCGCGGCCGACGTGCAGGCGTTCACCAGCAACGTCTTCTTAGTCACCGGTGACCGGACGGTCCTCGTCGACGCCGGCGCGAACTTCGACGTCGTCGCCCGGATCGAATCGCGGATCGACACCCTCGACGCGGTCGTTCTCACCCACACGCACCCCGACCACGTCGGCAACGTCGATTCGGTTCATACGGCCTTCGGCGTCGAGACTTGGGGGTTCGATCCGGACCAACCGTCGGTCGACCGCGAACTCGACGGGACCGTTCGCCTCGGCGACGACGACTTCACCGTCCTCCACACGCCGGGCCACAAGGACGACCACGTCTGCCTGTACGCGCCGTCGACACGGGTCTGTTTCGCGGGCGATCTGGTCTTTGCCGGCGGCTCCTTCGGGCGGACGGACTTAGAGGAGGGAGATCGACGGACGCTCGTCCAAAGCATCGACAGGCTCCGGGAGACCATCGATCCTGACCTCGCGGCGCTCCATACGGGCCACGGGCCGAGCGTCACGACGGACGCCTACGCGACGGTCGAACGGGCGGGACAGGCGGCGCGGATGGGCTAGTCCGTCCGCAGGCCGTAGTAGCCAGGGTCGTCGTCGGTCGGCGGTTCGCCGATGACCAGGTCGTCGGCGTTGATCATCACCCACGGCACCGCCCAGTCGACGATGACGGCTTCGGTCCCCTCGTCGACCTCGGCGTCTGGCTCTAGGCCCTGTAGTAGGCGCGCAATCTCCTGGATCGTGTACATCTGCTCGGGATCGAGCAACTCCTCGGGCGTGTAGAACTCACAGGGGTATATCTCCTCGAACGACTCCTTGGATCGTGGCATGAGCGGCGATACGCGGGCGACCACGTAAACGGTACCGACTGTAGCGTGGCTGGACGATGAGTGCGAAAAAAATCTGATCGGCCGAGTCGTCGCGTGGCGACTGCCGCTTACTCGAACAGTTCGACGGCCTGTTCGCAGCGAGCGCTCGGCTCCTCCCAGTCGACGACTTCGAAGAAGTTCTCGACGAAGTCGCCGCGGGCCGGACCGTAGTCGTGATAGTAGGAGTGCTCCCAGACGTCGAGCGCGAGGATGGGATGTGCACCCCAGAGTGCGCCCTCGTCGTGGTTGTCGACGACGACGTTACGAAGCTGGTTGGAGAAGCTGTCGTAGACGAGCAGGGCCCAGCCGCTGGCGTCGCCTGCGGCGGCCTCGAACTCACCCTTCCAGGCTTCGTAGGACCCGAAGTCCTCCTCGATCCGGTCAGCGAGCGCGCCGGTCGGCTCGTCGCCACCCTCCGGCGACATGCTGTTCCAGAACAGGTCGTGGAGGATGTGCCCCGACCCGTTGTGGGTGACGTTTCGGATGGCACCCGCGGAGGACCCGAAGTCGTGATCCTCGCGGTTCTCCTCCAGCGTCTCCTCGGCGCTATTCCAGCCGTTGACGTAGCCCTGATGGTGGGTGTCGTGATGCCACGTCAGTACCTGTTCGGAGATGTGCGGCTCCAGCGCGTCGTAATCGTACGGAAGTGGATCGAGTTCGTAGCTCATTGGAATAACCTCCATACAAATGATGTATCGGGACGCTGTTAAGCTTTGAGGAAACGCACGCTAACACGCCACACGGGCGCTCGGGTGGATGGACAGACCCTTGTGGTGGGGTGGCCGACGGGGAGATACGATGCGTGGATGGCGCGGTGTCGGCCTAGTGAGCGGGTGGCAGACGGTCGCTAGTCTCTGTTTCTACGCAATCTTCGCTGCGACGGCTTTCCTCCGGGACGACTTCGGCCTCTCGCGCACCCTCGTCGGCGTCACCATCACCGCCACGATGCTCGGCTACACCCTCCTGCTGTTCGTGATGGGGGCACTCGTCGACGGCTACGGCGAGCGTCCGGTCATGATCGGAGGACTTCTCGCCCTCGGCGCCGGCACGACCGGGGTCGCGGTCGCACCCAGCTATCCGGCGCTCTTGGTCGCGTTGCTGGTGATCGGTGGCGCCTACGCGGCGGCCATGCCCGCGACCAACCGTGCGGTTCTCGCGGTCGCACCGCCCGGCCGCCGCAACCTCGCCATGAGCCTCAAACAGGTGGGCGTGACCGTTGGGAGCGGGCTGGGGGCCGTGTTGGTGACGTGGATTGCCGCCACGCGCTTCGCGTGGCGTGGCGGCTTCTTCGTTGCGGCCGCGACGGCCATTCTGGTCGCCGTCGCCTTCGGCTACTGGTATCGCGGCGACGGCGGTCACGGGTCACTCGGGCTGCCCGACGTCCGTGGGTTGCTCGCCCGGCCGGACTACCGCACGCTCGCGGCTGCGGGCTTTTTTTACGGCGGGACCATCTTCACCACCACCGCCTACGTCGTCCTCTATCTCACCGAGTCGACGCGGGTCGCCGCCGGCGTCGCGGGGACGACGCTCGCGCTGGTCCAGTTGACCGGGAGCGTCGGCCGGATCGGCGGGGGCGCACTCGTCGACCGCCTCCCCGGAAGCGACGCCCGGGCGAGCGCGCTCGTTCTCTGTGGGCAGTCACTCGGCGGCGCGGCCTGTCTCGCCGCCGTCACGCTCGTCGACGGGCCACTCGCCGCCGCCGCGGGCTTCGGCGCCCTCGGACTCTTTCTGTTTGGCATCCCCGCCACCTACTACGCCTGCATGACGGCGCTCGTCCCCACGGACCGCGTCGGCGAGGCGACCGCTGGCGGCCAACTCACGATCAACGCCGGCGGCTTGGTCGCCCCGCCCGCGTTCGGCTATCTCGTCGACACCGCCGGCTACACCGCCGGCTGGAGCGCGCTCGCGGCCGGGGGCGCGCTCGCCGCCCTCCTCGTCGGGTGGTTGCTCCGCCTGACCGAGACCTGACAGGGCCTACTCGGGCGTCCAGCGGTCGCCCCGTCGCTCGTACTCCAGGCCATCGGCGACGCTGTCTGCCGTCTCCCGGTCCGCGACCCGCTCGATCAGGTGGAGCGCCAGATCCAACCCGGAGGTGATCCCTCCGGCGGTCACTACGTCGCCGTCGTCGACGACGCGGGCGTCGACGACACGGGCCTCGGTCGCCCGCAGGTCGTCGAGCGCGCCGTGGTGGGTGACCGCTGGCCGCCCGTCGAGCAGACCGGCGCGAGCGAGCAACATCCCGCCGGTGCAGACGGCCGCGAGCGTCGCCCCCGCGTCGTGGACCCGTGCGAGCGCGTCGGGGATGGCGCCGCGTTCGGCCTCCGCCCACGCTCCCCGCTCGCGGCGGTCGTTCCACCCGCCACCGGGGACGACGACCAGATCCGGCGGGTCGTCGGGGTCGAGGCGTCCGTCGGGGTCGATCCGGAGGCCGTGGGCGGCCGTGATCCGGTCTCGCTCCTCCAGCGTGACGAGTGACGTCTCGACGGGCGCACCCGCGTCGGCCGCCATCCCGAAGGCCTCGAAGGGCCCGACCGCGTCCAGTTCGTCGAAGCCGTCGTAGACGAGTATCGCTACCGTCGTCATGTCCCGACGGTCGCGCCGGGTGACAATAGACCCCCTGCCCGGAGTATATATCCGAGGCCGCCGAACTGCTCGGCATGGCGACGATCAAGGATAGCGTCCACGACCACATCGAGGTGACGGGCGTGGCCGAGGAGTTGCTGGACACGCCGGCCATGCAGCGGCTCCGGCGAATCCGCCAGCTCGGGACCGTCTCGCTGGTCTATCCGTCGGCCAACCACACCCGCTTCGAACACAGTCTCGGGGTCTACCACCTCGCGAGCCAGGCGCTCGATCACCTCGGCGTCGCGGGGCGGACGGCCGAACGGGTCCGGGCCGCCGCCCTCCTCCACGACGTGGGCCACCCTCCCTTCAGCCACAACGTCGAGCACCTCCTCTACCGACGGACGGGCAAGCTCCACGACGACGTGGACGAACTCGTCGCGAGCGGCCGAGTGGGGGCTGTCCTCCGGGATCACGACCTCGATCCCGCCGCCGTCGCCGACCTGATCGCCGGCGACGGCCGGTACGGGCAACTCGTCTCCGGCGAACTCGACGTCGACCGGATGGATTATCTCGTCCGCGACGCCCACCACACCGGCGTGCCGTACGGCACTATCGACCACGGCCGGCTGGTGCGGGAACTCACCTTCCGGGACGGCGAACTCGTCATCGCGGAGGGGAACGTCCAGACCGCCGAGAGCCTCCTGCTCGCCCGGGCGCTGATGAACCCGACGGTGTACCAACACCACGTCGCACGCATCGGGAAGGCGATGCTCCGGCGGGCGACCGAGCGCCTCGTCGACGACGCCGGCCACGACCCGGAGCGCGTGCGCCGGTGGGACGACGCCGACCTGCTGGTGACGCTTCGCCGGACCGACGCGACGGCCGCGCTGGCCGACCGTCTCTCGGCCCGTGATCTCTACAAGCGGGCCGTGTGGGCCGAACTCGACGACGTGCCCGCGTCGCTCCGCGAGGCGGACCACGAGCGTATCAGAGAACTGGAGCGGGCGGTGGCGACCGACGCCGACCTCGACCCCGGCGCGGTGATCCTCGATGTGCCGCCGGCGCCGGAGATCCGCGAGTCCTCGTCGCGGGTCGTCGTCAACGGCGAGATCCGGCGGCTCGACCGGCAGTCACCGTTGGTCTCCGCGCTCCGGACCGCGGGCCGCAACCAGTGGCGCTTCGGCGTCTACGCGCCCGCAGGCGCCGTCGACCGCGTCGGTCGGACGGCCGTTCGAACTCTCGGTCTCGATATCGACGGGGCGCTCGTCTCGGACGTGCGCCGTGGTCTCGACGCCACGCTCGACGAGTTCGGATAGCTTCAAGGCCCGCGCGCGAGGCGGTGTGGATATGCAGATCGAGGGCACCGTCCTCCGAGGACGAGAGTTCGACCCCATCGAGGGCCGCGTCGTCGTCGAGGACGGCGAAATTGTCGCCGTTGAGGAGGCCGCCGTCGAGAGCGACGCGGTCGTCTGTCCGGCCTTCGTCAACGCCCACACGCACATCGGCGACTCCATCGCCAAGGAGGCCGCCGTCGGACTCTCCCTCACAGACGCCGTCGCGCCGCCGGACAGCCTGAAACACCGGCGGTTGGCCGCGGCAGACCGGACCGAACTGGTGACGGCGATGCGCCGGACGCTCCGGTTCATGGGACAGAGCGGGACGGCATCCTGCCTGGACTTCCGGGAGTCGGGGGTCGCCGGCGCACGCGCGCTTCGGGATGCCGCTCGGCCGGTGGACGTCGATCCGTTCATCTTCGGGAGCGAGGACCCGTCCGTTCTCGACGTCGCCGACGGCTTCGGGGCCAGCGGGGCCAACGACGACGAGTTCTCCGCGCAGCGTGCCGCGGCCGAGGAGCGCGGCGTTCCCTTCGCCATCCACGCGGGCGAGCCTGACGCGACGGATATCGACCCCGCGCTCGCCCTAGAGCCGGACCTGCTCGTCCACATGGTTCACGCCCAGGAAGACCACCTCGAACGGGTCGCCGACCGGTCGATCCCGGTTGCCGTCTGTCCGCGCGCGAACACCGTCTTGGACGTTGGACGCCCACCGATTCGGAAGCTGCTCGATCACACGACCGTCGCGTTGGGGACGGACAACGTCATGCTCAACGCGCCGTCGATGTTTCGGGAGATGGCGTACACCGCAAAGGGGTTCGACGTGACCGCGCGCGAAGTCTTAGCGATGGCGACGACGGCCGGCGCCGAAATTGCTGGCCTCGACTGCGGTGTCGTCGCCCCGGGACGCCCGGCGAAACTGCTCGTCCTTGACGGCGACTCCGACAACCTCGCCGGCGCGCACGATCCGGTTCGCGCGGTCGTCCGACGGGCGGGGGTCGACGACGTCGAGCGGGTCGTGTTGTAGTCGGTCGGTCGCCTTGGAGACCGCCGTCTACCCGTCCGTGACGCCCGTGTGTCCCGTTGGCTCGGTCGCCACGGGTCCCTCGCGTCCGCCAGGCCCTTCCTCTCGAACCTGGAGGTACGCGGACGCCATGATCCCGTAGAGGACGGTAAAGAGGATGCTATTCAGCGTGTTCGAGACGAGTTCGGCGACCACCGGGGAGCGCGCGAGATCTAGCACCGTGCCGACCGCTCCGACCACGCCGCCGAGCACACCCGCGAGGATCACGACGACGGCGAGTTTCAGTCGTGCGCCACGCGAGAGCGCCCAACTCCGCTTGAGGGCGCCGATCCAGCCGCGGTCCTCGACGCCGACCGCGAAGATGACGAACAGAAAGCAGGCTGCGAGGAAGATTCCGGGCACCAAAATCAGGGCCAACCCGAGCGTCACGGCAACCCCAACGACCAGCCCGCCCACGAGCATCGACAGCGTCGCGCGGCCGATCCGGCGCGTAACCAGCGTCGACGGGAGCGTCGAAAGCTCCGCCGTCGGGCGGGCGAGCGCCCGCGACAGAACGACGAAGTACGCGGAACTGAGCACGAGGACGCCCACGAAACAGACGCCGGCGACGGCGCCGGGAATCGGGAGGGTCAACCCGAGTAACGCCTCGAGTTCCCCCGCCGGTCCAGCCGGGAAGATATCCACCACCGCCGTGTTGATCAACGCCTGGGTCAGCAACTGAATCACGATCAGCCCGACGAGCAGGAGGCCGCCGGTCCGGGTCATCACCCGTTCGATCCCGTCGATACACGTTCGGCCGAGTTGGAGGGCCATAGTGATGACTCCATTCCACGACAGCATAAACGGCACCGTAAGCTCATACCGTTATTTTACCATCTGCGCCGGGGTGTCGCGCCACGACTCGACGGGACACGGGGTGACGGTGTGTGCCTCCCGGCCGGAGCGAGCGCGGTCGGTGTCAAGAGTTATGTGTCAAGATATGATACCAATACACATGGTCGCGTACGAACGTATCCTCGTCCCCACCGACGGGTCGGACGGCGTCGAGCGAGCCATCGGGCACGCGATAGCGGTGGCGGAGATTCACGACGCGACCGTACATGGGCTGTATGTCCTCAACTCCGACGCCTACGCGGGGCTGGCGATGGAGTCCTCGTGGGAGAGCGTCGACGGCCTGCTTCGGGAGGATGCCGAGGCGGCCGTGACGCGAGTCCGGGAGATTGCCGTCGAGCGCTCCGAGACGGACGAGCCGACGGTCCCCGTTCGGACGGCGGTCGTCGAGGGGAAGCCGAGTCGGGAAATTGTCCGCTACGCCGAGGCAAACGACTGTGACCTCGTGGTGATGGGCACCCACGGGCGCGGTGGCATCGACCGCCTTCTCCTCGGGAGCGTCGCCGAGGGAGTCATCCGCGCCTCGTCGGTGCCCGTGACGACCGTCCCCGTGGAGAACTAGGCCGGCCGCAGATGCTCACAGTCGCCCGCGTGGACGACACGCTCGCCGTCGTCGGTTCGGACGACCAGCGCCCCCGGGAACTCGATGTCGACGGCCTCGCCCTCGACGGTCCCGCCGGGTGTCTCGACGCGGACCACCCGTCCGAGCGTGACGGCGTGTTCGCGCCACGCCGAGAGCACGGCGTCGGGGTCGAGACCGTGGAACGTCTCGACGACCCGCTGGCAGAACCGCCGCCGGTCGGTGTCGCCGCCCGCGGCGCGAACGCTCGTCGCCCCCTCCGGCAGGGTCGCCCCGGCCACGTCGACGTTCGCGCCGATTCCGACGATCAGCCAGGCAACCCGGTCGGACTCGCCCTCCATCTCGGTCAACACGCCCGCCAGCTTTCGCTCTGATCCGGCGAGCAACACGTCGTTCGGCCACTTGATGACGGCGTCGACGCCTGCCGCCCGACAGGCGCGGGTCACGGCGACGGCCGCCGCGAGCGTGAAGACGGGCGCGTGAGCCGTTGGTCGGCCGGGGGCGAGCAGGAGGCTCGCGTAGACGCCGCCCGGCGGCGAGTCCCAGGTGCGGTCGAGCCGTCCGCGACCCCCGGTCTGTTCGCCCGCGACGACCAAGCGGTCGCTCACCCCCGTGGCGGCGCGTTCGCGAGCCTGGTCGTTCGTGCTCGGGAGGCGGTCGTGGAACTCGACGGCGTAGGGTGCCTCCAGGCCGTAGGCGATGGCGTCGGCGCCGTAGTCGGGGACCGACCGGACGGCGTAGCCGTCGGCGCCACTCGCCACCTCGAACCCCGCCTCGCGGAGCGCCTCGATCTGCTTCCAGACCGCCGCCCGCGAGACGCCGAGGCGGTCTGCGAGCGTCGGTCCCGATATCGGCCCCGTCGCGGCCGCGAGTTCGTCGAGGAGTCGCCGCCGGGTGTCCCGCTCGCCGCTCATTCGAGGACGACCAGCGGGTCACCCATATCCACGCTCTCGCCTTCCTCGACGAGAACCTCGGCCACCGTGCCGCCGCTCTCGGCGACCACGTCGTTTTCCATCTTCATCGCTTCGAGGACGAGCACCACGTCGCCGGCTGCCACCTCGTCGCCCGCGTCGACCTCGACGGCGAGAATCGTCCCCTGCATCTCGGCCTCGATACGCTCGCCGTCGCCGGCGGCCGCGCTCCCATCCCCGGCGTCCTCGGCGGCGTCCGGGCGCTCCATCCCTCCGCCGCCAGTCCCGCTTCCCGCATCGGTCGGGATCGGCGGTGCCCCCCGTTCTTCGAGGTTCACCTCGAAGCGCTTGCCGTTGACCTCGACGGTGAAGTCGCGTTCGGTCACCGTCTCGTCCTCGTCGCTCTCGTCGCCCTCCTCTGTGTCGGGGCCCCAGCGCTCGACCGCGCGGTCGATCCGCGCGGGGTCGAGTTCCTCGTCGAGGTAGTTCGTCGTGTGCGTCCCCCCGGTGAACCGTTCGTCGGTCACCATCAGCCGGTGGAAGGGAATGACGGTGTGAAGCCCCTCGACGTCGAACTCGCGGAGCGCACGCTCCGAGCGCGCGAGACACTCCTCGCGGTCGCCCGCGTGGACGATCAGCTTCGCGATCAGGGAGTCGTAGTCGCCGCCGATTTCGTCGCCTTGCCGGACGGCGTCGTCGACCCGGACCCCGATCCCGCCCGCGGGGTCGTAGGTGTCGAGGCGGCCGGTCGCGGGCGCGAAGTCGTTGGCGGCGTTCTCGGCGTTGATCCGAAACTCGATGGCGTGACCGTCGATTTCGACGTCCTCTTGAGTGAATCCGATCTCCTCGCCCGCGGCGACCCGCAGCTGTTCTTTGACGATGTCGATGCCAGTGATCGCCTCGGTGACGGGGTGTTCGACCTGGATCCGCGTGTTGACTTCGAGGAAATAAAAGTCGCCGCCGGCGACGAGAAACTCGACGGTGCCGGCGTTCGTGTAGTTGGTATCGGCGATGCCCCGCCGTGCCGCCTCGCCGATCCGCTCGCGCAGGTCGTCGGAGAGCGCAGGGCTGGGTCCTTCTTCGACGACCTTCTGGTGGCGCCGCTGGAGCGAGCAGTCCCGCTCGCCGAGGTGGCGGACGTTGCCGTGGTGGTCGGCGACGATCTGTACCTCGATGTGTCGGGGTGCGTCGAGGTAGCGTTCGAGGTAGATGGAGTCGTTGTCGAAGTAGGCCTCCCCCTCGCGTTTGGCGGCGTCGAACTGCGCTTCGATGTCGTCGGGGCCGTCGACGATTTTCATGCCGCGGCCCCCACCGCCGCCCTCGGCCTTGATCGCCACCGGATAGCCGTGTTCCTCGGCGAAGGCGGCCACCTCCTCGGGGTCGTCGATGGGGTCGGTCGTCCCCGGGACGACCGGGACGCCCGCGTCGTCCATCGCGCGCCGGGCTTTCGTCTTCTCGCCTAGCTGCTCCATCGCCGTCGACGGTGGGCCGATCCACGTACATTCGCTGTCCTCGACGCGGGCGGCGAACGACGCGTTCTCGGCCATGAAGCCGTACCCTGGGTGGATGGCGTCGGCGTCGGCCTTCCGGGCCGCCTCGAGCACCGCTGCTTGGTCGAGATACGAGTCTGCCGCCCGAGCCGGCCCGACGTTGTACGCTTCGTCGGCGTAGCGAACGTGACCGGCGTGTTTGTCCGCCTCGCTGTAGACGGCGACCGTCCGGACCCCCAACTCCTCGCAGGCACGCATCACGCGCACCGCGATTTCGCCCCGGTTGGCGACGAGGACTTTGCGGAACATATCCCCCCTTTCAGGCGATTCCCCCGTTAGTGTATCGGTGGGGTCGGCGGACGCGTGGCCCAGACTGTCTCCTTGCCGCCGGTTCCGATCCGAAATCGAACGTGGGTGTCGATCCGTCATGCGTCGGATTCTGTACCTATGTGGCCCAATAACCGACCGTTCGGTCGCTCCGGTGTGTCCCGTCGCCGGCGCCGAATCCAAACGGCCTTATGCGAGTGAGACGCATGGACTCGTATGTCAGTACGAGTCGGCATCCTCGGTGCGACCGGTGCGGTGGGACAGCGGTTCATCCAACTACTCGACGGTCATCCGACGTTCGAACTCGCGGCGCTCACCGCCAGCGAGGACAGCGCAGGCAAACCGTATCGGGAGGCGGCGAAGTGGCGAGTCGACGCTCCCATCCCCGTCGACGTGGCCGAGATGACCGTCCGGGAGACGACGCCGGCGGCAGTCCCGGACGACGTCGACCTGCTCTTTTCCTCACTTCCCTCCAGCGTCGCCGTCGACATCGAAGAGGACTTCGCGCGCGACGGCTACGTCATCTCCTCGAACTCCTCGAACGACCGACTGGCCGAGGACGTGCCGCTGACGATTCCCGAAATCAACCCCGGACACCTCGACTTGATCGAGGTTCAGCGCGACGAGCGCGGGTGGGACGGCGCCCTCGTCAAGAACCCGAACTGCTCGACGATCACGATGATCCCGCCGCTCGCGGCACTCGATGCGTTCGGCATCGAACGCGTCGACGTCGCCACGTTGCAGGCCGTCTCCGGCGCCGGCTACTCCGGGGTCACCTCCATGGAGATCATCGACAACGCCATCCCCCACATCGGCGGCGAGGAGGACAAGATGGAGACCGAGAGCCGGAAACTGCTCGGCGACTTCGATGGCGCGGAGCTTACCTGGCACGACATGGACGTCGCAGCCTCGTGTAACCGCATCCCCACGCTCGACGGCCACCTAGAGAACGCCTTCGTCGACCTCGAATCCGACCCGGACGTGGACGAAATCGAGGACGCGATGCGGGAGTTCCCCGGTATCGACCTGCCGAGCGCGCCGAACCAACTCATCCACGTCTTCGATGACCCCGAGCGACCCCAGCCCCGGATGGACCGAACCCGCGGCCAAGGGATGCAGATCTGTGTCGGCGGCGTCCAGTCCACCGACCACGGCATCAAGTTCAACTGCCTCGCTCACAACACCGTCCGCGGCGCCGCCGGTGCCAGCCTCCTGAACGGCGAGTTGCTGGTCGAGAACGGCTACCTGTAGCTCACTCCAGCAGCCGAGCTTCGGTAAAGGAGAGGTACGCGAAAAAGGAGAGCGCGAGCAGTAGCATCCCCGCCTGCATGTACACTCCCTCGTAGACGAACTTCACGATCAAGACGACGGCGCCGACGATGATCGTCCGGAAGAGGAGCGAACTCAAGAGGACGGTGAGCGGGGGCGACACGTCGACTGTTGGGCGCCGACCGGCAAAAACGCGCCGCCCGGATATCGGACAACGCTCATTACGGTGCCCGTTCGTGTGTTCCTATGAGCACCGACGACGGGGCGGACACGCCGGCCGAGGGAAGCGACGATCTGTCGGAGAGCGGCGTTGGCGACGGGCGAGAGAAACACGTCCGCGTCGTGACCGCGGCCGGCAAGGAGTTCGACCACGACAAGGTCTTCCTCCGGCATACCGAGACGGAGTATCTCATCTGTGCCGACCCGGACTTCCCACCTGCCGAGACGACACGGTATCGGAAAGACGACCTCCATCGCGCGGAGATCACACAACACCACTCCAACTGTTTTATTACGACCGCCACTGCGGGCGAGGGACCCACCCTCGAGTCGCTGCGTGGCTTCCGGGCCGACGTGATGGCGCCGACCCGCTCGGGGCGGGCGCTGCTCCGCGTGTACGAGACGGTGAGTCCGCCGATTGCCGCGACGTTGGCTCGGCACCCCGACGCGGGACCGACCCGTGCCGTCCGTCGGTTGGTCGACACCTGCGGCTCGCTGGCGGATCGCCGTGATCGGACCGGCAGCGTCGGGCAGGCGGCGCTCTCCGTAGTCCTGATCGCGCTCTACGTCGTCGGCGTCGTCACCGCCGCCGCGGGCCACGTCTGGCTCCGCGGGCGGGAGGCGTCGTCGCCTAACTGAAGAATCGCGCGACGTTCTCGCGAGGGGCGAACCCCCAGCCCGACTTGACGACCACGTCGAAGGGTCGCCCGTCGGCCACCTCGCGCAACTCGGCGGCGAGGGCGTCTGTGTCGTCGTTCTCGTGGAGTCGGTAGGCGTGGGATCGCTCCGTCTCGTCGGCCGGATAGACGGTGAGCTTCGGCCGACCGAAGCGGCCACCGCGGTGGAGCAACACGCGGTCGATCCCCTCGTCGCCGAGCCAGTAGACGGTGTCCGCCTGCAACAACACCTCGTCGAGGCCGTGGACGTCGTAGACGTCCTGCATCGCGCTCGCCTCGCGGCGGTGTTTTTTGGTTCCCAGTCCGAACATGGGCGTGATGTAGCTGTACTCGGCGAGGTGCAGTCCGTCGCTCGCAAAGAAGATGTCGGCCATCCGCAGCGGGAATGAGCCGGCCATCCCGAAGTGGACGTGGAGTTCGACCTCGATGTCGGTCGTCGGGAGGTCCTCGAACTCGTCGAGGTCGACCCCGAGATCAGACTCGGCGGCGTCGGTCTCCGCCCCGGCCTCAGACGCCATTCGCGTCCCCCAGTTCGGTGCGGTAACCCATGTACGCAAAGAGGAACGCACCGAGCACAAAGAAGCTCCCGGTGAGGGGGTTGACCTCCATGGCGACGTAGATGCCGATTGCCAGCCCGACGACGGCCGTCGCGATAGACGCCCGGAGACGCAGCGAGTACGTCTCCGCCGACTCGCCGGTGGCGTCGACGTGGTCGCGTCCCACCCGGCGCTCGCCGAGGTACGTCACGATCATCAGCCCGAGGCTCACGGCGACGATGGCGGTACGAGCGCCCGGCGAGAGTTCCGTGCCGTAGGCTCGTTGGAGCAAGAGAGGAATGCCGATGGCGATCAGCCCACCGAGATAGATGAACAGGCGATAGGTGACCAGCAACCGCAATAGGGTCCCGAACGGACGGTCCGGTGACTGTGTCTGGGATGCCATGGTCTCACTTGACGACGAGGATAAATAAAAAACGGTTGGTCGGTCGAGCGACGCGTTACGAGAGGAAGCCGCGTGCGTCCTCCGAGCCCTCGACGGTCCCGGAAGCGCTCATCTTCCCGGTCGCGGAGCGATACATCGTGTAGACCTGCACGACGAGTGCGAACACCCATAGCGCGTAGCCACCCGGACCGCTCCCGACGATACCGACCGTCGTCTCGAACGCCGGGAAGTTCAGTCCGTAGGACTGTGGCGAGTTGAGCACGCCACCGATCAGGAGGATGGTGAAGTAGCCGAAGAAGCCGGTCGCCCACCACATCGCGACGATGCGCCCCCAGCCGGGCTGGGTGTGTTCGGGCAGTCGCGTCGAGTTCAGGATGGTCACCAGCGCGTTGTACGGCCACATCATCGCGCCGGCGATGGCGGCACCGATGACCAGCAGGATCCACGGCTGCTGGAACTGCGCGACGATGATGAGGATGCCCCAGAGGGTAAACAGCGTCATCAGGCCGAGGAAGACCCGCGAGAGGTCCCAGCCAGCACCGCGGCCGTACCCCTCGAAGATGATGTCGACGCTGTTGCGCACGAACGCCTCGAAGATGGCGTACTGGGTGCTGAACAGGGCGATGAAGATGACGACGTACATCAACTGTTGCTGGACGGCGCCGAGCTGCGGGATGATGACGTCCAGCCACATGTTGATCGCGCCCTGGTCCGTGCCGGTGGCGTACTCGGCGGAGATGGTCATCGCGACCGTCGCAACGACGAGCAGGCCGACGACGAAGGTGAGGAAGTGCTCCTGTTGAGTGACCTTCCACCACTGCTTCCAGCGGAGGAGGTTCTTCTTCGTCGGTTCGAAGGTGAAGCCGCCGTGGACTTCCTCGGGGTCGGCACCGCGAAGCGGGTTTTTGACCCGGCCCTGGTAGGTACCCATGCCGTACCCCTTCTCACGGGCCCAGATGCCCTGTGCGAGGTTGATATATCCGCCGGCGCCCGCGTACGCGAGGCCGCCGAGGAAGGTGGCGATGTCCATGTTCTGCGGGAGCGCGCCGAAGTTGACGGCGCCACCCGGAACACTGGCGAACTGGCCGATAGAGCCGGCGACGAACGCCAGGATTACCGCGCCGAAGATGGCGAGGAACATCATCACCAGTTGTGCCTTCTCGATGGCGTTGTACAGGATCGGCCCGGCCTGGTAGCTGAGCCAGATGACGACCATCGTTGCGACGCCGATGATCGCCCAGTTATCGCGGGGAACGATCCCGGTCCAGACGGCGAATACTTCCGATGCACCGGCCGCCCAGCCGGGCCACCCGACGTGGAAGAACCCGGCCACGAGGAAGAACCACGGCCAGAAGCTGTTCATCCGGTCGAACGCCCGGAAGATGCTCTCCCCCGTGGCGATGGTCCAGCGCTGAATCTCCGTGTTGATGAAGAACTGGGTGATCACGCCCACCCAGAAGGCCCAGTACAGGCCCCAGCCGTTCTGGGCGACGAGCGTCGGCCAGAACATCGTCTCCCCGCTCCCGAGCGACGCGCCGAGCATGATGGCGCTCGGACCGACGAGGTGGGACACCTTCGGGACCTTCGGCATGTCGTATTTCCGGAATCCCCATTTGCCGTCGGTCGACGGGTACTCACTCGTTTCAGGTGCGACCTCGAGTGCGTCGTAGTCGACGTCCCGATACACCGTTGCACGATACTGCTCACCGACTTCGGCGGTCGTGTGGATGTCTTCTTCCGTCAGACCACCGTCGGTTTCGACTCGGTTTTCGTCGTGGGTATCTGTCATTGTCTCCCCTGGTTGGATGGGATCATACTTCGTGGGTCATGCTACCATCGTCTGTGCGATCCATGTTATCCAGGATTGTCATATCATAAATAATCATCGATGCATGACAACGTCGCAATATCTACCGTCCGATAACCGCGCGAAGATGTAACTAAACGGGACGTGAACGGCTCTCCGGATAGAACGCGACGGACGGTTGGTGATCGGATTCCTGTCAGTCGTTGGCGACGCGAACCGTCGCCCCCGCACCGCTCGGGAGGGCCGACAGGGGGCCGATGTCCTCGAGGTGGGCAACGACGGTTACCGGCGACGCAGCCCGCGGCGTCGCGTCCGTACTCGCCGGGGTCGGCCCCCAGAACAGACAGAGTACCGATCCCTGTGGCCAGTAAGCAATCGTGCCGGGGTCGACCGCCGTCTGCGGATTCTCGGGGCCGACGTCGACCGGCACGCCGAAGTAGAGTTCGTCGCCCCAACGGGTGGCCTCGCCTTCGAGTGGGAAGGCGGTGGCCAGCGCTCGGCGGGTCTCGGGGCTCTCGTCGGCCCACGCGGCCTCGACCGCTCGACCGTCGACGACAACGGTGAACGTCCCCTCGCTCGTCACAGCGCGTCGGAGAGTTTCTCGACCGGATGTGGCGGGTGGTCGTCGTACTCGTCGCCGAGTTGGGAGCGACAGGAGGCACCCGGCGCGGTCACCTGATCGCCCGGACTCTCCTCGACTTCCTCGAACAGCAGGCTCCCGATAGCCTGCGAGATGTCGTAATGCTCCTCGTGGTAGCCGAAGGAGCCGGCCATCCCACAGCAGGTCGTGTCGAGCGGGTCGACGTCGTAGCCCGCACCCTGCAGAACGCCGAGGGCGTGGTGGTCCTTGTTCGTCGCCTTCTGGTTGCAGTGGCCGTGGTACGACAGCGACTCCCGGGGCGTAGCGAACTCGACTGTCTCGGGCAGGCCGGTCACGTCGGCGTACTCCATGATCCCGTAGGCGGCGTCGGCGACAGTTTCGACGGCCGACCCCGAGAGCAGGTCACGGTACTCGTCCTGGAACATGACCGCGTCCGAGGGTTCGATGAACACGACCGACCAGCCGTCGTCGACGGCCTCCCGGAGCGCGGAGACGTTCTGCTCGGCGCGCTCGCGGCAGAGGTCGAGCATGCCCGAGGAGAAGGCCGCCCGACCCGAGGGGGCCACGTCGTCGGGGATGCGAACGAAGACGTTGGCCGCTTCCAGCACCTCGATTGCCGCCTTCCCCGCGTCGGGGTAGATGTAGTTCGTGTAGGTGTCGGGGAAGAGCAACACCTGATCTTCCGCGTCGCTCGGGGCCACCTGACAGCGGCCGCGTCGCTCGAACCAGGCTTCGAGGCTCTCGCTCGCGAAGGTCGGCAGTTCACGCTCCTGCGAGATACCGATTGCCTCCTCCATCACCTTGCGCGCGCCCGGAATCTTGGGGGCGACGTTCGAGATGGGGGCGAGCATTGAGCCGACCTTCGATAGCGTGTCGATGTTGGCGAACACCCGCTCGCGCAGGCTGATGCCTTCCTCTTGGTGGTACTGGTGTTTGACCTCGGTTTTCAGCTTCGCCATGTCGACGCCGGTCGGGCAGTCGCTCTTACAGCCCTTACAGCCGACACAGAGGTCCATGACCTCCTCTTGGAAGCGGTCGGAGTAGATTTCGTCCTCGTCGAGTTCGCCGCTGATCGCCGCTCGAAGCATGTTCGCGCGGCCGCGGGTGGTCTGGATTTCCTCTTCGCTGGCCCGGTACGTCGGGCACATCACTTCCGAGTCCGTCTGTCGGCAGGTCCCACAGCCGTTACAGAGTTCGACGAGGTGTGAGAAGCCGCCCTCGTCCTCGAAGTCGAGTGCCGTCTGCGGTTCCACCGACTGGTAGTCGACGCCGTAACGCAGGTTCTCTCGCATGTCGGCGCCGACGCCGCGCTCGGAGTCGGGACCGATGTCCTCGGGGCCGTCGCGGTAGACCACGTTACCCGGGTGCATGTGCCAGTCGGGGTCGAACGTCGTCTTCAGTTCCTTGAACGCGGTCCAGAGTTCGTCGCCGTACATCTTGGGGTTGAACTCCGTCCGCGCCATCCCGTCGCCGTGCTCGCCGGAGAACGATCCGTAATGGTCGAGCACGAGGTCGGTGACGTCCTCGGTGATCGAGTGCATCTTCTGGATGCCGCCGTCGTCCTTGAGGTTGAGGATGGGGCGGATGTGGAGCGTCCCGCTCCCGGCGTGAGCGAAGTAGGCCGCGGAGGTGCCGTGATCCTCCAGAACCTCCTCGAACTCGAAGACGTATTCGGACAGTTCCTCGGGTGGCACCGTCGCGTCCTCGATAAACGGATACGGCTTGGGGTCGCCTTTCATCCCCATGAGCAGGGGGATAGCGGCTTTCCGAAGCTTCCAGATGTCGGCCTGGTCCTCGTCGGTGTAGGCTTCGATGGCGTGGAAGGCGTCGCCGTTCTCGACGAAGTAGTCGTTCGTCTCGGCGATGGCCGCCTCGAAGTCGTCGACGAGTTCCGAGTCGAACTCCAGCATCAGCGCCGCCTTCGTCCCCTCGGGGATCATCTCGACGTACTGGGCGTACTCCGTCGAGTCCGCGGCGAGTTGGAACACCTCGTCGTCCATGAGTTCCACGGCGCCGACGTCGAAGTTGAGCGCCTCGGGGACGGCCTGCATCGTCTCCACCAGGTCGTCGAAGCAGTAGAGGACGAGCGCCGTCTCCTCGGGAAGCGTGACCAGCGACACCTCGGCCTCGACGATGACGCCGAGGGTCCCCTCCGCGCCCACGAAGAGCTTCGAGAGGTTGATGACCTCCTCTCCCGCGTCGTTCTCGTAGATGACCTTCTGGAGGTTGTACCCCGACACCGAGCGCTTGAGGTCGGGGTACTTCTCGTCGATCTCCGCCTCGTGTTCCTCGACGAGGCGGCGAGTCGTCTCGTAGATCTGAGCTTCCAGCCCGTCGCCCGAAACCTTCGCCTCCCACTCGTCGCTGTCGAGGACGACCTCCTCGGTGTGGATCAGCGACCCGTCGGCGAGCACCACGTCGAGTTCCTCGGTGTAGGCGTCGGTGATCCCGTAGCGCACCGAGTGTGCACCGGTGGAGTTGTTACCGATGCCGCCAACGACCGTCGAGCGGTTCGAGGACGCCGGATCGGGGGCGAACTTCAGGCCGTGGTCTTCCAGTTGCTTGTCGAGGTGGTCCTGTACGACGCCAGGCTGGACGACCGCCCGCTGGCCGTCCGGATCGACGTCGACGATGTCGTCCATATATCGCGTGAAGTCGACGACGACACAGCCCGGGCCGACCGTCTGGCCGCCAAGCGAGGACCCTGTCCCGCGCGGCAGGATCGGCACGCCGTGTTCGGCGGCCGTCGCCACGGTGTGTTGCACGTCGTCGACCGTCTTCGGCAACACGACCCCCGCGGGCTGCGCTTGGTAGATGCTTCCGTCGGTCGCGTAGAGCACCTGCGCGTACTCGTCGAAGGAGACGTCCCCCTGCACTCCCTCACGGAGGTCTTCGGCCAGTGCCCGATACTCCTCGGCGTCGGGGTGTTCGTGCCCCAGCGAATCCGCCGAAGCGTCTAATCCCGTTGATCGTTCATCAATGGCCATGCGTCCCACACCGGACTGAGCCTGTATAACTCCTACGCTACGGTGGTAGAGCAGCCCCTCGCCGTCTTGCATTCTACATGAACGTTCCCGTGAATACTCGCCGGGAGCGATAGAAACCTACACGAACGATCACACACGATGTGTCGGATCGACACACCGCTCGGCGGTGGGATCGTTCGCCGCTTACAGATACGACTTGTCGATGCCGGCGCCGATGGTGTAGTTCGGATCGACCATGTTGCCGAGGCGGACGTGTCCGACCTGGGTCAAGAGCATGTACGCCTCCATCTCGTCGAAGCCGTAGTCGTCGGCCATCCACGCTACCAGATCCGCGTATGCCGCGCGGGCGGCATCCTCCATGGGACGGACGCTCCCGATGCTCATGATGAAGTCCTCGGACTCCAGCCGCGGCCATTCGAGGTCCCAGTCTTCGATCAGATCGACCGTAATCGTGGTCGTCGTGGGGATTTCGATGGCGACGCCACAGAGTTCGCCGTCGCCCTGGGCGGCGTGGCAGTCGCCGAGATAGACGTACCCACCCTCGACCTCGACGGGCAGATAGATGGTGTTTCCCGGTCGTACGTCCGGGAGGTCCATGTTACCCCCGTGTTTGAACGGCGTCAGCGCGTTCACCGAGTCGATCTCCGGGGCGGTGCTGATGGTGCCGACGAACGGTTCGTAGGGGATCGTCGTGTTCTCGTCCCACACGGTGCCCTCGGTGGTGACCTCCAGTTTCTTGACGACCTCCGGTAGCGGATCGTGGAGCATCGCCGTCCGGTCGGTCGCCGAGAGACCGCCGAACTCCGGCACCGTACAGGTCGTTCCACGGGGCTGTGGGCCGCGTGGCTCGATGTTCTCGATGGTGATCGCTAGCGCGTCGCCCGGCGTGGCACCTTCGACGTAGATCGGTCCGTTCTGTGGATTGAGATAGTCTCCGAGCACCTCGCTCGGCAGGTCGTCCTCCGTCTCGATGGCTCCGCCGAAGGCGTCCTGGGTCTCGACGGCGACCGTATCGCCCGGGTCGACCTCCAACACTGGGTCGGCGTATGGCCCGACCGTGTACTGAAAGCCGTCCTGTCGTGTCTCCGTCAACTCGTGTTCGGTCACGGTAATCAGTATCAACCGCCGACCACGCGTAGGTAAGTCTTTCTCTTATCTCGGAAATAAGAACAGATTCAGTCGCTTTCGAGAAGATAGGTGCGACATAAATTACAGATATTGTTCCAATAGCAAACACACAGTAGCTTTGTGTCTTTGGTCGCCCCGGCTTGACTGTCGCCACGCGAGGCGCGTGGCCCGACACCCGCGCGGGTCGGGGCGTTCAGCCATCTTTTTGTCTGCGGCGGGGCGTCCCACACACGGGATGAACCTGATTCACGTCTGTCTGAACGTCGCCGACGCGGACGAGTCCATCGAGTTCTACGAGCAGTTCGGCTTCGAGGAGTCGTGGTCCTTCGAGACGCCCGACGGCGAGACGGAGAACCGCTACGTTGCCGACCCCGACGGGGTCGAGATTCAACTCTCCGAAACCGACGGCGAGACGACGTTCGAGGCGGGGACCGCCTGGGACCACCTCGCGCTCGGTGTCGACGACGTGGACGAGGTGTTCGAGACGGTCGATCACTACGGCGTCGTCGAAGAGCCGGGCGATCAGCCCGCCGCCGGCGCGCGCACCGCCTTCATCGAGGACCCGGACGGTCACGTCGTCGAACTCGTCGAGTCGCTCGAATAACGGGTCGTGCGCCCGCCGCTCACACCCGGCGAAACGTCTTTTCCACCCGGCCGATTCGTCAGTTCATGAACGACGGCTCGGGGCCGGGACGGCTCACGCGGCGTGGCACCCTTACAGCGGGACTCTCCTTTCTCGGCGCCGGCTGTCTGGGTGGGGGCGGCGACGAGGATGGCACCCGCTCGCTCTCTACCCACCCGGTCGGGACGGACCTAAACGTCCAACCTCGTCTTGGCCCCGAGCCTGGGCTCGCGCCCGCCACCATCGTCGCCTTCGAGGATCCCTCCTGTCCCCGGTGTGCGGCCTTCGAACAGAACACGGTCCCGCAGATCCGTACCGAACTCGTCGACCCCGGCGAGGCCACCTTCGTTTCCCGCACCATCCCGGTCGTCTACCCGTGGGGCAGCCCCGCGACCTACGCCCTCGAAGCGACGTTCGCCCGCGACGCCGACGCGTTCTGGACCCTCGCCGCCCACTACTTCGACCGACAGGACACGTTCGACCGCGACAACGTCCTCGACCGGACGGAATCGTTTCTCGCCGCCGAGACCGACGTAGACGCCGCGGGCGTCGTTGACGACGCCGAACGTGAGGTCCACGCCGACGCCGTCCAGACGGATCTCGACGCGAGCGAGGCAGCCGACGTGGACGGGACGCCCACGGTCTTTCTCTTCCGAGACGGGGAGTACCGGACACGCGCCACCGGTTCGGTCAGCTTCGACTTCGTGACCGGCGCGCTGGAGCCCTGAGCGTGGCGCTCCGTCTACCGCTCCACGCCGACGACTGGCGACTGATGGGCCGGACGGCACGGCTCGTGCTCGGCGGTCCCGTCTACGCCATCGTCGCTCTCGCCGCGGCCGGCGTCGCCCTCGTCGGGTTCGTCCTCTCGCAGAACGTCACGACCGTGCGCGACGTCTTCGCCGGACGGGTGCCGGTCGTGATCCTCACCGAACTGTTCCCATTCGTCGGAACCTCTTACGGGCCGGTGACGGGGTCGGTCGTCGTGGCCGTTGCCGCCCTCGTCGGCGTCGACATTGCCCTCGTGACCTACCACGTCCGCGAACATCGGCTCTCGGCGGAGAGCGGCGGTGGAAGCCTGCTCGGGGTCGTCCTCGGCACCCTCGGGGCAGGGTGTGCGGCCTGTGGCTCGGCCGTGATCGCCGGCCTCCTGTCGCTGTTCGGCGCTGCGGGGCTGGTGACGCTCCTGCCGCTCGACGGCTTGGAGTTTTCGATTCTCGCGCTCGCCGCGCTGGTGCTCTCGATCCACTGGCTCGCCGAGGGGATGCGCGGCGGCGAGATCCGTGGCTGTCCGGTAGGTGCGAAAGAATAGCGGGGTTCGGGGGTCGACGCCGACTTAGAGCATGCCGGCGGCGCGGGCCTTGGCGACGATCTCCTGAGCCATCTTGTTGGTGGCTTCGTCGACCATCTGGCCGTCGACGGAGACGGCGCCCTTGCCTTCGTCCATCGCCTCGGCGTAGGCGTCGACGATGCGCTCGGCGCGCTCGGCGACGTCCGGATCGGGGGCGAACACTTCGTTGCCGATCTCGATCTGACTCGGGTGGATGGCCCACTTGCCATCACAGCCGATCATGTTGGCGTTGTTGGCCGATTCGCGGAAGCCCTCGGGGTCGTCGATGTCGGCGTACGGACCGTCCATGCACGGCAGGCCGGCGCTTTTCGCGGCGGAGTTACACTCCGAGAGCGCGTGATGCCAGTAGTGACCGGGGTACTCCGGGAACTGCCCGATGTCGAGTCCGGGCGTCCCCATGGCGGCCGAGTAGTCGCCGGGGCCGAAGATGATGGAGCTGAGACGGTCGGAGGCGTGGGCGATGTCGTGGACGTTGTGGATTCCCTCGCCGTCCTCGATCTGGGGTTCCAGCCCGATTCCTCCAACTTCCAGCCCGTTGTTCTCCTCGACCTGCGTGAGGAGGTTCTCGACGGTGTGGATGTCGCTCGGGCCGGCAACCTTCGGGACGATGATGTCGTCGATGTACTCGCCCGCGCGGCCGACGACCTCGATGATGTCGTCGTACCACCACTTGGTGTCGATCCCGTTCATCCGGTACGAGAGGATCTTGTCCGACCAGTCGTGGTCCTGCGCGGCCTCGATGAGCGGCTCTCGGGCCTCGGCCTTCGCGTTCGGCGCCACGGAGTCCTCGAGGTCGAGGAAGACCTCGTCGGCGTCGCTCCCTGCGGCGCTCTCCATGAAGTCCGGGTCGCTCGCCGGTGTCGCAAGCTGCGTACGTCGGAGTTCTACGTCTTCAGACATTTTTTCACCACCTACAAACGCCGTTCGCGATCAAATAAAGATTCCTTAGTATCTGCATTTTCGGGAGCTGACGTACCCGTTTTCGTCCGTTGTCGACACCCATCGATCCGGACGCGACGCCGCCGGTGGGACGGCGACTCGCAGACTGAACGCTTTTAGGCTCGCCGGGTAGAGATACCGACGATGAGCGAGTACGATTACGAGGCGCTCGGGCTGGTCGCGGGGCTGGAGATTCACCAGCAACTCGACACCGCGACGAAACTGTTCTGTGCGTGCCCGACCGAGCGTCGGGAACCCGAGAACGCGGTTCGGACGTTCTCCCGGTATCTCCACCCGACGACGAGCGAACTCGGCGAACTCGACGAGGCCGCGGTCGAGGAGAGTCGCGTCGACCGCGAGTTCGAGTATCTGGCCTTCGACACCACCTGTCTCGTCGAGGAGGACGACGAACCACCGGGCCGGGTCGACGACGAGGCCTTGGACGTGGCGCTCCAGATTGCCGACCTCCTCGATATGACGGTCGTCGACCAGGCTCACGTCATGCGAAAGATTGTCGTCGACGGGTCGAACACCTCCGGCTTCCAGCGGAGCGCGCTGATCGGCCAGGACGGACAGATCGAGACCGACGCGGGACCCGTCGGCGTCGAAGACCTTCTGCTCGAAGAGGAGAGCGCCGGGCGCGTCGCAGAGACCGACGCGGGCGTCCGCTACAGCCTCGACCGACTCGGCATTCCGCTGGTCGAGATTGGCACCCGCCCGGACATCGGCACGCCCGAACAGGCCCGCGAGGCGGCCGAGCGGATTGGCATGCTCCTTCGCTCGACCGGCACGGTCAAGCGCGGCCTCGGCACCATCCGCCAGGACGTGAACGTCTCCATTGCCGACGGCGCTCGCGTCGAGATCAAGGGCGTCCAAGCTCTCGACCAGATCGACGAAATCGTCCGCCTAGAGGTTCGTCGGCAGGTCGAACTCCTAGACGTCGCCGACGAACTCGCCGAGCGTGACGCCGCAGTCGGCAGCCCGCAGGACGTAACCGACGTCTTCGCCGACACCGACAGCGGCGTGATTCGGGGGGCACTCGACGACGGTGGCCGGGTGCAGGCCGTCCCGCTCTACGGCTTCGACGGTCTCGTCGGCCGCGAACTCCAGCCCGACCGTCGGTTCGGGACCGAACTCTCCGATCACGCCAAGCGCCACGGCGCGGGCGGAATCTTCCACACCGACGAACTCCCGGCCTACGGCGTCACCGAGGCGGAGGTCGGCGCCCTCCGCGAGACCGTCGACGCCGGTCCCGAGGACGCCGTCGCCATCGTCGCCGACGACCCCGAGACCGCCGAGTTGGCCATCGACGCCGTCGCCGAACGCGCCCAGACGGGCATCGAGGGTGTCCCGGAGGAGACCCGCGACGCCACCGACGAGGGGACGACCCGCTATCTTCGCCCCCTGCCCGGCGCGGCGCGGATGTACCCCGAGACGGACGTGCCGCCGGTCGAACCCGACCCGAGCGACGTCGAGCGGCCGGAACTGTTGACCGAGACGGTCGAGCGGTATCAGAGCGAGTACGGTCTCGACGCTGGCCTGGCCGAGCAGGTGGCGTACGGCCGACGCATGCCTCTGTTCGAGCGCGCGGTGGACGCAGGCGTTGACGCCACCTTCGCCGCCGGCGTGTTAGAGAGCACGCTGACGGAACTCCGCCGCGACGGCGTGGCTGTCGACCGTCTCACCGACGAGCATCTGCTCGGAACTCTCCGACTGGTCGCGGACGATGACCTGGCGAAGGAGGGTGTCGACGAGGTGCTCGAAACGCTCGCCGACGACCCCGACCTCGACCCCGAGGCGGCCGTCGAGGCGGCGGGTCTCGCCGGCGTCTCCGAGGACGAGGTGCGCGACGCCGTCGCTGACGTCGTCGAGCGCAACGCTGACCAGGTCGAGCAGGAGGGGATGGGCGCCTTCTCGGCGCTCATGGGCGAGTGTATGGGGGCGCTCCGCGGCAAGGCCGACGGCGAAGTCGTCAGCGACGCGTTGCGCGAGGAGATCGGCAAACGGACCTGACGCGGCGCCGCCGGGCGGTCGATCTCAGGCCGACGGGTGACGGTCGTTCGGGCGTGTGACGCCGCCAATCTCGATCCGCGTCCCGGCACGCTCGCTCTCGGCAACGCTGACCGTCCAACCGTGTCCCTCAGCAATCTTCGAGACGATAGAGAGTCCGAATCCCGTCCCGTCCTCGTCCGTCGAATACCCGCTCTCGAAGACCTGTTCGCGCTCCGCCTCGGGGATGCCCGGCCCGTCGTCGGCGACGTAGAAGCCGTCGGGTAGCTCGCCGACGGTGATCGTCGACGAGCCGCCGTCGGCCTCCGGCCGCCTGTCCGCGGAGTCACTCCCTGCGCTGTCACCGGACTGCGTCCGGTTGCTCGTGGAGCCGTGCTCCACGCTGTCGTCGGACCCAGTCCGACTGCCCGTCGACCCGTGTTCGACGCTGTCACCGGACTGCGTCCGGTTGCTCGTGGCGCCGTGCTCCACGCTATCGCCGGTCCTTGACCGGCTGTCAGTCGAACTATGTTCGACACTATTCCGAAACAGGTTCTCGAGAAGTTGCTGGAGCTGGCTTCGATCCGCGTTGATCGTTCCCTCCGCCTCGACGCGGAGGGTCGTCCCCGGCGACGAGACGTTTCGCCAGCAGTCCCGTGCGACCGCCGCGAGGTCGACCGACTCGAAGTCGGCGACCCGGTCGTCGGCCTTCGCGAGCGTCAGCAGGTCCTCGATCAGATCCTCCATCCGCTCCAGCGCGTGGGCCGTCTCGTCGAGGTGTGCGCTCTCGACCTGTCGCTGTGCCACGGACAGGTGGCCGGTGGCAACGTTCAGCGGGTTTCGGAGGTCGTGAGAGACGACGCTCGCAAACTCGTCGAGGCGCTCGTTCCGGCGCCTGAGCGCCCGCCGATGCTCGCGTCGCTCGGTGGTATCCCGGGCCGAGGCGATGAGCGAGACGACCGCCCCCGACTCGTCGGTGACCGGACGGATAGTCCCGCTCACGCTCCGCCTCTCGGGCCCGGAGTTGACGTGGTCGCTCTCGTACTCGACGTACTCTCCGTCGGCGGCCCGTTCGACCCACTCCCGGACCGCCGCACGGTCGTCCCCGGGCCACCACGGTGTCTCCCAGAACGGCTCGCCAACTACCTCCTCGTGGTCCGCGTCGATCAACTCCATCGCCGTCCGGTTGGCCTTGCGCAGTCGGCCGTCGGGAGAGAGCACGCCGACGAGCATCTTGGGGTCCTCGAAGACGGCTTCGAGGCGTCGCTCGCTCCGCCGCAGTTCCCGTTCGCGTTGCTTCCGGTCCGTAATCTCTCGTCCCTCCGGAACGAGCGAGGTCACCGTCCCCGCCTCGTCGGTGATCGGGCGGATCGAGAAGTCGATGACCACCGCCCGATCTGTCCCCTGGATGCGGACCTCGTCGCGGAACAGGTCTCCCGACCTGGCCTGCTGGACCGCCTTGCGGACCGTCGAGCGGGCGGTCTCGCTCGCTGCGAACCAACACGTCTCCCAGAGTCGCTTGCCCACGACCGCCTCACGGTCGACGCCGCCGAACTCTAGGGCCGTCTCGTTGGCCTCCCGGACCGTCCCGTCGGGGTCGAGGAGGCCGGTGAAGGTGTAGGTGTTGTCAAAGACGGCCTCGAACTGTCGGGTTCGCTCTCGTCGGTCGCTCACGTCCCGGACGGAACAGACTAACTCCCCCCGGTCGGTCGTGGCGAGGCGGTGGTCCTCGACGAACGTGCTGCCGTCGGCCCGGAGACCGGTGGTCTCGCCGTGCCACTGCCCGTCGGCCCTGACCGTCGGAAGCACCTCCTCGTGGATCACCGCCGTCTCGTCGTCGGGGTAGACCTGCTCCCACCTCTCGCCGACCAGGTCGTCGGGGTCGTACCCGTACAGCGAGGCGTACGCCTCGTTGACGTAGACGAACTCCTCGTCGTCCAGAATGGCGATTCCCTCCTGTGCCGTCTCGATGGCGTCCAGATGCCGCCGTCGCTCTCGTTCCGCGCGGTGTCCGTCGACGGCGTTCCCGATCCGATTGGCTAGGATGGCGGCGCCGTCGGCGTGGGCGTCCTTCCGAAGGTAGTCGGTCACCCCTGCGGAGATTGCCTCGCTGGCGACCGACTCGCTCCCCGTGTCGGTAAACAGGACGAACGGGAGGCCGGGGACGCGCTCGCGGACGAGACACAGAAACTCGACGCCCGTCCGATCCGGCATGTCGTACTCCGAGACGACACAGTCCACGTCGTCGTCCAGACGGCCGAGTGCCGTCTCCGTGTCGGGGACCGTCTCGACGACGAACCGGTCGTCCGCGCGTTCGAGGGCAGTCGCCGTCAGATCGGCTACGTCCGGGTCGTCGTCGACGTACAACACTCGAATCTCGTCACCCGCATCTGACATCGGTCGGAAATCATCCCCCCGGACCTAAGAGCTTCGGTGATCCCTATCAACGCTGAGACTCTCGCTGCTCCGGGTTGCCGAACGTCACTCCGGCAGGGGATCGAACGGGACCCACTCCGCGGCGCCGCCCAGAAACCCTTGGGACCGAAGTTCCGGCCCTTCGCGCACGTCGATCCGCCCGTCACAGAACTGCGAGATGGTCCTGAGCTCGCGTTCGTCGTGCATCGCCGGGTCGACGAGGAAGACGCCGAGGCCGTCGACCTTGCTCACCCGTCCCACGAGGGTGTGTACGAACCGGGAGACGGTCTGGAGTTCCGTCAGCGACAGGACGGTCGAAATCGAGAACAGCCCGGTTCGGACGGCCTCGACGCCTTCCTGGTGGAACTCCCGGTAGAGCGTGGAGTATCGCATCCCGATTCCCGTCAGATCCTGTGCGCTCGACACGGTCAAGACTCGGGCGGGGACGCCGCTCTCGTCGCTATCCAGACAGTCGACGATGCCCACCCGGTCCGGCGTCGCTTCGATGCCGACCGTCTCACACTCGGCCGCGATGTCGGCCGCCGTCGCGTTCGTCGTCAGGATGATCACCCCTTCCGCGTCGTCACCGGCGAGCATCCGGTAGGCCAGTTCCTTGGTCCCGCCGTGTGCCGGCCCGGCCACCAGGATGCTCGTCCCGCCGCGGACGGGGTCGAGGGGTAACCCCTCGAAGCGATACTCAGTCGTCGCCATCGCGCTCCTCCGCCGTCGCCGCCCGGAGGCGCCGTCTGAGTTCCAGATTCGCCATCACCTCGTCGGCGAGCGTCGACAGCAACTCCCGGTCTTCCGTGCCGAACGAACGGGGTTCCGCGTCGAACAGACAGAAGGCGCCGATAGCCTCCCCGTCGTCGGTCTGGACGGGAGCGCCGGCGTAAAACCGGATGTCGGCCGCCGCGAGCGAGTCGTTCGTGTCGAACCGCGGGTCCTCGCGCGTGTCGGGAATCACCATCACCTCGTCGTCGAGGATGGTGTAGGTACAGACCGTGTCCTCCCGGTCCAGACTGTCGACGTCGGTGCCGTGACAGGCGAGAAACCGCTCTCGGTGGGCCTCGACGAATCCGACCGTGGCCGCGTCGACGTCGAACAGCGCCGCGGCGACGGTGGTGAGGCGGTCGAGCGACGTATCGAGAGCGTCCGGATCGACCACGTACTGCTCGATGGCAGCCAGACGGGCCTCCTCGTCCGGCGGTAGTGGATAGGACGTCTGGCTCCGGTTATCGATGCTGAACGTGAGCAGGTCGACCAGTTCGTCGCGGGCGCCCGGCGATTCCTTGTCGACGTACTCGACGACGGCGGGTCCGAGCGCCGTCGTCTCCAGTTCGTCGAAGTCGGCGTCGGTAAAGAGGACACACGTCACGTCGGGGACGACGTCACGGGCCGCCTCGACGAGCTCTAGACCGGTCCCGTCGGGGAGGTCGTACTCCGTGACGATGCCGTCGACGGCGCCGTCGAGCGCTTCGCGGGCCTCGCCGAGAGTGCCACAGACCGTGACGTCGATGTCGGCATCGCCGATGGCCGACGCCGTGGCGCGTCCCTCGTCGACGTCCGGGTCGACACACAGGACCCTCATACACTACCTCTGAGCGGCCCCGGTCATAAGTTCCCGACATCGAATCACCCTCCACGGGTGTCACCGACGGGAGGGAGTCGCCGCCGGTTTAGGGGCCGGGACTGCCGCGGACGGGGGTCATTTCTCGGGCGCGTCTGTCGGTTCGCGCTGCACCACGAGGACGGGGCCGAGAAACCGGTCGGCGACCTGGTCGGCCGGTAGTCCGAACACGAACGTCGTGAGTGAGGGATCGGACTCGCCCATGACGACCACGTCGAATTCGTCGGCCGTATCGACGACTGCGTCGAGGGCCTTCTGATCGCGTTCGACGCGAGTCTCGATCCTCGCGGCGTCCACGCCCAGGTCAGCCAGGCGACGTACCATCCCATCGAGGAGGGTTTCGACGTCCTCGTCCGTCTCGACCGGTTCGGCGACGTGATACAGCGTCACCGACGCGTCCGTCGCCCCGAACAGGCCCGCGACGACACGAACGAGGCGGTCGATCCCGACGGCACCCCGGACGGCGACGAGTACGTCCTCGACCGGGCCGGTGGCGTTCGGGACCAGTGCGGCCAGACAGTCGTGCTCGGTCGTCATCCGGTCGAGTGTCTTCTGGCCGTCGTGGGTGAACACGAGGCGCCGCTCGACGGTGGCCCCCGCCTCCTCGAACATCGCCTCGAACTCGTCGAGTCGTTCCGTGGCCCGGTCCTCGAACTGCATCTGTGCCTGTCCCGGCGCCGTTTGACCCGGAACGACGTGATACCCCAACAGGACCACGTGCGCGGCCGCGAGGAGGTCGGGGACGCCTTCCGGAATCGATTCGCCGTCGAGTACGCGCACCGGGACGAGTATCGAGGGTCGATCCGTCATGATCACACGTCCCCCTTGAGCGTGACGCTCCCTGCATAATACCGAAACCACAGGTACGAGACGAGCATGACCACGATTCCGATACCAATCGACGCGGGCTGCATGAAGGCGATCAGACCGACACTCGCGAGCGCCCCGACCGCCGGGACCACCGGGTAGCCCGGGACGCGGTAACTCGGCGTGTACCACTCCGGATCTCGTCGCCGTAACACGATCTGGGCGACACACATCAGCCCGTACATGATCAGGTGGAGAAAGGAGGCGACCTCCGCGAGCAGTTCGACCCGGCCGGTCGCGACGAGGACCAGGATCGGGCCGCCGGCGGCGAGCAGGGCGATGTGTGGCGTGCCGTACCGGAGATTGATCTCGCTTGCCCGCCTGGGGAGTAAGGCATCGCGGCTGAGTGCGTACACCGCCCGCGAGGCGCTGAGAATCGACGCGTTCGCGCTCGAAAACGTCGCCAGCAGTCCGGCCCCCAGAATCGCGACCGCCCCGGGCAGCCCGAGGAAATCGCGGGCGACTTCGACCATCGCCGTCTCGCCGAACTGCCCCAGGCGGTCGGCACCGAACGCACTCGTCGCGACGAATATCGTCACGATGTAAAAGACGGTGACGGTCAGGACCGATCCGACCATCGCCAGCGGCAGGTTCCGCCCCGGTTGCTTGATCTCACCCGCGACGGTCGCAACCTGGGCGAACCCCAGATACGACGTGAACACGAGCGCCGCGGTCGACAACACCGGCACGTAGCCGCGGGAGAAGAACTGCTCGGGGACTGTTCCCCGACCGAACACGCCCACCGCGTCGAGGACGCCGTACGACAGAAAGCCGGTGAGCACCACCAGGAGGACCCCAACCACGGCGTTCTGGAGCTTCGCGGTGTTTTCGGTGCCGCCGATGCTCAGCGCCGTCAACGCGACGCCAAACAGCAGCCCAATCCCGACGACGGGATTGAACGAGAGCGCGACGTCGAGTTCGGCGAACACGGCGCTCGCGTAGTGTCCGAGACCGACCAGATAGAACGCGGAGGCGAACATCAGACCCAGCCACAGACCCAGGCCGACGACCGCACCGTAGGCGGTCCCCATCCCCCGCGAGACGAAGTAGTATCCGCCGCCGCTCCGGGGCATCGCCGTCGCGAGTTCGGAGGTCGGCAGCGCCACGAGCAACGCGATCAATCCGCCGATGGCAAAGGAGAGGGTGGCCGCGAGTCCAGCGTTGGCGGCCGCCAACCCGGGGAAGACGAAGATTCCAGCCCCGATCATGGTCCCGATGCCGATGGCCAGCCCCCCGACCAGCCCGATAGTTCGTTCGAGTTCGACGTCGTCGTGGACGGTCGTGTCGTCGGTGACGGCGTCCGGTTCCGCGGCGGGCGCCTCGCCGGCGACGTTCTCGCCCGTCGGGTCGACGTCGACAAGCCGGTCGGTCATACACCGGTAGTCGTTTCAGCTACCCAATAAAAGCGCCGCCGGTCGTCGGGTCGTACCTCCTCGTTGTGCCTCCAGTCACCCGGTCGCGTGCCCACGCTCCCAAAATCGTGCCAGAGACGCCGGCGCTGGCGGGGAGGCACATTCGGAAGGTAAATGACGCCGAGGGGAGAATCACCGGGCGTAATGGCGGAGTTCGCCCTCTCGGTCGCTCGCATCGGGTTGGCCCTGTTTCTCGTCGTTCTCAACGGCTTTTTCGTCGCCGCCGAGTTTGCGTTCGTCCGCTTGCGATCCGCGTCCGTCGAGACGCTGGTTCGAGAGGGGCGGCGCTCGGCGTCGGCGGTGCAGGAAGCGACCGAAAACCTCGACGACTACCTCGCCGTCTCCCAACTCGGCATCACCATCTCGTCGCTCGGCCTCGGGTGGGTCGGTGAACCTGCGGTTGCCGTGCTGGTCGAACCGCTGTTGGCTCCGGTGCTCCCGAGTTCGCTCCTTCACGCCGTGACCGTCGCGCTCGGATTCGGCATCGTGACCTTCCTCCACGTCGTCTACGGGGAGTTGGCGCCGAAGACGCTCGCGATTCAGCGCGCGGAGCAGGTCGCCCTCCTCGTCGCGCCGCCGATGAAACTCTTCTACTATCTCTTTCTCCCGGGAATCGTCGTCTTCAACGGCGTCGCCATCCGGTCCGTTCGGCTCCTCGGTGTCTCCCCGGCCGCCGAAGAGCACGGCGGCCACACCGAAGCGGAGATTCTCACTCTCCTCTCGGAAGCGGGTGAGGCGGGACGGGTCGACGCCGGGGAAGTCGAGATGATCGAGAGCGTGTTCAGCCTCGACGACATGACGGTGCGTGAGATTATGCGACCACGGCCCGACGTGACGACCATCCCCGCGAACACGTCGCTTTCGGACCTCCGGTCGATGGCCGCCGAGGGTGAGTACACCCGGTACCCCGTCGTCGACGACAGCGGCGACGTACTCGGATTCGTCGACGTCAAGGATATTCTTCGGGCCAGCGAGACGATCCAAGAGTCGGGCGAACTCACGGCCCGCGACCTGTGTCGGGACGTCGTCGTCGTCCCCGAGACGCTCCGCGTCGACAAACTCCTCGCCGAATTTCAGGGCAAACAACGCCAGATGGCGGCTGTCATCGACGAGTGGGGTGAGTTCGAGGGTCTCGTCACCGTCGAGGACGTCGTCGAGGTGATCGTGGGGGACATCCGCGACCAGTTCGACCTGAATGAGCCGGGGCCGTCGGTCGAACGACTCGATGACGGCGGCTACGCGGTCGACGGAGGTGTCGCGCTCGCGACGGTGAACGAGCACCTCCAGACCGGCTTCGAGAGCGAAGACGTCGAAACCGTAGGAGGGTTCGTCCTGAGCCGACTCGGACGGGCACCGACGGTCGGTGACCGCGTCGAGACGGCGTCCCACGAGTTCCGCATCGCGGGCGTCGACGGGGCCCGGATCACAGACCTCGTGGCCACCGAACGGGAGTCGGACTGACCGATGACCGTCCACTCGCGCGGCGGCTATCGACCCTCACACCGGCGGCGCGCTCCGGGGGCCGCCGTTCCCGACAGACGGGTCGACGGCCGGCGCTCCACCGGCCAAACTAGAGCCGTGTTGTCATCTAGCATAATAAAACCTATCGCTGGGGGGCCGCCCACACCCGCCCTCACCGTCGGGAATAGTTAACACGCATTACGATCCATTAGGGAATGTATGTCCGAAACGGCTCAACGGATTGATCCGCTTGACCCGCGTCCCCTCGACGGGCGAACCTGTCTGGTCACCGGCGCGTCCCGGGGCATCGGTCGGGCTATCGCTTACGAACTCGCGCGGTGTGGCGGCGAGGTAGTGGTGAACTATCGGAGTTCCGACGACGAGGCGCGGTCGGTCGTCGACCGGATCGAAGCGGCAGGCGAGACGGCGATGTGTGCACAGGGTGACGTCTCAGATCCGGTCGACGTCGAGCAGATGGCCGCCGACGTCCACGACGAACTCGGTTCCGTCGACGTCCTCGTGAACAACGCCGGCATCACCATCGACCGGAAGTTCGAGGAGATGACCCACGACGACTGGCAGACGGTGATCGACGTCAACCTCGGCGGGACGTTCAACTGCACCAAGGCCTTCTTCGAGGACATCCGCGAGGCGGACCACGGCCGCCTGATCAACATCTCCAGTGTCGTCGGCCAGCAGGGGAACTACGGGCAGGCGAACTACGCCGCCTCGAAGGGCGGCCTGTTCGCGTTCACACGGACGCTCGCGCTCGAACTCGCGTCCGACGGCTCGACGGCCAACTGCGTCGCGCCCGGCTTCGTCAAGACGGACATGCTGGAGAAGGTCCCCGAACGCGTCCAGGACAACATCCGCGAGAAGATTCCGCTGGATCGCTTTGCCGACCCCGAGGATATCGTGGGGATGGTCCGGTTTCTCGCCAGCGACCACGCGAACTACATGACCGGACAGGTCCTCGGGGTCAACGGCGGACTGGAGTGGTGACCTGGCCACGGGACCTTTGCCCGTGGCGGTCCACCCCCGCGTATGGTCACCATCGCCGCAGTCGCCGGGAGCCTCCGCACGGAGAGCTACACCCGACTCGCGCTCGACCGTGCGCTCGATGCCGCCGAGGCGACCGGCGCCGACACCGAACTGCTCGACCTCCGGGCTTTCGACCTCCCGATCCTGAACCCCGATGCCGACGATCAGGGCGACGCCGCGGCGTTCACCCGTCGGGTCCGCGAGGCCGACGCCGTGTTGCTCGGCTCGCCCGTGTATCACGGCTCGTACTCCGGCGCGCTGAAAAACGCCCTCGATCACTGCGGGTTCGACGAGTTCGAGGGGACGACGGTCGGCCTGCTCGGCGTCGCGGGTGGCGCCTTCCCCATCACGGCGCTCGAACACCTGCGGTCGGTGTGTCGCGCCCTCGACGCGTGGGTGCTCCCACACCAGGCGGCCATCCCGCGGGCGTCGTCGGCCTTCGCGGACGGTCGACTGACCGACGACACGCTGGCCGAGCGGGTCGCCACCCTCGGCCGACGGATCGTCGAGTACGCCACCATCGAAGCCAATCCATCGACGTTCGAGAGTGACCGGAACGTCGGTGGCTGAATCAGAACCCCTTTGCCGACCCGCGCCACAGACACGCCCGTGACGACGTGGGTCGAGAACCCCCGCGGTGGCCGTGACCGCGGACCGCGCGGCATCGCCCGCGCGTGGGCAGAGGTGCTGGTTCGCCCCCAGCGATTCTTCAGCCACGGGGTGGCACCCGGCGATCAGGCGCCCGGTCTCGTCTTTGCCGTCGTGATGGCCGTGGCGTACGCGCTCGGTCTCGCCCTGTTCGATCCGGGCCGCTTCCCCGTGTCCAGCGGGCTCCGGGCCGCCGTGGTCGTCCTCCTCGTGGCCATCCTCGTCGCGCCGGCGGCCCTTCACCTGCTGGCGGCGCTCCAGACCCTCGCGCTGATGGCGACGGTCCGGGACCGGGCGGGCGTGAGCGAGACGGTACAGGTCATCGCCTACGCGACGGCGCCCTGTCCGCTGGCGGCGGCGCCCGTCACCGAACTCACCGCGGCGTGTTGTCTCTACGGTGCGGCGTTGCTTGTCGTCGGTCTCGCCGTCGTCCACGACACCACCACCGGCCGAGCGACCCTCGCGAGTGCGCTCCCCGCCGCACTTCTCTTCGGCTACGGGTTCGGCGGGTTCGACGCGCTCCACACCCTCTTGCGTGCCTGGTACATCATCTAAGCCGCCGAGTCGTTTCGACAATCGTTTTACGTTGCGGCTGTTCGATCCTCTCAATGGATTGGATCACCCACGAAGAGGACGTCTGGTTTGATTTCCGCGGCTCCGCGCCGGACCAACTCGTCTCGGAACGATACTACAAAGGTACGGTCGACGGCTTCGCCGACTTCGGCGTGTTCGTCGACCTCTCGCCCGGTGTGACCGGGCTGCTCCACCGGAGCGAACTGGACCGCCGGCTCGAAAGTCTGGACTGGGAGCCGGGCGACACCGTGTTCGTCCAGGTGAAAAACGTCCGCGACAACGGCAACGTCGACCTCGCGTGGTCGAAACGACAGGCCGGCGGCGAGTTCCGCGGTGCCCGGATTCACGACCCCGACGGCGACGCCGACGGCGACCCCATCGACGAATCGACCACCGACGAGTCCGAGGACACCGGCCCGGTGAAGAAGCGGCCCACCCCGAGCGACGACACGGACGAAGACGACGCCGAACACGAGCAGGAGTCGGGATCTGAGTCGGACGCCGAATCGGCGTCACAGTCGGGATCAGAACCGGAACCCTCCCCCCAGACGAACGGTCACCAGACCGTCGCAGGGACGGGCACCCCCGACCACGTCGACGTCGCGTCGCTCGACGACCGTGTCGGTGAGACGGTTCGTCTCGAAGGCGAAATCGTCGGTGTTCGCCAGACCAGCGGTCCGACGGTGTTCGAGATCCGTGACGGCACCGGCGTCGTCGACTGTGCGGCCTTCGTCGAGGCCGGCGTTCGTGCCTACCCCGACGCCGAGGTGGGCAACGCCGTCCGCCTCGACGGTGAGGTGGAGCGTCGCTACGACGAACTCCAGGTCGAGACCGAGGAACTCACGGTCCTGACCGACGACGAGGCGGCGGCCGTTGAGGAGCGCCTCGCCGACGCGCTGACCGCCGAGGCCCGCCCGGACGAGGTGGCCACCCTGATCGAACACGACGCGGTCGACGCCGTGGCCGAGTCCCTGCAGGACGCCGCGGAGACGATCCGTCGGGCCGTCCTCGAATCCCGTCCCGTGGTGGTCCGACACGCCGCCACGGCGGACGGCTACGTCGCGGGCGCGGCCATCGAGCGAGCGGTCCTCCCGCTGATCCGCGAGGAACACGCCGCCGCCGACGCCGAGTATCACTACTTCACGCGGCGGCCGCTGGAAGGCTCCGTCTACGATATGGACGACGCCACCAACGACGTGACGCGGATGCTCCAGGACCGCGACCGCCACGACGAGAAACTGCCGCTCGTCTTGCTGGTCGGTACGGGAAGCACAGTCGAGTCCAGCGACGGGCTGGGTCTGCTCGGCATCTACGGCTCCCGACGGGTCGTCGTCGACGCCGAGGTGGCCGACGCCGCCGTCGCCGACGACTGTGACGCCATCGTCAACCCTGGCCTCGCCGGGGCGGCCGCGGCCGACCTCTCGACGGGCGCGCTCGCGGCCACCCTCGCCGCGACGGTCAACCCCACGGTTCGCGACGACGTCAGCCACCTCCCGGCCATCTCCTACTGGGCAGACGCTCCCGAGAGCGCCCGTGACCTCGCCACCGAGGCGGGCTACGACGCCGACCGCACGCGCGAACTCCGCGAGGCTATCGCGCTGGAGGCGTACTACCAGTCCTACGAGGACAAGCGCGAACTCATCACGGACCTGCTGTTCGACGATGCGGGCGGTCTCGCCGGCCACATCAGCGAGCAGTTCCGCCAGAAACTCGACACCGAGGTCGACACCGCCACCGCCAACCTCGACCGGCGTGAGACCGACGGCGTCACCGTCGATGTCCTCGACACTGACGCCTACACCCACCGCTTTGACTTCCCGCCGACGAGCCTCCTGCTCGACGAACTCCACCGCCGACGCGACGACGATGCTCGCCTGATCGTCGGTGTCGGGACGGACGAACTCTACCTGCGGAGCGACGCCGACCTGGATCTGCGTGGCGTCGCCGGCGACGCCGCCGACCGCGAAGCCGACGCGGGCATCGCCGCTGCGAGCGTCCGTGACGGCCGTCTCGAATTCCTCTCGGGCCGCCGCGACGCGGCGGTCGACGCTGTCGTCGACGCCGCCGTCGACCGGCTCTGAGACGACCGTTCGGTTCGGCCGAACGATACGCTTAACCTTGCGACCCGACGACACGGAGACGATGACCGATAGCGTTGGTGTCGACGCCCCGAGCGAGGCGTTCGACCGGGTCTGTGCGGATCTCGTCGAGCGTATCCTCGACGGTGACCTCGACCGCGACGACCTCGAGTCGGCGAAACTCGACGCCTGTTCCGAACACGGCGCCGCGAAGGTGCCCAAAAACGCGCACATCCTGCAGTACGCCCCCGACGAGCGACGCGACGAGGTGCAGGCGGTCGTCAGGCGCAAGCCCGTCCGCACCGCCTCCGGCGTCTCGCCCGTCGCCATCATGACCTCGCCGCATATGTGTCCCCACGGGAAGTGTCTCTACTGTCCCGGTGGTCCCGCCTCCGAGTTTGGGAGTGCCCAGAGTTACACGGGTCACGAACCGGCCGCGGCACGCGGCGAGCAGAACGATTACGACCCGTACGGCCAGGTTCGGCTCCGACTCGAACAGCTCAGACACATTGGCCACCCCGTCGACAAGGTCGAACTCATCCTGATGGGCGGGACGATGACCGCCCGGAGCCACGACTACCAGGAGTGGTTCGTCAAGCGGGCGCTCCAAGCACTGAACGACTACGACACCGACTCGACGCCGAACCCCGCCGAGGGGCGAAGCTTCGCCGAGGACGACCCCGAGTTCCGCTATCTCGAGGACGTGATCGCCGAAAACGAGACGGCCGACGTCCGCAACATCGGCACCACCTTCGAAACCAAGCCCGACTGGTGTGGCCCCGAACAGATCGACCGGATGCTCCGGCTCGGAGGCACGAAGGTGGAGGTTGGCGTCCAGACCACCTACGAGCGGATCAACCGCGAGATGCATCGCGGGCACGGCGTCCAGGCCTCCATCGACGCCAATCGGCGCCTTCGCGACGCCGGATTCAAGGTCGGCTTTCACATGATGCCGGGACAGCCGGGCATGACCGAGGAGATGTGTCTGGAGGACTTCCGGCAACTCTTCGCGGACCCGCGCTGGCGCCCCGACTACCTGAAGATCTATCCCACCCTCGTCGTCCGCGGCACCCGGACCTACGACATGTGGCGTCGCGACGACTTCGACCCCCTCGACAACGACGCGGCCGCGGACCTCGTCGCCGAGGTGATGGATCTGATCCCCGAGTACACCCGCCTTCAGCGGGTCCAGCGGGACATCCCCGCCGACCACATCGACGCCGGCGTCTGGAAGTCCAACCTCCGTCAGTTGGCGAGCCAGCGAGCCGCGGAGCGGGGCATCGCGTCCCGGGACATCCGCGCCCGCGAGGTTGGCCACAACGACGCCGACCCGGACCCCGAGCGGGTGACGCTCCGAGAGCGGACCTACGAGGCCGGCGGTGGGACCGAACACTTCCTCAGCTTCGAGGACCCCGAGGCGGACCTCCTGATCGGCTTCTGTCGCCTGCGCTTCCCGAACGACCCGGTACGTCCCGAACTCGACGATGCCGCTCTCGTGCGTGAACTCCACGTCTACGGGAGCGAGGCGGGCATCCGCGAGACGGGGGACGGCGACTGGCAACACCGTGGCTACGGCCGTCGCCTCCTCGAACGCGCCGAGGAACTCGCCGCCGAGGCCGGCTACGGGACGGTGAGCGTTATCAGCGGCATCGGCGCGCGTCGCTACTACCGCGACAAACTCGGCTACCACCAGGACGGTCCGTACGTCTCGAAGACGCTCGGCCGGGACGCCACGATCCGATAGATGGCGTCGGCCGAACGGCTGTCGTGGGCGTTGCTGGCGGCGGCGGTCCCCACCGCCATCGCGCTTGCGTTCACCCCGGCGAATCGCTACGCCTGGCTGGTCGTCGGGATGGGCACCCTCCTCGGCTGTCTCCCGGCGGCCTACCTCCTCGTCGGGACAGTCGCCGAGGGATAGCGACCCGGCGAGGCGGGTGGCGGGATTCAAGACACCGGCACCCGAAGCAATGCCGTGAGCGATTCGGACGCCGACCGGCGACACGACCGTCTCGACCGGATCCCGACGGCCGGGCCGCGAAACTCGCTGTGGCACTGGACCGACGCGAAGGGTCCGCTCCGGGTCGTCGTGAACTACCTCGCGGTCTGGGTGATCCGGATTTCCCCGAGCCTACGACTGAAAAACTGGGTGTTACGGCGCCTCGGCGCGACGGTCGACCCCGGCGTCGCCGTCGGCTTGGAGGCGACCCCCGACGTGTTCTGGCCCGAACTGCTGACCATCAGGGCGGACGCCGTCATCGGCTACGACGCCACGCTCCTCTGTCACGAGTTCCTACAGGGCGAGTACCGAACCGGCGAGGTGGTGATCGGCGAACGGGCGATGATCGGGGCGGGGGCGATTCTCCTCCCCGGGATCGAGGTGGGCGCGGATGCGAAGGTGGCGGCCAACTCGCTGGTGACCGAAGACGTTCCGTCGGGGACGACCGTCGCAGGCGTCCCGGCCCGGCCGGTCGAAGGTGCGGTCGGCGGCGACGGCGAGGAGACGACCGGGTGACCGCGCTCAGACGCCGTCGACGCCCGTGATCTCGAATCTGGCCCCGCCGGCCTCGCTCTCCACGAGTTCGATCCGCCAGCCGTGGCCGACGACGACCTGCGAGACGATTCCGAGACCGAGGCCGGTGTTCGACGATGCCGTCGAGTAGCCGGTCGAGAAGACGTCCTCGCGCTGTTCCTCGGGCACGCCCGGGCCGTCGTCCGCGACGTAGAATCCGCCCTCGCAGTCGCCGACGGTGACGGTACAGTCGGCCCCCGCGTGTTCGACCGCGTTGGTGACGAGATTCTCGATGAGTTGCTGGAGTCGACTCCGGTCGGCCTCGACGGTGCGTGTCGTCTCGACGGCGAGGGTCGCGGCCTCCGTTTCGACTGTCGCCCAGCACTCTCGGGTCAACGGCGCGAGGGCGACCGGTTCGACGTCGGTCGTTCGCTCGCCGCTCCGTGCGAGTGTCAGGAGGTTATCGACGAGTTCGCGACTCCGGGCTATCGCGTCGGCGGCGGCGTCGAGGTGGTCGCTATCACACTCCGCGTCCGCCAGTTCGATCCGTCCCTCCGCGACGGTCAGCGGGCTTTTGAGGTCATGGCTGACGACGCTCGCAAACTCCTCGAGAAGGTCGTTCTGTCGTTCGAGCCGTTCCCGGGTTTGCTCCCGTTCGGTCACGTCCTTCGCGACCCCGAAGATGGCCGCCGGCTGGTCCGTCTCCGTCCCATCCTCGGCCACGTAGATCGGCGCTTTCGACACCAGGAAGTGTCGTCGTTCGCCGTCGACGACGATTTCTTCCTCGGCGTTCACCGTCTCCTCGCGCTCTATGGCCAGCCGGTCGTTTTGCCGCACCTCCGTGACCATGCGCTCCGGATGAATCTCGGCGTCCGTGTGGCCGACCACCGCCGATTCCGTGATCCCGAACAGTTCCTCGTAGCCGCGATTGACGAGCAAGTACTCGCCGTCCCGGTCTTTCATAAACATCGGCGCGGTGGTGTTGTCGAGGATCCCGTCGAGATAGCCTTTGGTCCGTTCGAGTTCCTGCAACCGGCGCTTGCGCTCGGTGATGTCGTGGTGGATCCCGACCATCCGCCGCTCCCCGCCGTCGTCGACGAGTTTGCCGCGTCCCTCGACCCACAGTACGTCTCCGTCCTCGCGGAGCATCCGAAACTCGACGTGATAAGGCTCGTTCGACGCCAGCGCCTCTTCGACCTGCTCTTGCATCTCCGGCAGGTCCTCGGGGTGCACTCGCTCGGCGAAGGCCTCGAACGTCCCCTCGAACGAGCCGGGTTCCAGCCCCATCACGCGCTCTAAGGTCTCGTTCCAGACGACTTCGCCCGTCGCCGGCGTCCACTCCCAGACGCCCGTATCCGTCACCTCCGCGGCGAGGTCGAGACGGCGTTCCGCGTCCGCCAGCGTCTGGCGCTGTCGCTCCCACTCAGTCTCGTCGACCAGCGAGAACACGATGCTCTCGACGCCGCCCGCGTCGTCGAACACGGGGGCGCCGCTGGCTCGGATGACCTTCTCGGTCCCGTCGGGCCACTCGATCCGGTGACGGTATCCGTACACGGGGTCGCCAGACTCCTGGATCCGGCGGAAGGGGAGTTCGTCGTCGGGAATCGGATCGCCCTCGAGACTTCGAATCTGCCACGCCGGGTCGTCGTACCTCTGCCCGATGAGCGACGACCGCTCCAGTTCGAGCACCTCCTCGGCTCGGTCGTTGGCGAAGACGAACTCGCCTTCGGGGTTCAACTGGACGATACAGCCCGGGACGGTTTTGAGGAGTTGTTCGAGGCGGCGGCGTCGGGCGTCGGTGTCGGCGGCCGACCGGTGAGCCGAGACGGCCTTCGAGATGCGGTGTGCGAGGATGACGTACTGCTCGGCGCCGGTCCCCTGTCGGAGATAGTCGGTCACCCCCGCAGAGATGGCTTCGTCGGCGACCGACGCGCCACCCTGCTCGGCAAATATAATAAAGGGGAGGTCGCCGTGTCGCTCGCGAACGATATCGAGGAACTCGATGCCGGTCGCCCCGGGCATGTCGTGGGCCGAGACGATACAGTCGATGTCGCCACCATCGAGACGGTCGAGGGCTGCCTCGGGGCCGGCCGCGCTATCCACGACCAGTCCGTCGGCCTCGCGTTCGAGACACGCCGTCGTCGTCTCGACGAACTCCGGATCGTCGTCCACGTAGAGAACGTGGGTCGCCGCGGTCATGTCTACCCATGCTGTCGAATCGACAAAACGATTCCGCGGCTGACGGTCAGTTGGGACGATTCGGCACCCCGATGTCGTCAGGACCGAACCCGTGCGAAGCCATCGGCGAACACTCTACTGTTCGGCAGGATATACTCCTCGTCGTCAGCCTCGACGTGTGTGACGAAGAGATCCATCTCTTGGACGATGCCTCGGATCTCCCCCACTTGGATCTCGTCGCCGATTGTGTAGGGCTGGTGTAAGAGGAGGTACGCGCCGACCGCACCGGCCGAGAGCAACTGCCTGAACGCGAGACCGCCGAGAAAGACGAGCGCGAAGACGTAGGCGGCAAGCAGGACGATCAGGGCGCCGGTGGCGACGCCAACCTGCCCGAGAGCGATCAGCGCTGCGAGATAGAACACGCTGTATTTCGCCACCAGCGGGAGCACGTTCGCCTGCGGGAGCTTCACCCCGCGGAACCGCTCGGAGACCACCAACTCCACCTTATCGCCGAGGACGACGCCGACGATAACGACGATCACCGCGAGGAACAGTTGCGGGAGAAAGCCCGCGACGGCGTTCCAGAACTGGGCGACGTACTCGATTTCGGCGACGGCGATGGCGGCGAAGACCGCGATACCGAAGATGAAGTAGCCGGCGATGACCGCCAGAATCGCCACCGTCGAGGTGCCGAACTCGCGGGCGGTCCGCTCGAAGGTGGTGCCCTCGGTGGCGCTGGGGACGCCCGCCCGTCGGAGGAGGCGCCCGGTGATGATCCGGACCATCCAGCCGAAGACGACGCCGAGAGCGAGCGTCGTCACGGCCAGCCAGAACCGAAGGGGGACCGCCGACAACACTGCCCGAACCGTACCGCCTTGCATCTCAGTACTCCTCCGGATCGATCTCCAGAATCAGGTCGCCGCCCTTGAACGCACGGACCATCCCGTCGGACTCCGAGAGGACGATAGCGATGGCGTTGGTGTCTCGGGTGATCGCTCCGCCGGCCATATGTCGTGCCCCGAGTCCCTTCGGGATGTCGACGCCCTCGGCGGACGGTTCCAGATAGCGGTACGCCGAGACGATTTTGCCCGAGTCGGAGACGACGAAGGCGCCGTCCAGCCGTGAGAATTCCTTGAGCATCACGTTCACGATGGGGTCGCCAACGTGGACGTGACTCTTCTCGAAGGGGTTGTAAGAGAGCGGCCGGGACTTGTTCATCACCTTGCCCGCGTCCCCGACGACGAACAGCGCCCCGACCGGCTTGCCTTTCTGTCCTTTCTTTCCGAGGTCGATAGCCACCTCGAAGACGTCGCGGACGACGCCCGGTTCGGCCCGCGAGTCGATGAAGAGGTCGTAGATTCCCGAGCGCATCGACTCGTCCACCCGCACCCGAACCAGCGAGTCGGCGTCGTCGCCGAACATCGACAGCGAACAGACGACCATGTCGCCCTCCGCGACGAACCCTCGCTCCATTGCCCCCTCGACCCCGAATTTGATCCGGTCACGGACGTTCTCGAACCCGAGCGGCAGTTCGACGAATGCATCGGCCTCGACGCCGTTCTCGGCGGCGATCACCACCCGCGTCACCCCACTGTCGTCGAACCGCTCGTAGACGGACGCCGACGGGGAAAACAGGAACAGACCGTCGACATCCGCCACGAGGCTACCCAACGAATCCCGTAACGTCGCCATTGACGGAACGACGAGACGTGGCGAAATAAAGGTTTGCAGACCGTCACACGTCCGTCATGCGCTTCTCGGTTCGTCGTCTCGCTGACGCTCACTCCCGCAGTCGCTCGACGTGGTCGATCCGCCGTTGGACGAGCGAGGGCTTGCCGATGTCCTCACGCACTCGTAGCCCGTCGCCGCCCGACAGCGCCGCGTCGGCGATGGTCTCCGCGTCGGTGATCGTTCCATCGACGCCGACGACGGCGAACGCCCGCGAGGTGGTGGTATAGAGGCCGTCCGCCTGGGCGTCGACGCTCGCGTAGAAGAGCAGCGCCTCGCCGGCGTCGGTGCCGTGTTCGGCCGCCGCACTCGCGGCGCTCTCCTCGTCGACCGTGATCCGGGCGCCAGCCTCGGGGTCGGCCGGATAGCCCGCGGGGACGGCGTACTTACACACCGTCGCCCGCGACGAGAATTCGAGGTCCGGAAGGGGGTTGCCCTCGCGTGCGGCCACCAGCACGTCGAGGAACGGTGTCTCCATGACCGGCAGGGTGTTCATCGCCTCGGGGTCGCCAAAGCGGGCGTTGAACTCCACGACGCGGACGCCGTCGGCGGTGAGCATGAACTGCCCGTAGAGGACGCCCTTGTAGTCGGGGAGGGCGTCGACCGTCGCCCGGAGGACGTCGACCGCCGCCTCGTAATCGTCCGCGTCCATGAACGGCAGCGTCGGGCTGCTGTCGCTGTAACTCCCCATCCCGCCCGTGTTCGGCCCCTCGTCGCCCTCGTAGGCGCGCTTGTGGTCCTGGACCGCGGGCGTGACCCTGAGGTCGCCGTTCGCGACGAACCCCTGAACCGTGAACTCCTCGCCGACCAGTCGCTCTTCCAGCACGACGCGGTCGTAGTCGGCGTCCCGGAGGTAGGCCTTGGCCTCGGCTTTCGTCACCTGATCACCGGTGACGCGGACGCCCTTGCCGCCGGTGAGGCCGGCAGGCTTGACCGCCAGGTCGCCGTCGTAGTCGTCGATGTACTCGCCGGCTGCCTCCATGTCCTCGAACGTCTCGAAGTCGGGACAGCCCGGCACGCCGTTGTCCCGCATGAACCGCCGCTGATAGGCCTTATCCGTCTCGATCCGTGCCGCCTCGGCGCCCGGACCGAAGGCGTAGACGCCGGCGCTATCGAGGGCGTCGGCGACGCCTGCCGCGAGAGCGGACTCGGGGCCAATCACCGCGAGTGTGGCGTCGACGTCCGTCGCGAAGTCGACGATGGCATCGGCGTCGGTTTCGTCGATGGACCGAGTCTCCGTCGCTAGGTCGGCAATGCCAGGGTTGCGGTTGCTCGCACAGGCATAGAGATCACAGTCCGGCGCGACGGCGCGGGCGATAGCGTGTTCACGTCCCCCGCCGCCGACGAGGAGCACTGTCTCTGACATGCGTGAGTCACCCCGTGGAAGCGGCCTAAACGTTGCCCTTCGTGGCGCTCACCCTCCGTCGACGTAGTGACGCCACCCACCCGGACCGCCACCCCCGGCCGGCACCGCCCGGCCCGAAGGCCCACAGCCTCGTCGACGGGTCGACTACGCCGCGTCGTCGACCTCCTCGTCGAATCGCTCGTATCGCTCCGCGAACCGACGCTCGCAGGACGGACAACAGAACTGGTGGCGGTCGCCGCCGATCCGGGCGGTCGTCCCCTCACTTGTCACCGTGTTGCCACACTCGGCACACGAGAGGGCAAAGCCGGTGCCGCCGACCGTCGGCGTCCACTCCCCGTCGGTCAGGAGTGTCACGGTGTAATCGTCGACGGTCCCCTCGGTCAGCGTCGCGTCGAGCCACCGGGGGACGTTCCCGTCGGGAACGCGGGCATAACAGATCAGGTCGCGCTCGGCGGTCGTAAACAGGTGTTCGACCGCTTCGGCCTCCCGTAACGTCGCCCGCGTGTCGTCGACGGCCGCCGCTGGCATCTCGATCCGTACCAGCACCGGCACCCCCTCCCGGAGCTTCGAGCGGTCGACGTCGACGGTGAATCGACGAATCACGCCGGTCTCCTGCAGGCGGTCGACGCGATCAGACACCGCGGGCGGCGAGAGATCGACCGTTTCGGCAATCTCCGCCCACGGTGTCCGGGCGTCGTCCATCAGGGACTGAAGAATCTCTAAGTCCGTCTCGTCGAGGTCACGCATACAGGGGCAACGGGCGGCAGCCGGTTTGTACCTTCTCCCGCCGAAAGACCCCCATCACTCTGTGCCGTCCTCGCGCAGTCGCTCGCGGTGCAAGGAGAGGATCAGATCCGCGAGCACCCCGAACATCAGTAACTGCACACCGACGAGGATGGCGAAGGCGGCGACAACGGCAAGCACTTCGTGGGAGACCTGGCGCGTGACCCATTCGACCCCGACGTACGCGGCGACCATCCCACCCACGATGGTCGACGCCGCACCGATGCTCCCGAAGTAAAACAGCGGGTTGTTGGTCTTGGCCCGGCGGTACAGTTCGAGGATGATGATGCCGCCGTCACGAACGGGGTGGAGGTTGGTGTTCGACCCCGAGGGACGCGGGAGGTAGGTGATCGGCACCACCGTCGTCGGGATTTCGCGTTTCGCACACTCGACTGCCATCTCCGTCTCGATGCCGAACCCGTCGGCGGTGAGGTGCATCCGCTCGAAGGACGCTCGGGTGAAGGCACGATAGCCAGAGAGGATGTCGCCGAAGGACTCGCCGTGAATGACGCCGAAGGCGCCGTTGATGAGGCGGTTGCCGAGGCGGTTGAGCGCCGTCATCGCCCCCGAGCGCATGTCGGCAAAGCGGTTCCCGATGACGTGGTCGGCCGCGCCCGAACGGAGGGGGTCGAGCATCGCGTCGGCGTCCTCGGCGCGGTAGGTGCCGTCGCCGTCGAGCATGAGAACGTTCGGCGCGTCGACGTGTTTAGCGACCGCCTCCCGAACCGCCTGTCCCTTTCCCGATCCGGACTGTGTCACCACGCGAGCACCGGCCTCGCGGGCCACCTCGCGGGTGTCGTCGGTCGATCCCCCGTCGACGACGAGTACGTCATCGAACCCCGCGGCCCGGAAGTCAGTCACCACGTCGCCGATGGTCGCGGCCTCGTTGAGCGTCGGGACGAGGACGGTGACGTCATCGAAAGCGGACACAGTCATGACTCTCCGGGGGGTGTAAAAAATCGTTCCATCGAGACGGCTCGTGATCCGCCGCTGTCCCGAAATGTCCGTCTCTGTTTGTGTCTCTTCTTTCCTCTCCGTCCGATCCGTTGAGCCGTCGCTCCGCTTCGTTCCAGTCCTTCCTGAGTCCCGATGTTGACCCGCCAGCAGTCCACCCGGATGGCGTCAATGGTGTGATTGCTCTGGATCAGCAGGTCGATAGCGTCCGGTATTATCATACTTGAACCGCACGTAGACTATTTTGACGTTGAGAATGGATGGTTCTACGTCGCAATCGTATTTGCCAGTGTGGCACTCTTCAGGCTGTTCCAGGAAATGGTCTCTGGTATCGGGGACTTCGGGACTGCAGTTGTGCTTGATATGTTCCGGTCAATCCTTACGATTCCATTACAGCTACTTCTGGTACTAGTCTTCAGGCTTGGTGTCGCAGGAATGGTCTACGGACTTGCACTCGCCTCCGTGTTAGTGCTCCTACTCACGCTGTACATCTTGGCTGTTCGTCCACGCATTCCTGACAAGAGGATGCTGAGGGGCGGTGTTCAGATAAGGATCAGGGATAAGGCGGAGCGAATTTCGACCGGTTCATGGAAGAAATCGCCCGCCTCATCGGTGGTAGCGACCGCTTCGAGTTAGGATTTGTGGAGCGAGAGTCGACACCCGAGCCAGCGATGAAGCTCGGTATTCGACTCCACTTGGCTGGACTATCACTTTCGAATACCATCTCAATTCTTGATCGTTTGGGTGTCGAGCGCTGTCGCTCTACTGTTCACAACTGGGTGCAGAAGGCCGATTTACAGCCCACAGATGGTGCCGACCCGGATCACGTTGCGGTCGACGAAACCGTGATCCAACTCAATGACGAGCGATATTGGCTGTACACCGCGGTCGATCCCGACACCAACCGCCTGCTCCATATACGGCTCTATTCGACGAGAAAACAGGCGGTAAGCGAGATGTACCTCTCTGAACTTCGTGAGAAACATCTCGTTGACGACGCGATCTTTCTCATCGATGGCGCACCGTGGTTGCAGGCAGCCTGCCACCGCTTCAGACTCCGATTCCAGCATGTTACACATGGGAATCGGAATGCCGTCGAACGTGCCTTTCGAGAACTAAAACGTCGAACCCACCAGTTCTCAAATACATTCAGCCACGTGGAACCGAGTACCGCTGAAAATTGGTTACAAGCGTTCGCCTTCGCATGGAATCGGCTAATCTGAACACTACCCGCCCGCACCGCTGACTGTCCGCACGGCGTCGGCCCAGTCGCGGTCGGCGGTCCGGTCGACCACCGCGCCGTGGCTTTTTGTCGAGCCGCGACGAGAGCGGACCATGGAGTACACAACCCTCGGCTCGACCGGCGTGGAGGTATCCCGCATCTGCCTCGGCTGTATGAGCATCGGCACGAGCGACTGGCGCGACTGGGTGCTGGACGAGGAGGAGGGGATCGAACTCGTCGACCGCGCCATCGAACTCGGGATCAACTTCTTCGACACCGCCAACATGTACTCGAACGGCGAGTCGGAGCGGGTCCTGGGAAAGGCCCTAGAGGGCCGCCGCGAGGAACAAGTCGTCGCCACGAAGGGCTACTTCCCGATGAACGAGGACGACCCCAACTCCGGCGGCCTGTCGCGGAAGGCCATCGAACAGGAACTGTCGAACTCGCTGGACCGCTTGGGGATGGATACGGTCGATCTCTACCAGATCCACCGCTGGGACGACGAGACACCGATCGAGGAGACACTTCGCGCCCTCGACGACGCGGTGCGACGGGGGCAGATCCGCTATCTCGGCGCGAGTTCGATGTGGGCCCACCAGTTGGCGGACGCGCTTCACACGAGCGATAGCCTCGGCCTCGACCGCTTTGCCACCATGCAGAACCACTACAACCTCGCCTACCGCGAGGAGGAACGCGAAATGTTGCCCTTCTGTCGAAAGGAGGGGATCGGTGTCATTCCGTGGTCGCCGCTGGCGCGTGGCTACCTCACCCGGCCGGACGAGGACGTCGACGCGACCACCCGCGGGGCGAGCGAGGAGCGCCTCTACGAACACCCCTACCGCGAGGGCGGCGGGAGAGCGGTCAACGAACGCGTCCGGCAACTCGCCGAGGAACGGGGCGTGAAGATGGCACAGATTGCACTCTCGTGGGTGTTACACAAGGACGCCGTCGACGCCCCCATCGTGGGGACCACCTCGGTCGAACATCTGGAGGATGCCGTCGAGGCCCTCGACATCGACCTGAGCGACAGCGACATCGAGTATCTGGAAGAACCCTACGAGCCGGTCCCCGTCTCGGGGCACGACTAGAGGAATCCGCCGCCGGTCCGCACCGTCTCCAGGTCCTCGATGTACCGCTGTTCTCGCCCCTCCTGGCCGCGGTAGGCGCGTTCGACGTAGCCGTCGGCGTTCACCAGAAGGACCAGCCCGATGTGGTTGAACATGTATTTCTCCATGTCTTCGGGGTGCGTTCGCTGGAACCGGAATCCGAACGCCTCGCCGAGGACCGTCTCGGCCCGTTCGGGGCTCTCCGGACGCAGGAACCGCCAGTTGCCGGCCGAGTAGTCGACGTTCATCTGCTCGCCGTACGCACGGAGGCGCTCGGCGGTGTCACGCTCCGGATCGAAGGTGATGGGATAGAAGCCCACCTCGTCGGCGTAGTCGTTGTCGAGGCTGTGGATCTGCACCTCGCGAAGCGACGAGACGAGCCGCGGGCAGACGCTCATGCAGTTGGAGTAGAAGAACGTCACGAACGCGGCCCGGTCGAGACTGCCGAGGTCGATCCGTTCGCCGGTCAGCGGGTCGGGGAGGGCCACGTCGGGCATCGGTTCGCCCCACGCGGGGTACGCGAGGTCGGCGCTCTCGACGCCACCCCGACGGTCGGGTTCGCCGAGGGCGGTGTTCGGATCGCCACCGAGACAGCCCGCGGTGACGCCGACGACAGCCGCACCGAACGTCCCGAGGTACGTACGTCGGTCCATACCGTATCCCAGGGGTACACACTCAAAGCCCGTGTGGTCTGTCCGTCTAAAGGACTCCGAGGTAGCGAAGCGAGGCGACGATCTGTGCCACTCCCGCGAGGAGCATGGCGGCCGCGGCGAGTCGGTGGACCGTGCCGATCCGGTCGCTCCAGGCCCGAACGGCGTCGCTCCCGACGGCCGACAGGAGCGTCACGCCGGTCAGCGGGAGCGCCGTCGCGGCGGCGTACCCCCCGAGGACCGCCGCCGCCCGCGGGGGAGAGAGCGTCAGCGACTGGGTGATCACGCCGAGCACGACGGGGACGACACAGCCGGCGGCCGCGAGGGCGTAGCCGCCGCCGAACACCGCGGCGCCCGCAACCGAGCGACGGCGCGCGGGCAGTCGGAGGTGGACCGTCGGCGCTCGCCCGGTCAACAGGAGCGCGCCCATGACGACGAGCGCGAGACCAACCAGCGGTTCGAGCAACGGTAGGTGACGGACGAGACGGCGGCCGGCAGCGAGGAGGAGTCCGCCGAGCGCCACGAGGACGACCACCGCGCCGGCGGCGGCCGCGACGCCGCGGACGACCGCCTCGCCGAGGTCCGTGTCCTCGCGGACGGTGTAGCCGACGTAGCCCGGAAGAAGCGGGTAGGCACAGGGGGCAAAGAAGGTGGCGAGGCCGGCGCCGACGGCGAAGGTGAGCGTGCCGACGAAGCCGGCGTCCACGGCGATCATCGCAGCGCCGCCGCGACCTGGCTGTCGAGCGTCTCGACAGACGCGACACCCCCGTGTGTCCAGACGACGTCTCCTGTCCCGTCGGTCACGGCCAGGAACGGTAGGCCGCTGGCCCCGAGCGCCGCCAAGAGGTCGCCCGCCGGGTCGTGGCCGAGTGTCCACCGGCCGTCGTGGTCGCGCCACCACGACCGGAGGTCCGACCGGGTGAGTCCGCCGCCGAGTCGTTCGTTCGTGACCGACACGAACGCGACCCGGTCGGCGTAACGGTCGTGTACCGTCCCGAGCGCGTCCATCTGCTCGACGCAGGGGCCACACCAGGTCGCAAAGCAGTCGATGACGGTGGGCGTTCCGTCGGCGGGCACCTGCCGGGTCCCGGCGGTCGACCCCGGTGCGTCAAGTGTCGTCACGTCGACCGGGAGCCGACTGTTCGTCCCCCCGCCGAGGCCGACGTCGGTGACGCCCGCGCCGACGAGGCCGGCACCGAGGAGGCCGGTGCCCGCGAGGCCCGCTAAAAGATGTCGGCGGCCGAGCGACCGCTCGTTCTCGTCGCTCATCGGCGGCGCTTCGTCCCGGACCGACAAGTGTGTCGTGGTGTGTCCGTCGAAGCCTACCGCTCGGCCTCGATGGCAGTCGCGATGGCGTCGTAGGTAGGCTCGACCGCTCGCCCGGCGACGAACACGGTGGGCGTCCCCTGCACGCCGGCATCGATTCCCGCCTGTCGGTCGGCTTCGACGATGGGCCGATAGGTCTCGTTCAGCGCGTCGCCCTGGATCGCACACCCCGGTGCCCCGACATCGTCTGCGAGGTCGGTGATCAGCTGTGGGGCGAAGGCGTCCTGATTCTCGAAGAGAGCGTGGGCGTACTCGAAGAACGTCTCGTCGTCGGTTTCGTCCTGGACGCCGCGGGCGGCACTCGCGGCCTGCCACGACCAGCGTTCGTCGACCGGGATGGGGAAGTCGTAGTGTTCGTACTTGATGACGCCGGACTCGACGTACGCCGACCGGATGTCGGGGAGCGTGTTCAGGCTGAACGTCGCACAGTGGGGACAGGCGAAGTCCTCGAAGGCGGCGACGGTTACGGCCGCGTCGTCCGCGCCGAGCGTCGGCCGCGACAGCTCTGAGACGGTCGACTCGTCGGTGATGGAACAGTCGTCCGTGCCGCCACCGCTCCCGCCGCCGAGACAGCCGGCCGTGAGGCCGGCCGCGCCGAGCCCCGCCGTCGCGGCGAGGTACTCGCGTCTGGTGTGGGCCATATGGGAGCGTTGCACCACCGGCCCTTATCCCCCTCGGTCCCGTCGAACGGCCGCCGGAGGGGGAATCACGGCGCTTAAATGTGCGCCGGCGGAAGGTCGTGGCATGAGCTTCGAGAAAGACGATTCGGTCGTGCTCCACGACAAACACAGCGAGTACGACGGGGACGTGGGGACGATCACGCAGGTGATGGAGACGATGTTCGGCGACGCCACCTACACGGTCAGCTTCGAGGACGGACAGGAGACCGGCGTCCCGGAGGACGCCCTCGAACTCGCTGACGACGAGTAATCCGGACGCCGCCCTGCATGTCGAACGTCCCCTTTCACTACGTCGACCTTCGCGCGTTCTCCTACGCCACCGAGGACGAGAAACGCGTCGAGAGCGCGCTCCGAACCTATCTTCCCGAGGACACGGAGTTGGACCGCCAGGTGACGACGGGCCACCACGGTGACCGGATCGTCGTCCTCTCGACCCGTCTGGAAACCGCCGACGAGGTGCGCCACGTTCTCGACCGACTGGTCTCACTCCCCGAGTACGACGCCTTCCTCGACGAACTCGACGACCGAGTCTCCGAGGACTGCTCGCTGTACCTCACACTGGACAAACAGGCCGCCTTCGGCGGTGACGTGCGCCAGGGCGACGGCATCACCCTCCGTGGCAAGGTCGAAGCCTACCCGGCAAACCGTGAATCGGCCGTCGAGAACGCCCGAGAGGCGTTCGAAGCCGCCCGCGACTGAGCAGGCGGCGGCGTGGTCAGTCCTCCCGGAGGCTCGGATGGGTGGGCTGATCGTCCGGATGGTGGTCGTCGAACCGCGACCGCATCGTCTCGAGGGAGTCCGCCTCGCGCTGTCGGCGTTCGTCCGCGTCGATTTCCTCGCATCCCGGCGGAACGTCTCGACCCCGGTCGGTGAAGTAGCCCTCGGGAGCGACCCAGTCGTGGTAGAAGGGCCGGTCGTCGTCCTCGAGGAGCGTCACCGCCACCTCGGCGCCGTGACCGGCACAGACGACCGCCTGATGGGGTTTCTCGGCCAATCGTCCGGTTGCGTACAGCCCGTCGACGCCGGTACGACCCCGCTCGTCGGTGTCGACGAACGTCTTGCCGCGGTCGACGATACCGACGCCGTCGACCCCCTCGAGGTAGCCCGTCTCGTTTTTGCTCGCGGCGACGACGTAGGGGGTGCGAAAACGGTCGCCGTCCTCGGTTTCGACGTCGAAGCCGCCGTCGATGACTTCGACGCGCGTGACCCGCCCTCGGCGGCGCTCGCAACCGGCCGCCGTGGCCCCCTCGCTCATCAACTCCAGCAAGCGTCGTGCGTTGACGCCGGCCGGGAACCCCGGCATGTTCTCGACGTGGGCGTTCCGCCGCAGGATGGAGTCGCCCGCATCGACGACGAGCGTGTCGAACCCGTGTCGCGCGGTGAAGGTGGCCGCCGAGAGGCCGGCGACGCCGCCGCCGACGACGAGGACGTCGCAGTCAGCCGATCCGTCCGCCGTGTTCGTGGTCATCGTCGTACCCGCATCGGTCGCTCGGCGGCGATGAACGTTCCGGTGTCGGCGTCGACGGGCGTCGAGTCCCTATCCGACCCGTATCTACACCGCGAACGGATGCGATACTCCGACGGCTCCCGGAACGTCTCGACGAGGGGCCACTCCGGACTGCGTAGGCACCGATACCGGGAGGATCTGCCGATTCCTCAGGGCCACTTGATCCCACAGCCACGCGAGGGACCGGGGTCGAGGGTGACGTTCTCGCCGGCGCGGACGGCGTCGATGGCCTCGCGAATGTAATACTCGGTGGCCTCCTCGTCGGGACCCATGGCGTCGTCGAGGCGGGCGTGGTAGGCCAGGCGATAGGTGTCGCCATCGCGCCGGAAGAGGAACGGATCGGGGGTGCAGACGGCGCCGTAGGCGCGGGCCACGTCGGCCGACTCGTCGCGGAGGTAGGCGTCGTAGTCGACCCGCCCGTCTTCGACGTACGCTCGCATCGTCTCGACCGAGTCCTCGGGATACTCCTCGGCGTCGTTGGCGTTGATGCCGACGACTGTCACGTCGTCCTCGGTCGCCAGGTCGTTCAGGAGGTCGAACTTCGCCTGTGCGTACGGACAGTGGTTGCAGGTGAACACGACGAGCAACGCCTCGGTGTCGAACGAATCGAGGGAGTACGTCTCACCGTCGACGCCGGGGAGTTCGAAGTCGGGGGCCTGATCGCCGGATGCGAGTTCCGAGTCGGATTCCTGGAGTGCCATACCGGACGGTAGCGGGTCGGCGCCCAAATACCCCCGGCCGGCGGCAACCGGCCAGACTCACTCCATCGAGACGAGATAGATGCCGAGGACGGCACAGCCGATGCCCGCCACCTTGCGGAGGGTGAGCGTCTCGTTGAGGAAGGCGATGCCGATGACGGAACTGATGACGAGGAAGGTGCCGAAGATGGGGACCACCGCGCTGACGGGGCCGAGTGAAAGCGCCCGGTAGTACGCGAGGATGCCGACGGCGAGGAAGAGACCGGCGAGGTAGAGATACGGCGCCTTCGGGTGGCCGAGATACGCCGACACGGACTGGCCCTCGTAGAGGACGACCCCTACGGTGGTCAAAAGCAAGATGCCGTTTGTGATGAGCGCGGCGACGAAGCTGGGAACCTTCGGAGTGCCCGTCGTCGCGAACCCGACGAGCGGCGCCACCGCCGAGTACGCGACCAGCGCTACCAGCGCCCACTGGAGATAGCCCATGATTGTTACCCATCGTGGCCGACAGTATAGCGTTTCGATCCGGTCACGACGGGTCGTGTGTCACGACGTGATCCAGAAGCGTCGACCGGGTGGCCGTCCCGCGACCCGAGACGTAGTGTGTGGCACAGGCGTTGCCCGCCGCCAGCGCGACTTCCCAGTCCCAACCAGCCGCCAGCGAGCGGGCGAGTGCGCCGCTGAATCGGTCACCAGCACCGGTTTCGGTCGGTCCCGGTGACACGTCGAGCGTCGGGACGGTGACCCGACCCACAGGCGTCGCCGCGACGGCGGCGTCCGTACCGTGGACGACGACGCTCGCCTCGTCCACGCCACCTGTGCCGTCGGCCCTCGCTCGAACGGCATCCAGAAGCGACGCGTCGGTCGGATCGCCGGCGACGCCGACCGCCTCACCCAACTGTGCCGCCTCGTCCTCGTTTACGCTCACGACCACGTCGTAGGCGGTCCCGAGCGACCGGAGGGCCGCAAGGAGGGCACGCGCCCCCGCGACCGTGAGCGGACCGGGGTCGACACAGAGAACACCGCCGTCGGGGTCGTGAGCGGCCATCTCGCGCATCGCCGCCCCGAGGCCCGGCGTCGACGCCCAGTTGACACAGCAGAGCGCGTCGCGTTCGAGAAACAACTCGACTGGGCCCGGGAGCGCCGCCCGGAGGTCGGCGAAGGTCCACGCCGCGAGATCCGCGGATTCCTCGACGAACATGACATCGTCGTCGTCGAGCAAGCAGACCGTGACCCGGGCGGGCGACCCCATGGATACCGCCTCGACGTGACGAAACTCGAAGATCGGGTGGTCGAGGTGTCCGGCGAGGCGGACGTCGTCGCCGAGGGCGGCCGCCTGTCGCGCCGCGTTCACCGCTTGGCCGCCCGCGTCGGTCGTCACGTGATCGAGGTCGAACGAATCGCGACCCGCGGAGATAGCAGCAACCAGGGCGGCCCGCGAGGTAATCGTCGACTCCCCCTCGCGGAGCCGATAGTAGTCGTCGACGCTCCCGTCGGCGAGCGCACCGACAGTCACCGTCGTGGGATCGGCACGCAGTCGGCCGGCAAGCCTATCGTACGGCACACCGCTCCCTACGGCACCGGCACAGAAAACGTCCGGTCACGCTGCCGGCGAATCGACGGACAGCCACGGTTGCCCGCATCAGCCGATCCACACCGACGAGAACGCGTCGAAAAACTCCTCGTCGGTCCCGATCAGTGCGTGGGTGATGCCGAGGTCCTGTGCCCGGTCCGAGACGTCGTCAGCGAACTCGTCGACACGGGTCCGATAGCGCTCGGCGAGGCGGCCGCCGAAGTAGGTCCGGCGGGTCAACTCAGACTCCAAGTCCTCGAAGATGGTATCGCCGCCAACCTCGGGATCGAGTTCGTCCGGCGAGAGGGTCTGTATCAGGACGACCTCGTTGCGTGCGAGCGATGCGATGCCGGTCTCTAGCCCGTCGAGGTCACCGATACAATCGGTGACGACGATCACCAGCGACCGCGAACGGATGCTCGCCGCGTACTCGCCGAGCGCCGTCTCGAAGTCGGTATCGCCACTCGGATCGGTCTCGTTGATGCGGTCGACCAGCGCCAGCACCTCACCGCGGGTCGACTTTCCGGTGTCGATGCGCTCGTGACGCTCCCGGAACAGCGAGAACTGGAAGTCGTTGTGCTCCTCGGCGGTGAGGTAGGCGTAGCCGAGACCGAGTTTCGCGCCGAACTCGAACTTGTGCTGGTCGCCCTCGCCGAAGTCCATCGACGCGCTCGCATCGAGCAGAATGTGGACGGTGAGGTTGCGCTCCTCCTCGAACTGCTTGATGTAAAATTCCTCCGTGCGGGCGTAGAGACGCCAGTCGATGAGGCGGGTGTCGTCGCCGGGCGAGTAGCGCCGGTAGTCGCTGAAAGTCAAGCCTTCGCCGACGCTCTGGGACTCCTGTTCGCCCTTCTTGACCGCCGTCGACTGCTGGCTCAGCGACGCCTCGAATCGGTCGAGTTCGTCGAGGAAGCCGGGATCGATGGGCATCTCAGACCTCGGACAGCAGTTGATCGATCACGTCGTCGGTGGTGAGTCCTTCCCGCTCCGCGCGGAAGTCGAGCATGATGCGGTGACGGAGCACCGGCGGCGCCATCGCGATTACGTCCTCCCAGGAGACGTGGTTGCGGCCGTGCAGGAACGCCCGCGCCTTCGCGGTGACGATGAGGCCCATGCTCGCCCGGGGGCTGGCGCCGAAATCGACCGTGTCGGCCTCACGGGTCGCCCGCACCACCTCGATGGCGCGGTTGCGGATCTCCTCGGCAATCGGCACCTCGCGGACGAGCGACTGGACCTCGCGGAGTTCCGACAGGCTCAGCACCTTCTCGACCGGCGGCGCCGATCCGCCCTGGGTGTAGAGGTTCACGATGTCCCGCTCCTCGTCGAAGGAGGGGTAATCGAGGACGAGTTTCAGGAGAAAGCGGTCGGTCTGGGCCTCCGGGAGGGGGTAGGTCCCCTCCTGGTCGATAGGGTTCTGGGTCGCAAGCACGAAAAACGGCCGCGGGAGGTCGTAGGTGTCGCCGGCGGCGGTCACCTGCTTTTCCTGCATGGCCTCCAACAGCGCGGCCTGGGTCTTCGGCGTCGCGCGGTTGATTTCGTCGGCGAGGACGACGTTCGCGAAGATTGGCCCCTTCTCGAAGACGAACTCGCGGCCGTCACTCGACTCGCGGATGATCTCCGTGCCCGTGATGTCGGACGGCATCAGGTCGGGGGTGTTCTGCACCCGCGAGAAATCGAGGTCGATCACGTCCGCGACGGTGCGGACCATCGTGGTCTTTCCGAGTCCGGGGTTGCTCTCGAGGAGGGCGTTGCCGTCGGCGAGAATGCAGACGAGCAGTCGTTCGAGAACCTCCCGCTGGCCGACGATTCGCTTGCCGACCTCCTCGCGGACGCGTCCGAGCCGTTCCTGTAACGTGTCGATGTCGGTCGTTGGTTCGCTCATGTATCTGAGTTCGAGTCCGTATTCTGCCGAATCCGCAGGTTGTACTCCCGGATCAGCGCCGCATCTTCGAGACGTTCGCGCTCGTCGAAGCCCGCCCGCTGGCTCTCGACGGCGGTCGACGAGTCGAGGCCGCTGTTCTCGTAGGCTGCGGACGATTCCACCTCGGTGCCGTTCCCACTTCCCGACCCGCTGGTGTCGATGTCCGCCTCCAGTTCCTCGCTTCCCTCCGGCACGTCCTCGGCCTCCCCGAGAATCGAGGAGCCGTCCTGGAGGCCGCGGTACTCCGTCTGCGTGCCGCCGTCCGGCCCGGCCGTGTCGCCCGGGCCACCGAGGCCGGCCAGCGAGAGGTCGACCACGGCCAGTTGAATGGTCGCGATACTGACGACCGAGAGCAGAAGCACCGCGAGCGCCAGCCGGCGGGTCGAGAGCAGGCCGATACTCGATGCGTCCCGCAGTTGGTCGAGGACATCCTCGTAGAGCCGGAGGACGATTCGCGACTGCCGGTCGCTCGCGACGGCGTCACGCGCGGTGCGCAACGACTCGGAGAGCGAGGGGTTGGCGGCCGCGAACTGGTCGACGAGTGGCCGACGGATTCGCCAGCCCACCTCGACGCCGAAGACGAGGAGGCCGGCGGCCGCGCCGAGGACGGCGGCACTCGACACCGTCGGCTCCGCGGGCGTCACGCCGACGCCGGCGAGGGCGTCGAGAACCGCGCCGGGGATGGGGAGCCGGGTCGGAAGCCCGGGAGCGCCGGCGACGGTTGTGGCGAGGTTCACGAGGAGGGTCGCCAGCGCCGCGTCGACGACGGCGTAGATGACGGCCACCTTCAGTCCCTCGCGGCGGATCTGTGTCAGCGCGCGCTGGAGGTTGCGCTCGGCGGGTGGCGGGTCCGCGTCGGCGGGCGTCGAATCCGACATGACTTAGCTACACTCCGGCGGCGGATTCTCGACTTCCGCACAGACCGCCGCGAGGTCGCTACGGAGCCGGTCGTTCTCGCGCCGGAGCTGTTGGATCTGGTCGTTCCGCCGTTCGAGTTGGCTTTCGAGGTCGGTCACGTCGCTTTCCAACTGACTCACCTCATCGTTCAGGTCGTCGACCTCGTTCTGGAGGTCGTCCCGTTCATCCCGGAGGTTCTCGTTCGTGGTTTCGAGGTTGGAGACCCGGGATTGGAGCTGGTTGTTCCGAGATTCGAGCGTCTGGACCTCTCCTTGTAACTCCTCGGCGCGCCGCTGGGCGGCCTGGAGGTCGCTCCGCGTCGAGGCGAGTTCCTCCTCGGTCGACTGCAGTTGTCCCTCGGTCTCTTCGAGGTTCTCCGAAACCTGGTTCACGTCGCTCCGGGTGGTGCTGAGGCTCTCGTTGAGATCCTGCAGCCGCTGGCTGGTCTGCTGGAGTTCACGTTCTGTCGACTGGAGGTCCTCCTGCAGGCGCTGGTTCTCCTGACGGAGTTGGCTGTTCTCGGCGTCGAGTTCCTCGACCGACTCCTGATAGTACAGCGTCGCGCCGGCGGTGCCGGCGACGGACAGACAGATGAGGAGGGCGAGGGCAACGTTGATAGATCGGCCGATGAGGCTCATGGCAATCCACTCTCGGTTCTCGTACGACCGTTGTACACTTGAAGCCGCCGGACGACCACCTCCGTCACGAAGAGGAGGAGGGCGGCGATCAACAGCGCCCAGTCCCAGTTTCGCCGCACGTCGCGCACCCGGGTGGACTGCTCGCGGGTGAACTCGGTAATCGCCGCAGCTTGGTCGCTGGAGAACTCGCGCCCACCAGTCGCCTCCACCGCGTCCGAGAGCGCCGACGAGGTGCCAAAGCCTGCGTACTCCGCGGGGGAGTTCGCGGCGTAGGTCGCTCCCGCCGCCGTCTGGTAACCGACCTCGGTGGGGGTCACCGACGCCCGGTAGACCCCCTCGTCGACGGCGCTGAACGCGAGGTCGGTGTCGCTGGGCGGGGCATCACCGCGGTAGACCACGGTCGTCGGTTCGCCCACCCGCGTGTCGGAGACGTCGGTGACGCCCGAGGCCTTCCGCTCCGGGTCTCCGATGGCGTAGTTCACCGACTTCGTGACCAGCAGAGAGTCGGGCTGGCTGAGCAAGCCGTCGAGGCCGCCGCCCTCCGCGTAGGTGGTGATCGTGGCGACCCGGCCGAGGCCGTAGCGCCACGAGGCGACCGCCGGTGTGCCGTCCGGACTGGCGACGAGGAAGTTCGCGCCCGGCCGCATCGACACGTCGTTGACCGATCCGGGCGAGGACTCCAAGGTGACGCCGCTCGTGATGAAGTTCCCGGAGTCGACGACGGTGAGTCCCTCGCCCTGGAACTGGCGGCTCCCGCCGCCGAAGAGCAGACGCAGGCGCTCGGTTTCGCTGGCGCGGAAGTAGTTGCCACCGGACTCCTCGGCGACCCGGCGGAGGACGCCCTCGTTGACGTTGCGACCGGCGCCGACGGTGATGACCCGGATGCCCTGCCGGCCGAGTGCGTTGGCGACGACGGCCGACCGACTCTCGGTGTCGCCGCCGTCGCTGACGAGGATGACCGTCCCACGCTGACCGCCGAGCATCTCCTCGGCGCCCCGGAGGCCGTTGGCGATGTTCGTCGCACCGCCCGCCCGGAGGCGACTGATCCGATCCTGGACCACGCCGCGGTTCTCGCTCAGCGACGCGGGGTCGGAGACGCTGTAGGCCTGGTAGTTGAAGCCGACGACGCCGACGACGTTGTTATCGTCGAGTTGTGAGAGCGCGTCAAGCGCGATGGCCTTCTGGATTCGCATCCCGCTGCCCGCGCTCCCCGAGACGTCGATCAGCATGACGATCCGTGCGCTCCCCGGCGCCGACGGGCCGAAGGTGACCGGGAGCATCGACCCCACCGAGGAGTTGGCGTAGCCGCCGTTCTCGAAGCTGTTGGGGCCGCCGGTCATCAACAGGCCGCCGCCGTCGATGACGAACCGCTGGAGTTCGTCGACGTTGCCCAGGTCGCCAGCCGCGACGTTCTGGACCACGACCGCGTAGTACGGATCGAGATTCTCCGGCACCGACTCGACCCGGTCGACCTGGTACAGTTGATCGAGGTAGGTTCCCAGCGAGTAGTTCCCCCGCGAGACGTAGAGCACGCGCGGCTGATCGACGACCCGGATGGTCTTGCGGGCCACGTCATTGACGGTAAAGACGTCCTCACCGTCGATTTCGGCGGTGATCCGGTGGCTCCCGGTCGACTCGAACGTGTGCGCGACGGGGACGGCGCCGGTGCCTTCGTCGATCCGCTCGGAGGCGACCGTCTCACCGTCGACCGTGACGCTCACCGAGACGGGTGAGTCGGCCTCGACGCCGTCGACACGTACCAGAAACCGGCTCTCGACGCCGACACTCGCCTTGTTGGGACCGGTGAGGGTGACGTACCGTTCGGTCCGGGTCGGCTCGGGCGAGACGGTGCTGATCGTAGCGTTGATCGAGCGGGCGAACTCCGCCGTCTCGGTCAGGCTCTGGCCGCCGGTTACCTGCCCGTCGGAGACGACGACGACCGATCCGTTCTCACGGAGGTTGGCGGCGACACCGTCACCGATCCGGGAGTTCGTCCCTTGGCCGACCGTCGAGACGGTGACCGGGACGCCCTGATCCTCGATATCGGTGGCGAGGTCCTCGGCCACATCGGGCGAGACGGCGGTACTGTTCGAGCGGTCTACGAGCATCGACACCGAGGGGTCGCCCTGTGTCTCCGTCGTGACGACGGTGAAGGGACCGGCGGCCGCGACGATGATCAGCGTCGCGACGACGACCCGCGAGGCGAGCAGGAGCCGCCGACTCCGGGTGGCGGCCGTTCCCGAGACACGGTAGTGGATCAGGACGGCGAGGACACCGACGACGACCGGTAGGGCGACGAGGACCGCCGGGCGTTCCAGACCGACGACGGTGCCGTCCGACAGCGCCGTCCGGACGGCGAGAGCGACCCACATCAGAGATCACCCCGCCGTCGGAGGAAGGCAACCTCGCCGACGATCACGAGGAGGGCCGACAGCGCGACCAGCCAGGTCAGCGGCTGGGGCACCTGCCGCTCCTCCTCGCGGGTGACCGCCTCGCCGTCGTCCGTGCGGTCGGCGAGCGGGACGGCCTCGACGTCGGATTCGGCCTCGCTGTACAGCGAGACGCCGATGCGCCGGTCACCGACGGCGTAGAAGCCGACGGTGTCAAGCGGGACCGTCCGCGCCGAGACGCTGCCGGCGGGCGTCTCGACGTCCGTCTCGTTGCCAAACTGGAGACGGTCGCCGGTGCCGCGGTTGAGTGAGGCGAGCGACTCCCGGCCGGCGAGGTGGAAGGTCGCTCGCTTCCAGAAGACGGGATACTGGTAGTTGAACCGGAACGGGTCGTCGCCCACGTAGCCGTAGTAGAGCACCCGGCCCGCCCCGCGTCGCTGGGTCGCCACGAGCGGCGTCCCACCGGTGGTCTGGACCAGCGGCGTCCCCGCACGCAACGATCCTTGGAGGTACGTCCCCGGTGGCGGGAAGTCGATACCGCGGGTGAGTTCCGTCGTCGTCACGCGACCGACCGACGGGTTCTGTCCGGTTCCGTTCGGCGAGAGGAGGAGGAGGTCGCCGTACGTGTCCGGCGGACTCGGTTGGGCGAGGATGCCCACGCCGCCACCGGCTTCGATCACGTTCCGTCCCGCCTCGACGTTGCCACGGAGGAGGCTCTCAGGCTCCAGATCACTGTAGAGAATCACGTCGTACTCGTCCTCGACGGTGGTCGGTGGCTCGTCGACCGTCAGATCGACCTCCTCGATCACCGAGAGGGCGGTCGTCAGATACCGGTCCCGGTCGTTGGTTAGAAGCAGGACGTCGACCGTCGGATCGGCGGGGGCGGCGACATAGGCGACGTCGTCGGCAGGGAAGGCGTCGCCGGGGGTCAACTGTGCCCGTCCGCCACCGCCGGGGATGGTGAGGGTCACACGCTCGATGTCGCCGGGGCCGAGGTCGACCGACCGGCTGCGGCCACCGAGTTCGACCGACCGAGTGGCCGTCGCGTTCCCGAAGTTCTTGACCGACAGCGTGACGTTGCGCCCCGAGAAGGAGCGGTCGACGATGCCGACGTTGTTCGCGCCGCCGTCCGCGAACTGCCGGAGGTCGACCTGGAGGTCACGGGCCCGGGCAGACCGGACGGCGTTGGTCCACCCGTCGTCGGCGAAGTCGCTGAATACGACGATCCGCGCGTTCTCACCGGCGATGGAGGCGGCCTGGGAGACGGCGGCGCCGAGGTCGGCCGACACGTCGGTCACGGTGAGTTCGTCGAGGGTGGCTTGCACCTCGGTGTCGCCGCCGGAGCGGAGGGCGATACGGCTCTCGGTGCCCGCGAAGACGACGGAGTTGGTACCGGTGGTCGTCTCCCGGGCGGCGGCGCGGGCGGCGGCAAAGCGCGTCCCGTCGCCGGTGTCGACGGTCATGCTCGCGCTCCCATCGAGGACGATAACCGTCTCCTCGACGGTCTGACTCTCCGAGACGGAGACGTAGGGGCCGGCGAGCGCCACCGCGAGCGCGACGAGGACGAGAAGCTGAAGCAACAAGAGGAGATTGCGCCTGAGTCGCTCCAGTAAGGGGTTGCTCGCGTCGCGTTGCTCGTCGTCGAGCAGAAGCGCGATGGTCGGCAGTTCGACCCGGCGAGGGTCGGGCTGGACGAGATAGAGGAGGATGACGGGGACCACCGCCAACAGGGCGGCCAGCCCCAGCGGCGTGAGAAACACGTCGGAGAGGGCCATAGCTCCACTGTGTCACCGCCGCCTATCGGTCTTTCGCCACGACGGAGGATTTCCGACCATCGTTCGGGATGGATACTGACGCGTAAGCAAACCCTTTCACCGAGGGCGCCAACGGGACGGTATGGCCGATAAGTTGGAGCTACTCGATCTCCTCCTCGAGGACGCCCGCGAAAGCACGGACACCATCGCGCGGCAACTCGGTTGTGACGAGAGCGAGGTGGAGTCGATGATCGCGGAACTCGAAGGCGATGGGGCGATCCTCGGCTATCAGCCGGTCGTCGACTGGAGCCGCGTCGAGACCGACCACGTCGCCGCCGAGGTAGAACTCAACTTAGAGCTCGACCGCGAGACGAAATACGCCGACGTGGCGGGGCGGATCACGAAGTTCGACGAGGTGACGGCGCTCCGACTCGTCTCCGGCGACTACGACTTCGACGTGACCGTCGAGGGTGACTCGATGCGCGACGTGTCCATGTTCGTCTCCGAACAGATCGCGCCCATCCCGGAGGTGACCCAGACGGTGACCCACTTCGTGATGAACACGTACAAGAACCGTGGGTTGGAGTTCATCGACAGCGACGACGACGACCGCCTCTCGATCTCACCATGAAGCTCTCGGAGCGCGCCAGAAACACGCCCCCGTCGGGCATTCGACGCTTCTTCGAACTCGCCGAGGAGATGGACGACGTCATCTCTCTCGGCGTCGGCGAACCGGACTTCAGCGCGCCGTGGAAGGCGCGGGCGGCCGCTATCCACTCGCTCGAACGGGGTCGAACCTCGTACACCACCAACCGGGGGATGCTGGAACTTCGTGAGGCCATCGCCGATCACGTTCCCCGGTACGGCCTCGATTACGACCCCGAGAGCGAGATTCTCGTGACGACGGGTGCGAGCGAGGCGGTGGATCTGGCGCTTCGGGCCCTCGTCGATCCCGGCGACGCCGTCGCAGTCCAGTCACCGGCGTACATCTCCTACGGGCCGGGCGTGCGCTTCTCCGGCGGCGACCCGCTCCCGGTTTCAACGCGCGCGGAGAACGACTTCGTGATGACCGCCGACGATCTGGAGCGGGCGGGGGCCGCCGACGCCGAGGTGTTGATGATCTGTTATCCGAACAATCCCACGGGGGCGACCGCGAGCGCCGACGACCTCGCCGAGATTGCGGCCTTCGCTCGGGAACACGACCTGACGGTGTTGGCCGACGAGATATACGCCGGTCTCACCTACGAGGGCGAACACACCTCCATCGCGACCCTGCCGGGGATGCGCGAGCGGACGGTCGTCATCAACGGCTTCTCGAAGGCCTACGCGATGACGGGGCTGCGCCTCGGCTACGCGCTCGGACCGAGCGAGGCGGTCGACGCCATGAACCGCATTCACCAGTATACGATGCTCTCCGCCCCGACGACGGCCCAGTACGCTGCCCTCGAGGCCCTCGAGGCCTGCCAAGACGACGTCGAGGAGATGCGAACACAGTACGACCGCCGGCGTCGGTTCGTCATCTCGCGGTTCCAAGACATGGGCCTCGACTGCTTCAAGGCGACGGGTGCCTTCTATGCCTTCCCCGAGGCGCCCTACGACGACGAGCAGTTCGCGGAGGACCTCCTCCAGTCGGAGGGGGTCGCGGTGGTCCCCGGCCGCGTCTTCGGCGAGGAGGGGCACGGCCATCTTCGCGTCTCGTACGCCACGGGGATGTCGGACCTGAAAGCGGCGATGAACCGCATCGAGCGCTTTGTGGCGGAGTGCGAGCGAGGGCGGGCCGAGACATAAGAAGAATTATCTGTCACGCTTCCGTACCACAGTCTGATGGTCGCGGGTGGTGGGATGGGGCCCGACGACGAAGGGATTAGCTTCGCACATGCGCTGGCGACGCTGAAAGAACAGGGTAGCGCACTGCTTGTCGTTGGCTCGGTTCCCGAGGGAATGTTCGTACAGGCATCGGCCACGATGCTCGGCGCACCTGACGCCGAACCGCCGCGGCGCCGACTTGTCGTGACGCCGAAATCGACCCGCGAGACGGGGGTTCAGCGACTCCGTGAGACCGGACCGCTCTCCGCGGAGTACGCGCGCCTGATCACGTGTGGAAAGCAGGCACGCAGTGCAGCCGCGAGCCAGCCTCTGAACGAGGTGACCCCCCGGACGCACGTCGTCGACGGGTCGGTCGGCGACCTCGGGGCGATGATGACCGACGTCGTCGAGGAGTTCGAACTATTTGCCGGAAAGCTGGCGCCCGCTGAGTTTCGGATGGCCTTCGACTGCTTACCGAGCCGAGCCTGTCATAGAAGAGTTCACATGGATCGCTGAATCAGCTTAGACAAGTTCAAATCGTCGTACACTTGGTGCACGCTGTTTTCAGCTTGTGTTAGCTATGGCGAAAGAGAAGTTCGGCGTCGCTGTTGACGAGGAAATTGTGCGAGAAGTGGATGAACTGGTCGCTGAGTGTGACGATCTCGGAGTCAGCCGCTCCGAGATCGTCGAAGCCATCCTCACAGCATTCGTTCAATCTGAGACGAACCACATTGAACGGGTTCGAGAAATCATTATTCGGAAACGAAAGGGCACTCTATAACTAGTTTTAAACGCTGTGCACCTGGTGCACGCATATCTAAGCAAATAACCTGCTATAATAGTACTCAAACTGACTATAGTATGTGAAGAGTTCTATGACACGCTCTACCGAGCCTGCTGACCACGTACGGCCGCGAGACGGCGTTTCGACTCGTCCACGCGGTCGTCGCACAGTCTCGGTCGGCCGCGGGACTGACCCACGTCAGGCTCCCCCGCGACGTGAGCGCAGAGGTGGTGCGGCTGTTCCAGCCCCTGTTCGACGCCACCGTCGAACTCCGGGTCGACGGCGGCGACCTGGACCAGCGGTGGCACTTCCGTGATCGGAACCTCACGTCCGACTGGCTTCCCGTAGGCAAGCCTTCATGACGAACAACCAACAATACCCTTTTGTGCGCGACGGCCGACTCAATAGATAAGATGAGTCGAGCCGAGCGGCCGGAGGGGCCCGGCGTCGAACAAGAGGGTGACGCCCTCGAAGTGTCGTTCCGGACACTCGAGGAGCGTTCCGGACTGGTCGTCGCCGACCTCATCGAGCGCAACCAGTTTCGGCTGTTCACCGACCGCCCCGTGTCGCCGACGCCCGCCGACCCTGCCGGCCATCGGTTCCCCGTTGACGCCGCCGTCGCCGTCGAGACGGCCGAAATCGAATTACCGACGGTTGTCTCCGTCTGCGTTCGCGACGAACACGGCCAGATGCTCGCCGAGACGGAGCACTCCGCCTACGAGGAGTTTCCGGCCGGGAGCTACAGCCTCGAACTCTGTGGTCCCATCAAGATCTATCTCCGGGTCGAAGGGCGCGTGACGGTCGCCACGGACGTGACACAGACGCGCATCGGATTCGACGGCCCGAGCGAGGTTCGGATCGGCGCCCGCTCTCATCACGAGGGGCCGGCGGCGACGCTGACGACGACCGACGATCCCGCGGACGTGATGACGGCCGTTTCGACGTTCTCCTCGGCGCTCAAGACCACGTCCCCCGAGCGGTCCTATCCGACGCTCCGGGGCCACCCACCGCTGGTAGAACGCGGCGACCACGTCGAGATTCCGGATGGCGTCACGTCGCCCGAGACGGGAATTAGGCTCGAACTACCCCCCGAGTATCGTTCGATCTACGTGGCCACACCGCTTGCGTACTACCTCGCCGCCGACGTGGTGCCGAGCGACCGGCCGCGTCTCGTGACCGACCGTGGCTTCGAACACGACTTAGATACGATGCGCGGGTTCGAGACGGAGATCGAACGCGTCCTCAAGCAGACGTTCTTCCTCGACTGCGTGACACGCACCGAGGGATACTACTCGGTCGACCTCCACGAACGCGATGCCGTCGAAACGGATCTCGACCTCGACTTCGAGTGGCTGTACGACCAGTCGCTCGCGACACAGTTAGAGGAGTATCTCTCGGTCCCGTTCGGCGCCGTTGAGGACGAACTCCCCGAGTGGCGACTCACCTCCCACGTCGACCCGAGGCCCGAAAACGTCGAACTGCTCCCCTTCGTGACGAACGACCTCGCGGTGGTCCGGACGCCGCGGGACCAACCCGAACCGAGTTCGGCGGTCCAGACGGCCGCTGCCGACGAGTTCTTTCGTGACTCGGCGTTCACCCGAAGCGCGTCGTCCGACGACGCCACGCGGTCGTACGTCCAACCGGAGACGGCCGACTCGCTGGAACAGTCCTGGATTGGCGATGGCGCGCCCATCGGCGCCAGCAAGGCCACCACCGACGCCTTCTACAACCGTCTCGACCGGACCCCCGCCGACGGCGACATCGGAATCACGGTCGTCTGTAACGACCCCCGGATGGCCGACGAACGCGATGTGGTCGACGAGGTGTACGGCTCTCGCGAGCAACTCCCCTTCGACGTCCGGGTCCATCACGACCTGCGACGAGCGGAACTGCGAGAGGTGCTTTCGGCGGAGACGGACCTCCTGCATTACATCGGCCACATCGACGCCGCGGGCTTCGAGTGTGCGGATGGCAAACTCGACGCGACGACGCTCACGAGCGCCGGTCCCGACGCCTTCCTGCTGAACGCCTGTCAGTCCTACGAGCAAGGGTCGGCGCTCATCGAGGCCGGAGCCATCGCCGGCATCGTGACCCTCTCGGACGTGATCAACAGCGGCGCCGTCCGGATGGGTCGGATGCTGGCACGCCTGCTCGACCAGGGGTTCACCGTCGGGAGCGCACTCGAAGTCGCGCGCGAGGACTCGATCATCGGCGAGCAGTACACCGTCATTGGGGACAGTAGCCTCTCCCTGGCCCGGACCGACGGCGGTCCGCCGAACGTCTGTGTCGTCCGGTCCCGCACCGACGACCGGTTCGAACTGGAGTGGCAAAGTCACCCCTCGACGTCGTTCGGCATGGGAAGTCTCGTGATGCCGTGGCTCGACGAGGTCAACGAGTACTACCTCTGGTCGGGCGACTCTCGGACGTTCGAGTTGACCCGCAAGGAGTTACGACAGTTTCTCTCGCTGGAGACGGTACCGGTGAAAATCGACGGTTCGCTCGTCTGGAGTGACGAACTCGATCTTTCGAAGGTTTAGGGACCGGAGATGCCGCCGCTGTTGCCGTCGGCAGTGTAGGGCCCGGAAATGCCACCACTGTTGCCGTCTGCGGTGAAGGGGCCAGAGATACCGCCACTGTTTCCGTCAGCAGTGTAGGGACCAGAGATACCGCCACTGTTGCCGTCCGCGGTGAAGGGACCAGAGATACCGCCACTGTTCCCGTCGGCAGTGTAGGGGCCGGAAATTCCGCCGCTGTTGCCGTCTGCGGTGAAGGGACCGGAAATGCCACCACTGTTGCCATCGGCAGTGTAGGGACCGGAGATGCCGCCACTGTTTCCATCCGCAGTGTAGGGCCCAGAGATGCCACCACTGTTGCCGTCAGCGGTGAACGGACCGGAGATGCCACCGCTGTTCCCGTCCGCGGTTGAGGGTCCGGAGATTCCGCCGCTGTTACCGTCCGCGGTGAAGGGGCCAGAGATGCCGCCGCTGTTGCCGTCGGCAGTGTAGGGACCGGAGATACCGCCGCTGTTGCCGTCGGCAGTAACGTTTGACTGTCGAGTCTTGTCGGCCGCTGCCACCGTGCCGCTGTCACGTTTGGACATCGCAACTGAACAGTCACCCGGACAAGAATTATAATTTTTCGAGAATATCTGATAGTTAATATAATCAATTAACCGCGTTGACTACTGACATAAACTGGGTCGACCCGAAGACGGCTGGCGGCGGCGGGGAGCGACGGGAAAAGGCAGCACTTCGTGTCTCTTCAGTTACTATTCTTCGTCCGCGTCACGCCCGATATCCTGATAGATCCGTTTCAGATCGTCACTCTCGCCGAGTTGTGCCAGCGTGTCGTCGAGATCGCCCCGCAGTTCCTCGATATCGTCGAGAAGTTGCTGGTACTTTTCGGAGTCTTCGGGTGTCAAGTTGGGAGACTCGGATTCGAGCAGGGCCTTCTTCGAGGCGAGCGAGAAGAGTCGGCGGACACCCTCGTCGTACGCGTCGCGGGCGAGCAGGTTCGACACCGTGCCCGTGAGTTCCTCCCGCGAAACGGGTTTGACGAGGTAGTCGTCGAACCCCATGTCGATCACGTCGATGTCGGGTTCCACGGCAGTCACCATCGTTACCCGGCAATCGAGGCCACGGTCACGGATGGCATCGAGTACTTCGTCGCCCGAAAAGTCGGGCATTCGGCGGTCCAACAGAACGACACGCACCTCGTCGTCGAGTTCGTCGAGCGCCGTGTAGCCGTCGTTGACCGCACGTGTGCGGTAGGACTCGGCAAGCCACGTCGTGTAGAGTTCAGCCAAGTCGCGTTCGTCTTCGACGACCAAGACGAGGGGGGAATCGTCGGTCATATCTGCTCCTGGAGAGGAGTGCGGCCACTCACGGATGTCCATGTATCGCCGGATCATATCAAAATACTCCTTGCGGAACCGGTGATTGTAGAATATTGACGGATATCACCGGCAGGTCGGTGATTACTCTTGGGGACTGTAGTTCGGGGCCTCGTCGGTGATCATCACGTCGTGAGGGTGACCCTCCGTCTGACCGGCCGAGGAGACGCGGACAAACCGCGAACGCTGCTTGAACTCGGGGAGAGCGGCCGCGCCGACGTAGCCCATCCCGGATTTCATGCCGCCGACCAGCTGGTGGAGTTCGGAGGCGAGCGTCCCCTTGTAGGGGGTGGCCGCCTCGACGCCTTCGGGAACGAACCCCTCGTCGTCGTCCTCCTCTTTGAGGTAGCGGTCGCCGCCGCCAGAGCGCATGGCGCCGACCGATCCCATGCCGCGGTACTGCTTGTACTTCTTCCCGTTCATGGTGATGATCCGGCCGGGCGCCTCTTTCGTGCCGGCGAAGAAGGACCCGAGCATGACGGCGTCGGCACCGGCGGCGACAGCCTTGATGGCGTCGCCGGAGTAGCGAATGCCTCCGTCGGCGATGACCGGCACGTCGTGCCGGCTGGCGACGTCGGCAACTTCCGCGACGGCGGTGATCTGTGGCATCCCTGCACCGGTGACGACCCGGGTCGTACAGATGGAGCCGGGACCGATGCCGACCTTCACGCCATCCGCGAAGTCGACGACGGCCTCGGCCGCCTCACGGGTGCCGATGTTGCCGACGACCACGTCGGCGTCGACCGTCTCGCTGATCTCGCGGGCGCTCTCGATGACGTTCCGATTGTGGGCGTGGGCACAGTCGATGAAGAGCACGTCCGCGCCGGCGTCGTCGGCTACGGTCGCCCGGTCGTCCTCGAAGGGGCCGACGGCGACGCCGATTCGGAGGGCGCCGTCGTTGTCGCGGGCCGCGTTCTCGTGTTCGCGTCGCTGGAGGATGCCCTGCATCGTCACGAGGCCGGCGAGGCGGTCGTCGTCGTCGACGATGGGAACCCGTTCGATCTTGTGGTCGTACATGAGTTCGAGCGCCTCACGGGCGGTCACGCCCTCGCCGGCGGTGATGACCTCGTCGGTCATGGCCTTGCGCACCTCGTCAGACTCGCCGACCTCCAGGTAGGGCCGGATGTCCGTCCCGGAGATGATGCCGAGAACCACGTCGTCCTCGTCGACGACGGGCGCACCGCTGACACCCTCGTGTTCCATCATTTCGTCGACCTCGCGAACGGTCTGTTCCGGGCGGGCCGTCACCACGTTGTCCCGGCGGATGACCAGTTCGTCGGCGCGTTTGACCCGCTCAATTTCGACGGCCATCTCCTCCGTTGTCATGTTGCGGTGGAGGACGCCCAACCCGCCGTTGCGGGCCATCGCGATGGCGAGGTCGCTCTCGGTGACCGTGTCCATCGCCGCCGAGAGGACCGGGATGTTGAGCGAGACGTTCGTCGACACACGCGTCGACACGTCGGCCTCGTCGGGTTCGACGTGGCTCTCCATCGGGCGAAGGAGAACGTCGTCGAACGTCAGCGCCTCCGGTACCTGCAGCTTCGTCGAGAAGGGATCCGAATCGGGAACGTCGTTCGCCATGTAATCCGTCGTCTCGCCGCCGGGAAAAACGTTGCGAGACGGCGCATGCGCCTGTGTAACGGTCGCACGCTCACTCGTACCGGAGGGCATCGATGGGGTCGACACGCGCCGCCCGCCAGGCGGGGTACAGCCCCGCAAGGACGCCGACGGCGACGCCGACACCCACCGCGGTCGCCATCCACCCCGGCGCGAGCGTGAAGCCAACCTCGGCGTACCGGGTCGCGGCGTATCCGACCCCGATACCGACGGGGAGCGCGAGCACCGCGCCGACGGCCCCGAGCAGCCCCGATTCGACGAGAAAGAGGACCAACACGTCCCGGTTGCGCGCGCCCACCGCCTTCATTACGCCAATCTCTCGCGTTCGCTCCGTGACACTCACGAGCATGATGTTGGCGATGCCGATGGCGCCGACGACCAGTCCGATCACCGCGACGCCCGTCACGAACCGCGTGACCCGGTCGATGACCGACGAGATGCGGGCCGCGAAGTCACCGCTCGTCCGTGCCGTCGGTTCCGTCCCCGCCGGCACCAACAGCCGTGCGTCCGACTCCTCGTCGAGGTAGGTCGCCACCGCCGTCCGCGTCGCCTCGATGCCCGTCGGATCGGTCACGACCGTCACCTGCGGATAGGCCCGCTGGCGGACGCCGACGCTCGGACTCTCGACGACCGTCCGGTAGAACGGGTCGACGGGGACGTACACCCGCGAGCCCTCGGCGAAGTCGCTCACCGGCAATCCGCCCGCGGTGCCGTTGACGATTCCCACGACCCGGAGATCGCGGGTCTGATTCCCCGAAAGTGAGAGCGTGAGGCGGTCGCCGACGGTGACGTTCTCCGCGAAGGTCCGTGCCGCCCGCTCGTTCAGGACGACCTCCGCGCTCCCCGACCGGAACCCGCGGCCGGCGACGATCCGGTCCTCGTCGAAGGTCGCTGGCGTCGTCGCCGTCACCCGCTGCCGGGCCACGGTGTCCTCGCCGTGGGTGAGCGAGTTGGCGTCGACGGTCCCCCGTGGGATGGCGGCGGTCACCCCCGGGAGGGACGCCAGCGCCTCCACGTCGCGCTCGGTAAAGGCCGGCTGAACCACCTGGTCGAAGCCGCCGTCCTCGTCGTCGGCCGGCGTCGCGAACACATAGACGTTGCTCGCGCTTGATCCCTCGATGTCGCCGACGATCTCCGCCTCGATGCTCGCGCCGAACGTGGCGAAGACGACGACCGACGCGATACCGATGACGAGACCGAGGACCGTCAACGCCGACCGGAGGCGGTGGCTCCGGATCGACCGCCAAGCGATCCTGACCGACTCGATCAGTCGCATCGCTCGCCCCCGTCGAGCGTCTCGATCCGTTCGAGTTCGCCATCCCTGACGTGGACGATCCGGTCGGCTCGCTCCGCGACGTGTCGCTCGTGGGTCACCAGAAGGATGGTGTTGCCGGCCGCGTGGAGGCGGTCGAAGACGTCGAGGACGCGACTCCCAGTTTCGGTGTCGACGTTCCCGGTCGGCTCGTCGGCCAAGACGAGCGCCGGGTCGGCGACGAGTGCGCGGGCGATGGCGACGCGCTGGCGCTGCCCCCCCGACAACTCGGTCGGGTGGTGGTCCGTCCGGTCACCCAGGCCGACCTCGGCGAGCAGTTCGCGCGCCCGGTCGCGTCGCTCCGCTCGTGGGACGCCCGCGAAGACCAGCGGCAGGCCGACGTTCTCGACGGCCGTCAACCGGGCGAGGAGGTTGAACGTCTGGAAGACGAACCCGATTTCCGTCCCGCGGAGCGCGGCCCGCGCGCGCTCGCTCACCGCCGATACTTCCTCGCCGGCGACGGCGACGCGTCCTGCGGTCGGAGTATCGAGCGCCCCAATCAGATTCAACAGCGTCGACTTTCCGGAGCCACTCGGCCCCATCACGGCCGTGTACGACCCCGTTGGAAGCGACAGCGAGACGCCGGCCAGCGCCTCGACGGTCCCGCCTACGTCGTAGGTCTTGCGGACGTCGGCGAGGGTCACCACGTCGTCGTGATCGGCGGTCGCCCCGGCGTCGGAGGAGGCGGTCATCGCCACCGCTTCGGACGGGACGCTAATGAGTCGTGTGCCCGCCCGATCTGCCCGGACTCTCTTTGCCCCCGGGGTCGTAGCGACGACGTATGACGTTCGTTGTGCCGTTCGACGGCTCGGAGCTCGCAGCAGCGGCACTGGTACGGGCCGTTGAGTTCGGGAGCGTCTTGGACGAGCGGGTGGTGGCGGCGAGTGTAATCCCCGAGAAAAACGCCGCCTACGCGCGTGAGCGGGGCTGGCTCGAGTCGGACGAGCCGTTCGACCGCGAGGCTGTGGTCTCGGCGCTCCACGAGGACGTGGCGTCGCTGACCCCGAACGCGGAGTTCCGATACGAGACGGTCGGGCGACACGCGGCCACAGGGACCATCGCCAAACGGATCCGCAAGCTCGCCCGGGAGGTGGACGCCTCGATGGTGTTCGTCGGCAGCGAAAACGCCGGTCGGCTCGTGTCGTCGCTGAGCAGCGTCGGCGGGACCGTCGCGGCCGACGACGCCTACGACGTGGTCATCGTCCGCCACCGGAACCCCTCGAAGGTCAGTCGGGTCGCCGACGCCTCGCCACACCGCGTGGGGAAATCCGACTTCTACCGGTGAAATCCGTCGCCCGCGCGGAGTCACACGCGCGCCGGACGGCCGTCTGACGGAGCTATTTGTAGCCCTCCCCCGTGGCGACTAACGCATGAACGAGGGAGACGGACTCGCGGAGATGGAGACGGTCACCGTCGAACTGGACGAGGAGACGGTCGACGTCGTCGACGACATCGCCTTCGAGGACCACCGCGACAACCGGGCGGCGGCGATTCGGACCCTTCTCGACGAGTGGCTGAAAGAACGCGACGGGGACGCGCAGCGTGAGTGAGAACGGGGCCAACCCCGGACGGTGGCCGACCGCGGCGCGATCACTCCGCCTCGGGGTCGGTTTCGGCGACTTCGATCACCGACAGTGGCACGTCACGGAGTGCACCCCCAACCTCGCTTTTCGCGATGCGGGTGGCGTGGTTCTCGCCGTCGGCGTTGAACACCTCGATTTCGAGGAGGAGACCAACCAGCGCGGTGTCGGCGGCGATGAACGCGGAGTCGAACGGCTCACCACACGCCGGACAGGGGGTGACACCCACCTCGACCTCGACGTACTCCTTGTCCTGTTCGTTCAGGCGCTTGCCCGCCTCGCTGACAGCGACGCCGATGGCGTCGTCGACGTTGTCGACGTCCCGAACCAGCCACGCCGCTTCCATGGCGACGAGATAGTTGCTCATACGTCCGACACGCCGCGGAGTACCTCGTGTCTTGTGGTTCGCGACCGGCGCGTTGCGGCCCCGCACACCGCGCCGCCGTCCCCGAAGGCCGGAACGAAGCGCGGAGTACGAAGTTTAATAGCCCGGTAGCCATCATCTTCGTATCGGACAATCGATGAGTGAATCGAGGGGGACGGCGCCGCCGGAGCGAGACGGCGAGGACGGTGACGGCGCGTCCGAGCCGACCGAACAGGAGGTATTCGACATCCTGTCCAACCGGCGGCGGCGGTACGCGCTGTACGTGCTCCTCCGAGACGGGACGACGACTATCGGCGTCTTGGCCGACCAGATTGCCGCCTGGGAGAACGACTGTGCCATCCCCGACGTGACCGCCGCGGAGCGAAAGCGTGTCTACACCGCCCTACAGCAGTCTCACCTCCCGAAACTGGAGCGGACGGGCCTGATCGGATTCGACCCCGACAGCGGCCGCGTCCACCCCACCGACACCGTCGAAAAGCTGGACTTTTACCTCGAACTCGTCGGCGGGGAGCAACCGTCTTGGGAGCGGTACTACCTCACGCTCGCCGCCGTTTCGACGGCTGTCGTCGCCGCCGTCTGGCTCAACGTGCCGCCGTTCGGCGCCGTCTCGCCGTTGGTCTGGCTGACGGGCGTCGTCGCGCTGTTCGGCGTCACCGCGGCCGTTCACGGCTACCGCGCGACCGGCCCGAGCGACGCCGCCGAACCCCCCGAGATACGGCGTCAGTGACCCTCGCGGCCGGCGACGAAGACGAGACTCGCGACGAGCAAGGCTCCCGCGAGCGGCGTCGCATACCACAGGACGGCGGTCAGCGACCCCGCCGCCCCGGCCCCAAGCGCGACGAGGACGGCGGGACCACAGCAGGTCGCGCCGGTCAACAGGGCGGGCAAGCCGGCCAGCGATCCCACCGATCCCTCGACCCCGCACGTCGCCGGGGAGCGCCAGGCGGCGACGGCGAGGGCGAGGTTACACCCGACGAGGGCCGCAAGCGTGAGGGCGACGCCGATGTCCAGCGGTGAGATCAGAACTGCCACGGGGTCGACGGCGACCCGGGCGACCGGTTCGAACGAGAAGGGTCGCGTCGACCGCATGGCGCGGGTGACCGGGTCGGCGACGACGCGGATCGAATATCCGCGTGCCCCCACGGCGAGGTGGCCGACAGAGGCGAGATACAGCGGCGGATAGCCGACGAGGGCGAGCAGAAACGCCGCCCGGCCGCCGGGCTGGCGAAGGGCAGTGGTCACCCCGGCGACCGTCCGGCGGGTGCGGTCAGGCATGGAGGTCGGTATCGGGGTAGAACCCCGCCCACGCGAACCACATCGCTTCGATAGCCGGTACTCGGTCGAACGGGAGCGCGGCGGGCGGCCGGCGGACGCCGTCGACGACAACGCCCGTCGACGCGGCGGTCACCGTCGTGGTCGCGGGAAGCGCGTAGCCGTACGCCGCGTCGAGGCCCGGGTCGTGGACGATGGCGATCCGGCGGCCCCCGATAGAGAGGTCGGCAAGCCCCCGACGCCGGAGCCGCGAGTGCTCGACCGCCGCGGCGCCGCGGGTGGTTCGGACCCCGACCACGATGTCCTTGGCCCCGAGACGGTCGTCGTCCGCGAGCGACGAGAATATCGTATACTCTTGGGCGTAGTAGCCTCGTTTCGGGGTGTACGAGCCGTACGGGTCGACGCCGTAGTTCCGGAGGTAGCCGGTGTCCGTCGACAGCACGCGTGTCTCCGGATGGCGGCGTCGCCACCGACCCCAGGTGGTCCACACGAGGTCGAACTCCCGAAGCGTACGGCCCACGAGTGGCCCCGAGATGGCGGTGGCAAGCATCTGTGGCCACCGACTGTCGGTCGCACGGTCGTACATCACGAGGTTGTTGTTGACCAGATTGCCCGAGACGCCGAAGGTGGTGTCGCGGCGTTCGAACCCCATGACCGTCCCGGTGAGTGGACAGTACGTGACGCTCACAGGGACACCGTCGAGGCGGTCGTTGACGATTTCGTGGTGGACGAGGATCGACCGGGGGTAGGCCGTCGCCGTCCCGCCGCGGACGACGCCGACCACCACGTCGTCGTCGCCGGGAACGGACGCCGCCGACGCGTCGACGAACGACGGATCGTCGACCGCGGGGATACCGTCCTTGTCGGGGCCGCCGGAGACGACCTCTCCGTGGAGGTGGTCGGGATCATAGGCCACGTGTCGCGGCCGGTCTGCCGCCGGCGGCCCACGGTCGGGTCCGCCGTCGCTCGCCCCCCCAGCGGTGTTCGCAACGCCGTCGAGGCAGCCGGCGAGCGCACCCGTTGTGCCGACAGCCAGTGCCATCGCCCGGCGTCGTGTGGTTCGGTATTCCATACCACGAAAGGGGATTCGACGCCGAAAAGCCTACTACGGCCGTGTGCGGGACACGCACGGCGGCTACGAGCGAAGCGCGTCCCGAAGGTCGTCGGCGGCGAGGCGAACGGTGTAGCCCGCCACCGCCAGGGCCTCGTCCCAGTCGTCGCCGGTCGCCCGCGCGTCGAGGGCGGTGAGACCGTCGTCGAGGCAGTCGGCCGTCTCGGCGCGCAACGCCCGGAACAACTGTTCGGCGTCGGGGTCGCGTCCCTCGAAGAAGTCGATCAGGCGACCGTGGGTCCGGAGGCTCACGAGCGTCCGGCCGACCATCCCGCCGGCGACGCGGTGGATCGGTCCCTCCCGGCCACGGAGGTAGGCGTGCATGGGACCCGTCCCGTCGGGCCGGTACTCGTCGATGCCCGCGACGGCACGGACCCGGCGCAGGTGGTCGTCCTCCTGGGCGGCGACGGCGGCGTAAGTGTCGCGGACCGCGTCGTCGGCGGCCGTCTCGACGAACTCTCGAAACGTCTCCCTGGCGGCGTGTTCGCTGTCGGCGGCGGCACACAACAGCGCTGCGGGGTCCGGGTCGCCGTCCGAGAGCGCCACGAGCAGGTCGGGTGAGCCGAGTCGAGCGAGCGCGTCGGCGTACTCGGCCTCGACGTCGGCCCGGAGGTCGGCGGCGTCCATGGGGTGGGTCAGTCGTCGGCGGCCGCGTCCGTCGCGTCGGTGGCGGCATCCTCGATGCTCGGGGGGTACTTCCCGCGGTCGAGTACCAGATCGCTCTGCGGACGAGCCATGCAGGTCAGCGCGTACGACTCGGCTTCCTCCTCGGTCAGCGCCCGGGCGGCCGGCTGAGTCACCTCGCCCTCGATAATCTCCGCCGAGCAGGCCAGACACATCCCGACGCGACAGGAGAACTCCTGGGCAATCCCGGCGTCGATGCACCCCTGCAGGATCGTCCGCTTATCCGACACCTGGATCGTCTCTCCGGTGCCGACGAACTCGACGGTGTGTTCGGTCATGGCTCGGTCTACACCGGAGCCCGGCAAAACTCTTTATCCAGTCGGACGGCGGACCCTCAGTGTCTCCGACCGTTCTGTTCCGGCGCGCGGTTCGTCCGTGTGGAACCCTCACACAGCCAGCAACCGGCGTGTCCGACTCACGTCTGACACAAGATATATATCGGTTCGGATCCCGCTTCGTAACGAGACGCAGGGGTTCGGGGGCAGTTGGTAGGGGTACTTTCGGTCCCTGGATGCCTGCGGGTGATCTTTTATCGGACTCACCGAGGAGTTATCCGACCGTCGATCCGGACGGGTGCCCGGATCAGTTCTCGAATGGAGCCGAAAGAAGAGGTGTAGTCGGTCCGTTACTCGCCCCAGTCCTCTTCGAGTTCCGGGGCGGCGTCCAGTTCGACGGGGTCGAGGCCGACGACTTCGAGTTCGGCACCACAGGTCCCACAGTCGACGATCTCTCCCACTTCCAGATCCTCGTGCAGGGTCACGTCGGCCCCGCATTCGACGCACTCGGGCATAGTTCGCCCGTGGGTTGGTCGTGGGGGGACTTGAAGGATGCCTTTCGCGGCCGCTACTCCTCGCCAGCGAGGGGTTCGCCCTGTCGGTCGATCCGGGTCGCCGGCAGGCCCGCCCGGTCGGCGTGTTCCCGAACCGCGTCCTCGCTTTCGGCCTGGTAGTGACAGAAGGTCCCCGTCACCTCGCCGTCGTCGTTCGTGAGCACCTCGGAGTCGACCCACTTGATGTCGACACCTTCCGAGCGGAGAGCTTCTAGCGCCTCGCCGGAGTTCTCGGCGGCACCGTGGAGGTCGTCGCGGCTGATCGGTTCGTCCAGTTCGCGGAGGATCAGATAGTCGTTCACGTACGACCAGGCACGTCCGGGACGACATAAAGTTACCCCCGGACGGAGGCCACACCTTGAAGCAGGCGCGCCCGCTTGTCGTGCTACGATGGCGTATTCCACTTCCGGCGTGTTGCCGGTCGAGGAGCTTCCCCCGGGAACCTCACTGTTGGTCTCGGGACCCCCACTCACGCGCAAGCGAGAGCTCATGATCCGCCTCCTCGGCGGCGACACGGCCGAAGAGGTGGCGATGGTGACGACGAAGATGGGTGCCGGCAACCTGCTGGAACTGTTCCGCGAGTGGAACGGAGAGTGGCCGACCGAGCGGTTGCACGTCGTCGACTGCGTGACCAGAGAGCGGGGACTCGGCGCCGTCCGCGAGACAGCGACGACCTCCTACGTCTCGTCGCCGCGCGACATGACCGGCCTGAGCATCGAACTCTCCGGGCTGTTCAAGCGTATTCACGCCGACGGCCGGCCGATGCGGTTCGGCATCCACTCGCTGTCGACGTTCCTGATGTACCACGACCTCCGGCGCGTCTACCGGATGCTCCACGTCCTGTCGGGCCAGATCGAGAGTATCGGTGGCGTCGGGGTGTTCGTCGTCGACTCACCGACCGAACGGGAGCGCGATATCCTCAGCCAGTTGATCGACGGTATCGTCGAGACACGGGAGACCGAGAGTGGCTGTGAACTCCGCCTGCGGGGACTCGGTGGCCGCGGCGCCGGCTGGCAGCCCTACTGATCGGTGTCGTCCGTCGACAACACGTCGATGCCCACGTCGGCGAGGGTATCGAGCGAGGGACCCGCGTCCCGGTCGAACGTGACGGCGACGCCAGCGAACTCGTCGCGAGGGAAGTGCACCATGACCGCGTTGTCGAACCGCCGGACAACGACGTTCATCTCTCCGTAGAGACGGAACTGCTCCTGATTGGGCTGATCGGCGAGTCCCTCAACGACCAACTGTTTGACCTTCGCATCGAACTCCTCCGGGGAGTACATCTCGACCACGTCGTCGCGGGCGAAGGCAACCGCGTGTTCGTCGCCCTCGTATCGAACGGCGACGCGGAGACAGTCCGGAGCGAGCTCTTGGTACCGTTCGACGAGTGCGTCGACGGCGTCGTCCATGCCGCACGCGAGGGGTGGTCGGAACTAATACCTTTGTACCGCCCCCCGAATCGGCCGCTCGTGCGGCCCCGCGTCGACTCTCGACGCCCTGGATCGGCTCGGGCCGACACCTCGGAGTCGACGCCATCGGCCGATTGGGTGTATCGCCACCAAAGTTTTAAATAACAGGTTCGCCACGACACTTATAATGGAGCGTCCGAGCCGCCAACGTCAGCGGAGCCAGGAGACGGAACAGGAAGCGGACGAATCCGTCGACTGTCCCGAGTGTGGGTCCGACAACATCGTCACCGACGCCGACCAAGGGGAACTCGTCTGTGAGGACTGTGGACTCGTCATCGACGACCGGCAGATCGACCGTGGCCCGGAGTGGCGGGCGTTCAACCACTCGGAGCGACAGAGCAAGTCCCGGGTGGGCGCCCCGATTACCGAGACGATGCACGACCGCGGCCTGACGACGACCATCGACTGGAAGGACAAGGACGCCTACGGGCGTTCGCTCTCCTCGGAGAAGCGGTCGCAGATGCACCGACTGCGAAAGTGGCAAGAGCGCATCCGGACGAAGGACGCGGGCGAGCGAAACCTCCAGTTCGCGCTGAGCGAAATCGACCGGATGGCCTCGGCACTGGGCGTCCCGCGGTCGGTACGGGAGGTTGCCTCGGTCATCTATCGCCGCGCGCTCAACGAGGACCTCATCCGCGGACGTTCGATTGAAGGTGTCGCCACCGCCGCCCTCTACGCCGCCTGTCGGCAGGAGGGCATTCCCCGGTCGCTCGACGAAGTGGCCGAGGTCTCTCGTGTCCCGCAAAAGGAGATCGGTCGGACCTACCGCTACATCTCCCAGGAACTCGGTCTCGAACTCAAGCCGGTCGACCCCAAGCAGTTCGTCCCGCGGTTTGCCTCCGCGCTCGAACTCAGCGAGGAGGTCCAGGCCAAGGCGACAGAGATCATCGACGTGTCGGCCGAACAGGGCCTGCTCTCGGGCAAGTCCCCGACCGGCTTCGCCGCCGCGGCCATCTACGCCGCCTCGCTGCTCTGTAACGAGAAAAAGACCCAGCGCGAGGTGGCCGACGTCGCCCAGGTGACCGAGGTCACCATCCGCAACCGCTATCAGGAACAGATCGAAGCGATGGGCTTCCGCTAGCGGACGAACACGACGACCTCTCGATCCCAGAGCGACAGCCGGTAGGTGCGCGCTTCGTAGCCGTCGAGCCGTGGCGCAAGCGTCGAGCGCTGGCTGGCGTCGGCGATGACTACTGGCGGCGTCTCCGTCGCCGCCAGTTCCCGCGGGTCGCGGACGCCGTCAGTCTCGGCACCCAGCCGTTCGAGATACCACGCCAGCGGGAGGCGGTTGCCCCAGGTGTCGCTCACCGGCGGGCGCTCGGCCGTGGCACCGTCCGGCCCCGCGGGGACGAACGTCGACCCGTAGAACAGCACGTCGGTCCCGCGGTTGCCCTCGATGGCGGCCGATACGTCGTCGACGAAGGGGTTGAGGTCGTCGCCCGGCTGGGCGTGGTGGACGAGTGGGTTCTCAGTCGTCGTCGGGCCGTACGCGGTGCCCGCGACGGCAACACCGAGTTGGCCGACGAGCGCGAGACCGAGCAGTCCGGCGACGGCGACGGCCGTCGCGTCCGACCGGTCGAGGCCGCGCGCGCCGTACCGAACGAGCAGGCCGACCCCCGCCGCCGCGGGCACCAGCGCCGGCGCGACGGTGTGGACGGTCAGCCACGCCGCGCTCTCCTCGGTGATGACGGGGAAGACCAGCAGCGAAGCGCCGGCCCAGTAGGCGTGGAAGGCGACGACCGGCCGTGACGGGCCGCGACCGTAGCGGTCGGCGAGAAAGCCCACCACGGCAAGCGCGAGGACGACCCCCGAGGCCGCCAGCAGCGTCTCGACGTGCGCGCTCAGGTAGGGAAGCAGTTCGTGTTCGCCGCCCTGTCGCCGGCCGACGACCCGCACCGCGTAGAACTGCCGGGGCGCACCGAGGACGGCCGCCTCGATAGTCGTTGGCGACGGGCGGATCGACCCGCCGACCCGTGGCGCGTAGAAGAACACGTGGACGACGAGAAAGGCGGCGAGCGCACCGAGCGCCGAGCGAGGCGACCCACGGAGTCGCTCGGCCGCGCGTCCGACGGCGACGCGGGCGAACGCTCCTTCGCCGACGAGGCGTCGCTGGTCGACGGTGAGTGCCGCCGCGGCCAGCCAGCAGACGACGGAGCCGACGACGAACCCCGAGGACGCGACGGCGAGGGCGAGGGCGACGGCGCCGAGGTAGCGATAGCGCGGGCCGCCCCCGTCGAGGACGCGAATCACACAGCCGACGACGAGAAGTGAGAAGACAGCGAGGGGGACGTCGCCCCGGAGGAAGCGCCCGTAGTAGAGCAACACGGGGGAGACGGCGAGGAGGGCAGCGAGGACCACCGTCTCGGCGTCGCCGAGACGGTATCGCGGGACCGACTTGTCGTCGGGGCCACGCCGGAAGAGGAGCGCGACAAGCGGGGCGAGACCACCGACGACAGCGACGACGGCGCGGGCGGTGGTGTCCGTAGCGCCGACGAGCGCGAAGACCGTCCGGTCGAGGACATAGAGGAGAGGGCCGCCAGCGACGGGCCGGTACTCGAAGGCACCAGCGTCGAGAAAGCGGAGGGTCCAGTAGCCGACGCGGGCCTCGTCCCAGTGGAAGGGGCGGGACCCGAGACCGACGAGGCGGGCCGCTAGGGCGGCGAGGGTGAGGGCGACGACGGCGACGGCGACGCGGTCGATCCGGACGGGGCCGTCGGACGGCTCGGCCGCTGACATACCGGTCCATCCGCCGGGGTGCCGGTCAAGCTTTCGGAAGCCACCGACCGATACAAATCGGTGGCCCTCGGAAAGCCAGTATGGACCTGTTCGGGACGGCGGGCATCCGCGGGAGCGTGGAGACGGACGTGACGCCGGAACGTGCGGTCGCGGTCGGGCGAGCGGTCGGCCGCGAGGCCGACGAGGTGGTGGTCGGTCGCGACGGCCGAACGACCGGCCCCGGCCTCGCGGCCGCCGTCGAGGCGGGCGCACTCTCCGGCGGCGCTGCGGTCCGGCGGGTCGGCGTCGTCCCCACCCCTGCGCTGGCGTTCGCCTCGCGAGGGCGACGGGGCGTGATGCTCACCGCGTCACACAACCCGCCGGGTGACAACGGCATCAAGCCCTTCGTCGACGGCGTCGAGTACGACCGCGCGGCCGAACGAGGCGTCGAACGACGGATCGAGGCCGACGAGGGGCCGGTCCCGTGGGACGCGTGGGGGGACCGTCGAGAGTCGTCACCACTTCCCGACTACCGCGCGGCGGTCGTCGAGTACGCCCGGAACCTCGGTGCCCCGCTCGACGGCCTGCGGGTCGTCGTCGACTGCGGGAACGGGGCCGGCGCGCCGGCGACACCGGCGATCATCCGGGAACTTGGCGGCGACGTCGTCTCGTTGCACGCGAACGTCGACGGTCACTTCCCGGGCCGGGGGAGTAAGCCGACGCCCGACTCACTTGCCGACCTCCGGGCGTTCGTGGCCGACGACCCGGACGCCGCCCTCGGGATCGGACACGACGGCGACGCCGACCGGATCGTGATCGTCGACGGGGCGGGCGAGGTGGTCCACGAGGACACCGTCCTCGCGGTCGTCGCCGAGCGATACGTCCGGACGAGCGACGCCGCCGACCCGGTGGTCGTGACGACGCCCAACGCCTCCGGCCGGATCGACGAACGGGTGACGGCGGCCGGTGGCCGGGTCGAACGGGTCGCGCTCGGATCGCTTCACGAGGGGATTGCCGACGCCCGCGAGGCGGGTGAGACGGTGGCGTTCGCCGCCGAACCCTGGAAGCATATCCACCCACGCTTTGGCGGCTGGATCGATGGCGTCGCGAGCGCGGCCGTGATCGCCCGCCTCGTCGCCGCCGAGGGGCTGCCGGCGCTGCGGGCGCCCGTGACCGAGCGCCCCTACCGAAAGGTGAGCGTCTCCTGTCCCGACGGGGCGAAGGCGGCGGCAATGGAGCGACTGGGGACGACGCTCCCCGAGGCGTTTCCCGAGGCGACGGTAGACACCGATCACGGGGTGCGCCTCGACCGCCCCGACGGGTCGTGGGTACTGGTTCGGCCGAGCGGCACCGAACCCTACGTCCGACTGTACGCCGAGAGCGAGACCGTCGACGACCTGGTTGCCGAGGCGCGGACGCTCGTCGAGGCAGCGGTCGAGCGGGCGTCGTAGCCGTCGCGGCCGGTTCCGTCGCCGCGTCTCCGACAAAACGTGAGCGAAGAGTTTTCCCACCGCGGCCGCGACATCCAACCAATGACCACCCACGAGTGCGACGTCGTCGTCGTCGGGGCGGGCACCGCGGGCTGTTATGCCGCGGCCAGCCTCGCCCAAGACGGTCTCGACGTCGTCGTCGTCGAGCGGAAAGACGAGTCGGAGGCGGGTCACATCGCGTGTGGCGACGCCCTGAAGGGGGCCGACGCCTTCCCGGAGGCCATCCCCAAGTCGCGGATCGAAGGCTCGTTTACCAACACGGGCGTCGACCACGGCCGGTTCGAACTTCCGGCTCACGATACGGTTCTCGATATCCCAGTCCCGGGCGAGTTGGCCGTCATCGACCGCCAGGGGTTCGGCCGCCGGATCATCGACGGCGCCGAGTCGGCCGGCGCGACGTTCCACTACGACACCGTCGTGCAGGACGTCTTGCAGGAGGGCGACCGGGTGACCGGCGTCCGCGGAATCAGGAAGGGCGACCCGGTTACCTACGAGGCGGACGTGACCGTCGACGCCGCCGGTGCCCTCTCGATCCTTCAGGATAAGGCCGACCTCGACGGGGCGACCTTCGACACCAACGTCTCCTACTCGCAGTTCTGCTCGGCCTACCGCGAAATCGTCGAGGTCCCGGACCCCGTGGAGTGGGACGACGCCCTCGTGTTCAAGCCGACCCAGCGTGCGGCCGGCTACCTCTGGTATTTCCCGCGCACCAGCACGACGATCAACGCCGGTCTCGGCTTCCAGATGACCGAGGAACCGATGAAACTGGTCCACGACCTGCGGGCAGACCTGGAGCGCCGCCCCGAGTTCGCGGGCGCCGAGGTGCAGGACAAACTCGGCGCTGCCCTGCCAACCCGACGGCCGTACGACTCGGCGGTCGCGCCGGGCTTCGTCGCCGTCGGGGACGCCGCCGGGCACGTCAACCCGACCACCGGCGGCGGCATCGCCGGCGCGGCCTACGCCGGCACCTACGCCGCCGAGACCATCGTCGACGCTCGCGACGACCCAACCGAGGCGGCGCTCTGGGCGTACAACGAGCGGGTGATGGATCACTTCGGCGGCCGCTACGCCGGTCTCGACGTCTACAACGTGCTCTCGACCGCCGTCGACGTCGACGATCTGATGGGGCTTCTCGCCTCGCTCCCCGGCGAGAAACTCGCCGAGGCGCTGTACTCGGGGTCGACCTCGATGGGACTAGCGCTAAAGCTCAAAAGCGCGATCAAGAGCTTCGGCTACTGGGGGACGATTCTCGATTTCTATCGGACCAAACAGTTGGCCGAGGAGTTGATCGACCGCTACGACGCCTACCCTTCGGGTCCCGAGGGGCTGTCGGCCTGGCAGGCCGAACGCGACGGCGTGATGGACCGAGTCTACGAGACGACGGGCGCCGATCCGAAGTACTAGCCCGCCACGCGCCGGGTGTCGGTGATCGGTCGCGTACCCGCGACTCCCGTGTTCACGGCTGCTCCGTGCCGATCCGCTCGACTGCACCCGACAGCACGTCGACCGCAATGTCGATTGTCTCCTCGTCAACGTCGAACGTCGGCGTGTGGTGCCCGCCGGGGTGGTCGGTGCCGACGCCGACGTAGGCGGCGAGTCCCCCCTGATCCTGGACGTGGCGCATGAGGTAGGTGGCGTCCTCGCTCCCGCCGAGAGTGTCGCGGTCGAGAATCGAGGTGACGCCCGCGGTGTCGCCAGCGACGTCCGCGACCACTCCGGCGAGTTCGCCGTCGCTCTCGCCGCTCGGCGCCCGGCCCGCGTACTCGATGTCGACCTCGCAGTCGTGGAGTTCGGCGGCCGAGCGGAGGACCCGCATCGCGTGGTCGTCCATGTACTCCATCAGTTCGGTCGTCTCGCCGCGCACCTCGCCATCGATGAACGCCTCCTCGGGGACGATGTTCGAGGCGGTGCCGCCGCCGACGCGGCCGGCGTTGACGCGGGTGGCGCCGTCGTGGTGACGGGGGATCGCATAGAGATTCTGGATCGCCGTCGCCATCGCCTGGACCGCGTTGCGGCCGCGTTCGGGGTGTCCGCCAGCGTGGGATGACGCCCCCGCGAACGCGGCGTCGAAGTGACTCACCGCGAGGAAGCCATCGACCCCGGCGACCACCTCGCCGGTCGGGTGATCGAGGCCGACGTGGAGCGCCAGCAGATACTCCACGTCGTCGAGGTGGCCGCTCGTGGCCATCGGTTTGCCGCCGGAGACGGTTTCCTCGGCCGGCTGGAAGAACACCTTCAGCGTCCCGTCGAAGTCACGTTCCGCGACGGCGTCGAGGACGCCGACGCCGATAGTCGCGTGGGCGTCGTGGCCGCAGGCGTGCATGTATCCCTCGTTCTCGGAGCGAAAGCCCTCCGCCGCGGGACGGTGTGACGAGTCGTCGGCCTCCGTAATCGGGAGGCCGTCGATGTCGACCCGGACACCGACGGTAGGCCCGTCGCCACAGTGGAGGGTCGCGATCACGCCGGTTTCGCCGCCGGCCAGTCGGTCGACCACGTCCGCGCGGGCGCCGGCGTCGACCGCCCGTTCGGCCCAGGTTTCGAGTTCGGCCGTATCGGGCACGCCCTGGCGGTCCTCGGACAGGACCTCGGGTCCGACGTGGAGTTCGTCCAGGGAGCGGGTTTCGAGTTCGTCGACGAGGCGGGCGGTCGTATAGAACTCCCGCCACGCCGGTTCCGGGTGGCGATGAAGGTCACGGCGCAGGTCGCGTAGCGAGTCGGCGTCGGGGCTATCGAGACTCATACTGGGGCGATGGCTCGCCCGGGAAATAAGTGGTCGGCCGGAACCGGCGTATTTAATCAAGGGGATAGACGACTCCCACACGGGATGAGCGAAACCGACCTCCCCGACGACCCGCCCGACGAGTCGCGCGTCGAGTTCTACGGCGGCCGAGTGATGAGCGCCCTGCCGCTTGCCATCTTCATCGCCTGGGCTATCGTCCAGAGTGGGCTCCTCGGCATCGGCGATACATCGGGGCTCGTCATCGGCATGCTCGTCGGTCTCATCGTCGGCATGCTGTTCGTGAAAGGCAACTGGAAGAGCTACGCCGACGTCATCTTCGAGGGAATGACCCAGCGCGTGGCCGCGACAGCGGTGGTCGCTTGGCTCTGGGCCGGCATGTTCGCCGACACGATCCAAGCCGGCGGGTTCGTTGACGGGCTGGTGTGGGCATCGAGCGCCGCCGACGTCGGCGCGGCGCTGTTCCCGGCGCTGACGTTCATCTTCGCCGCCCTCCTGGCGACCGGCATTGGCACCGGCTACGGTACCGCGGTGGCCTTTACCAGCCTCGTCTTCCCCGCGGGCGTCCTGCTCGGCGCCGATCCGGTCCTCCTGTTCGGCGCCATCCTCTCGGGGGCAGTCTTCGGCGACAACCTCGCGCCCGTCTCCGACACCACCATCGTGAGCGCGGTGACGCAGGACGCCGACATCGGGGGTGTCGTCGCCTCGCGCTTCAAGTACGCTCTCGTGGCCGCGGTGCTCGCGCTGGCGAGTTACATCGTCGCGGGCCAGGCGATGGCGGGCGAACCGCTCGATGTGGCCGCGAGTGCCGGCGGCGGCGCCGGCCCGCTCGGTCTCGTCCACCTGCTCTCGATCCTGGCCGTCATCGGCACCGCGGTTGCGGGGCGACACATCATCGAGGCAGTCTCGTGGGGCCTGATCGTCTCGGTCGCCCTGAACATCGCGCTCGGACTCGCGCCCGCCTCGGCGATGCTCGTCTTCCGGTCGACGAGCGAGTCGGGAATCGCGGCGACTCTCAACGGTCTGCCCGTCCTCGGCAGCGTGATCGAGATCGCTCCCGACGCCTCGGCGACCGTCGGCGGGAGCCTCTATACTGGCGCACTCGGCTTCTTCCCGCTGATCGTTCTCGTGCTCCTCATCGTCGGCGCGGCGCAGGTGATGCGCGTCGGCGGCGGCTTCGCCGCCATCGAGGAGTGGCTGCTCGAACACGTCGCGACGACGGTCCGACGCGCCGAGACGACGATGGTCATCGGCACGGCCATCGTCAACGCGACCATCACGATCAACACGGCCGCCGAAATCGCCATCGCGCCCTTCATCCGCACGCTCGGCCAGCGGTTCAACATCAACGGCTACCGGCGCGCGAACATCCTCGACGCCAACACCTCGGCGCTCGGGTATATCTTCCCGTGGGGCGGAGGCGTCCTCGCGGGCTACGCCGCCATGATCCAGTTGCCCCAGCAGTTCGACTGGTTCACCGAGGCGATGCTCGCCAATCCGGCGGCGGTCTGGCCGTACGTCTTCCACGGCTGGTTCCTCGTCGCCGTCTTCCTCATTGCGGCCTGGACCGGCTACGGGCTGGAGTACGTTCCCGACCGGCAGAGCGAGGAGGTGGCCCGCGTATGAGCCTCGGTAAGTTCTTCGAGGGCTGGACGTTCCGAACGAACCGGCCGGCGTACGCGGCCGGCGACGAGCTCACCGCCTACGTCACGGGCTACGCGGACGGAACGGCACAGGTACGAATCGGTGATACGATCATCGCGCTCCCGGACGCCGACGACGACTTGGGCGACCAACTGGTCCGATTCCGCGTCACCGAGTTCGACGACGGCGACAGCACGGGGACCGGCGAGTTCCTCGGCGTCGTCGAGGGCGACACGTAGCCGCTACTCGTTTCGGTAGCCGAGTGGTTTCTTGCGGTCGACCTCGATTTCGACGTGAACGCTGTCGGGAAAGTCCATGTGTCCGACCTGGCGGGCCACGTCGTCGCTACCGTGAATCTCCAACCGCCGGGAGTAGCTGGTGTACTCCCAGGAGTCGAACTGCTCGCCGGGTTGGAGGGTCTGGTACTGCGGGACGGTGAGTCGTTCGGGCGGCGCCGAGTGGGGACCCTTGCACTCGGCACCCTTTCGCTCGACCATCCGCTTGAGGTCGGTCACGAGCGACTCGAGCACCTCGCGGTCTCCGCTCTGGAAGCTGAGTTTGGTGACGAAGGCCATCAGTACTCCATCCGTATACGCCAGAGACCAAAAGCACGTCCGTCCGGCCCGCCGTCTCGCCCGTCCGACATTCTATTAACCCACGGCCGTCTACTGCCGGTAATGACGGTTGAAGCGACCAGTGCTGGAGCCATCCTCTTCCGCGACACCCGCGGCCACCGGGAGTATCTCCTCCTGAAGAGCCGACCGGGGGACTGGGAGTTCCCCAAAGGCGGGGTCGAGGGGGACGAGGAGCTCCAGCAGACCGCGATCAGAGAGGTTACCGAGGAGGCCGGAATCGAGGATTTCCGGCTCATCGACGGCTTTCGAGAGGAGTACGACTACGTGTTCGAAGCCGGCGGCAACACTATCCACAAGACGGTCCACCTGTTTATCGCCCGCTCGTTCGAGGCCAGCGCCGAACTCTCGAACGAGCACCGCGACCTCCAGTGGCGAGATTACGAGCAGGCGATCAACACCATCACGCAGGACGGCCCTCGTGAGATCCTGGAGGACGCCCACGAGTACCTAGACGAACTCGTGGCCGAACCCGAGGCCGAGGACGGGGAGGGCGACCGGACGTACGTCGGGTGACCGCGATGTGGCCGGAACACGCTCGTCCGGCACCCGCGTCGGCACCGTGAGCGACGGCGCCCCCGGTGATGCGGAGTTCGGGTTCGAACTCGTCACCTGCCGGTGGGCCGAACGCGCGTGGCCGCCCGACTCCGACCGCGAAACGGACGCCGTTCCGGTCGTCGCCCGCCAACTCGGCACCCGGAAGCGCCGCTGGGACACCGTGGTCGTCGAGGCCGACCCCGCGGGGCTTGCGGCCCGCGCGGCCTTCGGCGAGCGGACCCTCGATTCGGATCTGTTGCACGTCGTCCGGCACGCGCCCGCCGAGTGGGCGTGGTACCGCGACGCCCTCCCCGACCCGGGCTACCCGTGGCGGTACGTCCGCGCGGCTGTCCACCGGGCCGCCGACCGCGGCGTCGCCGAGACTCGCCGGGCGGGCAACCGGATCGAGATCCGGCAGGTCGCTCCCTACCCCGACTGGGTCCGCCGGATCGTCGCCGTCGAGAACAAACCCGACCTCTCGGCGAGTGCGGCACGTCGCCTCGGTGACCAACTCGAACACGACGTGACGACGGCCCTCGCCGACGAGGTGTGGGTCGCGACAGCCGCGACGGGCGAGACGGTCGAACCCGCGTTGCTGGAGGACCTCCCCGTCGAGGCGGGCGTGCTGGTGATGGCGTTCGACGGTGACGACCCCGAGGCACGCGTCGCGTGGCATCCGTCGGCGCTGGACCCGAGCGCCGACACGTCGCTGTCGGCGGCCGAGAAGGCGACGACGCGGCTCGAACTCGCCGAGCGTGCCTACGGCTCGGGGTGGCGGTCCTACGTCGAGACGATGCGCCCCGACTGTCGCTGGTTCGAACTGCGGTCGACATCGGGGGCCTTCGTCCCCTGGTGTGCGGCGATGGAGTGCCACCAGACGGCCGGGGCGTGTGCGGGCGACTGCCCCGAGTTCCAGCCCGAACCACCCTCCTGGCGCACCCGCGGGTGGCCCATCGAGGGCGGACCCGGAAAGGGAATCCAGCGGTTGCTGGCGCGGCGACGGCGGCGGATTCGGGAGCCAGAGGAGTGATCAGGACTCGACGACTTCGACGTCGATGCGGTCCCGTTCGACGGCGCGTTTGAACGTCGGGACGGTGCGATACACCACCTCGACGACCCCCTTGCGACGGAGGCTCTGGAGCGCCTCGCGCACGGCGTCGACGTCGGGATCGGCGTCGAAGGTCGCCCGCACCTTCTGGAGGACGCTCACGACGCTCTCGGAGCGCTCGTCGAGACCAGCCACCACCTCGAACACCCGCGCTTCGAGTTCCGGGACGCGGATGACCTGTGGTCCGTCCTCGTCGCCTTCCATCCCCGGGTCGGCGTCCGTGAGGTCGGCCGCCTCGGGGGTCGCACAGATGTAGCTATTGTCGTTCCGGTAGTAGTAGTCGCTCAGATGCTCCTCTAGGTAGCCGTGGACCGCGCTGCCGCTGTCGAGTCCCCAGCGCTCTTGCAGCTCCTTGTTTTTCGTCGGCTGGAGGCGGACGATATCCGCCAGTCGGTCGCGTTCCTCCGAGGACAGCGTCATCGACGCCCGATTCGTCGGTCACCCATATCGGTGTTCCGTTCGACCGGCCGGCGACGCGACGGGGGGTGACCGGTCAGCGAAACCGCCCGAGGAGCCGGTAGTCGTGATCGGGCGTGTACCGCCGAAAGAGGAGACTGTTGCCGAGCACCGAGACGCTGGAGAAGGCCATCGCCGCCGCCGCGAGGACCGGCTGGAGCAGGCCTAGCGAGGCCAGCGGGATCATCGCGGTGTTGTAGCCGAGCGCCCACACGAGGTTCTGCCGGATCTTCGAGAGCGTCGCGTCCGAGATGCGGATGGCCTTCACCACGTCCAGCGGGTCGTCACGCATCAGCGTCAGGTCCGCTGCCTCGATGGCTACGTCAGTGCCCGAGCCGATGGCACAGCCGACGGACGCGACGGCGAGAGCAGGGGCGTCGTTCACACCGTCACCGACCATCATCGCGGCGCGACCGTCCTCCTGAATCGCCGCCACCGCGTCCGACTTGTCCTCCGGTAACACCTCTGCCCGGACGTTCGCGGGGTCGATTCCCACCTGCTCGGCCACCGCGCGCGCGGTGCGTTCGTTGTCGCCGGTGAGCAACGTCACGTCGAGACCACGGGCTTGGAGTGCGTCGACGGCCTCGCTCGCACCCGGTTTCACCGTGTCCGCGGCGGCGACGACGCCCAAGAGTGTGCCGTCACCGTCGGCGACACGCGCCACGAGCATCGCGGTCTTTCCCGCCGATTCGAGTCGTTCCATCGTCTCGGCGGCCGGTGAGAGGTCGATCCCAGCCTCGCCCAGGAGGGTCCGGTTGCCCACGAGGACCGTCTCCCCGTCGACCGTCGCCCGGACGCCCTGCCCGGGGACGTTCTCGAAGTCGTCGGCGTCGCCAACCGCGAGGTCACGGGCCGTGGCGCCGTCGACGATGGCGCGGGCGAGCGGATGTTCGCTCGCGCGTTCGGCCGTCGCGGCGAGACACAGAACCTCGTCCTCGCTCGGGCGCTCGCGGGCCGTCACCTGGCCGCCGTCGGCGGCGGTCCCGTCGTGGTTCGCCGGCCGGCCGTCGAGGGCGACCACGTCGGTCAACGACATCTCGCCTCGGGTTAGCGTGCCGGTCTTGTCGAAGACGACCGTGTCGACGTCTCGGGCGCGTTCGAGGACGTCACCTCCCTTGAACAGGACGCCATTCTGCGCGCCGATGGTCGTGCCCACCATCGTCGCCGCGGGGGTCGCCAGCCCCAGCGCACAGGGACAGGCGATGAGGACCGCCGAGGCGAAAACGACGACCGCGAACTCGAACGTCGAGACGGTGCCGCCGGCGACGATGGGGCCGCCGGCGACGAGACCCCACAGCGGCAGCCACTCGATGGTGGCGGCGAGGGTCCCGGGAAAGAGCGACCACAGCGCGCCCCATAGGAGGGCGTTCGCGATGACCGCGGGGACGAAGTACGCGGAGATGCGGTCCGCGAGGTTCTGGATGTCGGGCTGGCGCGACTGGGCTTCCTTGACGGTGCGGACGATCTCCTGGAGCGCCGTGTCGGCGCCGACCCGCGTCGCCTCGACGACGAGCGCGCCGTTCTCGTTGATGGTGGCGCCGACCACCTCGTCGCCCACGTCCTTCTCGACGGGGACGGACTCGCCGGTCACCATCGACTCGTCAACCGCGCTCGCCCCGTCGACGACGACGCCATCGGTCGGAATCCGCTCGCCGGGCCGGACCTGCATCCGGTCGCCGACCGCGACGTCCGCGACGGGAACCTCGCGTTCGGTGCCGTCGTCGTCGACGAGTGTCGCCGTCTCGGCTTCCATCTCCAGCAGTTTCCGGAGGGCGTCGCCGGCCTGCCCCTTCGACCGGGCCTCCAGGTAGTTGCCGAGCGTGATGAACACGAGGATGAGCGCCGCGGTGTCGAAGTAGACCCGGCCGACGATCACCCCCGACAGGACGGCGATAGAGTAGACGTACGCCGTCGTCGATCCGAGGGCGATGAGGACGTCCATGTTGGCGCGGCGGTTCTTCGCGAGCGCCGTGTAGGCGTTCCGGTAGAAGGGGCGGCCAAGGACGACCTGAACGGGCGTGGCGATCAGGAACTGCACCCAGCCGCGCGGGATGCCGAGGACGTGGTCGGGGAGGTAGCTGCCCCCGAGGAGGAGTTCCTCGACGAGAAAGAAAAGCAGCGGCGCCGCGAGCGCCGCGCCGAAAGCCGTCAGCCGACGCTGTCGACGAATCTCCGCCCGACGTGCGGTGTCGCGGGCGTCCTCGTGGGCGTCGGCAGCCCCGTCGTCCTCGCCGTCGTCGGCTCCGACCGGCGTGTACCCCGCGTCCGCGACGGCGTCGTGGAGGGCGGCCACCGAGGTGGTCCCGGGGAGATAGGTGACCTGGGCCTCGTCGGTGGCGTAGTTGACGGTCGCTTCGACGACGCCGGGGACGGCATCGAGCGCCGCCTCGGTCGTGTCCGCACAGTTCGCACACGACAGGTCGGTGATGGCGAAGGTCGTGGTGTCGGTAACCACGCCGTAGCCGGCGTCCTCGACGGCCGCGACGATGTCGCGGAGCGACACCGCCTCGGGGTCGTACTCGACGGTCCCCTCGTCGGTGGCGTAGTTGACCGTCGCGTCGCGCACGCCGTCGAGAGCCGTCAGTGCGTCCCCGACCGTGGCCGAGCAGTTGGCACACGACATCCCCCTGATGTCGAGTCGGGAGGTGCGTACGTCCATCGTACTCTAGTCTACGGGGTACTCCCTTAGTGCGTTTACTGCTTCGGTCCCCGGGATATAGGTGGCCGTGAGCTTTCGATTCGAAAGCCGATACCGAGCGTGGCTGTCGTGACCGGTCGAGGGCGGCGACGAACCGACAGGCCGAAGGAGTCGCCAACCCGTACGCCCGACGGCCATGTCGCAGACGATCACCGTCGAAGGAATGTCGTGTGAACACTGCGAACGAGCCGTCGTCGAGGCCCTAGCGGCCGTCGACGGCGTGACCGACGCAACAGCCGACCGCGAGACGGAGTCGGCAACCGTCGAGGGTGACCCGGACGCGGCGGCGCTCGTCGCCGCGGTGGCGGACGCCGGCTACGAGGCGTCGGTGTAAGCCACGGATCCGAGCGCGGTGCCTACCCCGAACGATTAACCTCCTGGCCGCCGTCCGGACGGGCGTGTCCTGGAACACCGTCACGCTCGATATCGCCGACGGGGTCGCCCGCCTCACCGTGGACCGCCCAGACGCGCTGAACGCGATGAACTCGGAGACGCTCGACGAGATTACGGCGGCCATCGCCGAGGCCGAACGCGAGGAGGCGCGGGTGCTCGTCCTCACGGGTGCCGGCGACGACGCGTTCATCGCCGGCGCCGACATCGACTACATGAAGGAGTTCTCGACGCCGGAGGCACTCGCCTACGCGGAGCGCGGCCAGGCGGTCGTCCGCGACCTGCAGTCGTTCCCCGGCGTGACCATCGCCGCGATCAACGGCTACGCCTTCGGCGGGGGCTGTGAGTTCGCCCTCGCCTGTGATCTACGGGTGGCGAGCGAACGAGCCGTCATCGGACAGACAGAGATCGATCTGGGTATCATCCCCGGATGGGGCGGCACGCAACTCCTCCAGCGCCTCGTGTCCGACGAGACGGCGCGCCGGCTGATCTACTTCGGCGACCGCCTCGACGCACAGGACGCCTACGAGCAGGGACTCGTCGGCGAAGTGGTCGCCCACGACGACCTCTCGGATCACGTCGACGAGATGGCGGCGACGCTCGCGGCCAAACCCCGCAACGCCCTCTACGCGGCCAAGGAGGCGCTCAACGCCTACCACGAGACCGGCGGCGAGGGCGGATTCACCGTCGAGCGACGGGCCTGGAGCGGCCTGTTCGGCACGGCCGACCAGCGCGAGGGCATGGAAGCCTTCGTCGAGAAGCGTGACCCCGAGTTCGAGTGACGGCCCAAGCGGGTCGGTGTCGGTCGCCGGCGGTAGGCTAGCGACTGAGAGACGGGGCGCACTTCTCAGTCTCCGGGAGACCACGGCCAATCGAGGGTCGCCCGGGGATCGCCCGTCTCGCCGACCTGCGTGTACACGAGTAGCAGCGCGAGCGCCGCGAGCGCGCCGGCCGCGACGAAGGGAACCGCGAATCCGAACCGCTCCAGATAGCCCGAGGCGATGGGACCGATGGCGACGCCGAGACCGAACGCCATCGTCAGCACGGAGAGGGTGGTGCCCGATTCGCCCTCGCGGGCCAGGTCGCCGGCGACGGCGAGAGAGGGGGCGAACACGAGCGCCACGGCGACCCCGAGCAGGAAGCGAGTGAGCGTCATCAGCGCCGGTGAGAGGACGTACCCCTGGGCGACGGTCGTGGGGACGAGCAGACAGAAGCCCGTGAGGAGGAACGGTCGGCGGCCGTAGCGGTCGGCGCCCCGGCCGATGGGGATCTGGAAGGCGACGTTGGCGAGGGTGACGGCACCGAACTGGACGCCGAACCAGAGCGTCCCCTGTCCGAGTCGTTCGTTGATCCGGCCTTCGAGGGTGGCGAACATGGCGATACAGATGCCCATGGCGACGGTGCCGAGACCGAGGGTGAACACCGGATCGAGGAGGCGGTCGTCGCCGCGGACGGCCACGGAGAGGTCGTCGCTCGCCGCCGTCGCCGGCCGTTCGGGGTCGGAGACGAACGCCCAGACGGTCAGGAAGCTAATCGCGGCGCCGGCGACGGCGACGCCGAAGGCGGCGTCGAAGCCACGAGCTTCGACGACGAGGCCGGCGACGATGGGACCGAAGCCGAAGCCGATCAGCCGAAAGGTGTTGAACACGCCGAAGTTGCTCCCGCGGTCGTTGCCGGTCGCGAGTTCGTTCACCAGCGCCACGGTACAGGGGATGGTGAAGGCAGCGCCGATCCCTTGGAGAATCCGCAGGAGGACCACGAGCCAGTACGACGAGACGAACGCGTACGCGCCACTGGCGGCGCCGAGCAACAGGAGGCCAAAGAGGATAAAGACACGGCGCCGACCGGTCCGATCCGAGAGCCGGCCGGTGAACGGCTGGGAGAGACTGTTCAGGAAGCCGAAAAGCGAGAGGACGATCCCGACGAGTAGATACTCCGTGATCGTCAGTGACGCGCCGAGAACCGACACTTGCGTCCCGACGAGCGCCTCGATGGGGACGTGCCCGCTCGCCAGATAGAGCGGCAGAACGACGATCAGAAACGAGTTGCCGACGGCGTCGGCCATCCGCGCCAGCCCGAGCGCAAACACCCGCCGATCGATGTCAAGCAGACCCATCTCGTCACCGGATGAAACCTCTACCCACCTCACGGTTGCGCTCTCGATCCGGAGCGACCCCGGCAGGCACGGCGACAGGCCGAGGCGTGGCCCGATCCAGCGGGACGAAGCCCCGTAGCTATTCATACTCCGCGCCCGAACATCGAGATATGGAGCACACCGCCGAGGTGACCGGCATCGGGGTGGGCACGAGCGACGACGGCTCGAACGTCCCCGCCGTCCTCCTCGCCGCCAGATCGGAGTATCTCCCCATCGTCATCACGGCCGACCAAGCGCGCGCGATCCAACTCGGACTGTCGGGAGAACCGTTCGAGCGACCACTCACACATGACCTGCTCGTCGAGATGCTCACGGAGTTCGGCGGCGCCGTCGACGGCATCCGGATCGACGACCTCGCGGACGGCACCTTCTACGCGAAGGTCGACGTCGAGCGGTACGACGAGGGCGAGGCCCGGAAGTTCGTCTTCGACGCCCGCCCCAGTGACGCCGTCGCCCTCGCGGTTCGTGTCGACTGCCCGATCACCGTCACCGACGCCGTCCTCGACCAGGCCGGCCGCCCGGAGGACGAGTTCGAACCCGAGCGGATCGACGACTTCGACGAGGAACCCTGACGCGGACGCCACCCGGCGGAATCGGGAGGACTTTTCACGACCCCGGCGCACGCACACGCTATGACTGCGACGCTGGCGGAGTCCCACACCGAGATGACGGAGATCGTCCTCCCTAACGACACGAACACCTACGGGCGGGCACTCGGGGGCGCCGTCCTGCACTGGATGGACGTCTGTGGTGCCATCGCGGCCATGCGCTTTGCCAACGAGAAGGTCGTCACCGCGTCGATGGAACACGTCGATTTTAAAAGCCCCATCGACCTCGGCGAGGTGGTCGTCGTCGAGGCGTACGTCTACGGCACGGGATCGACGAGCATCGAGGTGAACGTCGAGGTGCGCGCCGAAAACCCCCAAGCGGACACCGAACGGGACACTACCTCCTCGTTTTTCACGTTCGTCGCGGTGGACGAGGACGGAGCGCCCACGTCGGTTCCGGACCTCAACTGCCCGACGGAGGCCGAGCGGCGACTGCGCGATGTCGCCCTAGACGACCGGGAAACGCAACTGGCGCGTCTCGTCGAGCGGATGGAGTGATCACTCCTCGTCGAGAAGTTCCGGCGTGCCGCCGAGGATGCCACGCATCTGGGTGAGGGGGTCGCCGACGCGGATGCCGTCGGCGGTGATGTCGAACTCTCGGAGGGTCCGCTCAAAGTCGCTCGTGCGCTTTTTCAGGACGCCGATGGCCTTCCGCAGTTCGCCGTGGAGTTCGAGATGGCGAAGGAAGACGATGTTGTCGGCGAGATAGCTGATGTTCTCCTGGGTGGCGACGAAATCGCCCGTGACGCCCGTGGTTTCGTCGACGAAAATCGTCGTCACGCCCGCGTTCTTGAGATAGCGCCCGAGCGCGTGCATCCGCTGGAGGATCATATCCTCCTCCCCGCGGAGGGTCAGACGGTAGCCGGCGATGCCGTCGATCATGACGATCCGGGTGTCGTTTTGCTCGACGTCCTCGCGGACGATGCTCGCAAACTCCTGTGGAGAGAGTTCCAGCGCCTCGATCTCCCGCACCGAGAGCGTGCCGCGGTCGATCATCTCCGTCACCGGGATGCCGATGGCCGCCGACCGCTGGAGGAACGTCTCGGTGTTCTCCTCGAAGAGGTAGATCACGGAGCGCTCGTCGCGGCTGGCGGCCTCCTTCATGAACTGGGTCCCGAGTGTCGTCTTGCCGGCACCGGTCGGGCCGCTGACGACGGTCACCGTCCCGCGTTCCAGCCCGCCGTGCAGGAGGTTGTCGATCTCCGAGATGCCCGAGGAAAGCTGTTCGCTCGGGAAGTCGGCGGTGTGATCGCTCGGCTCCAGAATCGGGAAAACGCGGATGCCGTCGTCGGTGATGCGGTAGGCGTGTTCCCCGCTTCGGGTGGTCGACCCGCGGAACTTGGGGACCGTGATCGTCCGGCCGTAGGCAGCGGTCTCTAGTTTGATCGTGCCGTCGGCGATGAACTCCAGGTCCTCGGTCGGGAGTTCGCGGGTGTTCTGGACGGTGAAGACGGCGGTCGCCCCCTGCTGTTTGAGATAGCGCATGAAGCCGACGACCTGCTTGCGGAACTGGTAGTCGTCGGCGACGAGGTAGCGAAGCTGTGTGAGTGGGTCGACGACCACCCGATCCGGATCGACCGCCGCGACCGTGTCCACGATTTCGGACGTGAGCGGCTCCTGTTCGACCTCGGCGGCGCCGAAGATGTCGTACGAGTCGTCTTCGGTGAACGCCTCGGCCGAGGGACTCAGGTCCAGAAATTCGATGGCATCGGTGTCGAACCCGAGCGCCGCCGCGTTCGTCCGCAGGTCGTCGAGGTCCTCTTCGAGGTTGATGAACAGTGCCGTTTCGCCGTTCTCGACGCCCGCTTGGAGAAAGTGAAACCCGAGGATGGTCTTGCCCGACCCGGCAGGCCCGCGGAACATGTAGTTACGCTCCGCGACGAACCCGCCGTGCAGAATCTCGTCAAGCCCCGCGGACCCCGTCGCGAGCCGACTAGTCGACGTCATGGATGCTCAGTATTGGACGGACAGGTATATAAACGACAGCCGTCGTGACAGCAAATCTCCAGAAGCGAACCCTTACGGGCCAGTGGTTCGTGAGAGCCGATACTACCGACCTCGTCGCAACACATGTCACACGAACAGGCGGATGGGGCGACCGAAGCGAGCGGCGGCCGACCGACCGTCAACGAGCCTCGGGTGTTGGTGCTCATGGCCCCGGGCCGGAACCGTGACCTCCTCGTCGAGGCGCTCGGGCGCCAATACCGGGTCGAGACGACGACCGATGCCGCGGCACTGGACGCACCGTTCGACTGCTGTGTGTTCGACCGGCAGGGCCTCGATAGAGCCGAGTTCGACCGGATCGCCGACCTCGTCGAGACTGGCCGTGAGACGACGAGTGCCTTCCTCCCGTTCGTGTTGCTGGTGCCGGCCGATACCGCCGATTCGATGGGGACGACCGTCTGGGACTACGTCGACGACGTGATCGAACTCCCGGCCGGGCGGGCAGAACTCCTCTCTCGAATCGACAACTTGGTTCAGCGGCGACAGACCGCCGTCGAACTCGACTCACGGTCCCGGGAGCTAGAGGAGACGATTGCCGAACTCCGCCTGAAGGAGCGTGCGATGGACAAGGCACCGGTCGGAATCACCATCACCGATCCGACGCAGGACGACAACCCGATGATCTACGTCAACGAGCAGTTCCAAGCGCTGACCGGGTACGACACCGAGGAGGTGCTCGGTCGGAACTGTCGCTTCCTGCAGGGCGACGATACCGATCCGGAGACGCGTCGCCTGCTCCGGGAGCGAATCGATGCCGAGCGACCGGTCTCGGCCGACATCGTCAACTACCGCAAGAACGGACAGCGCTTCTGGCAGAAGCTCGACATCACTCCCGTCCGCGACGAGGAGGGGTGTGTCGTGAACTTCGTCGGCTTCCAGACCGAGATCACCGACCGCAAGATCCGGGAGCGACGCCTCGAGGTCCTGAACCGCGTCCTCAGCCATAACCTGAAAAATAAGATGAACCTGATCGAGGGCCACGTCGCGTTGCTCCGTGAGGAGATGGATCGTGACGGGTCGCTCGGAGTGATCGAACGGGCGGCGAACGACCTCATGGCGCTCGGGGAGTCGGTGCGTCGGATCGACCAGATCATCTCGACGGCCGAACCCGCGGACGAACCGGTCTCCCTGCACGAGCGGATCGAGCAACTAGTCAACGTCCTGCGAGATCGCTACCCCGAGGCGACGTTCAGCGTCTCCCTCCCCGAGACCACCTGCGACGTCGCCGTGGGCGGGCTGACGGCGGCCCTAGAGGAGGCGATGGAAAACGCCGTCCGGCACAACACCGGAACCGAGCCAACTGTCGAGGTCCGGGTCAAGACCCGCGACGAGGCGTGGGTCGACATCGAAATCGAGGACAACGGCCCGGGCATCCCGGACCGGGAAATCGAGGTGCTCGAAGGCGGGGAAAGCCCCCTGAACCACGCCGAGCGACTCGGCCTCTGGCAGATCCACTGGATCGTCACCAACTCCGGCGGCGAGTTCTCGGTGCGCGACGCGCCGTCGGGCGGCACCGTCGTCACGCTCTCGGTCCCGGCTCGCGACTAGTCGAAATCGGGGAGGTCGTCCGGGGCCTCGTACTCCGTCTCCCAGTCGATATACTCGTCGAGTAACACGTCACACGCCATCTGTCCGAGTTCGGTCATCGCGGCGTTGATCCCCGAGACCGTCCCCCACGAGTCCAGTTCGGGGTGATACTCACGCTCCTTCCAGTCTTCGGGAATGCCCGGCGCGTGGTAGCCAACCCGCTCCGCGAAGGCGTCCCAGAAGAAGTCGAACTGGCGGAGCATCTTTAGGTCCGTGACGATCCCGAACTCCCGTTCGTCGATGTCGGTCGTGTCGGCCCACGCCTCGAACGCCGCTTCCCACGCACCCTCCCGGAGGAGGGCTTCGATCTCCTCGCGTTTGTACTCCGTATCTCCGACCACGTCCGCGTCCTCGTACTCGTTCGGATCGATCTCCTCGAGTTCCGGCGGCTCGGGGACGGGCACGTCCAGTGACATAGTCGTCGTTCGTCGACCGCGGCGATAAAGCCTCGCCGTGGATTGCCTTCGGGACCGCCGAAATCGGAACGGATCACGCGCCTCGTCGAGGACGACCCCGACCGGTGAGATGACCGCGCGCGGAACCGCGACCTTTTTGTTTTAGGTTTGCCTAAACAGTCGCGATGGACGCACGCACCCAGTCACACGCCGAGTCGGAATCGGCGGCCGCCAGCCCCGAGATCACGGTCTGTGAGAGCGGCCCGGAGACGGCCGTCTTTCTCGAATCGGGGAACACGGACGGCTGGATCGCCAGTGACGTGACCGTCGACGTCCGTCGGTGACACCATGTCCGAATCAGACAGCGAGAAGACGACGATCAGAACCGGCCGGGAGTTCGAACAGGAGTATCGCCTCGACGCCGACGAGGCGGGGCGGTTCCTGATCGACCTCGGCGAACAACTCAGAGACGGCGACGAACTGACCATCGAAACCGACGAGTGGGTTCTCCCGTTCGCGTTCGGCGAACCCGTCGAACTCGAAGTCGACTTCGACGGCGTCGGAGAGCCGGAACTCGATATCGACCTGGAACTGCCGGGCCGAACGGACGAGAGCGCCCCCGACGTCTCGTAAACCGGCCCGACGACGGTGGCCCTCGCTTGCTCCCTTCTTCGTCAGTCAGCGCTGCGTCGCGCGGCGACTGACTCGCCCCACCGCCAGTATGCCTCCGTCACCAGCCACGTCGCTCCGACGCCGGCGGCGAGAATCGTCGTGAGAAAGCCCCAAGGCGAGATCCACACCGGGCGGAACCACGGGGCGCGGTGGGCCCACCAGGAGGCGAGTCCCTCACCGACACCCTCGACGGGCGTCTCGTCGGTGATCCGGTCGAGCCACGCCTGGGGGGTGGTCCGGCCGGCTCCCGGCGACTCGCCGGCGCCGCCGTGGACGGTGTACCGCCCCGTCGCGTTCAGTTCCTGGACGGTCGGGCCGTTCGAGCCGTCGCCGGTGCCGAGACGCTCGGCGTCGTAGGGCGCCCAGGTGGCGTAAAACTCCCACACGACCTCGCCGGTCGGTGTTACCTCGATCACCCGGTGGCCGAGGCTGTCGACGACGAGCGTGTTGCCGTTCGGGAGGCGGTCGGCGTCGCGTGGCCACGTCAGGTTGCCCGTCAGCGTCCACGTGCGATTCCACGTGCCGTCGGCCCGGGCGTACTCCACCACCCGGCCGTTCTCGCTGTCGGCGACGAGAATCGTCGGCCGGCCGTCCGGGCCGCGCAGGTAATCGGGGTTGTGCTGGGCGTGCAGGACATCGAGTTGCTCGTCGCTCCCCAGGCGCATCTCGATGTCGCCCGTGGTGCGGTTGAGCACGAGCACCTGATCGAAGTTCCGGGGCGAGACCAACAGGCGGTCCTCGCCGACCGGATCGACATCGTTGACGTGCGTCCAGTCGTCGTCGACGCCGCCGTCGGTGTCGGCAGGGAAGTGATCGGCGAACCGCCACTCCCAGGTGACCTCACCTCGTGACCGGTTCCAGACGACGATCCGGTCGCCGCTGGTACCGTTTTGCACGTCCGCCCGCATGTGTGCGACGACCAGACGCCCGTCGTCGAGTCGGTCGACGTCGTGGGTGTCGGTAAAGGGGAGTCGTTCGGTCCAGACGCGCTCGCGCGTCTCGCGGTCGAGTTCGTAGACGAGCGTCTCGCCGTTCCGCGGGCTCACCACGAGTAGGTTCCCGTTGGGCAGCGGGTCCACGTCGTAGAACCAGCCGCGAGCGTCGTCGTGGTCACCCTGGTACTGCCACCGGAGGTCACCGCCGGAAGCGACCGAGAGGAGGCGTGGCGGCCGCGACCGGTCGAACCGTCCGGCGAAGTGGACCCCCTGCGTGCTGATGATCGTCGCGTTCGACGGCTCGCGTTCGACGGTCCCGGGTCCGAGCGAGCCGTCGTCGACCGGGTCGTAGGCGAGAGACGACCCCGCGGAGACGAGCACCAACACGAGGAGGACGAGCGCGAACGCCGGCCGGGGACGAATGCGACTGGCCACGCGTGCCGTCCGGACGGCCGTCACCTGAATCCTGTGTTTTGGCGGTGCGGTGTCGCGGCCTACGACCGACGCCCGGCGGCACGTCCGACCACCGTTTTGATATACGCGCGGGGACTGGGTCGGGTATGGACGATGTCAGCGACCAGTACGCCCCCGAGGACGTGGAGGCCTCGGTGAACGCCTACTGGGACGAACACGACGCCTACGAGGCGGCGAAGGAGGCCCACGCGGACGACCCACCGTTCTTTTTCGTCGACGGACCGCCGTACACGAGCGGCCAGATGCACCTCGGTACGGCGTGGAACAAGACGCTGAAAGACGCCATCATCCGCTATAAGCGGATGGCGGGCTACGACGTGACCGACCGCCCCGGCTACGACATGCACGGCCTCCCCATCGAGGTGAAAGTCGAGGAGGAACTCGGATTCGACTCCAAGAAGGACATCGAGGAGTACGGGATGGAGGCGTTCATCGAGGAGTGCAAGTCGTTCGCCGAGCGCAACCGCGAGAAGATGGACGAGGACTTCGAGTCCATCGGCGCGTGGATGGACTGGGATGACCCCTACCGCACGGTGTCGCCGGAGTACATGGAGGCGACGTGGTGGGCGTTCAAGCGCGTCCACGAGAACGGCCTCGTCGAGCGTGGCAAGCGGGCAATCAACCAGTGTCCCCGGTGTGAGACCGCCATCGCCGACAACGAGGTCGAATACCACGAGATCGAATCTCCCTCCATCTACGTGCGGTTCCCCCTCAGCGACCGCGAGGGGTCGCTGGTCGTCTGGACGACGACGCCGTGGACCATTCCGGCAAACGAGTTCGTCGCCGTCGACGCCGAGATGACCTACCAGGCGGTCGACGCGACGCGGGACGGCGAGACCGACCGCCTCTACGTCGCCGAACCCTGCGCCGAGGACGTCCTCCGGGAGGGGCGCTACGACGACTACGAGGTTGCCGAGGAACTGTCCGGCGCGGACCTCGTCGGCTGGGCGTACGACCACCCACTCGCCGACGAGGTGCCCGACAACCCCGACACCGAGGGGACGGGCCAGGTGTACGCCGCCGACTACGTGGAGGCCGACCGCACGGGGCTGGTCCACTCCGCGCCCGGACACGGTGAGGTCGACTTCGAGCGCGGCCGAGAGCTCGGACTCCCCGTCTTCTCGCCTGTCGCCGGTGACGGCACCTTCACCGACGAGGCCGGCACCTACGCCGGGCGGTTCGTCCGCGACGCCAACGACGACATCATCGCCGACTTAGACGCCAAGGGGTATCTGCTGGCGTCGGGCACCACCACCCACCGCTACGGGCAGTGCTGGCGGTGTGACACCGATATCGTCTATCTCGCCACCGACCAGTGGTTCATCACGGTCACCGACATCAAAAACGAGCTGCTCGAAAACATCGAGGACAGCGAGTGGCACCCGGAGTGGGCGCGGGATAACCGATTCAAGAACTTCGTCGAGGACGCCCCAGACTGGAACGTCTCCCGGCAACGCTACTGGGGCATTCCCCTACCCATCTGGGTGCCGGAAGACGACCCGGACCCCGACGCCGAGGACATCCTCGTCGTCGGCACGCGGGAGGAGCTGGCCGAGCGGGCGGACGGGAATGTCGACCCGGAGGCGGTCGACCTCCACCGCCCGAGCGTCGACCCTATCACGATTACCGAGGACGGCGTCACCTACGAGCGGGTGCCCGACGTGTTCGACGTCTGGATCGACTCCTCGGTGGCGACGTGGGGGACGCTCGGCTACCCGGGGAACGAGGACGCCTTCGACGAACTCTGGCCCGCGGACCTCATCGTCGAGGCCCACGACCAGACCCGCGGCTGGTTCTGGTCACAGTTGGGAATGGGGACCGCCGCGCTCGGCGAGATTCCCTACGACGAGGTGGTCATGCACGGCTTCGCCAACGACAGCGACGGCCGCAAGATGTCGAAGTCCCTCGGCAACATCGTCACACCCGAGGAGGCCATCGACCGCTACGGGCGCGACCCGCTCCGGGCGTATCTCATGAGCCACGACCAGCACGGGGCCGACCTCTCCTTCGAGTGGGAGGGTCTCGCGGAGACCCAGTCGACGCTCAACATCTTCTGGAACGTCTTCCGGTTCCCGCTGCAGTATATGGATCTCGACGACTACGACCCGGCCGACGCGAGCCTCGACGACGGAGAGTTGACCGTCGTCGACGAGTGGGTACTCTCACGGCTCCAGTCGGTGAAAGCCGAGGTTGACGCGGCGTGGGACGAGTACGCCGTCCACGACGCCTGCAACGCCGTCCTCGACTTTGTCACCGAGGACGTCTCCCGCTTCTATGTCAAGGCGACCCGCGAGCGCATGTGGGAAGAGGCGGACTCGGCGTCGAAACGCGGCGCCTACGCGACGCTCGCGACTGTCCTCGACGAGACGATTCGCCTGCTCGCGCCCGTCACGCCCTACATCACCGAGGAGATGTACCGAACCCTCGACGGGGATGCGACGACGGTCCACCAACTCGCCTACCCGACGGTCGACGAGGCCTACCACGATCCGGAACTGGAACGGAACGTGGCGGTGCTCCGGGCAGTCGAGGAGGCGGCGGCCAACGCCCGCCAGCAGGGCGGCCGCAAGCTTCGCTGGCCGGTCCCGCGGGTGCTCGTCGAGAGCGACGACGGAGGGGTCCGCGAGGCCGTCGACTCGCTTGCCGACCTGTTCGGCGAGCGGGTGAACGCCCGATCAGTCGCGGTAGTCGAATCGTTCGACGAACTGGTCGAGCGTGCCGACCCGGAGATGGGCGTCATCGGCCCTGCCTTCGGCGGCGACGCACAGGAGGTGATGGCGGCCGTCGAGGACCGCCGACGCGAGGACCTGACCGCCGACGACGGCGAAACTCCTTACGCCGTCACGCTCGACGGCGAGCGCTACGACCTGACCGCGGAGATGGTCTCGTTCCGCGCCGAACCCCCGGCGGACGTCGCCGGCGCCGACTTCGAGGTGTCCGACGACGACGGCGACCGGACTGGCGGCACCGTCTACGTCGATACGTCACTGACCGACGACATCGAGGCTGAGGGCTACGCCCGGGACGTGGTGCGCCGGATTCAGGAGATGCGCAAGCGTCTGGAACTGGACGTCGACGAGCGCATCCGCACCCGGATCGACGTGGCCGACGACCGGGTGGCCGCCTTCGTCGACGAACGACGCGACCTGATCGCCGAGGAAACCCGGACCGCGGAGTTCGACGCCGACGCCGACGACCTGACCGAGGAGTGGGACGTCGAGGGCGTCGCCGTCACCATCGGCATCGAACGACTGGAAGCGGAACAGCGGACGGCGTAGCCGACGCTCGGCGCCCTTACGTCCAGTAGAGCACATAGAGGAGAGCGAGGCTCGATCCGACCACGACGAGACCAACGAGCGCGAACCCAATAGCAGCCGCCGTCGACCCCGTGAACGCCGCAAGCTGTATCAACTGGAGACCGACCAGCGCGGCGACGACGGCGAGAAGCGTCCAGCAGACGGTACCGAGGAGCGAGCGGCCCGCGTTCCGGAGTTCGTCGCGCACGATGGCGCGAATCCGGTCTTCGCGGGGGTCGTCGGCAGGGACCATATCGCGATGTCGCCTCCGGTTGCCCCTCAAGCTGTCGGTGAGTCGTCAGGCGTGAGCGGCGCCCGGCTACCAGGTCAATCCCTCGTAGGTGAGGCCGTCGCGGCGCTCGACGACCCGGCGGCCGTCGATCACGACGTCGCCGCTCATCAGGTCGAACTCCCGGTCGAGTGCCTCGAACTCGGGCCAGTCCGTGACGACCAGGGCCGCCTGCGCGCCCGAGAGCGTCGGCGACGCCGAGGCGAGATACTCCACGTCGGGGAATCGCTCGCGCATCGTCTCGACTGCCCCTCGGTCTGGATCGTAGGCGACCACCTCGGCACCGCGGGCCTGCAGTCCTTCGATAATCGGGATGGCCCGCGAGTTGCGGACGTCGTCGGTATGGGGTTTGAACGCGAGGCCGAGGACAGCCACTCGCTCGCCCGCGACGTCGACGTGGGTATCGAGGAGGTCGAGCATCCGCTCGGGCTGGCGGTCGTTCACGTCGATGGCTGCCTGAAGGAGCGCGGGTTCGTACCCCTGCTCGCGGGCAGCGGCGACGATGGCGGCCACGTCCTTCGGGAAGCAACTCCCTCCCCAGCCGACGCCGCTCCGCAGGAACTCTTCGCCGATGCGGTCATCGAGGCCGATAGCGTCGGCCACCTCGTAGGCGTCGACACCGTACTCCTTACAGATGTTGCCGAGTTCGTTGATGAGGCTGATCTTGGCCGCGAGAAAGGCGTTGTTGGCGTATTTGATCATCTCCGCCTCGCTGAGGCCGGTGCGGACGACCGGCACGTCGTCGAGCAGCGACGCGTACACCGACTCCAGGGCGTCGAGCGCGCGGTCGTCGGTCGTCCCGAAGACGAGCTTATCGGGGTGCTGGAAGTCCTCGACGGCGCTACCCTCGCGCAGGAATTCGGGGTTCATCGCGAGGCCGAAGTCGACGCCGACCTGCAGGCCGGATTCGCGTTCGAGGATCGGCCCGACCACGTCCGCGGTCGTGCCAGGGACGACGGTGCTTTTGACAACGACAGTCGGGTAGCCCTCGATGTCAGCCAACACCCCGCCGAGTGCCTCGGCGCCCGCTTCGACGTATGCGGTGTCGATGCTCCCGTCGTCGTTCGTGGGCGTCGGGAGTGCGAGGAAGACGACGTCGACGTTCGCCAGGTCCGCGTAGTCGGTCGTCGCGAACAGCGACGCGCCGGCGTAGCGGTCGAGCAGGTCGTCGAGACCAGGCTCCGAGATCGGGGAGTCCCCGTCGTTCAACTGTCTAACGACCGATTCGTCGACGTCGACGTTGATCACGTCGTGCCCAAAGTCGGCGAGACAGGCCGCGAGAGTCGTCCCGACGTACCCGCTTCCGACGATACCGACATTCATGTGCCACTCTGTGCGAGGATGGGACAAAGAGGTTCGGATGCGGCCGGATCGCTCGCCCGTCGCGACGGGGCGTCAGCCAGCCGGCGCATCGACGTCGAACGCGTCGGTGGCGTCGAGACGCGCGGGGTCCTCGTTCCCCGGGAGCGGTCGGTCGGCGGTCCGACAAGCGGCGTCGACCCCGAGGCGGTCACAGACCACGTCCGCCGTCGCCTCGGCCATCCGACGGTAGGTCGTGAGCTTTCCCCCGACGACGGTGACGAGTCCCTCGACGCCCTCGTCGGCGTGGTCCAACAGCGCGAACCCTCGGGAGATGGCGCGGCCGTCGTTGCCAGCCTCGTCGGGGGCGTACAGTGGGCGGACACCCCAGTAGGTGCGAACGGTCGGCGCCGCGGTCACCGCCGGACACATTGCCCCACACTCCGCGACGATCCGGTCGATTTCGTCGTCCGACCGCTCGAAGTCGTCGGGGTCGTCGACGGTGACGCTCGTGGTGCCGAGGACGGCCGCCCCGGACGCGGGCACCACGATGTCGCCGTCGGCTGGCGGCCGACACCGGTTCAACACGGCGTCGACGCCGGGATTCTCGACGGCGACCATGGCGCCACGGGTGGGGCGCATCGGCACCGAGACATCCGCGAGGGCAGCACATCGCTCGGCCCACGGCCCGGCCGCGTTCACGACGGCGTCGACCGTGACAGTCGCGTCGACGGCCCCGCCGACCGCGACACGCTGGACCCGGCTGTCGGCGACGGTCATCGACTCGACGGGCGCGTGGGTGTGGATCGTCGCCCCCGCCGCCCGGGCGTCGAGGGCGTTCGCGACGATTAGGCGAGACGGCGAGATCACGGCGTCCGGCACGGCGAGTGCGCGCTCGACGGCGTGGCTCGCTTCGGGCACCCGCTCTCGAAGCGCGTCGCCGTCGAGGGTCGTCGTCTCCATGCCGAGGTCGGCACAGGCCGCGCGCTTGCGCTCGAAGTACGCAGGGTCGTCGCCGTCGAGTTGGAGGAAGTAGCCGCCGGTTTCGTCGAGACAGCCGGCCGCCACCTCGCGGAGCGTCCGGTTCTCGGCCAGGCAGGCGGCGGCGTCGTCGGGGTCGGTCTCGGCGTATCGGGCGCCGCTGTGGAGGACACCGTGAGAGCGGCCCGTCGTCCCGCCCGCGAGGGCGCCGCGCTCGACGAGGGTCACGTCGACGCCACGCAGGGCCAAGTCACGCGCAGTGCCGACGCCGGTCGCCCCGCCACCGATCACGAGGACGGTCGTGCGCATACCCGCCCGTGATCAGGCCCTGCACTTCACGGCGTCGGTGTGCCGCCCCGCGACGCGTCGCTTTTCACCGCCGCGGGCGGAGTGGCGGTATGGTGCCACCGCTGGTGCTCGACATCGACGGGACACTGACCGCGCCGACGGGTGGGATCGACCCACGAGCCATCGAGACACTTCGGGAGTGGGACGCACCCGTCGTCGTCGCGACGGGCAAGGCCTTCCCGTACCCGGTCGCGCTCTGTCACTTCGCGAACGTTCCCGAACGGGTAATCGCCGAAAACGGGGGCGTAGTCTACGCCGACGACGCGGTGACGGTGACCGTCGACGACGCCGAGCGTCCCCGCGTGGCGGCACGGGCGTTCGTCGACCGGGGCGGCGACCTGGGGTGGGGCGCGGAGGACACCGTCAACCGCTGGCGCGAGACGGAGGTGGCGGTCCACCGCGACGCCGACGAGGCGCTGTTAGGCGCCGTCGCCGCGGAGTTCGGCCTGGAGGTGGTGGATACGGGCTACGCCTACCACCTCAAGACGCCGGGCGTCGAGAAAGGCGACGGCCTCCGGTCGGTCGCCGCGACGCTCGGCCTCGACTCGGCCGACTTCGTCGCGGTGGGCGACAGCGAGAACGACGTTTCGACGTTTGCGGCCGCCGGGCGGTCGTTTGCGGTGGCCAACGCCGACGACCGGGCGTTGGCCGCCGCCGATACGGTGACGGAGGAGTCATACATGGACGGGACGCTGGAAGCGCTCGCGACGGTCGCGTAACGCGGCGTTGGAGCGGGGCAACCCTGCTCGATGAGGTCGCGCGAGTCCGAGACGCCGGGGAGCAACACGAATGCGGTGGGTGTCGTGTCTCAGGCGTCGGCGGCGTCTCGATCCGTCTCGATGGGGACGAACGCCCCGTTGATGTCCCACTCGTGAATGCAGTACACCTCGCCGGTACGCCGGTCGCCGTCGTCGTCGACGGCGATGTGCCACGTGCCTGTCGCGTCGTTCCAGACCTCCCGCCGGCCGCAGTCCTCACACTGGCGGGCGGTCGGTTTTCTGATGGTCACGCCCATAGCCGAAGTAGCGACCGGCGGGGATTTAACCCTACCGTAGCGGACGGGATTTACGTCGCCCTGCCCAACGACCCCTATGGGATTTCATACGTTCGACAGTGAGCGGGCCGACGCTCTCGAAGACGCCGCGACCAGATATCGGTACTGCTCTCGCGAGGAACTCCACGCCCTAGTCGGTCCCCACCCAGACATGCGTCTCGCGGACCTGGGAAGCGGGACCGGCTTCTACACCGACGACCTGGCACCCCACGTCGAACGGGTGTACGCCGTCGACGTCCAGTCGACCATGCACGACCACTACCGCGAGAAGGGCGTCCCGGACAGCGTCGCGTTGGTCGAAGCCGACGCCGTCGACCTGCCCTTTGCCGCCGACGAACTCGACGCCGTCGTCTCGACGATGACGTTCCACGAGTTCGCCGACCCCGAGGCGATGGCGGAGGTGGCCCGCGTCGTCCGGCCGGGCGGCCGTCTCGTCACCGTCGACTGGGACCGAAACGGCGACGGAGCGGCCGGCCCGCCTCGTGACGAAACCTACGCCCTCGGCGATGCTGTGTCACTCCAGACCGACGCGGGGTTCACCGTCGAGCGCGCGACGACACGGCCCGAGACGTTCGTCTGTGTCGCCCGTCGCTAAACGACGATGCCGTCGGTGTACCGTTCGAGACTCACCACGACGACGGCGCCGACGACGGCCGCGAGCGCGAAAAGGAGCGCCGCGCCGGGCGTCCACCCTGCGGGGGCGAGCGCCTCACCGGCCTGGGTGATCGGGGCACGCAGGCCGCCGACGACGAGGCTCACGAGGAAGGCGAGCGTCGCGTAGCGGTAGGTAGCGAGCGCCCAGCGGACGGCGTGGGCCACGGATAGCAGGCCGACGACGGCCCCGACTCCGAAGGCGACGACGGTCGTTCCGGGAGCGATCACCGCCGCAACCGACCCGCCGACGAGGAGGCCGAGGAGGGCGTCGACGAAGGCCGTGAGCCGCTCGACGAGGAACTCGTACTGTCCCAGGATGATGAGGATGAGCGATCCCGAGATGCCGGGCAACACCATCGCGCTGATGGCGACGGCACCGACGGCGACGGTCACCAGCGGCGTCGTGGGAAGCGCCGCACCGGCCCGGCCCGCCGAGAGAAACGCGAGGAGGAAGCCGGCGATGGCGGCCGCGATCCGACCGGGGGTATCGAGGGCTACCTCGGTCCCGAGAACGACCGCCGAAGCGGCGATTAGTCCGAAGAAAAATCCGAACGTGAGGACCGGCTCGGCATCGAGCGCGACGTGGAGTACCCGCGTCACCACGACGACGGCGGTGGCGATGCCGCCACCGAGCGCGGCGAGAAAGCGACCGTCGACCGCACGAAAGGCGCGGCGAGCGTCCGCACGCCGCCCTGGAACCGGGGCGGCGGCGACCGACAGGACGCGCTCCGGGGTGACGGCGGTGATGGCGGCGATCAGGCGCTCGTAGATGCCCGTGATGAGCGCGATGGTTCCCCCCGAGACGCCAGGCACGGCGTCGGCCGCCCCCATGCAGACACCCTTGAGGTAGACGACGACCAGCGGAGGGAAGCGTCGCTCCATATCGCCTCAGGCCCTGTCGTCGGCAGCGGGAGCGTGGAGCTGCGACGGCTGCGTTGCGGACGCGCCGTCGGAGGTGTCGTCGCCGGCGCCGTCACCGCCGGTCGCGTCGTCGACCGGGTCGCTCGGCTCGATGGCTTCGGACTGGTTCCCGCCGCTCAGCGAGATGTTCTGGAAGGGGTTGTTCCCCTCTAAGGTCACCGCACGCGGCTCCTCGATGTCGCCGTTGACCCGTCCCTCCCGAATCTGGACCTGGGAGCGGAACTGGACGAACGAGCCGTTCTGTGTGGCCAGCCCCGTCTCGATGGTGTAGGGACCGGTCGCCCGAACGCTCACGTTCGTGTAGCCGTTCGAGGGGCCGTACTCGTCGTACCCCGTCGTGGAGTACGGGAGCGTCATCTGGAGTTCGCCGTCCTCGTTCGTCCGGGTCTCCTGGGTGTAGGTGAACGTCTCGTTGGTCGTCGACACCCGCATCGGCACCCTCGCGCGGACCGACGTGTTCGGAGGCAGTCCGTCGCTGGTGACCGTCGCTCCGGGCACCTTCTCGAAGGACTTCACCCACGAGGGCTCGTAGAGCGTCTGTGACGACGGCGGTACGCCCGTCACGGCGAAGGTGCTGCGTGTGCCGCGCTGGTACTGCGAGGCCTTGGTGGCGTTGGACTCGCTCACCTTCACCAGTCGGTAGTGCTCGAGGGCGGACACCCGCTCGGTCGGGAAGTGCCCCACGCCGCCGATCTGTGACGTGCTGTCGTTGGCGACGTACGACTCGGCGGCGGACATGTTGGGGAACTGTCGGAGCATCCGTTGGTCACCCTGTGGCCCGGCGCGGATGGAGATGGTCTCGCCGGCCTGGGTCTGTGCGCGGCGCTGTTCCCAGTCGACGACGATTGGCTGAGGCTCCATGGCGCTCCCGTGGTAGGCGTAGAGCCGCACCATCAGGCTGTCGTAGTACCGCTGGTTGCGCAGGTAGAACAGCCCGCGGAGGTTGCTGGCGTACACCGGGCCGTAGAAGTCGCTCTGGGAGACGTTCCCGTCATCGTAGAAGACTGTCGGGGCGGCGAACTTCGACCGCGGGTTGACCATCTGCCAGTCGACCATCACGTACCGGGTGCCCGTAGCCTCCGCGTCGCGTTCGCCGAGGGCGTCCTGTGCGGCCGACTCGTTGGGGGCAAGCAGGAAGTTCGCGGCCGACCTGGCACCCTGTTGGAATGGGTTGGCGTTCGGAATCCGCTCGCCGCGGACGGTGATCCAGTGTCCGTAGTCCCACCACGACTGGACGCCATACGCGCCCGCCGGATAGTCGTAGTCGTCCGTCCGCGAGTAGGTGCCGTAGTACTCCATCTCGTTGTCCGCGCCGCCGAAGGTTCCGGGGGCGGGCGTGTTCGACTTCATCCACTGGAGCGAGCCGTCCCACTCGGTGATTGCCCCGGTGTTGGTGTCCTGCGCCGCCTGCCAGGCAGTGCTACTCCGGTCGACCGAGGGGTTACCAGTGTTGCGGACGCTCATCGGAACGAGCAACACGGGCGTGACGATCAGCATCACGGCCGCGAGGACGGCGAGCACCTGATACCCCTGCAGGTCACTGAGGGCGTCGAACGACGACGCATCTAAGTCGAGATACCGGATGATCTGTCCGATCAGGTAGGCGTTCGCGATAGCGACCACCGGAGCGAGGTAGTAGTGGAACCGCACCTGCGTGAACGCCGCCGAGGTGATGAAGGCCGCCCAGATGACGAAAAACAGCTCCTCGGCGTCGTAGCTCGACTGGAGGACGGCCCCGAACAGGATGGCGGCCACGAGCACCACGCCGACAAGTTCCGAGACCACGCCGAAAGCATCGCCGACGGCGCGGAACGGCCCCGGTGCTACGAACAGGAGGCCGATCAGCGACAGCGACCCAGCGGCGTAGGCGATTCGTTCCGTCTCGCCGTCGCGCACCAGCGGTTTCGCGAGCAGCCAGATGACGGCCACCACGCCGGTAAAGAGGGTGAAGCCGTAGTCGGCCATGATCCGGCCTGTGGCGTTCATCGCGTTCTGCTGGAGGATGCCGGGGTCGAGGTACGGCTGAGCCTCGGAGATGGTGCGGGTCCCTGCGCCGGCGCTGAAGCCGATAAATCGGAAGGCGTTGGCCTGGATCTGTCCGAACAGCGAGGGGAGGGCGACGGCGACGACACCCGCGGCGACGGCGAAGATGCCGACGACGCCGACGGGGTAGTAACGGCGGTCAAGGTCACGGCCATCGAACGCGCGGGCAAGGCCGGCCATAAGCGCCGCGCCGCCGGCAACCGAGAGCGCGACGACGGGCTGGAGGAGGGAGTACTCGACCGGGCTGAACGACGTCGTCTCGAACTGGACCAAGATCAAGAGAGCGGTCACGGTCATCGACACGACACCGACGAACGCCACCGGTTCGGGTGAGCCGCCGGTGACGTAGTCGCTCGTGAGCTGGTAGACCAGATACGTCCCGAAGATACCGACCAGCAGGATACCCGGCGGCCAGACCCACATGTAGAGGGCGACGGCGACGCCGGCGAGCGCACTCCAGAGCAGCGGTTGGCGGAGCGCGTCCACGTCACGGTCGACGACGAGCTCCCACACCGGTTTCTCTCGCGTGGCGACGCCGATGGCGATCAGCAGCGCGAACACCGCAATCGTCTGGAAGAGCGGTTCAGCGATGTTGTGATCGGCGAAGCCGACGAGGCCACGCTGGAGGAATTGCCCCGGAAGCAACAGGAGGACGACGGCCCCGAAAAGTCCGGCCACGCGGCCGGCGAGTCGCTTCCCGATGGCGTAGACGGGAATCGCGACCAGCGCGCCAAAGACGGCGGGCGCAACGAGGAGCGTCTTTGCGATCAGCTCCTGCGAGGGGCTGCCTAGCCCGACGGCCAGCGCCGCTGTCGCGACGATCTGGTCGTACAGCGTGCCGAACTGGCCGACGCTCGTTCCGTAGGGGAACTGCGTCCACGGATCGAACGGCATGGTAAACGGCCAGTTGCGAACCGTATACTCGACCTCGCGGAGGTGATACCACGCGTCGTTGCCGGAGAAGTACACCGATCCGTCCCGGATGAAGATGTCGTAGGCCTGGAGGCGGATGGCGACCATCACCGCAACGACGATGCCGAGCACGGGGATCTGATACCAGTCGAAAAAGAGGTCAGCGACTGACGGGGACCCTTGACTCTGATCGTCGCTCATTGGCCGAACGGACTTGGATTATAGGCATAAACCTTGTTATCTACCGTGGGAACACCGCCACACGGGAGGGGACCGTCACCGCTTTACTCCCTCCGAATCCAAGGGAGAGCATGCGTCGTATCCGCAACGCTGCCGTGGGTCTGCTCGGCCTGACGGGGCTTCCCTACCTCTGTTATCTCGCCGTCGCAGTGATCCTCGACCCGGAGGGGTCACCCGCCGACAAGCGGCCGGCGGAGCCGACCATCAGCATCGTCCTTCCGACGTACAACGAGGAGCGCATCGTCGAGGGAAAGCTTTCGGAACTGGTCGACCTCGACTATCCGATGGAGCACGTCGAAGTCGTCGTCGTCGACTCCAGCGACGACGAGACACGCGACATCGTCCGGTCGTTTTTCGCCGACCGGGACGCGCCCACGCTGACACTCATCGAGGAGGACGAGCGCCGCGGCCTCTCGCCTGCGCTCAACGACGCGTACGCGGCGGCCGCGAACGAGGTGGTAGTGAAAACCGACTGTGACTCCCGCATCGCCGCCGACGCGCTCCGCGAGGCGGCGGCAAATCTGGCCGACCCGTCGGTACGCGCCGTGACCGGACGGAACGCCGAGGTGCTCGGCGGCAGCGCCGTTGAGGCCGGCTACCGCGACATCCAGAGTCGGATTCAGGTCCTTGAATCCCACCTCGATTCGACGCTTATCTTCCACGGACCGTTCTCGGCGTTCGAAAACGACGCCATCGTTCCCATCGACTCCGACTCCATCGCCGACGACTCGGAGTTGGCGCTCCGCATCCGGAAAAATGGCGGCCGGGCGGTGTTCGATCCAGCCATCCGCTACAAGGAGGCCGCCCACTCCGAGTTCCGGAAGCGCCGCCAACAGAAGGATCGGCGAGCGATGGGCCTGCTTCGTCTCCTCTGGCGTCAGCGGTCGATGCTCGGGGGGTTCGGCAACTACGGCCGCGTCGTCCTGCCCTTCAACTGGTGGTTCATGCTGATCTCTCCGTGGCTTCTGATGACCGGGTTGGTGCTGTCGTCGGCCGCTGCGGTCGGTCTCGCCGGTCCCCTGGGACTACTCGTTCCCGCCGGCGTCGTCGCGTTCGTCCGTGCCGGATCGCGGGACGCACTCGGCCGCCTTCAGCCGGCGTACTCGCTGTTCGACACGCAGGTGTCGCTGTTCAAGGCGAGCGTGACGCTGCTCCGCGGTGGCGGCTCAGAAATCTGGGACGTGGACCAGGAGTTGCGCGACGTCTACGAGTAATCAACGGCTCTCGTACCATTCGACGAACCGGTCGATCCCCGAGTCGAAGTCGTTCCGGATCCCCCGCTGAACGATGCTGCTTGTCTTCGTGGGCAACAATATCCGAACAACACATATACCTCTGCAAATGACCAATACACACGGAATGAGTGTCGACCTATTTTCCTTCTCGCTCGCTGTCGTTCACGAATGCTGCTACTACGAGCGTTATGATGCCGAACACGTGGGCGAGACCATCGTGCGGACGCTCAATGCACCAATATATAGCGGGAGGAGTACGAGAGAGTTGTGCTGCCGTTCAAGTGGTGCTTCGTGATTGTCTCGCCATGGCTGCTGGCTGCCACGCTTGTATTTGGGTCCGTGGCAGTCGTCTCGTTGTTTGATGTTGTCAGACTGGCGGCGACCGCTGCAGTCAGCGTCTTCGCGTGCCTCGGGCAGAGGTACTCGTTCGGTCCCGTGCAGTCACTTTACCCTATTTTCGACACGCAGGAGCCTCTCCTGCGCGTGAGCGTGGAGCTGCTTCCCGGGGAGGGTGACAGCACGTGGGAAGTTGACGTAGAACTGCAAGAGGCGTGTGAATGAGGATACTGTTCGTTACGCACCGCTACCCACCCCACACCGGAGGTATCGAAACGCACGTACAGGAGATTGCGACGCGGCTCGCTGACCGCGGCCACGACGTGACCGTATTCAGCGCGGACGCCAGCTCAGACGCACTATCAGAGTGTACGGACGATGGCGTTCGAGTGCGGCGCTTTCGATCTGTTAGTATAGGTGGCGCGTTCTACGTGGCGCCGCAGATGGCGCTCGCAGTTCGACGGGCCGACGTGGATGTCGTGCATGCGCACAACTATCACGCGCTTCCGTTGTTCTTCGCGGCGCTCGGTGCTACCGACGAGCGGTTCGTTGTGACGACTCACTACCACGGCGAGAGTGCGAGCGGCTTTCGGGACGTGCTACTGTCCGTCTACCGGCCGTTCGGTCGGTGGGCGATTCGACAAGCTGACGAATTGATTGCCGTGAGCGAGTGGGAGCAAGAACGATTATTGGCGGATTTCGGCATTGACGCCACAGTAATTCCCAACGGTGTGGCTGTTGAGCGGTTCGCCAACGCCGAACCTGAGGGGCGGAAGCATCCGTACCTGCTATGTGTTGGACGACTAAAGGAGTACAAAGGAGTCCAACACGTGATTCGTGCGTTGCCGGAGCTGCCCGAGTACGATTTGGTGGTCGCTGGGAGTGGACCGTTCCGGGACGAGCTAGAGCAAATTGCTCGTGAGGAAGGGGTTGCTGACCGTGTTGATTTTCTTGGGTATGTCGGCGAGGAACGGCTTCCAAAGCTGTACGCTGGGGCGGACGTGTACGTGACGATGTCCGAGTTCGAAGCTTACGGGATGACTGTCGCTGAGTCTATCGCTGCTTGCACTCCGGTCGTGATACGCGAAGCCGGAGCACTAACTGACTGGCTTGATTTGGACGGAACTATCAACATCACCCATCCACACTCCTCTGCACTCACGAATGCCTTAGAGGCAGCTATTAATGGTACTTGTCCCGACTCACACGCAGTATTAGATTGGGATACCGTCTGTGAGAAATTAATTAAGCTGTATCAGGATAGAACAGCAGAACCATGATGGTAGTTTCTGTCTGCTCTGATGAATCGAAACCATTAATCTACGAACCGCATTTCTGTTATAGAGTAGAACCGCTCCAAGGACTTGATACATGATCAAAGTCACTGTGCTCGCGAGCGGGCAAGAACAAACCCGGACGCCATCACCGAGGACAGCAGCAGTCCTGGGAGAACCAGCTGTAAGGCGATTTGATACTGTCCCGCAGCAGCACTTCCAAGCACGGCGCTCAACAGGAGGATATCGATTCTCGAGTATGCCGTTCCAACGAATATATTAGGAATTGAAAACCTGGCGAACTGCCAAAGGCTCCTCAGTGGCCCCCTGTAACCGGCGAGGCTCAATACTCCTGATCTCCGGTGCTACCGAGAAGCACATCTTGAGGGTGTCCGTGATGCTTATCTTACCAGATGTCAAATCTGCCTTTGAAACATAGCTCAGATATGCATGTCGAATATTTTACCACAGCTTCAGATCAAGACTGTGGAATATCGGACTATACGGATGTATTGATGAACAATATTGAAGGAATTACGACCTCGAAAACAGGTGTCAAACTCAGGTCGTCTGATATTTTAAATTACGTTCTTCAGTCATTTAATGCTGGAAAGCATGATGTACTCCATGTTCAACACGAGTACGGGATTTTTGGCCCTATGAGCATAGCTTCATGGCTAGTCTTCCCGATCTTATGGATCATGTCTCGGCTTCGTGGAACACCCATCATAATCACATTTCACACAGTATGGTCTAATAAGACCGTCAGCCCACCCCTCAGACCGCTTAAGAAATTATACGTTTCCCTCAACAATGCTATGCTGCGGGCGGTAGCAGACCACGAGATGTTTCTCTCCGAAGAAGAAAAGAGAATGATGGGTTCCGATGGATACGTTATTGCACACGGCGTTCCAACCGAAACGCATCCTAATACGACCGCAAAGACTGAACTCGGGTACGAAGAAGACGAACAAATCGTAATTGAGCTGGGATACGTTCGACCTGAGAAGGGGCAAAAAGAATTCGCGGAAATGGCAAAGTTCATTGATGCGTCATGTGTCATCGCTGGTGGCCCCCAGAACACACGGGGAGAAGAATACCTTGACATCATCGATACCTCAAACGTTGAGGTCACGGGTGTTCTCAGTAAAAACGAATTTCACGATTGGCTAAACGCCGCCGATATTGTGGTCTTGCCGTACCAGACAGTTTCCCAGAGCGGTATCCTCAATTGGGCTGTTGCATACGATACTCCAATCGCTGCCCACGAATTACAGAAGTTTGTTGAAATGGAAGTTGAGTTCGGCCTCCCAACCACATTTGATAAAGACAACCCTGAGTCGGCTGGATCCGTTGTGAACGAACTCTTGGACAGAGAGGGTCCACAGGAAGACGCGATTGAAGCGTATCGAGTAGAGAATGGAATGACTAATGTACTTGAATTCCACACTGACCTTTACGCGAGGGTAACGCAATAATGAACAACATAGCTAACAAAATACAGTATATAGCCTCTGAACTTTCACAAAATGGGAGCGACCCATACTGGTGGAGACAAAGGTTCGCATCGCGGATTGCTGGACCAGCTCTGGGACATATCCACGATAACTCAGGGGTGGACTATATGTCTCGCGACTGGGATAATCTTCTGATTTTAGACGCCTGCCGGGCAGACATGTTTGAGGAAGTGTTTGACTCCACTCAGTTTGACGAGTATGAGTCCGTCCACTCCATAGGCTGTTCCAGCCCAGAGTGGATGAAAAAAACGTTCCATGGCAAGGAGTTTCCGGATACGGTCTACGTAACGGCTAATCCTTGGATTTCAAAGATTGCACCAGATTCTTTCCATCATATTGAGAACCTGTGGCTTCGTGATTATGATGTTTCAGCTGAGGACCTGGAAGGAGCTGCGGTTTTGGAGGAGGCTGGTCTAGGAGATGTCCCTACGATTTACCCAGACGTTTTGTCTGATGCTGCCCGGGATATGAAAAAAGAGTATCCTGACAAGAGGTTGATAATTCATTACTTCCAACCCCACGCACCTTGCGTTGGGAACCCGGATGGATCGCGAAAAGACGAAGTTCTAAATGAGATGCACCCAGGCGATGATTTAAAAGAGGGGAACGTTACTCGCGAAGAGGTCTGGGAAGCGTATACTGACAATCTCAGGTACGCGTTCTACTATGCCGAAGAACTTTCAAGAGACCTAGGTGGACGCTCTGTTTTTACTGCAGATCACGGAGAACTTTTCGGGGAATGGCTGTGGCCTTTCCCCATTCGGGGGTACGCTCATCCAGACAGCGTTCGTCACCCGAAGCTTACAGAAGTGCCTTGGGCAGTAGTCGAACACGGGGATCGACGTGAGATAACCGCAGAGTCAACTTCTCATCACGAGGCCGATGACAGTGTAGTAAATGAACGACTGAAAGACCTCGGGTACAAGGTATGAGAAGAGTTGCACTCATAGTTCTTGACTGCGTGAGGAAAGATTATTTCGATGAGAATGCGACTCAGATAAAAAAGATGGCAGATCTTGACGTTGACGAGTGCTACGCTGCAAGCTCTTGGAGTGTTCCGAGTCATTCTTCTTTGTTTACTGGAACGCTCCCTCACGAACATCAAGTACACTCGTACAACACAGATTACAGCATTCTAAAAACATTCTTTGAGGAGGTGGAATCAGAGGGAATTAGTGCGAATGGAGCAGTCTCCGATGCGTTCAATGCTGACAAACTATTTAATGAGTTTGTTGCATTCTCCGGGAAGCAAGAAATCACACCAGATGCGGTGACATTTAAAGACGTTGTAGAGTATGAAGCGGGATTACAGCGCATCGTCGAGTATCTAAGACAAGCGATTGACGACGGGAAGCTCAAACACAGCTTGATAAATGGTATCGGTATAAAAGCCAATCACTTCATCAAAAGACTGCCGATCTACCCATTTGGGGATCACGGCGCCTCACAGGTTACTAAACGTCTCAGTGATAGCGATGCGGACTTCGTTTTTTGTAACTATATCGATGCACACGCCCCGATGCAGAATCATCGTTATATTGAGTCAAATTTCCCTAAGGGATGGCACTCAAATCAGATTTCTATAGAGGATATCCGAGATTCCGAGCTAGAAGCTTCTCAGCGAGATCTCAATAAGTATCACAACCTCTACTCAAAGACAATCCAATATCTTGATAGCAAGATTGCTACATTTGCTGAGGAGATGCCAGATGATATGACACTAATCATCACAGCCGATCATGGTGAAGAAATGCTCATGGACGGTGAATCCGATTTGGGCCATACGGGCTTTTCACAATCTCTTCTCCATGTTCCGTTCGTAATCATTGGTTCAGACGCAAAATACGACGGAGGAACCGTTTCACACTTGGACGTTCCAGCGATGGTTGAACAACTCTGGGAGTCAAGAGAACTTACAGTCCCGACTCGTGAATTTGTTCTGAGTGAGCGCCCGGGTATGATGTTCTACGATGGGGATAATCCGTGGTGGAACCGTGCCATCCGGGCCGTAACTGTCAACGGAATTAGGTGGCAATGGGATGATTTAGGTAATTCACACAAGGTTGAGCTCACTAAGTCAAAGGAGGAAAAGAAAGTAGAGGCTAAGATTCCAGCTGAGTATAAAGACATGTTTGACGGAACAGTTGATGAACTTGGCGACGATAGCCAGAATATTGAGGTAAGTAATCAAGTGGAAACCCGTCTCAAAGAACTTGGATATAAAATATGAGCGACGCCAGCGAAATGAACCTAGGATGGGAATCTGTCAAGGGGATCGCTGGTAAGTTCGGACAGGCAGCCACTGGATTTGTCGGAATTCTAATTTTCACGAGAATTGTCGGGAAGTCCGATTTTGGTGGTTTCTACCTTCTCCTGTCTCTTGTGATGATCGCAGACCGTCCCATCAGAGGACTTGGTCAGGCTGTTGCAAAAAGATGGTCAGAAGATGGTGCACCGAAACGAGAGATTCTCGGTACGGTGCTGGTTGTTAACGTGTGTGCATCTCTTGTGGCGGGGGTTGGTGCGTTTCTCGCACGGGATATCCTTGTATCCTATACCAGCCTTGAGGGGTCACCACTCCTTTTTGCCGCCCTCTTTGGATCTATTGCATTCTTTTTTCCTTTTCAACAAATGATGGGGGCGGAGGGGTGGCCCGCCAAACAGACATGGAACGATACCCTCCGGTCGTTCCTTACACTACCACTTCAGCTCGTCTTAGTGGTGAGCGGTCTTGGTGCCCTCGGAATGGGATATGGATTGGTCGCCGCTACGCTTCTTGTCGTCCCAGTTGCCATTTATTTCGTCCGCGTCCATCCGTCTTTGCCCTCTCGTGAGACGGTCCGATCGCTGTGGGACTATGCGCGATACAGCACCCCGGCAGCTATTGTGGGAAAGGCATACGATAGGATTGACGTGCTTCTCCTGGGTTTCCTTGTTGGGACTACCTCTGTCGCGAATTATGAGGTTGCTCTGAGACTCACCGTCCCAGCCCTATTCGTCTCAGGCGTCCTCTCAAGCGCACTTATGCCGAAGATTTCCAACACCATTTCGAAGGGTGGAGAGTTCGTTGATGATATAACGAATTCAGTAAGCTATGTAAGCATCCTCGCAGTTCCCATCTTTTTTGGAGCACTTGCAATCCCGAGACCACTCGTCGTGACGGCGTTTGAGCCGCAATACGCCGATGCTGCGCCGTATCTGATCGGACTTGCACTATATCAGTTGATCTCAACTCAGACAGTGATCTATTCCCAGACTCTGTCTGGAATGGATCTCCCAGATATTCAATTCAAAATCCGAGCAATTACGCTGACGTTCAACGTTATTATCGGGGTTACTCTTGCACTCACCGTTGGTCCACTTGGTATTGTAATTGCGACCGTTCTTGCTGAGTCGCTAAAATACGGTTTGTCGGTGAGACAAGTTCTTAATCAGGTTGACGGGGTCGAAGTCATCCCAAAGCCACTCATATTACAAATCATCTCAGGCACCATGATGTTCCTGATTGTCAATTTCCTTCAAGCACGATTGACTATCCAGTCTTGGGTCACTCTCGGGTTTACTGTTGGTGTAGGGGCGATTGTCTACGCTGCTTGCCTCTTCGCAATCTCTCCACAGGTTCGGTTCACCGCACAGGCCGTGGTCCGCGATGCTGTAACATAATTCAGGCGTGAAATCCTCGACATGACCTTGGCCATTGCCTTTGTTGGCTAATGGGATGCATTATCTGTCATCATCTGACGATGACCCGTTTCCCTCGGCAATGTTACGACGGTTTCTTTGTTATTCTCTCACACTCGGTTGGTTCGGAATATACTTCAATGAGTTCGCTAACTACATTGTCCCCAAGTTGGAATCTGTTCAGACGGTGATTGCTCAACAACTGACCGTACAGCGTTACTTAGCTCCAAGGCCGATGTATCTGACACGCCTATCACGCCGTCTCGTCGTGTCCAATTCCTCAGACCGCCTTTCTCCCGGACCACGCAAGGTGTCCCTGCGGAAAGCGCTTCGACTACTATTATTCCGTACGCTTCAAATTTGGAGAGGGCTAAATAAACAGCAGCACCTGAGTACAATTTGGGGATACGCTCGTCCTCAGCGTACCCAAGGAAGTCGACTCGATCGCTCACGTACTCTTCACGGGCGATCCGTTCCAGTTCGTTGCGATACGGACCGCCCCCTGCGATCACGAGGTCATATTCTGGAAGCTCCGAAAGCGCCCGAATAACGTGTTGAACTCCTTTGTACTTTTCCAGCCGACCAACGCACGGCAGGTACTGCCGGTCGCGTCGCTCCGCCTCCGCGTTTGCGAACCGGTTGATGTCCACGCCGTTAGGAATCACGGTGGCCTCGACTCCAAAGTCTTCTTCTAGACGCTCTCGTTCCCAATTGCTAACCGAAATTAAGTCGTTGGTCCGTCGAACAGCATATCGTCCGAGGGGGCGGTACCCCGACAGCAGCACATTTCGAACACCGTTCGCGCTCGCTCCGTGATAATGAGTCGTTACGACGAGTTGCTCATCGGTAACGCTAGCTGCGGCGAATAACAGCGGAAACGCATGGTCGTTATGAGCGTGTATGACATCAGCGTCCGCGCGCCACACAGCGATCGCTATCTGTGGCGCGAAATAAAATGATCCAGTGTGACTAATCGATCGAAAACGGCAAACCCGCACCCCAACATCCGTTGTTCGAAGCCACGGCGCGGTGGTCGACCGGACCGCCGACCGCGACGGGGCCGACGCCGTGCGAATCGTCGGCGGCGCGGACGTCGTCGCCCCACACCGTTTTGTCGCGGTGGTCCCAACGGCGGCCATGACCGTCTGGCTCCTCGGCGACCAGCTCCACCCCGAGAGTCACGTCCTCGACGACGCGGAGCGGGTCCTCCTGATCGAAGCGACGGCCTTCGCCGACCGAAAGCCGTACCACCCACAGAAGCTCGGTCTCGTCTTCGCGGCCATGCGTCACGCCCGCGACGCCCTCCGCGAGGCGGGCTACGACGTGACCTACCGACGGGCACGGACGTTCGGCGACGCCCTCGACGCTCACTTCGACGCGCGTCCGGGCGACGACCTGCGACTCATGCGCCCGCCGAGTCACGGCGCCGCCGAGCGTCTGCGGCACCTCGTCGAATCCCGCGGCGGGTCGCTCACGCTCGTCGACGACGACCGGTTTCGCTGCTCGCCCGAGGCGTTCGACGCGTGGCACGACGGCGACGGATTCCGTCACGAGGATTTCTACCGATGGATGCGACGCCGTGAGGGCGTGTTGATGGACGGCGACGACCCCGTCGGCGGGCAGTGGAACTACGACGAGTCGAACCGCGAGACACCGCCCGACGACTGGTCGCCGCCATCCGTCCCGCGGTTCGAACCGGACGACCTGACCCGCGAGACGCTGGACTGGGTCACCGAGGAGTTCGACACTTGGGGCGAGTCGACGGGGTTCGCGTGGCCGGTGACACGGGCCGAGGCCCTCGATGCGCTCGATCACTTCGTCGAACACCGGCTCTCCCCGTTCGGCCCCTATCAGGACGCCATGGTCGGCGGCGAGTCCGCGCTCGCTCACTCCCTGCTGTCGTCGTCGCTGAACTTGGGGCTGCTCGGCCCACGGGAGGTGATCGACGCCGCCGTCGACGCCTGGGAGCGTGACGCAGCGCCGGTCGAGAGCGTCGAGGGGTTCGTCCGGCAGGTGCTCGGCTGGCGGGAGTTCATGCGGCACGTCTACCGGCGGACGATGCCCGACCTCGTCGAGTCGGACCTGCTCTCACGGTCGCGTGACCTCCCGCCCCTGTACGAGGGCGAGGAGACGTCGATGCGGTGTCTGGACGAGGCCGTCTCACACGTCTACGACCGCGGCTACGCCCACCACATCGAGCGGCTGATGGTGCTGTCGAACTTCGCGTCGCTCTACGGCGCCGACCCCCAGGAACTGAACGAGTGGTTTCACTTCGGGTTCGTCGACGCCTACCACTGGGTGACGACGCCGAACGTCCTCGGAATGGGGACGTTCGCCACCGACGTCTTCACCTCGAAGCCGTACGTCTCCTCCGGCAACTACGTCGACCGGATGAGCGACCACTGTGCGGCGTGTGCCTACGATGTCGACGCGACGACCGGCGACGACGCCTGTCCGTTCAACGCACTCTACTGGGACTTCCTCGACGACCACGAGGAGACACTCCGGGGAACGGGCCGGATGGGGCTGATGTACTCACACCTCGACCGGAAGGACGACGCGGAGCTATCGGCCATCCGGGAGCGGGCGGCGACGGTCCGCCGTCGCGCCCGCGACGGACAACTGTAGCCGTCGCTAGTCGCGTGAAAAAGGGAAAATTCCGATCCAGCGTCGTTTCGAGCGGTCGGGATGTCCCGGCCCGGACTTACAGTCGCTGGAGGTTGGTTGCCCGCGGGCCCTTGTCGGCCTGCTCGATGTCGAATTCGACTTCCTGTCCCTCTTCGAGGTCCGGGCCGCCGATATCTTCCATGTGGAAGAACACGTCTTCGTCGGAGTCTTCGGTCTCGATGAACCCGTAACCGCCGGTGTCGTTAAAGAACGCAACCGTACCTGTCGCCATTGCGTCGTGATGGACGAAATGCGGAGACATAAGGATTCCGGCACGTCGTGAGAAGTAGTTAGAAATAAAATAATTTTAGATAAAAGACACGAACTAGACGTACGGCGGCCGACGGTGTGACGTCCGTCCACTCTCGTCGGCGGCCGGGCTATTCACCCCCGCGGCCGAGCGTGTGGAACTCGTCGTTCGGGCGCATGTCGGCGAAACTCGCCAGGCGGTTGCTAAGGTTGAAGAAGGCCGTCACGGCGCCGATATCCCAGATTTCGCGCTCGGAGTAGCCGGCCGCACGGAGGGCGTCGAGGTCGTCGTCGGTCACCGCGGCCGGCCGTTCGGTGAGTGTCACCGCCACGTCGAGCATCACGAGACGCTCGTCGCTCACGTCCGCGGTCCGATAGTTGGCGACGAGTTGGTCCGCCAGCGTCGGATCGTCGGCGTAGAGTCGGACGAGTGCGCCGTGTGCAACGTTGCAGTAGTAACAGTGATTCACCCCCGAGACGGCGACGACGATCATCTCCACCTCCTCGCGGTCGAGCGCGGTCTCCTCGACTAAGGCGTCGTGGTAGTCGACGAACGCGCGGAACTGCTCGGGGGCGTACGCCATCGCCGCGAAGACGTTCGGCGTAAAGCCCGCCCGCTCGGTCTCGGCGTCGATACGCTCCCGCAGGTCGGCGGGCAGGTCGGCACGGTCGGGCACCGGGAATCGGGCCATCGCCTCGTCGTTCATGCGCTCTCGTGGGGCGGCCGGGGACAAAAGCGCTCACCCCACCCGCGCCGTGAGAAGGGCCGCGGCCGCGGTGGCACAGACGCCGAGTGCGAGAAGGAGGTAGTTGGCGAGTGTGTTGTCCGCACGCGTAAGCGAGAGCGAGAACGACCGACCGGACAGCGGCCAGAGCAGAGGCACGCCCGCGGGTGTCAGGGCGTCCGCGAGGAGGTGTGCGAGTACTGTGAGGGCGCCGACAGCGAAGCCGAACGGGACGAGCGTGGTGTGGCCGCCGTCGACGACGACGGCGAGGACGGTACCCGCACCGGCCCCAACGGCGCCCATCAGGGCGGCGAAGGCGAGCGTGTGGGTCAATCCGCGGTGGGTGAGACCGGGAATCCGGTGGTCGACATCGGGCAGCATCGCCAACCAGAGCATGACACCGCCGCCGACGACGGCGAGGTCAGGGCGGCCGGCGAGCACGAGGGCGGCACCGGGGAGCGCGAAGACGAGCAACGAGACACCCAGGTGCCCGCGTCGGTACACGTCCGGACGTGATCCCACGGGGACCAGAACCTTTCGGCCGGGGGTAGGCGCACGTTTAAGTCAATTCCTCGCATAGCGCCCACGAACGATGTCAGGGGACGCGGTATCGGGCTCCGACGGGCCGTTCGAGTCGCTCCGACGACGGGTCGTCCGCACCTACGAGATGCTCCGCGGGTCGAGTATCGACGCCCGCCCGTTCCGCCCAGGCGAGGACGGCCCGCTGGCGCGTTTCGACGTGCCGCCGACCCACGAGGAACTCGACCGGTACTGGGTGAACGCCCCCTTCGCCTACGTGGTGATCACCCACGATACCGCGGAGAGCGAACACCGGTACCACGCGGTCGAACCCGAGTTGAACGCCTTCGAGTCCGGCCTGCTCGAACGGGTTCGCGAGGACATTCGCGACCCGCTTCTCTTCCGCTCCGAGGACGAGAATCCGACCGACGAGGCGATCATCGAGGGCGAACTCGAATCGCTGCTGGAGGAGTACGGCGTGGAAGTGGATATGCGAACGTTCCACAAACTCCGCTACTACCTGGTTCGGGACTTCAACGGCTTCGGGCGCCTCGACCCACTCATGCACGACCAGCACATCGAGGACGTGTCGTGTGACGGCTACGACCTCCCAATTTTCGTCTATCACGACCAGTACACCGACGTGGCGACGAACGTGGTCTTCGAGGACCCCGACGAACTTGACAACTACGTCGTCAGACTCGCCCAGCAGTCCGGCCGGCACATCAGCGTCGGTGACCCCGTCGTCGGGACGACGCTGCCCGACGGCTCCCGGGTCGAACTCGCTCTCGGCGAGGAGGTGACCCCCCGGGGGTCGGCTTTCACCATCCGCCAATACGCCGACGACCCGTTCACCCCTATCGACCTCATCGAGTACGGCACCTTCAGCGTCGAGCAGATGGCGTACCTGTGGCTGGCCATCGAGAACAACAAGTCGCTGATCTTCGCCGGCGGCACGGCGTCGGGAAAGACCACCTCGATGAACGCGGTGTCGATGTTCGTCCCGCCGCGCTCGAAGGTGCTCTCCATCGAGGACACCCGCGAACTGTCGCTGTATCACGACAACTGGCTATCGAGTGTCACCCGGGAGCGACTCCACGAGGGCGCCGACATCGACATGTACGACCTGTTGCGCTCGGCGCTCCGTCACCGCCCCGAGTACATCATCGTCGGCGAGGTGCGTGGCGGCGAGGCCGTGACGCTGTTTCAGGCAATGAACACCGGCCACACGACGTTCTCGACGATGCACGCCGACAGCATCGAGACGGTGATCAACCGACTGGAGAACGAGCCGATCAACGTCCCCCGGGCGATGATCCAGTCGCTCGACTTGCTCTGTGTCCAGCGGCTCACCCGCCTCGACGGCGAGCGAGTGCGGCGCTCCGACGCGATCAGCGAGATTGGGGGGATCGACCAACGAACCGGCGAACTCGACTACTCCAACGCCTTCCGCTGGGACGCCGACACGGACACCTTCGACCGACAGGACAGCTCCCTCCTCGACGAGATTCAAGACGACCGCGGCTGGTCGCGCACGCGCCTCTTAGAGGAACTCCGTGACCGACGTCGGTTCCTCACCGCTCTGCTAGAGCAGGGAATCACCGACTACCGGCGCTTTACCGCCCTCGTCAACGAGTACTACGCCGACTCGGAACGGGTTCTCGACCGCATCGACGCCGAGGCCGAGACGCAGTGATCGCACATCTCCTCCCGCTGGTCGTGGTCGTCGTCCTCGCCCTGCCGGTCCTCCTCTCGCCGGTGAGTCGTCGGGCGGACCTGCTCGTCTCCCGACTGGCGGTGCCCCTCTTCGGCGACTACGTGGGCCGGAGTCCTCGGCGGTCTTGGCAACTGTCGCGGTTGCGCGCCACCCACGTTGGCACCACCCATCGGGTGTTCGCCTCGCGGACGCTGCTCGTCAGCGGCCTCGCGGGCGTCGTGGGCGCCATCCTCGGTGTCTACGCCGCCGTCTGGCTGGTCGATCTCTTCTCGATCAGCCGCGCGGTCATCTTTGCGGTCGTCCCGGGACCGCTCTCCTTTCTCGCCGGCCTGACGCGACTCCAGGATCTGACCCTTCTTGGCCTGTTCGTCCTCTTTCTCTTCTTCGGAGCGACCCTCGGGTCGGCCCTGGCTCTCGGCACGTACTGGGCCCGGTGGACGTATCTCGATCAGTTGGCGAACGCACGGGCCAGCGAGATTGAGGCGACGCTCCCCCGGACCATCGCCTTCGTCTACGCGCTCTCACGGAGCGGGATGCCCTTCCCCGCGGTCCTAGATACCCTCGCCCGCAACGACGACATCTACGGCGAGGCCGCCCGTGAGGTTGGGGTCGCAGTTCGCGATATGAACGCCTTCTCGACGGACATCCTGACGGCGCTGCGGCACACGGCCGACCGGACGCCAAGCGAGGGATTAGAGGAGTTCGTCGACAATCTCGCGAGCGTCCTCGGGAGCGGCCGAAACCTCTCCTCGTTCCTCCGCGAGCAGTACGAGCGGTACCAAGAGGAAGCCGAATCCCAACAAGAGCAGTATCTCGAACTCGTCTCGACGCTCGCGGAGGTGTACGTGACCGTCCTGGTCGCCGGCCCGCTGTTCCTGATCACCGTCCTCGTCGTCATCGGCCTCGTCATCGAGGACACGCTCACGGTCGTCCGCATCGTCGGCTACGCCGGTATCCCGCTGGCCTCCGCGGCCTTCGTCGTCTACATCGATAGCCTCACCCAACACGACACGGCGCTGACGAACGTCCGCCACGACGTCGCCAGCGTCGGCACCCGCGACGGCGCGACGACCGATTCGGCTCGCTCCGACGGCGGGGTGGGACTCGGCACGGCCGTCACCGACGGTCAGCGGCGCAACGCCGAACGCCTCGCGGCCTACGACAGCCTGCGGGCGTTCCGTGACTGGCTCCGCGACCCGATCCGGGGGGTCCTCGAACGCCCGTGGATCAGTCTCGTGGTGACTCTCCCGCTCGGCGTCGGCTGGGTGCTGTTTCGCTCGGTCCCGATCCCTCTCGGTCCCTCGGCACTCGGGGTGCTCGATCACCCCGTCATCGAAGCCTCGGTGTTCGCCATGGCCGTCTTCGCGGCGCTTCACGAGACGCACAAACGCCGTATCCGGCGACTCGAACGGGCGGTCCCGGACTTCCTCGACCGCCTGGCGAGTGTCAACGAGGCGGGCATGACCGTCGTCGAGAGCATCGAACGCGTCGCTGGCACCGACCTCGGCGGCCTCGAAGACGAGGTGGAGCGCACCTGGCGGGACATCCACTGGGGGGCCGACGCCGGCGACGCACTCCGCCGACTCGCCATCCGGACCCGCACCCGGATGGTCTCACAGGCGGTCACCCTCATCACGAACGCGATGGACGCCAGCGGCGACATCGCGCCCGTCCTCCGCATTGCCGCCGACGAGGCCCAGGCGACGCGGCGCCTCCGCCGCGAGCGTCAACAGGAGATGCTCACCTACATCCTCGTCATCTACATCTCGGTGCTCGTCTTCCTCGGCATCATCGCCGCGCTGACCGTCGCCTTCATCCCCGCAGTTCAGGAGGCAGCGGGCACCACGGCAGCCACGCCCGCGAACGCCCCCAACGTGGGGGTGACAGGTGCCTTCGCCGGCACCGAGGTGAACACCGGTGCGTACGAACTCGTCTTCTTCCACATCTCCGCCGTCCAGGCGGTCTGTTCGGGGCTGATCGCCGGGCAACTCGCCGAGGGTGGAATCGCGGACGGCGTGAAACACGCGGCCGGGCTACTCGGCCTGACGTATCTCGTGTTCGCGCTCGTGTTGCTCTAAGGGCTTATCCGCATCCAGGTCGAGAGACGGTCATGGACGCCCCGGAGCCACGTCACACGTACGACCGCATCGCGGAACATTTCGCCGTGACGCGCGAACATCCGTGGCCGGAGGTCGAATCCTTCGTCGCCGACGCGGCCCCCGTCGCGCTGGCGTTCGACCTCGGCTGCGGGAACGCCCGCCACGCGGAGGTGCTCACCGACGTCGCCGACCGCGTCCTCGGACTCGACGCCAGCCGCGGCCTCCTGCGGACCGCTCAGGACCGCCGAGCGGAGCGCGGATTCGGGGTCGACCTGCTCCACGGAGACGCGGCGAACCTCCCGATTCGTCCTGGACAGGTTGGTCTCGCCGTCTACGTCGCGACGCTCCACCACCTCCGCCCGCGAGAGCGGCGGATCGAGAGCCTTGACGAACTCGCCCGGGTCCTCGCACCAGGCGGTCGGGCTCTCGTCGGCGTCTGGAGCACGACCCACGACCGTTTCGACGCGACAACCGGCTTCGATACGACTGTCGACTGGACGCTCCCCGACGGCGAGACGCTCCCTCGGTACTACCACATCTACGACCCCACCGAGTTCGACGAGGATCTGGCCGCGAGCGAGCTCACTTCCTTCGACCGCTTTCAGTCGAGTGGCAACTGCTACGCCGTCGTTGGCCCCGCGTCGGGCTGACCGGTCGGGACGGGTGCGCGCACAGACGTGATGGACTTAACCCCTCGGCGTCGATACTAGAGATCGATGAGCGACACGCACGACTACGACGTCGCCGTCGTCGGTGGGGGACCGGCCGGCCTGACTGCCGCGCTCTACGCGACCCGTCTCGGGCTGGACACCGTCCTCGTGGACCGCGGTGGCGGCCGTGCGGCCATGATGCAGGATACGCACAACGTCATCGGCGTCACCGAGGACGTCTCCGGCGGTGAGTTCCTCCAGACGGCGCGCGAACAGGTGCAAGCCTACGGTGCGACTTTCCACCGCGGGTTCGTCTCGGGAATCGACCGCCGCGACGACGACCGGACCTTCGCCCTCGAAACCGACGACGCGGTGATCGGTGTCGACCGGGTGGTCCTCGCCACCGGCTTCTCCGACGTCAGACCCGATCCCCCGCTGCCCCGGACGGGACGAGGGCTTCACTACTGTCTGCACTGTGACGCCTACATGTTCGTCGACGAGTCGGTGTACGTGATGGGTCACGGCGACAGCGCCGCCTACGTCGCCATGATCATGCTCAACTTCACCGACGAGGTTGACCTCCTCACCCGCGGTGACGACCCGACCTGGAGCGACGAGACCGACCGGATGCTCCGTGCTCACCCCATCGACGTGATCCACGAGGAGATCACCGGGATGAACCGCGGCGCCGACGGCTGGCTGGAGAGCTTCGAGTTCGAAGACGGGACTGTTCGCGAGTACCGCGGCGGCTTTCCCATGTACGGCTCCGAGTACAACAACGACCTCCCGGCCGAGATTGGCTGTGACCTGAACGACGACGGCACCGTCCAGGTCGACGACCACGGCCGGACGAGCGTCGATGGGGTCTACGCTGTCGGCGACCTCGTCGCCGGCCACAACCAGATCCCCGTCGCCATGGGACAGGGCGCGAAAGCCGGGATCGCGATCCATATGGACCTGCGGCCGTTCCCCCGGAGCGTCGAGGAGATCGAGGCGGAGGGCGCCGTCGACGCCGATGAGGTACCCGCCGTCTCGGCGTCGCTCCGCGAGACTGCCCGCGCCTTCCGCGAGGAAGCCGTCGAGTCGCCGGCCGACGACTGAGCCACGCGACCGATGGCGCTCGTCGTCCCCCTCTCTTATATCGTCCACGTCGTCTCGGCCGCGCTCTGGACCGGCGGCGTCCTCTATGCCGTGTACGCGGTCCTTCCGGCGGCGTCGACCGGCGACCTCTCGCCGGCCGCCTTCGAGCGAAGCGTCGACGGCCTCCTCCAAGTGACCCGGTGGACGGGGGTCGCCCTGCCGCTCACCGGCGCCTACCAGCTGTGGCTGCGCTACCCCCTCCCCCGGCTGTTCGGGACGACCGCTGGCCACCTCGTCCTCGGGATGGCGGCGCTGTGGACCGTGATGAACGGGCTGATCGAACTCGGCGTCTACCGCATGTGCCAAGCCCACGGCGACCCGCCCGGACTCGGGGCGTACTTCACCCGGGGGTTCGCCGTCGGCAACGACGCCGATGTGCCGACCCTCGCCGGCGTCGGCCGGCCGTACCTTCTCGGCGCGGCCGCGCTTGCCGCCCTCCTCCTCGTCGACGCTGCGCTCTTGGCCGGGGGCGTGTGACGCCGCCCGGTAACGTAACTGCCTTATCCTCCCGTCCAGAAACGGTTCATAGGCGCCGGTGGTCTAGTGGTAGGACCTGAGCCTTCCAAGCTCATGGCCCGGGTTCAAATCCCGGCCGGCGCACTCCGACCTTTTGCTACGCTCGCTTCGCTCGCTCGCAAAAGCTCGACCAAAAGCCTGCGAGCCTCCCTCCGGTCGGCTCTCGGCCCGCTCGCTCACTACGTTCGCTCGCGGTTCTCGACGATGATGATGAATGCGATCAAGCGACGGATGCCTGACGAGACCGACGACAAGTCAGCCACCGACGCCGCTTCAGAACGGGAGTGCGAGTAGTGCCACTCCGATGAGCGGGACCGCCCAGTATCTCCTCGCGCTCTATATCGCCGAGCAGCGACACTCGCCGCCCGTCTCCGCCGGCGTGGTGGCCGATCTTGTCGACTGATCCCAGGCCACGGCGACGCAGATGCTTCAGGACCTCGACGCTCACGAGTTCGAGGCCATGGAGATGGCAGGGCCGACCGACCCCACGGTGGCCGGACGGGTCACCGAACTGCTGCCCTACGAGTCGGTGCCGGGCGACGACTGAGGGACGTCGGCCAACAGCGATGGCGTCGACTGGGAGAGCGGTATCGACGCAGAATCGCGTCCAGCGGACAGATCAGGTCGGCGTGTACTGACAGGCGTCGTCCCGCCCGTCCTCGCAGAGTCGTTCGAGCGTGTGGCAAGCGCGGTCGTTTCCGTCACTGCACTCGTCGCGGAGTAGTGCCATGTCTTCTTGCTTCATCGTTGGTGTCTCGTACCATGTTAACTAATGCCGTGGTATTTATAATCATCGACCGGGCATAGTTCGCCGGTATCGGAGACGGAGCAGTCGCTCGGTGTGAGAAGGTACGAATGTGGACGGCAGGATTGCCCGGCGTTCCGGTCCGGGGAGTCCCGGTCGCCTCCTCCACCCCGCGATCCTGCGAGCGACGGGCGTCCGACGGTGGGCTGCTCGCTTCCGCGCCTGACCCGGTTCCGCCGACGAACCACGACAGAGCGTCCCTGCAGACGCACGCCGTGGACCGCTGTCCCCGAAGGACGAGGCTTCCACGTTGGCTTCCGGGGCCCGAATCGGTCTGACCGGACGCACCCGGGTTCGGTCCCCGCTGAAGACCGTAGTGCGGGCGGTGGAGCAGGGCCTAACTGCCCGACCTAGTCCACTCCGAGATACGCCGCTTCCTCTTAAGGGCCTTTCGACTTGGCGATCCGAGCGTGGGTCCGTCGGTCGATCCGTCTCAATCGAGAATCGCCCAAGCGTAGAGCGCCGCCGCGAGCGGGACGACCCCCGTGACCGCGACGACGATCCACCGGAGGCCCGTGATCCACGACGCCGGGAAGCCAAAGAGCGGATCGAGGGGGGCCGCGATTGCCCACCAGAGCGCGACGACGAAGGCGACGACCCCGAGCGGGACGGCGATGCCGGCGGCAGTCGTCGGGTCCGTCCGGCCGCGAGCGCCCGCGATGAACACGATGCCACCGACGAGCGCGAGCGCGAGGACGGTTCCGACCCCGAGTGGGCCGCTAGTGTAGTATCGTCCGAGTTCGGTCCCCCAGTCGGGAAAGAGGGCGAACGGGAGCGCGAGAACGACGACGACGGCGAGACAGCCGACAATGCCGAGAACGGGGGCGGCCTGCTCGGTGCGCATGTCGCTTCCTGTCCGCGCCGGCGGGTTAAATCGCACGTATCGCCGCCACACGCCGACGGGTATGAGCAAGAATTTAATCGGGCGCGTCCTCAGTATCGAACAACGTGACCGATATCCACGCGAACCAGCGCGTCGCGATGCTCGCGGACGCGCAGAACCTCTATCACTCCGCACAGAGTCTCTACTCTCGAAACATCGACTACTCGGCGTTGCTCTCGAAGGGCGTCGCCGACCGCGAACTCGTGCGGGCCATCGCCTACGTCATCCGTGCGGACTCGCCCGAGGAGGAGCGCTTTTTCGAGGCGCTCGAGGATATCGGCTTCGAGCGAAAGATCAAGGATATCAAGACCTTCGGCGACGGCACGAAGAAGGCTGACTGGGACGTGGGCATCAGCCTCGACGCCGTGACCCTCGCCAATCACGTCGACGTGGTCGTGTTGTGTACCGGCGACGGCGACTTCTCTCGGCTCTGCTCGCACCTTCGCCACGAGGGCGTCCGTGTCGAGGTGATGGCCTTTGGGTCCTCGACGGCCGACGAACTCGTCGAGGCTGCCGACTCCTTCATGGACCTCGCCGAGCGCGAGGAGACGTTTCTGCTGTAATCTACCACTCCTCGTCGAGGACACGCTCCTCAATAGACCGGTCGTTCGACCGGTAGATGGCGGTGGCGTACGTCAGCCGGAAGGCCACCAGCAGCGCCGTCATCGCCACCGAGACGAGCGACAGCGCGAGGACCTCCGGCGTCGAGAGTCCCAGCCCCCCGCTCGCCAGGACGTCGCCGAGCGCCGCCGTCCCGTTCGCGGCTTCGGGACCGGCCGCTGGCCCGCCCGGACTCATCCCGCCGCCAATCGGTCCGGGGCTGCCCCCCGATCCGGCCTCCGACGTGGCGAAGTTGTAGGCGGCGACGCCCGTGACCGGGAGGGCCGCCAGCGCGCCAACTAGCAGTGTCACGGCCGTGAACCCGAGCGCTCCGACGAGGTTCGAACGGACGAAGTCGACGCTCTCGGTGACGGCCTCGACCGGCCCGGCGTCGTCAACGACGACGATGACGGGGTAAAACTGGATCAGGAAGAGCACGGCGAGATAGACGAAGGCAACGATCACGACGAGCGCGGCGCCGACGACGGCGCCCGCGCCGCTCCCGCCGGTGACGAGGAGGGCGATGGCGAGCAGGACGAGGACGATACCGAAGGCGAGTTTGACGCCGAATTCGAGCAGTGTGGCGAGCAACAGGGCGACGTACCGATCCTTGCCGACCGCGACGAGTTCGTCGAGGGAGGTGGTGTCGTCCAGCCCCGCCCGCGCCATCCCGACGACTCCGGCGAGCACGAACGGGGTGACGAAGAAGGTGAGGATCTGGAGCAGCGCCGGCGCGATGGGGACGCCGGCCAACTGGAGGGCTCGCTGGGGCATGACCACGAGACCGTAGCACAGGCCTCCGAGGACGAGGACGGGGTGTCGACGGAGGGCGTCGACGGCCGTCCGGAGGGACGCTATCGCTGACATACTCGGGTACGCGGTCAACTGACACATAACTGTATGTGGTCGACCGACGACGGGGCCGAACGCATTTCCCGGCCCCGCGCGACCTTCGCCCCATGCGCGTCAGCGTCATCGGCGGGAGCACCGTCGACGAGCGGACGGCCGAGCGGACCCGGACCCTGGGTGAACTGCTCGGAGAACGGGGACACGTCGTCGTCTGTGGCGGCCTCGGTGGCGTCATGGAGGCGGTCTGTGCAGGGGCGACCCGAGCCGGCGGCGAGACGGTCGGCATCCTCCCGACGGCCGACCCCGACGACGCCAACGCGTACGTCGATACCGCCATCGCGACGGGGATGGGACACGCTCGAAACGCGATGGTCGTGATGAACGGTGACGCCGTTGTCGCCGTCGACGGCGGTCCGGGGACGCTCTCGGAACTCGGCTTCGCGGGCGTTTTCGACCGGCCGGTCGCGGGACTCGACACCCACAATGTCGACGGCGTCGAGGCCGTCGAGACGCCCGCGGCGGCCGTCGACTACGTGGAGAACGCTTAGAGCGTCGCCTTCAGATCCACGACCGGGCTTCCGTCGGCCATGTCGACGCCATGGAGACGGAGGCGGCCAGCCGCGGGGTCGACCGACACTACCGTACACTCGGTGATACAGACGGGGTTGGGACGGGCCGGAGAGCGCGAGGTAAACACGCCGCGGTCGGCGTTTCGATCTAGCGTCAGGACGTCTTGGTCGGCGCGGTCGGCCCACCAAACGACCACGACCCGCTCGGCGTCGAACCCGGTGAGACCCTCACGGTACGCCGGGTCGACGTCGACGATGCCCTCGGCGTCGCTGTGGGGTCCCTGCCGCGGTGCTTCGCTAGTCGTTTCGAAGGGCGTGTGGACGGTCCCGATGGGGGAACACTCCATAGCGGGCGATGCGGGCCAACGCGCAAAAACACACGGGGGCCGCTCAGGCCTCGAGCACTTCGACGAGATTCCCCTCCGGGTCGCGAACGAAGAGGATTCGGGTCCCGCTCTCGGTCGTCCGTGGTTCGCTGAGGGTAGTGACGTCGGGCGCGAGGCCGGCGTAGAAGGCATCGAGGTCGTCGACGGCTAGGCCGAGGTGCGTGACACCGGGGCGATTGACCGTCCCGTCGTCGGTAGCGTCCCCCTCGGGGTCGTACTCGACGAGTTCGATCCGGGCGCCGTCCGCGTCGAAGTGGGCGAACCGGCCGGTGGCGCCGTCGACGCCGACGGCGTCGGCGAACGCCTCGCCCGAGACGGCGAAGCGCTCGGGATTGTCGAAGTCGAAGGTGTCGCGGTAGAACTCGACCGCACGGTCCAAGTCGGAGACGGTTACGCCGAAGTGGTGGGCAGCGAGTCGGGTCACGTCGTCCGGTCGGCCGGCGACGTATAGTATCCTTTGAAACCTGTGGCAGACGACGCCGATACGGCCAGGGCAACCTTCTTTGAAACGCGACCGTACTGATAATCATGCGACCGACACTCGGCGGGTGGCGCCGCTTGGCGCTCTTGGTTATCGTGGTCATCGCCCTCGTGACGGTGGCGGGCGCCGCGACGACCGGTACCGACGACGGGCAGCCTTCGGGCGAGTCGGTGCTGAACGATACACGCGAGCGATACGCGGCCGCGGACAGCGTCGTCGTGACGGCGAACGTGACCGTCGACAACGGGAGCGCGAACCACACGGCGACCGTCGAGTTCGCCGCCGCGGGCAACCAGTCCCGGAGTGTCGTCACGACTGACAACGCCACCTACCGGACCGGTGTCAACGAGACGGTCGCGTGGTACGTCGGCCCCAATCGCAGCACCGCCGTCGAGCGCGGTGTGGCCGGCCGCGTGGGTGGCGTCGACCCTGCCGGCAACGCCTCTGCGGAAAACGCCTCGGCATCCGTCGCCCCGTCGAACTGGTCGGCTGACGACGCCAACCTGAGCGTCACGTACCTGCGTCAGGGGAGCGACGACGGAACGGACGCCCACGTAATCGAGGTTCGGCCGGACGACGCCGACGCCCGGACCACGGCGACCGTCTGGGTCGCTGTCGACGACTCGCGACTCCTGCGGCTCGAGGCGACCGACGAGACGAACACCACCGTGATCGACTACCGCGAGACGCGGTTCAACGCGAGCGTCCACGACAGCACCTTCGATCCGCCGAGTGATCGTCTCTCGATCACCGCGGTCGAGCGCTACGACGCCTTCGACACGGCACAGGCGAACACGAGCCTCGACCTCCCGCGCCTGGACGCCGAGTTCCACAACGCGACGGTTCTCACGCGGGCCGCGGGGACTCACGCTGCCCAGCGATACCGCGACGACGGCGACGACGTGACCGTCGTCTCGACGACGACGGACCGCGAGTTCAACCGGTCGGCGGACAACGTCACCAGCGTGACGGTCGACGGCCACGAGGCGAACGCGACGACCGTCGGCGACGCCGCCGTGGTCTACTGGGAGGCCGACGGCGTGACCACGGCCGTCGTCGTTGAGGGAAGCGAGGATCGGGCTGTCTCGTTGGCCCGGCGACTGGACTGAGTCGTCGACCACCGCGACCGTTACGCCCCTCGGCGTGCGGCCTCGTCCCACGCAACGTTTAATATTGTCGTGGCCTCACCTGTATCTATGGCTTCGAAGCGTTCCATCGCCACGCGCACTGCCGCTCGGACGAGTTCCGTCGAGAACTCCGGCATCTTTACAGCGCTGGCGAATTTCAAACGCTTCGGAACCGGAATGAACGTCTCCGACCGATCTGATAGGTCGCGGGCGTTACACCACCGGTCGGCCGATGGTTACGGCCGCTAGCGTGGTATGAGCGTCTCTCAACACCCGATCGCACTCCGCCTCGAGCGGCGGGTCGGTGGTGCGACGAAGCTCCTCGCGACGGTGATGATGCTCCCCCTGATCGACGGGATCTTCCCTGCGCTGATCCTGGCCGGGGCGCTTACCTACCCGTTCGGCATCCTCGAAACCGGCCTCCTCATCTTCGGTGGGTCGGCTACCGTCGCCGTCGTCCTCGCCGAGATGGACGGCTCGCCCCGTGAGCGACTGCGCGCCATCGCGCTGTTGGCGCTCGTTCTTCTCCCGGCGGCGGCCGCGGAGGCTGCTCTGGCTCCGACGATCCAGAGCTTGATCGACATGGCGGTCTTCGAGCGCTTCGCTGGCCTCGTCATCCTGACCGTCGCGGCCAAGACGGCGAGCGCACGCATCGGCGAGTACCTCCCCCGGCCGGCGGTCATCATCGGCCTGGGGCTAATCGCCAGCCTCCAGCCTGCGGGGGCGTCCGTGGCGTTCGTGACCGATCCCGGCCTCGTCGTCCGCGGCGTCGCCGCCGCCGGCGTCGGCGTCGGCTTCGCTATGCTGATCGCAGCCCTCGGGCCGGTCCTGCAGGAGTCGGTCGACCTCGATCTGTTCCGGTTCGGGAGCGCCGTCGCCCTCGGCATGCTAGCGCTCTCCGTGTTAGGCTTGATGCCCACCGAGGCACCCGTTGCACTCGGCGTCCTCTGTGTGACGGCGCTGTTCTCCTTCGACCCCGGTCGCGCCTCGTCGCCGGAGACCGACGCGGACGACGAGAGCGACGCGGTGGACCCGGACCCCGAGCCGTCGGCGGACGCCGCCGACGACGAGGCCGACACCCCTGCCACCGAGGACGAGGGCCGCCCCTCGCCGTTCCCCGTCGAGGAGGAGTCCCGCGCCCCGTGGCTCTGACCGGTTGCCGTCCCGCGGCGTGACCGCGGTGGTCGACGACTACCGCTCCGAGTCGTCCGACGACCGGACGGTGAGGACGGGCACCGACGACGACCGGACGATCCGTTCCGTGACACTCCCGAGCAGGTAGCGGTCGATTCCCTGCCGACCGTGGGTTCCCATCACGATCAGGTCGGCGCCGACCTCGTCGGCGTGGTCGAGGATCGAGCGATGCACGGCCCCCTCGACGACGGCCGTGTCGACCTCGACACCCGCATCGGCCGCCGTCCCCTCGACACTCGTCACGGCCTGCGATCCCTCCTCCCGCAACGCCTCGACGACCGTCGGCGTACTCTCACCGAGCACTCCGTAGGACCCGCTGTCGACGACGTACAACGCGTAGATGTGGGCGTCGTATCGGTCGGCCAGATCCACCGCGTGCTCGACCGCCGCCGCCGAGGCGTCGCTCCCGTCTGTCGGCACCAAGATGTTCCGGTACATACACGTCGATAACTCGGCCGATGGCCGTAGTGTTGTCGGCGACCGGCGCGGTTCGGGGCGTCGGCTTCGGGTTTTTACCGGTGGATCACGAACGGTTTGTTATGAGCGAGCGAGTCCGAGCCCGCGTCTTCGTATCGGGGCGGGTGCAAGGCGTCTACTACCGCGCGAACACCCGCGACGCCGCGAGAGCGAGGGACGTCGACGGATGGGTACGCAACTTGGACGACGGGCGGGTTGAGGCCGTCTTCGAGGGCGACGAGGCGGCCGTTGAGTCGATGATCGAGTGGTGTCACACCGGCAGTCCCGCCGCGGACGTTCGGGACGTCGACGTGACCTACGAGGAGTCGGACGGCGAGTCGGGATTCGCCATCCGCCGATGATCAACCGGAGGCACCGGCGGGCGTGAGTTCGGTCGTCAAACTCGTGGCCGGCGGCATCGGTGCCGTGGGCCTCGCCGTGACGCTCGGCGCGGGCTATCTCGTCGTTCGCGGTCCCTTTCTCGGCGGCCCAACGCTGGAACCGCCGGCCCTGCTCGCGATGCTCGGGGCGTTCGTCGTCGGTATTACCGTAGCAGCCTGGGGCGCGACACGCTACGCCAGACTGTAGCCGGTCGGGCGACGGCGCGTGGTTTCGATCCGGTCGATTCGTCGCCACCCGAGGAAGGCTTATCCGTGTGTAATACTGATGTGGTTTATAGTCTCGGTTACCAGCTGACCGAACGACCGCCGACCGTCTCCCCGCCGTCCGGCGTTCACTGGCATCGATACGCGTATCCCGTGGTCGCGACCGGGGCGTGGTAGGAGTAGCCATACCACGTAGGGCGGGAGGACGCGACGCCGGTCCCCAGGCCCGAGACACGACGAGACAATGACGAAGGAAACCCTCGAAGACCTCAGCCAGCACTACAAGGAATCGGTTCCCGCGGACCTTCGCGAAGCGAAGCGCTTCGATTGGTATCTGGACGAGGTGTACGACGATCCGCGGATCGCTCGCAACTCCCACCAGCGCGTCGCCGACATGTTCGACTACTACGGGACGGAGTACGACGAGGACGCTGGTGTGGTGGAGTACCTCATGGCCTCGGAAGACCCGTTACACGACGGGGAGAACACCTTCTACGGCCGTGAGGTCCACGAGTCGATCCACGAGTTCGTCAACAAGGTGAAAAGCGGTGCCCGGGGACTCGGCCCGGAGAAACGAATCAAACTGCTGCTCGGCCCCGTCGGCTCCGGCAAGTCCCACTTCGACTGGATGGTGCGGCGCTATTTCGAAGACTACACGATGGACGACGACGGCCGGATGTACACCTTCCGCTGGGTGAATCTCTGTGACATCGTCCGCGATCAGGACCCCGCGGACGACACCGTCGTCTCGCCGATGAACCAGGACCCCCTGGTACTGCTGCCCCAGGAGCAACGCGATCAGGTGCTCGAACGGTTGAACGAGGCGTTGGACGCCCCCTACACGATCCGAAACGAGCAGTCTCTCGACCCGGCCAGCGAGTTCTACATGGACCGCCTGCTGGCCCACTACGACGACGACCTGAAGGCGGTCCTCGACAACCACGTCGAGATCATCCGCCTGGTCGCCTCGGAGAACAAGCGCCAGTGCGTCGAGACCTTCGAGCCGAAGGACAAGAAAAATCAGGACGAGACCGAGTTGACGGGCGACGTCAACTACTCGAAGATCGCGATCTACGGCGAGAGCGACCCCCGGGCTTTCGACTACTCCGGCGCCTTCTGTAACGCCAACCGTGGGCTGTTCTCGGGGGAGGAACTCCTGAAACTCCAGCGGGAGTTCCTCTATGACTTCCTGCACGCCTCCCAGGAGCAGACGATCAAGCCCAAGAACAACCCCCGGATCGACATCGACCAGGTGATCGTCGGGCGCACCAACATGCCCGAATACCGGGACAAGAAAGGCGACGAGAAGATGGAGGCGTTCAACGACCGCACCAAGCGCATCGACTTCCCTTACGTCTTAGAGTACAGCGAGGAGGCCGAGATATACCGGAAGATGCTCCGAAACGCCGACGTGCCGGATATGCACATCGAGCCACACGCCATGGAGATGGCCGGACTCTTCGGCGTCCTCACCCGGATCACCGACCCCGACGGCGAGAACGTCACGCTGGTCCAGAAGGCAAAGGCGTACAACGGCGAGATCGACGAAGCCGACGATGTCGACGTCAAGAAACTCCGTGAGGAAGGCGAGCGAACGGCCGACATCGCCGAGGGAATGGACGGCGTCTCCGCGCGGTTCATCGGCGACGAGATCGCCGAGGCCATCATGGACGCTACCCACCGCGACCGGGAGTACCTCTCGCCGCTTTCGGTGTTCACCCACTTCGAGCGCAACCTCGAGAATCACGGCTCGATCCCCGAGGAGAACGTCGACCGCTACCACCGCTATCTCGAACTCGTTCGCCAGGAGTACAAGGAACGGGCCATCGAGGACGTCCGGCACGCTCTCGCCTACGACGTGGACGAGATTCGCCGGCAGGGCGAGAAGTATATGGACCACGTCATGGCCTACATCGACGACGCCACCGTGACCGACGAGTTGACCGGGCGAGAGCAGGAACCTGACGAGACGTTCCTGCGCTCGGTCGAGGAGAAGTTGGATATCCCCAGCGACCGCAAGGACGACTTCCGACAGGAGGTGTCCAACTGGGTGAGCCGTCGTGCCCGGGAGGGCGAGGGGTTCGACCCGCAGGACAACGACCGCCTGCGGCGCGCTCTAGAGCGGAAACTCTGGGAAGATAAGAAACACAACATCAACTTCTCGGCACTGGTGTCGGCGAACGAACTCGACGACGACGAGCGAAGCGCGTGGGTCGACGCGCTGATCGAGCAGGGTTACTCCCGCGAGGGAGCCACCGAGGTCCTCGAGTTCGCCGGTGCGGAGGTCGCAAAGAGCGAACTCGAAGGATGACTCAAAAGTACATCCGCGCCGGCGACGAGGCGCTCTCCGGGGCCTACGAGGAGCCGACGAGCCTCGAAGCGTACGTCGAGCGGGCGCTGGAACGCCCCTCTATCGCCTCCCACGCCCCGAAGTACCTCCTCGAAGCCATCGAGTCGATGGGCACCCGAGAGGTCATCGAAGAGGGGGAACGGCGGGAGCGCTACCGGTTTTTCGACGACCCTGCCAACGACGGCGAACACGCCGTCCTCGGCAACACCGAGGTGTTGAACGGCTTCGTCGACGACCTCCGGACCATCGCCGCGGATCGGGGCAAACGCGAGAAGATCATCTGGTTCGACGGGCCGACCGCGACCGGCAAGTCCGAACTCAAGCGGTGTCTGATCAACGGTCTCCGGGAGTACTCGAAGACCGAGGCTGGCCGGCGCTACACCGTCGAGTGGAACGTCACCAACGGCAGCGAGGAGCGCGGCCTCAGCTACGGCGACGGGGTGGACCGCGAGGACGACTGGTACGAGAGTCCCGTCCAGTCCCACCCGCTGTCGGTGTTTCCCCCCGACGTCCGGGCGTCGATCCTCGCCGACCTCAACGCGGACGCACACGTGCCGACGCGTGTCGAGGCCGACCTCGACCCATTCTGTCGGGAGGCGTACGACCTCCTCGAGGAGCGCTACCGACGGGCGGGTGGCACCAACCTGTTCTCCTCGATCACCGACCCCCGACATCTCCGGGTGAAAAACTACGTCGTCGACGTGGGCAAGGGGATTGGCGTCCTCCACTCCGAGGACGACGGCTCCCCCAAGGAGCGACTGGTCGGGTCGTGGATGCCCGGAATGCTCCGCGAACTCGACTCCCGAGGGCGGAAGAACCCACAAGCGTTCTCCTACGACGGCGTCCTGTCGCAGGGCAACGGCCTGCTGACGGTCGTCGAGGACGCCTCCCAACACGCCGATCTACTGCGGAAACTCCTGAATGTCCCGGACGAGGGGCGGGTAAAACTCGATAAGGGCATCGGGATGGACATCGACACCCAACTGCTCATCATCTCGAATCCCGACCTCGACGTGGAACTCGACCAGTACGCCGACCGCAACGGGCGCGACCCGCTGAAGGCGCTGAAGCGACGCCTCGACAAACACGAGTTCGCCTATCTCACCAACCTCTCGCTGGAGGCCGAGTTGATCCGGCGGGAGCTGACCGCCGAGACAGCCGTCTGGGAGGCAGAGGGGTACGCCGACCTCGAATCTCGGGTTCGCGAGGGGCTGACGCTATCGACCCGCGACGGCGGCGGCGGAGTCGTCGACCGCGAACTCGCGCCTCACGCCGTCGAGGCGGCGGCGCTGTACAGCGTCGTCACTCGCCTCGACGGCGAGGACGTTCCCGGGAATCGGACGCTCGTCGAGAAGGCCCTCCTCTTCGATCAGGGCTACCTCCAGGAGGGCGACGAACGGATCGAGGCCGACGACTTCGAGTTCGACGGCGACGACGGAAGCCACGGCGTCCCCGTCACCTACACCCGCGACGTGATCGCGGACTTACTCCAGGCCGACGCCGACCGACACCACCCGGAACTACCGGTCGAACGGGTCGTCATGCCCGACGACATCCTGGACGCGATGGCTGAGGGGCTAGACGACGCGCCGGTGTTCTCGCGGGCCGAGGCCGCCGAGTACGAAAACCGCCTCGCGGTCGTCAAAAGCTACGTCTTCGACCGACAGGAGGCGGATGTTCTCGACGCGTTGCTCGCCGACAAGGCCGTCGACGAGGACACCGTCGCCGAGTACGTCGAACACGTCTTCGCGTGGGCGAACGACGAGCAGGTGGCGACCGAGCGTGGTCCCGTCGACCCCGACCCCCTGCTGATGCGGGTGTTCGAGACCGAACACCTGGGGCGGTTCGGTGCCGGCGCGTACGACGGTGAGCGGCCGGCAGATCGGGTCGCGGAGTTCCGTCGCGAGAAGGTCATCACGGCGATCAACCGCTACGCCTGGGAGAACCGCGACGAGGACTTCGCCATCGAGAACGTCGACGTGGCCGACATTCCGGTCATCCGGGCGGTGCTCGACGCCCACGACTGGAGCGACGTCCAGCGGCTGTTCGACGGCTTCGACCCCGCCCAGTGGACGGACCCGCCCTCGGGGACCGAGACCGAGCGACTCAAAGAGCGCACCCTGTCCCACCTGCAGGCACACGGCTATTCGCCCGCGTCGGCGGAGCTGACCGGACGGAAGGTGATGCGGGAGGTGAGCTACCGATGGGGCTGAGAGAGGACCTCGAACGCTTCTACGAGGTGGGCGAGCGACGCCGGGAGGATCTCGCGGAGTTCATCAGCTACGGTGATCTCGGCGGGAGCGGTCCGGAGAGCATCCGGATTCCGATAAAGGTGGTCGACCTGCCGGAGTTCGCCTACGACCCTCGGGACCGCGGCGGGGTCGGTCAGGGACAGGACGGCCCGCCCGATGTCGGTCAGCCGGTCGAGCGACCGACGCCCGACGCCGACGACGGCGACGACGCGGACGGCGACGAGGACGGCGACCCTGGCGAAGAGGGGGCAGACCACGAGTACTACGAGATGGACCCCGAGGAGTTCGCCCAGGAACTCGACGAGGAACTCGGTCTCGACCTGGAGCCGAAAGGCAAGGAGGTGGTCGAGGAAGTCGAGGGTGACTTCACGGAACTCACCCGCGCCGGGCCGAACAGCACCCTCGACTTCGAGCGCCTGTTCAAGCGGGGGTTGAAGCGAAAACTGGCGATGGACTTCGACGAGGAGTTCGTCCGCGAGACCATGCGCGTCGCCGGAGCCACCCCCGATAAGGTGTTCCGGTGGTGTCGCGGGGAGAACGTCCTCGTCTCCCGGGCCTGGATCGAGGACCGCTGGGAGTCGATCCCCGACGACGAGCGCGGACGATGGGAGAGCTTCGAGGAGCTGATCGACAGCGTCGAGCGGACGACCACGCTCGAACGCATCCGTCGCGATGGGCTTCGTGACGTGCCCTTCCGCCGCGAGGACGAGCGCTATCGCCACCCCGAGGTGATCGAGAAGACCGAGAAGAACGTGGTCGTAGTGAATATCCGCGACGTGTCGGGGAGTATGCGCGAGGGGAAACGCGAACTCGTCGAGCGGACCTTCACGCCGCTGGACTGGTATCTCACCGGCAAGTACGACCGCGCGGAGTTCGTCTACATCGCCCACGACGCGGAGGCGTGGGAGGTTGACCGCGACGACTTCTTCGGCATCCGCTCGGGTGGCGGGACCCGCATCTCCTCGGCGTACGAACTCGCCGCGGAGGTCCTTGAAGAGCGGTATCCCTGGGCAGAGTGGAACCGCTATGTCTTCGCCGCGGGTGACTCGGAGAACTCCAGCAATGACACCCGGGAGAACGTCGTCCCTCTGATGGAGGAGATCCCGGCGAACCTGCACGCGTACGTCGAGACCCAACCGGGGGGGACGGCGATCAACGCCACCCACGCCGAGGAGGTCGAACGCGCGTTCGAGAACCGCGACGGCGTCGTCGTCACGTACGTTGCCGAGCCGGCGGACGTGACCGACGCCATCTACGAGATACTGAGCACCGAGGACCAATGAGAGACGACCGCACCGACGCACGACGGGAGGCGAGCCGACTCACGGAACCGGTCGAAGAGGCCGCGAATCTGGCCCGGAAACTCGGCCTCGATCCGTATCCGGTCAACTACTGGATCGTCGATCACGACGAGATGAACGAACTCATCGCCTACGGCGGGTTCCAGCGGCGGTACCCCCACTGGCGGTGGGGGATGGCCTACGACCGCCAGCGCAAACAGGACCAGTTCGGCATGGGCAAGGCGTTCGAAATCGTCAACAACGACAATCCTGCCCACGCCTTCCTTCAAGAGTCGAACTCGCTGGCCGATCAGAAGGCGGTCATCACCCACGTCGAGGCCCACGCCGACTTCTTTGCCAACAACGAGTGGTTCGGGCTGTTCGGCGACGGCAACGGTGAGGGACGCGCCGACCTAGACGCCGCGGCCATGCTCGAACGCCACGCCGAAACCATCAGGGACTACGTGGAAGATCCGGAGATCGACCGCGACGAAGTCGAGCGATTCGTCGACGCCGTCCTCTGTCTGGAGGACACTATCGATCAACATCGGGCGTTCGCGCGCGCGGACGAGCGCCGCGGGAGCGAGGCCCCGCCGGACCTCCGGGAGCGCCTCGACGAACTCGACGTCTCCGAGGACGTCCGCCGCCACGCCTTCGACGAGGAGTGGCTGGACGACCTAGCCGAATCCGAACGGGCGGCCGCCCGTCTCGACGAACCGCATACGGACGTGCTTGCCTTCCTCCGAGAACACGGACAGCAGTTCGACGAGGAGTCGGGTAAAGCCGAACCGTTCGAGCCGTGGCAGACCGACGTGCTCGACGTTCTCCGGCGGGAGGCGTACTACTTCGCCGGACAGAAGATGACGAAGGTGCTCAACGAGGGCTGGGCGAGCTTCTGGGAGTCGCTGATGATGAGCGACGAGGGCTTCGCCGGCGACGACGAGTTCGTCACCTACGCCGACCACATGGCTCGGGTGCTCGGATCGCCCGGGCTCAACCCCTACAAACTCGGGAAGGAACTCTGGGAGTACGTCGAGAACGTGACCAACCGACGCGAGGTGGTCGATCACCTCCTGCGGATCGAGGGTGTCACCTGGCGGAACTTTCACGACGTGGTCGACTTCGAGGCTGTCGAGGCGCTCTTGGCGCCCGATCCAGCCGTCGCGTCGATCACCACCGCCTCGCTCGACGGCCTCAACCCCGACGACCCGCGGATCGACGCCGACGCCCTTGAGCGTGCGCGGGCCGGGGAAGTCGACGTGGAGCGATACCCCTGGAAGGTGCTCACCACCGCGGGGCTGGCCGAGCGTCACTTCTCGCTGTCGAAACCCCAGAACCGGGGGTTCCTCGGTCGGATCCGACGGTCGGAGCTCGAACGGCTGGCGCGGTATATGTTCGACGACGCGAAATACGACGATATCGAAGCAGCCCTCGCCGACGTGGACTACGAGGTCGGCTGGCGGCGGATGCGCGAACTCCGGGAGAGTCACAACGACGTGACCTTCATCGACGCGTTCCTGTCCGAGGAGTTCGTGACCGAGAACGACTACTTCACCTACGAGTACTCGCGGGCGACCGACGACTTCCGCGTCGCCTCGAACGACCCCGAAGACGTGAAAAAGAAGCTCCTCCTGCAGTTCACTAACTTCGGGAAGCCGACCGTCGCGGTCTACGACGGAAACTTCGACAACCGCAACGAACTGCTCCTCGGCCACCAGTACAACGGCATCGACCTCGACATCGAGCAAGCAAAGCGCGTGCTCGAACGCACCTACGACCTGTGGGGACGGCCGGTGAATCTGATGACCATCGTCAAGGGGTACGACGAACACGAACTCGAGATTGCCCGACGGCGCAACCGCGAACCGACGCCGACCGAGGTAGGCAAACGCATTCGGTACGACGGCGACCGGTTCGAAACTCACGACCTCGATCCGGAACTCGAAGAGCGCATCGCCGCCAACGACATCGACTACGACACGAAACCCGACGACTGGCTGAACTAGTCGGTGCCGGAGTCCTCGGCCGCGGCGTGTCCCCCGATCCGGTCACGGCGCGCGACATACGCATTGGCGCCGGCGACGACGGCAAAGAGGACCACGGTCAGGCCCGCGGCGGCCATCCCCGACACCACGCCCAGCCACGCCGCCACGAGGAGTCCCAGCGCGAGCGCCGAGAGGCCGAGATAGCACGCGTCCCACGGTACCTCACGCTCGTCGGGAGTCGAGAGATACGCCTCTAGTTCGGCCGCCCGGTCGGTGAGCGTGATCGTCCCTCGGTTCCGGTCGTACTCGACGATACCGGCCTCGTCGAGTTTCGGCAGGTGGGTCTGGTGGAGCGACGTGTAGACCCGCTTGCGCTGTTTGTAGTCGACTTCCGCCACCGGGATATCGTTCTCCCACGCGGCGATCCGCTCGGCGAGGTCACCGAGCGACGCCGACTCCGCGTCGCGACGGAGGTAACGGAGCACGTCCCGCCGCCGCCGGTTGCTCAGGATCGAGAACACATCGTCTCTCGACAGTCGATCCGGCCGTTGGGGTTCGCGACGACGGGGTTTCTGTATAGACATGTGTAGTCCGGGCGGGTGCGGGAGTGGATCGCTCCGAAACGGAGACTAGACCGATCCTATGAGCGGTCACATTGCGTATACTATTCCGTCCGTTGATAAATTCACCCCCACCGCGCCCCCGACGACCGACGTATCGCCACCACATCATCAGTGGAGAGTCGCCCGGTGGCACCGCCCGTTCGCGTTTCCGGCCCGCGTCGCCCCGGACGCCGCCGTCACAACCATGCCCGGTCAGGTATCTTGGTCGTCGGCTCGAATGGCCTCACGAACCGGACAGCTCACAGCACCGACGTATCGGACAGCCGTTCAGACACGTGTTCTCCAAGTTGGACTGTTCAGTACAGCGTGCAACAGACCGTCGTCGGAACTGGAATCAGCGGACGTCTCCGACGGATGCTCACCGCGGCAGCGTTATGCGGCTATTCGGCGACGACAACCGGCGTCGAACCGGCAACGATGGCGCCCGTAGCGAGTATCGCAGCGGAAAGCGCGACGAAATCGCCACTTGGTGAATAGCCGGCTAGCCCTGCACCCATCTGAACGATGAACACCGTGATGAAGTAACTGATGATGGCGAAGACTAGCAACACGATTGATGCGATAATACTACTCACTAACACGCCGAATGAGTCAAGAAATCCCATATCACCCGACAGACCCGCGGCTGCCATTTACCACTTGGGACATATCCACGGGAAGTCAGCCCGTTTCGCCGTTCAGTCAGTACCGATAGCTCGGCCGTCCGAACCATCTCTAAGCGATACTAGTTACTCACAGAATACGGTCTGAGGATGCTCGGTCAGGGATTCGAACCCTGGTCGTCGGCTCGAAAGGCCAACATGATTGGCCGGACTACACCAACCGAGCGTACATCGAAGGACGTGACGGCTATTGATAAATCCGTCTCTTTCGGTCGCCGCGGTCACGAGTCAGTCACGAACTCGAAGCGTGCGCCGCCGGTCTCGCTGTTTGTCACCCTGAGGGGCCAGTCGTGAGCGGCGGCGATGTCCTCGACGACGCCTAGGCCGATACCGGTTCCTCCCTCCGCCGTCGAGACGCCGAATTCGAGGACCGCCTTGCGCTCGTCCGCGGGGATGCCGGGTCCGTCGTCAGCGACGTAGAATCCGCCGTCGTCGGGGAGACTGCCAACGGTCACGGCGACGCTCGCGCCCGACCCATCGTCGGTGGAGCGATGATCCACGCTATCATCGGACTCTGTCCGGTTGTCAGTGGAGCTATGCTCCACACTATTCCGAAACAGGTTCTCGAGTAGCTGTTGGACGCGGGTTCGGTCGCCGCAGACGTCGAGTCCGTCCGCGACGGTGAGCGTCGCGTCCTCCGTTCGGACCTGCGCCCAGGCGTCTTTGGCTACCTCCGCGAGGTCGAGTTCCGCGGGGTCCTCGACCTCCTGTCCGGCGCGAGCCACCGCGAGGACGTCCTCGATGATGGCGGCCATCCGGTCGTGTGATTCCTCGACTTTGTCCAGCAGGTCGTTATCGCACTCCTCGCGGGCGGTGTCGAGCCAGCCGTCCGCGACGTTCAGGGGGTTGCGAAGGTCGTGTGAGACGAGGGTCGCGAACCGTTCGAGGCGGTCGTTCTGTCGGCGGAGGCGCTCGGCCACCAGCTTGCGTTCGAGGGCGACGCTCACCCACCGACCCATCAGATCGACGAGCGTAACCTCCCAGTCCGAGAACGGCTCCGTGCGCGGTTCGTTGCTGTAAAAGCAGAACGTCCCGTAGACGTCGCCCTCGACGATCACGGGCGTTCCGAGATAGCAGTTCACGCCGAACTCGGTGACGTCCTGTTGTTCGGCTATCTCCGGGGCCTCGGCCGCGACGTTCGCGAGCACCAACGTCTCCTCGGTGAGGACGATGCGCTCGCAACTCGTCGTCTCCAGGTCGACCACGTCACCCGCCGCCAGGGAGTCGTCGGGGGCGCGAACCACCTCGAAGATATACTCATCACCCTGCACGCGCGAGAGGGTGCCGTAGTCGGTATCGAAAACCCGCTGGCCGATCCGCAGGAGGTCGTCGATCCGCGTCTCGAAGCACGACTCCCCGTCAGCGATGACCTCGTACATCTCTCGGAGCGTCGCCTCGCGGAACTCAAGTTCCTCGCGGCGACGACGCCGCTCTGTGATGTCGCGGAAACAGATCGTAAGCCCCGTTGAGGAGGGATAAGCACGGACCTCGAACCAGACGTCCAGCGGCGCGAAATACTCCTCGAACGTGACAGTCTCGCCCGTCTGCATCGCTTCCCGGTATCGCTCCTCGAAGGTCGTGCCCCGGGCGCCCGGGAGCAGTTCCCAGAAGCTCCGCCCGACGAGTTCTTCGACCGTGTGCGTCTCGCCGACGGCGTCACAGATGAGTTCGCGGGTCCGCTCGTTCAGATACGTGAGTCGCCACTCGGTGTCGAGGCCCAGAACCCCGTCGATCATCCGATCGAGCACCTGAGCGTATCGGTCACCCTCGTCGACATCGGCGTGCCGGTCCGCGCCGTCACTCATCGTCGATCATCGCCGCCAAGTTCATCACGTCTTGTACACGCCACCCACAAAAAAGCCCAACGGTGGGCTCTCCACGCTCAGGCGACGAGTTCGAAGGTCGCGGTGTGGGACTCCGACGTCCGGTGTAACTGGAGTTCGCCGACGGCCATCGACACCGTCAGTCGTCCTGTCGGCCAGTCGTCCGTGCCGAAGGTCATCGCGTCTTCCCAAGTGTAGACTCCGGCCGTGTCGACGGTTCTGTCCATCTCCCGATTGCGCCGGACGATCAGGTCGCCGTCCGCGAGGACGTCGACACCCTCCTTGAGGTTGATCGTCCCCGAGGGGACACGCAGGCGGTAGCGAAAGGCGACGACGGCGGGCCGACCCCGCCGCAGGCGCTCGATCCGATTTGCCTCCAGGTCGCCGGATTCGCCCCACGTCGAAACCATCCCTACGTCGAGCAACTGGGGTCGGTATCGCTGCTCCGGGGGTGTGCGGGCGGGCGTCGATGTAGGCGTCTTCGTTTCCGTCTCCGTCGCCGTCTCCGTCGACACCACCGTCCCCGTGGACGTTCCGGTGTCTGGCTCCGGTGTCGACCCACATCCGGCCAGCCCGGCCCCCGCGGCAACGAGAAACGTACGCCGATCCATGCCCTCCGTTCGTGGAGTGATTGGCATAAGCGTTCGTCACCGGCGCGGCGTCTCGGTGGGTTCCCGCACCGGTCTCGAAGTCGGCCGCCCGTGTCTCGCACCGCTCACGGTCGTTAGAATTCTGAAAATGCGCTGGCTGGGATTTGAACCCAGGTTGTGACCATGGCAAGGTCACGTGATACCACTACACTACCAGCGCCCTTCGCATCTACACAGACCGGGGACTGATTATTAAGGGTTCCGAAATCGGCCCCAACCGAGGGCGGGCGTGGTGATACTCCCCACGACAGAACTCCCCACGAATCGGCGTTTTGGCGCGTGTGAGGCCGTCACAGCCCGCTGGAGCTTTCGCTACCCTTTTACCGGAGGATGCGGTACAGATTGCACAGTCTAGTGACGTGACGCGGAAAGGCCCGGCATGACGTTCAGCGTGCTCGTGCCGTCTTCCCTCGTCCGGGAAGCCGAGGACAAACGCGAGGCAACTCGCAAACTCGGTTACGTCGCCCGCGCGGCGACGGTGTTCCGGGCAGATCGGCTGGTCGTCTTCCCCGACGTGGAAGGCGAGCGCCGCTGGGGAGGCGGGTTCGTCGAAGTCGTGCTTCGGTACGCCGCCACGCCCCCCTACCTCCGAAAGGAGGCGTGGGGGCGGCGGGACGAACTGGAGTACGCTGGCGTGTTGCCGCCCCTCCGCGTCTCGTCACGGACCGGCTCCGGACCGGAGCGTCCGGGGTCGTTACAAGAGGGAATCGTGACCGAGGTCGGACCTGACGGCCGCGTTCGGGTCAATTGCGCACTGCAACACCCGATCTCCCTCCTCCTCCCTGACGGGATGGAGGTGAGCGAAGGAGAGCGCGTCGCCATCAGGATCTCTTCGAGAGAGCCGGTCCGCGCCCGGATCGTCGACGAACCCCCACCGGGGTTCGCGATCCGGCGTGCGGACCTGTCGGAAGCGCTGGCCCGTTCCGACGCGGGACGACGCATCGCGGCGTCCCGCCACGGGACGGTGCTGTCGGTCGACCGATTGGCCGACATCGTCGGGCGCTCGGGCGACATGACCGTCGCCTTCGGGGCGCCCGGGCGAGGGCTTCCGGCCATCCTCGACGTATCGGTCGAGGACGTCGCCCAGGCGGGCGATTCGGACGTCGAACCCGGACCGGGGTTCGACCTCTGGCTGAATACGATTCCGCGACAGGGAAGCGAGACGGTGCGAACCGAGGAAGCGATGTTCGCGTCGCTTGCACCCCTGACACTCACGGAGTAAATCCATGCCACAACCAAGCAGACCACGAAAAGGCTCGATGGGCTTCGGCCCGCGCAAGCGCGCGACCAGCGAAGTCCCGCGCATTCGCTCGTGGCCCGACGACGACGGCGCTCCCGCGCTGCAGGGCTTTGCCGGCTACAAGGCCGGCATGACCCACGTCGTCATGGTCAACGACGAGGCCAACTCCCCCCGTGAGGGGATGGAGGAGTCGGTCCCGGTGACCGTCGTCGAGACGCCACCGATGCGGGCAGTCGCCCTGCGAGCCTACGAAGACACGTCGTACGGACTGAAGCCGACAACCGAAGTGTGGACCGACGAGTTCCACCCGGAACTCGACCGCACGCTCGACCTGCCGGCCGAAGACAGCTTCGAGGCGGACGCCGATGCGCTCCGCGAGGCCGTCGAGAGCGGTTCGATCGACGACCTGCGGATGATCACCCACACGGTCCCGAGCGAACTGGCGAACGTCCCGAAGAAAAAGCCCGACGTGATGGAGACACGCGTCGGCGGCGGCTCGATCGGCGAGCGCGTCGACTTCGGGCTGGACCTGCTCGAAGACGGCGGCGAACACGACATGGCAGATGTGTTCCGCGCCGGCGAGTTCATGGACGCAAGCGGCATCACGAAGGGGAAAGGCACTCAGGGCCCGGTCAAGCGCTGGGGCGTGCAAAAGCGGAAGGGCAAACACGCCCGCCAGGGGTGGCGCCGACGGATCGGCAACCTCGGCCCGTGGAACCCGTCCCGGGTTCGCTCGACGGTCCCGCAGCAGGGACAGACGGGCTACCACCAGCGGACGGAGCTCAACAAGCGCCTGATCGACATGGGCGACGGCGACGAGCCGTCCGTCGACGGCGGCTTCGTCAACTACGGCGAGGTCGACGGGTCGTACGCGCTCGTGAAAGGCTCGCTGCCGGGTCCGGACCAGCGGCTCCTTCGCTTCCGCCCGGCCATCCGACCGAACGACCAGCCGCGCCTCGACCCCGAGGTGCGGTACGTTTCGACCGCATCCAACCAGGGATAACATATGCAAGCAACAGTACGCGATCTGAACGGCGAGGATGCGGGCACGGTGGACCTCCCCGAGGTCTTCGAGACGGCCTACCGGCCGGACCTCATCAAGCGTGCCGTCCTGGCCGCACAGGCGAACCGAAAACAGGCGTACGGTGCCGACCCCTACGCCGGGCTGCGAACCCCGGCGGAGTCCTTCGGGAGCGGCCGCGGGATGGCCCACGTGCCCCGAGAGAACGGGCAGGCCGCCCGCGTCCCCCAGACAGTCGGCGGGCGCAAGGCGCACCCGCCGAAAGCCGAGAAAGAGCAGGGGAAGGAAATCAACGACAAGGAGCGAAAACTGGCAGTCCGCTCGGCCATCGCTGCGACGGCCGACACCGAACGTGTGGCCGAGCGCGGTCACGCGTTCGACACGGACCTCTCGCTCCCGCTGGTCGTCAGCGACGACTTCGAGGATCTGGTCAAGACTCGCGAAGTCGTCGATCTGCTGGAGACGCTCGGCGTCCACGCCGACGTCGAACGCGCCGACGACGGCCGGTCGGTCAAGGCTGGCCAGGGCAAGGCCCGCGGGCGCAAGTACCGCGAGCCGACGTCGATCCTGTTCGTGACGAGCGAGGAGCCGTCGAAGGCGGCCCGAAACCTCGCCGGCGCGGACGTGACGACCGCCCACGAGGTCAACGCCGAGGATCTGGCGCCCGGCACGGACGCCGGTCGCCTCACGCTCTGGACGGAGAGCGCCGTCGCGGAGGTGGCGGACCGATGAGTTCGATCATCAAGAACCCGCTGGTGACCGAGAAGGCGATGGACGAGATGGACTTCGACAACAAGCTTCAGTTCATCGTCGACCTCGACGCCACGAAAGGCGAGGTCGCTGAAGCCATCGAGTCCCGCTACGAGGTGACGATCACGAAGGTGAACACGCAGATCACCGCACAAGGCGAGAAGAAGGCCGTCGTCTCCCTCTCCGAGGACGACGACGCGCAGGAAATCGCCTCGCGAATCGGGGTGTTCTAAGATGGGACGACGCATTCAAGGCCAGCGGCGTGGTCGCGGTGGGCCAACGTTCCGTGCCCCCAGCCACCGCTACAAGGCCGAACTCGAACACAAGAAGGACGAAGAGCGCGACACGATCTCAGGAGAGATCGTCGACATCGAACACGACCCCGCTCGCTCGGCGCCGATAGCGGCCGTCGAGTTCGAGGACGGGGATCGACGACTCGTCCTCGCCCCCGAGGGCGTGGCGGTCGGCGAGACCATCCAGGTCGGCGTCTCGGCGGAGATCAAGCCCGGGAACACGCTCCCGCTGGCGGAGATCCCCGAGGGCGTCCCGGTCTGTAACGTCGAGAGTAGCCCGGGCGACGGCGGCAAGTTCGCCCGCGCCTCCGGGACGAGTGCTCAGCTCATGACCCACGACAAACGCGTCGCGGTCGTGAAACTGCCGAGCGGCCAGGTCAAACGGCTCAACCCGCAGTGTCGCGCCACGGTCGGTGTGGTCGCGGGCGGCGGTCGGACGGAGAAACCGTTCGTCAAGGCCGGCAACAAACACCACAAGATGAAATCGCGCGGCACGAAGTGGCCGCGGGTCCGTGGGGTCGCGATGAACGCCGTCGACCACCCATTCGGTGGCGGCGGCCGCCAGCACCCCGGGAAGCCCAAGTCCGTCTCGCGGAACGCGCCGCCGGGACGGAAGGTAGGCGATATCGCGTCGAAGCGAACCGGACGCGGAGGTAACAAATAATGAGTTCCGACTACCGAACCGGCCGCGAGGGTGAGTTCACCTACCGCGGCCACACGCTCGACGAGCTGCAGTCAATGTCGCTCGACGAGGTCGCGGAACTGCTTCCCGCTCGACAGCGGCGAACCATCACCCGAGGCCTGTCGGTCGAACACCAGAAACTGCTCGACCGAGCCCGCGAGGCCGGGGAAGAGGAGACGGCCAACGACCCGATCCGCACCCACCTCCGCGATATGCCCATCGTCCCCTCGATGGTCGGGCTGACCTTCTCGGTCTACAACGGGCAGGAGTTCCAGCGCGTCGCGGTCGAACCCGAGATGATCGGGCACTACCTCGGCGAGTTCCAGCTCACCCGGACGTCGGTCGAGCACGGTCAGGCCGGTATCGGCGCGACACGGTCCTCGAAGTTCGTGCCACTCAAGTAACACATGGGAATCAACTACAGCGTCGAGGCCGACCCGGAGACGACCGCCAAGGCGATGCTCCGAGAGCGGCCCATCAGCATCAAGCACAGCAAGGCCATCGCCCGCCAGATCAAGGGGATGACCGTCGCCGACGCCGAGGAGTACCTTCAGGCGGTCATCGACGAGGAACGGTCGGTTCCGTTCAAACAGCACAACACCGGTGTCGGTCACCGGAGCGACATCGACGGCTGGGACGCCGGCCGCTACCCCGAGAAGGCCAGCAAGGACTTCCAGAAACTGCTCACGAACGCGAGCAACAACGCGGACGAGCAGGGGTTCGACGGCGAGTCGATGACGATCAAGCACGTCGCCGCCCACAAGGTCGGCGAACGGCAGGGTCGCAAGCCCCGTGCGTTCGGTCGTGCGGACCCGTGGAACACCACGCTCTGTGACGTCGAACTGATCATCGAGGAGGACGACCAATAATGGCCGACGAACACCAGTTCATCGAGAACGGACTCCAGCGCTCCCAGATCGACGAGTTCTTCGCGGACGAACTCGGCCGCGCGGGCTACGGCGGCATGGACGTCGCCAAGACCCCGATGGGGACCCAGATCGTCCTCAAGGCCGAGAAGCCCGGCATGGTCATCGGCAAAGGCGGGAAGAATATCCGCAAGGTGACCACCGAACTCGAAGAGCGATTCGACCTCGACGACCCACAGATCGACGTCCAAGAGGTCGACGAACCGGACCTGAACGCCCGCATCGTCGCGGACCGCCTAGCCAACGCCCTCGAGCGTGGCTGGTACTTCCGCAAGGCGGGCCACACGACCATCGACCGGATCATGGAAGCCGGCGCCCTCGGCGCCGAGATCGTCCTCTCCGGGAAGGTCACCGGCGCCCGCTCGCGCGTCGAGAAGTTCAACCGCGGCTACATCAAGCACAACGGCGAACCCGCCGAGTCCATCGTCGACGATGGCCAGGGCGTCGCCGTGATGAAACTCGGCACGATCGGCGTGAACGTGAAGATCATCCCGCCGGGCGCCGAACTGCCCGACGACTTCGAAATCGCCGAGGACGCCGACGTCGAACCGGTCGAGCAGGCCGCGGAGACCGGCGGCGGCGTCGAGGAACTCCTCGAGGAAGACCCCGAGGAGGTCCCCGACGTCGGCGAGGACGAGGACGTCGAGGTGCCGACCGAGACGCCCGACGACCTGGACGAGGGCCTCGACGAGGAGATCGTCGAGGAAGTCGTCGAGGAGGAACTGCCGGGTGAGGACGACGAGGCCGACACGGAGGCCGACGAGGCCGAGACTGACGCCGTCGACGAAGATGTCGACGAGGACGTCGACGAGGAGACGATGGACGAGGCGGCCGACCTCGTTGAGGAGATGGAAGAAGCGGCCGACGAGGAGGAGGACGCATAATGGCGATCCTTCACGTCGAGGAGATTCGCGACATGACGCCCGCAGAACGCGAGGCGGAACTCGAGGATCTCGAGACGGAACTGCTGAACGCGAAGGCGGTGCAGGCGGCCGGCGGAATGCCGGAGAACCCTTCGCGGGTTGGCGAACTGAAAAAGACCATCGCGCGGATCAAGACGATCCAGCGCGAAGAAGGCGACCTCGAATAATGCCACTCACACCCGAGACCCTGACACGACACGAACTCGTTGGCCTGCAGACGCGGGTCGTCGAGTCGACGAACCCCGACAGCGTCGGGATCGGTGGCCGCGTCGTCGACGAGACGATGCGGACGCTCGTGATCGAAGGGGATCGGGTGCGACGCGTCCCCAAGCAGGGGACGACCTTCGAGTTTGCCCTGCCGCGCACAGATGAAGCCGCCGACGCCGAGAAGGCGTCGGGGACCACGTTCGAACTTCCGTCGGAAACTGCCGGCCGAACCGGTCAGTCGGACGGCTGCGAGGACGTGGCCTACGTTACGGTGGATGGCACACGACTGCTCTCACGACCCGCCTTGCGAACCGAGAAGGCAGGTGTATCCATATGGCGATAGGACTGAACGTAACCGAACCGGAGGAGCCTTGCTCCGACCAGAACTGTCCGTTCCACGGCTCGCTTGCCGTCCGCGGACAGACGCTGGAAGGCACGGTCGCCTCCACAGCGATGGAAAAGACGGTCGTCGTGGAACGCGAATACGACGTTCGCGTTCCGAAGTACGACCGATACATGAAACGCCGGAGTCGCATTCCGGCCCACGCACCCCCGTGTCTGGGCCTCGCGGAAGGCGACCAAGTCCGCATCGCGGAGACGCGACCCCTCTCGAAGACCAAATCACACGTGGTCGTCGAGATACTGGGAGGTGACGAGTGATGGAGGCGCTGAAGGCCGACGTCACGCGTGGCCTCGCTAAGGGGTCGCTCGTCAACTGTGCGGACAACACGGGAGCGCGCGAGCTGAAGATCATCAGCGTCGCGGGCTACTCCGGAACGAAGAATCGACACCCCAAAGCGGGCATCGGCGACAAGGTGACCGTCTCGGTCACCAAGGGCACGCCGGAGATGCGGCGGCAGGTGCTGGAGGCGGTTGTCGTCCGCCAGCGCAAGCCGATCCGACGCCCCAGCGGCACGCGCGTGAAATTCGAGGACAACGCCGCCGTCGTCATCGACGACATGGAGGAGCCTCGCGGGACCGAGATCAAGGGTCCCGTCGCACGCGAAGTCGCCGAACGCTTCGGGAGCATCGCATCGACAGCGACGATGATCGTATGACTCGACAGCCACACAAAGAGCGCACACGGAAGCGGTCGGCGCCCCTGCACGAGCGTCAGGTCCAGGTTCGCTCCACGCTGGCCGACGACCTCCGCGAGGAGTACGGCCAGCGGAGCGTCCGCGTCAACGCGGGCGACACCGTCGAAGTGCTCCGCGGCGACCACGCCGGCGAGGAAGCCGAGGTGCTCGCGGTGGATCTGACCGACGAGGTCGTTCACGTCGAGGACGTCACCATCGAGAAGGCCGACGGCGAGGAAGTGCCCCGGCCCCTCGACGCGAGCAACCTTCGCGTGACGGAACTGAACCTGGAAGACGAGCGCCGACAGGCGCGCCTAGAGGAGGATAGCGAATGACGCGACACCAGAAACGACTCTCGGTCCCGAAGTCCTGGCCGGTCGAGCGGAAGACCGCGACCTGGACGGTGAAAGCCGGTGCCGGTCCGCACGGCGAGGCAGGGGTTCCCCTGCTGATCGTCCTGCGGGACGTGCTCGGCTACGTCGACTCGCGCAAGGAAGCCGACTACGCGCTGAACCAAGGGAGCGTCCTCGTCAACGGGGACGCCGTCTCCGACGTCGAACGCCCAATCGGGATGTTCGACATTCTCGCGTTCGCGGAACGCGAGGAGTTCTACCGCGTGTTCCCGGACGAGGGCGGTCGGCTGTCACTGACCCCCATCGACGCCGACGCGGCGGGCAGCCGCCTCGGCAAGATCGTCCGCAAGACGCAGGTGACTGGCGGCGACTTCCAGTTCACGCTGCACGACGGCACGAACCTGCGCGTCCCCGCGGACGAGGCCGGCGAGTACGCCACCGGTGACTCCCTGGTCGTCGACAACGAGACCAAGGAGATCGTCGCCCACTTCGTCTACGAAGAGGGCGCGCTGGTGACGGCCGTCGCCGGCAGTCACGCCGGCGAGATCGGTGAGATCGACACGATCACCGTCACGCCGGGCAGCGGTGACAATGCTGTCACCGTCCAGCAGGACGACGACGACGGCTTCGAGACAATCGAGGACTACGTCGTCGTGATCGACGAGAACTTCACCGACGGAGGTGCCGACGACGAGTCGGCAGCAAGTCGGACCGAGTCCGACGGAGGTGACGACGAATGAGCGAGAGCGAGTCGTCGGAGTTCCACGAGATGCGCGAACCGCGGATCGAGAAGGTCGTCGTCCACATGGGTGTGGGCGAAGGTGGCCGCGAACTCGCGGACGCCGAGGAGATCCTCGAGGACGTCACCGGACAGCAAAGCGTCCGGACGACGGCCCGTGGGACGGTACAGAACTTCAACGTCCGCGAGGGCGACCCCATCGGCGCGAAGGTTACCCTTCGCGGCGAGAGCGCGGTCGCGTTCCTCGAGACGGCACTCCCGCTGGTCGATCTCTCGACCTCGCAGTTCGATGAGACGGGGAACGTGAGCTTCGGCATCGAGGAACACACGGCGTTCCCGAGCCAGGAGTACGACCCGAACATCGGTATCTACGGGCTTGACGTGACCGTCAACATGGTCCGCCCGGGATACCGCGTCGCGAAGCGCGACAAGATGTCGCGGTCGATCCCGTCGAATCACCGACTCGATCCGTCGGACGCAGTCGACTTCGTCGAAGCGAACTTCGACGTGGAGGTAACGGAATGAGCGAAAGCGAAAGTGAATCAAGCCAGGACGGGCGCGACGTGACCGGAGAGCACGCCACGCCGCGTACCGACGACCGACACCAGTGTCGTCGGTGCGGGCGCAAGCAGGGACTTGTCGGCAAGTACGACATTTTCCTCTGCCGGCAGTGTTTCCGCGAGGTCGCCCGAGACATGGGCTTCAGGAAGTACCGATAACAATGGCAGGGAACGACCCCCTCTCGAACGCGCTCTCGGGGCTCGATAACGCCGAGAGCGTGGGACATCTGTCCCACACTGTACAGCCCGCCTCGAACGTGATCGGATCGGTGCTCGAGGTCTTCTACGACCGCGGGTACATCGACGGATTCGAGTTCGTCGACGACGGCAAATCCGGTCGCTTCGAGATCGAACTGAAAGGCGCGATCAACCACTGTGGCGTCGTCAAGCCCCGCTACTCCGCGGGCGCGGACGAGTTCGAAAAGTGGGAGAAGCGATATCTCCCGGCCCGCGACTACGGGGCACTCGTCGTCACGACGAGCCACGGCGTCATGAGCCACTACGAAGCCCGCGACCAGGGCATCGGTGGCCAGGTGATCGCATACGTCTACTAATCATGAACCGAACAGAAATCGAGATTCCGGACGACGTATCCGCCGAGGTCGACCATCTGGACCTGACCACTGAGGGGCCCAACGGAAGCGTCACGCGACGCCTCTGGTACCCCGACGTGTCGGTAACGGTCGAGGACGACCACGTGGTAATCGAAACCGAGGCCGACGACGCGAACACGCGTTCGACGGTCGGCACCTTCGAGAGCCACGTCGAGAACATGCTCCACGGCGTGACCGAGGGCTGGACGTACGAGATGGAGATCTTCTACGCCCACTTCCCGATGCAGGTCACCGTCGAGGGCGACGAGGTCGTCATCGAGAACTTCCTCGGCGAGCGAGCGCCGCGAACGGTTCCGATCCGCGGCGACACCGACGTACAGGTCGACGGCGAGGAGATCACCCTCTCCGGTCCCGACAAGGAGGCGGTCGGACAGACCGCTGCCGACATCGAACAGTTGACGCGCGTGCCCGGTAAGGACACACGTGTCTTCCAGGATGGCGTCTACATCACGCAGAAACCACAGGCAGGTGGGGCGTAGATGAGCGACGACGACGAGATTCAGACGGTCGAAGACATCGGCGGCGTCGGCCCTTCGAAGGCCGAGGCCCTCGCCGATGCCGGCTACGAATCCATCGAGGATCTCAAGGCCGCGAGCCAGTCGGAACTGGCCGACATCGAGGGCATCGGAAATGCCCTGGCCGCCCGGATCAAAGCCGACGTCGGTGGCCTCGAAGTCAGCGAGGAGACCGAGGCCGAGGTCGAAGAGGAGACCGACGCCGACGAGGCCGAACCCGAGGAAGCGGAGACGGAACTCCGCCCCCGCGGTCACGCCGACAAGACGCCGGACCTGGACGCGGAGGCCGCCCGTGCGCTCGTCCAGAAGCGCCGGGAGGGTAACCCGCAGTTCAACCGGCAGGATTACCACAAGAAAAAGCGCGTCGACCCCTCGTGGCGCAAGCCACGCGGGAATCTCTCGAAACAGCGTCGGGGCATCAAAGGCAAGGGCGCCACGGTCGAGGCGGGCTACCGCTCGCCGACGGCCGCGCGCGGCCTGCACCCCAGCGGCTTCGAGGAGGTCCGTGTCCACAACACGGACGACCTCGAGGGCGTCGACCCCGACACCGAGGCCGTCCGCATCGCGAGCGGCGTCGGCGCGCGCAAGCGCGAGCGCATCGAAGACGTCTGTGAGGACCGCGGGATTCGCGTCCTCAACCCGACGTACATCGAAGTCGAAGTGGAGGAAGCCGAATGACGGATCTGAGCGCACAGAAACGGCTCGCGTCCGACGTACTCGACGTCGGCGAGGACCGCGTCTGGTTCGACCCCGAAGCCCAGAGCGAAATCGCGGAGGCGATTACCCGCGAGGACATCCGTGACCTGGTCGAACAGGGCACGATTCAGGAGAAGGGCACGTCGAACAACTCGCGCGGTCGCGCCCGCGAACGGGCGGACAAGCGAGCATACGGCCACCAGACCGGCGCCGGTTCCCGCCGCGGGACCGCCGGCGCACGGAAAAACGAGAAGGAGGATTGGACGAGTCGCATCCGCGCCCAACGGCGTCGCCTGCGCGAGTTGCGCGACGACGGCCCGCTCGATGCATCCCAGTACCGCGAGCTCTACAACAAGGCTGGCGGCGGGGAGTTCGAGAGCGTGGCGCGACTCGAAGCATACATTCGAAACAACTACGACGTGGAGGTGAACGACTGATGGCAACAGGCCCACGATACAAGGTCCCGATGCGGCGTCGCCGCGAGGACCGAACCGACTACCACCAGAGGTTGCGCCTGCTGAAATCCGGCAAGCCGCGCCTGGTTGCTCGCGTGAGCAACAGGCACGTCAGGGCGCAGCTGATCACCCCCGGTCCCGACGGTGACGAGACCCACGCGGCCGCGTCCTCCGAGGACCTCGACGAGTACGGCTGGGAGGCCCCTACAGGGAATCTCCCGAGCGCGTACCTGACGGGGTATCTCGCGGGGAGCCGCGCCATCGAGGCTGGCCTCACGGAGGCCGTCCTCGACATCGGGCTCAACACCGCGACACCGGGCAACAAGGTGTTCGCAGTACAGGAAGGCGCTATCGACGCGGGACTTTCGATTCCGCACAGCGAGAGCGTCCTCGCGGACTGGTCGCGCAACCGCGGCGAGCATATCGCCGAGTACGCCGAACAGCTGGACGAACCGCTGTACGGTGGCGACTTCGACGCGACAGAACTCCCCGAGCACTTCGACGAAGTGCGCGAACAACTGATGGAGGACCATGAGCAGTAACGATTACGGCGACGGCTGGGAACCGCGTACGCGGCTCGGCCGCAAGGTACAGGACGGCGACGTGACGTCGATGAAGGAGGCGCTGGAGTCCGGGCTCCCGCTGAAGGAGGCCGAAATCGTTGATCAGCTCCTACCGGGGCTGGACGACGAGGTACTCGACATCAACATGGTCCAGCGCATGACCGACTCCGGGCGCCGGGTGAAGTTCCGGTGTGTCGTCGCTATCGGGAACCGCGACGGCTACCTCGGCTACGCCGAGGCCCGCGACGACCAAGTCGGCTCGGCCATCCAGAAGGCCATCGACGTGGCGAAACTCAACATCGTCGAGGTCGACCGTGGCTCCGGTTCGTGGGAGGACCGCGCGGGCGGTGTCAACTCCCTGACGCGGAAGGCGACCGGCAAAGCCGGTTCGGTGACCGTCGAGATTATCCCCGCCCCGCAGGGGCTGGGTCTGGCGGCCGCGCCCACGGTGCGGAACATCCTCGAACTCGCGGGCGTCCAGGACGCGTGGACGAAGTCGACGGGCAACACCCGGACGACGGTCAACCTCGCGAAGGCGACGTACAACGCGCTTCGGAACGCTTCGCAGTCGCGGACCCCTCAGCGGGCGCGACGCAAGCAACGCGAAACCGAGGTGACCGAGTGATGGAGGCGCTCGTCCAGATCCGCGGCGAGGTGAACATCTCGGGCGACGTACAGGACACGCTGGAGATGCTCAATCTCCACGCCGTCAACCAGTGTACGCTGGTGCCCGAGACGGACGCCTACCGCGGCATGATCACGAAGGTCAACGACTACGTCGCCCACGGTGAGCCGTCGGCGGACGTGGTCGCGACGCTGATTCGCCGCCGCGGCGAACCCGAGACAGGCTCGGCCGACATCACCGACGAGTGGGTCGCCGAGGAAACCGACTACGCCGACATCGACGCTCTCGCGGCGGCGCTGGTCGACGAGGAGACGACGCTGCGCGAGCAGGGTCTGGCCCCGTCGCTCCGGCTCCACCCGCCGCGTGGCGGCCACGACGGTCTGAAACACCCGACCGTCGAGAGCGGCCAGATCGGCACACACACCACCGAGGAGATCGACAAACTGCTGGAGGCCATGCGATGAGCGACAAGAAAAAGCGCCAGCGCGGGTCGCGAACCCACGGCGGCGGCACGCACAAAAACCGGCGCGGTGCCGGGCACCGTGGTGGCCGCGGACGTGCGGGTCGCGACAAACACGAGTTCCACAACTACGAACCGCTTGGCAAGCACGGCTTCACCCGACCCGAGACCGTTCAGGACGCGGTGTGTGAGGTAACCGTCCAGGAACTCGACGAGAACGCCGCACTGTACGCGGCGGACGGCCTCGCCGAGGAAACCGACGGTGGCTACCACCTCGACGCCCGCGACGTCGCCGAAGACGGCTACGACGCCGACGTGGTGAAGGTGCTCGGAGACGGACAGGTCCGCAACGAACTGTCTGTCGTCGCCGACGCGTTCACCGCGAGCGCGGTCGAAAAGATCGAATCCGCCGGCGGTAGCGCCGACCTCTCGGAGCGCGCCGAGGAGGCGGCCGACGACGGCGACGACGACACCGAGGAGTCGGACGAGGAGTAACCCATGGGATGGAAGGAGACCGCCGAACCGGTGCTGACGCGGATGCCGTCAGTCAGGCGTCCGGAGGGGCACGTCCCCTTCCGGCGCAAACTCGGCTGGACTGCCGGCGTTCTCGTGTTGTATTTCTTCCTGACGAACATCCAGCTGTTCGGGCTGGACGCCGGCACGCAGAGCGACCTGTTCGGCCGCTTCCGGTCGATCCTCGCCGGATCGCAGGGGTCGATCCTCCAGTTGGGGATCGGGCCCATCGTCACGGCGAGCATCGTCTTGCAGCTGTTGGGCGGTGCGGACCTGCTCGGCCTCGACACGGACGACCCCCGCGATCAGGTGCTGTATCAGGGCCTCCAGAAGCTGCTGGTGGTCGCGATGATCTGTCTGACCGGCCTGCCGATGGTCTTCGCCGGCAACTTCCTGCCGGCAGACCCGGGAGTCGGGCAGGCGCTGGGGATCGGACTCCAGGGCGTTCAGAGCCTTCTGTTCCTCCAGATCGCTGTCGGCGGAATCCTCATCCTATTTATGGACGAGATCGTCAGCAAGTGGGGTGTCGGCTCCGGTGTCGGTCTCTTCATTATCGCCGGCGTGAGCCAACAGCTCGTCGGCGGGCTGTTCGCGTGGGAGGGACTGGGTGGAACGCCCGGATTCTTCCCGACGTGGTTCGCCATTCTGACCGGTTCTCAGGACATCGCCTCGCCGCTCACCGCCGAGGGGATTCAGGCGCTCCTCCTCGGGCAGGGACAGTTGCTCGCGCTGGTGACGACGGTGCTCATCTTCGCTATCGTCGTCTACGCCGAGAGTGTCCGGGTCGAGATCCCGCTCTCTCACGCCCGCGTCAAGGGCGCTCGCGGGCGCTTCCCGGTGAAGCTCATCTACGCGAGTGTCCTGCCGATGATCCTCGTGCGCGCCCTGCAGGCGAACATTCAGTTCGCCGGGCGCATCCTCAACAGCACGTGGAACGCGATGCCGGGGTGGCTCGGCCAGTACAGTAGTGGTCAGCCCGTCTCCGGGCTGTTCTACTATCTGGCCCCCATCCATACGCGAAACGACTGGATGTGGTGGCTGGCCGGCACCTCCGCCGAACCCTGGCAGATCATGATCCGTGTGGGGCTTGACCTCACCATCATGGTGATTGGCGGCGCCATCTTCGCCATCTTCTGGGTGGAGACGACCGGCATGGGGCCGGAATCGACCGCCCAGCAGATCCAGAACTCCGGGATGCAGATCCCCGGCTTCCGGCGCAACCCGCAGGTCATCGAGAAGGTCATGGAGCGGTATATCCCGCAGGTGACCGTGATCGGTGGGGCGCTCGTCGGACTGTTGGCGGTCGGCGCCAACATGCTCGGCACCATCGGTCAGGTCTCCGGCACCGGTCTCCTGCTCACCGTGAGCATCACGTACAAGCTGTACGAGGAGATCGCCGAAGAGCAGTTGATGGAGATGCATCCGATGATGCGCCAGATGTTCGGCTCCGAGTAGCGAACATCTCCTCTCTTTCGTGCGTACCACCCGGGTGAGCGACCGCGCCGTCCCGTCCACTGGGAAGGCGGACACGGTCGAGACACCGGGACGATCCGTCACCTTCCCGATAGGATTTTTACCCCGTTGGTCGTAGAACGACGGCATGCTGCCCGGCGATTGTTCCGAAGGGCGTCCTCGGCTTCTCGCCGTCGACGCCAGTCGTGGTCCCGTGACGACTCTCGATGCGGCTGCCGTGTTGCTCCGCCCGTGCAGTCCCCGACTCACGAACCGGTGTGAGCGGTCCCGAAGCGCGCCGGCCCTGTGACAATGGCCGGAGAACGCCCTGAAGACGGTCGGTCGGCGGGCGACGCGGTCGACGCCGCCACGCTCACGTACCGGATCGACGATGCCGAACGCCCCGGAAACGCGGCCGTACGGGCTGTCGCGGCGTTCACCGACACCTCGCCGCTCGATCTCGATCCGCTGGGAAGGGTGATCGACTTCCGGTCGCTCGATGGCCTGCTGGACGGGTCGACGGCGGCTCCGTCGGTTTCGTTTCGATACGGCGGCTGCCACGTGACGATCACCCCGGACAGCGTCCGTGTCCGCGGGCGAGCGGACGACGACGGGTGAGAGTGTCGGATCCGTGGACCCGGGTTTATTCCGCCGGCGTGCAAGGGAGGAGCCATGACGCCCACGGTCACGCCCTGCTGTGCCGGGTCGCTCACGATGGACGCGAGCGTCCTCGTCGAGGGACGGACAGGAACCATCGAAGCCCCGTCAATCGTCTATCTGATCGACGCCGAGGAGACGCTTCTCGTGGACACGAGTTTCGGCGACCCCGGACTGATGGGTGACCGGCATCCGGGATACGAGTGTCACCGGACGGCAGGCCAGGAACTCGACACACTCCTCGCCGACGCGGGGTACGGTCCCGCGGACATCGATGGCGTCGTCCTCAGCCACCTCGACTGGGATCACTGTTACAATCTCGAACTCTTCGATGCCGACACGGACGTCTACGTTCAGCGTCGGGAACTGGAGTACGCTATCGCGCCGTACCCGATGCACGCGGAGCGCTACGAGGCGAAGTCGCTGGGGCGGGAGCCACCGTGGCTGACGGTCGATCTGACGCCGGTCGAGGGCGAGACGGAACTCTGTGCGGGCGTCACCGTCGTCCCGACGCCGGGCCACACGGTCGGCCACCAGTCGGTCGTCGTCGAGGAGGGCGATGAGACGACCGTCGTCGCCGTCGACGCGGTCCCGACGTTCGACAACGTCACCGAGGACCCGTCGGCGCCGCTCCGCCGGGGGCTGGCGATGAACGAGTTCGAGTGGCGCGAGAGCGCACTCGATGTCCTCGACCGGGCGGACCGACTGCTTCCGGGCCACGAGTGGGAGATTCTGGACGCCGAGCCGGTCGGACTGTAGCGTCCTCCGGGAGCGTGGAACGCGGACGGTGCGTCTCGTAGGGTGAGACGCCGCTCCACGGGGGGTTTACACGTCCGCTGTCTGTATGTGGCCGCATGCCTGACGGTTCTCGGGATTTCGATCCGGAGTCCCCCGACGAACGCGAAATCGCCGGCGAAGCGGCCCGTGATCGGGACGAGTTTCTCTCACTCATGGGTCACTCCTACCGTGGCGAGTTGGGTCGCACAACCTCGTGGCGCACGCGGATCGACAGAACGACCAACTGGGCCGTCGTGCTGACGGCGACGTTACTCACGTGGGCCTTCTCGGGGAGCGAACGCCCACATTATATCCTCCTGCTCGGGGTCGTGATGATGACCGTGTTTCTGGGTATCGAGGTTCGCCGCTATCGGGTGTACGATATCTGGCGGTCCCGGGTGCGGATCCTCGAAGAGAACGTGTTCGCGAACGCTCTCGATCCGGAGGGTGTCGAGCAGTCCAATTGGCGTGAACTTCTCAGTCACGACCTCCGCAACCCGACAATAAAAGTATCCGTCGTCGAAGCGACGTCTCGCCGACTCCGTCGGGTCTACTTCGCCCTGATTTCGGTCCTGATCGGCTCGTGGCTCGTCCGGCTGACCGTGTTTGCGACGACACCGACGGGACTCGTCGGAACCGCTACCGTCGGCGAGGTCCCGGGGGTCGTGCTCATCGCGGGCGTCGGGGTGTACTACGCCACCGTGGTCGTGCTCACGCTCTGGCCGAACCGACGACAGGCAAAGGGTGAGTTACAGACACGGACCGACTCCGAAGAGTGGAAGTGACGGTTCGAGAGTAGACTCCGCCCGGCGAATACACGCTTGGGACGGTGGTACCTGGGTCGACGGATGCGCGTCGCCGTTTTGAGGCGGGCGACCCACCATCTTATGCCTCTCCTGAGCGTAGTCGGTGCATGAGTTCCCGGATTCTCGTCCCGATGGACGACTCGGAAATGGCCCGGCAGGCACTGGAGTACGCGCTCGAAAACCATCCCGACGCGGACCTCACCGTCCTGCACGTCGTTGGCGAGCCGTCTCCGTGGGGTGGTGCGGCCACGTCACTCGCCCTCGAAGATGATCTCGAAGGGGCCGTCGCGGAGCACGCGGAGTCGGTCTTCGACGATGCCCGAGCGCTCGCCGCCGAGTACGACGCCGACCTCACCACCGAAACGGAGTTAGGGCATCCGGCCCGGGCGATTCTGAATCGGGCCGAGGACTTCGACGTGATCGTTCTCGGGAGCCACGGCGGCTCGTTGGTGGATCGGCTGGTCGTCGGCAACGTGGCCCAGACGGTGTTCCGTCAGTCGCCGATTCCGGTTGTCGTCGTCCGCTAAGCGGCGCTCACCCCGAGATCAGGTGTTCGAGTGTCGAGGCGTGGATCGGGACAGCCAAAGTGTCGGGGCTTCGAGTCGGCATTTATGTTGCGGGCGGCGTACGAGACGGTATGGGCGGTTCATCGCTTGGCAACCAGCACAACTTTCGAACCTTGTTTGACCAGTTGGACGGTGTCGCTCTGTGGACGGCCACGGAACCGGGCACGTTCGAGTACGTCAGCGACGGGTTCGAAGACATATGGGAACTCCCGCCCGACGCGGTCCGCGACGACGTCAGCAGACTCCTCGAAGCGGTCCACCCGGACGACCGTGCGCAGGTGCGCGCGAACATCGAAGGCTCGGAGCGCGGCCAAGGCCTCCAAGACCGCTCGTACGAGGGGCGCGTCGTTCGACCCGACGGCTCGATCCGATGGGTGTTGACACAACAGGAGGTGCTCCGCGATAGTGAGGGCGAGGTGAGTGAGGTGGTCGGTGTCTGTACGGATATCACGGAGCAAAAACGCCGGGAGGAGGAGTTAGAAATGCTGAATCGGATCGTCCGCCACGACATACGGAACGATCTGTCGGTGATGGTCGGCTGGGCGGAAGCACTCGAGGACCACGTCGACGACGAGGCCCAGGACCACCTCGAAAAGATTCTCAACAGCGGGCGCCACGTTATCGAATTAACCAAAATCGCCCGCGACTACGCCGAAACCGTCGTTTCAGAGGAAGTCGCCACCACAGAGCCGACACCGATCCGGGACGTCCTCGAAACCGAACTCTCGCTTCGGCGGGAGTCGTTCCCGGAGGCGGAGTTCGTGGTTCACGGGCCACTTCCCGACGTCGAGGTGCCTGCCAACGGGATGCTCGGCTCGGTGTTCCGAAATCTGCTGAACAATGCCGTCCAACACAACGATGCGGACACCCCGGTCGTCGACGTGTCGTGTGAGTTGGATGACGGGGCCGTCGCGGTTCGGATCGCCGACAACGGTCCTGGGATCCCCGACGAACACAAGGAAGTGGTCTTCGGGAAAGGCGAGAAGGGCCTCGGCAGTCCCGGAACCGGGATCGGCCTCTATCTCGTTCACACGCTGGTCGATCAGTACGGTGGCGAGGTGTGGGCCGAGGACAACGACCCGACCGGGGCCGTCTTCGTCGTGGAGTTGCCGGAGGTCACCGAGTGAGGAACGCCCTGCCGCAGTCGGGACGCCGCCGCCGCCGGCCCGTTTGGATGTCGGCGTGACGTGTCGGATCGGCCGACCGTTTAAATATCCGGTCGCCGTACAATTGGAGCATGACGACCTCCGAGAGCGGAGACCCCGGCGCCGACGACGGTGCCGAAACCGCGGAGGAGGCGGAGCGGACCTACGCGGTGGTCCTCGATTACCTGCCCCACGGACGGCCGGGTGACGACCGCCCCCAGTACAAGAAATCGCCGCTAGCGTACGCGCTCAAGGAGTCCTCTTTCGGGCTGCTCGAGCTCACGCTCGACGACGATACGGACGTTGGCATCGGCGACCGGATCGTGATCGACCCTGCCGAGGAGCGGACGGCGGTCCAGCGCATGCGCGATGTCGACTACGACGACCTGTCGAACGCGGCCCACTCGGAACTGGACTACGTCGTCGAGGAGGTGGTCGAACGCCACGAGCGGCGGTTCGTCGACTTCTACAACGACGCCCAGCCCATCACGCTCCGACTGCACCAGCTCAACCTCCTGCCCGGCATCGGGAAGAAACTCCGCAACGACGTGCTCGACGAGCGCAAGCGTGCGCCCTTCGAGAGTTTCGCCGACTTGGAAGAACGGATCGCCGGCCTCCACGACCCGAAGGGCGTCCTCGTCGACCGCATCCTAGAGGAACTCCGCGACGAGGACCTCAAATACCGGACGTTCGTTGGCGACACGGCGGAGTGAGCAGCCGTCGGCCGTCGGAAACGGGAAATTTACCCGGGTCGGTGCGTTATCGGTGACGATGACAGCGTCGCGCGATCCGGACCGACTGCTCGAACGGGCCGGGGTAACCGGCAACCCCGACCGTGATCAGCACTTCCTCGTCGACGAGCGCGTGCTGGATCGACTGCCGACGCACCTCCTGGACGACACAGATCGGAGTCACGTCCTCGAAATCGGCGGCGGGACGGGAGCGCTCACCGACCGCCTGCTATCGACCTGTGATCGCGTGACGACGGTCGAGCGGGACCCGGCACTCGCCGAGTTCTTACGCCAGGAGTTCGCCGCGGAGATCGACGCGGGGCGGTTGACGGTCGTCCAGGGCGATGCCCTCGAGGTTGACCTTCCGGACGCCACCGCGAGCGTCTCGAACCTGCCGTACGGCGTCTCCAGCGAGATCACGTTTCGGCTCCTGCCACTCGGCATTCCGACGGTGCTTATGTTCCAGCGGGAGTTCGCCGAGCGCATGGCCGCCGATTCGGGGACCGACGACTACGGACGCCTGTCGGTGAGTGCGGGTCATTACGCCGACGTGGCGGTGGTCGAGCCGGTGCCGCCGACGGCGTTTTCGCCCCCGCCGGCGGTCGAGAGCGCAATCGTGCGGACGACGCCCCGCGAGCCTGCGTACGTGGTCGACGATGAGGATTTCTTTCTGCGGTTCGTGAAAGCACTCTTCACCCAGCGCCGGAAGACGCTCCGCAACGCCGTTCGCAACACCGCTCACATCTCGGGGCTTGCGGACCCGGACGCGGTCGTCGCGGCCGCAGACGAGTCGCTCATGTCACGCCGGGCGGGGGACGTGGCACCCGACGAGTTCGCGGCACTCGCGACGCTCGCCGCCGAGGTCGGGCAGGGTGACGGCGATGGCTGACCCGCTGGCGGTCGTCGAGTCGGTGCTCGGCTCCCGCCTGCCTGCGACGGCGCTGGTGGTCGCCGTCGTTCTCGGCGTGCGCTATGGGATCAACCGCCTTCGACGCCGCGATGGCTGGAGTTCCGGACGACGCACTGAACTCCTGTTGTCGGTGTTGCTGACGGCGGTGACAGGGGGTGGCATCGTGATCTTGGTCGACCTGTGGGAGCTCATCGGCCCGCTGGCGCGGTCTTACCGGAACCTGGGTCTGCAGGACATCGCCGGTCGGATGTTACTCGCGGTGGTGATCCTGGCGACGACCTACGCGCTGACCGATCTCGTCGGGCGAATCATCGGCGAGTTCACGGGCACGCGGTCGAGCATCAGCGAACATCAGCGCGAGATTATCTACCGACTGACGCAGGTTACACTCTACACGCTGGCGATTCTCGTCGTCGTGGGGTTGTTCACCCGGGACCTCGGGAGTCTGCTGGTCGGGGCCGGCTTCCTCGGCATCGTCGTCGGGATGGCCGCTCGCCAGACCCTCGGGGCGATGCTCGCCGGGTTCGTCCTCATGTTCTCGCGCCCGTTCGAGATTGGCGACTGGGTACAGATCGGCGACCGCGAGGGGATCGTCACCGAGATCACTATCGTCACGACGCGCATCCAGACCTTCGACGGCGAGTACGTGATGCTCCCGAACGACGAGGTGAGCGGGCAGCCGATCACCAACCGAACGCGCAAGGGCCGACTCCGCATCGAGGTGGAGGTCGGCGTCGACTACGACGCCGATCCGAGCCACGCCGCCGAGATTGCCATCGAGGCGGTCAAAGGGTTGGATCAGATTCTCAACGTGCCGACGCCGCAGGTGGTCGGCAAGCGGTTTGGCGACTCCGCTATTGTCCTCGGGATTCGGGTGTGGATCGACAACCCCAGCGCTCGGCGGATGTGGCGCGCGCGGACGGCCGTCATCGAGGCCGTGACCGACGCCTACGCGGCCGAGGGGATCAAGATCCCGTTCCCACAGCGAGAACTCATGGGCCGCACCGAAGAGGGTGGGTTCGCTCTCACGGAGCGCCGAGAGGCGGCGCCTCCGACCCCCGACGGCGGCCCGGGAGACGGGGAGACGGAATGACCGACGACGACGCGGACACCCTCGCGGCCCTCGCGGATCGGCGCGGGGCGGAGCGAGCGGTGTATCAGCCGGCGGAGGACTCCCGACTCCTCGCCGAGGCGGCCGTCGATCACGCCCGCGGCCGGACCCTGGAGGTGGGGACGGGGTCAGGGTGGGTCGCCGAACGAATCGCGACCGAGACAACGGCGACGGTGGTCGCCAGCGACCCCAACCCCGCCGCCTGCCAGGAGGCCCGCGACCGAGAGGTGCCGGCCGTCCGTGCCGACCTCGTCGCGCCGTTCCGGGCCAACAGCCTGGACACCGTCGCCTTCAACCCGCCGTACCTGCCGACCGATCCCGACAACGAGTGGGACGACTGGATGGAGCGGGCGCTCTCCGGCGGCGAATCGGGACGCGCCGTCATCGACCCCTTCGTCGATACCGTCGGTCGCGTCCTCCGGCCCGATGGGGTCGTCCTCCTTCTCGTCAGTAGCCTCACGGGGTTCGAGACGGTCGTCGACCACGCGGAGCGAAACGGGTTCGCCGCGACGACGGTTTGCCAGGAGTCGTATCCCTTCGAGACACTGTCGGTCCTCCGTCTCACGCTGGATAACTGAAGGACATATTTTGGTTTAGCAAATATTAAGCGACGGCATTACGTAGCCGACCATGATGACCGAACTGGTCGCCACCACACCTGGACTGTATCCGTTGCCTGATTGGGCGAAAGACGAGCTTGCCGAGCTAAAGGGTCACCAGAAAGGCGACCTCATCGGCGGCGACGAGGGGCCGGAGATCACCGACGCGTACGACCGTGCGCGGACGGAGGCCGTCGACGCGCAGGTCGACGCGGGCCTCGACCGTGTCGTCGAGGGACAGCTTCGCTGGGACGACATGCTCGCCCATCCGCTGACGATCAACGACGCCGTCGAGACCGGTGGGATCGTTCGTTACTACGACAACAACAACTTCTATCGCGACCCGCAGGTGCGGGGTGAGCTCACCCCTTCGGGTGACGTGGGGGCCGAACTCGACGCGGTCGGGGCGGACGGCGACCTGCAGGCGGTTCTCCCCGGGCCGTACTCGCTTGCCGACCTCGCGACGGACGAACACTACGGGGACGACGCCGACTTTCTCGATGCCGTCGCCGACCTCCTCGCGGGTGAAATCGACGCCTTCCCCGCCCACGAGACGCTGTTCCTCCTGGAGCCGTCGCTGGTCGAAGCGCCGCCGGACGACGACACGGCGGCCCGGGCGAGCGAGGCCATCGACCGCGTGGCCGCCGCGACGGACGCCGACGTCGTTGCCCACACCTACTGGGGCGCGGTGCCGGAGAAGCCCTACGCGCATCTCATGGACACCGACGTGGACGCCATCGGATTCGACTTCGTCGCCGACGCCGACGCGTCGCTCTACAACATCAACGAGTACGGTACGAAAGATCAGATCGCGATGGGCTTGGTCGACGGGCAGAACACGCTGGTCGAGTCGCCCGAGACTGTCCGTGACCGGGTGGAGTGGGTCGACGAGCGCACCCACACCGACTTCGAGCGGGCTTACCTCACCTCGAACACCGAACTGTTCTATCTGCCGGTGAACAAGTTCGAGGCGAAACTCGAGGCGCTCGGTGACGCCGCCGCGCTCGCGGAGGTGGACGCATGAGCGAGAACAACCGCGCGCAGTTCCGCCCCGACGACCACCCCAACGACCACTTCCTACTCACCTCCATCGTCGGCAGCTATCCCAAGCCCAAGTGGCTCAACCGCGTCTCGGACCTCGCGGACGACCCCGACTCGAAGTTCGACGAGGACCACCTCCATGAGGCCCACGACGATGCCTGTCGCGCCATCGTCGACGAACACGAACGGGCGGGGCTGGACACCGTCTCCGACGGTGAGATGCGCCGCAACGAGATGGTCGAGTTCTTCGCCGACCGCATCGATGGCTACGAGTTCAACGGTCCCGTGAAGGTGTGGGGGCACAACTACTTCGACAAGCCCTCTGTCGTCGACGACGTCGAGTACGACGAGTCGTGGCTGGTCGACGAGTTCGAGTTCACCCAGTCGGCCGCCGCCAAGCCGGTCAAGGTGCCGATCACCGGCCCGTACACGCTCGCGTCGTGGTCGTTCAACGAAGCCTACGACGACGACGCGGAGCTTTCCTACGCCCTGGCGGACCTGGTCAACGAGGAAATCGAAGCGCTCGTCGAGGCGGGCGCATGCTATATCCAGATCGACGAACCCGCGTTGGCGACCACGCCGGACGATCACGCCATCGTCGGCGAGTGTCTCGAACGCATCGTCGCCGGCGTGCCCGACGAGGTGCGCATCGGTCTGCACGTCTGTTACGGTGACTACTCCCGGATCTACCCCGAACTTCTGGAGTACCCCATCGACGAGTTCGACGTGGAGCTTTGCAACGGCGACTACGAGCAGATCGACGTGTTCACCGACCCCGAGTTCACGACCGACCTCGCGCTCGGCGTCGTCGACGTCCACACCACGGAAGTCGAAACCGTCGAGGAAATCAAGGAGAACATCCGAGAGGGGTTCAAGGTCGTCCCCCCGGAGAATCTGACGGTCAGCCCCGACTGTGGCGTGAAGCTTCTGCCCCGCGAGGTCGCGTATCAAAAGATCGAGAACATGGTCACGGCGACCCGTGAGATCGAGGCCGAACTCGACGCCGGCGAAATCGACCTCGGGCCGGAAGTCAGCGCGGACTAGTCGACCTCGACCATCACTTCCGTCGCCTTGATCACGGCGTCGAGTTCTTTACCCTCCTCGACGCCGAGGCGTTCGACCGATCCGGCCGTAATGACGGCGGTGACGACCTGCCCGCCGTCGAGTTCGATCACCACTTCGGCCATCAGACCATCAGTTTCGACGCTGTGAACGGTTCCGCTGAGCCGATTTCGTGCACTGAGAGACATCGATCTAGGTAACGCCGGCTGCGGAGTTAACTTCACCGTGAGTGATACGTTCTCGCTCGCGCCGGGAGTTGTCACCGTGACTCGTCGTCGGCGATCAGTACGGTTGCCAGCAGCCCCCAGACGACGAACTCGACGTAAAACGACGGCGTCCCGAGATACGACAGGAAAAAGGCGACCGGTGGGAGATTGACTGCGGGGACGTGCTCGATCACCGGCCACGCCAGAAAGAGGAGGTCCGCCGGTCGCCCGTTGAGCAGCATGTGGACCACATCGAGGGTGAGGTGTGACGCCCAGCCGAGCCAGAACGGCGTCCACGACCGCCGAACGAACACGACGACGAAGCCCGCGACGAGAACGAGGAGCGAGTGGCCGGCCGTCTGATAGAGGTCGACGAGACCGACCATCGCCGCCGGCTTGTCCACGAGGTCGGGCAGGGCCGCCCCCGCGACGACCGGTATCACGGGGAGATGCCAGCGCCGTCCGAGGAGGTACGCCGCGGCGAGATGCGTGGGAAACAGCATCGGACGGCGTGTCGTGGGGGTGTCGAGCGTATAGCCCTGTTGCTCGACTGTCGGCCTACGCAGCGGGGACCGACTGCCGGGTTGCGTAGCGGAGATACCCCTCCCGGGCGCCGACGGCGAGGAGAACGCCACCGACGAGGGCCAACAGCCCCGCCTCGACGACCGCAGGGACGGCGTCGACGACGCTCCATCCCGCGGCGACGCCGCCGACGAATCCGACCTGGAGGAGACAGACGGCACCGACCGCGTGTCGACGGCTGGCGGTGTACAGTGAGCCGATGGCGGCCGTCTCGGCCATCGCGTGGACCGCGAGGACGGCCGCCCCGACGACCCCCAGGGTCGCATCGGCGGCGTACACCGTCGCGAGGACGGCCCCTTCGAGTCCTCGATGGAGCGTCACGGCACCCAACGCGGCGTCCGCACAGGCACCACAGTCGGTGAAAGCGCGCCCGCGGGCGAGACCGACCAACCCCACACCGCCGCCGACGCCGAGTCCCGCGCCGACCGGGGTGCTATCGACCGCGAGCGCCACCGACAGACCGCCGAGCGCGAGAAACAGACACGGGACGACCCCCCGAATCGAGGGGGTGTGACGCCCTGCGACGCCGAGGACGACACCGCCTCCAAGGAGGCTGGCACCGACCGAGGCGGCGACGACGTGCGGGAACCCAAGCCCCGCCGTCGCGGCGTTCACGCCGTGGGCGGCGGCGGGCGTCGCGAAGACGACACCCCCGGCGGCGACGGCCACGACGCGACGGAGGGCGCGGGTCATTTCCACGGGTTCGGGACGAGGTCGGCCTGAATCTCGGCACCGACCTCGATCCGACAGTCGGAGCGAGGTTCGGCCACACAGAGGAGGACGTAGCCGTCCCGTCGGTGGTGTGGTTTCAGGCCTCGTGGCCGCTCGATATGAACCAGATCGCCGTCCAGCAGGCGTCCGGTGCAGGTGCCACAGGCGCCGTACAGACAGCCGTACGGGACACCGAGGGTCTCGCGCTCACTGGCGTCGATGACAGTTTCACCCTCGGCGACCGAGAGCACTGCTTCGCGGCCGTCGCGCCACACGAGACGGACCTCGTGGGTCGACATCTACTGCCAGACGTCGCTGGTGCAGTCGCCACCGGGCCAGCGAATCTCGTGGGCGCGGGCGGGACCGCCGGGCGCGTCGCCGAAGTCGACGACGAACTCCTCGTCGAGTTCCATCCGGCCCTCCCCGGGGTACACGTCGGCTTTCATCATCAGCGACCCCTCCTCGCCCATCTCGGGGTAGAACTGGTTGTCCCACGAGGAGAACAGCGAGGTGGTCCAGTAGAGCCGCCGACCGTCACGAGAGAGTTGGAGCATCTGGGGTGCGCCGCGGACGTCGTGGCCGCCGACGGACTGTCGCTCGGCGAAGTTGCCGCCGACCCAACATTGGTCGACCAACCGCGGGTTCCCCGTATCGCTGATGTCGTACATCCGCACGTCGCCGTGGAGCCAGTTCGAGAAGAACATATACTGATCGTCCAGTGACAGGAGGATGTCGGTCACCAGCCCCGGTACGGGCATATCCCAGTCGGGGTGTTCGCGGTCCTCGACGTCGATGACCTTCTCCCACTCCCAGTGGCCGTCGTCCGCCTCCCAGAAACGGAGGATGTTCGAGGAGAGTGCGGCACCGACGTAACCCTCCGTCTCCTCGGGGTTGTGGGGCATCCGAATCTCCAGCGGGATCAACCCCTCCTCGCCGAAGGTCAGCGTCTGCCGGTGTTCTTTGCTCTCCCAGTCCCAGACGTGGATGCTGTCGCCGTATTTCCCCGCTTCGACGTCGTCCAGGTCGAAGCCCGGATAGTACGTCTCCGGTGCCGCCCACTCCGTCGACAGCATCACGCCGTGCCGGGGCTGGTACCAGTAGTCGTAGTTCATCTCCATGTCCCCGCTGTCGACCTCCCAGTGGCCGTCGATAGAGAAGTCCTCCTGGTCGAGTTGGAGGAAGCCACCCGGGAGTTCACCGTCGGCGTTCCCGAGCATGCTGATGACGATTTTTCCCTCGGGTACACAGTGAACCGTGTGTGGCGCCGAGAGATCGTGTTCGAACACCTCCTCGGGTTCGATGATCGTCTCGATTTCCGGCTCCCGCGGATCGGACGCGTCGACGATGTGGATGCGCGAGGAGCGCTGTCCGGGGACGATCAGGTGGTCGCGGGTCAGCCCCTCGGCGTGACAGGAGGACGAACAGGTGTTCCAGCCGAAGTGGTGGAGTTCGTCGCCCTTGTTCGGCATCTCGACCGTGTCGACTAGTTCGCCGTAGGTCGCCGAGTCGGGGTCGACATCGACGACGCCGACGAAGTCGGGTTCGTCCACGTCCATGCCGACCCGAAGTCCCATGACGAAGGCCGTCTTCTCACGCTCCGACTCGGTTCGCATCGCCGCCGGCGTCGGATAGCCGGGGCCTTCGACCTCGTGGTGTTCGTGCCCGTGCTTCTCGGCCGTCTCGCTGGGTTCGTCGGTGCTCATAACAGACAGTGTCCCTCAGGGGACGATAACAAATAATAATTGAGTTGTCGAGCGCCAACCTGCATCTCGCCGGCCGCGACACTGGGGAAGGCTTTTGCACTGGCCGGTGTACCCCGGGGTGTATCCGTGATACTCTGCAAGAACCGGGAGCGTTCGTGATGCGCGAGTTCACCTTCGACGTCGAGTACGAGGCGGGCGCGGATCCGGTGATGGACGTGTTCATCGAGTATCCGACCCTCGTCGCCGAGGCGTTACACGGCGGCGTCACGGAGGACGAATTCTGGTACGTCGAGCGGCTGATTGGCCCGACGGCGGCGCTCGATGCGGTCGAACGACTCCGCCTCGACGAGACGATTCCGACGGAGTCGGTGACCGAGACGGCCCGTCCGGCCACGCAGTATCACGACGTACTCGACCGAACCGACAACGAACGGGTGATCTACAGCCACGTCGAAGACATTGGGGACGCCGAGTCGGTCCAGACGCTCGCGGGGTGCTATCTCCCGCGCGGATCGCCGTTCTGTACCAGCCGGCGGGAGGCACGCCACGGGTGGCGCATCTTCCTCCAGTCGGACGAAAAGGTAGGGCTGTTGTACGACGCCTTGAGCGCGAATCTCCGGTCGGGTCTCTCCTTTCGTATGGGGCGTCTCGGCGAGGCCGAGGGGTGGGGCCACGACTCGCTGGGGTCGATTTCGCTCCCGCCGGCTCAGCGAACGGCGATGCGGGCCGCTCTCGATCACGGCTACTACCGGATGCCGCGGGAGGTTACACTCGACGACCTCGCCGCGACACTCGACGTGCCGCGGTCGACGCTCTCCTATCGTCTGCGTCGGGCCGAAGAACGACTGGTTACGGGGTATCTCGGCGAGACGGGCTAGGCTACTCGTAGAGCCAGGTCTCGTCGATCCGCTCGTAGTCTTGGAGTTCGTCCTCGTCGAAGAAGAGGTCGATCTCCCGAACGTTTGCGCCCTCGTCAGCGTGGTCGGAGCCGTGGATGACGTTCCGGCCGAGATCGAGGCCGAAGTCGCCACGGATGGTGCCCGGGGCGGACTCCGCGGGATCGGTCGCGCCCATCATGGTGCGGACCTGTCGGGTGGCGTCCTGACCCTCCCAGACCATCGCCATCACCGGGCCGGCGGTGATGAACTCGACGAGGCCATCGAAGAAGGGTTTGCCCTCGTGTTCGCCGTAATGTTCGTGGGCCAGTTCTTCGGAGATCTGGGTGAACTTCGCGCCGACGAGTTTGAGGCCGCGCTCCTCGAACCGCGAGATGATCTCGCCGATGAGACCACGCTGGACTCCGTCGGGTTTGACCATCACGAAGGTGCGCTCGGCGTCGCTCATTCCTCACCTTGGCCGCCGGCGGCCTGGCCGTCCTCGGTCCACTCCAGGTCGCGAGCCTCGCGCCCGAGGAAGTAGTTTTTCTCGGCCTTGGAGTCCACGAAGTGCAGGATCGTCCCGTCTTTCCTGACGTACATGGTCCCCGTGCCGGGTTCGATATCCTCGCCCGTGTAATCGCAGGTGCGTGTATCGACCATTACTGCCCTCCGATGGAGTCGGCGTCACGCTGTGTCTCGCGCAACTGGAGCACGTCGCCCTCGCGGACGGGGCCCAGTACGTTGCGCGTGATGATTCGCCCCTGGTTCGATCCCTCCTGGATGCGACATTTGACCTGCATGGCTTCGCCGTGCATGCCGGTCTTGCCGACGACCTCGATTACCTCCGCGGGCATCGAGTCGCTGGCACTCTCTTCGGCGCTCATGGTCGCTTACCGGAGGTCCTCGACCTTGGTACTGATGTCTTCGGCCTGTTCCTCGGCGTCGCCCGCGTCGACGATGGCGGCCGCGGCGCTCCCAACCTCGAGCCCCGCCGCGTGTCCGACGTCGTCCTGCGTCTCGACGAAGACGTACGGGATGCCCTTCTCGTCGGCGAGTTCGGGCAGATGCATCACGATCTCCTCGGGCTGGACGTCCTCCGCGATGATGACGAGGTCGGCGTTGCCGCGCTCGACCGCCTTCGTCGTCTCGTTTGTTCCTTTCTTGACACTACCGGTGTCTCGCGCTACTTCGAGCGCCTCAATGGCGCTCTCGGCGAGGTCCGCCGGGACATCGAAATTGACGTAAACTGACATGATTTGTACCTCCCACCCGTCGGCTCGCGCACCTCACCAGCCGTGGCGACCGACCGTCGGCCGCCGGGGTTCCCTGATGGGGAGGCGCATCATCAACCGCGGGCAGGCTGTACGACCGATTAGCAGGGGACCCCATAAAAGCGCTTTCAAAGCCGTGAGCGGGTGTGACGGCGGCACACGGGGGTGGCTACGCGATGTCGTCTCGATTCAGTGGCGGCAGCGCCGCCTCGATGTCCCCGCGGCGCCCCTCTAGCCGCTCCGGCAACACGAGGCGCTCCCCGAGGTGGTCGAGGTCCTCGTCGACCGTATATCCCGGTTCCGCCGTCGCGTACTCGAAGAGGACGCCGCCGGTCGTCCGCGTGTAGACCGACTCGAACCACTTGCGGTCGATGATTTCCGTCGGGCGCAGGCCGTGGTCCAGCAGGAGCTGCCGCCACTCGGGTTGGCTCTCTCGGGTCACCTGGAAGGCCACGTGGTGGACCGTCCCCGCGCCGGGTCGTCCGCTCGGCGCGTCTGGGTCCGCGACGATATCGACGACGTAGCCTAGGTCACCGTCGGCCACGTAGCGCCGTCGGTCGCCATCGCGTCCGGCCGCCTCGAATCCCATCCTCTCCAGCAACGTCGCCGTCTGCTCGGGATCGGCAAGCGAGAGGGTGACACCGAAGAATCCGCGGATCGCGCGGTCGGCGGGGACCGGTCCCTCCGGCGGGTCGCCCGCCGGAGCGTCGGCCCGCGCCACGAGTTCTAACGGCAGCCCGTCGGGGTCCCGAAACGGGATCACGACGTCACCGAACCGCTCCCGTGGCTCGTCGGCGTCGACGCCCTCAGCGTCGAGACGGTCGACCCAGTAGTCGACGGCGTCGCCCGGGATCAGGAAGGCGACGGCGCTTGCCTGCCCGTTACCCACGCGGCCGGGGTGTGCGTTCGGATACGGAAAGACGGTCATGCTGGTCCCCGGGGACCCGCCGTGGTCGCCGTAAAACAGGTGATACACCGACGTATCGTCCTGGTTCACGCTCTGCTTGACGAGGCGGAGACCGAGGGTATCGGTGTAGAACTGTGCGTTCCGCGCGGGGTCGCTCCCGACGGCGGTGACGTGGTGGATTCCCGGGATGTCGGCGGGCATGGCCTCATCTACGTGTCGGCCGAAGTTAACGAGCACGTAACCGTGGCGTCACCACGTGACACGACCGTCACCGGCCGTGGCTCGGGAGGGTAAGGCCCTTGGTCGCCGCCGGGGTACGGCCGGGCATGAATCTCGCGGGCGTCGTCGCCCCCCTTCAGGCCGAGGCGAAGCGGGCGAACGAGCGCCGACTGCTGACTCTGGCCGGCGAGCGGGCGGCCGGTCTCGACGCCGCACGCGAGGCTGTCGCCTCGCTTGACGACGCCGATGTGACTGTCGTCACCGCCCGCGAGCGCGTGGCGTGGGGTGAGCGGCTCGCCCCCGCGCACGCCTCGCAACTCCTCGGCACCACGCGCGATGCCGTCGTCCTCGACGCCCACGCGGGCGTCTCGGCGAACGTCCTCGGGCGGGTCGTCGGTGCCGTCGACGGCGGCGGCCTCCTCGTCCTCGTGACGCCGCCGCTCGACGACTGGCCGACCCGCCGGGACGACACCGATGAGCGCTTCGCCGTGCCACCATTTACCGTGGCGGACGTGACCGGCCGCTTCCGGCGCCGACTGACCGAACTGCTCTTCGCACACCCGGGCGTCGCCGTCGTCGACGTAGACGCCGGTCGGGCCGAGTGCGACGGCCTGACGGACCCGCCGCCGGCCCGCCGCCGGCCGCCGCCGGCCGTTCCCGACGGGGCCGCTTTCCCCGCCGACGCCTACCGGGCGTGTCTCACCGCCGACCAAGCAGACGCTCTGAGTGCGCTCGAACGCCTGCGGACCCCCGAGACCGCCGTCGTCGTCGAGGCCGACCGCGGCCGGGGGAAATCGGCGACGGCCGGCCTCGCCGCCGGAAGTCTCGCGGCCGCGGGACGGGACGTCCTCGTCACCGCGCCCTCCTCCCGCAACGCTGCCGAGGTGTTCGACCGTGCGGCGGCGCTACTCGACACCCTCGGCGTAGCGACCGACCGCGACGACGACGGCCGCCACATCTCGACGCCCGCCGGAAGCGTCCGGTTTCGCGACCCGGAGGCGGCCGTCGACGTGATCGGCGGTTCCGGTCCCGCCGACGCCCCCGACGCGCTGATCGTCGACGAAGCCGCCGCCTTACCGGTTCGACGCCTCGAAACCTTTCTCACAGGCCCGCCCGTCGCCTTCGTCACCACGGTCCACGGCTACGAGGGGACTGGCCGCGGCTTCGACGTGCGCTTTCGGGACCGCCTTGCCGCAAGCGACCGCACGGTGACCGACGTCCGCCTCGACGACCCGATTCGCTACGCCGCCGGCGACCCCGTCGAGGTGTGGGCCTTCCGCGCGCTCCTCCTCGATGCCCGCCCTGCCGTCGACCCGGTGGTCAAGGGGGCGACGCCCGCCGACGCCGTCTACCGGGCGCTCGACCCCGAAACCCTCCTCGCCGACGAACACCGCCTCCGGGAGACCTTCGGCCTCCTCGTCCTCGCCCACTACCGGACGGAACCGGACGACCTCGCCCGTCTGCTCGACGCCCCCAACCTCACCTGCCGGGCGCTCGTGGTCGACGGTCACGTCGCCGCCGTCGCCCTGTTGGCCCGCGAGGGCGGTCTCCCACCGTCGCTCCGCGAGGACGTATACGAGGGCGCGCGGGTGCGGGGGAACATGATCCCGGACGTGCTGACGAGCCAACTCCGCGACTTGGAGGCCGCCCAGCCCGTTGGCTATCGCGTGTTGCGGATCGCCACGCACCACGCGCTCCGCTCGGAGGGGTTCGGCACGCGACTCCTCTCGGCCTGTCACGACGAGTTCGGCGACGAGGTCGACTGGTTCGGCGTCGGCTACGGAGCGACCCCGCAGCTGGTCCGGTTCTGGGAGCGAAACGGCTACCGGACGGTCCACTGCTCGACGACGCGCAACGCCACCAGTGGCGAGCACTCGGCAGTGATGCTCCGGCCGAGCAGTCCCGCCGGCGAGGCGCTTTACGACCGCCACGCCCGGCGGTTCTATCGGCGGATGCGCGACGGCCTCGGGGACGCGCTCCAGTCGCTCGACCCCGACGTGGCGCGGGCAGTTCTACGGGCGACCGACGCGGCGCCGGCGCCGTCCCTCTCGGCCCACGAGTGGCGGGTCGTCGCCGCCGCGGCCTTCGGACCGGGACTGTACGACACCGCGCCCGGCGCCTTCGCGGACCTGGCGCTCGCACATCTGACAGACCCCGCGGCCGATCTGTCCCCTCGAGCCGAGCGATTGCTGGTGCGCAAGCCTCTGCAGGCGTGGTCGTGGGAGCGGGTCGCGGCCGACCTCGACTACGTCTCCACGCGGGAGTGCATGCGAGCGCTCGGGGCGGCCTACCGGCCACTAGTCGAGCGGTACGGCACGGACGCCGCGGCGGAAGAGCGGAGACGCTACGAGTGACCCCCGCGCGCCCGAATCACGCACAGTCGAGGAACGTCGCCATCATCACCTCGTCGACGTACTCGTCGCTGATGCGGTAGTGGTCCTCCCGCACCGCCTCGACCTCCCAGCCGTGGGCTTCGAGGAACTCGATGGCGCCCTCGTTGGTCGCGGGGACGCTATTGTACAGTTTCTCGAAGTCGTGATCGCACGCCCAGCGGATGCCACGGTCGAGCAACGCGCTCCCGATGCCGTGGTCGCGGTAGGTCGGCAGGAGGCCGACGGTCAACACCGCGGTGTGGGCCAACTTCTCTGTCTCGGGGAGATCAAGATGGACCCACCCGACGACGTCCTCGTCGACGCAGGCGACGAACACCATCCGGGAGCGAACCTCGTTGTGCCGGAGGATCACCTCCTCGTGGTCCAGGAGGTCCGCCACTGTCTCCGCTTCGATGTAGGTCCCCTCCTCGGCCACCGAACGGATCACGCCGATCAACCCGGAAAGATCCCGCTGTTGGGCCGCTCTGATCGTGTACGTGAGGTCTGTGGCGTCGTACTCCTCTACGCCCTCCTCTTGGTAGGCCACCCGCAGCGTGTCGCCCTCGCGGCGGATGTACCCGTCGCGGCGCAGGATGGTGACGTGGTGACCGAACGCGCCTGGGTCGAGATTTAGCGCCCGACGTGCGCGGTCCGCCCGGACCGCTCCGTGGGCCTCGACGTGGTCGTAGATGTCCCGGCGGTCCTCGTGGTCGAAGTTTAGTTGCTCGGTCAGTTCCATGATGACATGTTACACAGTGCCGCACTTAATCGTTCGTGATAGATGCGCTCGCGTCTGGCTTCGGCCGTGGGCCGACGCCGGTCTCACCCAGGACCGTTTCGTCGCCCGAAAGCCGTCCGGGGGATATAACACCGGGTCGGGCCATGCCCCGGTATGGGTTGGTCCCCTGAACTCCGTGACGATGTGTCGATCCGACCGAGAAACGCCGCACCGCTCGCGGTAAGCCCGACGGTTGCCGTGTGATTCGACGTGTGCGCGAACCCCTCCTTCGATACGACCCGGCGAACGCTCCTCTCGGCGGCCGTCGTCGGCGTGAGCGCGCTCTCGGGGTGTCTATCGCTGCTCCCGTCGTCGGACCCGGATACGTCCCTCCCGGACACGCCAACGGGGACGTGGACACAGTACGGTGCCGACGGCGCGAACACGCACGCGACGGACCGTAGCGGTCCGTCGGCGGGCAACCTCGCGTGGACCTCGGACGCCTTCACACGCTGGCAGCCCACGGTCGCCGACGGGACCGTGTTCACGACGAATTTCGACCCCAGCCACGACGGGAGTGCCATCGCAATGGACGCACAGAGTGGCACTGAACGGTGGCGAACTACTCTCGACGCCAGCGGCGACAACGGGATCGTCGTCGTCGGTGACCGCTGTATCGTGGCGTACGAGACAGCCCTCGTTGCGCTCGATACCGAAACGGGCGAGCGACTCTGGACGGCCTCGACCAACGGATTCGAACGGGTCGTCGCCGACGACGCCACCGGGACCGTCCTCGTTGCGTCCGATGCCGGTCTCGAAGCGTTTGGGGCCGCAAACGGCGAGCAACGCTGGGAGACCGACGCGATGAGCAACGTCTTCCATGCGCCTGCGGTGGGCGACAGCCGGGTGTTCGCCGTCGGAACGGTGGACGGCACGCCGTCGCTTGTCGCCCGCTCGCTGGCGGATGGCTCGGATCACTGGCAACGCGAACTCACGGCCCCACCCGAGTCCGCCGCGCCCGTCGCGACCGGGTCGGGAGTGCTCGTCGCCGACGACCGCACGCTCGTCGTCCACGACCGAGAGACCGGCGAGCGGGTTCGCGACCTCCGCTCGTTCGGTGACTCCGACCCTGTGGCCCCGCGGAGCGTCGCCGTCGGCGACGGGACCGTGTTCGTCACCGGCTCGTTCGGCGCCGCCGCGGTCGACGCCGAAACCGGGACGGAGCGGTGGCGCCGCGACGTGTCGGTGGACAGGTCGGGAATCTGTCTCGGGGCCGATACGGTCGTCGTCCCGGTCGAGGACCCTGCGTTCGCCCCCGGGAAGAAGACGATCAGCGCGTTCGGCCGCGAATCGGGCGAGCGGCGCTGGTACTACTCGTTCGATCCGGGCTTTCACCACATGGTGACGTCACCGCCGGTGCTGGTCGGCGGGGCGGTGTTCTTCACGGCCACCCACATCGATGGCCTCGGGGCACTCGGCGACGCCCCCGCACGGGAGCGGTGATCGCCGAAACGACTACCGGACCGGGAGCCGATCCCGTCGTATGAACCCGTACGTGATGCTCGGGATGGCCATTCTCGCCGAGGTGATCGGAACGACGGCACTCAAACTCTCGCAGGGGTTTTCACGCCCGCTGCCGAGTCTGGGCGTCCTCGTCGGATACGGTACCGCGTTTTACTGCCTCTCGTTTGCCTTGGAGGATCTGCCGGTCGGTGTCGTCTACGGAACGTGGGCCGCCATCGGCATCATCGCCATCGCAGCCATCGGGGTCGTCGCCTTCGGCGAATCGGTCGACGTCGCAGGGATCGTCGGTCTCGGTCTCATCGTTGTCGGGGTGTACTGTCTCAACGTCGTCTCCGGGATGTCGGCTCACTAGTGTCCCCCCGACCCAGGGCCGAGAACGATATCAGGGGCGAAGACGGTGAGGCCGAGTAGCCCGATCAGCCAGAGGATTGCGACGACACGCAACCCGCCCGCGGCCCGGCGGCGGTCGGTTGGAAGGGACTCGGCGAACCCGGACAGCGCGAACCCCACCGCCATGATGAGCGAACTGAGTAAGTATCCATCCCGTAGAACGTCGAAGTAGAGGTAGATGCCCACCATGACGAACGCGCTAGCGAACATTACGAGCGCCTGGTGTCTGCCGGAGGGTTCACTAAACACGACGGCTCCGAGTCTTGAGGGCACGGAACACCCTACTCTTGCGCCGATATAAATAACATCGCTCGGACAAGTCGCCGTGTTCATCGTTTTGCATCGGCCTCGGTCGACCGGCCTGGGTCGACGAAACCGAGACGGAGTAGCGGATCAACTCCCTGCCGTCGTCGGTGAGACGAGCGCGAGCGCACATCCACGCCTTCGGCCGGGGGCAAGCGGACGGTGAGTCCCCCTGGCGATGGCTGTCCCGTCGTTCAGACGCGATTCTCGCGGCTCGGATCAACGTCGATGGCGTCGACCGGACAGACGTCGACACAGAGCATACAGTCGATACACTGGTCCTCGTAGGTTGGGTGGGCCTTGATTTCGCTTTCGGGGTGGTCCGGCGTGTCGACCCACTCGAAGACGTCGACCGGACAGTCCTCCAGACAGGCGCCGTCGGCGAGACAGATGTCGAAGTCGACGGCGACGTGTGTGCCGTGGATACCGTGTTTCTCCGGGGGTTCGACCGGCCCCCAGACGGCGACACCATCCTGTTCGTCTACCTGCTCCCGGGTCCGCTCGAAGTTCGGATCGATAGCCATACCTCGTCTCGGCTCCCGGCACGGATAAACCTACGACCGAACGCGTCGGCGGCGCCGCCTCAGTCGAAGGCCGCGGCGACGCCGGCGTCGAGGGCGTCGACGGCGGTGTCGATTTCGTCGTCGGTCACCGGCAGTGGCGGCGCGACGATGATCTGGGTGCGCGGGCGGCCGCCGCCGACGAGCACGCCCCGGCGCTGAGCCGCGTCGATCACGTCGTCGACGGGATTCTCGCCCGCGTCCATCCAGGGGTGATGGAAGGGGTCACCCGTCTCGGGGTCGGTGAACTCGACGGCCCACAGCAGACCGCGCCCCCGCACGTCACCGACGGCGTCGTAACGCTCCAGTTCCCGCAGACGGGATTCGAGGTGAGCGCTCCGGGCGCGTGCGTTCTCGATCAGTCCGTCCCCGTAGGCGTCCATGGCCGCCACGCCCGCCGCACAGGCAACCGGGTGCCCGGCGAAGGTCTGCCCGACGTCGATGCCCTCCTCGTGGAGGTGCGCGGCGACCTCGGGACTCGTGATGACGCCAGCGAGCGGGACGTACGCGCTCGTGACCCCCTTGGCGAAGGTCAGCAGGTCCGGAACGACGCCCTCCGTCTCGATGCCGAACCACTCGCCACACCGACCGAAGCCCGTGATCACCTCGTCGGCGATCAGGAGGACGTCGTAGCGGTCACAGATCGCCCGCACTCGTTGCCAGTAGTCCGCCGGGGCGGGGTAGGCGCCGCTCGTCCCGCCGACCGGCTCCATCAGGACCGCGGCGACGGAGTCGGGACCCTCGTTTTGGATGACGTACTCCAGGTGGTCGGCGGCCTGGCGCGCGATGGCCGCGGGCGTGTCCCCGTCGAACGGCGAGCGGTGGACGACCGGCGGGAAGAACTTCGCCGCTCCGGTCGTCTCCGCTCCCCGACCCATCGCGTTTCGGGTTTCGGGATCGCCCGTCAGCGACGCCGCCCCGTAGGTGGCGCCGTGGTAGGACTGATAGCGGGAGAGAACCTTTCGCCCGCCGGTATACTCCCGGGCGAACTGGACGGCGGACTCGTTGGCCTCGCTCCCCGAGACGGAGAAAAAGACATCGCGCAGGTCACCGGGTGCCACCTCGGCGAGGCGGGCGGCGAGGGTCGACCGCACGTCGCTCTCCTTCGAGGACGAGACGTACGCGATTGTCGACGCCTGCTCGGTGATCGCGTCGACGATCCGCTCCTCGCCGTGCCCAGCGTTGACACAGTAGAGTTGCGAGAGGAAATCCAGATACGCGTTGCCGTCATCGTCGTGGACCGTGACGCCGTCACCGTCGACGAGCGTCAACACGTCACCGTCACCGTACCAGTGTGGGATGGCCTCGGGACGGGACTCGGCCGTTGATTGAGCCATACCTCACGTTCGTTAGGTAGAAAGTAAACGTTCGGTCGGGGAAAGCGAGAGGGTATATGTACGAAGGCCCCGTCTCGGGACATACCTATGAATCCGAGTCGCGTGGATTTCTTCGTCGATCTGGCGTATGGACTGTTGATTCTCCTCGCGGCGGGACTCATCCTCGTGGCCGGGACGGACGTCGGTGTCGCGTTCGGTATCGGTGCGCTGGTTTCGTACGTTGTCCACGTCGTCTGGAAGATGGCCCGGTTCGACCCCGAGTGGATGACCGAGGAGGTGACCGAGAAAGTCGAGGAGACGATCACCGAGGAGGTGACGGAGAGCGTCGAACAGACCGTCGCCGAGGAAGTGACCGAGGAGGTGACCGAAGAGGTGACAGAGAAGGTCGAACAGACCGTCACCGAGGAAGTGACCGAAGAGGTCACCGAGGAGGTCACCGAGAACGTCGAACGCACCATCTCCGAGGAGGTCGGCGATATCATCGACCAACTCGAACAGGTGAACCAGCGAGTCGACCGACGGCCTCGGACCGACCAAATCGACGAGATGACGCGCGGCGAAGGCGAAACCGGCGACGAAGGTGACGGACAATGAGTGGGCGACGACAGCGACAGCCGGCCGGCCAACCGACCGCCGTGACCGGTCGCGACACATGATCGGACCGCTCCTCCTCGTTGGGTTCGCGGTATCGCTGTTCGTCGGGTTCAACATCGGTGGCTCGAACACCGGGCCGGCGTTCGGTCCAGCGGTCGGGGCGGGCGTCGTCTCGAAACTGTTCGCCGGCGCGCTCATGGCCGTCTTCTTCTCGATTGGCGCGTGGACCATCGGCCGCCGAGTCGTGAACACGCTCGGGCGCGACCTGGTGACCGACCCCGGCGTCTTCACCGTCGAGTCCAGCATCGTCGTCCTCTTTTTCATCGGTGGTGCGCTCTTTGTCGGCAACTACGCCGGCGTCCCCGCGTCGACGTCGATGACGGCCGTCGGCGCTATCGCCGGCTTGGGAGTCGCCGCCGGTGAACTCAACTGGGCCATCATGGGCGAGATTGCGGTCTGGTGGATCGTCGCCCCGCTCGTTGGCTTCTGGGTCTCCGGTGTCGTCGGGCGGTATTTCTACCCGACGATCAACCGCTGGGTCGCCATCGAGCGCAGCGACGGCCCGCTTTTGACCCTCGACCGCTCGGGTGCGGTTCCGCGTCCCCGGGCGGGGCCGAACTCCACCCGCCGCGAAGTCGTCGGGACGGTCGTCGTCGTCGGCATCGGGTGTCTGATGGCCTTCTCCTCTGGCACCTCGAACATCGCCAACGCTATCGCGCCACTGTACGGCGCTGGCGTCGATCTGAACCTGCTAATCCTGCTTGGCTGTGCCGCCGTCGCCGTCGGTGCGCTCACCATCGCGCGCCGGACGCTCGATACCCTCGGCAACGACATCACCGACCTGCCGCTAACGGCGGCCATCGTCGTCGCGGTCATCTCCTCGGGCATCGTCATCGGCTTGTCGGCCATCGGCATTCCCGCTTCCTTCGTCATCATCGCGACCATGTCCATCGTGGGCCTGGGGTGGGGCCGGGCGACGCGGTCGACCACCGTCTCCCAGGGGGTTCGTGGCGAGGAGACGCCGAACGTCTCCGTCGGCGCGCTGACGGCCGACGAACCGGGCGAGCAAGCCCCGGATATCGGCGAGGAGGAACCCGCCGAGACGCCGAGCGCCGCCGAACTGTTCGACCCCGAAACGACCGGCCGGGTCGTCCTCATGCAGAACGTGGTGCCGCTGCTCTCGACACTCGGCGCGTACGCCACCTTCCGGGTACTCTTTGCGGTCTGGTGGTGAAACAGTAGTCTTTACGCGGTGGCGTCCCCATCGGTCGACGATGAGCACACAGGAGATCAGCCGCCGCCGCGCGTGGGTGATCGCCGCGCGGCCACAGACCCTCCCGGCGACGGCCGCCCCGGTCGCCGTCGGCACCGGCCTCGCGGTCGGCCACGATGTCGCAGACCCCTTCGCCGCGGCCGCCGCGCTACTCGGCGCCGCCCTCATCCAGATCGGGACCAACTTCGCCAACGACTACTACGACGCCGTCAAGGGCGCCGACACAGACGACCGCGAGGGGTTTACCCGCGTCACTCAGTCGGGACTCATCACCCCCGGAGCGGTCAAGCGCGCCGCCTACCTCACCTTCGCGGCCGCCGTCCTCGTGGGGACGACGCTCGTCTACGTCGGTGGCCTCCCCATCCTGATCGTCGGTCTCCTGTCCGTCGCTGCGGGCTTTGCCTACACCGGCGGCCCGTATCCTCTCGGCTACCACGGCCTCGGTGACGTCTTCGTGTTCGTCTTCTTCGGTGTCGTCGCCGTCACCGGCACCTACTACGTGCAGGCCGCGGCGACGCTCGCGGCGCCGCTTTCCCTCTCGATCCCCCCCGAAACGCTCCCGCCGGTCGCTGTCGTCGCCAGCCTCCCTGTCGCCGCGCTGTCGACGAACATCCTCGTGGTCAACAACGTCCGCGACATGGAGACCGACGCCGAGACGGGCAAACGCACCCTCGCCGTCCGCCTCGGCTACCGCTGGAGCCGCGTCCAGTACGTCGCGCTTATCGCAGTGGCCTACCTCGTCCCGCCGGCGCTGTGGCTCGCTGGCCCCGCCTCGCCCGCCGTGTTGCTCCCGCTGCTGACGACACCCCTAGCCGTCGTCGTCTCCCGCACAGTCTGTACGCGGACCGACGGCGAGGCGCTCAATCCCGCACTCGAACAGACCGGCAAACTGCTCGCCGCCCACGCGCTCCTGTTCGGCGTCGGTCTCGCCGTCAGCGTATGAACCGCCGCGACTTCGCCCTCGACCTGACGACGCCGCTCTCGACGGCCCGCGGCCGCATCGAGCGCCGCGAGGGGACGCTGATCGAACTCACGGCCGGCGACGCTCGCGGGGTCGGTGAGGCGACGCCGCTCCCCGGCTGGACGGAGTCGCTCGCCGACTGTCGGGCCGCGCTCGACGCCGTCGCCCGTGCCGTCAGCGACGGCCGCCTCACGCCCGTCGACCCTTCGCACCCGCTCGCCGCCGCTACCGACGCGCTGCTCGACGCCGTCAGCGACGCGCCGGCGGCCCGCCACGCCGTCGAGTGTGCGCTTCTCGACGCCGCGGGGCGTCGGCGCGGCCGGTCGCTCGCCGCACTCCTCGCCGACGATCCGGCGTCGACGGTCCCGGTGAACGCGACGCTCGGCGACGCCGACGCCGCGACGACGGCCCAGGCCGCCGCCGACGCCGTCGCCGACGGGTTCGGGTGTCTCAAGGTGAAAGTCGGCGCCCGGTCGCTGGAACGCGACGTGGCCCGCCTGCGTGCGGTCCGGGACGCCGTGAGCGAAGACGTGTCGATCCGAGCGGACGCCAACGGTGCGTGGGACCGTGAGACGGCCGCCGATGCGGTTGAGGCGTTCGCGTCACTGGATCTCGCCTACCTCGAACAGCCGCTCCCGGCGGACGACCTGGCGGGCCACGCTGCCCTCCGGGGCCGCGGCGTCGACGTAGCGCTCGACGAGACGCTGGCGACGGTGTCCGCCGCGGTGGCTCTCGACGCCGACGCGGCCGACATCTTGATCCTGAAGCCGATGGCACTCGGCGGCCCCGCCCGGGCGTTTCGGGCGGCGACCGCGGCGCGGCGAGCGGGCGTCGACCCCGTGGTGACGACGACGGTGGACGCCGCGCCCGCCCGGACGGCCGCGGTCCACGTCGCCGCTGCCATCCCTGGCGTCCGGCCCTGCGGGTTGGCGACCGGTGCCGCCCTCGCCGCGGACCTCGCCCCCGACCCCGCGCCGGTCACGGACGGCGCGATCACCGTGCCCGAGGGGCCGGGCGTCGCGGGTGCGGCCTTCGACGACGTAGTGTAACCACAGACGACCGCCGAAGCTATACGAACCCGGACCGAACGGAGGCTATGTCGACCGGCCGCCTGCTGTACGCCCTCGGACTGTTCGCCGTCCTCGTCTTCTCGCTCGGCATCGCCGTCGTCTGGGCGCTCTCCTACGGCCCGCTGTGATCGGCGGTGTCGTCGTCCACCTCGGCGTCCGCTCCGTGGGAGACGCCCTCGCGGCGGTCGGCCTGGAGCCGTCGGATCGCCGCCGCGGCGTTGCTCGCGTCGTACCCAAAGTAGACGGCCTCGGCGTACGCCTCAGCTACCTCCGTCGCCCCGACGAGGGCGTCGACGTCGACGTCGACGGCGTACAGTTCGATGGCCAGCGACGAATCGCGCCCCGCGAGCCGGCTCTCGAAGCCCTTGGCGATGGTCTCTAGCCAGTAGGTCGTGCCGTACGCGGTGTCGTAGAGCGGGACGACGAAGCGATCGACCATCGGCGCGAGCGCCTCGATATCGAGTCCGCTCCGGGCGCGCAGATGGCCCGGATAGGGGTCCGGATAACACGTCACCGAGAGCTCGCCCGGCACCCGGTCGCGGACCGCGGCGACGAAGTCGGTGACGACCGACGCCCGCCAGTCCTCGCGCTCGTCGAACTCGCTCGCGGCGAAGCGACGGTCGCACCGCTCGCAGCGACAGTAGCCGTCGCGTGGGAACCCGATGTCGTCGAGTCGGAGATCCGGGCCGGCCGCGACGCAGTCGTCGACGATTTCGAGCAACCCCTCGCGGTAGTCCGCGTGGGTGGGACAGACGTACGACCAGTCGAAGTAGGGCTGCTCCCGTGTCGCTGGACGGCCGTCGGCGTCGACGGCCGCGAGCGACGGATCGTCGCCGACGGCGGCGTTGTCGCCGAACGCCGAGAGCATGTTGACGCCGGTCGGCTGTGGCGCGGCCGCCCGGCCGGTGACATCTTTCACCTCGTAGTAGCCCGCGTCGAAGACCGACCACTCCAGTTCCTCGGCGTTCCGCGTGACGACGCCGTACATACCCGCCGGTAGCGGGCGGTTGCGGGTAAGTAGTTCGTTCGGGAGAACGGAGTTACTCTTCGACGTCGACCTCGACCGGTTCCTTATCGCCCGAGAGGAGGACGTAGCCGATTGCGATCAGTGCCAGAACCAGGATGAACTTGGTCTTTCCGGACATGCAGCTACCTTGGACCACCGGTCACAAATCGGTTTCGCCCGACCCGCGGGTGTCGATGTGTTCGGCGACATCGCCCTCGCGGACCATCGTGCCACAGTACGAACACCGCACGCCGTCGTCCAGCACTGCGAACTCCGTCCGCACGGGTTCGTCGGCGTTCGTGATGCAGTTGTGGTTGGGACAGACGAGGATGCCGGTCACCGAATCGGTCCGCTCGACGCGGTTTTTCTCGATCACGTCGAACTCGCGGATGATGTTGATCGTCGCCTCGGGGGCGATCAGCGAGAGGACGTCCACCTCCGACTGACTGAGTTCGCGGCCCTCGACCTTGACGACGTCCTTGAGACCGAGTTTGTCGCTGGGGACGTTCATCCCGACGCTGACGCTCTCGCCGCCGCTGCCGTCGATGCCGAGAATGGCGAGGACGTTCAGCGCCTGGCCGGCGGTGACGTGGTCGATGACGGTGCCGTCGCGGATCTTGCTGACGCGGAGTTCCTTGTCGGTGTCGCTCATGCCTCGCCTCCAAGCAGCCCGTCGAGCAGGGCCATCCGCACAGGGACGCCGTTGTGGGCTTGGTCGAAGTACTTCGCGCGTGTCGTCTCGTCGACCTCGGGGGCGATTTCGTCGACGCGCGGCAGCGGGTGCATCACGCTCAGATCGTCCGGTGCGCTGGCCAGCACCTCGTTGTCGATGCGGTACTCGCCGGCGACCTCGCGGTACTCTCGCTCCTCGGGGAAGCGCTCGCGCTGGATGCGGGTGACATAGAGCACGTCCAGTTCCGGGAGCACCTCGTCGAGGTCGGTGTGTTCGCGGACCTGCGCGCCCGCTTCATGGAGGTCGTACCGGACGTTCCGCGGCAGGCGCAGGCTCTCCGGGCTGATGAAGTGTTGGCGGACGTCGAACTCGGTGAGCGCGTGAGCGAGTGAGTGGACCGTCCGCCCGTACTTCAGGTCGCCCATGATCCCAACGGTGATGTCGTCGAGTCCCGCGTTCTCTCGGATCGTGTAGAGATCGAGGAGCGTCTGGCTCGGGTGTTGGCCGGCGCCGTCGCCGGCGTTCACCAGGGGGACGTCGACGAACTCCGAGGCGAGTTTCGCCGACCCCTCGCTCGGATGCCTGAGGACGAGGGCGTCGGCATACCCCTCGATCACCCGCACGGTGTCCGCCAGGCTCTCGCCTTTCTTCACCGACGACGACTCCACCGCACCCATGTCGACCGTGTCGCCGCCGAGGCGCTTCATCGCCGTCTCGAAGCTCATCTTCGTTCGCGTGCTCGGTTCGAAGAAACACAGCGCAAGCACGCGCCCGGCGTGTCGGCCGTGCACGATCTCGGGGTCGGCGTCGATGGCCGCCGCGTGATCGAGCACCGCCTCGATGTCGTCCCGGGAGAGGTGGGCCGCGCTGATGAGGTGGTCCCGTAGCATTACGTGTGTGAGCCACCTGCGGCGTCTTGAATCCCTCGGCATTCCGATTCCGCCCGATGCTGGCGCGGGGCGCCGCGGCCGGCACTGCTTCCCTGTCCCCACTCCGAATAGTCGTCGTGGAGGCCGTGGCGCTCGATGAGTGCCTTGCCGGCGCGTTCCCGAAAGATCGAGCCTCGATGGTTGGCCCCGTATGTGCCACGGAAGGCTCCCCGATGGGTTTGGAGGCGATCCCACAGGATGGTGGCGCTCCCCGGCGAGATAGGGTCGACAACTGTGACAGGTTCGCAGTCACTCACCTGCGCCGGGCGTGGCGGGAGTCCCGCGAGCGACCACAGGGAGGAGGGGGACTCGGCCACGGCCATCGAGTGAACGAGACGGGCGTGGCGGGATTCGAACCGGATCGAGACTCGCTCCGCTCGTCTCGCAGGGTTCGAACTCCGGGAGCCGTTTTCGGCCTCGCTTCGTTCGACCAGAACACGGGCGTGGCGGGATTCGAACCCGCGATCGAGAGGTTAGGAACCTCTCGCCCTATCCGCTAGGCCACACGCCCCGCCGAGGGTAGACGGGACGCGAACAAAAAGGTCGGTATCCTGTCCCGACGGCGGGCTTTTGACGCTTACACCACACCTTATTCATGTTGCGACACCTAACTGTCGGATATGGGTAACAGAATAACCGACACCGAACGGCGTCGGCTCCTCGCGCTGGTCGGCAGTGGACTCGCAACGGGACTGGCTGGCTGTTCCGGTGGCGGGGGCGGCGGGGGCGAGGACACGGCAACCGCGACGGCGACCGAGACGGCGACAGCCACGGACACGGCGACGCCCACCTCGGGTGGCGACGACACCGTCCCCTCGGAGTACGAAACGGCCACCGCCATCGGCGGGGCCCAGCGGAACCCCGACTCGCTTTCCTCGAAGTCGGCAGTGAACTACCAGTCCAACCCGAAGGACGGCCAACAGTGTTCGAGCTGTCAGTTCTACATCGAGGACAAGAACGGCGACGGGATGGGCGCGTGTACCCTCGTCGCCGGCAACATCGCTCCCGAGGGGTACTGCGTCAGCTACGCGGCCTACGAGGGCTAGCCGCCGCGGCTTAGACGGGTGTACCAGACGACGTATAACCGACCCTCGACTACGGTCCGTCGATGAAACGGGGGGAGACGCGGACGTGGCAGTTGGCGGCGGCAGTCTGTTTGGCGCTCGTCCTCTGTGTGTCGCTCTGGGCCTTCGCCGTCGACCTCGGATCGGCACGCCCCGACCCGGTGGCGTACGACGACACGGTGAAACTCGGCGTCACGGCCGAAACGGAGCAGGCGGCCGAACACCGCGGGGCGTCGATCCCCCGCGTCGAGGTGTTTTACTCACAGTATCACTACGTCGTCGGCTACGCGGGGGTCGCCCAGGCGGTGGCGGCACTCGATAGCCCAGGACGGGAGCGGCAGTTCGGCTACCCACTCGCGGTGTACGCGTCGGACTACGCAGGACGCTCGCCGCGCTGTGCGGCCGACGGCACTCTCGTCACGACGACGAATCCGGACTGGGTGCCAGCGACCGCGGCGCGGTTCGTCGTCGAGAGCGACGCACACGTCGGCGGTGATCAGGTCGTCGTGCCGTTCTCCTCGGCGGCGGCCGCGGCCGCCTTCGCCGACGACTGTGGCGGACGGGTCGTCGACTGGGACGGACTGCGACGGGAGCCGCCACCGGTGACCCGCGCTGCGGGCGTTCGGTCACAGGTCGACGACCGCCACGCCACCGCGGATCGGCGCGCCGCGGCGGTCCGACCGTTGCTGGACCGCGAGGTGTCTGTCGTCGTCGGCCGAGATGCGCCGACGGTCCAGGCTGCGGTCGAGGCGGCCCCCGCGAACACCACGGTGGTCGTCCCGCCGGGGCGGTATGCGGAACAGGTCGTCGTCAACCGGTCGCTCACCCTCCGCGGTGCGGGGGCGCGGACGACCCTCGACGGCGGCGGTCAGGGGACCGTAATCGACGTCAGGGCAGACGACGTGGCGGTGACTGGGCTCACGATCCGGGGGGTCGGTAACGCGACCCGAGCCACCAACGGAAGCGTGGCCGACGGCGACTGGGACGCCCAGGTTCAGCGGGGCTACGGCGGCGGCGACGCGGGCGTGGCCGCGACGAACGTCTCGCGGATGTACGTCCACAACGTGACGGTCCACACCCCGGCCAACGGCGTCTTGCTCCGGAGCGTGCCGGGTGCTGTGGTCGACGGCCTTCGGGTGAACGGCTCCGCGGCGTGGCTCGATGGCTTCATGGGTGTCGTCGCGATGAACGAGGCCGTCGTCGTCCAGCGCTCGCGGATCGAAGGGGGTCGCGACGGCGTCTACCTCCACCGCGCCGCGGGGACCGTCGTTCGGAACAACACGTTCCGCGGCGGGCGATTCGGCGTCCACCTGATGTACACCTCGGACACTCTCGTCGCCGACAACGTGGCGCGCGATCAGGCGTCGAGCGGCGTGGTGGTCATGACGCGGCCGTCCGGGAACGCCGTCGTGGGCAACGACGTGCGCGGCGCCGGTGGCGGAATCTTCGTCGGCGGCGCGGACAGCTACGTCGCACGCAACGTGGTGGCGAACGTCGACCGGGGACTCGTCGCCTACGCGACGAGGACGACCTTCGCGCACAACGTCGTCTACGGGAACGACGTTGGGTTCGCGTCCTCGACGGTCGTGCCGTCGAACCGCGTGGTCGAAAACGACTTCGTGGCGAACGACCGCCACGCGACTGCCGGCCCGGGGCCGCTCCGAATCTTCACCCACCGCGGCCGCGGCAACTACTGGGAGGGGGCCTACGACATGGACGGCGGCGCGACGCTCGACCGGCCGTACTCGCCGACCGATCCGCTGGACCGTCGGCTCCACCGAACCGACGCGGCAGTGACGCTGAGCGCGGCGCCGACCGTCCGGGGCGTTCGCACGCTCCGTGGCACGACGCCTGGCTTCCGACAGGGCAGTATCGTCGACACGGCGCCGCTGGCCCGCCCGGCGAACCCGGAGACACTTGCGCGCGTTCGCAACGAGACGAGTGGCGGCGACTCGACGGGAGGAGCGGCGTGACTGACGCGCCGTCGCTCCAAGCGACCGACGTGACCCGAACCTTCGGCGACGTGACCGCCCTCTCCGAGGTGTCGGTGTCGGTTCCGGCGGGCGAGGTGGTCGCGCTGATCGGGCCGAACGGGTCGGGAAAGACGACGCTCCTCCGGGTGCTCGCGGGGGTACTGGAGCCGACGGCGGGGTCGGTCCACTACACGGGGCCACCGGCGGACAGAACCATCGGCTATCTCCCGCAGGAGCCGACTTTCCGCCCTGGATTCACCGCCCTGGAGACGGCGGGATTCTACGCGCGCCTCGTCGACGACGATCCGGCGGCCCTGCTCGAACGGGTCGGTCTCGACGCGGTCGCAGACCGCCGGGTCGACGCCCTGTCCGGAGGGATGACGCGACTGCTCGGCATCGCGCAGTCGCTCGCCGGTGACCCACCCGTGCTCGCGCTCGACGAACCCGGGAGCGGTCTCGATCCGGGGATGAGCGAACTCGTGTTCGACCTCGTTGCGGATCTCGCCGCGCCGGAACACGCCGTCGTCGTCTCCTCGCACGACCTTCTCGCAGTCGAGCGAATCGCCGACCGGATCGTCGTTCTCGACCGTGGGACGGTCGTCACGAGCGGGTCGCCAGCAGAGCTACGGGAGCGGACCGGCGGGCCACTCCACGAGACGTTCCGGTCGCTCGTCGGAGACGAGGCGTTCGGGGCGGTTCGCACGCGGGAGGGTGGACGGGAATGACTCGCCGTGACGCGTTCTGGGCGGTGTTCGCCCGTGAGGTGCGTGCGGCATCCCGAAGCTGGACGTACGGCCTCCTCGCGCTGGCCGTGACCGCCGTCGTGTTCGGTGCCGCGCGTGCAGGGTCGGGACCTGCGGCCGGCTACGTTCCGACGGTCGTCGACGTGTTGCTGGTCGTCGAAGTACTGGTGCCCGCCGTCGCCGTCGCCGTCGGCTACCGAGCCATCGTCGACGACGCCGAACGGGGGCGACTGGAGGTGTTCGACACCTACCCACTCCCGGCGTCGGCGTACGTCGGCGGCGTCTACGCCGGCCGGGCGGTCGCTCTGCTCGGCGTTCTCTTGGTGCCGCTCGCGGCCCTCGGCGTCCACGTCGCGACGACCGCCGGGCCGGAGACGGCGGTCTTCGCCACGCATCGCGGGGTCGACTCGCCGCTCCTGTTCGTCCGCTTTCTGGCGCTCACCGCGGCGTTCGCGCTCGTGGCGCTCGCATTTGCCGTTGCCCTGTCGGCGGTCGCGGGGTCGCGACGCCGCGCCATCCTCCTCGCGCTCGTCGGCCTCCTGATCGTGGTCGCGGGGGCCGACATCGGCGTCTTCGGGGCGATGACGGGCGGTGTCGGCGTGGACCTCGATACGCTCCTCGCGCTCTCGCCGTCGAGTGCCTATCGGGGACTGGTCTTCGAGACGGTACTCTACGTGGCGTTCACGGGTCGCTCGGCGTTCGTCTCGGTCCCCGCCGCCGCCGCGAGCCTCGCAGCCTGGGGTCTCGGCTCGCTGCTCGTCGCGACCCTCGCCGTCGCGCGGTAACCGGTCGTCGCCAACCAGCCTCCCAGCCGCGACGGCCGCCGTGGCATCTCGCGCCGTATCAGTCCTCCGTCACCCGACGCCCGTGCCGGTTCGACGGGGCTTTTCGGCGTCCACCTCCGACGCGACGACGATGGTATTCGACTCACAGCCGCTCGACGGACAAGTTGCAATCGTCACCGGCGCGTCCTCCGGTATCGGGGCCGCGACGGCCGAGGCGCTCGCCGAAGCGGGGGCGAGCGTCGCCGTCGCCGCCCGCCGAGAGGAGCGACTCGCGGCGGTGGCCGAGCGCATCGAAGCCGACGGCGGCGAGGCGCTCGTCGTCCCGACGGACGTCACCGAGGAGTCCGATGTCGAGCACCTGATCGAGACGACGACCGCGGAGCTCGGCGGACTCGACGTTCTCGTGAACAACGCGGGCGTCATGCTCCTTGAAGCGGTCGCGGACGCCGACACCGACGACTGGCGGCAGATGGTCGAGGTCAACCTCCTCGGCCCGATGACGGCCATGCAGACCGCCCTGCCGATCATGCAGGAGTCGGGCGGCGGCCACATCGTGAACGTCTCGTCGGTGGCGGGGCGGCAGGCCACCGCCACCGCGAGCGGCTACAACGCCACCAAGTTCGGAATCAACGGCTTCACCGAGGCGTTCAGACAGGAGGTCACGGACCACGGGGTTCGGACGACGCTCATCGAACCGGGACTGGTCGACACCGAACTGCAGGAACACATCCCCGACGAGGAACTGCAGGCCGAAACCGAGGAGTGGGTCGCGTCGCTCGAAGCGCTCACGCCCGAGGATATCGCGCGGTCGATCCGCTTTGCGGTGACACAGCCGGCTCACGTGAGCGTCAACGAGCTTATGATCCGCCCGACACAACAGGAGATGTAACGTGGCGGCGTTACGCGTCGACGCCGAGTTCCGAAAGAAGCGTCCGGGCGGCCGCCGAACTCGATCCCGGCCCGCGGGCGGTCACTAGGTCGCCGTCGACGGTGACCGACGCCTCGGCGTCGAGTTCGGCGTCCCACTCGGCGCCCACCGCGCGCACCTCGTCTTCCACCCAGTACGGAAGCTTTCGCCCGTCGGGCATCAGGTCGTGGTCGTCGACGATGCCTTCCTCCCACTCGTTCGGGAAGCCCGTAACCTGTCGGCCTGCGACGAGGAAGTCGCCGTCGGCGTCTCGGGTGAACGCCAGGATGCCGACGGCGTGACAGACGACTAGCGCCTTCGTGTCGCCATGCTCGACGGCCTCGCGGAGCAGGGCACGGGCGTGACGGTCCTGATTGATGTCCCACTCGGTGCCGTGGCCGCCGGGGAAGACGACCGCGTCGTGGTCGGCGGCGTTAACCTCGGTCACGCTCTCGGGGTCGTTCAGGCGCGGATCTGTCTCGTGGATATCGCGGACGCGCTCGGCCGTCTCCTCGCCGACGTTCGCCGGATCTACGGACCGCTCGTCGACGACCGGCGGCTCACCCGTGGGCGTGGCGACGGTGACCTCGACCCCGGCGTCGTCGAGCGTTGTCAGCGGCTCGATACACTCCTCTCCCCAGTATCCTTCTTCGCTGACGACAAACAGTGCGGATGGCACAGAACCGCTAGGGCGGTGAGACGGAAAGGCGTTCGCGATCCGGTGGCGACCGCCGGAGAACGAGTCACTCCTCGGCCTCGACCCCGTGAAGCCCGGCGTCGACGAGTCGCATGAAGCGGTCGACGAGTCGATCTGACAGCGAGGGTGTCACGGCCCGGAGAAACGCCACCGTCTCCTCGGGACGCGTGAGCGCCACCTCGACCCGTCCCCGGTCGTCGTAGGAGCGCTCGACGATGCCGGCGTCTTCAAGCGTATCGACGTGCCAGGAGACGGTGCTCCGCGCCAGATCGAGGCGGTCGGCGAGCGTCGACGCCGATATCGGCCCGTCTTCGAGCAGATGTGTGATGAGTTCGCGCGCGGTCTCGCGGCGATAGAGCGAGAGGACGCGTCGTTCCCAGGCGTCGTACTCCGGTTCGAAGTAGTGGGTGCGGCCGCGGATCCGCTCGGCGACCACCTCGTCGTTCCGGCCGAGACGGCGGAGGTGATACTGGGCCTGCCCGGTAGCGATGTTCAACTCCCGGACGAGTTCGTTGAAGTGGACTCCGGGGTTGTCACGAACGTGATCGCGAACCCGTCGGCGGACGTCGGTCATGGCCGTAGTATTGTTCCGCAAATACAATTCTGATGGGTCGATTCCCACTCGCTGGGAACCGTCTCAGCCGCGGGCGACGAGTTCCCGGCTGATGTCGGCCGCGTCGATCACCTCGCCGCCGTACTCCGCGGCGAACGACGACGCGTCGGCATCGTCGCCGAACGGCACCAGTGCCGGCCCCATCGCACCCTCGACGTCCGTACCGGCGACCACCCGCAGAGTCTCGGCGGCGCCGAAGGCGTCGGCGTCCAGGTGTGCCGAGATGACGCGCCCACCGCCCGCCTGTCGCACGGTGTAGTCGACGCTAGTGTAGTCCGTGAGATACGTCACCTGAGGCGTCCACCCTCGATCCGTCGCCGCGAACTGGTATCTGTAGGTGCAGACCGTGCTACAGAACTGGGCGGGCGGGTCGTGTCCATCGGGTTCGTGGTCGCGGTAGTACGTCTGGCCGACCGGTCCGGGTTGCCGGTCGATCACCATGCCACACTGATCGCAACTGCCCGCGCCGGCGAGGGTGGTCGGCTCCGGTTGGTCGTCCGTTCCGCCCCCCGAACAGCCGGCGATGGCGGGAGCGAGTGCCGCCGCCGTGCCGCCCAGCACTCGTCGCCGGGTGAGCGGCGTTCGCGTCTCTTGATCCATAGCCAACCTTGGCCGTCAGGCGTCTAAGCTCTCTTGGTGTACCCGTCGAAACGCCGCTCACGACCCCGTGGCGCCGGTGACGAGGTAGGCGGCAGCGAGGATCAACACGGCGATGGCGAGGTCGGTCGTGTGTTCGACCAGGTGATGAACGACCATGGGAACGCGTCCGAGGACCGTTCCGATGCCGACGACCGACCGAACGACGAGGAGGCCGATGGCCACCGTCAGGACCGTGTACGGCCGCGAGCGTCGGCGTCGAGCCGCGATCAGCGCGACACCAAACAGCGCGAGCGTCCCGAGCGTCGTGAGGACGAGAACGCCGAGCAACACCGCTGCCTCGCCCGCCCCCAGCCAGTTTCCGGTTGGAAGCACGGTTTCGACACCCTCACGCGCCACGGACCAATAGGTTGGGGAGTCGCGCACAGCCCACGCCGCGGCCGTCAAAAGATGCGCCGGAACCGCATTACTCCTCGTCGGCCACGAACACGACGGTAGAGTCGGCGTTCAGCAACACGAGTTGGGAGACACTCCCCATCAGCGCCTTGCCAATCGGCGTCTGCTTCTGTGGCCCGAGAACGACGTAGCTAGCGTCGAGTTCCTCCGCTTCGTGGAGGATGCGCGGCGCGGGTTCGCCGAGCGCCCCCATAGCCCTGACGTTCTCGGGGTCGTCGAGCGTCAGTCGGATCGCGTTCTCCGCGATCTCCTCGGCTGTCGAGAGTTCCTCCGTCTCCGGTTGGGCGTTGAGGACCACAAGCTCCTCGCCGAACGCCTGCGCGAGTTCGTAGCCACGCTGTACCACTCGGCTTTCTTCGGCATCGTCGACTGCAGCTAGGATCGACATGGCACTACTCTGTCCTATCGGGATTTAAATAAATGTTGGTGATGATTGTCAGCTGAACGGGAAGATAACACACGCTATGCGTGTTCGCGCCGTAGCGCCGCGCCAAGGGTAGTGCTGGGCGTTAGGAAACCCATCAGATGTGATATGAGACACCGGTCGTCACGGCGCTGGTCCGACGGACACGACGGACGCGCTACCCGTCAGTCCCGCCACGTGTCTCGGTGACGACTCGCTCCACCCGGCGCGTCGCCCGACAGACCGTACGGGTCGCCGACAGGGTCGGCACGAACGGCTGTTTTCGTCTCTCGGCTGGTCCCGTCAGTTCACGTCGATCTGTGTCCCGCGCGAATCCGGTTCCGTCTTGGGCATCCGGACCGTCAGGACGCCGTTGTTGTAGGCGGCCGTGATGTCGTTCTCGTCGACCGCGGACGGAAGGTCGATGGCCCGAGAGACCGACGTCCGCCGGCGTTCCCGTCGGACGTACTCTCCGCGCTCCTCCTCGGTTTCCTCGTCGCGTTCGGCGTCGACCCGGAGCGTCCGGTCGACCACCCGGACGTCGATATCCTCGGTCTCGAACCCCGGAAGGTCGCCGGTCAACACGAGTTCCTCACCCGTGTCTTCGAGGTCGACGCGCATCTCGGCACCGGTCGCCGGCAGGCCGGCGTCGAGGTCCGCCGGGTCCCACGTCCGCGCCGCGCTCTCGAAGTTTTCCTGCATTCGGTCGAACAGTTCTTCGAGTTCGTCGAACGGGTTGCGTCGGCTCATATCTGATACTGACGGTACGCTAACTAAAATTCTACACGGTCGTTACCGGGAGACGAGAACCAGGGCGTGACCGATCCCTGGTGTCGGCTCGTCCCCGACGAGCGACGACTCACCCGCGAAAGAGTGCCAGCACCTCGTCGATCACGTCAGATTCGACGGCGACGACGTAGCGGCTCCCGGCTTCGAGTTCTGTGTCCGCGCGGGCGATCCGCGTCCAGTCGCGGTCCGAGACGACCAGGCTCCCCCGCGGAAGGCTGATCTCGTCGAGGGTGTGGCCGACAACCGGCGCTCCGGGAGCTACTTCCACCTCCAACACGTCGAGGTCGTGGCGCTCGCCCGCCAGGGTCCGCACTGCGTCCCCGGAGAGGATATCCGCGGCCGTGGCGGCGCTCAACTCGTGGGGGAGCAGCGTCGCGTCCGCGATTTCGTCGTACTCGTCTTCGGTCCCCGTGTCGGTGCGGGCGAGCGTCCTGATCTCCGGGGCCATTCGCTTGGCCTCCAGACAGATCGCTAGGTTGGTCCCCGGTTCGTCGGTCAGGGCCGCCACGGCGTCCGCCCGCCCGAGGTCGGCCTGTTCGAGGATCGACGGCGCAGTCGCGTCGCCCTCGAGCACCATCGCAACGTGCTCTGCGGCGGCCTCGTCGGACCGGGTCCGTTCCTTCTCGATCAGTATGATCTCGTGATCACGGTCGGCCAGTTCCCTGGCCGTCCTGAGCCCTACCCGTCCGCCGCCCGCGATGACGATGCGTTTGGTGTGTGTCATGGGTTCGAACCTCCGGAACGGGGTCCGGCGGCGGCCCGCTCGCGTGTACGTGTCGACGGGGTGGACGTTTCAACTGTCGTCCAGTTCCCAGCCCCCTGGAATCGACGCGTCGGCGCGCCCCATTTGTCTAAAACGACCGACAACAATTAGTAGCACCGACTGCGTCGGTCCGAGTATGTTACTCAGGGTACTCCTACTCGGCCTCGGCCTCTTGGAGGCGTTCCGACCACGGCGTGTCGTCGATTTCTGGGTGAACCTGGCGACCGACGGCGACGCGACGCCCCGTCGGTGGGTTTACACGGTCGCCCGAGTCGAAGGGGTACTCCTCGTGCTGTGGGCGGTGCGTCGGGGACGAGGGTCAGACTGACCGCTCACGCGCTCGGCTCCCCCTTGGGCCGGGCGTCTCGGGGGCGAGCCACCCGACGACACAGGTGGCCCCGGACACGTCCGAGCGAACGACCACGGCACCGGCGGAACCCTCATCAGACGGTGGTTCGCCGTCGATTGGGACGCGTTCTTCGTGGCCTGTGGATTAGCGACGCGTCGCCGTCCCAGCGGGGTCCCGGTTCGAGACGGTGAGGACGAACCCGTCCTCGCCGTCGACGTCGATGTCGACACTCTCGACGCGACGCACGTACTCGCTCGCGTGTTTGCCGTCGGGGCAGAGCCGGGTTCGTTCGTCGAGGAGGCCGACCTCGGTGAGCGTATCGAGTTTCCGGTACGTCGTCGAGAGCGGGAGATCGCAGGCTTCAGAGAGTTCGCGGGCCGACAGCGGCGCGTCACTCGTCGCGTCGAGAACCGTCCGACAGTCAGGGTCGTGGAGCGCATCGAGTAGCGCTTGGACTTCCTCCGCGTCGCGGACGGTCGATTTCTCGGGCGCTTCCTTCCGGCGAGCGGTGGTTGCGATTGCCATCGTCGATCACATTCACGTATCGGTTGTTCCCGGACCAGTTTTCACCCACGATATCGTGGTGCTTTATAAGCGGACCAACGCTGTTGGTGTGCGTATTTATGCGTGAGTCGCTCGCAGAGGGGCACACTTACGAGGCTCGACCGCGAAGCGCCGCTCTATGGGTTCCGGCATTCGGGCAGAACTGAAAGTCGACGCCGACGGCTCCTGTCCCGTCACGAACGCCGCCACGGAGGCAGGCGTTCCCACGTTCTCGGTTTCGAAGGGAGTCGGCCCCGAGGCGTCGAGTCGCGTCACCGAGGAGTTCATGCTCGAAGACGCGGACGACGGGACGACGCCCGACACCGAGACGCCGGTCGAGTCGGTATTTACCTACGGGTCGAAGACGGTGTATCGGTTCAGTCGCTCCCGCGGACGGGGGTGTCCCTGCGAACGCGTCGAGGCGTTCGACTGCCCCGTCGTCGACGTCCACACCCGAGACGGCTGGCTCTATCTGGTCTTTCACGCCGCGGACATGGACGAACTCCGTGGGGTCATCACGACACTTCGGGAGGAGTATCCCGCCGTCGACATCCGTCGACTCCTTCGCTCCCGGGGCGATCCGTCCGATCACGACCTGGTGTTCGTCGACCGCGGGCGCCTCACCGACCGACAGCGGGAGGTGCTCGAACGCGCTCACGAGATGGGCTACTTCGAACGCCCGAAGGGAGCGAACGCGGGCGAGGTGGCCGCGGCGCTCGACATCTCCCGCTCGACGTTCAGTGAACACTTGGGCGCCGCCCAGTCGAAGCTACTCGACGCGATTCTCGAGCGGTGACACGTCAGTCGACTTCGATCCGGCGGCCGCTCAACTCCTCCGGGTCGAGTTCGTAGAGGTCGATGGTCAGCTCTGCCTTGGGTTCGCCCCACATCTCGAACAGCGGCCGCTTGGCCGTCCCGTAGCGCTTGACGTGGTCGGCCGTGAGTTCCGATTTCGGGAGTCGTTCGAGCCGACCGTCCGCGATGACGCTGCAGTAGGCCGCCTCCGTTTCCTCGTAGACGACGAACCGGACCAGCGGGGCGTCGGTGAGAAACCGACGCTTCTGGCTCCCGGGTGTCGATACCAGTCGCATACAGAACTGTCGCGTCCCGGCGTCGTACCCGTACGAGATCGGCACCGCGTAGGGTTCGTCCCCGCGGGCCAGCGAGAGGACGCCCGTCTCGTGGCGTCCCAGGAGGGCGTCGGTTTCGGCCCCCGTCATGACGGTCTGTTGCTCTACGGTCATCGGTGGCGTCTGTCGGACGAACGGTGGGTGGCGATTTATACCTGTGCAACTCCGCCGACAGCGCGAACGAGGGCGGCAACGCCGCTCAGCACTCGGTGTCGCCGTTCGGTTCGGGGGCCGAGAAGGCACTCTGGGGGACGGGCGTGCCACAGACCACGCAGCCGTGGTTCAACAGTGCCTCCCGCATCGGGGCGTTCACGGCCATGGATTCGCCACAGGTTGGGCAGTGGAACGTCAACTGCGTTCCCCCGGTCATCGTTCGATTGATAGAACGGCCGGTGGTATATGATACCCCCACTATTCCAGTGCCGTGAGAACACCACCCGTCCGGGGTGAACGGGCCGCGGTCACGCCAGCGCGATGTCGAGATAGAGCATCACGATCACGCCCGCGAGCGTCCCGAGGGTCGCGATCCGTTCGTTCCCCCGCGTGTGTGTCTCGGGGACGATTTCGTCACTGATGACGAACAGCATCGCGCCGGCGGCAAAGCCCATCGCGTACGGCAGCAGCGCCGATACCACGCCGACGGCGTACGCCCCGAGGACGGCCAGCGGGATCTCGACCACGCCGGAGCGGAGTCCCGCGAAGACGGCGTAGGTCCGTCGGTCGAGCCCTGCGTTGATCGCCGCGACCGAGACGGCCAACCCCTCGGGGACGTTCTGGATGCCGATAGCGAGCATCAGCGGGATGGCCGTCGCGAGGTCGCCGCTCCCGAATCCGACGCCGACCGCGAGTCCCTCCGGCATATTGTGGAGGGTGATCGCGAGGACGAACAACACCACCCCGGCGAAGCGCTCGTCGTCGATGGGTAGTTCGTGGTCCGAACTCGCGGCGTCGGCCCGCCGTTTCCCCGACACGAGATAGTGGGCGTGCGGGACCAACGCGTCCGACCGGTCGAGAAGGAGCGCTCCCAGAGCGACCCCCACCAACACCGGGATCGGGTTGCCGTTCGCGTACTCCTCGATTCCCGGGATGATGAGGCTCGTGAAACTGGCCGCGAGCATCACCCCGGCCGCGAAGCCGAGCGCGCCGTCGAGGCTCCGTTCTGAGGGATTTCGCCAGACGAGCACCAGCGACGCCCCGAACAGGTTGAACGCGGCGATGACGACGCCGCCGACGATTCCGTGGATCAGCGGATCGGTGCCGAACAGCCGCGTGAACGTTTCGATCACCATCGCCCTGTGCCGGTGGTCACACGCCCGGCTACTCTCCGGGGGGTATTGAACGTACTCCCGGACGGGCGGCCAGTCCGGTCAGTCCGATCCCAGACGGCGAACCGCCTCGTCGACCGCTCGGATCCGATCGGTCTGTCGCTCGTTGACCGTCGCGACGCGTTCGACCTCCGCGGCCACCTGGTCGGCCTGGTCGACGAGTTCGTCGATCATGCCCGAGACCTCCTCGGTCGAGGCAGCCTGGTCGTCGGTCGCGGTCGACACCTCGCGGATGCCCTGCGAGGCGTCGGCGACGGCGTCGACGATTTCCTCCAGTTTCGTCATGGCTGCCTCGACCCCCTCGACGCCGCGTTCGACCTCCGCGGCCGTCGCTTCCAGATTCTCGACTGCCGCCGCAGTCTCCGATTTGATATCGTCGACCATCCCCTCGATCTCACCGGCGTGTTGCTGTGACTCCTCGGCGAGTCCTTTCACCTCGTCGGCGACGACAGCGAAGCCCTCACCGGCCTCGCCGGCCCGTGCCGCCTCGATAGCGGCGTTGAGCGCCAACAGATTCGTCTGGTCCGCGATGTCGTTGATGACTTCGACGATCTCGTCGATCTCGTCGACCCGCTCCTCCAGGTCGTCTACGTCCGCCGTCACCGCGTGTGCCGACTCGCTCACCCGCTGCATCACCTCGATAGACTCGGTCGCTTCCTCCCGCCCCTCGGCGGCGAGGTTCTCCGCGCGCTCGCTGGTCGCCGCTACCTCGTCCGCCGTGGCGGCAATCTCCTCGACGGTCGCGCTCATACTCGACACCTCGCCCGACACCTCACCCATGGTGTCGGCCTGTTCGTCCGCCAGTTCGCTGATCGACCCCGCGCTCGCGGCGACGTCCTCCGCCGAGTCGCGAAGCGTCGCGACCGGCTCCGCGAGGTCGTGTTCGACCTCGTGCATCAGCCGCTCGTGGTCCTCGATGGTCGCCTCCAGTCTCTGGTTGTACGAGTGGATGTACGTATCGGCGACGACCTGCATGTCGAGATTGAGAACGCGGAGGACGGCCAGAATCTCCGCGAGGCCCTCGTCCAGTTCCGTGCGGACGGCGCGTTCGACCGCGTCGCCGTCGGCTTCCGTCTCCGCTGTCAGGCGGTCGACGAGGCGGTCACCCGTTCGCTCGATCAAACGCGGCAAGAGGAGGTCGTAGTAGACCCCGTACTGGCCGAGATACTGTTTCATCGGCATCTCGAGGAGGTCGTGGAGCTTACCGATCCGCGCCCGGTTGCGGACGTAGTCTGTCCCGTACTCCCCGTCGGCGAGCGAGACGAGATACGCGGACTGTGTCCGCTTCAGTTGCTCCACGCTCTTCTCGGAGCGGTCGATCACCGACCGCGTCTGCTCGTACGCCGTCAGGTTGTCGTAGAAATCGTCCGCAATCTGGTCGGCTTGCCCGCGGAACAGCCCTTCGAGACCCTCCAGACGCCGGGCGTCCGCGTCGTCGAAGCCGATGAACTCCTTTCGCCAAGCGATTTCGTCTGCGTCCAGTCCACACTCCTCCATGAGGGCGTCCGGCGAGACCTGGTCGTTCAGGCTGCCGTGACCGAAGGCCGACTCGATATTTTGCATTGCTCCACCCTGGATGGCTCCGAGCGATAAAGCTGTCCGGCGATTCTAACCGATGATAATCAGGGCCGTCGGCGCTACGGCGTCGCTGTGCCCCGAACTGTCAGGACTGGCACCGGCGCGGTCCGCACGAGTTTCTCGGTGACACTCCCCAGCACGTACCGGTCGAATCCGGTCCGCCCGTGCGTGCCGACGACCACGAGGTCGATGTCGTTGTCGTCGACGTACGACCGGACGACGCGGGCGACAGACGTACCGAGTTCGATAGCCGTCGCGGCCGGCGTGACGCCTGCCTCGCTCGCCGTCTCTGTGGCCCCGTCGATGACGTCCGCCGCGCTCTCCTCCAGCGACTCGACTGCGATGTCGGCCCGGACGTCGATACCCAGGCTCGCCACGTCGACGACCGAGAGGAGGTGGAGTCCCGCGTCCGCGGCTACACTCAGGTTGACCGCCAAGTCGAGGGCCGCCCCCGCGGGGTCACTCCCGTCGGTGGGAACCAGGACGTTCCGGTAGGGGTGGCGGACGCCGTCGCCGTCCGGGTGGAGCGTGAGCACGGGGACGTCGGAGCGACGGACCACCCGTTCGGTCGTGCTCCCGAGGAGGAACCGTTCCAGCCCCTGTCGCCCGTGTGTGGGCATGACGACGACGTCGGCGTCGTTGACGGCGGCGTAGTCGACGATGGTGCTGTACGGTTCGCCCTGCAACACCTCCGTGACGGTGGCGACGTTCCGGTCGCTCGCGCGCGCTGCCATCTCCTGAACGATCCGGGCACCCTCGCGTTCGAGCGCATCGATCACCTGTCCACGGATCTGCGTGACGCTGTCGCGGGTGGTGTCCGCCACGGTGAGAATATACACCGTCGCGTCGTGAGCCTCGGCCAGGTCGAGTACGTGCTCGAAGGCGGCGTCTGCGCCGTCGCTGCCGTCCGTCGGAAACAGTATCGTGTCGAACATGCGACACCAGACGCAGGCCAGCGGTAAAAGCGAGGCGGCGAGTCTCACGAGGTCGGCGTGTGGCGCGCTCGGACCCTGAACGAGCCGTATCGGCGGGGTCACCCGTGTGAAAAGGCGGTCGGTCGGCTCCGTCGCCGTCCCGGATTCGCTCGGCTGGACGCCCCAAGTAAGAAAGGTATTTAGGACGCCGGGCCGGAGAGGCGACGCGAGAGACGCGTCGTGTTCGCGAGCGACCGCCGGTGGGGCGCCGTCCACAGAGGGCGGGACCGGACCGGTGGGCGCTGCGGGTGCGACCGAACTCGATTTCGAGTCAACGTGATACAATGCAGGGACAAGCCCAACAGCAGGCCTACGACCGCGGGATAACGATCTTCTCGCCCGATGGCCGCCTCTATCAGGTCGAGTACGCCCGAGAGGCCGTCAAGCGAGGGACAGCGAGTATCGGCATCCGAACCGAAGACGGCGTGGTACTGGCGGCGGACAAGCGCTCCCGGTCGCCACTGATGGAGCCGACGAGCGTCGAGAAGATCCACAAGGCGGACGACCACGCGGGCATCGCGTCGGCCGGCCACGTGGCCGACGCGCGCCAGCTCATCGACTTCGCCCGCCGGCAGGCACAGGTCAACCACCTCCGGTACAGTGAGCCGATCGGCATCGAGGCGCTCACGAAGGAGGTTACCGACCACATCCAGCAGTACACGCAGGTCGGCGGTGCCCGTCCGTTCGGCGTTGCCCTCCTCATCGGCGGCATCGAGGACGGCGAGCCGCGCCTCTACGAGACCGACCCCTCGGGGACGCCCTACGAGTGGAAGGCGGTCTCTATCGGCGCGAACCGCGGCGATCTGCAGGAGTACCTCGAGGACAACTACGAGGACGGTCACGACCTCCACGGTGGGATCGCCCTCGCGCTCCGAGCGCTCGCGACCAGCAACGACGGGAGCCTCGAACCCGCCGGCGTCGACCTAGCGACGATCAGTCTCGACACCGAGACGTTCGACGAACTCGACAACGACGAGATCGAAGGCCATCTCGACGACCTCGATCTGCTGCCCGACGAGGGTGACGACGAGGACGCCGACGGCGCCGACGAGGAGTAGACCCACCGTTCCGGTTCGGCACTCGGCGCGCTCGACGTTTCTTTTGCCGCCGAGAGTGACTTAGTACTCTTCGTACGCCAGGTTCATCAGCCACTGTGAGAAGGCGTCGCTCCGGGGGTCGACCTCCTCCTCGCCGATGAACGGCGAGAGCATGTCGCCGGCCATCAGCAGAGAGAAATCCAGATCACGGGCCGTCGGCATCAGGAAGTACGTATTGTGTCCCTGATAGACGGTCTCCTCGCGCCGAACGAGTCCGGCTTCGACCAGCGACTCGGCGATGCGACTCCCCTTCCGCGAGGAGATATCGAGTTCCTTCCACAGTTCGCTCTGGTGGATGCCACGCGTCTCGAGGATGAGATCGAACGCCGCCCGCTCCGCCTCCGACAGGTCGGCTTCCTCGACGGCGCTCATCGGCGTACCTCCAGGTCGACGATCCGATGCATACACCCACAAACCGTTGCGGCGGGTTTAAACTTGACTTTCGTTCGCCCCCACGCGCCGATACGGCGTTTCGCAGGGCGGCCCGTCGGCGAACCGGTAGGTGCCGCCGTCGGCGTCGAGACGGAGCAACGAGGACGAGCGGGTGCCGTAGCCGTCCCCGTGGACGCAGACGCCGAACTCGTGATCACCGAGGACCGTCCCCGCCCGGTCGAGCCACGAGTCGGCCGTCTCGCCCGGTTCGGGGGTCAGCGCCGCCCGCACGGCCCGGGCGGCTGCGGCCTGTTCGGCGGTGCGGTCCGAATCGTCGACGGTGTCGGGATCAGGGGCGCGGAAGGCGTCGATGACGGCGCCGCCGCCGCCCAGCGCTGCCCCGCTGTTGACGACGACGTGGACGCCCGGGTCGAGTCGGTGGGTTCGGAGTCGGCCGTCCCACTCGAAGAGGAAGGCGGCGGTCCGGTCGGCGACGACGAGGTTGAACCCGTCGTACCCGTGTTCTTCGACCGCCCGCTCGACCAAGGTCACGGCCGAGCGGGCGTCGGGTTCCCGGAGCACCTCGTCGACGAGCAGCCCCCGCGAGCGCTCCGCGGCGGGGTCCGTCATCGGGCGGTTCGTGACGCCGACGAAGAGGCCGGCGTCGTTGTACCCGATCCAGGTACCGCCGGCCTCGGCGTCCCGCGGTGCGGTCACGGCCGGGTCAGCGCCGGTCCGCGCCGGCGGCTCCGCGGGCCGGTCACGCCGCTCGTCCCGGTTGGCGGCGACAAGCACCGGTGCGTCGGGGAACGTTCCCCAGGCGAGTGTCAGAGTACACACGCGTCGGGATAGCCGGCCCGACAACTTATACCGACTGCTCGTGCGCGCTCACTCTCGCCACGCCGCGGGCACGTTCGCGGCGTCTGCCGCCGCGACGGCGGTTCGCACCGCCGCCACGTTCTCCGCGACGTCGTGAACGCGGACGATGTCGGCGCCGCGGTCGACCGCCAGCGCCGTCGTCGCGACGGTTGCGGGCAGGCGCTCGCCCGCCGCCTGACCCACGTGGCCGAACATGGACTTATGCGAGTGCCCGAGGAGAATCGGACAGCCGAGCGCTTGGAACTCCGACAGGCGGTCGAGAAGTTCGAAGTTCTCGACGTCGGACTTCCCGAAGCCGAGGCCGGGGTCGACGATCACCTGCTCGCGGTCGAGGCCCGCCCGCTCGGCGAGCGCCACCCGCTCGGCGAGTTCGTCGATCACGTCCGACACCACGTCGTCGTAGGCGACGCTTCGGTCCGGCACGACCGGCGCGTCGATGCTGTGCATCACGACGACCGGCACGTCGTGGTCGGCGGCGACAAAGCGCATCTCGGGGTCGGCCAGCCCCGTCACATCGTTGAGGATATCAGCCCCCGCCTCTAGGGCCGCCCGCCCGACCGCCGCCTTGCGGGTGTCGATGGATACCAGCGCGTCGAGATCGGCGAGCGCCTCGATCACCGGCCGGACACGCTCGATTTCGGCCTCGACGGGGACCGGATCGGCGCCCGGACGCGTGCTCTCGCCGCCCACGTCGACCACGTCGGCTCCCGCCTCGACCATCGCCTCGGCACGCTCGACGGCCGTCGTCGGATCGAAGTACTCCCCGCCGTCGTGGAAGCTATCGGGAGTCACGTTTAGAATCCCCATCACCGCGGGGCGGTCCTCCCAGGGGTAGCCGCGTTCGGGCGTGTCCGCGCCGAGGCCGATCCGGTCGCGCAGGCTGTCGGCGACGCCTGCGACCGACCCGTCGAGCGCGTCGGCGAGCGCCCGGAGGTCGGCGCGCGTGCCGGCGATCACCGCCTCCCGAAGTTCACGACCCGTGCGGTACTCCGCGGTGACGGCCGTCGCCCCCGTCCGGCCCGCGGCGCGCTCGACCGCCCGCGCTTCCCGTCTGTCGAGGCGGACGGTCACGACGCGGTGGACGCCTTCCTCGGCCGCATCATCGGGCGCGTCGGCGTTCGAGCGGTCGAACACCGCGTTCGCGTCCGCGACGGTGTCGACTCGGCGGCCGACCGCCAGCCGCGACCAGGTGCGGCGGGCCTCGGCGACGGCGAAGAGCGACCCGACGACGAGGACGCAGTCGTCGGGACCGGCCGCCGTCCGAGCGTCGTCGAGTGCGGCCGACACCGTCGCCGCCGTCGTCACGTTGTCCGCCCCGGTGGCGCGGAAGGCGGCCGCCAGCACCGCCGGATCGGCCGCACGGACGTGTTCCGGGGCACAGGCCTGCACGGACGCGGCGGCCGGGAGTTCGGCCGCCATCTCGCGGTGGTCCTTGTCGTGCATCGCACCCACGACGAGATGCAGGTCGTCGTAGTCGTACTCGCCGAGGGTGGTCGCGGCCGCCCGGCACGCGCCGGGGTTGTGAGCGCCGTCGAGAACGACCAGCGGTTCGCGTTCGACCACCTCGAACCGGCCGGGCCAGTACGCACCCCGGAGGCCACGCGCGACGACGGGATCGGTAACGCGGTCACCGCCGACCTGTCGGGCGAGCACCGCGGCGACGCCCGCATTGCGCGCCTGGTACGACCCGGGCATGGGGATCCGCGTCTCGACGTCTACCGCCGGGCCGCTGATTCCGACGCCCGCCTCCGTGTGGTTGACGAGGCCGTCGTAGCTGACGGTCACGTCCGGCGACTCGTCGGCGAAGCCGACGGTCAGGGCGTCCGCGGCGTGGCGGCGGACGGCCGCCCGCGCCTCGCCGCTCGCGCCCGTCACCAGCGGGGCGGTTTCGGCCTCGACGGCGACTTTCTCGGCCGCGATATCGTTGAGTGTCTCACCGAGGATGCCGGTGTGTTCCAGGCCCACCGCCGTCACCGCGGCGGCGACGGGGTCGACGACGCTCGTCGCGTCGAGACGACCGCCCATCCCGACTTCCAACACCGCCACGTCGATGTCCGACCGGCCGAAGTGCCAGAGCGCCATCGCGGTCAGTGTTTCGAAGGACGTGAGCGGGTCCCCCTCGACCGCCCGCTCGACGAGGAACGGGCGGACCCGCTCGACGAACTCGACGACCGCCGATTCGGGGATTCGGCGTCCTCCGACCCTGATCCGTTCGCGCACGTCGTCGAAGTGTGGCGAGGTGTACAGCCCGACCCGGTAGCCCGCCGCATCGAGAATCGACTCGGTCATGCGGGCCGTGCTCCCCTTGCCGTTCGAGCCGGCAATCTGGACGAACTCGACACCCTCGTGGGGGTCGTCGAGGTGCGCCAGCAGGTCACGGATCGACTCCGTGCCCGGATCGAGCGCGAACCGGCGGAGGTCCGACAGAAAGTCCGCCGCGGCGTGATAATCCATATCGGAGGAGTCCGCATCGGGAGGGTTTTAGTCCCACGGTCGTGGCCGAGTTTTCCGGCGCGAGTTACGCGTATCCCTGCTCGCGCGCCCGTTCGAGAGTGTCGTCCTCGACGAACACGACGATTTCGTCGTTCCACAGCCGGAAGTCGTGGCGGTGACGCGAATAGCCCGTGAGCTGTCGGCCGATATCGTCCTCGTCCCAGCTAGCCGCGATGACCACGGGCGGCGGGTCCGATCCGAGCGTCTTGTCGTCCGGGGGCGTGCTCGTCACCTCGGCGCCGTAGCGTTCGAGATACCAGGGCAGCGGCAGGCGCGTGTGCCAAGACGGGCCACCGGGGCGTGGCTGGGCGAGCGACCTTTCGTCCGCCACGTGAAAGCGCACGTCGCTCGGGTTGCCGGGGGCGTGCGTACCGACGAACAGCACGTCTGTGCCGTCGGTGACGCGGGCGACCCCGTGGACCAGCGCCAGCGTCTCCTTGAGGTCGTTTTCGGGCTGTGCCCACTGGATGACCGCGCCCGCCTCGTCGTCGTCGGTACTGTTCGTGTACGTCGCGTTGGCGGCGACGACACCGGCGACGGCCCCACAGAGCAAGAGCGCCGCAAGCGCCACTGACGGCGTCCACGCGGCTCGGAGCGCCCGAACCGTGTCGTTCCCGCTCGCGTCCTCGTCGGCGCCACGCGACCGATTGACCGCCGTCCGGACCCGTCGAGCGAGGGTGGCGACGCCCACCGCCGCGGGCACCGTCAGCGGGATCACGGCGTGGGCGGCGGCCCACGGCGCCCGGATGTCGGTCGCGACGGGGTAACCGAGAACACTCACCGCGCCCCAGTAGGCCGCGAAGGCGACGAGCGCCCGCGATCCGGGCGTGTCGCCGCCGACGGCGCCGTAGCCGTCGGCGACGAACCCGACGACGGCGAACACGAGGACGAAGGGCGCACCGAACAGCAGGGTTTCGAGGTAATCGTAGAGGAACGGCAGGTAGTCGTGGTTCTGGTGGCTCCCGGAGACCCAGAGGTCGATAAAGGACTCCCACGACCCGACGGTTGCGCTCTCGACGACGCCGGGGAGGCGACTAGGTGCGGCGAACGCCTGCCACAGAGCCGGCCGAGGGGCATAGAAGAAGGCGACGACAGCGAAAAAGACGACGACGGCGGCGACGAGGTGGACGACCGCGAGGCCGAGGCCGCGACGGCCGGACCCACCCCAAGACGCCAGTCGGTAGGCGGCGGCCGTTCGCCACTCCGAGCGGACGACGTCGACGACCCACGCCCCGCCGCGGGCGCGCCGGTACAGGCGGTGATCGACCAGGAGGGCACCGGCGCCCAGAAAGCACAGGAGGTAGACGACGGCGTTCTCCTTGGTCGTGAACGCGAGGCCGAGGAGGGCGGCGGCGGGATAGAGGAGGCGGGCGTCGCCACGGTCGAGCGCGCGGACGAAGCAGGCGAGCGCCGCGAAGGCGAAGGCGCCGACGAGGACGTCGTTGCGCATGAACCGGGAGTAGTAGACCAACAGCGGGTTGGCCGCGAGGACGAGTGCGAGTGCGATCACTTCGGCGTCGCGCAGTCGGTCGCGGAGGAGCCACGCCGAGAGGGGGAGAAGCCCGCCGACGACGGCGACGATCAGGCGGGCGCTGAAGTCGGTGGCGCCGAGGCCGGGAATCGAGAACACCCAGTTGTTGACGACGAAGAGAAACGGGCCGTGGACGATGGGGCGGTAGGCAAACTCCCCGGTCTCGTGATAGCGGAGGATCCAGTAGCCGACGCGACCCTCGTCCCAGTGGAAGATCCGGGCGCCGAGGGCGACGAACCTGGCGGCGAGCGCGAGAGCGGTGATGGTGAGCACCGCCCGGAGGGCACGGCGGCGACCGTCGAACGGCATCGCTAACCCCTGTCGCCTCGCCGGTAACAACTCTTTCCCTTGACGACGCGGGACGACAAGGACTTTGCCACCCCGCCCCGACGCGGCGCATATGATCAGGCTGGGACTGGTGGTGGCGCAGTTCAATGCGTCGGTCACCGAGCCGATGGCGGAGGAAGCGCGGGCGGCGGCCGCCGAGGCGGACGCCGAGGTGGTCGAGGCCGTCGACGTGCCGGGAACGTACGACGCGCCGCTCGCGGCCGACCGGTTGGCGCGCCGCGACGACGTCGACGCCGTGGCCGTCGTCGGCGCCATCGTCACCGGCGATACGGATCACGATCAGGTAATCGGCGACGCGACGGCGCGGGCGCTGACGCGTGTGAGCCTCGACCGCGATACGCCCGTCACGTTCGGGGTGAGCGGCCCGGGGATGAGCGGCGCCGAGGCCCGCGAGCGCGTCGAGAAGGGAGCGGAAGCGGTAAACGCGGCCGTCGAGATGGTACACACGCTACCATGACCGACTTCGACTTCGCGTCGCGGGTCGCACGCGTTGAGCCGAGCGCGACCCTCGCGATCAGCAACCTCGCGAACGAACTCGAGGCCGAGGGGATCGACGTCGTCGACCTCTCGGTTGGCGAACCCGACTTCGACACGCCGGACAACATCAAGCAGGCCGCCGAGGACTCCCTCGCCGCCGGCGACACGGGCTATACCTCCTCGAACGGCATCCCCGAACTCCGGACGGCAATCGCCGAGAAACTGCAGGCCGACGGCGTCGACTGCGGCGCGGAGAACGTGGTCGTCACCCCGGGCGGCAAGCAGGCGCTCTACGAAATCTTCCACACCTTGATCGACGCGGGCGACGAGGTGGTCCTCCTCGACCCCGCGTGGGTGTCCTACGAGGCGCAGGCGCGGATGGCCGGTGCCGACCTCTCGCGGGTCGACCTCTCGCCGTACGGCTTCCAGCTCGAACCCGCGCTCGACGACCTCGCCGCGACGATTACCGACGACACCGAACTACTGGTCGTCAACTCGCCGTCGAACCCGACGGGCGCCGTCTACTCCGACGCCGCGCTCGAAGGCGTCCGTGACCTCGCGGTCGATCACGACGTGACCGTCATCTCCGACGAGATGTACGACGAGATCACGTACGGCGTCGAGCAGACCAGCCTCGGCTCGCTGGACGGGATGGGCGAGCACACCATCACCGTCAACGGCTTCTCGAAGGCCTACGCGATGACGGGCTGGCGGCTCGGCTACTTCTGTGCGCCCGAGTCGTTCGTCTCGCAGGCCGGCAAGATTCAGTCGCACTCGGTGTCGTGTGCGGTCAACTTCGTCCAGCACGCGGGGGTCGAGGCGCTGCGCAACACGGACGACACCGTCGACGAGATGCGCGAGGCCTTCCGCGAGCGCCGCGACATGCTCGCCGACCTCTTTGCCGACCACGGCGTCGACGTCCCCGTCGGCGACGGCGCCTTCTATATGATGCTCCCGGTCGACGAAGACGACCAGGCCTGGTGTGAGGGCGCCATCGAGGACGCCCACGTCGCCACGGTGCCCGGAAGCGCGTTCGGTACGCCTGGCTACGCCCGCCTCTCCTACGCCGCGAGTCAGGAACGACTTCAGGAGGGCGTCGAACGGTTGGCCGAACACGGCTACATCTAGCTCGACAGTCGGCAGGCGCACGCGACCGGTCGGCGAAGCAACTAATATTCCGTCGCCGAAGTGTCATATGGATGTCCGACACGTGCGTGCACAAATTCGACGTCCCCGATCCGGCGGCATACGCGGAACGGATCGACGGCGACGCCGAGTCTGAGGGGTGGATCCTCACACCGGACGAACCCGGCGTCAAAGCCGCCGACGCGGACAGGGACGTGGAATACGTCTGGACCTGTCCCCACCCCAAGTTAGGTGACGGCGTGAAGACCTGCGTGTTTCACACCCAGTCGGCACAGCAGCGATCAGACGTGGACGTCGCCCAGCGGTTCGCCGACCGACTCGACGCCGCCAGTGAGCACGAGACGCCGGAGCAACGGCGGCGACACCTGCAGTTCATCGATGCGACCTTCACGGACTTCGACCTCCGAGGAGCGGTCATCGGTGGCGACCTGCGCGAGTACATCGACTTCCGCCACGCGACGATTCGGAACCTCGACTGGCGACGGGCGGAAGTGACACAGCGTGTCAAGTTCGCACAGACCACCTTCGAACTGGACGAACCGTACCCATCCGGCGACGAGTACGACTTCGACGACCACCCGTCGGTCGGGTTCAAGCAGACGGACTTTCGGTACGACGTGGACCTCCGCGGGGCGACGTTCGACGCCCCTGTCCGCTTCCACGACGCACACTTCGAGCGTTGGCTCGGGTTCAAATACAGCGAATGTACGGAGCCGGTCGACTTCCAGATGGCCCAGTTCGACGGACTGATGACGATAGTGGGGCGGACGTTCGACGCGAAGATTCGCGCGAACGCGACGACCTTCGAGAACTACGTCGAGGCCGACGGCGCTACCTTCCACGCCCCGGTGATCTTCGACACGGCCCGGTTTCATGACGACGTCAGCGCCGAGGACGCGGCGTTTCTCGACGGCGCGAGGTTCGTCGAGGCGACGTTCGACAGGTCACTACGGCTGACAGACGCCACGCTGGAGGGGAAGTTCCGACTGTCGAACCTCGACGTCGGGCGGACGCTCGACGCACGCGTCGCCGACTTCGACGGTGAGCTACTGATTACGGATGGACGCGTGCACCACTGTCGGGTGGCGCCGACCGGAGGAACGGGACTGGTGAGCCTCCAGGACACCACCGTCGAGGAAGGTGCCTTCGATCAGCCGACCGAGGGGACCGTGACCTACGACTTCGCGTTCGGGACGCTCGGGGCCGTGACGCTGTCGACGCCGGACGACACCGATCCCAACGGTCGCTGTCGGTTCCTGCGGACGACCTTCGACGGGTTCGACTTCAACGACGCCGACGACCTCGAACTGTCTGACACGGCGTTCGAAATCTACGAGTTGTCGCCGGACGCACGGGAACACCTCCACGGGGACGACTCCGACCACGACCCGTCGGACCTGTGGGCGACGTACCTCTACGCGAAAAACACCGCCACACGGGTCGGGGACAACGCGGCCGCCGCCGAGTTCTTCAAACGCGAGATGAGACACCGGGCAGCCGCCCACGCAGACCGAGCGAAGAACGCGGACCAATTTACGGACTGGTTCCCCGCGCGGAGCAGATACGTCCGTAACCGGCTGCTCGGGGTGCTGGCGGGGTACGGTGAGGAGCCGTTTACCGTCGTCCTCTGGTCGTTTGTGGTAATCCTCCTGTTCGTCGTTCCGTTCTCCGTACTGCTCGGTGTTCCGACCGATCTCACCACTTTCGGTTTGTATCTCGCCATCAGTTTCCAGAGTTTCGTCACCTTCCTGCTGGGGAGCGCACCGGGCGGCCCGTCCGTGCCGACGCAGTTGGTCGGCGCCTTCGAGGGACTGCTCGGCGCCTTTTTGATTGCGCTGTTCGTGTTCACGCTGACCAGACGCATCCGTCGATGAGGGTGGCCACCCGTGTTCCGGGCGAGCGCCCTCGGTGGGATGTCCGGGAAGGATACGTCGTCGGGAGTTCGCTCGAAGCGTGGGTTTAGGTGCGATGGCGACCGAGGACTACCCGATGCGCGTTCGGGACCTCCCCCTGTCGGCGGCGACAGTCGAACACTTCGAGTCGCAGGGGATCGACGAACTCTACCCCCCGCAGGTCGCGGCCGTCGAGGCGGGCGTCACCGAGGGCGAACGCCTCGTCGCGGCGGTACCCACCGCGAGCGGCAAGACCTTCGTCGCCTCGCTGGCGATGCTGACCGCGGACGGTCCCGGCCTCTATATCGTCCCGCTTCGGGCGCTCGCCCGCGAAAAGTACGAGACCTTTTCGCAACTGCCGGGCGTGAGCGTCGGTATCTCCACCGGCGACTTCGACGAAGCCGCCGAGAGCCTCGGCGAGAACGACATCGTCGTCGCCACGAGCGAGAAGGTGGATTCGGCCATCCGCAACGGCGCCGACTGGATTTCCGACCTCGCCTGCGTCGTCGTCGACGAGGTTCACCTCGTCGGGAGCGAGGGGCGCGGCCCCACGCTGGAGGTGACTCTCGCCACCCTCCAGCGGCGGGCGCCAGGGGTCTGTATCGTCGCGCTCTCAGCGACGGTGGCCAATCCCGACGAACTCGCCGGGTGGTTGGATGCCTCGCTCGTCGAATCGGCGTGGCGGCCAGTCGACCTCCGCACCGGCGTCTACGCCGAGGGAGCGGCGACGTTCGACGACGGAACCGACCTGTCGGTGTCGGTCGCGGGCGACACCGACGACGCCACGGACGCCACCGACGCCCTCGTCACGGGGGCCGTCGACGACGGTGGACAGGCGCTCGCGTTCGTTCGCTCGCGCCGCGAGGCCGAGACGCTCGCCGAGCGCCTCGCCGGGTCGGGGCTGGGGAGCGCCCCCGACGTGGCCGCGGAGATTCGCGGCCTCGACGGCACCGAAACCGGGCGCCGCCTCGCCGACTGTGTCGCCGACGGCGTCGCCTTTCACCACGCGGGGCTGCGAAGCACCCACCGGATCGCCGTCGAGCGGGCCTTCCGCGACCGGGATCTGCGGGTTATCTGTGCGACGCCGACGCTCGCGGCGGGCGTGAACGTCCCCGCGCGGCGGGTGGTGGTCCGGGATCAGAAGCGCTACACCGGGTCGGGAACCGAGTGGCTCCCGACGCTCGAAGTTCATCAGATGTGTGGGCGAGCGGGTCGTCCCCACCTCGATCCCTACGGCGAGGCGGTGCTGGTGGGTGACGCGTCCACCCGCGACGAACTGTGGGAGCGGTACGTCGACGCCGATCCGGAACGGGTGGAATCACAGTTGGCCGATCCGAACGCGCTCCGGACGCACGTCCTCTCGGTCGTCGCCGCCGAGTTCGCGGCGTCGCGCGAGGGGGTTCTCGACGTGCTCGATGCGACCTTCTACGCCCACGGCACGCCGACACGGGAACTGGGAAGCGTCGTCGACACGGCGGTCGCCGACCTCGTGGAGATGGGGATGATCGCCGATGGGTCGTCGCTGTCGGCGACCGAACTCGGCGACCGCGTCTCGAAGCAGTACGTCACGCCCGAGACGGGCGCCCGAGTCGTCGACGGCCTGCGGACGGCGGCGGGGATGGCGTCCCCGACGGCGCTGACGGCGCTCGAAATCGTCTGTGACACGCCGGACATGCAGGACACCTACCTCGGGAACCGCGAGCGGGCGGACATGTACGACTTCGTGCGGCGCCACGCCGACGAGTTCACCACCGGCATGAACGAGGCCGCGGACTTCGAGGGCTGGCTCACGGCCGTGAAGACGGCGCGGGTCCTCCACGAGTGGACCGAGGGCGCGAGCGCGGCCGACTTGGTCGAGCGGTTCCGCATCGGCCCCGGCGACTTGGAGTCACGGATCGAACGCGCCGCCTGGCTGCTCGGCGCCGCCGACGCCATCGCCGGGACGGTAGACGCCGACGCCGACCTTCCCATTCGCGACCTGCGGGCGCGGCTCTGAGGGCGGCACGCCCGCTTCAGGACGACCCGAGGATTCGCCGTCGGTACCGGTAGAGCAGTCCCCCCACGACGGCAAACGGGGAGAGGAAGACAAACAGGTACGGTGCGGCGTAGGCGCCGGCGACGACGACGGCCCGGAGGGCGACGCCGACACCCTCGACGGATTCGAGAAAGGCGGCGACGACCGGCGTGTCGTACCACTGGTCGGGCGCCGGGCGGTCGGGACGGGGTTCCGTGAGTTCGACCGTGACCGTCGAGTAGGCGACCTGGCGCTGGATGTTCTGTAACTCGGCTTCCGTGCGCTCGATTTCGGTCTGGACCTCCGAGAGGCGGCGTTCGACCGCGAGGACATCCTCGGTGTCGTTGGCCTGCTGGTAGAGGGTTCGCAGTCGCTCGCGCTCGGCCCGGAGGTTTTCCAGGCGCGCCTCCAGGTCGACCACCTGCTCGGTCACATCCTGGGTTGCGGTCCGGGAGGCCCGAACCTCGCCCTCGCGCTCGATGGCGTCCATCGTCGTTGAGAAGTTCTCCGCGGGGACTCGCAGGACGACCCGGCCCTCGGTCCAGGCGGCGGCGCCGCTCTCGTGGACCTGGTGGGTCGACTCGCCGACGTAGCCGCCCTGTGACGCCACGAGCGCGGTCAGATTCGACCGACTCCGTTCGTAGTTGTCGACACGCAACTCGACGGTTCCGGTGCGGATGATCGACCGATCCGTCCGCGCGGGGGCGGCGTCGTCGGTGCGCTCACCTCTGTCGCCGTCGCCACTGGCCGCGGCGCCGCTGGCCCGTTCCTCGGCCATCGACGCCTGTGTGAGGCCGCTGTCACCCCCGCCCCCAGCGTCCGTGCCCCCGCCCGCCCCACTACAGCCCGCAAGGAGGACCAGTGCCACGAGCAACACGGTGATCGCTTCGCTTCGTCGTGTCATGAGACGTCGTACTCGGCGCCACCCCAAAGCCTCTCTCTAGACACAAATAGCCGTTTCACACTCGGGTCCCCTCGACTATAGTCCACACGGCAACACTCTGGGGCGAAACCGATACTATATACGATATTTTTATCCTGACACAACGACGTAGGTCGAACATGATTAGCGAGGACACGCCCTGTCCGCGTTGGCGGCGGGCGTCGGGCACGGAGGGACCGTCCGCGGGTGCGGCGGTGATGCGGCGCCGACGGACGGCCGGTGACCGTCGATGACGGCACGGATCGAGCGGGCGCGCGCGGCCGTCGCCGAGGAGCGATCCTGTGTCGCGGCGGAGCGTGACGCCTTCGCGGCGTTCGACCGGCAGGTCGCCGGGATATCGACCGTCGCGGCACCGACGACGCCGCCACTACTGACCGACCACCAGGGGTCGGGGCGGTCGCTGGAACGCGTCCGCGGAGCCTACGAGGCGACGGTAATGAGCGTCCCACACTACGAGGCGGAGTACGGCGACACGGTGGCCGAGAGCCTCGCGGCGGAGTTCGGTGACGATCTCGCGGCGGCGCTCGTCGGCGGGTCGGCGCTGACGCCGGAGTTCCGCGACGCCGTCCGGGCGGCGACGGACGCCGCCGAACACGAACGTGAGGCGTTTCTCGACGTCCTGGACCGCGAGGACGCCTCGCTCGCCCGTGCGGTGGACGACCTGTCGACGATCCGGGCCGATCTCGTCGCCCTCGACGACCGGCCGCTGTCCGCGCGGTCGTTCGACGACCTGCGCGACCTGTGGGACGCCGTCTGCGACATCGAGGCGCGAATCGACGGTCTCGGGATGCGTCGCCAGGAGACGATTCGGGGGCGGCGGAGCGAACTCCCGGGCGTCCCGACGGATCTGGCGGAGTACCTCTACGCCGACTGCCCGGCGAACTATCCGGTCCTCGCGGCGGTCGCGGATCTCGGGCGCGAGACGGGGCGCGCCCGTCGCCGAGTCGAGCGGCGACTCGCCACGACTGCCTGACCCGGCCCCGTCGCCGGTCCGACGGGAAACGTTGAGGTGTCGCCCTCCCGGAAGAGACGATATGCGACCCGAAGATCTGCGCGCGGAGATTCCTGCCCTCGACCGTGGCGTCTACTTCAACACCGGCGCGTCGGGGCCGGCCCCACGGCGCGTCGTCGAGGCGGCCGGTGACTTTCTCGAACATCACGAGTACGTTGCCCCCGTCGCGGAGGGGGCCTATCCGGCGGCCTTCGAGACGTTCGAGGAGACCCGCGAGATTGTCGCCGACTTTCTCGGCGCCGACGCCGCGGAGATTGCACTCACCGAGAGCACGGCCGACGGGATTGCCCGCGTCGCCGCGGCCGTCGACTGGACCCCCGGCGACGTCGTCGTCCGTACCGACCTCGAACACTCCGCGGGGGTCGTCCCCTGGTGGAACCTGCGGGAGCAAGGCGTCGAGGTTCGCGTCCTCGACACCGATGCCGGTCGCCTCGACCTCGACGCCCTCGCCGAGGCCGTCGCCGACGCACGCTTACTCTGTCTGAACTCCATCACCTGGAACTACGGGACGCGACTGCCGATCACCGACATCGTCGACATCGCCCACGCACACGACACCCTCGTGTTGGTCGACGGCGTCCAGTCGCCGGGACAGGTCCCCGTCGACGTACACGAGTGGGGGGCGGACTTCGTCGCCGCCGCCGGTCACAAGTGGCTCCTCGGACCCTGGGGCGCCGGCTTCCTCTATGTCGACCGGTCGGTGGCCGACGACCTCACGCCGGGGGTCGCCGGCTATCGAAGCGTCGCGGATCCCGCGGCCACCGACCTGTCGCTGAAGGACGGCGCCCCACGACTGGAGGTAGGCACCACGTCGCCGGCGCCGTATCGCGGGCTGATCGAGGCCATCGAGATGATCGAGGCGATTGGATACGACACCATTACCGGTCGGATCGAACGCCTGACCGACCGCCTGAAGGCGGGACTCGGCGACCGACTGCTCAGCCCCCGCGCGTACGAATCGGGGCTCGTCACCTTCGACGCCGACGACCCCGAGGCGCTGGTCGACCGCCTCGCCGACGAGGGGGTTCACATCCGATCACTTCCCGATCCCGACGCGGTGCGGGCGTCGGTCCATGTCTTCAACACCGCCGAGGACGTCGACGCGTTGCTCGACGCGCTGTGACCGCCACCGGCTGTCGACCACGACGATATTTACCGCGCGGACGGCTACGAATCGGCATGGCACGCCAGGAGGGCCGCCGATGAACCGACTCCACCCGCGGGTGCGCGTCGTCTGGGCCGCCCAAGCCGCCGTCGCCGCCGCCGTTCTCACGACGATCACCGTCGCCGTCGACCGGTTGGCGGTCGATCTTCCGGGCTGGGCGCCGCCGGCCGTCCTCGTGGTCGTCCTCGGCGTCGGTGTCAGCCTCGCGCTCGCCCGCTATCGAGTCTGGCGCTACGAGGTTCGCGACGACGCGCTCTATCTCGAACGTGGCATCTTCACCCGCGTTCGGACGGTCGTCCCCTTCGTCCGCCTCCAACACGTCGACTCCTCACGTGGGCCCGTCGAGCGCCTCCTCGGGCTGGCGAGCGCCGTCGTCTACACCGCCGGATCGCGAGGGGCCGACGTGCGGATTCCAGGGCTGACACCCGCCGGAGCCGACGACCTGCGGGAGCGGCTGAAGCGACTCGCCATCCGCGCCGAGGGCGAAGACGCCGTATGAAGCTCTCCCCGCTTTCGGTTCCCTACCGGGTGGTCGAGCGCGGTGCCAGCGTCGTCTTCACCGCTGCCATCCTCTTCTCGGGGGCCTCCGCCGCCTTCGGCCCCGCCGGCGGCCCTATCGCCGTCGCGCTGGTCGGCCTCGGACTGCTTGGCCTCGTCGCCTACGAGGTGACGTACTACCGCCGATTCGCGTACGCCCTCGACGAAGAGACGCTCGACATTCGGTCGGGAGTCATCTCCCGCCGAAACCGCGAAATTCCGCTGAGACGGGTCCAGAACGTCGACATCAGCCGCAACGTCGTCCAGCGGGCGCTGGGTATCGCCGTCGTCGACTTCGAGACGGCAGGCGGGAGCGAGACGGAGGCGTCGCTTCGGTTTGTCGCGTTCGAGGAGGCAAAGCGCCTCCAGGGTGAGATCGGTCGCCTGAAACGCGGCGAGGCAGCGGACGACGAAGGTGCGGGTCCGGCGACGACCGAACTGTTCGCGCTCGCGCCGAGAGAACTCGCCTTGGTCGGGGCGCTGTCGTTCGATGCCCGCGTCCCGGGACTCCTGATTCTCCTGCTCTCCGGGAGCGTCCCCGCCCTGTCGTCGCTGCTGCCCGCCGGGTCGGGACGGCTCCTCCTCGCCGCGGGGGTCGTCGCGCTCGCTCTCGGGGTCGTCCTCGTGGCGTGGGCGGCCGGCGCCGTCGTGGCCGTTCTCAACTACTACGACTTCCGGCTGACGCGAGTCGGGGACGAACTGCAGTACGAGCGCGGCCTCCTCCGGCGATACGACGGGTCGATCCCCCTCGATAAGGTGCAGACGCTGACGGTGACCGACAACCCACTCAAACGGGCCTTCGGCTACGCGGCGCTCCGCATCGAGACGGCGGGCTACGCCCCCGGATCGGGGCTGGGCGAGGGCGGATCGGAGGCGGCCGTCCCGCTGGCGACCCGCGACCGCGTGTTCGACCTCGCCAACCACATCGAGACCTTCGGCTCGCCGGCCTTCGAGCGGCCGCCGCGACGGGTCCGAAGCCGGTACGCGATCCGCTATCTCATCGCCGCCGGCGTTCTCGTCGGTCTCCTCTACGGCGCGGATCTCCTCGTGGCGAGGTCGATTCCGTGGTACGGTCCCGCGGCGCTTGCCCTCCTCGCGCCGGTCGCCGCCCACCTCAAGTGGAAACACCGTGGCTACTGGCTCGGCGAGGACCACCTCGTCACCCGCAACGGCGTCCTCCGGCGACGGATCAAGGTCGTTCCCTACTACCGAGTGCAGACGGTGATCGACACGCGGACGGTGTTTCAGCGGCGCTGGGGGGTGGCGACCGTCACGGCCGACACCGCGGGGTCGCTCTCGCTGACCGGCCACGACGCCGCCGCCGTCGACGTCGACGCCGCAACGGCCGAACGCCTCCGAACGACCCTCGACACCCGGCTCCGAACGGCACTCGCCACACGACGCGGGTGGGTCGACGACGCGGACGACGCGGACGAGAACCTCGGTTCCGACGCCGGCGCGGGCACCGAAGACGAGACCGACCCCTGACTCACCTCACTCCGTCCGTGGGACGGCCGCGGCGCCGACGAGGAAAAACGCGGCCGCGAGCACCGCGAGGACGAGGAGAGGGCCGGTCGGATCGCCGCCAGCGGCGGCGGCCCGCACGCCTCGTGAGAAGTACGTCAGGGGCGAGAACGCCGTCACCGGTTGGAACCACGCCGGCAGCATCGACGGCGGGACGAACGTCTCCGAGAGCGCCCAGACGGGCAGCGCCACGGAGTTACTGGCGGCGATGACGCCGTCTTGGGAGCCGGCGAGGCGGCCGATGATCGCCCCCAGCCCACAGAACAGCGCGACGCCGACGACCACCAGTGGGATGAGCGCCCCCAGCGCGGGACCGACGACCACCTCGGTCCCCGTCACGGCGAGGACGAGGACGAACAGAAGCAGCCCCGCGAGGCCGATGATGGCGACGTTGACGAGCGTGTGCGCGAGGAGCCACTCCCAGCGGCGAAGCGGCGTCGTCGACAGCTTTTCGAACCGGTTGCCGTCCCGATGGCGCGCAATCGTGCTTCCGACCCGCGACAGCGGTGTGAACACGACGACGACGGCGAGGTATCCCGGGAGGTAGAAGGCTGGCTCTCGGGCGAAGAGGCCGCCGCCCGTCGGTCGCGTCCCCACGAGCGCCCCGAAGATCAGGATGAGGAGGACGGGAAAGAAGAAGGTGAAAAAGACGGCCGTCTTCCGGCGAACGAACGCCTGAAGCGCAGCACGGAACGTGGCGCCGATCCGTCGGCGTCGGCTCATCCCTCCACCTCCGTCTCCACGTCGGTCCGCTCGGATGGAGCGAACGACTCGCCGGTCAATCGGAGGTAGACGTCCGCCAGATCAGGTTCGGCCCACGTGAACGACTCGACGTCGACGCCGGCCGCTTCCAGCCGCGCGACCACGTCGCCCACGTCGGCGAGTGCGACGTCACGAACGGCCAGGCGGCCGTCGTGTTCGACCACCTCGGCGTCGAGGGCGGCCGCGAGCGCCTCGCGGTCGGCGGGACGCGACGCCTCGACGACGAGGCGGCTGTCGCCGCCGTGTTCGGCGATCAGCGACTCGGGGGTGCCGACGGCGACGAGGCGGCCATCGCGCAGCAGCCCCACGCGGTCGGCGAGGCGTTCGACCTCGCCCATCGAGTGACTGGTGAGCAAGACGGTGGTGCCGCCGGCCGCCAGGTCGTCGATCAGTCGCCACAGCGACCGCCGACCCGCGGGGTCGATGCCGGTCGTCGGCTCGTCGAGGAAGAGCACGTCGGGGTCGTTCACGAGCGCCGTGCCGACGCAGGCGCGGCGCTGTTGGCCGCCCGAGAGGTTCTCGTACCAAGTGTCGGCGTCGTCGGCCAGTCCCACGTCGTCGAGGACGGCCTCGACGGACCGTGCGTGGTCGTAGAGGCCGGCGTAGTAGGCGACCAGTTCGCGGGCGGTGAGCCGATCCGCCGGGTGAAAGGACTGTGGGAGCAACCCCACGCGGGCGTGGTCGACCTCGTCGGGCGGGACGCCGAGCACGCCGACCGACCCCTCACAGCGCGTCGTGCCAGTGAGCGCCCGCACCAGTGTGGTCTTCCCGGCGCCGTTCGGGCCGACCAAGCCGAACACCTCGCCTCCCGTGATCGACAGTGAGACACCATCCAGAGCGACCACGTCGCCGTAGCGTTTGCGTACGTCGTCGGCGACGAGCGCTGCCGCCTCTGCCTCGGCCATGTTCCACGGTCGTAGGGGTGGCGGCCTAAGGGTTCCCTTTCAGACCCGGTCGCGAACCGCCGCGACCAACTCGTCGACGTCGTAGTCGCCGTCGGCGTCCTTATCGTAGATCTGCTCGCCGTCGACGCGCACTCGGAAGACGCCCTTTTCGCCGGTTTCGAGCGTCACGGCGTCGAGGTCCTCACCGAGCGACGTCAACAGCGCGTGCTGGATCGCTTCCGCGCGGTCGAGAAAGCCGCACGGAACGCAGTACTCGATGACCACGTCTGTCATGGTCGTTCGTTCGGGAAGTGCGGAGTTAAATCCCAGCACTGGCGTCGCCGCCGATCAGCCTTCGATCCGCGTGTGGCCCGTTCGGCGGCGCTCGACGAACGCCCAGTCGATATCGACCCCGAGGCCGGGGCCACCGGGGACGGCCATCCGTCCGTCGTCGTCGACCGACTCCGGTTCACCCTCGAACCCTTGGTTCAGGATCCAGTTGCTTCCGAGGTTGAGTAGGCCGTGTTCGAAGAAACTAGCGTTTCTGAGCGCGCTCATCAGGTGCATGTGTGCGGGGCCGCCGAGCAGGAGTTCGACGTCGAGACCGAACGACTCGACGGTCTCTGCAATCTTGAGCGCGCCAGTGATGCCGCCGTCGAGGTGTGCACTCGCACGCACGAGGTCGGTCGCCTCGGTGGCGAGGCTGTTGGCCACGCCGTAGGGACCGGTTCGGACGTGTTCGAGGCCGAGCATCGGTGTATCGAGTTCTGCGACGAGTTTTCGGACGGCCCGCTCGCTCACGCCACCGTCGTGGAAGGGGTCCTCGTACCAGCGGAAGTCGAGGTCGTCGAGCGCCCGTCCCACTTCGAGGGCGTCGGCGTAGGTCTGGTAGAGGCTGGAGGCGTCGAGCATGAGCGCCATCCGGTCGCCGACCCGGTCTGCGAGCGCCTCGCAGATGGCGATGTCGACGTCGGGACGGACCTCGGGGTGACCGTGGAATTTGAACCCGTCGTAGCCACGGTCGAGACACTCGGCGGCAAAATCGGCGAAGGCCTCCGGGCCGTCGAGGCCGCCGTTATCGTCGACGAAGGTCGTCGAGGCGTACGTCGGGAGAACGTCGCGCCCCCCGCCGAGGAGCGTCGAGACGCTCGCGTCGTGGTGGGCGCCGGCCAGGTCCCAGAGCGCGATGTCGATTGGGCCGACGCCGAGGTGGTCGGTGTGGCGAAGTGCTCGCCAGCAGTCCTGCCAGATCGCCCGTCGTTCGAGCGGGTCCCGCCCCAGGACGTGCTCCTCGGCCACCATCCGGATCTGGGCGACCATCGGGGGTGTGAACGCGAACCCGCGGTAGTGACCCTCGGTACCGTCGGCGGTGCGGATCGTCAGCACGAAGCCGGGCGGTTCGAGCGTGGAGTCAGGATCGTACACCCAGTTGCCCCCGACGGTCCCCGTCCGCTCAGCCGCGTAGTCGAACGCGTGGATCTCGATTTCGTTGATGCGCATCGGCGGCACGTCGGGGCCAGAACGCAAAGAGTTTGTGACGCACCCACACACTGCGGGCCGGAGTGCGGTCTTACTCCGGCCGCGGTCGGCTCAGGTTCTGCAACACGCCGTTGCACTCCGGACAGGCGCTCGGCGACGACGCGCTACAGAGTCGCTCGCCACACTCCCGACACTCGTACAACTGTTCGTCCAGATCACAGGGGGCCGGATCGGATGGTGTTGGCATTCTTATACGAACTTGCGCGTGACGAATGTTAACTCTTGTCTATACTTTGGTAGAGTGGACGTTCGTCAGGTTCGGGCGGGAGCGACCGATTTTTGTGTCGGTGGCGTGACGTTCCGACGATGTCCCCACGTGGTCCCCTCCAACTCTCCGCGACGTGGACGTACGCCATCGTCGGCGGCGTCGCATCGATTCCGCTGACCGTCGGTGCCTACTGGCTGTCGGGCACGGGCAGCGAGTTCTCGCTCAACATGGTGATCCTCGGCGGCCTGTTCGCCGGCTATCTCGCCTCCGGATCGGCCGCCGACGGCACTGCCGCCGGCGTCCGGGCCGGGGTGATCGGATCGGCGCCGGGCGTCGTCTGGATACTGGCCGAGGCGGTTCCCGCCGCCCTCGCGGCCGGGGGTCCGACCACCTTCCGCGTCGCCGCGGTGGGTCTCGCCGTCGGGCTTGGCGTCCTGCCGCCGATTATCGGCGCTGTCGGTGGGTTCGTCGGCGGAAAGATCGGCGGCTGGCTGGCCGGGAAGACCGGCCGTCGACCGCCGTCGGCCGTCGGGAACTAGCGATACTTCGCCGTACAGCCACGGAGCGTGCCCGAGACACCCCGGACGTGTACGCCGACCGACTCGCCGCCCACCTCGGTCACGCAGGCGAGCGCCGCCCGCGCCGGTCGTACCTCGCCGTGGCGGGCGCGAACGGCCGCCGTCCCCTCGCCCGCGCCACTATCGAAGGAGAAGCGAAGTACCCGGAGGTCTGCGTCCGCGCTCCCGGCGTCGCCGAGCAGATTGCCCGCGGCGTACCACACCGCCCGCTGGAAGTCACTCCGGTCGAGCGACGCACCGGGACGAGTCTCTACGGCCACCGCGAGGTAGCGCCACCGCGGCCGAAGGTGCTTTGGAAGGTGCTTCATGACGATCCCTCGTCGTACGGCCCCCGTTCGACACCCGGTTCGACGAACGATGCGGACCGTCGATGGCGGTTGCGGGCGGCGAGTTCACCCCACTCCCGAAGCCCCGCGCGGACGGCGTCGGGGTCGAATCCCACCGTCTCGCCGACGGCGACGAGTTCTCGTGGCGCCCGCAACCCCAGACGTGAGGGGGCGCTGGCGCTGACGACGAACGGCGCGCCGGCGTCGGCGACGAGTTCCCGGAGTTTCCGCAGGCCGCGAAGCGCCTGGACCCGGCGGCCGCCCGTTTTCCGGAGGACAGGCCCGAGGTCGAACTCGATCCGAACGCCGTTCGCGGCGGCCCGGTTCGCCAGGACGTGATTCACGTCGCCATCGTCGGCCATCGGCCGTGTGAGTACGTCGACGCGTTCGTTCTCGACGGCGAACCGGTTGAGGCGGTCGGTCCCCCCGCGGACCGCGAGGAGGGTGTGCTCCGGGCGGTGCCCCCCGACGGCGCCGCTCGCGCGTTCGGGGTCCGGCGCGACAATCTCGACACCGTCGACGACGTCGACGCCCGCCTCGTCGCCGAGGGCGTCGTGGTCGGGTGTCGCGTCCCGGGCGAGGACGACGACGCCCTCGAATCCCAGCCGCGCCGCTCGCTCGACGACGTCGACCGCAGGGGACTCCCCGTCCGGAGCGACGTGGACCGCCTCGTACATGGTCGCCCCGAGACCCCCCGGAGGCTTGGGGGTTGCGCTTTAGCCGACCAGCGCTGCGAGCGCGTCGGAGAGGGCTGTCGCCGCCCGTTCCACCTCGCGGGTCCGGACGTACTCTCGGTCGGCGTGAGCGACGGGGCCGTCGTCGTCGGCGAGGACGCCGGGTCCGAAGACGACGGTCGGCGCCGGCGAGAAGTAGGAGGCTTCGGTAGCGGCGGTGAACGGACGGACCGCGCCAGCGTCCCCGTCGGTCGCCTCGGCGGCCGCGTCCGCGAGATGCCGGACGACCGGGTCGTCGGCCTCCGTCGCGAACGCCTCGAGGAAGGGGGTCGGCCGCTCGGTCAGGTCGACGGCGACGCCGACCGGGTCGGGGGTCGCGTCGTCGACGGCGCTGGCAAGCGCCTCGCGGAAGCCGCTCGCGGACTCCGGCGGGACGCTCCGCCGGTCGACGGTGATTGCACAGGTCGCGGGCACCTGGTTCGTCGCCTTCCCGCCTTCGACGACCGTCGGCGTGAGCGTCGGTGGGCCAAGCGACGGGTGCGGGTCGCGGCCGGCGTCGAAGGTGCGGACGGCCGACAGCGCGCTCTCCGCGGCGGCGACGGCGTTGACACCGCTTGCGGGTTCGGCGGCGTGGGCGTTCGTCCCAGTGAGGGTGATCGTCCCCTCGAATCGCCCCTTCGCGGCCGTGCAGACGTCCAATCCGGTCGGCTCGCCCACGACGTACGCGTCACCGACCGACGCCTCGACGCCCGGCAGGACCGAGAGGTCGAGGGCTGCCGCGCCCGTAGAGTACACCTCCTCGTCGGGCGTGACGGCGAGTGTCAGCCGTCCTCCGTCGGGATCGGTCCCGAGGAAGGCATCGAGGAGCGCCGCGAGCGGCCCCTTCGCGTCGCAGGCGCCGCGGCCGTGGATGACGCCGTCCTCGCGGCGGTAGGCGACGTGTGGCGACACGGTGTCGATATGCGTGTTCAGGACGACGTGTGGCGACCCCGCCCCCCGGGTGGCGAGCGTGTTGCCCGCGTCGTCGACGTGGGGGTCGACGCCGGCCGCAGCCAGCGTGCCGACGAGGCACTCGCGCATCGCCGTCACGTCCGCGTGGGACTCGATTTGGACGGCCCGGTCGAGGAAGTCCACGGGGTCGAAGCCCTCGGTCACGCGGGCACCTCCAAGTCGGTCGCGAACTCGCGTTCGACCGGCCCGGTCAGCGTCGCCGGCCCGTCGTTGGGCACGACGATCACCAGGTCGCCGCCGGGCGGCGAGACGCGGACCGGCCCTTCCGTGTCGAGGCGGCCGGTGCGCTTGGCCGCGGCGACGACGGCTACCCCGCCCGTCCCGCAGGCCAGCGTCTCACCCTCGACGCCGCGCTCGTAGGTCCGTTGACGGTAGGCGGTGGGGTCGCCGGGTGCGCCCTCGACCGCGTCGTCGTCGACGGCGACCCGCGAGGCGAGCGTGACGTTCGCCCCCTCCGGGAAGACGGCGGCGTGCCGGACCGGCGGGGCGACCGTCGACAGGTCGACGGCGTCCACGTCGTCGACGAACGCGACGGCGTGGGGAACACCGGTGTTCACCGCGGTGACGGACAGCCCCTCCACCGGTGTGTCGAGCAGCGGTTCGCCGGCGTCGCGGGCCAGCGGCACGTCCGCGGGGTCGAACGACGGCTGGCCCATCTCGACGGTGACGCCCTCGCCCTGAACGACGGCGTGTCGGTCACCGGCCGGTGTCCCGATGACCACCTCGCTGGCACCCGTCTCGCGGGCCGCCCACGTCGCCGTGACGCGTGCCCCGTTGCCGCACATCTCGGCGACCGAGCCGTCGGGTTGGACGAGCGTCATCGTCACCCGGACCGGCGAGGCGGTCGGATCGAGGTCGAGAAAGAGGACGCCGTCGGCGCCGGTCCGCTCGCCGCCCACGCCCGTCTCACGGTCGCAGTGGGTTCGGGCGAAGGCCGCCCGATCCGCTACTGGGGCGTCCGCCGCGACGACGAGGAAGTCATTTTCCGTGCCGTGGTACTTCTCGGCGGTGACGGTCGTCATCGGTCCACCTCCAGCGCGGTGACGCCGGCGATGGTTTCGCGCTCGCGGGCGAGTCGTGTCTCGTCGCCGTTGCGGACGACCTCCGCGGGTCGAGGCCGGGTGTTGTACGTGCTGGCCATCTCGTAGCCGTAGGCGCCGGCGTTCCCGATAGCGAGCAGGTCGTCCCGCCGCGGTGAGGGCATCGGCCGCGCCTCGCAGAACAGGTCGGCCGTCTCACAGACCGGGCCGGCGACGGTGACGGGCCGTTCCGAGCGGTCGTCGGTCAGGTTTCGGATGGCGTGGTAGGCGTCGTACATCGCCGGCCGGAGGAGCGTCGTCATGCCGGCATCGACGCCGGCGACGACGGGGACGGGACCGGTCGCGCCCGCGTCGTCGACCGGCTTCACCGTGTTCACCCGCGTCAGGAGGACGCCCGCGTCGGCGACGACGTAGCGACCGGGTTCGACGGCGAGTCGAGCGTCCACCGCTCCCAGCGCCTCGCGGGTCGCGTCGGCGACGGCGGGGAGATCGAGCGGTGGTTCGTCCTCGCGGTAGGGGACGCCGAAGCCGCCGCCGACGTCGACGAACTCTAGGTCGCCGACCTCGCGGGCGAGATTACCCATCCGGGCGACGAGTTCGCGGTGCGCCGACAGGTCGTCGCCGGAGATGCCGCTCCCGGCGTGGGCGTGGACGCCGACCACGTCGAAGTCGGCGCGGGCGTCGCCCACTACCTCGGCCGCGCGGTCGTAGGGCACGCCGAACTTGGCGTGGCCGCCCGTGGTCACCTTCTCGTGGTGGCCGGCACCCACGCCGGGGTCGACGCGAATCGCCAGCCGACCGTCGAAGCCGCGGTCCCGAAGTCGGTCGAGAGTGTCGCGGGCGCCGGCGACGACAGTCAGGTCGGCGCCCGCCCGCCAGCGGTCGACGACGGTGTCGAGGTCACCGGCCGGTGGGTTGACCGCGGTGTACTGGGCGCCCTCGAAGCCGGCGTCGAGGGCGCGAACCACCTCGCCCGCGGAGGCACACTCGGCGCCGAGGCCCGCCTCGCGGACGGCTTCGAGGACGGCCTGCCCGGTGTGGGCCTTCACCGCGTAGCGCACGTCGGCGTCGGGAAAGGCCGACCGCAGGCGGGCGGCGTTTGCCCGCACGCGGTCGAGGTCGGTGACGTACAGCGGCGTGCCGTGCTCGGCGGCCAGGTCCCGCAGGTCGGCGGCCGACCAGTCGGTGAGTCGTCGCACGGCGGGGCCGGTGTCGGCCGCCTCTCCGCTCATTCCCGGAGCGCCTCCTCCCGCTTTGTGGCGTCCCGCGTCTCCGCCTCGATATCCATGGCCACGACCGCCGGTTTGTACGCACCGCCCGCAAAGAGGTCGTGATCGCCGATGGACGACTCGACCATCCGGGTGAACGCGCGGCGCTCCGGGGGGAGGCGCCCGTAGATGACCTCCTCCTCGACTAAGTCGTAGACCGGGATGCGCGGCGAGAGCAACGTGTTCTCGCCGACGACCGTGTTCTCGCCGACGACGAAGCCGGAGGTAACCCGACAGCCGGCGCCGAGCGAGACGCCGTCCTCGACGATCACCGGCGCGTCCTCGACAGGTTCGAGGACGCCGCCGATCAGCGTGTTCGCACCCAGCTTGACGTTCTCGCCGATCTGAGCGCACGAGCCGACGGTATCACAGGAGTCGACCAGGGTCCCGTCGCCGACGTGTGCGCCCACGTTGACGAAGGAGGGACTCATCATGATGCAGTCGGCACCGAGATAAGCGCCGCGGCGGATGGTCGTCCCGTCCGGCGTGTTGCGGGTGCCGCGCTCGCCCAGGTCACTCGTCTCCCGCAGGGGGAGAACGTCGTGGTAGTCGACGCCGCCGTAGGCGCGAGCCTCGGTGGCCCGCAGGCCGAAGTTGAGCAGGATACCCTGCTTGACCCACTCGTTTGCCTCCCACTCGCCGCCCCGCTTCTCGGCGGCGCGGACCTCTCCCGCCTCCAGGGCGTCGAGGAAGGCATCGAGCGTGTCGTGGTCGTCGGCGGTCGCCGTCTCGGCGTCCACGTCGTCGTCGTCGTAGCGCTGCCACAGGTCGGATACGTCGGCTTGTAGTGTCATAGTGCGTCCTCGAAGTCGTATTCGCCGGCCGAGTGGCCGACGACCCACTCCGCCGCGTCGAGTGCCCCTTCGGCGAAGACGCCGCGGGACTCGGCGCGATGCGTGAGCGTCAGTACCTCGTGGTTCCCCGCAAGTAGAAGTTCGTGTTCGCCGGTAACGTCGCCCGCCCGCCGCGCGTGAACGCCGATTTCGCCGTCCTCGCGTGGTTGCTCGCCCTCGCGGCCGTGGACGCGGTCCGCGTCGGCGTCGTCTCTGGCCCCCTCCACGTCGTCGAGGATCGTCAACGCGGTGCCGGAGGGGGCGTCACGCTTGCGGTTGTGGTGGGTCTCGGTGAGTTCGACGTCGTACGACGGGACGGCAGCGACGGCCTCGCGGATCGCCCGCCGGAGCGCCGCCACGCCGCGCGCGAAGTTGGCCGCCCGGAGGACCGGCACCGACTCGGCGGCGCCGGTGAGCACCGATAGCTGTGACTCCGAGAACCCGGTCGTGCCCACGACAGCGGCGACCCCCGCGTCGGCGCAGGCCTCCACGTATCGCGTACTTGGATCGGGGAGCGTGAAATCCACCAGGACGTCAGGCTCGCGCGCTGCGAGCAACGCGGGGAGTTCCCCCTCGTCCTCGACCTCGTGGCCCGCGACGGGGTCGACCGACGTGCGGTTGACGGCGAGGGTCACGGCCATCCCGTCGCGGTCGGTGGCGGCCGCGATTACCTCGCGGCCCATGTGGCCGCCGGCGCCGGTGACGGCGACCTCGATCACGCCTCGGCCTCCAGCGGATCGAGGGCGGCGAGGATCGCTTCGAGGTCCTCGCGGTACTCCTCGGAGAGGCGGGTGAGCGGTGAGCGCACCGTCCCGGGGCCGTAGCCGCGGATGGCCATCGCCTCGTTGACCGGGATGGGGTTGGTCTCCCAGAACAGCGCGCGCATCAGCGGGCCGAGTTCGTGGTGGCGCTCGCGGGCGTGTGCGAAGTCGCCGTCGAGCGCCGCGTGGACCAAGTCGACGGTTCGCGCGGGTTCGACGTTGGCGACGACGCTGATGGTCCCCGCCCCGCCGACAGCGAGGGTCGGGAGAATTAGGCCGTCGTCGCCGGCGAGCACCGCGAACTCCTCGTCGCGGGTGCGTTCGACGACTTCCGAAACCTGGTTCAGATCGCCGCTAGCGGCCTTGTAACCACGGATGTTGGGGTGGGAAGCGAGTTCGACGGCGGTGTCCGGAGTGATGTTCTGTCCCGTCCGCCCGGGGACGTTGTAGACGATCTGTGGGAGGTCGATTTCGTCGGCGACGGTGCGATAATGCTCCACCATCCCCGCGGGTTCGGGCTTGTTGTAGTACGGCGAGATGAGCAAGAGACCGTCGGCGCCGGCGTCGGCGGAGCGACGGGAGAGCGAGAGCGCCTCGGCGGTGTTGTTCGAGCCGGAGCCGGCGATGATCGGCACGTCGTCGCCGACGGCGTCGACGACGGCCTCGACCACCTCGATGTGTTCGTCGTGCGAGAGGGTCGCGCTCTCACCGGTCGAGCCGACGGGCACCACCCCGTCGACGCCGGCGTCGACGAGTCGTCGGGCGTCGGTTCGGAGCGTTTCGAAGTCGATACTGCCGTCCTCGTGGAACGGCGTGGTCATGGCGGGATAGGCCCCGCGGAACTCGGATAGCGTCATTGTCGGATGGGTGTCGTCTGCGCTGTTAGTCGTGTCGGAACGGGTCGGTCGCCGGCGGTCACCCGGGACGGGGGCGCCACGCCCGCCGCGAGCGAAGCTACCGATCCCGTTTTTTCAGAAGAGCGGCGAGGCCACCCGTCGCTGCCGACCGGCGTGCGAGTGCGGCGACGACGCGTGACGGTGTCACGTTCGCATAGGGACGCCCACCGAAGTTATAGTTTGTGACCGCGACCGGCCGCATCGCCGTCCGTTCCGGTGTCACGATCCGTCGACCGTCTCGGCGTCACTCCGTCCGGTCGACCATCAGTAACACGGCACCGAACAGAAGCAGGAAGACGACGCCGACGGGGATGGGAACGCCCGGGAACCCCCGCGAGAGGAGGAGATACGTCGCCGCCGCGAGAACGGCACCCGCCGCCAGGAGGAGCGCTCCGAGGAGGCGAACGGGGTCGACGGGCCACGACTCGGCCCACGCTTCGCGGCGGTAGTAGACGGCAGAGACGACGAGCGCCGCGCCGAAGAGTCCGGCGCCGGCGGTCCACAGCCGGTAGGGGAGTTCGAGCGCCTGTCCACTCTGGAAGGCCGTCGCCGTGAGGGGGTCGGCGACGGCGACGCCGGCGGCCAGCGGGAGGCCGAACGTATATCGGATCTGAAAGAGGGGAAAGCGAACGAACAGTAGTGCCCCGTCGCTAATGTTCGCGAACGTCACGTTCCACGGAATCAGCGCGGCGAGCCACGTCGTCAGGACGGCCAGTTCGCCCGCGTACTCCGACCGAACCCACATACCGTCGCCGACGGGAAGCCGATCAATAAACCCCTCGGCGACCGGGCGCGACGCTCGCGGAAATCCGGGCGAGGTCACGGGGCGTTACGTTCATACCGCCAGAACACAAAAGCGAGGGTACGGAATGAGGCGTGACCACTTCGAGTTGGAAGCACACAATATCGACTGGGTAGAGACCGGCAGCGAACCGGCCGAGCCCCGCGTCGTTATCGACTTCCACGGACCGGAGGAGACGTTGAAGGAGCGGTTGACCGACGCCGAGGGCGATCTCTTGGGAGCCGAGGAGACAGACGTCACCTTTCGGTTGCAGGATCCGCTCGACACGTCCGACGCGACGGGAGTCGTCGGCGTCACCGACCGGATCACCGGCGATTTCCTCCTCGAACTCAACGAGGACGCCGAGGACGTCCTGCGGTTCGTTCGTGCCGCTCGCGAGTACGGCCAGTCGGCCGACGACGACGCGGGCCGATACAGCGTCGTCCTCCGCATCGACGGCGACCCTCTCACCACCTACTCGAAGAGCACCTTCCTCGTCTACGATGCCAACGGGAGCCTCCTTCGGTCGAAGAGTCTGATCCCCTCCGGTGTCGAACTGTAGATTTAGGTTCCTGGCCGCGTAGGCGGTAGCCGTGCGAAACGTCACCGACCGCGTGAGCAACCCGTTCGGTATGGACCCTCCCTGTGAGCGGTTCGTCCCGGGATACGGGGACGCGAACGCCCACTTTCATGTCGTCGGCGACCACCCCGGCGTCCACGGGGGTGCCGAGACGGGCGTCCCCTTCACGGGAACGCCCGCCGGCCGACGCCTCCAGCGAGCGCTCCACGACGCCGGCCTCCTCCGCTCGACCGGCGACGAACCGACCGTCGAGAACACGTTCCTCTCCTATCTCCACACCTGCGTTCCGGAGGGAGCGCCGACCGACGACGACTACGCGGCGATGGAGCCGTTTTTCGACGCCGAACTCCGGGCTATCGCCGCCCACGTGCTCTTTCCCGTCGGCGAGCGTGCGATCCGACACGTCGTCGAGACGTGTACCGCCCACGACACCGACGCTCTCGACCCTCAGGCGCTCCACGCGACGGAACTGCTCGGCAGCGGGTGGCTCGTGATGCCGATCCGGGAACCTGCAGACTGGGAGTCCGACGATGCCGGCCGTCTCGTCGACGCCATCGACCGCCTCCGCGCGACCGACTACCGCCGTGAGACCGACCTCGGGCGGTTTCTTGCCGGCAACGATCCGTATCTCGTCAGGTGAGACTGGCGGCTCGTGGTCGTCCTCCACCTGAATTGCTTCGACCCTGAACGTCCACCGTATCCCTTCGAAAACCAATACACAAGTACTTTGCCGCCCGATATTGGAAGATATTGGCTTGGCCGACAGACTTTTCAGCACATACGTAAATCTAGCGACTGACGCGAACGGCCTTCGGCCCGACGCGTCACGTATCGCAGAGCACATTGCGAGTCAGGTGCTCCTCGCAGTGGCTTGGTCAGTCGAACGACCACATCGCGTGGTCCCATACGTTCTCCGTGCGGGGGACGCCTTCGGGCGTCGCCCGTTCGTTCGGAACTCGACCGTTCGGTGGGTCGACACGGTTACGAAACCTTGAAACGCGAACCGCCGGTAGCGATGGGTATGGAACTGCGGGTCATCGAAAAAACCGACGCGGAACTTCGCATGGAGATCGCGGGGGAGGACCACACGTTCATGAACGTCCTCAAGGGGGCGTTGCTGGAGACGCCGGGTGTCACGGCCGCGACATACGACATGAACCCCGAGCAGTCCGGCGGCCAGACCGAGCCGATCCTCTCGATCAAGACCGAGGAGGGAACCGATCCCCTCGACGCCGTGGGCGACGCCTCCCGGCGGGTGCAGGACCTCGCGGACGACTTCGTCACCGCCTTCGACGCGGCGGCCTAGAGCCGAACCGGAATCCCGCGGTCGTCGAGATACTCCTTGACTTCGCGGATCGTGTACTCGTCGAAGTGAAAGATGGAGGCCGCGAGCGCGGCGTCGGCATCCGCGTCGGCGAACACCTCGCGGGTGTCCTCGGGACCGCCACACCCTGACGAGGCGATGACCGGCGTCGAGACGCTGTCACAGACGGCCCGCGTCAACGGAATGTCGTACCCCTCTTTGGTGCCGTCGGCGTCGATGGAGTTGACGAACAGTTCGCCCGCGCCCCGGGATTCGACCTCGCGTGCCCACTCCACCACGTCGACGCCGGTCCCCTCGCGGCCGCCCTTGATCGTACACTCGAACCAGCAGGATTCGCCGTCGACCTGCTCGTAGTGTTCCCCTTGCTCGTCGTAGCGGCGGCGTGCGTCGACGCTGATGACGATACACTGACTGCCGAAGGCGGCCGCTCCGGCGTCGACCAGATCCGGATTCTCGATGGCCGCGGTGTTGATCGACACCTTGTCCGCGCCGGCCCGGAGCGTCTCCTTGATGTCCTCGCGGGTCCGGATGCCGCCGCCGACGGTCAGGGGGATGAACACCTCGTCGGCGACCTGTTCGACGACGTGGAGCATGGTCTCTCGGCCCTCCGCGCTGGCCGTGATGTCGAGAAAGACGAACTCGTCGGCCCCCGCTTCGTTGTACTGTCGGGCCATCTCGACCGGGTCACCCGTATGCTTCAGGTCCTCGAAGTTGACGCCGGTGTACACCGCCGGGTTGCCGTCTTCGTCGAGGTCCACGTCGATGCAGGGAATGATGCGCTTGGTTACGGCCATCCGTGCCCCCGGCTACGACAGGCCCAGTCAAAAGACGCCCGGTGTCGGCGGTCGGGGACGTTCAGGTGTCTTTTTGTGGCGTCCGTCCCCAGCGTCGACTATGGACGATCACTCGGAACACGACCACGACGATGGACGCGTCACCTCGCCAATGCAGGAGTTCACGACCGGACAGGCCGGCGTGGGCGTCGTCGTCCTCCTCGTCGGTCTCGCGGTCACGTTTGGCCTGCCGCTTGCTCTGTGACTCATCGGCCGGCCCGAAGGCCGTAGCCGAGTAGCGCCGCGAAGACCAGCATTCCGACCGTCGTCTCGGGCGTGAACCGGAGCGCAAGCGCCAGCAACAGGAGGACGTTCGCGGCCAACAGAACGAGGGCGGCGTCCAAGCGCCGCCGGAGGGCTGCATCGTTCACGGCGGAGCACGCCGTTCGAACCACCTAAATCCGGTGGGCGGTCGCTACGACAGTTCGGCCTCGATCACGGCCCGCAGATCCCGGATCGCGTCCGCCTCGCGAGTCAACTCGGTGTCGCCGACCGACAGCGTGAGCGTCCCGTCCGTCGTCGCCTCGCCGAGCGACCGGACCGGGGCGTCGCCCGCCGCCTCGCGCACGGCGTCGGGATCGGTCGTCTCCACGACGACCCGTCCCGGCGTCTCGTCGAACAGCGCCTCGACGTCCGCAACCGTCGCCGAGACGCCTGCCTCCGCGCTCACCATCTCCGCGAGCGTCACCGCGAGACCGCCGTGGCTCACGTCGTGGGTCGCGAGCGTCGAGTCGAGGTCGGCGACGGTCGCGAGCGTCTCGACCACCGCCGGCGCGTCCGCGGGCAGGGTCGGGAAGCGGTCGCTCCCACCCATCTGCGCGAGATACTCTGACCCGCCGAGGGCACCACCCCGCTCACCGACTTCGAGGAGCGTCCCCTCGCCTGTGACGCCAACCGGCGGGGCGTCGTACCCTTCCCGGACGCCGATCATCGCCACTGTCGGCGTCGGCGGGATGGGGCCGGCCGCCGAGTCGTTGTACAGGGAGACGTTGCCGCCGACGACGGGCACCGAGAGGTCGCGACACATGTCCGCCAGGCCGTCGACGATGGCGCCGAAGCCGCCGTAGACGTCCGGCTTCTCGGGGTTGCCGCCGTTGAGGCAGTCGACCGCGGCGTGGGGCGTCGCGCCCTTGGCCGCGAGGTTGGCCGCGTTCTCTAGGGCGACGGCCTTGGCCCCCTCGTACGGGGCGGCGTCCGTCCACGCCGGAATCGCCCCGGCCGAGAGCGCCAGTCCCGCCCCGGCCTCCCGAATCGCCAGCACTGCGGCGTCGTCGCCCGGCCGGCGGGCCGTCCGCGTTCCGACCTCGTGGTCGTACTGGCGGTAGACCCACTCCTTGCTCGCCGTGTTGGGGCTGGCGACGACGGCCTCGAAGGCGGCGTCGAGGTCGGCGTCCGGGCGGTCGCGCGACGGCTGTGTCGGCTCCGTCATCGGCAGGTCGTTCATCGGCGCGCCGTCGGCGAGGAACTCGGCGGGCACGTCGACGACCGTCTCCCGGCCTCGCGGCTCGTCGTCCTCAAACGTACAGACGTAGTTCCCCTCGGTCACCTCGCCGATGACCGAACAGCCCAGATCGTAGCGGTCGGCAATCTCGGCCACCCGGTCGACGTCCTCCGGCCGGACCTCGTAACACATCCGCTCTTGGGACTCCGCGAGCAGGATCTCCAGGGCCGACATGTTCGGCTCGCGCTGGTGGACCGCGTCGAGTTCGATTTCGGCGCCCAGGCCACCCTTGGCGACGAGTTCGCTCGAGGCGCCACCCAAGCCTGCGGCGCCCAGGTCCCGGGCTGCCCGGATCAGGTCCTCGTCGATCAGCGCCTCGTTGGCCTCGATCAGGAGTTTCTCCGTGTAGGGGTCGCCCACCTGCACCGCCGGTCGGTCCTCGGTCTCGGCGTCCTCGCTCAGATCCTCGCTGGCGAAGGAGGCACCGCCCAGGCCGTCGCGGCCGGTGGCGTTGCCGACGAGGACGAGTTTGTTCCCCGGCCGTTTCGCCTCGGCGGTGACGAGGCGTTCTTCGGTCACCAGGCCGACGCAGGCGACGTTCACCAGCGGGTTACCCTCGTAGCCCTCGTCGAACTCGACGCTCCCGCCGACCGTGGGGACGCCGATGGCGTTGCCGTAGTCGGCGATTCCCTCGACGACGCCCTCGAAGAGGTACCGAGAGTGTTCGCGGTCGAAGCCGCCGAAATAGAGGGAATCGGTTAGGGCGATGGGGTAGGCGCCCATCGAGAGAATGTCGCGGACGATGCCGCCGACGCCGGTCGCCGCGCCGTCGTACGGGTCGACGTAGGAGGGGTGGTTGTGGCTCTCGACGCCCATCGCGATGTATGTCTCCTCGCCGTCGTACGTCGGCAGGGAGACGACTGCGGCGTCGTCGCCGGGGCCGACGACGACGTGATCGGCCTCGCTGTCGAACGCCGACAGGAGCGGCCGCGACGACCGGTAGGCGCAGTGTTCGCTCCAGAGGTTCTCGAAGAGCGCCGCTTCGGCGGGCGTGGGGTCCCGCCCGAGTTCGGCGGCGACGAGGTCGTGATCCGGATCGGACAGGCTCATCTACCATCGTGTTCAGCGTTCCGGCGCAAACGTCTTTCCATGTCTGCCGGGGGTCGCTCCCCGCCCCGGGCGTCAGTCGCCGGTCGACACCGAGATGACGCTGTGGATATCCTCGCCGTCGAGCAACGCGTCGTACGCCTCGTTGATCTCGCCGAGGTCGTACTGCGACGTGACCAGTTCGTCGAGCAGATAGCGGTCGTCGAGATAGGCGTCGATCAGCCGTAACGCCGTCCGACGCGGACTCGCACCGCCGTAGAGACAGCCCTTGATCTCCTTTTCGGTCGTGATGAGATCGACGGGGTTCACCGCGATGCTGTCGTCGGGGGCCGTCGCCGTGACGACCAACTCCCCGCGCGGTCCCAGCGTGTCGTACGCGTCGCCGATCAGATCACCGTCGCCGACGCCGACACAGAATATCGTCGCGTCGGCACCGGTGCCGTCGGTGAGCGCGGTGACGGTTTCCGCCACGTCCGTGGTCGTCGGATCGACCGTGTGGCTGGCACCGAACGTCTCGGCCGTGTCCCGTTTGGAGGCGACCGGATCGACGGCGACGATCTGCCCCGCGCCGGCGTGTGCTGCGCCCTGGATGGCGTTGAGACCGACGTTTCCGGCCCCGACGACCACGGCGGTGTCGTTGGGTTCGATGTCGGCGCGGGAGGCGGCCGAGCCAAAGCCGGTGACGACGCCACAGCCGATGATCGAGGCGAGATCGGTCGGGAGTTCGTCGGGGATGGGGACAACTGCCGCCTCGGGGACGACAATCTCCTCGGCGAACGTTCCCAGAAGGAGGAACTGTCCGACGTCCTCGCCGTCGCGGTGGAACCGACAGGTGCCGTCCGGGAGCGTACTGGCGTAGGTCGACTCCTGTTCGACACAGAGATTCTGATACCCCTGCAAACACAGGTCGCACGTCCCACAGGACGGAATCCAGAGCGTGAGAACGCGGTCGCCGACCTCGACGGTGTCGACGCCGTCGCCGACGGCGCTGACGACGCCAGCCCCTTCGTGGCCGCCGACGACTGGATACCGTCCGGCTGGAAGGTCACCCTTGACGGCGTGCCAGTCGGTGTGGCACGCCCCGGCGTGGTGAATTTCCACCCGTACTTCACCCGGCTTCGGATCGTCGACATCCAGTTCCGTCACGGTGAATCCGTCCGCGGTCGGATCCTCGATGATCGCCGCCGACACCGTCCGTGTCATGTGTGCTCCGTCGTGAGGCGTGGAACGACATGAAACCTCGACCGGCGTGTTTTTGACCTCCCAACCCGATGCTCCGACCGTGTTATCGGTCGAGTTGCACACGCACTCGTCGCTGTCCCACGACGGCCGGGACCCCGTCGACCACCTACTCGAACAAGCGCGGTCGGTCGGGCTGGACGCCCTCGCTGTCACCGACCACGACGAGATTGAGGCGAGCCTCGACGCCGCCGAGAAGGCCGCCGACTACGGCCTGATCGGCATCCCGGGCATGGAGATCACCTCCGCCGCCGGGCACGTCCTCGCGTTCGGCATCCGTGAGGCGGTGCCCGCCGGGCTTCCCTTCGAGGCGACACTCGACCACATCCACGATCAGGGCGGCATCGCCGTGATCCCCCACCCATTTCAGTCGTCGCGACACGGCGTCGCGCCACACGTCAGCACCGAGGCGCTCGCCAGCGCCGACGCCATCGAAGTGTACAACTCCCGGCTTCTGACCGGGCGGGCCAACCGGAAGGCAGAACGGTTCGCCGAGACACACGCCCTCCCGATGACCGCCGGGAGCGACGCTCACATCGCGGAGATGGTCGGGCAGGCGATCACCGAAGTCGACACCGACGACCGCTCCACAGCGGGGGTCCTCGGCGCTATCGCCGACGGCCGGACGAGCGTCGTCGGCCGGCGCACGCCCTGGCACATCAGTTTTAGACAGGCCGCCGGCGGGGCGAAACGACGGATGATACGCGCGCTCGGCGAGTTGCTGTGACCGTGCTCCGCGGCGCCGACCCTGCGACCGTCCGCCGCGCCGTCGAGCAGGGTGAGCCGCTTCCCGGCACCGCCGGATTCGCCGGGGCACTCGATGGCCGTCTCGTCCGCGACGTGCTCGGCCGCCAGCCGCTCTTCGGAACGCCCGACGACTGGGGGTTCACGCCCGACGCGGCCGCCGGGTCGTCGGTCCCGGCGGGTCACGTCAGGGAGTTCCAGGACGGGGAGACCGTCGACCGGCGGATCTGGTCGCTCCCCGACCCGCCCGCGGCGACCGACGACGTTGCGGCCGTCGCGGCCGTCGAGCGCGCCGTTCGCGACGCCGTAACCGGCGTCGACGACCGGGCCGACCTCGCCGTCGCCTTCTCCGGCGGTGTCGACTCCGCGCTGGTGGCCGCCGGCGTCCCCGACGCGCCCTGTTACGTCGTTGGCTTTCCCGACGCTCACGACGTGGCCGCGGCACGCGACGCCGCGACGACGATGGAGCGGGAGCTTCGGGTGGTCGAACTCGACCACGACGCCATCGAACGGGCGGTCCCCGAGGTGGTCGCCGCGACAGGCCGAATCGATGCCATGACCGTCGCTATCGCGCTCCCGCTGTATCTGGTGGCCGAGCGCGTCGCCGCCGACGGCTTCGACCGCCTCGCGCTCGGTCAGGGGGCCGACGAACTGTTCGGCGGGTACGCGAAGGTGGTCGATCCGGCGGACGACGACCGGGTCGAGGCGACGACCGTCCGCGGGGCGACCCGAGAGGTGATTCGGTCCCTGCCCGCTCAGTTGGAGCGCGATACACTCGTTCTCCGGGCGGCGGGCGTGACGCCCGTGACGCCGCTACTGACTGACCGCGTCGTCGAGGCGGCGCTTCCCCTCCCGGACCACCTCCTCGCGACGCCCGAGCGACGCAAGGTCGCGCTCCGTCAGGCCGCCGCGGGGTGGCTCCCGGACCTGGTCGTCGACGCCGACAAGAAGGCCGTCCAGTACGGCAGTTTGGTCTCGCGGGAACTCGACCGCCTCGCCCGACAGGCGGGGTTCAAGCGCCGGATGGACCGCCACGTCGACCAGTACGTGGCGTCGCTGGTCGACGCCGTCTAGTCGGCCGCCGTCGCGATTGCCTCTAGCCCTAGCTCTCGCACGTCGGGGTCTACGTCCGCCTCGCGCAGGGCCTCGCGGTCGTACCACTGCCACGCCGCTGGCCCCGGTTCACCCGGCGCGGGGTCGACCTCTCGGCTGTCGACCGTCGCGTAGTAGACGTGGTCGATGTGCTGGTGACCGACCGCACCGTCACAGACGTTCACGTCCGCGAGCATCAGGTGTCGTGGCCGGGGGACTGCCCGCGCCGTCGGCGACGACACGTCGGCGTGGTCGGTCAACAGCGTCGGGTCGAGGCCGGTCTCCTCGCGGGCTTCGCGGAGCGCAGCCTCGTGCGGAAGTTCGTCGCGTTCGAGGTGGCCTCCCGGCGGCAGTCGAAGGTCGAGTCCCGGGTGATCGTGCAGCGCCGTCGCTCCGTCGGCGACGAGATACACCGAGGCGGTGGCGTGTCGCGTCCGCTCCATACCCCGAGAACGAACGGGGGACGTATCGGCCTTCCGACCGGATACCTTTTTGCCGGACGGCGTGATGTCGTCCGACAGGAGCCCTCCACCGTGAGCCACGTTTGCATCAAGGACGACCGCTTGCATCGCACTGTGCCCGTCGAGTCGACTGTCGGAACTATCGAAATCGACCTTTCGGGCGAAGAAACCACCGTCGTACTGCCGCCGGACGCGTCGGTGACTATCGAATACCGGTGACTACGGGACCTGAATCTGCTCTTCGGCTTCGAGCAGCTCGTGATACCGATTACGGATGGTGACCTCGCTGATGTTGGCCACCTCGCTGACCTCGCTTTGGGTCACCTTCTCGTTGGTGAGGAGCGCAGCGGCGTAGATGGCGGCGGCCGCGAGGCCGACCGGACTCTTGCCGCTGTGGACGCCCTGATCCTTGGCGGTTTTCAGCAGGTCGCGGGCGCGACGCTCCGACTCGTCCGAGAGGTCGAGATCGGAGGCAAAGCGCGGGACGTACTGTTCGGGATCGGCGGGCTGGATCTCCAAGCCGAGTTCGCGGACCACGTACCGGTACGTGCGCGCGATTTCGTCTTTCTCGACGCGGGAGACGGTGGCGATTTCGTCGAGTGAGCGGGGGGTGCCAGCCTGACGGGCGGCGGCGTAGAGCGCGCTGGTGGCGACGCCCTCGATGGAGCGGCCCGGCAGAAGGTCGTCGCCGAGCGCGCGGCGGTAGATGACACTCGCCGTCTCGCGGACGTTCTCGGGGAGGCCGAGCGCCGAGGCCATGCGGTCGATCTCGCCGAGAGCCTGTTTCAGGTTACGCTCCTTCGAGTCGCGGGTTCGGAACCGCTCGTTCCAGGTACGCAGGCGCTGCATCTTCTCCCGCTGACGGGACGAGAGCGTCTTCCCGTAGGCGTCCTTGTCCTGCCAGCCGATGTTCGTCGACAGCCCCTTGTCGTGCATCATCTGGGTCGTCGGCGCGCCGACCCGCGATTTCTGGTCTTTCTCCTTGGAGTCGAAGGCGCGCCACTCGGGACCGTGATCGATTTCGTCTTCCTCGACCACGAGTCCACAATCCGCACACACCGTCTCGCCGTGTTCGGTGTCCGTTGCGAGTTGGCCTCCACACTCCGGACAGCGCAACTGCTCGCTGTCCTCGTCGGTACTTTCCGTCTCGTCCTCGTTCGCGCGCGCGCGTGAGCGCTCGGTCGTGTAGCCGCGTACGCTATCGGTCATTGGTGGTATGTGAGCAAAACGGCTCTATACAGAAAATAGGGAAATGCGAATAGTTAAATCCAGCGGAGTTGGAGTCGACGCGCCGGGTTGCACGACGGAGGGTTGATTTGTCGGCGGCGCGTCGTCAGGGACAGATGACGCATCCCTCCGACGACATTCCGATGACGGTCATTAGCGGCCCACTCGGCGCCGGCAAGACGACGCTGGTCAATCGATTACTGAACGATCCCGGCGACCGGCAGATCGCCGTCGTCGTCAACGACATGGGCGAGGTAAACGTCGACGCCGAACTGCTGGACGACGACGCCGAGGACGGTATCGTCGACCTCTCGAACGGGTGTATCTGCTGTCGGCTCCAAGACGATCTCGTGACCGAGGTGACGCGACTGGCCGAAGAGCGATCCTTCGATTATCTCGTCGTCGAAGCCTCGGGCATCAGCGAACCCATCCCCATCGCGCGGGCGCTGACGGAGGGGACCGACGAGGGGAGTCTCTCCGACCGCTTCCGCCTCGACACCACCGTCTCGGTCGTCGACGCCTACGGGTTCTGGAAGGCGTTCGATCCCGCGGCGTCGCTCCCCGACGCCGCCCCCACTCCCGAGCGACCGCTGACGGAGGTGCTCGTCGATCAGATCGAGTTCTGTGACGTGCTCCTGTTGAACAAGTGTGACGCGGTTCCGGACGACGAACTCGACGCCGTCGAAGCGTCGATCCGGGAACTTCAGCCCCGGGCGACGATCCATCGGACGACCTACTCGGAGGTCGACCCGTCGGCGGTGCTCGGTACAGAGCTGTTCGACTTCGAGGCGGCGCGGCGCCGACAGGGGTGGAAGCAGGCGCTCGCCGCGGCCGAGGGGGGCGAGGACGGGCACGGCCACGACCACGGCCACGACGACGCGGCCGCCGCCCACGGCGTCGAGTCGTTCGTCTACCGCCGAGAGCGCCCGTTCGATCCACACCAGTTCGACGCCTGGCTCGACGGGTGGGCGGACGATGTTGTCCGTCTGAAGGGCTTTGCGTGGGTGGCGAGTCGCCCGGAGACGGTCCTGGGCGTGAGCGGGGCCGGCCCGGCGGTCCAAGCCGGCCCCATCGGCGAGTGGGGCGACGACGATCCGGCGACGCGACTCGTCGTCATCGGGCGTGATCTCGATACCGACGGCATGACGGCGGCGCTCGACGACTGTCTGTCGGACGAGGCAGACGGGGCCGCGGCGACCGATCCCTTCCCGCGGGAGTCCTAGCCGGTACCCGCGCTTTTCCCGGTCGAGGGGACCGTCCTGTTCGACGATGGTCGGCGACTACGCGCCCAGACCGACGTCCTCGCGGAGGTCATCCCACGACTCGTGGAAGCCGTAGGTCGACTCGGAGTCGGCCTGCATCGTCGTTCGGTACGTCTCGTCGTACGAGAGCAACTGCGTCCACCCGTCGTGGAGTCGGTAGCTACAGTACTGGCACATATGATGAAAAAGTCGCGGCGTGGTAATAGGCGTGTCGCGGTGAGCGACGCGCTTACGGATCCAGGAGGACCTTCGTCACGCCCTCTTCGCGGTTGTCGAACGCCTCGTACATCTCCGGAGCTTCCTCGAGGTCGACGCGGTGCGAGACGACCCAGCTAGGGTCGGCACGGCCAGCGATGATCATGTCGCGGAGTTCGCGGTTGTACTCCTTGACGTTACACTGTCCGGTCCCGAGGGCCTGTCCCTTCTCGAAGAGGAGGCCGAAGTCGATGCCGATGCGGCCCTGTGCGGCCATGTCGTCGGGCGCACCCGGATCTTCCGGGACGTAGAGTCCCGGGATGCCGAGTTCACCCGTCGGTCGAACCGTCCGGATCAGGTTGTTGATGACGACTGCGGGGTTCTCCCGGGCCGGATCGTACGCGCCGTCGGCTTCCTTGTCGGGGTCGACGGCCTGATAGCCGACGGCGTCGACGCCCTTGTCGACGCCACCGCCGTGCAGATCCTTGATCTGCTCGACCGGATCGCCCTCCTCGAAGTTGATCGGCGTCGCGTCGCAGTGCTCCTCGGCGAGTTCGAGACGGCTCGGCACGCGGTCGACGATGTAGATGTCGGAGGCGCCTTTCAGCTTCGCGCTGTAGGCGGCCATCAGCCCGACCGGACCGGCGCCGTAGACAGCCACCGAGTCGCCGGCTTCGACGTTGGCGAGTTCGGTGCCGTGCCACCCAGTCGGGAAGATGTCCGCAAGCAGCGAGAACGAGTCCTCGTGTGCGTCGCCCTCGGGCAGCTTCAGCGCGTTGAAGTCGGCGTAGGGGATGCGGAGCTTCTCCGCCTGGCCGCCCTTGTACGGCCCCATCGCGACGTAGCCGTACGCGCCGCCGGCGAAGCCGGGGTTGACGTTCGTACAGAAGCCGGTGTAGCCGTTCTCGCAGTTCTCACAGTGGCCACAGGCGACGTTGAAGGGGGCGACGACGCGGTCGCCCACTTCGAGACTCGACACCGCCTCGCCGACTTCGCTGACGACACCCATGTTCTCGTGGCCGAAGACGATCCCCGGCTCCGCGGCCGTCCGCCCCTCGTACATGTGGAGGTCGGAGCCACAGATACACGTCGTCGTGATGTCGATAACGACGTCGTTCGGGTGTTCGATCTCCGGTTCGTCGACCTCTTCGACAGCGACTTCGTGTGGTCCCTTGTAGACCACGGCGTTCATTGACATTCGTTACTCACCTCGGATCTCTTCCCAGTGGCTGACGCCAGCTTCCGCGACTTCCATGTCCTGCTCGACTGCGCCGCCCGAGACGCCGAACGCCCCGACGACGTCTCCGTCCTCGTCGAGCAGCGGATATCCGCCGCCGAAGATCACCATACGACCCTCGTCGGTCGTCTGGAGGCCGTACAGGGAGTTGCCGGGCTCGGACGGTTCGGCGAGCTCGTGTGTCGGCATGTCCAGCGCGGCCGACGTGTACGCTTTGTTCCGCGAGATGGAGACGGACGCCAGCCAGGCGTCGTCCATCCGATGCTGAGCGATGAGGTTACCCTCGCTGTTCGCGACGGTAATTACCATCGGGTTGTCGATTTCTTCGGCCTTCTGCTCGGCCGCGTCGATCAGTTCTTTCGCCGTATCAAGATCAATGGATTGGACCATCAATTATTCATTTTCGAGAACACCGACATAAGTATTTGCCTTTACATACCCTCCGCCGGCTTGACAACTATCGTACATCGAGTTTATCGAGACGACCGTACGAAGACGAGACGCTCAGCGTCTCTGGGATGCGTACACCCCAAATATGGGTCGAGCGTGTTCGACGACAACCGGTGCGCCCGAGCCGACAACAGATAACTGGAACCAATTACTGACGGCGCTCTACACCCGCGATTCGCCAGATGTGGGACCGCCGCCCGAGTTCGTTCGTCCTCTCGGCGATGACACGGCGGTGGGGGTCCCGGGGACTCGACGGGTCGCAGCGAGCGACTCGACGGCCCGGCGTGACACCGGTTGGCGCCGTGGCGCCGACAGCTAGGAAGTAACCGTCAGTAGTTACTCTTTTGCGGACAAACGCCGTACGTGGCGAACGCGACGAATCGTTTTTGGTTTCGCACCCGCAATAGCGATACAGAAGCGATGCACTACACACGTTCACAGTTCCCGACGACCGGGGGAGGACACTGACCGATGGACTTCGAGACGGTCGACGCCGACGACGTCGATCCGACAGAGCTGTTCGGCTCCGCGGTGCAGCGCCGAGAGGACCCACACCTCCTCACCGGCGACGCGGAGTACACCGACGACATCGGCTATCCCAACGAGACACACCTCGCCTTGCTCGGGAGCCAGTACGGGCACGCCACCGTCGAAGCTATCGACACGAGCGACGCCGAGGCGATGGACGGCGTCCTCGCCGTTCTCACCTGGGCGGACATCCAAGCCTCGGACGCACCGGGGTACGTCCGGACGGACGACCCCGCGGGTGGCTCGACCGAGTCGGACGCCGAAACGGGCGCCACGTCACCGAACCAGCCGCTATTGGCCGACGGCTGGGCCGCCTACCAGGGCCAACCGGTCGCCGCTGTCGTCGCCGAGGACCGCTACCGCGCCCACGATGCGCTCGACGGCATCGACGTGACCTACGACCGCCGCGATGCCGTCATCGACCCGCGGGAGGCGACGGCCGACGACGCCCCGACGATTCACGACGACGCACCGGGGAACGTCGCGTTCACGTGGGACACGGGCGACGAGGCGGCCGCCGACGCGGCCCTCGACGCCGCGGACAACGTCGTGGAACTGGACCTCGAGATCAACCGCGTGATTCCGACGGCGATGGAACCGCGCGCGGCGGCGGCGCGGTACCGACCGTCCGACGACGCCCTCGACGTTGCGCTCTCGACGCAGAAACCACACGGGATGCAGGGTGACCTCTCGCATACGCTCGGCGTCCCGGACCACCGAATCCGCGTTCGCGCCCCGGACGTTGGCGGGGGCTTCGGCGCCAAACTGTTCCCGTACACCGGCTATCTGCTCGCCGGGTGGTGTGCCATGCACGTCGAGCGACCGGTGAAGTGGGTCGCCCCGCGAACCGAGGACTTCCTGTCGATGATTCACGCCCGTCACCACCTCGTCCACGCCGAGGCAGGGGTCGACGACGACGGTCGACTCCGGGGATTCCGCGCCGAGACGACCGCCCCGGTCGGCGGTTTTCTCGTCCCCGCCGGCTCCGGCGTCCCGACCAATCTCGGGCTGATGGCCAACGGGCAGTACGACGTGCCCGGTGCGTACGTCCACACGACGGGAGTGTTCACCAACACGGCGCCGCTCTCGGCCTATCGTGGCGCCGGTCGCCCGGAGGCCACCTACTTCATCGAGCGGCTGATCGACGAGGCGGCGCGGGAACTCGACGTGGACCCGGCGGCAATCCGCCGGCGGAACTTCGTCCCCGCGGACGCCTTCCCCTTCGAGACCGGTCTGGGGCGCACCTACGACTCCGGCGACTACGACGCGACGCTTTCCCGGGCGCTGGAGATGATCGGCTACGAGGACTTCCGCGAGCGACAGGCTGCCGCCCGAGAGGAGGGTCGGTATCTCGGCATTGGCCTGTCGTGTTACGTCGAGGCCTGTGGGAACGCGCCCGGCATGTACGAGAATGGTGCCGTCCACGTCAAACCCTCCGGACGAGTGGTCGTCACGACCGGGACCGCCGAAATCGGGACCGGCCACCACACCGGCTACGCTCAGATCGTTGCACACGAACTGGGCGTCCCGGCCGCCGATGTGGAGATTCGCGAGGGCGATACCGCCGAAATCGAGGAGGGCAACGGCACCGGCGGGAGTCGGGCGATGGCTGTCGGCGGAAGCGCGATCAAGCGAAGCGCCGAAAAGGTCGTCGAGAAGGCCCGCCGGATCGCGAGCCACCGTCTCGAAGTCGCCGACGCGGACCTCGAGTTCGCGGACGGCGAGTTCTTCATCGCCGGTGCGCCGGAGCGGTCGATGAGTTTCCGGGAGGTCGCGGACGTCGCCTACGGCGGCGCCGACGCCCTGCCCGAGGGGATGGAACCGGGGCTCGACGAGACGACGTTTTTCGACCCCGCGAACTACACCTTCCCCTTCGGGACGCACATCGCCGTCGTGGCGGTGGAGCCGTCGACCGGCGAGATCGAGATCGAGCGCTACGTCGCCGTCGACGACGTGGGCGAGCAGATCAACCCGAAGATCATCGAGGGGCAGATTCACGGCGGGGTCGCTCAGGGCGTCGGCCAGGCGCTCCAGGAGGAGGCCGTCTACGACGACAACGGCAACCTGCTGACCGCTTCCCTGCAGGACTACGCGATGCCAAAAGCCGCGGACGTGCCGGAGGTCGAGTGGGACTCGACGGTCACACCGTGCCCGCACAACCCGCTAGGGGTGAAAGGCGTCGGTGAGGCGGGCGCCATCGCCGCCCCGCCGGCCGTCGTCAACGCCGTCCACGACGCCCTCGATCCGCTCGGTGTCGACACCATCGACATGCCGCTGACCGCCGAGCGGATCTGGGCGGCGGTCGAAAGCTGATCTACAGGTCGAAGTGCTCCGCGGCCGTCTGCATGTCCTTGTCGCCCCGCCCCGAGAGGTTCACGAGGATGCTGTCGTGCTCGCCCGTCTCCGCCAGTTCGATGGCCCGCGCCACGCCGTGACTCGTTTCGAGCGCTGGGATGATCCCTTCCGTCTCGGAGAGTTCGCGGAAGGCGGCGAGCGCCTCGTCGTCGGTGACGGCGGTGTACTCGGCGCGGCCGACCGCCCGGAACATGGCGTGTTCGGGGCCGACACCCGGATAGTCCAGCCCCGCCGATACCGAGTGGACCTCGGTGTCGTCGTCGATCACACGGGTCTTCATCCCGTGGATAACCTCGTCTTCGCCCTCGGCGAGGGGCGCGGCGTGTTGGCCCGAGCCCTCGCCCTTGCCGCCGCCCTCCGCCCCGTAGAAGGCGACGTCGTCGTCGCGGAGGGGATGGAAGAGACCGATGGCGTTCGAGCCGCCGCCGACGCAGGCGACCGCCGCGTCGGGCAGGGAGCCGGTGCGGTCGAGCATCTGCTCGCGGGCCTCCTCGCCGATGACCGACTGGAAGTCACGGACCATCCGCGGGAAGGGGTCTGGACCGACGACGCTCCCGACGAGATAGTGGGTGTCCTCGATGTTTTCGGCCATGTCCTCCAGCGCGGCGTCGACGGCGTCGGCGAGGCCGGCTCCGCCGCGGCTCACCTCGTTGACCGTCGCGCCCATCAGCCGCATCCGGAAGACGTTCATCCGCTGGCGCTCGACGTCCTTCTCGCCCATGTAAATCTCGGTGTCCAGATCGAGGAGGGCGCCGGCCATCGCCGTGGCCGTCCCGTGCTGACCGGCCCCGGTTTCGGCGATGAGGCGGTCCTTGCCCGCCCGCTTTGCGAGTAGCGCCTGGCCGAGCGTGTTGTTGATCTTGTGGGCACCGCCGTGGAGCAGGTCCTCTCGCTTGAGGTAGATGTCGGCGCCGTACCGCTCGCTCAGGTTTCGAGCGTAATGTAGCGGCGTGGGCCGCCCGGCGAACGTCTCCAGGAGGTCACGGAGGTCCGCTTGGAACGACTCCGAATCCGCTACCTCGTCGTAGGCCTGTCCGAGGTGTTTGAGCGGCTCTTCGAGCATGTCGGGGACGTGACGACCGCCGTAGCCGTCGAAGGTACCGTCGGCCATGAGCGTCGGATGCTCACCGGAGGGACATAAACGCTACCGACCGCGGATCGGTTCGCGGCCGGCGCTCGGCGGGTGGACCGAAACCCTTAGTGCCAGCCCGAAAGTGGCCACACACATGAGCGAGACGCCCGTCGATCCCGACGAGGTCCGCCACACTGCGGATCTGGCCCGGATCGACTTAGACGAGGACGAGGTGGAGCGATTCGCCGTGCAGTTCGCGGACATTCTCTCCTACTTCGACGCCCTCGACGACGTGCCGGAGGTCGACGCCGAGGCCGACCTAGTGAACGTCATGCGCGCCGACGAGGTGCGTGACGGGCTCTCACAGGAGGAGGCACTGCGGAACGCCCCCGAGACCGAAGACGGCTACTTCAAGGGGCCGAGCGTCTCATGAGCGTCGACGCCTTCATCACCGAGGAGACGATTCAGGGCGCCGACGACGGCCCGCTCGCCGACCGGACCGTCGCGATCAAGGACAACATCTCGACGGCGGGCGTCCGCACCACCTGTGGCTCCGAGATGCTCGCCGACTACGTCCCGCCGTACGACGCGACGGTGGTCGAACGCCTCAAGCGCGCCGGCGCAACGCTCGTCGGCAAGACCAACATGGACGAGTTCGGGATGGGGACGACCACCGAGACGTCGGCCTTCGGCCCGACGAAGAACCCGGTCGACGAGTCACGGGTTCCCGGGGGATCCTCCGGGGGAAGCGCCGCGGCCGTCGCCGCCGGCGAGGCCGACGTCGCCCTCGGGAGCGACACCGGCGGCTCGGTTCGCTGTCCGGCGGCGTTCTGTGGCGTCGTCGGGATCAAGCCCACCTACGGGCTGGTCTCCCGGTACGGGCTCGTCGCCTACGCCAACTCGCTGGAACAGATCGGGCCGCTGGCGCCGACCGTCGAAGGGGCCGCCGAGGTCCTCGACGTGATCGCCGGTCCCGACGAGCGCGACGCCACTACCCGCGAGGCGGGCGCCGACGCCGACTACGCGAGCGCCGCCGACGGCGACGTCGAGGGACTCTCTATCGGCGTCCCGACCGAGTTGATCGAGGGCGCCGACGAACGGGTCATCGAGCGGTTCGAGGCGACGCTCGACGACCTGAGAGCACAGGGCGCGGAGACCCACGAGGTGAGCCTCCCCTCTGTCGAACGTGCCGTCCAAGCCTACTACGTGATCGCCATGTCCGAGGCGTCCTCGAATCTCGCGCGGTTCGACGGCGTCCGCTACGGCCCCGAGACCGACGCCGACGGCAACTGGAACGACTCGTTCGCACAGGTCCGCGAGGAGGGCTTCGGCGACGAGGTGAAACGGCGTATCCTGCTCGGGACGTACGCCCTCTCGGCCGGCTACCACGACAAGTACTACGCGAAGGCACAGGACGCCCGCGCGTGGCTCAAGCAGGACTTCGACGAGGCGCTTGCCGAGGCGGACGTGCTCGCGTCGCCGACCATGCCCGTGTTGCCGTTCGAACTCGGCGAGAGCCTCGACGACCCGCTTCAGATGTACCTCGCGGACGCCAACACGGTGCCGGTGAACCTGGCGAACCTCCCGGCGGTCTCCGTGCCCGCGGGACGGGCCGACGGTCTCCCTGTCGGCTTCCAGTTGATCGGGTCGGCCTTCGGCGAACGTGAGATTATTCGGGCGGCGAGTGCCGTCGAGAACTGAGCGAATCGGGTAGGGGTACTGAGGAGTGTCACACGCGATGGGCATCCCGATCCAACGACGCGTTCCCCCCGGAGCCGCGTCGTGTCGGCGTCGACGAACGTCGACACCGAAGTGGTGATCGGAAGGCCCACCTGCAACGGAGGTGCGTAACAGTATAACGTTACGCCCCGAGTTCTCATCGCTGATATCGGGGGGTGACGGCCGGAACGGTCAGTCCGCGGCGCCGTTACGGACCCCGTCGCGAATCTTCTGTGCCCGCTTGCGGACCCGCTCGACGTATCGCTTGGCTCGCTCTGGTTTGTGGCCGTAGTAGGACGCGACCCACTCGACGTCACCGTAATGCTGGGTCACGAAGTACGCCGCGAGGGTGTCCCGGCCAGCTTGGATAATCTCCGGCGGCACGCCCCGCTCGCCGACCCCCTGTTCGTCGAACCCGTTCACGTCGAAGTAGACGTCGGCGTACAGCTCCGCCGTCTCCGCGTCGGTGAACGTACAGCCGTCGTGGTGGGGTGCTTCGAACCGGTAGGCGGCGTCGCCCGCCGCGGTCGTCACCTCGACGATCCGCACGTCGAGGACGTACTCCCGGTGGATTCGTTCGGTTGAGTCGTCGGTCGTCCCGTTGGGTGATCGTGACATCGTTGGCGTGTGAGGTGGTCGGCAAGCGGTGCTACCGGCGGCGCCGGACAAGCGCGACGGCGACGAGTGCGGTAATCGCGACGACGACCAGCGCCGGGGACAACGGCCCGGAGCCGGCGGTTTCGGCCGCGTCGTCGGTCCCCGCGTCGCCCCGTGTCGCGGTCGTCGATTCGGAGGCCGATCCGCCGTCGTCGTCGATAGCCGTCCCGCTCGCCGTGTCGTCGGACGCCGGGGCGGTGTCGCCGCCGCTTCCGTCGACGGTCACGGTGCCTGCTGCCGTCGCGGGTTGGAACGCGTTTCCGTCGTCGTCGTCGAACTGCGACGGCGTGACGGTGATGGTCGTCTCGCCGGCTGCGACGCCGCTGATCTCGACGGCCGCGAGTGTCACGTCGGTCGCACCGGGGTCGATCTGTCCCTCCATATCGGCGGCTTCGAGGGTGGCCGTCGCCCCGTCGTCACCGACGCTCGGCGAGGTGGTCAGCGCGAATTGCTCGGGGTAGCTCGCCCCCTCGATCTGCGCCACCTCCGGATTCTCGACGGTGATATCGAGGTAGTATCCTGCGAGACCGTTCGGGGCGTTCGTCAGGACGACCCCGACGGTCGTCGTCCCGTCGGCGGCCACCGTGTCGCCGACGACGCGGACGGTCGGTTGTTCGCTCTGTGCCGTGACGGTCCCCGCCGTCGCCACCGCCCCGAGGAGGGCGAGCGCCGCCAGGGTGACCGCGAGTATCGAAACGTGTCGTGGGTGAGTCATCGTGTGTGGTAATATTCTGGGGGGTGGGTGGGGTGGGGCCGCGTGGTGCGGCGCCCGAGCGACGGGCCGTCAGTTGATATCTTCGTAGAGGGAGACGATGTCGTCGAAGTCCAGCCGGCCGTTCTCGTTGAAGTCGTAGGCGGACTTGTTCATCGTGACGCTGTCGGCGTCGAAGTTATCGAACAGGATCTGGATATCCTCGTAGTCCAGCCGTCCGTTGCCGTTGAGGTCCTCGAAGAAGCCGTCGCCGTCGACGTCGGTCGGGGCGCTCCCGCCGGCGACCGTCGGCGGGCCAGTGACGAGGACGCCACGCCGGGTCTGGGCGTCGATAGCGTTCCCGCTCTCGTCGTCCATCTGGGTGACTTCGAGTTCGAGGTCGGTAGTGCCGGTGTCGACGCCGCGGAGCGTCAGCGTGGCGACGGGGATATTGCGGCCGCCGGCCTCGACGTTGCCGTCGACGTCGGCGAACCGAAGCGTCGCCGAGGTGCCGTCCGAGCCTACCGTGCTTTCGGTGAGACCGAGTTCCTCGGGGAACTCGACGCCGGTGATGGTCGCCACCTCGGGGTTCGTCACCGAGACGGTGACCTCGGCGCCGGAGAAGCCGGTCGGGAGCGATGAGGCCGTCAGTTCGGCCGCGCCGGTTGCGCCGTAGCCGACAGCGATAGAGTCGACGTCGAGCGAGACGTTCGGCTGGAAGACATAGAGTCCGTCGTTGGGGTACGAGCGGGCGGGACCGCCGAAGCCGTCCTCACAGCAGAGGACACGGCCGTCACGCATCGCGTAGACGTTGTCGATGTTGCGAAGTCCGTCGTCGGCGTCCTGGGGGCTGTCGGTGAAGTCGGGACCGGTGATGACCGGTTCGAGCGTCGAGACGTTGTAGTTGGGCTCGAGTTCCGCGCGGAAGACCACGCCGCCGTCGACGCGGTCCATCCGGATGTCGCCCGTCTCGTCGGCGAGGTCGTCGTTGAACTCGGAGATGCCGAAGTACACGAAGTCGCCGGGCTGGGAGTCGTCGACGCTGTCGACGCCCTCGGCCTTGTTGAACTCGATGGACGCACCGATCTCCTTTGCGGCCGCGCGCATCTCGAGGAACGGCACCTTGCGAAGCTCTTCGTCGACGCCGTCGGGACCCGCCTCCTCGTACTGGGCGGCCCACTCGACGATTTCCTCGTTCGAGATGTAGTTCTGGTTGCCGTTCTCGATGACTTCGAGGTCGGCCTCCCGGATGGCCTGGTTGTAACTGACGTCCAGGCCGAGTTCGTCCTCGCTGTACTCGGTGTGGGTCGTGAGGTAGTCCGTCTGCGTCACGTCGTCGTACTCGGCGATCCACTCCTTGACCTCGCCGTTCGTGGCGTGACCCAGTTCGATCCACTCGACTTCGAGGTTCGTGTTGGCCGGGGAGTTGCGCTGGCCGGCTTCTTCGGCGTTCGCGGCGTCGTTCGTGATCTTCGGGGCGTAGATCGTGCCCGCGATGTTGTCCGTGTTCTCGTAGCTCGGGATCGGCTCGTCGGCGACGAACTTGTAGATCCCCTTGCTGTCGCCGTCGGAGCAGCCGTAGAGGGTCTTGTTGTCGCCCTGGAAGTCGGGGGCCTCCCAGGAGGCGCGGCCCGCAACCCAGTATTTCATCGGCTCCGGCTCCTCGGCGGTCGGCTCGCGGACGTCAACGTGGTAGCCGTAGCGGTAGGGGTTCGGATAGACGTCGTCGATGGGCGTCACGACGCTCTCGCCGGGCTCTTCGTCGCCGTCGGGTACCTCGGCGCCCAGATAGTACGCGAGGAACTCGACGCCGGTAAGCGCCCAGTAGCCCTGCGGTCCCCAGGCTTCGTCCAGGTCGCCCTCCTCGGCGTAGGTGCCGATGGCGCCGGCGATTTCCGACGGATTCGGCCGGTTCCAGAACTGACAGCCGCCGAGCAGCCCCTCACCGCTACCGGCCTCGACGACGTCGCCGACCGTGTTGGTCAGCGAGACGCGGGGATGCGCGTAGTTCTCCTCGGAGGAGATGGGCGTCTCCCACGGGCTGAGGTCGCCGTAGCAGTTGATACGGGTGCCGCCGAGTTCGCGAAGCCCGTCGGTGTTCGGGATGTTCATCGCGTCCTCGGGATCGGCGCTCCACTCGCCGTTCTCGTCCTGGCTGATGTAGACTCGCGAGAGACCACCGGGGCTGTTCTCCCAGTTGGTGTACAGGTAGCCCTCGGTCCCCTCGTCGTCCGTCGGGACGAACTGATTGCAGTCCGGGTTCGTCGCCGCGCCCCCGTACTGCGTGCCCGCGAAGTTGTCCTGCGTGATGTCGGTACCGTCCGGCGTCTGGGCGACGCCGAGGCGTTCTGCGCCGCCGTTGATCGGCTCTCGACCCTGGATCAGAATCTCGTAGTCGCCCACCTCGGATCGAACTTCGCGCTGTTTCGCCTCGGTGTCGGGAATCCCGACCTCGGAGAAGTCGTCGTTGTTTCCGTCGAACTCGAAGTTGAAGCCGCTGAAGTATCCGACCGCCGCCCGGTCGAAGGGCTCGGTGTTGGCTTCCTCCGGGTGCTGGAGGCTGTACAGCAGGGAGCCGTCTTCGAAGACGAACGGTCCCGTCACCTCGGCGCCGAACGCCGTCGTCGAGAGGCGCTTGAGACTCCCCTTGACGCTCGGCGCCCCCGGCGTGTCACCCTCCGAAATCTCCGATTCGCTCGCGCTTGCGACCCCTGAGACGCTCGCGCCGAGCGCGGCAGCTGTTGACGTTGCCATCAATCGTCGTCGAGTCAAATCGACCATGCGGGTGAACCCGGGGAGAGGTGCACAAAAGCGTTTTATATGATCCCTACGTCGTGGTGTGATCCGTCCACCCAGTCGGGTATGGGGATATATCTCATCGGACCACTTCTAACGGGGCGACCCGACCCGGGCGATCAAGCCGTTACCGGCGGCTACGACGGGTCGAGTAATAAGTGTACGCCGAAGATTTTCAGCTGTGATATTCGGCCGCCAGGTGACGGCCGTTGACGGCGCCCCGGCCGTCACAGCCTCGGGGTCACGTCGTCCGCGACGCAGGCATCGAGGAAGACGACGACGTGATCCCCCGACTGGATCACCGTGTCCCCGCGCGGGGTGATCAGACTCGCGTTCCGGGTGATGGCGCCGATGACGACGCCGTCGGGGAGGTCGGCGACGGACTCGTGGATCGGCCGGCCCGCGAGGACGCTCGCCTCGTCTACCTCGACTTCGAGCACTTCGGCTCGGTCGCTCTCGATAATGGCGACGTTCTCGGCGCCGCCGTCACGGGTGAATCGGGTAATCTCCTCGGCCACCACCTCTCGGGGGTTGATCCCGACGTCGACGCCGACAGTCTCGAACAGTTCGACGTACGCCGCGGTATCGATGACGGCCACGGTTCGCTCGACGCCGAGACGGCGCGCCAGCAGCGACATCAAGAGATTCTTCTCGTCGGAGTCGAGTGCCGCGACCACGAAGTCGGCATCGCCGACGTGTTCGCGCTCCAGGAAGTCGACGTCCGTGGCGTCGCTTTGCATCACCACGGCGTTCGGGAGGTCCTCCGCGAGTTGCCGGGCACGCTCCGGGTCCCGTTCGATCAGCCGTGGCTTGAACCCGCGCTCGCCGAGCAGTCGGGCGACGTGATAGCCAATCTCGCTCCCGCCGATGATGACGACTTCCTCGGCCGTGCCAGGGCGTTCGTCCGGGGCGATGGTCGTCGCGAACCCCCGAACCGACTCGGGACTCCCGATCACGACCACGCGGTCGCCTTCTCCGAGGATCGTATCTCCGTGGGCGATTTCCACGTCGTCGTCCCGAAGAACGGCGGCGAAGGTGAGGCTCTCGAAGCGGTCGGCCTCGGCGATGGACTGATCGGTCACCGGGCTTCCCGTCGGAATCTCGAACTCCGCCATCTGCACGTGGCCGTCCGCGAAGGAGTCCACGTCGCGGGCGGCGGGAATGCCGACCACTCGAACGATGGATTCCGCCGCGAGCAGGTTCGTACAGACCATAAAGTCGATGCCGAAGGCCCGCTGTGATCGCTCCCACGTCCGCAGATACTCCGTGTTCTTGACGCGAGCGATGGTGAACGAGTCGCTCACCGCACGCACCGTCGAGCAGATGACGATGTTCGTCTCGTCGTCGTCGGTGCTGGCGATGACCATGTCGGCCTCCTCGATGTCGGCTTCTTCTAGCGTCGATAGGGAGGTGCCGTCCCCCTGAACCGTCAACACGTCGAGCGAGTAGGCCAGATCCTCGGTCCGGTCACCGTCGCGGTCCACGACGACGATGTCGTGTGAGTCTGCGAGGTCGGCCGCGATGCTCGATCCGACCTGGCCCGCGCCGACGACGATTATGTGCACGCTTCGACGCTCCCGAGTGACATACCGTCACCTCCTCACGCCCGTGGTTTCACCATTTCGCTTCTCACGTCACCCCTCCCGGTGTCTCGTGAACGACGAGGTCGACCTCGCGCCGTCGCCCCTCGACGTCGGCGACGATCCGTTCGACCACCTGTTCGGCCTCCTCGACGAGTATCGGCTTCACCTTCTCGACGACCCAGTCGAAGGAGACGAACCGTGGCAGATCTAGGATTCCTCCGCCGACGGAGTGGGGATCGAACTCGACTTCGAGGTGGACGCGACACGCCGGACCCGACGCGGCCGGCACCGCTGCGGGAACCGTATCGAGCGGGTCGACCCGCCATCGCCCTCGGGCGTCGAGGTCCTCGATCACCCGCCAATCCAACTGCGTCGGTGGGTCGGCCTCGGTCACCTCGGTGTGGGCGGTATAAGCGAGCTTCCACCACGCGAACCGGAGCCGATACCGGGTACCCGGTGATCCATCGCCGTCGGCCCGCACGTCGGTCAGGTACTCGGAGTACCTAGCATATCGCGGGAAGTCCACGAGAAAGTCGAACACCTCCTCGGCTGGCAGGCAGACGACCGTACTGACGTGGATACGGTCCACGTAGGTCCCTAGAACGCTAGCGTCCTAATACTGCCGGCTCCCTCAGTCAGCGACGCCCACCACCGTGGGTGGCATCCCGCGAGTCTCCCCCGGCCGGGTGACCGCCGGCCGGACCGACTCGATCAGGCACGCCCCTCGGCGGTTCGGCGCTCGCGGACGCGCTGGACGATGGGGTAGGCAAGCGAGATGAGGCTCAACCCGAGGATCACCATCGCGAGCGGGCTGTCGGTGAAGATGCTCACCTCGCCGCCCGATAGCTGTAGCGACCGGCGCAGGTTCACCTCCGCGATGGGGCCGAGTATCAGCCCGAGTACCATCGGAGCGAGGGGGTAATCCTCGACGCGCATGACGTAGCCGAGCATCCCGGCTCCGATGGCAGTCCAGATATCCAGGGGATTCCCTCTGAGTGCGTACGCACCGACGAGCGAGAGCACGAGGATGACTGGCCAGAGGTATTTCGACGGGAAGTCGACGATCCGTGCCCAGAACCGTGCCCCCAACAGGCCAACGATCAGGATGACGATGTACACTAGGAAGAAGCCGACGAAAATCGAATAGACGAGTTCGGGCTCCTCCTGGAACAGCCCCGGTCCGGGGCGAATGCCGTGGACCATCAGCGCCCCGATGAGAATCGCCGTGACGGAGTCACCGGGGATGCCGAGCGTGAGCGTCGGGATCAACGCACCGCCGGTCGAGGAGTTGTTCCCTGATTCGGCGGCCGCGACACCCCTGGTGTCTCCCTCTCCGAACGTGTTGTCCTTGATCCACCGCTTGGACTCGTTGTACGTGACGAACGAGGCAATGTCGCCGCCGGCGCCCGGAATCGCGCCGACGATAGTGCCGACGACGCTCGACGCCACCGCGACCGGGAGGATGCGTTCGAGCACCGCCCACCCGGGCAGGATATCCGAAATCTCCTGACTGGCACCGTCGTCGGCGAGTCCCGACTGGTACCGATACAGCCCTTCGGCGATTCCGAACAGGCCGATCATCACGGCGATAAACTGGATGCCGGACGTGAGCACTTCGTAGCCGAAGGTGAACCGTGGCGCGGCCATCACCGGATCGAGGCCGACCGTCGCCAGGAACATCCCGAGCAACCCCGAAATGAGGCCCTTGATCAGTGAGTCGCCGCTCACGCTGGCGATGATCGACAACCCGAAGACCGCCAGCGCGAAGTATTCCGGCGAGGCGAAATTCAGGGCGAACGCGGCGATCTGCGGGGCGACGAACATCAGCAGCAGGACGCTGATGGCGCCGCCGACGAACGACGCGACCGTCGCGACGGAGATGGCCTGCCCCGCTTTCCCCTGTTCGGCCAGCGGGAAGCCGTCGAACACGGTGGCCGCGGCACTGGGCGTCCCGGGCGTTCGGATGAGAATCGCCGGAATCGACCCGGCGTACAGCGCGCCCCCGTAGATACCCAAGAGGAGCATCATTCCGGGGATCGGGTCCATGCTGAAGGTAAACGAGACCAACACGGCCACCGTCATCGTCGCCGTCATCCCGGGAAGTGACCCCCTGAAGATTCCGATGAGCACGCCCATGACCAACAGGAGCAGCGTCACCGGCTCTGCCACGGCGCCGACCGCGCCCCACACGCTTCCACTAGCTACCATCGTCGAGGATACCTTGCGTTGTAACCATCAAAACAGAGTTACCAGATCGCCGAGTCCGAGTGGCCCCTCCGGGAGGGGAACGCGGAGGAAGCCCACGAACACGTTCTGAAGGACGATACTGATGCCAATCGCGAGCGTCGGACCCACCCTGGGGTCACGCACGCCCGAGTAGAACATAACCACGGCGAGAAAGCCGACGGTCGTGAGCAGAAACCCCATCACGGGCAGGAGACCCGCGTAGCCGACGAGGAACGCGGCGGGGACGATGAACCGAACGACATCGTCACGGGTGACGGACCGTTCAGCGGTCCCCTCCAAGAGCACGGCGTTGACGAACTGAAGCGCCGCGAGTCCGGCGATGGTTCCGACGATAAACCGCGGAAACAGCGCCGGTCCCGGGGTTCCGGCGACGCCGCTCGGAAAGCTCTCGCTGACGAGATAGACACCCGCAGCGAAGGCTACGAGCAGCACCGAGGCAACCTCGTCGGTTCGCGTGATCCGGATCGGCATGACGACTGGACTACGCCTCGAGATCCAAGTTCGAGATGAGGTTCTCGAATTCGCCGTACTGTTGATTCATGAACTGGTCGAACTCGTCGGGACTGCGGTACACGAGTCCGAACCCGTTGTTGCTCATGAACTCCTGGAAGGCGTCCGACTCGTACACCGACTGGTAGGTCTCGTGGAGCGCGGCGACCGCGTCGTCGGGCGTGTCGGCCGGCACTCCCAGCCCCCGCCAGGCGCCGACGATGATGTCGTAGCCCGCGTCCTGGAACGTGGGGGTGTCCGGGAAGATGTTGACCGGTTCCTCACCCATGACGCCGAGTACCTTGAGGGGGCCGTCCTCGACCTGGGGGGCAACCTCCGCGGCGCTGGCGGTCGTCGCGTCGACCTCACCGTTTACCACGGCCGTCGTCGCCGGCGCGCCGCCGTCGTAGCCGATGTGGTTGACCTGGTCCGAGATTCCCGCCGCCTGCGCGAATCGAGCGGCCGAGAGGTGCCAGATGGCGCCGATGCCGGAGTTGGAGATCTGGACCCGCTCGTCGCTGTCTTGGACGTGCTCTACGAACCCCTCGATGGTGTCGTAGGGTTCGTCCTCGTGAACGGTCAGTGACGCAGGATCGAAGTTGTACTGCATGACCGCTTTGAAGCTGTCCGGCGAGATGTCGGAGATGTCGAGGTGTGAGATCGTACACACTTCGACGGTCAGGACGCCGACCGTCGAGCCGTCCGGCTCGGCGTTGGCGGCCCGCCGGAAGCCTGCACTCCCGCTTCCCCCCGTGACGTTGCTCACGAAGAAAGACGAGTCGGACTGTTCTTCGGCCAACGACGCCAACTGCCGGGCGGTCCGGTCGGTGCCGCCGCCGGACGCCCAGGGGCAGATCATCTCGACTTCGCTGGCGAGGCCGCCACTGTCTCCCGATCCGCTGGTCGCGGTCCCGTCCGTGTCCGTCGCTGTCGCTTCGTCGTCGCTACCGCTCGTCTCCGTCGTCGATTCTCCGTCTCCGCCATCGCCGCCCATACACCCTGCGAGGCCGACAATAGCCGCCGAGCCACCGATACCTTTGAGAAACCGCCGTCTCCGAGTCGCTGTTTCGTGTGTCACAGTAACCCGGCGGTTCGTAATCTTCCGTTATAATGTTTGTTTTCGAGCCTGCGCTACGACACTCAAGACGGTGGGCAAAGCGAACGTCGAGACTCGGAAGCCGGCCGTCGCCGGCGGCCAGTGATCCACGGCCGACGCTTAATACCCTCGCCACGAAAGTGCGGACGAATGCTCGAGGGGACCAACGTCGCGCTCGGGGTGACGGGAAGCATCGCGGCGGTAAAGACGGTCGAACTCGCCCACGAACTCCGCCGCCACGGCGCGAGCGTCAGGGCCGTGACGAGCGACGCCGCCCGCGGGATTATCCACCCCTGGGCGATCCAGTTCGCCACCGACGCGCCGCCGGTGACGGAACTGACCGGTGCGGTCGAACACGTCGAACTCTGCGGACGCGAGGGGTGGGCCGACGTCCTGTTGATCGCCCCGGCCACCGCTGACACCGTCGGGAAGGTGGCTGCGGCAGTCGACGACACACCCGTGACGACGTGTGCGACGACGGCCCTCGGCGCGGGGCTACCGGTCGTCGTCGCGCCCGCTATGCACGAACCGATGTACGACCACCCGGGGGTGCTCGACGCCATCGACCGCGTCGCGTCGTGGGGCGTCGACTTCGTCGACCCCCGGATCGAGGAGGGGAAGGCAAAAATCGCGAGTGAGGACGCCATCGTCACCGCCGTCGCGCGGGCGACGACGCCCGATCCGCTCGCGGGCCGACACGTCGTCGTCACGAGCGGGGCGACCACGGAGTCGGTCGATCCAGTCCGGACGCTCTCGAACCGCGCTTCCGGGCGCACCGGGCGAGCGGTCGCCCGCGCCTGTCACGTCAGCGGTGCCGACGTGACGCTCGTCCACGACGGTCCCGATGTCCCCTACGCCGACGTGCGCGCCGTCGAGAGCGCGGCGTCGATGATCGACGCCGTCGCCGCGGCGGTGGCGGGCGACGGCGACGGTAAGCCGGCCGACGCCCTCGTCTCGGCTGCCGCCATCTCCGATTTCACGGTCGCGCGCGCGGCGGACAAGATCCGCTCGGGCGAGGCCATCACCCTCGAACTGGAGCCGACGCCGAAACTCCTCGATACGGTGCGTGCAGACCACCCCGACCTTCCGATGGTAGGGTTCAAAGCCGAAACCAGCGGCGACGACGCGGCGATGATCGAGCGCGCGCGCACCCTCCGCGACCGGGTCGATCTGGCCTTCGTCGTCGCCAACGACGCGTCGGTGATGGGCGACGACGACACACGAGTGCTGGTGGTCGACGGGGACGAGGTGGACCGGTTCAGGGGGTCGAAAACCGGGCTAGGGCGCCGGATCGCCGACCGCCTCGCTACAGTCATCGACTGACGGCGGCACTGTGACGTTCGGCGGCCGTATAGCAATAGTTATGAAACCGGAAGCGAAGGCTAACCATGATACGAATGCACGGGAGAGCCACCGCTCGGGTCGCCGGAGGTCGACCCCCAGATGGCGGCTGAGGGCGAACAAGACGTGCTCGTCCCGGTTGGTGAGTCCGAGACACTGCGGCGGTCAGTGACGTACGCGGTCGAACGCGCCCACGAGTCCGCCACCGAGACGGGAACGCTGGTCACGGTTCACTTCGTCTTGCCGGCGCGCTGGCGCACCGTCCAGGCCGACCCCGCGGACGTCGAGGCCGCCACGTCGCTACTCGACCGGGTCCTCGCTTGGGCGCGAGAGGATATCGACGAACTCACCGCCGAGGACGCCCCCCAGACTGTCGTCTTCGAGTCGGCGACTGTCGGGACGAACGAGTACGTCTTCAGTCCCGGCGACTTCGCCGACGTGATTGCGGGGTACGCCGCGACAAACGGCGTCCGACGGATCGTCGTCGATCCGTCCTTTCGCCCCGGTGGGAGCGCCCCGATCCTGCGCTCCTTCGAGACGGAACTCGCCGACCGGGGGTTCGACGTGCTGGAGGCACCGGTCACCCGCCGGACGCGCCGGAGCCTCCCGTTTACCGACATCGGTCTCCCCGAATTTTTCGTCGTCTTCTCCGCCTCGTTTCTGTTCTATCTAGCGCTCGGCGGGTGGCACGTCACCGATCCGTACGAACTCCTTACCGGAGTCGCGACGGCTGGGGTCGTGACGGTCACACTCGCCAGCGTGGCGCTCAAAGGTGACGTGCCAAACCTGCGAGTCGTCGGCTACACGGTTGGCCGGCTGGCGGCGTACACACCGATCCTACTCTGGGAAATTGCAAAGGCAAACGTCTCTCTCGCGTACGTGGTGTTGCACCCCCGCCTCCCGATCGATCCGCGGATGGTCGAGTTCGACGCCGCGGTGTGGGGTGATCTCCCCGTCACCACACTCGCCAACTCGATTACGCTGACTCCGGGGACGGTAACCGTCGACGTGAGCCGCCGACATTTCCTCGTCCACGCGCTGATCCCCGACGCCGAGACGGACCTTCTCGGGGGAAAACTCGAACGCCTCGTTCGCTTTGTCTTCTATGGCCGCGAGTCCGCGCGCATCGCCTCGCCGCGTGAACGACTCGACGATCAGCAGGAGGGGGACTCGTGACGTCCGTCCTCCTCGCGGCCTCGGGTGGTCCCGAGGTAACCGTCTCCGAGACGTTCTCGCTGATCCTCCTCGCCGCGGCCGCGGCCTTCACGCTGTTTGCGGTCGTCCTCCTCTACCGGGTCGTCCAGGGGCCGACCACTCAGGACCGCATCGTCGCCATCAACGTCGTCGGGACGAACACCGTCATCGTCATCGCGCTGGTGAGCGTCGCCCTCGGCGAGTACGGCTACCTCGACGTGGCCCTGGTGTATGGCCTGCTCAACTTCGTCATGAGCATCGCCGTCTCGAAGATCACCGTCGAGTGGGGTGGTGTCCTGTGACGCCGATAGAGATTCTGGCGACCGTCTTCGTGGTCGTCGGCACCTTCTTCGGTTTCGTCGCCACTGTCGGGATCGTTCGCCTGCCCGGGCTTTACGCCCGCCTGCACGCGGCGTCGAAAAGCGACACGCTGGGCTCGGTCCTGTCGCTGGCCGGGATCGCCCTCGTCCTCGGGGTGACCACCGAGTCGCTGAAGCTCGTCTTCCTGCTCGTGTTCCTGTTCGTGACGAGTCCGACGGCCGCCCACGCCATCGCCCGCGCCGCCAAGGAGGAAGGGATCGAACCAATCGGCGAGGACGCCCGACTCGGCGACGAGGAGGGTGAGCCATGAGTCTCTCGGTCCCGGTCGCGGTCGTCCTCCTGTTCATGCTGGGGAGCGCGCTCGCGGCCGCCGTGATCCGCGACGTGGTCGGCAGCATCGTCGCATTCGCGGGATACAGCTTCGGTGTCGCCGTCCTCTGGGCGCTTCTCCGGGCGCCGGACGTGGCGCTCACGGAGGCGGCCGTCGGCGCCGGTATCACGACGGTCCTGTTTTTGCTCACTCTTGCCCGGACGACGGTCACCCGTTCCGACCGCTTCGAGGGGATCAGCCTCCGTTCGGGGCTGGCCGTCGTCGCCATCGTCGTCACCGTCGGCGCGACGGTGCCGGCGCTCCCGGCGGTCGGTGACCCGTCGGCGCCCATCCTCGCGGGGGACGTAAGTCAGTATTACCTCACCAACGCCTACGACCAGACCGGCGTGACGAACGTCGTCACGGCCGTACTCGTCGGCTACCGCGGGTTCGACACTCTCGGCGAGGTGGCCGTCGTCTTCGCGGCCGGCATCGCCATGTTGCTCGTCCTGCGACGGGAGGCGTTCGTATGAGCGACCGCGACTCACCCACCGATGCGACGGCCGACTCCGGCCGACCCGACGGTGCGGACGAGAGTCAGCCCGACGCCGTCGACGGCGAGGGGTCCGTCTCCCGCCCCGCCGACGAGCGTCCGCCTTACGTCGAGAGTACGATCATCATGACGACCGTCCGGGTGATCGCTCCATTCGTCCTCACCCTCGGTCTCTTCGTGATGTTCCACGGAGCGAGCTCCGCGGGCGGTGGGTTCCAGGGCGGGGTCATCGCCGCGACAACTGTCGTCATGCTCGGCTTCGCGTTTGGTATCGAACCCATCGCCTCACGCCTGCGAAACGAGCACCTCGCACTCCTCGTCCTCTCGGGGGTCGGAACCTTCCTCGTCGTCGGCTTGGGTGGGTATCTCGTCGGCGACAACTTCCTCCAGGTTTCCGAATACGAGACGCTATTCCATCATGGAAGCAAATACAGCATCGAACTCGTCGAAGTCGGCATCGGCGTCGTGGTGTCGGGTGTCATCACCAGCCTCTTTTTCCTCCTGGGGACGGGCATCGACGCCGCCGACGCCGCCGATCCCGACACTGACTCGGAGGAGGATCGGTAGATGATCGAACTCCTCACGACGAAGTACACGTACCTCGTCGTGGTGGCGCTGCTCGGTATCGGCGCGTACGTCATGATCGAGAGCGACAACTTCGTGAAGAAGATCATCGGGATGAACGTCTTTCAGACCGGCATCTTCGTGTTCTTCATCTCGTCGGCCTTCCACACGGCGGGTCGGTCGCCGGTGGTCCAGAGCGGCGGCGGTGGCGGCCCCTTCGTCTCGCCGCTCCCGCAGGTGCTCATCCTGACCGCCATCGTCGTCGGCGTGAGCCTGACTGCCGTCGCGCTCGGTCTCGTCGTCCGCATCTACGAGCGCTACGGGACGATCAACGAGCGCACGCTCGAGGAGGTGCGGGCCGATGAGTGACACCCTCCTTCCGCTCCTCGTCGCCCTCCCGTTGCTCGGGGCGGTGCTCGCCGTCGCGGCTGGCCTGGCCTCCGAACGGGCCGCGGCGGCTGTCACGACGCTCGTCCTCGCCGCACAGACGGGGCTGGCGGGCTGGCTTGGCTCCCAGGCCGTCCTCGACGGCCCGCTTTCGGTCGGCGTCGGCGGCTTCGTCGCCCCCTACGGCATCGAACTCGTCGTCGACGGCCTGTCGGCCGCGGTGCTCGTCCTCGTCGCCGTCGTCTCGCTCGCGGTTCTCGCGTTCGCCACGGAGGACGCCCCCGGCGGGACGGCCTTCTACGCCCAGTATCTCCTCCTCGTGACCGGTCTCTCGGGGATGGCCGTCACCGGCGACGTGTTCAACCTCTATGTCTTCCTCGAAATCACGGGGCTGGCGACCTACGCGCTGGTGGCGAGCGCCGGGACCGGCCGCTCGGCCGTGTCGGCGCTCAAATATCTCCTCTTCGGCACCGTGGCCGCCTCACTGTACCTGCTCGGGGTCGGCTACGCGCTGATGGCGACGGGGACGCTCAACATGGCCGACCTCGCGACGGAACTGGCGGCCGCCGGCTACGACTCACCGCTCGTGCTCGCCTCGTTCGGGTTCATCGTCGTCGGTCTCGCCACCAAGACGGCGCTGTTCCCGCTTCATACCTGGCAGCCCGACGCCTACGCCGACGCTCCGGACAGCGTGAGCGCGCTCATCGCCGCGCTCGTCTCGACGGTGGCGGCCTACGCGCTTCTTCGGCTGATCTACACCGTCTACACGCCGGCCTTCTTCGAGGCCGTCCCAGTCGCTCGCGACGCTCTGGTCGCCTTCGCGGCCGTCAGTATCGTCGTCGGGAGCGTCCTGGCAGTCACCCAATCGGAGATCAAGCGGATGCTCGCCTACTCCTCGGTGTCACAGTACGGCTTGGTGGTCGTCGGCCTCGCCATCGGCACCCCGGCGGCGGTTTTCGGCGCCGTCGTCCACCTGCTCGGCCACGCGATCATGAAGGGTGGCCTGTTCGTCGCCGCCGGCGCCGTCGCCGACCTGACCGGCGCCCGAACCGTCGACGAGTACGCCGGCCTCGCTGACCGGTTCCCCGTCCTCGGCGGGGCGAGTGCCGTCCTCATGCTCGCGATGGTCGGTGTCCCGCCGGCCGTCGGGTTCGCGGGCAAGTGGTACATCGCGCTCGGTGCCGTTCGCGCAGGCTCTTGGCCCGTCGCCGTCGTCATCTTCGCGTCGACCCTCCTGACGCTGGCGTACTTCGCGCTCCTGGTCGAACGGATGTTCGTCGCGCCGGCCTCCGAGAGCGTCCTCGCCGCGACCGACGGGGGACGTGACGGCGACGACGACACCGACGCCCTCGGCCCCTCGCCGCCGTCGGCCTCCCGCCCCAGCCGCCGGGCGCTCGCGCTCGTCGTCGGCGCCGCCGTCGTCGCCATCGTCCTCGGCGTCGTCGTCACCGACCTCGGGACCGCGCTGGAACCGACCATCGATACGCTCCTCTCGCCATGACCGACATCGCCTCACTCAGACCGGCTCTGGCCGTCGCCGTCGCGGCGGCCGCCGTAGTACCGATCCTCGTGTCCGCCCGCCGACCGAACCTCCGCGAGGGGTGGACCGTCCTCGCGGCCGTCGGATCGTTCGCCCTCGTCGCCAGCATGCTCCCTGGCGCCCTCGACGGAACGGTCTACGTGGCCGACTTCGGGCCGCTCGTCGCCGGCGTGGAGTTCTCCCTGCGGGCCGACCCGCTGGGACTGCTCTTTGCCACCGTCGCCAGCCTGCTCTGGCTAGTGACCAGTTTCTACAGCGTCGGCTACATGCGTGGCCTGGACGAGGACGATCAGACCCGTTACTTCGCGGCCTTCGCCGCGAGCGTCGCGGCCGCCCTCGGTGTCGCCTTCGCCGCCAACCTCGTCACCGTCTTTGTCTTCTATGAACTCCTGACCGTCGCGACGTACCCGCTGGTCACCCACGACGAGACGCCCGAGGCACGGGCCGCCGGTCGAAAGTATCTCGCGTACACCTTCGGCGGCGGCGTGGCCGTCCTCGCGGGGACCGTTCTGGTCGCGACGATGGCGGACACCACGGCCTTCACCGCCGGCGGCATCGGCGCGCTCGCGAACGCCGACCCCGTTCTCGCACGGGTCGCGTTCGTCCTGTTGATCGGTGGCTTCGGCGTCAAGGCGGCACTCATGCCGCTACACTCGTGGCTCCCGGACGCGATGGTGGCGCCGACCCCCGTCTCGGGGCTGCTCCATGCCGTCGCCGTCGTCAAAAGCGGCGTCTTCGGCATCGCGCGGGTCGTCCTCGACGTCTACGGTGTCGACCTCACCAGTGCGCTGGGCGTGGGTCTCCCGCTGGCTATCGTCGCCGCCGCAACGCTCCTGATCGCGAGCGTCATCGCACTTCGTCAGGACAACCTCAAGCGCAGGCTGGCGTTCTCGACGGTGAGCCAGCTCTCGTACATCGTCCTCGGTATCGCGGTCCTCCACCCGACGTCCATCGTGGGTGGGCTCATGCATATCCCCGCTCACGCCTTCATGAAACTCACCCTCTTCTTTACCGCCGGCGCCATCCACGTCGAGACCCACACCGACGACATCAGCGAGATGGCTGGCATCGGCAAGCGGATGCCACTGACGATGCTGGCCTTCGGCGTCGCCGCCGCGGGCATGGCGGGTATCCCGCTCGTCGCCGGCTTCGTCAGCAAGTGGTATCTCCTCTTGGGGAGCGTGGGCGCGGGACAGACCGTCTTCGCCGTTGCTCTCCTGCTCTCGGGCGTGCTCAACATCGCCTACTTCTGGCCTGTCTTCTACCAGGCCTTCTTCGAGAGCGCGGACGACCACGACGCTAAGCCGCTCGTCGAGTTCTCGCTCGGCGGCGAGTCGCGGTCGCTCCTCCCCGCGGAGTCGGAACCTGACCCGGGGACCGTGACCGACGGTGGGCACGAAGACGAGGACGACCACCACCACGGTGGGCCGCCCGCCGGCGGCTGGGAGCACCGCGGCTGGCGCGGCGGTGAAAGCACGTGGTTCATGCTCGGTCCCATCCTCGCGGCGATGACGGGCGCCGTCGTCCTCGGGGTGATCCCGGGGACCGCCGTCTTCCTCCGACTGGTGAAGGTCATCGTGACCGCGGCGACGGGGGTGGCGGTCTGATGGCGGCCTCACCGCTGACCGCCCTCCCGCCGGCCGTCCTCGTCCTCGCGGCGGCGCTCGTGACCGCCCTGGCGGGGCGCCGTCTCGGCCACCTCGTGGCCGGCCTCACGACCGGCCTGGTCACCGTCTGGGTGTGGGTCGCCCCTGCGGGCACACACCTCACCGGCACCCTGTTTGGCTTCGACGCCGTGTTCTTCCAGATCGACCCCTTCTCCCGGATCGTCGGTCTCGTGTTCGCGTTCATCGCCACCGCCGCCATCATCTACTCGTGGGCGACCGACGCGAGCGAGCGCCAGACCGCCTACGCGCTCACTTACGTCGGCTCCAGCCTCGGCGCCGTCTTCGCCGGCGACTGGCTGACGATGGTGGTCTGGTGGGAGCTGATGGCGGTGACGAGCACCATCCTCGTCTGGGACTACGGCGGGAAGGCCGTGCGGGCGGGCTTCCGGTACGCCGTCCTCCACGGCATCGGCGGGAGCCTCGTTCTCGGTGCCATCGCGTGGCACTACGCCGCCGTGGGATCGTTCCTCTTTTCGGCGGCCCCCGGCGGCATGGTGGGGACGATTCCACAGGTGCTCGCGGCCGTCGGTATCGGCGTCAACGTCGGCTTCATCGGCCTGCACGCGTGGCTCCCCGACACCTACCCACGCCCCCACATCGCCGCGAGCGTCTTCCTCTGTGTCTACACCACCAAAACCGGCGTCTACGCCATGTACCGCGCGTTCCCCGACGGACACCTCATGATCGCCTACATGGGTGGGGCGATGGCCGTCTTCGGCGCCGGCGCGGCGCTCCTCCAGAACGACATGCGACGCCTGCTCTCCTATCACATCCAGTCGCAGGTGGGATATATGGTCGCGGGCATCGGCATCGGCAGCGCGCTGGCACAGGCGGGGGCGTTCGGCCACGTCTTCAACCACATCCTGTATAAGAGCCTCCTGTTCATGACCGCCGGTGCCGTGCTCTATCAGACCGGCGAGGAGAATCTGAAGTACCTCGGCGGCCTCGCACGGAAGATGCCCGTCACCGCCGCGGCTTTCACGATTGCGGCCCTCTCTATCGCCGGCTTCCCCGGGTTCAACGGGTTCGTCAGCAAGGGCATCGTCATCTCCGCGAGCCACTACACGTTCGTGAAGGGGCCGCTCGTCGTCGGCGAGTTCTACACGCTCGAACTGCTGCTTCTCCTCGGCGGTGTCGGGACCTTCCTCTCCTTTATCAAGTTCGGCTACTACGCCTTCCTCCACGGACCGTACGAGGGCGACCCCGTGACGTCGGCCCCGCGGCCACAGCAGGCCGCGATGGTTCTGGTCGCGGCGCTGTGTGTGTTCTACGGCGTCTTCGACGGTGCGCTGTTCGGGCTGCTGCCGTTCGACGTGACCGACGAGGCTGTCGTCCACCACGTCTACCACACCTACACCGTTCCTCACGTGGTCGAGGGACTCGCTCTCGCCGCGGCGGGTGTCGTGGGCTTTGCGGTGCTCAAAAAGCCGCTGTCGAAGATCGGCCGGGTGCCCGACGTGGACGCGGGGTACAACCCCCTCGTCTTCTACGGAACACGAGCGCTCGTCCACGGCGTGACCGAGACGTACGCGGCCGTCGACCGGGCCGCCGTCGGTCTCGCCGACCGAGCCGCCGCCGTCCGCGCCGATCCTTCCCTCCTCTCCCGGTTCCGCGCCGACATCGGCGGGAGTATCTTCATCCTCATGCTCGTCCTCGGCGGCGTGTTAGCGTGGTTGGGCATCGTATAGGTCGTCTATTCCCCGTCCGCCCGCGGAATGTTCAGGGATACTCACACCACGCAGCCCACCCCGAAACACCCCCTTCGGGGTGTCTGTGGCCCACTCGCCTCACCCGAACCGTACTGGTGACGGGATGCACAAGCTATTTTACTCCCGCTAATTATATGTCATTACACGATGAGCGAGTTCCCCGACTACCTCGACGTCGACTACACCGACGGCGAGGGCGAGACGCCGGACGACTATCCGACGCTCGAGGACAAGATCGAGAAGGCTATCGACGTGACCCGCCAGGGTCTCGAACAGTACGAGACGCCCGCCGTCATGTGGACCGGCGGTAAGGACTCGACGCTCACGCTCTATTTCATCAAGGAGGTCGCCGAGCAGTTCGACCTCGAAACGCCGCCCGCGGTGTTCATCGACCACTTCCAGCACTTCGACGCCATCCACGACTTCGTGGACCACTGGGCCGAAGAGTGGGACCTCGATGTCATCTACGCCCGTAACGAGGATGCGGGGGCGTACGTCGACGAACACGGCTTGGAACCGGGCGACGACATCCCCGTCGCCGAACTCTCAGACCACAACCAACATCACGTCCGAAACATCCTCGAGTACGAGGAGGACACCTTCCCGTTCCTGCTTGACACCTACGTCGGCAACCACCTGCTGAAGACCGTCGCGCTGAACGACGCCCTGGAGGAGTACGGCATCGACGGCGTCATCTCCGGTGTCCGTTGGGACGAGCAGGAAGCCCGGGCCGACGAGACGTTCTTCAGCCCGCGTCACGATCCGGACATCTACCCGCCCCACGACCGCATTCAGCCGATCCTTCAGTTCGCGGAACGAGACGTGTGGGACACCTTCTGGAACTACGTCGTCCCCGACACGGTCGAGGGCTTCCCGGCAGAGGGCTACGTGCCCCAGGGTGCCGACGACCTGCCCAACGGCCTGACGCAGGCCGACATCCCGGTCAGTCCCAAGTACTTCGCCGGGTTCCGCTCGCTCGGAAGCGAGGTCAGCACCGAGAAGTCCGACGAGGAACCCGCTTGGCTCCAGGACATCGAGAACACGACCGAACGTGCCGGCCGCGCCCAGGACAAGGAGGACCTCATGGAGCGCCTCCGCGACCTGGGCTACATGTAGACGCCGCTCCCGAAGGCGAACCACAGTTTCTAACCGCCCACTTCATGTAGCATTCGCCGATGACCAACCAGTGGGCGAGCCTCTTTTCGGGCGGCAAAGACTCCTCGTGGGCGCTGTACCAGGCGCTCGAAGACGGATTGAACGTGACGCGACTGGTGACCGTCCACCCCGGCGAGGACTCCTATATGTACCACACTCCGGCGACCGACCTCGCCGCGCTGGCCGCCGAGAGCATCGGGATCGACCTACTCGACGTCGACCCGGGTGACCTCGGCGCCGCGGCCGCCACCGACGCGGGCGCGCAGGGTGACGCCGAACTCGAACCGCTAGAGGCGGCGCTCCGGGAGTTGGCCGAAACGGACGGCCTGTCGGGGGTCACCGCCGGCGCCGTCGAGAGCGAGTTCCAGACCAGTCGCATCGAAGCCATGTGCGACCGACTGGGGATCGACCTGTTTGCCCCGCTCTGGCAGCGGGACCCGGTCGAACTCGGCGAGGCGATGCTCGACGCCGGCTTCGAGATACTGATCGTCCAGGTGGCGGCCGGCGGACTGGACGAGTCTTGGCTCGGCCGCCGACTCGACGCCGACGCCCTCGACGATTTGGTCGCCCTCGAGGACTCACACGGCGTTCACCCACTCGGGGAGGGTGGCGAGTTCGAGACGCTCGTGATCGACGCCCCCCACATGCGACGACCCATCGAACTGGAGTGGGAGTCGGTGTGGGAGGGGACCCGCGGCCACCTGCGAATCACCGACGCCCGTCTCGGCCCCGTGGACGGGTGAGATCCGCAGGCTCGGTGTGTCCGCCGACATCCGCACTCTCGGACACTGTCACCGGGGGGAGGCGTCGGCACTCGTCGTCCTCGTTGGTCCTGGCGACGCTCGTGGTCGGCGTCGCGCGGCCACGCCGACGGCAACGAAAGCGACGGCCGCACTAACCCCGGCGAGGATTGAGCTGTACGGTTCGTCTACTGGTCGAACACGGCGGAAAGTGCGGTGTTGGTGACGATGTCAACCGTTCGGCGGTCGGTCCCGCCGTAGCGCGCCGTTAGTCAGCGTCCCCGTCCCCGTTCGTCATCGTCGAGTGCGCGCCGATGAGCGCGTCGGCCAGGTCGAGGTTCTCGATCCGCGTGTTCTCGTCGATGATCGACCCGCGGACGTCGGCGTCGCGGATGGTCGCGTCGGGGAAAACGACGGTGCGTTCGAGCGTCGAATCGGTTACCTTGGCCCCTTGCATCACGTGGACGTTGCCCCGGAGCTGGGAGCTTTCGACGGTCGCCGTTGGGTGGACGCTAACGTCGCCGTCGAGTTGCCAGGCGACAGCGTCGAGATAACTCTCTGGGGTCCCGATGTCGAACCACGCACCGTCGAAGGTGAAGGCGTGGACCGCCTGTCGGGCCTGCATCCACTGGATGAACCACCCCGGTTCGTCGGGATTCTCCCCCGCGTTCAGATACTCCTCGAACAGCGGGAGCGAGTCGGCGGGGAAGGCATAACAGGCGATAGAGACGAGCGTGCTCTTGGGGTCGTCGGGCTTCTCTTGGAAGTCGACGACTCGGTCGCCGTCGAGGTCGACCAGCCCGTACGACCGGGCCCGCTCTTTCGATCCCACATCGTAGGCGGCGAGGGTGGGTGTCCCTCGGTCCTCGAAGAAGTCGACGAAGTCCGTGAGGTCGAAACTGATGAGATTGTCGCCAGCAATGACGATGAGGTCCTCCTCGACGTTCTCACGGTCGATGAGTTGGGCGATGGCGCCGACGACGCCGAACTTCTCGTCTTCGGCCGTCGTCTCCTCGACGGAGAGGGTCGGCTTCTCGAACGCGCTGTCGGCCAGATACGACTCGAAGTCGTCGGCGAAACGCTCGTTGGTGCTGACGTACACCTCGGAGATGCGGTCGTCGGCCTCGAGGTCGGCAAAGACGGTGTCGATGACCGTCGACTCGCCGACGGGCAGGAACATCTTCGGCCGATGCTTGGTGATCGGCCAGAGCCGCGTTGCATACCCTCCCGCCAGAACGATAGCCTTCATACGAATCTCGACCGACCGCAGTACCAAGATTGTTTTGTATCACGGGGCCACGGCGGTGCGGAAAGGGCTTTGTCTGCCACCCGCAAACGGGGTGTATGGAGTCGACGACCCGTGAACGGATCGCGGCCGACCTTCGGGACGGCGCCGCGACGGCGAGTGATCTCTCGGCCAGTCACGGCACCGCCAGATCGGCCGTCTACGACCACCTGCGACACGTCGCCCGGTCGCTACCCGACGACGAACAGTTACTCGTTTCGCCGCCGACCTGTCGGGACTGTGGCTTCGACGCCTTCGACGACCGGATCAACCACCCCTCGAACTGCCCCGAGTGTCGGAGCGAGAACGTCGCGGAACCCGCTTTCCGGATCGACTAGCCGAGGTGACAGGCGCTCTCGCGGAGCGGACCGAACGCGTCGTACAGTTCGTCGGCGGCGTCGCCGGCCCGACCGGCGAGAAGCGCGTCGACCGCCGCCCCAACCGCCCGCTCGGCGGCCGAATCCGAAAGGGGTTCGGGGAGTCGAAACGCCGCACGCACCGCGAGGCGGTCGACCTCACCCTCTCGGTCGGCCCCCTCGCCGCACCGCTCGCGCACCCGCCCGGTGACCGTCTCGGCCGATTCGTCGACGAGTGTCGCCACCCACACGCGGAACCCCTTGATCGCCCGCCACTCCGCTGCCGCGAGATCCGTGTCGGTCGGGACGAGTTCGGGGCGCTCACGCCGACAGACCGTCGGGAACGCCTCGCCGAGTCGGTCGGCCGCCGCCTCGACGTCGCCGTCGACGATCCGGTCGAGCGCGGCCGCCACCGCCGCCTCGGCGTCCGGGTCGGGCAGTTCCGCGGGGACGTCGAACTCCTCGCGGATCGCCGCCCGCACCGCCGCCGGATCGACCGCCGTGGTATCGTCGTCGTCGTCCGCGGCGGCGTACTCCCGGACCGCCGCGACGTCGATGCCCGCTGACTCGGCACGGAGTCGGAGATTCAACACCGCCCGCCAGGTCGCGTCGTCGAGGTCGTAGGACTCGTCGGGGATGACCTCCGGACAGCGGGTGTGGAACCGACAGCCTGGTGGCGGGTCCGACGGACTCGGCACGTCGCCGCTGAGGCTCGCCCCCTGCCCTCGCTGTCGGGGATCGGCAACCGGCGTCGACGCCAGCAACGCCCGGGTGTAGGGGTGTTTGGGGTCTTCGAACAGTTCCTCCGTCGACGCCGTCTCGACGATTTCGCCGAGATACATCACGGCCACCCGATCACAGACCTCGCGGACAACGCCCATGTCGTGACTGATGACGAGGATAGCGAGGCCGAACGCCGACTGGAGGCGGTCGATCAGGTCGAGGATATCCGCCTGCACGCTCACGTCGAGCGCGCTCACGGGTTCGTCAGCGACGATCAGATCTGGGTTGATAACCAGCGCACGCGCCAGGCCGATCCGCTGTTTTTGCCCGCCAGAGAACTCGTGAGGGTAGCGATCCATGTCGGCGGCGTCGAGTCCCACCCGTTCGAGCAGGTCGCCGACGATGCGACGCCGCTTCGCCCGGTCGCGCATCCCGTGGACGCGGAGGGGTTCGGCCACCGACTCCCCGATACTCATCCGCGGATCGAAACTCGACGTGGGGTCCTGAAACACCATCTGGGCGCGCCGACGGAACCGCTTGAGTTCCGCGTCGCCGAAGGCGGTCACGTCCGCGCCGTCGAAGACGATGCGGCCGTCGGTCGGCTCCTCCAGTCGGAGCGCCGCCGTCGCCGCCGTCGACTTCCCACAGCCGGACTCGCCGACCAGACCGAGTGTCTCGCCGCGGTCGACGGTGAAGCTCACGCCGTCGACGGCGCGGACCCGCCCCACCTCGTTCCGGAGCACGCCCTCCGTGATCGGGTAGTGTTTTGTTAACCCCTCGATGTCGAGCAGTGGGCGGGTCACGCGCGGTCCTCCCGGTCGGCGTCGGACCCGTCGTCCCCGAGAGACTCGGCGCGGAGCGTCCGGTCGGCCGGTGGCGTGCCGACCGCGCCCGAACCGCGGCCGTCACCACCGTCGTCGTCGACGGCGTCTCCGGACCCGGCGTCGTCGCCCCCGCCTCGAACCACCGACGGGTCGCCCCCGGGTTCGTAGTGGACACAGGAGACGACGTGGTCGTCGTCGCCGTCGACCGCATAGTCGGGGGGTTGCTCGCCCTCCCGGCAGGCGTCGACCGCGTGCTCGCATCTTGGGTGGAACCGACAGCCGGCGGGTGGATCGGTTGACGACGGGAGCCGTCCACCGATGGAGGCGGCGCCGTCGCCGCGACCGGGCAAGCAGTCCAAGAGCGCCCGGGTGTACGGGTGCGATGGCTGCTCGAACACGTCGAAGACGCCACCTCGCTCCATCACCTTGCCGGCGTACATCACCACCACGCGGTCGGCCACCTCGGCGACGACACCGAGGTCGTGGGTGATCAACAGCACGCTCATGTCGAACTCGGTCTGGAGGTCATCGAGCAGCGAGAGGATCTGGTTCTGGATCGTCACGTCGAGGGCGGTCGTCGGCTCGTCGGCGATCAGGAGGTCGGGGTTCGTCGCCAGCGCCATGGCGATGGAGACCCGCTGTTTCATGCCGCCGGAGAACTCGTGGGGGTAGTCGTCGAACCGCCGGGTCGCCTCCGGGATTCCGACCCGGTCGAGGAGGTCGACCGCCCGGTCGCGGGCGGCTCCCTTCGAGACGTCTTCGTGGAGGCGGATCGCCTCGACAATCTGCCAGCCGACGGTGTAGACCGGGTTGAGTGCGCCCTGCGGGTTCTGGAACACGTGAGCGATACGGTCGCCCCGGAGCGCCCGCAGCGCCTCGTCGGAGAGCGCCGTCAGGTCCTGCCCGTCGAAGACGATTTCGCCGGCCGCAATCTCGCCGGGCGGCGTCCGGATCAGGCGCGTAATCGACTCGCCGGTGACCGTCTTCCCGCTGCCCGACTCGCCGACGATGCAGACGGTCTCGCCGCGGCCGATATCGAAGCTCACGCCGTCGACGGCGCGGACGAGGCCGTCGTCGGTGTGGAAGACGGTTCGCAGGTCGCGGATCGAGAGCAGTGGTTCGGCGGACATGGCTATGTCTCCTGTCGCGGGTCGAGTGCGTCGCGCAGCGCGTCGCCCATGAAATTGAACGCGAGGATGGTCGTAAAGAGGAAGACGCCGGGGAACGTCGACACCCACCACGCCGTCGAGAGGTCGCCCCGCCCGGTGGCGATCACCTGTCCCCACGAGGGGACGGTCGGGTCGCCAAGCGAGAGAAAGGAGAGCGATGCCTCGAAGAGAATGAATCCGGGGATCAGCAGCGTCGCCGCGGTGATGACGCTGTTCGAGACGTTAGGGATCAGATGTCGGCGGATGACATAGAGCGTTCCGGCGCCGGCGCTCCGGGCGGCCGTGATGTACTCCTCCTCGGCGCGCTGGAGCGCCTCCGAGCGAACCAGGCGTGCGATGGAACCCCACCCCGTCAGCCCGAAGATGACGATGAACATGAACAGGCTCCCCCCGAAGAGGTAGGTGAGCAGGAGATAGAGGAAGAAGGCGGGAAAGACAAGTTGCACGTCGACATAGCGCATCAGCAGTTCGTCGACTAGCCCGCCACCGTAGGCGGCGACGGTGCCGACAGCCGTCCCGATGGTCACCACCAGGAGCGTCGAGATCAGCCCGACTTTCATGCTGACCTGCATCCCGTAGACGACGAGGACGAGGATGTCCTTGCCGTCGCCGGTCGTGCCCAGCGGGTGGGCCATCGTTCCCTGGCAGCGGCCCTCAACGACGGCGCCGAGACAGTCGACCGGCACCGCGGCGTCGACGCTCGTGAACACCGGCGGCTGGTAGGCCCGTTCGACCGCCAGCACCGGCTTGTCCAGAAACAGCGGCCCGACCACGCCGATCAGGAAGACGACGAGCAAGTACACTAGGCTCAGGATAGCCATGCGGTTCTTGCGGAACTCTCGCCAGTAGTATGCGGTCAGCCGGCGGTTGTTGTAGAGCGGGACGGCGACATAGAGCAGGAGCGCAAGCAGCGTCGAGACGAACAGCCAGTCGAGTTGTGTGACGTTCCACTCCACCGGGACTGTGATCGTGGGGCGGTCGGCGGGCAAAATTGCGTAGTCGTAGACGAAGGCGGCGAGCAGTCCGACGACAGTCGCGAGCGCCCAGCGGTCCCGCCGCGAGAGCGTCGAGAATCGTCCCCCGGTCTCCTCCCAGTCGACGGACTCGAAGGTGTCTGACTCCCCCGCCATCAGCGATCACCGTAGTCGATCCGTGGGTCCAGCACGGTGTACGCCACGTCCTGAACGAGGTTGCCGACGACCGAGACGAAGGTGAAAATGAGCGTCGTCCCGAGCACCAGCGACGTGTCTTGGGCGAGGATGGCGTTGTACGACAGTTGGCCGAGACCGGGGATGCCAAAGACCACTTCCACGAGATAGGAGGCCGCGAGGAAGATGCCGAGGATGTCTCCGACGAGAATGGTCATCAGCGGGACCGCCGCCGGCCGCAGGATGTGGCGGGTGAGGATGCGGTAGCCGTCCGCTCCCTTCGATTTGGCCGTCTTGACGAACTCCGCCTCGACGTACTCTAAGGCCTCGGCGCGGGAGTAGCGCATCACGCCCGCGATGGTCCCCGTCACCAGCACGACGACCGGCAGGACGAGTTGGCGGGCCATCCCGAGGCTGAAAAATGGAATGTCGGAGTCGAACACGACGGGGAACCAGCCGAGTTGGACCCCGAAGACCAACAGGAGGATGATGCCGAACCAGAAGTTGGGGATGGCGTATCCGAAGAAGGCAAAGAAGGTTGCCGCGTAGTCGCTTTTGGTGTACTGATTGGTCGCGGAGTAGAGACCGATGGCCAGCCCCAAGAGTATCGAGAGGATTGTCGTCGGCACCGAGTAGATAGCCGTATAGGGTAGCGCCGCGGCGATGGCCTCGATGACGGGTTGCGAGCGGCTCTGTGACCACCCCCAGTTGAGCGTCACCATGTTGGTCATATACTCTTGATAGCGAACCCACGGGGAGCGATCTAGGCCGCGGCGGGCCTCGAAGGCCTCCTCGGCGGCCTCGGCGGAGCCGCCGCTGGCGGCGGCCTGGAACTGCATCTGCTCGGCCGCGGGATTCGGCGTGACCGCGAGGAGCCCCCACGTAACCGAGAGGATGAGGAACGTCGCGACCACCGCCCACAGCACCCGCCGAACCACGTACCAGCGCATACTCACCGGTCCGGTCGCCTCCCGATCACGCGAAGTACCACGCCTGGGAGTCCCAGCCGGTGTTGAACTCCTCGTCGTACCCCCTGACCGACTCGGCGTACCCGGTCACGCTCGACGGCATGGCGAGAAAGCCGAAGGGCTGTTCCTCGCTGATGAGGCCGAACGCCTCGCCGAAGAGTTCACGGCGCCGCTCCTCGTCGGTCGTGGCGGTCGCCTCCTCGTACAGCGCCGAGATGTCCTCGTCCGGATAGTAGCCGTAGAAGTTGATGCCGCCACGCCGCTCGAAAAAGCCCTTGCTGGAGGCCGGCGTGAAGGGGTAGGTGTTGAACTGAAGGTTTATCGACATGTCCCACGAGTCGGCGCTGGTAGCTACGTCACGGGGGCCGCCGTTGAACGTTCCCGCGGTCCACTCGGGGTCGGTCCCGTCGGGGGCCGACGTCTGCACGTAGTTGCTCTGGAACGTCGACGACGAGACGGCCTCGGGTTGGACGTCGATGCCGGCGTTCTCACCGAACTCCTGGGCGACGAACTCCGCGATGGTGCCTTCGGTCGGCTGGCCGGAGTCGTAGTAGATGGAGAGGGTGACTTGCTCGCCCGACCCGTCGACGAGGCGCTCGCCGTCGTACCCGTACTCGGTGCCCGACAGCGCCGATTCGAGGCGGGTACGCGTCTCCTCCGGGCCGTACCGGTCGCCGACGCCGAACTCCTCGACCTGGCTGTCGTCGTACCAGTCCGACCACTCCGGTTGCATCGTCTGAGCCACGTCCGCGTACCCTCGAAGGACGTTCTGCACGACGCTCTCTTTGTTCACCGCGAAGCCGAGCGCCCGCCGAACCGCCTTCGAGCGGAACGGCTCCCACCCGTTCGACCGCATATTGTAGACGATCATACGGAGGTACGGCTGTGGCGTGACGTTGACAGTGACGTTCGGCAGGTTCTCGAACCGGTTGGCCTTGTCCGGGGGGATACCCGAGGAGTCCACCTCCCCCGACTCCAGCGCGCCCAAGCGCGTGCTCTCCTCGCTGATGACCCGCACCGTCTGCTGATCGAAGTACGGCGCCTCCGCGAACCGATCCGGGACTCCCTCCACGTCCTGGAGGTAGTAGTCCTCGTTGCGGGTAACCGTGTACCGTGCGGATCGCTCCCATGTGTCGTACGTGTACGGGCCGAGGTTGCCGGCGTACGCGAGCGTGTTGAGTTCCTCGTCCTGCTGGAGTCCCTCGGCGTCCTGATCCTCGACGTACTGCTCTAAGATGCCCCGCGGGATGCACTGTTGCCGCCACAGAATCGGCTTGAACGGAAGCGAGGGGTCGACCTCGAACAGCCTGATCTCGAAGGTGAGTTCGCCCGTCTGCTCGACCGGAATCGGCTCTCGTTGCCCCGACTCGGGATTCGTCCGGAACCAGTCGGCGGCGTTGGGATACCCGCTCCAGTTGGGCCGGGCTTGGAAGACGTTCTGGATCATGTACACCCAGTCGTCGGCGGTCATCTGGCCGTAGCCCGCCCCCCACTCCAGGTTGTCGCGGAGTTGTATCTCGTAGACTCGCCCGTCGTCGGTGGAGTAGTCACCCCAGAGCGGGAAGATTTCGCGGTTCGGTTTGATCGCCCAGATTCCATCGAGCGTGGCGGTGACAAACGAACCGGAGGTAGCGTCGGCGATGGTTAGCCAGTTGAGCGACTGTGCGTCGACGCTCGACGCAGAGACGTAAGTCCCGCCGACGCTCCGGGTGGCGCTCTCCGTAGACGCCCCGTTCCCGTCGCCACCGTCGCCCTCGCCGTTCCCCGAACAGCCCGCCAACCCGGCGACGCTCGTCGCTCCGAGCAGTTTCAACACGTCGCGGCGTCCCCGCCGGCCCCGACGCTCCGCCGTGCCCGACGTACCTCGGCGGTCGTTACCAGACGGCATACCTCTTCAAAACGGCGGTGCGCACTAATACCCATCGGTCAGTAGAACCACCCGACGCCGTCGGGCTGTGACGGTTACCCGTCTCCGTGGGCGTCGACGATAACGACCTCGCCGTCCTCGACGGTAACGTTGATCAGCGTCTTGACGCTGTAGCCGGCGTCGTCCAGGTCGTTCGGCCCAGCCTTCTTGATCACCGCGACCACGTCGATCACCTCGGAGCCGATGTGTTCGAGGGCGTCGAGGATCGCCTTCATCGTCCCGCCCGTCGAGAGCACGTCGTCGAGGACGAGCACTCGGTCGCCCGCCTCCACGTCGTTGATGTACATCTCGCTCTCGGAGTAGCCGGTCTGGGCCGACAGCGACACCTCGCCGTCGAGGCCGTACTGTCGTTTCCGGATCACAACCAGCGGGATGTCGGTCATCAGCGAGACGGCCGTCGAGATGTGAATGCCCATCGCCGCCGGCGTGACGATCTTGTCGATGTCCTCTAGGTCGGCCTTTCGGATGATCTTGATGACGATCTCCCGCAGGAGTTCGGGGCGAAGCATCGGAACCCCGTCGCTGACGGGATGGACGAAGTACTCGTAATCCCCTTTTTCGATGATCGGCGCGTCGAGGAGCGACTGCCGCAACTGGTCCATGTCGACCGTACCGAACGTCGAGAATAAAAGCTGGCGGTTCCGGGAGCGACGGTCATCGTCACCGACAGGTTACGCCTGTGCAGGGGCCGTCGCCACGTGGCTGCGCCGACTGCCGATTACTCCGAGATGAAGTCGTTGTCCCGCCAGTTGACGCCGTTTTTCTCGGCTTGGGACTGGCTGGGGTTCTCGACGACTTCGACCGAGGCGGGCCGCTCCTCGCCTTCCACGATCCGTGTCGCCTTGAGTTCGTCGTCCTCTTCGACGATGGCGGTCAGCGTCCCCTTCTCGGACATTCGGGCGATGTCTCGCAACACGAGGAACATGGGATACTGGAGCGCCGTGTTCTGGAGCACCGTCTCGCGGTCGCCCTTGAAGCAGGCGAACTCGACGAGTTCCGAGGGGATCTCCTCCTCCTCTTCCTGCCACGGGCCGCCGGCACGCGGCGGCTCCTCCTCGTAGACCCGCGTCTCGGTGACGCTGGCTTTGAGTTGGGCGGTCGGGGTGTATTTGCTCAGGTCCTCGTCCTCGGCGGCGGCTTTCAGGATGAGTGTGTTGTTTCGTCGAGTGATTGTCACGTCGGCGATTTCGGGAGGGAGTTCGGGATCCCCCTCGAAATAGTCTTGCACGTCTTCGAGTGGCAGTTCGAGCGTCGAATGGAGTCGATATACGCGGCCTGACATAGTTTGTTCTCGGCGAGGGTAGCGCCACTACGCCCGTCTACGGGGACGTACGGGGCGTATGCTTATATGACCTACTGTTCCCGTTGCGCGGCGAACACGTCGCCCCGTCACTCGCCGGCGAGGGTCGTCTCGAGTTCGCCCCGCTCGTCGAGTTCCGCGAGCACGTCGCTCCCGCCGACGAACTCCCCCTCGACGTACGTCTGTGGCGTCGTTTCCCACCCACTGTGGGATTCGAGCGCCGCCCGGAACTCCGGCAGCGCCGGCAACACGTCGACTGTCTCGAAGTCGTCGACATACTGGTCGATCAGTTCGAGCGCCCGCTTGGAGTAGCCACACTGGGGCATCAGTCGGTTCCCCTTCATGAACAGCACCACGTCGTTTTCGTCAATGGCCGCATCGACACGCGACTGTACGTCCTCGTCGTCGAGGTCACTTCCGGGTTGGAACGTCATACCGTTATGTACGGTACCGTGGGTAAAAGGGGTTGTGCACCCCGACCCGCTCCGGAGTCGGTGATGACCCCTCGCGACGGAACCGATAGTCTCAGGAATCGCGGCGTCGAACCGTTCGGCATGGAGTTCTCGGAGTTCGCCGACCGCGTCGCCGCCGTCGAAGCCGAGACGGCGGACCTCGAAATCACGTCGCTGGTCGCGGGGTTGTTCGCCGACGCTGGCGACGACCTACCCGTTGTCGTCCGACTCCTGCTCGGGCGGATCGTCCCCGCCTGGGACGGAACGACACTCGACGTCGGGCCACAGCTCTGTCATACGGCGCTCGCACGCGCCGCCGGCCCGAACGTGACCGCCGACGACGTGGCCGACCGCCTCGCCGAAACGGGCGACATCGGGGCCGTCGCCGAGTCGCTCGAGACGGGCGGACAGCGCGGTCTCGCCGCCTTCGGTGCCGCCGACCCCGACCCCCTCACCGTCGCCGACGTGGACGACCGCCTGCGGGCGCTGGCGAGCGCCGACGGGTCGGGAAGCCAGGATCGAAAGGTCGACACCCTGTTCGGCCTGTTCAACCGCGCCGATCCGCTCGCGACTCGGTATCTCGCCCGTCTCGTCCTCTCGGAGATGCGGATCGGCGTTGGCGAGGGAACGGTTCGGGACGCCATCGCCGAGGCGTTCGACGTGCCCGTCGACGCCGTCGAGAACGCACTCCAGGTGACCAACGACTACGGCGCGGTGGCGGTCCGCGCTCGCGACGAGGGGAAAGCGGGACTGGCGGACGTGGCGCTGACCGTCGGCCGGCCGGTGCGGGCGATGCTGGCCCAGACTGGCACCGCCGACGACGCCCTCGACGCTTGGGCGGCCGTCGCCGTCGAGACGAAGTTCGACGGCGCGCGGGTCCAGGTCCACCACGACCCCGACGGCGAGACGGCTGTCTACTCCCGGAATATGGCGGACGTGACCGACGCGCTTCCCGAAATCGTCGAGTTCGTTCAGGACGCGGTCGACGTGCCGGTCATCCTCGACGGCGAGGCACTCGCCGTCGACGACGACGGCGACCCGCTCCCCTTCCAGGCGGTGCTCCGTCGGTTCCGGCGCAAACACGACGTGGCCCGGATGCGCGAGGAGGTAGCCATTGAACTGCGGGCGTTCGACTGCCTCCACGCGGACGGGACGGACCTGCTCGATACCCCACTCCGGGACCGCCGCGATCACCTCGAATCGGTGCTCCCGACCGGCGTCTCTCCGCTCACGATCACCGCCGACCCCGACACCGTCGCGGCCCGTGAGACCGAGGCGCTGGCGGCGGACCACGAAGGGATCATGCTGAAAAACCCCGACTCGGCGTACACGCCGGGCAAACGGGGACAAAATTGGCTGAAGCGGAAACCGGAGGTCGAGACGCTCGATCTGGTCGTCACGGGCGCCGAGTGGGGCGAGGGACGGCGGGCGAACCACCTCGGCACCTTCCTCCTGTCGGCCCGAAACGACGCCCCCGACGGCGACGACTTCGTCACCATCGGCAAGGTGGCAACGGGCATCTCCGACGAGCGACTAGCCGAGTTGAGCGACTTACTGGAGCCGCTGATCCAACACCAGGACGGGACCGAGGTGACACTCGATCCCGCGGTGGTCTTCGAGGTCGGCTACGAGGAGATTCAGGCGTCGCCCACCTACGGATCGGGCTACGCGCTCCGCTTTCCCCGGTTCGTCGCCGTCCGCGAGGACAAGCGACCCGCAGACGCCGACTCGCTGTCGCGAATCGAGCGGCTGGCGGGCGAGTAGCCCCTTCGACCGACCGTTTTTGACCCGCCGCCGAGTATCCCCGGTATGATCCGCCACCGTGACCTCCGCGTGCGCTGGCTCGGCTACGCCACCGCCCGCGTCGACGACGGCGAGACGGTCGTCTACACCGACCCCGGCCGGTACGGCGTGGTGACCGGCGACTGGGAGCCACCCGCGGGGGTCGACACCCGTCACCCCGACGGCCCCGCATACGACGCCCGCGACGGCGACGTGGTGCTCGTCACCCACGATCACCACTACGATCCCGACGGGGTCCGTCGCGTTGCAGCGCCGGACGCCACGCTCGTCGTCTACGAGGGCGTCGACGCCGACCGCGCCGGGCGGCCGCCGTCACCCGAGACGCTGGCGGCCGAAGAGGGGTACGACCTGCGCCGGATCGGCGAGGACGACCGGATCGAGGCCGCGGGCGTCCCCGTTCGGAGCCTCCCGGCGTACAACGACCCCGATGGACCGCAGGCGAACCCGGACGGCTCGGTTATGCATCCGAAAGGGTCCGGCGTCGGCTACCGCTTTGTCGTCGGGGACGCTCCGACCCCGGTTTTCTGGCCGGGCGACTCGGACGCCCTCCCTCACCACGACGGCCTCGACGTGTCGCTGTTTCTCGCGAACATCTCGGGGTCGGTCTGTATGGATCGCCACGAGGCCGCCGCCCTCGCCGAGCGACTCGATCCGGATCTCGTCTGTCCGATCCACTACGACACGCAGTCGTTCCTCGCGGCGGACGCGCGGGCGTTCGCGGCCGACGTTGCCGGCCGCGGGGTTCCGGTCGTCCTCGACGAAGGGTGGGCATAGCGGCTCATACGGAGTATCTTGACTGTGTGCCGGTGGGTCGCCGAGACGGTCTGGCGACCCACTGGTACCGATGCATCATAAACCGTATCAGGCGCCGGCGTCCACAGTGACCGTCGAGTCCGGCGACGCGGCGTCCGTCCCCTCCCAGTCACCGATCCGCCGGAACTCCACGTTCGCTTCCTCCAAGATGCCGACGAGCGTCGCGTTCCCCCGTGGCACGTCGATGTAGTCTCCGGAGACGTGAGCGTCGGGGTGTTCGGCGGGTTCGGGTTCGACGTGAGCCGCGAGTTCGAGGCCGTCAGGGTGGCTGTAGCCGCGGATGTGGGTCTGCCACCAGTGCATCCCCGACGGGTGGTCGCGGACGTATCGCACTCGCCGCACGTTCACGATTTCGTTGCGGTAGCTGTAGGACAGCTCCCAGCCCGGTTCGAAGAAGCGCTCGCCGAGAAACGCCTCCGCCTCGGACTCGTCCATCGCGACGACGACGGCCGGGTTCTCGGGCTTGGGCTTCGAGAAGAACGTCTTGCGGACCCACCAGAACGAGCGTCGGAGTGCCTTGAGCGGCGTCTCGGGCAGGTGACGCAGCCGCTCGATGTCGAATTCGAACTGCATACTCCCGGTACGTCGCCCGAACGAATAAGTGTATGTTAGTCTATAATACGCCCATCTCGGACAGCCGTTCGGGCAGGTACTCGTCGGTGACGAAATCGAGCCCGCGGGAGGCAAGCGCCTGCTGTTCGGCCTTCTTCCCGATGTCGAGTTGGAGTTCGATCTGCTCTTTCCAGTAGTCGGTGGTAAAGCGTGGATCGTCGAGTTCCGACTCTAGGGCGTTCACGTCAGAGTCGGCGAGGGGATCGGTCGGCAGGTCGTACTCGACGATATCCTCGGGCTGGATGCCGACGAAGTCCGCCTCCGGCGTGGCGAGATACTCCGAGAGGTGGGCGCTTTTGATCGAGCCGTAGGCGACTGAGCCGTAGATGCGATACGACCAGGGGTCGCCGTCGGTAAAGACCACGACCGGCACGTCGAGTTCGTCGTGGAGACGCTTGGTGATTCGGCGGGTCGCCCGCGCCGGCTGTCCCTTCAGGTGGACGATCAGGGCGTTGTAGTCGGTGTCGAAGCCGTTCTCGACGAGACGGTCTCGCATACCGCCGGTCTCGACACAGAGGATGAACTCGATATCGTGATCCAGAAAGTCGATCGTATCGGGATTGTTCGGAATCTGGTAGCCACCCTCACCGACGTCTTTCTGGCAGTGGATCTCGCGTTCGCCACGACGGGTCTGTTCGCGCAACTCCAGGGGACCCATCAGCGTCGCGCCCGACTCCTCGGGCCGCATGTGGAAGTCCTCGCGGGTCACGTCCGAGACGATTTCGAGGTCCTCGATCAGTTGGTTGGACTCGTCCTGATCGGCAAAGGCCGCCTCGTCGGAGTCCCACGACTCCGAGAGGTAGTAGAGTTCACGGAGAGTAGAGGAACGCCCCTCCTCCAGTTGGCGGGCGAGGAAGTCGATTGTGTAGGTGGCTTTCAGCAGCTTCCGAGCGCCACGCACGGAGTTAGCCGAGCGCGTCGAGGTGCGGTCACCGTAGACCCACACGCCGCTGTCCTCGTCGTACTCGATGTTGCTTTTCGTCCGCGTCGGGAGCGTCATCTCCGGGACCTCCCCCTGGTCGAATTGGTCGTAAAACGCCGCCGCGAGGTCGATCAACTGCCGCCGTGCGCGTTCGTCTTGGGTACTCATGTATCCACCGTGAGCTTCTCGCCTTCGATTCCCTCGACGTCGACGTCGAAGGTCGCCCCGTCGCCGTCGCTCACCTCGTAGGTGAGCTGGGCTGTCTCACCCGCCGACACCGACGGGGACCACTGCACGAACCACTCGTCGTCGAGGTCGACCACCGACGCACCGTCGCTCACCGCCGTCGGCTCCTGATCGACGATATCGGTCACGTCGAGTTCCTCCTTTCGCTCGGAGTGGTTCCGCACCGCGAGTGTCACCGCCCCCTCCTCGACCGTCCGCTCGACGAGGACGTTGTTCATGATGCGTCCGAGTGCGCCGTCGATGTTCGGGCGCTCCTGTCCGGTCACCGCCGCCAGCTTGTCCGCCATCTCGGGGAGGATTCGTCCCAGTACCTCCTGTTTGCGCCGGCGTTTCTCTAGCGACCGCCGGCGGTTGAGGTAGGATTTCAGCTCTCGGGCGGCCTCGCGGATAGCGAGTTCGATCTCGTCTTCGATTGTGGGGACGTTCGCCACCGCGTCCTTCGACTCGCTGGTAAAGGGGACGTTCGTCGACGCGACGTGGACCATCACCACCGCGGGGCCGGAGGGGAGGCCGCGTCCGCCCGGCTGATCGAGGCCGTAGTTCCGCCAGCCGATATCCTTGACCACGTCGGTGATGGCACACGCGCCGCGCTGGTACACGAGGGGCACGCGGTTGGCAAAGCGCATCACGTTGGCCGAGCCGTCGCTCTCTAACTCGCCGCCGTAGGCGATGCCCGCCTCGACGATGAAGGGGTCGCCACCGTGGACCTCGGCGTCGCGGGTCGCGGCCGCGTAGAAGTCGGCATCGAACTCCTTTCGCAGGCCAGCCTCGACGAGGTCCGCCGTGATCGGCGAGAGACAGTCCGTCGGGGGAGCGAGGATATCCGTCGCGCGCATCGCCTCCAGCAACTCGGAGGCAGTGTCTCGGTCGTCGGCGACCGTCTTCACCTTCGGGAGGTCGTCCGGGACTGTCTGCATGATCGCCCAGCAGGCTTCGACGACGTTCTCGCGGGCGGTGTCGCCGAACGTGGCCTCGGTAGCCTCCTCGATCCGATCCGCCGAGCGGTCGACGTACGCCACGAGTTCGTCGCGGGTCGCCCGGTGGCGCGGGTCGTCGGTCGCGGCGAACTTATCCGCGAGGCGTTCGGCCACGCCCTGTACCGTCGCGTCGTCCTTCCGGGTGCTCGTCGCGTTGTCGATCCGCTCGTACAGGGTCGTGGTCAGAAGATCGGTCCGGGTACACTCCGCCCAGGCCGCGTCGACGGCGTTTTCACGCACCGTTTCGCCGAACGTCTCGTCGAACTCCGCCTCGGCCGCGTCGGCGAGGTTCCCGACGATTTCGACGAGTTCGTGGTGGGAGATGCGCTCCCGGTCGCCGACCGTCTCCTCGACGCGCGCCGCGAACCAGTCGGTCGCGGCGGCGCTCTTGTTGGCGACGGCGTCGATCAGGGCGTCCTCGATGTCGGCCTCGTCGTGGGGGGCTGGCGTCCCCCACGCCATCTCTCGGCCGAAGTGGCGGTCCCGGAAGCGGTTACACACCTTCGTCGACGTCTTGTTGCCGACGCGCGTGAACTCCTCCTGCAGAAAGCCCGATACCGAGTACGACTCCGTCGCCTCTAGCATCTTCAGGAGCGTCCCGAGTTCGACGCCGTGTGGGTGAGGGCGGATTTCCTCCGTCTCGTCGGGCAACGTGTCGGTGCCGCGCTCGAACTTCAGTGGCTCGTCGAGGCCCGGTTCCCGGAGTTCGACCCGGGCGTGTGGGTTGACGACCGCCGTATGTTTGATGTAGTCGTGCAGTTGCGCGCGGGCCCGCATGTTCGCCTCCATCTCCAGTTCGATCCGCGTCCCGTGGGGTCGATCCCACGAGGTGGTCTGCTCGTTCCGGATCTCAGGTTCGTTATCGTCGGTGTCGACGACGAGTTCGAAATACTGGGCGTCGGCGCTGCCCCTCGTTCGGCTGGTGATCTTGGCGGGTTTCCCGGAGGTGAGCTGCGAGTAGAGCACGGCCGCCGAGATCCCGATCCCCTGCTGGCCGCGGGACTGTTCGCGCGCGTGAAATCGGGAGCCATACAGCAGTTTGCCGAACACCCGCGGAATCTGTTCTTTCGTGATCCCCGGCCCGTTGTCCTCGACGATGAGCCGGTAGTAGTCGTCGGCCTCGGCGATTTCGACGTAGATGTCGGGGGCGATGCCGGCCTCCTCCGTGGCGTCGAGGGCGTTGTCCACCGCCTCCTTGACGGCGGTCACCAGCCCCCGGGCCCCGGAGTCGAACCCGAGCATGTGCTTGTTCTTCTCGAAAAACTCGGCGATGGAGATGGCCCGCTGGTTCTCGGCCAACTCCTCGGCGATGCCCCCGTCCTCGCCGAGCGTCGACTGGAACGATGTCATCCGTGCGCCCCCTACCCGGACGACGTTTAAAAGGCCACCGCCAGCGGGGTGAAAGTGGAACGCCGGGCGCGCCCGAGCGCGGCCGACCGGGCTGTCCCGCCGAACGCAACGGGTCGTGGCCGGTGTACCCGGAGAACGACGAACTCAGCTTGTCGAATCGAAATCCGAACTTCGTCTTGGTGTAATCGTAATTGTTGTCGCGCGCACGCGTGCGAGTGTTTAAGGGTCGTGGCCATCTAACTCGTGTAGATTCTATGGCTGACGAACAAACGTACGGAGCCGGACAGATACAGGTCTTGGAGGGCCTCCAGGCCGTCCGGAAGCGGCCGGCGATGTACATCGGGTCGACGGATACACGCGGCCTCCACCATCTCGTCTACGAAGTCGTCGACAACGCCATCGACGAGGCGTTGGCGGGCTACTGTGACGCCATCGACGTGACCGTCCACGAGGACGACTCGGTGAGCGTCTCGGACAACGGCCGCGGCATCCCGGTCGACACCCACACGGAGTACGACCGACCGGCCGTCGAGGTCATCATGACCGTCCTCCACGCCGGCGGCAAGTTCGACAACAAGTCGTATCAGGTCTCCGGTGGCCTCCACGGCGTCGGGGTCAGCGTCGTCAACGCCCTCTCCGCGGAACTGGCGGTCACAATCAAACGCGACGGGGCCGTCTGGACCCACCGATTCGAGCGGGGCGAACCAGTCGAAGATGGCTTCGAACGGGTACGTGACCTCGCCCCCGAGGAGGAGACGGGGACGACCGTCCGCTTCTGGCCCGACGACGACATCTTCGAGACCTCCGACTTCGTCTTCGAGACGCTGTCGACGCGCCTCCGGGAACTCGCCTTCCTCAACTCCGGGGTCGAGATCGGTCTCACCGACGAACGCGACGGCGAGGCCGTCGCCTTCCGCTACGAGGGCGGTATCCGGGAGTTCGTCGAGTACCTCAACGAGACCAAGACCGCACTCCACGACGAGGTCGTGTACTTCGACGACGAGGCACAGGACATCTCCGTCGAGGTGGCCCTCCAAGCCACCGACGAACTCCAGGGGTCGATCCACGCCTTCGCCAACAACATCAACACCCGCGAGGGCGGTACCCACCTGACGGGGTTCAAGACGGCGCTTACGCGTGTCGTCAACGACTACGCGACCGACAACGGCCTTCTGGGTGACCTCGACGGAACCCTCAAAGGCGAGGACGTCCGCGAGGGACTGACCGCCGTCATCTCGGTGAAACACCCCGACCCGCAGTTCGAAGGACAGACCAAGACCAAACTCGGCAACAGCGAGGTTCGGGGTATCGTCGAGAGTGCCGTCCACCAACACCTCGGCACCTTCTTCGAGGAGAATCCCAGTACGGCACAGGCTATCGTCGGCAAGGCCGTCGAGGCGGCGAAGGCCCGCCAGGCGGCGAAAAAGGCCGAGGAACTCACCCGGCGCAAGAGCGCCCTCGAGTCGACGGCCCTGCCCGGCAAACTCGCCGACTGTCAGTCAAAGGACCCCGGCAAGTCCGAACTGTTCGTCGTCGAGGGTGACAGCGCGGGCGGGAGCGCCAAACAGGGTCGCGACCGGGAGTTCCAGGCTATCCTCCCACTCAAGGGGAAGATTCTGAACGTCGAGAAACACCGCCTGGACCGCATCCTAGAGAACGACGAGATCAGGGCGCTCATCACCGCCATCGGCACCGGCATCGGCGAGGAGTTCGACATCGAGGAGGCCCGCTACGAGCGGATCATCCTGATGACGGACGCCGACGTCGACGGCGCCCACATTCGCACCCTCCTGCTTACGCTCCTCTATCGACACATGAAGCCGCTGCTGGAGCGTGGGTACGTCTACGCCGCCCAACCCCCGCTCTACCGCGTCAGATACCGCGGAGAAACCTACGACGCGATGAGCGAGGCCGAACGCGACCGGATCGTCGAGGAGAAGTGTAACGGCGAGGCCGACCAAGTCCAGCGGTTCAAGGGCTTGGGGGAAATGAACCCCGATCAGCTCTGGCAAACGACGATGAACCCCGAAAACCGGATTCTAAAGCGCATCTCCGTCGAGGACGCGGCGGCGGCCGACCGCATGTTCTCGATCCTCATGGGCGATGCGGTCGAGCCGCGTAAACAGTTCATCAAGGAGAACGCGAGCGACGCGGAGTGGGTGGACATATGAGCTCGGACGTGCCCGAGGACTCGGTGGCGCCGGCCCGTCGGGTCGACACCGCCCGGATCGAACAGGAGATGGAGCAGTCCTACATCGACTACGCGATGTCGGTCATCGCGGGACGGGCGCTCCCCGACGCCCGCGACGGCCTCAAGCCCGTCCACCGGCGCATCCTCTATGCCATGCACGAGGCGGGGGTCACCTCCCGGGCGTCCCACCGAAAGTCCTCCTCCGTCGTCGGCGAGACGATGGGTGACTTCCACCCCCACGGGGACAGCGCCATCTACGACGCGCTGGCACGGATGGCCCAGGACTTCTCGATGCGTGCGCCCTTGGTCGACGGTCAGGGTAACTTCGGCTCGGTCGACGGCGACCCGCCGGCGGCCATGCGCTACACCGAGGCCCGGATGTCGCCCATCGCCGAGGAGTTGCTCGCGGATATCGAGAAAGACACCGTCGACTTCTCGACGAACTACGACGGCCGGAAGCAAGAACCCGACGTCCTGCCCGCGGCCTTCCCCAATCTGCTCGTCAACGGCTCCTCGGGCATCGCGGTCGGCATGTCGACGAACGTGCCACCGCACAATCTCGGCGAGGTAATCGACGCGGCGATCCACCTCATCGAGAACCCCGAGTGCACCGTCGAGGACCTGATGGACCACGTCGTCGCGCCCGACTTCCCTACCGGCGCGAACATCGTCGGCCGTAACGCCATCTACAAGGCGTACAAGACGGGCAGAGGTCGTCTCCGCGTCCGCGCCGAGATGGAGACGCTGGACGACCGAATCGTCGTCACGGAACTTCCCTACCAGGCGAACAAGGCACGCCTGATCGAACGCATCGCCGACGACGTCAACGAGGGAGCACTCGACGGCGTGCGCGACCTGCGCGACGAGTCCGACCGCGACGGCATCCGCATCGTGATCGAACTCAAGCGGGGGGCGAACCCGGACGTGGTGACAAACCAGTTGCTCGAGTCCCACCTCGAAACGACCTTCGGCGTCATCAATCTCGCATTGGTGGACGGGCAGCCGAAAGTGCTCGACCTCAAGGAGACGCTTTCGGTCTACCTCGATCACCGCCGCGAGGTCGTGCGCCGCCGGAGTGAGTTCGACCTCGCCGAGGCGGAGGACCGCGCCCACATCCTCGAAGGGCGACTGACGGCCCTGGAAAACGCCGACGAGGTGGTCGAACTCATCCAGGACGCCGCGGATCGTGACGCCGCGAAGGCGGCGCTGAAAGCCGCCTTCGACTTCTCTGACGACCAAGTCGACCACATCGTCGCCATGCAACTCGGCAGCCTCACCTCGATGGAGACGGCCGCCATCGAAGAGGAGTACGAGAAGGTACAGGCGCGGATCAGACGGTTATCGGAGATTCTCGAACACGAGTCCGAACTTCTCGGCGTCATCAAGGACGAACTCCGCGAGATCAAAGCCGAGTACGCGGACGAGCGCCGCACCCGGGTCATCGAGGACGACGGCGAGGTGACCGACGAGGACCTCATCCCCCAGGAGGACACCCTCGTCGTCGTCAGCGAGGACGACTACATCAAGCGGATGTCGCTGTCGACGTTCGACCCCCAACACCGCGGCGGCAAGGGGATCATCGGCGCCGACCTCAAGGAGGGTGATCGTGTCTCCTCTGTCTTCCTCGCGAACACCCACGACTACCTGCTCTGTTTCACCAATCGGGGACAGGTGTACAAGCTAAAGACCTACCAGGTGCCCGAGATGGGCCGGACGGCCCGCGGCAAGTCGGCCGTGAACCTCCTGGATCTCGATGACGGCGAAGAGATCGAGGCGGTCGTCGACTGCGAGAGTCTAGAGGGTGACGCGGACCGCTATCTCACCATGGCGACCCGCGACGGCCGCGTGAAACGCACCGCCGTCGACGAGTTCGGCAACATCCTCTCGACCGGCATCCGGGCCATCCGCCTCGCCGAGGGCGACGCTCTCGTGGACGTGGAGTTGACCGACGGTGACCACGACCTGATCGTCGCCACCGCCAACGGAATGAGCATCCGATTCGACGAGAGCGAGGTCCGGCCGATGGGTCGGGACGCCCGCGGCGTCGGCGGCATCAAGTTGCAGGACGGAGACCACGTCGTCGGCGTGGCCGCGGCCGACCCCGCCGATCACGACTGGGTGCTGTCGGTGACCGACAACGGCTACGGCAAGCGGTCGCCGGTCGACGCCTACAGCCAACAGTCCCGCTACGGCAAGGGACTGATCGACATCAAGACGAACGACCGCAACGGGCCGACCTGCGCCATCGACGCTGTCGGCCCCGGCGACGACCTCGTGGTGATGAGCGAGGACGGCCAGATCATCCGCACGCCCGTCGAGGACGTCTCGACGGTTGGGCGGAACACGATGGGCGTCATTGTCATGGACCTGGCGGCCGGCGACACCGTCGCCTCGGTGGCCGTGATCCCCGCCGAGCGGACGGGCGAGGGTGAACTCGACGACGCCTGACCGTCGCTGGCATTCGTTCGCCCGGCGCACTCGGCATGTCGCACGCCGAGGCTCCGTGTCGACGCCGCGGCGACTCGCGCCGTAGTCGATACCGGGATGCGACCCGTCTCGTCCGTGCCTGGCAGGGCGGGATCGTACAAGACGGGTCGGTGTCGACGGTGGAATCGAACCGTGTCTTCCCGCGCTACCCCTGCGAGGGTGCGTTTTTCCGCCCGGCGCGGGGTGAAATCCCGACAGACCCAAAGCTGTACTGCGTTCACCCTGACGGGGGGGAGAAAATCGGACGCTGTTTTCGCACATCCATCGAATTTAATAACGCTAGTCACCAACCTAAAGCCATGTCATCAATCGAACTGACTTCGAGTCAGAAGACGATCCTGACGGCCCTCATCAACCTGCACCGCGAGACCGAGGACGCGGTGAAAGGAGAGGATATCGCCGACGAGGTCGACCGAAACCCGGGCACGATCCGTAACCAGATGCAGAGTCTCAAAGCCCTCCAACTCGTCGAGGGCGTACCAGGGCCAAAAGGCGGGTACAAGCCGACAGCCAGCGCCTTCGAGGCTCTCGACGTAGACCAGATGGACGAACCGGCCGCCGTCCCTCTACTTCACAACGGCGAACCCGTCGACACGGCGAACATCGGCGAGATTGACCTCTCGTCGGTTCACCACCCCGATCTGTGTCGCGCCGAGATCCACGTTCAGGGCTCGGTCCGGGAGTTCCACGAAGGCGACGAGGTGCGTGTCGGTCCCACGCCGCTCTCGAAACTCGTCATCGACGGGACGGTCGACGGCAAAGACGACACCGACAACATTCTGATCCTCCGCATCGACGACATGCGGGCGCCCGCGGAACCGACCGACCACTGAGCGACTCGACGGTCGTCGTCCCGTCCGTTGCCGCCACCGCTTACATGTCCGACCAGGCGTCGATAGCCCGGCCGATAGAAGAGACGTCCGCGATCCAGCGGGCGGCGACGGCTTTCTTCAGCAGTTCGGCACCGATGCCGCCGAACGTGTCGACGGGGAGCGGGTCGACACCGTGGGCGACCGCCTTATCGCCGACGGAGACGAGTGTCCCCTTGTCGTTGTAGGTCCAGGTCCGGAGCGATTCGCCGCGCGCTGCGCGGGCGAGATTCTCGCCAGCGACCTCGGCTGCCTGCCAGGCGGCCTGTGCGGTCGGGGGGGCGAAGTCCTCGGGTCCCTGCTCGATCATCGCCGTGTCGCCGATGGCGAACACCCGGTCGTCGCTCGTCTGGAAGTCGCGGTCGGCGTACATCCGGTTGCTCCGGTCGTCCTTGTCGACGGCCGTGCTCGTGAGTTCGTCCTGTCCCGTGATGCCGCCGGTCCAGACGAACACGTCGTAGTCGAGTTCGGTCGGCTCCTCGTCTTCGCCACCGCCGACGTAGATGGTGTCCTCGTCGACCTTCGAGACGAACTCGCCGGTCATGATGTCGATTCCGGCAGCCTCCAGTCGCTTGCGGAGCGCTCCCTGGAGTTCGGGATCGTTGCCGGGGAGCACCTCGTCGAGTCCCTCAACGAGTGTCACCTCGACGGGCGCGCGGTGTTCGTCCCGGTAGGCGGCGACTTCGCCGGCCGACTGGATCCCCGAGAGACCGGCCCCGCCGACGACGACCTGTGCGGGGTCCGACCGCGTGGCCCCGGCCACCGCGTCGGACAGATCGTGATGGATCTCCTGGGCGTCGTCGAGACTCTTGAGGGTGTGGGCGTACGCCTCAAGCCCTTCGATACCGTAGAAGGCGGTGCGACTCCCCAGCGCGACGAGCAGGTAGTCGTACGAAACCGGTTCGCCGTCACGGAGGTGAACCTCTCGTTCGTCGACGTCGATCTCTGTAACGTGATCCTGTTTGAACGTCGTATCTGGGGACTTGATCTCGTCGACAGGGATCGAGATCTTGGAGGCGACGTTCGTGTCTCGAATGACGCGATGAGATTCGTGGAGAACGAGATGATAGTCGTGCTCGGAGATCCAGGTGAGGTCGGCGCTGTCGTCCGACGCTTCTTCGAAGGAAGTCACGGCGCCGGCACCGGCGTACCCAGACCCGAGAACGACGACCTGAGCGGTCATGACGAGCACTCTGAATCCCTACGTTATAGGGGTGTTGAAACGGCGCCGAACGGCGACGACTACAGCGAGAGGTCGGCGTGCCACGCCCCGGCGTCCGCCGTCTCGCGTCGCTCTCCCATCCGGTGGAGGAGCGCGGCCGCGAGGCTGCCTACCTCCGCGGCTCGGCCTTCCCCTTCGGTCCGGAACTCGCCCGTCGTCCGGTTGGCGAAGGCGGTACACACCTCGCCTGCCCGGAGGCCATAGAGGTTCGCGAGTGTCAACACGGCACTCGCCTCCATCTCGATGTTCTTGACGTTCGCCGCCCGCAGGTCGTCGAGCAACGAGCCACTTCCCGGCGCCTCGAACCCTTCGAACCCCGGGCGCGCCTGGCCGGCGTAGAAACTGTCCGTACTCAGGGTGATCCCACAGTGGTAGTCGTACCCGAGGCGTTCGGCGGCCGCTACCAGCGCCGAGACGACCGCGTGGTCCGCGACGGCTGGATACTCCGGCCGGACGTACTCCTTGCTCGTTCCCTCACCCCGCACCGCGCCGGTCGTGATGACCAAGTCGCCCACCGATATCTCGGGGTGAATGGCGCCACAGGAGCCTACCCGGAGAAACGTCTCCGCGCCGACGCGCGCGAGTTCCTCGACGGCGATGGCGGCGGAGGGACTCCCGATACCCGTCGAGGTGACCGAGAGCGGCGCGTCCTCGTACGTTCCGGTCGCCGTGCGGTACTCGCGGTGGGTTGCGACCGTCTCCGCGTCGTCCCAGCGGTCGGTCACGACGTCGACCCGGTCGGGGTCACCGGGGAGCAACACCGTCTCGGCGACATCCCCCGGCGCGACTTCGAGATGGTACTGGCGCTCGCTCTCGTCTACCATGCAAGCCCCTACGGCGACGGGGCGAAAATAACTGCGGTGGGCGACGCTCGACTGCCGGTTACTGGTACTCGGGGACGACCCAACTACAGCTCGAACAGGCGTGGATCCCTTGGACGTTCAGTACCTCGTTTTCACAGGACGGACAGGCGGCTAGCTCGGACGGATCGGTGGATCGACTACTGAGGCTCATCCTGATAGTACGGTGTCATCCACAGCATAAAAAGCTGCTGTGGGTATGTATTCCATATCGGTAATACTGTTTAAGGTATTTTGCTATATCTGACTACAATGCCCGAACGTTGGCTATTTTGCTACTTTCCGCCACGTTCCGCAGCTTCGAGGGTTCCGGTGTCGATGGCGGCGGGGAGCAGTTCGCCCAGGGTGTACTCGCTCACGCGCCCGTCACCCTCGTCACAGCGAATCGGCAGGTCGTCGTCACAGAACTCCGCGAGCGTCTGCCGACACATTCCGCAAGGAGTTACGCCGTCGCGGGCGCCCGAGGCGACGGCGAGGGCGTCGAACGACCGGTGACCGCGTTTGACCGCCTCGGCGAGCGCGACTTCCTCAGCGTGGAGGCTGTTGCTGTAGTTCGCGTTCTCGACGTTACAGCCGGTGAACACGGTGCCGTCGGCGGTCCGAAGCGCCGCGCCGACGCGGTAGTCGGAGTAGGGGACGTACGCGGCGTCGAGGGCCGCCCGAGCGCGTTCGACGAGTTCGTCGGTCATGCCGCGCCCGTACTCGCTATGGGCGCATAGGGGTTGTCCCCGACGCGTACCCGAGGGACTTTTACTCGCGCAACGACGACTCTAACTATGGCACTCTCCGAGAGCGAAGCGCCGACGCCGAACCGCCGGCGCGCACTGCTCGCGGTGACGCCCTTCCTGTTGCTAGGGCTCGCCGACGTTCTCCTCTTGCTGTTCTGGGGGATCGAACCCCTCTGGGCCTTTGCCATCCTCCCGCCGATCCTCTTTTCGACGGTGCTCGCGTGGCTGGCGTTCAGCACCGACTTCCTCGAAGACCGGACCTAGCGCCCGGTGTCGTATTTGTAGGTCGCGCTGTCCGGATCGATCCCGAAGTCCTCGGCGTCGGCCTCCGTCGACTCCGCGCCCACCTCGTGGGGGCTGGCGTTCTTGAACGCCTCCCGCAACTGTGCGGGCATCTCGAACGTGTCGACGTCGAGGCGTGTCGCGACGGCGTCGGGTTGGACCGACTCCCGTTTCTCCGCCAGTCGCTCGCGTATCCGCGCCGGAAGGGCGTCCGACTCGACCGGTTCGAACCCAAACTGGACGAGGTAGTTCGGCTGGTCGGTCACCGAGTAGACGACGTCGAACTCCTCTGTAGCCGCCGTCTCGACGAGGCGCTCGACGACGTGTGCTCCCACTCCCTGACCGCGCCACGCGGGCAGCACGCCGACACCCGTTAGCTCACAGTAGTCGCCGTCCTCGGTCTTGTGGATGCGGACGCGGCCGAACCCCGCCCGCTCGTCTGTCTCCTCGTCGACCGCGATGACGTAATCCCGGGATCTGAAGGCGACATCGTCCAGGGCCATCTCCTCGATGTGGTCGAGCAACCAGGCCTCGTCTCTGTTCTTGGCGTCCCGGACGTACATGGCCCGACGTAGTGAGCGGCGAACTAAAAGGATTTGCCGGTCAGTACGGCAGGAAGTAGAGTCCGACCGCGAACACCGGAAGCAACACCAGCATGACGACGATGGTGTAACCGAGGATGTCCCGCGCGCGAACCTGTGTCAATCCCAACAGCGGGATGGCCCAGAACGGCTGGAACATGTTCGTCCACATGTCGCCCACGCCGTAGGCGACGATGGCCTTCCCCGGCGCCACGCCGAGTTCGACCGCCGCACTCCCGACGACGCCGCCGATGATGCCCCACTCCCCGCCCCCGCTGGGGACGAACAGATTCATCAACCCACCGAGCAGCCACGCGATTACCGGAAACGTCTGCGGTGTCGCCACCGCGAGCAGCCCCTCGGCGATCAGATCGGAGAGCCCGGAGTTGCTGATGATTCCCAGAATCCCCGCGTAGAAGGGAAACTGTAGGATGATTCCGGCCGCACCCTCGGTCGCGTCACGGATCGTCTCCATGTACGCCGCCGGCGTCTTGTGTAAGAACAGCCCGAGTGCGATGAAGGTGAAGTTGAACACGTTGAGGTCGAGCGCTTCGCCGATGCCGCCGGCGTTGACGAAGTAGTTGATCACGTACACCATCATCCCGATGCCGATGAGGTAGGCGACGGCCCGACTGTCGTTGATCCGATCCGCCGGTGACCGGGGGGCGTTCGCCGTGGCCGTCGTCCCGCCGTCCGAGACGGCCTCCTCGGGGTCGTCGCCGCGGAGGAGTTCCGGTGCGTACTCCTCGATGCCGGTCGCGTCCTTCTCGTCGGGGGCGAGAAACGCCAGCACTGGGACGACCGTCACAAACACCAGGACGGCGATGCCAAACGCGTAAATCGTGAACACACTCTCGTTGAGCGGGACAATGCCGATGACGTCCTGGAAGGGGTGACCGTCTGTCGCCGACAGCAGCCCTGCGCTCGTCGACGGGCCGACGTGCCAGATGGTCTGACTCGTGTAGCCCGCCGCACAGAGGATGGGATAGTGGAACGTCTTGCCTCGTTCGTGGCCCGCCCGCGCCACGAAGATGGCGAAGATGGCCCCGACGATGAGGCCGATGCCCCAGTGGAAGTAGCCAAAGAGCAACGCGACGGCCGCCACGAGCGCCGCTGCCTGGGTGTTCGTGTCCGGCACCGCCGCGAGTCGATCCAGATAGCTACTGACGAAATCGGAGTCGGCGACGGCGTAGCCCGTGACCAGAATCAGCACCATCTGCATCGCGAAGGTCAACAGCGTCCAGAAGCCGTCGTACCAGTTCTGGATGTTCTGATAGGGACCGTCGGGTGTAAGCGCAATTGCGGCGACGTACGCAATCAGCGTCAGGATCACCGCGAACAGGAACGGACTCGGGACCCACCGCTCCGACCAGTCGGCCATCGAGCGACCGAACGATTGTACCCGCTGTCGTGTTGACATCGATACTCCCATCCGACATGATCTTTGGATATAAAGGTATGGTGCCCGGTGACGTTGGTCGTGACTCCGAGGCGTCGGTGATCGACCTCCTCACCCGCGTCTCACACCGAGTCAAGGGCGATGTGGCGGGCCTCGGGGACCTCGGTGTCGCTCACCGCCACCGGCGCCGCCGTCTCCGGTCCGGGGAGGACGACTGTCCCGCCTGCGAGCAACGGGGCGATCACGCCCGCGATCACCGCCCGCGGATCGGCGAGCGACGCCCGAAGCGCGACGGCCGTCTCGTCGTCCAGCCCTGCCGCGTCGACGACAGTCTCGGCCCGCGTCGACAGGTCGCGGTGTGACCACGTCCGCTCTCCGCGGATCAACGCCGGATCGTCCGGTGACCGCTCGCCGGGGGGCATCGCAGGGTTCTCGCTCCAGACGACCTTCTCCCAATGGGTCGTCGTCGTCGCCGCCGGCGCCCCGCCGTAGACGAGAACCTTCCGCCCGTCGACGTCGAGTTCGGTCTCTCGGTCGACGTGGCCCATCACGACCCGTGCGTCGGCGTCGACATCGAACGTGACGGGGGCGCCGAGCAGCGCCGCTCCGAACAGCGTCTCGACGACCGGTGGCGCCGGATCGGGCGCGAGCGCCACCCGTGCCCCCTCGTGGACGCCCAGATGGCTGAGTGCGTGGCCGGCCTTCCACGCCGTCGTGCAGAAATCGCGGTAGCTCACCGCGCGGTCCCGGGTCACGACACGCAACGCGACCCGGTCGCTTCGCCGGTCGCGGCCGACCAGATCACCGAGGACGCACATCAGAAACTGCTCTTGATCCGCTCGAAGAAGCCTTCCGTCACGTCGACCTCCTCGCCGCCGGCCTCGGCGAACGCTTTGAGCGCCTCGCGTTGTTCCTCGTTCAGGTCGTCGGGTGTCACGACCTGCACCTGTACGTAGAGGTCGCCACGGCCCCGCCGCCGGAGTCGCGGCATGCCCTTCCCCTTCAGGCGGAACGTCTCGCCGCTCTGGGTGCCCGCGGGAACGTCCATCTCGACGCTGCTGTCGATGGTGGGCACCTCGACGGTGTCACCGAAGGTCGCCTGCGGGAAGGAGATGGGATGCTGATAGCGGAGATCGTCGCCGTCGCGTTCGAAGTCCGGGTGGTCGGCGACCGACACCTCGATCAGCAGGTCGCCGTTCGGCCCGCGGTTCTGTCCCGGTGCGCCCTCACCCTCCATCCGGAGGGTCTGCCCGTCGCGGATGCCGGCCGGGATGTCGACCGAGAGCGTCGACTCCTCGCGGATCTGCCCCTCGCCGCTACAGGTCGAACACGTCTCGCTGTAGAGAGAGCCATCGCCGCCACACCGGCGACAGGTCCCCGTCTGTTGGACTCGCCCGAACGGCGTCTGTTGCACCTGCGTGACCTGCCCGCGACCGTCGCAGTTGGGACACGTCCGCGTGTCGGCGTCCGGCGGGTGACCCTCGCCGCCACAGTCGGAACACCGCGACGGCCGCGTGACGGTGAACTCTCGTTCCACACCCTCGAACGCCTCCTCGAGGTCGAGTTCGAGGGACGTGCGGAGGTCCTGTCCCTGCCGGGGTCGGTCGCCGCCGCCACCGCCGCCGCGGCCGCCACCGAAGAACTGCTCGAAGATATCTTCGAAGCCGCCGGCGCCGCCACCCGCGCCGCCGAAGGGGTTGCCGCCACCGGCGCCGGCGCCGCCACCTGCGCCACCGTCGAAGCCGCCGCGCTTTTCGGCCTGTTCGAAGCGCTCGTGACCCATCTGGTCGTAGGCCTGCCGCTTCTCTTCGTCGGTGAGCACCTCCTTTGCCTTCTGTATCTGCTTGAACTTCTCCTCGGCGTCGGGGTCGTCGCTCACGTCCGGGTGGTACTCCGAGGCCTTCTTGCGGTACGCCGCCTGGATGTCCTCCTCTGAGGCGTCCCGGGATACGCCGAGCACGTCGTAGAAATCCTCTGTCATCAGTTATCCATCCGTATCGTCCCTACCTATTTCAAAAACGCGGCTCGGGGACTACTCCTCGTCCTCGTCGTCTTTCTCCTCGAAGTCGGCGTCGACGTACTCGTCGTCGGCACCGGCGTCCGGGCCGGGACCGGCACCTGCGCCGGGACCGGCACCCGCACCGCCCATGCCAGCGCCTGCACCGCCGGCGCCGGCCTGTGCCTGTTGGGCCTGCTCTTGGTACATCTGCTTGCCGATCTCTTGGAGTTCCTCGGACAGCGCCTCCGTCACGTCCTGCAGTTCGTCGGCCGTCGCGTCCTCGTCGTCGAGGGTCTCCTCGACGTCCGCGATGGCGTCCTCGACGGACCCTCGGATCTCGTCGTCGATCTCCTCTTCGTTTTCCTCGAGGAGCGTCTCGGCGCGCTGGATCGAACTCTCGGCGTCGTTGCGGGCCTCGATCCGCTCACGGCGCTGCTGGTCCTCCTCGGCGTGTTCCTCGGCCTCTTCCTGCATCTGCTCGATCTGCTCGTCGGAGAGACCGGCACCGCCCTCGATGGTGATGGACTCGGCGTTGCCCGAGCCTTTGTCTTCAGCCTCGACGTTGACGATGCCGTTCTCGTCGATGTTGAAGCCAACCTCGATCTGGGGCGTTCCCGCGGGCGCCGGCGGGATGCCGGTCAGCTGGAACTCGCCGAGCAGTTCGTTCTCCTCGGCGATCTCGCGTTCACCCTGGAAGACCCGCACCTGCACCATCGTCTGGTTGTCCGCCGCGGTGGTGAAGATCTTCGACTCCTCGGTCGGGATGGTGGTGTTTTTCTCGATCAGACGCTCGAACAGACCACCCTTGACCTCGATCCCCAGCGACAGGGGCGTCACGTCCAGCAGGACGATGTCGTCGACCTCGCCGCCGAGAACGCCGCCCTGGATGGCCGCGCCCAGCGCGACCGCCTCGTCGGGGTTGACGTTTTTCTTCGGCTCCTGACCGACGAGGTCCTCGACCTTCTCTTGGACCTGCGGCATCCGCGTCGACCCGCCGACGAGGATGACCTCGTCGATGTCGCCTTTCGAGTAGCCGGCGTCCGCCAGTGCCTGTTCGGTTGGCTCGACCGTCCGCTCCAGCAGGTCGCCCGTCAGCGACTCGAACTTCGCGCGGGTGAGCGACGTTTCGAGGTGGATCGGGCCGTCGTCGGTCGCGGTGATGAAGGGAAGGTTGATCTCCGTCTCCTTGCGCGAGGAGAGTTCAACCTTGGCCTCCTCGGCGGCGTCGTTCAGCCGCTGGAGGGCCTGGCGGTCCTCGCGGAGGTCGATCCCGTGGTTGCTCTCGAACTCCTCGGCGAGATGGTCGATGATCGCCTCGTCCCAGTCGTCGCCCCCGAGGTCGTTGTCCCCGTTGGTCGCGACGACCTCGTAGACGCCGCCACCCAGATCGAGGACGGACACGTCGAAGGTCCCGCCACCCAGGTCGAACACGAGGACGGTCTGGTCGGACTCGTCGTCGAGACCGTAGGCCATCGAGGCCGCTGTCGGCTCGTTGACGATGCGCTCGACCTCGAAGCCGGCGATCTCGCCGGCGTCCTTGGTCGCCTGGCGCTGCCGGTCGTTGAAGTACGCCGGCACCGTGATGACCGCCTTTTTGACGTCGTCGCCGAGGTACTCCTCGGCGTCGCGTTTGATCTTCTGGAGGGTCATCGCCGAGATCTGCTCGGGTGTGTACTCGTCGTCGTCGATCTCGACGGTGTAGTCCTCCTCACCCATGTGGCGCTTGATCGACTGGATCGTGCGCTCGGGGTTCTGGACGGCCTGATTTTTCGCCGGCTTCCCGACGAGTCGCTCGTCGTCGGTGAACGCGACGACGGAGGGTGTCGTCCGATCACCCTCGCCGTTTACGATGATCTCCGGATCGCCGCCCTCCATGACCGCGAACGCGCTGTTCGTGGTCCCGAGGTCGATGCCCAGAATTTTGTTGCTCGCCATCTTGTCCGTGATTACCGGTTTAGTTCGGTTAAAGGTTACTAGACGGCCCGAATTCGTCGTCCGAACCGGGCCGCTCCCGTCTCCCGATTCGACGGTTGCGCGTGGGTCGTTACCAACACCATTTATGTAGAACTGCAATCCACCGGGACCGCCCCGGCCGCGTTACGCCGAGTCGTCGCTGACCGTCACCTGTGCTTCTTGGATGACCGATCCCGCCATCTCGTAGCCCGGGCGGAACACGTCGGCGATAGTCCCTTCGGGTTCGTCGCTCTCGACTTTCATCATCACCTCGTGGCGGACCGGGTCGACCTCGTCGCCGGCCGAGGGCTCGATGGCCGCCACGTTCTCCGATTCGAGGACCCGGTCGAGCGACGCCAGCGTCGACTCCACGCCGTCTCGGATGTCGACGTCGTCGTCCTGTTCGAGCGCTCTGACCAGGTCGTCACGCACCGGGACCACGCGGGCCACGAAATCCTCCGTCGCACGCTCCTTGAGCTGCTCTTTTTGCTCCTCGGTGCGCTTCTTGTAGTTCTGGAAGTCGGCCTGCTTGCGCTTCAGTCGTGACTCCAGGTCCTCGGCACGGTCCCGTTCAGCCTCCAGTTCCGCTTCGAGGCCCTCGATCCGTGCTTCGAGGTCCTCGACGGCCGCGCCGAGGTCGGCGTCGTACTCGGCGACGCGGTCAGCGAGGCTGGTCGTCTCGTCCTCGCCGTCGTCCGCGTCGGGGGCGTCGCCGTCGGTCGTCGTTCCGTCCGCCGCATCCTCTTGCATGGTCGAAGGAAACGCCTCGGGTCGCTTAAGGCTTGCAGAACGCGCTCACTGATACATCCCGAGCGGCCGCGCCTGCGAACTCGTCTCGTCGGCCTCCTGCATCTGTCGGGCCAGCCGCCGTTTGGCACTCCTGATCTCCGCCGCGCGGTCGGTCAACTCCGCGACTGGCACCGTCGTCCCCACCAGCGGTCCGATCCCCTCCTGAAGCAGGTGGGCGGCCGCTTCCGGGTCCGGGAACTGGGGTGTCGCCTCCACGATCAGTCCGACGGCCGTCCGGTCGGTCCGCACCGCGTGATTCAGGAGCGCCCCCGTCGGCCCCGACACCAGCCCCGACTCCTCGGGGGACTCGATTCCTACGGCCGCGAGGCTGTCGCTCCCGCCCGCGGTGCCGACGCCGTACATCGCGGGTGTCGTCCCTTCCTCACGTTTCCGGCCGATGCCGCTCAGGTAGACGTGTGTCCCGCCGCCGCCGTCCCACGCCGACAGGCACTCGGCGAACTCCAGGGCGGCCGGCGGCGTGACCGGCACGTCGCTTCGGAGGGCCAGCAGCTCACGCTCTTGGTCGGCGTACAGTCGAACGGGCGTCACCAGTTCGCGGTCGTCGCCCTCGTAGGTCGCCACCGGCGGCAACCCCTCGCAGTGGACGTTCGCGTAATGTACCATCTCGAACGTCTCCGCGAGGTGGTCGGTGGCGAGTTTGCCCACGAGACCGACCCCCGGTAGTCCCTCGACGAGCGTCGGGTCGTCGAGCGATACGTCGTCGCGGAGTACCTCGATATCGCCCATAGGTTGGTCTTCGGTCGGAGGGGTCCTAAGCGTGGCGCGTGACCGAACGGGCTTCCCGACCCCAAAGGCACAAAGCCGCCCGTCCGCTACGGCGCGCATGGTCACGTTTCTCGCCGGCGGGACGGGCACGCCCAAACTCCTCGACGGCGTGGGCGCCGCCTTCGATCCCGAGACGGTCACGGTCGTCGCCAACACCGGCGACGACGTGGAACTCGGCGGTCTGCTGGTCTGTCCCGACCTCGACACCGTCCTCTTCGGTGGCGGGGGGGTCCTCGACCGCGAGCGGTGGTGGGGCATTGACGGTGATACGACCGCGACCCACGACGAACTCGCGCGAATCGCCGACGCCGCCGACCTTCCAGACGGTCCGCGGTATCTTCCGCCTGATCGACAGACTGCCGGTCGACGGCTCGCCCGCTGGCGGCGGTTCTCGGGGGTCGCCGAATTCATGGAGATTGGTGACCGTGATCGGGCGGTCCACCTCACCCGTACCAGCCTGCTGGACGAGGGGGTGTCCCTGACCGCGGTGACCCGCCGTCTCGCCGACGCCTTCGACCTCACGGTCGACCTCCTGCCGATGAGCGACGACCCCGTCGCCACCATCGTCCACACTGAGGACGGCGCGATGCACTTCCAGGAGTACTGGGTGGCACGCCGTGCCGCCCCCGCGGTCGAGGACGTCGAGTTCCGGGGCGCCGCCGACGCCGCACCCACCGCCGCGGTCCGTGCGGCGCTCGACGACCCGGTCGTGATCGGCCCCTCGAACCCGGTCACCAGTGTCGGGCCGATCCGCGCGCTCCCCGGTGTCGAGGATGCCCTCGCCGACGCGCCGGTCGTCGCCGTCTCGCCTTTCATCGAGGACCGCGTCTTCTCCGGGCCGGCCGACGACCTCATGCGCGGTGTCGGCCGCGAACCCTCGACCGCCGGCGTCGCCGACGCCTACCCCTTCGTCGACGCCTTCGTCCTCGACACCGACGACGGCACGGCTCTCGACCGCCCGGTCGTCCGCACCGACACCCGGATCGACGACGCGGCGGACGCCGAACGCGTCGTCGGCGCCGTCGCGTCGGCGCTCGCGGAGGTGACCTGATGCTCGCTCTCGCCAGCCTCAGCGGCGCCGCCGACGCGGCGTGGGCGCGACACGGCGCACCCTTCGCCGACCTCGCCTTCCTCGGCGGCCTCGCCCTCGACGCGGAGAGCCGTGCGGCCGCTCGCGACTTGGTTGCCCGCGGCCGCGAGGAGTTTCTCCCCGACGACCCGCTCTCGTTCGCCGACGCCCAACTCGCCGCGCTGGCGGGCGCGCCGATCCGTCCCGGGCTGAACGTCCGGAGTGCGACTGTCGACCCGATCCGGGCCGCCGCGACCGTCTGTGCCCGCCACGACGCGGTCGTCGAGATCAACGCCCACTGCCGGCAGGCGGAACTGTGTGCCGCCGGCTGTGGCGAGACGTTACTTCGCGACGCCGACCGCCTCGCCCGCTACGTCGCCGCCGCGGCCGAGACGGGCGCGACCGTGAGCGTCAAGGTGCGCACCGAGATCGACGGCGTCGACCTGCCGGCGACCGCCAGACGGGTCGCCGCCGCAGGGGCCGATATCGTCCACGTCGACGCCATGGACAGCGAACCTGTCGTCGCCGACGTCGCCGCCGTGACGCCTGACACTCGCGTCCTCGCCAACAACGGCGTCCGTGATCGGGAAACGGCGTGGGAGTACCTCGCCTACGGCGCCGACGGCGTCAGCGTCGGCCGGCCGAGCGACGACCCGGCGGTGCTTCGGCGGGTCGCCCGCGCCGTCGACGACTGGGACCGCCGGGCCGCCGAGCCACCGACGGCCGACCGCCGCGACGGGAGGGTCTTGGAGTGACCGACGCGGCTCGGTCGGCGGCGCACCCCCGGCCCGGGATGTCACCGGTCGATCACGCCGAACTCGCCCTGTTGCTGGAGGTGGCGAGTACGCCCAAGCCGGGCAACGTCGACCGTCGTCGGGACCACGCGGACCTCCGGTTCGAACACTTCCTCGCGGGTGCCGTGGGCGCCCGCCCCGGTCTCGGCGCGGCGGCCGATCCCGACCGCCCGCTCGGCGACGCCTTCGAGCGTGCGGTCCAGGGCATGAGCCAGCAGGACGGCGACAACACGCAGTTCGGCTGCCTCCTCTTGCTCGTCCCGCTGGTCCGGGCCGCCTCGACGGATCGACTCTCGCCCGCGGGCGTCGACGCTGTCGTCGACGCGACAACTGTCGACGACGCCGTCGCCTTCTATCGCGCGTTCGAACACGTCGACGTGGCGGTCGACGACCCGCCGCCGGACGCGACGGCCCTCGACGTGCGCCAGGGTGCCGACGCGGAACCGGCGATCAGAGAGCAGGGGGTGACGCTCGCGGACGTGATGGCCACGAGCGCGGACCGCGACGGCAACGCCGCGGAGTGGACGGGAGGCTTCGAGCGGACCTTCGCGGCCGCCACCGCCGTCCGCGACGATACGGGGCCGGTCACCGACCGTCTGGCCCGCGCCTTCCTCGACCTGTTGGCCGAGCGGCCGGACACACTCGTGGCCACCGAACACGGCTCCGAGACGGCCGCAGCGGTGAGCCGACGGGCCGCGGCCGTCCGCGGTGACCTCGACGCCGCCGAGGATCTGGCCGCGCAGTTCCGCGCCGAGGGGATCAACCCCGGGACGACCGCCGATCTCACCGCGGCGGCGGCCTTCGTCGCGCTCGAACGGGGGGTGCCGGTGTGACCGCCACCGACGGCTGGCCGGCCGACCTCGCGGGGGTCACCGAGTCGGTGGTGGCGACGCTCGGCCCCAACGAGCGCTGGAATCAGGCGGCCCTCGGCCTCCACGCGCCCGAGGAGGCGGACGACCCCGTGACTGCGACGACGTGGGGTCACACGCGAACCCGTGGCAACTTCGAGCGGCGGGGTGGTGGCGTCGTCCAGTTCACGACCGACCCTCGCGAGTTCGTCGCCGCTGCCCTCGACGTGACCGAGACGGACGAGCCGGTTCGGGACGGGGCGGCGGCGTGGGTCGAGGTGACCGCCGAACGCCTCGACGAGGGGGAAGAAGGCGGCACCGAGTGGGTACGCTGGGCGCTCACGCCGGCCGAGGCGACGGTTCGGGAGCGACGGGTACCGACGATCAACCGCGGGTTCTACGCCGTCATCGACGCGACAGTGGCGGCCTCGCGCCTCGACGTGCCAGCGTACGACACCGACGCCCTGCTCGACCGCCTAGCGTACTTCGCGGAGACGGTCGAGCGGTGTGGCGGGCCGGCAGAGCGTGAAGCCTTCGACCGGATCGACGAACTGACCGACTGGCGTGCGCGGCGGAACGAATCGCTTTAGTGGCCCAGTAGCACAACTGTCCGTATGGCCATCAAACCCAAATACGTCAAACAGCTCGGCGGGCTCCTCCTGGAGCGATATCCGGAAGCGTTCAACACCGACTTCGAGACCAACAAGGACAGCGTCTCCAAGCTGACGAACGTCGAATCGAAGGGCGTTCGCAACCGGATCGCGGGCTACATCACGCGCAAGAAGGCTGGCGCGGCCGCTCAGGCCTAATACTGTCGGCTGTACGTCGCTAGAGACACAGCCCGTAGCGACGAGTCCGTCGAACGGGGGCCACGGATCGACCGCTCGTCGCCACTGTCGGTCACTCGGCCCGCCGAAGCTCCACGGCGAAGACCACGCCGCTCGGCTCGTTGTCCATCACCCGAACGCACCCACCGTACTTGTCGACGAGCACGTCGACGATGGAGAGGCCGAATCCGCCCCAGTCGCGGGCGTGCGAAAAGCCGCCGCCGTCGAATAGCTCCCCACGCCGTTCGGGGGGAATGCCGACCCCGTCGTCGGCGACGCGCACCGTGACCGTCTCTGCGTCCGCCTCGACGTCGACGGTCACGCTGATCGATCCGGCGTCGTTGTGTTCGACCGCGTTCGTCAGGAGGTGATCGAACACCGTCTCCAGCATGTCGTCGGCGTGGACCTGAGGGATTCCCTCGGGCGGGGACCACTCGACGGCCGCCTGCGGGTACGTCTCCCGGACGTTGGAGACGGCCGCCGAGAGCGGGTCGACGACGGAGATTGCTTGCTCCGTGGGTTCGTGGGTCACGTCGTTCGCCAGTCGTCGTGCCGTCTGGACGAGGTCGACGATTTCCTCGCTCCGGTGGCGGGCCACGTCCACGTCGTCACATCGGTCGTCGGGAACCTCTCGGGACAGCGCGTCGAGTTTCGCCAGCACGAGGTTCATGCCGTTGAGGATGTTGTGTCTGAGCAGTCGGTTCAGGAACTCGACGCGGGCGCGCTCCTGGCCGAGTTCCTGTTTGCGGCGGGTTCGCTCGGTCACGTCCCGCAGCGCCGAGAGATGACGCCCCGGCAGGACGTTCGCGGTGGCGGCGAAGGCGACGGTTCGAACCTCGCCGTCCGCGCGGACGAGGTCGAACTCGCCGCGCTGACGTCCATCGTCGAGAAACGACGACCACTGCTCGTCGACGTCGGCGTCATCGGGCGTGAAATCCGAGACCTGCTTGCCGATCAGCTCCGACCGGTCGAGGCCGAACAGGTCGGCGGCCGCGGGGTTCACGGCCACGTACCGGCCGCCGTCGTCGGTGACGACGAGGGCGTCGAGCGTTCCCTCGAACACCGCCCGGAACTGGCGTTCTCGCTCACTCAACCGGCGGTGACGACTCCGGGCCCGCAGGTCGTACCGGCTGACCAGCAGTCCGGCCACGGCACCCGTGGCGGCGATGTCGTACGCCAGGAACCACGGCGATTCGACGATGTGGCCGTGGCTCATGTGCAGAGAGAGGATGTACAGCGATACGAGACCGGAACCGACGAGGCCGGCGAGGACCCAGAATGCGGTCACCGTGGGCGCAGTTTCGTCGTCGCTTCCCCATCGGAGCCAGACGCCGGCCGCCACCAGCGTGGCGCCGAACACCAGCGGCACTAGGTCGCCCAGTAGCCCCTCGATAGAGAGTCCGTGACGGAACAGGTGATTGACGGGGACGGAGACGAGCAGTAGCCCGATACCGGCGACGACGCCGCTGCCCAGACGGCGACGCCACGCGACCGACAGGCCGCCGAATCGTGTCCCCAACCTCCCCGTGAGCCACCCCTTCTGTGGCTGCGTGGCGAGGAGTCCGACGGGACCTCCGATCTGCCCGTCGTCGATGCTCCCGCGTTCGTCGCTCACGAGGCCAGTTTTTGGACGGCGTCCGTATATGCGTATTGGACCGCGTTGGACCGTCTCTTAGGCAAAACGTGTCAACCGAAAAATCTTTGCTCAGAGTCGGTCGGTGCGCCCCGCAGCCGTCCAGTCGTCGGTCGGCACGCCGTCGGGGATTCGAACCGACCGACCCTGGAGGCTCTCGATCCGACCGGCGAAGACCCAGCGGCGCCCGTTCCACCGCTCCTCGGTTGGCGCCGCGGCGGCCGCCGCCGCGGCACGTTCGCCGTCACGCACGTGGGCACCGACCGCAGCCGCGATGGCCGCGGCTTCGGCGTCGTCGGCGTCGTCGGGGATGTCGAGTCCGTCCATCTCAGATCGGGATGTTGCCGTGTTTTTTCTCCGGGTTCGAGACGCGCTTGGTCGTGAGCATCTCTAGGTCGTCGATCAGGCGACGACGGGTGTCCTGCGGTTCGATCACGTCGTCGATGAACCCGCGGTCGGCGGCGGTGTAGGGGTTGGCGAACTCCTCGCGATACTCCGCGACGAGGTCCTGCCGGCGAGCCTCCGGGTCGTCCGCGTGGTCGAGTTCGTCGCTGTACAGGATGTTCACGGCGCCCTCCGGTCCCATGACCGCGAGTTCGGAGGTCGGCCACGCGTAGTTGACGTCGGCGCCCAGGTGTTTCGACGCCATGACACAGTAGGCGCCGCCGTAGGCTTTCCGCGTGATGACGGTCAACAGCGGGACCGTCGCCTCGGAGTAGGCATAGAGGAGTTTCGCGCCGTGGCGAATGATCCCCCGGTGTTCCTGGTCGGTCCCCGGCATATAACCAGGGACGTCGACGAGCGTGAGGATGGGGACGTTGAACGCGTCACAGAAGCGGACGAACCGCGAGGCCTTCATGCTGGCGTCGACGGTGAGGGTGCCGGCGTTCGACCGGGGCTGGTTAGCGACGACGCCGACCGAGCGTCCATCGAGGCGGCCAAACCCGACGACCACGTTGCGTGCCCAGTCGCCGTGGATCTCGAAGAACGAGCCCTCGTCGACGACGGCGTCGATCACGTCCGTCATGTCGTAGGGTTTCTGTGGCTCGTCCGGCACCACGTCGGTCAGCTCGTCGGCCGGACGATCCGGATCGTCCCAGGGGTCGAGCCGCGGCGGGTCCTCGACGTTGTTCTGAGGGAGGTAAGAGAGCAGGCGACGGATGTTATCGAGAGCCGTCTCCTCGTCCTCGAAGGCGCCGTGAGCGACCCCCGTCTCCGAGGCGTGGGTGACCGCCCCGCCGAGTTCCTCGAACGTGACCTCCTCGCCGGTGACGGTCTTGATCACGTCCGGCCCGGTGATGAACATGTGACTCGTGTCTTTCACCATGAAGACAAAGTCGGTGATGGCGGGAGAGTACACCGCGCCGCCGGCGCACGGACCCATAATGCCCGAAATTTGGGGGACGACGCCGCTAGCTTGCTGGTTTCGGTGAAAGATGTCGGTGAAGCCGGCGAGGCTGCGGACCCCCTCTTGGATGCGGGCGCCCGCGGAGTCGTTGAGGCCGACGATAGGCGCACCGACGTCCATCGCCTTATCCATCACCTTACAGATTTTCTCGGCCATCACCTCGCCGAGTGATCCGCCGAAGACGGTGAAGTCGTGGGCGAAGACGAAGGTCTTGCGCCCGTTCACGTCACCGTAGCCGGTGACGACGCCGTCGCCCGGCAGTTGTTTTTCCTCCATGCCGAACTTGTGGGTTCGGTGGGTTCGGAACTGGTCGAACTCCCGGAAGGTGCCGTCGTCGAGGAAGTAGTCGATCCGCTCGCGGGCGGTCATCTTCCCCTTCGAGTGCTGGGAGTCGATCCGGTCTTGGCCCCCGCCGAGGAGCGCCCGCTCCCGCTTCTCGCGGAGTTCCTCGATCCGCTCGTCCATGGTCATGGCCCACCACCTATCATCGTCCACAACAAGGTTCGACCGGCGGCAAAAGGATTCCGCCGCCGTCACACCGCCGCGCGCCCGCGCCGGAGGCCGATGAGCGCAATCCCGGCGCCGACGACCACGACGGCGGCCCCGACGGTCGGCCAGAAGCCGATTCGGGCGTCGACGCCGAACGTCGTCAGAAGGGTAAAGACCAGAAAGAGAGGGATGGCGACGCCGACAGCGAGCAGCCAGGGGGTGCCAAAGCGGGTCGCCAGCGGCCCCGCGCCGGTCGCGTACTCGGCGACCGCGTCGCGGCCGAGCACCCACCCCGCGAACAGCAGGAAGGCGATCAACCCGCCGGTGAGCAGCAGATCGACCAGCGTTCCGGCGACGAAGTCGAAGAGTCCGGGCTGGAAGGCGGTGATCGTCCCGGTTGTCGCGATGAGGGCGAGCAATGCCCCGACCGCCCGTCGCCGTGACCATCCCACCTCGTCGACGAGGACGGCGACCGGAATCTCCAGCATGCTAATCGAACTCGACAGCGCAGCGAAGGCGACGACGCCGAAAAACAGGATCGCGAGAAGTTCGCCCCCGGGCAACTGGGCGAACGCTCCGGCGATGCCGACGAACAGCGCCCCGGGGCCGCCACTCCCTGGGTCGATCCCCTGAGAGAAAAGCAGCGGGAAGACAACGAGGCCGGCGAGGACGCCCACGCCCGTGTTGAGGAGGGCGATGACCGACCCGTCGAAGGGAAGCGACCGATCCTCGTCGAGATAGGAGGCGTAGGTGATCATGGTTCCCGCGCCGACCGAGAGAGTAAAGAGCGCCTGCCCAGCCGCAGGCCCGAGGATCGAGAAGAAGTCCGCCCGAATGGTCGCGAGGTCGAAGGTGAGAAAGAAGTCGTAGCCGGCGCCGGCCCCTGTCCGTGTCGACACCCAAGCGGCCATCCCGACGAGGAGCGCGAGCACCGCAGGCATCATCACCTTCGTTCCGAGTTCGATCCCTCGACGGACGCCACCGAGGACGATCAGACCGGTGAGCGAGAGAAAGAGAAGGTGAAAGCCGGCAGCTTCGACGCCGAAAGAAATCGTCTCGAAGTACGCTCCCGGATTGGCGAGGTAGGCTGTCCCGCCGGTGACGGGACCGGTCAACGAGACCAGCAGGTATCGCAGGATCCACCCGCCGACGACGCTGTAAAACGAGAGGAGTGCGACGCCGGTTATCGCGGAGACACCGCCGACGGCGGCCCAGCGTCGCGATCCAGAGAGGTCGCCCAGCGCGCCCATGGGATTGCGCCGCGCCCGGCGACCGATGACGAACTCCCCGAGCAGTCCCGGCACGCCGACAGCGAGGACGATGACTAGATAGACGAGCAAGAAGGCGCTACCGCCGTTCTCGGCGGTCATCCAAGGGAACCGCCAGATGTTCCCCAGCCCGACCGCGCTCCCCGCGGCGGCCAGGATGAAGCCTGTGCGCGTACCCCACGTCTCTCGTGCCATTAGCAAACGGTGGGTGAATCCCCGTAAAGTGGGTTTCGAGTCGGGAGTCGTCAGCGGTCCGAGAGTTAGACGATAGCCTCGGCGATCAGTCCCGCCCGGACCGCCAGCGACTGCAGGCCCAGAAGCAGCGTCACCAGGACACCCAGGGGGACGACGGTGCGGACGAACCAGAGCCAGGCGGTGGCGCCACCCTCGCTCAGGCCGGTGCCCCGACGGAGTTCGGTGACGGCGTCGGCGGCGTCCACCCAGCCGACGAAGATGAGTAGGCAAAACACCGACAGGGGCAGCAGGAGGTTGTAGGCGATAGCGTTGTACCACGCGAGGATCGACAGCCCGAACGCGCTGGGAACGCCGAGCACGAAGATTGCGGCCCCGAGGCCCACCGCCAGCGTCGAGCGCGAGCGGTCGGTGTTGTCGACGAGGTAAGCGGTGACGACTTCGAGCAGACTGATCGCGGAGGAGAGCGCCGCGAGCAGGAGGACGACGAAGAAGACGACTCCGAGGAGGCGTCCGGCGGGCAACTGTGCGAAGGCACCGGCGAGGGTGATGAAGGCGGCACCGAGACCACCGCTCCCGGGATCGATACCCAGCGAGAAGAGGATGGGGAAGACGACCAGCCCCGCCAGCAGGCCGACGAACGTGTTGAGGACGACGATGGTCGCGCCGTCGGCCGGCAGCGAGTCGTCGCGGCCGAGATAGGAGGCGTAGGTGAGCATCGCACCCATCCCGAGCGAGAGGGTGAAGAAGGCCTGGCCCACCGCCGCCGGGAGGATGCTCCCGATGTTCGCCACGAGGGTGTCTATGTCGGGCGAGAGGTAGTAGGCGTAGCCGGCGCCGCCGCCGTCGAGGGTCGCGGCCCAGATGGCGAGACCGCCGAGTAGGACGACGATGCTCGGCACCATCAACTTCGTCGACCGCTCGATGCCGTCGGTGACGCCGAAGGCGACGACGCCGACGGTCAGTGCCATGAAGAGAGCGTGCAGGCCAATCGCCTCGGGGCCGGCGGAGATGGCTCCGAAGTACGCTTCGGACCCGGAGAAGTACGCCCCGGTGGCACTCCCGACGATGTACCGGATCACCCACCCGCCGACGACGCTGTAAAAGGAGAGGATCCAGAACGCCGAGATGGTGCCGATGGCGCCGACGACACGCCAGTCTCGGTGGCCGAGACGGGCGAAGGCGTCGATTGGGTTTCGTTCGGCGCGGCGACCGATCACGAACTCCGCAAGCATGGCGGGAAAGCCGATCACGAAGACGGCGGCCAGGTAGACGACGATGAAGGCGGCGCCCCCGTTTGCGCCCGTCTGGAACGGGAACTGCCAGACGTTACCGAGACCGACGGCGCTTCCGACGGCCGCGATGATAAAGCCGACCCGCGTCGCCCACGTTTCTCGCTGTGACATGCTCCGGCATCCACCACGACGGAAAAAAAGGATCACGATCCGCCGCGACGACCGCCGTGGTGTTGGGGCGCCGGGCCGGAGGCCTCAGGCCTCGCCGTAGACCGGGACCGCCGCGCCGCTGGTCGCCGCCGTCGCCTCCGAGGAGAGCGAGAGCACCGTTCGCGCGATGGTCGCGGGGTCGACCCAGGCGTCGTGGTCGGCGTCGGGCATCGCCTCGCGGTTCGCCGGCGTGTCGATGACACTCGGCATGACCGCGTTCGCTCGCACGACACCGGCGTTTTCGGCGGCGACCGTCTCGGTCAGGAGGCGCACTCCGGCCTTCGAGGCGCGGTAGGGACCGTCGCCCTCGCCGCCCGAGAGCGACGACCGCGACGCGACACTTACTAGAGTCCCTTCGCGCTCGCGCAGGTGTGGGAGCGCGTGTTTCGACGCCAGAAACATCGTCTTCAGATTCACGTCGAGCAGGAATTCGACGGTCTCGGCGTCCGTCTCGTGGAGCGGCGTTCCGCCCCGCCACGTCCCCGCGATGGGACAGAGGTGATCCAGGCCGCCGTGGGCGTCGACGACTGCCTCGACGACGCTCGCGACGTCCGACTCGTCGGTGAAGTCGCCCTCGTAGAAGTCGATAGCCGTCGGATCGATCAGTGCGTCCTCGTCGTCGGGCGCGACCAGGTCGGCGCCACAGACCGTCGCCCCGGCGTCGGCAAAGGCCGCCGCGACGGCGCTGCCGAGGGCGCCACTCGCACCCGTCACCAACACGACCCGGTCCGAGAAGTCGAAGGATACGGACATACTTGTGATTCGGTACCGAGGCTCAAAAGCCCGCGGGTGGTGGCGCTCGCCCGTGGATCGACTCAGGGTGTGACGACGAGCTTTCCGAGGAAGCTGTCGTGCAGGACGTCGCGCTGGGCTTGGGCCACCTCATCCAGGTCGTAGGTGCGGGCCACGTCGATGTCGAGGTCACCCTCACCGAGCAGGGTCGCGACCCGTTCGAGTCGCGGACGCAACGTCGGCGTGTTGTACATGCTCATAAACTGGAAGGTGAGTTCCTTCCCGCGGGCGGCGCCGTCGTTCGTGAAGCCGGCCGCAGGGTCGTTCTCGCCGATGCCGACGATCCGAGCGCCGTGATCGGCCACGTCGGCGTCGAACTGGAGGTAGTCATCGAGGCGGTGATCGAGGATCACGTCCGGGCCACCTGCGCTCGCCTCGACGACGGCTTCCCGCAGGTCGTCGCGGGCGTAGTCGAGGACGGCGTCGGCTCCGAGGGCGTCGAGGTGGTCGTGGTACGCGGGCGCGGCGGTGGTGACGACACGCGCCCCGGTTGCGGCGGCGAGTTGGACGGCCGCGTGGCCCACCCCGCCGCTTCCGCCGTGGATCAGCGCCGTCTCGGCGGGTTCGAGGCTGGCGTGGTCGATCAGCGCCCGCCAGGCGGTCACAGCGGCAACCCCCGCCCCGCCCGCGGCGACGAGGTCGGCGCCGGCTGGAAGTTCGACGACGCGGTCGGTCGGGACCGCGACGTACTCCGCGCAGGTACCGTAGTGGTCCTTGTTCAGGCCGGTGGCGACCACGGCATCGCCGGCGTCGATGCCCGCGACGTCGTCGCCGACCGAGGCGGCCTCACCCGCGGCGTCGACGCCCGTGACCATCGGCAGGGTGAATGGCTCGTAGGCACCCTCGCGAAAGTAGGTGTCCACGGGGTTGACACCCGCCGCCGCCACCTCGATCAGGACCTCGTCGGCGGCCGGTTCGGGCCGGTCGATCTCCTCGACTTGCAGTACCTCGGGGCCGCCGTACTCGTGGTATCGGACTGCGCGCATGAACCGGCGTACGTGGACCGCCCGAATAAAGCCACGCTGTCCTCGATTCACCGTCCCGCCGTCACCAGTCGAACTCCTCGTGGACCCGGCGCCCCTCGTCGTTCAGGACGGGGCCGACGACGTCGGTGACGCCATCGAGTACGTCCGCCGAGCGGACTGACGGACTATCCCCCGTGAACGCCCCGATTTCGTCGCCCCCGACGCTGTAGACGACGCGGCCGAACCCCGCCCGCACCATCCCGCCGGCACACATCGGGCACGGTTCGGTGCTCGTGTACATGACCGTCTCCGCGCGGTCCGCGGGGTCGAGTTCCCGGCACGCGCGGTAGGCGAGATGGAGTTCGGGGTGGCGGCGAATGTCGTCTTCCGTGACGATTCGGTTCGAGTCGGCCATGACGACTTCATCGTCGCGGACGAGGACGCTGCCGAACGGTTCGTCGCCCCGGTCGGCGGCCTCGCGGGCGAGTTCGAAGGTCCGCTGCATGTGCGACTCGTGGTCGAAGGCGTCGAAAGCGGCGTCGGTCACGTCCCCATCGTCGACCGGGAAAGGCATTAAACGCCCGCCACGCGCCCCGACTGGTCCCGTGGTCGTGAGAGGCGTATCGACCGATCTTGCGTTCAGAACCCGTCCGCCACGGCGTCAATCTCACTCGACACAGCGGTCGCCGAAGACACAGCCCACGTCGTACGGGCCGCCGTGGCCCTCTATTGTGCCGTCTCGATTCTCGACCCTGGCGACGACGCCGAGTGACAGTTCGCTCCGACCGATACTACTAACTCCCATTCGCCGGTACCTCGGAACGATTCGACATGAGACTCCACGAGTATCAGGCGAAGGGTATCTTCGCCGACGCCGGGATTCCGACGCCCGACTCCCGGCTCGCGACGAGCGTCGACGAGGTGGTTGACGCCGGGGCGGCGCTCGGTTACCCGGTCGCGGTCAAGGCACAGGTCCACGTCGGCGGCCGCGGAAAGGCCGGCGGCATCGAAATCGCGACCGACGACGACGAACTCCGCGAGGCCGCGGACGCCATCTTGGGGATGGATCTCAAGGGCTATCACGTCGACCGCGTTCTCGTCGAGTCGGCCGTCGACTTCGTGAACGAACTCTATCTCGGTGTGACGATGGACCGTGGCGAGGGCGAACCCGTCGCGATGGTCTCCTCCGAGGGTGGCGTCGATATCGAGTCGGTCGCCGAGGAGACGCCCGAGGCCATCGCCCGCGAGGGGGTCGATCCCGCGTTCGGGATGCACCCCTATCAGGCTCGCAAGGCCGTCTACGAGGCAGGGGTGCCACGCGATGTGTCCCGCGCCGTCGCAAGCGTCCTGGAGACGTTGTACGACCTCTGGGAGAGCAAGGACGCCAGCGAGGCCGAGATCAATCCGCTGATGGTGACCGACGGCGGCGACGTCGTCGCCGCGGACGCCGTCTTGAACGTCGACGACGACGCGCTCTTTCGCCACCCCGACCTCGCGGACATGGAAGAGGAGTCGTACACCGACGACCTCGAACGCAAGGCCGGCGAATACGGCTTCGACTACGTTCGCCTCTCGGGCAACGTCGGCATCATCGGCAACGGCGCCGGCCTCGTCATGGCGACACTCGATCTCGTCGACCACTACGGCGGTGACCCCGCGAACTTCCTCGACATCGGCGGTGGCGCCAAGGCCGAACGCGTCACCAACGCCCTCGATATGGTGTTCTCCGACCCCAACGTCGACTCCGTCGTGTTCAACATCTTCGGTGGCATCACCCGCGGCGACGAGGTGGCCCGCGGTATCAACGACGCGCTCTCGCAGTTCGACGAGATTCCAAAGCCCGTCGTGGTCCGTCTCGCCGGGACCAACGCGAGCGAAGGGATGGAGATTCTCGACACCAGCCTCGTCCAGGTCGAGGAGACACTGGAGGACGCCGTCCAGCGTGCGGTCGCCAACGCCGAGGAGGTGCAGTCATGAGCGTCTTGGTCGACGCCGACACCCGCGTGGTCGTACAGGGGATCACCGGCGGGGAAGGCAAGTTCCACGCCGAGCAGATGATCGAGTACGGCACGAACGTCGTCGCCGGCGCGGTGCCCGGCAAAGGCGGTCAAGAGGTCGCCGGCGTTCCCGTCTACGACACCGTCCACGAGGCCGTCCGGCAGGAGGACGCGGACGCCTCCGTGGTCTTCGTTCCGCCTGCCTTCGCCGCCGACGCGCTGTTCGAGGCCCTCGACACCTCGCTCGACCTCGTCGTCGCTATCACCGAGGGCATCCCGACCCAGGACATGGCGACGGTGAACCGTCGACTCTCGGAGACGGATACGCACCTCGTCGGCCCGAACTGTCCGGGCGTCATCACGCCCGGCGAGGCGAAACTCGGCATTCTCCCCGGCAACATCTTCGCTTCGGGGAACGTCGGTCTCGTCTCCCGGTCGGGGACGCTCACCTACCAGGTGGTCGACAACCTGACCAACCGCGGCATTGGGCAGACGACCGCAATCGGCATCGGCGGCGACCCTATCATCGGCACCTCCTTCATCGACGCTCTCGAACTCTTCGAGGCCGATCCGGAGACTGAGGCGGTCGCCATGTGCGGTGAGATCGGTGGCGAAGACGAGGAGGAAGCCGCGGAGTATATCGCCACGCAAATGGACACGCCCGTGGCGGCCTTCATCGCCGGGCGGACGGCCCCGCCGGGCAAGCGCATGGGCCACGCCGGCGCCATCGTCTCCGGGAGCGGCACCGGGACGGCCGAGAGCAAGATCAACGCGCTCAACGACGCCGGCGTTCCCGTCGGCGATACGCCCGAAGAGGTCGCGGACCACATCGAAGGCTACCTCTAGCCGCTGTACTCGCGACGCGGTCGACCATCGACGGCTTCGGACCGGCGTTCGTCGCCGGCTAGTCGTCGGTCGCTCCGTCGGCCATCGACTCCGCGTCGTCGCCCGGGACGGGGAGCGTCGACAGCCTGCCCCGGTGAGTCGAGCGGTAGCCGAGGAGGACGTCGTGGCCGTCGCTGGACATGAGGACGGGACAGAACTCCTCGTCGGCCGTCAGGTCGTCGCCGTCGACGGTGGCAAACGGTTCGCCGGCGGGAACGCGCTCGAAGTTCTCGCCGAGGAACCGGTAGGCTCGGCCGGGTTCCTTGTAGACGGGATCGGTCACCTCGTAGAAGTCGGGGTCGGGCGCGGGCGGTTCGCCAGGGAGGACATCCGTGGCCCGGAGAAAGGCCACCAGACAGTCGTAGGCGTTGTCGGCGGCCGCGGCCGAGCCTTGGTGGCCCGCCTCGATATCGACGAATCCGGGCAGTTCGACCGAGCGGCCGTCGGCGACGACGGTGAAATCGACAACGGCGTCGACGGGCAGGTGGGCCACGGCGTCGCGTTTTCGCTCGTTCAGATACGCCACGTTGGCGAACGGGCGGTCGTAGGAGACCGTCGAGTGGATGCCGAGTGCGAGACAGTCCTGGACTTCGGTCATGAGTTCGGCGGCGAGGCGCTCCTCGTACTGGTCGCTCTCGGGGTCGCCGGGCAGACACCGGTTGAGGTCCGTATCGACGTACCGGACGCCCCGCTCTAGGGCGCGTTCGTTGGCGACGATCAACTTCGCCGGGCGGTCGACGTCGGGTTCGGTTTCGAGGAAGCGCTGGATCGCACGGGCGCCACAGGGTTCGTCCCCGTGGACGGCGCCAACGACCGCGACCTCGGGGGTCCCGTCACCGACCGTGTGGACCTGCATGGACGGTACTGGGAGGCCCGCCCCCGAAAAACTGTCCCATCGGCTCCGGCGATAACAAGCTTGATGCCCGTTCCCGGGGACAGTTCGGCCGATGAGGATTCGAGTCAGCCGTCGGGAGGTGAGAGGGGCGGACGGCGCAACGACCGGGCGCCCGGAACGGTGATTCCGTCGCCGCCGCGGACCGTCGCCGGCCGTCTCGCCGGAGCCGACCGCCTGTCGACCGCCCAGCAGGCGATCCTGGGCTACTACGCGGAGAGCGGCCGCTTTGACTACCGCGCCCTCCGGATCAAATCGGCGGTCGACGAGACGCTCGATGCCATCCTCGACGACGTGTACGCCGACATCGAGGACGCCGTCGCCGCGGAACTGGGCGTCGAGACGGTCGATTTCGCGTACGAGACGAAGCTCACGCTCCCGGCGGAGCTAACGCTTGGCTACCTGTACCGACGGGCAATCGCACGCTCGACGGCCGGCTACGACCCGGTCACCGACGACGCTACCGGGCTCCGGGGACGACTGGGCCGTGTCGACCCGTCCGCGACCGCCAACCGCGAGGCGCGCGAGTACGTCGAACGCGCCGAGGAGGCGACCGCACTCATCGTCCAAGCGCTGCTCGATGGCGATATGCGCGACGCGATCAACGACGACGAGTTCGAGGACTTCGCGGTGCGTGTCGACGGCGACGACGTCGACCGCGAGCGGGTTGCAGTGGTCGCACAGACACACCTCCAAACCGTCGTCGAGGCGGCGTTCGACCGCGCGCCCGACGCGGTGCGGGTCGCCTACGATGACGCGGTCGAACGGTCCGAAGCCCACCAGGCACAGGACCACCGGTTCCGCGAACTGCTCGCCGACGCCCTCGACGGCGACACCGAGGCCGTCGACCGCATCGAATCCGAGTACAAGTTCGCACCTGTCCCCGACGACGCCCCATTCGAGGGCGCGGAACGCGACCTTCCGTATCTCCGGACCCAGTACGACCGCGTGGGCGTCATCTACCGCGGAATGCTCGATGCCTACCGCGGCATCGGCTTCGAAATCCCTGCCGCGTTCGGGACGTCCATCGTCCTCGCGATCATCGGCGCACAGATCTGGCTCGACGACGTCGACGACTACCGCGACGACGTGGCCGAGGGACAGCTCACGCCCGTCACCGCGGAGTATGTCCTCGCGGACGACGACCCGACGGGATACGAGAACGTCGTCGCCGTCGCCGAGCGCTACTTCGATTTAGCCCGGGAACACGCCGCCGAGGCAGGGTCGCCACTCAACGGCATCGCTATCGAGTACATCCTCCGTTCGGGCGACCCGAGGCGACTCCCCGGGAGCGGCACCGACGCGTAGCCTTACCCGGGCGCGCCGCCGCCGCCACCGGCGTACATCCGCCCAACCTCCTCTAGGTTGGGCGATCCACACTCGTCACACGTCGCCTCGTCGGCTTCCGCGTTCGTCGTGAACGTCGTATCGCACTCTTGACACTCGTAGTCGTAGAGCACTGTCTCCCCGTCGTCGGGTGCCAATAGCTCCTTTACCTTGTCCATGAGGCTCATACGTCACCACCGACCACACGTTACCGAGTATCGTACATAATTGTTCGTGTTTCCCGTCAGCTTCGACCCAGGTCGAGCGTCGATCCGTCCGCGACCAAGACGCCACGCTCGATTGCCGTCTCCAGAATACGGTCACACTGTGGCTTCGATACGTCGTACGCGCCCGTCACGATGTCGACGAGTGTGGTCCGTTCCATCGGGAACTCGCGGTTCTGGAGGAGGCGCAACACCGTGTAATACTCTTCGGGGACGTCGTCGTCCACCGCCCCACCCTCGTCGTCGCTCGTCGTCGACCGCTCACCAGTCCGTTCGTCTGTCGCTTCCGAGTTCGACGACGGTTCCGGTGGCGTCCGGTCGCTCGGCGAAGCGTCCGCCTCGTCCACCGCCTTGGGTGTCGCATCCCCGTCCGCCCCCGCGTCGGCCGTTCCCGTCGACGCCCCGCCGTCGGCACCCGATCCGAAGGTGACTTCCTGCAGCGATGCGGGTCCGGGGTTGGTCGTGCCCGCCGTCTCGGACGCCTCGGCTAGTGGTTCGAGCATTCGCCGGAGTTTCTCGTGACAGGCCGAACACAGTACCGCTGACCGCCCGTTTCCGCCGGCGTCGAGACGCTCTGGCACCACCTCATACTCGTGAAGCGAGTCGCCGACGCCGCCACAGAAGTAACAGGAGCGCAACTGAACCATACGTCCTCTCCCGAGGGGCGCGTGCTAAGTGTTTCCGGTCCCCCATCCGGGACGGTAACGACCGTTCGTAGGGAGAAGTCGGAAAAAATCCGTTGCCCGTGCCCCAATATGGCAGAAAGGTTAATTATCGAGCATACGTGATGGGTTGTTATGGCGCGCTACGTCTGTCCGGGGTGTGACCGGGAGATCGAAGCGGGACCGTTTCGGGTGACCTGTCCGACCTGTGGTGGACGGCTGGTCAACTACCGGCGCGCCCGATCATAGCCGGCGGCACCACGGCAGCCGTCCGGACCGCCGCCCTCGTCTCAGTGGGTGAGTTCGTCGGGATCGACCTGTTTTGCGGCCTCCCAGTACGCCTCGAAGGTCTCGCGTGCCCAGTCGCGAACCGCCACGTCGTCGGTGTCGACCGACGCCTGTAGGATACCGTTCTCGTCTCGGAGAAGCATGTGGACCACGCTGTCCGCGACGGTCACCGCCACGGGAATCTCTCCGTCCCGTACCCGCACCGTCGCCGCCGAAGTCTCCAGCAGCGACCCGAGGCGGCGCCGGAGGCCAGCGTCGTCGGCGACGGCGTCCAGCGCGCTCCGTGAGAGGACGCCCTCGAAGGTCATCTCACCGGCGTTCACCCGCTTCTCGATCACCCGGAGGCTTCCCTCGTTGAACGCGTGGGAGAATACCCGTACCTCTGTGGCTGTCCGGAGAAAGTCGAGCACTCGCTTGACCGGTGCGTTCGGCTTCGTCCCGCTTGGCACGGTGATCGTCGCGTCCGCGAACCGTCGTAGGTCGAAGCCAAGTTCGTCGGCTGGGAGATAGCGGACGATCGGTCGGAGTTCGCCCTCGATCTCCATGATCTCCAGTAGGTCGAGAAAGCCCTCCGCGACAAGCGTTCCCGTCGCGGTGGCGACGTATCCGCCTTCGATCCGCCGGATCCACGACCGTTCCTCGAAGTCCCGGAGAATCCGCCCGAGCGTCGCCTGGGACGCGCCCGTCGCCACCACGAGGTCCGTGCGCGTGTGTGGCTCCTGTGCAAGTCGGCGGAGGACCGCCACCCGGTTCGGCGAGAGCGCGAGGAACTCGATCTCCGACAGTGCCGACTCCATGATCGCAGTCCGCTCCGGCGCGACAAACCACTTTCGCCCCGTGAAATCGTTGCACGGCCCGAACGCACCGGACGGACTGCACGTCTTTCTTGCTATGAAATAATTTACGAATTAAACTAAACGGCTCCGTCGCGTACGTGTATTCGATGAGTATCCGACAGCGGATTTCGACCTTCGGACCGCGCGACGAACAGACCTTCCACGGGGTTGGGGAGTGACCGCGGCGGACCGTCGCTCCCTGCTTGCCTTCGCGGTCACGGGTCTCCTCTTCGGAGGGACGTTCGTGGCGGCCAAGGCCGGACTCGTGTACTTCCCGCCGCTCCTCTTTGTCGCGCTCCGGTTCGATGTCGCGGCGGTCGCCCTCTTGGGCTATGCCGCGCTGACGACGGAGCGAGCGAACCTCTTTCCCCGGACGTGGCGGGACGCAGTCGCCATCCTGGCGACCGGCGTGTTCGCTATCGGGATCACGAACGCACTCCTGTTCGTGGGCCAGGGGTACACCACGAGCGCCGTCGCCGCCATCGTGTTCAGCCTCAACCCGATCCTGACGCCCGTCTTCGCCTCGTTTCTCCTGGCTGACGAACGGCTCTCGCTTCGGGGTATCGCGGGGATGGCGCTGGGATTCGTCGGCGTCGCGCTGGTCGTCAACCCCGATCCTGCGACGCTGATGGCCGGCGGCGTGGGCAAGGTCATCCTCTTTGGGGGTGCGGTGAGCGGCGCCCTCGGTAGCGTCCTGATCCGGTGGGCGGGCGGCGGCCTATCGAGTACGGTCCGAACCGCCTGGGGCCTCCCCTTCGCGGCGCTTTGCTGTCACCTGTTCAGCTTGGGTGCCGGCGAGACGCCTACTGCGATCACGTGGACGCCCGAGGCCGTCGCCGCCCTCGCCTACGTCGGCCTCCTCGCCGGCGCGGTGGCCTACATCGCCTACTTCGGTCTGCTCGACGCCGCGGGGGCAATTCGGGCGAATCTCGTCTTCTACTTGGTGCCCGTCGTCGCCGCCCTCGGCGGGTGGGCGATTCTCGGGGAAGCCATCTCGACGGCCGCAGTCGTTGGCTTCCTGACGATCTTCGTCGGCTTTGCGGTGATCGGCAGTGAGTCCATCGACCTCCCGACTCTGCGGCGTGGGGTGAGCGAACGGACACCAGGCCACGCCGACGCGCCAGCCACGGACGATAGTCGGGGCATCGAGGCCGACTGACAGGCGTCCGTGTCCACGCTCTCGCCCCGGAAAGTTAAGTAAGCTGAAATGATGGGTCCATGGGGGACGGTCGACACTGTCAGTCCCAGGCGGGTGGCACCCATCGACGCGACATGCCCGCATTCCGATCAGGAACACCCACTCCGCCCAGCAAAGCCGTGTCGCTGTCTCCCACGACGATGGCGGCCCCACCGCCATCGTTTCTCTCCCGGAGTCCGTGGCCGAGAAAGCGGGACCGACCGACGACTGTGGGCATCCTCTCTCGACTCCACGCTTCGCGACGCCCGATCCGGACGCGACGTGAGTTTCCACCCGTCACCCCCGCCTCATCGCTCGACGTTGGCTCGTCGGTGACCACCCCGCTCGTCGACAGTGGCCTGACGGTCCGTGCTGTCGAGTCCCGTCCCCGGACGTTGTGAGCGTCTTCACAACTACTTGGGCGGCCCACTCGCCGGGACGCCCCACTCGACGGAGGCCAGTCCTACCACGCCGAACGACGGCACGTCTCCTCACTGCGGCCACCTCTCGTCACCACACGAGAGTCTTGTCGCCTCTGCGTGCACCCAACCACGCCAGACTCCCGATAGCGTCGGGGTCGGTTTCAACCGGCACCGCCCCTAGCCACCGTCCGACGGTCCCTTCGACCGCCGAGAGACGGGGCCGTCGCTCTGGTACGACGGATGGTGTACGACTCGTGAAAAGAAGGAGGCACGCTTCGGCATCACCGACCACTCGGGTGATGTCGCGGCCACAGTCGGCCGCTCGACGAGTCAATCGAAGCCTGGTAGCCGGTGAGCAGACCCGCTACAGGTCGACGGACTGCTCGCCGGAGAGTGACTGCGGCACTTGGACGCGGATGATACTAGTGGCGCCACTTTCGGTGTTGACGCGGATGGTGGCAGTCTCGCCCGCGGAGAGAGGGCCGTTAACGAAGGGATCGGTGTTGGCCGTCGCGTTGAGGTCGAGCGTAACGACCAGTCGATCCGTCCGACTGTTCAGGATGAGCCCGTTGCCACGGCTCTCGTTGAGCGAGTTATCGTCGTCTTGGAGCGCGCGAGTGCGGTCGTCGGGACCAGTCGCGCCGCTCCGGTTGACGGCCGTCTCGTTCGTGAACGCGAAGCGGTCGGTGCCCTCGGGACCGACGAGTTCGAACGTCGTCGCGCTCATGTTGATGTCGCTAGCCCCCGGAGCCTTCTGGACCACCAGGGAGACCTCATTGATCACTAACGATTGGTTCTCCTTCGAAAGGTTCGCCTCCGATTCTGAGAGAATCGTGGTGTCGTTGCCCGGATCGGTGGCGTTGGTGCTGTCGTAGATGGAGACGTTCCCAGTCTTCGACACCGGTTCGAGGCGGTCAGTGACCTGTGCGCTACTCTGTTGCCCGGTCTGTTCTGATTGAGTCTGCAGGAAGCCAGCCGTGTTGATGAGGACGCCAGCCGCAATCGCTGCGACTAGGACCATCGCGATGAACACGATGAGCGTCCCGATACCGACCTGCCCCCTATCCATTCGTTCTTCGAACATTATGCTGTACATTCAGTCACCGGGAATCTTACTTAAGCTTCGTGTGCCAATTATCACTGGGAAAAATCGGAGGGTTTGAGAGAGTCAACTCCCCGGGCAGCGTGGTTGCAGCGAGAACGCGCTAGGAGCCAGGGGTGGGATTTGAACCCACGAAGTCTCGATTACAAGTCGAGTGCATGAACCGCCCATGCTCCCCTGGCACGCCGACGGATTATCAGTTCCCGCGGGAGTGTTTATCGTTTTCGACCTTCCGCTCGAACTCGACGCGGTGTGGACGATACCCCCGCCGTTCGTACAGCCGGATCGCCCGCTCGTTGTCCGCCAGCGCCTCAACGCTGACGGCCTCGACGCCCCGCTCCTTGAGAGTCGTCTCCGCGGCGTCCAGCAGGGCGGTTCCAATCCCTTCACCCCGCCGTTCGGGGACGACGTAGAGGTCGTTGACCACGCCTCGGGTCAGATCCTGAGCGAGCGACCCTCGTTCGACGGTGTAGTGGACGAAGCCGACGACATCGCCGTCGTCGCGGGCCACGTCGAGTCGGCCGTCAGCCGCAGCCCGCGCCATCGCCGCTTTGATGGGTTCCCGGTTCGCCGCGGCACGGAGATGCGACCCGTAGCGCCGCTGACCGTTCGCCAACGCCACCCAGAGGTCCGCGACCGTCGCTGCGTCGCCCGGCTCCGCCGCTTCGACCGTCCACATACGTCTCGTACGGCGCCGCCGCCGAAGTCAGTTCCGTCCGCCACACTTCGCCGTCACATCAGACTGATGAAAGAAAGGTTTATGTTTGCGTCACGTTCCCACACATGACGAATGGGATTCACGGAATCGTTCACCGGACCGTGGCGGCTGACGGCCGACCGAGTGCTGGCGGCCGTCTTCGTCGCTGTCGGTCTCTTGTTTCTCGTCGATCTGTTCTGGGGGCTGCTGATCTCGGGGTCGATTTCGTTCTCGCGACTCGGCTCGCTGGCCTGGGACGGCCTGATGCGTGGCCTCGTGATCGGTCTCGCTGGGATCGGCCTCTCGATGACCTACAGCATCCTGAACTTCGCGAACTTCTCGCACGGTGATTACATCACCAGCGGCGCGTTCGCGGGGTGGGCGACGACCTACCTGCTGGCCGGTTTGGGGCGGGCCGACGTCGGGTCGCTCCTCCTGGTCGGCGCCGGAGGCTCGGTCCTCGGCGGTGCCCTCGACATCGGCGTCACGACCACGCCCGTGGCGGTGGTCGCCGGTATCGTCGTCGCCGGCGTCGCCACCGTCCTGTTGGCGCTGGGACTCGACCGCGTCGTCTACGAGCCGATCCGCTCCGAGAGCGGGATCACCCTCCTCATCACGAGCATTGGTGTCGCCTTCGCACTCCGATATCTGATTCAGTTCGTCTTCGGCTCCGACGTCCGGGGGACGACCGCCGCAGGGTCGATCCCGCAGCTTCAGTTGTACTTCGTCGACGGCGTGGTCCGGATCGACGCCCACGACGTCACGCTTCTCGCGGTCACCGTCGGGTTGATGCTTGGGGTCCACGTCCTGCTCCAGACGACGAAACTCGGCAAGGCGATGCGGGCGATGTCCGACGACGAGGATCTGGCGCGTATCACCGGCATTCCCACCGAGCGGGTCGTCCGCGCGACCTGGATCATCGGCGGCGGGTTGACCGGTATCTCGGGGTACGTGTTCGTCCTCTGGAAGGGGACACTCGGGTTCAACGACGGCTGGCTGCTCCTGCTTTTGATCTTCGCGGCGGTCATCCTCGGCGGTATCGGCTCCATCTACGGCGCCATCGCCGGTGGCCTCATTATCGGCGTCACGGCCTCGGTATCGGTGCTCTGGATTCCCTCTGCGTTCTCCCGTGCGGCCGCCTTCGTCGTCATGATCGTTATCCTGCTGGTCCGTCCGCAGGGGCTGTTCTCCGGGAGGTCGACCGCATGAGTACCGCCGACTCCGCCCGCCAACTCTGGGAGGCGGACGCGACCAAGATCCTCGTCGTCCTCGCCGCAATCTACGCCACCTACCTGCTGAGCGGCCTCGTCCTCGGATACAGCCTCCGGGGCCAGTTGAACTCCATCGCCTCGCTCACCTTCTATATTGGCGTCTTCGCCACGCTCGCACTCGCCTTGAACCTCCACTGGGGGTACACCGGACTCTTCAATATCGGCGTTGTCGGGTTCATGGCCGTCGGCATCTACGTGATGGCCTTCGTCTCGAAGCCCCTCTACGGCTCCGGAGGCGCGGCACAGGTCGGCGGACTCGGCCTGCCGATCCCTGTCGGCATCCTGGCGGGGATGGTCGCCGCTGCCCTCCTCGGATTCGTCGTTGCGCTCCCCGCGCTCCGCTTGCGCGCCGACTATCTCGCCATCGTTACCATCGCCATGTCCGAAATCGTCCGGTTTACCTTTCTCTCCTCGACGTTTCAGCAGTTCCAGGTCCCCCACACGCTGGCCGGCGACTGGACCCGCGTCGGCTTCGGCGGCGGCAGTGGACTTATCCTCGATTTCCCCGATCCACTCTTGGCGCTGATCGACGTCCTCGGTCTCTCGACCGTCTACGACGGCCTCGTCGGTCTCGTCGGTACTGTCGTCCCGAACAATCCCGATCCGATCGTCCACAGCCTCGTCTACGGTCTCGTCCTCCTCGGGGTCGTCGCCGGCTACTTCTGGCTACTGAAGCGGACCGGCGAGTCGCCGTTCGGCCGCGTGCTGAAGGCGATTCGCGAGGACGAGGACGTGGCCCGCGCACTCGGCAAGAACACCGGGCGATTCAAGATCACATCGTTCATGCTCGGCTGTGCGCTCATGGGGCTGGTCGGTATCCTCTGGCTGATGGGCCAGGGTGCCGTCACGCCCAACTTCTTTCGGCCGCGGCTCACCTTCTTCGTCTGGATTGCACTCATCATCGGCGGTGCCGGGTCGAACACCGGGAGCGTCGCCGGTGGCGCCATCTTCGCGGCTGTCCTCTACCAAGGGCCGCTCTACTTCCAGAACCTCGTCACGAGCGTCTTCCAGCCCGGTGACGCCCCGGGGAGCTTCGGCCCGGCGGTCGCGCCGCTTATCGCGAATTTCGATCCCGTTCCCTTCCTGCTCTACACGCTCGACTCCGTCCGCCAGCTCCAGCTCGTCGTCATGGGTGTGGTGCTGATCTGGTTGATGCACAACCGCCCCGAGGGGATGCTCGGCCACCGGAAGGAGACGGCCGCGGCCATCCCGCTCGTTGGACGGTCGGAGCAGGGCGAGCGGACGGACGCGGACGCCGTCGGCACCGATCCCACACCCGCCGGCGACGCGAGCGGAGGTGAGCGAGATGAGTGACGCCGACGCCGGCGCCGACGCGCAGGGCCGGTCACGCCCCGAGGTGACCGATACGCCGCTCCGGGTCGAGGGAATGTCCAAACACTTCGGCGGGATCACAGCCGTCGACGGTGCGACCTTCGAGGTAGAACGCGGAACCCTCACCGGACTCATCGGCCCGAACGGCGCCGGCAAGTCGACGACGTTCAACCTCATCACCGGGATGCTCACCCCCGACGCCGGAACCGTCTCCTTCGAGGGCGAGGATATCACCGGACTCGAACCGTACGAAATCGCCGACCGCGGCCTCGTGCGGACGTTCCAGATCGCCCGCGAACTCCAAGAGATGACCGTCCTAGAGAACATGATGCTCGCCCCGAAGGGCCAGCGCGGTGAACGGCTCTGGCGGTCGGTCCTTCCGGTCGCTCGCCGGGACGTCGTCGACCAGGAGACCGAACTACTGGACCGGGTGTGGGAGATTCTAGAGTTCTTCGAAATCGAACACCTCGCCGAGGAGTACGCGGGCAACCTCTCCGGCGGCCAGCGCAAACTGCTGGAGATGGCGCGGGCGCTGTTGACCGATCCGGACGTCCTGCTTCTCGACGAACCGTTCGCGGGCGTCAACCCGACGCTCGAACGCCGACTCCTCGATCACATCCACGAACTGCGGGATCGAGGCTACACGTTCCTACTCGTCGAACACGACATGGACCTCATCATGGAGAACTGCCGTCACGTGGTCGTGATGCACCAGGGTCGAATCTTGACGGAGGGGACCCCTGAGAAGGTCAAGGCGGACGAGGAGGTCATCGAGGCGTATCTGGGAGGCGACGTATGAGCGCCGACGACTTACTGATCGTCGAGTCCCTCGATGCGGGCTACGGCGACCTGCAGATCCTCGACGGCGTCGACCTCGCCGTCGGTGACGAGGAGTACACCACTATCGTCGGGCCGAACGGTGCCGGCAAGTCGACGGTGATGAAGTCCGTTTTCGGCCTCACAACGCACATGGGCGGTTCGGTTCGATTCGACGGGGGGGACATCACCGGCCTCGACCCGGAGGAGATCATCTACGAAGGGATCGGATACGTGCCACAGTCCGACAACGTCTTCGCGTCCCTTTCGGTCCGGGAAAATCTGGAGATGGGAGGGTATATCCTCGATTCGGTGCCCGAAGAGCGGTTCGACGCGGTGTTCGAGCGGTTCCCCATCCTGGCGGAGCGGTCGGCCCAGACCGCGGGGACGCTCAGCGGCGGGCAACGACAGATGCTCGCGATGGGGCGGGCGCTGATGCTCGATCCGGAACTCCTCTTGCTCGACGAGCCGAGCGCGGGGCTGGCGCCAGATCTGGTCGACGAGATGTTCGACCGCATCGACGAGATCAACGACGCGGGGACTGCGATCCTGATGGTCGAACAGAACGCGAAGGAGGCGCTTCGCCGCTGTGACCGGGGATACGTCCTCGCCAACGGAACCAACCGCTTCGAGGGTGACGGCCGGACGCTCCTCGACGACGAGGAGGTGCGCCGGGAGTTCCTCGGCGGTTAGGCAGACAGCGCCGTTTCGATCACCGAGGAGTACGACGACTCGCCGATGTTGAACGCGACTTGGTCCGTGACCGTCCCGCCGAAGGTATCCTCGAACTCCCCGGTGAAGCGCTCGGAGAGCTGCTGCCCGTAGTCGTTGTTGACATAGAGCGTCGCGGCCGTCGTGTTGCCGAGCCGTTCGGAGGCGACCTGTGCCATCACGCGTCCCTGCAACTGGTCGGACGGAGCCGTCCGGAAGATGAAGTCGTCGTCCTCGAGGTTGGTGACCGAAAGCGCCGTGCTGGAAGGCGAGCAGCCGACGATCTGGTTGGGGATGAACACCTCCTGAGAGACGGGGACGTTCACGCCCGAGGACGCCGATCCACAGACGCTTGGCATGCCGGAGTTGACGAGTGACTCGGCCGCCGTGACGCCGGTCGACGGCGAGGTCTGTGTGTCCTCGACTTGGGCGTTGACCTCGAGGTCGAGGTCGGATTCGTTGACCTGTTGGGCCGGCAACTGTGCCGCCTGAATCATGGGCCCACCCACGGAGGCGAGATCACCTGTCTCCGGCAGGAGGATACCGACGTCGATGGTTCGGCCCATCCCACCGGGGGCGCTGTCGGCGCTCTGGCCACCGCCCTCGGGGTTTTCGCCCTCGAAGCTCTGCACCTCGATCTGACTGGTGCTTTGGGAGTCGGCACCCTCGAACTCCCAGATTGAGTAGGCCGCCGAGGCGGGGTCGCCCGCCTCGTTGAAGTTGGTCGCACTGGAGGCGCCCTGGTAGTTGATGTCGTCGCCGTTTGCCGCCGCCTCGACGGCTTCGAGGAAGTTCTGGGGGCCGTACTCGTCGCCGCTGGGGTTGGCGATCCGACGCATCTGATCGCGAACGGCCATCCCGTCGTTTTCGCCCGCTGCCGCGTTAGCGAGGATTTGGATGGCGACCGAGTCGTAGGACTGCGAGGTGAACACCCCGGGTGACTCGCCGTACTGCTCTTCGAAGAAGCTCGCGAACGCCTCTTGATTCGGGCCACCGGCGGCGGGGGCCGTCCCGACGACGTTCGCCATGTCGTTGCCAACTTGGCCGGGCATGGCGCCGTCGCGAAGGCCGTCCGGTACCAGAATATCGTGGTCCCCGCTGGACATCGAGTAGTAGTCCCGGAACAGTTGGATACCGCTCTCGGGATAGCCGATGACGATGAGCATCTCGGGGCCACCGTCGCCGCTATCTTCGCCGTCGCCGCCGCCATCTCCGCCGTCGCCGCCGTCTCCACCGCCGCCGATACATCCCGCGAGTCCGAGGGTACCGGCCGTTCCGGCCCCGACGAGGAACTCACGTCGTCCGATATCACGTACCATACCCACAGTAACGCTCGGATAATTTATAAAAGCTTCCGAGAACTGAGGGTCGCCGGTTGGCGTTTCGGCCCGCTCAGGCGTCGCCGACGAACTCCTCGGCGCCTTCGTAGAACCAGTACCCACTCTCGCGCATCGTCTCACCGAGAGCACGATGGAGCGTCGTGAAGTCCGCGAACTCCTCCTCGTCGACCCCCTCGAAGACGTCGCGCACGGAAACGACCGTCTCGGAGTCGATCCGAACGGGGTCGTCGCCGTACTCCGCGACGAACGCCGCGACGTCGAGCGGGAAGTCCTCCTCCTCGTCTACTTTCTTCGCGATGACGGCGTGACCGTACTTGCGTCGGCCCTCGCTTCCCTCCTCGCCGTCGGGGTCGTGTGGCCAGTCCATAACCGACTCTTGGACGGGTGGCCCAAAGCCGTTACGTTCGGTCCGCGGTGGGTCACCGCAGGCGGGTCACCACGGCGTGAATCGGTGCACCTCTCGGGCGTGTTCGAGAAGGGCCTCCGTCGAGTCGAACGTCTCACCACACCCGCACCGATGCAACGACGCCGAGGTCGACCCTTGTGTCGACATAGACACTCGTACGCCCGCCAAGTATATAATTATTGTTCATGTTGTTTGGTGACGCGTATCGAGGTAGCTGGTCACACGGCCGGGGTAGTTTGTGACTCCGGCGAGCGGTTCGTCTACAGTGCTACGCTTCCCCGCCACTGGTCAGCGCTGACTAGTCACTAGCGTCGATACGGCTGTGGAGCGACGCAGTCGCGTCGCTCGAACGCATCCAGCGGCCGCGTTTCGCTCACTAGCGTTCGCAAAGAGTCGGTAGGAGTCCCGCGAGCGAAGCGAGAGGGACGGTATCGAATCGACGAGACGAGCGAAGCGAGTGGATTCGGTGGGACTGGGATTCGAACCCAGGAAGCCGTGAGGCTACCTGCTTTCAAGGCAGGCGCAATAGGCCGCTCTGCCATCCCACCGCGGACGGACGTTCGGCGTCGTCCCGCTAAGACCTGTCGGTCCCGGTCGCCGCGTCGGCCATCAGTCCCGGACCAGTTGCGGTTCGCCGTCGTCGTGGACGACTCGCAGTCCCGTGCGGTCGACGAAGGCGGCGGTGTTCGCGGGGGCGATCCGTTCGGCCGCGACCCGTGCGTTCAGTGCTGGCACCACGTCGAGGAGGTCTGCCCCTGTTTCGACAACGGGGTGGATCGGCAGGAAGTCGACGGCGTGACCGGCCGCCCGGCTACGGTCGGTGAGCGTCTCCAGGGCGGGCGCCGCGAACGCGTCGGCGAAGTCGACCGGTTCGGTGAAGCCGGCGTAGTAGGTCCGGCCACGGGTCGACACACCGAGGACAGCCTCGGAGCGTCGGAGCTTCATCGCCGCGTTGTCGATGAGCGACCGGGTGAGAAACGGGGTCGTCGGCTCGACGACCGCCGCCGAGACGACCCCCTCCTCGCGGAGCAGATGCGTAATCGTGTTGCCCGCGCGGGCGTCGAAGGTCGATCCCACCTGTGGTTCGAACCGCACGTCGCTGGGGTCGTCAAGCGCCGCGGCCGCGAGCGCCCGCACCTCCGCCGCGGCCGCCGTGTCGGTGACGTACTCCGCCGGCAGGAGGTCGTCGGGTCGATAGTTGACGAGCAGGTCGGCCCCCGACTCAGAGACCGCGACGAGGACATCCCGGAGCATCGCGGCGTAACACTCCGTGGCTTCCGCCTCGGTCAGCGGACTCGTCGCCGCGAGGTCGGTAGCGACCAGTCCCTCGCGCGGGGGGGCCGCCATGACGGCGATGGTGGTCATGTCACCCGCTCGTGGCGGCGTGGCCTTGAACGCGCCGGTCCAAACCGCTCACGACGCTCGTCTCAGTCGTGGGCGCCGCTCCGGCCTTTCGTCTGCCGGTAGTCGCGCCCAAGTACCGACTCGGCGACGTGTTCGACGAAGGCCGCGGTCTGGGCGTCGGTCTGGTCGTCGAGCGCCCGCATGGGCACGAGTTCGAACCCGCGGCCGCGGATCGTCGTCGCGTGACACGCCTCGACGTCCAGCGAGTCGGCGTCCCGCGTCGTGTGTTCGACCGCCACCTCCCGGAGTGCGAGTTCGCCGACCGGAATGATAATCTCCGGGTTGATCATGCGGAGGTCCGCGGTCAGGTAGGGGTCGCAGGTGCCGACCTCCTCGCTTGTCGGGCCGCGGTCGGGGTGGCGGCAACGTGTGAGGTACGTGAGATACGCGCCGTCGAGTTCGGGTTCGGCGGCGTCGGGTGGCGAGTGCGAGAAGCCGAGTTCGCCGAGGATTCGCTGGAGTCGGCGGCCGGCCTCGTCACCGGTGAACGGGACGCCGGTGCGGTCCGCGCCCGGACCCGGACGCCCGCCGACGAACATGAAATCCGCCGCGACGTCGCCGTACCCGTGGACGACGTTCGTCCGCACGTCACAGAGGCCTGAACAGTTCCGACAGTCGGTATCCATGCCGAACGGGTTGTCGGGGTGTTCCTGTGCTGGGTCCACACACCAGCCTCGCGCCCCGGGCACAAAAGCGGTCGGACGTGACCGGACGGGCACGAACGGTACGGAGCCGGTGATTCGTTCCGTCGCCGGTCGTCAGGAGTTCGAGACGCGGCGGCGGTTGACGACGCCCACGTGGTTGGCGACGTCCTCGGTGATGACGCGGAAGGCGTCGGCAGTCGGGTTGTCTGATTTCAACACCATCGGCTCGCCGCCGGTTCTGATCTCGGGGTCGAGCGGAACGCCGCCGAGGTAAGGGAGGTTGTTCGCCTCGGCAAGCCCACGGCCGCCGCCGGAGCCGAACACGTCGTGTTCGCCGCCACAGTCGGGGCAGACAAAGGAGCTCATATTCTCGATCAGGCCGAGCACGTTCGTGTCGTGGCGGCCGAACATCCGGATGCCCTTGCGGGCGTCGTCGACGGCCACTTCCTCGGGTGTCGTGACGATGACCGACCCCGTGAGCGGGAGGGTCTGGAGGATAGTAAGCTGTGTATCACCCGTCCCCGGCGGCAGGTCGAGGACGAGGTAGTCGAGTTCCCCCCACTCGACGTCTTCGACGAGTTGGGTGAGCACTTGGTGGACCATTGGGCCGCGCCAGATCACCGGGTCGTCCTCGCCGACCATGAAGGCCATGCTGATGAGTTTCACGCCGTAGCGCTCCGGTGGAATGATGGTGTCGTCGTCGGTCGCGGTCGGCGGGTCCTCGGAGTCGAGCATTCGCGGCACGTTCGGCCCGTACACGTCCGTATCGAACAGGCCGACTCGGGCGCCGAGTTTCGAGAGGCCCGCCGCGAGGTTCACCGCGACGGTCGACTTGCCCACACCGCCCTTGCCTGAGGCGACCGCGACGACGTTTTTGACGCCTGGCAACACCTCGTCATCCCGGAGTTCGGCCGGCCGTTTCGCCGTGAGTTCGACGTCCAGTCCGGCGTCGGCGAGCACCTCCCGGACGTCGGCAGCGATGGCGCTTTCCGCCGGGGCGTAGGGGGCCCCGAGCGCCAGCGACACCTTGGCGGTGTCGTCCTCGATGGCCACCCCGTTGACCAGCCCCAGCGACACGATGTCGTCGCCGAGATCCGGATCGTCGACCCGGCCGAGCAACTCCCGTACGTCGGCTTCGTCCATGGCGTAGCCTCGGCGTGAACACCGGATAAGCGTTTTGTCGCGGGTCGCTGGCTGAAACCGTGCAGGCGAACCTGGGAGGCCGAGATGTAATCGTTAGTAGTTACACCACCCCCGGCAGAACGTCTCCATTTAAGCCGCTCCGGACGAACGCTCAGGTAGAATGCTGGAGGACGACTTCGGGCGCGAGGTGTCGGGCGTGCGCGTCTCGCTCACCGACCGCTGCAACTTCGACTGTGTCTACTGCCACAACGAGGGACTCGGTGACACCCGGGGACCGATGGACCCACAGGACGACGAGATGTCGACCGACGACGTCGTTCGGTTTCTGGAGGTCGCCGCGGAGTTCGACGTCGACAGCGTGAAGTTCACCGGCGGGGAGCCGATGCTCCGGGGAGACTTAGAGGAGATCATCCGACGGACCCCCGACTCGATGGAGGTGTCGATGACCACCAACGGCACCTATCTACCCGGGCGCGCGCCGGACCTGGTCGACGCCGGTCTCGAACGGGTCAACGTCTCACAGGACGCTCTCGATCCCGACGCCTTCGCCGAAATCACGAAATCCGGCGCCTACGACAAGGTGATGGAGGGTGTCGAGGCGGCACTCGATGCGGGGCTCGATCCCGTCAAACTGAACATGGTCGTCTTCGAGCACACCGCAGGCTACGTCGAGGACATGGTCGATCACGTCGCCGAGAACGACGGCCTCCAGCTCCAGTTGATCGAGTACATGCCCGAACTCACCGGCAAGCCCGAGTGGAACATCGACATCGGGCGCGTCCACGACTGGCTGGCCGACATCGCCGACGAAATCGAACACCGCGAGATGCACGACCGGAAGCGCTACTGGGTGAGTGGGACCGACCCCGACGGGCCGACCGCCCCACCAGCCGAGCGGGGGATGGTCGAAATCGTCGATCCCGTCGAGAATCCGACGTTCTGTGCCAACTGTCACCGGGTCCGTGTCACCCACGAGGGCTACCTGAAGGGCTGTCTCAACCGCAACGACGACCTCCGGTCGATGGGTGAGATGACGAAAGCCGAGATCAGGGAGACCTTCCGCGAGACGGTGGCGAACCGCGTGCCCTACTACGGCGAGTACATGATCAAAAACGACGAGGGCGAGTGGGAGATCAACGAGGAGTACCTCGGCGCGCCGACGGCGTAGGTCCGTTTTCTCCGCGATAGCGAGCGCCGTGAACAGTCCACGAAATCGCCCTCCTGTGTCTTATTTATCCCACCAATCGAGCCGTGAAACAGTGAGGTCTACCGCCAGATGGCGATTCAACACAGCCCAGCGGATCTTTATTCGGTGATATCGGGTGTTTCGACTCGCGTCGTCTCACTCGGCTCGAAGGTTTCGTAGTGGACGATTTCCTCAACCGGTCGCCGGCCCTTTCGCTCGTTTTCGATGTCAGCAGCGTCAGCAGCCGGATACCCGAGTGTCACCAGCATGACCGGTTCGTATCCCTCGGGGATATCGAACGTCTCGACGAGTGCGCCACTGTCGAACCCTTCCATCGGACAGCTCGCAACCCCCTGTTCCCACGCCGCGTACATCAGCGTCATCGCTCCCAGAGCAGTCGACCGCGTCGTCCAGACGCGGCGCTCAGCCTCCGACATGCTCGCCATCGCTTCGACGTTCTCGAGCAGGGCAGACCGCACGTTTTCGTCCGGAATGTACTCCTTAGCGAGCCAGTCGTCGAAAACTACCTCGGCGTGAGCCATCGGGTCGGTGTTCCCGAGCACGACGACAGCTGTGTCAGCCGCCGTGACGTGGTCCTGTCCGTTTGCGACCTCTTTGAGAGCTGTTTGTGTCTCCTCGTCGCGGAGAGCGAGAAACTCCCACGGCTGGAGGTTGTACCCCGATGGCGTGAGCGTCACACGCTCGAAAATCGAGTCTAATGTGGACTGGGAAATTTCCTCGTCGCTGTACTGATGCACTGATCGTCGTGTCGCGGCCGTCTCTGTGAACTGCACATCGGAACCACGGGAAGCTCGTATTAGATTGTTGGGGGGACGACTGTTACTCCTGTCCCGGTGACCGATCCACAACAGCGCAGGGACCGTCCAGTACAGAGCACGGGGTTTCCCGATGGGTTCGCGATTCGGTGGACGGCATTTCGTCGGTATGAGCCTGCGCCCCACGCCCCCTTCCTTTCGTGATGTTTAAGTACCGTCCCCGGGTTGATCTGAGTGCATACGCTGCAGGGGCGTCCGGCCCCGAGTCCGAGAGGGCGACAATACACGAACGCAGGTGTTGCGGTAGCCAAGCCTGGCCCAAGGCGCAGGGTTGCTAACTCTGTGGCGTCAAGCCTCCGGGGTTCGAATCCCCGCCGCAACGCTCGCACCCAGATATCCATGAGTGCAGAAGAACCACAGGACGGCTCCCCCGAGGACGACGAAGACCTTCGGTACTTCGTCCGAATCGGACAGACCGACCTCGACGGGACGAAAGCCGTCGAGCGGAGCCTCACCGACATGAACGGCATCGGCAAGCGCACGGCGCGCATCGTCGCCGACGCGGCCGACGTGGATCGAACCGCCACGTTCGGACGCCTCGACGACGACGAAATCGACAGCGTGATCGAGGTCGTGGAGAACTTCTCGGACGAAGTCCCCGAGTGGATGGTGAACCGCCGGAACGACTTCTACACCGGCGAGAGCAGCCATCGAGTCGGCTCCAACCTCAGTCAGACGCGCACGCAGGACATCAACCGGATGAAGATGATCGACTCCTACCGTGGCGTCCGACACAAGCGCGGACAGAAGGTGCGCGGCCAGCGGACGAAATCCACCGGCCGCACCGAAGGCACCATCGGCGTCAACGTCGAGGCCATCAAGGAAGACATGGCCGAGGACGCCGCGGAGGAAGACGAAGCATGACCACCGGCAAGAACACCAAGTTCTACGAAACGCCGAACCACCCGTATCAGGGCGAGCGCATCGCCGAGGAGGCCGACCTCCTCGGGCGCTACGGCCTGAAGAACAAACAGGAGTTCTGGCGCGCCCAGTCGGAACTGCGCGAGATGCGCCGCGAGGCGCGACGACTGCTCGGCGACGCCCAGGGCGACGTCGAGGCGGCCGCGGAGGCCGGCAGCGAGTTCGTCGCCCGACTCCAGCGACTCGGTATCCTCGACGAGCAGGACGACATCAGTGACGTCCTCTCGCTCGAAGTGACCGACCTGCTCGAACGACGGCTCCAGACGGTCGTCTACCGACAGGGGCTGGCCAACACGCCCCAGCAGGCTCGCCAGTTCGTCAGCCACGGACACGTCACCGTCGAGGGCGCACGCGTGCGGACGCCCTCGAAGAAGGTGGAAGTCGACGAACAGCCGACCGTCGCCTTCGACGAGAACAGTCCGCTGGCCGACGACCTGCACCCCGAACGCGCGGAGGCGCAAGAATGAGCGCCGAGGAAGCACAGGACAAGTGGGGCATCGCCCACGTCCACGCGTCGTTCAACAACACGCTCATCACGATCACCGACCAGACCGGCGCGGAGACGCTCGCCAAGTCCAGCGGCGGAACGGTCGTGAAACAGAACCGCGACGAGGCGTCGCCGTACGCCGCGATGCAGATGGCCGAAGTGGTCGCCGAGGAGGCCCTCGCGGCCGGCCTCGAGGGCGTCCACGTTCGCGTCCGCGGCCCCGGCGGCAACGGCAACAAGTCCCCCGGGCCGGGCGCGCAGGCGACGATCCGTGCGCTCGCCCGTGCCGGCCTGGAGATCGGTCGCATCGAGGACGTAACGCCGATGCCCCACGACGGGACGCGCGCGCCCAAAAACAGCCGCCTCTAACATCATGGTAGCCGACTTCGAGGTCGAGTTCATCGAACGCGACGACCGGAACGCACGCTTTCTCGTTCGGGGAGCGTCGCCGGCCTTCGCCAACGGCATCCGCCGGGCGATGATCGCCGACGTACCGACGTTCTCCATCGACACCGTCCGGTTCGTCGAGAACTCCTCTGTGATGTTCGACGAGATGATCGGCCTCCGCCTGGGGCTAGTGCCGCTGACAACCCCCCTCGACGACTTCGAGGTGGGCGAGACGGTGACGCTGGCGCTGGACGTCGAGGGTCCGGGGACGGCCTACTCGGGCGACATCGAAACGTCGGACGACCTGGTCGAACCCGCCGACGACAACATCCCGATCATCGAACTCAAAGAGCAACAGCGGATCGAACTCGAGGCGGACGCCGTCCTCGATACGGGCCGCGAACACGCCAAACACCAGGGTGGGGTGGCCGTCGGCTACCGCCACCTCCAGCGCGTCGAAGTCGTCGGCGACGCCGGCGAGTTCGACGAGGGGGAGCCGAACATCCTCCGCGGGGTCATCGAGACCGAGGACGGCGAACTCGTCGCGACCGATGAGTTCGATCACGACCTCGCCGAGCGATACCCCGGCAAGGAACTGGCGGTACACGACGTGCCCGGCGCCTTCGTCTTCCACGTGGAGACGGACGGGTCGTTCAGCGTCGAGGAACTGGTCACGCGCGCCGCCGAGTCAATCGGCGCCCGCGCGGCGGAACTAGAGACGAAAGTCGCAGTCTGAGACCCCACAATGCCCCGAACACCACCATCGACGCCCGCCTCCGCGCCGACGGTCACAGCCACGAGCGCCGCGACCCGGCGGGGTGCGGGAATCGAAACTGGTTTGAAGGGGCGACCGATACTGCGATATGCGTGCAGGGATAGCCAAGTCAGGCCAACGGCGCAGCGTTCAGGGCGCTGTCCCATAGGGGTCCGCAGGTTCAAATCCTGCTCCCTGCACTCCCTTTTGGAGGTAGACAATGAGTAAGACTAATCCGAGACTCAATAGTCTCATCGCCGAGTTGAAGGCGGTTTCCCGCGAGTCCGGTGCCGGAGTCTGGCAGGACGTCGCGGACCGCTTGGAGAAGCCACGGCGCACCCACGCGGAGGTCAACCTCGGGCAGATCGAACGATACGCCCGCGAAGAGGAGACCGTCGTTGTTCCCGGCAAGGTGCTGGGCAGCGGTGTGCTCGAAAAGAACGTCACCGTCGCGGCCGTCGACTTTTCGTCGACGGCACGCCGGAAGATCGAACAGGTCGGGGCGGCCGAGCAACTGGAACAGGTTGCCGAGTCGAACCCCGAGGGATCCAACGTCCGGGTGATTCGATGAGCCTCGCAGAATTCGACGCTGACACCGTCGTCGACGCGCGTGACTGCATCATGGGCCGGGTCGCCAGCGAGGTGGCCCAGCGCGCCCTCGCCGGCGAGACGGTCGCCGTCATCAACGCCGAGGACGCGGTCATCACTGGCAACGAGGAGTCGACGATGGAGACCTACCGCACGCGAGCGGAACTGGGCTCCGACAGCGGGCCGTACTACCCCAAGCGGCCGGACCGCATCTTCAAGCGGTCGATCCGTGGGATGCTGCCGTACAAGAAGCCACGCGGCCGTGAGGCGTTCGAGAACGTACGCGTCTACGTCGGCAACCCCTTCGACGAGGACGGCACCGTGCTCGAAGGCACGTCGCTGGATCGCCTCTCGAACATCAAATTCGTCTCCCTCGGAGACGTCTCCGAACAACTGGGTGCGAACGTCACATGGTAACCAACACGAGCGGTAAGAAAAAGACGGCCGTCGCCCGCGCCACGGTGCGTGACGGCGAGGGTCGCGTGCGTATCAACTCCCAACCCGTCGAACTGGTCGAACCGGAGCTGTCGAAGCTGAAGATGCTGGAGCCGTTCCGCATCGCCGACGACGAGCTCCGCGACACCGTCGACATCGACGTGACTGTCTCGGGTGGCGGCTTCGCCGGGCAGGCGGACGCCGTGCGGACCGCCATCGCCCGCGGGCTGGTGCAACATCACAACGACGCCGAACTCCGTGACGCGTTCATGGAGTTCGACCGGTCGCTGCTGGTCAACGACGTTCGCCAGTCCGAACCCAAGAAGTGGGGCGGCCCCGGTGCGCGGGCCCGCTACCAGAAGTCCTACCGCTGAGGTGATCCACCCATGATGATCCCAGTCCGGTGTTTCACGTGCGGGAAGGTAATCGGCGAACACTGGGAGGAGTACCAGGCTCGCCTCGACGACGGTGAGGACCCCGCCGAGGTACTCGACGACCTGGGCGTGACCCGTCACTGCTGTCGCCGCATGTTCGTCTCACACAAGGACCTGGTCGACGTCGTCTCCCCGTACCAATGAGTCAGGGACGCTACAATCGATACGAGAAGGCACGCATCCTCGGGGCGCGAGCCTTGCAGGTGTCCTACGGCGCGCCGGTGCTGGTGGACACAGAGCAGGGCGAACCGATCCTCGTCGCGGCCGAGGAGTACGACGCTGGCGTGCTTCCGTTCACGGTCAGGCGGGAGGGCAAATGACGCTGGTTCGCTCGGTGAGCCTGCGCCGGATTCTCGACTCGCGGGGGAACCCGACAGTCGAGGCGGACGTGTTGACCGACTCCGGTGGGTTCGGACGGGCGGCGGCACCGAGCGGTGCATCAACCGGCGAGTACGAAGCCATCGAACTGCCCGCAGGCGAGGCCATCGCATCGGCCCGCCAGCACGCCATCCCCCGTCTCGTGGACGAGGTCCACGCGGGGAACCAGCGGGAGGTCGACGCGGCCCTCCGTGGCGCGGACGGGACCGACGACTTCTCGACTATCGGCGCCAACAGCGCGGTCGCTATCTCCATGGCGGCCGCGAAGGCCGGCGCCGACGTGCTGGGGGCACCGCTCTTCCAGCATCTCGGCGGCACCTTCCGGGGCGACGGCTTCCCGACTCCGCTCGGGAACGTCCTCGGCGGCGGCGAACACGCCAAGGCGGCGACGCACATCCAGGAGTTTCTCGCCGTCCCACACGGCGCACCGAACGTCGCGGAGGCCGTCTTCGCCAACGCCGCGGTCCACGACCGTATCGGCGCGTTGCTTGACGAGCGGGACCTTCCCGCCGGCAAGGGCGACGAGGGCGCGTGGGCGCCCGCGGTCACGGACGCCGAGGCGTTCGACATCGTCGCCGCGGCGACCGACGACGTGGCGGCGGACGTCGGCTTCGACGTGGCGGTCGGTCTCGACGTTGCGGCGTCGGAACTGTACGACGCCGACGCCGAGGTCTACCGCTACGGCGACGTTGAGCGGACGCCCGCCGAGCAGGTCGACTACATCGCCGGCCTCGTCGACGAGTACGACCTCGCGTACGTCGAGGACCCCGTCGAAGAGGACGACTTCGGCGGCTTCGCCGACCTGACCGACCGGGTCGGCGACCGGACGGTCCTGTGTGGCGATGATCTCTTCGTCACCAACGTCGACCGACTTCAGCGAGGGATCGACGAGGGGGCGGGCAACGCCATCCTCGTCAAGCCCAACCAGATCGGGACGCTGTCCGACGCCGTCGACGCGGTGGAACTTGCGACCCGGAACGGTCTCGACGCCGTCGTGTCTCATCGCTCGGGCGAGACTGAGGATACGACTATCGCACACCTCGCCGTGGCGACCGGTGCCCCCTTCATCAAGACGGGGACGGTCGGCGGCGAGCGAACCGCCAAACTCAACGAACTCATCCGCATCGCGGAGGACGCTGTATGACTGACAACGACAACGAACTCGCCGACGTCGAGGACGAGGAGGGGGCCGACGAGGCCGCCGCCGACTCCGACGCCGGCACCGTGGCGACGGAGGAACCGACCGCCGAGGCGGCCGACGAGGCTCCCGAGGCAGAGGCAACGGAGGAAGCCGAGGACGACGCCTCGCCGTTCGACGAGAACGTGATGCCCGACGACGAGGCCGACCTTCTCATCCCGGTCGAGGATTACCTCGGCGCGGGGGTCCACATCGGGACTCAGCAGAAGACCGAGGACATGGAGCGGTTCATCCACCGCGTCCGCGACGACGGCCTGTACGTCCTCGACGTGAGCCAGACCGACAAGCGGATCCGGACGGCCGCGGACTTCCTCGCGAACTACTCGCCCGAGCAGGTTCTCGTGACCTCCTCGCGCCAGTACGGCCGGTTCCCGGCCGAGAAGTTCGCCGAGGCCATCGGCGCCCGCGCCCGCACGGGGCGGTTCATCCCGGGGACGCTGACGAACCCGGACTACGACGGCTACATCGAACCCGACGTGGTCGTCGTCACCGACCCCATCGGCGACTCGCAGGCGGTCAAGGAGGCCATCACGGTCGGCATCCCCGTCATCGCCATGTGCGACTCCAACAACCAACTCAGCAACGTCGACCTCGTCATCCCGACGAACAACAAGGGGCGGCGCGCGCTGTCGGTCGTCTACTGGCTGCTCGCCAACGAGACGCTCGACCGTCGGGGCGCCGAACCGACCTACGCCCTCGACGACTTCGAGGCAGGCATCTAAGGCACCATCGAGTCACTTTTCGCGACGATCACCGGATCATAGCGGCCGCTACGGAAGCGTTTTCACGCGCCCACCGTACCGTCCGGTATGAATCTCTTCCGGAGCGTGCGAACCGTCACCGGCGCCTCAGGGACGGGCTACGTCGACTGGACGGCCGTCGCCGAGGCAGCGAAAGACGGCACGGTGCCGGGCGAACTGACGCTCTCCGACGCCGAGCGCGAGGGGTACGCGACCGACGTCCGCGACGCCCGGGACCGACTCCGTCGACTGGGTGACATCGCGTTCGACCTGCCGGAGACCGTCGAGATACAGAACCGCCACCACTGGATCGACGCGAACGTCGACACCTTCCGACGGGTGATGGCACCCATGGAGGCAAACGGCCCCGAGGTGCTCTTTCCCGACATCTCGCGGGTCGTCAACACCGGGACGTGTTCCCTGCTGCTCGCCTTCCTCGGCCGGAACGTCCTCGGCCAGTACGACCCCCTCCTCCTCGCGGAGACCGACCCCGGCGACCGGGACCACGGTCTCTATTTCGTCCACCCCAACATCGTCAGAGTGGCGGCCGAACTGGACGTACCCTACCCGCGGTTCCGCCGTTGGATCGCCTTCCACGAGGTGTCCCACGCCGCCGAGTTTGGCGCCGCGCCCTGGCTCTCGACACACCTCGAACGCCGCCTCGAACGGGGGGTGGACGGCTTGGTCGCCGGCGACATCGACCGCGAGGCCTTCCGAGAACTCGATACGGCGATGACCGCCGTCGAGGGGTACGCCGAACTGTTGATGGATCGCGCCTTCGACGAGGACTACGCGGATCTACGGGCGAAACTCGACGCCCGCCGACAGGGTGGCGGCCCGGTCGCCCGACTGGCCCGCCGTCTGCTCGGTCTCGGCCTGAAGCGCCGGCAGTACGAACGCGGTGCGGCCTTCTTCGAGGCCGTCGCGGACGCCCGCGGGCTGACGGGGGCCAGCGTGGTGTGGGACCGGCCGGAGTATCTGCCGACGGAGGACGAACTCGACGCCCCCGAGCGGTGGCTGGCGCGGGTCGAGGACGGGGCGTAGCCTCAGCGCCCGCCGGATCGCCAGTCCTGTCCGATCCACTCGAGATATGCGAGGAGGAGTCCGCCCACGAGAAGCCCGGCTACGACGGCGACGACTCCCTGTACCGGTGTGGCGTCGGCGGCGAGGGCGACGAGGCCACCCGAGAGGCCGATCAGCGCGACGAATCCGAGTTTGAGCCGCCGGGAGGCGACCTGTCGCTCGTCGTCTGTGAAGCTCGGGCCGACCATTACCCGTCGGCGTACGGCGTGCTCACGTGCATGCCGACGAACAGCCACTCGTCTGCGCGCGGTTCTAACGTGCCGCTCCACCGGGTCGAGAACGCGTACTCGTGGTCGGCCGCGCGGTCGGTCCAGGCCATCTGCACCGAATCGGAGAAGTAGGCATGGTCGTCGCCTTCGGTGACCCGGAGGTCACAGCTCTCGACGGTCCAGTCCTCGGTCGTCCGACTCTGTTCGCGGAGGCCTTCGGCGACGGCGTCGTAGCCGACGAGTCGCTCGCCGACGCCGAACTTCACCACGTCCGACCGCTCGGCAAAGTACGGATAGAGCGGTTCACCCCGACGCAACGCCTCGTAATACTCCCGGACGGTTTCGGCGGCGTTCATGCCCCGAATCTCGCCCCGACGGCTGTTAACTCTTTCAACCCTGACAGCCGGCAATCGCCCGTCGGACCGTCCGCAGGCCGACGAACCGGGGAACGCGTCGGGCGTATCGCTCGTAGGCCGCGCCGAACTCCGCCCGCAGGTGTGGCTCCTCGGCACGCGGAAGCAGGACCACCCATCCGACGTGGACGACTGCGAGGGCCGCCACCAGCGCCGAATCGGTCGCCAGCGCGAAGCCCGTCACGCCGACGATCATCCCGACGTACTGTGGGTTGCGGGTGTAGGCGTACGGCCCGTCGGTGTAGAGGTCACCGGTCACACCCATCGTCTCGTCGGTGTGCAGCGTCCGCGCCCCCCACGCGAAGACCGCGGTGCCGAGAACGGCCAGGGCGCCTCCGACGAGCGATACCGACTGTGGGAGCGCCCACGCACCCCAGTCGAGGGCGGCGGTGACGACGAGCGCAACGTCGAAGACACTCACGAGCGTCCAGTGAAGGTAGTACGCCGGCGTCCGGTCGCCGGGTGGCCACCACTCGTGGTCGGTCAGGAGCGTTCCGAGCACCAAGACGTACACGCCGGCGGCCGACAGCAGGCCGGTCCCGAACGCGAGTCTGATCGGCGTCATACGAGTCGGCGTTGGGCACAGCGCCGGGAGTCGGAACTGCCTCACGAGTGAGGCTTTTTGTGTACGCCAACACGACGGGTGGCCGATGAAATACGCCCGACTGCGGGTGGCCCACGACGCCGACCGCCGCCACCCGATGCACGCCTTCGAGATGCAACACGACGACATCGAGCGTGCGACGCTCTGTCACTGGAACGCGGTCCTCGACGGGACGAACGCGATGGTGTTTCGCGTTCGGGGCGACCCCGACCCGTTCCGCGCGAAACTCGACGCGCGGGCGGCGACGGTGGCGTACGCCCTCACCGAGGTGGTCGACGGCGTTTTCTACTGCTGTGTCCGTGATCGGGCGACGGACGCGGACCGACAGTACATCGACGCGTTCGCCCGAGGGACGCTTGTGGTGGTCCCACCGGTCGCGTTCGAACCGGACGGGACGACGCGGCTGACAGTGGTCGGGACGGCGAGCGACATCGAGGCCGCCGTCGAGTCGTTGCCAGCGGGGATGCGGGCGACGGTGGAGTCGGTCGGCCCGTACCGCCGTCGGGCCGGGGCGCCGGTCTCGCGGCTCACCGACCGCCAGCGCGAGGCCGTCGCGGCCGCCGTCGACTGCGGCTACTACGACTCGCCGCGGGCGGGGAGCGTCGCGGACGTGGCTGCGGCTCTCGATATCGCGCCGGGAACGGCGGCCGAGCACCTCCGGAAGGCGGAGGCGACGCTGATGCGGCAGGCGGTCGACGCCCGGTAATCAGTACAGCAGTTCGTCGTCGTTTTCGACCATATACAGGGTGCGTGCCGCGACGTTGACGGCGTGGTCGCCGATTCGTTCGAGGTCACGGATGGTCAACAGAAGTCGGGAGACGTCCTGCATCAGCGACTCCAGTTCCTCGTCGCCCTCGCCGTCGCCGAGATAGTCTCCCTCGATCAGGTCGCGGACGACGAGTTCGCTCGCCGCCTCACACATCGCGTCGACCTCCTCGTCGTGGTCGGCAACCGCGTAACAGCCGTCGGCGTCCTCGTCGGCGTACGCGCTCATCGCGTCGTCGAGCATCTCTAGGGTCGTCCGTCCGATCCGCTGCATGTCCACGTCCGGGAAGAGGTCGCGTTGGGCATCGAGGGCGTAGCCGCCGAGGTTGACCGCGAGGTCTGCGATGCGTTCGAGGTCGGTGATGATCTTGAACGAGGCGGCGATGAATCGCAGGTCGCTCGCGACCGGTTGTTGGAGGGCGATGAGGTCGACACACGTTCCCTCCAGTTCGAGGTACATGTCGTTGATCTCGTCGTCACCCTCGATCACCTCTTGGGCGAGCCGTTCGTCCTTCCGTTCGAGGGCGTCCAGCCCCGCCCGGAGCCGCTCCGCGACCACTTCGCTCATGTAGAGAACGTCGTCGCGGAGTTCCTCCAGCGACGACTGATAGTTCGTTCGCGCCATATCCGTACACGCCACTCGACCCCCCTAAGCGTTATCCCTTCGTCAATAGTCCGCTATGGAGTAGTATATAGATTGAGGGCCGTTTATCGGCATCGGCACGCACTTGCGGACCGGCAGATCCCGGGGCGGTCAGCCAAACTTTCCGGTGATGTAGTCCTCGACGCGTTGACTATCGGGGTTCTCGAAGATTTTCTCGGTGTCGTCGAATTCGACGAGTTCGCCGCCGGTGAGGAAGACGGCGGTCTTATTCGAGATGCGGGCGGCCTGTTGCATGTTGTGGGTGACGATGACGACCGTATACTCCTCGGCGAGTTCGGAGATGAGATCCTCGATCTTGGAGGTGGCGACCGGATCGAGCGCCGAGGCTGGCTCGTCCATCAGGATCACCTCGGGGTCGGGGGCGATAGCCCGAGCGATACAGAGTCGCTGTTGCTGGCCGCCCGAGAGGTCGAGACCGGACGTATCGAGTTGGTCCTTGACTTCGTCCCACAGCGCTGCCCGCTTCAGCGAGTTCTCGACGATTTCGTCGTAGTCGCCGTCCTTGTTCTGGATCTTCAGGCCGTAGGCGACGTTGTCGTAGATGCTCTTGGGGAAGGGGTTAGGCGACTGAAACACCATGCCCACGCGCCGGCGGAGAGCGACGGGATCGACATCGTCGTCGTAGACGTTCTTGCCGCGCAGGTGGAGATCACCCTCGACGCGTGCGGCGTCGATCATGTCGTTCATCCGGTTGATACACCGGAGGAAGGTGGACTTTCCACACCCTGACGGGCCGATCATGGCCGTCACCTGATTCTCCGGAATTTCGAGGGAGATGTCTTGAAGCGCCTGATCGTCGTTGTACCAGACGTCGACGTTCTCGGCGCGGACGACGGGGGCTCCACTCGTCGTCGGCCCGGACGCGGAGACGCTCTCGCTCACGTCGGTCCGGATGGCCATGTCGTCGGTCGTCGGATCATCGGTCGATTCATCGGCGGCGTACTCCTGTTTCTGATTATCGGTCATGGGTGATCACTGGTCACTCTGGTACTTGTTTCGGAGGACGATTGCGATGGAGTTCATGCTGAGCAGGACGATGAGCAACACGACGACGCCTGCGGGAACGGCCGCCTGGTAGAAGGGTTCGCTGGCGAAGAGACTCGCCCAAGCGTACACCTGCAAGGGCATCGCGCTCACCTTCGAGGAGAGTGCCGTCGGCAGTGAAAAGAGGACGTTCGGCGCGCCGATCATGATGAGCGGGGCCGTCTCGCCGATGGCGCGGCCGAGTGCGAGGATGGTCCCCGTCAGAATGCCGGGGAACGCCCGCGGCAGGACGACGTTTTTGATCGTCTGCCAGCGGGTCGCCCCCATCCCGTAGGACGCCTGGCGCATCGAGTCCGGGACACTCCGGAGTGCCTCGCGCGCGGAGATGATGACGATAGGCAGGATGAGCAGCGCGAGCGTCGCCCCACCGATCAGGACGGTCCCGGTCGACTGGCCGAGATACGTGACGAACACGCCGAGACCGAGCAACCCGTAGACGACGGAGGGAACACCCGCCAGATTCGAGATGTTGACGTCGATAAAGCGGGTGAGTCGGTTGTCGGGGGCGTACTCCTCCAGATACACCGCGGCGCCGACGCCGAGGGGAAAGGAGAGGGCGGCGACGGTCACCATCAGCAGGATCGATCCGCCGATGGCCGGGTAGAGACCGGCGTTCGCCGCCGTCCCGCTATGGGCGCTGGTGAGAAAGCCCCAGTCGACCCACGACTGCGGGCCGGCAAAGCCGAGGGCGTCAACGGCGACGGCGCCGACCACCGTCCCCCCGAGGATCACGGCGGCGAGGCCGAGGCCGGCGCGGCGCTCGGGGTTGCGGCGGATCCGGCCGATAGCGTAGCCGCCCGTGGGGACGACGGCAACGGCCAAGACGACCGTCGCAGGGACCGGGGTGACGCCGACGAGTGGGCCGACGAACGCGCCCAAGCCGACGACGACGAGCGTGGCAACGACCGCGGCGACCCGCCGACGCCGGCCGTCCGCGGCGGCGACGTAACGGCCGACGACGAGCGCGATGGGTGCGCCGACCGAGAGCGTCAGTAGCACGCCGTCGCTCGGGTAGACGGGAAGCGACGTGACGGCGCCGGGAACGACCAGCAGCGAGACGAGGACGATCACGCCGGCGGCGACAAAGCGGACGAGGAAGGGAAGCCGCCGGTCGAGGCGTTCAATGACGACGACGCCGCCGAGTGCGAGACAGAGCGCGAGGACGTAGGCGAACCAGGTGACCGGTTCGACGATGTCGACAAAGAGCATCGCCACCCCGCCCGCGAACATGGTGCTGACGGCGAGGGTGCCGACGATGGCGCCGCCGAACCGGAACGAGGCCGGGTCGGTTCGGAAGAGGTACGCGCCGACGGCGAGTGTCGGGAGGACGAGCGTCAGCAGGAAGGTGAGATGCCAGCCCGGATCGGCGGTCAGCGGGCGGATGGCGTCGTTCGCGACGTAGATCAGGAGGACGGTCAGTGCAACGATGCCGAACAGTGTCGCCGCGAGCAGCAGATACCGAAAGACGGTGCCCGCGGTCCGGCTGACGTGGCCGAAGCTCTCGATGGTCCCGCGTTCGGTCGCCATGTCAGTACTCCTCCCGGTATCGCTGTGCGACGAGGTCACTGATGATGTTCATGACGAGCGTGATGACAAAGAGCGTGAGACCGATAGCGAAGAGGCTCCGGTAGGCGATGCCGCCGCCGGTGATGTCTCCGGTGAGGAGGTTCACCATCGCGGCGGTCATCGGCAGTGCCCCCTCCAGATACGAGGCGGGGTTCAGTGGGTTGAGGAGGTTCGCCTGTGATCCCGCGGCGACGGTCACGGCCATGGTTTCGCCGATAGCCCGCGAGAGCGCGAGGATGAACGAAGAGAAGATTCCGGAGAGAGAGGCGGGGACGACGATACCGACCGAGACGTCGAACTTCGTCGCGCCCATCCCGTAGCCGGCCTGCCGCAGCGAGTCGGGCACCGCCGACATCGCGTCCTCGCTGATCGAGGCCACCATCGGAATGATCATGATCCCGACGACGATGCTCGCAGAGAGCATGTTGAACGTCCCGAGATTGGGGATAATCGTCTTGAGCGCGGGCGTGATGTAGACGACAGCAAAGAAGCCATAGACGACTGTGGGGACGCCAGCGAGCACTTCGAGGGCGGGCTTGAGGAGTGACCGCGCACGCGGCGTGGCGTACTCGCTGAGGTAGATGGCCGTGGCGACGCCGAGGGGGAGCGAGACGACGGCCGAGCCGATGGTGATGGCGAGGGTGGCCGACACCAGCGGCAGGACGCCGAACTGCTCGTTGTTGATGACCCACTCGGTGCCGGTGAGGAAGTCGACGACCGACGCGGTTGGTCCCTCGACGCCCATCAGCGGGGCGGTCACGCTGAAGAACTTCGCCGCCTCGGTGGTCAACAGCACGATAATGCTGAGCGTGGTGACGATGGACAGCACCGCACACAGGAAGAAAAACGAGCGCGTCAAGAGTTCCTGTGGCGCGTTCTCCGTTCGCCGGGTGAGATCCTGTGTCAGGTCGTCCGTGCTCATCTAGTGTGTGATGGGATTCGTGCTCGTTCGAAAAACCCTTCGTTCGGACGTCGCTACCCAGACGCGTTCTCGATGGCGGATTCGAGGGCGTCCATCGTGGCCTGTTGGTCCTCGTCGTTCAGGGGGACGTAGCCAACCTCGTCGGCGACAATCGACTGACTCGTCGCGTTCTCCAGCCAGAAGCGGGCGAACTCGGCGACGTGTTCCTCGGCCAGCGAGGACTGCTTGACGTAGGTGAAAAGCGGCCGCGAGAGGGGCGTATACTCGCCAGTCCGGGCCGTCTCCAGCGACGGTTCGACACAGCCGTCGCCGTCGTCGATGCCGAGAGCCTTCACGCGGTCGGTGTTCTGCGAGTAGTACGCGAAGCCCAGATAGCCGATGGCGTTCTCCGATCCCTCGACCCCCTGGATGATCGTGCGGTCCTGCTCGGTCGCGGAGTAGTCCTGTCGGTGACCCGGACCCTCCTCGCCGAGAATGGCCTCGATGAAGTAGTCGTAGGTGCCGGAGGCGTCGGTCGGACCGTAGAGTTCGATGTCTTGGTCCGGCCAGTCACTGTTCACCTCACTCCAGGTTGTCGGCGGGTCCTCGGCGGACCAGATCTGCCGGAGTTCCTCGACGGTCATGCAGTCGATCCAGTCGGCCTCGTTGTTGACGACGACCGTCAGCGCGTCCGTCGCGACGGTGAGTTCGACGGGTGTGATGTCGTTTTCCGAACACGCCTCCTCCTCCTCGGGCTGGATGGGTCGGGAGGCGTTGTTGAAGTCCGTCCGCCCGGGACAGAAGTGGTTCGCGAACCCGCCACCGGAGCCGGTCGACTGAATGTTGATGTTGACCTCCGGATGCCCTGACGGGGAGTCTGGGGACTGGAAGCGCTCGGCCATCGCCGTCGCCAGCGGAAAGACGGTCGAACTGCCGGCGATGTCGATGGTGCCGGAGAGAGAACTGCCATCGCCGCCGTCGCCACCGTCGCCGCCGCTTCCACTCTGCGTACAGCCGGCAAGCGCCAGCGCGCCGGCCGACCCGGCCGCAGTTAGGAACTTTCGCCGCGATGTGGAACCGCCCGTAGGTTCATCGGTCATCACCCGAACGTGGCCTTCTGTAGTGTAAGTACCCTTCTATTATATCTATATAGAGATACGTACGACAATCGATGACGATGGTCCCTTCCAACGGTGGGCCGACCGCCTCGTCACCGCCATCGTCCGCCGCCTCGATAGCCGCGATATCGGACATAGAGCGGGTTTGAAGCGGTTTTCTACGCGATACGTGTTCCGTAAGACGAACGCAAGTCGGGCAGTCACCCCGACCCACGACCGACGCCGTCGCCCCGATCAGAGAAGTATATAGATATGGATGGTTTTATTTCGTCCCGTCGGTTTCCTTCGTGTATGGTCGAAACCCGCAAGGTGCAGGTGACCGGTGGATCGACGTACACCGTGTCGATCCCGAAAGACTGGGCGACCGATAACGGCGTCTCCGCGGGCAGCGAGGTGGCGTTCTACCCGGAGGGCGACTCGCTGTTCATGACGCCACGGACGGGCGAGGAGCGGACCGAGGGCACCCTCGATATCGGCGACCTGGTGGGCGAGGAACTCATCCGCGCCGTGATGACGATGTACGTCAGCGGTTTCGACATCATCGCTCTGGAGAGCACCCGTATCACGACCGATCAGCGGCGGACGATCAGGCAGGCGACCCAGAGTCTCGTCGGCCTGGAAGTGCTCGAGGAGACTCGCGACCGGGTGGTCATCCGTGACCTGCTCGACTCCTCGGAGCTGTCGATCAACAACGCCGTCACCCGGATGCGTCTCATCGCGCTCTCGATGCTGGAAGACGCCGTCGGGGCGCTAGTCGACCTCGACGCCGACCTTGCCCGCGACGTCATCCAGCGCGACGACGACGTCGACCGTCTCTGGATGGTCGTCTCCCGAATCTTCCGGGCGACGCTTCGAAGCCCCCGCGCGGCCGAGGAACTCGGCGTCACCCGCGAGGTGTGTTTCGACTATCAGTCCGCGGCCCGCCAACTCGAACGCATCGCCGACCACGCGACCAAGATTGCCCACCTCTCACTCGAGTTCGAGGAGGCGGTTCCGGACGATGTCGCCGCTGCCCTCGAAGAACTTCACGACGACGCGTCGGCCGTAACCGACGCCGCGATGGATTCGCTCTTTCTCGACGAGAACGACGAGTCGACACGCCGCGCTAACGAGGCCCGGGAGTCGGTGCAGGACATCGACGAACACGCCCGAGCCATCGACGAACTCCTCCGGGAACTCGATCCGACGCGGGCACAGCTTTTGGGACTCGTCGTCGACTCGCTGTCCCGGAGCGCCGACTACGGGGGAAACATCGCGGAGACGGCGTTGCAGAAGGCGGCACCGACGCCGTAAGTCGGCGTTGGAGGGTCGGCTTCGCGCGCACCACGCGGCCGACTACTGACGGCCCGTCTCAGTCCAGCAGAACCGCGTTGACCTGACCGGTCTGGCCGGGGCGGGACGTGACGCGGGCCTGCCCCGCGTCCGTCTCGATGATGGCACCTTTCGTGAGGATGTTTCGTCGGGCGTAGTTGGTGTTCGAGGGATTCTCCACGACGTTCTCGATTTCGGCCTCGACAGTCTCGGCGCCGTCGGCGACGTGGGCGACGTTCGTGGCGAGCGCCCGCGTTTTCGTCTCCGTCCCGCGGGCGTCGATTGTCTGGAACCGGGGTTCGCCGACCGTCGTTTCGGCCGGCTGACGGCCCAGCTGGTACCGCTTCTTGTTTCGGAACGGCCGGAGGCGGCCGCCCGTCCGCTTGCGCGTCGAGCGTCCCTGATCTTTCATACCGCTATTCAGTCTGAGGAACTACTTGAATCGCTCGAAACGCGAAGCCGGAACGGATAGGGTTTAGTGGGCCCGCCCCCGCCCTGTGGGGCATGAGCCTCGAAACCGCGGTGGCGGCGCCGTTCCGCGACCGGGGGCGGTCCCGACTCGACGAGGGGGAGTTCGTCGTCGCTCTCTCCCTGGACCGTGACTGGTTCACGCCCGATCAGGCCAAACGACTCGTCGACGTGGCAGCCGGCCGCGGCCTCCTCGACCGCGAGGGCGACGACCTCGTCGCGACGTTCGATCCCTCTGGCGTCACCATCCCCTCGGGCTTCGTCCCCGACGAGTCCGTCCTCCGGGAGCAGTCCGCGTTCGAGCGTGTCCTCGACGCACTCGTCGACGCCGGCGTCGAGAAACAGGACGCCGTCGCGGCGATCAACGAGCGACAGCGCGAACTCGGCGTCACCATCGAGGCCGCGGCCGTCCTCTATGCCCGTCGTCACGGTGTCGACGTCGACGATGCCGCCGACCGTGCGCTCGCCGACCTCGGGGAGGGGTCGGACGCCGACCCCGCGTGAGACGGCGGCCCATACGGCTTCTTGTAAGCCAGTCTCGGAGGTTCGCGAAGACTCCAACGAACCACCAGTACCCAGTTACAGTACTCTGTATCAGTCGTCGGCGTCGACCTCGGACGTGGAGACTCCGCTTGCCCCGCTTTCGACGGTGACTCCCTCCCAGTCGTGGTCCGCGTGGAACCCTTCCCGCTCCCGCGCGCTCGCGGCGACGCGGACGAACTCGGCTCGGTCCCTGGCGTCTTGGATGGTGTGGCCGCCGCAGTAAGAGAGTCCAGAGCGGATCCCGGCACAGAACTCGGCCGCGACGTCGGCGACGGGTCCCTTGTACGGCGTCAGCGCTTCCACACCCTCGTCCGCCGCGACGTCTTCGCCCTTGTCGTCGCGGTCTGCCGCGGCGGCGGTGGTGGCCATCCCCCGAGAGCGCTTGTAGCGCGTACCGTCGACCTCGATCACGTCCCCCGGCGCCTCCTCGGTCCCGGCGAACAGACTCCCGAGCATCACCGTGTCCGCGCCGGCCATCAGCGCCTTTGTCGCGTCGCCGGAGTTGCGGATGCCCCCATCGGCACAGATCCGCACGTCGAGGTCCGCGGCCGCCTGCGCGCAGTCGTCGACGGCGGTCAACTGCGGGACCCCGGCGCCGGCCACCTTCCGCGTCGTGCAGTGTGATCCCGGCCCGATCCCCACCTTCACGCAGTCGGCCCCCGCCGTCGCGAGGTCCGCGACGCCCGCGGGTGTCGCGACGTTCCCCGCGGCTATGTCCGTCTCGGGAAACGCCTCGGCGATGGCCTCGACGGCGGTGAGCGTCCGTTCGAGATGCCCGTGTGCGACGTCGACGACGAGGACGTCGACGCCGGCCGCGACCAGTTGCTCACACCGCGCGACGTAGTCCTCGTCGATGCCGACGGCAGCACCGACTTGCACCCCCGCATCGACCGCCCGTTCGACCGCCTGTGCCTGCGCCGTAGGGGAGAGAAAGCGGTGGATGACGCCGAGCCCGCCGGCCCGCCCGAGTTCGACGGCCATCGCCGCTTCGGTGACCGTATCCATCGCCGCGGAGACGAGCGGCGTCGACAGTTCGACCCCCGGCGTGAACGCCGTCGTGAGGTCGACATCGTCCCGGCTGTCCACCGGGGACCGTTTCGGTACAAGAAGGGCGTCGCCGTAGCTCAGCCCGGTTCGAAGATCGTTCATACCCCTCCGAGCGAAGCTACCTGGAGATATAAAGCTCTCGGACCGCGCCTCGTGACGGGGAGCGTTGAAACGGCTCCATCCCGTTACACAATTCATGGTCGACTCCACGCTCGCCGACGGCGTCCGGATTGCACAGTTACTCGCCTCGGACCTCGTCGGCCACGAGGGCCGCCTCGCAACCGTGTCGGTGACCGACGCCGACCCGGACGTCGAACCAACCCCCGACGGCAGTCGCGCGTACGCGGTCCAGGCCGGGGACGAATCGCTGGCGACGGCGTTCGTCCACCCCGAACGCGTCCGCCTCGACTTCCGCTGTGCCCCCGAGGCTGTCGTCGACGCGGCGAGCGAGGCCGGGCTGCGAGTCCGGCCGAAGGCGGTCGACCCGCCGCGGACGGTCATCTTCGTCGAGGACGGCGCCGAGGTAAAACGCGCGCTTTCGGTCTTCGAGCGCGCGGTAGCCGCCCGCTGAGCCGGCTATCTCGACGCCAAGAACTCGGGGAGCTGTGACGGCAACGCGTCACGGTCGACGTGTGCAGCCGCCGCCGGATCCGGCTCGGGCCCACCGGGGAACGTCACCTGCACCGCATCGAGACCGGCGGCCGTCGCGCCCCCGACGTCCGCCTCGACGTCGTCGCCGACGAACACCGTCGACGTGGCGTCCGTGCCGAGAGCGTCGAGAAGTCGTTCGAAGGCGACCGTCTCGGGTTTGCCCGCGCTCAACTCGCCGGTGACCAGCGCGGCGTCGAACCGGTCGGTCCACCCGAGTGCCCGGAGCTTCGACCGCTGGGCGACGACGGGACCGTTCGTCAGCAGGCCGAGTCGGTACCGTTCGGCGAGCCTCGAAAGCATCGCCTCGACGCCTGGTACGGGCGAGAGCGCCTCGTTCACCCGCTCGCGGTACGCCCGAGCCAGCGCCGCCGGATCGACGTCCGTCCCGTCGAGAAGCACCTCGAACACCGGTTTCCGACTCCGTGCGGTCAGGTTGTCCGCGTGGGCGTCGAGATACGCCGCCCGCGACCGGTGCGGGGCGCCGACTTCGCGACACGCCGCCGCCAGCAGCGTCGCGCGGTCAACGCCCGTCACCGCGAGCGTATCGTCGAGGTCGAACGCCACCGCGGCCGTATCCATACGCCGTCTACCCGGTCGAGGGGTATGAGCGTGCCGGCTTCGGCGATTCGCGATCCGACGGATGGGTATTTGTGTCCCCGTCCGGTTGGTCCTCCATGACCCTCGATCCGGTCCACGTCGACGGCATCGCCGACCTGGCCGGCCGCCTCGCCCGCCGGGTCGACGACACCGACCACGACGACCTGGCGCGGACGGCGTTCGAGGAGTTTCTCGACCCCCTCCGCGCCGACGGTCGGACGGTGATCGAACCCCTCGACGAGTGTCGGCTTCGCTCTGTCTCCGTCGACGACGTGGCGCTCATCGACCCCCCGTATCCGACCGTCCACGGACTCGACTCCGGGACGATCAACCCGACCACGTTCAAAAACGGGCTGGTGCTCGACGTGGCTCACGCCGCGATGGCCGCCGAGCCATCGGACCTCGACTTGCACCGCGCCCGTAGTCTGGTGACGACCGTTCACGCGAACGATCCGACACTCGCGCTCGAAACCGACTGGGCGCGCGGCGACGAGGGATACTTCCAGCACAAGATCCTGCACGCGCCGCGCGTGAACCGCTACGCGGAGGGGGTCGTCCACGCCCTGGCGCTCTATCTCGCCGAGAGCGCTCACGCCATCGAACACGCCGACGCCGTCGACGACTGTCTGCTTCTCGACGGACCACTCTACCCCAAGGAACTGCTCAACTGGCAGGACCGCGACGCCGAACTCGGCGCGCTGACGACGGAGGCCAAACCCCGGTCCATCGTCGAGAACTACGTCCACCTCGTCGAGCGACTCCTCGACCGGGATGTCGCCGTCGCCGGCTTCGTCAAGAACCCCTCACCGAAGCTGATCACCCGGACGCTCCGCGCACACGGCGTCGGCGCGCCCTGGGTCGACGACACCGCGTTCTTCACGCGCCTGCTGGAACCCGAGGGTGACGACGGCGGTCGGCCGACGGATCGGCTCACCTTCACCAACTGGTTCCGGTCCCGTGGTGGCTCCGACCGAACCCTCGCCGACGACGGCGACGCCCTTGGCGTCGAGCGCCAGCGTGACCCCGTCGACTACGAGGTGACCTTCCTCGTCGTCTACGACCCCCGTGAGGACCTCTGTTACCGCGTCGAGGCTCCCGCTGGCCTCACCCGTGACCCCGACGCCCGGGACCGACTCACACGGCAGGTCCTCCGCGACGTGGCGACCGCCCGCGGCCCACCGCCGGTCGTGGAGCGGGCAGACGCACTGGCACGCATCGGCGTCGACGAGAAGGCGGCACTCCGGCGTAAGTTCGAGGAACGACTCGACTCCCCGTTCGTCCGAACCTACGACGACCACCGCTGGGGCGAGGAGTTCTGACCTGTCGGCGCTCAGTCTATCGGATCGGCTTTCTCGATTTCGACCGACACCGTCGATTCGGAGACGCCGACCCGCGCAAACTGGGTCCGCAGATGCTCCTTTGCCGCCTCGACTGCCTGCTCCCGGGTGTCGAATCCGCGCGGCATCGGCGACTCGAAGGCGACCTGGATCTCCTCGCCGTCGATGTGTGTGGTCGATCCGCCGCTCTCGACCTCGTAGAACTCGTCGCACACCCATACGTAGGCGGCGTCCTCGTCGGGCGCGCCCCGAAAGCTCGGCGCGCGCTCACCCCGTTCGTACACCGTCCCGGTGAGCGTCGTGTCCCCGCCCGTGCCGCGGATCAGTAACATTACCGTCAGATACGCGTGCGCAACATAAAAGGCGTGTGCGGCGGCTATCGGTCGCGAGAATGCGGCCGGGGTCTCAGCCTTGGTCGAAGGCGGTCGCCAAGCCGTCGGCGATCACCTGGCGCGCGTCTGCCGCCCGGTCGAGATCCGGGAACGAGGCGAACACGTGGACCATTCCCGGGTAGTTTTCGTGGGTCACCGACACGCCCGCCTCGCGCAGGCGGTCGGCGTATTCCGCGCCCTCGTCCCGCAACGGATCGTAGCCGGCAGTGATCACTGTCGCCGACGGCACCCCAGACAGATCCGTGGCCCGGAGCGGCGACGCGTAGGGGTTTGCGCCGTCGATATCGTCTCCCAGGTAGCGCTCCCAGTACCAGCGCATACTCGCCCGCGAGAGCAGGTAGCCCGCCGCGTTCTCGTCGTAGGACGCCGTGTCGAACGCGTAGTCGGTCACCGGATAGAGCAACACCTGATGGGCGAGTTCCGGGCCGCCGCGTTCCCGCGCCAGAAGCGTCACCGCGGCCGCCAGATTGCCGCCGGCGCTGTCGCCGCCCACCGCCACCCGATCCGGGTCACCGCCGACGATTGCTGCGTGATCGGCCGCCCACGCCGTCGCGGCGTAGGCGTCGTGGACCGCCGCCGGGAACCGGTGTTCCGGCGCTCGCCGGTAGTCGACCGAGACGACGACACAGTCGGCCGCCTCGGCGAGGAGGCGACAGAGGCCGTCGTGGGTGTCCAAGTCACCGCGAACCCAGCCGCCGCCGTGGAAGTACACGAACACCGGCCGGGCCGCGTCGCCGGGCGGCGTGTAGGTTCGAATCGCAATCGGCACTTCGGGGTCGCCGCCAGGACCCGGGATCGAGAGGTTTCGAACCCGGAGGTCGTCGTTCGGCGGCTCCTCGGTGACCAGCAGCTCCCGGAGCGCCTCGCGAGCACCGTCGACCGAGAGCGAGGCGGTCGGTGGAAGGTCGACACGGGCGAGGATAGTCTCCGCTTCAGGGTGGAGGTCAGGGCTACGACCGGTCACGGGCGATCACTCCGAGTGCGGACGTCACGTCCCATGGCCCGGTTGGCGGTCCGTGTCCGTATAAAACTCCGGACGGGGGCGATCAGCCGTCGGCCGCCGTCTGGTTGCGCGTCGTCGTCCCCGTCTCGTTTCCGCTGGCACTGTACGTCCCGGGACAGTCGACGGCGTACGTCTGTGTGCCCCCGGAGACGTCGACGTTCGGTCCCGTCGCTGCGTCGAGTTGGACGCGCAGCGAGTCGGCACCGGAGACGTTGCTGGCCGTGGGCGGATTCACTCGTATCTCGGCTGCGTCACCGGGGTCGTACGATCCCCCGACGGTCAGATCGAGCGCCTTACCCGGCCGTAGTTGTTGAACCTCGCCGTCAGTCCCGCCGACACGGACGTACCCACCGACCGCCTGTACCGTGACGTCGATCTGTTCGACGGTAGTGTTTTCGGGAAGCCGGTTGCGAACGAGCGTCTGGTCGTCCCCGGCACTCCCCGGCCCGCACTGCAGGCGTTCGCCGAACGCCAGATACGCTTCCGACGGTTCGGCGACAGTGACGTTCACGCTCCGATCCGGCGAGGCTGTGGAGTACCCCCCGACGCCGAAGGCGAGGCCTACGGCTACACACAGCGCGAACACCGCCACGAGCCGTCGACGTTGGCGACTCATCTGTCGACTTCCGGTGGTGGTCCCTCCGATCCGAGCCGCATCCCTCGGGTGTAGTAGGTGTGGATCAGTGCTAGTGTGGCGATGGCGGCGACGGTGAAGGTCGCACAGCCGACGTGGGTCATCCCAGACAGCATCGGGAGACCGAGGCCGTGACCGAGGGTCACGGCCCCTGCCAGCGTCCCAACACCGAGGTAGTAGAGGCTCCAGGGGAGTTCGTGACCCTGAACGACCTCTAGGTAGAGGTCGACGTCGTTCGCGTCGTCGGTGAGTTCGACCTCGCCCGCGCGCTGATCGAAGATCACGAGGTTCAGATCCGCCATCTTCGGGAGGTGAAACTGCTGGAGCGAGGTGTAGACGTTCTTGCGTGCGTCCGATCCCACCGCCGCGACGTCGATATCGTTCTCCCACGCGGCGACGTGTTCCGCGAGGGTACCCAGTGCTGCCCGCTGTCCGTTCCGCTGTAGGTAGTGGATGACGAACCGTCGCCGTCGGTTGCTCAGTACTTCGTATACGTCGTCCCGTGCGAGGCTCATATCGTTCGGATCCCCCCAGGTTCACACATTCCGGACAGGCTACACTCTCCCCTCCCTTCCACATAAGTAACCGTTGCTGCCGGGTATTTCAGGCCCGGCAAACCGGTTCTCAAGCTCCCCCTGAACAACCTCTGTAGCCAGCTAAAACCGGGAATTCACGTGTTTATCGGGGTTGTATCCGCCGTTCACGGATAGACCGGTGTTCGTGGGCGCCGCCGTTGGGTCGGCGGCCGAACCGCGGGCGCTGACCCGTGGCATCCCTCCTCGTCTCCGTCGGCGACGGAGGACACGTGCTACTCGGGGCCCGTTTGATAGCGTTCAATAACCCTACTACCAAGTGAATACCCCACCGATGGAGTCGCACGGAGAACGGATGAGACCACGACGTTTTCTCGCCGTCCTCGCTCTTCTCGTCGCGGTAGCTCTTGCGCTTCCAACCTTCGCTGCCCCACTCGGCGACCCCGTCGGCGACGGCGTCAGCGTCGTCACCACCAACAGCACCAACGCCGAGTACGTCCGCGTCACCGGTGACGGCGAACTCACCCTCGATCTCGCCACATCCAATCCCGCGCTCTCCGGCGCTGGCGTCAACGCCGAGGCCGTCACCTACATCGACGATGCCTTCCGCGTCCGCTACGACGGTGATCGGTTTGCGAGCGTGTGGCTCACTACCGAGGCCGACGGCATCGCCTTTCGTGCCCGTGGCGCACGCCTCGGCTCGCGCGCGGACGCGATCAGACTCAACCCTAATGGCTCCGCCTCGGTCGGGGTCGTCGTCGACACCACGACCGGCACTCCGCCCGAGGACGCCTCCTTCTCCGTCGAGGCACGGGTGGCCGAAGCGGGTGACGTGACTGACGGTACGGCGTCGAGCGGCGGTACCGGCGGCAGTACCGGCGACGGCTCCGGCGAAGAGACGCTGATGCAGGTGGAACACCCCAGCGCCACCAGCCGGACGGTGACGGTCGAAAATGCCGTCGTGGGACGGCCGAACACGGCGGCGATGGATCGCCTCGTGGTGGACCGCGAGGGAGACGGCGTCGTCACCCTCGACGAACTGACGGTCGTCGGCCAAAGCACGCTGGAGATGGACGTATCCGTAACCGAACCGGACGCCGCAGGGCCGCTCCCGGCCAGCACGTCGATGCGGCCGGTTGGTGCGGTCAGGGTCGAGGAGCGGCGGGGGACAGTCGACCAGGCGATCTTCCGGTTCGCGGTCGACCGGGCGTACCTGGCCGCGACCGGAGTCGATCCCGAGTCGCTGACCCTCTACCGGTACGACGGGAGCGAACGGTCGGAACTCGACGTCGAGGTGGTCGGCCGGAGCGGAGGCGACGTCTTCCTCGAAGCCGACACGCCGGGGTTGTCGACGTTCGTCATCGCGGCGGCGGCTCCCAGTATCCGGGTCGAAGCGGCCGAACTCCGGCCTGCGACCGTCACCCCCGACGAACGGACGACGGTGACGGCGACGGTGACGAACGACGGACGCGTGGCCGGCGAGCGAACGGTCGCGCTGACACTGGACGGTGATGTCGTCGGGGAACGACGTGTGACGCTTGCTCCCGACGAGTCGGCACAGGTGACGTTCCGGGTCCGGGCCCCGGGAGGCACACACGATGTTCGCGTCGGCGCGGCCGACGCGGGTCGCCTCGTCGTCGAGGGAGCGACGCCGGACGGCGGGGCCACGCCGGTTGCCTCGAACCCCGCGGAGAACGTCACGGAAACGCCGCCCGCTGTGTCGCCGGAGGCGGCCGACACGCCCGCCGTATCGACCGACGAACCGGTGGCCGAACCCGCGGGAGGGTCGCTGCCGGCGACAGCCGCGTTCGTCGCCGGGTTGCTCGCGTTGCTCGTGCTCATGGCCCTCGCCCGTCGCGTCCGGCGGTGACCTCCGTCGACGAACGGCGGAGCCGAGGGCTTTTCCGGTGACGGTGACGTCCTCCGATATGCTCCCGCGGTCACCGTTTTCGGTGGCAGTGCGACGGGCGATCCGCGGCCGGGACTGTCTGGCCCTCGCCACCGTGCCTGTCGTCCTTGTCGGCGTCTACCTCTCCCCGGAGCCGTTCCGCCGATCGCTGACCTTCTCGTATGCCGATCCGGCGCCCCTGTCGGCGGTCGCCGCCCACTTCGTCCACTTCGCACCCGAGCATCTGCTGGTGAATCTCGTCGGCTACGTCGTCCTCGCCGGGTGTGGCTACCTGCTCGCGGCGCTCGGAGGCTGTCGGCGGCTGTTCGGCGTCGCGGCGGCGACGTACCTGCTCGCCTTTCCGCCGATCCTGTCGGCGCTAAACCTCGCGGTCCCGCGTCGTGCCGTGGGCTACGGCTTCTCTGGCGTCGTCATGGCCTTCGCTGGGGTACTCCCGGTCGTGCTGTCGGTGTACGCGGGGCGGCGATTGGACGCCCGGGTCCGTCCGCGACACGCACCGACGCCCTTCTTCGCTGCGCTGGCGCTAGTGGCGCTGTCGCTCCCGCGAACGCCGCTCACCCTCGGTCTCGCGACGGCGGCGGGTGTCGCGACCATCGGGTACGCGGTGTCGGTCGCGTCGGCGCTCCGCGGAACGGACCCGCCCGCGACGCCCGCCGGACCGCGAACCGGATGGCTCGACGCCTTCATCGTCGGGGTCGTCGCCATGTTCGGGTACGTCGCCGTCGGGTTCGCCGTCGCCCCGACCGTCCGGGGTGGCGTCGTCAACCGCTACGTCCACTTACTCGGGTTCTGTCTGGCCTTCATCGTCCCGTACGTCGGGGTGGAACTCGGCCTCTTCAACGTGGCGGAGGCCGCCGAATGACCGTCACTGTGGCCGGCGTCGACCCAGGATTTTTCTCGTCGACCACCGTTGGTGCCGGTGAATGTCACCCCGTCGCGTCCTCGCGTTGGGGGTCGAGGCCGCCGTCGTCGTCGTCGCCATCTCGCTGGTCGCCGGCCAGGTGCTCGGCTACCCCGTCCTCCTGAGTTACGTCGAGACGGGGAGTATGGCGCCGACGATGGAACCCGGCGACGGCTTTGTCGCGGTGCCGGCACCCCTCGCGGGCGACGTCGGCGAGGGCGACGTGATCACGTTCCGCGCCGAGGAGATCCAAGGTGGCGGGCTCACTACCCACCGGGTCGTCCGCGAGACGGAACGGGGCTACATTACGCGCGGTGACGCCAACCCCTTTACCGACCAGCAGGGGACCGAACCGCCGGTGACGGACGAACAGATCGTCGCGCACGCGCTGCAGGTCCGGGGGACGGTCGTCGTCCTCCCGAACTTCGGGACCGCCGTCGTCGCCGTGCAGGATGCCTTAGCTGGCGCTCAGCGGTGGCTCGCGGCGACGTTGGGCACTCGGTCGCTGCTCGGAACACAGGGGCTTACCTACCTGTTGTTCGCCCTCTCGGCGCTCGCGTACGTCCTCGACCTGCTTCTGGGTGGTGAGCGTGACCGAGAGCGGTCTCGGAGCCGTACCGATGGCGTCTCGACGCGACTCGTGATGGTGGGACTTGCACTACTCGTGATGTCGACGGCGACGGCGGCGATGGTCGTCCCCGCGGGCACACAACAGTTCGGGGTCGTCAGCGCCGAGTTCGACGCCGAGGACCCGACGACCATCCCTGCCGGCGAGTCATCGACAATCGACTACGGCGTCCCCAACGCGGGTCTCGTTCCAGTTCACGCCTACCTCGAACCGGGGAGTGACCGGGTAGGGGTCGACCGGCGGCACGTCTACGTGCCGAGTCGCGGGACGGAGACGGTCGGTCTGACGCTCACGGCGCCGCCGGAGACCGGCTATTACCGCTACTATCTCACCGAGCGGCGGTATCTCGCGGTGTTGCCGGCGTCGGTGATCGACGGTCTCTATCGGCTTCACCCGTGGGTGCCCATCGTCGTCATCGACCTCGTCCTCGGTGTCCCCTTCTACGTCCTCGGCGTCTCTCTGGTCGGGACGGGACGCCTTCGGACCCGGTCGCGGGACCGTCCCTCTCGTCTCCGTCGCCTGTGGACCCGGTTCACCTGATCGGCGGCGTCGGTCTACCGGCCCCGGCGGCGCATCTCTCCTCCGTTCCTCAACTTTCTTGTCGCCGCCCCGGAAAGTAGGCGTTCATGGCGTGGGGGAGCGACTGGCCGCGAGGCCGTATCGTCCTGTCAGAGTGGTTCGTCGTCATCGCCGCCGTCGCGGCGATGTTGGCCCTTGTCGGAGGGGCCGTGACGTACACCGCGTACGCCTCGCCGGGGACGACCGTCGAGGAACGCCAGGTGTCCTCGTGGGAGGGTAACGGCACCTACACCACGACGGCTCGGGTGACCGAACCAAACCCGCTGTATCCGGTCGGCACGGAACTGTCGGAGCGCCCGGCGTATTTCCTCTCGGTGAGCCCACGGATGCAAGGTCGGTTCGCGTTCGGCTACGAGGCAACCGATGACGGGTCACTCGACGTGACCGCGGAGAGTCGGCTGGTGATGCGCTCTATTGCGGAGTCAGATGACGGATCGCCCGTCGAGTACTGGCGCATGGAGGAGTCCATCGACTCGACGCGGGTGACGGGGGTACCACCGGGACGGTCGGTCGAACTGACCTTCGAGCGCAACGTCTCCCGGACGCTCGACCGGATGGAGAACGTCTCGGATCGACTCGGCGGCTCGCCGGGGTCGCTCCAACTGCGCGCGGTGACCCGCGTCCGAATCGCCGGCGAGGTGAACGGACAGTCGGTGAACCGCTCTGCCGAGTACACGCTGCCCATCGAGACGGACCGATCGACCTACCGCCCACGGTCGACCCAGGGGTCGGCAGTCACGGGATCGACCACCGAGCGAATTACCCGCCAGCAGACGTACGGGCCGCTGTGGCGCCTCGGTGGACCGGCGGCGACAATACTCGGTCTCGTCGCCTTTGTCGGTCTCCTCTATGGCCGCGCGGCCGGCCGGTTTGCCGTCACGGACGCCGAACGTGAAGCGGTTGCGTTCCGCACGACCCGCGAGGAGTTCGACGACTGGATCACTGTCGCCCGGCCCCCGGAGTCGGTGTTCGACCGCCCGCAGGTCGACGTGGCGGATCTGACAGGGCTAGTCGACACCGCCATCGACACCGACGAACGGGTGTTCGAGCATCCGGACGGTACCGCGTACTACGTCCTCCACGACGACTGCTGTTACGTGTTCGAGCCGCCGACCGCCTCGACGGATCACGCTGTTCCGGGCGACGGCCCGACCGAGGGCGAGGACCCCTCACCCGAGGCCGCCGACGGCTCACAGGACGCGCCCGACGCCGATTCGTGAGGGACTGGCCTCCCCTGTCGTCGCCCGGGAAGACTGCGCGGCGATGCCCTTGCCGAAAGGCGTTTCACCCCCACTTCCGTGATAGAGGATATGTCCGATCTCGGGGATTTCACGGAGGTGTCACCCGGCGACTCGTCGGCCGACGGGGCGTCGACCGGCGACGACGATCCGACGGCGGCCGGCGAGGCGGCGTCGAGCGACGACGCCGACGCGGACTTCGACACCTACGACGTCTCGCCGGCCGGGGCCGACCACGGTCTCGGCTCCATCTCCGTCTCCCAAGGGCTCCGCGTCGCTGAGGATGGCGACGATACGGCGCTAAAGGCGTTCATCACCAGTGACAACCGCGAATCGGTTCGTCTCGGGAAGTACGTGATCGTCCCCTATCCGGACGACGAGACGCTCTTCTCCCGTATCACGGCCTTGGAGTACGCCCAAGAGTTCGAGGCCGACGACGCCACCGAAATCCACGCCCGACGGGCGATGCGCCGCGACGACTTCACTGAACGCGATTACAAGTTTGTGGCGACGCTCGATCCCGTCGCAGTGCTGTTCTCGGAGGGCGGAGAGTTGAAACGCCGGATGACCGACCGGGTGCCGAAGCCAGGGGCGGTCGTGGGCGAGGCGACCGACGCCGAACAGATCAAGACGGGGCTTGCCATCCCCGCCGATGGCGTCTTTCTCGGCCATCTCGCCGTCGGGGGCGAGACGGTGCGGACGGCCGCGACGCCGCCGACTATCGACTACCGACTCACGGACGACTACGCCGACGGCGACCCACTTGTCTTCCGGCACACCCTCGTTGCCGGCGGCACAGGGTCGGGGAAGACCCACGCCTCGAAGAACGTCCTCCGCCAGTACCTCGACGCGTCGTATCCGATGGACGACGGCCGCGAGGTGCAAACGGCGGTGGTCCAGTTCGACCCCCAGGACGAGTACGCCCAGATGCACGACGACAACCCTGCGATGGACGACGACTTCGCCCGCCGCCTCGACCGCGAGGGGGTTTCCCACGGCGGCCACGACGACACTGTCGCTCTCGTCCCCGAGGTCGATGGGGCGTCGTACGGGGGCGCCACCCACCGCGCCGAGCAGGTCCCCTTCACCGTCCCGTTCCGAATGGTCCGGCGCCGGCCGTGGCTGGTCGCGGGTGCCCGCCTCAACGACAACCAGTACCAAGCGCTCGATTATCTCCTCGACCGCTTCTTCCGCGATTACGGCGACAAGGCGACCTACGACGCGTTCACCTCGTTTCTCGACGACCCTGCGCTCCGCGAGGAACTCGACGAGTCCGGGCGCATCCACGAGGCTACCTTCGACGCCGTCCGGCGGCGGGCACTCGGGAGCGCCTTCTCTCGGGTGTTCGACCGCGACGCGCGCCCCGTAACCGACTTGGTTCACGAACTCGTCCGCCCCGGTGGCTTGACCGTCGTCCCCACGTACCACGTCAACGACACCCGTGCAACCGAACTGGTCGTCCTCGCGGTGGCGAGTCTGCTGGTAGACGAGAAGCTATCGAATGATCCCACGTACGACCGTATCAAGGAGACACCGCTGATCGTCGGGATGGACGAGGCACACAACTTCCTGACCGACGCCGAGAGCGTTCAGGCCCGGAAGGTCATCGGGAAGTTCACCGAGGCGGCCAAACAGGGCCGGAAGGAACGACTCGGTCTCTTTCTCATCACGCAGGACCCGCAGGATATCGCCGATTCGGTGTTCAAGCAGGTGAACACGAAACTGGTGCTCAACCTGGGCGACGAAGACGCCATCAGCAGCGTCAACATTCCGTCGACGCTGGAGGACAAGGTGCCGTACATGGAGAAAGGGCAGATGGTGGTCTACTCGCCGGACAACTCCGAACCCGTCGAACTCACCGGGTTGCCGGTCTGCGTGACCCGACACGGCGACTGAACGGAGCGCCCTCGACGGCTGGCGTCACAGCGGCGGGTAGAAAACCTCCGCGAGTACGAACAGGAGGACCCACGCCGTCACGAACGCGAAGCCGGTGAGTCTGACTCGGCGGCCGTACTCGCTCAGATCGTCGTGACGCGTCCGGAGAATCGTGACGAGACGCGACGGATGCCGGAACGGACTCGGCGGCGTTCAACACGGCCGCGACGAGGGCGACGAGCGAGACGAGCCCCGCCACGCTACAGCCCACGATCAGGCGAACTGCCAGCCGGTGTACGGTCGCGGCCTCCACCCCGAACGTCGACGGCGACGTCACGTCGCTCTCGGGGCGGAGATCCGTCTCCCGCCCCGGGTGTTGCGCGCCGCGACTGTCTAGGCCAAGCAACAGCAACCCGACAGCCCCAGCACCGACCGCCCGAATCGGCCAGGGCGTCCGCTCCGGTATCAGGAACCCCTTGCTCGGGTCGTCGGGCAGGACGTAGGCCCGTACTGTCGTTCCCGGCGTGTAGGGGTCGATCACCGATTCGACCCTCGACCGTCGGTCGTACCGCGACGTTCTGGGGCCGGGAAACACCTGGTCGCTGGTGTACGTCTCCCCACGGTACCGGTACGTGTACTCGACCCGTGGGACGTACTCGATGCCGCGCCCGGTCTCACGGCGGTCGGTTCCTGCGTCGGTAACCGTCGCTTGGACGGCCACCGCGTTGGAGAGGGCCTGCGACTGTTGTACGTAGCCGTAGCCGCCGTATCCGACGAGGCCGACGAGGAGGGCGAGGACGATTCGCTTCCGCGAGAGGTGAACCGCCGTTTCGCCGACGGGGACGTTCATCTCACCCGGCACGATGGCGGGGCGGCAGTAGTAGCGTGACGCCGGGTACCGGATCGCTTCGCGGGTCGTTCCGTCCGCGCGCCCGAGAACCGGTCGTTCGCCGCCGCTCCTCCCACGGATCGCTGGGTTCTTGCCCGCGTCGTCCTACCCCAATATATGACACTCGACCCGGATCGCCGGGCGTTCCTGCACCGCCTTCTGGAGACACCGAGTCCGTCGGGGTTCGAGACGCGTGGCCAGCGCCAGTGGGTGGACTACGTCAGCGACTTCGCGGACGAGGTACGGACCGACGACTACGGCAACGCGGTGGCGGTCCACCGCGGCGACGCGGCCGTCGATACGTCCTTTGCGGTCGCCGGCCACGCCGACGAGATCGGATTCATCGTCCGCCGGATCGACGACGACGGCTACGTCCGTATCGGCGCCATCGGCGGCGCCGACCGCACCGTTTCGAAGGGGCAACACGTGACGATCCACAGCGACGACCCCGTGTCCGGCGTGGTCGGCCAGACGGCCATCCACCTCCGGGAGACGGGCGAGGAGCGCTACGACGACATCGGGGAGCAGTTCGTCGACGTGGGCGCGACCGACGGCGACGAGGCCCGTGCCCTCGTCTCGGTCGGCGACCCAGTTACGTTCTCGACGACGGTCGAGGACCTCCACGGAACCCGGGTGGCGGCCCGTGGTCTCGACAACCGTATCGGCGTCTGGGCGGCCGCCGAGGCGCTCAGGCGGGCGGCCGCGGCCGACGTCGACGCGACCGTCTACGCCGTGAGTACGATCCAAGAAGAGGTCGGACTGCAGGGCGCGCGGATGATCGGGGTCGATCTCTCGCCCGACGCGGTCGTCGCGGTGGACGTGACCCACGCCACCGACTCGCCGGGGGTCCCGGAGAAGCGGCGAAGCCCCGTCGAACTCGGCGGCGGTCCCGTCGTCTCGCGGGGGAGCGCCAACCACCCCGTGCTCGTCGACCTGGCGCGGACGGCCGCCGACGACGCGGACGTGGACGTACAGTTCCAGGCGACCGGGAGCCGTACCGGCACCGACGCCGACGCCTTCTACACGGCAGGGGGTGGGACCCCGGCGCTGAATCTCGGCCTGCCGAACCGCTATATGCACACGCCGGTCGAGGTGATCGACGAGACGGACCTCCGTGACATGGGGGCCGTCCTCGGCGCGATGGCCGAGCGAGCGGGTGACATCGCGGACTTCGCGGTCGACGTCTGACCGCCACGTGAGCGGGGGACACGGCCGTGAGCCGAAAGAAAACCGTTAAAAGTCGGCCCCGGGTTTGGTTCGATATGGCTGGAACTATCGAAGTGCTCGTTCCCGGCGGCGAGGCCACCCCCGGCCCGCCGCTCGGACCGGAACTCGGTCCGACGCCGGTCGACGTGCAGGCCGTCGTCCAGGAGATCAACGACGAAACCGACGCGTTCGACGGCATGGAAGTGCCCGTCACCGTCGAGTACGACGACGACGGCTCGTTCACTATCGAGGTGGGCGTCCCGCCGACGGCCGAACTCATCAAAGACGAGGCCGGCTTCGAGACGGGAAGCGGCGAACCCCAGGAGACCTTCGTCGCCGACCTGTCCGTCGAACAGGTACAGAAGATCGCCGAGCAGAAGCAGTCGGACCTGCTCTCCTACGATCTGAAAAACGCCGCGAAGGAAGTCGTCGGTACCTGCGTCACGCTCGGTGTCACCATCGAGGGGAACGACCCCCGACAGTTCAAGGAACGCATCGACGAGGGCGAGTACGACGACCAGTTCGTCGACGAAGCGGCCGCGTAACGCCTCCCGACCCCGGGTGGACACCGCGGGTTTCTTTTCGACGTCCACGCTATCTCCGGTATGACCGACTCCCTCGTCGTCCCGGAGGACACCGTCGCAGACGCCGTCGGCGAGACGACGTTCCCGCGCATGGGCGTGATCGAACAGGTCTGGGAGACCGATCCCATCCCGCCCACGGACATCGAGGAACGGGCCGCGGCCGCCGTTGCCGACCTCGATTTTTCGACGGTTCCCGAGGGCGGTGAGGTCGCCATCGGCGCCGGCAGTCGCGGCATCGCCAACCTCGGGGCCATCGTTCGCGGGGTCGTCGACGGTGTCCGCGAACGAGGATACGAACCCTTCGTCTTCCCCGCCATGGGGAGCCACGGCGGGGCGACCGCCGCGGGACAACGAGAGAAACTCGACACCTTGGGCGTGAGCGAGGAGTCCGTCGGCTGTAAGATTCGGGCGACCATGGACGTCGAGACAGTGGGCAAGACGCCCGAACGTGGCGTGCCGGTGTACGCCGACGCCAACGCCGTCGCCGCCGACGGGATCGTGATGGTCAATCGGATCAAACCCCACACGGACTTCGGCGGCGAGGTGGAAAGCGGCCTCTCGAAGATGCTCGTCATCGGGATGGGCAAACAGAAGGGCGCGAAGATGGCCCACGACTGGGCGGTCGACTGGAGCCTTCGGAACATGCTCCCCGAGATCGCGAGCCAACTGCTCGATGCCCTCCCCGTCGCGGGCGGCGTCGCGGTCGTCGAAGACGAACACGACGATACGACACTGATAGAGGGCGTCCCTGCCTCGGGCTTTCTGGAGCGTGAACGCGAACTCCTAGAGACCGCCTACGACCGCATGCCGACACTGCCGTTCGACGACCTCGATGTCTTGGTCGTCGACCGGACCGGCAAGGACGTAAGCGGGCAGGGGATGGACACGAACGTCACCGGCCGGCGGCATTTCACGATCAACGAACCGGAACCGGAATCGCCGACGATCAAGCGGATCTTCCTCCGGGGGTTCACCGGGAAGACGAAGGGTAACGCGATGGGGATGGGCCAGGCCGATTTCGTCCACCGCGAAATCCTCGACGGCGTCGACACCTCGAAGTCGCTGATCAACGCCATCACGGCGAGTACCGTCCGCGGCGTCAGACTGCCACCGGTCGTCGAGAACGACCGCGCGGGGCTTCGGGGGACCCTCGGCACCATCGGTCCCGTCGCCGGCGACGAGGCGCGTGTCCTGCGGGTCACGGACACGATGCGACTGGAGCGGTGTTACGCCTCCGAACCGCTGATCGAGGCGGCGCGGGACCGCGACGACCTGCGGGTGATCGCCGAGCCAGAGGAGCTTTCGTTCGATGACGGCGAGTTCGTGGCGCCGACGCCGGACGGCGACTAGAAGGCGCGGTCGTACTGGGACGGCACCTCGATGCCGCCGGCGTCGAGGCGGTCGAGTTCTTTGGCTGCGTGCAGCGCGAAGTACGGATCGCGGAGGTGTTCACGGCCCACGATAGCCAGGTCGCCGCGGCCGTTCCGAATCAGGGCGTCGGCCTGTTCGGCGGTCGTGATGCCGCCGACGGCACCAACCGCGATATCCGTCTCGGACTCCTGTCTGACCCGTCGTGCGTAGCGCTCCTGATACCCGGGGCCGGTCGACGGAATCGACTGGTCGGGGTGAATCCCGCCGGCGCTCACGTCGATCAGGTCGACGCCGAGGGGCGCGAGTTCGTCGGCCAGTCGGACCGAGTCCGCGACGGTCCAAGCCTCGCGGTCGTCGAGCCAGTCGGTCGCGGAAATCCGGACGAACAGCGGGGCGTCGTCGGGCCACACCTCGCGAACGGCGTTCGTCACCTCGCGGAGGAGTCGGGTGCGATCCTCGAAACTGCCGCCGTAGTCGTCGTCGCGGTCGTTGGTGACCGGCGAGAGGAACTCGTGGAGGAGGTAGCCGTGGGCGGCGTGAATCTCGGCGACCCCGAACCCGGCATCGCGTGCGCGTTCGGCGGCGGCGCGGAAGGCGTCGATCACGTCCTCGATGTCAGCGGCGCTCATCCGCCGGGTCGCCGTCTCGCTGTCCTCGTAGGGCCACGGGTCGGCGGAAGGCGCGATGGTCTCCCAGCCGTCGTCGCCGGTCAGCGGGTTGCTTCCCTCCCACGGGCGGGTCTTTGAGGCCTTGCGGCCGGCGTGGGCCAGTTGGATACCGGGGACGCTTCCTTGGTCCCGGATCGAGGCGGTGATGTCGGCGAGCGCGTCGGCGTGGTCGTCGCTCCAGATACCGAGGTCGTGGGGCGTGATCCGCCCGCGGGCCTCGACGGCCGTCGCCTCGGTCATCACGAGGCCGGCGCCGCCGACCGCCCGGCTGGCGAGGTGGGTGTGGTGCCAGTCCGTCGGGAGTCCGTCCCGGCCCTCACAGGAGTATTGGCACATGGGCGAGACCATCACACGGTTCGGAATCTCGGTGCCGCGTAGCTCAAGAGGAGTGAAGAGGTCTGCTGTCACGGATCGGCGTTCGACGCCGACGCCGATACACGTGTCGGAACCGGCAGCGTACAGCGGTTAGCGCCGTGTGAACGAGGCACGAGCGCTCCGCGCGTTGGGTGTCGCCCCGCTACTCGACCGGGACGCCCCGAGTGGCGGTGGCCTTGAACGAGGCGACGACGGGCGTCCCGCGGTCGAGGCCCAACTTCTCGACGCTGGTGACGGTAACGAGCGCCGCGAGCGACACCTCGTCGGCCACGTCGACAGTGACGAGAGCGACGGGCTCGCCTCGGTCGACGGTGCGGACGGTTCCCTCCAGACGGTTGCGGGCGCTGGTTCGGTCACCCTCTGGCGACCGTGAGGGACTCTGTAAGGTCACGGCGTCGGCGCGGAGGGTGAGCCGGGCCCCGGTGTCGGTCCCGTCGTCGTGGACGAGCGCCCGAACGGTGCCCGCCGCCGTCTCCACGGTCGCCAGTTCGCCGTCGTGGTCGACGACCTGTCCCGAGAGGACGGTCTCCTCGGTTTCGGCGATGCCACTGAATTCGGCGCTGAGCTGGTCGTACCGATTCAACAGCTCCCGAGCGAGGTCGGTCAGGTGACTGCCGCCGCCGCCCGAGCCACCGCGCTTGCGCGCCACTAGGTCACCGAAGCCCTCCTCCAGTTCGACGATCCGCTGTTGGCCCCGCGAGTACGAGCGGCCGAGGGTCGCTGTGGCGGCGTTGATCGACCCGTGGTCGTCGATGGCCCGCAGGAGCGCAACATCGCGCTCGGTGAGTGTCACGTCGCCCCGACCGATCCGGGCGTCGAACTCGGTCGAGAACTCCATGCCCGCTGATTCGGGGCGGCGGGTTAAATGCGTTGTCGCCACCCCGGCCGTTAGGCAATACGCACCCGTTCACGGCCGCCCCCTCGGGGCGAATCGGTGGTCTGACCGCCGGTCACACCCGGACCGCCAGTGTGTGGGACAAACCCAAACACCCTCCCAGGGCCCGACACGAGTAATCCAAAGCCATTATGTCTTATAGTAAGTAATCCCGTTGTGCTACCAATGACACAACGAGAAGAAAATGCAGATTGGTTGCAAGAGCAGAAAGAACACTGGGCGCAGGTCGTTCGCGGACGCTCGCGTCGTGACGTGCTGAAAGGACTCGGCGCGGCTGGGATGGCGGGGCTTGCCGGCTGTTCCGGTGGCGGCGGTGGCGACGAGGCGACGGCCACTGCGACGGCTACGGAGACGGAGGAGTCGATGGATTCGGGCGGCGAGGCGACGGACACGCCGACGGAGACCAGCACGCCGGAGCCGGAAGTTAGCGGCTCGATGACCATCTTCCACGCGGGTAGCCTCGCACCGCCGTTCAGCGAGGCCGAACCGGCGTTCGAAGAGGAGTACGGCGTCGACGTCACCCGTGAGGCCCAGGGATCGGTCGCGTCGACACAGAAGATCACCCAGCAGGGTCGCTCGGCTGACGTGCTCGGCACCTCGGACTTCCGGCTCATCCGTGACCGCGTCGTCCCCGACTTCGGTGACTGGTACTGCATCTTCACGACGAACTCGATGTCGATCCAGTACCGCGAGGACTCGCCCGGCGCGGACGAGATCTCGGCGGACAACTGGTGGGAGATCCTGACCCGCGACGACGTGACCATCGGCCACTCCGACCCCGCGGTCGACCCCGGTGGCTACCGCGCGGTCATGTCCCAGCAGCTCGGCATGATGGACTTCGACGGGTCGAGCCTCTACGACGAGGAGACCTACAACCAGCTTCGCGAGAACTCGGTCGTCCCGACGGGCACCGAGACGAACCTGGAAGGACAGCTCGAATCCGGCGAGCTGGACTACGTCTTCTACTACCAGTCCATCTCCGCCTCCTCGGGCCTGCCCTACATCGACCTGCAGCCGGAGGTCGACCTCTCGCAGGCGACCAGCGAGTACGCCGAGCACTACGCACAGGCGGAAGTCGAGACGGACAGCGGGACGTTCGTCGGCGCGCCCATCGCCTACGGGCTGACGGTGCCGAGCGTCGCCAACAACCCCGAAGCCGGCGCCGCGTGGGTCGAGTACTTCGGCTCCGACGCCGGCCGGACGGTCCTCGAGGACCTCGGCCTCGTGCCCGTCGACCCCATCGTCGTCCCCCAGAGCGGCCAGGACGCCGTGCCGGACCGCGTCATGAACGTCGCGTCGGCACAGAGTAACCTCGGACCCCTCGAACTGTAACGGGCAGTTCCGTCCGACACAGCTATATTTCTGACTCGGAATAACGAGAACAATGGCAACTAGTGCAGAGACTCGATTTTCACTGAGCGGGGTCAAGCGAAACTCGCTCGTCGTGGTGTTTGTCGCCGTACAGGCGCTCGTGTTCGCCGGTACCTACACGGTCGGTCGACCAACGTGGTACGCGTTTTTCATGATCGCCAGTACGGCGGTCACGGCCTTCGCTCTCGACGGCGACCGGTTCACCGTCGCGCTGGCGACGATGGGGAGCGTGTTGATGGTCGCGCTTGCGCTCCCGCTGTTTCTGTTCGTCTCGCGGCAGGTCCCGTCGCTGGTCATCGAACAGGCGCTCGATCCGGGCGTCCACCGTGTGCTCTATCTCGGCGTCTACGGTCCCCTACTCGCCGCTCTCGCGAGCCTCGTCTTCGGCGTACCGCTGGCGCATCTCCTCTCGAAGGGGTTTCCGGGACAGCCCCTCGTCGAGAGTCTGGTCGATCTGCCGCTGGTCGTTCCACACAGCGTCGCCGGCATCATCATCCTCTTTGGCTTCGGGAAGGGTGGCGCCTTCCCGAGTATCTCCGTCCTCGGGTCCATGATCGGCATGGTGTTGGCGATGGCGTTCGTGAGCGCTCCGTACGCGGTCAACGCGGCGCGTGAAGCGTTCGAATCAATCGACGACCGCCTCGAATACGCCTCTCGCATCCACGGTGCGAGCCGCTGGGAGACGTTCCGCCGGATCACCGGCCCGCTCGCGGTTCGAGGGATGGTCACGGGCGGCGTTCTCGCGTGGGCGCGTGCCGTCTCCGAGTTCGGCGCCGTCGCCGTCGTCGCCTACTCCGTCTCCTTTTTCTACCCGTTCGAGGGTGGGGAGGTGACGGCCCAGCACGCCCCCGTGTTCGTCTACAACACCTACCTGCAGGGCGGCCTCGAACAGAGCGGTGCCGTCGCCTTCCTCCTGCTTTCGGTTTCGGGGATTATCTTCCTCATCGTGCGCTATCTCACGACCGATACCACGACGACTGGGGGTGTCGTATGAGCCTCCACGCCGACGTGTCGGCGACGTTCTCCGCGGACGGCGCGGAGTCGTTCCACGTCGACGCCGAAATCGAGGTGGAACACGGCGAGAGTCTCGTCATCCTCGGCCCCAGCGGGAGCGGGAAGACGCTCCTGTTAGAAACCGTTGCAGGCTTTCATCCCCACGACGGTCCCGTCACGCTCGACGGCCGGCGCGTGAGCGACACGCCACCCGAAGAGCGCGACTTCGGCTTTGTCTTCCAGGACTACGCGCTGTTCCCGCATATGACCGTCCGCGAGAACGTCGACTTCGGGAGTCGCTACCACGGCGACACCCGCGACCCGGACGACCTGCTCGCGGAGCTGGGTGTAGCCGGGTTAACCGACCGGTATCCGCCCACGCTCTCGGGCGGCGAGAAACAGCGTGTGGCCTTGGCGCGGGCGCTGGCGGTTCGCCCCGCGGTCATGCTCCTCGACGAACCCCTCGCGGCGCTCGACGTGCCGACCCGGCAGTCCCTCCGTGACGACCTGGCGGACGTGCTGGCGGATGCGACGGCCGTCTACGTCACGCACAACCGGACGACCGCCCGCGCGCTGGCCGACCGCATCGTCATCATGAACGAGGGGAACGTCGTGCAGAGTGGCACCCCCGAGGAGATTTTCTACCGGCCGGAGTCGCCGATGGTCGCCCGCTTCACCGGGTCGAACGTGATCGACCTCGACGACGCACCGTCGCTCCGTGCGGCGTTCGACGTGGAGAGCGACGACGTGGTGACGATCCGGCCCGAGTCGGTCGCCTTCGGTGACGACGGCGACGTGCGCGGAACCGTCGAGCGTGTCGTCCGCGAGGACGCGACCAACCGCGTGACCGTCGCCGTCGACCGCGTGACCATCGAGACCTTCACCGAGCAAACACCCGCTGTCGGCGACGAGGTGTGGCTCACACTCCCCGAGAGCGACATTCACGTCTGTCGGCAAGCGGCAGCGGTCTGACCCAACGGTCACGAGACGGCCTCGAAACGCCCGTCTTCGGGGGCGTCGGCGCCCGGCCTTCGACGGACTTAAGTCCGCCATTCTCCACTCTCCGATGAGACAGGCCCACGCCTGTTTCACTGACCCGTAGGAGCGCAAGCGTACTACGGAGGTGAAAGATGGCAGATACAATAGAGCAAGCAGTCTCTCGCGCACTCGACGAGGCACCCCCGCGGAACTTCCGCGAGACGGTCGACCTCGCCGTGAATCTGCGCGACTTGGATCTCAACGACCCGTCGAATCGCGTCGACGAGAGCGTCGTCCTGCCGGCCGGTACCGGCCAGGAAACGCGCATCGTCGTCTTTGCTACCGGTGAGACCGCCCTCCGTGCGGAGGAGGTTGCGGACGACGTCCTCAGCCCCGACGAACTCGAAGACCTCGGGGACGACGACGACGCCGCGAAGGACCTCGCCGACGAGACCGACTTCTTCGTCGCGGAAGCGCCGATGATGCAGGATATCGGTCGCTATCTCGGGACCGTCCTCGGGCCGCGCGGCAAGATGCCGACGCCGCTCCAGCCCGACGACGACGTCGTCGAGACGGTCGAACGCATGAAAAACACGGTTCAGCTCCGGAGCCGCGACCGTCGCACGTTCCACACGCGCGTCGGCGCGGAGAACATGTCCGCCGAGGAGATTGCGGACAACATCGACGTCATCGTCCGCCGCCTCGAGGCGGCCCTGGAGAAAGGACCGCTCAACATCGACTCCATCTTCGTCAAGACGACCATGGGGCCGTCCGTGGAGGTCGAAGCATGAGCGAGAGCGAGGCCGCCCGGCAGACTGAGACGATCCCGCAGTGGAAACGCGAGGAGGTCGACGAACTCGTCGACTTCGTCGAGTCCTACGCCAGTGTGGGCATCGTCGGCGTCGCCGGCATCCCGAGCCGACAGCTCCAGAACATGCGCCGCGACCTGCACGGGAGTGCGGACGTTCGGATGAGCCGAAACACGCTCCTCCGTCGCGCGCTCAACGAGGTCGACGAGGGCTACGAGGACCTCTCCGGGTACGTCTCGGGGCAGGTCGCCCTCATCGGCACCAACGACAACCCGTTCGGTCTCTTCCAGCAACTGGAAGCCTCGAAGACGCCCGCACCGATCAACGCGGGCGAGGTTGCCCCCAACGACATCGTGATCCCGGAGGGCGACACGGGCGTCGACCCCGGTCCCTTCGTCGGCGAACTCCAACAGGTGGGCGCGGAAGCCCGCATCATGGACGGCTCGATCAAGGTGACCGCCGACTCGACGGTCCTCGAGACCGGCGAGGAGGTCAGCGACGAACTCGCGAACGTCCTCGGCGAACTGGGGATCGAACCCAAGGAAGTCGGGCTCGACCTCCGGGCGGTCTTCTCCGAGGGCGTCCTGTTCGAACCCGAAGAACTCGCTATCGACGTCGACGAGTACCGTGCCGACGTGGAGTCGGCCGCGGCCGCCGCGCGCAACCTCTCGGTCAACGCGGCCTACCCGACCGCCCGCACCGCGGGCACGCTGCTGGCCACGGCGGCCGGCGAAGCCAAGTCGGTGGGTCTCTACGCCGCCATCGAGGACCCCGAGCTGATGCCGGACCTCGTGGCACAGGCCGACAGCCAGGTGCGCGCTCTCGCGGCGCACATCGACGACGACGAGGCACTCCCGGAGGAACTGCGCGGCGTGGACGCGCCCGCGGCGACGCCGGAGGCCGACGAGGAGACCGACGCTGACGAGGAATCGAGCGACGAAGACGACGCGGACGCCGACACCGACCCCGACACGGACGACGACGACGACGACGGCGGCGACGCCGGTGAGGGTCTCGGCGCGATGTTCGGCTAACTACGGAGACAAACAATGGAATACGTTTACGCAGCACTCATCCTGAACGAGAACGACGAAGAGATCAACGAAGACAACGTGACCGCGGTCCTGGAAGCCGCCGGCGTCGACGTGGAGCAGTCCCGCGTGAAGGCGCTGGTCGCCGCCCTCGAGGACGTCGACATCGAGGACGCTATCGATACGGCCGCTGCCGCGCCCGCCGCCGGCGGTGCCGCTGGTGGCGCCGCAGGTAGCGACGACGACGACGAGGACGACGGCGACGAAGCCGCCGACGAGGCCGAGGAAGAGGACGCCGCCGCCGACGAAGAAGAAGAGGACGAAGAGGCCAGCGGCGAGGGCCTCGGCGAACTCTTCGGCTAATTCGGCCACGACCGCTTCGGCGGACTCAGCCACGAACCTTCGATTCTTTCAGGGCACCACTCTCGCGAGCGCCGCGGCCGTCGGTCGCGTGTCGCTCCGGGGATTGAAACCCGATGCCGCGGCCACCGCCGCGGGATGGGGGTCGTCACGCCAGTCGGCGTCACCACGCTCGGCTACGTCCTCGTCGGCGTTGCCCTCGGGACGTGTAGCGGGCTAACGCCCGGCTTACACGCGAACAACTTCGCGCTGTTGCTCGCCTCCGTCGTGCCCGCCCTTCCCGGCCCGCCGCTGGCCCTCGGAGCGGCCATGCTCGTGGCCGGCGTGGTCCACACCTTCCTCGACGTGGTGCCGGCGCTGGCCCTCGGGGTACCGGACCCCGCCACGGCGGCGGTCACGCTCCCGGGACATCGGCTGGTGCTGGACGGACGGGGCCGCGAGGCGCTTCGCCTCTCTGCGCTCGGGAGCGGGCTGGCCGTCCTCGTCGCACTGCCGGTCGCCGTCCCCTTGACTCACGCCGTCGAGGCCGTCTATCCGACGCTCCGGCGCCACCTTCCCCTCGTGCTGGCCGGCGTGGCACTCGTCGTCGTCGCCACCGAACCCACCTGGCGGCGCCGCCTCGCTGCGACTGGGACCGTCGTCGTCGCCGCCGGCCTCGGGTGGGCGACGCTCGATCTCGACCCGACCGGTCCCGTCGCGGCCGGAGGCGTCCTCGCGCCGCTATTTGCCGGCCTGTTCGGGGCGCCCGTGTTGATCGAAGCGCTCGACGGTGACGGCGTCCCGCCGCAGGCCGATCCGACGGTCACCCTCGACAGGCTGACCGTCCTCGGAACGGCGAGCGCCGGCGCCGGTGCAGGCGCGCTTGTCGGCTACCTCCCGGGTGTCTCCGCCGCCGTCGGGACGGTTCTCGTCTTACCGACCGTGCCCGGTCGCTCCGGCGCACGCGGGTTTCTCGTCGCCTCCAGCGGAGCTACCACGGCCAATACGGTGTTTGCCCTCTTCGCGCTCGTCGCACTCGGGTCGCCCCGTACCGGGGTGATGGTCGCGATGGATCGAATCTCGGCCACTGGGCCCTTGCTCCCACTCGTCGGGGCGACCTGTCTCGCGGCCGCCGCTGGCTTTGCCCTCGTCGTCTCCGTCGGCGACACGTACCTCCGGACGGTCGGCCGCCTCGATTACACCCGCGTGTCGCTCGGAACCGGGTGTCTGCTGGTCGCTGTCGCCTACCTGTTCGCGGGCGTTCCGGGGCTGGCAGTGTTCGCGCTCGCGGCGCTCGTGGGCCTGCTTCCGGTGGCGCTCGGCGTCCGGCGGGTTCACCTGATGGCGGTGCTCGCACCCGCAATCGTCGCACCGTAGGTCGACCGCCCGTCGCCGGTTCCCACGTCCGAGGAATCGACGTTCGTGTTTATTCGGTTATAGGTACGAGAGACACGTGGGTGATCCCGTATGGCCACACAGCCGCTGACCGCCGCCGACCGGAAACGTCAGGCGGCACTCGATGCGCTCCCGCCGATAGAGCGGTTGGAATCCGACGGACGGCTCCGCGTCACCCGCGGCTTTCGCGGGCTCTCGCCGTCGCAGGCGGTCGGATACCTGGAGTCGCTCGGCGGCGACCAGGTGGACGAGCGGACGGTCGAGGGGCCGGGGTGGACGGCGACGCTCGACACCCGGACGATACCCGTCGGCGCGTACCGACTGACGGAGGTGCTCGTCACCTGGGAGGGAACTCCCGCGGCCGTCGAAGCGGTGGTGTTGCGGTTCAGACTCAAGGCGTTCAGGGCGCCCGGGTGAGCGGGTAGCGTCGCCGTCTCCGCCGGTTCGTGGCCCGAAACCCGAAAGACAACGATTAAAACCCGCGAGCGGGTTCGTCACTGTATGAGTCAGACGGAAGGAAAGCAGGAGCGCCAATGTGTCTCCTGTGGCATCAACATCTCCGGGATGAGCGCCGCCTCGTTCAAATGCCCGGACTGCGGGCAGCAGATCTACCGCTGTGCGAAATGTCGCAAACAGAGCAACCTCTACGAGTGCCCGGACTGCGGGTTCAGGGGGCCGTAAGGATGGGCAAGGTCGCTGCGAAGATGAAGGTCATGCCGGAGAGTCCCGACATCGACCTGGACGACCTGCAGGAGCGACTCGAAGCGTCGCTTCCGGAGGGCGCGAAGATCAACGGCTTCGAGCGCGACGAAGTTGCGTTCGGACTGGTCGCACTGCTCCCGACCGTGATCGTTCCCGACGACGCAGGCGGAACCGAGGCCGTCGAGGAGTCGTTCTCCGGCGTCGACGGCGTCGAGAGCGTCGGCGTCGAGAACGTCGGCCGCATCTGAGCCGCGGAACGCACCATTTATAATCGCCACCGCAGTATTCACCTTCACGACAATGCCGAGTTCAAACGGTCCGCTGAACGGGACGCGCGGTAAGCTCTCGAACGACCCGCGGGACCGCGGTGCGTCCCCCCCTCAGCGCGCGATTCAGGAGTACGACGACGGTCAGAAAGTCCACCTCAACATCGACCCGAGCGTCCCCGAGGGCCGATTCCACCCCCGGTTCAACGGCCACACCGGAACCGTGGTCGGGACGCAGGGCAGCGCCTTCAAAGTCGAGATCAACGACGGCGGGAAGGACAAGACGGTCATCGTACGCCCGGCCCACCTCAAGGCCCAGCAGTAGAGTCGCCCGATGAGTATCTTCAAAGAACAAATCGACGAGGAGTACGTCACCGTCTCGGAGGTCAAGGACCTCCTCGCCGACGTCGAAGCCGAGCGTGCCGCGGACGTCGACCGCGAGATGCGGTACGAACTCGCCCGCGCCATCGAGCACGCCAACACCTTCGCCGTCCTCGGTGCCGAGGAGTCCCGCGAACTCGTCGAGGACCTCCTCGAACTCGACCAGGTCGACGCGGAGGCGGCGTTCAAAGTCGCTGACCTTCTCCCGCAGGACCGCGACGAACTCCGGTCGGTGTTCGCCCACGGCCGCTACTCGCTCGACGGCGACGAACTCGACGAGATTCTGAACGTCGTGGCGAAGTACGCCTGACCGCGCCACCCGCTCGGCGGCCGTTCACTCGTCCTCTATCTCGGTGATTCCCGTGACCGCCTGCTCGAAGGCCTCGGGATCCATCTCGCCGACCGTCTCCGATGTCCTGGCGTCGAGTTCCGCCGCCCGCTCGCTCAGCCCCTGGTACTCCTCGCTCTCGGCGAGTTCGCTCCGCGATTTTTCGGCCTCTAGGGCCGCCATCTTCTCCGCGATGGCGAACCGCTCACGCACCTGCTCGTCGTAGTCGGCAAGCGTTAGCAGGCCGTCGACGGTTTCCCGGAGTTCCGCCTCTTCGACGGGTTTCGTCAGGTAGGCGTCGAACGGCATCTCGGCGATATCGAAGTCGGGATCGACGGCCGTCACCATCGCGACCCGAACCTCGGACCCCCGTTCCCTGATGGTCGAGAGAACCTCCTGTCCGGACAAGCCCGGCATTCGACGGTCGAGTAAGACCACGTCGGCGTCACTTACTTTCTGGAGGGCCTCCTCCCCGCCGTAGGCTTTCAGGACATCGTAGTCCTCGGAGAACGCGAGAGCGTAGACGTCGACGATATCCGCTTCGTCGTCGACGAGAAGGACGGTCGGCTGCGCTGTTGGCATCGTGTGCTATCGGACGCCGAAGGGGTTAAACGGTGGGGATCGACCCCGAGAGGCACCTCGCTCGGGCCGCTGACTCGCCCGTCGAATCGCCGCCTACCTCCGCCCGCGGGGGCCGCGGCTCCGGAGCGAGCCACGCCTGGACGACGAGGAGGACGGACACGGCGTAGACGGGTCCCTCCCGGCGTGGCTCGGTCGCCTTCTCACTGGGGTCGTGTTACTCGTCCGTGGGTCGCAGGTCCTGTACCGTCGGCACCTCCCAGTTTCGTGTGACCGCGATCAGGCGTACCGCCGCGGTCACCGTCGCACACGCAATCGCGGCACCGCCGTCGATCACGCCGAGACCGTCCACGAGCCAGTATGTGCCTCCACCCACCACCGCACAGCTCGCGTAGAAGTCGTCGAACAGGATGAAGGGGGATCGGTCGAGGAGGATGTCCGCGAACGCACCGCCGCCGACCGCGTTGATCGTTGCGATGGCGACAACGCCGAACGCCGAGGTGCCGACGTTGCTCGCGACGATGGCGCCGGTCGTCGCGAACGCGGCGAGACCGACCGCGTCCGAGACGACGGTGACGGCGTGTTGATCGGGGGCTTGCAGACGGAGGCTCAACACGACCGCCAGCCCGACGCCCAGTAGACCCAGGCCAATCTCGGCCGGCGACCGAAGGACGAGCGGCACCCGGTTGACGAGAAGGTCGCGCGTGACGCCGCCGACGAAGGCTGTCGCCAGTCCGACGACCACGACGCCGAACAGGTCGAACTCCTCGCGGATCGCCTTGGCCGCGCCGACGAGCGCGAACGCGATCAACCCGGTCGTGTTCACGACGGTAAACGGATCGCTAAACAGCATCGACACCAAGTCCCGGATCACTACCTCCGCGTACGCCGAGCGGCGTCTTGAGTGCCCCGTCTCGTCGTGTGTGCCGTTCGTGGGCTTCGACCTGTCAGCCGTCACGGGCGCGGGGCGACCGTGTCGGCGCCACGGCCTCATCCTCGGCGGACGGCTAGCTTTTTTCGGCTCGCCGACATCCGTATCGTATGACTGTCGCGGGGATGCCGACCGAGGCGTTACTGATCTTCCTTCTCATCGCGGTAGCTCTCCTGCTTTTCGTCTCGGAGGTGATCCCCAACGACACGACGGCCATCGGGATCATGGTCACGCTGGCGGCGCTCGGTCCGCAGATCGGGTTCACACCGCGGGATGCCATCTCCGGGTTCGCCAGCAGCGCGACGATCACAATCGTCGCCATGTACATGTTGAGCGCGGGGATTCAGAACACGGGTATCGTCCAGCGACTCGGCATCTACCTCGCGGACTTCACGCGAGGCAGCGAGGCGCGCGCGCTCGTGGCGACCGTCGGAACGACGGGACCAATCGCGGGGTTCGTCAACAACACGCCGGTCGTCGCCGTCTTCATCCCGATGATCACGGACCTCGCCGAACAGAGCGACGTCTCGCCGTCGAGGTTGCTCCTCCCGCTGTCCTATGCCGCCATTCTCGGCGGAACGCTGACGCTGATCGGAACGTCGACGAACATCCTGGCCAGCGACCTCGCGCGTCAACTCATCCCGGGCCGGGACGGCATCGGCATGTTCGAGTTCACGCCACTGGGGGGTATCATCCTCGTCGTCGGCATCGCGTATCTGCTGACGGTCGGCCGCCGGCTCACGCCCGCCCGCATCCCGGCCGGGATCGACCTCGTCGAGGAGTTCGACCTCGAGAATCACCTCGCACAGATGCAGGTCCGGGCGGCATCCCCGCTCGTGGGACTCACGGTCGACGAACTGGACGCACGGCTCGACGGGGCCGTCGACGTTCTCCAAGTTCGTCGGGGCGAGGAGGTTTACGCGGCCCCCGACACCGACCAGCGGATCGCAGCCGAGGACGTTCTCATCGTCAACGGCCACCTGCGGGCGATCAATCGGATTCGGAGCGATCACGGCCTCAAACACCTCGTCCGCGAGACGGTGACCGAGGAGACGTTCGACGCGGTGCCGACGGACAACACACTCGCCAAGGCGGTGATTCCGGAGCACTCGGCGTACGTCGGCGAAACGCTCGCGGAGACACGCCTCGAATCGTACCACCGAACGACCGTACTCGCGATCCGCCGTGGCGACCAGTTGCTCCGGTCAGACCTCGACGCGGAGACGCTCGCGGCCGGTGATCTGTTGTTGATCCGCCTGCCGCCCGAGGCGATGGCGTACCACGCCGAGTCCGGTGACCTGATCGTGGCCGACGAGCGGGCGTACGACCGTCTCGACGAGGTCGACGTGGCGGACCTCGCCCCGCTCTCGTCGAAGACACCGCTCGCGGTGGGGATCATGTGTGGCGTCGTGGGGGCGGCGGCGTTGGACCTGCTCTCGATAGTCATCGCGGCACTGGCCGGCGTCTTCGCGATGGTCGTCACCGGCTGTCTGTCGCCCTCGGACGCCTACGACGCCGTCTCGTGGAACATCATCTTCCTGCTGGCCGGAGTCATCCCGCTCGGCCTCGCGATGGAGACGACCGGTGGTGCGGCCCTGATCGCCGAGGGGTTGGTCGCGACAGAGGCCTATCTGCCGTTGATCGCCGTCATGCTCCTGTTCGTCGTGTTGACCGGTCTCCTCTCGAATATCATCACTCCGGTAGCCACGACCGTACTCATGATCCCTGTCGCGGTGGACGCCGCCGGGCAGATGGGCGCCGATCCCTTCTCGTTTCTCTTGGCGGTCATGTTCGCCTCGGCGACGTCGTTCATGACGCCCGTGGGCTACCAGACGAACCTCATGGTGTACGGCCCCGGCGGCTACCGGTTCGTCGACTTCCTGCGGGTCGGGGGTCCGCTCCAACTGTTGCTCGCCGTCGTGACCACCGTCGGTATCGCGTCGATATGGGGACTCGTCTAAGATCGACACGGCACCTATTCGGACCGTGACACTCCGTGTGTGACCAAGTCGTATGACAACTAATACCACGTGACGCCGCCCACTCCCAGTAACAATCATGAAGGTTTATTATGGATGACTGCTATGGTGGATTCACGATGCAACGCGTCGCACTCGTATGCTGACCTCGGTCCGACGAGGCAGTGACGCCCGGTAACCGACCCCAGCATACGACACACCCCAATGAGCACGTCCCGACGCACGACACGGAAGAACCGTTCGACGATCACCATCGACCCCGTCATCCCGCTCCAGCCGCGATCCGGAACCGGTCCGACGACCGACGGCCGGCGAGACCAACCCGAACCGACGGACGATCCCGAGCCGACGACGACCACGATCCCGATGATCGACGACGGCGGCCTCGGACCCAAGCCCGGCACGAACTGAGCGGTCACCCCCCACCTGTTCCCCGTTTTTCAGCACCGGCCAGCGGTGTCGCCGGCTTCCGGCAAGGGTTTTGATCGCCGGGGTGTATGATCGGGTACGATGGACGAATCCGAACTGGAGGCGGAGTTTCGCAAGTTCGGCATCGACGTACACGACGTCGAAGCCGTCGATCCCGTGTCGCTGTCGTACGTGACGGCCTATCCGGGTGAGGAGGTCAATCACATGGAGATGGGACAGATGTTGAACGGACTGCTCGACCTGGCACGAGACGACAGGTGGGAGCCGACGCGGGTCGAGGCGACGGTCCTCCGGTTCGAGGACGAAGTGATGAACCGGTGGTACGTCGAGACCGAGTGGTTCGAGGACTTGTTGCAGTACCGGATTTCGGAGACCGAGTTCTCGACGAACGTCCTCGAAACCCTCGACGAGGACCTCCAGTAAGATGCCCGCCGCGACGGACACTCGGTCGGCCGCCGACCGCTTCGAGTTCGCAACGACGACGCTGACGTTCGAGAGCGAGGCCGGCGCCCGTCGCGGCCGACTCTATCGCCCGGATCGCCCGTCGTCGTCGCCGGTGGTCGTCCTGGGGCCGACGGTCGCCGCCGAGTCGACGTTCGGCTACCCGCGGTACGCCGAGCGGTTCGCCCGCGCCGGCTACGCCGCGTTCGTCTTCGATCACCGGCCGGTCGGCGACGATGGCCCTCGCACCTTCGTCGACCCGGCCGCTCAGGTGGCCGACTGGCGTGCCGCGGTCGACCGGGTCCGGCGCCTCGACGGCGAGCGTCGCCGGGTCGTCCTGTGGGGGTTCGGTCTCGGCGGCGGGCACGTGATCCGCGTGGCGGCCGAGCGTCGACGCGTCGCGGCCACGGTGGCCGTCTCGCCGCTGGACGGCCGGGCGTTCGCCCGCGGCCGGTCGCCGGGCTACCTCGCGCGGGCCGTCACCGCGGGGGTCCGTGACCGTCTGGGCGCCCCGCTGGGCCGGTCGCAGTCGGTCCCCGTCGTCGGCGGTCCCGGCGAGTTCGGCCTCCTCCCGCGAACGCCGGCCGGCGAGGCGTATCTCGACTGCATCCCGCCGGCGAGCGACTGGCACAACGAGACGCCCGCTCGCGGCCTTCTCTCCCTGTTTCGCTACCGGCCGCTGGCGGACGCCGCCGACGTCGACTGCCCGACGCTGGTGATTGCGGCCGGACGGGACGACCTCGTCTCGCCCGAGACGGCCGCGGCGGCCGCCGACTGTATCGACGACGCCACCTTCCTCCGACTGCCGGTCGGTCACGTCGATCCGCTCGGCGACGCCTTCGAGACGGCCGTAGCGCATCAACTCGCCTTCCTGGAGAGCGTGGTCGACGCTCGGTAGCCGTCGGCGCCGGCGTCAGTCGGCCGTCTCCAGTGGGACGACGGCGGCGGGGCGCGAGGACGCCAGTAGGACCGACTGGACGGTGCTTCCGAAAACGACCTTTCCCGTTGGATTGCGCTTGCGGACGCCGAGGACGAGTTCGTCCGCGTCCACCGCGTCGGCGTGTGCGAGGAGGTCCTCGTCGGGGTCGTTGCCGCGGACGAACTGGTGTGTCTCGACGGTCGCCTGGGCGCCGAGTCGCGACCGCACCACGTTGACGGCGTCCTCGCCGTCGCGGGCCGTCTCGGCGTCCGTTCGCGACCCGCCCCACAGGGAGTTGACGGCGTGGACCGTATCCCCGGATTCGAGTCGGTCGTCGAGATAGTCACACAGCGCTGCGCTCGTTTCGACCGTATCGGTGCCGAGTACGTAGGTGCGCATGGGTGAGTCACCGTCGCCCGGAGGGATAAAATTCGCTTTTACCCTCCCCAAAGCATTTGCACAGTCCGGGAGTCTCGACGCCTATGCGCCGCGAATCAGTGCTGGCCGCGGGTGCGGTCGGCGTCGTCGTCTTAGCTGTCGTCGCGGCGGTTCTGGTCCCCGGTGCCCTTGCGGACCCCAGCGAGGACCGACCGGTCCGCTCCGGCCCGGTCACGATCACAGACATGGAGATTTCGGCGGGCGACGTGACCGGTGACACTGTCACCCTAGACGTCGGCACGCGGCTGTCACACCGCGGGCCGCCGGCCCGAAACGTCAGCCTCCGGGTCCAAGCCGTCGACACGGAGTCGGGGCTGGTCGAGTCGACCCGGAGCGTGGCCGTCGGAAATCTCAGCGAGGAACGGGAGGTGGCGGTCCCGACGAACCTGACCGTCGAGCGCGAGGGCGGGTACCGGATCCGAGCGGTCGTCTACCGCGACGGCGAGCGTATCGACAGCGGGGCACGCGAACTCCGCGGTCTAGAGGCGCTCCAGCCGGCGTACGCCCGGAGCGGCGTGCGGTTCGCCGCCGCCGACGCCCTCCCACCGGTCGCCTTCTCGGTCGCCGAGGCCGGCGAGGGCCAGACGACACTCGACATGCAGATGGCGCTGACCAACGGCGGCGACGAACAGCCCTCGGATCTCCGGGTTACGGTGACACTCCGGCAGGCCGATTCGAACATCGTCGCCAACCGCACGGCGGTCGACGTGGGGTCGATCCGTCCCGGCCGTACGGCGACCGTGGAGACGCGGCTGAGCGTCCCGGCGGGATACAACTACTACGTCGACGCGGTGCTCTGGAAGGACGGCGTCGTCATCGACAGCGCCCGAGGCGCCGCGAATCTCGACCCCTCGGAGACGATCAGCGTCAACGAGACGCGACGCGAGGTGGAACTGGAGGTCGGCGACTTCACCCGCGGCGACGGGCGGGACGGCGACCGGCCCCGGCCCGAGGCGACCGGAATGCCGACTGCCGGCGGCGGCCCCGGATTTGGCGTCGCCGTCGCCGTCGTCGCCGTCGTCGCCGCCGCGCTGTTCGCCCGGAGGTGGACCACATGAGCGATACACACACCGACACCGATCCGAGCACCGACACCGTCGACGGAGCGAACGCGAGCGACACCGACAAGCAGACGGGCGCCCGCGTCCGTCGGTACGCCAACTACGCCATCCTCATGGTCCTCGGTCTGCTTGCGTTCGTCGCCGTCGTCCAACTGTATCTCAGCGTCTCGAACGCCATCGGAACGTGGATCACCAGCGAGTACCGTTCGCTGTTCCAGGCGGCGTTCAACCTCATCGTGCTGTTGGCGGCAGGGATCGGCATCTCGTACCAGCTTCGCCGGCTCTACGGGTAGCCTACGAGACGAGCAGCCACGCGACGAAGACGGAGACACCGCCGACGCCCGTGCTGAGGACGGCGTGGACCCGGAGGCGGTCGAGTAGTGCGTGGGCGTCGCCGGTCACCGTCAGGAGGTCGTGGACGTCGCTCCCGAGTTCACACCGCGGCAGGAAATCCATCGCGATGTGGAGGAAGATACCGGCGGCGAAGCCGAAGACGACACCCCGCACCGTCGGCGCGGCGGGCAGGGCGACCAGACTGGCGACGATGGCCGCGATGCCGACACCGGCCGCAGGCAGAAGCAACACCGTCGGGTCACGCTCGTTCGTCACCAGCCGGCGAGCGGCCGCGTAGCCCGCCGGACCCTTGTGCGAGACGATAGCGAGGCCGAGAATCGGTCCGAGGTCGGGCATATTTCCGTAGACGATACCGATGATGAGTCCCGCCGAGAGGGCGTGGGCCGTCAACTCCGTGGCGGTCCGGTCGAAGGGGACGTCGAGGTGTGCGAGTCGGTGCCCGACGGTATGGCTCGCGAAGCCGATCAGGAGACCGAGCGCGACGCCGAACCCGCCGAACGTCGCGTCGTGGGCGATGGCCTGTGGCACGAGAAAGACGGCGGCGCTGGTCACCATCGCCCCGCTCGCGAGACCGTACCCCCAGACCAGCGTCCACGGTCGCCCGTTGAGCGAACGGCGACCGAGCGGGATTCCGACCGCCATCGCGGCGAAGGCGACCCACGAGATACCCAGCAGTTTCCAGGCCCCTCCAGTCGCGGCGAACAATGACAGCCCCACGAGCGTCGCGGTGGCGGCGGGACCAACGAGTGAGCGTCGAGTCACATTAACAACGAAAAAACCGATATTAATAACGCGTTCGGTTCGTGAGGACGCTACCGCGTCGCCGACTTCCAGGTTCGCAGGTCGAGGATCTCTCCGTCGACGGTTTCGTCGTCGGCGTCGCGGGCAGCCCAGACGAACATCGGCGCCACGTCCTCGGGGTCACGGCCCTTGTCGCCGCTCAGATCCGTGGCGACGTAGCCGGGGTCGACGACACCGACGGCCGGATCGATGTCGGCGGCGAAGCCCCGAACCAGCGCCTCGGCTCCAGCCTTGGAGACGGCGTAGGTCCCCATTCCCGCCGTCGACTCGCGGGCGACGGCCCCCGAAGGGACGAGGATCCGTCCGTCGTCCGCGAGGTGGGGAAGTGCCTCCCGCACCGTCGTGAAGGCGCCACGGAGGTTGGTCCGCACCGTGTCGTCGAATCGGGAGTACGATTCCTCGTGGAGGGGGCTTTCCCCGGGGTCGCCGTGGTTGACGGCGGCGTTAGCCACCACGACGTCGATGCCGTCGCCCGCCTTGGCGGCCTGTTCCATCAGCCGCTCGACGTCGAACTCGTCGCGTACGTCGGCCCGAACTGCCGTCGCCGCGCCGCCCGCATCGACGATGCCGTCCACGACCGACGTCAGCGCCTCTCGACTCCGCGCACAGCAGGTGACGTGGGCTCCTTCGGCGGCGAATCGCTCGGCGACGCTCGCACCGATTCCACGACTGGCACCCGTGACCACCGCACTCGTTCCGTCCATACGCGTCGTTGGGCGGCGACGAGCATGAAAGGCGGGCCGTCTCCTCAGCCGGTGTTTGTCAACACCTATCGTGTATTTGCTATCGACCAACTTATTTTCAGAATTCTTAATTTCTCCCGTCCCGAACAGGGTGTATGAGCCGACACACCGACTCCGACGAGCGTACCGACGTCGATTACTACCTCCCCGGCGCATCGATCAGTTCGACCGAAGCCGGCCCGCTTGAACGGGTTCTCAGGCGGCTGTTCCGCCGCCGCGGCCGTTTCTGACACCGGCCGTCGAGTTCGCGAACGGGGTTAGAACCCGCCACCAGACGGACCGCTCGACTACCGCTACGACGACCGCTGCTCGGCCGTTCGGGCACGGATCACGCGGCCGCGGCATACACTTTTGATCCGGCGGCGGCGAACGGTGCCTATGGCACGCGATCCGTTCGTCGTCATCGGCGGCGACGCGGCCGGTCTGAGCGCGGCGAGCAAGTTCCGGCGCGAGTCCGACCGGGATGTCGTCGTCTTCGAGCGGGGGCGGTGGATATCCTACGCCCACTGCGGCGAACCCTACTTCGTGAAGGGGACAGTCGAGCGACTGACCGACCTCCTCTCGTTGTCCCCGGAGGATGCCGCGGATCGTGGCATCGACTTGCGGCGCAGCCACGAGGTCGTCTCGGTCTCCCCCGGGGAGCGAACCGTCACCGTCGAGGCGGACGGCGACCGGTTCGACCAGTCGTACGCCGAGTTGTTGGTGGCAACCGGCGCGAGTGCGACGACGGGACCGTTCGACACCACACTCGACGGCGTCTTTACGATCCACGGCCTCGATGCCGCGGCGGCCGCCGACGCCTACCTCACCCCATCCGACGAGTACGACCGGGACCGCCTCGGCGACGGCCCCGTCGACGAGTCGCGGGTCGACCACAACGCGGCGCTCGACCCACCCGAACGGGCGGCCATCGTCGGCGGTGGCTACGTCGGCGTCGAGATGGCCGAAGCTCTCGTCGCCCGCGGTGTCGACGTCCACTTGTTCCAGCGGTCGACACACCTCCTCCCGCCGTTCGGTGAGGCGGTCGGTGAGCGCGCCGCCGACCACCTCGGCGATCAGGGGGTGACGGTCCACACCGGGACGCCGGTCGCCGAACTCGTCGGCGGGGACCGGATCGAGGCGGTGCGATACGACGGGGAGCGCCTCCCGGTCGGGATGGCGGTGATCGGGGTCGGGGTGACGCCGAACACGGCGCCGCTTTCGGGGACCGACGCGGCGCTGGGTCCGGGCGGTGCCGTCCGCACCGACGCCTACGGCCGGACGACACTCCCAGCCGTCTACGCCGCCGGCGACGTGGCGACGGCACGACACGCGGTGACCGGCGCGGAGGCGTGGGTGCCGCTGGGGCTGACCGCGAACCGCGCTGGCCGGGCCGTCGGGTCGACAGTCGCCGGCGACCCCACGCCGGTCGGCGGCGTGGCCGGCACCGCGGTGGTGAAAGCCTTCGACGTGGAGTGTGGGCGGGTCGGCCTCACCGACGCCGAGGCGGCCGAGAACGCGGGATTCGATCCCGTGAGCGAGACGATCACCGCGGGGTCGCGCTCGGGCTACTATCCCGGCGGCGACGAGACGACGGTCACGCTGGTGGCCGACCGGTCGACCGGCCGGGTGCTTGGTGGCGCCATCGCCGGCCGCGACCGGGCGGCGATTCGCATCGACACGCTGGCGACCGCCATCGAGGCCGAACTGACCGTCGCCGAACTCGAACGTCTCGACCTGGCGTACGCGCCCCCGTTCAGCCCGGTGTGGGACCCGGTGTTGGTCGCCGCCAAGGTCCTCGGCGGCCGCGTGGACGGGTGAACGATCCGTCGGCCACGGCGTGGGCGGGCGATCACCCCTCCCGCCGGGGGCGGGTAGTATATACGGATCACGTCCCAACGGCCGGGCATGAACGATAGCTCGCCGGTCGGCGACGCCGACGGTCAGTCGGTCGTCGTCGTCGGCAGCGGCTTCGGCGGCCTCTCGACGGCCTGCTATCTCGCCGACGCGGGAGCGGACGTGACCGTCCTCGAGAAAAACGAACAGCTTGGCGGCCGGGCGAGTCGCCTCCACACGGACGGCTTCCGGTTCGACATGGGGCCCTCTTGGTATCTCATGCCCGACGTGTTCGCGGACTTCTTCGCGGACTTCGGGCGGCGACCCGAGGGGTATTACGGCCTCGAACGCCTCGACCCCCACTACCGCATCTTCTTCAAGGACGGCGATCAGGTCGACCTCCTCCCGGACCGCGAGGCCAACATCGAGACCTTCGAGGCCTACGAACCCGGCGCCGGTGACGCACTCGAGGATTACCTCGACCAGGCTGCCTACACCTACGACGTGGGGATGGAGCATTTCGTCTACGAGGATCGCTCCCGTCTGCGCGATTTCGTCGACCCGGACGTGCTTCGGCACGCACACGGCCTGTCGCTGCTAGGGACGATGCAGGACCACGTCGAGGAGTATTTCGATCACCCCAAACTCCAACAGATCGTCCAGTACTCGCTGGTCTTCCTCGGCGGCGCGCCGAACAACACGCCCGCGCTCTACAACCTGATGAGCCACGTCGACTTCAACCTCGGCGTCTACTACCCCGAGGGCGGGATGGGTGGCGTCGTCGACGGCATCGTCGACGTGGCCGAGGAGTTGGGCGTCGACTTCCGGGTCGATCACCCAGTCTCGGAGATCAGAGGCCAGGAGGGCGCCTTCGCCGTCCGTACCGAGGACGGCCGGGAGTTCTTCCCCGACGAGGTGGTTTCGGACGCCGACTACGCCCACACCGAACAGGAGCTTCTCGTCCCCGAAGACCGCCAGTACGACGCCGACTACTGGGACTCGCGCACCTACGCGCCCTCCGCGTTCCTCCTGTATCTCGGCGTCGAGGGCGATGTCGACCCCCTCGAACACCACACGCTCGTCCTCCCGACCGACTGGGACGATCACTTCGCGACCATCTTCGACGACCCCGCGTGGCCCGAGGACCCCGCGTACTACCTCTGTGTTCCCTCGGAGACCGACGACACGGTCGCCCCCGACGGCCACAGCAACCTGTTCGTCCTCGCCCCGGTCGCCGCCGGCCTCGACGACGACCCGGAGCGCCGCGAGGCCTTCCGTGATCTGTTGCTTGCGGACATCGCCGAACACACCGGCGTCGACCTCCGCGACCGCATCGTCGTCGAGGAACGCTTCTCGGTCTCCGAGTTCGCGGAGCGCTACAACAGCTTCCGGGGCACGGCCCTCGGCCTGGCACACACGCTCCGACAGACCTCGTTGCTCCGGCCGCCCCACGCCTCGACCGAGGTGGACGGGCTGTATTTCACCGGCTCCTACACCACCCCCGGCATCGGCGTCCCCATGTGTCTCATTAGCGGCCGCCTGACGGCCGAACAGATGACGACGATCCGATGACGATGCTGGGCGCGGCCGCCTACCTGTTCCGGACCTCGCGCCCCCGGTTCTGGCTCTATCTCGCCGGCCCGGTCGCCGTCGGCGTCGCCTACGCCGCGAGTGACACCGGTGACCTGTTTACGCCGGCGACGCTCACCCTGTTCGCGTACTTCCTCGTGCCCGCGAACGTCCTCCTGTACGGCGTCAACGACGTCTTCGACGCCGACATCGACGCGGAGAATCCGAAGAAAGAGCAACGCGAGGTCCGGTACGGGGGCGACCGACTCGTCCCCGCGGCCGTCGGTCTGAGTGCCCTGCTCGCGCTCGCCCCTCTCGGGCTGACCCCCCGCATCGCTTGGCCTTGGGTCGCCGGCTTCCTCCTCTTGGGAGCCGCGTACAGCGCGCCCCCGTTCCGCCTGAAGACCCGGCCGCCGCTCGACTCCGTCTCGAACGGCCTGTACGTGCTCCCCGGAGCCGCCGCGTACGCCGCGGTCGCCGGGGGCCACCCACCACCGCTCGCCGTCCTCGGTGGGTGGCTCTGGTCGATGGCGATGCACACCTTCTCTGCGGTCCCGGACATCGACCCGGACCGTCGCGCGGGTATCGAGACGACGGCGACGCGGCTCGGTGAGCGGCGAACTTACGCTTACTGTGCCCTCTGCTGGGCGCTCGCCGCCGTCGCCTTCGGCTTGCTCGATCCCCGACTGGGACTCCTCCTCGGTCTGTACCCTGTCGCCGTCGTGGGGATTGCCGTCTCGGGGATCGACGTCTCGCAGGCGTACTGGTGGTATCCGGCCCTGAACACCGTCGTCGGCGCCCTTCTCACGATGGGCGGACTCTGGGGGCTGGTCCATGGGTAGCGAGGGCGGAGACGGTCCCGCCGGCGCGACGGCCCGGGCGACGGCCCGGCCGACCCGACCCGAGATGCAGGCCCGCCTCGACAGCCTGCTCCGCGAGCACCGCGTCACCGTCGCGGTGGTGTTCCCGACTGTCGGGGCGATTCTCCTGGTCGCAAGCGCCGAGGGGCATCTCCCGCCGCCGCTGGCCTTCGAGCCCTTTTTGCTCCTCCTCGGGACGCTCGTCATGCGCTCGCCGCTACTGATCGGGATGGCACCGCTGATCGACCGCCGGGCGGCCGTCGGCGTCACCGTCCTCGCCGGGTACGCCTACGCCATCGAGTTTGCCGGGCTGCGAACCGGATGGCCATACGGCGAGTTCCACTACGCTATCGACCTCGGCCCGACCGTCGCCGGTGTCCCCATCGGCCTCCCTGTCTTTTTCCTGCCGTTGGTGGGCAACGCGTACCTCCTCTGTTCGCTCCTGCTCGGAAGACGTGCGCGGGCGGCCCGGATTCGCCTCCCCGCCGTGATCGGGACGGTGATCGCCATGGATCTAGTCCTCGACCCGGGGGCCGTTGCTCTCGGGTTCTGGACCTACCCTGGCGGCGGCGCCGTCTACGGCGTGCCGCTGTCGAACTTCGCGGGGTGGGTGCTGTCCGCGACGGTGACCGTTCTCGTCCTCGACGTCGTCCTCGACCGGGCGGCGCTGCTAGAGCGACTGGATACCTGCGAGTTCGCCCTCGACGACCTGGTGAGTTTCGTCCTGCTCTGGGGGGCGGTCAACGTCTACTTCGGCAACTGGGGGGCGGCCGCTGTCGCCGGCTTGTTTGCCCTCGGGTTGGTCCGTGCGGACCGCTTCGACGTGCCCGTGGGACGGTGAGTCAGGTTAGCCGGCGAAGCCCCTCGACCGCCCCGTGCAGGAGTCGCCGGCCGACGCCGCGATTCGGGGGGTGTGTCCGGTCGTGGTCGGGGTCGGGATCCGTGTCGTCGTCCGCCGGCACGTCCGGCACGGCGCTCACCCGCCGGAACACGGTTTCGGGGTCCTTGCTCCACAGCCAGTGCCAGCGGGTCCGCGCTACCAGCGTCAGTTTGCGGAGCGTGCCGAGACTCGGCGTCTCGGAGAGAACGTCGTAGTCTCGCTCGCGGATCAGCCGGTGGTGGTCGGCGTAGAGCACGGCGGCGACCACCACCGAAAACTGGCAGTCCGCGGGGAGATACTGGATTCCGGCGACGCCCTCGCGGTAGAGGGCCTCGGTCCGCTGGAGTTCTCGCTCCATCGCCCGTCGGAAGTCGTCGCTCACCTCGAAGCGCCGGATCTCAGCCTCCGAGATACCGTACTCGTCGAGCGTTTCGCGGGGAAGATAGATTCGGTCACGCTCGACGATATCTTCGCGCACGTCTCGGAGGAAGTTCGAGAGCTGAAACGCCTCGCCGAGCGCCGTGGCGTGGGGGCGGGCCCGCCCAGGGTCGGCCGGATCCATCACCGCCGTCATCATGCGGCCGACGGCGGCCGCCGACCCGTCCATGTACGCTCTGAGTTCCGCGAACGTCTCGTAGCGATCCTTGGTCACGTCGGTCAGCATCGCGTCGACGAACGTGTTCACGTCGGCGTCGTCGATGTCGTGTCGCTCTCGGAGGTCCGCGAAGGCGGCGAGCACGGGGTCGTCAGTCGGTTCCGTGCCGAGGGCTGCCGCCCGCAACCGCTCCAGTTCGGCGCGCTGTTCGGCGGGAGGCACGCCCTCGGCGTCGTCGACCACCTCGTCGGCCACCCGGAAGAAGGCATAGAGGACGTACGTCGACTCTCGGACCCGCTCGGGGAGGAGGCGAGTCGCTAGGTGGAACGTCTTGCCGGTCCGCCGCTGAATCGCCTTCCCGCGAGCGACGCCGTCGTCGCTCACCATCTGTCCGCTCCCGTCGGTACGGCCGGCGGCGGGCCACGGGTGGCGTGCGTTCCGTCGGTCGGGTCGTCCGAGGTCCGTAGTGAGTCACGACTCGTCATGTCACCAAAACGTATCGCTGCAATCGTAGACGACCCCGTGGTTCGGGCAGACATACTTGCAGTGACGGCGGTTCATTGCCGTCTCGCATCGCGGGCAGGGCCGCCCACCTGACGCAGGCATGTCACCTGTTCGGGGCCACACCGACATGACTGTTCCGCCGCCGTCGGTACGGCTGGCGGATTCGGAACGTCCCGCGGCGGATGGTCAGGCGTTTCGACACCGGGGTCGGCCGGCTATCAGCTCAGCACTCCGACCAGCCACACGACTCGCAGGTCTTGCAGCCCTCGGAGTAGTAGAGGCTCATCGAGCCACACTCCGGACACTCGGGACTCTCGCCCGCAGCGAGGAGGTCCGCAGTGTCGTCGCTGGCCACCGACGCGGCGCCGCCGTCGGCCTCGGGCGACTCGTCCATCGCCTGTGCCTCGGCTTTCTCGAGTTCTGTGAGATTCTGCTGTTTGGGGTACGGTCGGTCGATTTCGTCGTCGAGGTAGCGCCGCATCGCCGTCCCGATGGCGTCGGGGATCGAGTTGATCTGTTCGCCCTTGTCCCAGGCGACCTTCGGCGAGCGAATCCCCTGGAGTTCCGAGGCGATTTCGCGGGGGTCGACGCCGGAGCGCAGCGCGGTCGAGATGGTCTTCGCCAGCGCCTCGGTGAAGGAAGCGGTGAACCCACCGGAGTTGCCGATGTTGGCGAACAACTCGAACGGCCGCCCATCGTCGTCCTCGTTGATATTGACGTAGAGCTTGCCGTAGCCGGTGTCGATGCGCTGGGTGACGCCGTGGAGAACGTCCGGGCGCGGGCGCTTGGTCCCGAGTTCCCGCTCGCCGTCGGCGGCCGCGAGCAGTTCCGACAGCTGAGTGTCGAGCGCCGCCTGCACGTCTTCGTTGTCGAGGAAGCCCTCGATGCCGCCGAACACCTCCTCGATCTGATCGACCAGCGCCGCGGCGGCCTCGCTCTCGTCGGCGAACTCCGTGTTCTTCGCGCGGGTGGTGAGCACCTGCTTCGAGCGCGTCCCGTCGCGGTAGACGGTGACGCCCTTGCCGCCGTGGTCGTAGATGTAGCGGTACACCTCGTCCATGTCCTCGACCGTAGCCGAGTTGGGGAAGTTACAGGTCTTCGAGATGGCGGAGTCGACGCCCTGCTGACACGCACACTGCACCGCCGCGTGCTGTTTTCCGGAGAGGTCGCCGGTGACCACGAACAGTTCGCCGATGGGGTCCGGGACGGTGTCGAGTCCCTCGACGCCGTCGAACCCGTTTGCGGCCATCTGCTCTTGGGCCTCTCGCTTGACCGCGTCGATGTCGAGGTCGTTTGCCTCGAGCGTCCGCAGGAAGTAGTCGTCGAACTCGACGAGCATCTCGTCGCCCTGCACGTCGTCGGAGACGTTCTTGTAGTAGGCGACGTTGTAGATGGGCTCACAGCCGCCGGTCGTGTTCCCGACCATCGAGGTGGTGCCCGTCGGGGCGATGGTCGTCGTGTTGTGGTTGCGGATCGGGAAGCCATCGGCCCACTCGTCGGCGTCGAGACCGGTGTGGTGTTCGAACCACTCACGGTAGCCGACGGGGTCGGCGTACTTCGAATCGTCCCAGTCCTCGAAGGTGCCGCGCTCCTCGGCAAGCTCGTGGGAAGCCCACTTCGACCCGTGGTCGATGTGGGTCATCAGCTGTCGGGCCACTTCGTTACCGGTATCGCTCCCGTAGCGGATGCCGAGCTGGACGTACAGCTGTGCCAGCCCCATGACACCCAGGCCGATCTTGCGCATCTGCCGGACCTTCTCCTCGATCTCGTCGACCGGGAAGTCCGACATCGTGACGACGTTCTCCAAGAAGCGGGTGCCGTACTCGATGCGGTGGTCGAAGGCCGCCCAGTCCATCGCATCGTCGAGGAACGCCTCGACGGCCGCAGTCTCGGTGTCGTACTCGTCGGCGTGCTCGTCGGCCCATACCCGCCAGTCCGGCGCGTCCTGGGACGCGAGCGTCGAGAGGTTGATGTGGCCGAGGTTGCAGGCCTCGTACTCCTCTAGCGGCTGCTCGCCACAGGGGTTCGTCGCGAGGATGCGGTGGTCCGGGTGTTCCTCCACGTCGAAGGAGTGCTGTTTGTTCACCCGTTCGAGGTAGATGACGCCGGGTTCGCCGTTCTCGTGGGCGCCCTCGACAATATCCTCCCAGATCACCTCGGCCGGCATCGACAGTTCCTCGCCCACCTCGACGTACTCGCCGAGGCCGAACATGTCGTACAGTTCCTTCGTCTCGTGGGTGGCGATGTGGGGGTCGCCGGTGCGGGGGCTGGTGAAGGTGAACTCCTCGCCCGCCTCCAGCGCCTCCATGAAGTCGTCGGTGATCCCAACCGAGATGTTGAAATTCGAGAGGTGACCCTCGACGGCGTTACGGAGGTGCTTGGGAACTTTCCCCTCGTCGTCGATGAGTTCGCGGGCCTCCTCCAGGGCGTCCGCGAAGGCCGTGTGCGTGAAGTCGTCGGGGTCGTTCAGCCGGAGGGTGTGAGCCAGCGAGACGTCCTTGTTCTTGGCGTGGATGAACTGGATGACGTCCGGATGGGAGACGCGCATGACGCCCATCTGGGCGCCGCGTCGGGCGCCGCCCTGGGCGATAGTCTCGCACATCTGGTCGAAGGTCCGCATGAACGTGATGGGGCCGGAGGCGATGCCGCCCGTCGAGCCGACGGGGTCGCCGTAGGGTCGGAGCCGCCAGAAGGCATAGCCCATGCCACCGCCGGACTGGAAGACCTGTGCGGCCTCCTTGGCGGTCTGGTGGATGTCGTCGATGTCGTCTTCGGGCGAGTCGACGAAACAGGCCGAGAGCTGCTGGAGTTCGTCGCCCGCGTTCATCAGCGTCGGCGAGTTGGGCATGAAAGAGAGGTCGCCCATCAGCGTCTCGAACTCCTCGCGGGTTTCCGTGACAACCGTCTGAATCTCGTCGGGAAGCTCCGGGACGACCGTCTCGTAGGCGAACTTGTTGACGTTGTGCGCCGAGAGGGCCGTCTCGGCGTCCGCGTCGGTGGTGACGCCGGCGCCGAACACCTCCGCGGCGAGTTCGTCTCGCCGCGGGTGATCCGGTTTCAGTTGGTCGGGCGTGACCGTAATCTCCGTGTCCCGCTTGCGCGCTTCGAACACCGCTTCCGCGAGCGCGATGTTCTTCGCGACACGCGGGAAGAGATCCTCGGGGTCTTCGATCAGGTCTCCGTCGGCGTCCTTCCGGAGGTACCGCGCGGGCAGGATGTTGTGATAGGCGTTGTCGGTGAGACGTTCCTCGAGTGTCTCCCCGTCGGTTCGTTTGATCGGTAGTTCCACGTCGTCGGTGTCGATATCGTGCGTACTCATGTGTCGGTCGTGTTGATCGCGTCGCGGCTTCCCCCACCCCAAACGGGCGCCGGGCGTGTTCCGGTCGCTGGTTCGAATCGGTGCAACCGTGACGGTTGCTGTAAGTGGAATCGGGGGTGTAAAGGCGTTGGTTCGTCCGCCGAACTATCCGATTCCTGTCTACTTCACGGTGTCGGCCGGTGACCAAAGGTCACCTACACGTCCATTCATCGCCTCCCGACGCATATAACGATGTGCAGACCGGAGCGAAAGTGAAAATACACGGCTCGAATCGGCCGACAACACGGAGATATCCAGTCGAACGAGAGGGGGGTCAGCGAGGGGAAACAACCCCGTCGAGTGATACACAACTGTCATGCTAGACACTCCCACGTGACGACTATCGGCACCGACGAGCGCCGTACCTCTCCGAAATTTGATATCGAAGATCGCCGGACGGGACGAAGCGACGCCCACAGACTTATGCACCCGCTGTGAGTCGGTGTCGAATATGTCGATCACCCCGCAGGTAGCGCTTCAACTGGGCGGTGTTCTCGGCGAACCCCTCGGACAACTCCTCGTGGCCATCGTCGCCGTCGGCGTCGTCGTCCTGATCGGTCGCGTCCTGTTGAAAGTCGCCTGGCGTCTGGTGACCATCGCCGCAGTCGTCGTCGGTGTGCTTCTCCTCGTCTCGCTGTTCTTGCTTTAGGCCGTCGCGTCCGGTCGCCCGGCCACGCGAAGGAAGTTATCGATCACGTCGTGACCGGCCGCGGTCAGCACGCTCTCGGGGTGGAACTGGACACACTCGATGGGGTGCTCGCGGTGGCGAATTCCCATGACGAGGTCGTGGTCGACGCCCTCGGCGTCGGCGTGGGTCGTCGTCGCCGACACCGCGAAGCAGTCGGGAATCGCCGTCGCCACAAGCGAGTGATAGCGCCCGGCACGAAAGCCCTGATCGAGGCCGGCGAAGACGCCCTCCCCGTCGTGGTCGACGGGGTAGGCCTTGCCGTGGATTGGGTCCGGTGCGTGCCCGACCGTCCCGCCGTAGGCGTACACTGCCGCTTCGAGGCCGAGACAGACACCCAGTGTCGGCACGTCCGGGCTCACCTCCCGGAGGACCGCGTTCGTCACGCCCACGTCGCGGTCGTTTTTCGGGTGGCCGGGGCCGGGACTGATGACGATTGCGTCGGGCGCGACGGCGCGCACCTCGTCGAGGGTGGCGGTGTTTTTCAACACCTCGACGGTGATCGGCTCGCCCGTCGCCGGGTCGGGGTGATCGGAGATGTACTCGACGAGGTTGTAGGTAAACGAGTCGAAGTTGTCGATCACGAGCACCTTCATCGGCGCACCCCCGGTGCCGTCGTCTCGATGCGTTCGAGTGCGTCGAGGACGCCACCCATCTTCTGTTCGGTCTCCTCGTACTCGCTTGCCGGATCGCTGTCGGCGACGATACCCGCCCCCGCCTGGACGGTGATCCGATCTTCCGTCCCGTGTTCGACCGTCGCGGTCCGGATGACGATGGCGAACTCGGCGTCGCCGGACCACGAGTAGTAGCCGACACCGCCGCCGTAGACGCCGCGGGCGTCGCGTTCGAGTTCGTCGATGATCTCCATGGCTCGCACCTTCGGCGCGCCGGTGAGCGTCCCGGCGGGGAACGTCGCACGCGTGGCGTCGAAGGCGTCGAACGGCGGCGACCGCTCGCCGCCCGCCCCCGGGTCGTCGCCCGTCGCGAGCGTTCCCGTCACCGTCGACTCGATGTGCTGGACGTGAGAGTATTTGAGGACGTTCATGAACTCCTCGACACGGACCGTTCCCGGCTCCGAGACGCGGCGCACGTCGTTGCGCGCTAGGTCGACGAGCATCGTGTGCTCGGCGCGTTCCTTGCCGTCGGCGAGCATCTCGCCGGCGAGGCGCCGGTCCTCGACCGGACCCGATCCGCGGGGGCAGGTGCCGGCGATGGGGTTCGAGACGACTCGGCGGCCCTGTACCGACACCAGCGTTTCGGGGCTGGCGCCGACAATAGAGCGGTCGCCGTGGCCCAGGAGATACATGTACGGTGAGGGGTTGACCGCGCGGAGCGACTCGTAGAGTCCCAGGGGGTCGACCTCGCCGGTCAGTTCGCGCTTCCGGGAGATAACGCCCTGGTAGATGTCGCCGTCGAGAACGTGTTCCTTGGCGCGAGCCACTGCGTCCTCGTACGCCTCGCGTGGCCCCGCCGTCTCACCGGTCTTTGCGAACCCGCCCGTCTCGGGTGCGTCGTGGGCCGCCAAGGTCTGCTCGACTGCCTCGGCCTCGTCGCTGAGACGGTCGTGGACGGCACCGGGATCGGCCTCCGGGTCGACGACCGGGGTACAGACGAGTTCGACCGTCCCCTCGGCGTGGTCGAAGGCGAGGGTTCGCGTCGTCAGGACGAACTCCGCGTCGGGGACGACGGGGTCGGGGCGTTCGACGCCCACCTCATCCAGCCAGAGATCGTAGACGGCGTCGTATGCGAGAAAGCCGACCAGCCCACCGTCGAGGTGCTGGCGGTCGGCGGTCGGGAAGCCGACGCGGTCGAGATCCGGGAGCGCCGTCCGGAGGGCGTCGAGAACGTCGGCGTCCCCACCGTCGTCGAGTCCCGCCCGCTTGGCGAGTAGGTCGGCCGCCGGCCCGCCGAGCGATTCGACGCTCACGTCGGTTCCGGTGACCGAGACGACGGCATCGGGGTCGTAGCCGACGAAGGAGTACCGGGCGTGTCGGTCGGTCCCCTCGCCGGAGGTGAAGGCGTCTTCGGGGTCGCTGGAGGGAGTCTTCTCCGCGCTCTCCAGCAGAAACCCGTAGTCACTTCGGTCGTCGAGGGCAGCGTAGGCCGACAGCGGCGTCGTCTCGACGTCGAGCGTGAGGGCGAGGCGGGCGACGGCCGGGGCCGTCCGGCCGGCGAGGGCGTCGGCGAACTTCGCCCGATCCGTCTCGGGCGTCACACCGACACCCCCACGTCGGCGTTGCGAACGAAGGCCTTGACCGCCTCGTGGTTCTTCTCGCCACCGCGGCGTTCGACACCGCTGGAGACGTCGACCGCGTACGGCCCGACTGTCCGCGCCGCCTCGGCGACGTTTTCGGGGGTCAGCCCGCCCGCGAGAACCAGCGGCGTCGAGAGGTCGTCGACCAGGTCGGCGGCGGCGTCCCAATCGTGAGTCTCCCCGGTCCCACCGGCGCCCGACTCGGTCGTCGAGTCGACCAACACGGCGTCGGCGACGCCGTCGTACTCGCGGGCGCGGTCGGTCTCGGCCGCATCGACAGTCATGATCACGTCGGCGCGGGCTTCTCGGCGGACGTACCGAACGTCCGCGGCGTCGAACTCGCCGTGGAGTTGGATCGCGTCGGGCGCGACGGCGCCGGCGAGTTCGACCGCACGGGCGGGCGTCTCGGGCATCGACACCAGCACGGTCGAGAGGAAGGGTGGTGCGGCGGCGACCAGATCGGCCGCGCGGTCGGGGGCGACCTCCCGGGGTGTGTCGACGCTCACCTCAGTGATGAACCCCACCGCGGCGGCGCCGGCCTCGGAGACTGCCCGCAGATCCGCCTCGTTGGTGACGCCACAGATTTTCGTCCGGACCATCACGCACCCCGCAGCTCGTCGAGTTTGGCGGTGGCGGCGCCGGAGTCGATAGCTTCGCGGGCCGCGTCGACGCCCCTGGGCAGATCGTCGGCGATGCCGGCGACATAGAGGGCTGCGCCCGCGTTCGCGAGGATGATATCACGTTTCGGCCCCGTCACGTCACCGGCGACGATGCCACGGAGATCGGCGGCGTTGGCCTCCGGGTCACCGCCGGCGACGGCCTCGACGGGTGCCCGCTCCAGACCCAGGTCGGCCGGCGTCAGGGTGTACTCCGTCACCGCGTCGCCGTCGACTTCGGCGACGGTCGTGGCGTCGTGGATGGCGATTTCGTCCATCCCGGCGCCGTGAACCACCATCGCTCGTTCGACGTCCATGTGGGCGAGTGCGCGGGCGAGGATGGACACGAGTTGTGGATCGTAGACCCCGATCACCTGCGCGTCGGCGCCGGCGGGATTGGTCAGCGGCCCGAGAACGTTGAACACCGTCCGCATGCCGAGTTCCTTCCGCGGGCCGATGACGGCCTTCATCGCCGGGTGGAAGACCGGTGCGAGCATGAAGCCGATACCGTCGCGCTCGATGGCGTCTTCGACCGCCGGCGGTTCGGCTTCGACGTCCACCCCCGCGACCTCTAAGACGTCCGCGCTGCCGGAGGTAGAGGAGACGGAGTAGTTGCCGTGCTTGGCGACGGCGGCGCCGGCCCCTGCGGCGACGATGGCGCTCGTCGTCGAGACGTTGATCGTGTCGTAGTCGTCGCCGCCGGTCCCGCAGGTGTCGACCAGCGGCGACCGGTCGGGGGAGATGGTCCGGGCGGCGTCGCGCATCCCGTTCGCGAACCCCGCAATCTCCGTTTCTGTCTCGCCTTTCGCCCTGAGAGCCGCGAGTAGCGCCCCGATTTGGGCGTCCGTCGCTTCCTCAAAGACGGCCCGGGCTGCGTCCCGTGCCTCCTCGCCGCTCAGATCCTCGCCGTCGGTGACGCGCTCAATATAGTCCTGCATGGATGAACACCAGTGTATTAGTTCGGGTTACGATGAACAAATCTATACATCTTCATAAACCTATCGTCCGGCGGTTGCCGGCGGAAGGGAGCTACAGAGGCAATCTCACGGAGTGAGTCGGTCGATCCGCGCCGGCCCCGACGCCGGCGTATAATTCCCTCGAAATCGCCCCGCCGGCTGGCGTTCCGAAAGGTTCAATTACCGGCCACCGGTACGTAGTGATGCGACGAAACGCACGCACTGTCCGGGTTGGTGGTCTAGTCCGGTTATGACACCTCCTTGACATGGAGGAGGCCGGCGGTTCAATTCCGCCCCAACCCACTTTCGTTTTCTACCGGCGAGTTGCATCGCCGGAGGCCGCCAGTGTGCAATACCCTCTTCTGAGCAACGCACAGCGACGAACGTGCCGTGCCCATGCGGTAACCGGTAGGATTATTCTCGGACTCGGGCAAGTAGTCCTGTGTTGGATGGACTGGTCGGTGACGGTGGCCTCGCCGAGGGGTCGGTCTGGCGGGTCACGACTCTCGTGGTTGCCTGGTTGCTGCTCCTGGCCGTCGGTGCGTATCTGATCACTCCGGCCAGTCTCCTCACGGTGGTGATGGCCGACCTCGGTGTCACCGAGACCACGGCCGCTGCGCTCGTCTCGATGCCACAGGTCACCGCGACGGTGATCGGGATTCCCGTCGGCCTCTATCTCGACCGTATCGACACGCGCGCGGCGGTTCCGGCCGCCGCGGCCGTCCTCTTCGTCGGCAGTCTCGGCGACTGGTTCGCCGCAAGCGAGAGAATCGTGCCGCTGTTGATCGCGTCACGGCTGTTCGCCGGTATCGGGATGTTCGTCCTGTGGGTGGTCAGTATCAACACCGCGTCGAGCACGTTCCCGCCGGACAGGCGAGCGACGGCGACGTCAGTGATCATCTCGGGCTACCCTGCCGGATACGCGCTCGGGCAACTCGGTGCGCCACGGCTCGCCGGGGTCATCGACTGGCCGGGGGTGTTCCCCGTCTTCGGCGGCGCGGCGCTGCTGTTGTCGCTCGCACTCTACGCCGTGGTCGGACGGTTCTCGCGGTCCCGGGCGTCGACGGCCCCGATATCGGTGAGCGGGTTCAAGCGCGTGCTAAGGAATCGGAACGTGTGGATGGTCGTCGCCGTGACGATTCTCGGCTACTCGCTGTATATGGTGTTCAACTCGTGGATGCCGACGTACATCACGGGTCGGTTCGGTGTTTCGCTGGCGGAGAGTGGGGCGTTCGTCGCGCTGTTTCCCGCGGTCGGGGTCCTCGCTCGACCCACCGGCGGGTGGCTCTCGGATCGACTGTTGGCCCGACGACGGCGGCCCGTGTTCGCCACCTCGTTCGTCGGGGCAACCGTGTTGGCGGTCGCCATGTTCTACAGCACGACGATTGCGGCGCTGGTCGCGATGCTGGTTCTCGCCGGCGTGTTCATCCAACTTCAGATCGGACTCATGTACCAGTCGATCCAGGAGTTCGTCGAGCCCAGCGCCGCCGGGACGGCCGTCTCACTCGCGAGTGTTGCCGGGTGGCTGGGGTCGTTTCTCGCACCTGTGTTGGCCGGGGAACTGGTCGCCACCACCGGCACCTACGGCGTCCTGTTTGCTCTTGCGGTCGGCCTCGGCGTGACGGGTGCGCTCACTGTCTGGCGGATGGCCGAGTCCGGCGGGTCGCCGTCGCCCACACACTAGTTGCGTAGGGAACGACCTCATAGCCTCGATACGAGTGACATCGTGAGTGACGACACCGTCTGTCAGGGTTTCACACTAAAGAAACAACTTTCAAGCCACCGGATGATCCACGTGTAGCTATGGATATCTCCGATATTGCCACTCCCGAATACATCGAAGTCGACGCGGGCGAACGCCTAGGGAAGGTCCGTTCGATCTTCGAGCGCGAGAACCCCAAGGGACTCATCGTCACTCGGGACGGCGAGTACGCCGGCGTCATCGGCGAACGCGACTTGGTCCGCTCCCGGATCGAGGACGACACCAAAGCCGACGTGCTGATGAAGTCCGCGCCGCAGGTCGACCGCACGGAGGACGTCCGGGAGGTCGCCCGGGTGCTCGTCGAGGGGGGTACCAAGGTGGCGCCCGTCTACGAGGGCGAGAAGCTTTGGGGAATCATCACGGCCGACGCCATTCTGGAGGCGGTCCTCGACAGCCTCGACGCGCTGACCGTCGAGCAGATTCAGACCGACGACGTGATGACCATCGGCGAGAAGGCCCACGTCGGCCAAGCAATCAACCGACTGCGCGAACACGGCATCTCGCGCCTGCCCGTCGTCGACGACGAGAACTCGCTCGCCGGCGTGTTGACCACGCACGACATCGTCGATTTCGTCGTTCGCGACGCCGACCGGCAGGGTCGCGGTGACCGCCGCGGTGACCTCGACCGGATGCTCGATCTGCCCGTCTACGACCTGATGACCAGTCCGGTGCTGACGACGACCGCCGACGAAACCGTCGAAGACGCCGTGCGGACGATGCTCGACAACGACGTGTCCGGCCTGGTGGTCACGCCGACCGAGGCGGACGACGAGACCGTGGCGGGCGTGCTCACCAAGACCGACGTGCTTCGTGCGCTCACCTTCACCGAGGAGGGACAGATGGACGTCCAGATCACCAACGTCGCTCTGCTCGACACCATCACCCGCGAGGAGATTGTCGAGGGCATCACCGACGTGGCGGACAAGTACCAGAAGATGCAGGTCCACCACGCGCACGTGCGCTTCCACGAGCACAAGGAGAAACTCCGCGGGACGCCGCTGATTCAGTGTCAGATCCGCCTGCGGACCAATCACGGGCAGATCGCCGGCTCCGGCGAGGGGTACGGCGCCGACCACGCCTTCCACGTCGCCGCCGACACGCTCGAGCGCAACGTCCTCGAACTCAAGGGACTCCGGGCCGACGAGCAGTACCGCGGCCAGTTGCTCCGGAAACTCGGCGAGCTATAGGCTTTCCTCGCCCGCGGCCAGTCCGTCGCCGGTGATGCGGAAGGTTGCGGTTTCGCCGGCGGGCTTCGACCGGTGTTTCTCCAGCGTCGCCCGACGGTTGCCGCCGCGGAACCGATCTAGGCGGACGACCGTCCCCGTCCAGTGGTTGAGCGTGTGCCCGCCGAGCGCCCGCGTTCGGTCGGCCTCGGGGTCGGTGAACACCTGATTGGTGACGACGACAGCGAGGTTGTGTTTTCTCGCGAGCGACAGCAGGTGGGTCACCTGCCGGCCCACTCGCCGGAGCGTCTCGCCCTTGTCGTCGTCGCGGCGCTCGAGCCGGTAAAATCCCGTTGCGCTGTCGAGGACGACCAACTCCGCGCGCGGTGCGAAGTCGGCGGCGTCGCGGACGGCTTCCTCCTGTTCGGCGAAGTCGTGGACCTCGGTGACGACGATGCGGGAGGTGATCGCCTCCAGGTCCGCGTCGTCCTCGGCCACGCCCGCCGCGAGCTGTCGGAACCGCTCGACCGACAGTCCCTCGGTGTCGATGTACACCGCGGTCCCGCCGGTGGCAGCGGCCTGGACGGCCGCCGACAGCGAGAGGTTCGTCTTGCCGGCGGCCGGCGGCCCGTACAACTGGGTGACGGTGCCGCGCTCGAAGCCGCCGCCCAGGAGGTCATCGAGCGGGGGGCAGCCGGTCGGAACTGGCGCTGGCGCTGACTCGGACACACTCCCCATGGGTCGTTCCGTGGCATAAACCCTCGACACCGCGGCGCGGGTGGGACCGCGACACGTTTTACCACCGCGGCGTCGAAGGTCGGTTGTGATCGTCGTCGCCACCGCGGACTTCGAACTGTACCACGAGGTCGTCGACCTCCTCCGGGAGCGCGGCGTGGCGTTCACCACGGTCGAACCCGACGCCGACCTCCCCGACGCGGCGTCGGTCGTCGTCACGGCGCCGGACGACACGGTCGACCTCGGCGACGACGCCGAGCACGTCACCGCGACGGCCGAGGAGGCCAGACGCGCCGTCGACGAGGCACTCGCGCTCTTGCGCGGCGGCGAGGGCCGAACGGTCGTCGGGGTCGATCCCGGCACCCGTCCGGGCATCGCCGTCCTCGCCGGCGAGACGGTCGTCGCCGCCTTCCACGTCCCCCTCTCGGACGCCGTGAGCGTGATCCGCCGGGAGGTCGCGGACGCGGTCGATCCGCTGGTCCGGATCGGCGACGGCGCTCGCATCCAAGGCGCCCGACTCGTCGACGACCTCGACGAGGTGACGGTGGAACTCGTCGACGAGACGGGGACGACCCCCTACCTCGGGACCGGCGCTCGGGGGATGGGCGACGTCCTCGCCGCGGTCAACATCGCTCGCTTGGAGGGCGAACGGGTCGACTCCCGAGAGATCGAACCCACGGCCGGCGAACTCCAGCGGATCAAGGATCGCTCCCGCCGCATCTCGACCGACGACCGGACCATCGACGACGCGCTCGCCCGCCGGGTCGCCGTCGGCGACTTGACCGTCGAGGAGGCGCTGGACGAACACCGCGGCTAGACGCGCTACCGCCTCTCTCGGGGTCGATCAGTCACCCTGCCTGTCCCATCGTCAGCACCGGTCGCACCGAAGGCATCGGCGCGGGCGAGGCCGGCCGCCCACCACCCGGTGTCCGAAGTGGCACGTGTTCTGTGCGGAGTGCTCGACGCGGCGCGAACCGGTGTCGCTCACCGCTCCCGGATCGCCGCTTCGGCCCGCCGCAACACGGTGCGGACCGGGAGATCGGCCGTGCCGGCGACCGCGAGCGCGTCGTCGTACTCGGCGCTCACGTCGTAGACGGTCCCGTCGGCGTCGGTCGCCACCTTCACACCCACGTCGTATGCGTCGCCGTCCACCTGCAGGGTCGCCGTCTCGAACGTCCGGTCGGCGACCCAGCGGTGCCCGGCGCTCCCCTCACGGACGCCGAGCGTCCCCGTCTCCTCGGCGAGGCGGCGGGCCACCCGCTCGGCGTCCGCCGGGTCGACGACCACCTTGACCAGGTGGCCCGGTCGCGACTTCTTCATCGTCGCCGGCAGGATCGACACATCGAGGGCACCCACCTCGGTGAGTGTCTCCTGAAGCCCGCCGAGAACCTCCGGCGTGGCGTCGTCGAGGCTGGTTTCGAGGACGGTGATCGACTCCTGGCGGAGGCCGCCGCCCCCATCGCCCACGAGTGCCCGGAGGACGTTCGGGTGGTCGGGCACGTCTGCATCCCCAGCACCGTACCCCAGAGAGTCGACGGCGAGGTCGGGGAGTCGCTCAACGCCGTCGGCGAGTTCCGTGAGAATCGCCGCCCCGGTCGGCGTGAGGAGTTCGCGGTCGACGGGACCACCGCGAATCGTCCAGTCGGCGTCGGCGACGAGTTCCGTCACCGCGGGCACCGGAACCGGGTAGACGCCGTGGCTCATGGAGACGGTCCCGCCGCCGACCGCGACGGGCGTCGTCACGATTCGCTCGACGCCGAGGTCGGCGACGAGGAGGCAGACACCCACCACGTCCGCGATGGCGTCGTCGGTCCCCACCTCGTGGAAGTGGGTGTTGTCGAGGTCGGTGCCGTGGACCGCTGCCTCCGCCTCGCCGAGGCGGCGAAAGACCGCGAGAGCGTCGCGCTCGACGGCGGACGGGAGGTGCATCGCCTCGACGACAGTGACGACTTCGGGATACGTGCGAGCGGGACCGGCCCCCTCGGCGTGTGTGTGTGCGTGGCTGTGGTCGTGGCTGTGAGCGTCGTGGTCGTGGTCGTGATCAGTCCGATCCTCTTGCTCCGGGCTACCGTTCCCCTCGTCGAGGAACACGTCGACAGCCGTCGCGTCGATGCCGGCTTTCGTCGTCGACCCCACGCGATAGCGGATGCCGAGTTCCGCCTCGACGGGGTCGAGCGCGGCCGGATCGGCGCCGGCGGCGATCAAGGCTCCGAGGAGCATGTCGCCGCTCGCCCCCATACGGCCGTCGAACGCGAGCGTGTGCATATCCGCTCGCTCGGGTTCGACGGTCAAACGGCTTGCGACCGTTCCGGGATCGGCAAGGGTTTGTACCGTCACGACGTATGCTACAATATGTCACAGTCTGCCGTGAAATCGGCGCCCGAGACCCCGGGTAACAACAAACTTATCCCGCATCATCGCTCAGTCACGACCATCCTCGCGGGTACATCATGAACGAAGTGCAACTCGAAGTGGCGAAAGCGTACCCGAACGACTCGGGACGCGGTATCGCCAGACTGGACCCCGATACGTTGCTTCACCTGAAGCTGTCGCCGGGTGATATCATCGAAATCGAAGGGGCCGAGACAACGGCCGCGAAGGTGTGGCGTGCCGACAGACAGGACTGGAACACGGACACCGTCCGGATCGACGGGTTCACGCGCCAGAACGCCGATGTGGGGATCGGCGAACGCGTCACCATCCGCAAGGCCGAGGCGACGAAAGCCGAGAAACTCGTCCTCGCGCCGCCGGAGGAGGCGAGCGTCCAGTTCGGCTCGGACGCCGCCGGGATGGTCAAACGGCAGATTCTCAAGCGACCGGTGGTCGAACGCGACATCGTCCCCGTCATGTCGAGTACGAACCACCCATTCATGCGGTCGCCAGGGCAGGCCATCCCGCTGATCGCCGTCGAAACCGAGCCGGACGGCGTCTGTTTGGTCACCGAGGACACCGAGGTCGAACTCCGCGAGGAGCCGATTTCGGGGTTCGAGAAGACCGGCGGCGGCATCACGTACGAGGACATCGGCGGCCTGCAAAGCGAGATCCAGCGGGTCCGGGAGATGGTCGAACTCCCGATGAAACACCCGCAGATCTTCAAGAAGTTGGGGATCGAACCCCCGCAGGGTGTCCTTCTGCACGGCCCGCCGGGGACGGGGAAGACCCTCCTCGCCAAGGCCGTCGCCAACGAGACGTCCGCGAGTTTCTTCTCCATCGCGGGCCCGGAGATCATCTCGAAATACTACGGTGAGTCCGAACAGCAGTTGCGCGAAATCTTCGAGGACGCCAAAGACGAGTCGCCGTCGATCATCTTCATCGACGAACTCGACTCCATCGCGCCGAAACGTGAGGACGTGACCGGCGAGGTCGAACGCCGCGTGGTGGCGCAGTTGCTGACGATGATGGACGGACTGGAGACGCGAGGCCAGGTCATCGTCATCGCGGCGACCAACCGCGTCGACAGCGTCGACCCCGCGCTCCGTCGCCCCGGCCGGTTCGACCGCGAGATCGAGATCGGCGTCCCCGACGAAGCGGGGCGCAAGGAGATCCTCCAGATCCACACCCGCGGGATGCCGCTCTCGGACGACGTGAGCCTCGATCACCTCGCCGACGAGACCCACGGCTTCGTCGGTGCCGACATCGAGAGCCTCACAAAGGAAGCCGCGATGAAGGCGCTGCGGCGCTACCTCCCCGAGATTGACTTAGACGAGGAGGACATTCCGCCGAGCCTCATCGACCGCATGATCGTCAAGGACGACGACTTCGGCGGCGCACTCAACGAAGTCGAACCGTCTGCGATGCGGGAGGTGCTGGTCGAACTCCCGAAGATCACGTGGGACGACGTGGGAGGGTTAGAGGAGCCCAAACAGAACGTCAAGGAGGCTGTCGAGTGGCCGCTCTCCTCGCCCGAGAAGTTCGACCGCATGGGGATCGAACCCCCGAAGGGCGTCCTCCTGTACGGGCCACCGGGGACGGGCAAGACGCTGATGGCGAAGGCCGTCGCCAACGAGACCAACGCCAACTTCATCAGCGTGCGCGGCCCGCAACTCCTCTCGAAGTGGGTCGGGGAAAGCGAGAAGGCGATCCGGCAGACCTTCCGGAAGGCCCGGCAGGTGGCGCCGACGGTCATCTTCTTCGACGAACTCGACTCGCTGGCGCCCTCCCGGGGCAACGAGGTCGGCAACAACGTCTCCGAGCGTGTCGTCAACCAACTCCTGACGGAACTCGACGGGTTAGAGGAGATGGGCAACGTGATGGTCATCGGCGCGACCAACCGACCCGATATGATCGACCCCGCGCTCCTCCGCTCGGGGCGGTTCGACCGCCTCGTGTTCATCGGCGAACCTGAACAGGAGGGTCGTGAGCAGATCCTGAAGATCCACACCCAGGACTCGCCGCTCGCCCCCGACGTGAGCCTGCGCGAAGTCGCGGAGATCACCGACGGCTACGTCGGCTCGGACCTGGAGAGTATCGCCCGCGAGGCGGCGATGGTCGCGCTCCGCGAGGACGACGAAGCCGAGGACGTGGACATGCGCCACTTCCGACAGGCAATGGAGAACGTCCGCCCGACGATCACCGACGAGATCATGGACTACTACGAGCGCATCGAAGAGCAGTTCAAAGGCGGCGGCGGGGAGAGCTTCGCCGAGCGCGGAAGCGGCGGTCGCATCGGCTTCCAGTAATCGCCACGGCAAGCTTATCCCCTCGTCCCGTGTTTCTCTGAACGTGGCTTGGGATCCGACGCTGTACACCGTCGTCGGCATCGCCGCGGCGGCGCTATTTTTCGTCATCGCCGCCGTAGGATGGCGACACCGACCCGAACCCGGAGCTAAGGCGTTTCTCACCCTCATCGCGGCGCTCGGTGCGTGGACACTCGTCTACGCGGTTCAACTCGGGTTCACGACCCTCGACGCGCAACTTGCCTGGCAGCGTGTTGCTTTGGCCGTCGGTGGGCCGGTGCCGACGCTCTGGTTTCTCTTCGCGGTTCAGTACGCCAACCGTGACGCCTGGCTCACCCGCCCGGTGCTGGCGGTTCTCCTCCTCGAGCCGGCGCTTTTCGGCCTGTTGACGCTCACGAACCCGTCTCATAGCCTCGTCTGGCACGAGGCGTCGCTCGTCACCGCTGGCACGCTCCACGCCCTCGATCTGACGTTCGGCCCGGGCTATCTGCTCCACATCGCGTACTCCTACGTCGTGACGCCGGTCGGGTTCGGCGTGCTCACGCTTGCGACGCTCCGGTCGACGCTGTATCGCACCCAGGCTGGATTACTGGTGGTGGGTGCGATTCCGCCGCTGGTCGCGAACGCGACATTCTCGCTCGGACTGCAGTGGGGGTCGCTCCCGCCGGTCGACTTTACGCCGTTCGCGTTCGTGATCACGGGCCCCTGTTTCGGGCTGGCGCTGTTTCGGTTCGACCTGCTGGAACGCGTCCCGGTCGCGAGACGACGGATTGTCGAGGACGCCGATGACGGGTTCGTCGTCCTCGACGAGGACGAACGGATCGTCATGTTCAATCCAACCGTGGCGCGGTTGCTCGACGACCCAGTTGAGGGCCGACCGCTGCAAGACCACCTCCCCGAAGGGAGCGACGTGGCGACACCCACGGCGCTCGACGGGACGACTCTGACGGCCGTCGTCGACCGACAGCAACACGTCTACGACGTGACCTGCTCGACCCTGTTGGACTCTCACGACCGTGTGGTCGGCTACGTCCTCCGGTATCGGGACGTGACGGACCGTCACCGGTACGAGAAGCGTCTGACGATAGCCAACCGGGTGTTGCGGCACAACCTCCGCAACCGGATGAACATCATCTCGGGGTGGGCCAGGGAGCTTCGGACCTACGACGACCCGGACGTCATCGCCGCCAGCGAGCGGATCAGCGCGACGGCCGAGGATCTGATCGAACTGGGATCACAGGTCCGACTGCTAGTCGAGACGGCCGACGACATCGGCGACACGACCGAGCGGGTCGTCCTTCGGGACCACCTCGAACCGGCACTGGACCGCCTGCGCCAGTGTCGTCCCGATGTCGTCGTCGAATCGGACATCCCGTCGTCGACGACGGCAGTCGTTCCGAGCGCAAAACTCCTCGTCATCGCCGTCGAGAACCTACTCCAAAACGCCGTCGAACACAACGACGCCGAACAGCCGTGGGTCTGCTTGTGCGTGGAAGCCGCCGGCGAGGCCACGCACGTCCGGGTGAAGGACAACGGCTCCGGGATTCCCGACGCCGAGCGGGCGGTGTTGCGGCGAGGGAGCGAGACGCCCCTCGAACACGGAAGCGGCCTCGGCTTCTGGCTGGTCCACTGGATCGTCACCGCTGCGGGCGGCGAGGTGTCGTTCGACGGGGACGACACCGAGGGGAGCGTCGTCACCCTCACGCTGCCGTCCGGCACTGCCGACGGAGCGGCGTGAGGATGCGACCGGCGGCGTCCGTGTCGGTGCGTATTAGTGACTCGTCGGCGTACGCCAGCGTGGAAGGGTGGCTCAGTGGTAGAGCACACGCCGTCGCCGTCCGCCGAGGGCGGTCGACGGGGTTGTCGACCATCCGGTCGGCGCGTGGCTTCGCGTGGTTCGACTCCCGCCCCTTCCACTCCGGGGACTAGGAGTTGCGGGGAGAGCGGGCGTCGCGAACGTCGGCGCCGTCACGGACCATATCCTCACAGCGGGGACAGACGCGTGGTTCCTCGACCCCGTTCGGCGTGAACACCCGGGCGTAATCACGAGTGACGAAGGCGCCACAGTTCTGGCACTCGGGCATACCGACGAAAAATCACGTCAGATTTAACATAAGTCTTGGGGCCTCGGTGACCGGGGCGGCTACTCCTCGGCGAGCGACGCCGCCAGCCCCGTGTACCCCGCGGGTGTGAGCGCCCGCAGTTCCGCTCGGACCGACTCCTCGACCTCGAGGTCGTCGAACAGTGTCCGGAAGTCCGCGAGTGTCACGCGCTCGCCGCGGGTCAACTCCTTCACCCGTTCGTAGGCCGCGGTGTCGCCCTCGCGCCGGAGAATCGTCTGGACTGCCTCGCCGATAATCTCGGGGGTCGCCGCCAGTTCCTCGGCCATCACCTGTTCGTTCGGAACGACCTTCCCGAGTCCGGTCTCGGCCTTGCGGTAGCCGATGAGACAGTGAGCGAGCGCCGCGCCCACGTTGCGCTTGACCGTCGAGTCAGAGAGGTCGCGCTGGAGGCGGGAGGTGGTCACGTAGTCAGCGAGGAAGGTCAGGTCCGCGTTGGCCTTCGAGAGGTTTCCTTCGCTGTTCTCGAAGTCGATAGGGTTCACCTTATGTGGCATCGTCGACGACCCCGTCTCGCCCGCGACGGCCTCCTGACCGAGATATCGGTCGGAGACGTAGAGCCACGCGTCCCGATCCAGGTCGAGAAGGACGTCGTTGACGCCGCGGAGCGCGTCGAACAGCGCCGCGAGGTCGTCACAGGGGTTGACCTGCGTCGCGAGCGGCGTGTGGTCTAGGCCAAGGCTGGTGACAAAGTCGCGGGCGAACCCCTGCCAGTCGACGTCCGGGTAGGCAGCGACGTGGGCGGCGTAGGTGCCGGAGGCGCCGGCCAGTTTGCCCGAGAGGTCGTCGGCCGCCGCTCGCACGCGGCCCACCGTCTGCCCGAGACGGGCGGCGTACACCGCCATCTCCTTGCCGAAGGTGGTCGGCGTCGCGGGCTGGCCATGGGTTCGGGCGAGCATCGGTGTGTCGCCGTAGTCGTGAGCCATCGTCGTCAACTCCTCGCGCACGTCTGCGAGTGCGGGGAGCAGCACCGTCTCGATGGCCGGCTTCACCAGCAGTCGGTTCGCGAGGTTGTTCACGTCTTCGCTGGTCAGCCCGAAGTGAATCCAGGGGTGCAGCGACTCGTCGGTGCGGGTCCGGAGGAAATACTCCACGGCCTTCACGTCGTGGTTGGTCGCGGCGTACCCCTCGGCACCCTCGGTCTCAAGGCGCTTGATCAATCGGGCGTCCGCGGCGTCGAACGACTCGTAACAGTCCCGGAGCGTCTCCCGGGTTCCGTCGTCGACGGCGAGAGGGGTCGCGCCGAGGTCGGCGAGTGCGAGCAGATACTCGACTTCGACGCGCACCCGCGCCCGCATGAGTGCCGACTCGCTCGCGTACGGCACGAGAGGTTCGGTGTATCCCGCGTAGCGCCCGTCGAGGGGCGAGACGGCCGCGAGCGGGTCGCTCCGTGGCAGATCGGTCATGTTCGGCACTGCCCGTGGGTGACGCAAAAGCGTACCGGTCCCCTGCCTGAGGAGTCGCAACTGTTTTTCCCACGCGCGGGCCTCCCACGACTATGCTCCGAATCGCGGGTCTCGCGGGTAATCGCGGACGGAACCTGATGCACATCGCGGATCTGGCGCCCGGCGATAGCGAGGTGGCCGTCGTTTGCACCGACGACGGCTCGGCGCCGGTCCTGTCGTCGGCCGCCGACCGGGGAATCCCGACCGAGGTGGTCGAGCGCGGCGACGACGAGTCGCGGGCGGACCACGAGTCGCGGCTTCGCGCCCGCCTCGACGACTACGAGTTCGACCTCGTCTGTATGGACGGCTACATGCGCGTCCTCTCGGAGGACCTGCTCGACGACCTGCCGACGACGCTCAACGTCCACCCGTCGCTTCTCCCCGCCTTCCGCGGCGAGGACGCCCACGAACAGGCGCTCGCGGCGGGCGTCCGCACGACCGGGTGTACCGTCCACGTCGCCACCGCGGAACTCGACGCCGGCCCGATCGTCACCCAGGAGGCGGTGCCGGTCCACGAGGGCGACGACGCCGACGCCCTGAAACGACGAGTTCTCCACGAGGCGGAGTTCAAGGCCTACCCCCGCGCAGTCGAGTGGTTCGCCGAGGGCCGTGTCACTGTCGACGACGACGACGGCGTCACCGTCGAGGGCGACGAGGCGGGGCAGTTCCCGGCCCGCCGTGTCGTCTCCGACGACCGACGGCGAACCCTGCGCTACGGCGAGAACCCGCATCAGGACGCCGCCCTCTACGCCGACGTCGCGAGCGACGAGGCCAGCGTCGTCGGCGCCCCGCAGTTGAACGAGGGCGCCAAGGCGCTGTCGTACAACAACTACAACGACGCCGACGCCGCCCTCGATCTGATCCGGGAGTTCGACGACCCCGCGGCGGCGGTCATCAAACACACCAACCCCGCGGGGTGTGCGACCGCCGACTCGCTCGCGGCGGCCTACGACGACGCGCTTTCGACGGACGCCATGAGCGCCTTCGGCGGCATCGTCGCACTCAACCGCCCCTGTGACGCCGCCACCGCCGACGCCATCGTCGAGTCGTTCAAGGAAGTCGTCGTCGCTCCCGGCTACACCGACGGCGCTCTCGATGTCCTGACCGCAACGGAGAATCTCCGAGTGCTCGACGTGGGGTCGCTCGGCGACCGGACGGCGGCGCTGTCCGAAAAGCCACTGACCGGTGGGCGACTGGTGCAGGAACGCGACGACTGGGCACCGACCCGCGAGGATCTGGAGGTGGTCACCGACCGCGACCCGACCGACGAGGAAGTCGAGACCATGCTGTTCGCGTGGCGCACGCTGAAACACGTCAAGTCGAATGGGATTCTCTTTGCGTCGGGGACCGAGACGGTCGGCATCGGCATGGGGCAGGTCAGCCGAGTCGACGCCGTGCGCTTGGCGGCGATGAAGGCCGACGAACACGCCGAGGGAAAGGACGCCGAGGGCGCGGTGATGGCTTCGGACGCCTTCTTCCCGTTCCCCGACGGCGTGGAGGAGGCCGCCGAGGCAGGGGTCGAAGCCGTGATCCAGCCCGGTGGCTCGGTCAACGACGAGGACGTGATCGCCGCCGCGGACGACCACGACATGGCGATGGCGTTCACCGGGAAGCGGTGTTTCAGACACGACTGACGGGAGTGGTGGAACGTTCGGGACGACCGACCCGAGAGCAGCGGGGACGACCCGACACGCGTCCGGTGTGACAACGTTTAAGCGCGGCTCGGAACCACGGCTAGCCATGTCGATCACCGTTCCAGGCCCGACGCTGGGCGTCGTCGGCGGCGGCCAGCTCGGCCGGATGCTCGCCGAGGCGGCCGCGCCCCTCGGCGTCGAGACTGTCGTCCTCGATCCGACGCCGGACTGCCCGGCCGCGCCCGTCGCGCGCGATCAGATCGTCGGCGACTTCGACGACCCCGAGGCGATTGGCCGACTGGCCGAGCGGACGGACGCTCTGACCTACGAAATCGAACTCGCTGACCCGGATCACCTGGCGAGCGCGAGCGCTGAGGCCGGCGTCCCGGTCCAGCCGGCGCCCGAGACACTACGGACGATTCAGGACAAGTTCGCCGAAAAGGAGATGCTGAGCGCGGCGGGCATCCCCGTCCCCGCCTACCGCCGGGTCGACTCTGTGGCCGATCTGGAGGCTGCCGTCGAGGAGTTCGGCGGCGTCATGCTGAAGGCCCGTGAGGGTGGCTACGACGGCCGCGGCAACGTCCCGGTTCACGCGGCCGACGACGCCGAGAATGCGCTCCGCGAGGCCGTTGGAACGGCCGAGAACCCGGCCGCCCTCGCCGAGACCCTCGTCGACTTCGAGCGCGAGGTTTCCGTGATCGGCGTCCAGGGCGACGGCGAGGTGCGGACCTTCCCCGTCGGCGAGAACGTCCACGAGGCGGAGATTCTGCGGGAGACGGTCGTCCCCGCGCGCACGAGCGACGCGGTGAAAGAGCGCGCCCAAGCCGTCGCTCGCGACGTTCTCGACGCCCTCGACGGTCGCGGCGTGTTCGGGATCGAACTGTTCGAGACGGACGGCGAGATCCTGGTCAACGAAATCGCGCCCCGCCCGCACAACTCCGGACACTGGAGCATCGAGGGCGCGGTCACCTCGCAGTTCGAACAGCACGCCCGCGCGGTGCTCGGGTGGCCGCTGGGGTCGACCCGACAGCGGGCCCCGACCGTGAGCGCGAACGTCCTCGGCACCACCGACGAGGAGCGCCCCGCCGAACTCGCGGACGTCGAGGCGGTCCTCTCCCACGAGGCGGCGCACCTGCACTGGTACGGCAAAGATCAGGTGCGGCCGCTCCGAAAGATGGGCCACGTGACACTCACCGACGAGGGCGGCGACACGACCCGTGACGATCTGCTCGCATCGGCACGCGAACTGCGCGACGACCTCACCTTCCGATGACCGGAATCGACGACCTCATCGACGATCTGCACGCACAGGCCGCGGCCGACCGCGACTCCGAGACGACCCCCGAAGTCGGGATTATCATGGGGTCAGACTCCGATCTCGACACCATGGCCGGGGCCTACGATGCCCTGCAGGAACTGGGATTCGCAGAGCAGACCAACTACGACGACCCGCCAGAGGCCCGCTTTACCTTCGAGAGCTACGTCGTCTCCGCACACCGCACACCGGACCTGATGTACGCCTACGGCGAGACGGCCGCCGACCGCGGTCTCGACGTGATCATCGCGGGCGCGGGCGGGAAGTCCGCGGACCTGCCGAACATGACCGCGTCCATCGCGTACCCGCTGCCGGTGATCGGCGTGCCGGTCCAGGAGAAGTCGGTGGATTCGGTGATCGGGATGCCGACGGGCGCGCCCATCGTCGCCGTCGACGCCGGGAAGTCCTACAACGCGGCGCTGTCGGCGGTTCAGATCCTCGCGCGCGAACACGCGGACCTGATCGAACGCCTCGAAACCGAACACGACGACCTGCGGTCGGGCGTGGCCGAGGTTTCGCGGGGCCTCCACGACCGGGGGATCGACGGGTTCCGGAATCGCCACGAATAGGCCGACGCGGCCGCCGCGACAGGGCGTGAAACGCCCGTATACGGCCGTAAAACCGACTGACAACACCGGACGGCATAAATCAACGCTTATGGGGGAGCACTCCTAACCCCCGAGATGACAGGAATCAAGGTATGAATCAGTGGATAGCAATCGGTGCGCTCGGAGTCATGGGCGTCGGCATCCCCATCGCCATGATGGTGGTGTCGGCACTCCTGCGGCCGAGCGTGTCCGAACAGGGAAAGACCGTAGTATACGAGAGCGGCGAGGTGCCGACGGGCACGGCGCACGTCCAGTTCAACATCCAGTACTACATGGTCGCGCTGCTGTTCCTCGTCTTCGACGTGGAAACCGTCCTGATCTTCCCGTGGACGCTGATCTATCGGTCCGCGCTGGAACAGGGCGCCACGCTCGGCCAGGTTCTCGCACCGATGCTGGTGTTTATCGGCGTCCTCGTCGTCGGGCTTGGCTGGGCCTGGCGCAACGGTGCGGTCGAATGGATCAAGAGTCCGCGTGCGTCCCGCCGTAAGACCGAGAGACAATCATGAGTAGCGAACAAGAACGATTCGTCACCGACACGAGCCAGGTAGGAAGCGACACCCGCGACGCCCGCATCGGGGCGTCGGGAACTGACAACCGATTCAACTCGAAGCTTCGGGAGGCGTTCGGCTCGTCGCCGTTCATCCTCACGAAGTTCGACCGGTTCATGGAGTGGGTCCGGGGCTCCTCGATGTTCATGCTACAGTTCGGTATCGCCTGCTGTAGCATCGAGATGATGCACACCTACGCGGTCAAACACGACCTTGACCGCTTCGGGGCCGGTGTGCCGCGCGCGTCACCGCGACAGGCGGACGTGATCATCGTCCCGGGGACCATCGTCTCGAAGTTCGCCCCGCGGATGAAGCGCGTCTACGACCAGATGCCCGAACCCAAGTTCGTCGTCGGCATGGGGTCGTGTACCATCTCCGGGGGACCGTTCCAGGAGGGGTACAACGTCGTCAAGGGGGCCGAGGAAGTCATTCCGGTCGACATCCACGTCCCCGGCTGTCCGCCCCGGCCGGAGGCGCTGATCTACGGCGTCGCCAAACTCCAGGAGCGGATCGCCAACGGCGAGAGTTCGCCGGTGACGGTCAAGCCCTACGAACTCGAACAGTTCAGCGACCTCGACCAGGACGAAGTGGTCGACAAACTCGCCGACGAAATCGACGAGGACGACCTCGTCATGCGGTACAACTGGGCTGACTCGCCATGAGTCTGGAAGAATCAACCCCGGACACGGTCGATACGGGCGTGACGACGGCCGAGGAAATCGAGGCTCTGCTGGGTGATCTGGTCCTCGACCGAGACGACCACCTCAACGCGCCGGGATTCGTCGTCCGTCCCGACCAGGTACAGGACACCCTCTTTCGTCTCCGCGACGAGGCCGGGTTCGATCACCTCTCCTGTGTCACCGCACAGGAGTACGAGGACCGCTACGAGTCCATCTACCACCTCAAGAAGTACGACGACCCCACCGACGAGGTGAGCGTCGTCGTCCCGACGCCGACCGACAACCCCGTCAGCGAGTCCGCGGAACCGGTCTATCGCACCGCCGAGTGGCACGAACGCGAGGCCTACGATCTGGTCGGCATCGACTACGACGACCACCCGGACCTCCGTCGCATCCTCCTGCCCGAGACGTGGCAGGGTCACCCGCTCTCTCGGGACTACGACCAGGATCGGCCACAGGTCGTCCCCCTGCGAGAGCACGCCAACCCGCTCCAGGAGGACCACGAGGGCGACGAGGACGATACGATGTTCCTCAACATCGGCCCGCACCATCCGGCGACCCACGGCGTGCTCCACCTCAAGACCGTGCTCGACGGCGAACAGGTGGTCGACGTGGAGTCGGACATCGGCTATCTCCATCGGTGTGAGGAGCAGATCTGCCAGCAGGGCACCTACCGCTACCAGATCATGCCCTATCCGGACCGGTGGGACTACATCTCCGCCGGCCTGCTGAACGAGTGGGCCTACGCCCGCGTCGCCGAGGACCTCGCGGACATCGAGGTGCCCGAGTACGCACAGGTCATCCGGACGATGGGGGCCGAACTCTGTCGGATCGCGGCCCACATGCTCGCGGTCGGCACCTTCGCGCTGGACGTCTACGGCGACTTCACCGCCATCTTCATGTACGCCGTCCGGGACCGCGAGAAGGTCCAGAACATCCTCGAAGAGCTCACGGGCCAGCGGCTCATGTTCAATTACTTCCGGCTCGGTGGGGTCGTCTGGGACCTGCCCGAGCCTCGCGAGGACTTCTTCGAGATGATCCGGGACTTCCTCGACGACCTGCCGGAGGCCCTCGAGGAGTACCACGACATGATCTCGGCCAACGAGATCCTGCAGGTCCGCACCGTCGACACGGGCGTCCTGCCACCGGAGGTGGCCAAGAGCTACGGGGCCACGGGGCCGGTCGCTCGCGGGTCGGGCGTCGATTACGACCTGCGGCGTGACGATCCGTACGGCTACTACGACGAACTCGACTGGAACGTCGCCGTTGAGGACGGCTGTGACAACTACAGCCGCCTGCTCGTCCGCCTGCGTGAGGTGGAGGAGTCCGCGAAGATCATCGAACAGTGCGTCGACCTGCTGGAAGACTGGCCCGAGGACGAGCGGACGATTCAGTCGAACGTCCCGCGGACCATCCGGCCGGACGACGACACCGAAATCTACCGTGCCGTCGAGGGCGCGAAAGGCGAACTCGGCATCTACGTCCGAGCGGACGGGACCGAGAAGCCCGCCCGGTTCAAGATCCGGAGCCCGTGTTTCTCGAACCTCCAGACGCTTCCGGAGATGTCGAACGGGGAGTACATCCCCGACCTGATCGCGTCGCTCGGTAGCCTCGATATCGTGCTCGGCGAGGTGGATCGCTGATGGACGGGGTCTTCCTCCAGTCGGGGACGCCGACCGGGACCGCGAACGCGACGGCGAACGCGACAGCCAACGCGTCGGCTGGTGGTCCCATAGCGACACTCCCCGAGACGATTTCCGGTGTGCTCGGTCTCTCGGGGACCCTCGGTGACGTGGTCGGCGGGCTACTCGGTGCCTTTCTCATCGCCAACATCATGCTCGGCATGACGGCGCTGGCCGGCCCGTGGGCCAAACGGAAGATCACGGCCGCGTTCACCGACCGGATCGCAGTCAACCGGATCGGCCCGTTCGGCCTGCTGATCATCGTCGCCGACGCGGTGCGTCTGCTCTCGAAGGAGCTGATCGTACCGGAGGGTGTCGACCGCCCGGCCTGGGACCTCGCGCCGATCATCCTGCCGTTCTCGGCGCTGCTCGGCTTCGCGGTGATCCCCCTCGGGAGCGGTCTGCAGTTGGCCGACCCCGAGACGGGGATCGTCTTCGCGTTCGCCGCCGCCTCCATCGCGTCGCTTAGCCTCGTCATGGCCGGCTACGCCTCGAACAACAAGTACTCGCTGTTGGGCGCGCTGCGTTCTATCGCACAGAATCTCGCGTACGAGATTCCGCTAGTCGTCACGGCGGCGTCGGTGATCATCTTCGCCGGCACGTTCCAGACGAGCGAGATCGTCGCCGCCCAGACGGAGACGCTCGTCTCCCTCGGAGGCGTGTCGATCCCGAGTTGGTACGCCTTCGTCAACCCCTTCGCGTTCGTTCTGTTCGTGGCGGCGAACCTGGCGGAGATCGGTCGGAATCCGTTTGACATTCCGGAGGCGCCGACCGAGATTGTCGCCGGATACCAGACCGAATACTCCAGCGTCTACTTCGTGCTGTTCTACCTCGGGGAGTTCATCCACATCTTCCTGGGCGGTGCCCTGATCGCCGTCCTGTTCCTCGGTGGCCCGGCTGGCCCGGTCTTGCCCGGGTTCGTCTGGATGATCATCAAGATGTGGGCGTTCTTCCTGTTCACGCAGTGGGCCCGGTCGGCGGTCCCGCGCGTGCGTATCGACCAGTTGATCGAGATGGGCTGGAAGGGCATGCTCGTGCTCTCTTTCGCCAATCTCGTGCTCACGGCAATCCTCGTGGGAGTGATCGCGTAATGATTGGAATCCTCAAAGGCATGGCGACGACGATGAAACACGCGCTGGACGGGGAGACGTTCACCGTCGAATATCCCGACGTGGCGCCGGAAGTGAGTCCACGGTTCCGCGGTGTCCACAAGTTCAGCCAGGAGCGGTGTATCTGGTGTCGACAGTGTGAGAACGTCTGTCCGAACGACACGATCCAGATCGTCCAGGACGACCAGCGCAACGGCGAACAGTACAACCTCCACATCGGCCAGTGTATCTACTGCCGACTCTGCGAGGAGGTGTGTCCGGTGGACGCCATCCTGCTCACCCAGAACTTCGAGTTCACCGCCGACACGAAAGACGACTTCGTCTACAACAAAGAGCAGTTGAAGAACGTCCCCTGGTATAAGGGGATCGACCCGCTCGAATCCCGGAACCCCGACCGGGGAGCGTGGATCGGTGAGGGCGACGGGGAGATCGACTACCAGTAAGGTTCCGGACGGCCGCGCCGTGTGGGCGCTGTGCCGTCTCGAAACGTTCAAAAGAATACCTTGAGCACATTCAAGCAATGGTGTATGAAACGATTACGTTCGCGCTGTTCTCCCTGGTAACGCTGGGGTGCAGCCTGGGCGTCGTCCTCGTCGAGGACGTGTGGCACTCCGCACTCCTCTTAGGTGGCGCCCTGTTGAGCGTCGCGGTCCATTACGTGATGTTACAGGCGGAGTTCCTCGCCGCCATGCAGGTCCTCGTCTACGTGGGTGGGATCCTGATCCTCATCACGTTCGCCGTGATGCTCACCAAATCGACAGCGGAACAGCCCTCGGAGGTGAGCGAGGCGTGACGACGAAGCCAAAACTGCGGGTCGGGTCGCACCTGCTGCCCGGTCTGGCAGCAGTTGCCCTTTTCGTCGTCATCGCCGTCGCCGTCCTCCGGGCCTCGTTCGGCGACCCGCAAGGGTTCCCGTCGGACGGAAGCATCACCGCCAGCATCGGCTACGCGATGTTCAACCTGGATATGGGGGCGGTTCCCGGCGAGGGCTTCCTAGTTGCCTTCATCGTCATCGCCATCGCGCTGGACGCGGCCCTTGATGGGTCGATCCTGTTGGCGAAACGTGAGGAAGAGGGCAGCGCAGTTGCCCTCCTGGCTGACGGCGGACGGCAGGTCCACGAGCGGCTGACCGACGGCACGGAGTCCGATTCGGACGCCGACGACGACGGAGGTGACCACTGATGGTTCCGGTTCAGTGGTATCTGCTGCTGGCGACGGCCGTGTTCTGTATCGGCCTGTTCGGCATTCTGACCCGGAAGAACGCGCTGTTGTTCCTGATGTCGGTCGAGTTGATGCTGAACGCGGCCAACATCAACCTCGTTGCCTTCTCGGCGTACTGGGGGAACATCACCGGGCAGACGTTTAGCCTGTTCACGATGGCGCTGGCCGCCGCCGAGGTGGCCGTCGGCATCGGGATCATCCTCGTCCTGTACCGCAACTTCGACGACGTGGACGTGACGCTGGCTAAGGGGATGAGGTGGTAAGATGGTCGGAGCATTCGACTACGCGCCCGCCATCGTTCTCCTGCCCTTCCTCTCTTTCCTCGTGGCACTCGCGGGAGGGAAGTACCTCCCCAAGGGTGGGGCCTTCGGCGGCATCGCCGCCACCGCGGGGTCGCTCGTGCTGTCGGCGTGGGTCTTCCTGACCGTCAGCGCGGGCAACGCCTACAACGAGACGCTCTACACGTGGGTCGCGGGCGCCGGCGAGGAGACGACCCGGCTCACCTTCGGCCTCCTGCTCGACCCGCTCGCGGCGATGATGCTGCTCATCGTCTCGCTGGTCGCGCTCCTAGTCCACGTGTTCAGCCTCGGATACATGAACGACGAGGGGGAGACGGGCCTGCCGCGATACTACGCCGGTCTCGGCCTCTTTACCGCCTCCATGCTCGGGTTCGTCGTCGCCGACAACCTGTTGATGGCGTTCATGTTCTTCGAACTGGTCGGTCTCTGCTCGTATCTCCTGATCGGCTTCTGGTTCCGGGACTCGGGGCCGCCGAGCGCCGCGAAGAAGGCGTTCCTGGTCACCCGCTTCGGTGACTACTTCTTCCTCGTCGGCGTCGTCGCCGTCTTCGCCACCTTCGGCACCGCGAAGTTCGCGGGCGAGGGGGCGTTCCCGGTCATCGCCGAGGAAGCCCTCGCGGGGTCGGCCGCCGAGGTGACCACCTTCGGCTTCGCGCCCGAGACGTGGTTCACGATTCTCGGCCTGCTGATCCTCGGTGGCGTCATCGGGAAGTCCGCGCAGTTCCCCCTGCATACGTGGCTTCCGGACGCCATGGAAGGTCCGACGCCCGTCTCCGCGCTCATCCACGCCGCGACGATGGTCGCGGCCGGCGTCTATCTGGTCGCGCGGATGTACGGCTTCTACGCGCTCTCGCCGACGGCGCTCGGCATCATCGCGCTGGTCGGGGGCTTCACCGCCCTCTTCGCCGCGACGATGGGCGTCGTCAAGCGGGAGATCAAGCAGGTGCTCGCCTACTCCACCATCTCACAGTATGGCTACATGATGCTGGGGCTGGGCGCCGGCGGCTACGTGGCCGCGAGCTTCCACCTGCTGACCCACGCCTTCTTCAAGGCGCTGCTGTTCCTCGGGGCCGGTGCGGTCATCATCGCCATGCACCACGACGAGGATATGTGGAACATGGGCGGGCTCAAAGAGCGGATGCCCGTCACCTACTACACCTTCCTCTCGGGGTCGCTCGCCCTCGCGGGCATCGTCCCCTTCGCCGGCTTCTGGTCGAAGGACGAGGTGCTGTACGAGGCGCTCGTCCACGGTCTCGGCGGCTCGCCGCTCCTCCTCGCCGGCTACGCGATGGGACTGGTGGCCGTCTTCTTCACCGGCTTCTACACCTTCCGGATGGTGTTCCTGACGTTCCACGGCGAACCGCGGACCGAGGTGGCCCGCGACCCACACGGGGTGCGCTGGAACGTGAAGGGGCCGCTGGTGGTTCTCGGCATCCTCGCGGCCACCATCGGGTTCGTCAACATGGTGCCGGTCCAGGATCTGACGGGGATCCATCTTGAATTCCTGCACGACTGGCTGGCCCACGGCGAGCTTTCGGCGCTCACCGCCGAACACTACGGCGAACTCCTCCACGATTACGCACACTACACGTCCGCGGACGTGGCGTCGTACGTGGCCGGGGCGGTGTCACTCGCGCTCGCGCTCGCCGGTGCCGGCCTCGCGCACGTACTCTACAACGTGCCCGAGCCGACGGAGCACACGGCGAAGCTGGGCGCCGTGAAAGACCTCTGGTACAACAACTACTACCAGGACGAGTACCAGATCTGGATCGCCACGTCGGTCGTCCTGCCGCTCTCGCGGCTGGCCGACAAGTTCGATCAGGGCGTCGTCGACGGTGTCGTCAACGGCGTCTCTAGCGTGAGTCTCTTCGCCGGAAGCCGGATCCGCCGCATCCAGACCGGCGTCGTGAGCAACTACGCCGCGCTCCTCACCCTCGGGCTGACGGCGTTGCTTGTGGTCTTCGGGGTTCTCGGAGGGTGGTTCGTATGATAATCGAAGCGCTGATCGCCATCACGTTCGTCGCCTCGATGGCCGTGTTGCTGGCCCCGAACGCGTGGGCCGGCCGCCTCGCGGCGACGCTGAGTCTGCTTCCCGTCGTGGGGAGCCTCTACATGTGGAGTCGATTCGACGCGACGGGCAACGCCCTCACGGGCGGCACCCCCGCGTTCGAGACGACCGTCCAGTGGCTCGAACTGGGCGGGTACACGCTCAACTGGCACGTCGGCGTCGACGGCATCGGCCTGCCGCTGGTCGTGCTGACGACGGTACTGACGACTCTCGCAGTCGTGAGCGCGTGGGCGTCCATCGACGACCGCCAGTCGCAGTTCTACGGGCTGATGCTGTTCATGGAGGCGAACCTCCTGGGTGTCTTCACGGCGCTCGATTTCTTCGTCTGGTTCGTCTTCTGGGAGGCCGTCCTCCTGCCGATGTACTTCCTCATCGGCGTCTGGGGTGGCCCGCGGCGGAAGTACGCCGCGATCAAGTTCTTCGTCTACACCAACATCGCGTCGCTGGCGATGTTCATCGGCTTTATCGCCCTCGTCTTCGGTCTCGGCGACTCGGTGTCCTCACTGGACATGCCGGCTATCGCCGGGGCGTTGCGGGCGGGCGAACTCGGCTCGCTGTACGGCATCCCCGCCGCGACCCTGCGGACCGTCGCCTTCGTGGCGATGTTCCTCGGCTTCGCGGTGAAGGTGCCCATCGTCCCCTTCCACACGTGGCTGCCGGACGCCCACGTCGAGGCGCCGTCGCCGGTCTCGGTGATGCTGGCCGGCGTCCTCCTGAAGATGGGGACCTACGCCCTGCTCCGGTTCAACTTCACCATGCTCCCCGAGACGGCGACGCAGTTCGCCGCTCCCATCGCCCTGATCGCGGTGATCAGCGTCATCTACGGGGCGATGCTGGCACTGGCCCAGCAGGATCTCAAGCGCATCGTCGCCTACTCGTCGGTGTCCTCGATGGGCTATGTCATTCTCGGGCTGATCGCCTACACGACCTACGGGGTCGGTGGGGCGACCTTCCAGATGATCGCTCACGGCCTCATCTCGGGGCTGATGTTCATGGCGGTCGGTGTCATCTACAACACGACCCACACCCGGATGGTCGGCGACATGTCCGGGATGGCCGACCGGATGCCGGTCACCACCGGCATCTTGGTCGCCGGTGCCTTCGGGTACATGGGTCTGCCCCTGATGGCCGGCTTTGCCGGTGAGTTCTTCATCTTCAAGGGCGCGTTCGAGTCGACGGTTCACGCGGCCATGCCACTGTTCACGGCCGTCGCGATGTTCGGCATCGTCGTCGTCGCGGGGTACCTGCTCTTTGCGATGCAGCGGACCCTCTTCGGTGCGTTCCGTCTGGAGACCGACTACGAGGTCGGACCGGCCCCGATCAGCGAGACGGCACCGCTCGCGGTGTTGCTCGTGGCGATCATCGTCCTCGGGGTCGCTCCCGACCTCTTCTTCGGGATGATCCAGAACGCGGTCGATCCCCTCCTCGAATTCGGAGGTGAACTCTCGTGACACCACTACAGACCCAACTGCCGACTTGGACGGCCGTCGCCCCGACGCTCCTGCTCGGGCTGACGGCGCTCGTCCTGTTGCTCGTCGACAGTATCGACCCGGACTCGACGCGACCGGGGGCGCTTGCGGGCATCGCGACGCTCGGCAGCCTCGCCACGCTCGCCGTCGCTGGCTGGTTCCTGCTCGCGGGCACCGGCCAGACCGGAAGCGGCGGCGCCATCGAACTCTACGGCGGTTCGCTGGTCGTCGACGGCCTGAGCCTGTTTTTCACCGTCGTCGTCGCCAGCGTCGTCGCCATGGTGTCGCTGGCGAGCTACGACTACCTGCGTGACCGCACCTACCAGGCGGAGTTTTACTCCCTGGTGTTGCTGGCGGCCACGGGCATGAGCCTCATGGGCTCGTCGGGGTCGCTGGCGACGGTCTTCATCAGCCTCGAACTCGCCTCGCTACCCTCGTACGCGCTCGTCGCCTTCCTCAAGGACAACCGGGGAAGCGTCGAGGCGGGACTGAAGTACTTCCTCGTCGGTGCCGTCTCCTCGGCGGTGCTCACGTTCGGCATCTCGCTCGTGTACGCGGCCACAGGGTCGCTCCTGCTCGCCGATGTCGCGAGCGCCGTCGGCTCGGCCGGTGACCTCGTCGGCATCGCCGGCGTGGGCATCGTGATGATCGCCGGTGGCTTCGCGTTCAAGACCGCGTCGGTGCCCTTCCACTTCTGGGCGCCGGAGGCCTACGAGGGCGCGCCCGCGCCGATCAGCGCCTTCCTGTCGTCGGCCTCGAAGGCGGCCGGCTTCGCCGTCGCCTTCCGCGTCTTTGCCGTCGGCTTCCCACTCGACGCCGTCGTGCCGATGGGCATCGACTGGTCGCTGCTCTTTGCCATCCTCGCCGTCGTCACGATGACGCTCGGCAACTTCGCGGCGGCGACCCAGGAGAACGTCAAGCGGATGCTGGCGTACTCCTCGGTCGGGCACGCCGGCTACGCCCTGATCGGTCTCGCCGCCCTCTCGGGTGGCGGTCCCAACGGCAACGTGATGGGCGCCAGCATGGCCCACCTGCTCGTCTACGGCTTCATGAACACGGGCGCGTTCCTGTTCATCGCCATGGTCGAACACTGGGAGGTCGGGCGCACCTTCGAGGATTACAACGGCCTGGCGACCCGGGCACCCGCCGCCTGTCTGGCGATGACGGTGTTCATGTTCTCGCTCGCCGGCCTGCCGCCGTTCGGTGGCTTCCTCTCGAAGTACGCCCTCTTCTACGAGGCAATCCAGGGTGGCTTCTGGTGGCTTGCCGCCGTCGGCGCGATCAACAGCGCACTGTCGCTGTTCTACTACTCGCGAGTGGTGAAGGCGATGTGGATCGAAGACCCGACTGGCGAGTTCGACCTCGGTGCGACGCCGGTCGGCCTCTACGCCGCGGTGATGGTTGCTGCCGTCGGGACGCTCCTGCTGTTGCCGGCGTTTGGCCCCGTCGTCGAGACGGCACAGAGCGCCGCCACGGCGCTGTTCGCCTGATCAGCTGAGCGTCGCGCCGATAGCCTCCGTCACTTCCTTCGAACGCCTGACAGTGATGCCGTCAGTCGTCACGAACACGCCGTGGTCCCCTTCGATGACGCGCGTGACAAAGCCGTTCTCGAACACCCGGAGCGTGTACTGATACGCGCCGAGTTCGGTGCCGTCGTAGGCTGTCTGTGTTCGAAACCCCGCGGCCTCGTGTTCGACCCAGCCCGTGAGGTCGGCGTCCGCCTCCAGATCCGAGCGGAGGTAGATCTGTTCGTACTCGTCCGGCGTGAAGTAGACGATGCTCCGGAGGCTATCACCCACCGTCGTCCGACAGGCGCTCACCAGTTGCTCTCCGAGCGACGGGTCAACGAGGTCAGGGTGCTCGGTCATGGTGCATGATATCACGTCACACAAAAGGTTAATTCCATCGCCGACGCGTGACGGTAGGGTTTTGGGGGCCCGCCGTCAGCGACGTACATGGTCAGGCGGCTGGTGCTCGGCTGCGGTCACGCCGGCCGGACGGTCGCCGGCGTGGTCTCGACGTGGGGCGGTGACCTCCGAGTGGTCGTGTCCGACGATGGGGCGACCGAGGGGTTCGACGCGGACGCGGAGGTGATCCACGGTGATCCGACAGATCCGGAGACGTATCCCGAGGCAGCGGACGTGGTGCTCGTTCTCGGCGATGACCCCGCCTGTAACGTGACCGCTGCGGAACGGGCGCGAGAGTCGTTCCCGAACGCGCTGATCGTTGCCTCAACGGGGGACGGCGGCGCCGACGAGCGGTTGGCGGCCGTCGCCGACCGCGTCGTCGACACTCGGGCGACACTCGCCGATCACCTCCTAGAGGCGGTGGCCGACGACGGCGGCAAGCGGGTGTGTCGACTCCTGGGTACCCTCCGGCAGATCGACGGCCGACTGGCGGTCGTGATGCACGACAACCCCGATCCGGACGCCATCGCGTCGGCCATCGCCCTCGCCGACATCGCTCGGTCGGTTGGCGTCGCGACCGACGCCTGTTACTACGGGGACATCTCACACCAAGAGAACCAAGCGCTGGTGAACTTGCTCGACCTCGACTTGCGGACGCTCGCCCCCGACGAAAGTCTCGACGACTACGCGGGCGTGGCGCTGGTGGATCACTCTCGCCCCGGCGTCAACGACGGCCTTGATCCCGACACCGCCATCGACGTCGTCGTCGACCACCACCCGCCACGAGGCCCCGTCACGGCGCGCTTTGTCGACCTGCGAAGCAACGTCGGGGCGACGAGTACCCTCCTTGCGGAGTATCTGGAGCGTCTGGGCCGTGCCCCGAGTCCCGAGGTGGCGACCGCGCTCCTGTACGGCATCCGCATCGATACGCGGGAGTTCACCCGCGAGGCCGTCGAGGCCGACTTCGAGGCGGCGGCGTTTCTCTATCCCCACGTGGACGGGTCGGTCCTCGAACGGGTGGAGTCGCCGAGCATGGGTCCCGAGGTGTTGTCGATTCTGGCCGCGGCGATCCACAACCGCGACGTCAGAGGCGAGGTGCTCACCACCGGCGTCGGCCGGATTCGGAACCGCGACGCCCTCGCGCAGGCGGCGGACAAACTCCTCGACATGGAGGGGATACGGATCGTCGTCGTCTACGGGTTCATGGACGAGACGGTGTACGTCTCGGGGCGCGCCCGCGGGACGGCGGTCGACCTTGGGGAGGTTCTGCGCGACGCGCTGGATGCCATCGGGAGCGCGGGCGGGCACGCAGACATGGCCGGCGCACAGATCCCACTGGGCATTCTCAGCGCCGTCGACGAGGACGCGTCCGACTCGCTCGCGGACATCGTCGACGATGTGGTCGCTGAGCGAGTCTTCGAGGTGCTTGAGAACCCCCCGAACGCACCGAATCGCGACCCGTCGGTCGCCGACGCCGCCTTCGAGTTCCCGCTGGCCGACGATAGCTGATATCCGCCCCCGTCGGACGACCACGCTTTTGAGAGTCGGCCGCGTACGACGGACCGATGGCCGAGAACGCGACCGTCGAGGAGTACATGACGCGGGACGTTGCCACCGTCGACCCCGACGACTCCGTCGCCGAGGTATCGCGGCGTATCGTCGAGAGCGACGGGCACACCGGCTTCCCGGTGACCGACGGCCGGCAGGTCGAGGGGTTCGTCAGCGCCCGCGACCTACTGTTGGCCGACGACGAGGCGCTGGTGTTCACCGTGATGTCCGAGGACCTCGTGGTCGCCCATCCCGAGATGAAGGTCAACGACGCCGCGCGGGTGATCCTTCGTTCGGGCATCCAGAAGCTCCCGGTCGTCGACGACGCGGGCAAACTCGTCGGCATCATCTCGAACACGGACGTCATCCGGAGTCAGATCGAGCGGGTGACGCCCAAGAAGGTGGACAAACTGCTCCACACGCTGGAGGAGATTCACGACATCGAGGCCACGGAGGAACGCCGGAGTGTCGCGCTGTCCGAGTTGACGCCGACCCAGGGCCGGGTGTACGCCGACGAGTTACAGGGCCGGAGCTACGAACTCGAACACGGACTGGCCGAGCCACTGGTCGTCATCGACAACGACGGGACGCTCTTGCTCGCGGACGGCCACCACCGGGTCATGGCCGCCAGCCGCCTCGACATCGAGGAGATGGACGCCTACGTTATCGTCGTCGACGAAGGCGGCACCGACCTCGAACTCGGGATGCAGCGGACCGCCGCGAAGGAAGGGCTGGACTCTCTCGAGGATATTTCGGTCGTCGACTACGCGCGACACCCGCTGATCGAAACGACCGAGCGGCTTCAGGAAGAGCGGCGGTAGGGGACCGTCGTAACCGCGGCCCCGGCGCCGATCCAGGAGGGACTCCCCACGCCGTCGCCGCTTGTCGACCCACCGGTGCGGACCGGTTCGTCGTCGATATCCGCGTCTGTTGGGTCGTCGTCCGTGCCGTTCCCGTCGTCACCGTCCTCGTCGTCGTCCGTTCCATTTCCGTCGTCGCCGTCCTCGTCGTCCGTTCCATTTCCGTCGTCGTCGTCCTTGTCGTCGTCCGGCCGGTCGACGCCGACTAAATCCAGTTCGGGGAGCAACATCCCGAGCACCGACAACGAGTAGTAGCGGACGAACACGAGCGCGGGCACCTGGAGAAGCAAGGCGACGACGATCAACGTGAGAACAAAGAGCAGTCCCAGCGGGATCGCGACGATTGCGCCGGCGTGACCGACGCCGGCGGCGGCGATACCGAGATACAGGGCGCCACCGACGATCACGACCGGGATGGCCAACGCGATGGCGACGAGGAGAATCGCGATGGAGACGACGAGGCTGACGGCGATGCCGAGGACGAACTTGGCGACCAGATAGAGGCCGACCTGTTTCCACTCGGCGCGGAGCGTCGGCCAGATCCGACGCCAGGCGTCGAGGACGCCCCGATTCTCGGTCAGCATTGTCGGCACCACGAAGTCGGTCGTCAGACCGAGGATCACGCTGGTGAGGAGGCCGACGACGACGAAGGCTACTAAGAGCGGGATCACGAGGACGAACACTGCCGCCGAGAGGCTGACGCCGCCGGCAACCACGAGCAGTATCGGCAGCGCGACCAACAGGAGGCTGCCGAGGCTGACGGCGATCCGGAAGCCAAACAGCCGCAGACCGGGGCGAAACTCCGCGGTGAAGGGGTCGCGGATCGACACCGAGCGGTCGCGGAGGGCACGGACGAGGACGAACTCCATCACCGCGCCGACGAGGTTCCACAGGAGATAGAGGACGAGTACGATGGCGAGAAGCCCCAGGATCAGCGCCACCGTCGATCCGATCTCTGGCGTCGACAGCGACGGGAACTCCGACATCCCGCTGCCGCCGCCGGAGGGGGCGCTCGTGCTCGCGTTTCCGCCGGTTGGGATCCCACCGCCGACGCCGACGAACAGCGTGATCACCGCTAGGCGGAGCCACGTTCCTCGCTCTATGGGACGGAGAAACTCTTCGGTCGCGTTACGCGCCGCCGACAGGGCGGCGAAGGCGTACCAGGAGGGCATACGTACGACCCCGCAGTCGCGTGACAAAAATACAGGGGGTCAACCGCAGCGTTGGAGACGCCGACGCGTCTTTGTCGACGGGGGCGAAACGGGGTGTCATGACGCCGTTCGAACGGCGGACCCGACGGGTCCAGTCGCGACTCACCGACAGCGACGCCGATCTTCTAGCCCTCTCACCCGGGCGAAGCCTGTACTACCTGACCGGCGTCGACGCCGACCCGAGCGACCGACTCACGCTCCTTCTGGTTCCCACCGAGGGCGACCCGACGTTCGTGGCCCCGGCGCTGGAGGCCGAACGGATCGCGGCGGCAACGTGGGTCACGGATGTCAGATCGTGGCGCGACGAGACGGGGCCGGCCCCCGTGCTCGATCCGCTCCTCGCGGACCTATCGCCCGCCCGCGTCCTCCTCGCGGACCGGATGTGGGCGGCCGTCTCACTCACCCTCCGCGAGCGACTGCCGGCGGCCTCGTTCGGCCTCGCGAGCGAGGTGGTGACCCCGATCCGCCGCCGGAAGGACGAGGAGGAACTCGACGCCCTCCGGGCGGCCGCCGCGGCGGCGGACGCGACGATGCGTGACGTACGCTCTCTCGGTCCCGATGCAGTGGGGCGGACGGAGGCCGACCTCGCGGAGTACATCGAGGAGCGACTGGAGAGCCACGGCGGCACGGGCATCGCCTTCGAGACAATCGTCGCTGCGGGACCGAACGGAGCCGACCCGCACCACACGAGCGGCGACCGGGTGATCGAAGCCGGCGACCCCGTCGTCCTCGATTTCGGGACCTGTGTCGACGGCTACGTGAGCGATCAGACCCGAACGGTCGTCTTCGACGGCGACCCGCCGGCGGCCGTCGAGGAAGTCCACTCGGTCGTCCGGAAAGCCCAGACCGCAGCGGTCGAGCGCGTCGAACCCGGGGTCTCTACGGGAGCGGTCGACCGCGCCGCTCGGTCGGTGATCGAGGCGGCGGGCTACGGCGAGCGGTTCGTCCACCGGACGGGTCACGGCGCCGGTCTCGACGTCCACGAGGCACCTGACGTCGTCGCCGGCGGCGAGGTGACACTCGAACCGGGGATGGTGTTCAGCGTCGAACCCGGGATCTACCTCCCGGATCGCTTCGGCGTCCGGATCGAGGACTTGGTCGTCGTCACCGCGGACGGCGCCGAGCGACTCAATCGGACGGATCGTGGCTGGCGGTGCTAGTCCGCGTCGAGAAGCGCGTCGACGTCGGCGTGGTCGGTCAGCAGATCACCCATCACCTCGACGGTGTGTTCGTCGCGCGTCCGCCCGCCGCGGACCACCTCCTCGGCGCGTTCGAGCGTGGTGAGCGTATCACCCGAACAGAGCAGGATGGGGACGCCCTTCTCCGCGGCGGTGCCGAGGACGGTCGCGGGAGGTCGTCGCCCTCCTGTGAGTACCAGACATCTGATCCCCGGTGCTTCGAGCGCCGCGGTGTGGATGTCGGCGCGGTCGCCGCCGGTGACGACCGCGGCGTCTTTCGTTCGACGGAAAAATCGGAGCGCCGACTCGCCGCTCATCGCGCCGACGAGGAACCGCTCGACGATGCCGTCGGTCGGGACGTCGGTGAGTAGTTCGGCGCCGAGTTCGCTCGCCAGGTCGGCGACGGTGACGCCCGCGAGGGTCGGCTCGCGGGGCAACACGCCGAGCACCGGCACTCCTCGCTCTTCGAGAAACGGCGCGACGAGGGTCTCGACCTCGTCGTAGACGGCGTCGGCGACCCGGTTGAACAGGACGCCGGTGAGGCGGTCGCCGATCTGTCGGGCGGCCGCCAGCACGTCGTCCACGTCGGCTGGCGTCTCGTACTCGGCGATCAACACGACGTCGGCGCCGAGAAGGTCGGCCACCTCGGGATCGGTGAGGTCGACGACGCCGCCGGTCGTCAGGCGGCCGCCGCCTTCGACGACCGTCAGATCGCGGTCCGCGGCGACGGCGTCGAAGCCCTCGCGAACGCGCTCGCGGAGTTCGTCGGGCCGCTCTCGACCCTCCATCGCGCTCCGGACGAACGTTGGCGAGTAGACGATGGGTTCCATCTCGTGCATCTCGTCGTCGCCCTCGAGGAGTTCACGCGCCAGCATGGGGTCACGGTCCAGCGTCTTGCCGACCTGACTCTGGAGGCGCGTTCCCTTCGGTTTCATGTAGCCGACGCTGTGGCCTCGGGCCTGCGCTTGGCGGCCGAGCGCGACGGCGACGTCCGTCTTGCCTGTGCTCTCTCCGGTCGCGGTGACGAGTAGGGTGGTCATAGGGTGTCTGGATCGAGGGTCAGTCTGAGGTCGACCGCCAGCACGCCGTCGGGGCGAGCTACCAGCGGATTCACGTCGAGTTCGAGGATGGCCGGGAAGTCGGTGACGAGTTGTGAGAGGCGGGCCAGCGTCTCCGCGACGGCCGCTCTGTCGACGGGGTCGCGTCCCCGCGCGCCCGACAGGAGCGGCGCGGCCTGAATCTCGTCGAGCATCGCCTCGGCCTCCGACTCGGCCAGCGGCGCGAGACGGAGGGCGGTGTCTTCCATCACCTCGACGAAGACGCCGCCGAGGCCGAACAGCACCAGCGGCCCGAACTGCGGGTCGCGGTTCGTCCCCACGATGGTTTCGACGCCCGACTCCGTCTCCACCATCTCCTGAATCTGGACGCCCAGGATCGTCGCGTCGGGCTGGTAGTTGCGCGCTCGGGTGATCAGATCCTCGAAGGCGTCGTACACCTCCTCGTGGGGGACGCCGACTTTTACGCCGCCGATGTCGGATTTGTGCAGGATATCGGGGCTTACGATCTTCATGACGACCGGATCGCCGAGTCGTTCGGCGACCGCGAGGGCGTCGACCGGCGAGTCGACCACCTCGCCCGCAGGCGTCGGAATGCCGTAGGCGTCGAGCAGCGGCATGGCCTCGACGCCGAGTCGTGTCGCCCCGCGCTCCCGTGCCTGGTCGAGTACGTCCCTAGCCGCCTCATGGTCCACGTCGTAGGTCGTCGGCTCGGCGCCCCCTCGCTCGCGAACCTGGCGGTACTCCGAGAGGGTGTCGAGACTCCCGACCGCCCGCGCGGGATCGAAGTAGTTGGGGATGCCCGCCGCATCGAGGGCGCCCTCGGCCTGTCGGGCTCGCTCGCCGCCCATCAGACACGTCGTCACGGGGACGCCGTGTCGCGCCTGGAGGTCGGCCACCGCCGCGGCTAGGTCGTCGTAGTCGAGTGTGGCGGTGGGCGCAGCGATGACGACTGCCGACCCCACGGCGTCGTCGTCGAGGACGGCATCGACGGCCGTACACATCCGCTCAGTGTCGGCGTCGCCGATGACGTCCACCGGATTGTAGACGTTCGCCCCCTCGGGCAGGTGCTCACGGAGGCGGTCGACCGTCCCGTCGTCGAACGTCGCGAGCGACAGAGCGGCGTCGCCGACGGCGTCGGTCGCCATCACGCCCGGCCCGCCGGCGTTGGTGACGACGGCCACGCCGTCGGTTTCGGGCACCGGCTGTCCGGCGAGGACGCGCGCGGCATCGAAGAGTTCCTGGACGGTGTCGACGCGGACGACACCCGCCTCTCGGAAGCCAGCCGCGGCCGCCCGGTCTTGCCCCGCCATCGCCCCCGTATGCGAGGACGCAGCCTGTGCCCCCGCCTCCGTCCGCCCGGACTTGACGACCACGACGGGCGTCTCGGGGGTCACCTCGCGGGCCACCTCGACGAACCGGCGGCCGTCCTCGACGCTTTCGAGGTAGCCGACGATTACGTCCGTCCCCTCGTCCTCGCCCCACGAGGCCACGAAGTCCGCCTCGTCGAGGACGGCCTTGTTGCCGAGCGACACCACGTCCTTGAATCCGACGCCGTGGTCGGCCGCCCAATCGAGGACGGCGGTGACGAAGGCCCCCGACTGGCTCAGGAACGATATCGATCCGGTGGGCGCCGACCGTGGGGCGAACGTGGCGTTGAGACCGACCGGCGTCCCGATAATTCCGAGTGAGTTCGGCCCGACGACGTTCAGATCGTACTCCTCGGCCAGTTCGACTAGGTCGCGTTCGCGGGCGGCACCCTCGCCACCCGCCTCGCCGAACCCCGCCGAGATGACGACGACGTTCCGAACCCCCGCCTCGCCGGCCTCGCGGACGACATCGAGCACCGCGGGCGCCGGCACCACCACCACGGCCAGATCGGCGCTCGTGTCGGAAAGGTTATCTTTCGTCGGCAGGCCACACACCGTCTCGTAGTTCGGGTTGACGGGCACGACATCGCCGTCGAAGTCGGCGAGATTCTCGACGAGTGCGCGCCCGACCGATCCCGGACGCTCCGTCGCTCCGACGACGGCGACACGATCCGGCGCAAACAACGAGGACAATCCTCCCATCGAACGACGCTATCACCGGCCACCGCATAAATGCGGGGGGCGGTTCCCGCCGGTTTAGGCCGGCCAAATATATCAGAATCGTGATAATATTTATATTCGTCGACCGCTTGTCGTCGAACGATGGCGCTACTAGCGAACGTCGTGTTCGTCTTTCTCGCCGGTCTGGTGACCGCGCTGGCGACCGGTCTCGGGGCGATTCCGTTTTTCCTCGTCGACGAGGTGAGCGACCGCTGGAACGTTGCGTTGTGGGGACTCGCCTCGGGGATCATGGTCGCCGCGTCGGTGTTTGGCCTGGTGTTCGAGGGGTTGTCGGCCGCGGATTCGCCGGTCGAGATCGTGCCCGGATTGCTCGCGGGCGTGGTGTTGGTCGTCGTCGCCCACGAGGTGATCGAGGGGTACGAGGTGCAGCCGAAGAACTACGCGGAGGCGGATTTCCGGAAGTTACTCCTGATCCTCGGCGTGCTCACCGTCCACAGTTTCCCCGAGGGGGTTGCGGTGGGTGTCTCCTTCGCCGACCTCGGACTACAGTCGGGGGCGGGGACGACTCTCGGCCTCTTTGGCTTCGTCGTGCCGGTACTCGCCGTGTTCATGACCGTCGCCATCTCGATTCACAACATCCCCGAGGGGGTCGCTATCTCCATTCCGTTGCGGACGCTCGGCATCTCGGAGTGGAAGATGGTCTGGTGGGCCGTCTTCTCCAGTCTCCCGCAGCCCATCGGCGCGGTGATCGCGTTCCTGTTCGTCCGCATCGCCCGCGAATTCCTGCCGATCGGCTTTGGCTTCGCCGCCGGTGCGATGATCTACCTCGTCGCCACGGAGTTCGTCCCGGAGGCCCTCGCCATCGGCGCGGACCTGCCGGGTGGTGGGCGACGCGAACTCGTCGCCGGCGTCACCGCCGGTGTCCTCGCGATGCTTCCGCTCCTGTTCGTTTAGTGGCTGTGACCCGTCGCCTCCTCGAAGGTCATGCCGAATCGCTCTTCGAAGAGTGCCTCGGCTTTCTCGTTGATCGCGTCGAGGTCGGCGGGCACCTCGCCCTCCGCGTGGTGGACGATGGCGTGGGAGCGCTGAACGAAAGAGAGCAACGCGATTTCGGCGACGACCGTCGTCGGTGACTCGCCCTGTTCGGCGAGGGTGTCGACCAACCCTTCCGGCAGTTCGAGTTCGTCCGTATCGCCGTCCGGGCCTTCGATGGTGTAGGTCTCAGTGTCGACCATGGCACTACTCGGACCCCGCGGTATAAGGGCGTGTGGGACTCGCGGTCGCCGTTCAGTCGTCGCTTTCGGCGGGGGTGGCGGCCTCCGTCCCGGCGGCCGCACGCTCGCGTTCCAGGTCTTCGAGGTAGTCGTCGGCGTCGATGGCGGCCTGACAGCCCATGCCGCCCGCGGTGATCGCCTGCTGGTAGTGGTAGTCGACCACGTCGCCCGCGCCGAACAGGCCGGGCACGCCCGTCGCCGTCTGCCCGGCGCCGTCGCCACCGATGGTTTCGAGATAGCCGTCGTCGTCCATTTCGACGTCTAGGTCCTCTAGGTAGTCGGTGTTGGGCGTGTGGCCGATGGCGTAGAAGACGGCGCCAGCGTCGAAGGCAAACTCGTCGGTCTCGGGGTCGTCGAGTTTGTCCGTCGGGTGTCCCTCGGGGTGCTGGACCATCGTCACGTGGTCGACGCCGTCCTCCTTGGAGCCGTGGAGTTCGGTCACCTCTGTGTTCAACTTGAGGTCGATATCGCCGTCATCGACGTGTTCCATCACGCGGTCGATCCAGTAGTCCTCGGCGCGGAACTCCTCGCGACGGTGGACCAGGTGGACCGTCGACGCGAACTTCGTCAGGAAGACGGCCTCCTCGCAGGCGGCGTCGCCACCGCCGACGACGACAATCTCCTCGTCGCGGAAGAAGGCGCCGTCACAGGTGGCACACGTCGACAGCCCGTAGCCCATGAGTTCGTCCTCGCCCGGGATGCCGAGAGTGCGGGCGCTCGCTCCCGAGGCGGCGATGACGGCGTCGGCCGTGTACGTCTCGCCGCTCGACAGTGTGACGTGGAAGGTGTGACCCGGCCCGGGGTCGTCGATCACGTCGGCCGACTCGATCACGCCGTTCTCGATTTCGGCGCCGAACTTCCGCGCCTGCTCTTTCATGTTGCTGACCAGTTCCGGGCCGCTGATCCCCTCCGGGAAGCCCGGGAAGTTGTCGACTTCCGTCGTCAGCGTCAGCTGTCCGCCGGGTTCGTCGCCCTCGAACACCAGCGGATCGTTGTTCGACCGGCCGGCGTAGATGGCAGCCGTGAGTCCCGCGATGCCGCTTCCGGCGACGATGAGACGCCGGTGTTCGGCGTCGTCGCGCTCGCTCATACACACAGTTGGTCGGTGGGACCCATTTACCTTGCGCTGTCGGGTGCGTGGGCGCGAGACCGCCACCGTCGGCGGTTTCTTGTCGCCGCCGCTCCCACCCGCGTCTATGCCCGCCGATCTGCAGGAGAAGACCGACCGTTACGAGCGAATGCTCGCCGACGCACTCGACGAAGCCGAAACACGACCGCCGGCCGACACTCCGCTGGGAACCGCCGCCGCGGAGTGCCGAGAGATGGCCGAATCGTACCTCGACGACGGCCGTCACTTCCGCGCGAACGACGACCCCGTGAACGCGCTCGCTGCCTACTCCTACGGCTACGGATGGCTGGATGCCGGCGTCCGGATGGGCCTCTTTGCCGTTCCCGAGGAGACGGAACTGTTCACCGTCTGACCGTGCCGTCGGCGCCGCCCGCTCAGTACCGGTAGGTCGTCCCGTCGGCGCCGTCCTCGACGGTGACGCCGAGCGCCTCCAAGTCGTCGCGGAGTTCGTCCGCCCGTTCGTAGTTGCCGGCCTCGCGTTCGGCCGCGCGCACGTCGAGAACGAGTTCGATCAGGTCGTCGGCGAGACGGGCGTCGCCCTCGGTTCCGCCGCCGAAGTCGAGGCCGAGCACCCCGCCGCCCAGTTCCTCGAACGCCTCGACCGCCCGCCGCAGGCCGACGTAGTCGTACGCCTCCCGTCCGTCGACGTGGCGGTTGACCGCCGTTGCGAGTTCCAGCAGCGCGGCCGTCGCCTCGCGGACGCCGAAGTCGTCGTTCATCGCCGCGGCGAACTCCGTGCGCGTCTCCGCGACGGCCGTCCGCAGTGTCTCGTCTTCGGCCTTGGTGCGGGCGTCGACGCCGTCACAGGCGTCGACCGCCGTCTCGTGGGCGCGTTCAAGGCGTTCCCAGCGCTCTTCGGCCTCGGCCATCGCCGCCTCGCTGAACGTCTGTTCCGACCCGTAGTTGGTCGAGCAGTAGAACGTCCGGATGACGTTGGGACCGAACTCAGCCAGCGCGTCGGCGACGTAGAAGTAGTTGCCGAGGCTGGAACTCATCTTCTCGCCCGCCGTTTCGAGCAGGCCGGTGTGGAGCCAGTAGCGGGCGAACTGCTCGCCCGTCGCCGCCTCGCTCTGGGCGATTTCGTTCTCGTGGTGGGGAAAGACGAGGTCGTGGCCGCCGACGTGGATGTCGATGGTGTCGTCGAGGTGAGTCGTGCTCATCGCCGAGCACTCGATGTGCCACCCGGGCCGACCCTCGCCCCAGGGGGAGTCCCACGTCTCTCCGGTCGGGGGGTGGTCGCCGAGCGGTCGGTCGTCCTTGCGGTGTTCGGCCACGTCGCTCGGCGAGACACCGCCGGCCTTCCAGAGCGCGAAGTCGGCGGGGTGGCGCTTCTCCGAGCGCTCGTCGGGGTTGCCCTGGGACTCCATCTCGTCGAGGTGCTGATTCGACAGCTTGCCGTAGTCCTCGAAGGCGGTCACGTCGAAGTAGACCGACCCGTTGGCCTCGTAGGCGTAGCCGCGGTCGATCAGCGTCTCCACGAGGTCGATGATCTCGGGGACGTGCTCCGAGACCCGTGGATACACCGTCGCCCGCTTCAGGTTCAGGCCGCGCATATCCTCGATGACCGAGGCGATGAACCCCTCGGCAACGTCGAGTTCCGACCCGCCGAGGTCGTCCTCGCCGACGCGGGCAACGACCTTCTCGTTCACGTCGGTGAAGTTCTCCACGTGGCGCACCTCGTAGCCCAGATGCGAGAGCCACCGGTGCATCACGTCGGCGTGGGTCCACACCCTGGCGTGGCCGAGGTGTGCGTCGTCCGAGACCGTCAGCCCACAGACGTACAACAGGACTTCCTCACCCGCTGGCTCGAACTCCTCGCGGTCGCCGGTCAGCGTGTTGGTCACGGACAGCGTCATTAGCGGGGGTTCCGGGCCGAGACATTAATATTTGAAGAAACGCCCCCGGCGCCGCCTGCCGCCGCCACGCGACTGTGACCACGATCACAGAGTTCCCTCGGAGTCCTGCGCTCCGGTTTGTCGTCCCCGGCGTCCAGTTTCCGCTGGCGCGCCACCTCTGCGAGACCCCACCCAGCGTTTTAGGCCCCCGTTACGAAGGAGGGGTACGCATGTCCACCGAGTTCGACCTCAGCGAACCGGAACTGACCGCCGAGGACCTCCTCGTCCTCGACGACGAGCGGTTCGTCCCCAAGACGGTCGCTATCGTCACGGGCGCGGCGTCGGGCATCGGCCGTGCCACGGCCGTCGCGCTCGCGGCGAACGGGCTGACCGTCGTCGGGGCCGACGTCGACGCGGAGGGACTCGACGGCACCGCCGAACTCGCCGTCGACGTTGGCGCCACGGGCGAGGTGCTGCCGGTGCCCACCAACCTCACCGACGACGACGCCGTCGCGGCGATGGTCGACGCCGCGGCCGAGCGTGGTGATCTTCGCTACGTCGCCAACGTCGCGGGGATGCAACATATCGCCGCCATCCCCGAGTTCCCGATGGAGAAATACGACCAACTGCTCGACGTGATGCTCCGGGCGCCGTTCCTGACCGCGAAACTCGCGATGCCACACATTCGGGCGGGGGATGGGGTCGGCGCCATCGGGAATATGTCCTCGGTCCACGGCCGCTACGCCACGCAGGACAAGGCCGCGTACATCACGGCCAAACACGGGTTGAACGGGTTGACCCGCGCCATCGCTGCGGAGGGCGAGGGGACCCTGCGGGCCTTCTCGGTCAGCGTCGGCTACGTCCTGACGCCGCTGATGGTGAACCAAATCGAGGACACGGCCGAGGAACGAGGCATCGCCAAACAGGAGGTCGTCGAGGACGTCATGCTGGGCCAGGCGCGGACGACGGAGATGATGACGCCCGCGGAGGTGGCGAACCTCTTCGTGTTCGGCTTCTCGACGCACGCCCGCCACCTCAACGGCGGCGACATGCTCCACGACGGCGGCTACACGACGACCTACGAGTAGGGAGCGGACGGCTGGCGCGAATCAAAGTCCGTATATTGGGGTCGGCGTCTAGAGGACGTACGACATGACTACCGTGAGCGTCATCGGGTGTGGCCACATGGGCGGAGCCTTGGTGAAGGGGCTCTCCCGGGCCGACACCCACAGGGTGACCGCGTGTGATCTGGACACGGACGCCCTCGAAGCCATCGAGCCGTACTGTGCGGAGACGACGTCGGACGTCGCGGCGGCGACGGCCGACGCGGACGTGGTGTTCGTCGCCGTGAAACCGGACGTGGTGGGCGCCGTCCTCGGTGATCTCGATCTCTCTGCGGACCAGACGCTCGTCACCATCGCGGCCGGCGTCCCGCGGTCGTTCGCCGCCGAACACACCGACGCGACGGTCGTTCGCCTCATGCCCAACCTCGCCGCCGAGACGGGCACGATGGCCGCGGCGGTGAGTTGGGACACCCCCGATGCGGACGTCAGCGCGGTCCTCGACGCGCTCGGCGAGTTCGTGGTGATCGACGAGGACCTGATGGACGTGGCGACGGCGCTCAACGGGAGCGGCCCGGCCTTCGTCTACTATCTCATCAAGTCGATGCAGGAGGGTGCCGTCGCCGAGGGAATGGCTCCCGGGGACGCCCGGACGCTCGCCGCCCAGACGTTCAAGGGTGCCGCCGAGACGGTCCTCCGGTCCGAGGAGTCCCTCGACGACCTGATCGACGCCGTCGCGACCGAGGGGGGCACGACCATCGAGGGTATGGAGGTGCTGTGGGACAGCGACGCCGACGCCGTCGTCGGCGACGCCGTACACGCGGCGGCCGACCGCTCCCGCGAACTGTCCAGCGGGTTCGACGATGAATGAGGTCGTCGAGTCGGCGGCCGTCGAGCGGGCACGAGGGCTCGCGGCCAACGCCACGCGCGTCGTCGTCAAGGCCGGAACGAACTCTCTGACCGACGACGAGTCGAATCTCGACGACGAGAAACTCGACAAACTCGTCGACGATATCGAGGATCTGCGCTCCCGCGGCAAGGAGGTCATTCTCGTCTCCTCCGGCGCTATCGGTGCCGGCATGGGGCGGATCGACTACCCGTCCGAGACGGTCGAGGAGTCACAGGCGCTCTCGACGGTCGGCCAGAGCCACCTGATGCGGCGGTACACGGAGAGCTTCGAGCGCTACGGCCAGACGGTCGCCCAGATCCTCCTGACGGATCACGACCTAGAGGACCCCGAGCGGTTCACCAACTTCCGAAACTCCATCGAGACGCTCCTCGACTGGGGCGTCGTCCCGATCATCAACGAGAACGACGCCGTCGCGACCGAGGAGATCCGGATCGGCGACAACGACATGCTCGCTTCTTCGGTCGCCGTCGGCGTCGACGTTGACCTACTGGTGACACTCACCGACGTCGACGGGGTCTACACCGGGAATCCGAAAGCCGACGCCGACGCAGAGCGGATCGAAGCCGTCGGGCGTAACTACGCCGAGGTGCAGGAACTCATCGCCGGCGGGTCGAGTGACGGGATCGGATTCGGCGGTATCCGGACGAAGGTCCAAGGCGCACGCAAGGTGAGCGAACACGGCGCGCCCGCCATCATTGCCGGGTCGACCGAGCCGAACGTGCTCGAACGAATCGCTACTGGGAAATCCGTGGGGACGATATTCGTCCCCGTGAACGGAGTCATCGATGACTGAGCAAGCCAAATCTACCGAGCAGAAGGTTACGGAGGCACAGGCCGCCGCGCTCGACCTGGCGAACGTCGACGACGACGTGCGGAGCGACACCCTCCGGGCGGTCGCCGACGCCATCGACGCGAACCACGAGCGCATCCTCGACGCCAACGCGAAGGACGTGCAGGCGGCCGAGGAACTGCTCGAAGCCGGCGAGTACAGCCAGGCGCTGGTCGACCGCCTCGACCTCTCGCCGTCGAAACTCGACGATATCACCGAGATGGTCCGGAGCGTCGCCGCCCAGGCGGACCCCCTGGGCCGGACGCTGGAATCCCGCCGACTCGACGAGGACCTCGAACTCTACAAGGTGGGCGTCCCCATCGGGGTCATCGGCACCGTCTTCGAATCCCGGCCGGACGCGCTCGTTCAGATCGCCGCGCTCAGCCTCAAATCCGGCAACGCCGTCATCCTGAAAGGCGGGAGCGAGGCGAGTCACTCCAACCGCGTGCTGTACGAGATCATCGCGGAGGCGACGGCCGACCTGCCCGACGGCTGGGCACAACTCATCGAGGCCCGAGAGGACGTGACGACGCTTCTCGGGATGGACGACGCCGTCGACCTGCTCATGCCCCGTGGAAGCTCCGAGTTCGTCAGCTACATCCAGGACAACACGAGTATTCCCGTCCTCGGCCACACCGAGGGCGTGTGTCACGTCTTCGTCGACCGCGCGGCCGACCTCGAGATGGCCGCGGACGTCGCCTTCGACGCCAAGGTGCAGTATCCCGCGGTGTGCAACGCCGTCGAGACGCTCGTGGTCCACGAGGCCGTCGCCGACGAGTTCCTGCCCGGGATGGTCGAGCGCTACCGCGAGGCGGGGGTCACGCTCCGTGGCGACGCCCCGACCCGCGAGGTTGTCGACATCGACCCCGCGACCGACGAGGACTGGTCGACCGAGTACGGCGACCTCGAACTCTCGATCAAGATTGTCGACTCCCTCGCGGCCGCCGTCGATCACGTCAACGCCCACGGCTCGAAGCACACGGAGTCCATCGTGACCACGGACGCCGACCGCGCGGGCACCTTCATGCGGAGCGTCGACGCCGCGAGCGTCTTCCACAACGCCTCGACGCGCTTTGCGGACGGCTACCGCTTCGGCCTCGGCGCCGAGGTGGGCATCAGCACGGGGAAGATCCACGCCCGCGGCCCCGTCGGCCTCGAAGGTCTCACCACCTACAAGTACCACCTCGAAGGCGACGGGCAACTCGTCGCCACCTACAGCGGCGAGGGCGCGAAGCCCTATCTCCACGAGGAGTTCGACGGCGAGTGGCGTCCCGGTCGGCTCTCGGACGCCGACACGGAGTGACACGGACGGCGCGCCACACGCGGTGACGCCTCGTCTCAGGGGAGCAGGTCGTCGAGTGTGTCCGCGATCCGATCCCGCCACAGGTAGGCGACGACGGCGAGAGCGGTGACGACGCCGAACAGGACGGCAGCCCGGCGGAGTTCGCCCGCTGCCACGAGACCACCGAGGACGTTGGCGAGGAAGAACGCGGGTGCCCGGCCAACCACCGCGACGACGACGAGTTTGCGGAGGGGAATCTTGGTCAACCCGCCGACGAAACAGAGCGCATCGTCCGGGAGTCCGGGGATCAAAAAGAGGACGAACAGGGCAGGGAGGCCACGCCGCTCGACTAGCCCGTCGAACCGCTCCAGAACCGGCGCGTGGACCACGCGTTCGACGTACCCACGGCCGAACCGGCGCGACAGCCAGAAGGCGACCGCACTGCCCAGACCGATGCCGACGACGTTGAACAGCGTCCCCCACCACGGGCCGAAGAGGTAGCCGGCGACGACCGCAAGCACCTGTCCGGGGATCGGCGCCAGAACGACTTGGAGAACTTGGAGGACGACCAGGGCGACGGGCGCCAGTGCTCCGAACCCACGGACGAACGCCCGGAGTGTCGCGGCGTCGGTCAGAATCCACAGTCGGTCGCGAACCAGAACGGTCACCGTCGCGAGCGCGAGGCCGCCGACGAGAAGGGACGCGAGCGTGCGCCGACGCGCCTGCTTCGAGGCGAAGAGTCTCACGATCCACCCGCTGTCGGCCGGCGCTCCTCTCCCCACCTCTCTCCCACGGACCCGACCGGCCGCCCCTCCGACCCGCTCACTCCGCCCCGGATACGTCGTTTACTGGATTTCGGGGCATGGCGCCCTGCAAGATGTCTCGCAGGTCTTCGGTGACCGTCCGGCGCATGGTCGCCATCGACTCCTCGGAGTACCAGGCGACGTGTGGCGTGTAGACGACCGATTCGTGCTCGATGGGCGGGATTCGATCCGGCGGCTCCTCGGGCAACACGTCGAGACCCGCGCCGGCGATTTCCCCGTCCTCGACCGCCTCGCCGAGGGCGTCGATATCGACCAGCGGCCCCCGGGCGGTGTTGATCAGAATCGCGTCCTCGCGCATCCGCTCGAAGGCCGCCGCGTCGATGAGGTGGTGCGTCTCCTCGGTGAGTGGCGCGTGGACCGACACGTACTTCGAGCGCTCCAGGAGGGTGTCGAGGTCGACCTTCTCGGCGTCTGCGGCCTCGACCGCCGCGGCGTCGACGTAGGGGTCGTAGACGAGAACGTCGAGGTCGAAGCCAGCGACGAGTTCCCGCAGGCGCTGTGGGAGTTTGCCGAAGCCGACGAGACCGAGCGTCGACCCGGTGAGACGATGCATTGGTTTGCCGCCGGTCCAGTCCCACTCCCCGCCCTTGATCGCCCGGTCGTAGCTGGGGACCTTGCGGATGCAGGCGAGGAGGAGTGCGAGCGCGTGCGTTGGCACCTCCTCGATACAGTAGTCGGGCACGTTCACCACCGGGACGCCGTGCTCGGTGGCGGCGTCGAGGTCGACGGAGTCGACACCGATACCGTACCGGCCGACGGCCTGGAGGTCGAGCGCCTCGAACACCGCCTCGGTAATCTCTGCGTACTGCACCAGGAGTGCGTCGGCGTCCTCGGCGGCCTCGATTACCTCCTCGGGGGTTCGGGCGTACTCCCCCCGAAGCTCCACGTCGGCGTCCTCGAGGGCCGTTCGCTCTATCGACAGGTCGGGGAAGTCGTAGTCGGTGACGACGATCCGGTAGGTCATCGTTCGGCGTGGGTCGCGGTATCCACATAAACGTCCCGCCGCGGGCCCCGTCTCGGGCGTCACACCCGCCGACTCGCGACAGCGGTCACCCCTCGTTGAACTCGTCGATGAGGCGGGCACGCTCGGCCGTGGTGAACTGCTCCCACCAGACGGCAGCCTCGTGTTCGCGCGCCGTGTCGGGGTCGGTCGCGTTCACGCCGCCGTTGATCGCCCGCTTCGAGTGTTTGACCGCACTCTGTCCCGTGTGTTGGATCGAATCGACGACGTCGTCGACGGCGTCGTCGAGATCCGACCGGGGGACGACCCGATTGAGGAAGCCGGCGTCCCGGGCCGCTGCGGCGTCGATCAAGTCTGCCGTGTAGACGAGTTCCTTCAGTTTGGCCTCGCCGATCAACTGCGCGAGGCGGTATGTCGACCCGCCGCTCGGCACCATTCCGATGTCGGTCGTCGGGACGCCGAACTCGGCGTCGTCGACGGCGATCCGCAGGTCACAGAAGGCCGCCAGGATGAGGCCGCCACCGACACAGTAGCCGTTGATCTTGGCGATAGTCGGTGGGTGGAGGTCGTACAGCGCCCGATAGACGTCCTCGTAGAGGAAGCGCTGGCGGTCTTTCTGTCGCGGGTCGTGGGCGGCGGCGTCGCCCGCGTACTCCTCGATATCGGCACCGGCACAGAAGGCGTCGGTCCCCTCGCCGGTGACGACCACGACGTCGATGTCGCGGTCGAGTTGGATCTCGGTGAACGCACGTGCCAGATCAAGTGACACCTCGGTGCTCAGGGCGTTGTACTTCTCCGGGCGGTGGAACGTGACCGTCGCGACGCCGTCGTCGACGGTCACGGAGATGCTCTCGTAGGCGCCGTACATGGTGTGACGAACTCCCAAACCGGGCTTAAATCCCGGGGACCACGAACGCCGAACGGCCCACCGCACCTCGCGCCGCCCTCATACGGATTTTGTAACTGTTTACTGGTGGGTCGCTGGACCGTCTCGACGACCCACCGATAATTACTTACAACAACCTGTATCACTCGTCGGTCGTATCGATCCCGAGGACCGCGTTCAGACCACAGAAACAGGTCACGGCGTTGAAGCCGAAGCCGAGTGCTCCCGCCGCGGCGAGGACTCCGGTCGTTCGCTTACCGCCTCTGAGGGCGCCGATGGCGACGACGGTGAGTACCGCCGCGAAAAGCGCCCGCACGAGTCTGTCGCGACCACCCACGTTCTTCTCGGTACGCATAGTCGACGGTGGGGGTCGAACGTCTATGAACGTTTGGCCCCCACCCACCGTCACCTACTCCGGGCGTGATCTCCCACGCCAAATCAGGTCACACAACGACCGCGTCGTGATCCTTGGCGGGACGTTCACGCCGGTCTACAACGGGCATCGGGCGGTCTTGGACCACACGGTTCGGACGTCGGTCAGGCCGGGGCGCCGTCATCGCGTTCGGCCCCGGCCGCGGCGATCAGGTTGGCCGCCGTTTTGACCGCGTCGACCGCGCTCTCTCCGAGAACGTAGGTAATCGGTTCGATGCCGAACGCGCCCTCGTGGTAGAGGACGCGGGGAACGCCCGCCGCGAACAGGTCGTCCAGTCGGGCGCGGCGGTCCTCGTACGCGGCGTCGAACGCGACGGCGTCGACCGAGTCGGGCACCGCCGCGAGGAGGGTATCGCTCGTCGCTAGGTTGATCGCACCCCGGATCGCCGGGTCGGCGGCCGTGGCGGCAAGCAGGGTCGTCGACACGTGCTTGGAGGCGCCAAACTCCGGGTTCGCGGGGACGTTGACCCCGCCACGCATCGCGTGGAGGCGCCCGGGAACGGCCGCGACGTCGGTCTGGTCGGTCGCGTCGGGCAGTGACATCGCCACGTTCGTCCCGACGTTCGGGACGTGCGCGGCCGCCTCCGGCGTGTTGGCAAAGCGCCTGACTGCTCGGCGCACGTTCGAGAGGGTCTCCCGTTCGGCCTGGACCGCCCGGTCGCGGCCGCGGACACAGAGATCACACCCCATGCCCGCCAGCGCGGGCATCTCCTCCTCGTGGATCGCACAGATCGGTCCCCGGTCCTCGAACTCACGGACCAGTTCCATGAGTTCCGCCAGCGCCTCGTAGTCGTCCATCCGGCCCGTCTCGAAGCCGTCAGCGATCCGCTCGACCGTCGCCCGCATCCGTGGGTGCTCGACGAGCCGCTCCTCGCCGTCCGACTCGCCGGCGAGATACTGACTCACGGCCGCCTGCGAGACGCCGAGGCGGTCGGCGACCTCGCGCTGTGCGAACCCGCGATCCGCGAGTTCGGCCGCGAGCATCGACCGCACCGTCGGCAGGAAGCGCTCGACGACGATCTCGCTCGGCAACTGCACCGTCACGGTACCACCGTCCGTGCGCGTGCCATATCCACACCCTCGTAGTCGCCCGGTTTATATGCTGGTGACCGGCGTCGCCCGGAATCCTTAGGGGGGGACGGACCCGAATCAGGGTATGCGCCTGTTCCGGTCGAGTGAACTCCTCGGCATCGCCCGCGAGACGCTGGAGTTCGTCCGCGAAGCCAGCGAGGAGAGCCACCCAGACGAGTACATGGGATTTCTCCGCGCCGAGGACGCCCGGAAACTCGGTCTCGACCGGTCGGGACAGGTTATCACCGACGTGTTGGTCATTCCTGGCACCACCTCGAACCCCGTCAGCGCGACAGTGAAAACGAGCATGAAACCGAACGACGTGCAGTCGGTGGGGTCGGTCCACTCACACCCGAACGGCGCTCTCCGGCCGAGTTCGGCCGACCTATCCACCTTCGGCCAGGGCGATGTCCATATCATCGTCGGCGCGCCGTACGGCCCCGACGACTGGCGTGCCTTCGACAACCGAGGCGAACCGACCACGCTCGACGTACTCGACATCGAACTTCCCGAGGAGCGCTTTTTCGACTTCACACAGGAGGATATCGACGCCGAACTGGTCGACGAGGGGCGGCGACGGGGCGTGGTCGATCACGAGCCCTACGATGACGACGACGATGGCGGCCTGCTGTCGTGGCTCCGCTGACTCCGGTCGGCCCCGTCAGCGGCGACACCCCCAAGCGGGTCCAACGCGAAGGTACCTCTACTCCGATGCCGATCACAGTGCTCGACTCCTACGTCGAGTCGACCGAGCGAATCCAGCCGAATCAGGCAAACAACTACGGAAACACACACGGCGGGGAGGTGGTTCGGCTGATGGACGAACTGGCTGCCATCGCGGCGATGACCGTCGCGGGAGAGACCTGTGTCACAGCCCACATCGGGAGCGTCGACTTCCGGACCCCGATTCCGGTCGGCCACGTCGCGGTCCTGTCCGCGTACGTCTACGAAACCGGTAGCAGCAGTCTCGAAGTGCGGGTCGACGTGGAGAGCCGCGACCCGCGCGAGGAGGAGACCACACAGACCACGTCGGCGTGTTTCACCATGGTCGCCGTCGACGAGGACGGCGATCCGGTCGACGTGCCGGCGGTCGTCCCGCGAACCGACCGCGGCGAACGGTTGGTCGACGCCGCCCCCTGCTGACCCGATCCGACGGCTCGTTCGACCCGGCCGTCAGCCGTCGTCCGCCGAGCTATTGACCGACGCCAGGGACCTGTGCCGGATCGGGGACGGGGTGACAGGCTTTATCGGTGTCGTGTCGGACGTTTCTGTATGGCTGGACAGACGCTCCGTCCGTTCCTGACGCGGGCGGCGACGCTGTATCCGGATCGGGCGGTCGTCGCACGGACGGGCGATGGCATCGACCGGGATACGTACGCGGGCTACGCCGACCGGGTGCGGCGACTGGCGAGCGCCCTGCGGGCGGTGGGCATCGACCGCGGTGATCGCGTCGCGACCCTCTGTTGGAATCACGATAACCACTTCACGGCCTACTTCGCGGTGCCCGACCTCGGCGCACAACTCCACACCATCAATCCGTTACTCCCGGCCGATGACGTGCAGCGTATCGTCGCGGAAGCGGGGGACCGCCTGCTGTTCGTCGATCCCTCGCTGGTCGACACGCTCCGTGACGCCTACGCCCCCGACGCCTTCGCGAGCGTCGAACGGGTGGTCGTCGTCGGCGCGGACGCTCCGGACCTCCCGCTCCCGACGACGACTCTCACCGACTTCGTCGCCGACCACGGCGGTGACTACGACCCGCCGACCCTCGACGGTGACGACCCCGCCGGCCTGTGTTACTCCTCGGGGACGACCGGCGATCCGAAGGGGGTCGCGTACACCCAGCGGATGCTCTGGAGTCACACGATGGCGATCATGACGCCCATGGGTCTGGACATCGCCGACGCCGACGTCGTCATGCCCGTCGTTCCGATGTTTCACATCAACGCCTGGGGACTCCCCTACGCGGCGACGGCGGCGGGGGCAAAGCAGGTCTACCCCGGTCCCTCACCCGACCCCGCGGATCTGGTCGGCCTGATCGAACGCGAGGGCGTCACCCTCACCGCGGGGGTACCAACCGTGTGGCTCGGCGTCCTCGAGTACCTGCAGGACCACGACGCCGACCTCTCGACGCTCTCCCGAATCGTCGTCGGGGGGGCGGCGCCGCCGGAACGGCTGATCCGCGCGTTCGACGACCGGGGTATCGAGGTGGTCCACGGGTGGGGAATGACCGAGACGGCGCCCGTCGGCGCCGTCTCCCACCTCAAACCCGGCCTCCGGGACGCGGACTACGAGACGCAGTTGGCCAAACGCAAGAAGCAAGGGCTGATCCTCCCGGGACTGGAGTTCGAGGTGGTCGACGACGACGGCGACACCGTGCCCCACGATGGCGAGGCGATGGGCGAACTCCGGGTGCGCGGCCCCTGGGTCGCCGAGGGGTACGTCGACGGCGACGACGGCGCCTTCGACGGGTCGTGGCTCCGCACCGGCGACGTCGTCACCGTCGATCCCGACGGCTACGTCGAACTCGTCGACCGGGCCGCGGACGTGATCAAGTCCGGTGGGGAGTGGATCTCCTCACAGGCGGTCGAGAACGCTATCATGAGCCACGAGGCGGTGAGCGAGGCGGCGGTCGTCGGCGTTCCCCACGAGCGATGGGGGGAGCGGCCGGTCGTCTACGTCGTCGCCGACGCCGACCGCGACGAGGACGACCTGATCGCCGCGGCCGCCGACCGCGTCCGCCGGGAGTTCCCCGACTGGTGGGTGCCCGACCAGTTCAGGTTCGTCGAGTCGGTGCCCAAGACCGCGACCGGCAAGTTCGCGAAGACGGCGCTCCGGGAGCGCCGGGATGAGCCCCTTTCGGGGCCGGTCGCGGCCGATCCACCGAACGACGACGCCTAACCGACGAGCAGGAGGACGCCGAGGGCGGCGGCGAACAGACCCACGAGCAGTCCGGCGACCGACGTCTTCGACAGTCGGAGGAGCGCTCGGGCGGGCGAGCCATCGACGGCGACCAGCGGGTCGACGCGGCCGTCGGCAACGCGCCCGACGACGGTCACCGTCTCGCCGGGCGAGAGGCGGTGTTCGCTGTACCGGCGCGTGCCGAGCGAGAGCGCGCGGGCGAGTGGGGCAAGCGCCGCCGGCGGCGACCGGTATCCCGAGTCGGGCGCCAGCCCGTCGGTGCGACGCTCGTAGCGGGCGATCCGATCCGGCAGTGTGTCCGCCGGCCCGACCGTGGCGACGACGGTCGGATCGAGGACGACGGTCCGGGTCGGCGCGTCGACCGGGACGGCCGCGTGAGGCGTCCGCAGGACGAACGGGCGGCTCTGCGACGGATCGTGAATCGTCACGTCGGTGGGGAAGAGAAACGAGCCGAGGCGTCGCTCCTCGACCGACGCCCGGAGGGTAACGCAGTCGACGCCGCTGAACGGCGCTTCGATCAGGTCGCCGTCGGCCTCGACGGTACCCGTGAGACGGACGAGCGAACCCTCCATGTCGTCGATCCGCGACACTGTCGCCACACGCAGGAGGGCGCTCGACCGCCAGACGTACCGCAGGCTAACGAGCGTGATCAGCAGGCCGATAGCGAGCATCACGAGACCGAACAGTGAGGAAGCGGGGAAACTGATGGCCATAGCGTGACGGGAGGATTAGGAACGACGCGGGCTGTCGGGGGCGAGTGCGTCGTCGTAGATGGTGAGATAGAGGTCAGCAATCTCGTCACGGGTGGGTTTCCGAGGGTTGTTCTCGGGCGATCCGGAGTCGATGGCGTCCTGTGCCATCTCGTCGACCACGTCGAGGTACTCCTCGCGGGTGGGCACCTCGCCGAAGTCGTCGAGGTAGCCGGTGAGATCCAGGTCGGCACAGAGGTCGAGTACGCCGTCGGCGGCGGCGTCGGCGGCCGTACGGGTCGAGTCGTCCGCGTCGGCGGCGTCGAGGATCCGCGCGATTTCGGCGTACTTCTCGGGGGCGGCCATCGCAGAGAAGTCGACGACGTAGGGGAGAATGAGTCCGTTTGCGAGTCCGTGAGGGATGTGGAGTTGTGCGCCGAGGGGACGAGCGAGGCCGTGGACCAGCGCTACGGAGGCGTTGGTAAACGCCTGGCCGGCCTGGAGTTGCCCGACCATCACGTCGGCGCGGGCGTCGAGGTTGTCGCCGTTGGCCCACGCGACCGGCAGCGAGCGGGCGATGCGCTCCATGGCCTCCTCGGCGTAGCCGTCGGGCACGCTGTAAGATTTCACCGAGACGTAGGCCTCGATGGCGTGAGTCAAGGCGTCGATGCCCGTAAAGGCCGTATGGCTCTTGGGAAGTGACTGCGTGAGGACGGGGTCTTCGATGGCCACGTCGGGGACGACGTTCGCGGAGACGATGAGGAACTTCGTCGACGTGGACTCGTCGCTGACGACGACCGAGCGGGTCGCCTCACTCCCCGTGCCGGCGGTGGTGTTGACGGCGACGAGCGGCGGGGTGGGGTTGGGGACGCCCTCGTAGCCGGCACGGTCGACGCCGAACTCGCGGATCGGCCCTTCGTTGGTCGCGAGAATGCCGACCCCCTTGCCCGTGTCGATGGAGGAGCCGCCGCCGAGGGTGACGATCATGTCACAGTCCTCGCGTTCGTAGCGCGCGTGGGCGCTCTCGATGTTTTCGACGGTTGGATCGGGGCGGACGTCCGTGTACACCACCGGATCGACGCCCACCGTCTCCAGTTGGTCGATCACTCTGTCGCCGTGGAACTCGAAGATCTGTTCGGTGGCGACGACGAGAGCGGTGTTACCGTACCGCGCGGCGTGCCCGCCGAGAGCTTCGACCGCTCCAGCCCCGAGTTCGATCCGGCCGGGCGAGACGACCGTCCGCGTCTCGCTTGCGAGTACCGTATCGTGCATGGCACACCCACAGTCGGCCCTGGCGGTCTTATACCTCGGGGTCGGGACGGGGGGTCTCGCGGGCGATCAGTTGCTCGGCATGCGTGGCTGGAGGACCGAGACGAAAGCGTCCAGGTCGCGGGTCTGGTACCACGCCGTCCCGGGGCCGGTGAACTCGAAGACGAGTCCCTCGCCGCCAAGCACCGCCGATTTCAGACTCCCGACGCTCCGCGTCTCGAAGTCGACGCTGTCGTCCCACGCCACGAGGTGTTCGTTGTCGAGCACGTACGACTCCCCGGCGTCGAGGTCGAGGCGTTCGAGGCCGCCGTAGGCATCGACGAAGGCCGTGCCCGTCCCTTTCAGCGCGAGGGGTGTCAGGCTGGCCTCCCCGAGCATCGACTTCAGCCCGCCGAGTTCGCTGTCGATGTCCACTCCGGGCGTCGCGGCGAGAAAGGCCCCGTCGGTGGTGTACAGCGTCTCGTCGTCGAGTTCGTGTTCCATCACGTCGCCGGGCGTCGAGGGGGCAAGCGTCACCGTCCCCGAGCCACCCTCGGCGACAAACTCGTTTGCGAACATGGACTCACCGCCGAGCATCGACTTCGCGGAACTGAGCAGGCCGTCACGGCTGGTCGATGTCTCGACGGCGACGTTCGACGAGTGGCCGACCATCGCTCCGGGTTCCGCGACGACGGACTCCCCCGCGTCGAGTTCGACTGTCAGATGTGTGTACGACGGTCGGTGTGTGAATTCGGTATTCATGGATGACACCTTATCGACATACGCGTCCAGGAGGCTCATAACTCCTGTCCAGTGTCTCAGTGTCGGAGTCACGATACCGGTCCCGTCGGCCAAGGTTTATCCACGCCGACCGCGGTTCCACGAGTATGCCACAGGTCACGGTCGAAGCCGTCGAGTCGGTCGGCGAGCGGACGGTCGCGCTGGAACTGCGGACGCCCGACGGGTTCGACGCCGCCCCCGGACAGTTCCTCTTGGTCCGGGCGACCGTCGACGGGGTCGAAGAGTCCGGATACTACACGCTCTCCTCGCCGGAGACCGAGGAGCGAATGGAGGTAACCGTCGAGTACGTCCCCGAGGGAACCCTCGCCCCGTGGCTCGCCGAGCGAACCCCCGGCGACACGGTCGAAATCGAGGGTCCCTTCGGTGACGTTCGCTACACCGGAGACGGGCCGGCAGTCGTCCTCGCCGAGGGACCGGGCATCGGCCCGGCGGTTGGCATCGCCGAACGCGCCCGAGAGAACGGCCACGACGCCACTATCGTCTTCTGGGGACAGGACCCACCCCATCGGAATCGGCTGGACGCCCTCGAAGCCGACGGCGCGACGGTCATGCTCGTCGAGGCCCTCGACGAGGCGACGGACACCCTCGCGGCCGCCGCCGACGCGACGGTGTACGTCTTCGGCTTCGAGTCGTTCGTCAGAGACGCAAAGACGGTTGCCGAGGCCGTCGGCGTCGACGACCTTCGGGCCGAGAGCTTCGGGCCGCGGTAGCTACCGCGCGTTCTCGATTTCCGCTAGCGCGTCGGGGTTCTCGATGCTGCTCATATCGCCGAGTTCCTCGCCCCGGTGGACGGCCTCGATGGCCCGGCGGATGATCTTCCCGCTCTGGGTCTTGGGGAAGGTGTCGACGAATCGGACCTCGCGGGGGCGGAACGGCTTGCCGAGTTCCGTGCCGACCGTCTCCCGAATAGCCCCGCGCAGGTCGTCGCTCTCCGTCTCATCGGCTTCGAGGACGGCATAGAGGACGACCGCCGTCCCGGTCGTGTCGTCGGCGGCGCCGATGGCGGCGGCCTGGTTGACCGCCGGGTGTTCCATCGCGGCGCCCTCGACTTCCGCCGGCCCGACCTTCCGGCCCGCGACGTTGAGAGCGTCGTCGGCGCGGCCGTGCAGGAACCAGAAGCCGTCTTCGTCCTTCTGGGCCCAGTCGCCGTGGTCCCACAGGCCCTCCCAGGTGCTCCAGTACTCCTCCAGATAGCGCTCGTCGCCGCTCCACAGTGACTTCGTCATGCTCGGACAGGAGTCACGGGCAACGAGAAAGCCCCGCTCGTGTGCGTCGGCGATGGACTCTCCCTCGCGGTCGACGATGTCGATGTCCATCCCCAGCCCCGGTCCGCCGAGGGTGCAGGGCTTGAGCGGATTGATCGGCATGGGCATCAGAAAGCAGCCCATGATCTCGGTCCCTCCGGAGATGTTGATGATCGGCGTGTCGCCGCCGCCCACCTCCTCGTAGAACCAGAGCCACGATTCGGGGTCCCAAGGCTCGCCGGTCGACCCTAGGACGCGAAGCGTCGAGAGGTCGTGGCCCTCGACCCACTCGTCGCCCCGCTTGCGGAGCGCCCGAATCGCCGTGGGCGAGATGCCAAACTGCGTGATGCCGTGGTCGTCGATCATCCGCCAGAATCGATCCGGCTCCGGGTGGTCCGGTGCCCCTTCGTACATGAAGACCGTGCCGCCGTGAGCGTGGGTGCCCAACAGGGTCCACGGTCCCATCATCCAGCCGATGTCGCTGACCCAGAAAAATCGGTCGGCGGGCTTGAGATCCATCCCGAAGTACACCTCCTTTGCCGCTTGGAGAAGTGCGCCGGCGTGGGTGTGGACGATGCCTTTCGGCCGCCCGGTCGTCCCCGAGGAGTACAGCAGCATCGACTCCTGGTTCGCGTCGAGGGATTTCGTCTCGTAGTCGTCGCTGGCCTCGCCGACTGCCTCGCTCCAGTGTTCGTCCCGGTCGTGCCACGGGATCGACCCGTCGCTCGCGAGGCCGAGGCGGTCGTAGACGACGACGTGTTCGACGTGGCCCGCCTGGTCGATGGCCTCGTCGGCCGTCGCCTTCAGTCGGACGTGGTCGCCCCGGCGATAGAAGCCGTCGCCCGTGAACAGGACGCTTGCTTCGGCGTCGTCGATACGGGTGGCCGTGGCGTCGACACCGAACCCCGAGAACACCGGGACGGCGACGGCACCCACCTTGAAACAGCCATAGAGGATGGCGATCACCTCGGGTACCATGGGCATATAGAGCGCGACGGTATCGCCCGTGCCGACCCCTCGGGATTCCAGGTAGTTCGCCACGCGGTTGGCCTCGCGGTGGAGTTCGTGATAGGTGAGTTCCCGCACGTCGCCCGGTTCCCCCTCCCAGATGCAGGCGACCGTGTTGCGGGTCTCGGCGTCGGGGGCGGCGTGCCGGTCGAGGACGTTGTGAGCGGCGTTGAGGCGGGCACCGGGGAACCACTCGGTGAACTGCGGGCCTGCGGCGTCGTTGCGGACCGCGTCGTACCTTTCGTCGAACTCGATTCCGAGGTAGTCGACGAGTTCGTCCCAGAACCAGTCGACGCCGGACCGTGGCTCACCCGGGACTTCCGAGGTGGTCCGCTCGATCAACGCCTCGTAGTCGTCGATGTCGTACGCCCGCATGAACTCGTGGACGTTGGTCGATTCGACGAACTCCCGGGAGGGTCGATGAACCACCCCGTCCGTCCGCGTTTCGCGTTCCGGAGCCATGCCCCGAACTGGCACGCCGGACGCTAATAGATGTTCGTGTCGAACTTCGCCGACGGCGACCCGCCGATCACAACACCGCGAGCAGGGCGTCGTGAATCCGGCCGTTCGAGGCGACGAGGCCCTCGCTCCGTGGCGTCCACGGGTCGCCGTCGAGGTCCGTCACCGTCCCGCCGGCGCGCTCGATCAGATGGACGCCAGCGACGGTGTCCCACGGGTGGGCTTCGGTGACGCCGACGGCGGCATCGAGGTGGCCGCCGGCGACGAGCGAGAGCGTCGTTTGTGCCGATCCGAAGCGGCGGACATCGCCCACGTGCGGGGAGAGCGCCCCGAGGAGCGAGCCGTACACCCCGTCTCCCGTGTACCGAAGCGTCGGGGCGACGATGCTCGCTTCGAGGCTCGACGCGTCGCTGACCGTTACCGAGTCGCCGTCGTCGACCGGGCCGTCCGGCTGGTACGTGGTCCGAATCACGTCGTCAGTTCCGGCGTGGTACTCGTCGCCGAGCATCGGGAGGCAGTTGGCGGCCGCGACGGGATCTCCGTCCACCACGACCGCGACGCTCGTCGCCCACAGCGGGATGTCCCGAACGTAGTTCGTCGTGCCGTCGATCGGGTCGACGATCCACGCCGTCTCGTCCGCCTGCAGGCGCTTGCGGCCGTCGCCCTCCTCGCCGACGACGGGGTCGTCGGGATACTCCTCGGCGAGGAACTCGACAATGCGTTCCTGGGTACGCCTATCGGCCTCGGTGACGAAGTCGGTCGCCGAGTCCTTCGTCTCGACGTCGAGTCCGGTGCGAAACAGTTCCGCCGCGAGGGCCGCACCGGCGCGGGCCGCCCGGACGGCCGTGATCCGTCGATCCATGGCGTCAGCGTACCGCACGCGCTGACAAGAGCGGTTCGGTTCGGACGGGCCACACCGTCGCTATTCGCTTCCGAACGCGTCGGCGGTGAAGCCGTCGTCGACGGTCAGCACGCTCCCCGTGGTGTAGGTGGCCGCGTCGCTGGCGAGGTAGATTGCGGCGCCGACGATTTCCTCGGGGTCGGCCATTCGGCCGTGGACCGTCCGGCGAGTGATCTCTCGGTTCCGCTCGGTCCCCTCGTCGTACGTCCCCGTCGTCTGCTCGGAGCGGACGAATCCGGGTTTGATCGCGTTGACCCGGATCTCGGGGCCGAGTTCCTTCGCGGCCACCCGAGTGAACGAGTCGATCCCACCTTTCGCGGTCGTGTACGGCACGAGATTCGGGATCGCCGTCTGGTTCGAGATCGAAGAGATGGGGATGATCGACCCCTCGTCCATCCGCTCGGCGGCACTCTGAACCGCGCGGTAGGTGCCGTCGAGTTGCACGTCGAAGACCCGCTCCCAGTCCGCCTCGGTGCCGTCCGCGATGGTCGTCCGCGAGATGTAGCTCTGGGAGGTGACGAGGATATCGATCCCACCGAGACCGTCGACCACGGCATCGAACATCGCGTCGATACTCTCAGGCTCGGTCACGTCGCAGGTCACCTCGACGGTCTCGGCGCCGAGATCGCGGAGGTCGGCCGCCGTCTCTGCGACCCGGCGTTCCGTTCGGCTCGTCGCCACCACGTCCGCGCCGTCGGCCGCGAAGCCACGCGCCAGCGCGCCACCGATGCCGCTCGTGCCACCGATCACGACCGCTCGCTTCCCCTCGACCGTCACGGGTGTGTGTTCGTAGGTCACGAGAGGCCGGTCGGCGGTCGAGACCTTAGCCGTTGTCCCCGCGCCCCGCCTGCCCGGTTCCGAGGCCGATTTCGATCAGTGCGGTCACAGGAGCGGCACACCGGAAGCCTCATCTCATGTGGATGACTCTCACACATATGTCCTCGTCAGTCGATACCGGCGACCTGCCGCTCGTTGAGGGTGTCGTCGCCGGCGCCGCCGCCTGGATCGTCGGCTACCTGCTCACGGCGCTGGTCGTCCTCGCCCGTCTCGACAGGTCCGAACTGGGCGATATTTCCGACAACGTCGGCGGCGGCAACAGCATCGACTTCATCGGCTGGGTGTTTTTCAACAGTCACTTCGTCGGCACCGTCGTCGAGGCTGGATTTCTCGGCTTTGGCGGGTCGAACACGACGTCGTTCGTCGGCGGGGACGGGTTCACGCCGCTCCTGTATCTGGTTCCGGTGGCGCTGCTGATCGGGGCGGGGCTGGCGGTCGGCCGCGCGCGAGGCGTCGCGGGGACGACCGACGGCGCAGTCGCTGGCTCTCTCGTCGTCCTGCCGTATCTGGCCCTGTCGATCATCGGCGCGATGCTGTTCCGTGTCTCGACCGAGGGGCTTGGCGCCAGCTTCAGCGGCCGGCCCGAACTCCTACCGGCGGTGTTGCTAGCTGGCGTCGTGTTCCCCGCGGTTCTCGGCGCACTCGGCGGCATCGTCGCCGGGAACACCGGTCCCGGACGGGCGTGAGCTTCGGTCCACGGAGACAGAATGCGGGGACGGGTCGTCGGAACGACCCCCTACACATATGCCGGCGGCGCCCCTCCGCGGTCGTATGCGCGAGTTCGACAAGACTGTCGTCTCCTGTGCGGTGACGGGAGCGATCCACACGCCGACCATGTCCCCGCACCTTCCGATCACCGCCGAGGAGATTGCCGCCGAGGCCGTCGCCGCCGCCGAGGCCGGGGCGAGTATCGTCCACGTCCACGTTCGCGACGAGGCGACCGGCGAACCGGTCACGGATCTCGACCTGTTCCGCGAGGTTGCCGAGACCGTCGCCGAGGGCTGTGACGCGATTGTCCAGCCGACCACCGGCGGCGCGCCGACAATGCCACCCGAAGAGCGCATCCAGGTCGTCCCCGAACTTGAACCCGAGATGGCCTCCTGTAACATGGGGTCGATCAACTTTGGCCTCTACCAGTTGGTCGAGAAGTACGACGAGTTCGAGTACGACTGGGAGCCCGAATATCTCGATGGCACCCGTGACCTCATCTTTCAGAACACCTTCGCTGATCTGGAGACTATCCTTCCAATCTTCGACGAACACGACACCAAGCCCGAACTGGAGGTGTACGACGTTGGCCACCTCTACAACGCGAAACACCTGGTCGACCGGGGGCTGGTGCAAACGCCGATACACATCCAGTTCGTCCTCGGCATCCACGGTGGAATCGGTGCGAGCGCGAAGAACCTGAACCACCTCGTGGACGTGGCCGAGGACCTCTTCGGCGACGACTTCACCTTCTCGGTCATCGGCGCCGGCCGCCACGAGTTCCCCCTCGGCACGCAGGCCGTCTCGATGGGGGGCCACGCCCGGGTGGGACTGGAGGATAACCTCTATCTCGAACGCGGTCGGCTGGCGGAGAGCAACGCCGAACTCGTCGAGAAGATGGTACGGCTCACCCGCGAGGTGGCGGGACGGGAGGTCGCCACCCCCGTCGAGACGCGGGAGTTGCTCGGACTGAAAGGGAAGTCGTCGACGGCGTTCTGATCCGCGGCGGCGGACGAAAACCCTTAGTACGGTCCTCGGACAAGCGGGGTCATGCTCTGGGAGAACACCGATCACTCGGCGAGCGAGGCGACACTCCAGTACACGATGGAGCCAAAGGAGTTCGAAAACCGGTTTCTCCCGTACGACGTCTTGACCAACCTCGCCCACGTGACGATGCTGAACCGGCAGGGGTTTGTCACCGACGACGAACTCACCGCGCTCCGGGCGGCGCTCACCGACCTCTACCGCGAGGCGCCGGCAGTCGAGGGTGAGGACGTCCACACCTTCGTCGAGGAGCGGGTGACCCAGCGCACCGAGGCGGGCAAGAAGATGCACCTCGCCCGGTCGCGCAACGATCAGGTTTTCGTCGACACGCGGCTGTTCATGAAAGACGCAGCTATCGACCTCGCCGACCGAATCCTGGGACTCGTCTCCGCTCTCGACACCTTCGCCGCCGAGAAGAACATGCTGATCCCGGGATACACACATCAGCAACAGGCTATGCCCTCCTCGACGGGACTGTGGGCGTCGAGTTACGCCGACGCACTCGTCGACGACCTGCGGTCGCTCAGGGCGACTTACCGCATCGTCGACTCGAACCCTCTCGGCGCCGCCGCCTCCTACGGCACTAGCCTCGATATCGACCGCGACCTGACCACCGAGTTGCTCGGGTTCTCCCAGAAACAGCACAACCCGATCTACTGCTCGAATCGCGGGAAACAGGAGTTACAGCTCCTCCAGACGCTCGATCTGGTTATGCTCGACATCCAGAAGCTCGCCGAGGATCTCATCAACTTCTCCGAGGACCAGCAGTTCTTCGCGTTGCCCGACGAGTACTGCACGGGGAGCAGCATCATGCCACAGAAGCGCAACCCCGACATCCTGGAGTTGGCGCGGGCGAAAGCCGAGGAGGTGTCCGCGAGCAAGGAGGCCGTCCGCCGCATCATCGGCAAACTCCCCAGCGGCTACAACCGCGACAGTCAGCGGACGAAAAAACACCTGCTCGAGAGCATCGATACGGTGCGGGCCACCGTCGACATTCTCACACCACTGATCGAGGACCTGGAACTCTCGGCGGAGTTCACCGTCGACGAGGGCATCTTTGCCGCCTACACCGCAAACCGGAAGGTCGAGGACGGGATGGCCTTCCGCGACGCCTACCACGAGGTCAAATCGACCGCCGAGTACGAGGTCAGCGACGACGTGGCCGAACCGGTGCGACAGCCGTTGGGCGACCTGCGGGCGTTCTGGAGCGACGAGCGCGAGGCGTTCGACCGAACGTCCGAGCGACTACTGGCCGCCGACTGATCTACAGCGTGTGTTCGTCGTCGGACTCGTTGCGGATGGCCGGGTCCTGCTGGTCGTCGACCACCTGCGTGAACAGGTCCTCGTCGGCCGTCTGGTTCGGGGAGTCGTCCGTGTTGTAGGCGGACACGCCGAGCGAGAGGAGTTCCTCAACGGCTTGGTCACGGTTGATGAACTCGCCTTCTTCGACGAGCTGTCTGATCTCGATGTCGACGTCGTCCGGCAGCGAAACTTCGGCGGAAGGCATACCGCTCACTGAGGCGCCCTCCGTGTTAAAAACCCGGTTTCGGCGGGTGGACACGAACACGTTCGGGGCGGAACCGAGGGACGCAAAGGGCGTACCGGTACGTATGGCTGCCGTACCCGACGACGTCGACACGGACACCCAGCCGCCGCTCTCGATCCCGCTCCGGCATTTCGTGGTCGCGCTGGCGTTCCTGCTAGCCGGCGGGGTCGTCGGAGTCGCGGACGGACTGGGCCTCGTGACCGGTTTCGCCCGTGCCGCCCACCTCCACCTGGTGCTCGTGGGCTTTGTCTGTCTCACTATCGCGGGCGCCATGACGCAGTTCGTCCCGGTGTGGTCGGGGACACACCTCCACTCGCATCGGCTGGCACGGGTACAGTTGTGGCTCCTTGCCGTCGGTCTCACCGGCATGGTCGGCGGGTTTCTGACCGCCCGGCTCGCGGCCCTTCCCGTCTTCGGGGCGCTGGTGCTCGCCGGCTTCTGGACGCTCGCGTACAACGTCGGCCGAACGCTCGCGGCGGCGCGCCCCTTCGACGTGACCGAGGGGCACTTCGCGGCGGCGCTTGGCTTTTTCGTCGTGCTGACGCCGCTCGGCCTCCTGCTCGCCGTCGGCTTCGTCGCGCGGCCGTTCGCCGCCCTGCCGGTCGCTCGTGGCGGCGTCGTCGCCGCTCACGCCACGCTCGCCGTCTTCGGCGCCGTCCTGACGACGGTCTACGGCGCGTTGTACCAGCTCGTTCCGATGTTCGGCCAGACGGAACTCCGGGGCGTCGATCACTGGTTCCGGCGGGTCGAGACGGCCGCCCACCCGACGGGCGTCGTCGTCCTCGCCGCCGGCCGTCTCGTCGGTGCCGCGGCGCTTGCCCGCGTCGGCGCCGCACTCCTGCTCGTCGGGTGTGCGGCCTTCCTCACCGTCCTCGTCCGCCTGCTCCTCGATGCCCGAGCCGACCGGACGCCGATGCTGACCCGGTACGCGCTTCTCGCACCGACCGGCCTCGCCTGGGCCGCCCTCACCACACCGGCGTGGCTTCGCGACCCGCTCGGGGTCGCCGTCCGATTCGGCGCCCCGAACACCACCCACCTGCTCGGCCTCGTCTTCCTTCTCGTACTCCTGGGGACCCTCTATCACATCGTCCCCTTCCTGGTCTGGGTCCACCGCTACAGCGACCGTCTCGGGTTCGAGTCGGTGCCGATGATTGACGACCTGTACGACGGCCGTCTGGCGACGGCCGACCTCGTCCTCGTCGTCGTCGGCGGCGGCCTCCTGATCGGTGGCGACCTGTTCGCCCGTCACCGCCTCGTCGTCGCCGGCGGTGCCGCCCTCGCGGTCGGACTCGCCGTCTTCGCGGCGAACCTGTCGCTCGTCCTGTGGCGCCACGCGCCGTCGTCGCTGGGCGACGGTGTGTTCGATCCGGCCGACGGCGACTAGCGGCCGCCGTCGGGCGGTCAGAACGGCGTCGACGGACCGTCTCCGTCGGCCGGCGTGTCGTCGGCGTCGCTCGCCGTCCCGGGACCGGACTCGCTCCCGTCACCCGGCACTGATCCCGAGTCGAGGTAGGCTGTTTCCATGTCTGCGAGGCGGTCGTTGATTCGGGCGCTCGATTCGTGCATCGGCGCGACCCTGACGCGCACGAGGTCGAACTCGTGGGACGGGCCGGCGTCGTCGGCGTTCCAAGCGCGAAACGACGCCGTTACGAGCGTGTCACTCTGCGGGCAGAACTCCGTCGTCGGCGTGAACTCCGCGCGGAGGACCGACGAGTCGTCGGTCTCGACGGCGTATCGGTAGCCCGCGTCCGGGTGTCGGGTGTCCAGGTTCAGGCGCGCGAGATTGTAGCCGAAGGTCACGTCGTAGACGGTGCGAGCCTCGAACCGGTCGCGGGTCAGCCGGTGGAAGGCGGCGTGCCGACGACCGGTCAGCACCTCGTGCCCGTCGAGGAACGAACCCGGGGCGGACAGAGCCTCGGGACGAAAGGTGTCGTAGTCGTCGAAGTCGTCGCTGTCGCTCGACCAAGGGCGCGGAACGAGGGGCATAGGTACCCTAAGCGTCCGCGTCACCTACGCCCCGTCCCGAACATCTTCGTCCGGGAGGAACAGCCGTCGAACCGTCTCGGGGGAGACTGATCCGTCGACTCTGTCGCCACCCTCGCAGTCGACCGCCGCCCGAGCGGGTGCGAGGACGCCCGCGGCGATCCGGCCGGCCATCGTCGCCACGACCTGCCGTTGGGCGGGCGAGAGGTCGTCGAGTCGTCCGAGCGCGGTCGCTAGTTCCCGGTCGGCGACCGCGACACCTCGCTCGCGCAGGCGCCGGTCGAGCGCCGCGGCGTCCGCTGGGGCGTCGTCACTCGCCTCGGCCGTGATCGAGCGGTCCTCCGGCCGCGCCGTGGCCTGACAGATTGGGGGCGTCGACATGGTCAGGCGTGAGGGTGAGACTCGTGGCCGTCGGGGAGCGGTCCCCCGTAGTCCTCGGGGACGTACGCACAGAGCGGGTCGCTCGCCAGCGGATCGCCGGTCGTTGCGTAGGCCCGCGACCGACTCCCGCCGCAGACTCCGCGGAACTCGCAGGCGCCACACTTTCCGCCGAGGGCGTCCGGGTCGCGGAGGTCGGTAAACAGCTCGGCGTTCCGGTAACAGTCCACCAGATCCGTCTCGCGGACGTTGCCGGCGGAGACGGGGAGGAAGCCGGAGGGGAACACGTCGCCGACGTGGCTGACGAAGGCGAAGCCGTCGCCGGCCGTCACCCCGACCCGCCGGCCGATACTGTCGGGCGCCGTCGCCGCCGACTCGCCCTCGTCGCGTCGGTGCTGGAGTGCGACCCGCCGGTAGTGGGGGGCCTCGGTGGTCTTGATCCCGAAGTCGGCCGCTTCCTCGACGTCGACCAGCCACTCCATCACCCGCTCGGCACGGGCTGGACCGACGCTGTCGAGGACCGTCCCGCGACCGATGGGGACGAGAAAGAAGACCGACCACAGGACGGCATCAAGATCAGCGACGAGTTCGCGGATCGCCGGAAGTTCCTCGACGGTTTCCGCGCAGACGGTCGTGTTGATCTGAAGCGGGAGGCCAGCGTCGCGGGCCGCCTCCGCCGCCCGGATGGTCGACTCGAAGCTCCCGGGTTCACCGCGGAACTCGTCGTGAGCCGCGCGGGTGCCGCCGTCGACGCTCACGGCGAGGCGTCGGGCGCCGGCGTCCGCGATGTCCCCGACCCGGTCCGGCGTCAGCGACGCCGTGCCACTCGGGGTGAGCGTCATCAGAAGCCCTCGGTCGGCGCCGTATTCGATCAGTTCGACCGTGTCGTCGCGAGCCAGCGGATCGCCGCCCGAGAGCACGACCAACTGGTTCTCGCCGAAGCGCCGCGCCGCATCGAGGAGTGCTTTCCCCTCCGTGGTCGTGAGTTCGTCCGGGTGGCGCTCCGGCTGGGCGTCCGCCCGGCAGTGCTTGCAGGTGAGGTCACACGCCCGCGTGAGTTCCCACACGAGGACGAACGGCCGCTCGTCGGTGTCGATGGCGCTGGGGTGCATGTTAGACGTGAACGCGGGTGACGTGCCCGCCACAGCCACACTGATCGACGTACTCGATGCGTGCGTCGTCGAAGGCCGCCCGTAGCTCCGCGTAGAGGTACGTTTCGGGGTGCCCGTGGTCACCGTGGGTCACCAAGTTGACGTGGTTGCCCGACGCCGTGTGTACCACCGCGTCGATGGCCTGTTCGACCACGAGTTCGCGGTCGGCGGCGTGCTCCGGCCCTTCGAGGTTCGCCGACCACGACGTCTCGTGAACTGCGTCCGTGATTGGCTCGGCGTCGTCGTGTGTTGTCTCCATGTCCGAACGTTGCCGACCCAGCCCCCAAAGCGGTTGCCCGAACACGTTCGGGGCCGCGTCAGGCGAACAGTGATTCGAGGTGGTCGAACTGCGCGTCGAGTTCGCGGCGCCGTTGTCGCTTGATGACCGTCGCATCGAGGAGGTCACCGACGAGTGCCACGTCGAGTGCGAAGTCGGTTTCCGCCACGACCCGGACCCCCGCCTCGCCGGCGTCCTCGATTCGGTAGACGGTGCGCATCGACTCGAAGATACCCTCTACCTGCTCGTAGGCCAGGACTGCCTCGGGGTCCTCGATACGTTCGAGGCTCAATTCGAGTTGAGCGATGCCCACCCGGTTGACGAGATGTATCTCGTCGCCGTCGACGGTCACCTCGTCGAACCCGGCCGCGAGCATGAACGGTTCGACGTCGGTGATCGCCTCACTGACCGCCGACGCCGACCCTGCTATCGTCCGCGAGACGCTGACTGTCGCCATGGTCGTACTCCTCTTGGCAGCGTCAAGAACCCCGGACACAGTGACGTATGGGCCGAACGTGTTCGGGGCAAACCCCTCGCGGAGGGCCGTCCAACGACGAAGTATGCCAGGCGTCGAATCACTGCTGGCCGAGACGGAGGCCCCGTCGACCGGTGACCACCAGATTCTCGACGTGCGCGACCTGCCGCCGCCGGAACCCCTGAAGCAGACCCTCGAGACTCTCACCGACCTCGGCGGCGACGGGATGCTAGTGCAGGTGAACGACCGAGTCCCACAGCACCTCTTCCCGCGACTCGACGACCGGGGGTTCGCCTACGACACCGTCGAGGACGGGGATCGCGCCGTGACGGCAATCTGGCCGGAGTGACGGCCGCTGTACCCGTGGATTTTTACCGGCTGACCCCCTCCCCTCGGGTGATGAAGGAATCCCTGATGGAGATCCTCTGTGATCCGCTCGATAAGAGCGAACTGGAACTCGAGGTGGAGGAGCGCGACGGCGAGGAGATCATCGAGGGCCGCCTGATCGGGACCGTCACGGGCGAGGAGTATCCGATCGAGGATGGCATCCCGAACCTCCTGCCGCCGGATATGCGCGACGACTGAGGCGGTCGGTCACCACGCCGCTCCGTGATGTCGCGGGCGCTACCGTTCGAGCGAACTCCTTATCCGAACGCCCCGAGACTCGACTGCAGTCGGCGGTCGGTGCCGCCGTGTGTCACCTCGTAGCCGACCAGGTCCCGCAGATCTACCGCGTAGGTGCTTCCACCGTGATCCACCACGAGTAGGCGGCCCTTGGTCCCGCGAATCCGTCCCGTCGCTATCGTCTCCGCGACTGGGCGCTCGGCGAGGTCGAGACCGTAGTCGAACTCGACGGTGGCTCGCGGATCGAACCCCGCGAGCAGGTCCGCCCACGCCGCCTCGTCGACCGTCCGGCCCAGCCCCGCCCGCTTTGTCGGGACTCGCACCCGGTCCGGAATCTCGTCGGCCAGCCCTGCCTCGATTTCGCGGGCGATCCGGCCGTTCTCGACCGTCCGGAGGTGAGCGCCGCGGTCGGCCCCCTGTTCGCGGAGGCGGGTCTCCAGGCGCCACTCCTTCGTGACCCCAATCTTGAACGTATCCGGCGCGAACGCCGCCAAGTAGACTGCGTGGTCGTCGAAACAGTCCATCTCGTCTTTGAGACAGGTGCCCGTACACCGAGCACAGACCCACGTCGACGTGTGAGCCGTACAGTAGGGGGCGTCCGGGTCGTCACAGGATCGGTGGCCGTCGTCGGTGACGATGCCGGCACAGTGGCGGTCGCCGAGTCGATAGTCGAGGTCGGCCCCCGGATCGAGAGGGACGTACTCGACGGGGACGGCCGTGGACTCGGGCGGCCCGGATCTGTCCGCGGCGCCGTCGACCGCGCCATCGCAGTCGCTCACCAGGAGGCCGCCCTCGGTGGCGTCGTAGCCCACGATCTGCACAGATCCCATTCGATCCGGGCGAGTAAAGGCGTGTCTCTCCGACGGCGTCGGGTCCAAGCGTTCTCACGTCGATCCACGTTCCGAAAGCCGTTACCTCCTCGGTGCCCTCGCGTCGGATATGCAGGATGCCCCCGAGGTGGTCGTGTTGCGACTGGGCCACCGGCCCGGCCGGGACGACCGCATGACGACACACGTAGCCCTGACGGCGCGGGCGCTCGGCGCCGACCGGGCGGTCCTCGTCGGCGACACCTCGCAGGCGCGGGAGACGGTCACCGACATCACCGACCGCTTCGGCGGTCCGTTCGACGTGACGGTGACCGACGCCTACCGACCGATCCTCCAAGAGTGGGAGGGGACGGTCGTCCACCTCACGATGTACGGTGAACCGGTCGAGGCGGTGACGCCGACGATCCGTGACCGCCATCGGAGTGACCCGCTCCTGATCGTCGTTGGCGCCGGAAAAGTCGACTTCGAGGTGTACGACCGCGCCGACTGGAACGTCGGCGTGACGAACCAGCCCCACTCGGAGGTGGCGGCGCTGGCGGTGTTTCTCGACCGCCTGTTCGAGGGGGCAGAGTTCGACCGTGAGTGGGTCGACGCCGACCGGCGGGTGGTCCCGAAGGCGACGGGCAAGCGCGTCGAAGAGGTCGACGACTAGAACCGCTCGGCGTCGGGGGTGACCTCATGGCCGGCGAGGACACCGGTGCCTTCGAGCAGGTAGTACGCCGCCGTGTGGACGACGAAGGCGGCGACGAGGCCGTTGAGCGCCGCACCGCCGGGACCGGGAAGCACCTGCGGGGCGGCCACGCCGGGGGCGACTTGGCCCGCGGTGAGGGCGGCGACGACGATGCCGACGAGGTAGGCGAAGACTCCGATCCAGCGAACCCCAGCGAACTCGACGTCGTCCATGTGGGGGATACGCAACCGCCAGCAGAGGAGGAAGTCGGCGATGATGACGCCACCGAGAGGCGGGACGTACTGACCGAGCGTCGACAGCCACGGAATAAGCAGGCTCTCGGCGCCGGCCAGCGCTAGCAGGATACCGACCGTTCCGCCGGCGAGGACGAACGGGCGCTTGCGGTCGAACTCGAAGGCTTCGCTGCCGGCGACGCCGAAGGCGTATGCGGCGTTGTCGTTCGTCGTCCAGATGTTGAGCACGAGCGCGACCAGCCCGATGGCCGCGAGTCCCTGTGCGGCGAGCACCTCGTAGAGGTCGCCGGCGGGGGTCACGTTGTAGACGGCACCCCCGACGGCGCCCGAGAGAAAGAGAAAGCCGTTACCCACGAGAAAGGCGACGAGGCCGGCCCAGAAGCCGACGCGGGTAGAGGAGGCAAACCGCGCCCAGTTCGGCGCCTGCGTCCCGCCGCTGATGAACGTCCCGACGACGATGGTGACGGCGGCGGCAAAGCCCATCCCGCCGCTCCCGCCGGCAAACAGGCCGTCGATCCCGCCGGCGTCACCCACGGCGATGTACACCGAGAGCAGGCCGACGACGACCAAGATGGGGACGGCGACCATGGAGAGCTTCTCCATCCCCTCGTAGCCGACGTAGGCCGTCGCGAGGTGGAGGACACCCCAGATGACGATGAGCGCCAGGGTGAACGTCGGCGAGTCGAGGCCGAAGAAGGTGGCCGTCGGGATGGCGACCATGGGGATGGTGACGCCAAACCAGCCGACCTGTGTGCCCCCGAGAAGGAGGTCAGCGAACTTCGCTCCCCACCGACCGAAGCTGTATCGGGCGAGGAGAACGGTCGTCAGCCCGGCCTTGGCGGCGATGCCACACAGCGCCGCGACGTAGACGCCGAGGATGGCGTAGCCGACGGCCGTCGCGGTGAGCATCGGACCAAAGCCCATCGCCGCGCCCACCTCGGCGCCCGACCAGAGGGTGCCAGCGAAAAAGACAAACCCCAGCAACACCGCCGAGATGCTTACCAGCCCTTTGCGTTCGTCCCGTGGAACGTGATCGATGGGATAATCTGGATCGGGGAGGTCTTCGTCCCCGAACACGAAGGTTCGCCAAGCGGATGTTTCGTCTTCGGCTGCCATCACTCGTCATCGTACGAGTATTGATGATAAAGTTTGCCAATCGGGCACCAACTGTCGGTCAGTAATGCCACGGCACGTCGCCGAAGTCCGGGTCTCGCCCGTCGAGGAAGGCGTCCCGCCCTTCGCTTGCCTCGTCGGTCATGTACGCCAGGCGGGTCGCCTCGCCGGCGAACACCTGCTGCCCGACCATCCCGTCGTCGGCGAGGTTGAAGGCGTATTTTAGCATCCGCATCGCGGTCGGACTCTTGTCCGTCATCGTCTCGGCCCAGTCGAGGGCAACGTCCTCAAGGGTCTCGTGGGGAACCGCCTCGTTCACCATCCCCATCTGCGCGGCCTCGGCGGCGTCGTAGGTCTTCCCGAGGAAAAACACCTCGCGTGCCTTCTTCTGTCCGATCTGTCGGGCGAGGTAGGCGGAGCCGAACCCGCCGTCGAAGGAGGCCACGTCGGGGTCGGTCTGGAGGAACTTCGCGTGCTCCTCGCTCGCGAGGGTGAGGTCACAGACGACGTGCAGGGAGTGCCCACCGCCGACGGCCCACCCGGGGACAACGGCGACGACCGGCTTGGGCATGAACCGAATCAGGCGCTGAACTTCGAGGATGTGGAGACGACCGACGGTCGGCGTGTCGGTGTCGAGCGCGGCGTCACCGGTGTCGGCGTCGGTGCCCTCGGCCGCGTCGGCCGTGTCGTCCTCGCGGTACTCGTAGCCCGACTCCCCGCGGATGGCCTGGTCGCCGCCGGCGGAGAACGCCCACCCGCCGTCTTTCGGCGACGGGCCGTTGCCCGTCAACAGCACCGCGCCCACGTCGGCCTGCTGACGGGCGTGATCCAGCGCCGCGTACAGTTCGTCGACGGTTCCTGGGCGGAAGGCATTGCGAACCTCGGGGCGGTCGATTGCGATCCGTACCGCGGGGACGTCGTCCGCGCGGTGGTAGGTCACGTCGTCGAACTCGCCGGTGACGGCCGTCCACCGGTCGGCGTCGAAGAGATCGGACACCATACACCGAGGGCGGGGCGGCGCGCGCAAAAAGATTCACTTCACCGGGTGTCGAGCCACCGCGCGACCGGTCCCAGGGGACTGGTGAGCCACGCGACGGCGACGACAACCATCGAGACGAGGACGCCGAGCAAGAACGACGCCGCGATGACAACCGAGTACGCGAGCACGAGTAGGACGACGGCACCGGTCGCCAGGCGCCGCGCGTGGGTCATGTCGCCGAGCGGGGTTCCGGGCGACGCCCGGTCGATCACCCACGCGAGCAGGTAGACGACGGCGGCGAGAAGCACTCCGAGGAGCGTGTTGCCGGCGATTACCGTCGCGTAGCCGACGACGAGAAGGGCGAGACCGAGGGCCGATACCTGCCAGGTGCGGCTCGTGGAGGGCATCGGTCGGTGTCACCGGTCGCGGACTGATAAATCCCCGTCCGCACACTCACGCCCGGCGCCGATTACGCCCCGTCCACAAGGGCCTCGACGGTTGCCTCGACCAGGCGCTCCCGCGTTCGCTGGCTGGCCTCGGCGTCGGTGCGCACCTCGATCACATCCGCACCGTCGCGCCCGACGGCGTCGGCGTAGGCGTCGCGGAACGCCTCGCGGCCGTCGACGGCGACGTGTGTCAGATCGTAGAGGTCGGCCGTCGGCTCGAAGCTGCGACCGTGTGGCGTCTTGAACGACTCGGTGAAGGGGGGATCGAAGGACTCGATGGGGAGGCGATGGAAGATGCCGCCGCCGTCGTTGTTGATGAGGACCACCGTCGCGTCGACGCCACACCGGAGCGCCGACAGCAGTCCGTTGCCGTCGTGGTAGTACGCCAGGTCGCCGACGACGAGCGTACAGTGGTCGGTCGTGGCGCTGCCGGCACCGAGGCCGGTCGAGACGACGCCGTCGATGCCGGAGGCACCGCGGTTGCCGAGGACGGTGTAGTTCGCCGCGGTTGGCGGGGCGTATCGGTCGGCGTCACGAACCGGGTTCGAGTTCGACACCACCAGCGTCGACGGCTCGGGTGCGAGGTCGGCCACGTCCGCGAGGACGGCGCCTTCGAAGTAGCCGCCGGCGCCGTCGTCGGTAACGTCACCGACCGTCTCGCGGTAGACCCGTTCGGCCTCGGCCCAGCGCTCGCGCCACGCCGGAGCGTCCGGGCCGCCGACGAGTTCCGCCAGTCGGGCCGCGAGCCGCGAGGGATCGGCGACGACCAGATCCGTCGCCCGGAACGCCGCCTCGCGCCAGCCGCTCGCGGGGTCGACGACGAACTGCCGGGCGTCGGTCCGCGCGAGGTACTGTCGGAGGCGCTTCGAGGTAGGCGAGGCGCCGACCCGGACGACCACCTCGGGGTCGGGCCAGTCGTCGGTCACGCGTGTGTCGAGATAGCCGTCGTAGCCGCCGACGGTCGTCGTCACGCGCGTGTGTCCGCCGAAGCGAAGCCCCGAGAGCGGATCGGCGACAACGGGAAAGCCCGTCGCGTGTGCAAGCGCCGTGATCGCCTCGGGGTCGACCCCCGGTGGATCGGTCGGCCCGGCGACGATCAGCCCTCGCTCGACCGACAAGGCTTCGACGAGCGGTCGAACGTCGGCGCGGTCGAGTCGCGGCACCCCCGCCGTCGTTCGCACGAACGGTTGCTCGCCGTCACGGCCGACGGCCGCGAGGGGGTCGAGGTCCGCGGGCACGTCTCCGGTGACGGGCGTCGGCTCCAGGGGTTTGCGAAACCGGCAGTTCAGGTGGACCGGCCCCGCAGGCGTCCCCGTCGCCGCAGCGAGCGCGCGGGCGGCGGTCGTCCGCAACGAACGGAGCTTCCGCTCCTCAGCCTCGGGTTCGGGCAAGTCGGCGTACCACCGAACGGCGTCGCCGTACAGCTTCTCCTGATCGACGGTCTGGTTGGCGCCGCTGTCGTGGAGTTCCGGCGGGCGGTCGGCGGTGAGTAAGAGCAGCGGGACGCGCCCGCGGTCGGCCTCGATCACGGCGGGGTGATAGTTGGCCGCGGCGGTACCGGAGGTACAGATCAGGGGCGTCACCTCGCCGGTGCGACGGGCCCGTCCCAGCGCGAAGAAGGCCGCCGACCGCTCGTCGAGGACCGAATACACCGTCAGCTCGTCGTGTTCGGTGGCGGCGGTGACCAGCGGCGTCGAACGGCTCCCCGGCGACGCGACGACGTGCTCGACGCCGCCGCGAACGAGTTCGTCGACGAGCGCCCGCCCCCAGAGGACGTTTCGGTTCGGCGCGCTCATCGCTCCAACTCGTCGAGGATCGGGCGGTATTTGAGCTGTACTTCGTCCCACTCACGGTCGGGATCGGAGTCAGCGACGACGCCGACCCCGGCAAAGAGCGTGGTCGACGTGTCTCGAGCGAGAGCAGAGCGGATCGCGACGGCGAAGGTGCCGTTGCCGGCGGCGTCGACCCAGCCGACCGGGGCGGCGTACCACCCGCGGTCGAACGGCTCCGTCTCGCGGATGGTCGCCAGCGCCCGCTCTGGCGGGAGGCCGCCGACGGCGGGCGTCGGGTGGAGCGCCTCCACCAACTCGAGGACGTGCGTGTCTCGATCCAGCGTCGCGGTGATGGGGGTAAAGAGGTGTTGGACCGTCTCTAGGCGGCGGACGCGACGCTCGCCGGCGCTGATCGAGGACGCGAAGGGGGCGAGCTGTTCGCGGATGGTCTCCCCGACGAGTTCGTGTTCGTGGACGTTTTTCTCGTCGTCGAGCAGTTCTTCGGCCAGCCAGTCGTCCTCGGCGGGCGTGTCGCCGCGGCCGGTCGTCCCGGCCAGCGCCCCCGTGGCGACGGTGCGGCCGTGTCGACTCACCAGTCGCTCGGGGGTCGCACCGAAGAAACTCGGGCGGTCGGCGCCGGCCGTCGGTTCGACGAGGAAACGATAGCAGTCGGAATAGGTCGATCCGAGGCGTGCGAGGACGTCGGGCACCGAGAGCGGCCGGTCGAGGGTCACGTCGAGCGCCTGTGCGAGGACGACCTTCTGGAGGTCGCCGGCGCGGATCCGCTCGACGGCGGCCGCGACGGAGTCACGCCACGCGGTCCGCGGGGTGGTGCGCGTCCGCGAGACGATCTCGGGCGGCGGCCCCGGGTCGGAGTCGTCGAGGCCCGCCAGCCGTTCGCGTTCGTCGTCGAGGCGGTCCTCGACGGCCGCGACTGTCGCGTCGGGGCCGACGGCGTTGACCGTCAGCCACGTTCCGCGGTCGGTTTCGGTCACCTGCACGCGCGGGAGAACGAACCGCGCGCCAGGGAAGTCGGCCCAGACCGAGCCGTCGCCGCCGTCGTCGTGGAAGGCGAAGCCGCCGAACAGTCGGGGGCAGGCGGCCTCGGTGCCGGCGTGGACGTCGCCGGAGCGCAACAGCCGGTCGATACCCTCGCGGACGGCGGTAAATCGGTCTCGTCCGTCGGCGGTGATTGCGGCGGCGACGCCGCCGGCGACCACCGTCGCCTCGTCGGGTCCCGTCCAGAACGTCCGCGGCGCCGGCAGCGCGTCGAGGGCGACACGGAGCGAGGGGACCGACGCCCGGATCGATCGACTGACGAGACGCGTTCCCGTCTCGTCGCTTCGCGGGACACCCATTATAAACCTGTGAGGCCGCCGCACTCTTTTACCTAACTATCCGTAGCGTTCCTCGCGCCAAGGGTTCGCCGTCACGGAGTAGCCCCGCTTCTCCCAGAAGCCGCGTTCCGGTTCGGTGAGGAACTCGACCCCGGTGACCCACTTGGCGCCCTTGTAGGCGTAGCGATGGGGTGTGACCACGCGGACGGGGCCGCCGTGTTCCCGCGGGAGGGGGTCGTCGTCGAACGCGAACGCGAGGAGCGTCTCGGGGCGCAGACACGCATCGAGGGGGAGGTCGGTCGTGTACCCGTCCGCGGCGTGAAAGAGGACGTGTTCCGCGTCGTCGTCGACGTCGGCGTGGTCGGCAAGCGTCTGGAAAGGCACGCCGGTGAACTCACAATCGAACCGGCTCCACCCGGTCACGCAGTGGAAGTCCTGTCGCTGTGTCTCGACGTCCAGCGACGTGAACGCCTCCCAGTCGACGGTTCGTGGCTCCGATACGGCACCGCTCAGTGTGAGCGACCACTCCTCGCGGGTGACCCTGGGTTCGTTCCCCTTCGAGAGGACGGGAAACCCCTCGGTTCGGTGTTGTCCCGGCGGGAGGCGCTCGTCGCCGAACTCGCGGTAGAGCCCGGTGACGTCTTCGACCATACCGTCTGTGGCGCCCGAAGCCACCTATGCGTGTCGATAGGGTATAGGATTCGAGAATTACAGTTTGCCCTATCCGAGAATATCCTTGGCTGGTGAAACCTTCAGTTTTTGAAAGCCGGGCTTTCCCCCACAGAATTTAAATACGCCCCTTCCAAAGCGTCGAACGTCCAAATGCCGAACGTGGAAATAACGGTCCCGGAACACCTGGAGATGCAGATCGCCCAGTTGATCGAGCAAGGGGAGTTCGTCAACCGGGAGGAAGCCATCCAGGAACTGCTCTCGACGGGGATCCGGGCGTACAAGACGAGCGGTCCGATAGAAGAGGAAGAGCCCGGCTTCGAGGACGAGGGCATGATGGGTCACGAAGACGAGTACGTGTTCTAATCGCTGCGGTCCCTCTCTTGGGAGCGGCGCAGTAATCCTTAACCGGCTTTCGTCCGTACGCGACAGCATGCACAAGGAGGAACTCCTCGAACTCCACGAGCAGATGGTGACGATCATGAACTACTTTCGGAGTCAAGAGACCGTCGACAGCGAACTCTTCGACCCTTACGAGTCACTGAGCGTCGACCCCTCGCACGTCCACAAGTCGAAAAGCGAGCACAAACACGCGGTGTTCGTTCTCGGCAACGCCCTGGCGACGGCGATGAGCGAAGACGAGTTTTCGGACGCCGGCCGGGTCGGCAAGCGGATGGCCGAACTTGCCGAGGACGCCGAAAGCAAGCTGTAACGCCCGATTCGCTCCGTTGGTGGCTCCCCGCCGAGCGACGGCCACGTCGCCGCCCGTCGGATTCATTACGACCGGGGCGTGAACAGGGGACATGCTTGACGCGCCCGACGCGGCGACTCTCTTTCGATTGGCGGTCGGTCTCTCTCTGCTAATCGCTGTCGCCGCCGTCGTCGCGCTTGACCGGCCGCGCGGTCGGTGGGGAGCACACCTGCGCTCACGGTTCGTCCTTGGCGTTCCTTGGGGAACACTTGTCTCAGTTGGTGTCGTCCTCACGGTGTACCTGTTCGTCCAGGGTGGGTGGAGCGACTGGTACAACCCGGTCACCATCCCCTTTCGGGCGTGGTCGTACTTCTACCCGCTGGGGATACTGGCTGCCGGGTTCTCTCACTCCGGCGCGGGTCACCTCGTCGGCAACCTCGTCGGGACGCTCGTGTTGGCACCGGTCGCGGAGTACGCCTGGAGTCACTTCCCCCACGAACGGGGCACGCAGACGTTCACCGCGGCGTGGACCAACCCCTACGTGCGGGCGTTCGTGGTGTTCCCGGCCGCCGTCGTCGCCGTCGGCCTGTTCACCGCCGCCTTCTCGCTCGGTCCGATCATCGGCTTCTCGGGGGTGGTCTTTGCCTTTGCGGGGTTCGCACTGGTGCGGTACCCGATCACGACGGTCGTCGCGCTGAGCGCCGGCAACGCGGTCCGGACGCTCTATCGGGCGCTCCAGACCCCCACGCTGTCGGCGAGCGCCGGGCCATCATACTCCTCGCCGTGGTGGGCCGACATCGCCATCCAAGGGCACGCGGTCGGACTCCTCGCGGGCGTCCTCCTCGGGGTGTGGTTCCTCCGGTCCAGCGACGCGGAGCGACCGTCGGCGGCCCGCGTCGCCGTCGGCGTCGTGCTCTTCGGGGTCGCCCAGTCGATGTGGGCGGTCTACTGGTACCGCGGCGGCGAGACTTACGTCCTCTATCGTGCGGCCGGCCTCGCGCTGGTGGTCCTCCTGGCGGCGCTCGTCGCGGGAACGGTCGCGGCGTCGGCCCGGCCGCTCCTGTCGGCACCGGAGAGTCCGGACGCCCTGCAGGCGATTCCGCGGTGGCAGGTCGGCGGGGTCGCCCTGTTGCTCTGTACCGCCGCCATCGCCGGACCAGCGGTTCCAATCAACCTGATGACGGCCCAGTCCGGCGACCTGCCCGGGGAGAGCGATCCGATCACGGTTCGTGGGTACGAGGTAACCTACGCGGAGGACGTACCGAACGGAATGGTGTCGGTGATCGATGTGGAGGCGTTCGGGGAGACGACACAGGTCAACACCTCGGGGGTGATCGTCAGAAACCGCGACCGCGGTATCTGGATGACCGCGGTCTCAAAGGGGCGACTCGACTTCACCGGGTCGACGCAGGTCCGCGTCGGCGGCGTCGGGTGGCGGGACTCCGTCCGCGTCCGTCGAACCGGGTGGAACGCCATCGGCGGCGGGACGGTCTACCGGGTCGGTCTCGCATACGGGGACCGAAACGTAACCGCCTACACCTCGCCGCCGGCGCGGGCCGACCCCGTAATCGCCGGCCGGAACGTCACCCTCGAAGCGGCGCCGGAGGGCTTCCGCCTCAACGTCTCGGTGGGAAACCGGTCGTCGGTCGCGCCAATGCCCGCCACCAACCAGACGATATCGGTCGGTGGCTTGGAGTTCCTCAACGTCGAAGGACGGGTCTACGCCCTCAACGGTGGGACGCGGGTTCGGGTCGCGAGACAGGAAACCTACGAGTGAGCCGTCGGCCTCAGGACCACTCGATCCGGAACACTTCCGTATCGATCTCGTGACGGTCGGCCGCGTGGTGGTCGAACTGTCGGTCGAGGGAGAACTGCGCCGCGAAGGCGTGGGTCACCTCGCCGCCGTTGTCGGCCGCGAACGCCTCGACGAACTCCCGGCTGCCGGCGTTGTGGACCGAATAGGAGACGTCGGCAATCTCGGCGGCCGTCGCCAGAAACGCCCGGTCGGCGTGTTCGTTGCCCGACTGCGCGCCGAACGGCGGGTTCATCACGACTGTCGTCGGCCCGTCCGGATCGACTGGGGCGCTGGTGGCGTCGCCCTGTACCCAGTGAATCTCCGTTCGGGTGCCGACCCGCCGCCTGTTTTCGCGGGCGACTTCCAGCGCGTCGCGGTCGAGTTCGACCCCGACCGCTCGCTCGGGGCCGCGCAGCGCCGCTCCGAGCGTGAACATCCCCGTCCCCGCGCCGAGGTCGACGACCGTCCGGCCCTGGATGTCGTCGTTGAGGTCGGCCACGTGAACCACGTGTGCGGCCAGTTCCGGCGGTGTCGGATACTGTTCGAGGGCGGCCTGCGGGTTCTCGAAGCCGGCGACGACGGCCAACTGCCCGGCGAGTCCAGCCTTGGTCGCCATCATCGACCCACCGCCCCACGGGCCCAGGCCGTCCGTTTGTCCGTCGTCTGCCTCCGGGACCGTGTGGGTGTCATACTCGTCATAACATATTTTCTGGTTATACTAAAGTCTTTGCGAATACACAGTGGTAATCACGTCGGGCGGGACACACGGCTGTGGCTCGTCCGGCGCTCACACGCTCTCCACCGCATTCTCTCAGGCCGCACACGACCAGACGCCACGGCCGTCTGTGCGGGCGGCCCGTTCGAGTGTGGCGTATCGGTCCCGCTCCCGGAACGAACTGTCGTAGAGTCTCGCGTGGCCGCGTTCGAGCAACGCAGCGTTGAACGACTCGCCGTCGACGCGGACGTACGCGAGCAGTCGGTCGTAGCCGCCGCGCCGGCCGGCCGCCGCGTCGAAGCGCAGGGTGACCGAACGGTCGGCGAGTCGCTCGACGGCGAAGGTCGTCGCCGCCTCGCCGTGGCGGCGGAGACAGCGACGACCCGTCTCGGTGTCGGGCACCCCCTCGAACTCCGCGGGGTCGTTCTCGACGTGGACCTCCGGCGTGTCGACCCCGAGCAGTCGTACCGTGTCGGTCCGCCCGTCCGGAAACCGCACGTCGAGTGTGTCGCCGTCGACCACGTCGGTTACGCGGACGGTCGTTTCGCTCGCGGGCGTCGCCGTCGTCGTCTCACCGGCGTCTGACGGGGCAGGTCCGACCCCGAGACAGCCGGCGCTCACGAGACAGAGTACGACGACGAGCGCACGACTCCGGTTCACGGCTGCTCGTCGGGCCGGGCGGGCAAAAGTGCCCCGTCGATCACATCTCGGCGAGCGTATCGATGCCGAGCAGCCCCAAGCCGTTCTCGAACACCTGTGCAGTCGCGTCGGTCAGGACGAGACGCTCCGCTGCCGCGTCCTCGGCGTCGAGCACGCGGTTCTTGTGATAGAAGGAGTTGAACACGTGTGCCAGCTCCAGCAGGTAGCGGGCGAGAGGTGCGGCGTCGTATCGCTCCTCGCACCGCCCGAGCACGAGCGGGTAGCGGCCGAGGTGATGGAGCAGGTTGTGGTCGGTGTCGTTGAACGCCGCCGGATCGACGCCCTCGACGTCGGGGACCGTCTCCGCCGCATCGAGAATGCTGTACGCGCGGGTGGTGGCGTACTGGACGTACGGGCCGGTGTCGCCCTCCAGCGAGACCGCCTCGTCGATATCGAAGGTGATGTCCTTGCCGCGGTTCGAGGCGACCATCCCGTATTTGACCGTCGCGAGCGCAATCTTGCGGGCGATGGTGTCGATCCCCTCCTCGGCAACGTCGCGACCCTTCTCCGCGACAATGTCGCGGGCGCGCTCCCGGGCCGCGTCGAGCACCTCGCGGACGGTGACGATCTGACCGCCGCGGGTCGACATACTCCCCTCGGGGAGGCTGATCATCCCGTAGTCGATATGTTCGAGGTGGACGTCGTCGTACCCCATCTTCCGGGCGGCGACGAACAGTTGCTGGAAGTAGCGGTTCTGCTCGCTGGCGACGACGTAGACCGACTGGTCGGCGCCGAGTTCGCTCACCCGGTACTCGATGGTTGCCAGGTCGCGGGTGCCGTAGACCGTCGAGCCGTCGGACTTGACGATGTAGAAGGCGTCGAAGTCGGCGTCCGCGACGCTTCCGGCCTCGTCGAGCAGCTCACGCGCCCGGTCCAGCGACGCGTCGACGGCCGCGGTCGACGGGTCGCCCGCCTCGCCGTACTCGTCGGCGTAGATCGGAATAAACACCGAGTCGTCCGGGCCGCGCATCGCCACGTCCTCGTCGAGGGCCTTCTCGACGACCCGGTCGTTCCACCCCTCACGGGCGTAGAAACTCTCACCCAGCCAGAGGTCGAAGTCGACGCCGAGTTCGGCGTAGACGCGCTTGAAGCGCTCGATGCTCGCCTCTCGGAACCGCTCCCAGCGCTCGACCGCCTGCTCGTCACCGCGTTCGAGGCGTGCGAACCACTCCTTGCCGTCGTCGACGTGGAACGCTCGCTCCTCGGCGACCGCCTCACCGAACGCGTCGGTCACGGCGTCGAACTCCTCGACGTCCTCCAGCATCGAGTCCCGCTGTTCGAACTGCTGGTAGAGTTCCAGGAGGTGGGCGATAGGGTCGTCCTCGAAGGCGGTCTCGTCGCCGAATTCGACGTACTCGTGGAGAAGGTTGCCGAACTGTGTCCCCCAGTCTCCGAGGTGGTTGTCACGGGTCACGTCGTGGCCCCGCGCCTCCAAGACGTTCATCAACGCGTCGCTGAGGATCGTGTTCCGCAGGTGACCCACGTGGAGCGGTTTGGCGATGTTCGGCGAGGAGACGTCGGCGACGATCCGGTCGGGGTCGTCCCGATCTCGCGTCCCGTAGGCCGCCCCTTCCGCGTCGATTGTCGACAGCGTTCGCAGAGCCATCTGGTCTACGTCGAGGTGGTAGTTGATGTGACCGTTCTCGACGGAGACCGAGGCGATTCCGTCGGGCAACCCGGCCTCGCGGTGCCGGTCGGCAATCTCCTCGGCGACCGCCATCGGGTTCGCCCCCGCGTCGGCCGCGATAGCAAAGGAAACCGCGGACGAGAACTCCCCTTTCTCCTCGTCGTCGAAGTCCTCCAACTCGACGGTCGAGGGCTCGACGTCGCGGTCGTAGCCTGCATCGCCGACCGCGACGCGTATCCCCTCGAATAGCTCGCGCTTGATGGCTCCAAGCATTCTTCGGAAATCCTCGCCCCTACTGCGGGATAAATCTCACTACATCGCCACCATCGAGGGTCCGTACGGACCGCTGTCCCCGTTTCCCGCCGAGTGTGTCTTCGGCGGTCTGCAACCGCTAGAACCGATGACCGCCGATCCGCCCTGGGTCCTGCACAGCGCCGCTCGCTCTCAGTCCCGCGTCGACACGCGGTGTGCCCGCGGGACGAACACGAGGAAGGCGATCAGTCCCAGTGTCCAGGTCACGAACACGACCGACTCGCCGCCGTACCGCTGGGCCAACACCAGCGGACTCACGCTCGTTCCGAACAGTCCCACCGCGTACCCCAGCCTATCCGCTCGGCGCTCGAACTCGAGCGGCGTCGCGCCAAGGGACAGGTCGAACGTGACGTAGAAATACGCCGCGCCGGCGTATATCGTCGCCGTCGCGAACGCCACGTACGGGCCGGTTCCGACCCCGGCGAACAGCCCGAGGGCGACGGCCGCTCCCACGCCGAGTGCCGCCGTGGCCGCCCGCCGTGGTGACACCGGACCGTCGGTGTCGCCGGTCACGCGATTACCCGGACGCCGCGCGTTCGGCGAGCAACTCGCGAGCGCGCTCTAGGTGTCGCGCCCGGGCGTCGTGAGTCGTCTCGGCGATGGTTCGTAGCTTGTATCGGACCCGACAGCGATAGCCGGCGTCTAGGCCCTCGCCGCGCCGGGCACGCTCCCAAAACGTCGCGGCGAGTTCGTCGAGTCGCCGTTCCTCGCCGGTGTCCGGTGGCTCCTCGATGGCGTCGAGTAACCGCCGGTTTACCTCCTCTAGCGTCCGCATATCGCCCACTTGACGCTCGATACTCAAATAGCTTCAGCTGGATCGACACCGATGGGTGCGTGTCACGGACGCTACGCTGTCGCTCGGGGTCAGGAGAAACGTCCCGGCGGCGATTTGAACGCCGGTCCCTGGCTCCGGAAGCCAAGAGGATAGTCCACTACCCTACCGGGACACGTCGACTCGATGTTGCCCGGAATCACGTATATACCTATTGATCGGGCGCCGGTGCGGGACGGAGTGGCCCCTCCACTCAAGGCCAGTTGCCGCGGTCGTCGGCGGCGTCGGCGACGCGGTCGATGGCGACGACGTACGCGGCCGTCCGGAGGTTCGGTACGGCGGTCGACTCGTAGGTGTCGACCAGTCGGTCGAACGACTCAGTGACGACCCGTTCGAGTTCGTCGTTGACGCGCGCTTCGGTCCACGCGAACCGCTGTCGGTTCTGCACCCACTCGAAGTACGAGACGGTGACCCCCCCGGCGTTCGCCAGGATGTCGGGGACGACGTAGACATCGCGGTCGGTGAGAACATCGTCGGCGTTGGGGGTCAGGGGACCGTTGGCCGCCTCGACGATCACGTCGGCCTGCACGTCACGGGCAATCTCCGCGTCGACGGCGTTCTCCAAGGCCGCGGGGACCAGCAGATCCACGTCCGCGGTCAGCAACGCCTCGTTCGTCAACTCCTCGTCGGCGTCGGAGTAGCCGACGACCGATCCGGTCTCGCGTTTGTGCCGCTTGACCGCCGCGGCATCGAGGCCGTCGGCGGCGTAGACGCCGCCGCGGGAGTCACTGACCGCGACGACCGTCGCGCCTGCGGCGTCGAGGAGCGTCGCCGCGACCGATCCGGCGTTGCCGTAGCCCTGCACGGCGACCGTCGCGCCCTCGATGCCCCGTCCGAGGTAGTCGAAAACCTCCCGCGCGGCGAGCATCGTCGACCGACCCGTGGCCTCGACCCGACCGGCGCTTCCTCCGGAGGACGGTGACTTCCCGGTAACGACGCCGGGTTCGGTCGTCCGTTCGAGGGTCTCGTAGGTGTCCTTGATCCAGTTCATCTCCCGCTGACCGGTGTTGACGTCGGGCGCGGGGATGTCCCGATCCGCGCCGACGAGTGGCCGGAGTTCGGTCGCGAACGCACGCGTAATCCGTTCGAGTTCCGTCTCGGAGTAGGACCGAGGGTCGAACGCGATGCCACCTTTCGCCCCCCCGTACGGGATGTCGACCACGGCGCACTTGTACGCCATCCACCCCGACAGCGCCGTCACCTCGTCCTGGGTGACGTTCGGGTGGTATCGGATGCCGCCCTTGTACGGCCCGCGGTCCCCGTTGAACTGGACGCGGTAGGCGCGGAACTGCTCGACCGATCCGTCGTCCATCTCCACCGAGAGCGTCGTCTCCAAGACACGCTCGGGGCGTTTGAGTCGCTCGATCACGTCCGGGCCGGCGTCGAGGTAGGCCGCGGCGTCGTCGATCTGTTCCTGGAGACTCTCGAACGGGTTGATGTCCGCCATCTGGCCCGCCGGTTTGCTCTCCTGCAATACAGACCTTTCGACGGTCCGGGACGCTCATTCCCACCCATCCGCCCGGTCGAGAATCCGTTCGGCCTGTGCCAGCAACGGCGCGTCGATCATCTCGCCGTCCACCTCGAAGACGCCACCCTCGGCCGCCTCGTCAGCGTCGAGCACCTGGCGGGCCCACGCGACCCGTTCGGGGTCGGGGGCGAACCCTTCGACGACGACGGTGAGTTGGTCGGGGTGGATCACCATCTTCCCGTCGTAGCCGAGCGTGGCGGCGAACTCGCTCGACTCGCGGAGGCCCGAATCGTCGTCGAGGTCGGTGTGGACGGTGTCGACAGCGTCGACACCCCCCGCCCGCGCCGCCACGACGACCCGCTGGCGGGCGTACAGCACCTCCGTTCCCGCGCCCGTACGGGTCGCGCCGAGGTCGGCAGCGAGGTCCTCGGCGCCGAAACAGAGCGCGTCGACCGCTGCAGCCGCCGCGACTTCGCGTGCGTCGAGGACGCCAGTTGCCGTTTCGATCAGCGCGAGGATCGGCACCGACAGGTCGCGGGCGGCGAGCATCTCGCTGACGGTAGCTACCCGCTCGGCGGTCGCTTTCGGCACCATCACCGCGTCGAGACGCGACGACACGTCGACAAGCGCGTCGAGATCCGCGGCCGGCGACCGCCCGACACGGACGGCTACCTCCGCGTTCACGGGGTCGAAGGTGGGGTCGGAAAGCAGGTCGCTAACGGCTTCGCGTGCCGCGTCAGCGTCGGTCGGCGCGACGGCGTCTTCCAGGTCGAACACGACCGTATCGGCGCCGGTGGCCGGTGCCGTGCGACACCGATCCGGGCGGTCACCCGGCGTGAACAGGACCGTTCGGCGGGCCATATCGAGGGCTGGGCGGCCCGGGACATCAATCCCGGGTCAGAGGAGGACGACGCCGACCGTGGCCAGGTTGAGGACGGCGGCCACGGTCCACGGGAGCGCCAGGCCGACGGGAATGAGACCGTAGTACGCGGCGGGTAGGACGGCTCGCCCGGCGAGGCCGACGCCGACGGCAACGCCCTTCAGCGTGACGAGCGCAGGGAGCGTCCCGATATCGGCGATGAGGCCGGCGGCGACGGGGTTGAGTTCGGTCAGGCCGAGACGGAGGCCGACGACGGTGAGCGCGACGTCGAGCGCGAGCGCCCCGAGCGCGCACGCCCAGAGCCAGGTCGTGTACGCCGTCGTCCGGGCGGCGACGGTGGCGACGTACGCACCGCCGACCGACGGGCCGACCGTCTCCGGACGCCGGCTGTTCGCGGAGTCCGTGTTGGTTGCCATACCGATGCCACAGCAACGTCCCCCGTGAGTATACGCCGCATACGCGGCGGAAACGACTCATTACCGGGGGCAACACGCCGAGCGATGGCCGGGTCAGTCGAGTGCCGACTCCAACCGCTCGATCAGCGACGCGTTACCGAGGTGGGTCGGCGTCCGGTCGTGGAGGCCGTCGGGATCGACGTCGAGTATCGAGCCGTCGCCGTCGGAGGTCCGGCCGCCCGCCGCCCGGATCACGTATCCCACGGGGTTGGCCTCGAACTGGAGGCGGAGTTTGCCCTCGGGCGCCGATTCGAGGCCGGGGTAGGCGAACACCCCGCCGTAGGTGAGCACCTGGTTCACGTCGCCGATCATCGCCCCGCCGTAGCGGAGTTTGAGTTCGTTCTCGACCGACTCGGCGTAGGCCACAAAGTCGTCTGGCCAGTCGGGGACCCGTCCACCGAAGCCGTAGACGGTCGGGTCCGCAGGGAGGGTCACGTCCTCGCGGAGCGTCGTCGCCGTGCCGTCCTCGATCAGGTACTCGGTTGCAGACTCATCCTCCGCGAAGACCATCGTGGTGAGGGGGCCATAGAGGACATAGCCCGCGGCGATCAGATCCCGCCCCCGAGCGGGCAACGGGGCGTCGTAGACGCCGACGATGGTGCCCATGACGTTGTTGGGCTTGAGGTTCGAGGAGCCGTCAAGGGGATCGACCGCAACCGAGAGCCCCTCACCCGTGTCGACGACCGATGCCCGCTCCTCGCTGGCGTACTCGCCGACACCGTCGATCCCGCCGAGGCGGTCTTCGAGCAGGTCGTCGGCGTACTCGTCGGCCGCCAACCGCCGATCACCGGTGGGGTTCTCGGCCTCGGACTTCTCGCGGCGGCCGGGCAACCCCGCGCGGATCTCCGGGGCGGTCGCAGCGACCGTCTCACGGATCGTGGCGACGGCGTCGTCCCGGCGCATCAGTCGCTCGCTTCGACGGCGCCGGTCGCCGCGAGGGCCTCGTCGACGGACGCGTCCTCGAAAATGACCGCTTCGAGGCCGTCGAGGATGGCCTCAGGGTTCTCCCGCTGGAAGACGTTGCGGCCGACCGCCAAGCCGTTGGCGCCCGCGTCCATCGCTTCCCGTACCGTCGAGAGGAACGCTTCGTCGCTCGTCTTCGACCCGCCGCTCATCACGACCTTCATGTCGCCCGCACTGTCGACGGCCCACTCCATTGCGTCGGCCGAGCCGGGATATTTCACCTTCGCGATGTCGGCACCGAGTTCGAGACCCAGGCGGGAGGCGTAGGCGATGGTCCCGGGACTCGTGTCGTCTTTCAGCCCTTGGCCACGCGGGTACGACCACATCACGACGCCCATGTCGTGGTCACGGGCCGCCTCCTGTGCCTGTCGGAACTCCTCGAACATCTCGACCTCGTGGTTCGATCCGCCGTAGACGGTGAAGCCGATGGCGTCGGCGCCGAGTTCGGCCGCGTAGTCGACCGACCAGTTGACCGACGAGTCTGGCTCGCCCATCCAGAGGTTGCTCGTCCCGTTCAGCTTCGCCAGCAGGGACACGTCGTCCTCGTAGGACGGGTAGTACGCCTCGGCGACGCCCTTCTGGACCGCGACGGCGGTCACCGCGCCGTGGGTGGCCACGTCGAACACCGTCGCGGGGTCAGTCGTCTCCGGCACCGGTTCGAAGTCGACCGGGCCGTGTTCGAGGCCGTGGTCGTACGCGAGGATTAGTGCCTTGCCGTCACGAGTGATCGCGGAGTCAGCGCCGGGAATCATGTATAGAACGTTCCGGTCAAATCACACATAAAGCGTGTGGTCGTGGATCGAGCGGGCGGACTCTCTCCACGCGTCACTACGTGCATCGTGATTCGTCTCGGGATCGGTCGAGTCGGGTTTGCTTTCCAGCGTTGTCGGCCCCACAGTTTTAGGAGCGTTCACTCTGTCATCTCTCGGGATGTCTGTACTGGATCGATTCCGGCTGGACGGACAGACGGCCGTCGTAACCGGTGGCAATCGCGGCATCGGACGGGCGATTTCGACCGCGCTCGCGGAGGCGGGGGCGAACGTCGTCGTCGCCAACCGCGACGAAGCGGCCGGCGAACGCGCCGCGGCCGACATCGCCACGACCACCGGCGCCGAGACGCTCGCGGTGCCAGTCGACGTCACCGACGAGGACGACGCCCGAGCACTCGCGGAGGCGACCGTCGCGGCGTTCGGCGGCGTCGACATCCTCGTGAACAACGCTGGCATCACGATCAACACGCCGGCCGAGGAGATGTCGGCCGCGGAGTGGCACCGCGTCGTCGAGGTGAACCTGACCGGCGTCTTCAACTGTGCGAAGTTCGTCGGTCGTGAGATGATCGACGACGGGGGCGGCTCCATCGTCAACATCTCCTCCATCTCTGCGTTCATGGCGAACCACCCACAACCGCAGCTTTCGTACAACGCCTCGAAGGCAGGCGTCGAGGGGCTGAAATACCAACTCGCATCGGAGTGGGCCGAACACGACGTGCGGGTCAACAACGTGAATCCCGGCTACGTCCGGACGGAGATGGTCGACGAGGTGATCGCCAACGAACCGGAGATGACCCAGCAGTGGTTCGACGAGATGCTCCTCGACGAGATGGCGGCCCCGGCAGACATCGCCCCGCTGGTCGTCTTTCTGGCCTCAGAGGCCTCGTGGTATATGACGGGCACATCGGTCGTCATCGACGGCGGCTACCTCGTCCGGTAGGTCGCCGCCGGTCGCTACCCTTACGGTCCAGGCACGCAGAAGAGGATCTATGCGAGAGTTTAGCGATATCGACACCGTCGGGGTCGTCGGCGCCGGGACGATGGGCAGTGGCATCGCACAGGTCGCCGCCACCGCCGGCTACGACGTGGTGATGCGGGACATCGAGGACGACCTCGTCGCGGACGGCTTCGACCGCATCGACGACAGCCTCTCTCGGTTCGTCGAGAAGGACCAACTCGCCCGGTCGGAGGCCGACGCCGCGGTCGAGCGCATCTCCGGCACGACCGACCTCGACGACCTTGCGGCCTGTGACTACGTCATCGAGGCCGCCGTCGAGAACATGGAGATCAAACAGGAGGTCTTCGCGGACCTCGATGCCGCCGTCGACGACGACGTGATCCTCGCGACGAACACCTCGACGCTCTCGATCACCACCATCGCGTCGGTGACGGAGCGCCCCGAACTCGTCGTCGGCCTGCACTTCATGAACCCCGCGCCGATCATGGAAGGTCTCGAACTCGTCGTCGGCGAGAAGACGGCCGACGCGGCCGTCGAGTGCTCGCACACCCTCGCCGAGGACTTCGGGAAGACCACCTGGGAGTCCGACGACAAACCCGGCTTCGTCGTCAATCGGGTGTTGATGCCGTGGATCAACGAGGGCATCCGCGCCTACGACGAGGGCGTCGCGAGCAAGGCGGACATGGACGCGGGGCTAAAACTCGGCACGAACGTCCCGATGGGGCCGCTCGAACTCGCCGATCACATCGGTCTCGATGTCTGTCTCGACGCCAGCCAGACGCTCGCCGACGAACTTGGCGACCGCTACAAGCCGCCCTATCTGCTCAAGCGGAAGGTCGCGGCCGGTGACCTCGGCCGGAAGACGGGCACCGGCTTCTACGAGTACGACTGAGTCGAGCGTTCGATCACCCGCTTGTGTCGGTGTTTCTATCCCCGCCACCGTCGCCATCGGTCCCGCCAGTGGCCGCCTCGGGGCTGTCGGGCACGAACCGCGAGGCGATCAGCCCGACGGCGGCGGCGATGGCGGCCGGAACGCCCACGAAGAGGATCAACACGACGAAGAGTCCGCCGCGCTCATCGAGGCCGCCGTCGACGGGGACGGCCGGGCTGAGTGCGACCACCGGCACGCTCAGTAAGACGACCGCGACGGCGTAGCCGCTTTTCGCGACCGCATCCTGGACCGTCCGTCGGCGGACTAGATAGGCGGTGGCACCAAGCCACGCGACGAAGCCGAGCGGAATCGCCACGCCACTCCCCGTGAGAAACCCGAGGACGACAGTGCCGACCACGCCGACGACGAGTCCGCCAACGGCGCCGACCAAGGCGGTGAGCGTGCCGTCGACGGCTCCGTCGGGAGCTAGCAGCCGGCTGGCTTGCCCCTCCGTCCCGGCGGTGGCTCCGGACCTGTCGGCCGCGTCGGTGATCCGACGACCGTACGCCGCGATGGTGGCACCGATCCCGGAGTCCGCCTGTGACTCGGCGGCGCCTGCGGCCATCTCCGTCCCAACCTCGGCCTCCGCCTCGTCCCACACGCCGTCGTTGTCCGCGTCGGCCGCTGCCCGCTCCTCGGTGAGGTCGGCCGAACAGTGCATACAGTAGGTCGCCGTCCGGCCGATTGGCTCACCGCAGTTCGGACAGCGCGGGTCGGTCGTGGAATCAGTCATGTCAGGGAGTTCGTTTCGACGGGCAACCTGTGTCGTGGTCGTCGCCAAACTGTTTGGATACGTGACACTACAACCCCTTCACCGTTACTGTGATCGACCGCTCGCGCGACGCGTTGGTGACCGATCCAGACAGCTTTTGGTCGCGGCCACTCTCGTCACGGCCGATGGAAGTCGCCATTCTCACCGTGGGCGACGAGGTGCTCGCGGGTGATACGGAGAACACGAACGCGACGTGGCTCGCCGACCGGCTGACGTCGGCGGGTGCGACGGTCGTCCGCATCCTTACCGTTCCGGACGACCGGGCGGTGATTCGGGAGACCGTCGAGCGGTGGTGTGATGCCTTCGATGCCGTCGTCGTCACCGGTGGCTTGGGCGGCACACACGACGATGTGACTGCCGACGCCATCGCGGACGCCTTCGGCCGTGACTTGGTCGTCGACCCCGCTGTCCGCGAGGACGTCGTCGAGACCGTCGCCGCCTATCGGGAGCGCAACCCCGACCTGGTCGAGGCCCACGAACTTGACATCGACGTCGACGCCTGGGCGGCGCTGCCCGAGGGGTCCCGTCCGCTCGTCAACCCCGAGGGGCTGTGTCCCGGCTGTGTCCTCGAAAACGTCTACGCCTTCCCGGGGGTTCCCGCGGAGATGCAGGCCCTCTTCGAACTCGTGGCCGGCGAGTTCGGCGGCGACGCCGTCTCGACGACGCTGTACACCCCACAGCCCGAGGGATCGATGGTCGAGGCGCTCGCAGGCGTCCGCGAGCGGTTCGACGTCACCGTCGGGAGCTACCCGAGCGGCGACGAGCGAAACCGGTTGAAGATCACCGCAACCGACGCCGCCGAAATCGAGGACGCGGCCGCGTGGCTCCGAGAGCGAATCGACGTCGTCCCGGAGTGAGTCGGGCGACCGCGCCCCGCGGCGGCAACCGCCGGTCGAACGAGTACGACGGTGTGAGAATCACGACTGATTCTGCGGGCCGTGCGTTTAACCCGCCGCCGGCCGTCACTCCGAGAGATGATCGAGGCCGACTCCCTCCGGAAGACATACGGCGACTTCCCCGCCGTCGTCGGCAGCACGTTCGACGTAGAGCGGGGCGAGATTTTCGGCATCGTCGGCCCGAACGGCGCAGGAAAGACGACGACGCTGAAGATGATCGCCGGGCTGATCGAACCTTCGGCTGGGTCGGCAACCGTCGCGGGCTTCGACGCCGAGGACCCCGAGATGCGCCGCTCGCTTGGGTTCCTCCCCGAGGAATCGCCGCTCTACGAGGACATGACCGCCCGCTCGTATCTCGATTTCTTCGCTGACCTCTACGACGTGCCGTCCGAGACGGCGACCGAACGGATCGAAGAGACCCTCGACCGTCTCGAACTTGACCACCGCGACCGTCGGCTCGGCGACGTATCGAAGGGCATGAAACGCAAGGTCGCAATCGCCCGGTCGCTGGTGAACGATCCCGACGTGTTGGTCTACGACGAACCCGCGAGCGGACTCGACCCACTGACCACCAACTACGTCCTGGAGTTCGTTCGCGAACTCCGTGACGCCGGCAAGACGGTGCTGTTCAGCGCGCACAACCTCTATCACGTCGAGAGCGTCTGTGACCGGGTGGCGATCATGAACCGGGGCGAAATCGTCGCCCGCGGGACCGTCCCCGAGATTCGGGAACGGTACGGCACCACCGAGTACCGCGTGTTCACGTCGGTTCCCGTCCCCGCGTTCGAGACCGACCCGGCCGGCGACCGCCACGTCACCACCGTCGCGGACATGGCGGCCGTCGAGCGGGTCCGCGAGGCGGCCGGCGAGGCGGGCGGCGAGGTAGTCGATATTCGCACCGACGAGCCGAGTCTGGAGGAGATATTCCTGGATCTGGCCGCGGAGACGGTCGACGGCCCGCGGGGGGCGCAGTGACGGCGCCGCCGCCGTCCGACCGACTCCGCGACGGTCTCCGTGCGGTCGCCCGTATCGCCCGCTGGGAGGTGGGGCGAAGCGCCGGCGTCGTCGACCGACGGACGGCGGCGCTCGGTCTCGTTGCTCTCCTGCTCGCGGGAGCGGTCGGCGGTGCAACCCTCGCGACTGGCGGCGCCGCCCTCGACCGCGACGTCTACCGGATCGGGGTCGCGGCCGACAGCCCTTACCACGAGGTGGTTCGAGAGAGTCCGGCACTCGCGGCGCGACCCCCTGACCTCGGCTCGCTCGGCCGCAGCGTCGAGGTGGTCGTCCGCGACGACCAGTTCTACGTTGCCGACTCGCGGAAGGCCGAGGCCGCACTGTCGTCGTTCCGGAGCGCCGTTCGACGGCACAACCTAAATCAGATGGAGGCAGAGGAGAACGTCTCGGCGGCGTTCCCGGTCGTCGTCACGCTTCGGTACGCCGACCGTGGGGGTAGCCCGGGCGCTGTCGCCGATGGCGGCTCCGGGACGGAAACGGGCGCTGGGACCGGCGGCGTAGCCGGCGACGACCCCGCGTCCGGCGACGAGACGCGCAGCGGTGGCGACGACGGGAGCGAAAGCGAAGGTGGGAGCGACGGCGGCGACGGAGGAGCAGACGACACTGCAGACACCGCCGGCGGCACCGGCGGCACCGACGGCTCGCTCGGCGTCCCGTTTCTCGGCGGGAGTCTCCTGGGCGGCGGCAATTCCGGCTCGCCGGCCGATATCTCGCCGCCGTTCCCCTTCGGCGCACTCGTCCTCGCGTTCGTCTTTTTCGTGCCGATGAACTTCGTCATCCAGCCCTACGGGAGTAGCATCCTCAACGAACGGATCAACCGACGGGGCGAACTGCTGTTGGTCGCGCCCGTCTCTCCGACCGCTATCGTCGCGGGCAAGACCTTGCCGTACTTGGCGACGCTGGTGGGCCTGACCGCAGTCATCGCCCTCGCCATCGGCGGCGGCCTGACGAGCGTGGCCGCCGTTGCCCCCATCGCCGCCCTCTATCTTGCGGCCACCTTCGTCGGCGGCATGTTCGCCCGGTCGTTCAAGGAGCTCACCTTCGTCACCGTCACCATCTCCGTCTTTCTCACCTCCTATGCCTTCGTCCCCGCCATCTTCACGAACGTGACGCCAATCGCCCTCATCTCGCCGCTGACGCTCGTCGTCCACGACCTGCAGGGTACCGGCGTCACCGCCGCCCAGTACGCCTTCTCGACCGGCCCCTTCTACGTGGGCGCGGCCGTCCTCTTCACCCTCGGAGTCGGTGTCTACCGCGAGGAGGATATGTTCACACAGCGCCCCGTCCCGCTGAAGTTCCTTGACGCGCTCGACAGCCGAATCGCTGGGCCGCGCTCTATGGCCGTCCTGAGCGCGCTCGCTATCCCCTTCGTCTTCATCGTCGAACTCCTCGCCATCGCCGTCCTCTTTGTCCTCCCCGTCGACGTCTCGATTCCCCTCCTCCTGCTCGTCGTCGCCGGCGTGGAGGAAGTCGCAAAGAGCGTCCACGTCTACGCGGGATTCGAAAACGACTTCACCAACCGCCGCACCCTGCGGACGGCACTCATTCTCGGCTCGCTCTCGGGACTCGGATTTTTCCTCGGCGAGAAGCTCACTGCCGTCGTCCAGTTCGTTGGGCTTCCGGATCTGGCGCTCGGACAGGCGGCGTTCACGCCGGTCGGCGTCGGCTCCGCGGCCGCCCTCGGACTCCTCGTTGCCCCCCTCGTCCTCCACGCGACGACGACGAGTATCGCGGCGCTGGGGGCGAGTCGCTCCCGTAACTGGTATTTCGCGGCGCTCGTGCCCGCGACGTTGCTTCATGCGGCGTACAACTTCGCGGTGGTGAGTGTCCTTGGGTGATCCACGCCTGACCATCGCCCGGCGGGAACTGGCGACGCTGCGCTCCGAGAAGACAATCGTCCTCGCCTTGCTCATTCAACTGTTCATCGCCGCCTTCTCGTCGTTTCTCGTCGTCGGCCTCGTCTCGCTGTACGACCCTGGAAGCGTCGATGGCTTCGAGACGGAGGTGGCCGTCACCGGCGACGCGAGCAACGAGTTGCTGGCGACCGTCGACGAGCGACCGTCGATATCGGGGACGCGCTACGTCTCCGAGACGTCGGCGCGGGCGGCCTTCGACCGCGGGGAGGTGGACGCCATCCTCCTCGCGGACCGGCGGGCGGGCCGGGTATTCGTCACAGCGACGGTCCCCGACGGTAACGTCCGTACGACGATCATCGTCGTCCAGTTGCGCGACGCGCTGTCGACGTTCGAGCGCGTGGAGCGGGCCGACCGCTCCGCGCAGCTGTCGGCGACGCCGCTCGGCCTCCCACCGCGGAGCGGCGCCTCGCCGTACTACGGGTTCAGCTACACCGTGTTGCTCCCGTTGCTCTGTTTCCTCCCCGTCTTCATCAGCGGGTCGATGACCGTCGACTCGCTGACCGAGGAGGTCGAACGCGGGACGCTCGAACTCCTCCGGGTCGCCCCCGTCTCGACCGTCGACATCGTCGACGGCAAGGTGTGGGCCGCGGTGGGACTCGCCCCCGCGCAGGCGGCGCTCTGGGTCGCGTTGTTGGATCTCAACGGGACGAGCGTTCGCCACCCCGTCGCCGTGCTCGTCGTCGTCGCCGCACTCGCTCTCCTCGTGGTCACACTTGCGGCGACCATCGCCCTGCTCGCCCCGGACCGCCGGGCCGCCCAGTTTCTCTACTCCGTGGGCGTCCTCGTCGCCTTCGGCGGGGCGACGCTCCTCCCCGTGAACCCCGTCAACTCCGTCGCCCGCCTCGCCGTGGACAGCGTCGGTCCGACGTATCCGTTGCTGGTCGCTGGCTACGTCGTCCTCGGGGTCGCCGCCTACCTCGGCCTCCGGCGAACGGTGCCGCGGATCGACGTCGACGAGTAGCTCCCACCCCGAAACACACTCAAGGCACGCACGAGAGATGTCGTGTATGGGTTTCGGAAGCACCGCCAAGAAGCTTCAGCAGGTCGCCGACATGGCCGAAGACGTCTACGCCCGCCTGAACAAGCTTCGAGAACAGGTGAGCGAGATGCGCGAAACGGTCGTCGAGACACAGGACCGGGTCGACGAACTCGACCGCGAACTAGCCGAACAGCGGGCCATCCTCGAGGCACTCGCCGAGCAACGCGGGATCGACGTGGAAGCGATCACCGCCGAAGTCCACGTCGTCGACGCCGAGGAAGTCGCCGCCGAGGAAGGAAGCGACGGCGGTGACGCGGCTGACGCCACCACCGACGCCTGACCCCTCACTCGCTGTGTCGCCGATGTTCGACCTTCAGACAGCGATCCTGGACGACGCGCAGTCCAGCCTCGCGGGCGCGGGCGGCCGCGTCGTCGTCACGGATCCCGCGCTGGAGCCAGACGCCTTGGACGTCGTCACGCGCCGCGACCCGCTCCAGCACGTCGCTGACGACGCCGCTCACTGCCTCGCTCGGTCGAAACACGTCGACCAAATCGACCGCCGCACCAACCTCGGCGAGGCTATCGACCGACGGCCGGCCGAGGATCTCCTCGCGGTTCGGGTTGACCGGGACGATGTCGTACCCCTGTCGTTGGAGGTAGGCCGGAACGTCGTGGGCTGCCTTGCCGGGCGTTCCCGAACAGCCGACGACGGCGATGGTGTCGACGTTGAGGAGCGATTCGATGTCGTCGTCAGTCGTATCAGTCATGGTTGTGGCGTAGGCGACCCGCGATCAAGAATCGCCCGCTACCGCTCAGGCAGGTTCGCCGTCGGCTCGCCGTCCTCGTGAGTCTCGATCACGCCGTCGAACAGTTGTTTTAGCGTGTTCATGGTCTTGTCGTCGTGGGCCGAGGAGTCGATGGCGTAGAGACCGAGTCCGTCGACGCTCTGGACGCGCCCGGTGAAGACGTGAAGGAAGCGGAACACCGTCTGGAGGTCCGAGTACATCAGGAGCGTCGACAGCGAGTCCAGAAACACCCGGTTTCGCTCCACACCTTGCTTCTCGTAGAACTCTTCGAGGATTTCGGAGAACTTGATCCCGACGCCAGTCATGTCCACGGGCGAAGAAGTGTAGCGGACCTGCGTATCGTCGCGGACCTCGTTGACACCCTGCTGTCTGGTGACACAGTCTACGACCGCGACGGGACGGTCGGCGTAGTCGACGCGTTCACCGAGATCCTCGAAGACGCGTTTGGCGCCGTCGGTGTTACTGACGACGACGGCACCCTCGTCGTTGCGGATGCCGGTCGCTAGTGCGTCGAAGGCGAAGCTTTTCTTGCCGGTGAGCGCCGGACCGGAGAGAAGGAGGTTGGTCCCCGCTTCGACCTCGACACCGAGCGGCGGGCCAAGGTCATACATCACGAACCCTCGTGGGGACCACTAGATGGAGGGAAACCACTCCCTGCGGACGACACAGCTCACCGGAAATCATGAGGTAGTATGAACATATAGTGAGCCGGTAATATTCTTTTTGATTGCGTAGAATCGGAGGATGAGGCTTCGATGCGGAGAAACCGTCCCCACCCCTATCACTCGGCCCGGACGATACCGTGCTCCTGCGATGTCCATCGCAAATCGCGTCATTTATCATCGGCCGTCGAGTTTCGTTAGAACACGGGCGCTTAGCTCAGCCTGGACAGAGTATCTGGCTTCGGACCAGATTGTCGCGGGTTCAAATCCTGCAGCGCCCATTCGTCTTCAACGGATTCAATTTGTGCGAGAGGTCATCTTTAGGAAGCCACTGTATTTCGACTGCCTACTTCAGACAATCGAAACACAGTAGTCGACGCCATCGACGTTCCCTCTACGAAAACACCTATCCCAGAGAGTACACATCTTTTTGTAGATGCCAAGTACGCTCGAAATTGAGGGCTATTACTTTGATACGCAAGAACTGAAGAACGCGTATCACCTCGTTTCGGTTCCGAGTGCGATGGAGGAGACAGATTACTCGGAGGCCGCACTTCGGGGAGTGCTACGCTATTTCGCTGATTGGGGGCCCGCGAGGGAAGAACAACTGAACGACGCAGTTGTCGATACGACCGAGACGCTAACAGCCGAGGAAAAACGCGCCCTCTATCAGACCTTCACCAGACGTCTTTCAGCAAGTCTCAATGATCAGTATCGCTTCGATATCGACCCTGCCGACCTAGAACGGTTTTTCGAACACATCGGCACCGACCCAGTGCCGGAATCCTTCGCAACGTTCCTCTTACAATCGATTCGACAGACATCACGCCGTATTCACGAGTACCGACAGGAACTTCAAGATGAGATCGAAGAAGGGGAAGCCAGTGAACCGAACAGCTTCTGCGAGGCGATTCGACGCCTTCCAAGCCCCTATCTGAAGGCGAAAGCGAACCAGTACCAAGGCGACGACAAGATCAACCGGGTTCGCTACCGAGCGCTTCAGTCGATTACGTCGGATAGCGGGTTGACGACTGACGAACTAGCCACATTCATCGAGGAAGAGAACGAGAAACACGAGAAGAACATCGCTCAGGGTTATAGACCGTTCACTACGGTCGGCCAGCTATACTACGACTACTACAAGCCTCGGCTGAACGCCTATCTTCGGACGTTATCCAACTTCTTCCTCGAGCAGAGTGGCGCACAGGAGTCGACCCAGCATATCGTCAACCATTCAGAGCCCCGTCACAAGCTGGACGACTTCGCTTGGCTAGCGATATTTCCAGCCACCCACGAGAGCCAGACCGAAGCGTACCAACTGTATCTCGGATTCCACGGTGATCGTCTCTCATACGGCCTCCACGTAGGCGACGAGAAACGTGATGGGGAGTGGAAACAGCAACGTGACCTCGAACGGATAACCGACGAAGCGGTGACTGCCGGAGCTGTGCTTTCGAAATTCGAGTCGGTCCTCGAGAGCTACCACACGCTCAATGGAATCACCGAACCGAGCCGGCCCGAGCGGCCACCGATAGCTGGTGTTGTCGAGCGTCAACTCAAGAGTTCGAAGCAAGTCGTTTTCTATGGTCCGCCTGGAACGGGTAAGACGTTCGAGGCGAAGCGGTTCGCCGACTGGTGGGTGAACGAGCGAACTGAAGGCGAGCCGACACAGAGTCAGGTTCGGTCGGTCACATTCCACCCGTCGTTTTCCTACGAGGACTTCATCGAGGGTCTGACTGCCGATGCGACTGAGTCCGGGAGCGTTTCCTACCGAGTCGAAGACGGCGTCCTGAAGAAAATCGCCGGGGACGCATCCGACGCCCTGCAAGCAACCGCTGACGGTGAGACATCACCACCGTTCGTTCTCATCATCGACGAGATCAACCGCGGTAACCTCGCGCAGATATTCGGTGAGGTGATCACGCTCCTCGAAGCCGACAAGCGGGATAGCTTCGAAACCGAGCTCGCCCACTCGGGGGAGACGTTCACGATTCCATCGAACCTCTACGTCATCGGGACGATGAACACGGCCGACCAGTCCATTGCGCTGGTCGATACTGCGCTTCGACGGCGGTTCCGGTTCATCGACTTTCCCCCAGATCTGGAGTCGGTGTTCGACGAGTACGACACCGTAACGACTGATCCACGAAGCGCTGTCACAGAGCGATCTGATGCAGTCCCACCTAGGGAGCGACTCTTGGGCGTGAGTATTCTCGCAGTGCGAACGCTGAATGACCGTATCTTGGCAGCCCCTCAGCTCGGGAAGGGGAAACAGCTGGGACACACGTACCTTCTCAACCACGAGTCGGCGAGTGCGTTCTCCGATGCCTGGCGGTACGACATTCTCCCACAACTCGAGGAATACTACTTCGGTCAGTTCGAGCGCCTTCGTGACGAACTCCTGCGTGAGACGGGCGATCGACTGGTAGACTGGGACACCGAACGGATTCGATCGTTCGATGTACACGAGCTGTATCTTGCACTATGTGCCCTCGCGGGTATAGACGACCCCGCCCCGCTTCCTCGATCTGTAACTGCAGAGTCCAATGGAGGCGCTACCGGAGCAGTACAACAGGATGCAGAAGACCCGTGGGCTGCCGGCGAACGAACACCCGAGACGTTCCGTCAGCGACTAACATCGACACTTGACAGCGAATCGGCAGCACAGATCAACAGAGTACTCGACGCTGGTGACGAGATTGGCTGGTTGGACGCGGGCCGAGGCAAGCACAATGCGTCTGTGATGGTGAAGTCAGACGATGTCGATCCCGGTGTCGGAATCATCAAAATCGACGAAAAGGGAGAAATTGGGTTCCGGTGGAATTGGTTGCACAACCGGGATGAGAACCCACTCACCCGCGAGTTCATCGAACAAGCCGGCCGCGTCTTCAACGACATCGACGGCTACGAGCACAACTGGAACCCGGACGCAGGAGACAATGGCTCATTCAATGAACCTACCCTCGCCATAGACGAACTCGCCGAGGAAGCGATTACGACTCTCGAAGAGGGGATTCGATCGTTCGCGAAAGAAGCGCGGTCGTTCCGGGATGAGTGACTTCGTTCCCATCGGCCAACTCGGTCCGCCGATCCAAGCAGAGAGCGAGGCCGGACCGACCCGTGATGGAGACATCGTCTCCCTCGACGAACACGACAGCACTCACCCCATCGACCTCAGCCAGAAAGACATCACGTTCTTAGAGTCACTCGATGATATAAGCCAGACGACACCGCTCGAAACCGCCTTCACCAGCGACGGCCTAGTGATCATCGAAACCGGTTCTCACGTGGGGACGATCACACTTCCCAGCGGGCTACAGATCGAAGTAACGCCAAAACAAACGGTAACCCGGTTGCTCTGGGCACTACAGTACGCGTTCGATACTCCCGTGGATACGTTTGACTTCGAAACGTCGTTCACCAGTGCATCATCGTTCTTCGATGCACTTGGCGTGCTTTTCCAAGCAGAGCTACAGACCGTCCTCGATCAAGGACTTCACCGTAACTACACTCGGACGCGCGATATTCGAGAGCACGTTCAGGGCCGAATAGACGTACAGCGACAGCTCCAGCGACCGGCCGCTGTGACGACCAACTTCGCTGTCGAGTACGACGAATTCACTACCGACAACCTGTTGAACCGGGCTGTTCTCGCCTCATTACGGATTCTCTTGGTGCTCGTTCAAGATGAGAAGTTATCTAGCCGACTGAAGCACCAGGAGCAACAGCTTCGGGAATTCGTTTCCGTGGAACCGGTCTCGATGGCCGATGTCCGGCGAATCGAGCTCTCCCGTTTGAACGACCACTACGAGGCGTTGCTCGAACTGGCGCGATTAATCCTCGCACGCGAGTTCTTCGAAGACGTCCGGGCGGGGGAGCGACGCTCGCTGGCGTTATTCGTCAATATGAACGACGTGTTCGAACGGATAGTCGAACGGTCGTTCCGAGCGGCGGCGAAGAATCTTGACGGTCTCCAGGTAGCAGGGCAGGCCTCGATACCGAACGTGGTTGAAGGCCCACACGCAGTATCAATGCGCCCCGACATACTCGTCACTCGTGACGACGGCACACCGGTTACTGTGGCTGACGCCAAGTGGAAAACGGGATCGACCTCGTCAGGCGACGTGTACCAACTGACGTCGTACATTTTGGCCCTCGAAGCACCTGGTGCAATCGTCTATCCGCAGACGGGTGGTGAGCGGAAAGAGTCGAGTGTGATGGGAACCTACTCGCTCCGTTCGATCGAACTCGCAACCAATCCCGACGTAGAGACGTACGACGACTATGCCACAACTCTCGAAGAGAGTGCTTGCCAGTATCTGAACGCGGTTGGGGAAGCACTGTAGTCCTTTCACGACCGGACGGATTGATCGCGCGTCTACCTGCCGGACGTGCGCCAGACGACGCAGTCACTGGTCTATTGCTTCGCTAACACCCCCCGAAGGAGGTTCGACCTCTTCGACGAGACGCTGTATGTCGTCGATGGGTTGGGGGTCAATCTCGTGCCGACTTCCCGTTTCGGTGTAGAAGATACTAGCAGTGATCTCGCGGTCGGGATAGACTTCGCGAGCGACGTGGTAGTACACGCTCAACTGCTTGCGATACTCCTCTTCGCCATGTCGGCCCCGGTCAGTCTTGTAGTCCACAATCTCGACACAGTCAGGGGTCACGCACACGAGGTCGACGATGCCCGAAATCGTGACACGATCACCGTCGACCGACAGCGGTAGATACGCGTCCTCTTCGACCAACAAGTCCCCGTCAAACCCGTCGATGAGTTGCTTGACGTGCGCTTCGTCAGTATTCCGCGGTTCGACGCACTCACCGAGTGCATACGCCTCGGCGAAGTCGTGAACCTGCGTGCCGAACTCAGTCCCTCTGCCGCCCTCGACGTCCTCGAAGACGTCGTCGTGCATGAGTGTGTGTGGCGTGTGGCCTCGTGGGCCCTCTGGGACTGGCATCTCGACCTGAAGCGGAGTCTGTTCCGTCTCCTTCTGCGTGCGCTCCGTGACGTCGGGAGCGATTTCCTCGACCTCGACTGGGAGTTCTTCGACAAACGTGTTCGGGTCCTCGCCGGCTGTGAAGACGACGTGGCTTTCGGCGCGGGTGATGGCGACGTACAGCAACCGGCGTTCCTCGTCGTACTCGCGAGGTGAACACTTCTGGAGGACGTCGGCTTGCCAGTTGTCGTAGACGTGTGGCAGCCCGTGTGCCTCCTCCGAGTAGATCTTACGCTGCCGCACCCCGTTGGGTTCGTCGTAGCTAATGACCCCGCCACCACTGCCACCCGGCGGGAAGCGCCCGCTGTTCATATTCGCCAGAATGACGATGGGATACTCGAGGCCTTTCGTGGCGTGAATCGTCTGGACGGTCACCGAGTTCGTCCCCGCCCCGGCGTGCACCTCGTGGGTACTCCCGGCCTCGATTGCGCGCTCGATGAACCGGATGAGGTCGCCACGCGTCTGTGTGGTCGCGTTGTGGACCGACTGGAGCGTATGGAGGACGACGTCGGCAGTCGGCCCAGCGTACCCGTAGCGCGCGAACACACACCGGGCGACGCCGCCAAGCGTCTCCATTCCCTGGAGCTCTTCGCAGAACTCGACCATGTTCTCGGGGTATGCCTCACGTTCGAGGACGGCATCGATTTCGTCGAGCGCGTACCCCGCGCGCTCGAGGACGACTGCCCAACCACGGTCGACGTCGTCTTCGAGGATGCGCAACCAGGCGAGCAGAAGCTTCGCCTGATCGGTTCGGAAGAGTTCGATTCCACCCTCGTATGCCATCGGGAGACCGTACTCTTCGGCAGTCCCGAGCAATTCGCGACCGAAGTCACGGGTACGGGTCAACACTGCGACGTCGCTATACTCTGGCGCCCGGAGGCCACCGTCTTCGTCCTCGACGCGGTAATCCTCGTTGCCGACGATCCCCTGTATCTTCGCCAGCACCGCTTCCTGTTCCTCGTCGCTCTGGACGGCTTCGATGGTGGTGTTCTCGTGGTCAGCGTTCGACTCGAGTGAGACGATGCGGTCATCGACCGCATCGACGTCGACGTCGTCGCGATTCGCCGCGGGGACACGGAGGCCGTGTTCCGAGAAGTCGAGGATCCGTTGGGTGGAACGGTAATTCTCGACGAGTTCGATGGTGGTGATGGGACTCGTAGGGAACGAGACCCGTTCGTGGTCGCTGTTCAACTGCTCGACGAATCGACCGAGTCGATCCTCGAACTCGACGATGTTGGCGACGTCGGCGTACTGGAAGCGATAGATGCTCTGCTTCCAGTCTCCGACGACACAGATGTTGTTCGTCCCCGCCAACAGGAGCGCGAGTTTGAACTGGATCTCGCTGGAGTCCTGGAACTCGTCGATCATCACGTACTCGAACGCGACCTCCTCGCGCAACTCGTGGTTCTCACAGAGCAGGACGAACGCGAACAGTTGGAGCATCCCGAAGTTCAGGTAGTTCCGCCGCAGCGCGAACCGCAGGTACTCGTGGTAGACATCGTGGACGAACGCCTTCAGTTCCCCTCGGTCCTCGGCAAAGACGAGTTGGGCGATGTCGTCGGGCACCTGCTTGCCGCTGCCGCGAATCTTCGACTTCTCGGGCGCATCTGGCAGGTATGTCTTGTTCCGGCCGTACCGACCGAGTTTCGACCGCAGCAGCGACTGTTTGCTCCCACCGTTGCGCGATTCGTTCAGCTCGTCGAACTGTTGCTTGAACGCTGCAAAGTCGCCATCGAGGTGGCGCTCGCCGTCGCGGTACCAGCCGTCGGCGTCGGGGAATACCCCCTTCGCGGCGAGCTGGTTGACGAGTCCCAGCAGGTCTTCTGGGTTCGAGAGCGCGCGGAAAACGTCGTCGTACTCGGGGTGGTCGTCGCTGAATCGGTCGATGAACTCCTCGAACAGGGCTTGTTCGACGAGTTCGTCCTCGATGATGCGCGTCGATCCGGTGATGCGGTCGTCGATGCCGAGGTAGGTTGGCGCGGCGTGGCCATGCTCTTCGAGGACGTCGTGGCACAGCGAGTGGAACGTCTGGATCGGTGCGTCCGCGAGGTCACGCATCCCGTAGTGGCAGTTGCCGACGATGCGATCTTTCATCTCGCCGGCCGCGTTGTTCGTGAACGTTACAAGTAAGACGTCGTCAGGCTCGACGTCGTTCTGTGAGACGATGTTGGCGTAACGGCGCGTCACGGTGAACGTCTTGCCGGTCCCGGCGCCGGCGTCGACGAGGTAGAGACCGTCCGTGCTGTCGATGAGTTCCTGTTGCTGATCGTTCGGTTGGGGGTCGGTCATCGGTCACCCTCCAGGAGGAGGTCGCGGTTGTCCACGTAGCGGTAGTTCGGTTCCCCACCGAGTCCCTCGACGGGGAAGCGCTCCTCACCTGCACGTCGTCGATTCAACTCCTCGAGACGCTCGTCGACGAACGGCTCGAACGCGTCAAGGTCGTTCTCGAAGAACGCCTGTCCACGGACGCGCGTCAACTGACGCAGCGCCTGCTTGCAGCCCGACTCGACGTACTTGTAGTCGCCTACGCAGTCTTTCATCCGTGCAGTTAGTGTCTCGCCGAACACCGAGTCGATGAGTTCGTCGCTGTCAGTTGTATCCGGTGGGGCCGCCTCGTCGAAGACCGCAGCGTAGTCCTCGTAGGCCACCTGAGAGAGCGTTTTCTGGCAGTTGTTCGAGCCGTCCTCGACTAGCTCGTCGAAGAAGGACTCGGAGCGGGCGTATTCGTCGAACGGCATCGGGTAGTACGAAACCGTCGTTAGCGTGTCGTCAAGGTCAACTTCGCCGGCGACGACATCGTCGAGCGTCTCGAGGAAGTGGAAGAATGTGAACTCGAGTTCTTGGTCGGGATACTGCGAGCGCCAGTGGGTGAGGTACAGCAGTGCTTGGAAGTTCGGCGAATCGCTCGGCGGGTCGAGCGCCGAACTCTTGACGACTTGACCGGCGCTTTTGCGCCGGCCGCTCTTGTGGTCGACCAGCCGGGATGGCGAGTGAATCAGATCGATCTTACCCTTCAGTCTCAGGTCGTCGTTCTCGAACCAGCGTTCGGTGATGGGAGAGGCGACGGATTTGTCGAAGCGCTCGGCAAAGACGTTCGTCCCCCAGTCGCTCGTGGTGGTGAGGAACTCGCCGTCGACCGGCCTGTTCTCCTCGAAGAACGCGACGATGGTCTCCAGACCAGCACGGTATTTGGTCCGTCGGGTCGCTTCGTCGACCGACCGGACGAACGGTCGCGTTTCGTTGAGCACGTACTCCACGACGTCGTCGATAACGTTGTCGTCGACGAACTCCGGGTGGGTGACGTAGAACTCGGCGAAATCGTGGAACAAGTTGCCTTCTTTGAAGTAATCCTTGTCTGGGCCGTCGACAAGCCGGCCGAAGAAGTGGTCGCGGGGCGAGTTGACGTACGTGCTAAGGCTCGACTGGCTGATGGTCGACACCTCGGTGGTGGTGGCGTCGGACGATTCTTTCTCAAATCCACCACCAGAACGACCGACCCGTCGCGTGTGCGTTTCGGATTCGAGGTCGCTGAAGCGCTCGAACTCTTCGTCAAGCAATTCTTCGAAGTAGAGACACGGCGTAACCGGTGAACCTCCCTTCGCATCCTGGACGAGGTAGTATTGGGTTCCCCCGCTCTGGAGAAGGAGCCGAAACTGCTGGATGTTGCGCGTGTACTGGGCGTCCTGGTCGACCCAGGGGCGACGTGGCGCCGAGTGTGTCCAGTCTTCGTCCAATCCCAGGTAGAAGACGACCGGGCGGTCGACGTAGGCGGCTGACTTCGCGTCGGCGAGCAACACACCCTCGTTCTCACGGTCGACGGGTACCTCGTAGCTCTGGAGGTAGAACACGAGCTGGTCCACCGCGCGCTCGGTTGCGTGCGTGTCGGCGATTCCGAGCGTCTCCAGTTCGTCACGGAATGTGTCGAGTCGGCGGTCTACCCTGTCCTCGAACCGATCGAGCACCTCAGCGAAAGTCCGGTTCTCGATGCGGTCACAGAAGTCGACAACCCAGTCCAGTTCACTGTCGTCGAGTTCGTAGAGCCGTTTCTCGTCGTGTTCGACGTCTATAGAGACGCCGAGTCGAGAGAGGAGTGGCCGTATCTCGCCGACGCGAGTATCGGTGCCGCCGTGTGCTGCACGAAGCAACTGGACGAACGTGCGGTGATCCGGATGGTCGACGAACCCGGGGCCACCGTAGAACGGGATGTCGTCAGCCTCGAAGGCAGACTCGATGAGTGGGGAGAACTCACTCCCCTGATCGAGTACGACAGCAACGTCGTCGGCGTTCTCTTCGGTAACGGCGTCGACGACGGTGTCGACGATTGCTGTCGAGGAGTCGAAGATGTGGAACGGTGGATGGTCGAACTCCCTGTCGTCGAACGTGTCGTACGTATCGTAGTCGTCGGGGAGGATGGAACGCTCCAGTTGGGTCAGTTGCTCGTCGCCGACGACGGCGACATCCTGCTGATCGTCGATTCGATACTCGGTGAGTCGCCAGGAGGTCGTCTCGAGGTCAGCGATGTGCTCGACGGCTTGGCGTGTGGCGTCGTCGACGTAGGCGTCGTAGTCGAGAATCGCCTCGAGACGCCCATGATGTTCCCAGCACTGGAGGATGTTCCCGATGGCGTAGGCACCGCGCTTCCAGTCCAAGTCGGTCCGTTCGACGAGTTCGAGGAAGGCAATGCGGTCCTCGGCTTCTTCGCGGCGACCCGCTGCGAGACGACGTGGGGTTATCGCAAACGATCCGAGGTGTGGCCTGTCGATACGGCGGTTCAACGCACTGGCCAGCGGCGCGTCTGGGACCACAACGAGGTCGTATCCAGCGACCTCATCGTAGAGGTCGTCAACCGGCTTGGCCCGAGGAAATGACACGACAGAAAGAGCAGACTGTCAACTAATAAAGGTTCATAGAGAGAGCATATCGCATTCAGTAAACCGGCACTCCCTCCCCAAGATACACTCTGAACGGGGGTGTCAGCGGAGGGGTCTCACACCGCCACAGTAACTAGTCGAATCGGTAGCTGTAGAGTATATTGATAGTGTCAACTCGGACGTAGAATCGTCTGAAAAGTCGAGAGTGGTGTCTGTCGCTGTGAACGACAGTCGTGTCCCAGTATTACTGCCGGACGACGTTCGCCGCGCGAGGCCCCTTCGGCGAGGACTCGATGTCGAATTCGACCTCAGTACCTTCCGTGAGGTCTTCGCCGCCGACATCCTCCATGTGGAAGAACACGTCTTCGTCGTCGTCGAGGTCGCCGTCGTCAGTCGAAATGAAACCGTAGCCGCCTGTGTCGTTGAAGAAATCAACCTTACCGTTTGCCATTACAAACAAACAGAGGGCCGAGTGACGGATAACGTTTCCGAGGGTCAAGGTATCACGGCACCTTCACGACCGCCACAGTAGCTACCAAACAGCGATTTCAGCGCCAGCAGTACCGAACCGAGAGGACGTGAACAGCTGAAACAATGGCTTGGAGCTGCTGAGCCTGATGCTGAAACCATGAGCGAGGTTCCTGATAAGATCGGTAGTACCACGGCGAATTCACAGCCGTCTTCGTACAGCCTCCGGACGCGGACAGGTCCTCGCCAACGCCGCTGTCTCCGGCTGCGATGGCGCATTCGCTCGGCTACGGCATCATTCCGGACGACGGCGGTTTCGCCTCGTGGTTCGATCCCTCTCCAGTGTGGCACGTCGCTTCGTCGCACGTTCGTCGTCTAAGACGGACTACGACGTGAGTCGTCGTTTCGAAACCATACTCGGGATTCGAGTTCCGCGAGTTCCTCGGAGCCGCTCCGGGAGCGACTCCCGGATGTCCTCCCTGCGCGCGCTCCGGCCCCTTCGATCCAGGGGTGGTACGGTCCTCACAGCACCGCCTGGTCTCGAAAGAGCGGGGAATGGGCGGACCGCCTCGAATTCGTGTAGGGATCGTTTACTAGGCCAAGATTCATACTTTAGCACGGAAAGTCAGGGAGTATGTCCTTCTCCTTTGGGGTGGCAACGTGGCTCCTGCTGGGAGTTTCTTGCCTCAATCTCGGACTTGCTATTATGGCTGTCCGTCGAAGGGGGGTCCAAGGCGCGGTGCCGTTCGCTGCGACAATGATCTGCGTCTCGCTGTATGCGTCGGGGAGTGCTGTTCAGGGCGCAAGCACGACTCTCGCGACCTATCGAGGAGGCCTTTTCGTCAGCTACGTCGGATTAGTCGGGCTACCGCCGACGCAACTGTGGTTCGTCCTCGCGTATGCAGGCCACGAGTCACTGCTCCGTCGACGGGCCGGCGTTCTACTCCTCGTCGAACCGGCTATCGTCCTCGCACTCGCCGCGACATCGCCGATGCACGACCTATTGTGGACGATTACCGGATTTACCGGTGCACCTATGGCGTACGTCGACCGTGCGCTCGGGCCGGCGTTCTGGCTCAACATCGTCTACTCGTATGCGTTGCTCTTCGTGAGCTACCTGATTATCATCCTCGTCGGGATTCGACGGCACCGACGATATCGGATCCAAGTTGGGCTGATATTGTTCGGCGGTCTGGTTCCCCTCCTCGTGAGTTTGTTTTGGGTGTCAGGTATCTCTCCGCTCGGATCGGTGACGCTCGGTGGATTCAGCGTCGGCCTCCCGAGTTCGATAGACCCGACCCCATTCGCGTTCGGAGTCACGGGTATCACATTCGCGGTTGCCCTCTTTCGCTTTGACTTCCTCGAACTCGCACCCGTTGCAAGACACGCGCTCGTCGACGAGATGACCGATCCCATCTTCGTCGTTGACTTGGATGGCCAAGTCGTCGAAGTGAACGCGGCCGCCGTGGAACTACTGGACACCGAGACGCCGGTCATCGGCCAACCCGCTTCCGATATCGTTCCATCCTACGGCTCCACAGCAGAAGACGAGAACGCCCCGGAGGCAGACGTCTCCGTCGAGTCCGCGGATGGGAAGCGGTACTTCGACGTCACCCAGACGGCACTGACCGATCAGACTGGCGCCGAACTCGGATCGCTCCTCATCTACCGGGACGTGACCGACCGGCACGTGGTCGAAGAACGGTTCCAACGGCTCATCGAGCGGTCGTCCGATGTCGTGACCGTGATGCAAAAAGACGGAACGGTCACGTACGTCAGCCCGTCGGTCTCGGAGATACTCGGCTACGACCCGGAGGAGATGATCGGTGAGAACATCATCGACCGAATTCACCCCAATGATCGAGAGGAGATCATCATGGAACTCTCGAGGCACGCGGACGACTACGGCTTCGTCGGTCAGTACGTCGCGAGATACCGCGATGCCGACGGCAACTGGCGGACGATGGAAGCGCGTGCGACGAACTTGCTCGGCGACCCGTACGTCGAAGGCATCGTCCTCAACTCGCGTGACGTGACGAAACAACGGCAGCGAAAACGACAGCTCGAACGCCAGAACGAACGACTCGACCAGTTCGCGAGCATCGTTGCGCACGACCTTCGAAATCCGCTTAATGTCGCAGCCGGTCGGGCCGAACTTCTCAAACCAGACGTCGACGAGGAAACTGCCGCGGCCATCGACGATATCCAGCGCCAACTCGGCCGAATGGAGGACATCATCGAGGACTCGCTCACGCTGGCTCGGGCCGGCGAGATAGCCGCCGAGACAGCGGACGTGGACATCGGAACGCTCGCTCGTGACGCCTGGGAAAACGTTGCGACCGGTGAGGCGACGCTCGTCGTCGAGACCACCCTCGAACTCGAGGCTGACGGTGATCGCTTGCTCAACGTCTTCGAGAACCTGTACCGAAACAGCGTCGAACACAACGACTCGACTGAGATGACCGTCGAAGTCGGTCCCTTATCGGGCGGGCGCGGATTCTATGTCGAGGATACCGGTACCGGAATCCCCGAACGCGAACGGCAGAACGTTCTCAAACAAGGATACACGACGAGTCAGCAGGGAACGGGGTTCGGCCTCGCAATCGTCCAAGATATCATTAAAGCACACGGGTGGCAGCTCTCGGTTTCGGAAGGCGAGGAAGGGGGAGCGAGGTTCGAGATCGAATGTAGTGAATCTCTCCCCGAAAAGGAACCCGGCCACGCCACGTCCGACTAGCGCGCTGTCACGGTCGTATTCGTCACAGACGGCCGGCAATCTCTCACCCCGCGCTCTGTCTCTGTGCTGTGGCGCCCGACCACCAATTACTGCCCAGGCGACCGGGTCCGGTGGCCATCAGCCACCCAGTCCACACCACCGTGTCTGTCGTGCCGCCGTCGGCAGAGGCCGAGTAGTTGGCGACGGGGCGGCGACACGCGGAGCGCGTATACAGCACCCGCATACGCCGACCAACGACACTCTCCCTCGGAACGCGACAGGCCGGGGGTGGATGCCAACGGCCCCTACCGAAGCGTACTTACCGACTGTCCGAGCATGGGCTAATCTGACGACTGTATGCGCGTGATAATCGCCGGTGCCGGCCGGGTCGGAACGAGAGTCGCAGCCGAACTCGCGAGGAACCACGACGTCGTGATGGTCGACGTAGACGCGGACCGCACCGACGGTCTGGGCTACGAACTGGACGTGCTGACGGTCGTGGGCGACTGTTCGTCTATCGAGACGCTACGGGAATCGGGGGTCGAAAGCGCCGATCTACTCATCGCAAGCACCGGAAGCGACGAGATCAATCTACTGACCTGTGAGACCGCGAAATCCTTGGCGGATGTCACGACCGTCGCACGGGTAAAGGGGTTGAAATACATCGACACGTGGGACCGAGCGGAGGACGTGTTCGGTGTCGACTTCATGGTCGGGACGAATCTGTTGACAATCGGGGCAGCGGTCGGCGGGACGGGACTGGAGGCAGCGCAGGACTTCGACGTCTTCGCCGGCGGAACGGTCCAGATGGCCGAGTTCAACGTCGAATCGGGCGGCGCTATCGTCGGCAAGACGATCAGCGAGGCTGATCAGTTCGAATCGCTGACCTTCGCTGCGATCCTGCGGGGGGGAACGACCATCGTCCCGCGTGGCTCGACCCGAATCGAGGCGGACGACGATATCATCGTCATCGGGAAACCCGCATCCGTTCACGCCTTCGGCGCCAAACTCGGGCACGCCGAATCACCGACGAGAAACGTGCTGATCGTCGGAGGTAGCGATATCGGCTATCACACCGCTCGGCTCCTGGAGGAGCGTGGCCTGCGCCCCCATCTCCTCGAAGCCGACCCCGACCGGGCACGCGCACTGTCGGAGCGTCTTTCGGTGACGACCGTCCGCAACAAGGACCCGACTGTTCGTGACTTCCTCGACGACGAACGGATCGAAGACATCGACGTCGTCGTCGCCGCACTCGACAGGAACAGCGAAGCGAATCTTCTCTCGGCGTTGCGGGCCAAACAGGTGGGCATCGACCGGTCAGTCGCAATCGTCGACCACGGCGAATACGTCGAACTGTTCGAGGATGCTGGCGTCGATGTCGCGGTAAATCCACGGCGGGCAACCGCGGAGGAAATCGTCGAGTTCGCCCGCGATCAAGACACACAGAGCGTCGACCTCCTCGAACACGAGCAGGTAGAGGTGATCGAAATCCGGATCGACGAGGAGAGCATTCTCACCGGGCGTCCAATCGAGGAGGCTATCGGTGACCTCCCGGACGGCGTCGTGGTCGGTGCGATCACCCGCAACGGGAGCTTCCTGATGCCCCGCGGTGATACCGTCGTCGAATCGGGGGACCATGCCGTCGTTCTCGCCGACAGTGACGTAGCCGAAGCGACGATCAACCTCCTATGAGACCGCGTGACGACGAACGCTCCCGGACGATGCGGTCCCGACGCTCGCGTCGTCTGGAACGGAGTGTCGGTGCATGCGCGTGAGCGTCAACTGGCGACAGAGCTGTGCGTACGTGGGCACGCTGCTCAAGTATCTCGCCGTGACGATGCTCGTCCCACTGACCGTCGCCGTCGTCTACGGTGACGACCAGTTCGTCTTTCTGGCATCGATGGTGATCACTGCCGGGATCGGTCTGGCGCTCGAACGACTCGAGGACGGAGCCGACCTCGGACTCGAAGAGGCGTTCCTGTTCGTGACGCTTGCCTGGGTTGGGGTCTCCGTGGGCGGGACAGTGCCGTATCTACTGGCGGGGTTCGACACGGCGTCGACCGTCGGCCTCTCGCTGGACTCGCCGGCTGCACTGGGGAACTCACTCGTCAACGCACTGTTCGAGTCGACGTCGGGATACACGACGACGGGGGCGACGGTCCTCGAGGAGATATCCTTCGAGCGTCACTCCCACGCCCTGCTGATGTATCGGCAACTGACGCAGTGGCTCGGCGGGATGGGTATCATCGTGCTCATGGTCGCGATTCTGCCCGAACTCGCGGTCAACGGTGCTCAGTTGATCGACGCGGAGGCGCCAGGACCGGAACTGAAGAAGCTCACCCCCCAGATCGCCGAGACGGCACGCATCCTGTGGCTGGTCTACGCCGAGTTCACCGCGTTGTTCATCTGTCTGCTGTACGCGCTCCACCTTCTCGGTGTTGCCCCCAACATGGATCTGTACAACGCGATTGCACACGGGTTCACGACGCTCCCGACCGGCGGATTCTCGCCCGAGGCAAACAGTATCGCAGCCTTCTCGCCGGCGGTCCAGTGGCTCGTCATTCCCTTTATTATCGTCGCAGGGACGAACTTCGCGCTCTTCTATTTCGTTCTGCAACGGAAGTTTGCGGAGGTGTTCCGGAACCGAGAGTTGCAGGGATACGTCGGCGCAATCGTCGGCATCACACTGTTGCTCTGGGCGATGCTGTTCACCGGGGCCGCCCCCGCACTCGGCGGGCTGGGTGGCACCACTCAGGGTGTCGCCGAGAACTCGCTCCGGCAAGCGCTGTTCCAGACCGTGACGCTACTCAATTCCACGGGCTACGCGACGAGTGATTTCGCTCAGTGGAGCGAGTGGACACAGGTACTCCTGTTGGCCGTCATGTTTATCGGCGGGTCCGCCGGGTCGACCGGCGGCGGCGTCAAGGTCATCCGGTGGCTGGTCATTCTCAAGGCCGCGCGACGCCAACTGTCGGCGACGGTGTATCCCGACGTGGTGGAACCAGTACGGCTCGGTGGACAGGTCATCGACGAAGACGTCGTCAGCGGTATCTTTGGATTCACGTTCCTCTATCTGTTCATCTTCGCCGTATCGGCGGTGATCATCGCCCTCGATACGGGGCGTGTCGGACTCCAACTGACGACCATCGAGGCGCTCAGCGCGAGTATCGCGACCATCGGGAACATCGGCCCCGGATTCGGGATGCTCGGCCCGTTCGGCAGTTACCTCCAGTTTCCCGCGACGTCGAAGGTTCTCATGATCGTGCTGATGTGGCTCGGACGACTCGAAGTGGTGCCGGTGCTGGTGCTGTTCACCCGCTCGTTCTGGGAGTGGTAACGCCACACGACGGCTCCGGCATCTGCCGTCGGTCTCCGATATCGGCCGCGTCCCAGAAGACATCGGCGTGAAGCCGCCGACGCCGACGCGCAACCGGGAGCAAGCGTCGTCGGGCCGACCCACCGACCTGTCGTCGCGTTCGTCTCCCTGATCGACACAGCCATCGGGACTAGAGACTCGGGAGAGCACCGACCGCCTCTCTCTCCGGCGAGCACGAAAGCGGCGCTGTGACACCCTCACAGACGCGGAACTTGTCGAACGAGAGAAGGCTAAAATCAGTTGTTGACCGTGCCACGAACTTTTGCGATCCGGCGGAGATGGTGACATATGAACCGCCGTCAGTTACTGGGGGCGAGCGCGCTTGCGTTAGCCGTTCCGCTCGGTGGCTGTGCGTCATCCGGAGAACCGGCGGCCAACTCGGCGTTTTCACTCACGCGGACGGGAGACATCCCAGTTGCAAAGCACACACGCGAGTTCGTCCGCTCGTACCCCGGTCAAGCGCCCGGTACGGAGGTCGTTTTGGGCGAGACGTCGAGGCCCGTGAGTGTTCATGGGGTAGAGATATACAACGATTCCGAGGATGCGGTGAGTGTTTCGCTAACCGTCGACCTGGGGTCGAACGAACGGGCGCTGGTATGCGAGGGAACGGGAACGATTTCGCCCGGAGGCTACATCGCACTCGCGCTCTCCCGTCCCGCGACGTACACCACCAGACTCGCGGTGAGTGGGGCGGACGGCGACCTTCGGAAAGCCTTCGACGTGCCCCGGAGCGCGTGGAACGCAAAATCGGGCGGTGACGAAGGACTCAGTCCGGAACACAACGTCCACATTCGACGGGACGAAATCGAGGTGCGGTTCGTCGGGGAGGGGAGGTAAAGAGAGGAGCAAATGGACGCCATCGATCCCTGAAGCACTCACCCGTTCGTGTGCGCTTCCACTCGCCCGGGACGGACGCGGGTTCCCATCCCGTGAGAATACGCTAGCACCACTTTAGTAGCGCTCTTGTACTCTTGACTGCGGACGTGACCGCAGTGGGACGGTTTTCCTGCCGTGACGGGGATCCGATAACAGAGACACACCGAAGAAATAGATGGCACAGATCATACTCGGGACGTTGCACGGTCTCTACGTGGCGGTCTTCAGCCTCGCTGGTCTCATCTGTCTCGGTGCGCTACTCGGCGTTCGGACGCTCTCTCACCCCGACATCCGTCGTGGAGTCGCCGGACTGTTCCTGTTGAACGGGGTCTGGGCGCTCCTGATGGCGGCCCGACTCCTGTTGCCGGCGCTGTCGAGCAAACGTATCGTATATCTCATCGGACTGATCGCCGGCATCGCCACCGTCTTCGCGTGGCTCTACTTCGCTTCGGCCTACAGTGGCCGGCAGTACCACCGATCACGGTCCCTGCGACTCCTCGCTGTCAGCGTCTTCGCCGCGATTGTACTGATGAAGGTGACCAACCCGATCCACGGAGCGTACATGCAGATGCGAATCGTCGCGGACCCGTTCCACCACGCCCGCGTCACGCACTTCGCCCCCCACTGGCTGGTGACTGGGTTCTCGTACACCGCGTCCGGGATGGGATTTTGGTTTCTCTTCGATTCGTTTGCCGACGCCGAGACGCGTCCGACGGCGCTGTATCTGCTCGTCTCGGTCACGGCACTCCCGCTTGTTCCGTACATCGCCGCCTACTACGACCAGGGGCCGGTACTCCTGTTGAACTACGAACCGATTGGTGTCGCTCTCTTCGCACTCGGTGTGTTCTGGTACGCGCGCGGCGAGTTCACCCGCCTCAGCAATCCCGATCAGTCGTCTATCGCCGAGAGCATCTCCGAGGGGGCGCTCATCCTGGACGATCACGGGACGGTCGTCAACTACAACGACAGCGCGGCCTCCATCCTCGAAAACGAGCCTATTCAGGGCCGACCCCTCACCACCGCCGACCCCGAACTGGCGAACCTAGGTAGCGGTGAAAAGACCGTCATCTCCCGGTCGCTCGGTGACCAGCGTGCCAAGTTCGAGGGCCACCGGGTCGACATCAAGGCCGAGACCGCCTCGGAAGCGATCACGCTCACCGACGTGACTCAGATTGTCCACCTCGAAGAGGTCGCCCGGCTGTTTCGTGAACTCAACAAGGTGCTCGTCCAGAACGGGGATCCAGACGAGTTCACGACGCTCGTTCCGGAGAAGTTGTCGACCATCGACGCGTACCGGGTGGCTTGGCTGTACGCGGTGGCGGACGACGAGACTGGCTACGTCGCCGGGCACCCGGACGGGTACGTCCACCGGCAGCGCAGCGACATCGACGACCCCGATCCAGTGTGCAGAGCGGCCGACGCCGGCGCCGACGAAGTCCACGTCGTCGACGTCGACCCGGACCGCGATGACGGCTGGGAAGCGGCTGCTGCCGACCGAGGGATCACCGCGTGTCTGGCAGTCCCGTTGCGCTTCCCGACCGGCCGGGCGTACGTTCTCGGCGTCTACACGACTGCGCTGGACGGCTTCAGCGAAGCCGAGATCGAGTTGTTCCGGGACATTTCCGAAGCAATTCCGAACACGGTCGCCGCCATCACGGCGCATCGAGAGGCAAAGGAGTATCAAAAGGCAGTCGAACACGCCGGATACGCAATCTTCATCACCGACGCCGACGGCGTGATCCGCCACGTCAACCCGGCGTTCGAGGAGATCACCGGCTACTCCGCCGAGGAGGCCATCGGGCAGACGCCGCGTATTCTCAAGTCCGGTGAGATGGACGAGGGGTACTACGAACGGCTCTGGAACACCGTGCTCGCGGGCGAGGTATTCTCCGAGCAGATCGTCAACAAGACCAAAAGCGGGGATCGGTATCTCGCCCGCCAGACGGCTGCACCGGTCACCGACGAGCACGGAGCGCCGGTCGCGTTCGTTGCCATTCAGGTAGAACTGACGGAGGATCTCGTCCGCGAGCAGCGTCTGTCGGTGTTGAACCGGCTGCTCAGACACAACCTCCGGAACAAACTGAACGTCATCTCGCTCCAGATGACGCGACTCGAAGACCTCTACCAGTCCTCTGTCGACGACGACGAGCGGGAAGCACAGACCCGCCAGGTCGCCCAGGCAGTCCAGGGCGTGACCGAGACGATCATCGCTCGATCCGAGAAGGCACACGAGATCGAGCAGATCTTTGATCGCCTCGATGCGACGGGCGGGCGGCTACCGTTGGGGTCGGCCACGACGTCGATCCGACAAGCGCTCGCTGACATCGAGGCGACCACGACACTCGATGTCGACGAGCGTCTCGCCGGCTACGAGGTCACCCACGAGATACTGACGATCCTCGACGAACTGATCGCGAACGCCGTCAAGCACAACACGAATCCGGATCCGGCAGTACACATCGATGTCACGCTCAGCGACGAGGGCGAGGTTCAGTTCTCGGTGCGCGACAACGGTCCCGGGCTGTCCGCCCAAGAACAACACATTCTGACCACAGGTGAGGAAACACAACTCACCCACAGCAGCGGGCTCGGTCTCTGGAAGGTGACCTGGATCGTGACGTACTGTGGCGGGATGGTGACGGCCGACGTCGACGACCACGGGACGACAATCGACGTCTTCGTCCCGGCGTGGCCCGCCGACAGCGCCCAGGATCGCTCGAAGGAGAGTGCCCCAGCCAACGGAGGCCGGGGCTGAACCCGCACGGGTGACACCGACCCCCGGGAACCAGCGGTTCTCGGCGTGAACCTGACCGCGGGTTCGTTCCGTCGGTGGCGGACCGGTATTCCCTCGTCGGTGGCTACGTCCGCGGTACGGAAAAGCTATTTTCGAGTGGCATGGGACGTGATGGTATGGATGGGACGGGGACTGCCGAACGAATCTTCACTGCGCCCGACGCTGGCGCCCCGATGGAGACACGCAGCGAAGTCGAAGCCGTCGCGGGGCGTGGCCTTCGGGGTGACCGGTACTTTAGCGAAAACGAAACCGGGACGTTCGTCTCTTGGGAGCAGAGCGAAGCCCGGGACGACGGCTACGACCTGACGCTCATCGAAGCGGAAGCCATCGACGCGATCGCCCGCGACGCCGATATCGAACTCGACTCCGGCGAACACCGTCGGAACGTCGTCACCCGGGACGCCGCACTCAATCACCTCGTCGACACGCGATTTCGCGTCGGCGACGCTATCTGTCGAGGGGACCGTCTCTGCGAACCGTGTCACTACCTACAGGACCTCGTCGGCGCGGACGTCCTCGACGCGCTCGCCCACCGTGGCGGGCTTCGAGCGGATATCCTCGTAAGCGGGACCATTCGTCCGGGTGACACCGTCGAACCGCTCGAATGACGCTCCGTATCGAGCCATCGGAGAACTTACTCGACGTTGTGCCCGATGATGGCGACGACGGGGCGGAGAGCGGAATCGAGTCGGCGGCGAGAAACCCCGCCTCCATTGTGGGGCGTCCGCTGTCCCATCTCCACCGACACGGAGTGTTCCGAAGGTCACCCCGTTCGTTGGTGTGACAACCGCCTGCCGGCCAACAGTTACGTACGTACAACCCACTCACCGACAGTATGGGAGCGAGCACACGAGAAAACGGGGGCGACGTTGCCGATTCCGGGCTGACATTCCTGCGACGGTGGTGGGTTCTCACCCCGCCATACGGCTACGTGATCGGAATCCTCCTCTGGCCGGTGCTGCTATCGCTTGCGTCCGTGTGGGCCGTGTTGTTGCAGTCCGGACTCCCCGCACTCGTCGATACCCTCGGCGGCCTCGTCGTCGGTGTCGGTGGCTTTGTTTCGATCAGCGTGAGTTCGGCGCTGTCGATGGGCGGAACGGCGTGGAACACTCCAGACGAGCGCATTCGGCGGCAGTTCGCGGCCCTGTCGCTCGCTCTCCCTCTCGCAGGACTGCTGTTCGGTCTGTATCGGAACTGGCCACTGCTGCCGTTCCGTGACGAACTGGGAGTGACTGTCTTCGTTGCACACGAACTGTCGAAGATTGTCTTCCTGGGTCCGGCGATTGGATTCGCGTTCGTGACCGTTCCACTGGGAGTCCTCGCGTACAGGTGTCGCTGAGAGTATCCTTCGGTCGGCGCAGAGATCGTGTGATAGCGAGCGACGGGAGGCGGAGCCTCGGCCCACAGATTGAAGTCGGTCGGGTCCGGAGTGCTCGGTATCCCGTCTGGATCGACCGACGTCGAAGGGTCCGGACGACCGAGCCATGAGCGATACGAGCGACACTCACCGACCCAGACTGGACCGCGAACAGCGCCGGGAACTGCGAAATCTCGGCTGGCGCTGGCTCGGCCGCCGGCGCGCAAAACGCCCGCGGTCGGTCAGTCGGCGGCATCTCGTCGACGCCGAGGTGGACGACGAGACGGCGCTGGTCGACCTAGACGCCCGCCTCTAGGGCGCCCCTGCGATGACGAACAGGGACGCTTCCTCGGTGTCGATCTGGCGGGTCGACGCCGGGTCGACGCGCAGGGCGTCGCCAGCCGCCATCGACACCGTTTCGTCTTCGACGGTGACCGTCGCCGCCCCCTCGACGAGGACGTACACTTCCTCTTGACCGTCGTCTTCGTGGTCGTGGGGCTTCCCGCTCCAGCCGGCCTCGACGTCCAGCACCGACACTCCGAGGTTCGCACAGTCGAGGGCGTCGCGCAGGAAGTGCAGGCCGCCACCGACCGGGTCGACATCGTGGTACTCGACGCGTTCGTGTGTCATAACCGGACGGTGGGTCGGAACGGGCAAAAATCCCCCAGTCACCGACGACTGTCCGCGTGACCCATCGCCCTCGACGTGGGCCGATACGACCGACGGGGTGGGGCGTGACCGGTGTGTCGCTGGTCGGTCGTCCCCGCGGAGTCACCGCGCGCACCGGTATCTCAAACCGGTCTTTGTGTCTCCCGGACACCTTTGTCACTTCCCGGCGGAGGTCGTCCTACCATGCAACGACACGCGTTCGTCGCCGTGGGACTCGCCGCCCTACTCGTGATCGCCGGCTGTTCGGCCGGGTCGTCGACGACCGCCAACACGCCAACACCGTCGACAGCGGACAGCACTATCCGCGTCGCCGGAAGCGGGAGCGCCGACGCCGAACCGAATCAGGCCGTCGTCGACGTGGCGGTCGTCGCGACTGCCCCTGACGCGGCGACCGCCCGCCGTGACCTCACCCGCAACGTTTCGCGGATGCGTACCGCCCTCACCGACGCCGGCGTCGCAGAGGATCACATCACCACCCAGCGCTACGATATCCGGCAGGATCGCCGTCGGCCCCGCGAAGAGGGCGCCGACCCCCAGATTCGATATCGAGCCATGCACGACTTCGAGATCACCGTCACCGATCCGGACCGCGTCGGCGACATTGTCGACACCGCCGTCGCCAACGGCGCTACCGAGGTCGACGACGTGAGTTTCACGCTCTCGACCGACCGCCGGCGAGAACTCGAAGGCCGCGCCCGGAGCGCTGCAATGGCCGACGCCCGGACGAAGGCCCGCGCGCTCGCCAGCGACGCGAACCTTTCTGTCACCGGCGTGAACGTCATCCGGACGACCCGAGGAGGGTCCCCTCGTGCCGCCGACGAGGGCGCCTATGCGACCGAGACGCCCGTTGCGACCGGCGCTCCTCCAACCGACATCGAGTCCGGTCCCGTGACGGTGCGGGCGTCGGTTCAGGTGGTCTACGAGGCGGCACCCGACGGCAACGCGACGGCAGGGTGAGGCGTCCGCGAACCGTGGCGTCTCATTCGAGCTGGTGATAGTCGAGTTCGTGGCCTTCGTCGAGAGCCGCCTGTACCGCCTCGCTCGGCGCGTCGACAGGCTCGGCGTGCGTCGTCATTCCACCGATTGCAGCCCGTCGGTAGTGGATGTTACGCTGCCACGTGCCGTCGGTTTCGGGGTAGTCCGTCCGATAGTGGGCGCCGCGCGATTCGGTGCGCTCGTCGGCACCCCGGAGCACGGCTTCGGCGGCCGTCAGCATGAATCCGATGTCGATAGCGAGTTCGAACGACCGACTCGTGACCGGTCCGACTCGCATGTCGCCGGCCTTCTGTCGAACGTCATCGAGCGCGTCGAGGCCGTCGGCCAGCGACTGTTCGTCGCGGAGGAGACCCGCGTGCTCCCACGTGAGGGCCTGTAGTTCCTCGAAGACGGTCTCGGCGTCGTAGGCCCCGTCGCTGTCGGCCATCCGGTCGAGGTCGGCCAGATGCGGTTCGACGACCGTCTCGATGCAGGTCTCGGGCACCGATCCGGGTCCGTCGACGCGGTCAGCGATCCGCTTGCCGGTGAGGAACCCGTACGCGACGGTTTCCGCGAGCGAGTTGCCCCCCAGCCGGTTCGCGCCGTGGACGCCGGCCATCGTCTCCCCAATCGCGAACAGCCCCCGGATATCCGTCTCACCGTGAGCGTCGACGGCGACGCCGCCCATGCCGTAGTGGGCCGTCGGAGCGACTTCGACCGGCTCCGTCGCCAAGTCGACCCCGAGGTCCTGAAACCGCTCGTACATCCGGGGGAGTCGTTCCTGAATGAACGACGACTCGCGGTGGGAGATGTCGAGATAGACGCCGCCGTTCGCCGTGCCACGCCCCGCAGCGACCTCCTGAGCGATGGCGCGCGCGACGACGTCTCGGGCGTCTAACTCCATCTGCCCCGGCGAGTACCGCTCCATGAACCGCTCGCCGTCGGCGTTGTAGAGCCGTCCCCCCTCGCCTCGAACGGCCTCGGTGACGAGTCGGCCGCTCCACGGCTCCCACTCGGCATCGGACTCGTCGACCGCCATCCCGGTCGGATGGAACTGTACGAACTCCATGTCCATCAACTCGGCACCGGCGTCGTAGGCCAGCGCCGGGCCGTCGCCGTTGTTCTCGTCGTCCCGCGAGGTGTGGCGGCCGTAGATGGCCGCGTACCCGCCAGCCGCGAGCACGACCGTTCCGGCATTGAACAGGACGAACTCGCCGCTGTCCATGTCGAACCCGACAGCGCCGTGAATACGGTCGCCGTCGGTGACGAGTTTGGTTATCATCACGTCCTCGCGATACGGGATTGCGAGCGACTGCGCCCGGTCGATCAGCGTGTCGAGGAGTGACTCACCGGTGTGATCGCCGGCGAACGCGGTGCGACGGAACGACTGTGCGCCGAAGTACCGCTGGTCGATCTCACCGTCATCCGTCCGGGAGTAGTCCATCCCCCACTCGTCAAGCTCTCGAAGCCGCTCGGGCATCTGTTCGGCGACGGCCCGAACTTTCTCGGGATCGTTGACGAAGTGGCCCTCGTCGAGGGTGTCCGCGGCGTGGATCGTCCAGTCGTCCTCCGGGTCCCGCGTCCCCAAGGCCCCATTGATACCGCCACGTGCCCACGTGGTGTGGGCATCACCGTGGCTCCGCTTCCCGAGAACGAGCACGTCGTCGACGCCGCGCTCGGCCAGTTCGATTGCCGTCCGGGCGCCGGCAGCACCGGCGCCGATTACGAGCACAGAGACGTCGGTTTCGGCGTAGTCCGGCGGGTCCGACCTCACCCGCTCGTCACGTTGACTCATATCGAAACGTAGGGTCGAACGCACTTAGCGTCGTCGCGCGCGTGCGCGCGAAGCTGAAAACGAACACCATCGCCCCGGTGTCCCGAGCGGCGGGCCGATCCGAACCGAGCCAATCCGTGTGGTGTCGAGTCGGCAAAGGCACACTCCGAACGGCAGCGTGCGGTCCACGTCGTGACCCGACTCGTCTCTCGACGAGCGACCGACCGCTGCTATCCGGGGCCGCCACCGGGGGAGGAGCCGAAACAAATATTATCTAGTGATATAACCTAGTTATCGATGGCGCCGACCCAGATTCAACGCGCTCGCGACGGCGAGGTGACGGCAGCGATGGAACGGGTGGCCGAGCGAGAGCATCGCGACCCGGAGTTCATCCGGGAACAGGTCGCCAGCGGCCAGGCGGTCATCCCCAACAATCACGCCCACGACGCGCTCGATCCGATGATCATCGGGCGGGAGTTCGCCACGAAGGTTAACGCCAACATCGGCAACAGCGAGGAGACGAGTGATCTACAGGGGGAACTGGAAAAGCTCCACGCGGCGGTCCACTACGGGGCGGATACGGTGATGGATCTCTCGACGGGGGCCAACCTCGACGAGATTCGCGAGACGAACGTCGATCACTCGCCGGTGCCCGTCGGTACGGTTCCCATCTACGAGGCGATCAAGCACGTCGACGATCCTGCCGACCTCACCCACGACCTGTTGCTCGACGTGATCGAAAAGCAGGCCCAACAGGGGGTCGACTACATGACGGTCCACGCCGGCGTTTTGATGGAGCACCTGCCGCTGACCGACGGCCGGAAGACGGGTATCGTCTCCCGTGGCGGGTCGATTCTAGCCCAGTGGATCGAGGAGAACGGAGCGCAGAACCCGCTGTACACCCACTTCGAGGACATCTGTGGGATCTTCGCCGAACACGACGTCACGTTCTCGCTCGGCGACGGGCTTCGGCCGGGGAGTCTCGCCGACGCGAGTGACGAGGCCCAGTTCGCCGAACTCGATACCTTGGGCGAACTCACCCGGACGGCGTGGGACCACGGAGTGCAGGTGATGGTCGAAGGACCGGGCCACGTCCCGATGGATCAGGTTGCGAACAACGTCGAGCGCCAACAGGCGGTCTGTGATGGCGCCCCGTTCTACGTGCTCGGCCCGCTCGTCACCGACGTCGCACCGGGGTACGACCATATCACGAGCGCCATCGGCGCGGCCGAGGCGGGCCGTGCCGGGGCCGCGATGCTCTGTTACGTTACGCCGAAAGAGCACTTGGGACTTCCCGGCCGCGAAGACGTGCGCGACGGGCTGGCGGCCTACCGAATCGCCGCCCACGCGGCGGACGTGGCGGCCGGCCTGCCGGGCGCCCGTGACTGGGACGACGCGCTCTCGGAGGCGCGCTACGAGTTCGACTGGCGTCGGCAGTTCGACCTCGCGCTAGATCCGGAGCGAGCCCAGGCGTACCACGATCAGACTCTTCCCGGAGACAACTACAAGGAGGCGCGGTTCTGCTCGATGTGTGGTGTGGAGTTCTGCTCGATGCGGATCGACCAGGACGCCCGCGACGCGGACGGCAAGATGTCGGCCATCGACGACGAGACCGATCTCGATGCCTCACCGGCGGCCGAGACGAACCTCCCGCCGGTCGGAACTCACGACACGAGCAGCGTCCCGGATGAAATCGAGATTGACGGCGTTACGTTCACGCCGGAAGGGGGCCACGCCGACGACTGAGCGCGGACAGCGGCCGAGCATCCCGATCCGGGTGATCACCGTCGGCGGCACGTCCGCAGGGATCGCGGGGAGCCAATAGGGGACTGCCCCACCGCGCAACCAACGCCGTTGCTGCCAACCCGCGTCCGCGACTGCGCGAGCGTTCGCCCACCGAGGGGCACGTGGGGACCCGAACGACGCCCCCGCGTCAGGCGGTGTCGACGCCCGTAATTTCGACTCGTGTTCCGCCGCCGTCGCTGTCTGTCACCGCGACCTTCCAGCCGTGACCGTCGACGATGCGCTTGACGATCCGCAACCCAAGGCCGGTTCCATCGGTCGTAGTCGAGTAGCCAGCCTCGAAGACCTCCTCGCGTTCGTTCTCGGGAATCCCGACCCCGTCGTCCGCGACGTAGAACCCGTCGGGCAGGTCGCCGACTGACACCGTCACCTCCGCCCCACCGTGTTCGACGGCGTTGGCGAAGAGATTCTCCAGCACCTGGCGGAAGCGGCTGCGGTCGGCACGTATCGTCCGGTCGCTCTCGACAGCCAGCGTGGCGTCGTCGCTCGGGACCATCTGCCAACACTCCTCGGCTTGTGCCGGCACCGAGAGTGGTTCGGTGCTGCCCACCGTATCGCCGCACTGTGCGAGCGTCGACAGGTCGTCGATAAGCGCCTGACTCCGGTCCAGTGCATCGGCTGCGGCCGACAGGTGGGTGGAGTCGTCCTCTGCCTGTGCCAACTCCAGCCGCCCCGTGGCGGCCTGAAGTGGGTTTCGTAGGTCGTGGGTGACGACGTCGGTAAATTCCTCCAACCGCTCGTTTTGGGTCTCGAGTTCCTGCCTGCGCTCGACTTGCTCCGTGACGTTCTGTGTCAGTGCGATTCCGTGAGTGATCGCTCCGCCACCGGTTTCGACCGGCACCGTCCGATTCCGGTAGGTCCGGTCCCCGAGCGTCTGTGTGAACGTATGACTGCGCCCGTTCAGGGCCTCGGTGAAATAGTGTGCGAGTTCTTCGGCGAGCGCGTCCGGGAAGACGTCGTGTGGAGTCGTCCCTTCGACATCGTCGGGTGAGAGACCGACCGCGTCGAGTTCTGGCCCACGAGCCCGGACGTACCGAAGGTCGTCGTCGAACAGGAACACTGCCCCGTTGGGAATATTCTCCGAGAGTGTCCGATACTGACGACTCAGCTCCAGTATCTCTTCGACGCGACGCTTGCTCTCGGTCACGTCCTGAATCGTCCCACGAACTCTGACGAGCTCTCCGTCCTCGGTCTGTGGCTGCCCGTGGACGGACACCCACCGTGTCTCTCCGTCTGCGGGCTGGAGCCGCAGCTCTAGGTCGTACGGCTCGCCGGTTTCGACCGCGTCCGTACACGCCTCCCGAAGCGTCTCCCGGTCGTCCGGATGGTGCAGGTCCACGACCGCTTCGGTGTCCGCGGGCGCCTCCGGTGGACGGTCGTAGATTTCGTAGACCTGATCCGTCCACGTGATTCGGTCCTCCAAAATGTCGTACTCCCACGCACCGATGTCGGCGATGTCCTGCGCTTTCCTGAAGAGGTCGTTTTGCCGCTCCAGTTGCTCTTTTTGCCACCGTTTTTCCGTGATGTCGTAAAACGAAACCACCAACTGTTCGATCTCACCGTCCAACACGACGGGAGCAACCTTGCCCGGTCTGGCAACCTGACCGGCCGGCAGTTCGAGGTCGACCGTGTATTCGAGCGGTTCACCACGCTCGACGCACGTCCGGTATGCCCCCCGAATTTTCCGCCCGTCCTCCGGGCCGAACACCTCACACGGCGTGTGTCCGACGATACCTGTCCGGTCCCGGCCAATGAGTTCGAGCGCCTGCGGGTTACACCGTTGATATCGGAATCCGTCGCGTTCGACATCGACCAACAGCAGTCCAACCAAGGCGCTCTCGAAGACGGTGGCGTACTCCTCTCTCGTCTCCCGGAGCCGGGTTTCGGATCGGTACTGTGAGACGGCGTTTCCGATGCGGTTGGCGAGCAACTCGTACTGATCCGTCCCTTTCCCTTTCTGTAGGTAATCGGTCGCGCCGTGGGCAATCGCCTCGCTGGCGACCTCCTCGCTCCCCTTACCGGTGAACAGAATAAACGGTAACTCGGGCCACTCGTCGCGGACACGTCGCAGGAACTCGATGCCGTTTGCCCCCGGCATGTCGTAATCGGAAACGACACAGTCGGGTGGCTGGCTTCTGATCCTGTCGATGGCCTCGGCGACACTCGTGGCCGTCTGAACGGCGAAACGGTCGTCTTCGCGCTCGAGGAACGTCGCCGTCAGCTTGCCAAGCTGAGTGTCGTCGTCGACGTGAAGCACTCGCACCGTCTGGGTCACAACGTATTATGTTGCCTGCAAAAGAGTAAATGATTTACCATCCCCAAGTGCGTCGTGTTCCACGGCGTGACCCCTCATAGTCTGCAGTGGCGACGCCGCGACGAGACGGAGCGCGGAATACCTGTATGCGTCGTGAACGCCGCTTCAAGCGTAGATACCCCGGCGGCTGCTCCTCAGCCGGGTCGTCGGTTCGGGTTGCTCCAAGTCGACCACACGCATAGATTCGGAGCGTGGACCGGAGCGTTTGAGACTGCCGACCTCTCTCGCAACCCGCGGATCGAAAGAAGCGTTCAGATCGAGCAGCACTCGCCGAAATAGAACGACTCGCCGATAAGTACAATCCCCTTCGAGCCGGGAGATGGCCGAGCACGTGGAGACCGGTCGGAGCGCGTATCGGAAACACGCCGGTTCGTGGAACAACGCCCCCGAAGCGGCCGGAATAGATCGTCTGCGACCGAAGTCCAACACATCCCGGAACCAGCCGACGAGTGACGACGCCTAGCGGATGAACTCGGCACCACCTCGACAACGGATGCCCTGCGGCGAGATGGTGAGTTCAGTCCGGGCACCGACACCACTCGGTTCGGGTCGTGGGTCGCGGCCCCGTGAGACGGGTTGGCTTGTTCGTTATCCAATTGAACCGCGCAACCCCGAAATTCGCGGGTTTCAAAGACCATTTGACCGGGGAGAGCGACGATCACCGGCGAGATCAGACCGAGCTATCCCTCTATAATCCACCCGTTGAACGGCGTGACGGTGATCGGCAATCAGTCATAGGCAATCTTCAACCGCCTCACAACAACACAGGTAGGGGAAAACGGGTGACGTAAGCGCGTTCGATCACAGCACCGGGCTGTGAGACAGGGCGCGCGAAAATAGGAGCGAACGACTATGCAACGACGCAAGTTCATCACTGGTGTGGGATCACTCGCGGCCGCGGCGGTCGCTGTGACTGGTACTGGTGCGTTTACTAACGTGACTGCAAGCCGGAACGTCGACGTGGCGGTTGCTGACGACGCAAGCGCGTACCTGCGACTGGAGGGGACCGGCGGCGCAAACTCCGAGTACGTGACCGACGACGGGAACGGTGGAACGCTGTCCATCGACCTAGATGCCAGTAACGCAACTGGTGGTGGAGGTGACGGTGTCAATCCCGACGCAGTGACCCAGATAGACGACCTCTTCCACATCGAGAATCAGGGAACGCAAGAGGTCGAAGTCAGTCTCTCCAAGACAGGAGACAATAGCTCTCTGGTGAAGTTCTACAAGGATGGTAACGCGTACGACGGAGACTCGATTGGGAGTAGCCCAGTCACCCTCGGGACGGGGAGTAGTGTTACTGTCAGTATCGAGATCGACACGGTCGGTGAAAGTGTGAGCGACGGCGACCAGCTCCTCGGTTCGGTGACCTTCACCGCGACCGCAACCAACTAGGAGGAGTAATAATGAACCGTCGAAGATTCGTGCTGGGACTCGGGGCCCTCGCCGGTGGCGGTGCGGCAACCGTGGGTACCGGAGCGTTCTCCAGTGTCGAGGCGCAGCGTAATATCAGCGTCACGGTCAGCGACGACGCCGACGCACACCTCGGCATTCAGCCGACCGATGAACCGAGCGGAAATTACGTCGACACCACCTCGAATGACGCCCTCGCAATCGACCTCACCGCGAGCAACAACAATGTCGGGAGCGGAATCGCTGGTGGGGAGGGACTGAACGCGAACGCGATCACCGAGATTGCCGATGTGTTCGAGATCCGGAATCAGGGCGCCCAGACAGTTGAGGTAACCGCGACCCCACTGGCGTATCTCGAGACCGACTCTGGAGCGGTGGCCGTTCTGCTCGTGCCACAAAACGCACCAGATCTGTTTGGTTTCGGAGTCTTCTATCCAACGGACGGAATCACGATCAAGGAACTAGCTCCTGGTGAGGACATCCGCTTTGGCCTCATCGGCCTCCCACTTTCGGAGAGTGCAATCGACTCATCAGGTATCAGTGACGAACTAGCGATCAGCGCGGAGGCGGTGTAACAATGCCAAACGAGCCACCGACGGTCAGTGATTACGAGGAGATGGCAGAGGTTGACTTCGACTTCAGTGACGACGAGCTAGATAGGGAGACTCTAAACGCGAGACTCGCTGAAATGTTCGACAACTAGAATCGAGCGGGTTCTCTCCGCTATTCTCTAATTTCTATATCGACGAAAGTGACGCCGTTGAGCCAAACGCGTCTCGTGCCTGTTGTACGGTGTCGTGAACTAACTCAGCGACGTACGACGACCGGAGACCCCTGTCAAACTCCCTTCTGCGAGGGAGTAGTTCCGCGCTCAGAGGTGATGAATCCAGTCGTCTCAGAGTTCGCACTTCGCGGTCGTGATCCCTGAGTATGACCGAGGAACAGTAGTGGACTCGCCGGGATTTGAACCCGGGGCCTCTCCCATGCCAAGGGAGTGATCTACCCCTGATCTACGAGCCCGCGTCGCAACGAACCGTACCGCGGTCCACATAATAAGGCCTTCGGATCGGGGCGTCGGTCGTGTCACAGTCCCACGGCCCCGAACCCTCGGATTCGAAACGGTTTAGTGCTGGACTGCGTTGGTTCGGGTGGGAACGGCGCGACCGCAAATCCGACTCGCCTTCGGGCTTGGGATTGCGGGAGTGTGTGACCGACAGCTGTCGGTCACGGATACGCTTCTGCGGTCTGTGCGGTTCCAATCCATCTATGGCACGAATGCACACCCGCCGCCGTGGCTCGTCCGGTTCGGACAAGCCGGCGGCAGACGAACCCCCGGAGTGGAGCGACGTAGACGAAGCGGACATCGAAGAGCGCGTGGTCGAACTCGCCGAGCAGGGTCACGACCCGAGCGTCATCGGGATGAAACTGCGCGACGAGGGCGTGAAAGGCACGCCAATCCCCGACGTCAAGCTGGCGACGGGGAAGAAGCTCACCGAGATTCTGGCAGAACACGACGCTGAGCCGGAACTGCCCGAGGACCTGCGCAGCCTGATGGAGCGGGCCCTCCGCCTGCGCGAGCATATGCAGGAGAACCCTCAGGACCACCAGAACAAGCGCGCACTCCAGAACACGGAGTCGAAGATCCGCCGCCTCGTGAACTACTACCGCGGCGACGCGCTCGACGAGGACTTCACGTACAGCTACGAGGTCGCCGTCGAACTGCTCGAGGAATAGATGTCCACCGCGCCCGCGACAGTCGAGGACGCCGACGCCGGCGACGTGGCCGCGACGCTCCGTGACGCCCCGTTCGTCCGGGTCGTCGCGGCGGCGAACGGCGACGCGCTGGCCGCCAGCGGCGTCCTCGCGCGGGCGTTACGGGAGCGATCCACGCCCTTCCAGGTGCGCGTCGACCCGGTGCCCAACCCCTTGCCGGCCGACGGCGACGATGTCGCCCTCGCACTCGGCGTGACGGGTGGGGACCTCGCACTCCCGGGCGACGCGCGGCCGACGAGTGTCGGGGCCGCGGCGGCGGCCCGCGAACTCGGCGTCGACTCCGATCCGATCCTCGCGCTCGCGGGGGTCACCGCGGCCGGTCGCCCGGTCGGTGACGCGCCGTCGTTGCTCGACGCGGCCACAGAGCAGACGGAGATCGAGCGTCGCCCGGGATTAGCGGTTCCGACGACCGACCCGGTTGAGGGTCTCGCCCACTCGACGCTCGTTCGCGGGCCGGGGTCGGGCGATCCCGAACAGGTGCGGGCGGCGCTCGCGGACCTCGGTGTTCCCGCCGACCCCGAGAGTGCGGACCGTCGGCAGTTGGCGTCGTGGCTGGCTATCGAGGCTTCGGCGCCGTCGACGCGGGCTGCGGAGGCCGTCGAGCGGGTCCTGCATCCGTACGCGACCCCGGAGCGTCGGTTCGCGACCGTCGCAGGGTTCGGTGACGCCCTTGACGCGGCCGCACGCGAGCGGCCGGGGACGGGAGTCGCCCTCGCCATTCGCGACGCCGAGGCGACCCGGTCGGCCGTCGTCGACGCCTGGCGGGGACACGCCCGGGCGGTCCACGGGGCGCTGTCGGACGCGACGACGGGTCGATACGACGGCGTCTTCGTCGCGCGCGTCGCGGACGGTGATCCGGGTCGGCTCGAAACGGTCGCTCGCCTCTGTCGGGACTTCGAGTCGCCGGAGCCGACCGTGTTGGTCGTTGCCGACGAGGCGGCTGCCGCCGCGAGCACGGCCGACGACGGTCTCGACGCGGCGATGGCCGAGGCGGTTCGGGCGGTCGACGCGGACGGGCAGAGCGCCGGTGGCTCCCGGTGGGCGACGGCGCGGTTCGACGACGCGAGCGCGGACGCGGACGCGTTCGAAGCGGAGGTATCGAGGTTCATCGCGGCGTTCAGGGGGGCGCTATGAGACGCGCCCGCGTCGAGACGACACACGAGGACGCGTCGGCGGTGGCGGCCGCACTCCGGCCGGACAACACGCCGTCGATGACGACCGACGTGGCGGACGACGTCGTCCGCACGGTCGTCGAACGCGAGACCGCAGGCGGTCTGGGGTCGACCCTCGACGATTACGTGGTGAACCTGACGGTCGCGGAGACCGTCGTACAAACGGCACGCGGACACAACCACAATCATGAGTGAACGCTCAGTACCCAAGCAGCAACGTGGCAAGCGCTGGTATACGGTTTTCGCCCCGGAGCAGTACGACCGGGCGGAACTCGGCCAGACGCTCGCCGACGAACCGGAGAAGATCATCGGACGAACCATCGAGACGACCCTCGGCGACCTCACGAACGACGCCGGGTCGAACAACACCAAACTCACGTTCAAGATCACGGACGTGGGGTCGGACTCCGCGTACACGGAGTTCGTCAAGCACGAACTCACGCGGGACTACCTGCGGAGTCTGGTGCGCCGCGGCGCCTCGAAGGTCGGCGCCACCGTGACGGTGCTGACGACGGACGACTACCGCGTCCGCGTACAGCCCGTCGCGTTCACGACGAAGAAGGCCGACCGGAGCCAGGAGCAGGCCATCCGGCGGGTCATGATCGACCTCGTCGAGGAAGCTGCCGACGAACGCGACTTCGAGTCCTTCGTCGAGAGCTGTATCGAGGGGCGTCTCTCCTCGGCCGTCTACGGCGAGGCCAAGACCATCTACCCGCTCCGGCGGGTCGAGGTCCAGAAACTCACCCTCGAAGCGCGGCCCGAAGAGGTCGCCGCCGAGGAGGAGGCCGCCGTCGACGTCGACGAGGAAGACGTCGCTGTCGACGAGGACTGATCGGTACCGACCGACCCTTTTTGCGGACGCCGCGATCCGAGTACGGATGTGTGTCCGGCGACAAGGACACCCGATGACCGAGTTGGAGTACGCAAACGCCGGCTACCGACGGCTGTTCGCATCCGACGGCCTCTCGTTCGGAATCGGGTTCCCGCTTACGGGCGTCCGGGAATCGACCCCAGACATCGCGACGGAGACACGACTCGCGAGCCACGCCGAGTCGGTTGGTTTCGACGGTCTCTGGGCACGGGACGTCCCGACGTACTGGCCGCGGTTCGGCGACGCTGGCGGCGCGTTCGATACGTGGCCCCTGCTCTCGCACGCGGCGGCGCACACCGACGAGATAGCGCTCGGAACCGCTAGCGTCGTCCTTCCGCTCCGGCACCCGATTCACGTGGCCAAGGCCGCGGCGAGCGTCGACCGTCTCTCGGAGGGCCGACTCGTCCTCGGCGTCGCCTCCGGCGACCGTGACCCCGAGTATCCCGCGTTCGGCGTCGACCCGGACGACCGGGACGTGACGGTCCGCGAGCGCATCGACGCGATTCGGACCCTCTGGCGCGAGGAGTATCCGACCCTCGATGGCCCGTGGGGTGAACTCGACGGCAAGTTGGACGTGTTGCCGAAGCCGACGACGGAGACGCTTCCACTGTTCCCGACGGGCCACGCCCGCCAGTCGGTCGAGTGGATTGCCGACCACGGTGACGGCTGGATCTTCTATCACCTCCCGGAGGAAACACTCCGGAGCTACTTAGACCGGTGGCGGAACCTCGCGGGCGAGAAACCGTTCGTGATCGCCGTCCGCGTCGATCTCACGGACGACCCGGGAGCGGAGCCGGAGCCGATCCACCTCGGCTACCGCGCCGGTATCGACTGGTTTCGGGACTACTTCCGACGACTGTCGGAGTACGGTCTCGATCACGCCATCATCAGCCTCCTGTCCGCGAAGCCCCGGCGGGCGATGACGCGGTTCGCCGCGGGCGTCCTCGACGAGCACTGACCGGCGACGACCGCCGGCCACGTGACGTAAGCCCCGAGTTCGCCCGGTACGCTTGTGCCCACCGGGACCCCACACAGTGGTATGAGCACCGCCCAGGCGCTACGAGAGCTACTGACGCCGGCCGAGGAACTGACCATCGTCTGTCACAACAACCCCGATCCGGACTGTCTCGCGAGCGCGCTAGCGCTCGGACGGATCGCCGCAGCCGTCGGAATCGACGAGCGGCGGATCCTCTACAGCGGGGACATCTCACACCAGCAAAACCGGGCGTTCATCAACCTCCTCGATATCGACCTCCGGGAGTTCGACACGGAGAGCATCCGTGACCGCCCGCCGGAGTCGCTCCTAGCGTTTGTCGATCACGCTGTCCCCGGCGCGAACAACCGCGTGTCGGACGGGACGCCGGTGGACATCGTCTTCGATCACCATCCTGCGGAGGATATCGATGCTCGCTTTGTCGACCACCGCGAGACCATCGGCGCGACGGCGACGATTCTCACCGAATACGTCCGGGCGTTCGACCTCGACCTCGATGCCACGCTGGCGACGGCGCTGCTGTTTGCGATCCGGCGGGAGACGCTGGGCTTTCTCCGTGGCGCGACCGACGCCGAGTACGACGCCGCGGGATATCTCCACGACGCGGCGGATCTGGATCTGCTCCGACAGCTCTCGACGCCGTCGGTCACCGGTGCCACCGTCGACGCCATCGCCCGCGCCATCGCCAACCGGCGGGTTCGGGGCGCGGTGCTCATCTCCCACGTCGGCCGGACGACCGAACGAGACGCCCTCCCGCAAGCGGCGGACTACCTCGCCACGCTGGAGGGGGTCGAAACCGCCGTCGTCTTCGGTGTCGTCGACGAGAGCATCCACCTGAGCGCACGCTCGACGGACACACGGGTCCACATCGGCGACGTGCTCACCGAGGCGTTCTCGGATGTGGGCAGCGCCGGCGGCCACCGGGAGATGGCCGGCGGCGAGGTACCGCTCGGCATCTTCGCCGACTACACCAGCGACGACGCCCAACTGGTCGATATCGTCGAACAGGTCATCACCGCCCGACTCGTCGCGGGACTGAACCTGCAAGCGGACGACGCCCTCTGAGTCGGGGCGACGTAACCGGCCGCCGGCGCCGGGAGCCGAACGCTTATGATTGGCCATTTTTTAGGTATGCCTAAAATGGACGAGTCGACGGACCAGATCGCCGGGGCCGTGTTTCGGGCGCTGAGTCGCCGCGGGCACGAGGCGGTAGAGCGGGCGGTGGTCGACGCCTACACCGGCGTCGGCGGGGAGACTGCGGCGGATCGGGAGCAACTCTCACGGACGGTGTTCGCGGAGTTGCTCGACGCGTTGGACCGCGAACTCGACGGCGAGGAGCAGGTGGCCGTGCTCACGGCGGCCGTCGAGGATCTCGTGGATCGGTTCTCGACGGTGATCGACGCGGCGCCCGTGGCGATCTGTGCCGTCGACGAGAGGGGCTGCGTACAGCTCTGGAATCCGGCCGCCGAGCGAACCTTCGGCCGGGAGCGGGCGGCCGTCCTCGGTCGTTCGTTCGGTGTGACTTGGGCCGACAGACCGGACGGCGACGGATTCGACGCCCTCCTCGACCGCCTGCGGCGGGGAGCGCGGATCGCGGGCGAGGACGCACACCACCGGCGGCCGGACGGCTCCCTCCTCGATACCCGGATCTGGGCTGCCCCGCTCCGCCGGGAGGACGGGGGCGCGGCGTTTGTCGTCCTCGACGTGACGGATCGCCGGGGGCGTCGACAGCGACTCGGCGTCCTCAACCGGGTGTTGCGCCACAACCTCCGGAACGACGTGAACGTCGTACAGGGTCACGTCGATCAACTGGCGACACACGTAGACGACGAGGCGGCGAGACGGAGCCTCGATGTCGCTCGGCGCCGCCTCGATGATCTCGTCGAGTTGAGCGACGAGGCCCGGTTGATCGCTCGGGTTGCCGACGCCGACCGGACCGAGGCGACCCGGCTGGATCTGGCCGCCGTGACGCGGGAGCGACTCGCCGAACTCCGGCGGACGTTCCCCGACTGTGAGATTCGGGCGACACTCCCGGACGTGGCCCCCGTGAGCGCGCACGAACTTCTCTCACACGCCGTCGACAACGTCCTCGAAAACGCGGTCGAGCACAACGAAACACCCGTTCCGCGGGTGTGTGTGGATCTCTCGACGGCCGACGCCGGCGAGCGAGTCGTCCTCCGAATCGTCGACGACGGTCCCGGACTCCCGCCGGTGGAGCGGCGCGTCCTCGAGGCGGGGGCGGAGACACAACTCACCCATAGCACCGGGCTTGGGCTGTGGCTCACGAACTGGATCGTTCGCGTGTCGAGCGGCCGAGTCGACGTCGACACCGGCGACGACGGGACGACCGTCGTCGTCGAACTCCCGACGGCGTGATCACTCCTCGACGACGACCTGTCCGACCATCCCCGCCCGCTCGTGTGGGATACAGAAGTAGTTGAACCGGCCGGGCGTCTCGAAGGTGTGGCTGAACGTCTCCCCGTTTTCGAGCGCGCCGTCCAACCCGTCCCACGCCTCGCGGGCGGCGCTCGTGGAGTCGTAGCCGCCCGTGGCGAAGAAGTCCGCACCCTCGGGGATGCCGTCGTCGTAGGCGGTGACGGAGTGAGCGCGGGCGCTGTTGTTGTGCCAGACAACGTCCTCACCGACGGTGATCGTGATGGTCGCGGGCTGGAAGGCTTCGGCGGTCATACCGACATCGCCCTTGACGTCACCGCTGACGCCACCGGCGACACAGCCGGCGCTGCCGACGGCCAGTCCCGTTCCGAGCGCCGCGAGGAGTCGACGCCTGTGCATACGTATCACTCGGCGCGCGACGAATAAAGGCAGACTGGTTCGGTGATCGAATCCGACGATATAAAGACGTAAATCCTCGGTCCCAGAGGTTGGGCCTATGCAACCGCGGTTCGTCGGGCGTCTGGGGCTGGCCGACGCCGTGACGGTCAGCAACGCGATGCTCGGGTTCCTGGCCGCGTTTGTCGCGACGGAGAACGCCCCACTCGCGGCCCGCATCGTCCTCCTGGCGGCCGTCGCCGACGGCCTCGACGGAGTCGTCGCGCGGAAGCGCGGGGGGACGCCTGCCGGTCCCTATCTCGACTCTCTCGCCGACGTGGCCTCTTTCGGCGTCGCCCCCGCCATGCTCATCGCGTCGCGGGCGGCCGACGCCTGGACGCTCGCCGACCGCCCTCTCCTCTATGCACTGGGACTGCTCCTCCCCGCCGTCTACGTCGCGATGGCGGTCACCCGCCTCGGCCTCTATACCGCCTACGACAGCGACCTCGCGGAGACGAAAGGCTCGCCTTCGACGCTCGCCGCGACCATTCTCGCGGCCGGCGTCCTCGCGGGCTTCGTCGGCCCGCTCCTGCTCGTTGGCCTCTCCGGCGTCCTCGCGGGGCTGATGGTGACACAGATCACCTACCCCGACCTCCATCCACAGGACGCCCTCGTGATGGGCGTCGTCCAAGGGCTCGCCATCCTCCTGCGAGGGCGGCCGGGGGAGGTGTTCGCGTTCGCGCTCCTATTTCTGGCGCTCGCCTACCTCACGCTCGGGCCGCGATTCTACTGGACTAGCTGACGACCGTCAGCCTACATCCCCATGTCGGCTGCCTCGTCGGGCACCGGGAGGTTCGCGACGCCGACGCCGAGCAGTTCCGCGGCGTGATCGAGTGCCATGTCGAAGCCGTAGTACCGCTCCAGTTCGTCGCCGTCCGGGTCGGGACGCACCCTCACCATGGCGTACCCCTCGCTGTTCTGTGCGAGCGTTGCCGTCCGGCCATCGCGTTCGAACGTCAGGACCCGTTCCCCACCGGACTCGTAGTATCGCGCGGCGATGTCACCGTCGTGGTCGGTCATACTTGTCTGTTGGTCTCCGGCCTGTCGAACCTTGCGGTCGATCAGCGAATCTCGTCGGCGATGGTGCTGCGCAACACCTCGCTGGTCCCCTCGTATATCTCGTTTAGCTTGGCGTCGCGGTAGAACCGCTCGACTGGGAAGTCCTTTGTGTAGCCGTACCCCCCGTGGACCTGGATCGCCTCGTTTGCCACCTCACGACTCACCTCGCTCGCGTGGAGTTTGGCCTGGGCGGCCGCCTTGACGAACCGCTCGCCGCGCATCTTCCGGTCGGCCGCTCGGTGCATCAACAACCGTGCCGTCTCCACTTTCGTATCCATGTCCGCGAGTTTGTGACCGACCGCCTGGAAGTCGCCGATGGGCTGGCCGAACTGCTCGCGCTCGTTCGCGTACGCCACGGCCTCGTCTAGCGCCGCTCGGGCGATGCCCACGCCACGGGCCGCGATGGTGATCCGTCCCGCGTTGAGCGTCTTCAGCGCCTGGACGAACCCGTCGCCCTCCGCGCCGAGGCGGCGGTCGGCCGGGAGTCGAAGCTCGGAAAAGCGCAGTTCCGCCGTCGGACAGCCCTTGTCGCCGAGTTTGTGTTCGGTCCCCTCGACGTGGAAGCCGTCGTCCTCCGCGGGCCGGACGACGAACGAGGAGATGCCGTCCCGACCCGCGTCCGGGTCGGTCTTGGCAAAGAGGATCACCGTGTCGGCGACCGACCCGTTCGATATCCAGAGTTTGTCGCCGTCGACGACGTACTCGTCGCCCTCGCGGACGGCCGTCGTCTCCATGGCCGGGACGTCGCTCCCGGCGCCCGCCTCCGAGAGCGCGAAAGCCCCGATGTCAGTCCCCTCGTTCAGTGGCGTCAGATACTCCTCCATCTGGGCGTCGGTGCCGAAGGCGTCGAGCATTCCGCCCGCGAGACTCGTGTGGGCGGCGACAATCGTCCCGAGACCGCCGCTCCCGCGGCTGATCTCCGCGAGACAGGCGGCGTAGGCGTGATAGTCGAGACCGGCGCCCCCGTAGGCCTCGTCGAAGGGCATTCCCATCAGCCCGAGGTCGGCCATCTGTGACACTAGTTCGGCCGGGAACTCGTCGGTTTCGTCGATTTCGGCCGCGACCGGGACGACCTCCGCGTCGACGAAGTCGGCCACCATGTCACGCATCTGGGCCTGCTCGGCGGAGTGGCTGAGGTCCATACCTGTCGTACGGCGGCCCGTCGTCTTATATCTGGGTCCCCGGTTCGGCCGGAGCCGAATGAGCTAAGTACACCCCGGCGGACGTACCGATATGGCACACGACGCCGCGGCGACGGACAGGGGTGTCGGGTTCGGCATGCTGTTCTCGATTCTCGCGGCCGGAGGCGCGCTGGCGATGCTGGCCGCACCCGGACAGTTGACCAAGGCCTGGGGGTTCGCCTTGGGCCTCGTGGCGGCGCTTCTCGCGGTCGTCTCGATCCAGGCGTACGCCTGATTGTCCGGCGGTCGGGCACCCGGGCTTGAAAGAGTTAAGATGCTGAATCCCCTACAACGGGTGAACGATGACCTCTCTGACCGAAGAGGAACGGCGGATCCTCGCGTACCTCCACGACAGCGTTTCCCGGGGTGAGCGCTACTTCCGCGCGAAGAATATCGCCGACGCCATCGGGCTGACGGCCAAGCAGGTCGGCTCTCGGCTCCCGCGACTGGCCGAGAAGTCCGAGGACGTCGAAATCGAGAAGTGGGGGCGCGCCCGGTCGACAACGTGGCGCGTCACGCAGGGGTGACCCTCGGATTTTTCAGCGTACGGCCGGAGGTTCGTCCATGACCGTACGCGTTCGTCGGGCGTTCGAGTTCGAGACACCACCCGAACAGGTCTGGGAGTTTATCGCTGATCCCGGCAAGCGGGCCGGCGCGATCAGTGTCGTCCGCGACTTCGAGGTCGACGGCAACAGCGCGACCTGGGAGATCGACCTCGATCTTCCGCTGATCGACCGCACCGCGACCGTCGAGACCGAGGACGTCGAACGAGACGAGCCTCAATATGTGAAGTTCGTCGGCCGTTCGTCGGTCCTCCGGGTCACCGGCGAACACCGCATCGAGGAGACCGAAACGGGCTCGCGCCTCCACAACGAGTTCGTCGTCGACGGTCGGCTTCCGGGCGTCGAGCGCTTCTTCAAGAAACGCCTCGACAACGAACTCGACAACCTCGAAGCGGCGCTCAGGCGCGAACTGGGGCTGCCGGCCTGAGATGAAACTCGCGCTCGCCCAACTCGACCAGACCGCCGGCGACGTCGAGGGAAACGTCGACCGGGCGATCACGGCCGTCGCCGACGCCGCCGGCCGCGGCGCCGACCTGGTCGTCCTCCCCGAACTGTTCACCGTCGGCTACTTCGCGTTCGACGCCTACAACCGCGCCGCGGAGGGACTGGACGGTCCCACGTTCACCCGTCTCGCCGACGCCGCGGCCGATCACGGCGTCGGTCTCCTCGCGGGGAGTCACGTCGAGGACCTCGCTGAGAGTGCTGCCGCCGGCGTCGAGACGCCCGCGGCCGACGGCCTCGCCAACACCTGTGTCTTCTACGACCGCGACGGCCGCCGCCGAGCGGTCTATCGCAAACACCACCTCTTTGGGTACGAGTCCGCCGAGACGCGCCTGCTCACGCCCGGGGAGTCACTCTCGACCGTCGACTTCGAGGGCTTTACCGTCGGTATGTCGACGTGTTACGACCTGCGGTTCCCGGAGCTGTACCGTCGGCTCGCGGACCGCGGGACGACGCTCGTCTGCGTGCCGAGCGCGTGGCCCTACCCCCGGGTCGAACACTGGCGGACGCTGGCGCGGGCCCGCGCCATCGAGAACCTCACCTACGTGGCGGCGGCCAACGGCGCCGCGACCTTCGAGGATGCGACCCTCCTCGGGCGGTCGACCGTCTACGATCCCTGGGGAACGACACTCGCGAGCGCCGGCGACGAGGGGACTCTCGTCGTCGCCGACCTCGATCCCGACCGGATCGACGCCGTTCGCGAGGAGTTCCCGGCGCTGCGCGACCGGCGGGACTGAGGCGACCAACGGGGCGAGCGACGCCAGCGACCCCTGCCGCTGTCGGAGCCTTTATCACGGAGAGAACACTACCGAAGGATGCCGACGTATCGACGCTTTTCTCGTCGAGACTCGGCATCAACATCCACCACGTCGTCGCTCGCCCCGGTCGGGTCGCTCCCCTCGCCCGGCAGGAGCGACTCGACGTCCCGATCCCGCCTCCCTCTCGTCCGCCCCTTTGTACGCGGGTCTGATCTGTGTTCCAGTGACTCGGTGAGCAACCGGTACCGACGTACGACAGTCTGTCTCACGCCGCGTGCTTCTCGACTTCGCCTTTGAGCGCCGCGGCGTCGCAGTCGTGATCCGGGCGGATGTTGACGAAATCGACGAAGTCCAGTGCGGCGATCAGATCCTCGGTGTCGTAGGCCGTCGCCGCGGCGTCGACCGTCGCCGTCGCGCCGACGAGTGGTTCGAGGGCGGCGAGTCCACAGGCGATGTCGTACGCCCGGGCGTCCGCCCGCCCCTCGCTCCCGATGTTGGTCGCGTCGATGAAGTAGAGTTCGTCCCCGAGGACGAGAACGTTCTCGGCTCGGAGGTCGCCGTGGGCGAGGCCGTGGTCGTGCATCGTCCGGAGCGCGGCGAACAGGTCGGGAGCGAGCTCCCGCGCGGCCTCCCGGTCGAGTTCGTCGAGCGGTCGGAACTCGGGCAGATACTCGAGGACGACGACCCCGAGACCAGCGATTTCGAGCGCTTCGAGGGGTTCGGGCGCGTTCAATCCGGTCTCGCGCATCCGCTCGGTCGCTTCCAGTTCGTGGGTCGCCATCTGATAGGGCGTGCCGAAATGCTCGAAGAAGCCCTCGGTTCCCGCGGAGAAGACGCCGATGTTCCGGCCGGTGGTGATGAGCGCGTGGACGAGGGAGTTCTGCTTGGAGATCACCTTCACGAAGAGTTCCTCGTCGAGGACGAGCGGCGTCGAGAGCCAGTTGTCGGCATCGAGATAGCGGACGGACGGCTCCTCGTGGTCGTACCGCTCCGCGACCGCTGTGATCACCTGGTCGAGGCGGTCGTCGTCGACCCGGCCGCGGAGGAACCGCCTGACTTCCATCAGCAGTCGATACGCGGTCGGGAGGGATATATGTTCGTCGCTGTGACTACGTCGAAGGCTCGTCGAGTGACCCGGACAGCGCCCGTACCGCCCGTTCGCCGTCGGATTGCGGGACGGACAGACGAACCGGCTCGTCGCCGAACCGCTCGATCACGAGCGCCGACCGGCGCGTCCGGAGATACCGGGCTAGTAAGGCGAGGCCGACGAACGACAGGGCGAGGCCGCCGAACAACAGCAACGTCGTGAGGGTCGCGAGCGCCGACGCCAGCACGTCGATCACCGTCAGGACGCCCCCGACGGGGGCTGTGCCGGCCGCCCCAGACCCTATCGACAGCGTCGCGCCGAGGTCCATCGCCCGGAGGATGGCACCGCCGGCGGCGGCGGCCAGTCCGTAGCCCAGCGCCCGAATCCCCCACCCGAGGAGCCGTCGGTCGCCCGCGGCGTCGACGCTCATGCCTGCGACGTTCGGCCGGTCGACCGCCTCGAACCGGCGGCCGTCGGCCGCCGGGTTGTACGCGACCACCCGGTGGCTGGTGACGGCTGCCCACCCGGTGCCGAGCGGCGTCGCGGTGACGACTGACTCGCCGTCGTAACAGTATCGCTCCGCCTCGGACGCCGCGTTCGTCGGATGGGTGGCGGCGTCGTCTCCACGCCCGCTCACGCCCGTAACCCCCTCGTCCATCGCTCGGGGAGAGGGCGCCCCCGGTCCTTACCCTTTCGGCTGGTTTCGGTCGAATTTTAACGGCTGGGTGCGCGAATTCGCGGTATGGGTCTCGGTGAGACGATAGCATGAGCGACTCCGACGGTCCTTCCGGGTTCGTGGAGTACGGTATCGAGGACAGACCGCCGATCCCGACGTCGATACTGCTCGGGGTTCAACATTACCTGACGATGGTCGGGGCGAACGTCGCGGTGCCGCTTATTCTCGCGGGGGCACTGGGGATGCCCGACGCGGTCGTTCCGCGATTCGTCGGCACCTTCTTCGTCGTCTCGGGCATCGCGACGCTGGCGCAGACAACCTTCGGGAACCGCTATCCCATCGTTCAGGGGGCGCCCTTTTCGATGCTCGCGCCGGCGCTTGCAGTCATCGGCGTCGTACAGGCGAGCAACCCCGCAGGACCGGCCTGGGAGGCCGCACTCCTCCAGTTACAGGGGGCAATCGTCGTCGCGGCAGTCGTTGAGGTTGCGGTCGGCTATCTCGGCTTGCTCGGCCGTCTGCGGTCGTACATCTCGCCGGTCATCATCGCGCCGACCATCGCTCTGATCGGCCTGGCGCTGTTCAACGCACCACAGGTGACCGCCGCCTCGGGCAACTGGTGGTTGCTCGGCCTGACACTCGTCCTGATCGTCCTGTTCTCGCAGTACCTCGGGGACGCCTCGCGGGCGTTTCAACTGTTCCCGGTCCTGCTCGGCGTCGTCGTCGCTTGGATCATCGCCGCCGTCCTCTCGGTGATTGGCGTCTACGGTCCCGAGACGTCCGGGTTCGTCGACCTCGCCTCCGTGGCGTCGGCACCGGCGCTGATGCCGATCTACCCGCTCCAGTGGGGTGTTCCACAGATCGAGACGGCGTTCGTGATCGGCATGCTCGCCGGCGTCGCGGCGTCGATGCTGGAGTCGTTCGGTGACTACCACGCTGTCGCGCGACTCTCGGGGGTCGGCGCGCCGAGCGAGGAGCGGATCAACCACGGCATCGGGATGGAAGGGCTAATGAACGTCTTTGCCGGCCTCATGGGAACCGGGGGGTCGACCTCCTACTCCGAGAACATCGGCGCCATCGGCCTGACCGGCGTCGCCTCGCGGTACGTCGTCCAGATCGGTGCCGCGGTGATGCTCGTCGTCGGCTTCGTCGGCTACTTCGGCCAGTTGATCGCAACCATCCCCGACCCCATCGTCGGCGGTCTCTACGTCGCCATGTTCGGACAGATCGTCGCGGTCGGCCTCTCGAACTTGGAGTACGTCGACTTAGACTCCTCGCGGAACGTCTTCGTCGTCGGTATCGCGCTGTTTACCGGCCTCGCCGTCCCAGCCTACATGGGCAACGTCGGCAGCGCCGCGGCGTTCCGGGAAGGGATGCGAGGCGTCGCCGTCCTCGGTCCGGTGCTCGGCGCCCGCGCCGTCGCCGATACGATCTACGTCATCGGTTCGACCGGCATGGCCGTCGGCGGCCTCGTGGCGTTCGTCCTCGACAACACCATCGAAGGCACCCGCGAGGAACGCGGCCTCGTAGAGTGGGAGCAGGCGACCGAGGAGGATGCCGCCTTCCGCTCCGCGTTCGACCGGTTCCTCCGCGACGACTGACGGGTCGGTACTCTTTTAGGCCGTCCTAAATACGTATCTGACGCCGCCGTTGCTGCCGCCACTACATCCCAACCGACGAGGGGGTGCCGGCCGGCGCGCGAATTTTTAGGCGCGCCGAAAAACCGACGGGCTTTTGTATTTTTAGGTCAGCCTAAAATCTATGCGACACACGAGAAGACGGATGATTCAGGCGGCGGGCGTTGCGCTCGGCGCCGGACTGGCCGGCTGTGGCGGCGAGAGTGGAACTGGCGCGGCCGAAGGGACGGAAGACGGGACGTCCGAATCCACCGCGACCGAGACGGCCGACGCTACGGCGACCGAGACGCCGGCCGCGGAGGCATCCGTGGACACGGCGCTCGCAGCCGAGTGGAACGTCATGCGAGCGCGACTCCACGACGCGGTGGCACTCGGCCGCACCGACCACGCCGCCACGGCCGCGACGCTCGTCGGCGACGTATTCGCCCGGTTCGAGAACGCCGGTGGCGAGTACGGCGCCCACGAGGGCCTCGAATCGACCAGCGAGGAGGCCTACGAGGCCTTCGAGGGGAGCCTCGGCGACGCTCGTTCGGCGTTCGAGGCAGGCGGTTCCGACGACGCCATCAGCGCCCTTGACGTCGCGGGGGACGAACTGCTGTCGGCCCAACAGGAGCGAACCGGTGACGCCGCCGCCGAGGTGTTCTCCCTGTTCGTGTTCGCCTCGCGCGTCCGGAACGTCGACGCCCTCGCTAGCGCCGGCCTGACCGACGCGGCCGCGACAGTCGGGCAAGCCGCCCTCGCCGACTTCGAGCAGGCGGCGGTCCACGACACCATCGAATCGGCCGGCCAGGAGTATTACGAGGCCTTCGAGGGCGGCCTGGAAGACGCCGTCTCGGCCGCTCAGGAGGGTGACGCCGGCGCCGTCCACGAGGCGACGCTGTCGGCGTCACAGGGCGTCGTCGACGCCGCGTACGAACTCGTTCCGGACGGGGTGGCCGGCGTTGGCCACCTCTCTCTGCTGGGCGCCGTCGGCTTCGACACCGAGATGGCCGCCGGCCTGGGCGGCCCGGGACTCGGTCTTGCACACGCCGCTAGCCTGAACGGCTACCGCGCCCGCGTCCGTGACGCCGCGTGGCTCTACGAGGCCGGAGACCCCGAGGCGGCGACGACCGCCGCCCAGTCTATCTTCCAGCACTTCGAAGGGGCTCGCGCCCACGAGGCCCTCGAAGCGGCCAGCGAGGACGCCTACGAACAGTTCGAACACGAGGGACTCGAATCGCTGATCGAGGCCATCGAGAACGGCGACGACGCCGGCGTCGCGGACGCGGTAGCGACGACTCACGACGGTCTCACGGCCGGTATCGAGTCCCTCGCCGGCGGGGCAGCGCCCGTGCTCGAATCCGGGTTCTTCCGCGCTCGGCTCGGCGACGCACGCGAGCACTACACCCAGGGCAACGGCGAGGCTGCCGCGACGGTTGCGGAGGACCTCTTCGCCCGCTTCGAGGAGAACGAGGCCGACTTCCACGAGAGCCTAGAGGAGGAAAGCGAGGACCTCTATCACACCTTCGAGGAGGAACACCTGACGGCCCTGCCAGACGCCTTCCGCGGAGGCGACGACGACGCCGTCGATACCCATCTCACAGGGGCGACCGACGCCCTGATCGAGTTCGAGGCGTCGGCGTCGACGCCCGTCGCCAGCGCGGCCGCCGCGACGTACATGACCGGGCGTGCCGGCGACGCGGGCGCCCTCGCGACACTCGGCGCGACCGACCGCGCCGAAACGGTCGCTACCGCCGCCTTCGAGTACTTCGAGGCGGGGGCGAACGGCTTCCACGAGGCCGTCGAGGAGGCCAGCGAGGAGCGGTACCACGCCTTCGAGGAGGCACTAGGTGCCGTTCGCTCGGCGACGACCGGCGACAGCGAGGAGCCACGCTCCTCGGGCAGCCAGACGGAGTCCGTCGGCGCGTACGACGCCGCGACGACGTTCGCCGACGAGGCGACCGCCGCAATCTACGCTGTCGTCGAGAGCGGCGGGAGCGGTGGCGAGGCGAACGTCGGACCCCTGATGAGCGACGTGTTCGCGACCTTCGAGAACGCCCGCGTCCACGAGGCACTCGAAGCGGGAGATGGCGAGGCCTACGAGACGTTCGAGACGGCGCTTTCGGACTACATCAGTGCACTCGAAGGCGGCGACGTCGACGCCCCGGCCGAGCGGTTCGCACAAGCGACGCGGACTGCCTTCTTCGCCGTCTCGGGCGCCGTGGACGACGCGCCGGAGATGTCCGGCGGCCACGGCGAGGGCGGCCACGGCGGTGATGGCCGCGGCGAGGGTGGCCACGGTGGTGGCGGTGACTTCGAGGGCGGCCCCAACGTCGTCGAGGGCGTCCCCGACGACGCCGACCACGTCGTCGATATGACGGCCGTCGCGTTCGATCCCGCCGAACTCACCGTTTCGGTCGGCGAGACGGTTGCCTGGCAGCACACCGGCGGCGAACCCCACAGCGTCACGGCCTACGCCGACGGGATTCCCGAGGGGGCGAGCTACTGGGCGTCCGGTGACTTCGACTCCGAGGAGGCCGCTCGCGAGGGCTGGGAGAACGGTCGGGGCTACGTCGCGCCCGGTCACTCCTACGTTCACACCTTCGAGACGGCCGGCGAACACGGCTACTTCTGTATCCCGCACGAGGCCGCGGGGATGGAGGGCACCGTCGTCGTCGAGGAGTGACCCGACAACGGGGTCCCTGACCCTCCACCGACACCGGTCCCCTGCCGTGGGCTTTTCCTCCGCTATCGCCGTTCGACGACGAACTCCGTGCCGGGCTTCATGCGTGCCGTCATCGCGCCGACCAGCGGCGGGTCCGCGTCGGGGTCGCCCGGCCAGCGGAGGTCGTACTCGCGGCCGACCGTCGCCAGGGCGAGTGTCGCCTCCAGCAGGGCGAACTGGCGCCCGATACAGCGACGCGGGCCGCCGCCGAAGGGTGCGTACGCGAAATCCGGCAGGCGCTCGCGGAGGTCGGTCGCCCAGCGCTCGGGACGGAAGGCGTCGGGGTCATCGTAAAACCGTGGGTCGCGGTGCACCTGATCGACGGTGAGCCACGTCGCCGCCCCTTCGGGGATGCGATAGCCGTCCAGGGTCACGTCGGTCGCCGCCTCGCGAGGGATCGTATACACCGGCGGATACTTGCGGAGCGTCTCGGTCACGACCCGTTCGGTCATGCCGAGAGCGTCGACATCGTCGACCGTCGGCGGCCCATCGAGGGAATCGACCTCGGCGTGGAACCGCGCCCGCACGTCCGGGTTGGTCGCCAGCGCGTAGAACGCGAAGGCGATGGCCGTCGAGGTGGTGTCGTGCCCGGCGAAGATCATCGTCACCACCTGGTCCCGAAGGTGGTCGTCGTCCAGCGCCCCCTCGGGGGCCGCCCCCGATTCCCGGAGCGCGACCAGCAGAGAGAGGAGGTCGTCGGCCGCCGACGGATCGGCCGGCGGATCGTCCGCCGCCGAGTCGAGCAGGTCGCCGGCGACGGCGTGGAGGCGTTCCTTCCCGCGTTCGAACCGCCGACGGGCCGGCGTCGGCACCCAGCGCGGGAGCGGGTAGGAGGTAGGGGTAAACCAGTCCTGTAGGCGGTCGGCGGCCGTCCGGATCGACTCGTCGCCGTCCAAGGCGAGTTCGCGCCCGAAGAGCGTCGCGAACAGCATATCCAGACTCAACTGCCCCGTCTCCGCGGCGAGGTCGATCCGGTCGCCGTCCGCCCAGCGGCGACACCGGCGCTCGACCTGCGCGACCATTTCCTCGGCGTGATCGAGGAGTCGGTCCCGGGCGAACAGGGGTTGTAACACCCCACGCTGGCGGCGCCAGCTATCCCCCTCGACGGCCACGAGTCCGCCGTCGAAGGCGATTCTGAAGTCGTCGGACTTCCGGAAGTCGTCGCGGCCGCTCAGGAGAACGTGCTCGAAGTGGTTCGGGTGGCCGAGGTGGTAGACGTCGCCCGGGCCGAGGAGTTTGACGCGGACGAAATCGTGTTCGGCCATCGCTCGGGTCCGGAAGCCGAAGACGTCGCGCATCGCCCCGACGGTGTGGGTCAGCGGGTGACCGAGCGTCGAAGGGTAGGGCGGCAGTGGGGCCGCCGCGCCGTCGCCCGATGACATACCGGTATGTCTCGTTTCCGAGGCTTATACCTCGGGGATCACGGCGGCGGCGTCAGGGCAACACGACCGGGCAGCGAACGGCAGGGTCTCCTTTCGCACCCGGATCGGCGATGGAAGTGTGACGCCCACTTCCCCCGTACGGGAGATACTGGGAGACGTCATCGGAGGGAATAGATATATGCGTTCCCGCCGTCCGTCTCGATTCGAGATGCGGAACCCAAATACGATGCCCGCGGGCGGATGGCAGAGAACGGTCCACCGGTCGTTCACGCCGGCCGGCGCTGCGAGCATCGTCCCCACCGGCGCACTCCGGAATCGTCGCCGTCCCCACGACACACCGGGCGGGCAACGGGGGTCAGTCGGGGGATGAACGTGGACGTCGAACTCGACGCCGTGCCCGCAGAGGCAACCTTCACCACGGTCGATACGCACACGGCGGGAGAGCCGACGCGGATCCTTCTCGATGGGGTCGACAGTTCGACCCTGGCGGGCGACAGTGTCCGCGCCCGGCGCGATTCGTTCGCTGCTCAGTACGACTGGGTCCGCGAACTGCTGATGCGCGAACCGCGAGGTCACGACGACATGTTCGGTGCGGTGGTCGTCGACCCACACGACGACGACGCCGACCTCGGCGTGTTCTTCCTGGACGCCGACGGATATCTGGACATGTGCGGTCACGGGACCATCGGCGTCGTCTCGGCGCTCGTCGAGTTAGGGGAACTTTCCGCCGATCCGACGGTTCGCGTCGAGACCCCGGCGGGGGTCGTCGAAGCACGGCCACGATGTACCGACGAGGGGGTCGACGCCGTCACACTCCGGATGGTCGAATCGTTCGTCTACGAGAGAGTGACGATTCCGAGTCCGTGTTCGGACGCGTCGCTCCCAGTCGATGTCGTCTACGCCGGGAACTTCTTCGCGCTCGTCGACGCCGCCCACTTGGACGGCTCCCTCGAAACCACCCCGACGGACGCACTCGTCGAGTGGGGCCTCGACATCCGGGACGCCGTCAACGAGCGTCTCGACGTCGTCAACCCCCTCACCGGTGACGCGGCCCGCGTGTCGATCACCGAAATATACGAATCGGGTGACGACGCCGACCGGAGTATCGTCGTCTTCGGCGACGGCCAGGTGGACCGCTCCCCCTGTGGCACCGGCACGTGTGCGAAGATGACGCTGCTGTACGAGACCGGCCGACTCTCGGTCGGCGACCAGTACGTCCACGAGAGCATCATCGGAACGCGGTTCCAGGGGCGGATCGTCGAGACGAGAGAGCGAGACGGGGTCGAGACGACCGTCCCCACGATTACCGGTAGCGCCCGGATCACGGGCCGTCACACCTTCCTGAAGGACCCGCGGGACGGGCTGAGCGGGTTCAGTCTCTCCGCGTCGGACGGCTAGTTGATCGAGAAGGCCGCCGTCCGGCCCTGCCGTGAGCGTGCATCAAAGGATTAGTTGCTTCGACCAGTCTCCTCGCGCATGAGTTCTGACGAGTCGCCGGATCCGGAGGAGACAGTGCGGGAGGCCGTCGAGCGGTCTCGGAGCGGCGCGCCAGCGGTCGGGGAGGTGGTCCGAGACCGATTCTCGACGGACGAGGTGTTCCAGCGTATCGTCGCGGCGGCCGACGAGGAGATCACCGCGGGGAGCCGTGAGCTGTTCTTTTCGGGGCTGGCAGCCGGCTTCGCCATCACGATCACGTTCCTGCTGTACGCGTCGCTGACGGCATCGACCGACGGTCACCCCGTGTTGAGCGCGATGCTGTACCCACTGGGATTCATCTACATCATCATCGGGGGGTATCAGCTGTACACGGAGAATACGCTCCCTCCGGTGGCGCTGACGCTCGAACGCTTGGTGAGCGTGCCGGCGCTGTTGCGAAACTGGACGGTCGTTCTCGCGGGCAACTTCACAGGGGGAACCATCGGGGCTGCCGCGCTCGCGTGGGGCGGCGTCTTCTCCCCGTCGACGGCCGCGACAGCCGTCGAACTCGGGCGAAAGGGCGTCGAGACGGCGCCATCGACGCTGTTCGTCAAGGCCGCCTTCGCCGGCCTGATCGTCGCCGGCGTCGTGTGGGTCGAATACGCCGCTCGCGACACCGTCTCCCGGATCGCCGTCGTCTATCTCGCCTTCCTCGCGGTGCCGCTCGGCAACCTGTTTCACATCGTCGTCTCGTACACCGAGATGGTCTATCTGGTCCTCGTCGACGACCTCTCAATCGTCGTCGGCGTCACGGAGTTCGCACTCCCGGTCCTGCTTGGCAACACCGTCGGCGGCGTCCTGCTGGTGACCGTCGTCAACTACTTCCAGACGACCGAACACCGGCTCGAATCCGCGCGGTTCGAGGGGGCGAAACGCCAGCTGTCGCCCCGCGAGTGGGTTCTCGGCGGCCTCGCCGGCCGACCGTACGTCCCGCTGGTCAACACGGGCGAACGCGTCGCCGACGACGACGGACCGTACCGAATTATCGTCCCGATAGCCAACCCACGGACCGAGCGACGCCTGATCGAACTCGCCTGTCTCGTCGCGCGCGACCGGGAGGCGGCGGTCGTCCACCCGGTCCACGTGGTGCAGGTGCCCAGCCAACGGGCCGGCGGATACGGTGCCGGCCAACACCGCCGGATCATCGACGAGTCCGACGAACTCCTCGAAGGGGTCCGCGAGACGGTCCGAACCCACGATGTCGACGTCGAAACGTCGACCATCGTCTCCCACCGGTCGTTCGACGAGATATTCGACGTGGCCGAACGCGAGAACGCCGACCTGCTAATGATCGGCTGGGACGACAACCGCCCGTGGACGACCGGCCGCGGCGGACGGTCGCTGACGGACCTGCGTGGCGCGCCGCCGTGTGACTTCCTTGCCCTGCGGGACCGTGACCTCGACACCTCGCGAATCCTCCTGCCGACCGTCGACTCGGCCGACTGCGCGCTCGGGAGCGAGATGGCCAGGGCGCTCGGATCGACTGCCGGCGCGTCGAGTACGCTCCTCCACGTCGTCGACGGCCCGGACGCCCGCGAGGCGGGTGAGGCGTTCCTCGACCGGTGGGCGACCGATCACGGCCTCGACGACGCCGAACGCGTCGTCGACACCGCCGGCGACGTCGAGGGCGCCATCGCGACGGCGTCGGCCGACCACTCGCTGGTCGTCATCGGCGCGGTCGAACGTGGACTGCTCCCCCGTCTCGTCACCGACTCGCTCAGGCTCGACGTCGTCGACGAAGTCGACTGTTCGGTGTTGCTGGCCGAACGTGCGTCGCCCCGGAGCCTCCGCGAGCGACTGTTCGGCCGGCGGGCCGACCCCCGGGAGCCGACCAAGCGCTGACTCGTCGGTTCGGTCCGCGGCTCAGATTCCCTGTACCCCGTCGACGACGCCAGCCGTCTCGAGGGTCATCCACCCGAGGAAGATCAGATAGAGGCCGAGCAACGCGTACGCCTCGGGATCGGTCAGTTCGAGATGTGTCCGGGTAAGCACGACGAAGACAATCGTCGCGAAGGCGAGAAACCCGAGCATGGGGGTGGCGACCCGGAAGTCGACGGTCACGGACCCGCCGAGCAGGACGCCCACGGGAATGGCTACGAGCAGATTGAACGTGTTGCTCCCGAGGACGTTCGTGAGGCTGGTAACGGCGTCGTCGTCCGTAGCGGCGCGGACGCTGACGAACGCATCGGGCAGGCTAGTCGCCGCGGCGATGACGGTGATCCCCCAGAGAAAGGAGGGCGTCCCGAAGAAGGCGCCGAACGCGAGGGCGGCCCGCACGATGCCCTCGACGCCGACGGCGATGAGGATGAGCGCGACGACGAGCCAGCCCCACTCCCGACCCACCGCGATGTCGGACGACGGGGTGGCGGTATGCTCGCGCGTGTCCTGATACTGGAGGAAGACGTAGACGCCGTAGGTGAGCAGGGGAAGGACCGCGAGCGTCGGCGTGAGCACCGCCGCCTCGACTGTCCCGTCGGGGACGTACGTGGCGCCGAGGGCGAACGTGAGAAAGAGAACGAGGACGCTGATGATGTAGAACTGGGCGTCCTTGTGGACGATGTCACGGGTCGTCTCCAGTTCCTCGCTCGCGAGGGCGGCGACAGCGGGGATCACCAGCAGGTTGAAGATGGCGCTGCCGACGATGGCGCCGACACCGAGCGAGAAATCGCCGTGGAGGAGCGTGCTGATGACGACGGAGCTGAGCTCCGGAAAGCTCGATCCGACGGCGACGACGACGGCGCCGTGGACGGCGACCGGCAGCCCGTAGTAGCGGCTGAGCCGTGCCGCCGCCGATTCGAGGCGTTCACTCCCCATCCAGATGACGGCGGTCGAAGCGACCAGGAGGCCGGCCGCGAGCGTGGGTCCGAGCACCGCCCGGGTTGTCGACGGGAACGGGCAAAAACCCCCCTCCTCGGGTCGGGCGACCGCCCGGTATAAGTCCCGAGGGGGCGAGTAGCCGGACGTGTCCGACCGGTGGCTCTACGCGTGGGGGTTGGCCTCGCTGGGACTCGGCGGTGCGTCGCTCATCGTGCCGCTGTACGTCGTGGAGTTGGGCGGCGGCCCAGCGACGCTCGGAATTCTCGCGGCCGCGGCCGCGGCGGCCGGAACGCCCGGAGCTCTCGGCATCGGGTGGCTCGCCGACCGCACCGGCCGGCGCCGGCGGTACGTGCTCGCGGCCGTCGGCGTCGTCGCCGTCTCGCTCGCGGCCGTGCCCGCCCTCGACGCCATCGCTGCCGTCGTGGTCGCGAACGCGGCGATTTGGCTCGCGTTCGCCGCCGCGGTGCCGGTCCTTACCCTCCTCGCCGTCGTGGATACGCCGGAGTCGGCGTGGAGCGACCGGATCGCCCGGCTCAACGAGATACAGGGTGTGGGATGGGCGCTCGGCCTGCTCGTCGGGTTCGTGGTCGTCCTCGCGGGCGACCGACTCGGCTGGGCGGCGGTCACCGCCCAGCGGGCCGTGTGTCTGATCTGTGCGGCGAGTACGGGCGTCGGCGGGGTCGTCGCCGCCCGCTCACTGCCCGCCGATCCCGACCCGGACTCCCCGAGCGCCGCCCCGACACCGCGTCGCCTGCGCCGCGCACTCCGCGACGTGCGACCTTTCGGCGTCCGCGGCGCGAGCTTCCCGTTCACCGCCCGACGGATGGACGTCCGTGGACTCCATCCACGGCGGTTCGTCCGGCGATTCACCCCCGAACTCGCGGTCTTTTTCCTCGCCATCACGCTCGCGTTCGCGGGCTTTGGCGCCTTCTTCGCTCCGCTGCCAGCCTACCTCGCGGGCGTCGGCGTCGGTGACTCCGGCGTCTTCGGCCTCTATCTGGTCTTGAACGTCGCCGCGGCCGCCTGCTTCGGCGTCGCCGCGACGCTCACGGCACGCTACGAGGTGACGCTGGTCCACGTCGGCGCGCTGGCGGTCAGAGGCGTCGCATTTCCGGCTCTCGTCCTGACCGGCGGGGCGCTGGCGCCGACCGTCGCCCTGTTCGTCGCCGTCGGCCTCGCGTGGGCGGTCATCGCCGTCTCCGCTGGAACGCTCGTCACGCGGCTCTCCCCGCCAACCGTCCGCGGGGAAGCACTCGGGGTGTACAGCGCCCTCTCGACGTTCGCGAGCGGCGTCGGGAGCGTCGTCGGCGGGTGGCTGGCGGCGACCGGCTACCTTCGCACGTTCGGCGTGGCCGGCGGCCTCGTCGCCGCGGGCGCGGTGGTCGTGCTCCTCCTCCGGCGACGCGTCGGGCGTGACCGCGCCGCCGACACGGAGCGGACGGTTTATTCCACGGACGGTCCAGGGTGAGGTATGGATACCTGGCAGCGGCGGACGCTGATCTACGTGGTCGTCCTCGTTGGGGTGATGCTCGGCTACGCGGCGGCGTACGACGCCGGCATGAGCCTCTTCGAGGGCTCGCCGATCAGCTTTCTGCACGCACTCCAGGTCGTCGTCGAGACGTTCACGACCACGGGCTACGGCTCCGACGCCCCGTGGTCGAGCGCCGCGATGAACCTCTTTGTCATCGCGATGGACCTCTCGGGCGTGGTGCTCATCTTTCTCGCGCTTCCGGTCCTCGTCTTCCCGCTGTTCGAGGAGGCTATGTCGACGACGGTGCCCACGGCCGCCGACGAGGACCTCTCGGATCACGTCGTCGTCTGTACGCTCACGCCGCGGGGTGAGACCCTCGTCGACGAACTCGATTCCTGGGACGTCGAACACCTGATCCTCGAACCCGACCGCGAGCGCGCCCGGGACCGCTACGAGGAGGGGTACGACGTGGTCCACGCCGATCCGCAGTCCGTCGACGGCTTGGAAGCCGCCAGCCTCTCTACGGCACAGGCCCTCGTCGCCGACGACACCGACCCCGTAAACACGAGCATCGTCTTGACCGCCGAGGAGGTCGCGCCGGACGTCCGAACGGTGAGCGTCGTCGACGACCCCGACCGGGAGCGGTACCACCGCCTCGCGGGCGCCGACGACGTCCTCTCGCCTCGGGCGCTGCTCGGCGAGGGACTCGCCGCCAAGGTAACGACAGGTATCTCGACGGAACTCGGCGAAGCCATCGAGATTGGCGAGGACTTCGAGGTGGCGGAGCTTCCGGTCCACCGGGGGAGCGACCTCGTCGGCCGCACCATCGCCGAGAGTGGGATTCGCGAGCAGTCGGGCGCGAACGTCGTCGGTGCGTGGTTCCGCGGGGAGTTCGAGAGTCCACCGGCACCCGACGCCGTGATCGACGGCGGCACCGTGTTGCTGGTCAGCGGCCGCGAGACGCAACTGGAACGCCTGAAGGATATGACGCTGTCGGACGTTCGCTCGCTCGGCCGGGGGCGGACCGTCGTCGTCGGCCACGGCGAGGTCGGAGGGACGGTCGCCGATGCGCTCTCGGCGGCGGATATCGCCCACGTCGTCATGGATCGCGCGGAAGATCCGACGGTCGACGTGGTTGGCGACGCGACCGATCCCGAGGCGCTCGTCCGGGCTGGTATCGAAGACGCTGGCACTCTCATCCTCGCGCTCCCCGACGACACGCTCACCGAGTTCGCCATCCTCGTCGCGCGCGATCTGAACCCGTCGGTCGAGTTGATCGCCCGGGCCGAGGAGACCGAGAACGTCCAGAAGATGTACCGCGCCGGCGCGGACTACGTCCTGTCGCTGGCGACGGTCAGCGGCCGGATGCTCGCCTCGACGATTCTGGAAGACGAGGAGGTGATCTCGCTGGACAAGCAGGTGGAGGTGATTCGCACCCACGCCCCTGGCCTCGTCGGACGGACGCTCGGCGAGGCGGACGTGCGCGCACGCACAGGGTGTACGGTCGTCGGCGTCGAACGGGACGGCGAGATGGTGACCGATCTCGGCCCCGCGTTCCGGATCGAGGAGGGTGACGAACTCGTCATCGCCGGCACCGACGCGGGGACAAACAGCTTCACCGAGACGATGGGGTCACGGAGCGACTGACCGGGCGTTCACTCCCCCGTCGTCACGACGAGTTTGCCGAGTGTGTCGCGCTCTTCCATGGTCCGGAAGGCCTCGCCGGTCTCGTCGAGCGGGAAGGTGCGGTCGATCCGCGGCGACAGGTCGCCCGTCGCGACGAGGTCGACCAGTCGTTCGAGATCCGTCTGTGTCCCCATCGTGCTCCCGATGATTCGCTTGTGGCCGCGGAACAGGTCGGCAATGTCGATCTCGGAGGTCGGCCCCGCGGTGCGTCCACAGACGATCATCCGCCCGCCGCGGCGCATCACGTCCATCCCGAGATCGGTGAACTCGCCCCCGAGGTGGTTGATGACGGCGTCGGGCGCGCCGATGGACGCGACGGCTTCCCGGAGGTCCTCGGGGTCGGTCCCCTGGACGGTGTGATCGGCGCCCAACGCCGCGACGGTCTCCAGTTTCGACGCCGAGGCGGAAGTTCCGATGCTCCGGACGCCGAGGACGTCGGCCAACTGAATGGCGGCAACGCCGACGCCGCCGGTCGCGCCGGGGACGAAGAGCAGGTCGCCAGGCTCTAACTCCGCCCGGCGGAGCATGTGGTAGGCGGTCAGATACGCCGTTGGGAGCGCCGCGGCAGTCGTGGCGTCCACGCCGTCGGGCAGGGGGATCAGACGCGACGCCTCCACGCAGGCCGTCTCCGCGAGTCCCCCGTGGTACAGCGAGTAGGACGCACAGAGGTTCTCCGGGCCTTCGCGACAGAACCGACAGTCCCCACACGTCTCGTTCGGGCAGAGCAGCACCCGGTCGCCGGGGTCGACGTCGGCGACCCCCTCGCCGACGGCGCGAACCGTCCCGGCCACGTCGAGACCGCTGACGAAGGGGAGGTCGGTCGGGTCGACCATCGCCGACGCGCCGTTCAGAATCCAGAGGTCGTGGTGGTTGATCGAGCAGGCTGCGACGTCGACAGTCGCCTCGCCCCGTCCCGGTTCCGGGGTCGACTGATCGACGACGCTGACGCCGTTCGGTCCCGTTAGCTCGGTGAATGCAGCGGCACGCATCGGTCGGAAATGCGGCGCCGGCGACGTAAGGCTGGGGGTTGGCGCCACCAGCCCGACTCGGAGCGTTCGGTCCCTCGGTAAACGACTCTGACCCGACGAATAATGTGAAACGTTACCGGGCGTCTCCGATGACTTAACCGTCCGGACCGCGAAAGAACGGTATGAGCGAAGAGACAGGGCGTCGGGACCTCCGAATGCCCGACGACGACGAGCTGTTCGCCGTAGTAACAGAGCACAACGGTGGGAATCACGTCCGCGTCCGCTGTGAGGACGGCGAGAACCGGATGGGGCGTATCCCCGGCCGCATGAAGTACCGCACCTGGATCAACGAGGGCGACGTGGTGCTCGTCGAGCCGTGGGACTGGCAAGACGAGAAGGCAAACATCGAGTGGCGCTACTCCGGAAAGGACGCCGACCAACTGCGCCGCGAAGGCCACATCGACTGATTCGGCCGGTGGCGGCCGCCGTGGCTGCGAGACGGCCGACCGGGAACGCACGGCGTATCTTTTATCAGACGACAGTCGCCGAGTCGCGACACAGTTCCGAGGCGCCGGACGTCCCCGCGTATGCGTCTCTGGGCGTACTGCACGAAGAGCCGACGATCCCGGAACTCCCGTCCGTTCTTACGGTTATACTGGCCCCATACCCAACGACTTTTGTGCTATCCCCGGGGCTAGTGGCCATGGACGGAAACCCGGATCTCGACCGCTTCGATTCGCGGCGGTCGACGGCGTACGCACAGGACGGTATGGTGGCGACGAGCCAGCCACTCGCCGCGCAAGCGGGAGTCACGGCGCTTCGCGAGGGGGGTAACGCCTTCGATGCGGCGGTGACGACGGCGGCGGCGCTGAACGTCGTCGAGCCGATGAGTACGGGCATCGGCGGCGACGCCTTCGCGCTCTATCGCACCGCCGACGGCGACGTGGGAGCCTTCCGCGCCTGCGGCGGGGCACCCGCCGCAGCGACCGCCGGGACCGTCCGGGAGCGCGTGGCGGAGCGAACGGGAACCGATCCCGAGGCGGCGTCGATGCCCGATGACGGCCCGCTCGCCGTCACCGTCCCCGGCACCGTCCGCGGGTGGGAGACGCTGCTCGCCGACCACGGCACCCTGTCGCTGTCGCAGGCGCTTCGACCGGCCATCGACTACGCGACCGAGGGGTTCCCGGTCAGCGAGGTGATCGCCGGCATGTGGACGGCCGCCGAGACGCTGTTCACCGAGACGGACGCCCGCGAGGAGTATCTGCTCGACGGGCGTGCGCCCGAGACGGGCGAGGTGATGACGCTCCCGGACCTCGGCTCGACGCTTCGCACCATCGCCACGGAGGGGGCCGACGCCTTCTACGAGGGGGCGCTCGCCGAGCGCATCGGGGAGTCGGTGCGCGAGCGAGGCGGCCTGCTGACGGCCGACGACCTCGCGGGCTTCGAACCGGAGTACGTCGATCCCGTCTCGACGACCTACCGCGGCGCGGAGGTGTACGAACTCCCGCCCAACAACCAGGGGTTGATCGCTCTGGAGGCGCTGAACATCGCGGCGGAACTGGACGCCGGGTCGTACGACTACGACTCCCCCGAGCGAGTTCACTACTTCGCCGAGTCGCTGAAGCGGGCCTTCCACGATGGCCACCACTACATCACCGACCCTACGTTCGAGGACGTCCCGGCGCTGGGTTCGACGGCTCACGCTGCCGAGCGGGCGGCAACGGTCGGCGAGCAGGCGGGCTCGGTTTCGGTCGGCGGGCCGGCCGCCCCCGGCGACGGCGACACCGTCCTCCTGACCGTCGCCGACGCGGCGGGCAACGTCGTCTCCTTTATCAACTCCATTTTCGGCCACTTCGGGAGCGGCGTCGTCGTGCCCGGGACGGGGATCACACTCCAGAATCGCGGGAGTTCGTTCTCGCTCGACCCCGACCACCCGAACCGGATCGAACCCGGCAAGCGGCCGTTCCACACCCTCATCCCGGGACTCGCCCGCTTCGATAGCGACGACTGGGCGGCCTTCGGCGTCATGGGCGGGTATATGCAACCCCAGGGCCACCTCCAAGTGCTTGCGAACCTCCTCGACTACGACATGCCGCTCCAGGCAGCGCTCGACGCGCCGCGCTGGCGCTACCTCGAGGATGGATCGCTGGCGGTCGAGGACCGGTTCCCCGCCGGCCTCCTCCCGAAACTCGCCCGTCGGGGCCACGACGTGGTCGTCAAGCCGGCCACAGAGTTCGGCGGCGGCCAGATCACCCGGGTCGCCGACGGCGTCATCTCGGGCGCGACCGAACCGCGCAAGGATGGGACCGCCGCGGGGTTCTAGCGGAGTCGGGCGAGGGCGTGGTAGCCGACGAGGCCGGCGACGAAGGCGATTCCGACGTTCGTCAGGAGCGCGAGAACGCCGATACCGCCAGTCAACAGCGGATCGTCCGTGTCGGCGCCCGCCCGTCCGAGTTCCACCGCCACGAGAACGAGAACGACGCCGAGGACGGCCATCGGAAATGCGGCCACGAGGTCGACGGCGACGACGGCGAGCAGGACGTAGAACCCGCCGAGGATGACGTTCGCGGTGGCGGTGCGGGCGCCGAAGGCGTACTTGCCGGCGACGCCGCCGCTCCCGTGACACATGGGCATCGCTCCCAGCGGGACCGCCAGCAGGTTCATCAGGCCCATACTGGTCGAGAGGTCGTCCGGTGAGGTGTCGGCGTCGAAGTACTCGTCGACGAGCAGCGCGGTGGCGACGGCGGCGTTGCCGACGGTCATCGCCAGTTGGCCGAGCGTCGCACCGACGGCGTTCCGGGAGACGGTGAGCGTCGAGGGATCGAGGAGAACGGGCGTCGGAAGGCGAGGCGTGACGGTGCCGGCGGCGCCCGCAGCGATGATGCCGCCCATCGCGAGGACGGCCAGCGCGGCGGTGTTCCGATAGCCCATCGCGACGGCGACGAGGGCGACGGCGACGGAGAGCGCGGCGAGTCGCGGGGAACCGAGTCCCGTCGTCACGCCCGTCCGGAGGAGAACGAGCGCAACCCCGACTTGGATGCCGCGAACGACCGGTTCCCCGACGTACGGCGCCAGGCGGTCGAGCGTCCCGGTCACCCCGACCAGGAGCAGGGTTCCGCCGGCGAGCAGTCCCGCGGCGACGTACTCCCCGCCCGAGAGGCCGCCGGCGATCACCAACGCGGCGAGTGCCTTCATCGGCTCGACGGACAGCGGATAGCCGTAGTAGAGGCCCCACACGACTTGGAAGACTCCAAACCCGAGGAGGAGACGCCCCAGAGCGAGGTCGGTGAGCGCCGCGACGGCGACGACGATTGGGAGGACGGTGACGGTGTCACCGACGGCACCCGTCACCTCGCCCCAGGCGATGTCGAACCGCGTCTCCCGCCAACTGGCCAGCGATATCACTTGGTCCTATATTCCCGCTCTAAAGGCAAAGATCTATCGAGAAAATGATATATGTCACGTTTCGGCGTTGGCGTAATCGTTTTCGGTTATGTCCGACGATCCCGAACTCATCGGGCGGGGTGGATCAGATTGGTCCGGTATAGAGCGATATGCAACGCCGATAAACTCTCTAAAAATCTCTAGGGCCGTCGTAAAACGACCCAAACCGAACGGTCGTGAGCGGTGATGGGGCGAAACGACGCGAAGACACCGCAACGATTTGCCCCCTATATGGAGGTGGGGGGACAAGCGGTGAGTGCAGCCAGTCACCATGTCCACCCCCGAATCCACGCTCCTCGACGGCACCGCCACCGACCCGCTTCCGGCCCTCCAGAATACCCTCCGTGCGGCACTCGCGTACGCCGCCCTGCCGGTTCGTTTCGTCGCCTTCTGGGTGGCGACGCTGCTCCCGCTGACGTACGTCCCGTTGCTGGCGATGGGCGTGGTGACCGGCAACCAGCTTGGCTTTGCGGGGTTGCTCGGCCTGAACACCGTGGCGTTCGTCGTCGGCCACTCGTACAATCGGCCCGAGTGACCGCCCGCGGTCGGCTGGCTCTGTTGGGGGAACCGGAATTCATTTTCGCCCGCCTGCGCAAGGTGTCGGTATGGAAGTACGCGAAATCGAGGGGCTCGGCCCCGCGGAGCGGGCGGCACTGTTCGACCGTGATGCGGGGGTCGAGAGCGTCCGTGAGGACGTGCGTGGGATCGTCGACCGCGTCCGCGACGAGGGCGACGTGGCCGTTCGGGAGTTCTGTCGCGAGTTCGACGGCGTCGAGGTCGGTAACCTGGACGTGACCGACGCCGCGGCGGCCGCCCACGAGGACGCCGATCCGGAACTGCTGGCAGCGATCAGAGACGCCGCCGACAACGTCCGCGAGTTCCACGAGCGACAGCGCCCCGACGACTGGCGCGAGGACTTCGGCGGCCGCGAACTCGGGCGGCGATTCCGCCCGCTCGACAGCGTCGGCGTCTACGTCCCCGGCGGCGCGGCCGCCTACCCTTCCAGCGCGCTGATGGGAATCGTCCCCGCGACGGTGGCGGGCGTCGATCACGTCGTGGTGACGACGCCGCCGGCCGAGGAACTGAACCCGGCGACGCTCGCGGCCATCCACGAGGCGGGCGCAGACGCCGTCTACAGCATCGGCGGCGCTCAAGCGGTCGCCGCCGTGGCCTACGGCACGGAGACGGTGACGCCCGTCCAGAAGGTGGTCGGCCCGGGCAACCGCTGGGTGACCGCCGCCAAAGCCGAGGTTCGGGGCGACGTCGACATCGACTTTCTTGCCGGCCCGAGCGAGGTGCTCGTCCTCGCGGACGAAACCGCCGAGCCGGGCTACGTCGCCGCCGACCTGCTGGCTCAGGCCGAACACGATGACCACGCCTCGGTCGTCGCGGTGACGGACGATCCTGCGCTCGCGACGGCAGTCGTCGAGGAACTCGACGCCCGCCTCCCCGAGATGGCACGGCGCGAGACGGCCGCGGCGGCGCTCGAAAACGACGCCAGCGGCGTCTTCCTCGCGCGTTCGATGTCCGAGGCTGTCCTCTTTGCCGAGGAGTACGCCGCCGAACACCTCTCGATCCAGGCGGCGGACGACGAGGCACTACTGGACCGGATCGACAGCGCCGGAAGTGTCTTTCTCGGTCCGTACACGCCCGTCGCGGCCGGTGACTACGCCTCCGGCACCAATCACGTGCTCCCGACCGGCGGCGAGGCAAAGCGCTTCGGCGGCCTCTCCGTCGAGACGTTCCTGCGCTCGACGACCGTTCAGCGACTCGACCGGGACGCCCTCGATTCCCTCTCGGGGACGATCACCACCCTCGCCGAAGCCGAGGGGCTGTACGGCCACGCCGACAGCGTCCGCCGTCGGTTCGAGTAGTCCACAACGTTGAGGGGCCAGGCGTGTCAATGGGACGACGATGCCTCCCTCCAACCCCGTTCCGACCGCCCTGGATCGAACCCGCTCGTCGCTCGGATACCTGTTCTCGGGACTGCGCTGGCTCGCCGCCGTCCTCGCCGCGGGAGTCGTGGCGCTTCTCGGGTGGACCGGGACCGGCCTCCACCGCCTCGGCGCCGCCGTCGCCGCCCTCCGCGGCCCGGTCGTCCGCGTCGTCCGCGGGCCGCTCGCCGCGCTCGTCCTCGGCCGCCGAGCCGCCGTCTCTGTGATCCTCGCGGGAGTCGCGCCGGTTCTCGCGGTTCTGACCGCCGGTCTCGTGGCGACGACAGTCGGCTACCACCCGCTCGAACGGTGGCTCGTCGGCACCTGGACCGGCACCGCCCCCCGAGTCGCCGTCTTCGTCGGCGCAGCCCTGCTCGTCGGTCTGGCCGCCGCGGGCGCCGTCGCGCGGGCGGGACTGGTCCCAACAGGCGTCCTCGTCGCCGCCCCGGTCTTCGGCGTCGCCGTCACCCGCTACGGAACCACCGTGTCCACGTACGGCGGCGAGCGAGTCGTCTCTCTCCCGGAAGCAGTCGCCATCGCGGCCGGCGTGGCCGCCGTCGGAAGCGTCGCCGTCGTCGTCGTCGGCTACCCGCTGGGGGCCGCCACCCGGCGTGCCGTTCGGATCGTCCGGGCAGAGCGCGGGGAACGTAACGTTGAGTGATTACGTCGCCCCGTCAGGGTTAACAGGCTCGGCGGTGTACAGAGAGCTATGAGTACCGAGAGCGTGACTGGGGCAAGCGACAGCGTGGTTGAGATCACCCCCGAAGCCGCCACGCAAGCCCTCGACCTGATGGATCGAGAGGGGATGGACTGCGACGTCGGCGGTCTACGACTGTTCGTCCAGCAGGGCGGCTGTGCGGGGCTCTCCTACGGCATGCGGTTCGACGACGAACCCGAGGAAGACGATTTAGTGGTCGAGTCTCACGACCTGCGCGTGTTCGTCGACCCTGCCAGCGCCGACTACATCGGCGGCTCCGTCCTCGCATACGAGGCCGGCCTCCAAGCGGAGGGCTTCCACGTCGAGAACCCGAACGTCGTCTCGGAGTGTGGCTGTGGGGAATCCTTCCGAACCTGATGCGTCGCTCGTGCGCCGTTCGGCGCCCGACGACACGACGGTCTACATCGACCGGGCGGCCCCCGACCGCGGCACCCACGGCCCCTTTTTCATCGCTTACTGCACTTCCGAACGCGACCGTCCGTGGGGATATCTCTGTGGCAACTGCGACGCCTTCGACACCGCCATGGACACCATGGGACGGATCGAATGCAACGCCTGCGGAAATCTCCGGAAACCGGATCGCTGGGACGCCGCCCACGAGTGACTCCTTACCGTGACAACACTTATCATCCGACCCGCCGTAGTAGAGGGTACATGGCCCCTGTTACCATGCCACCCGTCGAAGAGGCCCGACGGATCTTCCGTCGCCTCGGCTACTCCGTCGACGGCGACGGGACCGATCTTCGGGCCGAGCGAAAGTGGCGAACCGTCCACGTGACCGCACTCGACGCCGATGAGGCGTCCGCGCCGCGACAGTTGCGCGCGGACGGCGGCCGATCCGAATATCACCTCCGCTGTTTCGTCACGTGGATGGAATCCGCAGGGACGCTCCGCGACCGACTCGCGGGGCTCGATCCGAACTACGAGTGGGCGGTCATCGGCGTCGACGCCGAGGATGACGACTACACGGTCGTCGACCGCGTCGAAACGGCGGCGTAGTCGCGCCGCACCTTTACCTTCCTCGCCCCCGCCCGTAGGATATGGCCGAGTTCGTCTTCCAGTCCGCCCTCGTTCGGCGGGCGCTCGTCGCGTTCATCGAGCGCCTCGTCAACACGCTGCCGACCGTCATCACGGGCGTGGTTTTTCTCATCTTGGCGGCGCTTCTCGTCAAACTCGTCCTCGTGGTCCTGAACGCGGTGCTCGCCCGAACGATGCGCGGGCAGTCGCCCGTCTACCGACAGTTCCTGACGACGGTCGTCGCCGTCTTCCTCTGGTTCGGCGTCGGCCTCTCGACGCTTTCGGTGGTGGGACTGGAAGGCATCGCCGCCTCGCTCGGCACCGCCGCCGGCTTCGTGGCGCTCGGTGTCTCCTACGCCACCAGCGACATGATCGCCGACGCCGTCGCCGGAATCTATCTGCTTCGCGACCCCGACTTCGAGGCCGGCGACACCGTCCGCGTCGGCGACATGGAGGGGGTCGTCCGGTCCATCGAACTCCGGAAGACCCGCTTCGGCGTCGACGGCGACGTCGTCGTCCGCGGAAACGCCGATATCGAGGCTCGTTGGACGAAAGTCGGCGGCGAGCGGGGCTGACACCGGCGATTCTGTGCGGTCCGTTGTCACGTCGCCCGCGCACTTTATAGTCGCGCCGCGAGAAATTAGGTCATGTTCGTGGGTCACGCCGCCGTCGCGTTCGCCATCGTCGCGGGCGTCGCGGTTGGTCGCGGCTGGACCGCGGAGCGAGCCCTCACCGTCGGCCTGCTGGCGGGAGCGTTCGCTTCGCTTCCCGACGTCGACATCGCGTACGCCCTCGTGGGTGTCGTGTCCGCCGCGAGCGGCGACGCCTTGACCCTCGCGTCCGCGTTCTGGTCGACGGGCAACCTCGTTCACCGCACGGTCACCCACTCGCTGGTGCTCGCCCCGCCGGTCGCCCTCGTCGCGGCGCTCGCCGGCCCGTCCCGTCGGGCCACTCGACTCGTCGCCCTCACCCTCGGTGTCGGCGTCGTCGCCCTCGCTTTGACCGTGAGCGGACCGCTCGGGGCCGTCGTCACCGTGCCTTTCGTCCTCGGCGCGGCGGCCATCGGAATCCTCGCACGTCGGTACACCGACCTCCCTCCGGCGACGGTGTTCGCCGTCGGGGTGGTCGGTCTCGTCTCCCACCCCTTCGGTGACCTCGTGACGGGCGAACCGCCGGCGATGCTCTATCCCTTCGAGACGGCGCTCGTGACCGACCGACTCGTCCTCGCGGCCGACCCGACTCTCCACCTGCTCGCGGCGTTCGGAGTCGAACTCGCGACCATCTGGGCGGCCGTCGCCGTCGCCGGCGCCGCGACCGGTCTTCGGCCCCGGACTGCCGTGTCCCCGCGGGCCACCCTCGGCGCAGGCTACGCGGCGAGTATCCTCCTCATCCCGGCGCCGACGCTCGATCTGTCCTACCCGTTCGTGTTCTCGGTGCTCGGGGTCGGCCTCGTCGGCGCCCTGCCGACGGTGCGTCTGGTCGGCACCGCCGACAGACCGACCGTCGAACCGCCCGGGTGGCTCCCCGCCCTCCTGACCGGCCTGTCGGCAATCACGGTCGCGTGGCTAGCCTACACCGTTGCCTACGTAGTCGTCGGGTGACCGAAACGGAGATACGGCGGCTCAGTAGCCCCGCGAGATGAGATACTCGGCGAGGTCCTCGAGAAGGGATCGGGCCTCGTTGTCGGGGAGGGCATCGAGGTCGGCCTTGCTCTGCTCGACGAGCGAGCGGGCCTTCTCGCGGGCGTACTCGATGCTTCCCGCCTCGTGGAGCGTCTCGACTGCCGACTCGACGGCCTCGTCGGTGAGCGACTCGGCGTCCTCGGCGTCGACCAGTCCGTCCACGTCGACCCCCTGTTGTCGGGCGTGAAGGGTAATGAGCGTCTCCTTGTTTTCGACGAGGTCAGACCCGCGCTGTTTGCCGAGATGCTTCGACGGGACTGTCAGATCGAGGACGTCGTCCTGGATCTGAAACGCGGTCCCGGAGTGGATGCCGTAGTCGGAGAGCGCGTCGACGACCGCCTCGTCGGCGCCGAGCAGGATCCCCGGTGTCGCCGCCGCGTCGCCGTACAACACGGCGGTCTTCGACTCGATCATCTCTAGGTACTCCTCGGGCAACACCTCGGTTCGGTGTTCGAACTCGACGTCGAGGGCCTGCCCCTCGCAGATGCGCGTACAGGTGTTCGCGAGCATCCGCATCGCCTCGAGAGCGTTCGCGGGGGCCGCTCCCGTCTCGGCCATGATCTCGAAGGCCGTCGAGTAGAGCGTATCTCCCGCTAGAATGGCGGTATCGACGTCGTAGGCCTCGTGGACGGCCGGCACCCCGCGCCGGAGCGCGTCGTCGTCCATGATGTCGTCGTGGATGAGGGTGAACGACTGGATGACTTCGAGGCTCAGCGCCCCGGCCATCACGTCCACCTCGCCGCCATCGAGCGCGGGAAACTGCCGGTAGTCGACGGAGAGCGGGGGCACGTCTGCGATGGCCTCGGCGACGAGCAGTGACACCGTCGGTCGGAGTCGCTTCCCGCCTGCCTTCAGCAGGTACCGTGAGGCCTCCCAGAGCCGTTCGGGCTCTACGAGTGGGAGGTCCTCGTCCAAGGCTGCGTTGACACGCTCGCGGCGCTCGCGAACTGCCGCGAGCACCCGCTCTTCCGTCGAGTCGGTCGTCATTCCACCAGCTGGATCATGTTGCCGTTGCGCGTGACGTGCAGGTCACGGCCCAGGGCGTAGCCCTGACTCTCACACAGGTCGACGTAGGGGGCGAACCCTTCGAGGTCCTGGTGGGCGGGAACGATGTGCTGGGGCTGGAGAGCGTCGAGCATCTCGTAGTGACCCTCCTGGCGGAGGTGCCCCGAGACATGGATGTCGTCGTAGATGCGCGCGCCCTGCATCCGGAGCAGCCGCTCGGACTGGTAACGCTGGCCCTCGTTGGTCGGCTCGGGGATCACCCGTGCCGAGAACAGCACCTTGTCCCCGTCGTCCAGTTCGTAGGGCGTCTCGCCACGGCCCATCCGCGTCAGCATCGCCCGCGGTTCTCCCTGGTGGCCCGTGACGATGGGCAGGTAGTTCTCCTTGCCCTCCTTCATGATCCGCTTGAACGTGCGGTCGACGGACTTCCGGTGGCCGTACATCCCCAGATCCTCGGGGAAGTCGACGAAGTCCAAGCGCTCGGCGGTGCCCGAGTACTTCTCCATCGAGCGGCCGAGGAGGACCGGCTGACGGCCGATATCCTTGGCGAACTCGACGAGGCTGGTGACCCGTGCGATGTGGGAACTGAACGTCGTGGCGACGATTCCCCCGTCGTAGTCCTCGACGGAGTACATCACGTCTCGAAGGTGCTTCCGGGCGACGGACTCGCTCGGCGTTCGGCCCTTCGATCCGGCGTTCGTGCAGTCCTCGATGTAACAGAGGACACCCTCACCCTCACGACCGATCTCACGGAACCGCTTCATGTCGATCGGGTCGCCGATCACCGGCGTGTGGTCCATCCGCTTGTCCAACCCGTAGACGACCGACCCCTCCGGCGTGTGGAGGACCGGGTTGATCGCGTCGATGATCGAGTGGGTGACGTTCACGAACTCCAGTTCGACCGACCCGGAGTCACCGATGGACATCGTCTCGCCCGCGTCCATCTTCACCAGATCGTTGTCGACGTTGAACTTGTTCTCGCCCTGCACCTGCTGTTTCACCAGTTCGATGGTAAAGGGCGTCGCGACGACGGGGGCGTCGTACCGGTGGGCGAGTTTCGAGATGGCGCCGATGTGGTCGAGGTGCCCGTGGGTCGGAACGATTGCCTGGACGTCCCCTTCGAGGTCACTCATCACCCGGTCGTCGGGGATAGCGCCCATGTCGATCAGGTCGAGACTGTGCATCTGTTCGGTTTCGACGTTGTCGTGGATCAGTACCTGCGAGAGGTTCAGACCCATGTCGAAGACGACGACGTCGTCGCCGGCGCGGACGGCAGTCATCTGCCGACCGACTTCCTCGTAGCCGCCAATGGTTGCGATTTCGATTTCCATGGTTAGCATTGAAACGCCACGCGCGTGGCGGACCGCTCACTCAAATCCCGTCCTCGGGGGCCACCGGCCCCGGCGTCTTACAGCACGTCGGTCGCTGGTCCCCGCGTGCGGCCGCTGCCGCACTTGCCCGCGGGTCGTTGGTACGAGCCACTACACACCGGGGTGATAAAAACTACGTGGGTCCGCTCCGCGGCCGCACTACCGCTCGGCGGGGACACCGTCACCGTCGGCCACGGTGTCGGCCCACGCGAAGGCGACGCCCGCACGCTCGGCGGTCACGGCGTCGCGTTCGGAGTCGCCGACGAACAGCGTCGTCTCAGGGTCGGCTCCGAGACGGTCGACGGTCGCCAGCAACGGCGCCGGATCGGGTTTGTGTGTCGTCACCGAATCCCGCCCGACGACGGCCCCGACGTGGGCAGACAAGTCGTGGCGGTCGAGCGCCAGCCGACAGGCCGACTCGGCGTTGAGCGAACAGACGCCGACCGGTCGGTCGCGGTGCGGGAGACGGTCGGCGAGAGGGAGACGGATGGAGCGCTCGGCGCCCTGTCGCTCGTGGGCCGCGAGGATCGACTCCAGTTTCTCCCCGAGGCCGTGTTCGGGCGCGACTTCGAGCAACGACCAGAGGTCGGCGTCGGCGTCGACGCCCGCGTCGGCGAAGACTGCCGTCGCCTCCTCGGCGGCGGCCTTCCAGTTGACCGCCAGTCTGACCAGTGTCCCGTCGAGGTCGTAGACGATGGCGCCGTAGTCGTCGATACGGGTGCTCACGCCTTGCGATACGCGTCCCCGGATAATGGCGTCTTCGGTCGCCACGGTCGTGCGACGGCAACGGCTCCCGTCACCCCCCTGTTCGGGGCGCGCTGGATAGCCGGCTCTGTGCCGACGGCCGCCGTGGACCCTGCCACGAGCTATTTGTTGTCGGGTGTCGTACACGTTCTCATGTTCCGTCCCCCCACGGTCCTGAGCGCTGTTCTGGTCCTCGTGCTCGTCGCCCCGGTCGCCCCGGTCACAGCCCAGTCCGGCGATACGGTCACCCTGACGATTACCGTCCGCGACACCGACGGCGACCCCGTTAGCGACACCGACCTCGACGCGACGTGGGAGGACGGGTCGACGACGGCCACGACCGCAGCCAACGGCAAGGCGTTCGTGGACGCGCCCACCGGTGCCACAGTCGAGATTGCCGTCACACACCCACGGTACGTCCGCAACTCGCCGTACGTCGTCGAGTCGGCGAGCGAAACGGACGTGGAGATCGACGTGTACCGGAAGAGTACCGTCCGCTTGGAAGTGAGCGACGACGACGGCTCGGTGGCCGACGCGTCGGTCGTGATCGAACGAGGCGGACTGACCTACCAGACGGGGACCACCGGCTCGGACGGCGTCTTCGAGTCCGAGACGCTGGCGGCAGGGACGTACACCGTCGTCGTCAACAAGCCCGGCTACTACACCCGCGAAAAGTCCCTCGAAATCGAGGGATCGATCACAAACCGGGTGGCACTCAGACGCGGATCGGTGTCGGTGAACGTCCGGGTCGTCGACCCCTACTTCGACCCGCCGGAGTCCGTCTCCGGGGCGACCGTCGCCTTCGGTGACGTCGCCACCGACCGAACAAACGCCAGCGGGAACGCAACCCTGACCGCCCCGGTCAACACCGAGGCGACCCTGCGGGTGACCCGCGACGGCTATCGTACCGCCGAACGCGAGGTGACGGTCGGTGAGGACGCCGAGGATGTCGCGGTCGACCTCTCGCGCACGCGGTCGATCACGCTGGAAGCCATAAACGAGCGGGTGGTAGCGGGCGAACGCACGGTTCTCCGGGCGACCAACGCCTACGGCGACGGCGCGGCGGTCGCGACGGTCGTTCTCGACGGGGAGCAGGTCGGCACCACCGACAGCGACGGCGAGGTCACGGTGCGGATCACCGACCCCGGCACACACACGCTCTACGTCACGAACGACGGCGTCCGGTCGAACGAGGTGCAGGTCGAAGCCATCGGCGACGACGAGGGCGCTACGACGCCGCCCGGCGCGACAGGGACAGAAGAGGCAGACCCCACGGCGACCGAACCGACGACGACGGGGACCAGCCCCGGGTTCGGAATTCTCACCGTCCTCGCCCTCCTCGCCGTTCTCGTCGTCGCGCTCCGGCGCCGCTAGGCGTCTCGCAGGGCCGCGACGACGTCGGCAGGGTCGGCGTCGAGGCCGCCCCCCTGAGCGAACGTCGGCCCGCCGCCGCCGCCACCACCGAACCGGTCGGTCACCCCGTCGACGACGTCGCCGGCATCCACGTCACCGGTCGTCGCGACGACCACGTACGGGGCCGGCCCCTCGCCGACGACGGCGAGGGCGTCGACGCCGTCGCCGACCCGCTCCTGTGCCGCCTCGCCGACCTCGTTGGGACCGAAGTCGGCGACGGTGCCGACCCGCCAGACCGCCCCGTCGCGTTCGACCGTCGGGAGGGCGCCCAGTCGCGCGCCGAGCACCTCCGATTTGTACGCCGCCACCTCGGACGCGAGGTCGTCGCGTTCCGCCCGCAGCGCCGTGACCGCCTCGTCGAGGGCGGTGACGTTCGTATCGAGGTCGCGGGCGGCGTCGCGGGCGGCACGCCGGACCGTCGCCCGGCGGTCGATGGCGCTTGGACCTACCGCGAACTCGACGCGCGTGAGTCCCTCTCCGGGGTTCGACCGGCCGAGAATCTCGACCGGCCCGATCTCGCGGGTGTTTCGGACGTGTGTGCCGCCACAGGCGGCCACGTCCCAGTCTTCGACCTCGACGAGGCGGACCGTATCGGCGCCGCTCATCACACCCTCCTCGGTCTTGGTGTTGAACGCCACCGCCTCGCGGTCGCGGGCCGCCTCGACCGGGACCTCCTCCCACGAGACGGGACGGGAGTCCCACACCGCACGGTTGGTGAGGCGTTCGAGTTCCACCAGCACCGAATCGTCGATATCGGTCGTCGTCGCGAGGTCGACGCGGACCTTCTCCGCGTCGATATCGAACCCACCGTAGCCGAGGCCATCGAGGAGCCGCCGGCCCGCCCCATAGAGGAGGTGACTCGCCGTGTGGGCACGGGTGCAGTAGGTCCGGAACTCGTCGTCGATCACGCCGGCCACCTCGTCCCCGGGCGACAGGTCCGCGTCCGCGGCCAGGTGGTGTACCACACCCTCGTCGCCGGCCTGTACGTCCGTCACGGGGACGCCGGCGAGCGTGCCGCGGTCGGCCGGCTGGCCGCCGCTCTCGGCGTAGAAGTACGTCCGGTCGAGAACCACTGCACAACCCGTCTCACCGTCGGTCACGGCCGCGACGGTCGCCTCAAACTCCCGTACGTCGGGCTCGGCAGGAGCGCGCGTCTGCATGGGCAGGGGTCGGACGCCCAACCCATAAATCCGGTCGGCTCGCGTGCAGGGCGTCGGCCGCTCGGTGACCGCTGACCTGCCAGGCCGCTCACTCGTCGACGATGTCGATCCCGAACCGTTCCTCGACGGCGCGGACGAGAGAGCCGCCCACGCCGGCGCTCGTCGCGCGTCCTTCCTCCAGCGCGTGGACGTCCGCCTCGTCGACGTCGAGTTCGTCGGCAACCTCCTCGACGGTGAGACCGGCGTCCTGACGGGCGGCCTCGATCCGCTCACCGTAGTCGGAGACGAGGTACGGGAGCCGGTCGGACTCGTAGTCGGTGCCCTCCTCCTCCCAGCGCTTCGTGTTGCTTCGGGCGGCGTCGTAGACGCGGGCGGTGTTCTGGGCGGCACGCTTCCGGCGATTTGGCTCGTCGGCGTCGGTTCGCGACCCCGAGCCGGAGCCGTCCGCTCCGGAGTGCGACCCTGACCCACGCCCCTCCGTCTCGCCGTGTGGCGCACACTCGGAACAGACGAGCAGGTTCGCACCCGCGACTGTCGCCTGTTCGAGTGACGACGTCTCGTGACCGCAGAGTTCGCAGGCGTCGCCGTCGTCCCCGCCACCGCCGGAGCCCGTAGAGTATTTTGCCATATCCGGTGTATCCGGTCGTCCTATTTCAACTCCCTGCCCGACCGGCCGTTACTCTCGGTGGAAGTCGACCGAGCGCGTCCCGTCGTCGCGGTGGACCGTCGTCCGTGCCGGCTCCGTTCGCGCCGTCGTGACACCCTCGCGGAGCACGAGGCTCCGGGGCGCGCGAGTGCGGAGCGCGTTGAATCCGTCGGGGCTGTCGAAGACGACGAGCGATCCCTCCCCGCCCTCCTGCAGGCCGTAGTCGTCGACCCCGAACACCGCGGCGTTCGCCGCCGTCAGCATCTCCCACAGTCGGGACACGTCGCTACGGCCGGCCATGTGAGCGTAGTGGAGGAGGACGAACGCGGCGTCGAGCGGATCGGCCTGTCCGTAGTGATACCACGGGTCGAGCACCGAATCGTGACCCAGGCCGACGGTGACCCCGGCTGCCCGGAGTTCGTCGATACGGGTGTGGCCGCGCCGCCGCGGGTAGTCGTCGTAGCTTCCCTGGAGCACCGAGTTGTCTGGGGGGTTCGTCACGACGTCCACGCCGCTCTCGGCGAGCAACGAGATCAGTTTGTCCGCGTAGGCGTTGTTGTAGGAGTGCATCGCGGTCGTGTGACTCGCCGTCGTCCGGTCGCCGATACCCCGCTTGAGCGCCTCGCTCGCCAGCACCTCCGTGAACCGCGAGCCGGGATCGTCCGTCTCGTCGATGTGGAGGTCGAGGGGACGGTCGTGGCGCTCGGCGAGGTCACAGACCGTCCGGACGCTCTCGACGCCGTCCTCGCGGGTGTGTTCGTTGTGCGGAATCGCCCCGATCACGTCGACGCCCATCTCGACGGCCTCCCGGAGGAGGTCCTCGTGGCCTTCGGCGGTGAAGATGCCGTCCTGCGGGAAGGCGACCACCTGCAGGTCGACGAGGTCGGACACTCGGTCGCGCAGTTCGAGCAACGCTTCGACGGTCGTCAGCGACGGCTCGGTCGTGTCGGCGTGGGTCCGAATCCGCGTCACGCCGTTGGCCGCGTACCACTCGACGGTCCGGGTCGCCCGTTCGACGATGTCCGCGACGGTGATGTCCTCCTTGTAGGCCGCCCACACGTCGATTCCCTCGGCGAGCGTCCCGCTCTCGTTCCAAGATGGATCGCCGGCGGTCCCAGTCGCGTCGAGGTGGACGTGCGGTTCGATCAGCGGCGGCGTCACCAGGCGCCCATCGGCGTCGTGCCGGCGGTCGGATGGGAACGACGACGGATCTCCCTCGCCCGCGGGGACGATCCGGTCGATGCGCCCCTCGCGAATCTCGATGTCGATGGCCGTGCCGTCCAGCCGTCGGCCGCCAGTGACGATGTACTCGGACATACCCACGCGTCGGTCAGCCGGCACATATTCCTTGGCACTCAGGGGTCGCTCGGCTCCGGGTGCGGCCCCTCGACGCCGCGGAACTCGAAGCGGGCGCCGCCGCCCGCGCTCTCGGCGACCCGCACCGTCCAGCCGTGGGCGTCGGCAATCTCCCGAACGATGGAGAGACCAAAGCCCGTCCCGGCGGGAAGCGACGAGTAGCCATCGTCGAGGATGCGCTCGCGTCGCTCGACGGGGACGCCGACGCCGTCGTCCTCGACGTAGAACCCGAACTCGCATCGGTCGCCGGCCGCGGACGCGGCGGTCGACGCGTCGTCGGTCGCTCCCCTGACGAAGTCGTCGAGGATGCCGACGGTGACGGTCAGGGTATCGGGGGCGGTTTCGGTCGCCCCGTCGGCGTCCGGTCGACCGTCCGTCGAACCGTGTTCGATGCTGTCACCGGACTCTGTCCGGTTGTCCGTGGCGCCATGCTCCACGCTGTCGTCGGACTCTGTCCGACTGCTCGTCGAACCGTGTTCGACGCTGTCACCGGACTCTGTCCGGTTGTCCGTGGAGCCATGCTCCACGCTATTCCGAAACAGGTTCTCGACGAGGCGTCGCAGTCGCGCTTCGTCGGCCCGGACGGCCCGCGAGTCGGCCACCTGGAGTTCGGCGTTCGGAGTCTCGACGTGTCGCCAGCATTCGCGGACAATCTCTCCGAGGTCGAGCGAGTCGGCGTCGGCCGCTGTCACGGGGCCGCCCTCCCTGGCGAGCGTGAGGAGGTCGTCGATGAGCGCCGACATCCGGTCGTGGGCGCGAGCGACGGCCGCGAAGTCGTCACCGTCGTGGGTTTCGCGGGCGAGTTCGAGTCGTCCGCGGGCGATGCCGAGCGGGTTGCGGAGGTCGTGTGCGACGATGTCGGCGAACCGCTCGAGGCGTTCGTTGCGCCGCTGGATCGTCCGCTCGGACTCCAGCCGCGACAGCGCCCCGGCGACGAGTTTGGCAAGGACGCCCGCGGTTTCGAGGTCGGTATCGTCGAAGGCACCCGAATTGGGGTCGCCGACGCTCAGGACGCCGTACTCGCCGACGGGGAGGTACATGCCGGCCTGAGCGTCGTCCCGGTCGTTCCCGTCGGTCGCCGTGGCGAGTTCGTCGTAGAGTAGCGGGTCGCCCGTGCGGTAGACACGCGCGACGGGCGTGTCGCCATCGATCCGGCAGTCCGGGGGCGCGCCGGCCTCGGCGGCGCCGACGACTGTCCGCAACAGGCCGTCGGCCTCGTCGGCCAGACGGAGCGTGGTGTGTGCGTACCCGAGGATGTGGTTCGCCGCGTCGGTGGTGATCTGTGCCACCTCCTCGGGTCCCGTCGCGTCCATGAAGTCACGGCTCGCGCCGTGGAGCGTCTCGAAGCGCCGCTGGCGCTCCGTAATCTCTCGCTCGCGACGCTTCAGATCCGTGATGTCGTGTTGGACCCCGAGGAAGTGGGTGACGGCCCCGTCTGCGTCCGTGAGCGGCGTAACCTCGACGTGATTCCAGAAGACGCTCCCGTCGCGCCGGTAGTTCCGGAGGACCACCGACGCCGACTCCTCGGAGTCGACGGCGGCCCGGAGTTCCGCGACCCGGTCGGAGTCGGTCTCCGGACCTTGGAGAAACCGACAGTTCCGGCCGAGGGTCTCGTCTGGCCCGTACCCGGTGAGGCGGTAGAACGCGTCGTTGGCGTAGACGATGGGGTTGTCCGCCGCCGTTGGATCGGTGATGACGACGCCGAGAGGCAAGGCGTCGAGCGCCCGTCGTCGTACCGGGTCGCTCACGCTGTCGCCCAGTCGCTCGGCATCACTCGAAGGCATCCGGTGAACGTGTGCGGAGTCGTCAAATAAGCCTTGGCCCCGAGGCAGCAGAGGGCCACAGATACTTGTCGGCCGCCGCCCAATCCCGGCCATGTCGGCACGTCGGGGTCGGACGCTGTTTGTCGTCGTATTACTCGTCGTTGCGGGCGTAGCACCCGCGCTCGCAGCGACGGGCGAAACCGACGCCCTCCCGACCGAACGGTGGCGACCGGCCGCCGACGCGTCCCCGTCGGACGGGACGCTCACACAGCAAGCCGCCACGACGCTCGGGGAACGCATCGTCGCCTCGCGAAACGACGACCCCGGGAGCGTGACACTCACCTTCGCGTACCGGATTCCGGACGCGGTGTCCGGGCTTCGGGTCGCGGTGCCGGTGCTCTCGCTGTCGGGCATCACCGTCGAGGGGACCGACGGCTTCGAGCGCGAGGGCGAGACACGATTCCGCTGGGACACCGAAACCGAGCGACCGAGCGTCTCGCTCCGTCTCGCCGTCGGCGACACGCTCGGCGACGGCGTCCGCGGCGTCGAGCGCGACGGCTGGGCGCTCGTCTCCCAGCCAAACACGCGGATGCAGGTCCGCGCCGACACACAGCCGGTCCGGACGACGACCTTCGGGGTTGCCGACTCGGAGCCCGGGTACGCGAGCAGCCACCTCGCCTACCTCGGCGAACACGAGCGCCGGAACGTGACCGCCGCCGACGAGAACGCGACGTTCGTCCTCGGAGCCACGGACGCCAACGCGACGCGGGCGACGACCTTCCTGCGAACCGCGAACGAGCACTTCGACTTCGGCGTCCGCCACGACCGCATCACGGTGTTCGTCCTCCCTGTTACCGACGAGAGCACCGCGAACGTCGACGCCGCCACCGTCGACACGGCGTTCTGGGTCGGGGAGTCGGGCCTCCGCCTAGACGAGACGGGGGCGGTGTTCTCCCACGAGTACGTCCACACGCGACTGGGAACGGTCGGCACTCGCGACGCGACGTGGCTGAACGAAGGGAGCGCGGAGTATTACGGCCACCTGTTCGCCCTCAACGACGGCGTCGGGACCTACGAGTCCTTCCGTGCCGACCTCCAGGCGGACGCGTACGCGCCGGACAATCGGTCGGTGGTCCTGAGCGACCCCCAGACGTGGACGGGAACCACCGCCCACTACGACAAAGGCGCACACGTCCTCGCCGCCTTAGACGCGGAGATCAGGCGCCGTACCAACGAGGATCGGACGCTCCGTGACGTATTCTCGGGGCGCTCGGAGCCGTTCGCCGACTACCAGGCCTTCCGCGGGGCAGTAATCGAGGTGGCGGACGACGAGTCGCTGGGGCCGTGGTTGGATCGGTACGTCACCACCGACGCCCTGCCGCCCCTGCCCGATAATCCGCGGTACTACGTGGCTGCGCCGGAACTCGACCCCGACAGCGATGGGACGGCGAGCGGCGCGGAAGTGGACCGCGGCCAGCACCCGTTCGTTGCGGGCGCGGGGCCGGACGGCATCGTCGCCACCGAGACGGACCCGACGACGGCGTCGACCACCGCGGCAGAGACTGAGGGCGAGAACACGGGAACCGAAAGTGAAGAGGAGACGGGGACGGCTCGCACCAATACGGAGGGGTCGGCACCCGGGTTCGGTGTGGGCGCAGGTGTCGCTGCCGTGGCACTTCTGGTGTGTGGCGCGCTGTGCCGACGGCGGGAGTGATCAGACGCGACGGAGACCCTCGCCGAGACCGGTCGCCTCGCCACACTCCGGACACTCGTAGGTCCAGCCATCCTTCGTGGCGCGGCCCTCCGGGAACTCGGCGTCGCACTTTCGACAGACGAGGAGATCACGGCGGGCGGAGAGGTGGCTCTGCGGCATATTCTGAGCATCGACAGCATCCACTATGAACGTGTCGTTTCGGTTCCATAGGTTGGCAGTACCGGCCGAACGCGGTGGGATCGCGCCGTCGTCACCCGGATGCGGTCACGTCGGCGTCCCGAGACACACCGCCGGTCACTCGTCGTCGCCGCGCAGGATGCCCCGGTGGGTCATCCGCTCGGGGTCGAGAACCTCGTCGGCTTCGTCCGGGGTGAGATACCCTTTCTCGACGGCCACCTCGCGGACGGTCCGGCCGTCTTTCAGCGCCGCCTTGGCGACCTCCGAGGCCTTGTCGTAGCCGATGGCGGGATTGAGCGCCGTCGCGAGCGCCATCGACCGCTGGACGGCGTCGGCACAGTGCTCCTCGTTGGCCTCCAGTTTCGCCACGAACTTGTCGGCGAACGTCTCGGCGGCGTTCGCGAGCAGGGACGCCGACTGCAGGAAGTTGTGCGCGATCACGGGTTTGTAGAGGTTGAGGTCGATCTGGCCGCCCGCGGCGCCGGCGGAGACGGCGGCGTCGTTGCCGACGACCTGCGTGTGGACCTGATTGACCGCCTCCGCGACGACCGGGTTGATCTTCCCGGGCATGATCGAACTCCCGGGCTGGTTCTCCGGCTGTTCGATCTCGCCGAGACCGTTCCGTGGGCCGGAGGCGAGCAGTCGAAGGTCGTTCGCGATTTTGTTCATCGACCCCGCGACCGTCCGGAGTGCGCCGTGGGCCTCGCCCATCGCGTCGTGGGCGGCCTGTGCCTCGAAGTGGTCGTCGGCCTCGCGGAAGTCGAGTTCCGTCTCCTCGGCGATGTACGCGGCCGCCCGCTCAGGGAACTCGGGGTGGGTGTTGAGGCCCGTTCCCGTCGCTGTCCCGCCGAGGGCGAGTTCGGCGAGTCGCGGCGCGACCGACTCACAGCGCTCGATCCCCTTCTCGACCTGCGTGCGGTAGCCACCGAACTCCTGCCCGAGGCGGACGGGTGTGGCGTCCTGCAGGTGGGTGCGGCCGGTCTTGACGACGCCGTCGAACGCCTCGGCCTTCTCGTCCAGTGCCTCAGCGAGCGTCTCCAGCGCGGGGATCAGGTCCTTCTCGACCGCCTCCAAGGCGGCGACGTGCATCGCCGTCGGGATCACGTCGTTCGAGGACTGCCCGAAGTTGACGTGGTCGTTCGGGTGGACGACACGGTCGCCGACCTCCGCCCCCATCAACTCCGCCGCGCGGTTGGCGATCACCTCGTTTGCGTTCATGTTCGAGGAGGTGCCCGATCCGGTCTGGAAGACGTCGACCGGGAACTGCTCGTCGTGGTCGCCGGCGATGACCTCGTCGGCCGCCGCGACGACCGCGTCGGCGACGTCCGCCTCGACGAGGTCCAGATCACGGTTGGCCCGCGCCGCGGACTTCTTGACGATGCCGAGCGCCCGGACGAACCGCCGTCCGAAGCGTGCGTCGCTGATCGGGAAGTTCTCGACCGCACGCTGGGTCTGTGCGCCCCAGTACGCGTCCGCCGGCACGCGGATCTCGCCGAGACTGTCCCGTTCGACGCGGAAGTCGGAGTCGTCGCTCATGGGCGAGCGAACGGCAGCCGTCGCGTAAAAAGTACCGTTACCGTTACGCCCCGTGTTCCTCGTACGCCTCGGGCGTGTACGTCTTCATCTCCAAGGCGTGGATGTCTGTCGTCATGTACCCCTCCAGCGCATCGTACACCAGTTCGTGTTGCTGGACGAGCGAGAGTCCCTCGAAAGCCGGCGAAACGACGACGGCGGCGAAGTGGGCGTCTTCGTGGTCCTCGTCGGGTACCCGCGGTTTCGTGACCGTCGCCTCCGCATCCTCGATGCCCTCCTCGATGAGTCGTTCGACCTCGGCGGTGTCCATACCGTATCCCGACGGCGGGCGCACAAAAACGGCGGGGTGTGGTCGACGGCACCGATAATATCGAGGCGGTCTCCGGCCGAATCTATCGTCTGACAAAGGTATAATATCCCACAGTGAGTGGTTGGATATTATGGTAAAGAGTACGGTGCGATTTCCCGAATCGGTGGTCGAGGAAATCGAAACGCTCGTCGAGGAGGACCGATTCGAGAGCAAGTCGGAGTTCTATCGCTTCTCGACCGACTACGTGCTGAACCAGGTTCTCGACGACTACGACCCCGAGACCATCGACTACGCGGAGATCAAATCGGAGGTGATGCCGGAGGCAGAGCGCGAACTGGGAACCGACGCCGACACGGAGCATCCGCCCTTCCTCGAATCCGTGTCGTTCGTCCGGAAACTCGCGCTTCGCGGGAAGTTCAACGACGCGGAGGACTTCATCGATCACCAGTACGCCGCCGGCGACCGGCACGCCATCCTCCTCGAGGAACTCCTCCGCCTGTACCGCGCCGACGCGGCGACGAGGGCACCGGTCGACCCGCCCAGCCGTGACCCCCACCCCGCCGAACAGGAGCGGTAATCGCGCCAATAGGTACGCCCGGTCGAAGCAGTCTAGACTGAACGACGGTCGGCGGCCGGAGCCTCCCGACCTACATCGACGGCCCGACGCGGTTGATCGCGAACTTCGTGAGACCGTGGCGCTCCGTCGCCGTCTGCTCGCCGTCGGCGACACGCCGGAGTTCGTCGAGCAGTGCGTCGGGGGTCGTCGACCGGGCGTCGACGTCGACATCGTCCGGAAGGATCGCCGCCGTCTCGCCGTCGCCGGTCACCTTGAGCACCGGGACGATGGGGTGCCCGCTCGGGATACCCTCGGCGGTGACGTGGACGACGACCGAAGCGCCGGCGGCCGCAAGCGCCGTCGCCGCCTCCTCGAAGCGGGAGGGTGTATCGACGACGGCGAGGCCCTCCGCGGCAGTCATCCGACCTCCGTAGGGGACGAACTCCGCGACCGGGGAGTCGCCCCACGCGCCGACCACCTCGTCGAACGACAGGTCGGCGGCCCGTCGGACCAGCCCGCGGACGTTCCCCGGTTCGTCGGCGGTGCGTTCGGCCGCGGCCCGTATCCGCTCGGCGACGGCGTCGGTGGCCGCGCGGTTGGCGGCCGCCTCGGCGTGGGGCGCGAGCCGTTCGGTGCCGGCGACGGCGACCCGCGCCCCCGCCGACCGGAGTGCGTCCACCGTCTCGCCGACGAGCGGGTCGGCCACCTCGCGGGTCGACGCCGCGAGGTCCGACCCGACGACGCCGACGGTGAGGTCGGCGAGCGACGCCTCGGTCCGGTCGGCGGCCGCCGCCGTGGCGAGGTCCCGCGTCGCCTCCGTGCCAACCTCGATACAGGCGTCGGAACCGCCGACGTCTTGGATCGCGGCCTCGCGAACCGGCACGTCGTGGTCCGCGATCCGCTCGGCGAACGGCCCGCTCTGGAGGTGTTCACACCCCAGACCGACGACCGTCGCGCCGGCGACGTTGGGGTTGCGGGTCACGTTCAATAGCGTCCGCTCGGTCTGCTCGTGGTCGGCGCCGATCTGTGCACAGCCGTGATCGTGGGGCGCACAGACCGCTCGGTCGACGGCGTCGGCGATTCGCTGGGCGACGATGTGCGAACAGATCACCGAGGGGACGACCAACACACGGTTGCGGACGCCAACGCCGTCGTCACGGGCGTACGCTTCGAGCGGGGCCGACAGCGGCTCGGAGGCGTCATCCGAGAGTGAGGTGTCGGGGGCCGACATCAGGCCACCTCCCCCTCGGCGGCGACGTCGCCGCGCCCGCGTCGGCTCTCGGCGTTGTGCGTGTGGACCCACTCGCCCGGGTCGATGGTCTCGGTCGCCTGCCCGATCACCTCGCCGTACTTCACGACGGCGTCGCCGGGGTCGAACGCGACCAGCGCCACCTTGTGGCCGAACGGGACGTCAGCATCGAGTTCGATCCGCTCGCCGCCGTACGGAATCGTCGTCCCTGCTTCTAGGTCGTCGATGGCCGTGACGACGTTGTCCTCGGCGGCCATGTGGAGGCCGCAGCCACCGAGCACCTCGCCTTTCATACCTCACCCCGCAGTTCCGCGAGTTCGTTTGGCTGGAGTTCGTTGATCGCGAACTCCTCGAGGCGGCGGCGCTCGGCGGCCGTCCGCTCGCCGCTGGCGACCGACTGAAGCCGGTCGTAAATCCGGTCACCGACGGCGTCGAGCGACTCGCCGTCGAGAACCGTGCTCGCGTCGACGTCCATGTTGTTCGCGAGGCGGTCGGCCGTCTTCGGGTTCCCGGTTACCTTGATGACCGGCGCGATGGGGTTGCCCGTCGTCGAACCGCGACCGGTCGTGAACGCGACGACCTGTGCGCCGCCGGCAACCTTGCCGACCACGCTCTCGACGTCGTAGCCCGGGGTGTCCATGAGGACCAGTCCGCCGCCGACCGGAAGTTCCGCCGCGTAGTCGACGATGCCACGGACCGGCGTCGTCCCGCCTTTGGTGATCGCACCGAGACTCTTCTCCTCGATGGTGGTCAAGCCTCCCTCCTGGTTGCCGGGGGTGGGCTGGGCCCCCCGGAGGTCGACACCCATCAGCTCCGCCGCCGACTCCCGTCGGTCGACACGTTCGAGGAGTCGTTCGCGGACCGACTCGTCGACACAGCGCTCCGCGAGGATATGTTCGGCCCCGATAAACTCCGGCGTCTCCGAGAAGGTCGCGGTGCCGCCGTCCTCGACGAGGCGGTCGCAGGCGACGCCGACCGCGGGATTCGCCGCGATACCGCTGGTCGCGTCCGAGCCGCCACACTCGACGCCAAAGCGGAGTTCGCTCACGTCACACTCGACGCGTCGGTGATCACCGATCTCGTCCCACAGACCACCCACGGCGTCGACGCCGGCCTCGACGGCGGCGGTGGTCCCACCGGACTCTCTGACCGAGAGCGTCTCGACCGGTCGTCCGGCGGCGACGATTCCGTCCGCAATCTCGTCGGCGTCGATCCGCTCGGTGCCGAAGGCGACGACCAGCGCTGCGCCCACGTTGGGGTTGCGCCCCACGCCCGTGAGCGTGCGCTCGATCTGCGCTCTGGCGGCCGCCGGCGGATCACGCCCCATCTGGTGTGGCGTCGACCGGACCTGCTCGCCCGCGCGGTCTGCAATCTCGTCGGCGATAGCCGACGCCGCAATGGAGACCGGCAACACGGCGACGTAGTTTCTGACGCCTGCAGGGCCGTCTGACCGTTCGTAGCCCTCGAAAGTCGGCATACCTTCGGCTCACCCCCTGCGAACTAAAGGGTTTCCACCGTCAGAACCGTCGGCTGGGCGCCGAACTGGCCCTCCTCACTGCTGGTAGCGCCGTTCGTCGTCGCGGTCGAGACCGGGGTGTCCCCCCGCCTCCTCGTAGGTGTCCTCCAACTCGCCGTACAGATACTCGTCGTAGGTCACGTCGTAGGCTCGCCGGAGATGGAAATCGAGGTTGCCGGTGTCGACCGTCGAGCGGTAGAGTGCGTGGACCGCGCGCCGGATCAACTCCCCCTCGTTCGGCGCGTCGAAGACCGCCGAGAGCATGGCGAGTTCGTTGCGTGTCTCGCGGTCCAACTCGACGGTAACGTCGTCGCCGATGTCGCCGTAGGCGTCTCGCACGTCCGCGGTGAGTCGGTCGAGGCTCATACGCCGGCAAGGCCGGGGCGCCGAATACGGCTTTCGGCTCCCGCCCGGAACCAGCACGCCTAACCGGTCGTGTCACCACCGTCCGACGATGAGCGAGGACGCCCTGCCGTCGGAGGACTTAGCGGCTGTCCGCTCGGCGCTCGTCGAGTGGTACGAGGCGGACCACCGCGAGTTCCCCTGGCGGCGGACGACCGACCCGTACGAGATCCTCGTCTCCGAGGTGATGAGCCAGCAGACCCAGCTGGATCGCGTCGTCGACGCCTGGGCGGCCTTCCTCGACCGGTGGCCGACCGTCGACGACCTGGCGGCCGCCGACCGGAGCGAGGTGGTCGCGTTCTGGTCCGACCAGCGACTCGGCTACAACAACCGGGCGCGATACCTCCACGAAGCCGCCGGCCAGATCGTCGGGGAGTTCGACGGCGAGTGGCCCGAACGCCCCGACGAACTGGAGGCGCTGATGGGCGTCGGCCCCTACACGGCCAACGCCGTGGCGAGCTTTGCGTTCAATGCCGGCGACGCCGTCGTCGACACTAACGTTGAGCGGGTGCTCTACCGTGCATTTGCGGACGTCGATAGTGGGGACGAGCCGCCGTACGAGGAGCTAGCGAACGCCCTCATGCCGGCCGGGGAATCCCGCGTCTGGAACAACGCCATCATGGAACTCGGGGGCGTGGCCTGCGGCAAGACGCCCCGGTGTGACGAAGCGGGGTGTCCGTGGCGGCGCTGGTGTCGGGCCTACGAGACCGGTGATTTCACCGCTCCAGACGTGCCGACCCAGCCGAGTTTCGAGGGGAGTCGGCGACAGAAGCGTGGGCGGGTCGTCGCCGCCCTCGCCGAACGGGAGGCGGTCCCACTGGACGAACTCGGGCCGAAGGTGCGCGTCGACTACGCGCCCGACGGCGAATACGGCCGGGAGTGGCTCCGAGGGTTGCTCGCCGACCTCGCCGACGACGGCCTCGTCGATGTCGAGCGACAGGGCGATGAGACGGTCGCTCGACTGCGGGAGTGAGGGCAGCCGAGGTGCGGGGAGCCCGCCGAGATGTCGGCGCGAATCGAGGGGAATGCACTTTATGCCGGCCGCCGATCATCGATTCGATGACGGTCTTTCTCGACGATATCGAGCGTTGGGACGACGAGTCGTACGGAACCTACGCGGTCACCGAAGCCGAGATCCTGGAGTTCGCAGAGCAGTACGATCCACAGTGGTTCCACACCGATCCGGAGCGTGCGGCCGACTCCATGTACGGCGACCTGATCGCCAGCGGATGGCACACCGCCTCGATGTCGATGCGGCTGTTCGTCGACGGCTTCCTCTCGGAGACGGCGTCGGTCGGCGCGAAGGGATTGGATCGGCTCCGCTGGCCCGCACCGGTCGTCCCGGGTGACGAACTCACCATCCACTCGTCGATCCACGGCGTCGACGAGGGCGACGACACCGACGAGTACGGGACGGTCCGCTGGGGCGTCGAGACGACTGCCGGCGATAAGACGGTGCTGGCGCTTGAAGCGCTCGTCCTCGTCTCGACGTCGTAACGTGGGCTGGCGCGTTTGGAGCGTGGTTCGCGGCCTCGCGGCGCTACTGGATTTCGTCGTCGTCTGTTCGTGAGCCGCCGGTCACCACCGGTCGGGTTCGTCGTACTCCGCGAGAAGCTCCTGCCGGTGGCTTAGCTGTCCGGTCGCGCGGCGCAACACGCCGAGTAGCGTGTGGATCTCTCGATCCGTCGGATGGGCGCGGCCGATCAGCCGACGTACCAGTCGCCGCGTCTTGTCGCGTTTGACGTCCTTGTAGCCGCTGGCGTCCAGAAACTCGTCGACGAAGTCGTGGAAGCGTTCGATGTCGGCCTCGTCGGCCCGTTCGCACTCTACGTCCGGCAGTTGGGTCTCCTCGACGGTCAACCCCCGGAGTTCGTACAGCATGATCGTCGCCGCCTGGCCGAGATTCAGGACGGGATACGCCGAACTCGCCGGGATCGAACACACCTCGTCGAGTCGGCTGAGTTCCTCGTTGTCGAGGCCACGGCCCTCACGGCCGAACACCAGCGCGGTCGGCGCGTCGACGGTCCGCAGGCTCTCGGCGAGTTCCCGCGGCGTCTTGAACGGGAACCGGACGTGTCGGCGGCTATCCTCGCCGGTGATCGCCGTACAGCCGACCGTGTGGTAGGTGTCGACGACCGACTCGAAGGTCACCGTCTCGGCGTTCGGGAGGACATCCTCGCGGGCGTGGCCGGCGAAGCCGTAGGCCTCCCCGTCGGGATCGAGTTCCGGCGGGTTCACCAGTTTCAGCTCCGTCAACCCGAAGTTCTTCATCGCACGGGCGATGGTGCCGACGTTGCCCGGCGTCTCGGCGTCGACGACGACCACCACCGGTCGCTGACGGCTCATCGGGACGGATAGTCGGTGCCGAGGTCGACGTCGTCGAGGTCGAGGTCCGCGTCGTCGGCCGCGCTCTCTGCTCCCTCCGCCGTCTCGTCCTCGTGCAGGTCGATCTTCCGCCCGTCGAACGCCTCGTTGAGCCGCCGGTTGATCTCCTCCGGATCGGGGGGCGAAGGGAGGCTGTCCCGGTCGGTCTCGACGTGTTCGAGGCCGCCGTACCCCTCCGGTGCCCGCCCGCCGCCGTGGAACCACTCGTGGAACTCGTCGCGGAAGGTTGGCTCGCCGCGGTGGGCCGTCCCCCCGGCCTCCCGGTACCAGTAGAGGAAGTCAGCCTCGTGGTCCGCACAGAGGAGGACTTCCTCGCCGGGTTCGCCGTAGACGATGGCCGCGGGGGTACACCGCGAAACGTCGTCCTCGCCGTGAACCAGATAGCAGGCGTCACAGGGTTCGTCGACGAGTCGAGCGAGTCGGACGAGTCGGTCCCGGTCGTCCGCCGGCATCTCGTCGAGGGGTTTGAACTCCCCGTCGTCGGTGAACACGTCGGACTCCTCGAAGCGCCAGCCGCGAAGCCCGATACTGACCTTTGCCATTGGCCCAGCCTATCGGGCGGCCGGATAAAAAGAGCGCGTCTTCGGCAGCCGGACGGCACCGACTGGGGTAGCGGCGACCCACCTCAGGACGCGGCAGGATACGATCCGGCAAGGCACCACCCCCCTTGACCGATCCGCATATGGTGATCGGGACCCGAAGGCGTCCCATGCGAAACGTGGACGCCGCGGGACTCGGTATCGGCGACGACTATCCGCCGCGACTCATGGGCGTGTTGAACGTCAGCCGAGAGTCACCCTACGATCCGAGCGTCTTCGACGACGCGGGCGAGGCGGCCGCGTACGTGGACGAGGAACTCATCGACGAAGGGGCCGACATCGTCGACATCGGGCTCGAATCCGCGAACAAGCGCTTCGAGGTGCTCTCCGCCGAGGAGGAACTCGAACGCCTCGACACCGCCGTGGCGGCCATGGAGAGTGTCTCCGGCGACGCCGTCTTCTCCATCGAGACGCGCTATCACGAGGTAGCGGAGGCAGCGCTCGACGCCGGCTTCGACATGGTAAACGACATCTGTGGCTTCGCCGACCCTGCGATGCCTCGGATCTGCGCCGAGCGCGACGTGGCGGTCGCAAAGATGGCCAGCCCGCCGGACCTCGAACGCCCGGGTGCCGTCGAGGCGGTCGACGACATCTACGACGCCCTCCAGCGGGAGGGACTCACCGACAAGACCATCGTCGACCCCGCCTTCGGCGGTTGGAGCGAGGAGAAGACTCTCGCGGACGACCGCGAGACGTTCGACCGCCTCCGGGAGTTCCGCGGCCTCGACCGCCCGATTCTCGTCTCGATCAACCGCAAGAACTTCCTCCGTGACCTCGCCGGCCGCTCGACCGAGGAGGCCCTGCCCGTGAGCCTCGCTGCCACCGCGATGGCCGTCGAGCGCGGCGCTCACGTGATCCGGACCCACGACGTCGCCGAGACGCGCGATGCCGCCCTCATCGGCGACGCATTCGCCCGGGACCGGGTTCGGACGACCGACGGCGACGTGACCGTCGAGGAACTCGACGTGACGACCGACCGAGAACTCCGCCGCCACCTCGACCGCCTCGACGCCGACGAGACGGCCGCCAGACGGGGGACGGTTCGCGTCTTCGAACTCGGGGGACTCGCCCCGGCCGAACGCGACGCCCTGGCGACCGCCACCGCGGGAACCGACGCCGCCGTCGCCGGTGCGCCGGACGACGACCGGCGACTGCTCGTCGGGACGACGGCAGCCCTCTCGGCCGTCGCCGAGGCTGCGAACAGTCCCTCGGCGGCCCTCGACCGGGCACTCGCCGCCGTCGACGCTGCCCCGGACTAAGAGAAAGCTTATGCCCAACGCTTCGAAAACTATCCTGTGGAAGCCGGAACGACACACGGGTAGGGGTACTTGGTGTCGATCCGGCTACTGTGATCTTATTGGCCGATGAACTACGAGACGTGGGAGCCGGTGTACGAGCGTATCCTGTCCGATTTCGGGTACAGCCGCGCCGCCGACGAACGCGCCCGTGACGTCCTCGCGGGACTGGTCGATCCGGTCGACGAGTCGCGGTTCGCCCCCCTCGCGGACGCCACCGTCGCCGTCGCCGGCGCCGGTCCCTCGCTCGACGACGAAACCGACGCGGCCGCCGCCGCCGACGTCGTCGTCGCCGCCTCGGCCGCGGCGCGAACCCTCCGCGCGGCCGGCGTCGGCGTCGACCTGATGGTGACCGACCTCGACAAGACGCCGGAGACGGCCCGCGACCTGACCCACGAGGGCGTCCCGGTCGCGGTCCACGCCCACGGCGACAACGTCCCCGCGGTGGAGCGGTGGGTGCCGCGTCTCGACGGCGACCACGTCGTCCCGACCACACAGGCCGCACCGCGGGGGCCGGTCGTCAACTACGGCGGGTTCACCGACGGCGACCGGGCGGCATTTCTCGCGGACGCCGCCGGCGCCGAGACGCTTCGGTTCCCGGGGTGGGACTTCGACGACGCCACGGTGAGCGCGGCGAAACGCCGGAAACTGGCCTGGGCCGAGCGATTGCTCGCCTGGCTGGAACGCCGGCGCGGCGAGCGATTCGCCGTCCTCGACGGCCGGCGAGCGGGGATCGACCCGCTCTGACGGGCGGCGACCGCCAACCCAAACCCACTAACCCACCCCCGACGAAAGGTTGGCGATGACTCCGCTGGAGCGGTACGAATCGCTCGTCGACGATGTCGCGGCGTTCCGTGCGGCCTGTGACCGGCCGTTGCCCGCCGTCGTCCGCGTCAACACGATCAAAACGACCGTCGACCGGGCACGGGACGCCCTCGATAGCGAGGGTATCGCCCACGAACCGACCGACTGGCATCCGGGCGTGCTCCGCCTGCCCGAGGACTCACCGGGGCGAAACTGGCCCCACGCTCACGGCTGGATTCACGGCCAAGAGGAGGTATCGAACCTCCCGGCACTGGTGCTCGACCCCGACCCCGGTGACCGGGTGTGGGACGCCTGTGCTGCCCCGGGAAGCAAGACCACGCAGTTGGCGGCGCTGATGGACGACCGTGGTCTCCTCGTCGGCAACGACAACAATCTCGGACGGCTCTCGGCGCTCCGTCACAACGCCGAACGCCTCGGCGTGACGAACATCGCCGTCACGAACCGGGATGCGCGCAACTTCTCGCTGAAGCCGCTGGGTGAGGGGTCGGATCGGCCCACCGCCGTCGATGCCTTCGATCACGCGCTCGTCGACGCCCCCTGTTCCTGCGAGGGAACGATCCGCAAGAACCCCGACGCCTTCGACACGTGGTCGCTGGATCACGTCCGCAGCGTCGCGGGCGTCCAGAAAGGAATCCTCCGGCGGGCGGTCCAGGCAACCCGTCCCGGCGGAACCGTCGTCTACTCCACCTGTACCTTCGCGCCAGAGGAGAACGAGGCGGTGCTGGATCACGTCCTCGACGCCGAGGACTGCCGACTGGTCGACATCGACGCCCCGCTGGAGGGCGTCCCCGGCGTCACCGAGTGGGCGGGCGAGCGGTTCGATCCGAGCGTCGCGAAGGCGCTCCGAATCTACCCGCATCACAACGACACGGGCGGGTTCTTCTGTGCGAAGTTGGAGGTGGGGGCGTGACCGACAACGACGGCCAGCGGTTCGACCGCCTGCCCGCGACGGCCGCGGAGCGTGAGGTGGCGGGACGGGCGAGTCGCGCCGAGGTGATCGACTGGTGGGTCGACCGGTTCGGCCTCGACGCGGATACCTTCGACGGCTACACCTTCTGGGAGAAGGGCGCAGGAAAGATCTGGATCTTCGCCGCCGACCTCCCCAGTCCCGTGGACTGCGAGGGCGTCGGCATGACGTTCCTCCGGACACGACAGGAGCACTGGAAACCGACGACCAACGCCGTCCAGCGGTTCGGGGGCGCGGCGACGCGAAACGTGATCGAGTTAGATCCCGACGAGGCGCGGCGCTTTCTCGCCGGGGAGGATCTCACTCCGGCGTGGGATGGCGATTGGGGGTACCTGCTCGTCGCTCACCGGATCGCCGGCGAGCGCGAACCCATCGGTGTCGGTCTCTACGTCCACGACGAGTTGCGGTCGGTGGTTCCGAAGGGACGCCGGGCGTCGCTGCCGACCCGGGAGTGACCGGCGACGCCCCGCCGCGCTCAATCGAGATTCGAGAGCGCCTCGTCGATGTCGAAGTCCTCGGTGGTTTCCGATCCCTCCTCGCTTCGCTCGACCTTCTCTTGATCCTCGTCGATCTCCACTTCCGGACCCTCTTCCTCGGTGAATTCGGTGTTGACTCCCCAGGGCATTATGCCGTCACCTCGCCGTCGCGTTCGCGGGCCGCCGTCGTCCGGCGCGCCCTCGCGTTCGCACTCCGCTGGTTCATACCCAGTTTACCGGACGGACGGACATAGCCCTTGGGTCCGCCGGCGAGATCAGTCGTCCGCGACGGCGGGCGACTGTGACTCCGGTGCGGTCGCCGACGCGGGGTCTGGCGTCCACGTCGCGTCGCTCTCGTACTGGAAGGCGCGGTGGTCGCGTGTCGGATCGACGACGGTCAGCGAGAGCCAGTCGTTGTCGAGCAGCGATGCCACCGCCTCCCGGTCGGCGAGAACGCGTTCGACGCGTTCGACGGGCGCGTGGACGACCGTCGAGAGGCGGAGCGGCTGGTGGTACGGCTCGCCGTCGGGGGTCGTAAGCGACTGACTCGGGAGACCGGTCATCAGGTCGCCACCGTTGCCCTGGTAGACGCCGACGTTGCCGACGGGGTTGTGTGTCACCTTCGACCCGCCGCCGTAGACGGCGTTGTCGACCGTCGAAAAGTAGTACTGGGCGTTGATCCACTGGGTGACGACCGCCGGCCCGGCGAGTATCGCGTCCAGCGCCTCGCCCTCGGGGTCGGTCGACCAGTCGTACGAGTGGAGGAAGGCACGCCCGTCGAGGTCGAGGTCGCTCGTCAGATCGCGGGGGCCGATGACGAACCCAGCGTTGCCGGCCAGCCCCCACTCGGGGCGGGTCTCGGCCCAGTCGGCGGCACGACGGGCTGTCTCGTCGGCGCCCGCGGCCCGGTCGGCGCCCATCGACGCGGCGCGTTCGGCGGCCGCGTTCTCGCTCGCGACCGCGAGGTCGGCGCGCAACTGTTCGAGGTCGGCGGCGTGGCTTTCGGGCACCCCGTCGTCGTACAGGTCGATCTCGTCGGTCGTCGTGTTGTGCTCGGCGGCGAGGAAGACGGTGTCCTCGGGGAGGTCGACCCCGCGTTCGCGGAGCGCCGCCTTGACCTCGGGATCGTTACAGACGGTCGCGAGCACGCGAGCGCTCGGTCCGCCGGGATTGCCGGCGCAGGCCCCACAGTCGAGGGCTGATCCGTGGGGGTTGTTGGTCGTCTCGCTGGCGTGGCCGACGAAGACGACGAGGCGGCCGAACGTCGTCCAGCCCATCAGATCGAACGCGGTGGCGGCGTACTCGACTTTCTCCTCGGTGGTCAGCCCCACCGGCAGATCACCGGCGTAGGTGTGCTGATGCTGGACTACCGGCTCGCAGAACTCGTGTTCGTCGGGCGCGGCGACGGCGTCGAACAGGTCGCGGACGCGGTCGGGGACGAGCGTCCGGGCCGCGAGTGCGAGGCCGTAGCCACTGCCGGCCGTCTCGACGAAGCCGTAGGCCGCGGCGGCGTTTGCCTCCAGCGCCTCGACGGCCTCGGCGGCGGCCTCGCGGAGGCCCGACCGGTGGTCGTGGCGCTCCCGCGTCTCGTCGTCGACGGGTGAGGCGACGATGCGGTGCTGTGGGTCGAGGATCGGCGGGCAGGCGTCGACCGGCGCGTCGTCGTACCCCCGGTACTCCATAGGGATGCCAAAGAAGCCGGCGTAGCCGTCGGTTGCGTAGTTACCCGCCGCTTCGACGTGCCGGCGGATCCCCTCCGAGCGGGTATCGATACAGAAGACCAGTTGGGCGTCCGGGCGCTCCGAGGCGTCGCTGTCGGTCCGCGACCGCCCCTCGGCGGCGACGGCCTCGACGAGGGACTCGCGGTACGTTGCCTCCCACGCACGCAGGAACGCCCCGGCGATTTCGTCGGCTGGGGTCGGGTCGGGGTCGGCGTCCGCGGGTTCGACCGCGGCGCCGACGGCGTCGAGCAACGCCAACCGCGTCGCGAGATAGCCCTTCAGCGTGATCGGGTGCGTCGACTGCCACGCACCGGCGTCGGCGGCGCGCTGCTTGATGAACCCCGCCCAACCCGGGAGGGCGGCCAACTCCGCCTCGAAGACCCCCTTCCACTGATCGACCGGATACGGCGCTAGCACCGTCTCGATGGCCTCGCCCGGCGTCTCGGGCAGGTCGGTGACGATACCCTGATCGGGAATCTGGCCGTCGTGCCCGGCCATCGCGCGGAAGACGGCGTAGAACCCGGCCTCGCGGTCCGGCATCGGCCAGCGTGCGTTCCCCTCGTCGAGGAAGGCCGACAGCCACTTGCTCAACACCCGGTCGACACGGGCGCGGGCAGGGTCGGTGTCGGACTCCCCGCCGTCGGCCGCGTCGGCCACCCGGTCGAGGAGCGTCTCGGGGGCGGCGTCGTAGCCGACCGCGGCGAGTTCCGAACGGAGCCGTTCGGGGTCGATCCGTCCACGCCGTAGCGCCGTGCGAAACGTCTCGGCCTCGGGATAGCCACGGCCGCCCAGTAGGTCGGCCGCCTGCCGGACCGCCTCGTCGAACGGCCGGTCCTCGAACCCCGAGAGGGGGTTCGACGTCACGAACGAGTGGATCGGCCAGAGCGATCCGACGACGGCTGCTGCCTCGTCGATACTGTCGTCGATGGTAGGTTCAGCGTTCATCGTACTCCTCCGTAGCGGTCAACACGGTGTCGGGTGCCGGCTGGCTGGCGTTCAAAAGCGTCGCGTAGAGCCACCGGCTGCGTTCGTGGATACCGGCCTCGGTGCCAACGTAGACGGCAATGAAGACGGCGGCGACGAGGCCGTGGACGGCGGTCAGTTCCGTCGGTGCCGCGGCGACGGGCAGCAGTCCCGAGACGGCATGGTAGACCCCGGCATAGACGACGATGGCCGGGACGAAGACGAGCGGCACGGCCCCGTAGCGGACGGGGGCCGAAAGCCCGGTGTGCCGGACTGCGCTGCGGGCCGCGTGGAGCGTGGTAAAGACCACGAAGATGACCAACAGGAGGCCGCTGTCGACCGTCGTTCCTTTGCCGGTCAGCGCCGCGAACAGCACGCCGCCGACGAGACCGGTCAGCAGGGTGACGACGACGCCGCCGACGCCCGTCTCGCTCGTCGCGGAGGCCTCCGCCCCGGGCGTGGTGCGTTCGACGCGTGCGCCCGAACTCAGGAACTGATAGGCCTTGTAGCAGCCGTGCAGGATGAGGTGGGTGACGGCAGCCCCGAAGAAGCCGAGACCGGCCTGGACGATCATAAAGCCCATCTGGCCGACCGTCGAGCAGCCGAGTTCGCCCTTGATGTCCGTCCGAACTGACTTCATGAGCTTTCCGGCAACGGCGCTGGTCGCCCCGACGACCACCACGGCGAGCATGAGCGTGGTGTCGACGGTGAGGACGGGGGCAAAGCGGGTCAGCAGGATCCCGCCCGCGTTGACGAAGCCGGCGTGCATCAGCGCCGACGCCGGCGTCGGGGCGGTCATCGAGGAGAGCAGCCACCCGTGGAAGGGGACGAGCGCGGACTGCACCATCGCCGCGAGCACGAGCGCCGCGGCGGCGACCAGCCAGACGGGGCCGCCGAGCGACCCGGTGGCCGCGACGATTCCGGTGATCGTGGTCGCGCCGGTCGCCCACCACAGCGCCGTCAGCGCGACGCCGAGGAGCGCGCTGCTGGCGAGAAAGTACGTCCGCGCGATCCGTGCGGCCGCCTGCGCCTGGGTCCAGCCGTCGGCGATGCCCACGAGCCGCGACATCAGCAGTCCCATCGCCAGCCACAGGAGTCCGAACAGGGCGACGTGGTCGGCCGCGACCAGCCCCATCACGGCGACCGTGAACCCGAACACGGTGTAGAAAAACGTCGTTTCGTGCGCGCTTCCGGCCATGTAGCGCCGCGAGTAGCTGTGGACGATGCCACTGAAGAACGTGACGGCCACCCACAGCAGGACGGTCAGCCCGTCGACGGCGACGACCCCCGGGACGGCCCACGAAGCCCCGGCGGTTCGGACGTAGACGGCGAGCGTGGCGACACTCGCCACGAACAGCGACCACACGAGCCACGTGAGTGCGACCGGTGCGAGCGGTGACGTTGCCGTCGCGTCCGGGAGCGATCCGACCGTCGTCGTCGAGTGTTCTCCTGACATCGTTCGCGTCCGACGGGAGGGGCGACCGGGACGAACCCGGACGACCGTTCCCGGTCGTGTCTACCCAAGTGTACGAACAGAATGTCTATTAAATCTATCTATACTACCATATCGTTACACAAAATGCGTATTATAGAACATTATGTTTTCTGAGCGGTGCGGCGACGGGGGGACTGCCAGTCAGTCCTCTTTCTCGGCGTCGAACGTCCCGAACGGCGTCGTCTCGTGGCTTCGGACGAGCACTTCGTCGGCCACGGTCAGTCCCATGTCGAGAAGTTCCTGTGCCACGGGCGTGATGTCGCTATCAGACTCGCCGACGACGGTCACGAGGAGGTTCTGTTCGCCGGTGACCAGTTCCTGGACCGAGACGACACCGTCGATGGCCAGAATATCGGGTAACGTGTCGCCGCGTTCGGGAATCGAGGCGGTGCAGTAGAGCAACATCCGGAGCGGATATCCCGACTGCTGGTAGTCGACGTCGGCGCTGTACCCCTTGATGACGCCGTCGTCTTCGAGTCGCTGGATGCGCTTGCGAACGGTGCTGTCCGAGGTGCCGGTTCGTTCCGCGATGTCGCCGGACGACATGTTTCGGGCGTCCTCCTGGAGCGCGTACAGGATCGCTCTGTCCACGTCGTCGATTGCCTCGTCGCTCATACGTGGTCGTCCGCGACGGGACCACTTGAGGGTGGCTCACGTCCCACGACGGGTCACGGCCGGGAGGCACAGCCCACGGCAGTCACGCACCCGGCCACGTAGCGTCCGACCGAGGATCATCGCTTTGATAATCCAGATGAAAATTTGCCCCGCTTTTCGTCGTTCGCCACGAGGCGATGGTATGGAATACGAGATTGGGGCGGACGAAGCGGTGAGCACGGTGGTGGTGCGTGCGGTGAGCGCCGTCGAAGGCCGTGATCCGCTGTCGCTCCGACCGCTCGTCGAGATACTCGACCCCGATGCGTTGGACGCGCTGTTCGGGGCACGGACCGACGGCACCCCCCGGCCGGGTGGCCGCCTCACGTTCGTTTACGGCAAGTGCCGGGTCACGGTCGATAACGGTGAGTACCTCACGCTACACCCTATCGACTCCCGGAGCCGCAACGAACGCGGCCCCGGAGCCACCGAGGGATCAAACCGCTGAGTGGCCAGCGGCCGGGTGACCGCCGGGCACGGACAGCCGGCGGTCTCACGTCGCGGGGTCACGCTCGGTCAAGAGCCCCTGTGCCATGAGTCGGCGGGCGATGACGACGAGACCGTTTCCGAATCCCTCGCCGAAGATTGCCTGTTCGGCTTTCGTGTCCGGCATGATGGAACTCACGAGAATCGTCGAGCGGTCGATCAACAACAGACGGCCGATTGCGGCCTCGTCTTCGGTGGCGTCCTCGCCGTGTAACCACTCTAGCCCCGAGATGAACGTCGTGGCGTCGGGGACGGCGGTCTGAATCTGTTCTTGTAGCGGTTCGGTCAGCGCCCCGATGAGCAACTCGACGTCGCTGCCGACCTCGTCGAGGGCGGCGATGAGATCCGCCGTCAACAGCGATTCGTCACCGATCACGAGGACGACTTCCTCGGTCGCCGTCTCGATGAGTTCCTCCGTCCGGTTTTCGATCCCCTCGTTCCCGGACATCGCCCACACCTCCTGCACCGGCGTTTCGTCGCTGTCGTTGTCGACTTCGATGGTATCGAGGGCGTCGTGAAGGCGCTCGACGCGGGCCTCGTACTGATCGCGCAGAGTCTCGGTCGCTTCGTCCAGTGGGACCGCACGAAACTGCTGTGGACTCGAGTGTTGGACCTGGACCAAGCCCTGTGCTTCTAACACCCGGATCGCGTCGTACACCCGCGTTCGGGGCACTTCCGTCATCTGGCTGAGCTTCTTGGCCGTTCCCGTATCGACCCGTGAGAGACCCACGAAACACCGTGCCTCGTACTCCTTCAGCCCGAGTTGCTGGAGTGTTTCAATCGCCTCGTCGATGTCTTCGGATACGTTCATTGTGTCCCAACCGCCCCGTTGTCGCGAGCCGTGGTCCCGTGCTCGAACGCCCATGCTAGCCTGTCGCGGTCGGGCACCACCTTCGGCCGCGTCCCGTGTCGGTGTGTCGCGGTTGTGGGAAGCCCCACTTTCCCGGCGGAAGGCCCACCCAATCGACGACTGACCGCGGTCCCGGGAACGTAGTCGTCGACGCTCCGTCTCATATCGGGCAGTACAGAGGCGCTTCCATCGGTGTCAAGCATACGTAGCGCATGATCGGTTGTCCATTCGGGCAGTTACTCGTGTGACAGCCCCTACTATGCCGCCCACAAAAAATGTTACCTGTGAGAAATGTCAATAAATTACGCGTGCACATCGTTTTTGATTAACCGGGTTACAGAGGTGGGACGCCCCCCGCACCGCTGGGAGGCACACGATTCGATCAACACGGTGGTCCGACGGCCGTTACCGTCGCCGCGGACGGCGAGCGGTCGGACGTTCACGTCGCCGGCCCTCCAGTCGGGTCGGACTCCGCCCACCCGCTCCCCGTAGTCGGGGCTGATGCCCTCGATTCGTCGGGCTGAAACGCTCGTTCGTCGACACCCCGCTCACAACTCGTTCGCTACCCCCGCATCGACGACGGTGAGTTTGACCTGGTGAACGCCTTTCAGTGGCCGAATCCGGGACAGTAGCTCCTCGATCCGTTCACCCGTCCCGTCGACGGCAATCGACTCTAGACAGAGGTGGTCGCTGAGATGGACGTGATGTACTGCGATGATAGTCTCGGTGAAGTCGTGTTGTAACTCGGTCATCTCGTCGGTCACGCCGCTGTGGTCGTGTTCGTAGAGAACGACCACGGTGCCGCTGAGGCTCCCCGAGAGGTCGGTCTGTCGACTGAAGTCCGTGACGAACGCCCGGAGGGCGTCTCTGGTCGCCTCTGAGCGGCTGTCGTACTCGCCAGCGTCTACCACCTCATCGAGTTCGGTGAGCAGACTCGGTGGGAGCGTGACGCTCATTCGGTCGACGTCTTGGCTCATGACCTGGCCTTTTTCCAGCAGCCGTTTAGTCGTTGGTAGCGCCGGTCTGGTGTCTCCGTCATACCGCACAGTATTACGATTTGGAAGAAAAGTATTATTGCCGCGCCACATGACGCGCCAGATACGAATGCACATCCCGGATGGATTCCTGGACCCGTGGGTGGCGGGCCTCCTCTGGCTCGGTTCCGGCGTCGCCATCGGCCTCGCAGTGAGACGCGCTCGCGACGAACTCGGGGACGAACGAACGCCGCTGCTCGGGGTCGTGGCGGCGGGCATCTTCGCTGCACAGATGCTGAACTGGCCGATTCCGGGTGGGACCAGCGCACACTTCGTGGGCGGTGCGTTCGCTGGTATGCTCCTCGGCCCATCTCTCGGCGTCCTCGCGATGACCGCCGTCGTGACGATACAGGCGCTCGTGTTCGGCGATGGGGGCATTATCGCGCTCGGCGGGAACCTCTTCGCGATGGCTGTCGTCGACGTCCTCGTCGGGTACGCCCTCTTCCGGGCACTCCGAGGCGTCCACGAAACCGGCGCTGCGTTCGTCGCGGGGTGGGGAGCGATCACCGCCGCGGCGCTGGCCGTCGGCGTCGGCGTCGGGCTTTCCTCGGCGTTCAGCTACGAGTTGAGCGTAACCGTTCCCATCATGGTCGTCGGCCACGCGTTGTTGGGCCTCGTCGAGGGCGCGATTACGGCAGCGGTCTACGGCTACGTCGCGAACGCTCGCCCGGACCTCGTTCTCGGGCGGGGCGACGACTCGCTGTCCCTGGAGGTGGGGCTGTGAGCGCCCTCGTGTCGGACTCGTGGGAGCGACGGGCGCTTCTCGGACTGCTCGTCCTCGTCGTCTTGGCCCCCGTGTTCGGCTGGGCGTCCGGCGTCGTCGGATACACCGAGCCGCTCGAAACCGCCGCCGCCGAGACCGGTGCGTCCGATGCGGCCGATCCGATCACCCCCGGACTGCTCCCGGAGTACGCCGTGCCCGGCCTCAACCCGCCGCTCGGAACGCTCGTCTCGGCGGCCGTCGGGACGGCACTCACGCTGGCGGTTGCAGTTGGGGGCGGTCGCCTCCTCGAACGGTGACCGGCGTCGTCGGCCGCTCGGTCGAATCCATCACGGGGGCGCTTCGGACTGTCTTCACGGCCGAGCAGGTGGCCTCGGCCGACGGATTGCTCCAGCGACGCGACCCTCGCGTCGCCGTGTGTTCGGTCGCCGGCCTCGCGCTGGCGGTGATGATCACCCGCACCATCGCGGTTACCCTCTGTTTCGGCGCCGTGACGGTGATTCTGGCGAGGCTATCGGCCGTGCCACTCCGACGGTTGCTCGCACGTTCGCTGGCCGTCCCGCTCGTCTCCGCCGTTATCGTTCTCCCGCAGGTCGTGGTATTGCCCGGAGACACGCTCGTGCGGGCGTTCGGGCTTTCGGTCACCGTCGACGGCGTCGCGTACGTCGTCCTGTTCACGCTCCGTGTCGGCGTCGGCGTCGCGTTGCTCTCGCTGATCGTGATGACGACACCGTTCTCGGCGGTCGTTGCGGCCATGCGGGAACTGCACGTTCCGGTCGCTCTCGTGTGGGTCATCGCCGTCACCTATCGGTATCTGTTTCTGTTTTTCGACGAGTTACAGCGGCTCGTGCTGGCGCGGAACAGTCGCACGACCGGACGCTCGAGCCTCCGTGGCGGATGGCGCGACGCAAAACGGCTCGTCGGGACGTTCCTGTTACGGACACTCGACCGTGGCGAACGCGTCGGCCGCGCGATGCAGGCCCGTGGCGGTGCCCGACCACCGTCACCGTACAGCCGGTCACGGACCGTCGATAGGGGCGATTACGCGCTAGTCGCACTCGCCGTCATCGCCGTCGTCGGCTCGGGGGTGGTCCGATGGGGCCTGTGATCGAAGCGCGGGGACTGACACACGCGTATCCGGACGGAACGACGGCAATCCAAGACGTGACAGTCTCCATCGACGAGGGCGAGCGGGTCGCAGTCATCGGTGCGAACGGGTCGGGCAAGAGCACGCTGCAACTCGCCCTCGGCGGACTCGTCGAGCCGACAGCGGGCACGGTAAGGTACTTCGACGAGACCACAGACGCCGAAGCCGTCAGGGACCGACTGGGCGTGTTGCTCCAAGACCCGGACGACTACCTGTTCAACACGACGGTCCGCGAGGACCTCGAATACGGACCGGCACAGCTCGGGATGTCCCGCGAGGCGGCAACACAGCGGGTCGCACACGTCGCTGCCGAACTCGGTCTCGATGCCCTGCTGGATCGCCCGCCGTTCCGCTTGTCAGGAGGGGAGAAACAGCGGGCAGCGGTCGCGAGCGTCCTCGCGTTCGAGCCGGACGTGCTCTTGCTCGACGAACCGTTCGGTGCCGTCGACGCCCACTATCGAGACCGAATCCTGAAACTGGTGACCGACCACGAGGGGACGGTCGTCCTGTTCACGCCGTCGCTGGACGTCGTGGCCGACGTCGCCGACCGAGTGATCGTCGTCGGACCGGACGGGTCGATAGCCGCGGACGGGTCTGTTCGAGACGTGCTGACAGATAGCACGTTGCTGCAAGCGAACGGACTTCGACCGCCGGCGACGGTGACGCTGTTCGAGGGGATTCTCGACGCCGACGACGTGCCGCTGACCGTCTCGGACGCACGGGCCTACCTTCTGGACGAGTTGGGGTAGCACCGAGTCGGCCCACACCCGAACGGCGTCACCCACAGAGCAGTCGTGACGGGACGTCGTTCGGGCGACGGGTGCGGTACGTCGATGCCTTGCGGGCCGTGGGCCGGACAGCGGGATCACTCCGTCTCGCGGATCGTCCCGCCGCTCAGACCATCCCACGCCACCCGGTAGCCAAGTCGCGACAGGACCGCGCTCGTCTCCGAGAGACCCACCGCCGACAGCCGTTCCTCGACGGCATCGAGCGGTTGTCCAGGTTCGAGCGCCGCGTCGAGGTCGGCCAGAATCTCGGGGCGGACCAGCGTCCGTCCAACCCGTTCGTGGTCGGGGACGGCGACGGTATCGAGGGCGTCCTCGCTGACCCCGTGGGTCGCCGCGAGGTCGGCGAGAGACACCACGTCCGCCTCGGGTCGGAGTTCGTCGGGCAGGCTCGCCCGCGTCTCCTCGACGAGGTCGGTCTCGTAGCGCCGGAGGGCATCGACGACGTCTTTCACCCGGACGGTCCCCGAGTAGGTGATCGCGCGGTGGTCTCGGGCCTCGATTTCGTCGCTGACGCCGAGGCTCTCGTCGACCGCGACGAGCAACTCGACGTCCTCCACGTCGGCGAGTTGCCCGAGTTTCTTCTCGACGTACTCGGGGGTCCAAAAGCCCATGATCTCGAAGAAGACGCGAAAGTCGGCAAAGCGGTAGTCGAAGGCGAAATCGGGGATCATCACGCGCCGCCCGACGGCCAGCGGCTCGGGTTCGCGCACGAGGTCCCAGTCCAGGTCGAGCGCGGCAAACCGGGCCGCAAAGTCGGCCTCGACGCCGCTGTCGTAGGTCGGTTCGGTGATCGGGTCGACGCCCGGCACCCCCACGTCCGCGTCCGTGAGGACGAGTTCGCGCTCGGTGCCGCGGTCGTCTATCGTCGCCACCAGTCGCCAGTCGGCTGCCGTCGCGACCGACCGCAACAGCCGGGCGAAGGCCGTTCCGTACCGCCGGGTTCGCCGGAAGAGGTGATCGGGACCGGTCACCACCACCTCACGCCCGGCGTCGGTTCGGTGAATCTCGTACATCAGCCCCAGACGCTTGACCGCCGAGATCAGCGCCTTCGGGTCGGAACTGCGGACCCGCACCTCGACGGCGTCGAACAGCGCGGTCTGAGCGAGCGACAGATCGTACTGAGCGAGGAGTTCGTCGGGCGTCCACCGAGGATCGAACTCGGCGAGCACCTGCCGCGTCTCGCGGTCAGCGTACAGCGAGTCGGCGACGGCCGCGGCGTCGACGCCGAGTCGGTCGGCGGCGCGGCCGAGCGCCCGATCCCGGTCGGCCTCGGTGACGACACCCACCGCCGCCGCGGCCTCGAACGCGACTCGCCTGGCCCGTTCGGGAGGGATTGCCGCACGCGTCTCGAAGGTTGCGTCCCGTTCACACAGCGCCGCGAACCCGCGGACGAGTTTGAAGTCGTCGGCCTCGCGCTCTAGGTCTTCGAGCGCGGCATCGAGTGCCGACCGCGGCTCATCCACGTGGTCGGCGACGGTCCCGAGGACGCGCGCGGCCAGCGGCCGGTCGGCGCGCTCGGCGAACTGCGGACGGTAGCCGCCGCCGGCCCGCGACACCCGGAGAAGATTCTTCCGGAGCACGCCCGACGCTGGGCGCTCCGCGAATAAAGTCCCGCCGACGGTCGGGCGCGAGGACAACGCTCTTGTCGCTCGCCGGGGTCGGTCCGGTATGGACAGGCGTCGCGTCCTCGCCCTCCTCGGACTCGCGCTCTCCCCCGGGTGCGCCACGCCCGGTGCGACCGGCCCACGAACCCCGCCGACACCGGGCGAGCGTTCCCCCGCGGCCGGCGAGAACGGGGAGTTGCGCATCACCGACCAGGACTTCGAGGCGGGCGACGACGGCCACCTGCGGGTGCTGGCGACGGTGCAAAATCCGACGGGAACCGAGCGGACGCGGACGCTCGTCGTCGCCGTCACCGTCGGGGGAACGACGACCGAGCGGCGTCGCGAGGTGACCGTGCCCGCCGACGCCGACCAGGAGGTGGCCGTCGACTTCGAGACGGTCCCTTACGACGACTTCACCGGCGGTGGCTCGTTGCAGTCGCGCCTCGAGTGAGGCCGGCGACACAAGCCATAAGCCGGGTGAGTATCCTATCACCGAACACACATGCTTCGGCGACGTGATGATCGCCGCTCGATCCAGTCGCGGCGCTCGGGACGCGAGCCGCCGGTACTGTGTCTCACTCTCCAAGGACCCCCTCGATCCGGGACTCCGTGCGGCGTCCGGTTCGCGTCATGAGCCGACTCACCACCTGGCTGGATCGATCCCGCTCGGGGCGGCTCGGTCTCCCGGAGGTGATCGCGATGGGGGTCGGCGGGATGGTTTCGGGGGGAATCTACGCCGTCCTCGGCGTCGCGATGCGCCAAGCGGGCAACGCCGTCCCGCTCTCGTATCTCGTCGCGGGGATCATTACGCTTCTCACGGCCTACTCCTATCTGGAACTCACGCTGCATTTCGGCGAACGCGGTGGCGTCTTCTCCTTCGTAGAACACGTCGTCGACGATCCGACCGTCGCCGCGTACGTCGGCTGGGTACTCATCGTCGGCTACGTGGGCGTGATGGCGATGTACGCCTTCGCCTTCGGCGCGTACACGCTCACCGCCGCGCGGGCCATCGTGGGGATACATCTCCCACAGCTTCTGCGGCCGATCATCTCGGCGTTGATCGTCGCTGCATTTGTCGGTCTCAACGTCCGGGGCGTCCACGAGACTGGCCTCTTCGAGGACATCGCGGTGTACGTCAAAGTCGTGATCCTGCTGTCCCTCTCGGCACTCGGCGTCGTCTTCTACGACGGAAGCGTGACGGCACTCGACTTCTTCGATAAGGGCGTGTTCAGCCCGCTCACTGGCTTTGCCGTCATCTTCGTCTCCTACGAAGGGTTCCAACTGCTGGTCTATGACTACGAGGACATCGAGAACGTAGAACGGGTGTTGCCCGTCGGGATGTACGCCGCCATCCTGCTCTCGATGCTAATCTACGTCTCGGTGTCGTTCATGGCGACACTCCATCTCACACCGGCACAACTTCTCGCCCATCAAGAGGTCGCCCTCGCGGAGGCAGTGTCCAACATCCCAGTGCTGGGGGGTGCCGGATTCGTCCTCGTCATCCTCTCGGCCATGAAAAGCACCTCCTCGGGCATCAACGCGACCCTCTTTGGTACCTCGCGGCTGGTCCATAAGATCGCCACAGAGGGGGCGCTGCCACGCCTGTTCTCCTTTCGAAACCGCGAGGGAATCCCCGTCTACTCGCTGTTGACCATCGGTGGACTGACCGCGGCGCTTGCCGCTCTCGGGACGCTCAAGCAGATCACCGAGTTCGGATCGGTGGCGTTTCTGCTCTCGTTTACCATCACGAACTACACGAGCGTCGTCCTCGCCGACGAGACGGGGGCGAATCGCCTCATTCCCACGCTTGGACTGCTCGGCACGGGAATCGCCCTCCCGACGGTGCTGTATCACCTCTATCGCACCGACGTCGAGATACTGCTCTGGGTCGTCGGCATCTTCACGTTCGTCTTTCTCGTCGAGTCCCTCTACGTCGAGCGGCGGTCGTTCAACCCCGCCGACGTCGATCCGTGACCGGCCCGGCGTGCGCGAATCGATATCGTCGCCTTCGTAGGTTGTCACGACCGGCGTTCGAGACGCCCCTCGGCCAGCAGGCAGGGTCGGCTCACCGCCGTCGGTCGGCCACACGCTCCTCGGCCGTCTCGGCGCTCACCACCTCGTAGCAGACGGCGCTTCGGCCGTCGGCCTTCGGGCGGAGCACCCGCCCGAGGCGCTGGGTAAACTCGCGTTCGCTCCCACTCCCCGAGAGGATCACGCCCACGCTCGCGTCGGGCACGTCGACGCCCTCGTCGAGGACGTTCGCGGCCACGACACGCGTGTACGTCCCCTCGCGGAATCGGTCGAGGATGGCGCGTCGCTCGCTCGCCCCTGTCTCGGCGGTGATCGCCGGGGCGAGAAATCGCTCCGAGAGTCGGTAGACGAGGTCGGTGTGGGCGGTAAAGACGATGGTTCGTGCCTCCGGGTGGCGCGCGAAGATGCGCTCCAAGGCGTCGACCTTCGCCGCCGAGTTCATCATGATCTCGCGGGCCTCCTGTTTGGCCAACAGCGCCTCCCGGGCCCGTGGATCGCTCCCCGACCGCTTGACGAGTTCGCGGTAGTCGCTCCCGCTGGACAGCGAGAGATTCGAGGTCTTGAGGTAGTCGACGAAGGTTCCCTGGGCGTCCTCGTAGGCCTCGCGCTCGGTGGGCGTGAGTTCCACCTCGACACGCCGGAGTTCGTAGTCCGCGAGGTGGTCGCCAGCCAGGTCGTCGACCGAGCGGTCGTAGACGACGGGGCCGACGAGGTCCGCGACTACCTCGTGAGCGCCGTCCGGGCGCTCGAAGGTGGCGGTCAGCCCCAGGCGGGCGGGCGCCGGGAGTAAGCGGGCGATGTCGCGGTAGCCCTCGCCCCCGAGGTGGTGAACTTCGTCGAAGACCACGAAGCCGAACTGGTCGCCCACCTCGTCGGCCCGGAGGTACGCGGAGTCGTAGGTGGCGACCGTCAGGGCTTCGAGGCGTTGCTCGCCGCCGCCCAGTTGGCCGACCGGGACGGCAAACTCCGTCTCCAGTTCGCGGCGCCACTGGGTCAGGAGGTCGACCGTCGGCACGACCACGAGCGTCGGCGTCGACAGGTCGGCCATCGCGCGGACCGCGACGACGGTCTTCCCACTCCCCGTCGGGAGTTCGAGGACCCCCCGTCTACCCGCCTCCGTCCACGCCGCGAGCGCCGCGGACTGGTAGTCCCGGAGGTCGTACGTCGTCGACAGGTCGAGGGTAGGGAGGTCGAACACTTGATCCTCGTAGCCGACGCCGGCAGCGTCGAGGGCGTCCCGGAGCGCGGCATATCGGTGCGCCGGCGCCCGGAGAGTGCCGCTTCGCTCGTCGAACGCGACGGGGAGGGCGTCGGCGACGGCAGAGTCGAGGTCGCCGTCGAGACGGACCGTGCCGTCGGCGAATCGGGCGACGAGGGTCACGGCCGGACTTCGAGGGGTGGAAATATATGCCCTCCGCACCCCCCGTCACACATGGCATCAGAAGATCTCGACGCCGAGGTGGCGTCCTTCCTCGACGCCGCCGAACGCGTCTACGACGAGTACGACGACGGGTACGTCGACGCCGACAGCGCGCTCTCGGAACTCGGCGATCACGTCTCCACCCTGCGAGACGCATACGAGGGGGAGTGATGTCCGAGTTCTCTCCACGCGTCGAGGCGATATCCATCAGCGGCATCCGCGAGGTGTTCGAGGCTGCCGGCGAGGACGCGATCAATCTCGGTCTCGGTCAACCGGACTTTCCGACGCCGGAACACGCTCGCGCGGCGGCCGTCGAGGCCATCGAGGCCGGGAAGGCCGACGCCTACACGGGTAACAAGGGAATCCGGCCGCTCCGCGAGGCCATCGCCGCCAAGCACGAACGGGATCAGGGCGTCGCGGTCGATCCCGGGGACGTCATCGCAACCGCCGGCGGGAGCGAGGCGCTCCACCTCGCTCTCGAGGCCCACGTCGACGCCGGCCAGGAGGTGCTGATCCCCGACCCAGGGTTCGTCTCCTACGACGCACTGACGAAACTCGCGGGCGGGAAGCCGGTGCCGGTCCCCGTACGCGAGGACCTGACACTCGATCCCGCCGCGGTGGAGGACGCCATCACCGACGACACCGCGATGTTCGTCGTCAACAGCCCCGGTAATCCGACGGGCGCCGTCTCCCCCGAGGAGGACGTCCGGGAGTTCGCCCGCATCGCCGACGAACACGACGTGGTCTGTCTCTCCGACGAGGTGTACGAACACTTCGTCTTCGGCGGCGACCACCACTCGCCGCTCTCATACGCCGACACCGACAGCGTGGTCGTCGTCAACGGCTGTTCGAAGACCTACTCCATGACGGGGTGGCGACTCGGCTGGGTCACCGCCTCCACCCGCCGGATCGAGCGGATGCTCCGCGTCCACCAGTACATTCAAGCGTGTGCCTCCGCGCCGGCACAGTACGCCGCGGAGGCGGCCCTCTCCGGTTCACAGGACGTCGTCGACGAGATGTGTGACACCTTCCGAGAGCGGCGTGACCTCCTCCTCGACCGGTTCGAGGCGATGGGCGTCGAGGTACCGACTCCGCGGGGTGCCTTCTACGCCATGCCGAAGGTACCGGACGGGTTCGTCGACGCCTGCATCGAACGGGACGTAATCGTCGTCCCCGGCGACGCCTTCGGCGCGAACGGCGCGGGCCACGCCCGGGTTTCCTACGCCAACGACGCCGACACGCTCCGCGAGGCGCTCGACGTGATGGCCGACGTGGTCGCGGACCTTCGCTGACCGACCACGAACCGACCGTTCGGGACCCGGCGGAGGGAATTGTCTCGGCACGCCGGGGATAAACTGCAATAAACTGGTGATCGTAGTGTCAGCGACGCATTAAACTAGCCACGTGACGTGAGTTTATTCGCCCGCTGACGGCTCCGTTCCTCCCCTCGCCGCACATCCTGGTTGGATGAACGCGAGCGCCACCCGCGCTCGCTCTCTTCGACGGTCTCAGTTCGCAGTGCTGACGATCTTAATCACGTCGCCCTCCGAGAGTTCGTGATCCTCGCCGATCCGCCGGTCGGAGCGGGCGTCGACGGCGTGGAGGTACCCGTCGCCGATGTCGGTGTGGATGGCGTACGCGAGGTCGGGCGGGGTAGCCCCCCGCGGGAGCAAGACGGCGTCGGGAAGAACGTTCCCGGCGCCGTCGGTCCACCGCGTTTCGTTTTGAACCGGGAAGACGGTGATCCGGTCGAGTAGGTCGTAGACGGCAGTGTCGATAGCGGCCTGGACGCCGGTGCCGCCCTGGGTCGCCATCACCTCGCGGATGCGGTCGAGTCCCTCGCGCTGGGCGTCGCTCACGTCGCCGGCGACGTCGAATTCGGGGTCGCCGGGGCCGTAGTCGACGGCGCCGGCGTCCGCGGCGGTTCGCAAGGCGAGTTCGCCCTCGGCCGTCGCCGGGACGACAGGCTTGTCGGTCGCGCGCAGTCGCTCCAGATCCTCCGCGGGCGCCACGTCGGCCTTGTTGGCGACGACGACCAGCGGTTTGGTGCGTGCGCGGACCTCGCGGGCGAGCGCGGCCCGGTGGTCGTCGGTCCACTGGATCGGGTCCTCGGGATAGTCGAGTGCCCGGAGGCTGGCGGCCACGTCCGCGACCGTCGCCCCGAAGCCGGTGAGCATGTCCGTGAGAACCTCGTCGATGTCGAAGTCGGGCGACCGGGACTTGCGCTCGACGCCCTCCCAGTTGCGGTCGATGATACCCGCGAGCCACTGGTCCATCTCGCGCTCGACGAAGTCCACCTCCTCGACCGGGTCGTAGGTGCCGACCTCGACGGGTTCGCCCTCGGCGTTGGTCCCGCCCGAGGCGTCGACGACGTTGAGGATGGCGTCGGCGTCGGTGAGTTCGTCGAGAAACTGGTTGCCCAATCCTTTCCCTTCGTGGGCACCCGGAACCAGTCCCGCCACGTCGAGGAGTTCGACGGGGACGTAGCGCGTGCCGTTTCGACAGCGCTCGTTGCCACAGCGCTCGTCGCGGTCGAGACAGGGGCAGTCGGTGCGGGCGTGGGTCACCCCGCGGTTGGCGTCGATGGTCGTGAAGGGGTAGTTCCCCACGTCCACCTCCGCGCGGGTGGCGGCCTGATAGAACGTGGACTTGCCCGCGTTGGGCTTGCCCGCGAGTGCGAGAGAGAGCATAGTGAACCGTGGCGGGTCGCGGGGAATTTAGTTTCGGTCGACTCGGTGTCGAACCGTCGTCCGTGTCCGTCGCACGTTCTGGTGGAAACGTTTACGCAGTAGAAGACGCTACAAGCGGGTATGGCAACGTCCGTGAAGATGGACGACGATACCAAGGCCCGCCTCGAACGCCTCCAGGCCGAGATTCGGCTACAGACGGGCCGGCGCGTAACCCAGCAGGAACTGCTGGCGCGACTCGTCGAGGACGCAATCGAGTCCAAGGCCGACCTCGTCGACTCGTTCCGCGAGGAACGCGTGCCCCTCGCCGACGCGGAGCGCGCGGCGTTTCACGAGGGGATGGTTTCCTCGGGCGTCACGACGAGCGAGGGGGACATCGACGACGTGCTGTACGGATGAGCGTCCTCGTCGATACGGGCGTGTTCTACGCACACCACGACACGGACGCGGAGCGACACGAGGCGGCCGTCGGCGCGTTCGAGGAACTGCTCGATGGGACGTACGGCCAACCGTACACGAACGACTACGTGCTCGACGAGACGGTCACGCTCACCCGAACGAGAACGGGATCGTTCGAGGCGGCGGACACCGTCGCCCGTCGAATCCTCGGCGAGGACCCGTTTCCACACGTCGTCGAGACACTACACGTGGAACCGGACGACGTTCGGGCGTCACTCACGACCTTTCGTCGGTACGACGACCACGACCTGAGTTTCACCGACGCGACCGTCGTCGCGCAGTGTGAGTCCCGCGGTATCGACGCCGTGTTGAGCTTCGACGCCGACTTCGACGGCCTCGTCGACCGGATCGACCCGGGGGATTGAGGGGCCCCACTCACTCGATTTCCCGGTCTGCCTCGGACCGAACGATCCGCATCTCGCCGCGCGAGCGGATCGTCCCGTCGACGACGGCGTCCTCGTGGAGTTCGAGGTCGGTACAGGAGACATCGCCGAGGACGCGCACGTCCGGGTCGAGACGGACCGTGCCGCCGCGGGTGGTCACGTCGCCGTGGATGCGGGTCCGCTCGGCGACGGTTACGTCGCCGCGGGCGCGGAGGCTCCCGAAGACGTTGTTGTCGGCGCCGACGTCGATGGACTCGGCACGGAGATTGCCGTGGAGACGGCAGTCGTCGCCGACGCTGGCTGGCGTCGACACCTGCCAGGCGTCGTCGGAGACTTCGCTCCCGCGGGGGATCACCAGCGGATCCTCGGGGGCGTCCCCCGAGAGCGCCTCCGCGATTTCATCGGCAGCGCCCTGTTCTCCCACCCGGAGCAACTGCGAGAGGACGATGAAATAAAAGACGAGCGTCGGGACGGGGTTCCGGATGACGATCCAGCCGTTGGCCTCGAACCCCTCGTCGATTTCGACGTCGTCGCCGATGTCGAGGTCGCCCGAGACCATGAGTTGGCCGCCGACGTGGACCCGTTCGCCGAGGTAGGCGTCGTCGCCGACGAGGACGTTACCGGCCACGTCACACCACATGTCGAGCCGACAGTTCCCCTCGGCCTCGATGTCGCCGCCGAATTGGGCCCGCTCGCCCGCGATCACGTTCCGCCCGCGGACACCGAACTCGACGGTGCTCTGGCCGCCGACGATCACGTCCCCGTCGGTCACGAGGTCGTGTTCCTCGACGGTGGTCCCGTCGGGGATCTCGAGCGCGTCGAGCGGATCCCTCCCGAGTGACACGCGCGTGACTACAGGCTTCTCGTATTAAAACGGCCGTCAGACGGTCGTCCGACGACGGCGCGAGCGCGGGGGCGGACAGGCAGGGTTTTGAGTCCCGACCGACTACGCCGGTCTATGACAACGCTCTCCTTCGACGACGGCGGCGTCGACGTCGTCTACGAGGGAACAGAGTTCCGACTGGAGAAGGCACTGATCGAGGATGCGGTCGGCAAGACCTACCCCGACGTGACCGACCACGAGGTGTTGAAGATGGTCGAAAAGGAGCCGTCGCTGACCGGCGAACCGCGACGGATCGGCGACATCGTGAACTAGGTGTCGACGCGCTCGACCCGCTCCGAGGTAGGGTCGAGGCGGCGGTCGAATCGCTCGGCGAACCCGACACGCAGGATGGACCTGGCGATGGCGGCGCCGCCACGGATGGGGTCGAGTTTCGTCTCGCCCGCTCGCTCGTCGTAGTCGATGGGCACCTCAGTCACGCGATACCCCCTCGCGACGGGGCGCATCAGCAGTTCCGCCGAGAGCCCCGTGTTCTCCGTCCAGTCGATGCGGTGAAGCAGGTCACGGCGGTAGGCGCGCATCCCCGTCGTCACGTCGTGCAAACGGTGGCCGAGGAGAAGACTGGCGAGTGTGGCAAACGCGCGGTTGCCGAGGCGGTTCAGCGCCGGCATCGTCTCCGGTCGCGGCGAAATCCGGTCGCCGCTGACCACGTCGTACCCCTCGTTGATCCGGTCGAGGAAGTCGGGGAGTCGCTCCATGGGGTAAGTGTCGTCACAGTCGGTGGTGACGACCACCGGCCGCTCCGGCGTGAGCACCGCCTTTCGGACGGCGACGCCGTAGCCCTGTGGCTCCTGTTCGATCACTCGGGCACCCATCCCGCGAGCGATTTCGGGCGTCCGGTCGCTCGACCCGTCGACACAGACGACTGCGGCCCGACCGTCCGTGACGCGGTCGATGTCCGCCAAGACGCTCCCGATGGCTTCCTCCTCGTTGTAGGTCCCCATGACGACGGTTACGTCGTCGAAGGTGTAGTCGCTCATACGCCTATCTACGGACGTTCGCACTTGAACGTTTAGGTTTGCCTAAAACGTCGCCGTGTCGGGGCTGACGGCCTCGTGGAGGCGGCCAGTGACGTGGTCGGCGAGGCGTTCGAGGTTCTCCGTGTCCTCGCGGTTGTACGAGACGAGCGTCTCGAGGGCGGCGTCGTCGCCGCGTTCGTACTCGCGCCAGAGGCGGACGGCGTCCTTCCCGGAGAGGTCCGGCCGGTCGCGGTCGATGCCCACTTCGGTCTCGATGTGTTTGAGGCCGCCGGTCAGGTCGAGGCGACGACAGGGGTACATCAGATCGAGGTGGGGCGCGTCGATAGAGAGGTCGAAGGACTGTTCGAGGAAGGGGACGTCGAAGCGGGCGCCGTTGAACGAGACGAGCAGCGGGGCGTCGGTGAACTGCTCGCGGAGCGCGCCAGGGGTGAGGTTGTCGCCGCGGACGAGCGTCTCGACGTCGCCCCCGCGGTAACAGCTCACGGTCGTCACGTCGTTGCGGTCGGCGTCGAGACCCGTGGTCTCGATGTCGAAAAAGAGGGCGTCGTCACGGAAGTTCTCGTAGAGACGCCAGCGCTCGCCGGTGGGGAACGACTCGTCGAAAAAGCGGGCGTCGTCGCGACGGAGATGGTCGGTCGCCACGTCGACGAACGCCTCGATGCGTTCGGCTGTCTTCGGACCGACGACAGAGCCGTCGAACGACTCCCAGTGGGTGACACCCGCCTCCCAGAGGCGTCGCTCGGTCGTCTCCCCCACGCCACGGATCGGGATGAAGCTGTTCTCGATACGCACAGGTGGTACTGTCGTGGCGGGCGTCAAAAACCTCGCGTCACGCGGTCAGTACGCGAACGGCGACGCCGATCCGGGTGGTGTCCAGTCCTCACCTTTCAGTTGAACGTACGCGCGCGAGGCGATGGCGACGGTGACGAGGCCCGTGACCGCGCTGATGGCCACGCTGATCGCGACAGTGGCAATCTGTGGCACGCCCGCCAGTCCAAGCAGGAAGCCGGGGACGGCGCTGAGCAACCCGATGACCAACACCACCACGAGGAGGAGGAACACACTGAGGCGCTCGCCGGCGGTCAGCGCCCAACCGTCGCTGAGCGCGTCGATGACGCCCTTGTCCTCGACGATTACCTCGAACTGGACGAAATAGAGGGCGACCGCGACGTAGATCCCGGGGATGATGAGGAAGATGGCCCCGACGAACGTCGCGATGTCGACGACGATACCGGCGACTATTGCGTTCAGGAGGACCCAGCCGAATCGGCGGTCGACACCGTCGGGAAAGCGTTGCCGGGCGTCGCTCACGAACGTTCGGATGGTGACGACTCCGACGGCCTGCGCGAGGACGGCCTGTACCAGAAAGAGGACGAGAGCGACAGCCAGGCCAACGTCGATGGCGAGTGGGGAGCCACCGCCGGCGGCCGGACCGGGACCCATTCCCCCGGCCGGCATCCCGCCCGCTCCGGGTTGGGCGGGGGCCGCGCTGCCGAGCCAGTCGGTAAACGCCGCGCCGAGCGTCTGGGCCGTAGCCGTCGACAGTACGCCGATGACGAGGTAGGCCACGAAGAGGATCGCGGCCACGCGCGTCGGGAGACGGGTGAGTCCGTCCTCGATAGCAGCGGGGATATCCAGTGTCATAGGGACGTGTATACGAGTTGTGTCACCCGACATAAAATTGCGGTCCGACGGCGGTCACGGCGGGGCCGGTCCTCACCGGCGGACGTGCACGGGCGACTCGGCGACCAGCACGACGGCGTCGGAGTCGGTGCCCCGGAGCGAGAGTTCACCCGCGTCACACTCGACGGCGGGGAGAACGGGTGCCTCGGGGATGCCGTAGTCGGCAGGCTCGTGGAATCGGGCGGCGATCACCCACTCCCGCGCGAGCATGCTGGTCCCGTCACTCATGGCCGTAATCGACGTTCGAGCGACTCGCCGGCCCGGAGGTGCGCCGGCGTTCGCCCGTACCGGACGGCAAGGAGTTCGGCGACGATGCTGTGTGCGATCTGGTACGGCGTGCCGCCACCGAGGTCGAGTCCGACGGGCGTATAGAGGCGTTGTAGCGCCGCCGTGGGTGGGTCGCGCCCCTCCGTGCGCCACTCGTCGGCAATCTCCTCGAACCGCTCGGCCGGTCCCATCAGTCCCACGTACGGAACGTCGCTCTCGAGGAGTTCACCGACCGCGATGGCGTCGTCGACGAAGTTGTGTGTCATCACTACCGTGTAGGTGTTGGGACCGAGGTCGAGTTCCGAGCGGATCTGGGCGGGCGACAGGGACCGGACGGTGTCGGCCGCGGGGAAGCGCTCGGCCGTCGCGTCGGCGCCCCGGAACCCCGCGACGGTGACCCGGAAGTCGGCCCGGCGGGCGAGTTCGATAACCGGGCGGACGTCGTGACCGGTCCCGAAGACGACGAGGTCGGCCGGGGGTGTGACGTGATCGACGAACACCTCGATCCGTCCGTCCGGCCGCGGGCACTCGACTGTCTTCGAGTCGCCGGCGCGGCGGCACTCGCGGGCGGCCGACGCGAGATCATCGCCGAACCACTCGGGCGGGGCCGCAGGCGTCGGGTCGTCGCCGACGGCGACCGCACGCGCCCCGACCGGGGCCGCGGCGTGATCGGCGTCGACGACGGTGTAGACGAGCGACTCGCGCCCGTCGTCGTACGCGTCGAGCGCAGAGCGAAGCGATCCGTCGAGCGGTTCGAGCAACACGTCGATGACGCCGTTACAGCCGACGCCGAGTCCCCAGACGTCGTCGTCGCCCGTCAGGTCGAACCGCTCGACGCGGGGGTGGCCCTCGGTTCGAACCTCCGCCGCGAGGTCGATCAACACGTCTTCCAGACAGCCGGCGGTGATACTCCCGAGGCCGGTGTCGTCGGCCACGAGCATCTTCGCCCCCGGCCCGCGGTACGCGCTCCCCTCGACGCCGACGATGGTCGCGAGGACCGGCGTCTCGTCGGCCTCGATACCGCGGCGGATCGACGCCATCACCGCCGACTCGGGGGCGCTCCACTCGTCGTCGGGAACGAGGTCGGCGTCACTCACGGCGAGTCACCCCGGAGCGGCCCCGCAGTCGGCCACGCGAGGCGCGGTCGGTCGTCGGTCGATACGGTCGTCGGTGTGGTGTGTCGTCGTGTCATCGGTCGGTTCGTCGCCAGTCGTGTTCGTAGCCGACTGGCCGCTGTCGGTGTCGAAGCTGTCGTGCCATGTCGAATAGGTCGGCCGGCTCCGCGAACGCAAACAGGCCGTCGACGTGTGGCAGGGCGGTTACCATCCCCCGGCAGGCCGGCTCGTAGGCCGTCGAGGCCGCGAGCGGGTTGAGCCAGAACACCCGCTGCGCCCGACGGTCGAGCCACGTCATGCCCGCCTCCAGGTCGGACAGATCCCCGGTTTCGAGGCCGTCGCTGACGACGAGGAGGACCGTCTCGCGGTCGACGGCGTCGGGCGCGCGGTCACGGATCGTCGTCAGCGCGTGGCCGATGCGGGTTCCGCCGCCCCACGCGGCTTCGAGGCGGTCGAACTCCCGGAGCGTCGCGTCGGGTGATGCGGCCTGCAACGCCGTCGTCACCTCGGTCACGTCGGTGTCGAAGAGAAACGTGCGGGCGGTCCGCCACTCGTCGGTCAGGACCCGGAGCATGCGCACTAGGAACCCGCGGTCGACGATATCGAGGACCGACCGGCTCACGTCGACGAGGATCAGCCCCCGCACGGCGTCGGGACGCCGCGCTCGCTGTGGCACCTCCATCACGACGCCGCCGGTGGCGTGTGTCTGTCGCATCGCCCGACGCACGTCCGGGCGCCCCTCGGATGCCGGCGTCCGCCGCCGGCCGGGCAGGCTGGCTATCGCATCGGTGAGCGCCCGCACCGCCGGCGTCGGATCGGCGACGGCGCTCGCCTCGAGTGGGTCGGTCTCGACACGGTCCGACGGAGCGTTCGGGCTGAATTGCGCGCGCGTTCCCGCGTCGCCACCGGCCGTCTCCGAGGCGTCCGCACCCCCGAGACGTCGGGACACCGACGACTGTCGGTCGTCGCCGGAGTCGCGGGCGTCGTCGGCTCCGCGGTCGGTCGGGGCGTCATCGCCGGCCGCGTCCGATGCGAAGCCTCCGTCGAGTGATTCGGTGTCGACGCCACCCGCAGGGTCGTCGACGGCGTGTGTCACCTGCCGCCAGAACCGGTCGAAGAGGCGGTCGAACGTCGCCGCGTCCGTCGGATTGGAGACAAGCGCCGCTCGGAGTGCCGTTCGCGCCTCGTCTTCGTCGTCGAAGCCGACGACGGCGAGTACCTCGGCGGCGACGAGCGATCCGTCGGCCGGCACCGCGACGCCCGCCGTCCGAAGGGCGCCGACGAACCGGACCAGCGCGGATCGAACCCGTCTCGTGACGTCGAGCGGGTGGTCCGTCCCGTCGCCGTCACCGAGACGAGATGGATCGAGTCCGGGATCGGGCTCGGGGGACATGTCGGTCATTCACTGGACGTCTCGGCCGCCGCGAGGAGGGCCGACATGGTTTCGTCGTCAACCCGTTCGACGTCCTCGACTTCCTTCAGGAGACAGCCGAGGGTGGTGCGAATGTCGGTCGCCGTGAGGGGGTGGTCGCCGTCGGTCGGCACGCCGTCGAGCGCGGTGAGCGCACGCGCCCAGTCGAGCGTCTCGGCGACGCCCGGCGGTTTCAGGAGCGACTCCTCCCGGAGCCGTTCGGTGACGCCACAGACCGCGGCGACGACGGTCTCGTCCAGTTCCGGGACCTTCCGCCGGACGATAGCCTGCTCTTTCTCGAAGGACGGCGGTTCGACGTGGAGGTACAGACACCGGCGCTTGAGCGCGTCGCTCAGGCCCCGCGTCCGGTTGGACGTGATGATGACGATAGGCGCCGTGTCGGCGTCGACCGTTCCGAGTTCAGGAATCGACACCTGGAAATCCGAGAGCACCTCCAACAGCAGCGCCTCGAACTCCTCGTCGGCGCGGTCGACCTCGTCGATCAACAGCACGGGTGGGCGCTCGCCGCTGTGGTGGAGGGCACGGAGAAGCGGCCGCTCCAGCAGGTACTCCTCCGTGAACACCGACCGCTCGTCGCCGTCCCGCCCGGACTGGACCGCGAGCAGTTGCTTCGTGTAGTTCCACTCGTACAGGGCGCTTTCGGCCGCCAGCCCCTCGTAGCACTGGAGGCGAACGAGGTCGGTGTCGAAGCCCGCCGCCAGCACCTTGGCGAGTTCGGTCTTACCGGCGCCGGGTTCTCCCTCGACGAGGAGCGGGCGCCCGAGTTTCAGCGCGAGCAACACCGTCGTCGTAATCTCGTCTTCGGCGACGTAATCACTGGCGTCGAACAGCGACTGCAGTCGCTCGCTCGTCAGCGTCTCGAAGTCGTCGTGAATGGCGTCCGTCATAGGGTGTGTGACCCGGCGTTACGACGGTCCGGCAGCGACGACACCGGTCCCCGTCGCCGCGTCCGTGATGGCCCGCTCGGCGTAGGTTTCGAGCAACTGCGCCCGGAACTCGGCCGAGGCCTGGAGGTCGTCCATCATCATCATCTCGTCGAGGTCGTTGGCCGCGTTCGTGGCGGCCGTGGCGACCGTCTCACCGTCCGGGTTCGTCCCCGCGAGGGCGTCCTCGACGGGGTCGAGGCGAACGCCGTGATCCATGATCCCGTTGGCGGCGACGCCGACGTCCTCGACGCGACCGGCGTCGACCGTCATCGAGACGGCGACGCCGACCATGGCGTACCCCGAGGACGGACTCGGCTTTTTCGCATACGCGCCCGTCGCCTCCGGCCGCGCCGGGAACTCGATTCGCGTGAGGAGTTCGTCCTCGGCCACGTCGGTCGCGTACATGCCGAGGAAGAAGTCGTCGGCGTCGACCCGCCGCTCCCCGTCAGGCCCCTGCAGGACCATCGTCGCGTCGGCCGCGAGCGCGGCCGCCGGGAGGTCCGAGGCGGGGTCGGCGTGAGCGAGATTTCCGCCGACGGTGCCACGGTTGCGTACCTGCACGTCACCGACGGCGTGGGCCGTCTCCGCGAACACCGTGACGTTCTCCCGCATCACTGGGGAGTCGTCGACCGTCGCGTAGTTCGTGAGCGCGCCGACCGAGACGGTTCCGTCCGCGTGGTCGATCCCCTGCATGGCGTCGATGTGGCCGATGTCGACGAGCAGATCGGGGCTCGCTAACCCCGATTTCATCGTCGGCAGGAGGCTGTGTCCGCCGGCGAGAATCTCCGCCTCGGGGTGGTCGACCAGCAGGTCGACCGCTTCGTCGACCGTCTCCGGCCGCTCGTACTCGAACTCGTCGGGGAACATCAGTGCTCACCCCCGTCGGTCGCGGCGTTAGCCGCGCGCCAGACGCGTTCGGCCTTCATCGGCATCCCGATTTGGTCGACGTCGAGTGCGTCACAGACGGCGTTGACCACCGCCTGCGGCGCGGCGATAGTGCCGGCCTCGCCGACGCCTTTCACGCCGAGGGGGTTCACCGGACTCGGCGTGCACGTGGAGTCGGTTTCCATCGACGGGATGTGTTCGGCCTTCGGCACCGTGTAGTCCTGCATCGACCCCGTCACAAGTTGGCCGTTGTCGTCGTACTCGGCGCCCTCGTAGAGCGCCTGGCCGATGCCTTGGGCGACGCCACCGTGGATCTGTCCCTCGACGATTTTGGGGTTGATCTGGTTGCCCACGTCGTCGACGGCAACGTAGCGCTCGATGTCGATTTCGCCGGTGTCGGGGTCGACCTCAACGACGGCGGCGTGGAGGCCGAACGGGAACACGAAGTTATCGGGGTCGTAGAACGAGGTCGCTTCCAGTCCAGGCTCCATGTCGTCGGGCATGTCGTGAGCGAGATACGCCTGCGTGGCAATCTCGGCGATGTGCATGGAGCGGTCGGGTGCGCCGGCGACGTGGAAGTCGCCGTTCTCGAACTCGATGTCCTCGGGGGCGGCTTCGAGCTGGTGGGCCGCGATTCGCTTTGCCTTCTCGACGAGTTTCTGGGAACTCTTCACGAGCGCACTGCCGCCGACGGCGGCGCTCCGACTGCCGTAGGTTCCCATCCCCTGTGGAATCTCGTCGGTGTCGCCCTCGACGACCTCCACGTCCTCGTAGTCGACGCCGAGTTCGTTGGCGACGATTTGGGCGTACGTGGTGTCGTGTCCCTGGCCGTGGCCGGAGGTCCCGCAGTACGCGGTCACCTTCCCCGAGGGGTGGAATCGGACGAGCCCGCTCTCCCAGAGACCGGCCTGAGCGCCGAGTTCACCGGCGAGTTCCGAGGGAGCCAGCCCGCAGGCTTCGATGTACGCCGAGAGACCGACGCCGACGTACTTCCCCTCCGCACGCGCCGCTTCCTGCCGCTCGCGGAGTTCGTCGTAATCGAGGAGGTCGAGCGCTCGGTCGAGTGTCTTCTCGTAGTCACCGCTGTCGTACTCGACGGCCACCTGCGTCTGGTAGGGGAACTCCTCGACGAAGTTGCGTCGCCGGAACTCCGCGGGATCCATTCCCACCTCCTTTGCGGCGCGGTGGATCATCCGCTCGACGACGAAGGACGCCTCGGGACGGCCGGCGCCGCGGTAGGCGTCGACCGGCGGCACGTTCGTGAACGCCCCGGTGACCGAACAGTAGATGGCCGGAATGTCGTACTGCCCGGACAGGAGCGTGCCGTACAGGTACGTCGGCACCGCGGGCGCGAACGTCGAGAGGTACGCGCCGAGGTTGGCGGCGGTGTCGACACGGAACCCGAGGATGTCGCCGTCGTCGGAGAGCGCCATCTCGGCGTGGGTGTCGTGGCCTCGCCCCTGGGCGTCGGTGAGGTACGTCTCGGTGCGGGTGGCCGTCCACTTCACCGGGCGCTCGTGGCGCTTTGCCGCCAGCGCGACCAGCGCCTCGTCGGCGTAGTGGTGGATCTTGCTCCCGAAGCCACCGCCGACGTCCGGCGCACGGACCTGGAGTTTGTGTTCGGGGTGGTCGATGACACCGGACATGAGCAGGCGGTGCAGGTGCGGGTTCTGGGAGGTCATGTGGACCGCCAGCTCATCGTTCGAGGGGTTGTACTCCGCCACCGCCGCCCGGGGTTCCATCGCGTTCGGGATCAGGAGTTGGTTCTCCAAGTCGAGGTCGACGACGTGGTCGGCGTCGTCGAAGGCGGCGTCGGTCTTCTCGGCGTCGCCGATATCCCAGTCGAAGGCGACGTTGCCGCTGGCGTCGTCGTGGACGGCCGGCGCGTCGTCGGCGAGCGCCTCGCTCGGCTCCGTCACCGCGCCGAGGCGGTCGTAGTCCACGTCGATCCGGTCGGTCGCGTCGTGGGCGATGTAGCGCTCCTCGGCGACCACCACCGCGAGGGCGTCGCCCTGATAGCGGACGCGGTCCTCGGCGAGAATCGGGTGATCGACCTGTTCGAGTGAGTCGAGCAACCAGCCGGTCGGCAGGTTGCCCGGCGCCTCGATGTCCGCGGCCGTGAACACCTCGATCACGCCGTCCATCGCCTCCGCCTCGCTCGTGTCGATATTCTCGATGCGGGCGTGGGCGTGCCGGCTTCGCTTGATGGTCATGTGGACCATCCCAGGCAGTTCGATGTCGTCGGTGTACTCGGCGTCGCCGGTCAGAAGCGCCGGGTCCTCGCGGCGTTCGATGGCAGAGCCGAGGATGTCCGCGGCGTCGACGTCGTCGGGGTCGACCGACTGGACGCCCGATCCGGACTCGGATTCGGCACCCATCGTCAGTCACCTCCCCCGTCGGCGACCGCCGGTTCCTGTTGCATCTTCTCGGCCGCGTTCTCCACCGCGCGGACGATGTTCTGATAGCCGGTACACCGACAGAGGTTGCCTTCGAGTGCCTCCCGGATCTCTTCCTCGCTCGGGTCCGGATTTCGATCCAGCAGTTCGGTCGCGGTCATCATCATGCCGGGCGTACAGTAACCACACTGCAGGCCGTGTTCCTCCTGGAACCCCTGCTGGATGGGGTGGAACTCGCCGTCAGTGGCGAGTCCCTCGACGGTGGTTACGTCGCAGCCGTCGGCCTGAACCGCGAGAACGGTGCAGGACTTGACAGCTTCGCCGTCGAGGTGGACCGTACACGCCCCACACATGCTGCTCTCACAGCCGACGTTCGGGCCGGTGTAGTCGAGTTCGTCCCGGAGGACGCTGATCAGTAGGGCGCGTGGCTCGACGCTCAGTTCGTGTTCGGTGCCGTTTACCGTGAGTGAAATGTCACGTGTCATCGTCAGATGTAGCTGCTGATACGGTCACGGAGACCGGACGATTCGTCGCCAACGTCGCTGAGTTCCTTCTGTACCTGTTTGAAGAACCGACCGACGACGCGGTTAGCGACCGGGTTGATGACGCGTTGGCCCATCTGGGCGACTCGGCCGAACACGTCCGCCTCGGTCCACCACTCCACGTCGACGCCGTCGTCCGTCTCGACGAGCGTCATGCCCGAATCCATCTCGAACGAGGAGTCGCTCGCACTCCCCTGCCCGGAGGCGTCCATCTCGGGGAACTCCCGTCGGTCGATGGTCACGACCGTCTCGAATCGGGGTTTGACGCTCCCGACGCCGACCTGCACGAGGGCGGCGTAGTGACCCCCTTGGGCCAAGCCCCGTTCGGCTACCTCCTCCGGATCCGCCTCGGGAAGTGTCGCCGGATCCTCCTCCTCGGCCGCCGCTTCCTCAAGTGCGTCGAAGTCGACGTCGTCGGGGTTGTCCACCTCGACGAGGAACTGACACCCCGGCAACGCGTTCTTGATCATCACCGGGTCCGAAAGGGCGAGCCACACCTCCTCGGTCGTCACATCCGCCAGTCCGAACGTTCCGTCGAACTCCATCTACCGGGTCACCCCGTCAGACGTGCCGATGTTAAGTGATTGTGCTATCATTAGTGAACTACTGTGGCAGTAACCATTACAACGAACATAATAAAGATTTTGCGTGCAATAGAAACTGAAAGCAATTACTCTGCGCTAGCGCTTCAGGCTAGGACGCTGAATATACCACACTTTGGCTGCCACTCTCAGATTGAGAAACTATATTCGGTTTCGTCTGTGACCATATTCGACCGGAACGCGCACGGGGCCGAGTCGCTGGGGACGACATCGAATGACCGCTACTCGACGCCGTCCGTGGCCGGAATCTGTCTCCGGACCGTTTAGGAGAGAAGGTAGACTGGAATCAGTCGCCAACGACGGAGCTGTCAGCAGGCACGTCGTCGGTGCTGACGGTCACGCCGATGCCGTCGGCGTCGAGTCCCACGGTCACGGCGTCGAGGGTGGTTTCGAAGACGGTACGGTGGTGCCCGTCGGCGTCGTACGATAGCCGCGAATCCACCAGCCCGGCGTCTTCGAGGCGGTCTAGGCGACGGTAAATCGTCGCACGAGACGCCTCACACGCCTCGACCAGGCCTCGGGCCGCCCGCGGTTCGGCGTGGAGTGCTTCGAGGATGGCCCGACTGTAGTCGTCCTCCAAGAGGGCCAACACCTCGTCGGTTCGATCCGTGTCCCGTTGCTCGTCTGGGGTAGAAGACGGCGTATACGACGTCATCGATTTCACCTGAACACTCTCGCTCCGACCACCCAATCCTGCTGTCTACGAGCGTCGCCCCTGTCTGCGTCTGGGGCTATATGTATTGTGTTAGCCGCCGTCGGCGTCGTCGAACAGCAGGGAGAACGTCTTCCGCTCGGCGAGACGGAGGTGTTTGTTGAGCGTCGGCTGTGTGATGTCGAGGCGTTCCGCGACCGCACAGCCGTCGCTCTCGCGGGGCCACTCGAAGTACCCTGCCGCGAGCGCCGTGGTCAGGGCCTCCTGCTGGCGGTCGGTGAGCCGCTCGGTCACCCGGTCGCGGAGTTCCCCCGCCGTCCGGTCCTGGCGGCTGTGTTGTCGTTTCGCGACCAGTTCGACCGCGGGGGCGAGTTCGCGGAGACGGTCGGCGAACGAACGCACGTCGGCCTGGGCCGACACCTCGACGACGATGGTCGTCTCGGCAGGGGTCGCCACCGCCCGCCGGAGGACGGCGCCGTACTCCGCGAGCGGCGACCCGAACCAGGAATCCGTCCGGGCCTCGACGAGCGTGGAGTCGGCGTCGTCGGTCACGACCGATGTCGATCCGGGAAGGGTGCGGTCGGCCACCGACTCGGCGGTGTCGGCGTCGGTTTCGAGGGTGAAAAAGACGCTCACGCCGCCGTCCCGCGCGACGGTGCGCTCGTGTTGTACCCGGCAGTCGGCCATGCGCGCGGCCCGCGAGAACGGCACCGAGACGGCGTCGTCTCCCCGGAAGACGAGTTCGACCGTCTCGTCGGACTCCAAGGCGCGTCGGCGTTGGATGGCGACCAGGGCGTAGCCGACCGACGTGCCGAGTTGGTCGAGGACGTCCCGCACCCGGTCGCCGAAGGCATTCGGCGAGGAGGCACCAACCACGAGGACGCCGTGCGTGATGCCATCGTAGATTAGGGGGACGGCACAGACCGACTGGACACCGTCGGCGAGCGCCGCCCGGCGCCAGTCGGCGCTCGGCCCGTCGCCGACCACCGACTCGGCGACCTGTACGTCGTCGGACCGCCAGGCTCGGACGGCAGGGTGCGGGTCGGGACCAGCGGCCGCCGTCGAGAGGGCCGTCCCCGCGGGAGCGACGGCTTCCGGCGACACGCCGGCGGCGACGCGTGGGGTGAGTCGGTCGGCACCGACCTCGACGCCGCCGATCCAGGCGCGTTCGTACGGCCCGGCGTCGGCCAGGCGGTTACACACCGCTCGTTCGACCTCCGAGGCGCCCGAGGCGTCGGTGATCGCCGCTTCGACCCGCTGGGTGAGGGTCGCGATGCGGTCCAGACGCTCGGCGCGTTCCGTCTGGGTGCGGAGGCGTTCCTCCTGTGCGGCGAGGCGTCGCTTGCCTCGCAGGTGATTGAGCGCGGCGTCGAGTGTCGCCGCCAGGACGTGAGCGGCCTGGATCGTGTCCGGATCGAGCGAGTGGTCGGGGGTTCCAACCAGGAGGGCGCCGTGGTTGCCGAGCGCGAGCGCCCGCCAGTCGGCGAGACCAGTAATCTTCCCGTCGTCGGCCGGTGTGGCGACCGTCCCGGTCGCGAACGCGTCCCAGAGCGGTCCGCCGTCGGCACCGACGGTCCGCCCGTGGAGACCCTCGGGGACGCGACCGGCACACACCTCGGGCCGGAGGACGCCGTCGCTGTCGTCGTAGAGGAAGGCACAGACCACGGAGAGATCGAGCGTTTCGGTCGCCGCCTCGACGGCCATCCGTGCGGCCTCGGCCGGGTGGTCCGCGGTCGCGATGTCCTCGGTCGCGGTGTTGAACGACGCCATCCGGCGCTCGCGGGCCTTTCGCTCTGTCACGTCGCGGCTGACGATCACGATCCGTGTCGGCCCGTTCGTCCAGGCGATTGGGTAGAAGTCGGAGTGGACCCACCGGATCTCGCCGTCCGGGCGCTCGATCCGGTACTCGTGGGCGTAGCGATCCGCGGCCGACCCGCCGGCGACGTCCCGCTGAATCCCCTCGATGGAGGCGCGGTACTCCGTCTCGTCGTCCTCGTGGAGCGTGCCGAAGAAGCCGTCCGGATACCGCTCGTGGAGCGTCGAGAGCGGCTGTCCCCAGATCTCCTCGTAGCCGGAACTCAGGAAGTCGGGGTTGGGCGAGGCGTGATCGAGTTCGTCCACCCGGCCCAGAAAGACCGCCTCGTCGATGCGGTCGAGGATCGCCCGCAGTCGGCGCTCCGAGCGCCGGCGCTCGGTCACGTCACGCGAGATGGTGAGCAGTCGGTCCTCGCCGTTGATCGTCGTCGGTGTCGCGGTGACGTCGAGCCATCGGATCTCGCCGTTGGCCGTCTCCAGTGCCCACTCCAGTTCTTGGGGCTCGCCGGTGTCCGCAGTCTCCTGGATCAGTTCGACCGCCCGGTCGGCGGTGTACCCCTCGCCGTCCGCGGTAACGGTCTCTAGCCCGCTTCCGAGGATCGTCTCGCGGTCGTAGCCGGTCAGGTCACACATCGCGTCGTTGGTCGCGACGATGGAGGCCGACTCGGGATCGTAGACGTTGATGACGTCGGTGACGCCGTTGAAGATCTGCTCGTACTCGCGGCGGCGACGCCTCCGCTCGGTCACGTCGCGGCCGATGGCCAGATAGCGCGTCTCGCCGCCGATTCGGGCGGTCGTCCCGCTGATCTCCAACCACCGGCGCTCGCCGTCGCGCGTCTCGACTTGCCACTCGACTTGCTTCGACTCGCCGGACTCGACGACCGACTCGATGATCTCCTTGCCGCGCTCCTCGGTGAACCCCTCGTGTTCGACGCTGATTGCCGCCGCCCCCACGTCGAGCAACTCGGATTTCTCGTAGCCGAGGAGCGTACACAGGCTCTCGTTGGCGTCGATCATTTCGCCGGATTCGGGGTCGTGAACCGAGACGGTGTCGTTGACGCCGTCGAAGATCTGTTCGTACTCGCGCTCGCGGCGCCGGCGCTCGGTCACGTCTCTGAAGTTGACCATCGTCGCCGGCTCCCCGCCGTGCCGGATGCGCGAAACGACTAGGTCGAGTGTCCGGACGTCGCCGCCGGCCGTCTCGACGCGAACGTCGTACCGATCCGGCGGCGACTCGCCGGCGACGCGGCGCTGGTAGCGGTCCCGGACCAATGCCTGGCTCTCCGGCGTGAACACCTCGTGGAACGGCCCATCGAGAAGCGTCTCGCGGTCGTAGCCGGTGATATCCACGAACCGCTCGTTGACGAAGGTGAACTCTCCGTCCTGTACGACGGCGACGCCGTCCGAACTCTGCTCGACCAGCGTCGAGTACTTCTCCCGTTCCTCGGCCACGGCCCGTTCGTGTTCGCAGTCCACGATTGCGGTGAGACGACTCACCAACAGGTCGGGGTCGTCCACGACGAGACGGCGAGGGAGGACGGCGGCTGCCCCGGCCGACAGGGCCGCCGTCGTCCGCTCGTAGCTGTCGTCGACCAGTACCGCGACGGGACCCGTGGCGGCGTCGGTGACAGCCGCACCGTCGACGCCGGGGGCGTCGTCGTCGACGAGGAGGCAGTCGGCGTCTGCCTCGGGTGCGGTGGCGGGTGGAACGGTCTCGACGTGTACCGGAGACGTGTCGGCATCGACCCCCGACCGGAACGCGGCCACCGTTCCGTCGGTGCCGACGACGGCGACGGTAATCGGTCCGGAACGGAGCGATGACATGACTCATCGGCCGTTCCGAATACTCAAAAACGTTCGGCGGCGACCGGTCGCGTAACCACGCTGGGCGGCCGCATCGAGAGCGTTCGAGGCCACATGCAGGCCGTGCCCCGGCGTGCCCGGAGATTCCTGCGGATGAACGCAACGTAGGTGCGGCGGGGTCGTCTGGATCAGTCACGTACGATTTGCCACGATGCTCACCCCGGCGAATACCTGGGCGCTTCGACACGACCGCGTTGATCTCACGAAACGCAGTCAGAGGCACCGATACTCCGTAGAAACACAGTCACAACGGCACACAGGACCGGGCGTCTACGAGCGTGATACGGAAGATGGTGGATATCTCGACAGTGGTTCACTGATCTGTTCTCGTCGGGAGTCGAAGCACCGCGACCGTTCCCGTCGGATCATTGTCCGTAATAGAGATGTGACCTCCAATGCGGGTTACGAGCCAATTGACCGTCCAGAGACCGAGGCCACTCCCGTGGAGAAGCGGACTTTCCTCCCCTTCGGTCAGGGTCTTGCGTTCCATCTCCGGAATCCCCGGGCCATTGTCCGAAATCCTGATTTCGACCTGTTCACTCGAAACGCGGGACGTTTCAATGGTGACTGTCGGATCGGAGAGTTCACTGTGACGAATTGCGTTATCGATAAGCTCTCGCACAGCAAGCCGTAGAAATTCGGCGTTACCCTGGATGGCAACGTCGGTCAGCTCGGTCGTAATCGTGGCAGCAGGGTGCTGCTCGCGGTATGTGGACACGACCTCGCTGACGACCGGTTGGACCGCGACGAATCCCGTCGTGTCAGCTTCCTCAACTGCGCGTTCGAACGCTCTGGCCTTCTCACCCAGCGTGATCAAGTCGCTCGCATTCTCTTTGATCTTCTGTGTGAACTGCACCGTTTCATCGACCGACGTGTCACGTTCCGCTGGCGCTGTGTTCAGTACCGCTTCTAGCCTATCGGCAAAGCCAGAGACCACAGAGAGCTTGTTCCGAAGGTTATGTCGGAGGATTCGGTTCAGTACCATCAAGCGCTGTTCACGCTCCTTGCGGTCGGTGATATCACCGATAACCCCACGCAGCTTCTTTGTCCCATCGTCATCGACCTGCTCGCCTTCGATTCGGATCCATCGCGTTCGCCCCTGTGCCGTGACAATCCGAATTTCGAGATTGAACGGATTCCCCGTCTCCCGACAGGTTGTGAGTGCCTGCGTAACTGCATCTCTGTCCTCTGGGTGGACAAACTCCAGTGCTTTCTCCGCCGTCGGCGTGAAGGACTCCCCTACCTCGCAGAGTTGCCGTGTGCCCTGTGTCCAGTAGCACGTCTCTGTCTCCGGAATGAACTCCCAGCCCCCGACATTGGCCAGTTCTTCGGTACGGCGGACGTGATCTCGCTCCCGTCGGAGTTCCTCTTCCTGCTCTTTGAGTTCGGTGATATCCCGGCCTTCCGGAATCAGCAACGTCACCGCCCCGTTGTCGTCACGAACGGGTCGGATCGAGAAGTCGATAATCGCCTCTCGTTCGGAACCCTGGACCGGGATCTCGTCGCGGACGAACTCGCCCTCTGCCGCACGCTCGACCGCTGACTGTACCTGTCTTTGGAGGTCTTCGGAATGAGTGAACCAGAAGGCGTTCCACACTTTGCTCCCGACGACGTCCGCGCGGTCGAGATCGCCGAACTCGCGTGCTGCCTCGTTGACTTCGATCAGTGTTCCGTCTGGCTGCATGAGGCCGGTGAATTGGTACGTATTGTCGAACACTGCTTCGAAGCGACGCTGCCGCTTTTTACGGTCGGAGATGTCACGCCCGATCCCGACAAGCCCACGTACTTCGTCGGTATCGTCGGTGAGCTTTGCGCCGGTGAGTTCGTACGGAATACGGGTGCCGTCTTTCGTCTCGAACTGTGCTTCGACGGTCACGGTGGTATCGTGTTCGAACACCTCGGCGATGGCTGTAATGACCTCCGCCTGATCGTCGGCGGCGATGAACTCCGTGGGATGCATCGACGCGATTTCCTCGTCCGTGTATCCCGTGACCTCCCTCAACTGACCGTTCCAGCGGAGAAACTCCCCCTGTTCGTCAAACGCATAGAACACGTCCGGCAACGCAGCGAATATGCTCTCGGTGAACGCACGCTCTTCGCGGAGTTCCTGCTGGCGCTGTTTTTGTTCGCTGATATCCCTGATGACCGCCGAGAACCGCCGGTCACCGTCGACCGTGGCTTCACCGAACGAGATGCCAAGCGGAACCTCGTGTCCCTCCTTGTGGACACCAGGCAACTCGATCCAACTCCAGTCGAGCTGTTTGTCTCCTTCGCGAAGATATCGCGCAAGGGCACTCTCGTGGGTCTGATGGAACCGTTCGGGCATAATGCCCAGCAGCGAGCCTCCTTCCAGCTCGGCTGGTTCGTAGCCGAGTACATCCGAGATACCGCTGCTTGCGTACCTGACGGTACTAGTATCGTCGATAGTGACGACACCGTACGAGGTGTTCTCTGTCAGTGCCCGGAACCGAGCCTGAGTGCGTTCGAGTTCCCTGGTCCGTTCGATCCTATCGAGCGCAATCCGTGTGTGTTCCGAGAGCGTCCGGGCAACGTCGAGCACGACAGCGTCGTGGTCAGTGAGGCTGCTCTGGCCAGCCGCCAGCAAGCCGTGGTCTCCCAGTGGGAGCAAGACACCGGTCTCCAACCGGTCATAGCCCGTGTCCGTCGGATTGTAGTGGACGACTGCACCATCGCGAAACGCGTCGAACTCGTACTGGTCCGGGGATAGCGGCTCGAAATACCCACCGTCCCGAACCGGATCCGTCGCTGCGACCGGCTCTAGCCGCTCTTCGTCAGATTCGTAGAACCAGCAGATCGAGAGCGGCAATTCGAGTGCATCTCTGGCCGCGTGTACAGCTATCTCCGCAATCTGTTCGGGGGTTTCCGCCGTTTGCATCCTGCTCGTGGCCCGCTGGAGTGCTCTGATGGACTCTTCGCGGCGCTTGCGGGCCGTGATGTCACGGAACGTAGCCAGCATCGCTGGCTCGCCGTTGTGTTCGATTCGGGACCTGGCGAGTTCGAGTGTCCGAACCGTTCCGTTCGGGGTTTCGATCTCGACGTCGTACCGGTTCGGTGACCCTTCGTCGTCGATGATGGGTCGATGCTGGTCTGTGACGACATCTCGATATTCAGGGGCGAAATATTGCTCAATGGAGCTTCCATATACGCTTTTTCGGGGTCGACCGATAAGTTCGAGAAACCGATCGTTAGCAAAGACACACCGGCCATCTTGGACGACGGCGACGCCGTCGCTGCTTTGTTTCACGAGCGTTTCGTATCGCTCGCGTTCCTCAGTGCGGATCTGTTCCATCAATCGCTCGCGTTCCAGTTCGTATCCCACCCAATTGCCGAGCAACTCGACGAAGGTAACCTCCCAGTCGGTGAACTGGTCGCTCCGCGGCGCCAGATCATAAAAACAGAACGTTCCGTAGTTCTCACCTTCAACAGTGACCGGAGTACCGAGATAACACGAGATGCCCAGTTCGGCGTTGACCGGTCGGTCGGCCAGTTTTGGCGCATCGGCGTCGATATCTTCGATAGCGAGTGTCTCTGTGTCGGCGACGACCCGTTGGCAGTTCGTAAACGACAGCGGAACTGAATCGCCCTCGGTGATGGCGTTTCCGTCGGGCCCTTCGAACGTAACGTCACGTGGTCCATCGACAGCTTCGATGATGTACTCCGTGCCGTCGATTTGGGACAGCGTGGCGAAATCCGTCCCGATTGTCTCACGGACGACACCGAGCATGTCGTGTATCTTCTGCTCCAAGGAGCGTTCCGAGTCGGCGATGATGTCGTACGCTCGTCGGAGCGCGCGTTCGCGCGCCGCCAGTGTCCGCTGCCCCCCTTGCGTAGCGTTAGTGCGGTCTGACTCCGCCCGAGTGTCTGTGCGTTCCCGGCCGACCCCAATCACTGCTCCAGTCTCCGCAGCGGGAAGCTTCCGAAGGCTGAATGTGAATCGTCGGGTGTCGGGTGCTTTTGTACTGAGTGACATCTCTGCCGTGGTTTCGAACGGCTCTCCGCGACTCCCGATTCGACGAATACTCTCCTGGCTGTCCTCCCAACTGAGTTGCGCTTCCACAGCACCCTGTTCGAGAGGGTCACCGATCATATCCGCAACACAGTCGTTATACCCGATTACTTGCCCCTCGCTATCGAACAGAAGAACGGGTTCGCCGAGGAGATCGAGCCCTTCAGGCAGCGATTGGGTCATACTGGCTCTGAACCGTCACCTGTCCCCGTAGTGTAGATAATCACGGATGGTATTTTTGGAATACGCTCCTGTGGCGGATGCAACCTCACCCGTTGGTATGCCCCGATTGGGCAAGCCAGGGTCCTGTGTCTGAACTGCTCATCAGTCCGGCCACATCGCCATCGACTTCCACCGTCAGCAGGCGTCGAGGGGCCAGACCCCTTCATCGAGACTACGCAAGCACGGTTATCGATGGGAGTGAGTCTGTGTCGCTATTCGATATAGCGACATACGATATACGAAAGGGTTCCCGGAGTCCGAGACGGACGGCCGTAGACGGGACAGTCAGCACGCTCCGTCGGGAAGCGTTCGGAGTGGCCCGGTACGGACCGGATGGGTGCAAGGCTTTGAGCTCTGTCCGTGAATCCACAGTCGGGCGTGTCCGAACGGTTATGCCCGGAGCGACCAAACCGGCGTGCATGTGTGGGCGGTACAGCCTGTTCACGCCGGCCGAAGCGCTGGCGGACAGGTTCGGGGTGGACGTGGAGTGGTCACCGCGGTACAACTGCGCGCCGGGGCAGACATTACCGGTCGTGACCGCGGACGACCGAATGCGGACCCAACAGTGGGGGTTGGTGCCATCGTGGGCCGACCAAGCGTCGACGGATCTGATCAATGCTCGGGCCGAGACCCTGACCGAGAAGCCGAGTTTCGCGGACGCGTTCGAGCAGCGCCGCTGTCTCGTCCCTGCCGACGGGTTCTACGAGTGGGTCGACCGCTCGGCGGGCAAGCGTCCCTACCGCGTGGCCTTCGAAGACGACCGGGCCTTCGCGATGGCGGGGATCTGGTCGAGTTGGGAACCGCCGTCGCGACAGACCGGTCTCGGCGAGTTCGGCGCGGGAGACGTCTCCGCCGACCCCGATCCGGTGGAATCCTTCGCCGTCGTGACGACGGAGCCGAACGACCTCGTCGCCGACCTGCACCACCGCATGGCGGTCATCCTGGACCCGGAGGCGGAGTCGACGTGGCTCCACGGCTCCGTCGACGAGGCGGCGGCACTCCTAGAGCCACATCCGGCGGCGGAGATGCAAGCATACCCAGTCTCGACGCGCGTAAACGATCCGCGAAACGACTCACCGGATCTGATCGAACCGGTCGAGGCGTAGGAGTCACGGCGTGAATATGTATTTGTGAATCTGTCACTACTCATCCGCGAAGAGTAGTACTGTACTCACAAATAACCAACCTAATGCGGCGGTAAGATGGTACTACAAATCTAAATAAGTCCACTTATCTCGGTGAGTGGGACTACCTTGAAGTCCCCGGCGATACAGGAGGGTGTATGGGCAACGATAGCGTCGCGGTGAAGACCTACGTGCCACCGTACCAGAAGGACCGCTGGCGAGAGCACGCCGACCGCTTAGGGATGAGTCAAAGCGAGTTCGTGCGGACGATGGTCCAAGCTGGCCGCCGGGACTTCGAGGTGCCCGATCCGGCCGAGCGCGAGGAACCCGGTGAAGCAGAGAGTTCGGGGCTCGAACCCCGGGTGAAAGACGCGTTAACCGGGGAGGACGGATGTTCGTGGGACGACCTCCTCGCGCACGTCACCGAGGACATCGAGAACCGCCTCGAAGAGACACTTGCGGACCTACAAGAGCAGAACGTGGTCCAGTACAGCGGCCGGGCGGGTGGCTACCGCCTCGTGGAGGACCCGTGAGCGACACCGACGACCCTGTGGGGTATTTCCTCCAAGACATGACCTACCACGGGAAGACCGACCGCACGCGCGCGGCCTACGAGCGTGTCTTGCGGAAGTTCGAGACGTTTCTCGACGAGGAACAGGGCGTGGGTCCCGCGGCGGCCGAGCACCGGGACTGCATGGCGTGGATTCACCGATTGCGCGGCACCGTCGCGGAGAGCACTGTCGCGACTTACGCGGCGTACCTCCACCGATTTTATGCCTACATGACGCAGGTGGGGACCTTCGACGGCAACCCGATGACTCTCGTCGTCGAGGAAATGGACGAGCGGATCAACACCGACCCGACGCGCCGTGAGATTTCGGTCTCCGAGATGCGGACCTTCCTCGGCGATATCGCCCACCCGCTCGACCGTGCGCTCCTGGTGACGATGCTCAAGACCGGGGTCCGAGTCGGTGAACTCTGTAACCTAGATCTGCGGGACCTCTCGATTCCGGAGACCCGGGAGACACTCGACGTGGCTGTCCGCCCACAACTCGACGGCCGGGGCGATGCGCTGTTCGTCGCCGCCGACCGCGCCGTGGGCGATGTCACCGAAGGCGAACGCCGGACGGCGGCCAACAAGCGCAAGCGGGCGACGGTAATCCCCGTCGACGACGAACTCCGTCGGAGCCTCGTCCGCTGGTTGGCCGTTCGGCCCGATTCAGTCTCCCGCGCGGATCCCCTGTTCGTGGGGACCGGCGATAGCTGGGGCCGGCGGGTGACACCTCACGTCGTCCACCACGCTGTCGAAACCCACGCGAGCGATCACGGGTGGCACCGCGACGGCGGCGGCGCCGAGGAGAACGTCACGCCCCACTACTTTCGGCACTTCTTCACGACCCACCTCCGGGACCGAACCGGCGACCGGGGCATCGTCAAGTACCTCCGCGGAGACGTTGCCAGCGACATCATCGATACCTACACCCACGACTGGGGGGACCGCGTCCGCCGGACGTACGAGGAAAATATCTACGAGTTGACTTGAACCCGCTGCGAGAGACGAAGCAATAAATCATATGTCGCGATACCAAATCGGTCGCGTGGCCGAGCAGAGGCTAGCAGCTTAGAAATCGGCGAGCAAACGGGTACCTACCTCCGCTGGCACCCAGGGTGAGACTGAGTAGTTTTGCTAAGCGACAGGGAAACAGGCCGTTCTACTACGTCGACACTCGATGGATCGTGAAAATCCGTTCGACGGACGAAGTTGCGAATGCCGACGTCCGCCAGTCTGGCCTCCCTCAACGGTAGAGATTGAGTCGCTGTAGGACGGATCCGATTAGCACCGCGATGGGAATGATTTCGAGCCGTCCGACCCACATATTGAGGATCAACATCGCCTTTGCGGTAGCTGGCATGGTTGGCCCGGTGATACCGCTGCTGAGGCCGACGTTACTCTGTGCGCTCATCACGTCGAAGATGACGTACTCGAGTGGGTGAGCCGGTGAGAGCACGCGGAGAAGGACCTCGTCACGATTCACTCCCGGTCAGGCGTCACTGAAGAGACACTCGAAGCGTTTACCGGTGACTGACCGATCCACCGGCAGGAAACACTCATAGCTAACCTCGGTGTGCTCAGTCGGGGTGAGCAACTGCGCTCTCGTGTTCGCCGGGGGTCCGGCTTGGAACCGGTGTGCTTCCGAAGTAGCGCAGGACGATTCCTGTATGCATAGGGGCGGCAAGTCCCGATCCGTTCAGCTTCAGTCGGGGTTACTGTCAGCGACCGTTCGTTGTCGAACGGTCCGAACAGCCAATCCCTGCCGAGGGGTGGCCGACTCCGTTCAGTCACCCCAGATACGCGACGTCGACGGGGTGGGAACCGTCGGAAGCGGGCAGGTCAACGGTGTCGGCGAGGGTATCCCGGATGGTGTCACGCCACGCGTCGACGGCCGCGGTGTGGCGGTCGTGGTGACGTTCGGTGGTGTACCGCCCGGCCTCGCGGAGGCGGTCCGCCGTCTCGTCGGGGTGAGGGTACGGGGGCGGGTCCTCGACGAACGCCGACGGATCGAGGTGGATCGCCGACGGGTCGGCGGCGGCGGGCCGGTGGATGCGGGCCCGCATGCGCCCCGAGAACGGCGGAGTGACCCGGAGGACGGTGTGGCGGTCGCTCCGTCGGTTGGTTTCGAGGGCGGTCACCACGTCTTCGACGGTGACCGCGATCAGAGTGATGGCCGTCGGATCGGTCGCGTCGTCGTCCGACATCGACCACTTGTAGGGACCACCGGAGGGAAAACGTCTCGGCTACCGTACCGGCGTGCGTCGCAACGTGCCGCCACAGTCGGGACACGTCGCTCGGTAGGAGATGGGACTCACACGCTGGTTACACGACTCGCATTCGAGTGGCGACCCTTCCGACATCACGATACTGTACGACACTCCCCGTGTTAAATGTTACCACGGGGTGGGATCGGAATCGACGACGGCTACTCGCCGTCGAGTCCCATCCCGGTGATCTCGAAGCGGGCGCCACCCGCCGCACTCTCGGTCACTCCGACCGTCCAGCCGTGAGCGTCGGCAATCTCTCGGACGATTTCGAGGCCGAAGCCCGTTCCGTCCGCGTTCGTCGAGTAACCCGCCTCGAAGACGTCGTCACGTTCGTCCTCGGGGATGCCTGGCCCGTCGTCGGCGACGTAGAGGCCGTCTCCGACTCGCCCGACCGTGATCGTCACGCCGTCGGACTCTGTCCGGCTGCCCGTCGAACTATGTTCGACACTATTCCGAAACAGATTCTCGAACAACTGTGTCAGACGGCCGGGATCGGCGGCGGCGGTCCCCGAGACGTCGACGTGGAGTTCGCTGGCTGGCGCCGCGACGTTCTCCCAAGCCGACCGGAGGTGGGACGCGAGGTCGATTGTCTCGAACTCGTCGACCGTCCGTCCATCGCGAGCGAGCGTAAGCAGGTCGTCGACGAGTTCCTCCATCCGATCTATGGCGTCGACGGCCTCCGCGACGTGTTCGGTCGAGACGTCGGTCCCTTCGCGCCGACCCATCTCGTGGGAGAGTCGTCCCTGTGCGACGTTCAGCGGGTTCCGGAGGTCGTGAGAGACGATGCTGGCGAAGCGTTCGAGGCGTTCGTTTTGTCGTTTCAGCCGGCGCTCTTGGCGGTGGCGCTCCATCGCGTAGCGAATCGCCCGTTCGAGGAGGGCACCGTCAAGGTTGTTCTTGAGAAGGTAATCCTGGGCCCCGGCTTGGATGGCTTGGAGCGCCGTCTCGTCGTCCGAAAGTCCCGTCAGCACCACGACCGGGAGCGGAGCAAGGTCGTCGTCAGCCTCGATGCGTTCGGTCAGGCGTTCGAGGGTCTCGATGCCCTGACTGTCCGCGAGGCCGAGGTCGAGCAAGACGAGGTCGTACGTCGATGCGGCGAGTCGGTCGACGGCGGCTGGGAGCGACTCGACGTGTGTCAGATTCGGCGGCTGGAAGACACTGCTGGTGTCGACGCGGAGGTGGTGGCGGATCAGTTGGGCATCGCCGTCGTTGTCCTCGACGAGGAGGACATCGAGCGGCTCTTCCGGTTCGCTCGGCATCTCACTCGGGTGGGAGTTTGACCACCTGCAACCAGAACTTCTCCAGCGTGCCGACGACGTCGATGAAGCCGTCGAAGTCGACGGGCTTTGTCAGGTAGGCGTTCGCGTGGTGTTCGTAGGACTTGATCACGTCCTCCTCGGCCTCCGAACTCGTCAGGACGATCACCGGAATACGCCGGAGGTCGTCGCTCTCTTTGATCTCCGCGAGGACTTCCCGGCCGTCCTTCCGCGGCATGTTCAGATCGAGCAAGACGAGATCCGGCCGCGGCGTCTCCGCGTAGTCGCCTTCCCCTCGGAGGAACTGCATCGTCTCGACCCCGTCGTTGGCGACGTGGAGGTTGTTCGCCAGTCGCCCTTTCTCCAGGGCCTTTCGTGTTAGCTTGACGTCCCCTGGATTGTCCTCCGCTAGGAGGATTTCGACAGGCTCGCGCTCCGACATAATCACTCTATGCGGCCGCTAGATGTTGACTGTTGGGGCGCACGCGTAGGGAGTGCGATGTGGAACGTCGTCCCCTCGCCCGCCGCGGATTCGATCCAGATGTCCCCCTCGTGGCGGTCGACGATCCGCCGGCAGACGGCGAGACCGATGCCCGTCCCTTCGTCGTCGCGGCTGGACTGCTCGAAGAGTTCGAACATCCGTTCTTGCTGATCCTCGGGGATGCCCGGCCCGTCGTCAGTGACCGAGAACACGACCGTGTCCGTGCGTTCCTCGCCGTCGACGTGGACCGTCGGCGGGTCGTCGGCGTCGCCCGCGTGTTCGATGGCGTTGCTGAGGAGGTTCTGGAAGAGCTGGCCGAGTTGGTTCTCGTCGGCGACGACGGCGGGGAGGTCACCGTGTGTAACCGTCGCCGACTGCTCCTCGATCAGCAGTTCGAGGTCCCGTAACACCCGTTCGAGGACCGCCGTGGGGTCGGTCTCCGCGAAGTCCTCGCCCTGCGTGTGGACCCGGGAGTACTGCAAGAGGTCGTCGATCATCGCCTGCATCCGCTGGGCGCCGTCGACCGCGAACTCGATGTACTCGTCGGCCTCGTCGTCGAGTTCGTCCTCGTACTCCGAGGCGAGCAGGTCGACGTAACTAGAGACCATCCGCAACGGCTCCTGCAAGTCGTGGGAGGCGACGTAGGCGAACTGCTGGAGCTGTTCGTTGGAGCGTTCGAGCTGTTCGACGGTCCGTTCGAGTTCCGCCTTCGTCTCTCTGATTTCGGTTACGTCCTGGAAGATGACGTAACTCTGTGGCTCGGCTACCTCCTCGGCACCGAACGGCACCAACTCGATCACGAAGTGTTTCGTCCCGTCTTCGGTCCGGAGTGTCGTCTCCGTCGTGAATCGCTCGCGCTCGGTCGTGTGTTCCCGGAAGGCCGCGACCGCTTCCGCGGCCAGTTGTGGGAGTGCGGCCTCCAACGCCTTGCCCTCGGTCGATCCGAACAGCGACGCGAAACTCGGGTTCGCCGACTCGACGACGAGGCGGTCGCCGTGTCGCCGGAGCGAGGCGATTCCGGAGGGGTCGTTCTCGAAGAGTGCCCGGAACCGCTCTTTCTCGCGGCGGGTCCGCTCCTGTTCCTGCTGGACGCTAGCGGTTCGTTGCCCGACGAGCAGTCCCGCGGCGGTGCCGACCACCGCCGTCTGCAACACGATGATGACGGGTTTGATCTCGTTTTGCAGGACCTGGATGCCGACGACCCAAGCCACGAGGCCACCAATCGTTAACGCGCCCGCGGCCGTCCACATCGTCACGGTCCCCACGAAGGCGTCGTCGTATGCTCCGCGGTAGAGCCGTCGAATCAAGTAAAACGTTCCCAGGAGAAGCACGAACGGGAGCGCATTCTCGACGACGGTCGAGGTGAGGGTGGTTCCCTGTACCTGCCAGTCCTCGTAAACGTCGAACAGCAACACACCAGCAAGTATCGCCCCAATGCCGGACAGCACGACCAGGGACGTCCGTCGATTCGGTGGCATTCGCTGACAGTACCGGGGGCGCACTTAGTCGTCTGTCGCTCCTGTTTTCACAGCTGGTAATCGTAGGGACGCGTATTTTGCCGTGGCGCCCTTATCAGACGTGAATCATGGCGAACCGACTGCGATACACCGCGACCACATGAGTGCGACCGACACGTTTCGGCTGTTACACGTCGACGACGATCCGGCGATCCTGGATCTCACGTCGGCATTTCTCGACCGGGAACTCGACTGGGAGGTCACGACGCTAACCGAGCCCAAGCCGGAGGTGGCGCTCTCGCGGATCGTCGACGACGCCGAGGCGTCCGACGCCGGCGTCAACGTCGACTGTATCATCAGCGATTACGACATGCCCGGGATGGACGGGTTGGCGTTCTTCGAGGCACTTCGCGATCACGGGATCACGACGCCGTTTATTCTCTATACGGGCAAAGGAAGCGAGGAAATCGCCAGCCAAGCGCTCAACGCCGGCGTCACCGGCTACTTCCAGAAAGGCGGGCCGGACCAGCAGCGTCGCCTCGCCAACCGCGTCGAACAGGTCCTCGAGGATCGCCGGACACAGGCCGTCGCCGACCGCTATTCGACGGTCCTCGAAGCGCTGGGCTACCCGATATACGTCGTCGACGACGACGGACAGTTCGAGTTCGTCAACGAACCCCTCGCGGAACTCACGGGGTACGACCGGGAGACGATCATCGGTAGCTCCCCCGCACTGATCAAAGACGAGGCGGCCGTCGAGCAGGCCGAGTCGGAACTCGGTCGCATCCTCTCCTCGACGGGTCCCAACACCACCCAGTTCGAGGTCGACATCGTCCCGAAGGAGGGCGAGCCGATCCGGTGTCGTGACCACATGGCTGCTCTCCCGTACGACGGTGAGTGTTTCGAGGGGAGCGTCGGCATCCTCCGTGATATCTCGACCGAGCGACAGCGCCGACGCGAACTCCGCTACAAGACCCGCGCCATGGACGAGGCGCCGACGGGAATCGCGATGACCGATCCGTCCCGGGCGGACAACCCGATGATCTACGTCAACGACGCGTTCGTCGAAATGACGGGCTACGACCGCGAGGAGGCCCTCGACCGCAACTGCCGGTTCCTGCAGGGACCGGAGACGCGGACCGAGGCGGTCGAGCGGCTGAGCGACGCCATCGAGGCCGGCGAGTCGGCGACGGTCACCCTCCGGAACTACCGGAAGGACGGCGACCCGTTCTGGAACCGCGTGAGCGTCGCGCCGCTCCACGACGACGACGGCGAGGTGGCCCGCTGGGTTGGCTTCCAGGAGGACGTGACCGAGCGCCGCCGGTACCGTCGTCGGCTCGAACGGCAGAACGAACGCCTCGAACGCTTCGCCGGCGTGCTCTCTCACGACCTCCGAAATCCGCTGACGGTGGCGGCAGGGGAACTCGAACTCGCCCGGTGTGCGACCGAGGACGGCCACGAACACCTCGATGCCGTCGCGGACGCCCACGACCGGATGGAGGCACTGATCGACGACCTCCTGACGCTGGTCCGAGACACCGAGGGCGACATCGAGTGGGAACGCCTGTCGCTGTCGGAGATGGTCGAGCGGTGCTGGGCCGACATCGAGACCCGGTCGGCAACACTGCGGGTCGAGACGGACCGGACTGTCAGCGCCGAATCACGCCGGTTCCGACGGCTTCTGACGAACCTCCTCGGCAACGCGGTGGAACACGGCGGCGACGAGGTGGTCGTCACCGTGGGTGAGACAGCGGACGGCTTCTACGTCGCCGACGACGGCCCCGGCATTCCCGAAGACAAACGTGACGACGTCTTCAAGGCGGGCTACTCGACGAACGCCGACGGAACGGGCTTCGGCCTCGAAATCGTCCGCGAGTTCGCGGATATCCACGACTGGACGGTCGACGTGACCGAAAGCGAGGCGGGCGGCGCCCGCTTCGACGTGCAGGGAGTCGGCGGATCGTAACGGGCGTCTAGTTGGGTGCTCGCCGCACACCAGCGTCACCGTTCGGCTGCCCGCTCGACGAACGCATCGAAGGCCCCGCTCTCGGGGTGGAGGTGACAGTAGGTGCCGAGCGTCCGGTGTTCGACCAGGCCGTCCCGGTCGTCGTCGATGCCCGATCCTCGGACGACGTCGAAGGCAAAGCGGGCGTCGCCGTCGACGGTCGCACTGGAGTAGTGAAACTCGTGTCCCCGCCGCCGGTCGCCGGCCGCGGCGGTCAGGGTGTCCTGCCGCGCTCGCAACTCGACGTGATCCAGGGCTTGGTACCGCTCGTGCATCCGGACCTCGGCCGGTAGAACGCCTGCCATCCCGTGTCGTTCGTCGTCGGCCGTGGTGAGCGACTCGGTGAGTGCCATCAGCCCCCCACATTCGCCGAGGATAGCGGTGCCGTCGGCGGCCGCCGCCGCGAGAGCGTCCAGCGTCGGACTCGCCGCGAGGTCGGCGGCGTGAAGTTCCGGATAGCCCCCTGGGAGGTAGACGCCGTCACAGGCGGGCAGGTCGTCGCCTGCGAGCGGCGAGAACGTGACGACCGTCGCCCGGTCGCGCAGTCGCTCGACCGTCGCCGGGTAGACGAATCCGAAGGCGGCGTCGCGGGCGACCGCAATCCGTGCCCCAGTCGGGTCGCCGACGGTGGTGGGACTGGCCCGCGGCGGCGTCCGCGCCACGTCCACCAGTCGGTCCGTCCGGATCGATTCGGCGGTCGCGTCGAGAGCCGACTCGTCGAGCGGTGCCTCGGCGCCCATGTGGAGACCGAGGTGGCGCTCCGGGATCGACAGATCCTCGCGCGGCGTAATTCGGCCGAGGTAGGCGAGATCGTCGGGCAGCGCCTCGCGGATTCCCGACTCGTGGCGGCCGCCGTGGGCGCGCTGGGCGATCACGCCGACGACATCGACGTCTCGCCCCGCGTGGGTCGCGTACTCGCGGAAGCCGTGGGCCGTCGCGGCGACGCTCTCCATGCCCGCCTTCGCGTCGACGACCAGCACCACCGGTAAGTCGAGCGCCTCCGCGACCATCGCGGTACTGGAGCAGTCACCGTCGTAGAGGCCCATCACCCCCTCGACAACGCAGATATCGCCGTCGCCGCGCACGTAGTTGCGGCGCAGGCCCTCCGACCCTTCGAGCCACAGATCGAGGGTTCGGGAGGCGGTGTCCGTCACGGCCTCGTGGTGGCTCGGATCGATGAAGTCGGGGCCGGCCTTCGCCGGCTGGACGTCGTATCCCTCGGAGTCCAGGGCCTGGAGGACGGCGAGGGTCGCGACGGTCTTGCCGACGCCCGACTTCGTCCCCGCGAGGACGACGCCCTTCATGGGTCGGCCCGCACGACGAGCACGGAGAGATCGGAGTACGGTGTCGACTCACGGTCGCCTCCACCGGCCGATACGCGGAGGTCGTCGAGGGTCGTCCGCGTCACGCGCTCGTCCGGGTGGGTCAGGCGTTCGAACACGAGGGCGTCGAGCGTGGGATCGGCGCCCGACTCGACCAGCAGGTCCGCGATGTCCCCGGGCATCCAGTCGAACGGCCGTGGGAGGACCAGCAGGTGTCGGTCGCCGACGGCGTCGACGAGGCGGGCCCGGTCGGGGTCGAGGTCACCGCTCTTGTGCAGGGTGACGAACGCAGCGTCTTCCATCGGCGTCCGCGCCCGACTCGCGGCGACTTGAAGCGACGAAACCCCCGGAATCACCGTCACCGGCGTGTCGACCGCCCGCTCGACCTTGCCGAGAAACTGGTAGCCCGAGTGGTTGGGGTCGCCCATCAGGACGGCCGTCCCGCGGTCGCCGGCGGCCACCCGTTCGGCGAACGCCGCGAGCGTCGCCGCCTCGTCGGCGTAGCCACAGGTGAGCAGGTCGGCCGTCGTCTCGTCGGCGACGAAATCGACGACCGTCTCGAAGCCGACGACCACGTCCGCCTCGCGGACCGCGCGCGCGGCACGGCGGGTGAGGTAGTCCGGATTGCCGGGGCCGATCCCGACGGCCCGAACCGTATCGTCGGCGGCGTCCGCGTCGGATTCGGGCGTCGCCGCGGCGGCCGCTGCCGGGTCCGGCCCCGAATCGAGGTCGTAGTCCTCAGTCATCGCCGGGCAGGGTCACGTCGCCTTCGCGCGCGTCGCTGGCAACGTGGACGAGTTCGTTTACGAGCGCCGCACCGAGACCGCTCCCGCCGCGGGTGCCGACGTTCGTGACGGCGGGAATCCCGTACTCGGCGGCGACCGCACGGACCCGCTTGCGACTGTCGGCGGCCTTGACGAAGCCGACTGGCGTCGCGACGACGACGGCCGGGCGAGTGCCGTCCTCGATGCAGTCACAGAGCGCGAGAGCGCCGGTCGGAGCGTTGCCCACGACGGCGATAGCGCCGTCGTAGACTCCTTCGCGGTCGAGTTCGAGGACCGACGCCGCCGTCCGGGTCATCCCCGTCTCGGCGGCCAACTCCGCCCCGCTCCCAATAGCCTTCCGAACCGGACAGTCGTGACCCCGGCCCGTGATCCCCGCCTTGGCCATCGTGATGTCAGTCACGATGGGTCGCTCGTCGAGGACGGCCCGCGCACCGGCGACCACGGGGTCGTTCTGAAACCGCATCAGGTGCTGAAAGTCCGGGGAGCCCGTCGAGTGGACCGCTTTTGCCCGCAACCGGTCGTTCAGTGTGTCCGCGGGGACAAACGAGTGAACGATGTCCATGCTCGTCTCCGCGATATCCATCGCCTCTTCTGTCGTCGCGCCGAGGTCGGCGTAGTCTTCGTCAGTCATCGGAGAGTGCCTCGTTCGTGTCGCTGGTCTTTGCCTCCAGGTCGCCCTCGACCGAGAGGTTGATGTCGCGCAGTCGGTCCGCCACCTCGGGGGCGGCGTCCCAGAGGTCGCGGTCGATGGCCTCTAGCAGCGTCGCGGTGATGCTCTCTAGCGCCCAGGGGTTCACGTCCCGCATCCACTCCTGGCGGTCCGCGTCGAACGCGTACGCGTCCGCGAGGTCGGCCCAGAGCGTGTCACTCACGACGCCGGTCGTCGCGTCCCAGCCGAGGGCCACGTCGACGGTCGTCGAGAGGTCGCCGGCACCCTTGTAGCCGTGTTCCTCCATGCTCTCCAGCCAGTCGGGATTGAGGACGCGGGCCCGCATCGTCTTGCGCACCTTCTCCTCGTTGGTGTAGACGGTCACATTCTCGGGGTCGCTGGAGTCGCCGACGTAGGAGGCGGGGTCGGTACCCGAGATTTCACCGACCGCCGACACGAACCCGCCGTGGAAGGCGTACCAGTCCGAGGAGTCGAACTCGTCTTGCTCGGCCGTATCCTCGATTTTCACCGTCGCCTCAACGGAGCCGAGGCGGCGCTCGAAGCTCTCGTGTGCCTCCGAGACCCGGCCGCGGGAGCCGAGAGCGTAGCCGCCCCACTGGACGTAGACGTCCGCGAGGTCGCTTCGGTCGTCCCACTCGCCCTCGTCGACGGCCTTGTTCGTCCCCGCGCCGTAACCGCCAGGTTTTGTCGTGAAGACACGCTGTTTCGCCAGGTCGACGGCCTCGTCTTCGTCCACGCCGTCGGCTTCGAGGGCCGCCGCCTCCGCCTCGACGTGTTTTTTCACGTAGTTCCGGTCGTGTGGTTCGTCCAGGCCGACGACGGCGTCGACGGCGTCGTGGACGACGCTCGCAGCCTGCGGGAAGGCGTCACGGAAGAGTCCGGAGACCCGGGTCGTCACGTCGATGCGCGGCCGCCCGAGTTCGTCCAGCGGGATCGGCTCCACGTCGTCGACGCGGCCGGCGTCGGTCCAGACGGGTTCGACGCCCATGAGCGCGAGCACCTGCGCGACCGTCTCGCCGCGGGTCCGCACCGTCGGCGTCCCCCACGCCACGACGCCGATTTCCTCGGGGTACGACCCCTGCTCGTCGCGGTGGCGCTCGGCGACGCCATCGGCCACCCGCCGACCTACTTCCCAGGCCGTCTTCGCGGGGACCTTCCGCGGATCGAGCGTGTAGAAGTTCCGTGCCGTCGGCAGCAGGTCCACCCCACCGCGGGTCGGCGCCCCGCTCCCACCCGGCGGGACGTACGCGCCGTTCAGTGCGTCCGCCGTCCGTGGAATCTCCGCGTTCGCGCCCGCGACCCGCGGGGCCGCCTCCTCGCAGATGTACGCCAGAATCTCCCGGAGGTCGTCGTGCGCCCCTCGTTTGGCGCGGGCATCCCCTAAGGGGTCGATATCGACCACCAGCAGGTTCATGTTCACCTCGTCGTCGGGGCCGGCCGCCGCCTCGGACGCCGGCACGTCGAAGTCGTTGGCGGCGAGCGTCTCGACGAGTTCGATTGACTGTTCGTGGACACGATCCGCCGCCTCCGAGAGGTACATGCCCAGGTCCGCGTCGTATGCCCCCGGTTCGTTCAGCATCCGGTCGTAGTCGACGCCGAGGACGCCCGCGACGGCCGCGCGGAGGCTCGGGGCACCGGGGTTCTCCAGGCGCGTGAGCGCGACCAGATACTCGACGAGGCGGTCGCCGGTCGGCGGTTCGCCCATCGTATGCAGGCCCATCCGGATCTGCGTGGTCTTCACGTCCGTGAGATACTCGTGCACTCGCTCGACGAGTTCGTCGAAGTGGAGGGCGTCGGCGTCGTCGACGCCGAGGTCGGTCGCGAGGTCGAGGTCGGCAACGGCCGCCTCGATCCGCTCGCGGAGTTGTTCCCCGTCGTCGGCGCGGGCGTCTTCCATCCCCGCGCGGCGGTACTCCCGGACGAGTTCCTCTAAGTCCGCCAGTTCGTCGTAGGTGCCGGCCGTCTGCATCACCGGCGTCAGATAGTCGACGACCGCCGCGTAGGAGCGACGCTTGGCCTGTGTTCCCTCGCCGGGGTTGTTGACGATGTACGGGTAGACGTTCGGGAGGTCGTCGATCAACTGATCCGGCGCACTCGCACCGTTCAGGCCGACGGTCTTGCCGGGGAGCCACTCCAGGCTCCCGTGGGTACCGAGGTGGACGACTGCGTCGGCGTCGAACTCCTCGCGGAGCCACGCGTAGAAGGCGTAGTAGTCGTGTGGTGGCTGGAGGTCAGAGTCGTGATACACCTTCGAGGGGTCCATCCCGAACCCGCGAGGTGGCTGGACGGTCACGAGGACGTTCCCGTACTCGACGCCGGGGACGGCGAAGGGACGGTCTGGCGGGTCGCCCCACTCCTCGATCACCGCCTCGCGAAACCGCTCGTCGGCGTCGGCGAACCACGCGGCGTACTGCTCGGGATCGACCACGTCGACGCTCATCTCGCGGACATCCTCGGGCGCCACCCACCGCGAGTCGAGGGTCAACTGGGCGGTGAGTCGGTCGATGAGCGCCGCGCCGTCCGTCGGGGGGTCCTCGACCGTATAGTCTCGCCCGTCGAGTTCGTCGAGCAAGTTGACGGTGCTCTCGGGGCTGTCGAGGCCGAAGGCGGTCCCGATGCCGTCGTCACTCGGCGGGTAGTTGTGGAGGACGACCGCCACGTCCTTCTCGGCGTTGGGGAGGTAGCCGAGACGCGCCCAGTTGATCGCGAGGCGGGCGACGTGGTCGATCCGGTCGTCGATGGGGAAATGCTGTTTCGGAGCGCTCCCGATGCCAGCTTCGTCGTCCATGCGCTCCTTGCCGCTGATTGGGTGGGTAACCACGTTGCCGTCGAACTCGGGGAGCGCGACCGACAGTGCGAGTTCGAAGCCCATCACGCCCGTGTCGCTCGCCTCGTAGCGCGACCGGGAGCGCATGGTCGTGATGGCCTGGAGGACGGGCACGCCCAGTTCGGTGAGAAAGACCTCCTCGGCGTCCTCGCCCTCGTCGCTCGCGGCACGGCCGCGCTCGCTCATCGACAGCGAGAACATGAACGAACTCACGACGGCGTCGACGAGGGGGCCGTCGTCGTCGCTGAACCAGTTGCGCGCGACCCACTCGGCGTTCTCCTGGCCGTCCTTGTCGGTCGCCGGGTTACAGAACGCCGGGAGGACGTTCGCCCCCAACGCCTCCAGTTTTCGGACGAGCGCGTCAACGTATCGCGTGTTCGCGTGCGTCCAGTGGGACTCGTAGAACCAGACGCCGACGGTGGGCTTGTCGGGGTCGTGGGTCGCCAGGAGTTCCTCGTACTCGATTCCGGGGTGGTCGGGGTGGTAGACGCCCTCAGTCGGAAGGGCGACGGGGTCGTCGTACGCGACGTCGGCGTCGTCGTACGCGGCGACGAGATAGCGACAGCAGTTGGCGAGGTTCACCACGCCGCCGCCGTCGAGGTACTCGTACACTCGGTCGCGGTCGCTCGCGGCGACGGTCGTATCCTCGAACGCGAAGGCGTCGCCCGTCGCCTTGACGATCAGGGGGACGCCCGCGTCCCGGAGTCGCTCGATGGCATGATCGTAGCCGGGCATGCTCCCCTCCGAGCCGTGTAACCAGAGCACCACGGCAGTCGCGGACTCCACCTCGTCGACGAACGCGTCGGTGTCGGTCGTATCGTCGAGGTCGCTTTCGGAGCGGACCACCAGATCGATATCGTCCAACCGCCCCGCCGCCCGCTGGACCGCGCCCAACTCGTTTTCGGTCGCCGTGTACAGCCCGATGGTCGGCATGAGTTGATAAAGCGTTATTGCGGTACTACAAGTAAACTTTCGTATTCACATGGAGCGTCGCCACACACCGTTCCCGGCAATCGTCGGGCAGGAGGAGTTGAAGCGGGCGTTGCTTGCCGTTGGGACGAACGACGCGCTCGACGGCCTGCTGGTCCGCGGGGAGAAGGGGACGGCCAAGTCGACGGCCGTCCGAGCGCTGGTCGACCTGTTACCCGACCAACGTGCGGTGGCAGACTGCCCGTACGGCTGTCCGCCGGACGACCCGGAGCGACAGTGTGTGTCGTGTCGGGAGCGGGTCGACCCGCCGGTCGAGACGCGACCCGTCCCCCTCGTGACGCTCCCGCTGGGTGCGACCCGCGAGCGCGTGGTCGGGACGCTGTCGGTCGCCGACGCCCTTGACGGCGACGCGTCGTTCGATCCCGGCCTTCTCGCCCGCGCCAACCGGGGAGTCCTCTATATCGACGAGGTGAACCTCCTCGACGACCATCTCGTGGACGTTCTGCTGGATGCGGCCGCGAGCGGCGTCAACCGCGTCGAACGCGACGGCGTGAGCCGCACCCACCCGGCGGAGTTCACGCTCGTCGGCACGATGAACCCCGAAGAGGGGGACCTCCGGCCACAGCTTCGCGACCGGTTCGCCCTCCAGGCGACGGTCACGGGCTGTGAGGCCGTCGAGGACCGCGTGGCTGTCATCGACCGCGCCCTCGACCGAAACGACGACCCCGAGGGCTTCGCGACGGCGTACGAAGCGGAGACCGACGCCCTCCGCGAGCGACTGTGCGACGCGCGACGACTCGTCGACGACGTGACGCTTCCCGAGGAGTTCAAAGCCGACATCGCCGAACTCTGCCGCGACGCGGGCGTCGACGGCCACCGGGCCGACATCGCCACCGCCCGCACCGCGCGGACGCTCGCGGCACTCGACGGCCGGACGAAAGTGCTCCGCTCCGATATCCGCGAGGCGGCGATGTTCGCGCTCCCCCACCGACTCCGGCGCCGCCCCTTCGACGACGAACCCGACCCCGACGACGTCCTCGACGATCACTTCGACGACGAGGACGAGGGGAACGGCTCCGAGGGCGACGGTGAGGAAGGCAACGCTGACGGCGACGGTGAGGGCGACGACGAGGGAGGGGGCGCTGACGGTGATGGCGACGGCGAGAGTGGAACGGAGGATGCGGGCGACGGCGACGGACCCGAGGACGAACCGGGCGACGGCGACCGGGGGAGCGACGGGGACGGCGACGGACCCGAGGACGAACCGGGCGACGGCGACCGGGGGAGCGACGGGGACGGCGACGACGGACCCGACGACGGTCCCGCCCGGGAGCCGACGCCCTCGGGCGCCGATCCGTCGGGATCGGACGATGGCGACGGCAGGGACGGTGACGGGGAGGACTCCGACGGCGACACGGACGCCGACGAGGAAGCGACGCCGCTCGTCCCGGGCCAGCGGCGGGCGGAGGTTGGTGAGGCGGCGTCCCCACCCGTCGACGAGGTGACGGCGTCGACGGGCGAGGGAAGTGGATCGCGCGCCCGCGCGGAGGCCGCCGAGGGGTCGCGTGGCTCGCGGGTGCGGACCGAGCGTGCGGACCCGGGCGACGACGTGGACCCGGCGGCGTCGGTGCGGGCCGCCGCGGCCGCGGGGCGGACCGAGGTGGGCGAAGAGGACCTGCGGCGGTCGGTGCGACGCGGAACGGCGGGGACGCTCGTCGTCTTCGTCGTCGACGCGAGCGCGTCGATGCGCCCAGCCATGCGCGAGACCAAGGGGACGGTCATGGCGCTCCTGCGCGACGCGTACGAGCGGCGAGACGAGGTGGCGTTCGTCGCCGTCGCCGGCGACGCGGCGGAGGTGTTACTCCCGCCGACGGACAGCGTCACGCTCGCGGCCCGCCACCTCAAGCAGTTGCCGACCGGCGACCGGACGCCCCTCCCGGACGGACTCGATACGGCGACCCGACTCGTGACCCGCTCCGACGCGGACGCGGGACTGGTCGTCGTCGTGACCGACGGCCGCGCGAACGTCGCCGAGGGGAGTCCGACCGCGGCGACCCGTGCCGCGGCCGGCCGACTAGCCGAGAGTGACGCGTCGGTCGTCCTCGTCGACGCCGGCGACGGCGGTGCGGGCGTGACGGGCGTCATCGAGGCCGAGACCGGCGGGCGACGGATTCCCCTGTCCGAGCTTACCGCCGACGTCGTCGCCGACGCGGCGGCGTCGGCCGACGACGCCTAATCCCGCCAGACGTGGAGGCGATGGGCCCCGCGGGTGACACCCTCGTCGTGGTACTCGACGGGTTCCTCGACGACGGCGAGCGTCCCGTCACCGAGCGCCGCGGCCGACGCGATACCGGGAATCGGCTGCGAGTCGAGGTGACCCCGAGCCGAATCGAGGAGGTGGACGGCGTGGGTGTCCGCCGACCGCTCGCGGAAGTGTTGGGCCGAGGGGACGGCGAGGAGCGACCCGTCGACGGCGAGGCCGCGGGCGAAGCCGCCGACCTCGTGGGTCCAGGCCACGTCACCGCCGTCGACGGCGACGACCGTATGTTCCCGCGGGTGGCGGGCGTCCGGGTCGCGTGTCGATGCGGCGAAGGTGTTGCCCGTCACGAAGACGGCGGTCCCGTCGACGGCGGCGACGTGGGTCGGATAGGCGTAGACCGTCTCGCCGTCGACCGACCGCTCGCTCGCCAGGTCGACGCGCCACCGCTCGCCACCGTCGTGGTCGAGCAGGTAGCCGTGTTTGTCGCCGTGACTCGCGACGGCGATGCCGCCGTCGAGAACCGCCACGTCGCCGACGCGGCGGTCGCCCTCCGTTCCGGGGTCCCAGTTGGCGAGGAGGGTCCCGGAGTCGGTGTCGAGGACGACCAGGCCGTGGACGTGGTCGGCCGAACAGCGGTTGTACGCGACGGCGACGCGCCCGTCGTCAGCAGCGAGGGAAATAGGTGAGGCGCGGGCGTGGTAGCGCCACCGAACCGTCCCGTCGGGGTCGATTCCGAGGACGACACTCGACCAGGTTCGCTCGTCGCCGTCGCGTTCGTACCGCCTGGCGGCGACGACCGTCGTGTCGCCGGCCACGGCGACGTCGACGACGTAGGGCTGGAAAAGGAGGGACTCCCGGCTCGCCGTCCCGACGTCCGCGGACGTCTCGTGGCGCCACCGAACCGCGCCCGTGGCGGGCGACAGCACGGCGACGCGCCCGTCGGGGCCACGCTGGCCGACGACGAGTCGGTCGGCAGCCGCTGCCAGCGATACGGCGTAGCGCTCGCCAGCCGCCGAATCGCCCGGCCCCGTCCAGCCGTCGACGGGCGTCGCGTCGGGGTGGTGGGCGGTGACGTGCCCGTCGGGGCCACCCGTGACGATCCGGCCGTCGACGATGGACACCGCGGAGCGCGACCAGTTGTGACGGCTCCCCGCAGGGGGAAGGTCGTCTAGGAGACGGCGCGCCGGGTCGGCGAGTGTGGACATCACTCCTCGGTCGGGAACGTCTCGTGGAGCGTGTGGTGAGCCTCGCCGAAATCGTCGAGCATGGCGTCGGTGCGTTCACGGAGACGGCGCACCGTGCGCTCGGCGTCGCGGACGGCGACGACCCGTCCTCGGAGATACGCTCCTTGGGGGTCGGTGGCGTCGGCGGCCATGGCCTCCTCCTCTAAGTCGATTAGGGCCGCTTCGAGGTGTCGCTGTATCTCGTCGAGCGTCTCGGCCTCGGCCAGCGCCGCGATGGGGCCGCCGGCCGCCAGTTCGTCGCCGATTTCGGCCTCGGCGTGTTGTTTGACGCTCTCGTCGACGGTGCCGGTCAGATTCATCAGTGCGAGTCGGAGTGCTTCGAGTTCTGCGCAAGCCATTATAGTGTCTGGTGTACGAGGTCGGAGACGATGCGGTCCCGGTCGAGGTGGGACGAGACGATGCGGTCGGTGTCGTCGGCGGTGACGCCGCCGTACCAGACGCCGTCGGGGTAGACAGCGACCATCGGGCCGTCGCCGCACTGGCCGAGACAGGAGGTGCGGGTGATCCGGGCGTCGCAGTCCTCGGCGTCGCGGACCTCCTGTCGGAGCCGTTCGATGACCGCCGCCGACCCGCTCTCGGCACACGTCTGGTTGGTGCAGACCGCCACGTGCTTTTCGGGTGCGTCGTGGACGTGCGGGTCGTCGTCGACGTCCTCGCGGTCGGCGTGTTCCGCCTGGTGGACGAGCGAGCGAAGCATCGCCCGCGCGCCCCCCTGGTCGTCCTCGTAGCCCGAGAGTTCGACCTTGTACTTGCAGGTGTCACAGGACATCTCGACGCTGTCGGAGCGGGCCGCCCGCCAGCGGTCGGCGAGGACGTCGACCACGCGGTCGTCGACCCCGAGGGGGTCGCCCGCACCCGCGGCGACGTACGGGTACTCGTCGTCGAAGGACTCAGCCGTGTCGACGATGCGGCCCGTCAGCGTCCCGTCGCCGAGCATGTAGGGAACGACCACCACCGCGTCCGGACGGCTCTTCGTGACGGTGTGGAGTGTCTCGTCGAGCAGCGGCGACGTCACGCCGATAAACGAGGCCTCGACACGGTGGAACTCGCGACCCTCGTAGAGGAGGCGCGCGAGTTTGTGGACGTCGGCGTTCGAATCCGGGTCGCTCGACCCTCGGGCGCAGACGACGACGGCTACGTCGTCCTCGGTCCGGTCGACCCCGAGGTCGGCCTCGACGGCGCGAACACGGTCATCCAGCAAGTCCACGAGCGACGGGTGGACGCCCAGGTGTGAGCCGTAGTGGATCGTCAGGTCGTCGTGTTGGGCCCGCGCCGTCTGGACGGCTAGTGGCACGTCGTTTTTGACGTGACTCGCGCCGAACAGCGACAGCGGCACGACGGTCAGGGTCCGGCAGGCGGGCGCGAGCGTCTCGATAGCCTCCCCGATTGGTGGGTCCGCGAGTTCGAGGTAGGCCGCGTCGACCGGCAGGTCGAGTTCGGCTTCGAGGTCCGCCGCCAGCGTCCGCACCTGCTCGTTTGCCTTCTCGCGGCGGGAGCCGTGGCCAACGAGGAGGATCGCGTCGTCGTCGAGCGGTTGCTCGTCGATCATCCCTCGGCCTGCTCCAGGCTCCGCAGCAGTTTCTGTCGACGCGTCGGTGCGAAGAGGTCGGTCGCTTCGCTTCCGTCGTACACCCACCGGCCGAACCGGTCCCCGGCCGCGTCGTCGACGCCGAACCAGTAGCCCCCGGAGGACGTCTCCGCGATGTCGTCGGTCGGGACGTCGACCGGGCAGGCGTCCAGACGCCCCTGGATCGTCTCCAGAAGCGTCCGGTCGTCGTGGACGAAGGAGATGCCGACGACGCCGGCCGAGGACTTGAAACAGACCGTCCCGCAACTCTCCAGGAGGCCACGGAGGAGTTGGCGGTTGGCGTCGGCGAGGGCGTCGAAGCGGTAACCACCCCGGTTCTCGCCCGTCGGGAGACCGAAGGCGGCGCTTCCCCGCGCGGCCACGTCGCCGGCGACGGTGACGTGGTACTCGTCCTCGGTTCGGGTGATCGACGTGTCGTGGGCGTACTCCCGTTCCGTCCGGTGGTGGTCGACGTCGCCGCCGCCCGCGATAGCGACGAGGCGGTCGGCACAGCCCTCGTCCGGCGCTCGGACGGTGAGGTCGTCCGCTCGCACCTCGCCGTCGCCGGCGACGTGTCCCCAGAAGTAGGCCGTCTCGGGGTGGCACTCCAGCAGGGAGGACGGGCTGTCGGCGGTCATGGCTCCTCCTGAACGGTGATGGCGTCGGGCGGGCAGGCCCGCGCGGCCAGGGTGGCGTCCTCGTAGTCGCCGTCGACGGTGGCGATCACCCGCTCGTCCGACCGCTCGACGCTGATCACGCTCTCGGCCGTGGGGTCGATAGTCGCGAGGCCGGTCTCGTCCTCGACGAAGCGGTCGTCGCGGGCGAGACAGGCGAAGATGCCGTCGCAGGCCTCGCGGTCGATTTCGATGCGGAACATCTCAGTACTCGTACTTTCGCTCGTAGCCACGCGGCGTTACCATCCGGCCGTCCCAGACGTAGGTCTCGTCGTTGCCGACCAGTAGCGTCGTCGTCATGTCGACGAGATCCGACTCGCCGAGTTCGGGGAGGTCGCGCAGTTCCACGATTTCGATCTCCTCGTCCTCGCGGCCTGCGGCGTGGACGATTCCGACCGGCGTTTCGGGGTCGCGGTGTTCGAGGAGGATCTCACAGCACTTCTCGTAGTTCTCGCGGCGCTTGCGGCTCCAGGGGTTGTAGACCGCAATCGTGAACCCCTCCTTGGCGGCCGCGTGGAGTCGGGACTCGATGGTCGACATCGGCGTCAGATGGTCCGAGAGGCTGATGCTGACGGTGTCGTTCACGAGCGGGGCACCCAGGCGGGCCGCACACGACTGGGCGGCCGGCACCCCGGGTACGACCTCGAAGTCGACGGCGCTGGCCAATCCACCCTTCGACTCCAGAATTTCGAGTGCGAGGCCACCGAGCGCGTAGACGTTCGGGTCGCCGCTCCCGATGATGGCGACGTCGTTGCCGGCGAGCGCCCGGTCGACAGCCTCCTCCGTGCGCGACACCTCGCCGCACATCGGCGTCGAGTAGATATCCTCGGCGCCCTCGACGACGTCGTCCGGCAGGAGGTCGACGTACGTGGTGTAGCCGACGATATGCTCGACACCCCGGAGCGCCTCGATGGCTCGGGCGGTCATGCCACTCGGTTCACCAGGGCCGAGACCGACGGCGACGAGGCGGCCGGGGTCGGCGTCGAAGTCGTCGGCCGTCGCCGCGACGTTCTCGTCGGTCGTGTCGGATTTCGACCCGCCGCACGTCGATCCCGACGTCTCGGTGCTCGACCCGCCACAGGTCGACTCCGAGGTATCGGCCGACTCCGTGTCGGCCTCAGTCGCTCCGCCACACTTCGACTCCGAGGCACCGGTCGACTCCGTGTCGGCCTCGGTCGTCGCGCCACACGTCGATCCGTCGTTCGCGTTGCTCTCGCTCATGGTTAGAAGTCCTCAACGTCACGCCCGCCGCGCGGGGTGACGAGATACGTTTCGAAGTCGTTGCTCCACGTGTCGGTCTCGTGGGTGCCGACGAGGATGGACGTCCCCATCCCGCCGACCTCTTCCTCGTGGGCCGTCGCGTCGCCGAGGGTCGTGACGGTGAACGCCTCGCCGTCGACGTTCCGTCCGGCGTCGCCGCGACCGGCGTCGTTGAAGATGCCGACCGGCACATCGTCGGCCCGTTCCTCGCGGAGGATGGTGATCGCCCGCTCGTAGTTCCGCCAACAGTTGTAGAGGACGATCACGAAGTTGCTAACCGCGGCCGCCCGGAGTTTCTCCTCGATTTCGTCCCAGCCTCGCCACTTATCGGACAGCGAAATCGTGCAGAAGTCATTCGAGAGGGGTGCGCCCATCATGGCCGCGCCGCCGAGCGCCGCGGTGACGCCGGGGACGATTTCGATGGGGACGTCCGTCGCGTCGTCCGCGTCGGCCATCGTAAACACGAGGTCGGACTTGCCGTAGACGTTCGGGTCGCCGCCCGAGACGTGGGCGACGTCCTCGCCAGCGCGGACGCGTTCGAACGCCTCACGGGTGAGTTCGACCTGCTGGCCCATCGACGAGCGGACGACCTCTGGGTCCGTGTCGCGCTCCTCGCCCTCCGGCGGGAGGGTCCCGTCGTCCCGGAGAAACTCCTGGTAGAGATTCGAGGCGATGACACAGTCGGCGCCGGTGATGACCTCCCGGGCGCGCTGGGTCATGTGTGCGGGAAGTCCGGGGCCGATGCCGACAACGTAGAGCGTCCCGTGACCGTCGGTCATCGACCCACCGCCACGGTGACCGCATCGTCGTGTCGCCGCTTCTCGATGAGGAGTTCGTGCTCGCGGCCGGCGGCGATGGCGCTCGCCTCCGCGATGCCCGGCCAGCCGATCAGCTCCTTTGACTTCGAGGGTGTCGGCCCCTCGAAGGCCTCTAAGGTCTCCTTATCGAGGTATGCCACTCCGACGTCGAACTCCCGTGCGGCCTCGATGAGGCCGGGTTCGTCCTCCTTACGGGTGGCCGTCGCGACGAACTCCACGTCGTCGGGTGTGAGACCCGCCTCTTCGAGGGCCGTTCGCCAGGCCGCGAGGAACTGGTCGGCGTCGGCGCCGGAGACGCTCCCGGTCCCGAGGACGACGCCGTCGTCCGTGTTCCGCTTGAGGACGGTCACGTCGTCGCCGACGAGAACCGCCCGCGGCCCGTCGAGGCGGGCGACCGGCCCCAGGTCGTCGTCGAGGACCGCGAGGTTCGTCGCCACCGTCGAGTCGCCGTTGACGACGTGCGTATCGAGCGCCTTCGCCCGACTCTCGACGCCTTGCTTGCCCGCCGCCTCCGACGCCGTCGTCATCGCGGGGACAGCACCGAGGCCGGCGAGGTCGCCTGCCACCTGATTCGCGCCGTGGTGGCCGCCGGTCAGTGGGATGGCCCACGTCAACTCCTCGTCGACGACGACCACCGCGGGGTCGTCCCACTTGTCGTCGAGGAGGGGCGCGGTCTTTCGCATGGCGATGCCGCTCGCCATCAGGCCGACGAAGCAGTCGTACTCGCCCCAGTGCTCCGCGAAGACGTCGCCGTGATATTCGAGGACGTCGATGCGTTCGTACTCGTCCGCGAGGCCGGCCTCGATCTCGGCGGCGGTGTCGAGTTTGCGCTCGAAGCCGATGATCGCGATTTCCTCGGCGACCTCCCCGTCGCTGTCGGGGGTGCTACAGCCGTCGTCCGTCGTGTCGGTAGTGCTCTCAGTCATGGTTGGTCTCGGTCGTGGTGTCGCTCTCGGGGTCGCTTTCCTCGTCCTCGCCCTCACCGTTCGCCCAGTCGCCGTAGAGGTAGGACCGCTCGTACCCGGCGCCGGTGGCCGCCTCGCCGATGATCACCAGCGCCGAGGCGCGGTAGCCGGCCGTCTCGACCTTCTCGCCGATGGTGGCGATGGTGCCCTGGATCACGTCCTCGTCGGGCCAGGAGGCGTGATAGACGACCGCGACGGGCGTGTCGGGGTCGTGGCCGTCCGCCAGCAGGCGGTCCATCGTCTCGCTCACGGCGTGGGTCCCCAGGTAAATGCAGGTCGTCACGTCGCCGAAGCCGACGAAGTCGCTGATGTGGTCCTCCTCGGCCGAGAGGGTCTTGCCCTGGGGCCGGGTGAAGGCAACGTGGTTGGCCACCTCGTTGAGCGTCAGTTGCGTGCCGAGGGTGGCGCTGGCGGCGAACGCCGACGTGACGCCGGGCACGAAATAGGTCGGAACGCCCTCACCTTCGAGGGCGTCCATCTGCTCTAAGGCGGCGCCGTAGACGGCAGGGTCGCCGCTGTGGAGGCGCGCGACCGTCCGCCCGGCCTCGTAGGCGTCGGTCATCAACGGCACCAGTTCTTCGAGGTCCTTGCCGACGCTGTTGACCTGCTCTGCGTCGGCACAGTACGCCTCCAGCAGTTCGCTGTTGACCAGCGAGCCGGCGTGGACGACGAGGTCCGCGTCCTCGACGAGGCGCTTCCCAGTGACGGTGAGCAGTCCCGGATCGCCGGGACCGGCGCCGATGAAGGGAATCCCCTCCCGCAGGTCGCCGGCGGTGTGATCGCCACTCACGCCGACCCCTCCCGCTCGCCGTCCTCGAACGCGGCGGTCGCTAGGTCGCGGTCCAGTCCCTCCCGCTCGGCGTAAGCGAGCGTGTAGTAGTCACGCTCGACCACCTCGGTGGGGTCGCGCGTGACCGTCGTCTCCCCCTGTTCCATGAACAGGCGGCGGCCGTACCGGACGTCGTAGCCGGCGTCGACGAGTTGCTCGTGGGTGGTCACCGCGTCGGTCACCTTGAACAGGATCATCCGGTCGGGACCGATTGGCGCCGCGCCGTCGGCGGCCTCGCGGAGCGAGAGGCCGGTGCCAGCCTCGATTTCGACGCCCAGCGCCGTCGCGAACGCGGTGACGGCGCTCACCCCCGGAACCACCTTCACGCCCACGTCGGGGTGGAAGGCCGACAGCGTCCGCCGGAGGTGCCCGAACGTCGAGTAGACGTTCGGGTCGCCAAGGGTGACGAAGGCAACGTCGTCGTCGGCCGCCGTCTCCGCGACGGCGTCCGCGGCCGTCCGCCACGCTCGCCGGAGTTCATCAGGGTCACGGGTCATCGGGAAGTCCAGGTCACCGAGTTTCGACGCCGGGACGTACTCGCGGGCGACGGTCCGCGAGAGGCGGCCGGGCGAGTAGACCGTCGAGACGGAGTCGAGGACGCGCTTGCCGCGGACGGTGATCAGGTCGGCCTGGCCCGGGCCGAGACCGACGCCGTAGACGGTCACGCGAGACCGCCCCCGTCGCGGCGCCCGACGACGACGTAGACGGGGTTGTCCGCCTGAAAACTCGTCGCGCCGGCGAGTTCGTAGCCGTGATTCACCTGAATCTGGAGGACCTCCGAGAGGAGGTCACGGTCGCGGAAGGCGTCGACGGCACGGCCCGCCACCTCGACGCGGGAGACGTTCATCACCACCCGGTCGACGTCCGTCGCCACGGCGTGATCGAGGACGGCTTCGAAGTTCCGACTCCCGCCCAAGAACATGGCGTCCGCGTCGTCGGGAAGGCCCGCCGGCGCCTCCGCCTCGCGAAGCGATACCTCGGCGTCGTACTCGTTTGCGGCGAGATTCTTCCGCGTCACCGCCAGTCGGTCGGGCTTGCGCTCGATTGCGGTCACCCGACCGGCACGGCGGGCCGCCTCCACCGTGACCGCGCCGGTACAGGAGCCAACGTCGACGAAGTGATCCGCGGGTTGCAGGTCCAACTTCCGGAGCGTTACCCCGCGAATCTCCGCTTTCGTCGGCCCGGCCTTCGCGTCGTGTGGAAGCGCTACCTGAGGCATCACCACCACCATTTCGCGCCCACATGAAAACAATTTTGCTTGTCCTATAAAAATCGAACTTTCACTTCTGTCGGCGGGTCAGGCCGGCTCAAACTCGTCGAGGAAGGACGCGATGTCGTCACGGATCGACACCACGTCGCCGACGACGGTGGTCGCGGGGGGCGTGATGGTGGAGTCGTCCGCGTCGTCGACGATAGTGTCGAGGGTGCCCCGGACGACGCGCTGATCGTCCCACGCAGCCTTCTGGACGAGGGCGACGGGCACGTCGCCGTCGACGCCCTCCTCCCCAAGGGCGGAGACGTTGCGCTCCAGCGTCCGGACGCCCATGAGGATGACAAGCGTCGATCCGTTTCGAATCTCGTCGGCGAGTGCCGCCCAGTCGAGCGTCGAGGCGCCCTTGTCGGGTGTCTCGTGGCCTGTGATGACCGTAAATCGAGAGGCCACATCGCGGTGGGTGAGTGGGATGCCGGCGAGTCCGGGGGCGGCGATCACGCTGGAGACGCCCGGCACGACCTCGAACCGGACGTCGTTGGCGGCGAGATACTGGGCCTCCTCGCCGCCACGGCCGAAGACGAACGGGTCGCCGCCTTTCAGGCGGACGACGGCGTCGCCGGCAGCCGCGCGGTCGGCCAAGCGCTCGTTGATCTCCGCCTGTGGCGTCTTGCGGTCGGCGCGCTTGCCGACGTCGATCACCTCGACTGCGGCGGGGATGCGGTGGACCAGCGTATCCCGGGTGAGAGCGTCGTGAAACACCACGTCGGCGGTTGCGATCAGCCGCCACGCCCTGACCGTCAGCAGGTCCGGATCGCCCGGTCCCGCGCCGACCAGATACACCCGTCCGGCGGCCGCACGCGACCGCTCGGGCATCGCGTGCTCGGGCGACCGGCGGATCGCCTCGTCGTCGGCGTCCTGGGGGCGCCTCTGCGGTCCGTTCCCCGTTCCCGGTCCGCGAGCGGTGTCCTCTTCCATCGGTAGATAAGCGCTGATTGCAGTAACTTCAATCTACTTGTGTTTCTGTCGGATGCGGCCGGTTTCCAAAGTTCGGTTTCGTTATCGCAAGCGGTATTGTTTTTGCGTGGGAGGTAATCGGCACCGACGGGAAGTGATCTCGACGTGCATATCATGGAAGGTTTTCTGCCACCGGTTTGGGCGGTCGTCTGGACAGTCCTGGCGTTTCCCTTCGTCGCGTACGGCGCGCGGCGGACGCTGTCGGCCGTCCGAACTGACGCCCGCACGAAGGCACTCGTCGCGGTGGCCGCGGCGTTCGTGTTCGTGCTCTCGGCGCTCAAACTCCCCTCGGTGGCGGGGAGTTCGTCACACCCGACCGGAACGGGACTCATGGTCGTGCTCTTTGGCCCTGCGGTCACCGCCTTCGTCTCCGTCATCGTCCTCCTCTACCAAGCGGTCCTCCTCGCCCACGGCGGGTTGACGACTCTCGGCGCCAACGTCTTCTCGATGGGAATCGTCGGCCCGTTCGTCGGGTGGGTGGCGTACCGGGCCGTCCGACCGCGGCTGTCGCTCGAACGCGCCACCTTCGTCGCCGCGGCGGTCACCGACTGGACGACGTATCTGGTCACCTCCGTCCAACTCGGGATGGCCTTCCCTGCGGGAGGGGACCCGGCTGGCGTCCTCGCCGCGGCGCTCGATTTCGCCGCGGTGTTCACCGTCACACAACTCCCCATCGGCGTCCTCGAAGGCCTCCTCGCGGCGGCGATGGTTGGGTATCTCTGCCGTCTCGACACCCTCGACGGGACCCGGCTGGGGGTGGCCTCGTGAGACGACACCTGTTGCTCGGCGTCATCGTCGCCCTCGCCGTCTTCCTCCTCGCGACGGCAGGGGGCAACCTGGCCGGCACCGACGGGCAGGCGGTCGCCGAGATCGAGGATCGGACACCGGCGTACGACCGCTGGGCAGCCCCCGTCTGGGCGCCGGCCCCCACGGGCGAGGCGCTCCTCTTTGCGCTTCAGGGGGGCGTCGGGGCGGTCCTCTTAGGACATTACCTCGACCGGTTGCGGACGGGTGACGGGGATGCACCGGACGCTTGAGGACGTCCAGGTGACCTCCACGCCCGTCGTCGAGGGCCCGTTGCGGGTGTATTTCGTCCTCGTCGCGCTCTTGCTCACCGCGACGACGGCGCGACCGGCCGTCTACGCCGTCGCCACCCTCGCGTTCGCCTGTCTGTCGATTCACGCCGCCGGGTGGTCGTACGTCACGCTGCTGCGATACCCCGTCGCCTTCTTGCTCCCGAGCGTGGTGGTCGTCGCCGTCGTCACTCCCGGGACGCCGGTCCTCACCCTCCCGGTCGTGACCATCACCGACCGCGGCCTCGCCGTCGCCGCGACGACCGGCTTTCGGGCGGTCGCATCGCTCTCCGTGCTGTCGTTTCTGGCGCTGACGACGACGGTCCCCGAACTGGTCGCCGCCCTCGACGACCTCCGGCTTCCCTCGGGGGTGATCGAACTCCTGTTGCTCGTCTACCGTGGCATCCAGGTCCTCGTCGAGCGGTCGGCCCGCCTCCACACCGCTGCCCGCCTCCGCGGCGGGTTCGACTCCCGGCGCACCCTGTTTCGCACGACGAAACGCGTCGGCGCGTCGCTGCTGGTTGGGTCGATAGACCGAGCGGAGGCGTTCGAGCGCGCCATGGCGTCGCGCAACTACGCCGGTCGGATGCCCGTCCCCGAGTACGAAAACGGGGGGTACGCCGTCGTCGGTGTCGTGCTCGTCGCTCTGGTCGCCGCGAGGTGGGTCGTGTGATCGAGACGGTCGACCTTCACTTCGGCTACGGCGACCGCTCCGTTCTCCGAGGGGTGGCGTTCACCGCCCCGACAGCGGCGGTGACGGTGCTTCTCGGGCGCAACGGTGTCGGCAAGTCGAGTCTGCTCAAGCAGTTCAACGGCCTGCTGGAACCCGACCAGGGGCACGTCGTCGTCGGCGGCGAGCGCGTCGCGTACGACAGCGAGGCGCTTCGTGCCCTCCGCCGTCGGGTCGGGTTCGTCTTCCAGCGCCCCGACGACCAACTCGTTGCCCCGACGGTCGGGGAGGACGTCGCGTTCGGCCCGGCCAACCGCGACGGCGGCGGGGACACGGCGGCCCGCGTCGCGCGGGCACTCTCCCGTGTCGGCCTCGACGGCTACGAGGACCGACTCTGTAGCCGGTTGAGCAACGGCGAGCGAAAGCGGGTCGCTCTCGCGGGCGTGTTGGCGATGGACCCCGACTACGTCGTCCTCGACGAACCGACCGCGGGGCTGGACGGCGAGGGCACGCGCGCCCTCGTCGACTTGATCCGTGGCCTGACCGAGGAGGGGATCACGTTCGTGATCGCGACCCACTATCCGGGCTTCGCCGCGGCCGTCGGCGACCGCTTCAGGGTGCTCGACGCGGGGCGAGTCGCGTACCGCGGCCAGTCACTCGACGGCGCCGACGCCGAGCGCTTCGGCTTGCGACACTTCGGCGACGTGGGGTGAGCGGCGAGCCTCGACGACAGTATAAGTAACTACCCGAGTCCACGTTACTGGGAATCGGATCGGTTATTTAACCCTCCAACGTTACACGTCTCGATGAGAGGCGGCCGGTGTCGGCGGGCCCCGAGTTGGATGACTGCCAGCGACATGCCATGCCGATCAGGAACTCTGTCCCGCCCACGAAAGCGTCGTCGTCGCCTCTCGGTCACTCACCGACTGTTTCTCGCCCCGTACTCACGGGTCACGCCATCGAAAGTGCATTTACGAGGTGGGCGTCTACACACGGCACATGACCGACGAACCTACCGCGTCCGCCTGGTTTCAGGACGTGACCCCTGGCGACGCCGACGCGGCCCGCGACGCCATCGACGACGGCGGGACGACGGACCCGGCAGATTGGCCCGCCCGCGCCGTCGCGTCCGGCTTCGCGGCCGACGAAGCGACGTATTACGACCGGTTACACGAGGCCACGGTGACCGCGACCCGGGCGGCGGTCAGGGAGCGCGAACGGGCCGACGACCAGCAGTTGATCCACTGCATCCGGGCCATGGACGACGCCGAGCGGACGGCCAACGAACTCGCGGAGCGGGTCGCCGAGTGGGCGGGCGCGCTGTTCGACGACGCCGACACGGGCGTCGCCGGCGCGCGGTCGGTGGCCGAACGTGACGCCGAGACGGCGGCGGAGCGCCGGGCCGTCTCGCTCGCCGAGCGAGTGGTCGACCTGGCCGACGAGGCCGACGACCTGCGCGCGTACATCGAGCGGGCGGCGCCCGCGGTGGCGCCAAATCTGTGCCGGATGGCCGGGCCGGTGCTCGCGGCGCGGCTGATCGCCCTCGCCGGCGGCCTCGATACCCTCGCGAAGAAGCCCTCGGGGACGGTACAGGTACTCGGCGCCGAGGACGCGCTGTTCGCTCACCTCTCGGGGCGGGCGCCGTCGCCGAAACACGGCGTCATCTACACCCACGACTACGTCCGAAACACCCGCCCCGCGGACCGTGGGTCGGCCGCCCGGGCGCTCGCCGGCAAACTCACCATCGCGGCACGGATCGACCACTACGCCGGCGACATCCGGCCGTCGGTCCACGAGGAACTCGACGAACGGATCGCCACCATCCGCGCGAGGGCCGACCAATGACTCTCCCCGAGGGAGTCTCGCGACGCCGCGTCGACGACCGAGAACGACTCGCTACTCGCGGGGAGCCGGTGTACGGCGAACCGACGGACGGGCCGTGGCGCCTGTGGGACGCCGGGCGGTCGAAGCTCGGCGCGATGCTAGAACTCGGCCTCGATACCGGCCTCACGGGGGGAGAGGGCGTCCTCTATCTCGGCGCCGCGAGCGGGACGACGGTCAGCCACGTCGCCGACTTCGCGGGGCCAACCTACGCCGTCGAGTTCGCGCCCCGGCCGGCCCGCGACCTGGTCGACGTCGCGGCGTCCCGCCCCAACCTGTTCCCCCTCCTGAAGGACGCGCGCCGTCCCGAGACGTACGCCCACGTCGTCGAATCGAACCTCGACGTGTTGATACAGGACGTAGCGACTCGCGGTCAGGCCCGCGTTGCGGCCCGTAACCGGCGATTTCTCGCCCCCGATGGTCGCCTCCTCGCAGCCATCAAGGCCAGAAGCGAAGACGTGACCCGCGAACCCGCGGCCGTCTTCGAGGACGTCCTCGCGACCCTGCGCGACCGTTACGAGATACTGGCGACGGCGCGACTCGACCGCTACCACGACGACCACCTCGCCGTCGTCGCGCGTCCGCTGGCGGAGTGAGGGTCGACGCCTAGTATCAGCCGGTGATACAACCCGGAAAACTTCTTGGTGCGAGCGCCCCGAGGCTCGCCTATGGCGTTCACCGACGACCTGCAACCGACGGCGACGGCCCTGTGGGACGAGATTGTGGCCCATCCGATGGTGGCTCGGCTGGGCGACGGCACCCTCGACGTGGAGCCGTTCGAGTACTGGGTGCGACAGGACTACGTCTATCTGATCGACTACGCCCGCGTGTTCGCCCACGGCGCCGCGAGCGCGCCGTCGCTCGAACAGATGGGTACCTTCGCGGAACTCCTCCACGAGACGGTCGACACCGAGATGGACCTCCACCGCGCGTACGCCGCGGAGTTCGGGATCAGTGAAGCCGATCTGGAGGCGACCGACCCCTCGCCGACGACCCGTGCCTACACTGACTTCCTCGTGCGGACAGCCGCCACGGGCACCTTCGGCGAACTGGTCGCCGCGCTACTCCCCTGCATGTGGGGGTTCAACGAGACGGCGCGCCGACTCGAAGCCGACGGCATGCCGGACGACGAGCGGTACGCGGAGTGGATTCGGACCTACGCTGGCGAGGAGTTCTCGGAACTGACCGCGTGGTGTAAGGAGTTGATGGACGAGGTGGCGGCGGAGGCCCCCGCGACGGCACGCGAGCGGTACCGCGACCGCTTTGTCACCTCGGCGCGCTACGAGTATCGGTTCTGGGACGCCGCCTGGCGCGGGGAGACGTGGACGGTCGACCCGGCGTAGCCGACGACGGCCGCTCGACCGGATCCAGCGAGCGTCGACCCTGGCGGCCGACACCGGGACGACCGGCCATCCGAACGTTGACGATCACCGCCACACCGACGGAGTCAGACGGCGAGACCCCATCGAGCGGTGCCGAGCAGCGGTGATGCACACGTCCGCGAGGTTGAACCGTCCGGAGCCACTAGATCATGTACCGTGCCATAGGCACGGTGCCGTCGGGAGCTTCCCCCCGCTCCCGACAGCCGCGGCAGGTCACGCCGGCGTCGCCTCTTCGATCAGGTCGGCGACGTACTGATTCTCCCACTCGCGGCGCGCTTCGAGCTCCCGGCGTCCACGACGCGTCAGCGTGTAGTAGTTGGTGCGGCGGTCCCGCTGACCCTTGTCGATGAGTCCCTTCTCGACGAGGGTGTCGAGATTCGGATACAGGCGGCCGTGGTGGATCTCGCTCTCGTAGTAATGCTCGAGTTCTTCCTTGATTGCGAGTCCGTGGGGTTCGTCCAGGCCGGCGATCACGTACAGGAGATCTCGCTGGAAACCGGTCAAGTCGTGCATCGTCGTCCATCGTTTATATCTCGATGCTTATACGTCTTCCGTGGGAGGACACGATGCGTCCGGATTCGTGCCAATAGCCGTCAAAATCGCCCATCGAACCGATTCACCGGAACTCGCCCAGCGTCCCGACCGACCGGATCGGCGGCGAAATCCGGCGACATCACCGCCCGTTGATACTGGGATCGGGTCGTCTCGGCGGCACCCGGTGGGCGTCGTACGACGACCGACGATAGGTCGCAGTTCGGCGGGCAGAATCGGGGAGCGGCGTCCGGGGACATCTCGGGACGATTACAGGAGATCGGGACGGCCGGGGGGGTGTTCGGTCGGCGTCCACGACTTATTTAATCGGCGGCCTCAAACGACGCGTCGATGGATCTCGGCTCGCGGGACGCCTTCGAGCGGATGGGTACGCTCGGCATCGAAGAGGAGTTCTACATCGTCGACGAGGCGGGGCGACCGACCGCCGGTATCGACGACCTGATCTACGGGAGCGACCCTCCCGAACCCCTCGTCGACCGCCTCGATCACGAACTGTTTCAGTTCACCATCGAGACCCAGACGCCGCTGATCGAGCGCCCGGGCGACGCGGCCGACGCGCTATCGACGGTCCGGGAGGCGCTGGTCGACCACGCCGCCGCCCACGGCTACCGGATCGCAGCCGCCGGTCTCCACCCGACGGCGAAGTGGCGCGAACTCGATCACGCCACCAAAGAGCGGTACCGTGCCCAACTCGACCGCATCCAGTACCCTCAACATCGCAACACCACCGCGGGGCTTCACGTCCACGTCGGCGTCGACGACGCGGACAAGGCGACGTGGATCGCCAACCGCCTCCGGTGGTATCTGCCGCCGATCCTCGCGCTCTCGGCGAACTCGCCCTTCTGGAACGGCTTCGACACCGGTCTGGCTTCGGCCCGCGCGAAGATCTTCGAGAACCTCCCCAACACCGGCATCCCGACGGCCTTCGAGGACTTCGAGGCGTACCGGCGATTCGAGCGACGGATGGTCGAGACCGGATCGATCAACGACCGCGGCGAACTCTGGTACGACGTGCGTCCGCACACGGGCCACGGCACCGTCGAGGTACGAACCCCGGACGCCCAGGCCGACCCCGACCGCGTCCTCGCCATCGCCGAGTACGTCCACGCGCTGGTTCTCGATCTGGCCGACCGGTACGACGACGGGGAGACTGGTCCCTCGCTCCGCCGCGAGTTCTTGGACGAGAACAAGTGGCGTGCCATGCGCTACGGTCACGACGCCGCCTTCGTCGAGCGGTCGGGCGAGGACACCGTGTCGCTCGACACCCTCGTCGACCGGGAGTGTGATCGCCTCGGCGTCGACGGCCTCCGCGACCTACTCGACGCGCCGAGCGGCGCGGCCACCCAGCGCCGCCTGCGCCGCGAAGCGGGCGTCGCGGCGCTTCGCGAGTCGTTACTGCTCGACTGAGCGCAGCAAGCTTTTTACTGTCGGGTTCTGACCTTCAGACGAGAACATATGTCTGAAGAGAACGGCTCCGAACGGCTCGACGCAGACGAAGAGGCGACCGTGGACGACGTATCACCCCGCGAGCGCCTGGAAGCCGAGGCGGACCGGGCGGTCACGGAGTTCGACGAGGGCGTCGTCGACCTGTTGGCGTGGATTCTCGACACGGAGACGCGCGCACGGATCTACGTCTATCTCAGACAGCATCCCGGATCGACGAGCGACGAAGTCGCGGAGGGGACCGGACTCTACCCGAGTACGGTCCGAGAGGCCCTGGCCCAACTCCACGAGGAAGGAACTGTCGAGCGCCGCAAACGCGAGAGCGCGGGCGCCGGCAACAACCCCTACGAGTACGAGGCCATCGCGCCGAGCACGCTCGTCCACGACGCCGTCGGCCAGGTCCAAGAGCAGTTGAACGCCGTGTTCAACCTGGAGCGACGGTCGGAAGACCGGGCGGAAGGCGGTGAGGCCGACCCCGTCCGGATCACTGTCGAGGACGCCGACGAGTAAGCTGTCGAGGGAACGAAGCGAGAGCGGGCGGACTCGATGAGTCGACCCGTTTAAGTCTCGCCGATTCGTGTGCCCGGATATGCAGGTCGCGCTTGGCGGGACGTTCGACCCGGTGCACGACGGACACCGAGCCCTGTTCGACCGGGCGTTCGAACTCGGCGACGTCACCGTCGGACTCACGAGCGACGACCTTGCCGCCGAGACGCGGAAGGTACCCCGGCGCGTACGTCCCTTCGAGAAACGGCGGGCGGACATCGACGCCGAACTCGACCCCCTCGCTGCGGCGTACGACCGCTCCTACCGCATCCGACGACTCGACGAACCCACCGGCATCGCCACCGAATTGGGCTTCGACGCCATCGTCGTCTCGCCGGAGACCCGGGACGGCGCCGAGCGTATCAACGAGATTCGGGCGGACCGCGGACTCGCCCCTCTCCGGGTCGAGATGGTCGATCACGTCCCCGCCGAGGACGGCGAACGCATCTCCTCGACGCGGATCGTCCGCGGCGAAATCGACCGCCACGGCAACCTCACGCCCGAACGCACCCCCGAGACGGACTGATACGAATTGTTGTAACTGTTTACCAGTAGTTCGCCGAGACGGTCCGGCGAACCACTGGTAATGACTTACGATAACCCGTATGACGCCTCACCACTCCGGCGGGCGGAACCCCGAGTCCGACAGCAGTTCCTTCCACCGCCCCTGGACGCTCAGTCGCGTCACGTCCATCGCCGCCGCCACCGCCCTCTGGGATCGTTCCTCGCCAGCGATCAAGGCGCCGGCGTAGAGACTGGCGGCCGCGACGGCCGGTTTCGAGCGGTCCTCATCGGGGACGTTCGAGAGGAAGAGATCCACCGCGTTGGACCGCGCCTCGGAACCGAGATCAAGCCCGTCCGCCGCCCGCGTCAGTCGGGCCACCCACTCCTCGTTGTCGACGCGGTCCCGCGCCCGATACATATCCTACCCTTCGTCGCCGGGGCATTTAATTTTCCGAACGAGACGACAGCTACTTACGCCGCTCGGCGGCGAATCGTCCGTGGGGACAGACCGCGCTCCCTGTACGTCCATTCGAGAAACTCGCGGTCACGTCAGGGTTCAGATTCGGGAATTCGGTCGTCGGAAAGACGAAACGACATATCGGATGGCAGGTTGTTCAAACCAATAACAGTTCAGCAGAAGCGTACCTGAATTGGCACTCAAGGGTGTATTAGTCCGTCACCATTCCCCTGAAAACTCAACATCAAGTCCGCACCGATCAGCTACACCCTGAATATGACGCCTTTTCGTCTCCTTATCCATATGCGTGTCAAGATAGTAGCCCTGTACCAATTCCTGAAAGTGTCTCATAGCTTGTTCATCATGCGGAGAAGCAGGTTTATAGTTGATTATGGCCTTCTCTCTTCCGGGAATATACGATAGTGGATTGATTTTAGAAATCAGGTCGCGGTTCTGAATCAGATAATTCACCGCCTCTGCCATTACTTCGCTTTGACCTTGTACGTCTGCCCGAACGCCTCAACGGAGTATTCTAATTGGGTATTCTGCGGAATCTGTCAGTCAAGAAGGCTCAAGAAATCACGAAGAACAGCGGCCTTCGTGTTGGCCTCGTCCATCTGCGGGGAAGAGTCGAGAACGGCGTCAGATTGGTCGACATCCTCCCTAACAGCGTCCCTCTCCATGTCGTTCTGTCACGTCACAGCGGCGGCTTATCAAACCCTGCGAACGAATCTCGGAGTAAGAGAATGTCAGTCGTAGTAGCTCACGCGCTCGACAACTTCTGCGAAGGCGACGTTCTCGCTCACGTCAGTAATCTCGACGGTGACACGCTCGCCCTGTTCGGTGTCGGGGACAATGACGACGAATCCACGCTCGACGCGAGTGATACCGTCGCCCTGTTCGCCAATGTCTTGGATTTCGACGGTGCGCTGTTCGCCTTCTTCGACAGGTGGCTTCTGTGGGTCATGTTCGCGCTCTGTTTCGGTTTCGGTCTCGTCGGGTCCGTCCTTGGACGAGGCTGGTAGAAGCGCCACCCGATACGTCTCGCCGTCCTGAAGGTCGCCAAGGCGAACCTCTCGCTCGGGAACCTCGACAACGTAGAAGTTACCCCGTTCTTCGACGGTCGCAGAAAACAGACAGCGAAGTTGCTCCGATATTTCCATCAGTAGTATCTTGAACGACATAGGCGACAAAAAACACTTGACTTCTACTGTCTCCGACTACTCCAGTACTACAACGTCTTCGCACACCGTCCCCTCGGCCGACACGCTCTCGTGACAGTCAATCATCGAATATGTGTGTCTCGTAGGCGTCACTCGATTCACGAAGTAACCGTTCTGTCCCGTCGTGGTTCTGAATTTCTCCTTCTTCGAGACTTTGGTTGACTTCTTCGATGGTTTCAGCCGTTACTTTCTCCGTTACCTCGAACTCTTCGACAGGCCGGACGACACCCCACAGCGCCCCAACTGCGTGAAGCACGACAGCCAACGGTGTCAGAAGCAAGAAGATAGGCCAGAGTATCGGATGTTTCCGATATGCAATGACGCCGAGGAACATATACACGAACAAGATACCGAGCAAAGCCGTTGAAATTAGACTGTAGAGTTCAACGCCGGGGGCCGTACCGGGAAGCAGATACGAAGCGATGGCCAACAACGGCACGAACGGAGAGAACGCCCACGCAATGATGCGGGTGAAGTAGAGTGGTCGGTACAACAACGGAAGGAGATAGTCGTCTTTGACTGTCCCGGACATCCATCGACGCCGCTGTTTGAGCATTGATTTGACCGATGGTGGGGCTTGATTCCGGAAGCGTAAATCCACAAGTTGGTATGTAAGGTCGTACTCTTTCGCGGCACGCCATATCAGATTCGTATCCTCGGTAATCGTCGCTACGTCCCATCCGATTTCCTGTTCGATTTCGTGGCGGATAGCAAACCCACCGCCCCACGCGTAGAGCGGATACGACAGTCGATGAAACCCGAGTTGCTCGAACTGGTAGCCAGTCCGGAAGACCTCACAGAGATACGTCAGCCGAGAGCCAGTGTATATCGGTTTCTCCGTGAACTGAATGAAATCGGCGTCCGGGAGTCCGGTGAAATCCGTCACGAGGGTATCCTCGTCGAGATAGAGAACGTACTCCTCGTCACAGGCTACGTTGCGCCGCGCCCATTCGACAGCACGTCCCTTGTTCGTTGCGTCACAAATGAACTCGTCTGGCACGACGTGGACTGTCGCCCCGTCGATAGCAATATCGGCCTCGGCAATGACACGAACATCTGTCAGGCCGTCCGGTATCGCGTTGACGGTCTGTTGGACGACCGGCTCGGCGTCAATTGTAAGGATACGGACTTGAATGTCGTCTAATCCCCATACTTCAGTGCTATCTGGCTTCCACCCGTGCGAAAGAACGAATGTTTCGATAATCCACCAGAGAGAAGAAAACCCGTACACGACGAGAGCGGCCCACAACAGTATAGAGAGTAGAACTTGGGCTGAAACAAATTCCACCATAGCGTATTCGGGACTATGTTCATGCGCATTACTAACTTTTCATCCACGACCTGACAACCACATAATGAGTTCGATAATCGCCCACCTCACAGGGATTGTTCAAACCGAACCACGGAACGATTCAAGACGGTCTTTGTCCGGTGAGAAATACTGTTCGGCGGCATCACTCCGGAGTCATTATACGCCGGACACTCGGCCCACATGCGCTCGGTGCCGTCGTCCTTCTAGTTAAATGAGACGCCACGCAGTAGGGATACACTCGCCGCAGTCCGGGCAACGACCGAGAGACGATTCGTCGGGAGTCATGGGCCGGAGTTCGTCGTTGGGCTACTCGTCAGTCAATGTCCCCAATCTTCCGAGCGCACGCCACCGCGAGATTGCGCCGCTTCCACTCTTCGTCGTCAGTCAGTTTCTCGTCGGCGTCTTCTAACGCGAGTTCTTCGGCCGCTTCCGCCGACTGTGGGACGCGGACTGGTGGATTCTTGGACTGTCCGTCGTTCATACTCATACTATCGGCCGCGAGACGTGCACTTCTTTCGCTGGTTGGACGACCGATTACGGTGGACGAAGGGCGGGACAGACGAAACAGGCGTAGGAACACCACGACAAAGTCGGCTCATTGGTGAAAATGTCCACAGCGGGTAGCCCTGCGACATAGTAAGTTTATAAAGTTATAGCCGCTAAATCCGCTTGCCGGAGCGAAAACCGGCAAACAGAGTACGAGCGCGGGTAGCCAAGCCAGGAAAAGGCGCAGCGCTTAGGACGCTGTCCCGTAGGGGTCCGCCGGTTCAAATCCGGTCCCGCGCACTGAACGAGGCGACTGAGAGAGCAAGTCCGAATTAAACTCTCGCCGAGCGGAGTGAGGTTTCGTCCGGTTCAAATTTGGTGTCGTGCATATTGATTCGAGCGAACCAGAGGGCCGAAAGTGCGCTTAGCTGGTAACACGGGACACGGAGCGGAACGGTGAGATTCGAATCCAGTTCTGTCCAGACACGAGACAATCGCAGTCGAGAGCAGATTTCGGCGGAGCGTGACGTCGACTCCCGTCAGCGGTGCTGGTACGTGGCTTCAAGTACGGAATCGAGGTCAATCCCGACGGCCAGATAGGAAAGGTATCGAAATCGTCGAGAACGCGGTCGGCGGCGACTGACCCGACGGCCCTACGCGACGAACTCGACGCCGGTGATTTCGAAGCGGGCGCCGCCCGCCGCACTCTCGGTGATCGAGACGTCCCAGCCGTGGGCCTCGGCGACGCCGTCGACGATGCTGAGGCCGAAGCCGGTGCCGTCCGCGGCAGTCGAGTAGCCCGCCTCGAAGACGTTCGTACGCTCGGCGGCGGGGATGCCGGGGCCGTCGTCGGCGACGTAGAATCCCCGGTCGTCGTCGAGTGTCCCGACGGTGACCGTCACGTTCGCGCCCCTGCCGGGGTCGGTAGCGTGACCGGCGTCTTGAGGAGTGTCCGATCCCTCGCTGTTCCCGGACACTGTCCGGTTGCCCGTGGAGCCGTGCTCCACGCTGTTCCGGATCAGATTCTCCAGCAGTTGTCGGAGTCGGCTCTGATCGGCCTTGATCGTTCGGTCGGTGGCGACGACGAGTTCGGCCGCGCCCGTCTCGACGGTGGCCCAACACGTCTCGGCGAGGGTGTCGAGCGCGACCGGTTCCACGTCGTCGATGCCCGTCCCGCTCCGGGCGAGCGTGAGCAGGTCGTCGATCAGCGTCTCCATGCGTTCGTGGGCCCGGATCACCGAATCGAGGTTGTCGTGGCCCGCCTCGCAGGCCTCCTGTGCCAGTTTCGCCTGTCCCTGGGCGACGTTGAGCGGGGTGCGGAGGTCGTGTGAGACGATGCTCGTGAACTCGTCGAGCCGTTCTTTCTCGCGTTCCAGTTCCCGTCGCTCGCTGACGTCGATGTAGAAGGTGAGCGTGCCGGTGGTCTCGCCGTCTCGCCGGGGGACCGACCGGAGGAGCGTCTCGACGACGTCACCGTCGGCGGTGCGGAGCTTTCGGTCGGTGCGGACGAGTTCGCCCGCGGTCACGAGTTCGTCGCCGTCGTCTTCGTGGATGCGACGGCGCGAGTCAGCGGTGTAGAACGATGCGAGTTCGCGGCCGATGACGTCCGCCCGGTCGTAGCCGACCGTCTCGGCGAACAGCCGATTGCAGTCCTCGATCACCAGTGTGTCGTCTTCCGCACGGGTGACGACTGCCATGACCGGCGCCTCCTCGAAGAGGCGGCGATACTGTGCTCGGAGTCGGCTCGTCGTCGTCTCGAGTTCCGCGGTCCGGCGTCTGAGTTCGCTCTCCCGTTCGCGTCGCTCGGTAACGTCCATCATGGCGCCGACGACGGCCTCAACCTCACCGTCGGCCGTGGTTACGGGGGCGGCGTTGACCGAGAGCCATCGGCGTTCGCCGTCCGGGCGGTCGATCCCCAGTTCGTGGTTCATCACCGGCTCACCGGTTTCGAGAACGCGCCTGGCGGGGTGTTTCGACCGGGGCACGGGGTCGCCGTTTTCGTCGACGACACCCCAGGCCGCGTCGTCGTAGGTGCGGTCCGTGATGGTCGCCCGCGAAAGCCCGAGGATCGCCTCGGCGCGTTCGTTCGCTCGGCGGATCGATCCGTCAGGGTCGACGATGATGATCCCGACGGGACTGGTCTCGAACAGCCGTCGGATCTTCTTGCGCTCGGCGCGGAGCGTCGCCTCCCGCTCCTTGCGCTCGGTGATGTCGGTGATGAATCCCTCCAAGACGGTCGGTTCACCGTCGGCGTCAAAGACGGCCCGGCCGCGTTCCCAGAGCCACTTGATCGTGCCGTCCGCGGTGCGGATGCGGTAGGTGACTTCGAAGGAGTCGCCGTCTTCGAGGGCGTCTTGGACGGCCTCCCAGGACTTCTCCCGGTCCGCGGGGTGAAGGACGTCTTTTCCCCAGTTCACGGCGTCTGATTCCAGTTCGTCGGCGGTGTAGCCCGTGAGCGCCTCGACCTCTCCACGGAGGTCCTCCATCGGCCACCCCGGTTCGTTCCGACAGCGGTACGTCATCCCCGGGAGGTTGCTGATCAGCGTCTCCAGACGTCGGACGTACTCCTTTTGTTCGGTCACGTTCCGCACGACCACCATGCCCTCTGTCGAGTCGAGGTGGTCGACGGGGACGATGTGGACGCGGTACCACTCTCCGCCGAAGAGTTGCTCGAACACCCGTTCCTCGCCGTCGAGGGCCGCGCGGTAGTGTGAGTCTTGGGCGTCGCTCACGTCGGTGCCGAAGACGTCCGTGACGGTTCGGCCGATGAACGACCCGGGGTCCAGCCCGATGGTGTCGAGTTCGGCCCCGCCGGCGAGGACGAACTCGCGGTTCTCGTCGAAGAGGAAGACGGCACCGTCGGGGAACTGTTCGACGAGTGTGCGGTACCGACGGCGGCTCTCGCGGAGCGTCCGTTCGCGTTCGATCCGGGAGAGGGCTTCCTCGGTGTTGGCAGCGAGCGTTCGCGCGAGCGTGACATCGGACTCGTCGAAGGCCCCGGCCTCGGTCGCGGCGGCGTACATCACCCCGTGATCGCCCAGCGGCAGGATGATCTCGGCGCCGAAGGCCGTCTCGGGATTGTAGCGGCCGGGTTCGTCGCTGACGTCCTCGAATACGCGGACCTCGCCGGTCCGAAACGCCTCCCACGAGAGGCTCTCGCCGGGTTCGTAGGTCGGCGGCTCACCGATCAACTCGATGGCCTCGTCGGTGACTGCCGCAGGAACGAGCGCGTCCGCGGCCTCGTCGTAGAGGTAGACACTGTTTATCTGCAGGTCGAGGACATCCCGAGCCGTCTCGACCGCCCGCTCGGCGACCGCTTGGCTCGTATCCGCGGCCATCAACTCGCGGGTCGCCTCGTGGAGCGCCTCGATCCGTCGCCGGCGCTCCCGGCGCTCGGTGACGTCCTGAAACTGCGAAAAGACGGCGACGACCGCACCCTCGGCGTCGGTGATGACTCGGTTGTGCCACTCACAGACGATGTGTTCGCCGTCCTTGCGGACGTTTTCGTCGATACTGTGGTAGCCGCCCTCGGTTTCTGCCAGCGCAGCCGTGACCGCCTCGACGCTGTCGTAGCTGTCGTCGGCGACGATGGTCTCCCACGTCTCGCCGCGAAGCTCCGCCTCGGTGTAGCCGAGAATCTCCTCGGCAGCGTCGTTGAGCCGAACAATCTCGAAGTCGCTGTTGTACTCTAAGACGCCCAGCGGCGACTGCTCGATGAACAGGGAGAGTCGTTGCTGGCTGGCTTCGAGTTCTCGCTGGGAGCGATACTGTTCGACCGCGTTCGCGATGCGGTTCGCGAGGACGGTGTACTGGCCGGTGCCGCCCCCTTTCTGGAGATAGTCGGTGACTCCGGCAGAGATTGCCTGGCTCGCGATTTCCTCGCTCCCTTTGCCGGTAAAGAGGATGAACGGCAGGTCCGGATGCTCCGCCCGGACGGCGTCGAGAAACTCCAGGCCGTTTCGCTTCGGCATGTCGTAGTCGCTGACGATACAGTCAACGTCCATCGTCCCGAGCAGTTCCAGTCCCTCGCTCGCGCCAACGGCCGTCTCGACGTCGAACCGGTCGTCCTCGCGTTCGAGGAAGGTCGCGGCCATGTCGGCGAACGCCGGGTCGTCGTCGACGTGCAGGACGGTTATTCGGTCCGTGCTCGGGGTCATCGTGGGTGATTAAGTCCCGTTACATCGGGTGAGGTATAAGTATGTGGACGGGTGGGTGGTCAGGCGTCCGGGATCGCACCCTCCTCGCGCAGCCGCGTCAGTGCCGCGTCGTCGTAGCCAAGTTCTTGGAGGATGGCCTCGGTGTCCTCGCCGAGAAGCGGCGGCGCGCCGTCGAAGCCGGCGTCGGCGTGCTCGTAGTTGAGCGGGTGTTCGATCACGGGCACCGTCCCAAGCGCGGGGTGGTCGATCTCCCGGATCACGTCGCGGGCTTCCGTCTGTTCGTTGTCGAGGGCGGCCGGCACGTCGTACACCGGGCCGACGGGGAGGCCGCGTTCGTCGGCCAACAGGTCGACCCACTCCTCGGTCGGCCGCTCGCGAAACACCGCCGCCAGTTCCGTCTCGAGTTCGTCCATGTTGGCGACGCGGTCGGGGTTGCTGGCAAAGCGGTCGTCCTCGGCGAGGTCCGGGCGGTCGATAGCCGCACAGAGCTCTTCCCAGAGCTTCTGGTTGCCACAGCCGACGTTGAGGTAGCCGTCGGCGGTGGGCAGCGCCTGATAGGGGGCGAGAACCGGGTCTTTCGTCCCCATGCGCTCCGGTTGCTCGCCGACGAACGCCTTGCCGGCCTGTTTGGTGAGCCACGGGAGCGCGGCGTCGTGCATTCCGATTTCGATCCGGTCGCCCTCGCCCGTGAGTTCCCGCCGGAACAGCGAGCCGACGACCCCGAACGCCGCCCACATGCCCGTGATGAGGTCGGTCTGGGGCAGGCCGACCTTCACGGGGTCGCCGTCCTCCGGTCCCGTGACGCTCATGATGCCGCTCGTCCCCTGCACGAGGAGGTCGTAACCCGGGCGACTGCTCCACGGTCCCGTCTCGCCGAACGCGGAGATAGAACAGTACACGATGTCCTCGTTCACCTCGCGGAGGTCGTCGTAGCCGACATCGAGGCGCTCGGCGGTCCCCGGGCGGAAGTTCTCGACGACCACGTCGGCCTCCGCGACCAGGTCGTACAGCGCTTCGAGCCCCGAATCGGTCTTGAGGTTGAACTCGACGCTCAGCTTGTCGTAGTTGATCGTCCAGAAGTAGGGCGATTCGCCGTTGTCGTCGGCGGTTCGCCCCGGACCGTCGTACTCCGCGTTCGGCTCGACGAAGGGTGGACCGGAGTGACGGTTGTCGTCGCCGACCCCGGGTCGTTCGACCTTGATCACCTCGGCGCCCTGATTGGCCAGCATCAGCGTCGCGAACCCGCCCGTGACGAACGTGGTAAGGTCCACGACGGTGATGCCGTCGAGGATACGATCTGTGTCCGCGTCGTCGGTCGTTGTCATACACGCAACTGCGAGCGACCCGACTAAAATCCTTCCGAGGCCGCCCGAGATGCGGTCACACCTCGTCGTCGAGAAACCGGTCGCGTACGTCGTCGTCGGGCACCATGCACTGCTCCCGGCGGCCGAACCAGTCGTACCGGTTGGCGGCCACGACGTCGTAACAGGCGTCTCGGAGTCGTCGCGGGAGGAGGCGGGCGACCCCGAGGAGACGATAGGGCCACCCGAGTAGTTCCGCGACGCGGAGGACGGCGGCCGACTTCGTGTAGGCGCGGTCCCCTTCGACGAGCACCACCGTATCGGGGTCGTCGGGCAGGCCCGCCCGCGACAGTAACGTCTGTCCCGCCGCGGACTGGATGGGGGCATAACGGATGCGACCCGCTGGGTCGAGCGGGACGAGCAACTGGACGACCCCGTTACAGAGGTTACAGACGCCGTCGAACAGGAGAACCGGGTCGTCGCTCATCGGTCCCAAGACTTGCTCCGCGAGGCGGTTACGTCGAGGCCCGGACTGTAGTAGCGGATCGGTGCCGTGTCTGGGCGCTGGAAGCCGTTGGCCGCAAAGAGCGTGTTCCGCCGTACGTCGACTGTGGCGGGGTACAGCGTCCAAGGTTCGTGATCGATGTCGGCGTAGCGAAGCGAGCCGTCCGGCGCCTCGGTGTAGAAGCGGTAGCGCTCGACGAGAAAGCGCGCGAGGGAATCTTCGCCCGCCTCGAAGGCCGCACCGGTGGGGCGGTAGGTCGCCGCGTACGCCGCGGGGCGGGCGCCCGGGTGGCGCCGTCGGCTGGTGAACCGGACGCCGCCGTCCGCGCCCGTCAGCGAGATGCGCGCGTAGTAGTACGGGAGGTGTTGGGTGAGACGGGCACCGAGAACGCCGAGGAGTCCCTCGGCGTCGAGGCTGAAGAAGTAGACGCCGGGTTCGCCGTCACAGGTGACGTAGGTCCGCAGGTTGAGTTCCGGGAGCGGCAGGCCGAGCGACGCCGGGAGTCCCCGGGGCCGAACCGCAACGTTCGTGAACGGAATCACCGAGAGCCACGCCCGACCGTCGTGTTCGTCGACGGTCAGCGCGTCCGGGAGGTGCGGGTCGACGACGGCGGGGTCGACCGGCCAGTTCTCGAACAGCAGGTGTCGCCACCCCATCTCCAGTGGGACCATACTCGAACGTGGGGCGCCGACACCAAAACGTCGCCGTCCGGGTACCGGAAATCGTCGGCCGCCGGTCACTGAAAGAGGGCGACCACCGCGACGAGTACCGCGCCGACGACGACGCCCGCGCCGAGCAGTACCAGCGGGCTGTCGACGGCGTTCGCGACGGCCGCGGCGACACCGACGGCAACCAAACCGAGCAGCAAGACCGGAAGCGCCCGCCGGCCGGGGAGTGCCCCGGCGAGCCGCTGGCTCAGCGGGGTTCGGTCGGTACCCTCCTCGCTCGCGGGGCTGGAGAGCGTCTCGTCGACGTCGACTGGCCCGCTGTCGTCGTCGGGTTCGACCGTCACCTCGACGGTCTGGGTCTCCGCGCCGTACCCGGTGGCGATTTCGAGGGTCCCCGTGACCGGTTCGTCCACGTCGCTCACGCCGACGGGGACCGACCGAGTGGTCTCACGCTCGACGAAGAGGTTGCCGTCGGCGTCGATGCGGACGACCGGCGACAGGGCGTCGTCGGCGCGGACGTGGACGTGAACAGCTTCACCGTGGTTGCGGAGTTCGACCGAGAACGGCTCCCCGGTCGCGAACTCAGCGGGTGCTTCGACGTCGTGAAGCTGCCCACGGTTCAACTCGACGAGCAACACCGGAGTCACAGTCGACGGTCACACCCGGGGACGAAAAAGCTTCAGGCCGTTCGGCGGCGTCGTGAGGTGTTCGCGTACGGCGACCCGGCCCGCCCGTGACGGGGCCGCCCGCGGCCGCCTACTCGTCGTCGTCTTTGATCTCCGACAACTGGTCGACGAGGTCGTCGGTCGAGGCGTCCGTCTCGAAGGTGACCTCACCCTCGTGGTCGCTCTCGTGGACGGACACGCCCTCGGACTCGTCGTCGGCGTCGATCTCCTGGTTCTGCTGTTCGGACTCATCGTAGCTCCCAAAACCCATACCGGAGAGTGCGCACGACGGGGGTTAAAGTGACTCGGTTCCCTGCACGGAGCCGTCCGGCGACGTACTGCCACAAAAATAGTTATAGACCTGGACGGTGACGTTCGGATCGTCATGCAGAAGCCGCTCCTAGTGACCGACTTCCTCGACAGAGCCCGGGAGTACTACGGTGACAGCGAGGCAGTCGTGGCGACGACGGGCGACCGATATACGTACGACGAACTCGGCGAGCGGGCGGACCGATTCTCGGCCGCACTCCAGGCGCGGGGCATCGAGAAAGGCGACCGGGTGGCGGTGCTCGACCCGAACACGCATTACCACCTCGAAGCCGCCTACGGCATCATGCAACTCGGGGCGGTCCACACCCCGCTCAACTACCGGCTCACCGCCGACGACTTCGAGTACATCCTCGCGGACGCGGGGGTCGACGCCATCTACGCCGACCACGAGTACGCGGCGGCGGTCGAGGCAGTCCGGGACGACGTCCCGACCGAGACGTTCGTCACGAACGACCCGGCGGCCGTCGACGGGGACTGGGAGGGATTCGACGCGCTGATCGACGGGGCGGGGACCGACTACGACCGCCCGGAGATGAGCGAGGACGAGGTCATCACGATCAACTACACCTCGGGGACCACGGGCGACCCCAAGGGCGTGATGCGCAGTCACCGGTGTGAGACGCTCCACGCCTACCTCGTGACAATCCACCAGCGCATCGCGGACGACGACGTCTACCTCTGGACGCTCCCGATGTTCCACGTCAACGGCTGGGGGCATATCTTTGCGGTCACGGGCATGGGCGCGACACACGTCTGCACCCGTGGGGTCGACGCCGAGTGGATCCTCGAGACGGTCGTCGCCGAGGACGTCTCCTATCTCTGTGGCGCACCGGCGGTGCTGAACCTGCTGATCGACCACTACCGCGAGCACGACGTCCCCACCAGCGGTGCGAACGACGTTCGAATCGCCACCGCAGGGTCGGCGCCGCCGGAGGCCACCATCCGCACCGTCGAAGACGAGTTCGGCTGGTATCTCACCCACGTCTACGGCGCCACCGAGACGGGACCGCTGGTCACCACCTCCGATGCCCGCCGCCGTTTCGACGACGACTCCACCGACCGCTTCGCGGTCAAGAAACGCCAGGGCTTGGGCTTTCTCGGCACCGAGGTCCGCGTCGTCGACGAGGACGGCGAGGACGTGCCCCGGGACGACGAGACCATCGGCGAGGTGGTTGTCCGCGGCAATCAGGTGATGGAGGGATACTGGGAGCAACCCGAGGCCACCGAGGCGGCCTTCTCCGAGCGCGCCGAAGGGTACTACCACATGGGCGACCTGGCAACGGTCGACGAGAATGGCATGATCACCGTGCAGGACCGCAAGAAGGACATCATCGTCACCGGCGGGGAGAACGTCTCCAGTATCGAACTGGAGGACACGCTGTTCGAGCATCCGGCGGTGTCGAGCGTCGCGGTCATTCCCGCGCCAAGCGACCGATGGGGCGAGGAGCCAAAGGCCTTCGTCGTCCCGGAGAGCGGCGACCCCGATGCGCCGGGGGTCGCCGGCGAGGAACTGATCGAGTTCACCCGCGAGCGCCTCGCGGGGTTCAAGTCGCTCAAACGCGTCGAGTTCGTCGACACGCTCCCGACGACGGCGACGGGGAAGATCCAGAAGTACGAACTCCGCGCTCAGGAGTGGGAAGACGAAGAGCGGATGATCGGCGAGGGGTAAATCACTCCTCGTCGAGGACCCGCGACGTCTCGGCGTACAGGTCGGCCTTCTCGACGTACCGGTCGGCGGCGTCCTGCCACGAGGAGTCCGGCACCTCCTTGACGACTTCGGCGGGCGTCCCGGCGACCAGCGTCTCGGGGGGAACCTCCGTCCCCTCGGTGACGACGCTCCCGGCGGCGACGATAGCGCCCGAACCGACCGTGGCGTCGTCGAGGACGACCGCCCCCATCCCGACCAGCGCCCGCTCCGCGACAGTCGCGGCGTGGACGATTGCGGTGTGGCCGACGGTGGCGTAGGGGCCGACCACCGCGTCCTCGTGGCAGACGGCGTTGTCCTGGACGTTCGCCCCCTCGCGAATCCGGATCGGTTGATCGCCGCGAAGCGTCGCGTTCGGCCAGACCGAGGCGTCGCGTTCGACGGTCACGTCGCCGATGACGACCGCCGCGTCATCGACGTAGGCGTCCTCGTGGACCGTCGGTTCGGCGCCGTCGACCGCTCTGAGTACCATGCGTGTGCGTGCGTCAGGCCTAAATAAAGAGTCACGGGTCGCGACCGAACCCCCTTTCGCCCTCGCCCGCGAAGCGTCGGCATGAGCGACGACATCGCGGTCGTGTGGGGGGACGGCGAGGCTCGGACGCCACTGAGCGCGTTCGACGCCGCGCTGGCGGACGCCGGCATCCACAACTACAACCTCGTCACCTACTCGTCGGTCGTGCCGCCCGAGCGGTCGGTCACGACGGTGGGACAGGTCGAGGCGCCGTACGAGGTTGGCACGCCGGTCGGGGTGGTCCGGGCAGAGCGGGAGTCCACGCGGCCGAACGAGACGGTCGCCGCCGGTCTCGGGTGGATTCGCGCCCGGGAGGGCGGCGTCCTGATGGAGAGCGACGCGGGATCGGCGGCGGCGGTGCGGGCGGATCTCCGGGAAAAACTCGCGGACGCCCGACGACTCCGCGACTGGGACTGGGCGGGCGACCCGGAACTGGCGGTCCACGAACACACCGTCGACCGAACCGGTGCGGTGGTCGTCGCGGCCGTCTACGGCCCGCTCGCAGAGGCGAGAGAGGCCGCCGACGGTCGACGGTAGCGGGAACGGGCGCCGGGATACCGGCCACGCGTTCCGCTGGAATGCCGAGCGCGCGACCCCGGACGGTCAGGACGCTGATCGGGTGAGGCGAGGCGGCCGCCGACGAGACGGCCGCCGAAGGATCGAGGCCCGGTTGCGGCGCGGGCGGCGATCAGCGAACGCCCACACGCGTCGCCGCGAACGCCGAGTATACCCGTCCGAGTCACCAACCCCGAGCCGAGATGCCTTCCGAGATGGACGCCTACGTGATCGAAGAGTTTGGCGACCCGGACGTATTCGAGCAGACGACGGCCGCGGTGCCCGATCCCGGCCCCGACGAGATTCGCGTCGAGGTCGTCGCCTCCAGCGTCAACCCGGTCGATTACAAGGTTCGACAGGGGTACATTCCCGAGTTCGCGCCCGACTTCCCGGCGACGCTTCACTGCGACGCGGCCGGCGTCGTCGACGCGGTCGGTGAGAACGTTGAGGCGTTCGAGGCGGGCGACGAGGTGTACGGCATGCCCGGCGGCGTGGGTCGACAGGGCGCACTCGCCGACTACGTCGTCGGCCACGCGGGGACGTTCGCACACGCCCCCGAGTCGATTCCGCTGGCGGAGAGCGCCGCGCTCCCGGTTGTCGCTCTGACGGCGTGGGAGATGCTTGCCGACAAGACGGCCGTCGACGTCGACGACGACGTGTTGGTCTACGGCGCGACAGGTGGCGTCGGTCACGTCGGCGTCCAACTGGCCGACTGGTTCGGGGCGACCGTCACCGCGACGGCGTCGAGCGAGGACAAACGCGCCCTCGCGACGGATCTGGGAGCCGACGCCACGGTCGATTACACCGAAACCGACGTCGGGGCGTACGTCGACGAGTACACGGACGGCGCCGGCTTCGATGTCGTCTTCGATCCGGTCGGCGACGACCACCTCAACACGGCGTTCGAGGCGGTACGCCCCTACGGAAGCGTCGTGACGACCGAATCGAGCGAGGCAGAGGGTGTCGACCTCTCGCCCATGCACGCCACCTCGCTGGAACTCGGGGTCGTGCTCGTCATCTACCCTGTCCTGGCCGGGCGGGGACAAGCGCGGATCGGCGACGAACTCGAGACGATTGCGACCCTCGTCGATAAGGGCGTCCTCGCCCCACACGTCGACGACCGGTATGCGTTCGCGGACGCCGCGGACGCCCACCGCCGCGCCGAAGACGGCGACTTCGTCGGCAAACTTCTGCTCGTCAACGAGTGAGTGCGTGACCGATCCCCTCTCTCGCTGCCGCGTCCTCCTCGACGCCACTCGTGAACTCGGTTGTCACGTCGTCGTTGCCGGCGAGGGCGACGGTTAGGGGTTCGCCGATTTCGTCCGAGGGGTGTCCGACGGCGAATCTCGCGTCGCCGCGACCGACGAGTCGAGGCAACAAGAGAGTGAGACGCGCCCGTTCTATACGCCACGGCCGTACGACGACTGTGTCGACGATTTGTGCAGGGTGTCACTATTGATGGTGCCGCCCACGCCCCCCACCGGACCCTACTACTTTGTACGGCGGACGCGATAGTCTGGCACCAGCGTGTCGACGGCGACGACACGCGGAGGATGATTTTCGATGACAGCCACTGATCGTGCGGAAGGCGTCTTGCTCGGACTCGCGTGCGGCGACGCGCTCGGTCGTCCGGTCGAGTTCCGATCACCACGGCGTATCGAACGGGAGCACGGACGACTCGACGAGATGGTGGGCGACGGTACCCACCGCAAACCGCCGGGTACCATCACGGACGACACCGAACTGGCGCTCCGGATCGCCCGCAGTCTCGTCGAGCGAGGTACGTTCGACGGCGCCGACATCGCGGAACGGTTCGTCGAGTGGTACCGGAGTGACCCGTTCGACATCGGCGGGCTCACTGCCGACGCCCTCCGACTCATCGACCAGGGACACGCGTGGGACGGCGCCGGACAAACCTGCTGGGAGGCGCGGCCGGAAGGACAGAACGCGGGCAACGGCAGCGTCATGCGATGTGGGCCGCACGCGCTCGCGTTCGACGGCGACGAATCCGCGCTCGTGACTGCGAGTGCGGCTTCCTCTCGGATCACCCACGCCGACCCGCGGTGTACGTACGGCTGTGCCGTGCTGAATCTCACTGTCGCGAACTGTCTGCACGAGCGCGAACGGCCGCTCGCGGCCGCGCTGGAGACCGTTCGTGTGGACGCTCCAGACGAACTCGTCGACGCACTCGAACCGATCGTTGCGGGGGCAGAGCCCGAGCCACTCTCGAACAGCGGCTACGTCGTCCACACGCTCCAGACGGCGCTTTACGAGGCACTCACAGCCGATCAGGCCGGTGAAGCGATCATCGGCGCCGTCAATCGGGGTGGTGACACCGACACGCTCGGTGCCGTCGCCGGCGCTGTCGCGGGCGCTCGGTTCGGCGCGTCGTCACTCCCGCCCGCGTGGCTCGATGTGGTCGACGAGGTCGGTGAACTTCGTGACCTCGCCGGCGACCTGTTCGAGGGAACGTACACGCCAGTACCGTCCTGAGCGGCGCTCCAGAACGGTTGTACCGGTACGCGTGTCGTGGATTCCACGCGCGCTCGACAATTTCTTGACGAAGGCAGGGAACGCGACGAGGAACTGCGAGAGGAGTGATCGGGCTAATTCGACTACTCGGAATCGAGCCCACTCCAATCGCCCCGTTACGATCTTTGACCGTCACCCGGCGTGACGGGATTCGATCTCGTCGTGTCGATGCGAGCGGGTTGACCGATCAGCCCTGTGCGATGGGTCCCAGCTAGGGCCGGGATCACCGTTCGACAGCCGGTCCGTGAGATCCCTCATTTGCAATAGCGCAACGGGACAGTGTGGCACCCAAAGTCCTCTCAGGCCACAGAAGGACGATCTCGGTTCCAACTCGTGGGGGGCAACTACGGCGAATCAGTCTCCACAATCGCCTCAGATACCCGATCGAGTACGGCGGGATCACAGGCTTCGTCGACGTGATCGACGTTCCACAAGCCGGAGCGACGGATTTTCTCGCTCGAAGTGTCGTGGCCGAGCCACCGAGCGTCTCGGGGATCGATCGGGTCCTCGCCGTAGTTGCTCACGAGCGCGATGACGTTCCGTTCGAGGTACGCCCTGTCGCTATCGGGGCTTGGTTCGTCGTCGACGTTCACCCAGAGAAAGGGAAGGTCGCGGATGTAGTCGCTGACGCGTCGTTCAAGATCGAGTTCCTCAAGACGGAGATCGCGGCCGGCACTGCTTCCGTGTCCCCACTGAGGATACTCGTCGTGGAGACCGTGACGTTCGACGAGCGCTTCCCCAACGCGTTCCCGGAAGACGGAGCCTCGATGGTTGCCGCCATCCTCGTACGTCCCACTCAGCGCGCCACGATGGGTTCGGAGGCGGTTCCACAGCGTCGTACCGCTTCCCTCGGAGACGGCGTGCGTGCCGACGCGCGTGAGGCGTAGCTGATCGCCGTTCGCTCGGTACTCGCCGTTGGCGAAAAAGAAGTAAACGCCTCGATCCGGCCAGTCCATGTAGCCGTCGCAGTCGCGGAGGCGGCGTTTCCCGCCAACATGTCGTTCGAGATCGTCGAAGAGCGAATACAGCCGATCAAGGCGTGCGTCCCGATCCATAGGATGCGTCTATTCGGCCCACTGCAAATCAGCTGGGGTGTACGAGTACTGCTTCAGCCCTTGCTCGTCGCAGTGCGAGGCAAGCTTTCCCGGGGATATCCCCAGATCGTCAAGCTGTCCGGTGTAGACCACGGCCACCGACTCGTTAGAGTCGTCCGCCCGGGCGATGACAATCGCTTCGTCGGGATCCTCGTGGTTCGCATTGACGACGCGATCACCCGCGGTGAACGGATTCGTCGCGAAATCCAGATTCGTGTGCTTGTACGTGTACAGCTTGACATCCTGGTCGTCACAGTACGAAGAGAGAAGCGCGGGATCGATGTCTCGCCAGTCACCGGGACCGGTGTCGAGCGTACTGGGGAATGCGACCCGAACGGCTTCACCGTCTATCGACTGACCGTAGACGCCAGCGTCCTTCTCCGGAGGAAGCACTTCGACGACGACGGCCACCGACGCCTCCGGATCACCGGATTTGACGACGCGATCACCCGGCGAGAAGGGATTCTGCGGTTTCTGGTTCATGTGGGCGGTGTTCGGACCCAGATCCATCAGCTCGTTCATCGGACGGGTCGCGAGGTGATCCAGTTTCGTGGGTTCGTCTCCGGCGTACACTTCCTGCGTCGCGACCTTCGATTCGAGTGTCTCGACGCGCTCCCAGCCGAGCAGAATGAGGCCGTCTTCGTTGTCCCGGTGCCACACCATGACGACGATTTCGTCGTCGGGATCCTGTGCGAGCAGTTTCGACGGACGGAACGCAGAGACGTCTCGGGAGGTCTTCACGTCAATCTCATATCCGAACACCTCGAAATCGTAGGCGGAGAAACTCTCGGGGTTACACTTGCGGATCGCCGCCTCGTTCTCCCACTCCCACATTTCCACCGGGAGGTACTCCCGACAGAACTGCTCGAACGCGAGTTCGCCGAGATTCCCACGGCGTTTGGTGGGGATGTTGTCGGCGCCCTGTTTCACGGCTTGGTGGTGCGCGCGCTGGCGGTCGACGCCGTCGGGCGTATAGAGGTACACCATGTCGATATCCAAAACGCGGCTGATGAATCTATCGGCCACCCCGATCGCGCACGTTCACGAACAGTAAGAGACGGGCTGTGGTCGTTATGACCCCCCGTGGGGATCTGGAAGATGTAGCGGTCTCTGATCGCTCCCGTTGAGAGTTCGCTGGGGCGCTGTTGGTGATCGGTCTGCTCCGAGACGGTAACGCTGCTGTGTCCTTCGCTCTCGTCGCTGGTCGATCCGCGCTCCCCGGATACTCAGAAGCTATTCTGGACGGCATCCATCTTGCACTGGACACAGAGGTCGTCGAAGATACAACCGACGTTGTCGTAGGGGCAGACGTGGGCTTCGGTTTCGACCGAGAGGCGACGTTTCTGCTGTCGCCATTCGACCTCCCACGCGTCGATAGACATCTCGGTAGAGGTGAATACGATCTCGCCCTCGCGGTTTTCGATCTTGGCGACCGTTTCCGGCGTGAGTTCCGCTTTGACGACCGCGATGGCTTCCTCGTAGGACTGACAGTCGCGCCGCTCTCGGTCTGTGTCGAGCAAGACGACCGTGATCGCACGGTCAGTCGTCTCGGTCGGGTCGTGGCTCGATGTCACCGTGTGCAGTCGGGATTCGGAGAACAATAAGATCACTCCCAGCAGGAACACCAACCGACCAGAGGCGACACCGAGATCGAAAAGAGACATCGAGCGCGACGCGGACAGACGTCACGGATAGCTATTACAGTGGAGTGGGTCACTTATCGACGATGCACAAGTTCGCCCCCGCGGCCGAGGACGAACGGATCGTCTTCGGCGCCTGTCGTCCGAACCACCCGCGACGAGCGCCACCCGACAGTTCGGTCGACGACTGGGTGCGAGACATGCAGAACCGAGACGTCGAGCGCGTCTGCTGTCTGCTCGACGAGTCACAGCTGAGCGAGTACGACAACCTCCTCGACACCTACGTGACGAGCTTCGGCGCGGATCGCGTGGCTCACGCGCCAATCGAGGATTTCAGCGTCGTCGACCGAGGGACACTCCACGAGACGATTCTGCCGTTTCTCGACGCGTCGAAAGCCGCCTCGGAGCGCGTCGTCGTCCACTGTTCGGCAGGCTCGGGACGAACGGGACACGTACTGGCGCTCTGGCTCGCATACGACCGAGGCTGTAGCGTCGAAGATGCGGTCGCGGAAGTGCGCCGAATGGGACGCCGACCGCTCGAGGCCGCGAGTAGGGCTGACTTGCGCGCGTTACTGTAGCGGACTGTCGTATCGGGCACGGTCACCCCTCTCAACGGTGAAGTTCGGCAGCCCGCCAACAGCGCTCACGAGGGGATCGGTCGGTGCGATTAGGTGGCTTGGACTACTATCCGCCGCTATGGACGATCACACCCGAGACGACACTGTGGGTCCCCCAATCTCGGGAAGCCCCACAGGATGGGACGCCAGCCGGGGGCTGTCCAACGGGTGGGAACACGGCACGCTCCGTCGCGCCGTGGTTCACGGTGTGCGCCTCTACAATGCCGGTGCCTTCCACGAGGCACACGATTGTTTCGAATCAGAGTGGTACAACTACGGGAGCGGGTCGACCGAGAGCGCGTTTCTCCACGGGATGGTACAGGTCGCTGCGGGCGCGTACAAACACTTCGACTTCGAGAACGACGACGGCATGCGTTCGCTGTTCGAGACGGCGCTCCAGTACCTCCACGGGGTGCCCGAAGATTACTACGGCGTCAGCGTCGACGAGGTTCGGACGACACTACAGGCTGCTCTCGACGACCCGGAGACACTCGATGGCTGGCACATCGAACTCGATGGCAACCGTCCCGTCGCGATGGACCACGACCGTGAGTTCGCCGAACAGTTGGAGTAACTGTTCGGATTCGTTGGGACATCGGAAAGCAATCTCGAAGCGGTCGTGCGATTCGTGGAACGTGTCGGCGCTGTAACGGCGGACCGTGGGCGGCCGCGCGACGGAGCGTGCCGTGTTCTCACCCGTTAGACGAGGTACGCACCGCACTCCAGCCGGTTGGATCACTAGACACCGGCGACCCCACGGCGGACTCACGGGTGTGTTCGTCCATCCCGACCTCAGTCGGGCCACCGGCCCACGGTGGTCCCGAGCGGACGGAAACGCACTTCAACGCCGGGAACTTGGGACGCACAATGAGGATTCGAGAGTTCGGCGACGACCCCCAGGTGGCGGTCGTCGCGGCGGTCCACGGCGACGAACCCTGCGGCCCCCGTGCGGTCGACGAACTGCTTTCCGACCCGCCGGCGTTCCGGCGGCCGGTGAAGTTCGTCGTCGCCAACGAGCGTGCCCTGGACCGTGACGTGCGGTATCTGGACGACGACCTCAACCGGGCGTTCCCCGGCGACACGAACGCACAGAGCCACGAGCGGCGACTGGCCCCCCGACTGCTGGCCGAGTTGGAGGGCTGTACGACGCTCGCGCTCCACTCCACACAGTCGTATGCCGATCCCTTTGCCCTGGTTGACACTATCGGTCCGGAGACGGCGGCGCTGTGTTCCCACCTCCCCGTCGACGCAGTCGTCGAGACGGCCGCGTACGCCGGCGGTCGGCTGATCGACTACCCCGGCATCGTCGAGGTGGAGTGTGGTCTCCAGTGGTCCGAGACCGCTGCGGCGAACGCCCGACGGCTGATCGAGGCCTTCCTCGCGGCGACGGACGTTCTACCGGAGGAGACGGCACCCGCGGCGCCCGATCCCGACGTACCGATCTTCCGTCTCACCGGGCAGGTGCCGAAGGCGCCGGCGGACGAACACGAGGTGTTCGTCGAGAACTTCGAGCGTGTCTCCGCCGGCGTGCCGTTCGCGGCAGCCGACGGCGACGACCGGGTGGCCGAGGAACCCTTCTATCCCATTCTGATGTCGGCCGAGGGGTACGAGGACGTGTTCGGATACGCGGGCGAGCGGGTTGGCCGCCTCGCTGACGTCGACGACCCAACGGACGGTCACTCCTCGCGGGAGACGAGTTCGACCAGCGTGAGGTCACGGTCGAGCATACAGTAGTCGTGTGGCGGGTCGCCGACGACTTCGTCGATGCGGTACTCGACGCCGAGTTCGGCGCCGTCAGGAACACAGTAGGTGTGACTCGGACAGTCGGTGTACGGACACGACCCCGCCAACTCCGTCTTGCTGCCGGCGTACGCACTCTTCGAGGGCACGTTGGCGGGGATGGGCGCCGGTTCGACCTCGACGGCACGGACGCCGCCGTCGTGGACGGCACAGTCGAGGGTCTGTGCGTTCTCGCGAACGCCCGTGATCCGGTAGCGAGTGCCCGGCGAGAGGTCGAGACATTGGCCGCGGTACGGACAGCCCTCGCAGGCGCTCGACTCGCCGCGGAAGACGAACTCGCGTCCGACCTCCGCGAGGCGCGTTCCGATGAGCGTGACCTCTGACATGTACGGAGGTTCACGGCCCTGTCGGTTAAGCCTCGCGACCGAGTAGTTCGTCGAGGCGCTCGAAGTACGCCTCGCGGGGCACCTGATAGGCGTCGCGGTAGTCGACCTCACCGGCGGCGAACGCCCGGGCGAACTCGACCGCCGTCGCGGTGGCCCCGGCCCGGTCGTCGGCGGATTCGACCCGCGCCTCGACCTCGGGTTCGAGATACAGCGTGACGGTCCAGCCGTCGCTGTTCCCGCGCCTGCCACCGGGTCGACGCCGGGGCGACCCCGGCGAGAGGTAGACCGTCGGAAGGCAGGGCGCGGGGAAGGCGTCGGTGTCGAACACGTCGGGGCGGTACGCCAGGATCGCCCGCCCCTCGGCTTCCTCGTGCCAGACCGTCCAGCCGTCGGGGAGCGAGTCGAAGGTCACAGTTCCCCGTTCGTCCCGACGACCCTATAGTTCGTGGTGTCGGTCGAGAAGTCGCTATCGACGACGATTCGGGTCGGTGAGTTCGAGCGGGTGGATTCGGCGTCCGGCGAACGCGATCCGAGGTGGTGATAGGTGGGTCGTCAGCAAAGTGTCGCCCGGAACACTAACGTCCGGCCTCATCCCTGGCGGCGTGCCGTGTCGGCCGGCTAACCCTCGTGCCGGGCGGTCGCGGGGTTGGATCGGCTGTGCGACGGACAGCCCGTGTCACGTGCCCGGGTTCGCCGCGCGGTCATCGCGCCCTAGTGGGCGTGCTCGGGCGGGGACTGAAGGCACGCACTCAACCAGAGACGGCCCAGCGGCTAACCTCTTGTGACACGGCGTCAGTAGACGTAGTCGGTCGCGGGGATGTTGACGTAGCCGCCCGACCGAAGGCGTCGCTTCCGCCACCGATAGCCCACGAGCAGTTTGATGGCGTTCCACCCGGCGGCGAACGTCCGGTCGAACAGCTGATAGCCGTCCTCCGAGGCGAGCATCCGGCTGGCGGTGCGGAAGATGCGGTCCCAGTCGCTCGGGCCGTAGTCCGTGACCATGTCGGCCATCGTCACGTTCCGCAGGATTTCGTTCTCGATGGCGTCCTTCCAGGCGTCGTTGTACCGCGAGAGGTCGCCGGAGCCGGCCAACTCGCCCGCTATCGACCCGGTGCGGACGGCCACGTGGTCGCCACCCTCGTGGAACGCGGAGGTGGTGCCCATCGCGCCGCCGACGACGGCAACCCCCGCCTCGACCGGGGAGTCGACGGGTCGGGTCGAGGAGATGGGGTAGGTTTCGGTGCCACTGGACTTGCCCCGGTCCTCGACCAGCGGGAAGTCCTCCGGAACGTCGTATTCGTCGCCGTACTCGTATTCGAGGAGGCGCCGGAGATACTCGCCGCCGCCGGGCACCGTCTCGTCGTCCGGCCGGAGCAGGGCGTACGAGCCGGGATCGGTCACGTCGTCCAAGTCGAGACCGATGGGCATCGTGAGTCCGATGCGGGCGACGTCGTCGTCGTTGGGGAAGATCCACGGATAGGCGGTGTGCCCGGGGATATAACCCCACCAGAACGTGATGGCGCCCCGAAGGTCCTCGGCGACGGCCGGGGGGAGACGTCGGTGTTCCTGATACGCGATGTGGTTGGCCGTGGTCGTCCCGAGGCGGTCGGTCACCGGGTAGGGCAGGTAGCGGTCCAGCACGCGGTTGGTGACGGTGCGCTGTGGGCCGTCGGCGAGGATGACGTAGTCGGCGGCCACCGCGTCGCCGTCGGCCAGCTTGATGGTGTGTCTCGGCGACTCGTCGAGGGTCGTCTCCACGTCGCGGACGGAGACGCCCACGCGGTAGTCGGCGCCCGCGGACTCGGCGCGCTCCCGGAGCCAGTCGTCGAAGCGGGCGCGGTGGAAGGTGTAGCCGAAGGCGTCGTACGACGAGTCGATCCCCGTGCTGTGCAGGACACAGGACTCCGTCGGCCCGACGAACGCCGCGCGGTCGAGTTGCGACAGCAGGACGTCGTCGGGAAACTCGTCGGGATGGATGCCCATGATGTCGACCCAGTAATCGAGAATCCCGGCGGCGTCCGTCGAATCCGGCCCGAGTCCGGGCCGGTCGTCGCGGGGGACGCCCTTCTCGAAGACGCGCGCGGACGCGCCGGCCTCGGCCGCCGCGTGCGCCGCCGCCGATCCGGCTGGCCCGCCGCCGACGACGGCTACGTCGACGTATTCCATACCCACCCTCCGGCGGGCGACTGTATTAAACGCCCGGAACGCGACGGTCGGTCCGTCCCCGAGGGTCTATAACGGAGGCGCGAGCAACGCCGCCCATGACTGATCCGGACGTCGTCGTCCTGCGGCAGAAGGTCCACGGCATGGCACCCGAATCCTACGGCGAGAGGCTCCGCAAGCGCCTCCCCGATCACGAGATTGCCGTTGCCACCACGCCCACGGAGGAACGCGATCTGCTCGCCCGAGCGCGGGTGGCGACCGGCATCGACTTCGACCCCGCGTGGCTGGAGGATGCTCCGAACCTCGAACTCTTTGCCTGTACCTACGCCGGCACCGGCCACCTCGACGTGGAGGCGCTGACCGACGCCGGCGTCGCCGTCACCAACGCGGCGGGCGTCCACGGCCCCAACATCTCGGAGTACGTGGTCGGGTCGCTGATCGCCCACGAACGCCGATTCCGCCTCGCCCGGGAGCGACAGGAACGCGCCCACTGGGAGGCCTATCCCGTCCGCGAACTTCAGGGGAGCACGGCCGCCGTCGTCGGTCTCGGCGCCATCGGCTCCGCGCTCGTCGACCGTCTCCACCCCTTCGGCGTCGAGACGATTGGAGTCCGCTACACGCCCGAGAAGGGCGGCCCGACCGACGAGGTGGTCGGGTTCGACCGGACTCACGAGGCCCTCGCCCGGGCGGACTACGTGATCCTCGCCTGCCCCCTTACCGACACCACGCGAGGGCTGATCGACGCCGACGCCCTGGCATCGATGCGCGCGGACGCACTCCTCGTCAACGTCGCGCGCGGCCCCGTCGTCGACACCGACGCTCTAGTGACGGTGCTCCGGAACGAGGACATTCGCGGGGCGACACTCGACGTGACTGACCCCGAACCCCTGCCCGCGGACCACCCGCTATGGTCGTTCGACAACGTGCGGATCACGCCACACAACGCCGGCAACACGCCGAAATACTACGACCGCCTCGCCGACATTCTCGCCGAAAATCTGCGCCGGATGGAACAGACGGGGGCGGTCGAGGGGCTGGACAATCAGGTGGCCTGATCTCGGCCAGGGGCGGCGTCAGCGCTCTGGCGGCGCGATCTCGTTACGAAGCGTGCCGACGCCCTCGTAGGTGATCTCGACGCTATCGCCGGGTTCGACGGTGCCCGGGTTGGCCGGGCTGCCGAAGGCGATCACGTCGCCCGGGCGGAGGGTAAACCGCTCGGAGAGGAAGGCGACGATATCGTAGGGGTCGAACAGCATGAGTTCCGTGTTCGCCTCCTGCCGGCGCTCGCCGCTCACGTCGGTGTGCATGTCGATTCCGTGCGGATCGAGGTCAGTCTCGATCCACGGGCCCAGTGGCCCGGAGGCGTCGAAGGCCTTCCGCGCGGTGCGACCCGGCTGATCGAGCGCGTCGAGGTCGTTCATGATCGTATAGCCCTGCACCACCTCGGGGACCTCTTCGGGGTCGAGACGGTGACACCGCTCGCCGATGACGGCCGCGAGTTCGCCGGCGTAGGTTACCTCCTCAGAGAACGTTGGGTAGGGGACCGGCTGGTCGTGGGCGATGACCGAGGCCGGTGGCTTGATGAAGAACGCCGGCTGGTCGGGCACGTCGTACTCCATCTGGTCGAGCGTCTCGGCGAAGTTCCGCCCGACACAATAGAGTGCCGAGGGATCGCACGGCGGGGCCAAGTGGCCGTCGTCGCCAACGACGAACTCCCCGGCGTCGGTCGTGACGACACCGTCCCGGTACTCGCCTTCGTGGATTGCGCCGTCTACCGCGATGCGCGCGCGTCTCATACGCTCCCGTCCCGGCCGACCGACAAACCGCTTGTGGAACGCCGCCGTGGGCGCACCGGTCGGGCCGAAAGCGTTTACTATGTGAATCGGTAACGACTGACGTACCCCTACCCGCGGCCCTCGATCCACGTCAGTTTTTACGCGCCGGCCGGAACCGAAGGGTAATGGACTCCGAACTGCGCGACCGTGTCGAACGAGCGGCGCGGACGCACGCACTCCTCAACGCGGTGAAATACGAGAGCGATGCGGATGTGGGCGCGGTCATGGGCCCGCTGATGGGCGAGAACCCCGAATTTCGCGAGCACGCCGACGAAATTCCCGGCGTCATCGGCGGGGTCGTGAGCGAGGTGAACGGACTCTCGGACGCGGAGCGACGCGACGAACTCGCGACGCTGGCCCCCGAGAAACTGGCCGAGTTAGAGAGCGAAGACGAGGGCGAGGAGCATCCGCTCCCGGACCTGTCGAACGTCGAAGACGGCGTCGTGATGCGCGCCGCGCCAAACCCGAACGGCCCGTGGCACCTCGGACACGCCCGGATGCCCGCCGTCATCGGGACGTACAAGGAACGCTACGACGGCCGGTTCATCTGCCGGTTCGACGACACGGACCCCGAGACGAAGCGCCCGGACCTGGAAGCCTACGACGCCATCCTCGATGCCATCGACTATCTTGGCTTCGAACCCGATACGGTGCTCCGTGCGAGCGACCGTCTGGAGACCTACTACGACCACGCTCGAGAGCTGATCGACCGCGGCGGGGCCTACACCTGCTCCTGTCCGGGGGCCGAGTTCTCCGAGTTGAAGAACGCGGGCGAGGCCTGTCCCCACCGCGAGAAAGACCCCGAGCAGACCCGCGAGGAGTTCGAAGCGATGATCGACGGCGAGTACTCCGCGGGCGAGATGACCCTTCGGGTCCGCACCGATATCACCCACAAGAACCCGGCGCTCAGGGACTGGGTTGCCTTCCGGATGATCGACCGGCCACACCCCCGCGAGGCGGCCAGCGACTACCGCTGCTGGCCCATGCTCGATTTCCAGTCCGGCGTCGACGACCACCTCACGGGCGTCACCCACATCATCCGCGGCATCGACCTGCAGGACTCCGCGAAGCGCCAGCGGTTCGTCTACGACTACTTCGACTGGGAGTACCCCGAGGTCGTCCACTGGGGGCACGTCCAAGTCGACGAGTACGACGTGAGCCTCTCGACGTCGACGATCAAGGAACTGATCGACGAGGGGAAGCTGGACGGCTGGGACGACCCGCGCGCGCCGACGCTCGCCAGCCTGCGACGTCGGGGGATCCGCGGCCAGGCCATCGTCGACGCGATGATCGAACTCGGCACCTCGACGAGCAACGTCGAACTGTCGATGAGCGCGGTGTACGCGAACAACCGCGACCTGATCGACGACGGCGCCGACCGCCACTTCTTCGTCCGCGACGGCGTCGAGATGGCCGTCGACGGCGGGCCGGACGCGGGCCACCCGCCCGTCCACCCAGAACACGAGGAGCGTGGCCGCCGCGACGTGCCCGTGCCCGGTGCGGTCCTGGTCGAACCCGCCGACGTTCCCCCGACGGGCGAGCGAGTCTGGCTCAAGGGCTTCGGCTGTGTCCGCCACGTCGACGACGGCTTCACGTACGTCGGCGACGACATCGCCGCCGTCCGCGAGGAGGACGTACCGGTGATCCACTGGGCGCCCGCCGAGGGCGGCGTCCCCCTCCGACTGCGGACGACCGACGGCGACGTGACGGGAGTCGCGGAACCCGCGCTGGCCGACGCCGCCGTCGACGACGTGGTGCAGTTCGAACGCGTCGGCTTCGCTCGGATCGACGCCCTCGGCGACGAGGCGGTGGCGTACTTCACCCACGAGTAGGCGCTAGCCCACCGGTGACGAGCGGGACCGCCGCCGTCCCTACCCGAAGTCGTCGCCGAAATCCGACGCCCGGAGTTCGCCGGCGACGCGGGTTTCGAAGCGGCGCTCGACGCGCTCCCACGACGGCGACGCCCGGCCGGCGGCGTACTGCAACACACCGACCGGGAAGCGATGGGGTTCGTAGTCGACGGCGATTCCGGCCGCGTAGTCGCCCGGCACCGACCGCTCCACGACCGTGTAGTTGCCCCGTTCTTCGGTCGCGCGAGCGACCGCCGTCAGGTCCACGTCGTCGAGGTGGTCGACGAGCGGATCGGTCGTCATCGCCGCCACGAGCGACGCGACGGTGTCGGCGTCGGCGACGCTCGTGACGATCCAGAAGCGCTCCCCGACCGCGGCCGCGTAGCCGCCGTGGGTGAGGTACACCTCGGGGCGGTCGGTGTTGGATTCGGTCCAGCCGTCGGCCCGCATCCCCGCGACGGCCGTCTCGGCGTCGTAGTCGCCCCGGCCGAGAGTCACGTTCGGCAGCGTCGCCGGCTGAACGTGGACGAGTTCGAACGCGTCGGCGTCGGTGTGCGCCGGCGGCCCCGAGCCGAGCCACCCCTGTCGGAGTCGCTGTCGGACCGTGTCGTCGTTCACGTCGGCGAGAAGGGGCGCCGCGTCGAGATATCGCGCCCAGACGGTGGCCCGGTCGGGGGTTTCGGGGTGGGTCGGCGTCCGCGCCAACAGCGCCTCGAATCCGAGGGATTCGTCCGCCGGCAGGCGCGGTGTCGGCGTCGGCGTCGACGTGGCCGTCGGCGTCCCGGTGGTGGTGGGGGCTCCCGTCACCGGGTCGTCGTCGCCGTCGGCAGAACAACCCGCGAGCGCGAACGCGCCGGCGACGCCCGCCGTTCGGATGAGTCGTCGTCGAGAGACGCGTGGCATATCACGCCCTCGGCCCGGCGGCTCTTATACCTGCCCCGCCCGGAGCCGGCCGTTTCGGGACGTTTATCCGCCCGTCCGACGCCCCTTCGAACATGAAGGCGACCGCCACGGCCCACCCCATCCAGGGGCTCGTGAAGTATCACGGGATGCGCGACCCCGAACTCAGACTCCCGTATCACGACAGCATTAGCGTCTGTACGGCGCCCAGCCGGACCACCACCACCGTCGAGTTCGGCGCGACTGACGAGGACGTCTACGTCGTCGACGGCGACCCCGTCGAGGGACGGGGCGCCGAGCGGATCGACGCCGTCGTCGACCACGTTCGCGAGCGTGCGGACATCGACGCGCCCGTCCGCTTAGAGAGCGAGAACTCCTTCCAGTCGAACGTCGGCTTCGGCTCTTCGGCCTCGGGCTTTGCCGCGGCCGCGATGGCGCTCGCCGAGGCAGCCGATCTGGACCTCTCTCGTCCCGAAATCTCGACCATCGCTCGCCGTGGCTCCGCGTCGGCCGCCCGCGCCGTCACCGGCGCCTTCTCTCACCTCCGGACGGGGCTGAACGACGCCGACTGTCGCTCCGAGCGGATCGAGACGGATCTCGAAGATGAGTTGCGGATCGTCGCCGCACTCGTCCCCTCCTACAAGGAGACCGAACAGGCTCACGAGGAGGCCGCCGACAGCCACATGTTCCAGGCGCGGATGGCCCACATCCACGGACAGATCGCCGAGATGCGCGACGCGCTCAGCGACGGGCAGTTCGACCGAACGTTCGAACTCGCGGAACACGACTCCCTGTCGCTGGCGGCGACGACGATGACCGGCCCCGCGGGGTGGGTGTACTGGCAACCCCGAACCATCGCGGTGTTCAATACGGTGCGGGCGCTCCGCGACGAGGGCGTTCCCGTCTACTTCTCGACGGACACCGGTGCGAGCGTCTACGTCAACACCACCGCGGACCACGTCGACCGCGTAGTCTCGGCGGTTGCCGACTGCGGCGTCGAGACCGAGGTGTGGGAGGTCGGCGGTCCCGCGCGGATCCGCCCCGAGGACGACGCCCTGTTCTAACCCTCGACCCACTCGCGTCGGTGGTCGTACTCGCGGTCCACGTCGCCGCGGAGCCACAGAATCGCACTCGACCGGTTGGGTCTCGTCTCGCCCGGGTGACTCGGATCGCGCGAGCGGTAGTTCAACTCCACCTCCACGCCGTCGGGGTACTCCCGAGCTACGTTGACGGTGTGGTACGCTCGGTCGAACCGGCCGGCGGTGGGGGTAACGCGGCTGAAGCCTTCGGGGACGGCCTCGACGGTGAGCGCCCGCCCCTCGTCGGCGGCGGCTCGAATCCCGTCGAGGAGCGCGCTAAAGTCGGCGACTGCGTCGGTCGGCCCGGTAATGGGGAGGCCGCTCTGTTCCGCAAACTCGTGGGCGGCGGCGAGACCCCGCGGACGCAACGCCGTCCCGTCGAGCAGTCCCGCCTCGCGGGCCTCCCGGAGCGCCTGCGTCCCTCCCGATAGCTGTGCGTCTAGGACGTGCCGCAGTTCGGTGCGGTCGTGAATCGAGTGTGCCGTCCAGCAGACGAACCCTTCGACGCCCATTCGTTGGGGGGTCGGCGCGCGCATACTTATATGGGTCGGCCGAACTGTTCCGGACCCCGCCGTCCCCGGGCGACCCTTCTTTGCCGTGTGGAGCCAACGGGACGGTATGCGCGTCGTCGTTCTTGGTGCCGGTTACGCCGGCCTGACACTCGCCCGTCGCCTCGAATCCCGGCTCCCCGAGTCGGTCGAGCTCGTCGTCGTCGACGAGTCCGACACCCACCTCGTCCAGCACGAACTCCACCGGGTCGTCCGCCAGCCGTCGGTGGCCGACGCCATCACCGTGCCGCTCGAAGACACCCTCTCGCGGGCGACGGTTCGGCCCGCGCGCGTCGAGGGTATCGACCGCGAAGCCCGCCGCGTCCACCTAGACGACGGCCACCTCGACTACGACTACGCGGCAGTCTGTCTCGGCGCCGAGACGGCCTTCTACGACATCCCAGGCGTCCACGAACACGGGATTCCGCTGAAGCGGCTCTCCCACGCCCGCCGCCTCCGCGAGGACTTCCTCGACACCTGCGCGACCGGGGGTCGGGCGGTCGTCGGCGGGGCCGGCCTCTCTGGCGTGCAGGTAGCGGGCGAACTCGCGGCGCTAGCCGAGGAACGCGACGCCGCCGTCGAGGTGACACTTCTCGAACGGCTAGACTCGGTGGCGCCGGCGTTTCCCGCGTCGTTTCAGTCGGCCGTCCGGGACGCCCTCGTTGACGCGGGCGTCGCCGTCGAAACCGGCGCCCAAGTGACCGGGGCGAGCGCCGAGGCGGTCGAGGTCGACGGCCGGACCGTCCCCTACGATACGTTCGTCTGGACCGGCGGCATCTGTGGTCCGGCGGCGCTGGACGGTGACCGGCCCGTCGTGCGAGGTGACCTCCGACTCGACGCCCACACCTTCGCCGTGGGCGACGCCGCGAAGGTTGTCGACGCCGACGGCGAGGCCGTCCCCGCAAGCGCCGCGGCCGCGATCCGCGAGGCGGGAACGGTCGCCACCAACATCGACCGTCTCGTCCAGGCCGCACGCGAGGAGAGCGACCCCCGAGACGCGGGCTTCGAACCCCGACTGGAGCCGTTCCGGTTCGACGCCCCGGGATGGATCGCCTCCGTCGGCGACGACGCCGTCGCTACGGTCGGCCCGAAGGTGTTCCGGGGGGCCGCCGCACGGGCGATGAAAGCCACCGTCGGCGCCGGTCACCTCTCCTCGGTCGGAGCGGTCACCCGGGCCGTCGAGTTGGCACGCGAGGAACTGAGCTAATCCGCCGCCGCGAGGAGGTCCCGGACCCGGTCGGAGTCGACCGGGGCGGTTGTCTCGCCGTCGCGTTTCAGCGCCGTCCCGACGATCACCCCGTCGGCCACGTCGAGGAGGTCGCCGACCGTCGCCGGGGTGACGCCGCTGCCGACGTACAGCGGAACGTCGTGGGCAACACACCGCTCAGCGACCGCGTCGAGGCGGGCGTGGTCGACACCCTCGCCCGTCCGGGGACCGCTGGCGATCACGCCGTCCGCACGCCCCCGTTCGACCAGGTCGTCGACGTCGTCACCCGTCGTGTCGCGGTCGGTGGCCGTCGCGTCGCCCAAGGACGTCGAGTGTTTCACCGCCGTGTCTGCGAGGATCGACACGTCAGCGTCGAGACGGTCGCGCAGGCGGAGCGTCTCGTGGGCGCGACCCTCGATCACGCCCTGGTCGGCGACGCGCGCGCCGGTGTGGACGTTGACGCGGACGAAGTCGGCGCCGGCGGCGGCCGCGACCGACAGCGCCGCGGTCGCGTCGTTGCGGAGGACGTTCACCCCGACCGGCCGGTCGACCGTCTGAACGACGAGTCGCGTCAGATCGGTCATCGACGCGACGACGTGTCGAGGGACGGTCTCGGGGTAAAACGGGGCGTCACCGAAGTTCTCGACGAGGAGGGCGTCGACGCCGCCCGCGTCGAGTGCCCGTGCGTCGGCACGCACACGGTCACGAATCGCCGCACGGTCGCCGTCGAAGCCGGGCGACCCCGGGAGCGGTGGCAGGTGGACCATGCCGACGACGCGTGGGAGGTTGGTCATCACGAACCTGTGCGTACTCGGAGGGGAAAACACTCCGCCCTGGCCCCACGACAAGGGGGTTTAATTATCGCCGTCCCGGACTAGCGATAGACCGCGAGAATGACCACGAGCGAGGGGGGGACGGTGCTCATCGTCGACGACGACAGAGACGTCGTTCGCACGTACCGCCGGTATCTAGAGACGTCGTACGATGTCCGTGAGGCGTACGACGGCGAAAGCGCGCTATCGCAACTCGACGAGTCGGTGGACGTGGTGTTGCTCGACCGCCGGATGCCCGGCGTCTCCGGTGGGGAGGTGCTCGACCGCATCCGGGACCGTGACCTGGGGGTGCGGGTGGCGATGGTGACCGCCGTCGACCCCGACTTCGACATCCTCGGGATGGGATTCGACGACTACATCACCAAGCCGACGAGTCACGACGAACTCAGGGCGACCATCGACGACCTGCTCTCCCTGAGCCAGCACGCCGAGGACGTCCGGAAGTACCACTCACTGCTCGCGAAGCGTGCGGCGCTACGCGATGGGAAATCGGCACACGAACTCGACCGAAACGAGGCCTTCGCCGACTTAGAGGAGCGGATCGAGTCGCTGCGGAGTACGCTCGAAGCCGAGGCGGCGGACTACACCGACGACGCGCGGTTCGTCGCCACCCTCCGGGCCATCGACGACTCGGGCGAGGGGGCCGCCGATGGCTGAGGGCGACGCCCAGTCCGAATACCCGCTGGGTGACGCCCTGCCTATCGACGTCGGCGCGTTCGATCCCGGTATGAACCTGCTCGTCTCCGGCCCCGCGATGTCGGGCAAGCGCCAGGTGGTGTTCGACCTCCTCGCGCCTGCGGCATCGACCGACCCAATCGTCGTGATGACGACCGACGATCCGGCGCCGCGCATCCACACGGAGTTCGAGGATCGGCAGAGCTGCATCACCCCCGAGACGTTCCGTATCGTCGACGCTTCCGGTGCCCCCGGCGACGACGACCCCACGGTCCACCGGGTGAACTCGCCCGCTGACCTCACCGGGATGGGTGTCGCGTTCACGGAGGCCGTCGAGGCGGTCGGGTCCCCTCCTCGGCTCCGCTTGGGCTTTGTCTCCATCTCGACGCTCCTCCAGTACGTCGACGCCGAACGAGCCTTCTCGTTCCTGCACGTGCTCTCCCGGCGGACGAGCGCCGCCGGCTACCTCGGCGTTTACAGTCTCGACCCCACGACCCACGAGGACCGCTTCGTCAACGTCGTCACCTCCATCTTCGACGCCGTGATCGAACTCCGCGAGGAAGACGGGAACCGCGAGGTTCGTGTCCGTGGCCTGTCCGGTATGGCCCCCGAGTGGACCGCGTTCCCTTACTGATCGTCGCGCTCGGCGGCGGTGTCGGGGTCGATGTCGTACACCTCGCTGGCTCGCGCCGCGGACACCTTCCCCAGACGTAGGTCGCGAGCCACGGCCTCCGGGTCGCGGTCCGCCGGGTCGCCGTAGCCGCCGCCGCCCGGCGTCCGGAGACACACCACGTCGCCGGCGTCGAGGGCGTGAGTCGACTTAGCCGGAATAGCGACGGACTCGCCGTCCCGGTGGAGTCGGTCCGCGCCGGCGTCGCCGGCGTCGCCGCCAGCGATCCCGTAGGGTCGGTGGTGCCGCCGGTCGGCAAGGAGGCTGAACGCCACGCCATCGGTGAGCACTTCGATGTCGCGCCGGAGGCCGAGACCACCGCGGAACTCGCCGCTGCCCCCCGAGTCCGGGCGGTAGGCGTAGCGGCGCACACGGAGCGGGTAGACGGTTTCGAGCACCTCCGCCGGCGTGTTGAGCGTGTTGCTCATGTGGGCGTGGACGCCGTCCATGCCGTCGGCGCCGGCCCGACCGCCGTAGCCGCCGCCGACCGTCTCGTAGAACGCGAAGGGTTCGCCCGTCCGGTCGGCCCCGCCGAAGGTGACGCTGTTCATCGTCCCCTGAGCGGCGGCGACGGAGCGCTCCGGCGCCTCGGTCCCGAACGCCCCGAGGAGGGCGTCGGTCACCCGCTGTGAGACTTCGAGGTTTCCGCCGACGACGGCTGCGGGCGGCGTCGCGTTGACGACCGTCCCCTCGGGGGCACGGATCTCGACCGGTCGATACGTTCCCGCGTTCGGCGGCACGTCGGGATCGGTGACACAGCGCACCGCGTAGTACGTCGCCGACGCCGTCACCGCGAGGGGGGCGTTGATCGCACCCGCGACCTGGTCGCTCGTCCCCGCGAAGTCGACGACGAGTTCGTCGCCGTCGACGGTCACCGAGACGGCGATCCGAAGATCCGTGTGCCCCTGACCGTCGTCGTCGAGGTAATCCTCGAATGTGACAGTGCCGTCCGGGAGCGCGTCGATTTCGGCGCGCATCCGGCGTTCGGCGTAGGCCTTTATCTCCGCCGTCGCCGCGCGGAACGTATCGAGGCCGTGGCGCTCGGTCACCTCGCGGACCCGTTCGACGGCCGTCCGGTTGGCCGCCCGCTGGGCGCGGAAGTCGCCCCGTCGCTCGTCGGGCGTCCGCACGTTCGTCAGGAGCAGGTCGAAGACGTCCGCGACGGGGTCGCCGCCGTCGTAGAGTTTCACGGGCGGGACGCGGAGGCCCTCCTGATAGATCTCCGTCGAATCGGCGGCGACGCTGCCCGCCTGTCCCCCACCCACGTCGGCGTGGTGAGCGCGGTTGGCCGCGACGGCGACCAGTTCGTCGTCGACGAAGATCGGTGTCACGAGCGTCATATCGGGCAGGTGGGCGCCGCCGTGGAACGGGTCGTTCAGGAGAATGGCGTCGCCATCCTGCAGTTCGTCGGGCGGGAACGCCTCGACCGCCGCCGCCACCGAGTACGGCATCGCGCCGAGGTGAACCGGGATGTTCTCCGCCTGGCTGATCATCTCGGCGACCCCGTCGGTCAGGTCGAACAGCGCACACGAGCAGTCGCGGCGGTCCTTGATGTTCGGCGAGTAACTCGTCCGGACGAGCGTCGCGTTCATCTCCTCGGCGACGGCGACACAGGCGTTACGGAGGACCTCCAGGGTCACCGGATCGACCGCCTCGCTCATGGCTCGATCACCACGTTTCCCAGGTCGTCGACGCTCGCTGCCGCCCCCGGCGGGACGACGACGGTGCTTTCCGTCCCCTCGATCACCGCCGGGCCGTCGAGTGCGGCACCCGGTCCGAGCGCCGCACGGTCGAAGACCGGCGTCTCGTGGGTCGCCCCGTCGAAGGAGGCGGTGCGGGTCGCCTGCGGGGCCGGCGTACCCGTCACCTCGTCGGCCATCGAGAGCGGAGGCGGATCGACGACGCCCCGCGAGCGAAGGCGAAGGGTGACGAGTTCGACTGGTTCGTCGGGGGAGGCGTGGCCGTATCGGCGCTCGTGGCGCTCGTGGAAGCGATCCTCGACGGTCGCGAGTGCCGCGTCGTCCAGTGGGCCGTCCGGGAGCGGAACCCGGAGGTCGAAGGACTGGCCGCGGTATCGCAGGTCGACAGCGCGTTCGAACCGCCGGCGTTCCGGGGGGTAGCCCTCGTCGGCGAGACGGTCCCGGCGCTCGTCCGCGAGCGCCTCGAAGCGCTCGGTGAGTGCCGCGGGGTCGACCGCGTCCCACGGCCGGACCGCCGAGACGCCGTCCTCGTAGACCACGTCGCTGATGAGGAGGCCAAGCGCGGAGAGAACGCCGGCCGAGCGGGGGACGACGACCTGCGGTACGTCGAGTTCGGCGGCGAGTTCCGCGGCGTGGAGCGGCCCGGCACCGCCGTAGGCGACGAGGGAGAAATCGCGGGGGTCGTGGCCGCGCTCGACGGAGACGACGCGCAGCGCCCGTTCCATGTTCGCGTTGGCGACGTCGAGAATCCCCTGTGCGGCCGCGTCGGCGCTCAGATCGAGGGGGTCTGCGATTCGCTCCCGGACCGCCTCGCGGACGGTCGCCTCGTCTGCGCTCTCCGCGAAGAAGGCACCGGGGTCGATCCGGCCGAGCAGGAGGTGGGCGTCGGTGACCGTCGGCTCGGTCCCGCCGCGGCCATAACAGATCGGGCCGGGGTCGGCGCCGGCCGACCGGGGACCGACGCGCAGGCTTCCCCCCTCGTCGACCCACGCGACCGAGCCGCCGCCCGCGCCGATGGTGTGTACGTCGACCATCGGGACGTTGACCGGATACTCGCCGACCGATCCCTCCGTCGAGACGACGGGGTCGCCGTCCCGGACCAGCGACACGTCACACGAGGTGCCGCCCATGTCCATCGTGAGGACGTCGTCGAACCCGGCGGCACCCGCGACGTGGGCGGCGCCGCGGACGCCCGCGGCCGGCCCCGAGAGGAGCGTATTCACGGGACGCTCTCGCGCCGCGGCCGCCGAGGCGACCCCGCCGTTTGACTGCATCACCTGCATCGCCGCGGGAACGCCGGCCGAGGCGATACCCTCCTCCAAGCGCCCCAGATATCGGTTCATCACCGGCTTGAGCGCGGCGTTGATCGTCGTCGCCAGCGTGCGCTCGTACTCTCGGATCTCGGGCAAGACGTCACTGGACAGCGACAGTTCGGCGTCGACGCCCGCCTCGCGGAGGCGTGCCGCCATCCGCCGCTCGTGGACGTCGTCCTCGAAGGCAAAGAGGAAGGCGACGGCGACGCTCTCGACGTCGGCGTCGGCGACGGCATGGGCTACCTCGCGGGCGGCGTCCTCGTCGAGGGGTTCGACGACCTCGCCCCGGTGATCGAGGCGTTCGGGCACCTCGAAGCGCCGGTCCCGGTCGACGACCGGTGACGGCTTCTCGGCGCGCAGGTCGTAGAGGTCGGGGCGGGTCTGTCGACCAATCTCGACCGCGTCGCGGAACCCTGCGGTCGTCACGAGCGCCGTCTCGGCCCACTCGCGTTCGAGGAGGGCGTTCGTGGCGACGGTCGTTCCGTGGGCAAAGAACTCGACTGTGGCCGGGTCGAGATTGGCCGCCTCGCCCGCGGCGTCGACCCCGTCGAGAACGCCCCGGTCCGGGGCGTCGGGCGTCGACGGTACCTTCAGCGTCGCGAGTCCGTCGGCGTCGGCGACGACCACGTCCGTGAAGGTGCCGCCGACGTCGACCCCGACACGTGTGTCGGTTTCCATACCGGGGGCAGGGAGGGGTGGCAGATAAACCTCCGGCCGGCTCCCGACCCAGTTGCGGAGGGCGGGGGCGGCAAATTGAAACGCCGGGAGCCGCAAGGGGAGATATGAGCACGACAACGAGTCGGCTGGAGGATCTGGGCTCGGAACTCGGCGAAGCCATCGCGGACTCACCCGCCTACGAGCGCTTCGCGGAGGCGAAAGCCGCCGTCGAGGACGACCCGGACGCACAAGAGCGGATCGCCGAGGTCGAACGCCTCCGCGACGAGTTCGTCACGGCCCGCGAGGCCGGCGAGGCGAGCCAGGAACACGTCGCAAAACTCCAGCAGGCACAGAACGACCTCCACTCGCTGCCGGTGATGGAGGAGTACCTGAACGCCCAAGAGGCGCTCCAGAGCCAACTCGAAGCGGTCAACCGCGCAATCTCCGAGCCACTCGCCGTCGACTTCGGCGGCGAGGCCGGCGGCTGCTGTCACGACTGATACGGGGTATCCCGAATCGTTACCGGTGGGTCGCCGAGATGCTCCGACGAACCACCAGAAAACAGTTCCCGTCATTCGTGGAACACCATCGAGACGGCTGTGTGACCCGTTTTCACCCCGACGTTCAAATCCGGTGGGGCGTCCACCCCCCGCCATGCTCGCCATCGCCGGAGGCAAGAGCGGAGTGGGAAAGACGACGACGGCCCTCGGCCTGGCCGCGGCGCTCGACCCGCCGGTCGTCGCGGCCGACGCCGACGCCGATATGCCGAACCTGCACGCGCTCGCCGGCGTCGACCGTGAGCCGACGCTCGCGGCCGTCGACGACCGTGGCGTGGGAGGCGTCGCACGGACGGGATCCGACGAGCCGGGGGTTGGCGTCCTGCCTGCGCCCCACGTCGGCGACGCCGGCGCCGACCCGGACGCACTCGCCCGGGCGCTCGACAGGGTGGCCGCGGCCGACCGGCCGGCGCTCGTGGACTGCCCCGGCGGCGCCGGCCCGGATGCCGCCGCCCCGCTCCGGGCCGCGGACGCGACGCTCCTCGTCACGACGCTCTGTGCGCCAGCGCTCCGGGACGCCGTCAAGACGGCCGCGATGGCCCGGACCCTCGGCGCCCCGGTGTGTGGGGTCGTGTTGACCCGCACACGCTCGGCCCCCGACGCGGTGACCGACCTCCTCGACTGTCCGGTGGCCGCGTCGGTGCCCCCGGCTGACCCGCCAATCCTCGACGACGAGCGGGTACGACGCGCCTACCGACGCCTCGCGATGCAGTTGGGAGAAGACCTATTAGCGTCCCAAGCGTGATATCGAACAATGGCCAAGCGTCTGCCAACGGGGATTTCGGTCCTCGACAGACAGCTCGACGGGGGGATTCCGCCGGGGAGCATCCTCCTGCTGAGCGCCGATCCGGCCAGCCAGTCTGAGTCGCTACTGTACGAGATTGCGGCCGCGCGGGGGACGCTGTACGTGACGACGATCCGTTCGGAACAGGCGGTGCGTGACGCCATCGAGCGCTACCGCGGCGGCGTCGACCGCCTGTCGGTCCGTGACGCTGGCGACTACCCACCCATCGACAACGCGACCCGCCTCGTGAAGGACCTCCCCGAGAGTGCCAACCTCCTCATCGACGTCGTTGATCCCCTCGAAGACGCCGAGCCGACCCGGTATCGGCGCTTTCTTAACGAACTCCAGACCCACATGGTCAACACGGGATCGATTGCGGTGTTACATGCAATGCACGGCGACGACACGCCCAACCGGTCGCTCACGGAACATATGGCGGACGTGGTGTTCGACCTCCGGACGGACACCAGCGGCTCACAGATCGTCAACCGACTCGCCGTCCCCAAGTTCCGCGGCGGGAGCGCCCTAGAGGAGACTATCAAGCTGAAACTCACCGACGGCGTCACTATCGACACCAGCCGCGACATCGCCTGACGGGTCACCGACGACCCGTCGGCTCGAAGAACGGAGAAGCGTGTTACTCTTCGAGGTCGACGTCGTCTTCGAGTTCTTCGACGATTTCGTCGGCGTCAACGTCGACATCCTCGAGGGCTTCCTCGACGTCGGCGCCGCCGGCGCCACCCATACCGCCCATCATGCCGCCCATACCGCCCATCATGCCGCCGGAGCCGTCGATGGTCTCCTGGACGATGACGCGGTCCAGGTCGAGACGGTCCATGATCTGCTGAGCGATCTGCTGTTTCTGGAAGAGCCACTGCTGGTTCATCGTCATCGTCGGCGTGGCTTCGACGTACAGCGTCTCTTTCTCGGCGGTCTGGGTCTCGGTCTCGTACTCGGGGTCCTCGTCGTCGTCGCTCTCGACTTCGACTTGAACCTCTTCCTCGACTTCGTCGGTTTCGATCCAGACCTCGGGCGCTTGATCGAGGTACATGCCGAGCAGACCCTGGGCCTGTTCCGCGGGGTCGTCGACGACGTCGAGCACCTCGTACTCGTATTCGAGGTCCTCGCCGGCGAGCGGGTGGTTGAAGTCGACACGGGCGCGGCCGCCGATGATCGTCTCGACGTGGCCCTGTTCTCCGTCGACGGTGACGTGAGCGCCGGGGTAGCGGTCGTCCTCGTCGATCTTCTCGGCGCTGACGGTCCGCACGTCGTCGGGGTCGAACTCGCCGAAGGCCTCGACGGCGTCGACCGCGACGGTGCTCTCGTCGCCGACGTCACTGCCGATCAGGTCGTCGTCGACGGCCTGGAAGACGTGTCCCGCGCCGATAACGACGGTTCGGGGCTCGAACTCGTGGCCCTCCTCGTCGATGCCGGCCTCCTCGGCCACCTCCTGACTGGTCGTGTCGACGACCTGGTCGTCGTCCGTGGTTCGGATGGTGTAGTCGAGACGGACGAAGTCACCGTCCTGCAGGCCGGACGCCGCCTCGGTCTCGGACTCAGTTGCAGTCTCCGCGTCGGGGTCATCGGCCGTGTCGGCGTCTACCGGCTCGTCGGCCGATTCGGCCTGTTCGTCACTCATACCACCCACAACTCCCGTGCGACCCTTAAGAATCACGTTTCCCGTCCGACGTGAGTGGCGGCGCCGCGATCACCGATAGCGGGCTTTTTCGGCCCGGCTCCCGACGGATGGGGTATGTACGAAGTCGAGTTGAAGGTGCGGGCATCCCACGAGGCGGTCCGCGAGCGACTGTCGGCGCTCGACGCCGAACACGTCGGGCGCGTCCAACAGGTGGACACCTACTACGACGCCCCCCACCGCGACTTCGGCGAAACCGACGAGGCGCTTCGGATCCGGCGGGAGGAGGCCGACGACGACTCGGCGACCCGGATCACGTACAAGGGGCCACTCGTCGAGGCGGCCTCGAAGACCCGCCGGGAGGTGGAGACGGGCGTCGCCGACGCCGACCGGATGGCCGAGGTTCTCGACGCCCTCGGCTTCTCGCCCGCGGCCGTCGTCGAGAAGGACCGCGACCGATACCGGCTCGACGGCTACACGGTGACGCTGGATACGGTCGGCGACCTTGGCGAGTTCGTCGAAATCGAACGCGAGGCGACGGAAGCGGACGTTGAGGCGGTCCGTGAGGGCGCCGCCGCTCACCTCCGTGACCTAACCCTCGACCCGGACGACCAGATCCGGACGTCGTATCTCGGCCTCCTGTTGGACGCAGAAAATTCTCAGTAGTAATACTACGGAGTCGAAAGGTTTCCGCAAGTTATAGCACCCGGCGGCGACAACTGCCGCCGATGAGCGACCGGAACATTCGAATTGAGTCCAGCGACCGGCGTGCGGTCGAGGACCAGGAGGTGGAGATCGTCGAGCGGAAAGGGATCGGCCACCCCGACTCCCTCTGTGACGGGATCGCCGAACACGTCTCGCGTGCGCTGTCGAACCTCTATCTCGACCGCGTGGGGGAAGTGCTTCACTACAACACCGACGAGACGCAGTTGGCCGCGGGCAACGCCGCGCCGGCGTTCGGCGGCGGTGAGGTGGTCGAACCGATCTACATCCTGATCGTGGGGCGGGCGACCCGAGAGTACGAGGCGCCGGACGGCACCGAGTACACCCTCCCCGTCGATACGGCGGCGCTGTCTGCGGCCCGCGAATATCTGAACGAGGTCGTCCCCGAACTCGACTTCGGCACCGACGTGATCGTCGACGTGCGCCTCGGGGAAGGGAGCGGCGACCTCCAGACCGTCTTCGGGGAGGAGGGGGCAGCCGTCCCGATGGCCAACGACACGAGTTTCGGCGTCGGCCACGCACCACTGACCGAAACCGAGCGGATCGTCCGCGACGCCGAGGAGCATCTCAACGGCCCCTACGCGGCCGAGAATCCGGAACTCGGCCCGGACGTGAAGATCATGGGCAAACGCGAGGGCGATCACATCGACCTGACGGTGGCCGCGGCGATGATCGACCGGCACCTCCCGGACATGGCGGCCTACCGCGACGCCGTCGACAAGGTTCGCGAGGCTGTCACGGACCTCGCGGAGGCCCGCACCGACCGGAGTGTCGCCGTCGAGGTGAACACCGCCGACGACTACGACGAGGGGTCGATCTACCTCACCACGACCGGCACCAGCGCCGAACAGGGCGACGACGGCTCCGTCGGCCGCGGCAACCGCGCCAACGGCCTCATCACCCCCAATCGTCCCATGAGCATGGAGGCCACCAGCGGCAAGAACCCCGTCAACCACATCGGAAAGATCTACAACCTCCTCAGCACGCGCATCGCGGAGTCGGTCGTCGACGAGGTGCCCGGCATCCGCGAGTTCCGGGTGCGCCTGCTCTCACAGATTGGCCGCCCCATCGACCAACCGCACGTCGCCGACGTCTTCGTCGTCACCGAGGACGACGTCGCACTCTCGGACATCGAGGCCGACATCGAGACCATCGCCGACCGGGAGCTCGCCGACGTGACCGACGTGACCCGCTCGGTCATCGAGGGCGAACTCCGGACGTTCTGAACGCCGGTCCGACGCGACCGGACCGAACACCCTAGTATCCTGGCCGCCTACGCTGACCGTGACCGTGGACGAGCGTGACACCGTCACCGACGGGAACGACCCCGCGGACGCCGTCCTCGTGAGCTTTGGCGAACTCTCGACGAAAAGTAGCGAGGTGCGGGCGAAGATGACCCGTCGCCTCCGGGACAACCTCGCCGCCCTCCTCGCGGACCGGGACGTCAAGGCGACGGTCGAGCAGACCTGGGCACGGCTCGTCGTCGACACCCCCGACCCCGGACGCGCCGCCCGCGTCGCCGCCGACGCGCCGGGTGTCGTCTGGGCCCGACCGGTGGCGACCCGTCCTGCAGACGCCGACGCCATCGGCGACGCACTCGCCACCCTGGCGCGTGCCACGTCGCCGCCCGACACCTACGCCGTCCGCGCCCGGTGTGTCGGCGACGGCGACTGCTCCAGTCGCGACATCGAGCGCGACGGCGGACGGATCGTTGGCGCCGTCACCGACGCGACGGTCGACCTCGACGACCCCGACCGGACGTACCACGTCGAGGTGCGGAACGGTCGTGCCCACGTCGCCGCTCGAAGTGTCGCAGGCCCCGGCGGGTTGCCCGTCGGGACGCAGGCGCCGCTCGTTGCGCTCGTCAGCGGCGGCCACGACTCCCCCGTCGCGGCCTACGAGGCGATGCGCCGCGGCTCCCCGGTCTACCCCCTCTACGTCCGTCTCGGGGACTACGGCGGCCCCGATCACGAGGCCCGCGCCACGGCGACCGCCGACCGCCTCGCGTCGTACGCCCCCAACGTCGACTGTCGGCTCCGGATCGTCCCCGGGGGGTCGGTCGTCGAACGGCTGGCCGCCGAGGTGGCGGACACCCGGATGCTCTCCTGGCGGCGCGCGATCCTGCGGATGGCAGCGGTCGTCGTGGAGCGTACCGACGCGGCCGGGGTCGTCACCGGCGAGGCCATCGGGCAGAAGTCGAGTCAGACCGCGGCGAATCTCGCGGTCACCGACGCGGCGGTCGACGTCCCGGTCCACCGGCCGTTGCTCACCCGCGATAAGGAGGCGATCATCGAGCAGGCACGCGCCATCGGCACCGACGAGCACTCGTCGATACCGGTGGGCTGTGAACGGCTCGCTCCCGACACCCCCGCGACGGGGGCGACTCTCGATACCGTCGAGGCGGCCGAACCGGACGACCTGCTCGCCGACGCCGCGGCGGCCGTCGACGACCTGTGGATCGTCGACGGGTGAGCCCGTCGCAACCAATTTAGTCCCGCCCGCCGACCACACGACCGTGACGCAGGTCTGCCTCGTCGGGGACGCGGACGTCGACCTCCGATACGAACTGCTCTCGCGGGAGACGTCGCGGGCGGCACTCGCCACCTACGACCTCCACGAACCGTTCGCCAACTCGGTCGCCGTCGACACCGTCAGCCTCGGGGCCGCCGTCTCGCTTCTGAACGATCTGAACTGGTATCTCGTCCGCTTTGCCGACTGCGCGCTGGTCCGGGAGCCAAGCGTCTCGACCGACGAGTGGCTCTCCCGTGACCTCGCGACGGCCGTCCGCGACGAGAACGTCGACCCCGCCGACACCGACACGTTCCTCCGCGTCTACGGCCTCGACGGCGACACGCTCGTCGAGCCAATGTACGCCACCCGCACCGACGGGCGCGTCCCGGAGTACGACCTCCGGCCGCTCGACGACACCGTCGTCGTCCGCGTGACCGAGGCCGAGTTCGGCGGTTAGTCGAACATTCCGGTCGACATGTAGCGCTCGCCGCTGTCCCAGAACACCGTGACCACGAACGGGTCCGCGACGTCGAGGCGTTCGGCAACCCGTTTCGCGCCGAGACTGGACGCACCACTCGACTGGCCGACCAGAACCCCCTCCTCGCGCGCGAGGCGTCGACACTCGTCTTCGGCGGCCGCCAGCGATACGTCCTCCACGTCGTCGAGGAGGTCCACGTCGACGTTCTCGGCGACGAACCCCGGCCCCATCCCCTGGAACTCGTCGGCACCGGGGTCGCCACTCAGGAATCGGTTGGTGTCCGGCTGGACGCCCACGACCGTCATCTCGGGAAACGCCTCTTTCAGACGCCGGCCAGTTCCGGAGATGGTGCCGCCGGTGCCGACCCCACAGACCAGCGCGTCGATCCGACGGTCCGTCTGCTCTAAGATCTCTTTGCCCGTCGTTCGGTAGTGAGACTCGGGGTTCGCGGGGTTCTCGAACTGCTGCATCTGGACCATCCCCTCGGCCGCCAGTTCGTCGGCCAGCGTCCTTGCGGCGTCCATCTCGCCGTCGACGAGGTGAACCTCGGCGCCGTACGCCTTCATGATCGCACGGCGCTCCGGCGACTTCGAGGACGGCATCACGATGTGGACATCGTATCCCTTGGCGGCGCCGACGACGGCGAGACCGATGCCCGTGTTGCCGCTCGTGGGTTCGACGATGGTGTCGCCGGGTTCGAGTTCGCCCCGCTCCTCCGCGGCCTCGACCATCGCCATCGCCGGGCGGTCTTTCGCCGACCCGCCCGGGTTCTTCGACTCGATTTTCGCCGCCACGGTCGTCCCCGGTGGGGAGTCGATCCGCACCAGAGGCGAGCCGATGGCGTCGAGGACGCTATCGTACATACGCACTCGGTTCGAGGCCGCCGCCTAAATCGATGATGGAACCGGGTCTTACAGTCGGGACAGAATTCGCTCCTCGAAGGCCGCGGGATCGAGCGTCTCGACATCCTCCGCATCGGCCTGCTCGCGCTTTCGTTGGCCGGGGTTCTCCCCGACCACGAGGTAGTCCGTCGCGCCGCTGACCGACGACGTGACGTTCGCGCCGTGGGTTTCGAGCAGGTTCGACAGCTCCGACCGGGTGTAGCCCGGGAGACTCCCCGTGAACACGAGGGTCAGGCCGTCGAGTTCGTCACCCCCCTCGTCAGCGGGGGATTCCGGTCCCACCGCCTCGGCCAGTCGGTCGACCGTCTCCACGTTCGCCGGCGACTCGAAGAAGGCGGTCACGGCCTCAGCCACCTCCGGCCCCACGTCCTCGACGGCCTGGAGGTCCTCGGCGTTCGCGTTTTTCAGGTCCGACAGGTCGAACGCCGCCGCGAGCGCCCGCGCCCGCTCGGTCCCGACGTGTCGAATCCCGAGAGCGTAGAGGAAAGAGCCGAGGTCGGCCCCCTCGCTCGCCGCCAGTTCGTCGCGGAGGTTCGCCGCCGACCGCTCGCCCCACCCGTCGAGGGCCGCAAGGTCGTCGACATCGAGGGTGTAGAGATCCGCGAGCGACTCGACCAGTCCCGCCTCGACCAGTCGGTCGGCGGCCGCCTCTCCTACCCCCTCGATATCCATCGCGTCCCGCGAGCAGAAGTGTTGGAGGCGCCGCCGAAGCTGTGCCGGACACGAGGCGTTCGTACAGTAGTGGTGCTCGCCCTCGCGGGCGACCGGGCCGTCACAGACGGGGCAGGTCTCGGGCATGGCGAAGCTCTCGCTGTCGTTCTCGTCGTCCGCGACCACCTCTGACACCTCGGGGATGACGTCGCCGGCACGCTCGACGCGAACGGTTGCGCCCGCGTGGACCCCGAGGTCGCGGATCTGTGCGGCGTTGTGAAGCGTCGCGCGGCTGATCGTGACCCCTTGGAGGTCGACGGGATCGAGCAGGGCGACGGGCGTTAGCTTCCCCGTCCGCCCCACCTGGACGACGATTCTCTCCACGGTCGTCTCGCCGGTTCGCGCGGGGAACTTGTAGGCGAAGGCCCACCGCGGGTGGCGGGCGGTCGACCCCAGTTGCTCGCGCTTCCCGACGTCGTCGACCTTGGCAACGACGCCGTCGATCTCGTATTCGAGGTCCTCGCGGGCCGCCATGAGGCGGTCGCGGTAGTCGAGCACCGCTTCGACGTCCTCGACGAGCGTCGTCTCGTCGTTCACCCGAAAGCCCAGTTCGCGGAGGAGGTCGAACGCCTCGCGCTGGCTGGTGATCGTCGCCGACGTCTCGATCACGTCGTAGAAGAAGACATCGAGCGGGCGGTCCGCGACCGTCGAGGGGTCGAGCAGTCGAACCGTCCCGGCCGCCGCGTTCCGTGGGTTGGCGAAGGGGTCGTCGCCGCGCTCGATCCGCCGCTGATTCAGCGTTTGAAAGCCCGAGCGGGGCATGTAGACCTCGCCCCGAACGGCCAGGAAGTCGGGCGCGTCCCGCAGGCGCAGGGGGACGCTTCCGACCGTCCGGAGGTTCGCGGAGACGTCCTCGCCCTCCTCGCCGTCGCCACGGGTGACTGCACGGTCGAAGACGCCGTCCTCGTACACCACCTCGACGGAGAAGCCGTCGAACTTCGGCTCCGCCGAGTAGGTCACGTCGCCGACGGCCTCCCGGATACGACGGTCGAACTCGCGAATCTCGGCGGCGTCACCGGAGGACTGCAGACTCAGGAGCGGGGCGACGTGTTCGACCGTCTCCAGTTCGTCGAGCGGGGCGCCCCCCACCCGACGGGTCGGCGAGTGTTCGTCGTCGAGGTCGAACGCCGCCTCCAAGTCGTCCAGGCGGTCGAACAGTGCGTCGTAGGTTCGGTCGGCGATTACGGGGTCGTTCGCCACGTAGTAGCGGTAGTTGTGGTATTCGATCGCTGCCCTGAGCCGCCGGGCCTGTTCGCGGGCCGTCGCCGCGTCGAGGTCGTCGACCGGCGCGAACGACGTGTCCGGGTCGCGTACGTACGGGTTGTCCGCTGGTTCCTCGACCATCTCGCTGTCCACACACGGGGCTGCCGGATACGAATAGCCGGCGACTCGCGGCGGCCGGCGACGGGTGGATGCCCGGAGCGTCGGCGTTAAGCCCGTGGACGCGGTAACGCCGCACATGACGGCGACACTGGAGACGATGGAGCCGACCGGAACCTGGGAGGGTGACAACGAGGTACTGGCGGCGCTCGGCCGCAAGGGACTCTCCTACAAGGTGTGGGGCGCAGACTGGTGTGGCGACTGTCAGGGGCAGTTGCCGACCTTCGCGGCCGCCCTCGACGCCGCGGGCGTCCCCGACGAGCGGATCGACCGGTATCCCGTCGACGACGACAAGGACGGCGAGGGCGTCGACGCCTACGGAATCGAGTACATCCCGACGGTCGTCGTCGAGCGGGCGGGCGAGGAGGTCACCCGGTTCGTCGAGGAGGAACCGGAACCCATCGCGGAGTACCTCGCGGGGCGGATCGCCGAGCGCGACGAGCGGGCGCAGGCCTAATCGAGCCAGGAGAGCGCCGCGTCGAGGTCCGTTTTTGGCGGCGAGCAGGTGAAATCGCGGCAGGCGTACGCCGTTGGCTCGCCGTCGACGGCGTCACGGTTCGCCCAGATCGGCGGTGCCTCGTCGAGGCCGAGCGTCGCCAGCCAGTCGTCGAGAGCGCCGTCGTCGGCCGGCCGGGGGGCGATCACGCCCGTCGGCAGCGGCGTCTCGGCGAGCGTCTCCCGCCACGCCGTCGGCAGGTCGTCGGCCGCGAGCGTCAACTCGACCGGGCCGCGGGCATGAGCGTCGGCCGCGAGGACGAGCGAGGCGTGTTCGAGTGGGCTGCCCCGGATCCGGTCGGCGTGGGTCGACAGGAGGCGCTCGGTAATCGCCGCGAAGTCTTCCTCGGGGGCGAAGGGGTCGAGTTGCTCGAAGAGGGCGGCCGCGACGCCGAGACTCGACGGTGTCGACTGATCGTTCAGTTCCTGGGGGCGGGTCACCAGCCCTTCGCCGTCGGCGGGCGTGTAGTAGAGCGTCCCCGCGTCCGCGTCCCAGAACGCCGTGCGGACGACGCGGGCGAGTTCGAGCGCGAAGGCAAGGTGGTCGACCTCACCGGTCACCTGATAGCAGTCGAAGGCGCCCTTCGCGAGGAAGGCGTAGTCGTCGAGGTAGCCCTCGACAGCGACGTCGCCGTCCTTGTAGCGCCGGGAGAGGCGCTTGGCGTCGGCGTCCCAGAGGTGCTCGCGAACGAAGGCGAGCGCGTCGGTGGCGGTACCCGCAAGCGCCGGATCGAGAACGCGCGCCCCAGCCGCGACGGCGGAGATGGCGAGGCCGTTCCACCCCGCCAACACCTTCTCGTCGCGGGCGGGCCGGGGGCGCTCCGCACGGGCCTCGAAGACCCGACTCCGCGCGGCCATCAGGGCGCGCTCGACTGTTTCGGTGGACAGGTCGTACGACTCCGCGAGGCTGGCGTAGCTCGTCGCCGCCGTGAGCACCGTCGTGCCACCCTCGAAGTTGCCACCGGACGCGACGCCGTAGCGGTCACAGAACAGGTCCGCAGCCGTCTCGGCGTCGACCCCGTCGACGTCCAGTTCGGCGAGCGCGTCGTGGACTTCCTCGGGAGTCCAGACGTAGAACGCTCCTTCGGCGTCCTCGGCGTCCTCGTCGTCGACCCGCGACGCAGGCGGGCGACTCTGGGCGTCGAGCGTGCTGTAGAATCCGCCGTCCGGATGTCGGAGTTCTCGTTCGAGGAAGGCGACCGTCTCGGCGGCGACACGGGCGTAGCGATCCGACCCCGTCACCTGGGCGGCCAGCAGGGATACCCGCGGGAGTTCCGCGTTGTCGTAGAGCATCTTCTCGAAGTGAGGGACGGTCCACTCGCGGTCGGTGGCGTAGCGGTGGAATCCGCCGCCGACGTGGTCGTAGAGGCCGCCGGTTGCCATGGCGTCCAGCGCCTCGATGGCCACCTCGCGGGCCGCCTCGTCGCCGTCGAGGGTCGCCGCCCTGAGCAGGAGGTCGAGTCTGCGGGGCTGGGGGAACTTCGGCCCACCGGAGCCAAAGCCGCCGTGTTCGCGGTCCGCGCTTCGGATCGCCGCCGCCGTCGCCGAGGCCAGAAGATCAGACTCCGGGGGGTCGCCCGGCGACTCCGGTGTCGACTCCAGTTCGTCGGTGATAGCCGCCGTCCACTGATCGGCGCGGTTCTCGATTTCCTCGCGGTCCTCCCGCCAGGACCGGGAGATGTCTTCGAGCAACTGGTTGAATCCGGGACGGCCACGCTGTGGCTCCCGCGGAAAGTACGTCCCGACGTAGAAGGGCTTGCCCTCGGGGGTGAGAAAGACCGAGAGCGGCCACCCGCCGCCACCCGAAACCAGTTGACAGATGGTCTGGTAGACGCTATCGAGGTCCGGGCGTTCCTCGCGGTCGACCTTGATCGGGACGAAGTGCTCGTTGAGCGCCGACGCGACCGCCTCGTCCTGAAAGCTCTCTGCCTCCATGACGTGACACCAGTGACAGGCGGAGTAGCCGACCGAGAGGAAGATGGGCACGTCGTGCTCTCGAGCGGCCGAGAGCGCCGTCTCGTCCCACGGCTGCCAGTGTACCGGGTTGTCGGCGTGTTGTTCGAGATACGGGCTGGCCTCCTCGTCGAGGCGGTTCCGACGCGTCGGCATCGTCATGCGCGGTCGTTGGATGCCCAGACGGGTAAACCCAACAGAACCGACCGCGCCGGTCGGGTCGCCGCTGGCTATCGAACACAGGTAACCATTTTGTAGGTGGTCTCCGATGCGGTGGTATGGATGTCGCGGCGTGGGAACGACGGATCGCCGTCCACGCGCCGTCACTCATCGTCATTCTCGCACTCGCTGTCGCCGTCGTCTCGGTAGCCAACTTCCTCTCCGATGTCGGACAGTTGGGAGTCAGTCTCGGCCCCGTTCTCTCGCTTGCCCTCTGTCTCTCGCTGTCGGCCGGCCTGTTCTGGTTGGGTCGCTGGCTCTCTGGGAGTGACCTCCCCGTGGCGGACACGTGGTCGGTCGTCCGGTGGTGTCTCGTGGGGATGGCTGTCTTCGTCGCCCTGTCCTCGCTGACGGTCGGGATCCGACTCCTAGAGGGACGGGCCGTCGGTGAGGCGATGTTCGGCGTCATCGTCGTCGGCGCGGGCGGCGGCATCGGCGGTGGCGTAGTCGGCATCTACTACGCCCGGGCGAAGCGCTCGGCTCAGGAGGCCGACCACCGCCGGGACGCCCTCGTCTTCCTGAACAGCCACCTCCGACACAACGCGCTGAACGCGACGCAGGTGATCCAGGGATACACCGGACTGCTCGCCGAGCAAACCGAGGGGACCGAGGAGTACCTCGACCCCATCGAGCGGCGGAGCGACGCCATCGCGGCGCTGATCGAGGACGTGAAGCGGCTGTCAGACGTCTTCGCCGGGGAGCAGGAGCCGGCGCCGATGGATATCTCGACGAGCATCCTGCGGGTCGCCGAGGATATCAGGGCGGCGTATCCGGCGGCGACCGTCGAGGTGGACGTAGACCCGGAGCTGTACGTACTGGCGACCGACGCCGTCTCGGCGGTGTTCACGAACCTCCTCCGCAACGCGGTCCAGCACCACGACGGCTCGGAGCCGACGGTGTGGGTTACCGCCGAGCGCCGAGAGCGGACCGTCCGCGTGTTCGTCACCGACGACGGCCCGGGAATCCGCGACGACGTGAAAGCCCACCTGTTCGAGTCGGCCATCGAATCCGGCGAGGGGCGGGGCATCGCGCTCGTCAAGACGCTGTTGAACCACTACGACGGTGACATCGAGGTGCGTGACAACGACCCTCGCGGAACCGAAGTCGTCGTCGAACTCCGGCGACCGCCGGCGCGCTGATTATATCCCGCCAGCGGGTCAACGGAGCGTATGCGATCACTCGACGACACCGGCGGAACGTTCGCCATCGGCGGCGAAGACGCGGTCAACCGCCTCGGCCTGGGTGCGATGCGCATCACCGGCGAGGGCGTCCTCGGACCCCCGGAGGACACCGCCGCGGCCCGGCGCGTTCTCGACCGGGCGGCCGAACTCGGCGTCGACCTCGTCGACACCGCGGACGCGTACGGCCCAGGGACCAGCGAGCGTCTGCTCCGTGAGGCCGGGACGCCAGACGACGCCTTCGTCGCCACCAAGGGTGGCTTGCTTCGCTCGCCCGACGGCGACTGGCTCCGTCACGGCGACCCCGAGTACCTCCGGAACGCCGCGCTGTGTAGCCGCGACCGCCTCGGCGTCGAGACGATCGACCTGTACCAGTACCACGCACCCGACCCCGACGTGTCCATCGAGGCGTCGATGCAGGCACTCGCCGACCTCAAGGACCGTGGCCTGATCCGTCACGTCGGCGTCAGCAACGTCTCCGTCGACCAACTGGAACGCGCTCGCGACGTCGTCGAGGTAGCGACCGTGCAAAACGAGTACAGCGTCGCCGACCGCACCCACGACGACGTCCTCGACGTCTGCGAGGCGAACGACATCGGGTTCCTACCCTACTTCCCGCTCGGGGGCGGCGACCTCGGGGCGAAAGCCGACGCTCTCGACGCCGTGGCCGAGGCCCACGACGCGACGCCGCGACAGGTCGCACTGGCGTGGCTGCTCGACCGCTCGCCGGTGGTCCTCCCCATCCCCGGAACGTCGAGTGTCACACACCTAGAGGAGAACGTCGCCGCGGCCACACTCGACCTCGCAGACGACGAGATGCGGCGCCTGTCCGCCTAGGTGGGGCCGAGAGTCACAGGCGGTTGCCGGCGTCGGCTACTGGCCGCCGACTCGCCCGGTGCCTTCGGGCTGGCTGCCGTCGCGGCTGTGGGTGTCGACCACGACGGCGGCGTTTTGCGACCCCTCGTGGTCGGTCTCGGTGAACGCGTGACCGAGCCATCCGCTAAATAACCCCCCGGCGAGCGGACGCTCAGGACGGCTGCTCCGGGAGGCGTGTCAGGGCCGGTTGGTAGTCGGTGACGAGCGTCTCGACGATGGCGTCGACGGTGTCGGATTCGAAGGTCCAGAAGCCGGTGTACCGTCCGTTGTCGTCCTCGCGTGCGAGCAAGGCGCCGTCGTCGTCGTCTTCGGGACCACGGTACGCGACGAACCAGTAGTCGCCGACGCTCGCATCGGCTTCGTCGGCGTAGGCGGCCACACCGCTCCAGTCCGATGGCGTCCAGTCGCGTCGCCCGTAGACCGTCGTTTCCACCCCGCATCCGGAGAGCTTCCGGTATCGCGACCACAGCGCCGGATCGTCACGCAGGAGAGAGAAGCGCTGAATCCCCGCGTGGAGTTCCCCGACTCCACGACGCCACGCGCGGGTCTCGAGCAGGTGCGAGACACAGGCCAGCGCGAGTTTCCCCTCGGCGGACAGTGAGTAGACGTTGCCGTCGAGTCGAGCGAGAAAGCCCTCGACGGCGGCGTTCTGGTCGCCCACGATGTCCGAATCGGGACCGATGTCGCCGTCGAGAGAGTCATAGAGGTACTCGTGGAGTTCGGCGACGCCGATAGAGCCGAGGTAGTCGTCGCCGTCGGTGAGCACCAGAAACGCGTCGGGAAGCGCGGAGACGGAGACGTGCTCCGTTTCGAGGTCGAACCGGTCGAAGTACTCGACAATATCGTCGACCTTCGAGTCGACCCCAGCACCATTCACGACGGCGATGCGTCGTCGATGGCACTCCAGTTCGTCGATGAACCGCTGGAGGGAACGTGGCACTGTGTACCCTTGCACCCCGTTTGTCGGCAACCCACTAATACGCTCGGGCAGCGGATCCGGCTATCCGAGAAACGTCGCCAGAAAGAGCAGGGCGAACCCGAGGGAGAGACAGAACCCGCCGACCCGACCGATCCAGGTGTGTTCTCGGACCTCCGTGCGATTTCCCTCGATCCGGTAGTCCTGGAACTCCTCGTTGTACTCGACGTAGCTCGGCATCTGGAAGAACTCCACGAACACCAGCGCGCCGCCGAGTGCGCCGAGGGCCGATCCGAGCAGTCTGAGTGCGTTCGCGACGGCTACCATGCCCGGACGGGCGACTGACGGGGACAAAAATCCTCCGAAGCTTCATACGTGAACACGGGACCAGGGCCGGCCGTGCCCCATTCACGTTTCGATCCGTGGCCCGTGCTCGCCGCCGTGTTCGCCCTCGGTGTGGCGGCGACGGTTGCGGCGCCAGTGACCGCCGCCACCACTCCCACGCCGCCGGCCATCGTCGGCGCCGTCCCCAACCCGGCCGTGGACGGCGATACCGGCGAGTTCGTCGTCGTGGCCGTCCCGAAAGCGGCCGCGAACTGGACGCTGAGCGACGGCGAGACGACCGTGTCGCTCCCGACCGATCCGGCCGAGCGCCCGGGGACACGGTTCGCCGTCGGAGACGATCCGAACGCGACGCGACGGCTGGCCGAGGTGCCGGTCCTCGGCGTCTCCCGGCTGTCGCTCTCTAACGCCGGCGAACGGCTCACGCTCCGTCGCGACGGGGCCGTCGTCGCACGCCTCGACTACCGGGACGCCCCCGAAGGGGAGCGACTCGTCGTCGAGGGTGACGGCCGCCGGTGGCGTCCCGTCGGGTTCGAGCCACGCGCGGTCCGAACTCACGGCACCGCGAGAGTTCGTGGGTTCCTCCTCCCGGACAGCCCCGAGGTCCCCCTCGATACGCTCCGTGGGGCCGAGCGTCGACTCCTGCTCGCGGGCTATACGTTCACCAGCGAGCGAGTTGCCGACGCGCTCGTTGCCGCCGCCGAGCGCGGGGTCAGGGTCCGCGTCCTCGTCGACGCCGATCCGGTCGGCGGCCGCTCCGCGCGTGGGGCCGCGGCCCTCGACCGACTCGCCAACGCGGGAATCGAGGTGTCGGTTCTCGGCGGGCCTCACGCCCGCTTCGAATACCACCACCCGAAGTACGCCGTCGTCGACGACCGTGCGCTCGTACTGTCGGAAAACTGGAAGCCGGCCGGGGTCGGCGGCCGGAGCAGCCGGGGATGGGGTGTCGTCGTCGACTCCCGGTCGGTCGCGGACGATCTGGCCGGTCTCTTCCGGAACGACGCGAGTGGGCGGGACGCGATTCCCTGGCGGCGCCACCGGCGGGGGAAACGGTTCGACGCGGGGGCGGCAGCCAACGGAACCTATCCGTCACGGATCGACCCGCTGACGGCGACCGGCCGCGTCCGCGTTCTCACCGCACCGGGAAACGCCGAGTCGGCGGTCGTGAGGATGATTGACGACGCCGACGACCGGGTGGACGTGATCCAGCCGAGCATCGGCCGCCGCGACGGGCCGCTGCTGCGAGCGACGGTGCGGGCCGCCGAGCGTGGCGTCCGGGTGCGGGTCCTGCTCTCCGGGGCGTGGTACGTCGCCGAGGAGAACGACGCCTTGGTCGACTGGCTGAACGGCATCGCCGAGCGGCGCGACCTGCCGCTCACGGCACGACTCGCCGAGCCTCGCGGACGGTACGAGAAGGTCCACGCCAAGGGCGTCGTCGCGGACGACACGGTGATCGTCGGAAGCCTGAACTGGAACGCAAACGCCGTCGCGGACAACCGCGAGGTGGCGGTGGCCGTCCGGAGCGACGACCTGGCGACGCACTTCCGCGAGGCCTTCGCGGCCGACTGGGCGGGGGACACAGGGCGGACAACGTGGGTGCTCGCGGCCGGCGCGCTCGCGGCGCTGCTCGTCGCCATCGTGATCGCGAGAAAGACGGTTCGGTTCGGGGACCGGCGGTGAGTGACGCCCGGGCCGCTCAGGGATCGAGTGTCGTCGCGCTCGACAGCGCCTCGTCGAGTTCCGCGTCGGCCATCTTCTCGACGAGCGCGTCGATTACCTCGCTTCGCATGCCCTTCACGAACTTGATCGACCCGACGACGAGGTGACCGCCGCCGGAGACGCCGCCGCCGACGACCTCCTCGTCGAGTTCGGCCACCATCTCGGGGATGTCGAGGCGGACACCGTCCGAGCGAAGCACGGCGAAGTCGGGACCGTAGCCGATAGTGATGACGGGATCGCCCGTCTCCTCGACCTTCCGGTCGTGAAGGTTGCCGGTGGTCTTGCCTGGCGCGGGGTAGGTGAACCGGTAGGCGAAGTCGTCGAGGTCGACCCGGTACAGGTGGGCGTCGTTGTCCAGTCGTTCGTGCTCGACGTGCGGGTCGAGCGCGGCGAGTTGGCGGTCGATGTCGCGCTCGGCCCGGTCGGCGAGAAAGTCGACGAGTTCCGCGTGCCGGCGCTCGTCGTCACAATCGACGTTCAGAACGTCGCTGACGAGTGTCTCGCCCTCGCTGTATCGGAGCCAGTGGGCGGCGTAATCGAGCGCCTCGCCGATACGGACGAGATCCGTGCGGTCGTAGCCCGCCTCGCCGGCTAGGTCGACGAAGGCGTCCATCGCTTCGGCCTTCGACCGGTCAGAGAGTCCCGCAACCGCGGGGACGTGCCGGAGTTCGTCGGTCATCTCCGGGTCGATCATCCGCGCGAGTTCGACACACATCATCCCCGTGGTGATGCGGTAATCCTCGCCGTGGAGGTAGGGGTTGACGTGGGCGTCGAGAAGGTCCTCGACGGCCTCGGGATCGGGGTGGTGGTGGTCGACGACGGCGATGGGGACATCGTAGTGGGCGAGGTTCTCGTAGGCGGGGACGTCCTCCTCGGTGCTGCCGTTGTCGAGCATGAGCAAGAGCGGAAGCTTCTGCCCGTGGCGCTCGCGGCCTTCGAGCGCGAAGTTGAGGTCGCGGGTGACGTCTTCCATCTCGTAGAACGGCGCCTTGCTCGGGAGGCGCTTGATGAGGTGTCGGGAGGCGTCCTCGTCGTCGTGGACGGCGGCGATGAAGCGTTCGAGCGCCACCTGGACCGGGAGCGAGGCACACATGCCGTCGCCGTCGGCGTGGTGGCGAACCCTGATCGGCCGTCCTTCGAGGACGGTCCGTCGGAGCCGTCGGGCGAGGGATTCGAGGCCGGGACGGAGCTTCTCGAACTCGGCCCACTCGACGAGCGGCTCGACGTCGTGGGGGTCCGCGCGCTCGGCCAAGCCGGCGTCGACGGCTTCGTGGACCTGTTCGGCGGCCGACCCGTTCAGTCGGGCGAGCGACTCGACCTCGATCTGTGGGCTCCCCTCGTGTTCCTCGACCGTGCCCGAGATACGGACGGCGTCGTCGAGTTCCACGTCGGGGTGGGCGCGGACGCCCGCCTCCTCGAAGGCCGTGCAGGCGACGATGCCGGTCGCGTCACAGCAACGGAAGACGGTCGGGCCAGCGGTCTGTTTGACCTGGATGATCCGCCCCTCGATGGTGACCGTCTCACCGACCGAAAGCTCCGCGGCTCGCGTGATCGTCGGCTGGTGGTCGACGGCGACGGTGCGGTAGTCGTCGAGGTCGGCCTCCGCGAAGGCGACGTCGCCGTCGTCACGGATCTCGTCGAGTTCGACGAGTAGTCGGTCGCCGACGTCGTAGTCGCCATCGAGGTTCGACTCGTGGACGAGACCCGAAACCTCGTCCGAGACGTCGACGAAGATTCCGTAGGCGACGACGCCGTTGACGACGGCGTGATAGTACTCGCCGACGTCTACGTCCTCGGCCGTGCAGTCGGGTGCGAGATCGTAGACGACGGGGCGGGACTCGCCCCGGGTGTCGGTGCCGGAATCCCCGGCATTCCCAGCTGTCATATCACTGTGTGATCGGTGCCCGAAGTTAAGCCTTGCAGAATACGTCCGTGCTGGGACCGCCGCGCTCGCGTCGTCGTCGGGCATCCGGAACGCTTAGAAGGCGACGCCACCGAGCCGTAGCTATGCGGTGTCTCGGGATGGAATCCGTCGACCGAACCGCCGAACCCTCCATGGCGGACACGCCCGAACGCCCACGGTGGGGAGGCGTCGACTGCGACCCATGACCGCCGTCGTCGCCCAGGGCACCTTCGATATCCTCCATCCCGGTCACGTCCACTATCTCTCCGACGCCGCCGCGATGGGTGATCGACTGCACGTCATCGTCGCGCGCGGAGAGAACGTCACCCACAAGCCGAAGCCGATCCTGTCGGACGGCCAGCGTCGCCGGATGGTCGCGGCGCTCGACGTCGTCGACGAGGCCCATCTCGGTCATCCAGAGGACATCTTCGTCCCGATCGAACGTATCGACCCCGACGTCATCGTCCTCGGTTACGATCAACATCACGACGAGGAACACCTCCAGTCGGCTCTTCGGTCACGAGGTATCGACTGTCGGGTGGACCGGGCGTCGGCACGCGACGCGCCCGCGGAGGAACTATCCTCGACCGGGCACATCGTCGATCGGATCGTCGAGCGTCGGAGTTAGAAAGCGCCGTCGGGACGGCTGTTCGGGACGCGTACCTACGCGAGGACCGGCGCCTGAGCGACCGATTCGTCGTGTGCGCTGACGACTTCGTCGGTCTCCTCGGGTTCGAGGTCCCCGGAGGAATCGCTCTGTTGTTCTTCGACGAACTGCTGGTACTCGTCCTGAGAGACGACCTGAATCTCGAAGTACATCTGGGAGTGGGCGACGCCGCAGAACTCGGCGCAGTAGCCCTGGTAGGTGCCTTCCTCCAGCGGCACGGTCTTGATGACGTTCGATTGACCGGGCATGGCGTCCTGTTTCAGTCCCATCTGCGGGACGTGGAAGGCGTGTAATACGTCACTAGATGTGATATTGAAGTAGACGTCTTGCCCGGCTGGAACCACGATGGTGGGCGACGTACTGGAAAGCGAGACGTCTTCCTGGGGGTAGCTTGCGCGCCAGCCCCACTGGAAGGCCTCCATATGGACGAGGACGTCACCCTGGTCCGAGGCAATCTCTTCTTGGCCACCTTCGAAGGTGACGTTCTCGTTGGCGAGGACGCCGTAGGAGGCGACGCCGACGAACAGTAGGATGATGGCAGTGGCGACGGTCCACGTGATCTCCAGCCGACGGTTCTCCTCGGTCGGGGACGCCTCGTCGGCGTTCTTGAACCGATACACCGTGTAGATGAGAATGCCCTCCACCAGAAGCGTGATCGGGACGCCGATCAGCAGGAGCTTCTGGTTCAGGTTGTTGATGAGTTCTGCGGACACCGAACTCTGGGCCGCGACTGGATCGGCGGCGAGGGAGAGAGCGACCGCCGACAGCAGCGACGCCAGCAGGAGGCGCGACCGTTTCATGCTCTATCGGTCGTTAGAATCACCCCCGTAAATACCTACTGATAGGGCGGATCGGACGGCATCGAAGTACCAACCGGCGGGTGAGAAAAAGCGGGGCGCCTAAATAGGCGGATTACCAAGTTTCGGCAGTGATGGACACGTGGTACGAGACGTGACCGACCGCGTCCCGGGGCTGCTCGCGGCGAGCGCGATGGGCGTGTATCTGCTCGTGCTCGTCGGGACGACAGTCGCCGTCACGGACGCCGCGGCAACCTGTGGCGCATGGCCGGCGTGTGGTGACGGAACAGCGCTCCCGACGACTGCCGCCGGAGCGCTAGTGATCGGCCACCGTCTCGCCGCCGTCGGCGTCGGCTTGCTCGTCCTCCTGGCCGGCGTCGCCGCGTGGCGCGGGAACCGGAGCCGTCGTGTCCGAGCCGCTCTCGGCGTTTCGATGTGTTGTTACCCCGTTCAGGCCGCCCTCGGAGCTGTCGTCGCCACGAACGGGCCAACCGCCGTCCTCTCGGCCGCCCACCTGCTCGTGGGCGTCGTCATCTTCGGGGGGCTGGTCGCCGCCCTCGCCTGGACGCTCGAGGCGGACACCGGCGACCCGTCGGACGACCCCGTAACCGACCCGGAGGATCTCTCTATGCCCGAAGCGCCGGCCGACCCCGAGTCGCCGACACTGCCGGAGGAGCCGGTGGCTCGCGTTCGGGCGGTCGCCGGCGCGTATTTCCGGCTCACGAAGCCACGGCTGATGTGGCTGCTCTGTCTCGTCGCCTCGGCGGGGATGGCACTCGCTGCCGGCCCGACGCTCGAACCGCGGACGGTGGTTCTGACCCTGCTCGGCGGCGTCCTCTCTATCGGCGCCAGCGGGACGTTCAACCACGTCCTCGAGCGGGACGTCGACCGACGCATGAACCGCACCAGCGACCGACCCATCGCGACCGACGTCGTGTCGGTGCGCAACGCACTGATCTTCGCCGGTCTGCTGACCGTCGGCTCGCTCGTCTCGTTTGCCGCAGTCAACCCGCTCGTGGCCGTCCTCGGCCTCCTCGCTATCGTCTTCTACAGCGTGATCTACACGCTGATTCTGAAGCCCAACACCGTCCAGAACACGGTCATCGGCGGCGCGGCCGGCGCGCTCCCGGCGCTGATCGGCTGGGCGGCGGTCACGGGATCGGTCGGGCTGGGCGGCCTCGTGCTCGCGACGGTCATCTTCCTGTGGACGCCCGCGCACTTCTACAACCTCGCGCTGGCGTACAAGGACGACTACGCTCGCGGCGGGTTCCCGATGATGCCCGTCGTCCGAGGGGAGACCGAGACCCGAAAGCACATCCTCTGGTGGCTGGCGGCGACACTGGTCGGCGCGGGCGTGCTGGCAACGTGGGAGCCGCTGGGCTGGATCTATGTCCTCACCACCGTCGTACTGGGGGCGGCGTTCCTCTGGGCGGTCGTACGGCTACACGTCGACCGCACCGAGTCCGCGGCGTTCCGGGCGTTCCACGCCTCGAACGCCTACCTCGGCGCGCTGTTACTCGCAGTCGTCGTCGACACGCTGGCGCTCTGACTCACCAAGGGTAAAGGGTAAGCCGGTGGCCGTTGCCAACGGGTGTATGGAGAACGTAGCGATCATCGGCGCGTCGATGACGCAGTTCGGCCAGCGGGACGGCTGGGTCCTCGACTTGCTTTCGGAGGCCGGAACAGCGTGTCTCGACGACGCTGGTGTCTCACCGGATGTGATCGATCACCTCTATGTCTCGAACATGGCAAGCGGTGAGTTTGAGGGACAGACGGGCATCATGAACGCCGTCGCTCACGACCTGGCGGCGATGCCCGCCTACACCGCCCGTATCGATCAGACGAGTTCGAGCGGCGGGGCCGGAGTCAAACACGCCTGGCAGTCGGTCGCCAGCGGCGCCAGCGACATGACCCTGCTCGTCGGCGCAGAGAAGATGACTCACCGGACCACCCCGGAGGCGACGGACGTTATCGCCTCCATCACCCACCCGATGGAGTACAAACACGGCGTGACGCTGCCGAGTTTCGCCGGCCTCACCGCGCGGCTCTACCTCGATACGTACGATGCCCCACGCGAGAGCCTCGGCAAAGTGGCGGTGAAGAACCACCGCCACGGCGTCCACAACGAACACGCCCAGTTCCAGAAGGAGGTCGACCTGGAGACGGTCCTGGAGTCACCGATGGTCGCTGATCCGCTCCGACTCTACGACTTCTGTCCCATCACCGACGGGAGCGCGGCGCTCATGTTCTGTCCCGAGTCGGTCGCGAAGGAGTACACCGACGACTACGTACTCGTCCCTGGCGTCGGCGGCGCGACGGACACCCACGTCGTCCACGAGCGTGCGGACCCGACGACGATGCGTGGCGTCGTCGAGTCAAGCAACATCGCCTACGACATGGCGGACCTCGGACCCGAGGACGTCGACGTCGCTGAACTCCACGACATGTTCACCATCCTCGAATTTCTCCAGAGCGAGGATCTCGGCTTCTTCGAGAAAGGCGAGGGCTGGAAGGCAGTCGAGGAGGGCCGCACCGAGATGGGCGGCGACCTCCCGATCAACCCCTCGGGCGGCCTGAAGTCGAAGGGCCACCCGCTCGGCGCGAGCGGCGTCGCCCAGGTGTACGAAATCTACGAACAACTGCTCGGCGAGGCCGGCAAGCGGCAGGTCGACGACGCCGACACCGGGTTGGCGTGTAACGTCGGCGGCTTTGGCAACTGCGTCATCACCACCCTCATGGAGGCAGTCTAATGATGGAAGCGTATCAGTATCCCGACGGCAGCATCACCTACCCGGGCCACCCCATCGGTCCCGGCGGCGAGGAACCGGTCGATACGGTCGATCTCAGCGAGTACACCGCCGAGGTCGTCACGTGGACGACGAGTATGGCCGCCCCACCGGGCGTCCGGGAGCCGAACACCCTCGCCATCGTCGAGTTCGACGTGGACGGTGAACCAGTTCGCGCACTCGGCGGCGTGACGACCGACGACATCGACATCGGCGACGAGGTGCGCCCGGTGTACGTCGAGGAACTCCGAGAACCCGGTGCCGGCATCCGCGAACCGGAGAGTCAAGACTGGGACGGCTACCGGTTCGAACCAGTCTAACGTCGGCCGTTTCCCGCCACAGTATGCCCTCCTTCCGGACGAAACGCGGACGGTGTCACCTCGACGACGGTCGCCTGCACCTGGAATCCAGCCTACGCGGCCAGTTTCGACGCTATCGTGAGGGGAACCGACTCCTGTTTTATACCGCCGTTGCTGGCGTCCTCGCGGGTATCGGCTTCGTCGTCGGCAAACTGTTGGCCGGCGACCTGCGAACGCTCCTCCTCGTCGGCGCGATTGCCGTTCTCGTCGTCGGGGTCGCACGCGCGAGCAACTATTTACGGGGATTCACGACGGCCGACGAGGTTCCGCTGGCGGCCATCGAGTACGTCCGACCGGTGCGGGGAACGAAGGGGCTGACCCGGCCGCGGTTCGTCATCGTGTACGCCACCGACGGCAACACGCGGCGACGGTACGTGATGATGCCGTCGCTGTGGCTGTCGTACGGCGAGGCGGAGTTTCAGCGCGCGACCGAGATGTTCCGCGATGCGGGTCTCACGATCCGCGAGGACTGAACTTACTCGTCGGGCGCGTCGTCGATGAGGACGATGGCTTCGCCGTCGATGACGGTTTCACCGTCCTCGTCCTCGACGACGGTGGTGAGCCGATAACGGCCGTCGCCGAGATCCTCGACGACCTCACAGATGGCGGTTACCGTCTCGTCTACGTCGACCGGACCGAGGAACTGCAGATCCTGCGAGAGGTAGATCGTCAGTCCGGGGAGTCGGGCCAGCGCGGCGCTGATGAGTCCGGAGACGAGCGTCCCGTGGACGATGCGCCGGCCGAAGCGGGTCTGCTCGGCGAAGTCGTCGTCGAGGTGGAGGCGGTTCGTGTCGCCGCTCGCGTCGGCGAACTCGCCAATCTCGCGCTCGGTCAACTGTTTCGAAAAGCGGATGCGGTCGCCGACGCTGACGATGCCGTCGCCGTCGTCGGCGTGTTCGAACGTCCAGTCGGACTTCGAGTACGTCACGCCGGGTGTCACCGGCGGCTGACGGTCGGACTCGTCCGCCTCGCCGTTGGCCGTGAGCATCGCCCGGTTGGCCGCCATCATGCTGCTGTAGAAGTGCTCGACGCTGTTCGAGAAGTGTTTGCCTGATTCTACCCACGCGTCCGTGAGACTACCTATCGGGGTCTGTGATCGTTCCTGCATCGTGTATCTCTCTGTTGTTGGTGCTGGCCGGTTAAAGACTGGTCGCTTTTCTCGCCGGGTACACCCGGTCGAAACCATGCGACGTCTTTGAGTGGTATAGAGTGGTAACGAAAGTAAAGCTTATGCCTGTGGCCGGCGTGGAGTGTAACAAGGATGACGCGAGACGAGGACGATGGGTCGCCGTCGTGGCCCCCGATGCCGTTCGCCCAGGGGTTTCAGGACGCCAGCGAAGAGGCAGTCGAACAACAGATGCAGCTGTTCAAACAGTTCATGTCGGGCGGTGCCGGGAGCGGGTTCGACGGGTTCTCGCAACTGAGCGCGATGAGCATGGGCACGGCGATGTTCAAGACCCGCGTACAAAGCGGGGGTCGCATCAGCATTCCCGATGCCGAGCGCGAGACGCTCGACATCGAGGACGGCGACATCGTCCAGACGATCGTCATCCCCGTCAAACGAAACTCCGAGTGAAATCCAATGAGTACTACCAACCCCCTCAGTTCAGCGTTCCAGCTGCAACGTACGATGATCGAACAGACCCGCCGCGCCGCCGAGACCGGCGTCGACGCACAGCGCTCCGCGATGGAGACCTGGTTCGGCTCCTTCGAGTCGGCCAAGTCGGCCCAGAAAAGCGGCGTGACGCTTTCGAAGACGGCCGTCGAGGCCTACCTCGACGGGCTGAAGTCCGTCTACCCCGAGGATTCCGTTGCGGAACTCGAAGCGGCCGTCGACGAGCAGTTCGAGGCCGTCGACGAGATCCACGAGGACGCCTGGCAGTCCTTCGTTCAGGGCCTCGACGAGGCCGAAGCGACCTACGACGAGATGACCGAGATGCAACTCGAACTGCTCGCTGACGGCTTCGACGCCGTCGAGCAGGTCCAGGCCGAGGCCGAGGAGACGACCGAAGAAGCCGTCGCCTCCGCCGAGGAACTGACAGAGTCCGCGTAACCGCAGCCTATTCCACCCCGAACCCCCTATTTCAATACGATGACCAACGATGCCAGCGGGACGTTCGACGGACAGATGGACGCATTCCTCGAACGCATGACCGAGACGTATATGAACGCCCTCGACCGGAACCTCGACGCCCAGTCGGCGTTTCTCGAATCCTGGATGGATTCGATGGAGGACAACCTCTCCGAGGAGCGGATTCAGGAGGGCTACGAGGGCTCGATGCGCGCCTACGAGGCGTGGATGGACGCCGCGGAAACCTCCTTCGAGCGCATGGGCGCGGCCTTCGACGGCGAGGACGTCGAGGCGGAGGAGTTCCGCGACATCTGGCTCTCCTCGGCCAACGAGGCGTTCAAGGAGATGATGACGACGACGGCCTTCGCCGCGGCGACGGGCCAGACCGTCGAAGAGGCGATGAACATGCGACAGAATATCGACGAGGCGTCCGAGGAGACGCTTCACGCCCTCAACTTTGCGACGGTCGGCGACGTGCGTGAGGTTGGTGAACGGCTCGTCGAACTGGAGCGCCGACAACACTCCATCGAACAGAAGCTGGATCGGTTGCTCGACGAACAATGAACCCCTTCACATTCCCGTTGGACGCGCAGCGCGACCTCTGGGAGCGCGCGGCCGAGGACGCGTCGTCGGTCGGTGCCATCCCCGACGGACTGGAGACGATGGCGGAAGTAGAGGTCGGCGAGACGCCGAGTGAGGTGGTCTACCGCGAGAACAAGCTCGAACTCCACCGCTACGAGCCGCTGGTGCCTGAGGAGGAGCGCCACGACGTGCCCATCCTGTTCGTCTACGCGCTCATCAACCGCCCGTACATTCTCGACCTCCAGTCGGATCGGAGCGTGATCCGGCGGATGCTCGAAGCCGGCTTCGACGTCTACATGATCGACTGGGGCGAACCCTCCGAACTCGACACCGCCCTGTCGCTGAACGACTACGTGAACCGCTACATCGACAACTGCGTCGACGAGGTGCGAGAGCGCTCCGACCAGGACGCGATCAACGTCCTCGGCTACTGCATGGGCGGGACGATGAGCGTGATGTACGCGTCGCTTCACCCCGAGAAAGTCCGCAATCTCGGCCTGATGGCCGCCGGTCTCTGTTTCGACGGCACCGGTGGCATCCTCGAGATGTGGGGCGACGAGGAGTTTTTCAGCCCGGGCGCTATCGTCGACACCTTCGGCAATGTGCCCGCCGAGTTCCTCGACGTCGGCTTCGCGCTGATGGACCCTGTCCACAACTACGTCACGAAGTACGGCAACCTCTACGACAACATCGACGACGAGGACTTCGTGAAGAACTTCGCCCGGATGGAGCGGTGGCTCAACGACCCCATCGACGTCGCTGGAGCCGCCTACCGGGAGTTCCTCGAGGACATCTACCAAGACAACAAGCTCTACCGTAACGAACTCGAACTGAACGGGGAGCAGGTCGACCTCGGGAACATCACCATGCCCGTGTTGCAGGTGATCGGCGAGTACGATCACCTCATCCCGCCGGAGGCGAGCAAGCCCTTCAACGAGACGGTCGCCAGCGACGACACCGAGATCATGGAGTTCTCGACCGGTCACATCGGGCTCTCCGTGTCGAGTTCCACCCACGAACACCTCTGGCCGGACGTAGCCGAGTGGTTCGCCGAGCGCTCGGTCACGACGGAGGAGTCCGCTCCCGAAGTCGCCGACGAACCGCCCACGGCCGACACCCCCGACGCCGCCGTCGCCGAGGACGTGGAGACGACGGAGGCAGACGTCGCGGGCACCGACCTGCAGGAACTCGGCGGTATCGGCCCGGCGTACGCGGAACGCCTGACGGCCGCGGGCGTCACCTCCGTGGAGACGCTCGCCGACGCCGAACCCGCCACGCTCTCCGCCGACACCGACATCGACGAAGGCCGCATCCGACGGTGGATCGACGCGGCGAGCGAACACACGTCGTAGGCCGTCTCCCGCCTGCCGACGACCTATCTTCTCTCGATGTTTCTCGCCCCACGTCGGATTGTACCGATTGTTTGTATGCGATTGATGTATTAACACATATTATCAGTTTTGACGATATGATGAATATGTTGGAAGCACTTATTACTTAGAAAGAGAACATTTCGGGTAGATCATGAGCACGACGCAGAATACCGCTCGAACGGCCGTTCCAACCCTCGACAGCTTCGACGTTCCCGACGACCTCACCGCGACCGACTCCAAGTTGGTGTACCTCTTTGTCACCGTCTCCGACGGCGTCACCGTCGACGACCTCCAGTCGACGCTCGACATGCGGAAGATCAGCCTCTTTCCGGTCCTCGACACCCTCACGGATCGGGGCCTGATCGACCGCGTCGATGACGAGTACGTCAGTTCGGCGTCGTAGGCCTACTCCTCAGCGTCGTCGGCCCCGTCGTCCTCCAGTGATTCCTTTATCGAGGCCAGTTCCGCGTCGACGTCGACATCCACGTCAGCCGACTCGTCTGTGACGTCCCCGTCGTCTTCCTCACGGACGTCGATAGCGACGCCCCGTTCGTCGGCCGCCGACTCGGACCGATCCCGCTGCTCTGGCTCTGGCCCCCGCTCCCTGTCGCGCTCTGCCCCCCGCTCCTCGTCGATGGACGCCAGTCGCTCGTCGATGTCGGCCGTCAGCGACCGGGCGTCCGCGACGACCGACGCTGCCGCCGACTCCTCGGGGAGGTCCGCGCCGGTGAGCGCCGCACGGAGATCAGCGAGTGTCTCCCGGAGCGTCGCCGTGTCGGGTGCCTCCGACGCCCCCAGACGGTCCCGAATCCGATCCTCGGTCGGTCCCGGCCCGGCGAGTCGAAGCACCGCTCGAAGTAGTTCGAGCGACTGAACCGTGGCTTCGAGCACAGCGACGAGTGTGGGGATGGTGTACTGCTCGGTGAACCGAATGATCTCGCCGGGCGTCGGCGGCCGGCGGGGTGGCAACACGCTCTCACGACGCCCACGGCGTTCCCCCGCTCCCCCGCCGCGCACGTCGTCCTCGACGGCCGACCGGAGATCAGTAAGTGTCTCTTCCAACTCCGCGAGCAGCACCGCGAGCTCCTCCGTCTCGTCCGGGGTCTCGTCGTCGCGACTCATACCGTCACTTGCGCCCGAAGGCGCATATAGTTAGTCGCGCCGGCGGACGACAGCCGCGGCCGCCAAGAGAGCGGCGACGGCGACAGCGAGGCCGAACCCGTCACCGGCCGACTCGGTAGCTGTCGGCGTCGCAGTCGTGGTCGGTGTCGCGGTGGCGGTAGGTTCGGGTGTCGCCGTCGGAGTCGGCGTGGAGGTGACGGTCGGCGTCGGCGTCGCGGTGGCTGTCGGTGTCGGCGTCGGGGTGGGGGTAGCGGTCGGCGTCGGCGTCGCGGTGGCTGTCGGGGTCGGCGTAGAGCTGGCCGTCGCGGTGGCCGTGGAGCCGCCGGCGACGGTCACCTCGACAGTTCGGGACCCGTCCTCGATATCGCTCCCCTCGACGGTGATGCGGTACGTCCCCGACACCGCCTCGCTCGTGTCGATGGTGATCGTCTCGCCACTGGTGGTGATCGAACGGCTACCCGCGAGGTCGACGTCGTCCGGGCTCTGCACTGTGACGTCGAGTCGGTCGGCTTCAGCGAAGTTGTACTCGGCCATGATTCGCACCTCTTCGAAGTCGCTGGCGGGGACCGTTTTCCCGGCGATGTCGACGCCGCGCTCGTTGCGCACCTCGAAGTCGGTGACGCGGGGGCGTACGACTCGGAGGTCGGCCTGATCGTCGCTGTCGGCGTCCGCGTCGTACGATCCGGAGTCGATGCCGTCGAAGTTCGCGTCCCCGGCGAAAACAGAGAAGGCGCCGTCTCCGCTGGTGGCGACGAACGTCTTTTCGCCGGTGCCGAGCGTTCCGCCGCCAGTGAGTTGGATCGACGAGATGTCGAGCGACTCGCTAACGTAGACGGTCACGGGGGCCGACGTATCGGACGGTGCGTCGCGTGGCTCCTCGACGCCGGCAACGAGGCCGACGCTCCCGACGAGAAGGAGGGCGACGAGCGAACAGGCGATGATCGTCCGACTCCTGGAGGGCAACTCTGATCGCATACGGTCGCAGTACGGGGCCGGGACTAATGGATCTTGTCGAGTCGATTCGACTCCTCGCCTCGGCCCGGTCCGGATCGGCCACCGCCTTGCCGGGAATGGAAACGCTCTTTTGAGAGTCACACGGAGTGTATGCGTATGACCGACGGGGACGACGAGACCGACCTACCGGCCGAGACCCTCGACTCCCGCCTCGATGCGGCCGCCGAGGACCTCGACGCCGCCGAGACCGAGACCGACCTCGACGCGGTCGAGGAAGCGCTGGACGGGATCGCCGAGGATCTCGACGCTGCCGACCTCCCGGAACCGGAAGAAGAGGACGAGGCCGGTCCCCGCGAGGAACTCGAAACGCACCTCGACGACCTCCAAGACGACCTCGCGGAGGCCCGCGGCCCCTACGCGAGCGACGTCGTCGACGAGACCGAGAACGCGACGGCGACGCTCACTGACACCGAGTGGACCGCAGACGGCGAGGACGAGGCCGCCACAGCCGTCGCCGACTTCGTCGACGAGGTAGCCGAGATTCTCTCGGTCGACCTCGACGGCGACGACGCCGACGCCCTCGATGCGGTGACCGACGCCGTCGGCGGCGCCGGCCTCGACGCCGACGACGACGCGGAGACCATCGCGGCGCTGTTGGAGGCGACCGACGACCTCGCCGCCGGCCTCGACGACGCGGAGGAGTGGGACGACCTCGAAACCCACGAACAGCTCCGCGCACAGGGATTCTACGACGTCCTCGGACACTACAAGGATTTCCCGCCCGAGTGGGCGGCGCTCAAGGGGTGGGAACAGCAGGGCAACGTCGAGATGGTGTTGCTCGCGCTCGATAGCTTCCAGTCGGAGTTCATGGAGCGTCACTGCCTCGAAGCGATCACGCGAATGAACGACGACGGGGCCTTCGACGCGATGAACCAGCGGGCGGGCAAGCGCGACAAACCTGGCATCAAGGCCCTGGGCAAGATGGCTGCCGAGGACGCCGTCGAGACACTGCTCGAGTACGTCGACGCCGACTCCGATCCCGGTCTCCAGAAGGTGACGTTCAAGGCGCTCGGCGAGATCGGCAGCGAGGAAGCCACCGGACCCATCGCGAACAAACTCGCCGCGGACAACGATCAGATCCGACCCTACGCCGCCCGTGCGCTCGGCCTCATCGGCGATACGCGGGCCATCGACCCCCTCGGCGACGTCCTTGCCGATGACGGGGACGACGAGGTCCGCGCCGCGGCCGCGTGGGCCCTGCGACAGATCGGCACCGAACGCGCCCTCGACGCCGCCGCCGAGTACGTCGACGACCGCGCCTATCTCGTCCAGCATGAAGCCGAACAGGCCGCCGACGCGCTGGCGGTCGAACAGCCAGCCTGATCCCAACGCTCACCCCGCTCCCCGTCTTTTCGTCCCTATGCCCACCGAACAGAACGCCCTCGGGACCGACCTCGAACCCTGTAGCACCGACCCCGAGACCGGCTACCTCCGGGACGGCTGTTGTCACCATCTCGACGAGGACCGCGGGCGCCACGAAATCTGTGCCGTGATGACCGAGGCATTCCTCGAGTTCTCGAAGGCGCGCGGCAACGACCTGATCACGCCCCGCCCCCAGCTTGACTTTCCCGGCCTCGACCCCGGCGACCGGTGGTGTGTCTGTCTGGGTCGCTGGGTGGAAGCCGCCGACGAAGGCGTCGCCCCGCCGGTCGTCCTCGAAGCGACCAGCGAGGCCGTGCTGGAGACGGTCCCGTTCTCGACGCTGCTAGAACACGAGTACGAGGCGGACTCGGAGTAACCGCCTATCGGTGGATGCAGTCCACCAGATGCCCCCGGTCACCCTCGAACGGCTTCAGCCCCATTTCGGCCGTCTCGCACTCCGCCGTCGCCTCCGGACACCGTGGCACGAACGGACAGCCCCGGTCGTCGACGTCTATTGGGTCGGGCATGTTGCCTTCGAGCACGATCCGGTCACGGTCGACCGCCGGGTCGGGGACGGGGTTCGCCGACAGCAACGCCTGCGTGTAGGGATGCTGCGGGTCCTCGAAGATGTCGTCGACGTCGCCGTACTCAACGATGCGCCCGAGATACATCACGCCAATGGTATCGCTGATCTTCCGGGCGATGCCCAGATTGTGCGTGACGTAGACGAGACCCAGTCCGAACTCCTCTTGCAGGTCCATCAGCCGGTTCAGGATCTGTGCCTGCACCGAGACGTCGAGCCCCGAGACCGGCTCGTCGGCCACCAACAGCGACGGCTCCACCGCGAGCGCACGGGCGATGGCGATGCGCTGTTTCTGCCCGCCGCTGAACGCCGACGGCTCTTGGTACTTCTCGGCGGGCGAGATGCCAACTCGTTCGAGTAGGTCGTCGACGCGGGCGTCGACCTCCTCCGGGGGGACCACGTCGTGGAACCGGATCGCCTCCGCGATAGCCTCCCCGACGGACATCTTGGGGTTGAGCGTGTCCTGCTGGTCCTGGTAGATGAGCTGTGCTTCGCCGCGAAGCGCCCGTTTCGAGTACATCTCGATATCCTGCCCTTTGAACCGGACCTTTCCCGCGGTCGGTTGCTGATGTCTGAGCGCTGAGAGGATCGCGGTGCTTTTGCCACAGCCTGACTCGCCGACGAGGGTGAACGCCTCGCCCGCGTCGACGCTGAAGTCGATTCCGTCGACGGCTTTCAGCGTCCGGGTTTCGCCGAGCAGCCCGCTCAGAAACCCCGAATCGACCGTGAAGTGTTTCTTCAGGCCGTCCACGTCGAGGAGGGTCATCGGTCGCCCTCCCCGGTCGGCTTCCCGCCGTCGGTCTGCGAATCCGCGAGCGTCGCGCTCGGGTTGGCATCGGCATCGGGCGCGCTCGGCGAGGCCGGGCGAGTCGGCTTCCCCTCGTGGAGGACACACTTCGACAGCCACGCCGAGTCCCCGCCGACCTCGTAGTACGGCGGCCGCCCGGTTCGACAGGCCTCCATCGCCTCCGGACACCGCTCCTGAAAGACACAGCCGTCCGGAAGATCCTGTAGGTCGGGCGGTGATCCCTCGATGGTGTCGAACCGCGGCGCGGTGTCGAGGTGGCTGGGAACGGTTCGGAGCAGCGCCTCCGTGTACGGATGTTTCGGGTCGTCGAAGACGGCGTCGACGCGACCGTACTCGACCACGTTGCCGGCGTACATGACGGCCATCGAATCGCAGGTTTCGGCCACGACGCCCATGTCGTGAGTCACCCACACCATCGACAGACCGAGATCCTCCTGGAGTTCGGTCAGCAGGTCGATGATCTGGGCTTGGATGGTCACGTCGAGCGCCGAGGTCGGCTCGTCGGCGAGGAGGAGTTCGGGCTCGCAGGCCAGTGCCATCGCGATGCAGACGCGCTGGGCCATCCCACCGCTGAACTCGTGGGGGTACGACTCGGCTCGTTCCTCCGGCGACGGGATGCCGAGACGGCCGAGGAGTTCGTACACGCGTTCCCACTGTGCCTCCGAACTGAGATCCGTATGGGCGGCCAACACGTCGGTGATCTGGTCGCCGACGGTGTAGGCCGGGTTGAGGTGCGCCGTCGGCTCCTGGAAGACGAAGCTGATCTCGTTGCCCCGCAGTTCGCGGAGCGCCGCGTCCGACATCGTCGTCAGGTCGCGGTCACGGTACTCGATGCGACCGTCGACGATTTCACCGGGGTCCTCGATCAGCCCCATCACCGAGCGCAGGAGCGTCGACTTGCCCGACCCGGACTCGCCGACGATCCCAAGCACTTCGCCCTCCTCGAGGGTAAAGGAGTTGTCGTCGACGGCTTTGACCGGCCCGTCGGCGGTTTTGAAATGCGTGCTGAGGTGTTCGACGTTGAGCAGAGGGGCGCTCATTCGACCACCTCATCGTAGTCCTCGCCGTAGAGGAGCGTTTCGCGCAGGCCCATGCCGAGTAAGTTGAACCCCAGCACGGCGATGGCGATGGCGAGCGTCGGGAAGACAATCGGCCACGGCGTCACGAGGATGTACTCCCGGGCGGCGTTGGCCATCGCACCCCACGAGGGTTTGGGTGGCTGGATGCCGAGTCCGAGGAAGCTCAGTGTCGCCACGTCGATGAGCGCGTACGCCACGTCCGTCGTCCCGAGGACGACGATTGGCGGCACCGAGTTGGGAAGGATGTGTTTCAGCATGACGCGCTTGCTGTCGTATCCCAGCCCTTCGGCGGCTTGGACGTACGTCTCCTCCCGGATCGACAGCGCCGACGACCGCACCGTCCGCGACATCATCGGGATGTAGACGATGCCGATGGCTAACATCGCGTTCCAGATGTTGATGCCGAACGTGGTGACGATGACCATCGCGAGCAAGAGCGGTGGAAGCGACACCAGAACGTCGAGCCCGCGCATCACCGTCTCGTCGACTTTGCCCCTGTAGTAGCCCGCGACGAGGCCGAGACTCACGCCGACGACGGTTTCGAGCGTCACCACCACGACGGCGATGGCGATGGCGTAGCGCGTCCCGAAGATGATCCGGGAGAGGATATCCCGTCCGGTGTTGTCGGTGCCGAAGGGATGGTCCGCACTCGGCGGGGCGAGGGTGTTGTCGAGTTGCTGTGCGCTCGGTTCGTAGGGCGCCAGCACCGGCGCGAACACGGCCACGAAGACGAGACTGAGCACGATGCAAAAGCCCACCAGCGAGAGTGAGTTCGCGCTGACGATTCGCCACACTCTGGTCGCGCCGGCAACGGCGCGCGACTGTCGGGGCCGTTCGGTGACGGTCGCGTCCGCCGACTCTTGACTCATCCCAACCTCCGCTGCGAGTAGGTGCTCCGATGGCTCATGTTAGGGTTGTCCTCCGATGGCGACTCGTGGGTCGATCTTCGTGTAGAGGAAGTCCACGACGATGTTCGAGATCACGAACACCACCGCGGTGATGATCGTCCCCGCGAGAACGACGGGGGCGTCCTGTGCTTGCACGGCGTGGATGATGAGTCGGCCGAGTCCGCCCATGCCGAACACGTACTCGACGACCATGGCATAGACGATGAGAAACCCGATCCACAGCCCCGACACCGTCAGAACCGGCGCGAGTGCGTTGATCGCCGCATGCTTGACCACCACCTTCCGGGTCGGGAGACCCATCGCGACACAGGTCTCCATGTAGTCCTTTTCGAGGACGTCCCGCATCCCGGACCGCATCATCCGGAACATCAGGGCGCCGATCATCCCGCCCAACAGCAGCGACGGGACGAACAGATGCGTCAGGCGGCCGATTACGCCAGAGCCAGCGCCACTAGACGGTATCACGTTTATGTGAAACGAGAAAGCCAGAATGGCCAGCACGCCGCTGACAAACACCGGGACGCTAACGCCGACGATGGCGACGACGGTCAGCAGTCGATCCAGCGAAGAGCCGTGTTTGTACCCGGCGACGATTCCGGTCGGAATCGACATGAGTGTCGCCAACACCATACTCAGGGTCACGATCTGTGCCGTGATGGCCCACCGGTCGGCGATGAGCGTCGCGACCGGGCGCTGCTGGGCGAACGAGTAGCCTAGATCGCCCGTGACGACGTCCCGAAGCCAGAGGAGATACTGGACGTACCACGGTTCGTTGAGATTGTACTGTTCGACGACGGTCCGACGCATCTCCTCGGTAACCACGCCGCCGGACAGCAGGATGTCGGCGGGCGACCCGGGGGCGATCTGGAGCAGGACGAAGACGAGAAACGTCACTGCCCAGACGATGAACACGCCGGCCCCGAGTCGCTTGAGTAGATAGCCGAGCGTTCGACCTGATACCATCGTCACTCGGAGATGTACATGTCACGCAGGAAGGTGGTGAAGTACGTGACGAACGCGGGGACCTGTCCGTTGTAGCCCTCGAATTTCGTGTTGAACGCCTTGGTCGTGTCGGGGTGGAAGACCCAGATACCCGGGGCCTCGTCGACGACCATCTGGTTGGCCTGCTTGGCGTACTGGGCGCGCTGCTCGGTGTCGAGGGTCGTCTTGAACTGCTGCAGAAGCTGGTCGACCTCCTCGTTCTGGTAGCCGAACCAGTTGTTGCTCGGGGGGAGTTGCTCCGAGTCGAACAGCGGCCGGATGATGGCGTCCGGCGACGGGTAATCGGAGGCCCAGAGCGTCATCTGCATGTCCGGTCGCGCGGAGAAGTCCTCCTCGCCCCAGATGGTGTCGACGTACGTGGAATACGACACCTTGTCGACGCTCACGTCGATCCCCACTTCGCTGAGGTACTGCTGGATCGCGACCGCTGGCTTCTGCCGGACCGTGTCCTGTGGCGTCATCAGCGTCGCTTCGAACCGCGGGCTTCCAGTGAACCCGGCGTCGTCGAGTAGTTGTCTGGCCGCCTCCGGATCGTACGGGAAGCCGTCGTACTCCAGGTCGTCGGGCGTGACGTGCCCCATCATGCCTTCCGGCAGCATACTGGTGGCGTGGGAGCCGTACTCGCCGACGGTGCTCTCGGTGATGGCCTGTGTGTCGACGGCGTAACTCGTCGCGCGCCGCACCTCGACGTTGCTGAAGGGGCCCTCCATGCAGTTGAACGCCAGGTGACTCGTCTGGAAGGACGTCGCCGTGTGCAGTTCGACGTCGTCGATCTGGTCGAGCACCGACAGCTGGTCGATTGGGATGTCGTTGGTCCCGCCGAACTCACCGTTCTGCATCCCGGTGATCCGCGAGGTGCCGTTGGGGACGACTTGGAACATCGCCTCGTCGAGGTACGGGAGGTCGCCGTCCCAGTAGTCGTCGTGCCGACTGATGCGCACGTAGTTTCCGCTCTGCCACTCCTCGAGTTGGAACGGCCCGGCACCGATCGGGTCCTGTGCGAGGTCGGTCCCCATCTCCTCGATAGCCGACTTCGGCGCGACGGACCACGCGGTCGTCGCAGGGACGTACTTGAACGAGGCGTCGACCTCGCTCATGTTCACCTGTACGGTGTAGTCGTCGACCTTCTCGAAGTTGTCGACGGCGCCGAACATCCACGCGAGCGGTGACTTCGCTTCGTCCCGGAGCGTGAGGTTCGCGCTCGCGATGACGTCGTCGGCGGTCATCTCGCTCCCGTCGTGGAAGGTCACGCCCTCGCGAAGTTCGTAGACGTACGTCGTGTCGTCGGGGGCTTCCCAGCTCTCGGCGAGCGCCGGCTGAAGCTCCATGTCCGGTTCGCTGTACTCCAACAGGCTGTCCCAGATTTGCGTCGTGAGGTTGTTCGTGACGGTGTCGTAGGACTGCCAATACGAGAGGTTGGTCGGCGACCCACCGAGCGCGAACGTCATGCTCCCGCCGTGTTTGCCGCTGCTCGAACCGCCGCTCGACCCGTCGCTACTGCTGGACTCCGCTCCGCCATCGCCGCTCTCGTCGTCGCCACCCGTACAGCCAGCGAGTGTCGTCGTCCCCGCCGCTACCGACAGCATCTTCAACACCCGACGCCTCCCAGATTCGTGAACGTTTCCTGTATCGGTCATTTACAGCCACAATCAACTACTGTTGGTGTATAAAGATTGTTGTTCGTCCATCATTATCGGAACTTAGTGTATTAATTACTGATCGAGCGAAACGGAGGGACTGCGATGAAAACCGTCACCAAGGAAGAGTCCGGTGTCTTCGAATTCGGGCGCGATATGGACCCTGTCGTTACCGTCGAACAGGGGGAGAGTTTCAACGTCGAGATCTGGGACTCGTTCAAAGGCGAACTCTTCGACCACGGAATGGGCGAGTTCGACGCGTCCGACGTACCGACAATGAACACGCCGCCGCCGGCGTTCGACGCCAATCCGGTCAGCGGCCCGATCCACGTCGAGGGTGTCGAAGCCGGCGACACGATTGCCGTCCACGTCGAACGCATCGAACCCGAGCGTGGGTACACCACCACGCTGGAGGGCTTCGGCAACCTCGCCGGCAAGGAAGGGTGGGAGGGGTGCAAGCACAACGAGGCCCACGAGGTCGACCTCGAACCCGGACCCAGCGGCACGACGGCCGACGGGACGGGCCGCTTGGAACTCGGTGGGCACGAGTGGGAGTGGGACCTCAACCCCCACATCGGGACCATCGCCTCGGCGCCCGGTCGGACCGTTCAGGACCCCCTCACGACGCAGGGACCGTGGGGCGGGAATATGGACGTTCGTGACCTCGGGCAGGGGAGTACGGTCTGTCTCAGCACGTACAACGACGGTGGACTCCTCTTCGTCGGCGACGTCCACGCCTCACAGAGCGACTCGGAGTACACCGGGTTCGCCGTCGAGGCACTGGCTGAAGTCACGCTCAGCGTCGAAGTCGTCGATCACGAGGTCCCCGGCGTCTTCCGTATCGAGGACGACGACTCGATCATCCACGTCGACTCCGCAAAAAACGCCGGCCATCCCTACGCCGCGCTCGACAACTGCTTCGAAGCGATGATCACCGAACTGATCGAAGAACACGGCTTCGGTGCCCGGGAGGCGTACGTCCAGATGAGCGTCAATCCGAACGTCACCGTGCGTACCTACCAGTTCGTCCAGCCCGGCTACTTCACGTTCGGCGTCAAACTGGACAAGGAGTTGCTCGATCAGGCGACGGCGTAGTCCGACCGTTCACTCCACGCGCGGATACGACTGCGCGCCACCCGTCGACTTCCGGCCCACGAGCGTCGCCACCGCCTGTGTCCGCCCCGCCTCGTCGAGCCGTCGCCGCTCCCGGTACTCCAGAATCGTCAGATCGAGACACGCACGGAGCAGGTCGTTCGACCGGTATCGGTAGCGGTCGCTCGACGGGCCGATGTCGATGTCGTCGCTCGACCGCAGGTGGTGTTCGTAGACCAGCACCCCGCCCGGCGCGAGCGCCTCCTTGATCTCGGGGAGATGCTCTAGGGCGGCGAAGAAACTCACCGTGATCACGTCGTAGGCCGCGGGCTCGAAGGCGTAGTCGGCGATGTCGCTCCGAATCCAGTTCACGTCGACCCCCTCGGCGTCGGCGGCGCGGCGCGCCTGGTCGAGCGCCTCGTCGGAGACATCGACGGCGTCGACCTCGTACCCTTGTCGGGCGAGAAATCGGCCGTTCCGGCCCGTCCCCGTCGCCACGTCGAGCGCACGACCCGTCGGGAACGCGTCGATCAGGCGTTCGAGCGCGGGGATCGGATGATCGGGCAGGTCGAACTCCGCGTCCGTGCTGTACTTCTCGTTCCAGCGCTCGCGGTCGTCGGTCACAACCGAACGAAGCCGTCGCAGGGGTAAGTTCCCGTCGCCGCGTCGTCGAGGGATCGACACACCCATAGCCGCCGACAAACGAAGGGGAACGTACACGTGTCAGTCGGTCGCTACCGAAACGCCGGGCTGTTCGTCCTCCTCGGAGGGCTGTTCGGCTGTTCGTTCGTCGCGATTAAGGCCGGACTGGCGGCGGTTCCACCCCTCTTTTTCGCCGCCCTCCGGTTCGACGTCGCCGCACCGATCCTGATCGCTTACGCCGCGTGGCGCTTCGCGGCGTGGTATCCGCAGAGCCGCGCCGACATCGTGGCCATCGCCGTCGGCGCGGCGACCATCGTCGCCGCGAACAACGGCCTGCTCTTTCTCGGCCAGCGGACCATCACACCCGCCGCCGCGTCGGTGATGTACGGCCTCAACCCCATTCTCTCGCCGGCGGTCGCGTTCCTGGTGCTCGGCCAGCGCCTCGACCTCCGGGGGGTCGTCGGCATCCTCCTCGGACTGCTCGGCGTCGTCGTCATCGTCCAGCCGTCACCCGAGACGCTCAGCTCAGGGTCGACACTCGGGCAACTGTACGTCCTCGCCGCCGCCGCGGTCATCGCACTCGGAAGCGTCCTCATGCGCCGCATCGACGCCACGATGGCCAGTATCCCGCTGACCGCCTGGGCGATGGGTCTCGGCGCCGCCCTCCTCCACCTGTGGAGCGTCGCCGCCGGCGAAACGGCAGCCGCGGTCCGGACGACGCCGACGACGACCCTCGCGCTCGCGGTGCTGGTCGTTGCTATTCCGTCGACGGCGGCAGCCTACCCCATCTACTTCACGCTCATCAGACGCATCGGTCCCGTCCGCACGAATCTGGTGGCGTACGTCGTCCCCATCGTCGCCGCGCTCACCGGGTGGCTCCTCCTCGACGAACCGGTGACGCTCGCGACGGCCGTCGGCTTCTGTGTCGTCGTCGCCGGCGTCTGCCTCCTCGAACGCCAGGTCGTCGCCGCCGAACTCGCGCGGGTCGCTCGACTGGTCGAGCGGATCGGGCCGCAGAACGAGGGCTGAGTGCGCGCAGACGCGCTGGCTCTGAGATTACGAATCCCGACGAGTGGATCGAAAAGCCCGAACGAAGCGGGCCGATTCAGATACCGGCCGTATAGGGTAGATTATCCGAGTGCAACTCCGCGATAGAGTATGAAGTCTCCATGCATTCGAGAGTGTACGCTAGCCGGCGGGAGGTGTCCTGCGTGTGGTCGCACCCGTAGCGAGATCATCAACTGGGCAAGCATGACCGAGGAAGAGCGACGAGAGGTTATGGAGCGACTGGACGACGAGTAAACGGGCCGGAGTGAGGGCGCGGTATTACGTCGAACTGGTTCGAGCGCCTTCCCGCCGATAGGAATTCAGTTTCGCTGATCGCGCGCCGACTGGATGCGCCCCGTCGACAAGCGCATCGTGGAGACTATGCGGGATGAGGGGAACCTCACTCCCCAGGCTCTCGATGAAACGTTCGGCGTCACGGCCGCCAACCATGCGAGTAACCGCCTCTCGAAACTCGCAAACACGGCCTCGTCGAGCGGATAGGAACCGGTCTCTACCGCCTCACGGACGACGGGCACGCCTTCCTCAACGAGGCCCTCGACGCGGCCGAACTCTCCCCCAGCGATACCGACTGACATCTGCTACGCCCTCGCGGTGCATCAACTGCTGGGGAAGGTGATCGTCGTCGAAGACGCGGGGGTCGGTAATCATGCCGCTCGAATCTGATGGGGAGTAAATATATAAAAACCGAGCCGATTTCCGGGGGCTACTCCATCTCGAAGCGCACCGTCGCCCCGTCGTTGTCGCCGAATGGCTCGACCACGAACGTCACGTCGGTATCATATTCGACGGCAAAGTAGATGCGGTAGTGTTCACCTTCGTTTGGCTCAATTGTCGTCCGCTCGGGCATAACACGCCGGTCGCGTTCATCAACCTCTTTCTCGCGCATGGCTTCACTATCTGGGGCGTGCTGGACGCCGCTGAAGTCCTCGAATGACCACTGTGTATAGCCAATCGTCGCCGTCTCCCCGCCGGTATTGGTGATCCAAACATCGACGAGGAACCACGTATGGCTCTCGGGCGCGTCGACGCGGGAGAGTTCGTCTTGGGTCTGGTAGAGTTCAACCTGCGTGCGGATGTCGGTCCCCTGTGTCTCCACCTCGGCCCACTGGTTCATCCCCTCGACGACAACCGTCTCCGGATCGGGTTCGGGCGTCGCGGTCGGTGTCGCCGTTGGCGTTGGAGTCGCGGTCGGAGTCGGCGTCGGCGTGGGGCTTGGCGTCGGCGTCGTGTTGACCGACCCGTTGCCATAGGGGAGGTTCCCATCGTTAGTGGATACCGGTGTCGGTGTCGCAGTTGGAGGACTGGTCGCCGTCGCGGTCGGCGTATCCGTCGGGGTTGCGGTCGGATCGGCGGTCGTGCCGCCACACCCCGCGAGGATGAGGCAGGCGGCGAGGGCAATCGCTGTGAGGGCACGCATATCAACACGGTGTCACGGCAAAATAAAAAACGATACCCTATGAGGGCGTCAGTCAGATTTAGAAATCGGTACAGCAGGTAGATAACCACTCCAATGATAGCCACAGGTGTAAAGAAGATGAAAAGTAGAACTAACTCCGGTCCGAAGGGGATGCCAGGAATTATGTCTCGACGATAATTGTCGGACCGTCGTTACTCCCGTATGGTTCGATGATAAAATTCGGATTCGAGGGGTAGTCGGTCGCGAAGACGATTTGCACCGACAGCGTCTCGCCCTCGGAGACGGTCCGGCGCTCTGGCATCGCATCGGAGACGTTGTTCATCGCCCGCCGGTTCGGCGAATGGGTGATCCCGTTGAAGCCTCCATCTCCCACTGGGTCCACCCGATCTGTGCGGCGAGGTCACCGGTGTTGCGGACCAGGACACTCGCGATGACCCCGCCTGTCACTACTGACGTGGCTAATAAAAAAAGCGACCTCAGGCTACCGGCCGTCACCGACCGCGAGTTCCCGCACGCCTTCGAGGTCCTCGCCGTCGCCCTACCAGTGGGGTGCCTCGCCGAGGGTCTGGACGGTGCCGCCGAGGGGGTCGCCGTCGTATGAACGGCCCCCCATCACGCCGACGCACCTCCCAGCGCCGCTGCTTGTGGGGGTTGAGAAGGACATTTAAAAACGAGGATTTGAACCTGAGGCCCGAAGCCGGAGGAGGGATTTGAACCCTCGGCCTATTCCTTACGAAGGAATCGCTCTGCCAAGCTGAGCTACTCCGGCACGCACTCTACCGTACTGCCATGACTCAAATAAGGGTTCCGAAACGGCCCGCCCTCACCGAGACAGGCGCACGTCGAGACAGACGTTGAGTTCGTGTGGCGCGTACGACCGGACCACGTGCCGGGTCAGCACCTCGACGTCGTAGCCGGCGGGGGCGGCCGCCTCGCGGATAGCCGCCTCGCCGGGGCCGAAGGGGTCGTCCTCGTGTTGGATGTCGTAGTAGTGGAGGGCACACGTCTCGCCGGCGAGCGTGACGGCGGCATCGAGAAAGTCGTCGGCACTGTGCGGGAGGTTCATCACGATCCGGTCGGCCCAGTCAGCGTAGTCGGCGGCGACATCGCGCACGTCACCCTCAATGGCGGTCACGCGGTCCGCGACATCGTTTCGACGGGCGTTCTCACGGAGGTACTCGACGGCCGCGGGGTTGAGGTCGACGCCGACGACGGTCGCGCCGCGGGCGGCCATGGGGACGGCGAAGGGGCCGACGCCGGCGAACATATCGACGGCGTGTTCGCCGTCGGCGACGGCCTCGGTGACCCGGTGGCGCTCGGTAGCTAGGCGGGGCGAGAAGTAGACGTCCGCGAGGTCGAGGCGGTACTCGAAGCCGTACTCGCGGTGGACCGTCTCGGTCGCGGGGTGGTCGACCGCGGCCTCGGGATCGGTCGCGAGGACGGTCCAGTCACGCACCCGGAGGTCGCCTTTGACCTTCGAGGCACGGTCGATCACGGCCCGAACCGGGAGGTCCGATTCGAGGATGGCGTCGGCCACCCGGTCGGCGCGTTCGGGGTCGTCCGAGTCGAGGATGGCCACGTCGCCGAGGCGCTCGTAAGAGGGATCGAACCCGAGCAGATCGGCGGGCGTTCGCTGGCTGTCGTGGGTCGGCACGTCGCGAGAGACCACCTCGTAGTCGTCCGCGACAGCCGCGGGGTCTGTCACCGGGAGGTAGAGCGCTCCGTCCTCGACGACGATTTCGTGGTCCTCGTCGACGAGATTCGCGTCGGCGAGCGCCTGACGGGTTCGCTCTCCGGCCTCCCGCGGGACGCGAACGCACGGCCGTTCCATGCCCAAGCGGTCGCTCCCCGCGGGAGTAAGGGTGACGTTTCGATCCGGTCACCGACGGGGGTCGGCCTCGGAGAGCGTATCGCGGGTAAGGGCGTCGGCCGCGGCGTCGGTGTCCGCGACGACGGCTCGAACGGTGTCGACGACGCTGTCGGCGTCGACCACGTCGCCACGGTCCCGAAGCGCCGCGTCGACCCGCCGACCCGCCGCGCCGGCGTGGTTGCGCGCCTCGACGGGACCGCCGTCGACGACGACGAGCGACGGGGACGCGGCGGCGATTCGGAGGGCCGAGAGGTTGCCGTCGGCGAGGGCGACGGGGGCGACGAGGGTGGCGTCGGCACGGCGAACCCGTTCGGTAGTGGCGGTCTGGGCCGCGTCGTCGACGGGTGCGTACGGCGGGACGGTCACGAGGTCGGCGCCGAGCGCCCGTGCCGTCTCCGCGTCGCGGTCGACCGCCCCGACGGGACCGACCGAGAGGTCGAAGCCAGCGGTGTCGAGTCGGTGAAGCAAGGGGGTGGCCACGCCGCCGCCGGCGACGACGTGGACGTGCCCGGTGGCGTCGCCCGCGTCGGCGGCGACGGCCGTCACCGACGCGGTCCCCGTGACGGGGTGGTCGACGACGGTCGCTCGGGTGTCGAACGCGGCCGCGACAGTGTCGTCGGTGAGCACCGACGCCGGCGGCCCGGAAGCCCGAATGCGGCCGTCCGCGAGCAGGCGGAGTTCGTCGCAGTATCGCGCCGCCAGGTCGAGGTCGTGGATGGCGGCGACGACGGTTCGGCCCTCGTCGACGAGCGACGAGAGGATCTCTAACGTCTGTACCTGGTGGTTCACGTCGAGATCCGAGGTGGGCTCGTCGAGGAGGAGGACGGGCGCGTCTTGCGCGAGCGCGCGGGCGAGAAAGACTCGCTGGCGCTCCCCGCCACTGACCTCGGTCACGGGCCGGTCAGCGAGGTCCGCAACGGCGGCGCGGTCCATCGCCGCCTCGACCGTGCGGTGATCGGCCGGGGTAGGCGATCCCAGCCGATCCACGTGGGGGGTCCGGCCCATCGCCACGATCCGACGCACGTCGAACGCGAACGTCGAGGCGGTCGATTGGGGGACGGTCGCCACGCGCCGACTCGCCGCCCGGGAGGGAAGGTCGGCGAGGCACTCACCGGCCACCTCGACGGCCCCCGCGTCGGGCGTGAGCGCGCCGGTGATCGACCGGATCAGGGTCGTCTTCCCGGCACCGTTTGGGCCGACGAGGCCGACGAAGGTTCCCGACTGGACGGTCGTCGACACCCCGTCGAGGACGGACACACCACCGAACGCGACGGTGACGTCGTCGACGGCGATGGCAGGGGTTGTGTTGTCGGGGTCGGTCACGGCGCGTTCACCTCTCGGGTCCGCAACAGATAGAGAAAGAATGGAGCGCCGACGGCGGCGGTGACGATGCCGACCGGAATCTCGGCGGTGCCGGAGCGGGCGAGCGTGTCGGTGGCGACGAGGAAGGCGGCACCGGCGAGCGCGCTCGTCGGGAGGAGGATCCGGTGATCGGGGCCGACCAGTAGGCGCATGACGTGCGGGACGACGAGACCGACGAAGCCGATGACGCCCGCGACGGCGACGGCGGCGGCTGTCAAGAGACTCGAAACGGCCAAGAGGAGCCGTTTTGTGCGCTCGACCTCGATGCCCAGCGAGTGAGCGTCCTCCTCACCGAGGAGGAGAACGTTCAGGTCGCGCGCGTACACGAGGAGGCAGCAAAAGCTCGGGAGAACGACGGCGGCGGCGACGGTGGCCTCGGCCCAGGTGCTGTCGTGGAGGTGGCCCATCAGCCAGTAGATGGCCTCCCGAAGGTCACGGCCGGCGTTGATGAGGAGAAAGGAGACGACGGCGCCGAGGAACGTCTGGACCGCGATGCCGGCGAGCAGGAGCGTCCCGACAGGCGTCCGGCCGCCCTCGCTCGCGAGTAGGTAGACGCCGAAGGCGGCGATGAGGGCGCCAGCGAAGGCGGCGGCAGGGAGGCCGAAGGGGACCGAGACGGGCGCGACGATGGCGGCGACAGCGCCGGTTGCCGCGCCCGCCGAGACGCCGACGATAGAGGGGTCGGCCATGGGATTTCGGAAGAACCCCTGCATGACCGTCCCCGCGGCCGCGAGCGCGAAGCCGACGACGGCACCCAGGGCGATCCGGGGCAACCGAATCGAGAGGACGATGATCCGGTGGCTCGCTGGGGCGTCACTCGTCCCCCCAAGCAGAGCCGCAAGCGCGATGTCGGCGACGCTCCCGACGCCGATCGTGACCGGGCCGACGGCGGTGCTGACGAGTGCCACGGCCGCAAGTGCGGCACAGAGTCCGCCGACCCACGCGCTCGTCCGGACGCTCACGCGCATACACGAAACCCCACTTACAGTAGCTAAAGGCTTGTTGTGCGCCGGGGCGTCGGCGCTCGCGGCTCGCGTCGCGGGCGGACGGCCCCGTCCCATCCAAAACCGTATTAGGGTCGGCCCGTGGCGTGTCCGTATGGTGGAGAACGTCATCTGGCCGGCCTACCTGGACGCGACGAAGACTCGCGCCGAAGGGCGGCGCGTCCCCGTGGACGAGGCGGTCGACGACCCGACAGTCGACGAAATCGCCGAGTCCGTCCAGCAGGTCGGCTACGACGCGGTCATCGAACGCGACAAGACCTACCCCCGGGAGTACGAACCCCGCGGGCGGGTGCTCGTCAAAGGGGCGGACGACGCCTCGAAGACCGACCTCGTCCAGGCCGCCGCGGCCTACGTGGCGATCCTCCGGGACTGATCGTGCGCCGTCTCGGCACCGTCACCCGGACTGCACAGGGGCTGGCCATCGTCCGTCCCGACGACGGCGACGACGCGCCCGACATCGGCACGATGGCCGTCGACGAGTCGCTCTCGGGCGTTGGCCGCGTGGTCGACGTGTTCGGCCCCGTCGGCCGTCCGTACCTCGCCGTCTCGCCGGACGATCACGTCCAGTTGCCCGAACTTCTCGGCACGAAGCTGTACACGCGCTGACGGCGGTAGGATGCCCCCAGCACGCGACCGGGTTAGCCAGTCGCCGTCGCGTTCGTCGCCGTCGCGTTCCCTTGCACCACTCGGACGGACTCGTTTCCGTAGACCTCTAGCGTCCCGACGACGGTGCCGTTCGGCGCGACACGCTGAACGATCAGCGAGGGATCGCGGCTGTCGGCCGCTCCGCCGCTATCGACGGTGCCGGTGTCGCCCTCAAGGAACGCGACCACCTCGCGGGTGGTCGAGACTTCCCGGACGTCGCTCGATCTGGCGTTGACGAACGCGATGTACGCGATCCCGCTACTGTCGCTGGGGACGACCCGAACCTGCCAGTAGAGTTGCCCGTCGACGACCACGGGGATCGGTTCCGAGGGGGAAAACCGGTTCCAGTCGGTCGTCCGTGCGGCCTGCCGAACGTAGTCGGTCGCCTTCCTAGCCCCGAACAGCGACCGGTCGGGGGTGTACATCTCGTAGTCGCCGGTCCGACTGTCGACCGTCCAGACCTCCTTGAGTCCCTGAGCCTCGCCGTACGGCTCGACCGCGACGATGTACTCCGGGCCGTCCTCGGTGAACACTAGGAAGGGTTGGTCGTTGTTGGCACCGGGAACGGGAGCGACCTCGATTTCGTCCTCGTGGCTGGTGAACGTGTTGACGATCCCGCGCCGATATTTCGTCGTCGCGACCTTCTTTCTGGCGAGAGCGGACGGATAGAGCCGCTGCTCTTCGAGGGCCGAATGGCTCCGTGCCTCCGCAGGCGAGAGGTCCTCGACGTTTCCGTCGCTGTCGATCAGCGCGACACCGCCCCACTCCGGAGTCGTGTACGGGAGCGGCACCCAGTGGAACGTCGGCGTCGTGTACGGCACCGCGATATACTGCTCGCCCTCGTTGACGACCATGAAGGGGTCGCCGTAGTCGACGAGATACTGGCCGCGCTTGAGCAGTTCGAACCGATAGTTGTTGTAGAAGGCTGGTCCGATACCACGTTCTAGGTCGTCGGTGACCGTCCGGACCTCGGCGTTTTGCTGTGTCATGTCGATGAGGACGGTCCCGTGTTGTCGCTTGGTGAAGTGGTTGTACGCGCCGTCCGGTGCGAGCGCGTACGACCAGTAGGGTGTCCCGTTGTTGACGGTCACGTCGCTACCGGAGATGCGGTACTGCGGGAAGTTGAGCGTGTTCGAGGCGTAGCGCGCGGCGACGCTCTTAGGCACGACCCGCGGCATCTGCGAGTTAGTTTCGTCGAGCGAGTCGGCCGTGGTGGCCGCATCGAGGGTCGACTTGCCGAGCCGTTCGCCGGCCAACAGCCCGGTGATCCCGCTTCCGACGACGAGGACGAGCAGAAACACCGCGAGCACGGCTTGTGGGCCGACGAGCGTCGTGCGACGACGGAGTGCGTACACCACGCCTCCGGCGACGAGCAACGCGAGCGGAAGGATCGGCGTCGTGTACACCGCGTAGACGATTCCGTGCAACCACGGACGAAAGTACCAGCCGGCCGCGGCCAGAACAGCCAGGACGATGAGGGCACCCCCACCGATTGAGCCTGGGGACCGGCCACGCAACCGTGCGATCCGGCGGGCGACAAATCGGAGGGCTTCTTCGATAGAGGACATCAGCAACACTAGCGGATGCAGACGGTTCACAGTATCGGATCGCCGGGCCGCGCGTCGACGCCGGGGGGAGAGTCGCAACCCCCAAACCACCCCCCGACCAAAGGGCGGCCATGAACGCACGCGAGGCCCGCGGCGTCGCCGTCGCCGCGGCGCTGTTCTTGCTCGTCCAGGTTGGCGCGCTCGCGATGGTCGGGCCGTTCGAGACTGCCGGCTACCAGGCCGTCGAGGACCCCTCCGATCCGACCAACAGCCTCGTCTACTTTGCCGCCATCCTCGTCGCGACGGGGGTGATGCTCGCGGCCTTCAAATACGCCTTCGAGCAGGCGATCCGGGCCGTCGTCGTCCTCTCCAGCGCCCTCGTCTCGTGGTACGTCTTCGCCGTCGTCGCGCCACCCCTGCTCGTCGTCGGATCGATCAACGTCCTCGCAGTCGCGCTGTCGGTCGGCGTCGCCGTCGCGTTGCTGGTCTACCCCGAGTGGTACGTCATCGACGGCGCCGGCGTGGTCATGGGTATTGGCGCCGGCGCGCTGTTCGGCATCAGTTTCGGCCTTCTGCCCGCCATCGTCCTCCTGACCGTGCTCGCGGTGTACGACGCGGTTAGCGTCTACGGGACTCGGCACATGCTCAGCCTCGCCGAGGGGGTGATGGACCTTCGCGTCCCCGTCATCCTCGTCGTCCCGCTCACGCTCTCGTACTCGCTGCGCGACGACGACTTCGGCGGCGCGAACGAGGTTCACGAGGAGGACGAAGCGGTGGCGAACGGGGACGATCCATCGACGGCGAGCGACGAGGAGGATGACGGCGACGATTCCCCCGACCGCGACGCCTTCTTCATCGGCCTCGGCGACGCCGTGATGCCAACGGTGATGGTCGCGAGCGGTGCCTTCTTCTCGCCGGCGCCGTCGCTCGGTGTGGCGGGGCTTCCGGCGCTCAACCTCCCCGCGCTTCTGGCGATGGTCGGAACCTTCCTCGGCCTCGGAATCCTGTTGTGGGCGGTGATGAAGGGCCGCGCCCACGCCGGCCTGCCGCTCCTGAACGGCGGCGCCATCGGCGGGTATCTCCTCGGGTCGGTGCTCGCGGGCGTGTCGGTGATCCAGGCGCTCGGGCTGGCGCCGTACCTCTAGTCCGCGCCGGCGCGCACCTTCACCGCCATCCCCGTCTCGAAGTCACGCATGGCGTCGGCGGCGAGTTCCGCCCGCCCCACGGCCAACAGGTCGCCGTCGGCGTGGACCACCGCCACCTCGTCGCGGGGGCGCACGTCGTCGTCGACGGCTTGGACGAACTTCGCGAAGACGTTCTTGCCGTCGCGGACGAACGGTTCGCTCTCGGAGCCGACGACGACGCGGGCCGCAGGATCGGGGAGGGCGTCGACCAGCCGTCGACCGCCTTCGAGGCCGAGCGTGAATCGGCCGTCGGTGCCGTAAGAGACGAGACGGCCGGTGTCTGCGCGGACCTGGCGGGGGCGGCCGCTCGTCGAGCGTGTCACGGTCGGGTCCTCGTCGGGCGGGAAGAGCGCCCGGCCGGCGCCGGCGCCGAACTGGTAGTCGGCGACCGTCCGGAGCCGCGGGAGTTCGTCGCGAGTCATGCCGGGGGTCACGCGGCCACGGACAAAAGCCTTCTCGGCGACCATCGCAACGCTTAGCCCCCGACCGGTCCGAGGCCCGGTATGGCACACGAACTCGGCGAGAGCGACTGGGGAGACTGGTTGCCGACCGCCGTGGCCGAGGCGGACCCGGACACGGTCGCAGTCTGGTATCTGGGCTGTAACGGGTTCGTCCTGAAAGGCTCCGAGGGGACGACGCTTCTGATCGACCCCTATCTCGGCCTGGGCGATCCGCCGCGGACGGTGCGGATGCTCCCTGTCCCCTTTGACCCGGCGGACGTCGCCGAGGCCGACGCGGTCCTCGCCACACATGAACACTCCGATCACGTCCACGGCCCGACGCAGGCACCCATCCTCGCGGCGACCGGCGCCGACTACTACGCGCCCGACGCGAGCATGGCCGTCGTCGAGCGCGAGGCCTGGACCGAGGAGTGGGGTGTCGCCGCCGACCAGTTCGTCACCGTCGCCGAGGGCGACCAGTTCGCGGTGGGAGAGTTCACGGTCCACGTCGTCCGGGTGAACGACCCCGACGCCGACCACCCCGTCGGTTACGTCATCGAGAGCGACGCGGGGACCGTCTTCCACGGCGGCGACACTCGCCCGGCCGACTCCTTTCCCAACCTCGCCGACCGCTTCGACATCGACCTCGGGGTCCTCGCGTTCGGATCGGTGGGGATGCTCCCCGACAAACAGACTCGAGAGCCGAAACGGACACGCTGGTACGCCGACGAGAACGACGTGATCCGCGCGGCGAACGCCCTCGAACTCGACCGCCTGGTACCGAGCCACTGGGACATGTGGAAAGGCCTCACCGCCGACCCGACGGTCCTCCATCACCACGCGCGGGGGTTCACCTACCCGGACCGACTGGACGTCGTCGAGATTGGCGACCGGATCGACCTGTAAGGGGTCGACGTTACCGAACGGTGAGTACCGGTGCCGCGCTCGTCCGGATCACGCGGTCGGTCACGCTCCCGAGGAGGTACCGGTCGAGTCCCGTCCGGCCGTGGGTGCCCATCGTCACGAGGTCGATATCGGCCTCGTCGACGTACGCGTCGATGGTCCGGTGCGGGGTCCCCTGTTCGACCCGGGTCACCGCGTCGATGCCGCGGCGTTCACACCGGTCCACGACCGGGTCGACGACCGCCTCGCGCTCCGTCTCGAGGTCCTCGACGACGTCGGGGACGCTCATCCCGATGCTCGACGCGCCGGCCAGCGCCTCGGCGTCGATCACCGAGAGGACGTGGACGGTGGCGTCGTACCGCTCGGCAACGGCGAGAGCGTGTTCGACCGCCGCCTCCGAGGCCTCGCTCCCGTCGACCGGGAGCAGTACCGACCCGTACGCCGGGTCGTCAGCGCCGCTCGTACCGTCGCTGTCGCCCCGCGCCGTCAGCACCGGAACCGGGCTTGTTCGGACGACGCGCTCGGCGACGCTCCCGATCAGGAGTCGGTCGAGTCCAGTCCGGCCGTGGGTACCCATCGCCACGAGGTCGACACCCTCCCGTTCGGCGTACTCACAGATCGTCTCGTGGGGGCGCCCCCGTTCGACCGTGGTTCGAACCGATAGCGCCGGATCGGCGGCGCGTTCGACCGCTTCGACGGCTTCGCGTGCCGCCCGCTCCAGCGTCTCCCGTCGCTCGGCTATCGCGGTCCCGACTGGTCCCTCGTCGACGACGCTCAGTACGATCACCTCGGCCTCGAACGCGGCCGCGAGGTCGAACGCGTGTCCGGCCGCCGTCTCGGCGCCCGCACTCCCGTCGGTCGGAACGAGAACGGTATCGTACATGGGTTAGTCACCGCCCCTGTCTCGTCGGATCGTCGTGTTGTCACTGATTCGTCCGTTCATGTGTTCGTCTGGATTCGCCACGCGCATAAACGACGGTGGATACCCCCGTGGACTGGGAACGCCCGGGGAGCGGCCGGCAATCTATCTGAGGGTGTGTCGCGTCGGTGACGTTCGCCGCCGGTTGTTTTATGCTACTACTGCGAAAGATATGGCGCATGGCGAACGACTCAGACCCCGAGACCCCGGTGTCCGTGTCCACAGGGGATGTCCGCGTGGGGAAGGGCTTCGAGGCAGAGCGGTTTCCCGTCCCGGCCATCGCCTTCGAGATCGAATCGCTCGCCGACGAACCGATCCGCATCCGACTCGTCGACCGCATCCCCGAGTCGTTCGCGATGGAGGGCGTCGGCTTCCACCCGGACTACGACAGCGACAACTGGACGGCCTATCGCGACCACCGCGTCGCCTACGAGCGGACGCTCGACCCGGGTGAGTCCGTGCTCACAGTGTACGGCATCCGCATCGACGACCCCGAGGAGGCGACTGCCTTTCTCGACGAGCCAACGGTCGAACTGCTCGATATCGACACCGGTGACGACGACATCGACGCGGACACCACGGGGAGCGAGGACGTCCTCGGCCGCGAGACGACACAGGTCGTCCGCGACGCCCTCTCCGGGAACGGCGCGGCCGACCTCTCCGCGGCGGGGTCCGAAGCGGCGAGCGATGCCGACGCCGAATCGGCACCGCTCCTCGGCGACGAGGGCGTCACGCCCCAGCCGACCGACGACGACCTCGCGTCGGCCATGGGGGACCGGGACGAGTCGGTACACGCCGTCGACACGGCGGACGAGGACGGTGAGGCGATAAACGAGAGCGACGAAATGATCGGCGAAGGCGACGAGATGATCGGCGAAGGCGGTGAGACGATTGACGATGACGATCAAATGATTGGCGAAGACGACGAGATGGTCGACGAGGACGACGAGGCGATGGATGAGGACGATCAAGTAACGGAGGAACCCGAGGCGGTCGGGCACGCGGACGCCGCGGCGGCACTCGATCCGCAGGCAGGCGACGGGACAGCAGACGACGATGCGGCGAGCGACGAGATGACAGAAGACGGCACGGGCGACACGACCGAGGCCGACGCGTCGGCACCGACGGCGGACGACGACACGGCGACACCGACGGCGGACGACGACACGGCGGCCGTGACAACGGACGACGACACCGACGGCGGTCCCACGGCCACGCCCGGGTCGGTCGCCTCGGCCCTCGCCGCAGAGATCCGTGCGGGATCGGTCGACGACGACGACCTGGCGGTCCTCCGCGAGGCCTTCGAGGACGAGGTGCCGACGAGCGTCGACGTCCGGGTGAGTCGGCTCCAGTCCCAGGTGGAGGACGTACTCGCCTACCGCGACGCCCTCGCCGACTTCCTCGACGAGAACGGCACCGCCGAGGCGGTGCTCGGGGACGTGAGCGAGGACTTGGCCGACCTGCACGACCGGGTCGACGACCTCGACAGGTCGCTGTCGGCGGCCGCCGACGACCGCGCGGCCCTCCGCGAGGAGGTGACGGAGACGGCCGACGCCGTCGCGGACGCGAGCGAACGACTCGACGCTGTCGAGGGGGCGAGCGAGCGACTCGACGCCGTCGACGACGACCTAGATCGGATCGAGTCGCGCCTGGCGCGTCTCGACGAGCAACTCGCGGCAGTCGAGGACGTGGAGGCGGACATCGAGGAGATCCAGTCGGAACTCGACGACCTGCAGTCGTTCCGAGACCGACTCAACAGCGCGTTCGGCCCCGGCGACGGGTGACAGCAAAAGCGCAATGGGTAAATCCCGCGGTCGCGTCCTCTCGGTAATGACCGAGACGGTTCAGGTTGCCGTTCCGCGCAAGGGGCGCCCGCTGGAGGCGGTTCTCGAACGGTTCGCCGCCGTCGCCGATGCCGACGCTCTGGCCGACGACGTGTCGTCGACGCTTCGCTACGAGAAGGCGATCACCAAGGGTGAGGCGACGGCCGACCGCGGCGCGTACGAGCGGTTGGCGGCCTACTCGGATCTCTCGGACCCGACTCGTCCGGAGTACACCCTGCTTCGGGACGACCGCGAAGGGAAACCGCGGCGGATCGTCTTCGACAGCGCAATGGTGCCGGTCGGGGACGTGCGTGTGGAGTTGATCGGCCGCGAGGAACCGTTTCGCGCGCTCCGTACCCACGAGTTCGGCCTGGGCTTCGACAGCGCCGACCTCGTGTTGGAGGAGGTCGTGACGCTCGACGAAACGGGCGTGGCGTCCATCGCCGACGTGAACGCACGGATCGATCCCCGCGATACAGACGTACGGATCGTGAGTGGCCTAGGTGATACGGTGTATCACACCCTGCTCGCGACGCCGGAGACCCTGCCACCCGGGGTCGATCTCGACCGCGACTTCGTCGCCGACTACGCCGGCCCACTCTGTATCTCGCCGCGGTACGAGCGCCTCGTCAGGGCCGTCCTCGGGACGCGAGCGCTGACGGACGTGACGTTCCGGTACCCCGACGCCACCGCCGAGGAGGAGGCGGCTGTCGCGGACGTGGGACTCGGTGTCTATCTCACGATGACGGGATCGACCGCCCGGGACCACGGCCTCGTCGTCGGCGAGAATCTGTTCCCGAGCGAGACGGTGCTGATGGAAAACGTCGCGGAAACCGACGGGGCCGCCGAGCGCCTGAAGTCGTCGCTGGCGGTCGCGGGCGAGAAGACGGCGATCCGTCCTTAGGCGGCGCGGGCCGCGTCGGGATCGGTGCCAGCCTCCAACAGTTCCGTGTACCGGTTGCGGACCGTCACCTCCGAGACGTCGCTCACCGAACACACCTCCTTCTGGGTCACCTTCTCACCTTCGAGGATCGAGGCGGCGTAGAGCGCGGCCGCCGCGAGGCCGACCGGGCTCTTGCCGCTGTGGACGCCGCTCTCCATCCCTTCTTCGAGGAGCGAGCGCGCACGCGTCTTCGTCGCGCCGTCGAGGTCGAGGTCGGAGGCAAAGCGCGGGAGGTATTCGAGGGGGTTGGCGGGTTCGATAGCGAGGCCGAGTTCGCGGACGATGTAGCGGTAGGCCCGCGAGAACTCCTTGCGCTCGACCCGGCTGACGGGGGCGAACTCGTCGAGACTCCGCGGGACCGAGGCCTGACGGGCGGCGGCGTAGAGTGACGCCGTCGCCATCGCCTCGATGGAGCGGCCACGAAGCAGGTCGTCCTCGAGCGCCCGCCGGTAGACGACACTCGCGGTTTCGCGGACGTTCTCGGGAAGGCCGAGTGCTGACGACATCCGGTCAATCTCGCCGAGGGCCTGCTTCAGGTTGCGCTCTTGGGCGCTCTTCGAGCGGAAGCGCTCGTCCCAGGTTCGGAGGCGTTGCAGTTTGCGCCGCTTGCTCCCGTCGATGGTTCGTCCCTTCGCGTCCCGGTCCTGCCAGTCGATGACCGAGGAGAGGCCGTCGTCGTGGAGGAGCTTCGTCGTCGGCGCGCCGACGCGGCTTTTCTCCGCCCGCTCGTTGGAGTCGAAGGCGCGCCACTCCGGCCCGTGGTCGATCTCGTCCGCTTCGACGACGAGGCCACAGGACTCACACACCGTCTCGCCGTGTGCTTCGTCGGCGACGAGCGCCGCATCACACTCCGGACAGACGGATTCCTCGGTGCGTTCCTCGTTCTCGACATCGGTCGTCTCGTGCTGTTCCCCGTCGGCCTCTCGCAGGGAGTGGGGCTGGTGGCTCATGATTGTCGGTGGCGGCGTGTCGCCGCAGTCGTCTCGTCTCATTCACCCGTACGCTTGGTAGGATCTTAATAGTTTCTCCTATGTTTTGATTCCAATCGAAACAAGGTGTGGTAGAGACAGTCAACCGCAGCGTGCGGACCCGACTCTTTTTGGTGGTGTCATCCTAACGCCGGAGCGACACAGGAGACGCTCGTCGTGACCCCAACAACATCATCGGACGCCGGTATCGACTCGCTCGTCGAGGAGGCGGTAGAGACGCTCCGGACGTTCGAACTCACCGAGTACGAGGCGAAATGTTTCGTGGCGCTCATGCGCCTGCGCGAGGGCACGGCGAAGGAGGTGAGTGAGGTTGCGGACGTGCCACGCGCCCGAATCTACGACAGCATGGACGCACTCCAGGACCGGGGCCTCGTCAGCGTCCAGGAGTCGAAGCCGCGGCGCTTCCGAGCGGTTTCACCGCGCGAGTCGGTCGAACTCCTGGAACAGGAGTGTCGGACTCGCCTCGACCACCTCGGCGCCGTGTTGCCCCGTCTCGGGTCGCCGGACCGCTCGTCGAGCGCCGGCGAGGTCTGGACGATGGAAGGCGAGACAGCCGTCTCGGAACGCCTCGCGACGCTCGTCGGCAACGCGGACGACGAGGTGTTGCTGGCGGTTGCGGTCGACGCACTCCTCGGTGAGGATTTGCTCGCCGCCCTCGGCGACGCCGTCGACCGCGGCGTCGAGGTGGTGATCGGCTCACCCGACGAAGGGATTCGGCAGCACTTCGTCGATACCATCGACGGCGCAGAGATCGTCGAAACCCAGACCTGGTGGGAGGGCGTTCCCATCGAGGCAGGCGCCGTCACGAGCGTCTGTATGGTCGACGGCAACGCCCTCCTCGTCAGCGCCGACGCCGCGACCGACCTACCGGGTGTCCGCAAACACCGGGCGGTCTGGACCGACAGCGCCGAGGCGCCCGTGGTCGGGATGATGCGCCCGCTCCTAGCCTCGGCCATCCGGGGCGACTAGGGAAACTCACCGTCCTCGACGGCCTCGCGGTACGCCGCCACCGCGTCCTCCATTTCGCCACGCACGTCGCCGAACGACTCGGCGAATGGCGGGGGTGACGCCGACAGGCCGACCACGTCCGTCAACACGAGCACCTGCCCGTCGGTCTCCGCCCCGGCACCGATACCGATCACCGGGATGTCGAGGTCCGCGGTCACCTCGGCGGCCAGTTCCGAGGGGACGTGTTCGAGCACCAGCGAGAACGCGCCCGCCTCCTCGTGGCGCCGCGCGAGGTCCTTTATCTCCTGGGCGTCGGCCTCGGTCGTCCCCTGTCGGGTGTAGCCGCCAACTTGGTTGACCCGCTGGGGCGTCAACCCCAGGTGGGCCATGACCGGAATCCCCAACTGGACGAGGCGCTCGGTCAGCGCGACGGTGTGTGGACCCGACTCGATCTTGACCGCGCTCGCGCCCGCTTCCTTGACGAGTTGTCCGGCGTTCTCGATCCCCGTGTCGTCGTCGGCGCCGTAGCTCAGAAACGGCATGTCCGCGACGACGAGAGCGTCCTCCGTCGCCCGGACCACGGCGCCCGTGTGGCTCGCCACGTCCGCCATCGTCACGGGAAGTGTCGAGTCGTAGCCGAGCACGGCGTTGCCCATACTGTCGCCGACGAGGATCATGTCGACCCCGGCGGCGTCGACGATTGCGGCCGTCGGTGCGTCGTACGCCGTGAGCATCGTTAGCGGGGTCGTATCCGCCGACGCCTGCCTGATATCCTGTACCGTTGGCATCGTCGTCCGACTCGGCCGCCGGGGAATTAACGATACCCCTCAGCGGTGTCCCGCGCCAGCCTCCCACCCGCGGATCAGCGCCGCGAGCGTCCGGTTGACCGGAACCGACTCGCCGACCGTCGCGGCGCGCTCGACCACGTAGCCGTTGACCGCCTCGATTTCCGTCCGGCGACCGGCGGCCACGTCTTGATGCATCGACGAGCGGTTCCGCGCCGTCTCGCGGACGACGTCGGCGATGGCCTCGCGTACCGTCGCTGCCGACAGATCGACCCCGTCAGCGCGCGCGACCCGCGCCGTCTCCGTGCCGGCGGCTGTTGCCACGTCGGCGAGGCCCCCTGGTGGCGTCAGCGCCCCGTTCTCGACGCGGGCCAGCGCTGTGACGGGATTGATCGCCGCGTTGATCGCCAATTTCTGCCAGAGTCGATGGCGCACGTCGGTCGTCGCCGTCGCGTCGAGGCCGGCCGCGCGGAACGCCGCGGCCACGCGCTCGCTCCGGTCGACGGCGTCGGCCGGTCGCCAAGGACCGATCGTCACCCGCCCGCGGCCGAGCCACTCCACGTGGCCGGGGCCGGCGAGCCGTGCCCCGTGGGTCGTCGTGCCCGCGAGCACGGGAGTGTCGAGGCCGGCCGCGAGTGTCTCCTCGTTGCCCATCCCGTTCTGAAGCGAGCAGACTGCCCCCACGTCACAGGTCGCGAGGTCGTCGACCACGCCGGCCGTATCGTACGCCTTGACGGTCACAAGCGCGAGGTCCGCGCTCGCCGCCCCGATGTCGGTCGTCGCGCCCGGCCTCGTCCTGAAGGTCTCGACGCCCGTGACCCGGAGGCCGTCGGCCTGCACCGCCGACATGTGTGGATTCCGACCGACGAGTGTCACGTTGTGGGTGCGGGCCAGCAGACCGCCGAGAAGGCTCCCGAGACTGCCGGCTCCGACGATCAGAATCCTCACGGGACGTGTGGGGTGCGTTCCGGGGTGGTCGGGGTGGTACAGTTCTCCGGTTGCATCGTGGATCGATCCGACGTTCGCCGTCCCGCCCGATGAGTGTTGGTGACGCCTGCGCCGCTTCGAAATTCATTGTTGATAATTCCGCCAGTAGAATTATATGTCGTCACTCGGAGGTACAGGTATGGCAGCAACGAGCGAGAGGAACGTGCGGATGGACGGGTCCCTGCACCGATCGGACATCGACTGGGACCGACGCGAGCCGGTGAGCCACGCCGTGCAAGCCGCTCTCAGCGACGTCGAAGACTGTTCGGCGATGGAACTCGACCCCCTCGCCGACTACGTCGATCCGGACGCCCTGGAGGCGTTTTTCACGGGTGATCCGGCAGAACTGGCTGGACGAGGCCTCACCTTCGAGTACGGCGAGTACACAGTCCACGTCGACGGCGCCGGGCGCGTACTCGTCGACTGAGTTTTTCACTCCGCCCGCAGCAACCGGGCTTCTAAGTACGCGTCCAGTTCCCGACGGACGGCCGCGATGTCGGTGACACCTTCTGTCGTCGCCTGGCGAATGGTCGCGCCGCTCATCGTCGTCAGGACGAACTCGGCGACTGGTTCCGGATCGACCGACCGGTAGGCGCCCTGCTCGATTCCGCGCTCTACGATGTCAACGAGGCCGCGCTGGAATATGCGGTCGTTGGTCGAGAAATACTCCCGGAACACCCGGTTGTGTGGCGACTGCCCGCGCAGTTCCACCATCACGTTCGTGAGTTCGGCGCGCTCGGCGTCGGCGTCGGGGGCGAGCACAAAGTCGAGCAGGTTGCGGAGGCAGTCGTGTGCGTCCGTCGTCGTTGGCTGGGGCATCTGTGATTTGAGGTGATCGAGCAGGAACTCCAGCAACGCGACCAAGACGTCGTCCTTGCCGTCGTAGTGGCGATAGATGAGCGACTTACTCTTCGGGAACTCGTCGCCGATCCGCTGGATAGTCAGGTTCTCGTATCCGTGCTCGATCAGCGCATCGTAGGTGGCGCGCATGATCGACGTTCGCGTGTCCGCGGGGGAGTCGAAGGGAGGATCGAACGCCACGGTGACTGAACGTTCATTCACAAGTTATATAACTCGTTCCCTCTACGCCTCCAATGCGCTATCAGCCGTCGACGGTCACCCCGTGCCGTCGATACCCCCCAAAACACCCTCCGGGAGAGAGCCCTCCCGACGACCACACCTCACACATGCGCGCCTCACACCGCAACGTCCTTCTCACAGTCCTCGTCGTCGTCGCTGCCGTCGCCGCGACGGGCGTCGCGGCCGGTCAGTCCTCCGGGACCGTGATCGGTCGGCCGAACATCGACGTCTACACGTCGACGACGGAAGTCGAACCGGGCACACAGACCGATATCGATCTGGTCCTCTCGAACGACGGCCGCCTGAGTCGCGGCGGCCCGGCGCAACACGAAGAGCGAGTCACCACCGCCCGCGGCGTCGCCGTCGACGTCGAGAGCGGCAGGACACCGTTCGAGATCAACACCGGGCGGGTCGCCGTCGGGGAAGTCCCCCGCGGCACCACCACGACCGACTCCATCTCGATTACCGTCCCCGAGAACGTCGACCCCGGCCGCTACCGGATTCCTGTCACCGTCTCCTACGCCTACACGGTGAGCGTCGAGTACAGTTCCGTCGGCTCCCCCGAGTACAACGACCTCTCGCGGGAGGAGACCCAGTACATCACGCTCCGCGTCCGCGACCGGGCGCAGTTCGAAGTAGTCGACATGGAGACGACGACACAGGTCGGCGACACGGGGACCCTCGCCGTCGAACTCCGTAACCACGGGACCCAGACGGCCAGCGACGCGAGCGTCGTCCTTTCGGCGTCGACGGACGAACTCACCTTCGGGAGCGGGTCGACGTCGTCCACAGGCTATGTCGGCGCCTGGGAACCCGGCACGACCGAGACGGTCGAGTACACCGTCGCCGTCGACGACGACGCGGCGCTCAGGAACTACAGTCTGGGCGCAACCGTCGAGTACGAGGACACGGACGGCATCGCCCGGACCTCGAATCCGCTTTCGGTGGGGATGCGCCCCTCCCGCGAGCAGTCCTTCGCGCTCCGGGATACGAACGCCGTCCTGCGGGTCGGCGAGGACGGACGCTTCGCCGGCACCGTTGTCAACCGCGGGCCGGACACCGCTCGCCAACCCGTCGCCGTCCTCACGTCGTCGAACCCGAACGTCAACATCGAGTCCAACGAGTACGCGCTCGAAACCCTCGCCCCGGACGAAACCGGGGCGTTCGACTTCGACGTATCGGTCAGCGACGGGGCGAGCGCGAGCACCCAGCAGTTCAACGTGACTGTCCGGTACCGCAACCAGCGCGGTGACGTCCGCCGGAGCGACGCACTCGAAAATCGGGTGCAGATCGAACCGCAGCGCGACCGGTTCCGCATCGAGGCGATCAACCGAACCGTCGTCGCGGGTGGCACCACGACCCTGGACATCCGTGTGACCAACCAGGGTGACGAGCCGTTACGCGACGTCGAGGCGAAGGCGTTCGTCCAGTCCCCGCTGTCGAGCGACGACGACGAGGCCATCGTCTCCGCGCTCGATCCCGGCGAGACGGCGACGATCACCGTCGGCCTGAGCACGAGCGGGAACGCCCTCGAGAAGCAGTACCCCGTCTCCGTCGACTTCCAGTACGAACTCCCAGATGGCGACACGGAGGTGTCGCGGACCTACCAGGTGCCGGTGACAGTCGAGCGACAACAGAGCGGTGGTCTGCCGTTCCTGCCGATCACCGTCGGCGCCCTCGCGGTGGTCGGCCTGGCGCTGTTCGTCTACCGACGCGGTGGGGAAAGCGAGGACGGGAGCCCCTGACTGACACGTGCCACCGAGCATCGACGATATTCGGGTCGACTCCCAGCGATTCATCGACACCCTCGACTCGTGGATCGTCGACCGTCCCGGGCGGGTCATCCTTCTGTTCTTGCTCGTCTCCGGGCTGTTCGTCCTCGGCTTGGGTGGTGGCGGGACCGACTCCGGCACCGATCAGTTCACCGAGGACGTCCCCGCCGAGCAAGCGCTCCAAGAGGTTAACGACAACTTCGAGCGTGTCACCTTCGGCGACGACTCGGGGACGACACAGCTGATACAGTCGGGGACGAACGTCCTCTCGAAGCCGGAGTTGTTGCGGATGTTGGAGGCTCAGCGCCGCCTCGCTGACAACGACGACTTGGACGTAACGGGGACGACGAGCGTCGCCCGCGCCGTCGCACGAACGCTCGACCCCTCGGCGGACAGCCTCGACGAGGAGATCAGGGCCGTCGAACGGTCGACGCCCGGCGAAATTGACCGAGCCGTGCGGACGACCGTCGCAGCGGACCCCGGCTTACGGGCCCTCCTCAGCGAGGATTACAACGCCCGGTCGGCGTCGGCGTCGGCGGCCATCGGCACCGTCTCCCACCGCCTCCCCGGCGGCGCGAGCGATGGGTCGGGGACGAGCGGCTCGAGTCCCCTCACGTCGATACAGCTCCGAGCCGAGTACATCGTCTCGTCGGTCGGCGGCGATATCACCGTCTTCGGGAGCGGCATCACAAGCGACGAACTGGGCAATGTGATCAACGACTCGCTCGCGCTGGTGGTTCCAGCGGCGCTCGTGCTCATCCTCCTCTTTCTGATCGTCGCTTATCGGGACCCGGTCGACCTCCTGCTTGGCCTCGTTTCGCTCGGAATGGCGATGCTCTGGACGTTTGGCTTCATGGGCCTCGCGGGCATCGCCTTCTCGCAGTTGCTCGTCGCCATCCCGCCCCTGCTGCTGGCGGTGGGCATCGACTTCGGCATTCACGCCATCAATCGCTACCGCGAGGAACACGTCGGTGACGTGAGTGTCCGCGCGGCGATGCGGACCGCCACCGATCAACTCGTCGTCGCCTTCTTCATCGTCACCGGGACGACTGTCCTCGGGTTCGCGGCCAACCTGAGCAGTAGCCTGAGTTCGATCCGAGAACTCGGCATCGTCGCCGCCGTCGGTATCGTCTTCACGTTTTGCGTCTTTGGCGTCTTTCTCCCCGCGGCGAAGGTGTACGCCGATAGCTGGCGCGAGCGCCTCGGTATCCCCGAGTTCGGGTCGTCGGCGCTTGGCTCCGAGCGGTCGCTGCTCGGCCGGATCCTGCCGGTCGGGGTCTACATCGCCCGGGGAGCGCCGCGGCTGTTCCTCGTCGTCGTCCTCGTGTCGACGGCGGTGATGGGCCAGTACGGCGCCGGCGTCGACAGTCGCTTCACGCAAGACGACTTCCTCCCGCCGGAGAACGCGCCGGCGTATCTCGACCACGTCCCCGAACCCTTCCGCCCCGGCGACTACACCGTCACCGAGACGACACACTTCTTGGAGCGGAACTTCCAGACCGGCGAGGAGGACACCACGACAGTCTACGTCGAGGGACCCTTACATCAGGATTACGCCCTCGAAGCACTCTGGAAGGCGGGCGACGATCCGCCGTCGAGTTTCGTCGCGGACGGGGGTCACGCACGCGAGACGAGCATCGTGACCGTCATCCGGCGTCGGGCCGAGCGCGACCCCGAGTTCGCGGCGCTAGTGGCGCGAAACGACCGGAACGACAACGGGATTCCCGACGACAACCTCCGAACGGTCTACGCCGCCCTCCTCGACTCACCGGCGCGGGAGCGGGCGCTGAACTACATCACCGACGACTACACCAGCGCCCGGATCGAATACGCCGTCGAGGCCGACGCGTCACAGGAGGAGGTTACCGACGACACGCGCCAAGTGGCCGACCGCGTTCGCTTCGAGGCGACGGCTACCGGTGGCGTCATCGTCCTGAAGGCCGTGTCGGACGTGATCGGCGAGTCGGCGTTCCGTAGCCTCGTCATCGCCCTCGTCGCGGCGGCGGCCTTCCTAATCTTGGTCTACGCAGTTCTGGAGGGACGCCCCTCACTGGGGCTGGTGAACGTCCTCCCCATCGCCGTCACCGTCGCGGCCCTCGCCTCGACGATGCGCTATCTCGACATCCCGTTCAACGTCCTCACCGGGACGAGTCTCTCTATCGCCATCGGCCTCGGCATCGACTACTCGGCACACCTCCTCCACCGGTTCGTCGAGGAGTACGACGGGTCGACGGACGTCGACGATGCCCTCGTCGAAACCGTGCGCGGGACCGGGGGTGCCCTCACCGGGAGTATGCTGACGACCGTCTCCGGACTCGGCGTACTGTGGCTCGCCATCTCGCCGATTCTCGGACAGTTCGGCCTGCTGATCGCGTTGAGCGTCCTCTACTCGTATCTATCGTCGATCCTCGTGCTCCCGACGACGCTCGTCCTCTGGGACCGGTACGTCGCGACGGGACCAGGGCGCGACCTGACGCTCGGTGACGCCGATCCGGCCGCGGACTGACCCAACCGGCCGCGGACGAGAAGTATCAGACCTGAGAACCCGACGGGCGAACTTATTACGGGGTGGCGTGAACGTCGGGGCAACGATCACATGACTCGGGACCCGATCACAACGATGCATCCGGCGAACGCACACGGAGGACGAGCATGAGCGAGAACAACGGTCCCTCGGCGGCCGAACTCGCCGAGATGGTGGACGCCGACGAAGCGGAACTCGACGACCGGATCGAAAGCACCCTGAGCGAACTCGACGTCTCCGGGGCGACAGGAGACGACGCCGCCGACGCGGCGTCTGTCCCCTCGTTCGGCGACGGACCGGACGAGACGGAGACACAAGACGACGACAACGACGGGACGAGCGACGAGGAGACCGTCTCAGTGTTGGAGTTCGTCCTCGGCGACGAGCGGTACTGCCTCGATATCTCCTTCATCGAACAGATCGTCGAACGGGGGACGGTCACTCGGATTCCGAACGCGCCGCCTTTCGTCGAGGGCGTGATCGACCTGCGTGGAGACATCACGACGGTCATCGACCCCAAGGAGACGCTGGCTGCCGAGGAAGAAGGCAACGGCGACCTGATCGTCGTCTTCGACCCAGGGCAGATGGACGACGAGTGGAACGTCGGGTGGGCGGTCGATGGCGTCCGCCGCGTCTCGACCGTCTCCCTGGCGGAAGTCAAGGAGTCTCCGGTCGACGAACCGTGGATCAACGGCGTGGTGAAACGCGACGAGGACGGCGAATTCGTTATCTGGACGGAGCCGGGCGAACTCATGCGCTCCGACGCCCGAGACTGACGGCAGATCAGCGCCGGCGGATGAACTCCGGGAGCCGAACCCGGTCGAGTCCGTCCTCCGGAACGGTGGTCCGATCCGGCCGCGAGAACATCTCCGGTGGCCCGTCGGGTGACTCGCGGACGTCCTCGCCGCCAGAGGCGGCGTCGACGTCGACATCGTCGGTGTCGACGACGAGTTCCTCCCAGACGCTCGTCGACTCCGCCGCGGTCCGACCGGACGCCTTGCGGCGCCCCTCCTCGTAGGCCAGTTCGATCAGGCTTCGTTCGTAGGTCGTATCGGTGGCCTCACACACCCGCTCGTACTCCTCGCGGTTCGGCTCGCCGAGACTCCGAGCGACGCCCAGAGCGAACGCCCGTTCGAGCGCGTCCGCCTTGTCGAGGTCGTCCCACTCGGTGCCGAATTCGGACTCGTACATGTCAGGCCTGGATCTGCTGTTCCGGGCGGACGTGAAGTCCGTCGTCCTCGAACTCGATGGCGTGAATGTTGCTGTCGATGCTGGTCCCTCGCATCTTGACGATCTGGACCCCGCGGTGCATCCCCCCACTCTCTAGGTAGTTGTGCATGAAGATCACGCCGTGAGCGAGGTAATGCTCGTCCGCGTAGGAGGTGGGATCGGTCATCTCCGAGATGAGCACGGTCGTCGCGCCGACGCGTTTCAGCGACGTGAGAAACTGGACGAACGCCTCGTGGTTGTCGGGGTAAAAGTACTGCAGGATCATCGTCGAGTCGATGACCAGTCGGTCGATCTCCCGGGAGCTGATGAAGCTGACGAGGCGGTTCGTCATGTTCTTCACGCCCGAGGAGAAGCCGTTGCCGCCCGGTCCCTTCAGCAGTCGCTTGGCGTTGGAGTCGAAGACGTTCCGGAACTGGAGTTTGCCCGAGTGAGCCGCCTTCTCGAAGCCGAATTCGTAGGCGCTCATGTCGTGAACCAACTCCTCTTCGGTCTCGTGCATGCTCAGGTAGAGACATTTCTCGCCGGCACGTGCCCCTTCGGTGACGAACTGTGAGGAGAACGTCGTCTTCCCGCTTCCCGGCGGGCCGCTGAGAATGTACAGCCGATTCCGGAGGAGTCCCCCGTCGACGAGTTCGTCGAAACCGTCCACCCCGGTGGAAACCCTCATCGCCAGATAACATTTCGGCCGCGTCAAATAGGTTGTGTCCGGGTTCTCAGGTGTGAAAATTGGGCACGACGGGCGGGGAGATTGGGCGGGCGAATCGGCCGGCAGGCGCGTTGCGAATTTATTTCAGTCAGTCCGCGTAACTGTCCTGTAATGACGGACCTGACGCGAACAGGAATCGAGGGGCTGGATTCGATACTGAGCGGCGGCATCGTCGACAACGCGACGGTACTGATCAGTGGGAACCCGGGCACCGGAAAGAGTATTCTCGGGTTGCAGTACATCTACAACGGCGTGACCGAGTTCGACGAGAAAGGGATCTATCTCTCGTTCGAGGAAAACGCTGAGGATATCGCCCAAGCGGCCGAATCAATCGGCTTCGAGGACTGGCGAGAACTCGTCGAGGACGATCAGATCCTCATCTACGACAAACAGGAGCTGTTGCGACACAACGACTTCAACTCGACGCTAGACAGGTTGCTGGCGGCATTCGAGGAAACCGAGTACGAACGGCTCGTTCTCGACTCGCTGACGATGTTCGAACTGTTCTTCGAGGACGAACAGGAAAAGCGGACGTATCTGCTGAAGTTCTCGGATATCCTGAAGGCCAACGGGTTGACGTCGCTGCTCATCGCCGAACAGTCCGCCGTATTCCCGGAACAGGACATCGGCCTCGAGAATTTCCTGACCGACGGGAACATCTACCTGATCCAGACCCCGACGGAGTCCGGCGTCAACCGGTATATCTGGGTCGCCAAGATGCGAAAGCAGGACATCGAGACGGACATCTTCCCGATGGACATCAACGAGGGTGGCATCACCGTCCACGAGCGTGCGGCGGGCTTCTCGATGATGGGTGGGAGCAACGACTCGTTCCCGGGCGAGTGATCACTCCGAGAGGGTTCGCCAAGCCTCGTCGAGTCGGTTCGTGACCTGCCGTCGTTCCTCGACATCGACGGAGATGTCCCCCTCGGAGAAGCTCACGACAACCTCCTCGATGTTCCGACGATAGACGTTGACGCGCCGCCGTTCGTCGGACAGCACTCGGTCGTGGTGTTCGAGGAGGTCCGCGTCGGTGAGCTCTTCGATCCGACGGTAGCAGGTGGCGATCGGTACGTCGAGTTCGTCGCTGAGCTCCTGGGCCGAGCGTGGCTCGTGTGCGAAACTCAGTATTTGGGGGTTGTACTCGTTGCCCAGAACCCGCAACATCTCGGTTCCATCCATTCGTTATCAATATAGATACGACCCTGAACAATAAATCGTACTGTCATACGCGCGGCTGACACTCACCCCGGCGACAATCTATCAGACCTGAGAATATCACGATCAGATTTATATCTGGATACGATAACTCACGGTTAAGACAATGCTAGTCGTCGAATCCCTCTACTTCGCCGCCACGGCGGTGCTGGTGGTCTCCGGGCTGACGATGGTCGGGATGGCAATCAAAGCCTATCTCCAGACGACCCGTCAGGCCATGATCCACGTTTCGCTCGGGTTTAGTCTGATCGCCGCCGCCGCCATCGCGACCGCGATCAGTGCCTTCATCAACGATTTCAGCGGGGTCCGATCCTTGCTTCTCGTCAACAACGGAATCGCCTCTCTTGGGTTTATTTTCGTTGTGTACAGTCTCATTATCTACGACTGAGTAGCCCCCGGCGATCCACGTTTCTCGGGCTTCAACCGCATCAGACGTTATTTTTCACACGTGATATCCGGGGCCGTACCTTTATCATCAGCTCCGAGCACGTACCAACAGAGCTCGGGGCGATACGATCCCGAGTACACTTCACAATGTTCGAAGAACGGACGGACAGGGGGCAGGTCGGTATCGGGACGCTCATCGTGTTCATCGCGATGGTCCTGGTCGCGGCGATTGCGGCCGGCGTCCTCATCAACACGGCTGGCTTCCTGCAGACTCAATCAGAACAGACCGGGCAACAGAGCAGCGCACAGGTCACCGACCGCCTCGAACCGGTGTCGAAGACTGGGAACGTCTCCGTCTACAACAGCACGGAGATTGTGAACGGTTCCGAGGTTAACACCACAATCGTCCCCGACTCGGAGGCAAACCTCTCGAAGGAGAACCAGTCGTTGGTGATCAACGAAATCTCCCTGGTGGTCCAGAAGGCTCCGGGGGCTAGCGACATCAACATGAGCGCGACGACGTTCGAATTCGTCGGGCCTGCAGGCACCGACCGCTTCGCGTTCACGAACGAGACGGCCGTCAACCGGAGCGGCGCGACTGGTCCCGACGACCGCACTCGCGCGCTCCAAGACGACGACAACTCGCTCAACGAGAGCCGCGGCAACGGGCTCATCCTGAACAGTCGGACGGACCGGCTGGTCGTCACGCTCGACCTCAACGCGACGGCCAACACCGAACCCTTCGTCAATGGCCCCCTCTCCGCGGGCGAGACTGCCACCATCCGCGTCAACACCGAAAGTGGCGCCACTAGCATCATCCGCGTCCAAGTGCCACAGTCACTCTCCGGCGAGCAGTCCGTCGACCTGTAGCGGATCGCCACCGTATTTTCTTTTTCGCCGATTAGCGGGTGACAGGGCCGTAGCCCCCGAATTTCAATAGTGATATTTTGGAGTGTACCTTTAATAGTCGCCTTGTGCAACTATCGTGCAGAGCCCCGGACCCACAGCGCCGGGGGGACAGAAACACATGTTCGAAGAACGAATGGATAGGGGGCAGGTCGGTATCGGGACGCTCATCGTGTTCATCGCGATGGTCCTAGTCGCAGCGATTGCGGCTGGCGTCCTCATCAACACGGCTGGCTTCCTGCAGACTCAATCAGAACAGACCGGGCAACAGAGCAGCGCACAGGTCACCGACCGCCTCGAACCGGTGTCGAAAACCGGGAACGTCTCCGTCTACAACAGCACGGAGATTGTGAACGGTTCCGAGGTTAACACCACAATCGTCCCCGACTCAGAGGCGAACCTGTCGAAGGAGAACCAATCGTTGGTGATCAACGAAATCTCCCTAGTGGTCCAGAAGGCTCCGGGGGCTAGCGACATCAACATGAGCGCGACGACGTTCGAAGTCGTCGGCCCCGAGGGTACCGACCGCTTCGCGTTCACGAACGAGACGGCCGTCAACCGGAGCGGCGCGACTGGTCCCGACGACCGCACTCGCGCACTCCAAGACGACGATAACTCGCTCAACGAGAGCCGCGGCAACGGGCTCATCCTGAACAGTCGGACGGATCGACTGGTCGTTACGCTCGATCTCAACGCGACGGCCAACACCGAACCCTTCGTCAATGGCCCCCTCTCCGCGGGCGAGACTGCCACCATCCGCGTCAACACCGAAAGTGGCGCCACTAGCATCATCCGCGTCCAGGTGCCACAGTCACTCTCCGGCGAGCAGTCCGTCGAACTGTAACGGATCGCCGCGAGCCAACCGCACCGAATCTTTATATTTTCACGCCTCACAAGTGGAAACACTATCGAGGGCATGCCATCGGATTCAGACGAGTCCACCTCGGAACGCGGAAAGGTGATCACCGAGGAGGAACTCGACCTCACGCGACACGACAACGTCTCCGAGCTCGACGACGGACGGTTCCTCGTCTCGACGGGCGAGTCGATGAGTGACGAAGCCGCACAGCGCCGCGCCGACGCCATCGACGCCCAACAGGCGAGAGACGAGAGTGAGGACGACGAGGGAAGCAACGACCCAGAACTCACCGAGCTAGACGTCAACCGGTGGCTCGAGGATCACTTCCGAGGTATCGACGCCCAGTACGGTTTCCACGCGACGGCGAAGTTCGACGACGGTGTCAGCCGCCATCAGGTCGTCTCGAACGACGTCGTCACCAGCTTCGAGTCGCTGCTGATCTGGTACGCTCAGCACGTCGGTGGCGGCACGCCGGTCGAGGAGGTGCTCGGCATCCTGCTGGCCGAGTCGAACGTCTCGGTCCGCTATCCGGTCGGCACCCTCACCGGACTGCTCAAGCGCTACGATCTTGGTCGCGAGGACTCTATCGGCGACCTGATCGAGGCCGTCTCCAACGAGGAAGCAGTCGAGCTATCCGAGGATTGAGCCCGACCCGTATCAGCACTGAGAATCGCGTCCGAGTCTTTATTTAGCGACTCCCGAATTCACGGGACAGATGCCACCTAAAGTACTCATCGTCGACGACTCGGATTTCATGCGCAACCTTCTGCGCGAAATCCTCGAGGAGAACTTCGAGATCGTCGACGAGGCCGAAAACGGGGTCGAGGCGGTCGAACTCTACCGAGAACACGATCCGGATCTGGTGATGATGGACATCGTGATGCCGATCCGTGACGGGATCGAAGCGACGAGCGAGATTACCGGCAGCGACCCGGACGCGAACGTGATCATGTGTACGAGCGTTGGCCAGGAAGAGAAGATGAAAAACGCCGTCAAGGCTGGCGCGGACGGCTACATCACGAAACCGTTCCAGAAACCGAACGTGCTCGAAGCCATCGACGACGTCGTGGCCTGATAATGCGTGTCGATATCCAGTCGCTCGGCACGTACAACCGCCTCGCACAGGAAGGGGCGGAACACGCCGCAGCGTCGCTGACCCAGATGACGGGAATCGAGACGTACGTCGACGTGACCAACGTCACGCTGATGTCGAAACAGGACGTAGAGGACGTCTTCGGCGGGACAGAGTTCGTCGGCGTGCAGATCGGCCTCGGCGGCGGTCTGTCGGGAGAGACGGCGCTCGCCTTCGACCAAGAGAGCGCCGCGAGTATCGTCGACGTCCTGGTCCCGGGCGCGTCCGCCGACGATGACGGCGAGTTCGACGAGATGGCCCAAAGCGGAATCAACGAGATCGGCAACATCATGATGGGCGGGTTCGTCGACGGGTGGGCCGACTACCTCGGGGCCAGTGTGGATATGACCCCGCCGAACTACGTTGAGCGCGCCGGGACCGACGTACTCCCGGATGGCGCTTTGGATCGGGCCGAGGAGGAACACGTCTTCGTCTTCGAGAGTCAGATGACGGCCGTCGATCAGGAGATTGACGCCTACATCTACATGCTCCCGGAGTACGGCGCCTTCGCGGACATGCTCGCCGCGAGTGACGATCACGACGACGCCATCCCGATGGACAAGCTGACCGTCTTCGACGAGATGACCCGACAGGGTGCCCAGCAGGCGGCGGGGAACGTCTCCTCGATGACGGGCATCGAGACGGACGTGGACGTGAGTCGACTCAGCTTCGTCCCAATCGAGGACGTCCCCAACACGGCCAGAGACGAGGTGTACATCGGGACGGTCATGGAGTTCAAGGGGACGCCCGGAGGCTATCTCGCAATCCTCTTCGACGAGCCATCGGCCCGTACCATCGTCGACGCGACGGTACCGATGGAACTCGACGAACCGCTCGGTGAGATGGGCGAAAGCGCCATCGAAGAGCTCGGCAACATCATGACCAGTGGGTTCATCGACGGGTGGGCGAACGTCTTGCAGACGAGCATCGACCACACGCCCCCCGAACTGGTCCACGACATGGGCACGGCCATTCTCAGCCCCATCGCCGGCCGTCTCGGGCAGTCCCAGGAGTACGCCTTCCTGATGGACTCGACGGTGGTCACCCCCGAAGGCGAGTTCAACTGCGAACTCTACGCCATCCCCGACGAGCGGAAGCTCAAGGAGGCACTCGACTCGCTGCTGGTCGAGCGAAGCGACCAACTCGAAGCCGACCAAGAATCGTTGTTCTGACATGAGAGGACAGCGACGAGGGCCCTGAGATGGAGACGTACGGTCGGGGAACGAACTCGACGAGGACCCGTCGACGCGTTGGCATCGCCGACTTCGCGGTCACCGACGACGGTGCCGTGTTGACGACGAGCGGGCTCGGCTCCTGCCTCGGGGTTGGCCTCTTCGACGAGTCGGCGGGCGTCGCCGGCCTGGCGCATACGATGTTACCGACCGCTCCCGACGACGCGGACAACGTCGCGAAGTTCTCCGATACAGGCATCGACGCGGTGGTGTCCGCGATGCGCCAGGAGGGAGCGGCCGTCGACAATATCAGGGCGAAGCTGGCCGGGGGAAGTGCCATGTTCGAGTTCGACAGTCAGGAGGAGTCCATCGGCAAGCGCAACGTCGCGGTGGGGCGGACGACACTCGAACGACTCGGAATCCCCATCGTCGCCGCAGACGTCGGCGGCGATTCAGGGCGCTCGCTGCGTTTCCAGGGCGATACCGGCATTCTCGTGGTCAAAAGCGCCGGTGACGAGCGTCGACTCTGACAGACGCGCGTCACACACGTATCAATATTGATAACTGAAGGGGAACGGTTAAACTATCCGAGACCAAATTCACACGCGATAGAGATGGGTTCGACGGCCCGAGTCGCGGGAGGTGTCGGATGGAGCTCCTAGAGCGCTTCTTGGGCGGCGACGACGAGGCGTCGGAGAGCGATGGCGACGACGACGACATGCTCTTCGAGGAGGACGACGACGATCTCGGAGGGTTCGGCGACGACGAGTTCGGAGACGACAGCTTCGACGACGAACTCGGATTCGACGAGGGCGACGAAGGAGGTGCCGCCACCGCCGAACTCGAAGGGCGGATCGACGAGATGGAAAACGAAGTCGCCAGCCTCTCCTCGACGGTGAGCACCATCCGCAGCGAGAACGAGGAGATCAGCAACACCGTCGGGGATGTCGAGGAGAACGTCCGCAAACTGCTCGACATCTACGAGATGGTCACCCGCGGCGTCAACCCCTTCGTCGACGACGCCCAAGCGGGTGGCGGATTCGACGGGGGCGGCGACTCCCTCGGCCTGTTCGACGACGACGAGGATCAAGACGAAGAGGACCTAGACGACGATATCGCCGGCGCCGACGCCGAGGACTTCTTCGACGACGACTTCCTCGACGAAGAGGACGACGGCTTCGACGACGACTTCGAACAAGCGACCGACGACGCACCGACTACCGAGACTACCATGGCCGACGACTCCGATGACTCCGACGACTCCGGCAAATCGTTCGATGAACTGAAAGACGAGTACGAGAACGGCGACGCGGACTGGGCCGACGGGGCGTCGGACGAAACGGCCGACGACGACGCCTTCGACGAGGACTTCGCCGAAGAGCCCACAAACGGCGACGCCGATTGGGACGACGACGGCGACGACGCCTTCGGTGACCTCGCCGAAGAACCCACGAACGGCGACAGTGACGGCCTCGACGACTTCGGCGAGGCGGGGGGCATCGACGACATAGACGACGGATTCGGAAACGAGGCGGACTCGGACCCGGAGCCAGAGCCGGAACCAGAACCAGAGCCGGAACTGGAGCCGGAACCCGACCCCGAACCAGAGCCGCCGGCGGCTGACAACGGACCAGCGGTCGGCGAAGCCGACATCCAAGCTGCCGCCCGGACGACAGAGGCGGAGGCGGCAAATGCTGGGGGTGACGGCGACCTTCAGTTCGCCGCTAACACGCTGATGAACGACGCCGAAACCGCGGTCACGAAACCCTACCTCGACGGGTTGCCGTCGGGCTACGTGAGCGATCTACTCGTGATGGAGTGGCTCGAGTATCTCGTCGAGGAGGGCAGCGTGGCGGACGCCGCACGGGCCGTGGAGTACTACCGCCGGATTCAGTGGGTCGGTGAGGACGCCGCCGACGACCTGCACGACTTTCTCGACGGCTTCGGACAGGTCGACGACGACGTGACCGGAGCGCCGTCGGAACTGACCATCGACCACCACGTGGCCAGTCTCCGATATATCAGCCGACTCACTGGTTCGACGGCTGATTCCATCGTCTTTGAGTGCTGGAGCGGCGGCGGGGGTGTTCCGTTTGGGCTTTAGTGTCAGCGGGTCGGCGGCTATCGTGTTCGTCGGCATCTTCCTCGCCTTCTCGACAGCGTACACGGCGTCGACCAACGGGTTCGAACGCGTCAACGACGCCCAGTCCGCCGTCGACGACGAGGCGCTCGAACGGCAGAACACGGCGCTCAACATCACGAACGCCACGTACGATAGCGGCAACGGAACGCTGCTGCTCGATGTCGACAACGAGGGCGCGGCCGAACTCTCCGTCGGGGCGGTCGACCTCTTGGTGGACAACACCTACCGGGACAACTTCACGGCTCGGCGCGTCGACGGCGACGCGGCGACCGACCTGTGGCTGCCGGGCGAACGGCTCCACCTCGAGGTGTCGCTTCCCACCCGACCGACCCGGGTGAAGGTCGTCTCTGGCCCGGGAGTGGCCGACGTGGAGGTGCTCTGATGGCGAGCGTTTCGGCCTCGCATCTGATCCTGTTCATCGCGAGTATGGTCATCGCGGCCGGTGTGGCCGGAACGTTCACGCAGGGTATCTCTCGATTGAGCCAGGGAATCGACGATCAGAGCCTCGAAGTCTCCGAGGAGGTGCGGACGAACATCGAAGTCATCAGCGACGCCGGGAGTCCGGTCTACAACAACTCCACGAACACGGTGAGTCTGCTGGTGAAAAACACCGGGACGACGGACATCCCGCCGGACAGCCAGTTCATCGAGATACTGGTCGACGGCCGATACCGGACGAACATCACGGTGACGGTCATCGACGGGACCGAGTGGCGACCGAACAACGTCGTCCGCCTCGACATCGGCGGGGCGGACCTGTCGAGCGGTGACCACCGCGCGAAGATCATCGTCAACGGCGACGAGGAGGTGTTTGCCTTCCGCGTATGAGTCAGACAGGATCGAACCTACTATCGCTCGGACTGAAGGATCACGACCGCCTCAACAAGGAACTCGGCGGGGGCGTCCCACGAGGGAGTATCGTCCTCGCCGAGGGCGACTACGGGGCAGGCAAGAGCGCTCTCTCCCAGCGGTTCACGTACGGCTTCTGTGAGGAAGGACACTCGGTGACCTTCCTCTCGACGGAGCTGACGGTGCGGGGCTTCATCGACCAGATGCACTCGCTGTCCTACGACATGGTCGATCACCTGCTGGACGAGAACGTCCTCTTTCTCCACGCCGACTTCGACACCGGCGGCCGCCTCTCGGACGAGGGGGAAGGCGAGCGCAAGGAACTGCTCAAGCGGCTGATGAACGCGGAGACGATGTGGGACTCGGACGTGATCGTGATCGACACGTTCGACGCCATCCTCCGCAACGACCCGAAGTTCGAGGCGCTGGTCAGACAGAACGAGGAGCGGCAGGCGGCCCTGGAGATCATCGGCTTCTTCAGAGACATAATCTCACAGGGGAAAGTTATCGTCCTAACCGTCGACCCGTCGACGGTCGACGGGGAGGCCATCGGGCCGTTTCGCTCCATCGCCGACGTGTTCCTCGAGCTGGAGATGGTGGAAGTGGGCAACGACGTCCGCCGACAGATCTCCGTCAAACGATTCGCCGGCATGGGACAGCAGGTCGGAGACACTATCGGATACTCCGTCCGCTCCGGGACAGGAATCGTCATCGAAAGTCGGAGTGTCGCCTGAACCATGACCGAACTCGGAACCGCCACCCCGTCGGATGAACTGAAGCAGATTGCGGCCCAGCGACCTCACCTGCAGGACCATCTGAAGAAGTTCAAGCAGATCACGGGCGAATTTCCGCTGCTCATCGACGAGCCGACGGACGAGTACGAGACCGGCCGACCGAACGTCCTCTATCCGATTGGGGGGCCGATCTACTGCCACATCTACGGTGACCTGGGGCAGGACATGAAGTATTACGCCATTGAGCCCTCCCTCTCGGGCGAGGAACAGACGCTGTTCTCGAAGATTCGCGACGAGTTGCTCAATCGCAGCGTCAGCAAGGACGTTCCCGAAGAGGAGTCGGAGTACGACGACCGGATCGAGGAACTGCTCCGAGAGACGACGACCATCGAGCGCGACCGGAGCGGGCTTCGCTACTGGATCGACCGGCTGCTCGACTTTCTGGGGCTCAGCGACTACCGCGTCAGCGAGCAGACCTACGAGAACATCCGCTACCGGCTCAACCGCGACATCGTCGGCCTCGGACCGCTGGAGCCGGTCATGCGCGACCCACAGAACGAGGACGTTCACGTCATCGGTCCGCACCAGTGTTTCGTCGATCACGGGACCTACGGGATGATCGAGACGACTGTCGACTTCGGGACGCCCGAGCAGTTCGACTCCTGGATTCGAAGCATGGGCGAGCGGATCGGTGACCCCGTTTCGGACTCCAACCCCATCGTCGACTCGACGTTGCCCGACGGCTCCCGTCTGAACGTCATCTACTCCGACGACGTGAGCGTCCAGGGGCCGAGCCTCACGATCCGTCAGGGCGACGATACGCCGCTCTCGATCAACCAGATTACCAAGTGGGGGACGCTCTCGCCGGAGCTGACGGCCTACCTGTGGCTCTGTCTGGAAAACGAGCAGACGGTGTTCGTCGTCGGCGAGACGGCCTCGGGGAAGACCACGACGCTCAACAGCATCATGTCGTTCATTCCGCGGGACTCGAAGATTTACACCGCCGAGGACACCGCCGAGGTGCTCCCACCACACGACACGTGGCAGCAGTTGCTCACCCGCGAGGGCGGCGGCGAAGAGGACTCCGACGTGGACATGTTCGACCTCGTCTCCGCCGCACTCCGGTCCCGGCCGGACTACATCATCGTCGGCGAGGTGCGTGGCGAGGAGGGCCGAATGGCGTTCCAGGCGGCCCAGACCGGCCACCCGGTCATGCTGACGTTCCACGCGAGCGACATCGTCTCCATGATCCAGCGATTCACCGGCGAACCGATCAACGTCCCAGAGACGTTCATGGACGTGGCCGACGTGGCGCTGTTCCAGAACCGAGTCAAACAGGGTGACGACGTGCTGCGCCGGGTGACGAGCGTCCAGGAGGTCGAAGGCTACTCCAAGGAGATGGACGGCGTCGTCACCCGACAGGTGTTCAGCTGGGACCCCGTCGAGGACGAGATCAACTTCCAGGGGATGAACAACTCCTACGTACTCGAAGAGCAGATCGCGACCCTCCTCGGCTACGCCGACACCCGAGAGATCTACGACGACCTAGATTTCCGGGCGCGACTCGTCGAACGCATGATCGAAGAGAACATCCTCGGCTACCACGAGGTCAACGACGCCATCGAGTCGTTCCAGCGTGACGGCGTCGAGGGACTCCCCTTCGATATCCACAAATAATGTCCTCTGAACCAGCCGCAACGAACGACACGAATATCACCGCCTCGGAGACGCTCGCGTCCATCGTCGACGCGTACGGGCGGATGGACATGGAGCTGCCGCGGTACCTCCTCCTGATCGTCCTTCCGTCGGCGGTCTTTTTCCTCGGGACCGTCGCCGTCGCCATCCTCGTCGACTTGCCGCTGTCGGTGCGGCTCCCCGTGCCCCTCCTCGGCGGCCTCGTCCTCCTGTCGGCCGTCGCCTACCCGAAACTGCTCGTGAGCCAAGAACGGGTCGAGATGGAGAACCAGTACCACCTCATGATGACCCACATGACGGTGCTGTCGACGACGAACATCGACCGCATGGAGGTGTTCCGCAAGCTGGCCGAGGAAGAGGAGTACGGCGCGCTGGCGACGGAGATCAACCGGGTGGTCGAACTCGTCGACACGTGGAATCAGAGCCTCGACGACGCCTGCCGGCGGCGGGCCCGACAGATCCCCAGCGATCCGCTCGCGGACTTCTTCGAGCGACTCGCCTACACCGTCAACGCCGGCCAAGGACTCAGTGAGTTCCTCCTCAGCGAACAGCAGGTGATGATCCAGAACTACGTGACGATGTACGAGAGCACCCTCGACAATCTGGAGGTCATGAAAGACCTCTACCTGTCGATGGTGCTCTCGATGACCTTCGCCCTGGTGTTCGCCATCGTGCTGCCCATCCTCACGGGGACGGACCCGACGATGACCGTCGGTGCCGTCATCGTCCTCTATGCCTTCATCCAGATCGGCTTTTTCCTCATCATCCGAACGATGGCGCCGTACGACCCGACCTGGTACTACCCCGACGAGCTTCGTCCGGACGGCGAATGGTCGATGATCGCCAGCCTCGCCGTCGGCGGGGTGCTCTCTATGGTGCTAGTCGGTCTCGTCGCTGGCGACCTGTTCCGGATCGGCCCGGGCCTGACGGACGTGCTCCCTGTGTCGTCGCTCCCGCGGCCCATCTACATGGCCGTCCCGGTCACCCCGCTGGCGATTCCGGGGCTGGTGTTCCGCGCACAGGAAGAGCGAATCAAGGCCCGTGACGACGAGTTCCCGAGCTTCATTCGGGCGCTGGGGGCGTCCGAGACGGCAAAGCAGTCCACGACCACGGCCGTGCTCAAGACCCTCCGGAAGAAGGACTTCGGGCCGCTCACCGGCGACGTCGACGACCTGTTCAAGCGGCTGAATATGCGGCTAGAACCCGACCGTGCCTGGGAGTATTTCACCGCCAACACGCGCTCGTATCTCATCCAGAAGTTCAGCGAGATGTATCTCGTCGGCAGACAGATGGGGGGCGAGCCCAAGCAACTGGGAGAACTCATCAGCGACAATATGAACCAAGTCAATCAGCTCCGACAGCAGCGCCAGCAGGCGACGGTTACGATGATCGGCCTGCTGTACGGGATCACCGCCGCCTCCTCCTTTGCCTTCTTCATCGGGTTCAAGATCGTCGACATCCTCGCCGGCATGTCACTCGATCTCACCACCACGTCGTCGTTCAGCGCCGCACAGCTCATCCACACCGAGGTGTACGACCTCCCGCTCATCCAGTTCATGCTGCTCGGCGTCGTGATGATCAACGCCCTCCTCTCCGCGCTTATCATCCGCACCGTGGACGGAGGGCACAAGGCAAACGCGCTCTTACACTTCGTGATGCTCGTCTGGATCGGCTGTCTCGTCGCCGTCCTAACTATGTCCGTGGTGGGAGGGTTGCTCGATGTGTAATCGGGAGGTGGAGACGTGAACGAACGCGTCATCGCCGACTTCGTCGGCCGGTTCTATCTGACCGACATGGAGCGGAACGAACCCGTCCGCGGCCGGGTCGTGTTGAGTCCCAAACGACTCGTGCTGGCCGGCGAAGACGACAAGGTGACGGTGCCGATGGGGTCGATGTTCGACGTCTCCGTCGGGCACGTGCCGCCCGAGATGCGGGAGTTCTTCAGCGACACCGTCACAATCGCCTACAACACGGACGAGGGGCGCCGGATGGTCGTCGTCGAGGGCGACGGCGACACCATCGAAAAGTTCGCCACCGTCCTGTTCAAGGCCCATCTGAACGGGCGTGAGGTGACGGTCGAACACCCTGCCCAGCGTGGTGGACGGGTCGTCGACTCCGCCGCCAAGCGGGCACGGCTCACCGTCTCCGACGGCGTCCTCACGTTCGACAGCGGCGACGGCTCCTTTACCATCGACCTGGCGACGGTGACGGACTTCGAGAAGGAGCGCCGGACTCTCGACGGCGCGTCACAGCCGGCGCTGTCGGTCAGTCACGTCCCCAGCACCACCTCTCTCGTCTCCGTCATCGCGCTCTCCTCGGATCGGGTCATGAACCTCCTGGGGCGGTATCTCCGCCTAGAGTACAGCGACATCGTCGAGTCGCTCTCGGACCTGTCGCTCTCCGACGAGGAGGTGCAGGTGTTGCTCGCCATCTACTCCGCGGGCGAGGGCGTCGACCCACTGGAGGTGGTCGCCGCGGACGCGAGTCAGACGGCGATGGTCCTCAACGGCCTCCGAGAGAAGCAACTCGTCGTCGACGGCGACGATGGAACCGAACTGACGCCGAAAGGGCGGGTCGTCGTGAACAGCCGACTCGAAGAAGTCAACAACTAGTTACTGGTCGTTCATCGCCTCGCTGGCGATGTTGCGACCGCGGGCGTTGAGGGCGACTTCCCGCCGGGTGCGAATCTCCTCGATCACGTCGAGTTCGATCAGGCGGTCGAACACTTCCTCGACTTCGTCGACGTCCATCCCGAGGAAGTCCGGGATCTCGAACGGCGACACACCCGAGTATAGCGCCATTAACACCTCGTCCTGTCGCTCGGTGAGGTCGACACCGATCTCGCTCCGGCTCTCTCCTTTCCGCAAGAGGCTCTTGAGGATCGAACACCGGCGGGTCGTCCCCGAGACGTACGTCTGGACACTCGTCCCGTCTTGGCTGTGTTCAACCTCTAGCACCCGGCGTTTCTCGTCTTTGACCGACCGCTCGTTGGCCTCCATCGAGCCGATGTCGTCGAGGTCGATTTCGACGAACGAGCCGTCGGCGATGGCAACGTCGACCGACCCCTCGCCGATCTTCAGACGCGCTTTCTCCCACTCGGCGTCTGTGACGACGCCCCCCTCGACGGCCGGGTGGCGCACGAGGACGACCTTGCGGTCGAGCAGGGCCCGGTAGAGCATCCGCTCGAAGGACTCGGGGTCCTCGGCGGAGACGAGCAACACGTCGTCGGTCGAAAGTTGGAGGCTGACGTAGCCGGAGACCTTGGCGACGAGTTGGTTCACGTCGTTGCGGCCTTCGAGGCTCTGGATCTGTTTCAGCGGGACCGTCCGCTTGCCGTCGGATCGTGCCAGAATCAGTCGCTTGTTCGAGAGGAGGATACGACCGCCGGTCCACTCCGCGTCGTTCAGTTCCCGACCGTCCTTGACGACCATCGCGAACTTCCCGCGCGTGTCGACGATCTTGCGCTCCCCCTCGCTCATTCAGCGTCGCCCTCCGAGTTTGGACAGCGCCGAGAAGACCTGTTTGCGGACCTCCTCGTCGTCGCTCCGGTCGAGCAACGCCTCCAGTTCCGTGCGGGCGCGCTCGCCGCCGACCTTCCCGAGGACGAACACCGCCTTCGACTGGGCCGCATCGGAGACGTCGCCGTCCTCGAGCAGGTCGAGGAGCGCGTCCTCGACCGACCGGCCACCGAGTTCGACGAGGCTCGTGGCGGCGAACTGGGCGGTCGTTCCGTCGTCGGCGCCGAGGGCGTCGACCAGTGCGTCGACGGCCTCGGCACGCCCCGTCTCGTCGGCCACGCGGCCGAGGAGCCACGCCGCGTTCCGCCGCTCGCGTGGCTGACTGCTCTCCGTGAGAAGCTCGACGAGCGGGTCGACGACGCTCCGACCGGCCGATTCGAGGCGGTCGACGACCGTCTCGCGGATACGGTGGCTCTGTTCGGTCGGCGCCGTCGCGAGCAACTCGATGATGGAGAACACCGCCGCGCGACGCACCACGTCGATGTCGTCGTCGAGCGCCGTGACCAACGGGTCGATGGCCTCCGGCCCTTGGTAGCCACCGAGAGCCATGACGGCCGCGTATCGCACCTCGTCGTTCCCGTCGTCGACGGCATCGAGCAAGGGTGTGAGCGCCTGGTCGGTGCCGATGGCGGCCAAGGCGTCGGCCGCCTCGCGGCGCACACGGCTCGCAGGGTCTTCGAGCCGCGCAGCCAAGGCGTCGGCCGCCCGTTCGTCGCCGACGCTGCCGCAGGCGCGGGCCGCGCGGGCCCGCACTCGCGGCTCGGAGTCGTCGAGCGTGTCGATCAGTGCCGGGAGCGTTCCCGGGTCGGCGAGTCGGCGGAGCGCGTTCGCCGCCGCCATCCGTAGCTCCGGGCGGTCGGCGGTCAGCGTCTCGACGAACGCCTCGGCGCGCACCCAGTCGGCGCCGTCGTCCGTGTCGACGCCTGCCATCTCCGCGATCAGTCGCTCGATGGCGTCGGGTCCGATGGAGCCGAGTGCGTCGATGGCCGCGCCCCGGACGTCCTCGTCGTCGTCCGTCTTGGCGGCCGCCACCAGCGCGTCGACAGCCTGTGGTTCGTCGTCGACGACGTCGCCCAGTATCTCTGCGGCCCGTGTTCGGATTGAGGGGGAGTCGCTGAGCTTGAGGTGATCGAGGAGGGAATCGACGTCCTGCTCCTTTTCGAGCTGATAGAGAGACATGGTCAGGCCCGCTGGTACACCCGTCGTCGTTTGTCCACCGTTTCGACCTGCGGTCGGCTCTCGCGCGGCAACGTCTCGGTCATCCCGATGACGAGATAGCCGCCGTCGCGAAGTGACGAGAGCACGGTGTCCACGACCGCACGTTTGGATTCCGCGTTGATATAAATGAGGAGGTTCCGACAGAGCACGAGGTCGACGTTTCGCTTCGGTTCGTCGGCGATCAGGTCGTGTTGTTCGAAGGTGACGAGGTCTTTCACCTCGTCACGGACGGCGAACTGGTCGCCGTCACGCTCGACGTAGGCCGCCGCGTCGTCGAGCGGTTCGAGTTCCTCGGCCACGTCGCGGGTCTTGGTGGTGTGGTAGACCCCTTCCCGGGCCCGTTCCAGTACGTCGGCGTTGATATCGGTCCCCAGGATGTTCAGGCTGCGGGTCGACACCTCGTCGTCGTCGAGAGCGAGCATCGCGACCGAGTAGGGTTCGCGGCCGTCCGAACAGGGTGCGCTCCAGACGGTCGTCCGACCCCGACCGCTCGTCACCTCGCGGAGTACCTCCCGAATCGGCTCCCAGGCCTCCGGATTGCGGTAGAAGCTGGTCACGTTGATGCTCAGCGAGTCGAGGAGCGCCGTCGGCTCCTCGGGGTCGGACCGCACGAGGTCGAGGTAAGCGTCGTAGGAGTCGGCGTCCCGGCGGCGCATGCGCGCCGAGATCCGTCGGTCCAGATACGACTCGTTGTAGTAGGAGGACTCGAAATCCAGCTGTCGCTCTAGGTGAGCGAGGAGGCGCTCGAAGGCATCGTCGCCGTCGGCTGAGTTCGAACTCATCGGCTTACAGCGTCACCACGTCGAGGATTGGGACGATGTTGCCGTCGCCGAGGACCGCCGTCCCACTGAGTCCCGGAATCCCGCTGAGGACCCCTTCGAGCGGTTTGACGACCACCTCCTCCTGTTTGTTCACGGCGTCACAGCGGAGCGCAGCCCGCCGCTCCGACTTCCGGATGCGGAGCAACATCCCGTCGCCGTTTTTCGTCTGGCCGGGCACGTCGAGTTCGTTTGCAAGGTCGACGACCGGGTAGATATCGCTGTCGTGTTCGATCATCGGTTCCTCGTTGATCGTCTTGACCGTCGGCACCCGGCTCACCTCGTCGATGTTCTTGATCGGGATGCCGTACTCCTCGTCACCCACCTCCACGAACAGCACCTTGACGATTGCGACGGTCACCGGAAGCCGGAGGGTGACGGTCGTCCCCTCGCCGTGCTCGCTTTCGACGTTGACCGAGCCGTCGAGTTGTTTGACCGTACTGTGGACGACGTCCATGCCGACACCCCGGCCGCTCACGTCGGTCACCTCGTCGGCGGTAGAGAACCCGGGGTGGAAAACCAGGTCGTACACCTCCGAGTCCTCCATCGAGTCGAGTTCCGCCTCCGAACGGACGTCCTTCTCGAGGGCCTTGCGCCGGAGTTCGTCCACGTCCAGTCCACGGCCGTCGTCCTCGACGGTGATGGTGACGTGGTCGCGCTCGCGGCTCGCCCGGAGTTCGATGGAGCCTTCACGCTCCTTGCCCGCCTGCTCGCGCTCCGTGGGCGGTTCGATGCCGTGGTCGACGGCGTTCCGGAGGATATGCATCAGCGGATCGCTGATCTCCGTGAGAATCGTCCGGTCGAGTTCGATATCCTGACCCTCCATCTGGAAGTCGATCTCCTTCTCCTGTTCGCGGGCCAGGTCCCGGACCAGGCGCGGGAACTTGCTGATCACCTTCCGCATCGGGATCAGCCGCATGTCCATCACCGTGTTCTGGAGGTTGCCGGTGATCTTGTCGAGTTCGCCGAGCGTGTCCGTCGCACTCCCCACGTCGCCGTCATCGACGGCACGGCGAAGCTTGATCCGGCTGGTGACGAGCTGTTCGACCAGTCCGTGGAGGTCGTCGAGTTGGTCCACGTCGACACGGACGGAGCTGATCTCACGGGACGAGCCGTTGGAACTCGCCGTTGTCCCCCCACCGGTGTCGTCCCCGCCTGTTGCGGTGGGTCCGTCGTCGTCACCCGACGGCTCGTCGTCCGTCCCCGCGTCCATATCCGCGTCATCGTCCGCGTCGTCCTCGTCCGTGCCGGCCTGCGTGATCTCCGCGTCCTCGATGGGCGAGACGCTATCGAGCGCCTCGCGCAGTTCGTCGGCCGTCGTTGAGGCGACGACGACGTCGAATCCGTCCTCGTACTCGCCGTCCTCGATGGCGTCGGCGTCGGGTGTCGTCGAGACCAGATCGAACTCCTCGCGGATGTCCTCGAGGACGAGCATACCGTCGACGCCTCGCATCTCCGACTCCCCGATGTCGACGTGCACGTCGAAGGTGTCGACCTGTCCGGTGTCGTCCGCGTCGTCCGCGTCCGCCGCGTCGTCGGCGGCGTCGGCGTCGCCGTCGTCGCTCCCGGCCGCGCCTTCCTCGATGACAGTCCGAATGTCGCCCTCCAGATCGGCCGTCTCGACGTCGACGGTGCCGTCCTCGTCGATAGACTCGACGGCGAGTTCGAGGCGGTCGACACCGGCGAACACGAGGTCCATCACCTCGGGAGTCACCGGCATCTCGCCCCCGCGGAGTTCGTCGAGGAGGTCCTCGATGGCGTGCGCTAGGTCGCTGGCGTCGTCGTAGCCCATCGCCCCGAAGTTCCCTTTCAGAGTGTGAGCCGTCCGGAAGATGTCGTCCATCGCGTCGCGGTCGTCCGGATCGGACTCCAGTGCCAGCAGCGAGTTGTTCAGGTCGGTCAACTGCTCTTCGCTCTCGTGGACGAACGCTTGGACGTACTCTTCTGTCATGGATTAACCTCCAGTTTGACGGCGTCTAGAATGCCGCCAGGAATCTCCTCGGCGGCCAGCACGTTGTCGACACAGCCCTGCTCGATGGCTCGCTTTGGCATCCCGAACACCGCCGAGGACGCCTCGTCCTGGGCGATGATGCGGCCGCCGGCGTCGTGCATGGCCTGCACGCCGTCGGCGCCGTCGGCGCCCATGCCCGTGAGGACGACGCCGACCAGCGATCCGTCGACGGCCTCGGCCGCGGATCGCATCGTCACGTCGGCGGCCGGCCGGACACCGTGTTCCGGCGGCTCCTCGGTCAGCCGGGTCCGGAGTCGGCCGCCGCCGGCCCCCGCGACGACGAGGTGTTTGCCACCGGGCGCGACGAGTACCTCGCCGCCCCCGATGCGGTCCCCACCGCTCGCCTCGGAGACGTCGTACTCGCTCGCGGCGTCGAGTCGGTCGGCAAACCGCGAGGTGAACGCGTCGGGCATGTGTTGGACGACCAATACCCGCAGGTTGGCCTCCCGGGGCAGCGATCCGATCACGCCCTCGACGACGGTCGGTCCGCCGGTCGAGGACGCGATGACCACGGTTCCACCCTCCCCGAAGTCACGCTCGCCGGTCGCGAGGCCGCCACGGTTGCTCGATCCGCCAGTCGCTCCCGTTGCGGTCGCCGACCCGGAGTGTCCGCCGACGTCGGCCTCGGCGACGGCTTTCACCTTGCGGACCAACTGCTCTTCTTTGCCCGACATCTGGGTGCTCACCTCGCCACCCGGCTTGGTGAAGAAGTCGACCGCACCCTTCTCCAACGCCTCGAACGTCACGTCGGCGCCGTCGGCCGTGTGCGCGCTCAGCATGAGGATCGGCGTCGGTCGCTCGGCCATGATGCGCTCGACGGCCTCCAGTCCGTCGACCTCGGGCATCTGGAGATCCATCGTCACCACGTCGGGTTCGTGGTCACGCACCGCTGTCACGGCCTCGGCACCGTTGGCGGCGGTACCGACGACGGTCACCCCGCCGTCCTCGAGCATGTCGGACAGCAGGGTGCGCATGAAGTGGGAGTCGTCGACGACGACCGCCCGCGGGGAGGCCCCGCTCATCGTCGTCCGGCCCCTCCGTCGAACCGTCCGTTCGCCGAGACCGGCGACCACGATTCGGCGTGTCTCGGGGGGAGTTGTCCGGTCATTCGTTGCCCAACGTTTCTACAGCGGCGGAATAAATACACCGGCACGGTTATCACGTAGGATAATCCGACCAGTACGTTTAACCCGAGAATTGCCAATCTAGCGTACATGGAGAGACGTGACGGAACCGGGACCGTCGGCCGTGAACGGCCGGAGGCGAACCCATGAGTGAAACGGCTGCGCGTTCGCGAACGGTACAGCTCCTGGAGTTCGAACTAGGAACCGAGACCTACTGCGTCGATATCGCCCACGTCGCCGAAATCGTGGACGTAAACGACCTGACAGTCCTCCCGAACTCGGCGAGCCACGTCGAGGGAGTGATGGACCTCCGGGGGAACACGACGACCATCGTCGATCCGAAAGTCGTGTTCGGCATCGACGACGACGGAGCACGCAAGCGGATCATCGTCTTCGATCCCGAGCGGACGGCCGACGGGAAGTCGGTCGGCTGGATTGTCGACGAGGTGGACCAAGTCGTCGAGGTCGACCGGGACGACATCGAGTCCTCGCCTGCCGACGAAGACGAGGCGGTCAAGGGTGTCATCAAGCGCGACGGTGACTTCGTCATCTGGGTTCGCCCGACCGTCGTCGATGCGTGACATCGCCTCGAGGCGTTCGAGAGCCACGGGTCTGGTATCAACCGAGATAATTCGGCCAGTAGCTACTTGTATGCCGAGTCGGACCGATATGACGAGGAACCACAGGCGCGGGCCGGCGTGGGATGTCCTACGTTCGGTCGTTGACGTCGTGTACACGACCTGTGGCAGTGATGGACGGCCGACGTCGCAGAGATGGAGTGGGCCTCGTGGCGCCACCTCCGGTCGGCCGTGTGCCCCCCGACATCAAGGTGTACGAACATGACAGCCGAACTTTCGGACGCGACGGTACTCATCGTAGACGACGAGCAGTCTCTGGCAGACCTGTACGCCTACTGGATCGACGAGTTCGCCGAGGCACAGACGGCGTACGACGGCGACGAGGCCCTAGAGAAACTCGATGACGGCGTCGACGTGATGTTGCTCGACCGGCGGATGCCCGGCCGCTCGGGCGATGCGGTCGTCGATGCGGTAACCGAACGGGAATACGACGTTCGGATCGTCATGGTGACCGCGGTCGACCCGGGATTCGAAATCGTCGACATGGCGATTGACGACTACCTCGTGAAACCGGTCGACCAGCCGGAACTCATGGAGACAGTCGAGCGGATGGTCGTCCGAAACTCCTACGACGACCAACTCCAGCGCAAGTTCCAGCTCGTCGAGAAGAAGGTGACACTCGAAGCGGCGAAGACGCCGCACGAACTCGACGAGAGTGAGGAGTACCAAAAGCTGGTCCAGCAACTCGACGCCATCGAACGCGAACTCGACTCCGCCGTCGAGGAGTTCGACGACACCGACTTCACCGTCGCGTTCAGGGAACTTCCGAACGGCGGCCCGATGGATTCGAGCGAAGGTTAGCGAACGACCGTCACCGGCACTGGTGACCGACGGACCACCGACTCCGCGACGCTTCCGAGCAGCACCCGCGTGACGCCCTCACGACCGTGACTGCCGATGACGATGCCGTCGGGGTCGTTGTTCTCCGCCCACTCGACGATGGCCCGCGAGGGCACGCCGATGACCGTTTCTGTCGTCAGTTCGATGCCCTGCTCGGCCGCCGTCTCGCGTGCCGTCTCGAGAACCGCCTCCGTTCGCTCCTCGGCATTCTGTTGCAGGTGATCGAACGTGCTCGGGGCTGCCTCCATCGATCCGTACCCCACGTCCGTGGGGTCGACGACCGAGAGAGCGGTGATATCGGCGTCGGGATACTCTTTCAGTGTGAACTCTAGGGCGGCGTCCGCAGGGTCGGACCCGTCGACGGGGACGAGCAGTCGCTTCGTCATGGACGGGAGTCGGTGCGACGACACCGTAAGCGTGGGGGTCCGCTCCCGGCGGTCGGGAACGTCCGGGACGACCCGCCGAACGGGATAGTCAGGTTTTCGTAGGATGGCTCGCTAGCCTCAGGTATGGGTAGCCAACGTTCCGCCTCGCGACGCGGATTTCTGACCGTCGTCGCAGGCGCCGCGGCGACGGCGGCCGCCGCCGGCACCGCGACGGCACAGGCGTCGTTCGACGGGTGGATGAGCGACGTGGGCAACTACAGCGAGGTCACGGATGCGACCGGCCAAGACGAGGTGACGATCACGGTCGGCGCCGAGGGCAACGGAGGCGCTTTCGCCTTCGGGCCGCCCGCCGTTCAAATCGACCCCGGGACGACCGTCGTCTGGGAGTGGAACGGCGAGGGCGGCCAGCACAACGTCGTCGCCGAGGAGGGCGGCGACTTCGAGAGCGACCTCACCGCCGAGGCCGGGACCACCTTCGAGCAGACCCTCGACTCCGAGGGCGTCGTCAAGTACTTCTGTCAGCCCCACCGGGCGCTCGGTATGAAAGGCGTCGTCGTCGTCGGCTCGATGCCCGACTCCGGCGGCGGCGGTGGCGGCGAAGGCGGTGGCGGTGGCGGTGCCACCGGCCCCGCCGTCCCCGACAGCGCGAAGGCACTGGTCGTGGCGCTGACGAGTGGGCTGGTCTCCGTGCTCGCTCTCGCGTACTTCTTCATCCGGTACGGCGGTGACTACGGCGAGGAGTTCGAGGCGGCCTGACGACCACGGCACTCTCCTCTATGCGAGGCGTTCGACGCCGGTAATCTCGAAGCGTGCCCCACCTTCCGGGCCAGACGTGACGCTGATCTCCCAGCCGTGGGCTTCGATCACGTCTCTGACGATTGCGAGTCCGAGTCCTGTCCCGTCCTGTGCCGTACTGTAGCCGGACTCGAAGACCTGTTCGCGCTCGTCCGCGGGGATGCCACGCCCGTCGTCGGCGACGTAGAACCCGTCGGGGAGCCTGCCGACCGTAATCGTCAGGTCCGAAGAGTCGCTCGCGTCGCCGGAGGCCGACCGGCCGCTCGTCAGGCCGTGTTCCGCGCTACCGCCGGCTTCGCCGTCGTCCCGCGGAATCGAGGATTCCGGGGTCCCACCGGACTCTGCTCGGCTGCCCGTGGGGCCGTGCTCGACGCTATTTCGAAACAGATTCTCGAACACCTGTTCCAGACGGCTCCCGTCGGCGCGGATCGTTCCGCCGACCTCGTGGTGCAGGGTGGCGTCATCGGTCGCCACGTTCCCCCAAGACCGGTCGATGACCGTCCGGAGCGACACGGGCGATAGCTCGACCTCACGCCGGTCGGTGAGCGTCAACAGGTCGTCGATCAGTTGGTTCATGCGGTCGAGTGCGTTCGACGCGCCCTCGAGGTCGTCGTGAGCGCAGTCACACGCCATGCGTGCGGTCTCGATCCGGCCGGCGGCGACGTTGAGTGGATTCCGGAGGTCGTGGGAGACGACGCTCGCAATTTCCTCCATACGGTCGTGTTGCCGGCGCAGTTCCGCCTCGCGATCCACCCGGTCGCTGATGTCCCGGGCGGTCGACAGGATCGCCTCCTCGCCCCGGTAGGGAATCAGTGTGGAGTTCACCTCGACGGGGATTTGCTCGCCCGACCGCGCCTCGTGGACGGTGTCAAAGCGGATCGTCCCGTCCGTCGAGAGGGCGTCGAGGCGGTCGGTCTCGTCCGCCGGGTCCACGTTCGGGTCGATGTCCGGTGGCTTCATCGACAGGAGTTCCTCGCGGTCGTAGCCCAGTCGGTCGACGGCGGTGTCGCTCACATTCTGGAAGAACTCTCCGGGCGTGCGGACGAAGACGGCGTCGGGGAACTCCTCGAACAGGGCGCGATACTCGGCCCGCGACTGTTCGAGTTCGCGTTGCTGGCGGCGCCGTTCGGTCACGTCGAGGAGCGTTCCCATGACCGCCGGCTCTCCTCGGTAGTCGATGCGTCCGCCGTGAACCTCGAACTCGATCTCGGTGCCGTCCTTTCGTGTCCCCCGAAGCGTGTACCGCAGGTCGTCGACGTCGCCGGTCTCCCGGTGTTCGAGATTTCGCCGGAGTGTGTCGTGATCTGCCTCGATCACCACGTCGTACGGTGTCAACTCCGTCAGGAGCGTCTCCTGAGAGTAGCCGAACGTCTCGGCGAGGCGTGGGTTGACGTACTCGAACTCGCCGTCCTGGATGAGATAGACGCCGACGAGATTCTGTTCGATCAGCCGCCGGTATTTGGCCTCCGACTCCGACAGCTCCGCGCGGATACGCAGGCGTTTGAGCGCGCTCGCCACGTCTTCACCGAGTTCCGCGAGGAAGTCGAGTTCGACCCCGTCGATAGCGTCCGGTTCCGCCGCGCCGGCCACGAGGAGACCGTACCGATCCTCGTCGGCGTCGAGGGGGACGGCGGCGACCGTCTCCGGACCGGCGTGGCCGGGATCGGTTCCCACCGCCGGCTCCCGGGTCGCTATCGCCCGGCGAACCGGCTCACGGCCGTGATCGACGGCGTCGACCGGCTCACCGACCGCCGTCCGGATTGCCGTCGATCCGTCGTCGTCGGCAGCACCGATCCACGCGACGGTGTAGGGATCGGTGGCGACGAGATGCTCACAGGCCGCCCGCTCGGCGGCCGCCTCGTCGTCGGCTCGGATCAACTTCCCGTTGACGTCGCGTGCGACATCGCGAAGCGCTTCGAGCCGGGCGGCGCGTCGACTGCTGCGGCGTTTCATCACCGCCTGTTCGATCCGGTTGGCGAGCAGGGCGTAGCTGTCCGTGGCCGTCCCCTTCTGCACGTAGTCGGTCGCCCCGGCGGAGATAGCGGCGCTCGCAATCTCCTCGCTTCCTTTCCCGGTGAAGAGGATGAACGGGAGATCCGGCCACCGCTCTCGGACCGCCCGAAGAACGTCGAGTCCGTCCATCCCCGGCATCCCGTAATCACAGACGAGACAGTCGACAGACTTCGACGTGACCCGGTCGACGACCGCCGACGGCTCCGTCTCGGTCGACACGTCGAACCGGTCGCTTTCGCGCGCCAGCAATCGCGCGGCGACCGACGCGAGGTCCGCCGAGTCGTCGACCAGCAGAACCCGTATCGTCTCCTCCATTGACCCGTGCAAACGTCGGTGGCCGATACTATTGACACTTTGGGCCGGAATCCCACGGATCCCGGTCTTACGCCGTCAACGCGTGTATCCGCGGTACCGGTTCAGTGCGTATCGGTATAAAATGGCCGACGGGAGCGCCGTCAGGAGCGCGAACGTGCCGGCCCCAGCCAAGAGAAGCGGCGAGAGTGATCCCTCGAGGCCGACCAGGACCAGCACCAGCCAGATCGACATTCCACCGAGGACGACGAAGGAGTAGCCGAGTAACACGAGCGTCGACGGAGCAACTGTCTCGGCGCCCCACAGTTCCCGGGGTTCGTAGATCGGATACGCACAGCCGAGGCCGAGCGCGAGGCCCGCGGCGGCGGGCGCGAGACCCAGGCCGAGGGCCGCGTATCCGAGGGCGACGGGCAGCGGCGTCCCGGCGGCGACGGTGGCGACGGGAACGAGGACGGCGACGGGCAAGCCGAGCGCGAGCCCGGCCGCGACCCGCCCTCGGAGGAGGGTCCGGGTCGGCGTCTCGACGAGTAACAGTAGCGGGAGATGCGGGCGGTCGTCGCCGAGGGGGTTCAGCCCGAACGTCGCGCCCGCGAGGTAGACGCCGACGGCCGTGCCCGTCCCCGCGAGAATCGACGCGAGAGCGCCGCCGTCGTTGCCGCTGGCCAGCGATCCCAGCACCGGCCCGGCGAGGAAGACGAGCATAAGCAGATGCGAGAGTTCCTGTGGGTGCCGAATCGCCCGCAGGAGGTGGCCCCAGGCGATCCGTCCACTTTGTCGCCACGCGAACGGGCGGGGCGGGGCGAACCCTGCGCCGCTTCCGGCGGCCGTCGTCGATCCCGAGGGCTGGGAACGGCCATCGTCCCCGAACCAGAGCGCATCGGCGCTTCGCTCGGCCGCCGCCAGACCAATCGGCGTCACCGCGAGCAATCCTGCGAGGACGGCGACAGCCGCCGGCGACACCCCGCCGTATAGGGGTGTGCCGACGAACGCGAGCGAGAGGTAGTCCGTCAGAGCGGGGACAGAGACGACTTCGAGGAGGCCAGCGACCGAGACGTCGCGCTCGACGAACGCGTGGGCGGCGACCTGCGAGAGGACGAACAGCCCGAGGAACCCGACGACGGCGCCGCCTTTCAGCAGGCGGCGGAGGGTCGGCAGACGGCGAAGGACACACAGCCCCGTGATCCCCAGCGCGTACCCGCAGACGGCGGTACAGGCGAGCAAGGGGAGCACGAGGACACCGGCGGTCAGCGGGAGCGTCGGCGCCCCTAGGCCGGCGGCGAACGCCACGACCAGCGCCGCGATGGGGAGGCCAAACCAGAGGGCCAGGCGACCGAGTTCGGCGAGGACAAGGCCGATCACCACTGCCCGTGGGTGGACGGTCGTCAACAGGAGTTCCTCGGCATCGACGCCACCGAGGCGCTCCATCGTGCGAAGCGTCGCCAGCGCTAGCAGTCCGACGGGGAGAGTCACCGCCACGGGGTCGAGATACGGCACTGCAGTGGCGGTCCGCACGCTCTGCCCCGCCGCGTAGGCGGCCGGAAGGGTGACGACGAGTTGGCCACCGAAAAACAGCACCGCGACGGCGAGACCGAGGAGTCGGCGGGCGTCACGGGTGTAGCCACGCACGCTACGGACGAACTCCGCCCGCCCGATGCGACACCCGTGGCGGAGGTCACGGCGGTGGCTCATTCGCCGCCCTCGACCGGGTCGTCACCGCCGGTGACGGCGAGGAAGGCATCTTCGAGCGTCTCCGACTCGGCGCCGGCGGCCGCGCGGTCCGTCAGGTCCGCCGGCGGCCCTTCGGCGACGAGGCGGCCCTCGAAGAGGACCCCAACCGTGTCGGCCACCGCCTCAACCACCGGAAGGATGTGCGTCGAGAGGAAGACGGTCGTGCCGTCGTCGGCAAAGTCGGTGATCGACTCGCGGATGCGCCGCGCGGCCCGGGGGTCGAGGCCGCTCGTCGGCTCGTCGAGAAAGAGGACGTCGGGGTCGTGGAGGACACTTTGGACGAACGCCGTCTTGCGTTTCATCCCCTTGGAGTACGAGCCGATGCGTTTCGCGGCGTCCTCGCGTAACTCGAAGCGGTCGAGGTAGGCGTCGATCCGCTCGTCGGCCGTCTCCGGCGGGATGTCCCGGAGGTCGGCGACGTAGTCGAGTTGCTCGCGTGCGCTGAACTCCTCGTAGAGCGGTGGCGTCTCGGGAAGATAGCCAACCTGTGAGACCAGTTCGCGGCGGTCAGCGACGGGCGTTCCACAGACGCGGGCCTCGCCGTCGGTAGGTTTCGTGAGCCCAGTCAACAGCCGCATGGTCGTCGTCTTCCCGGCTCCGTTGGGGCCGAGAAAGCCGTAGACGGTGCCCGAGGGGAGAGACAGTGACACGCCGTCGAGGGCGAGTTCGTCGCCGTATCGCTTCCGCAGGTCGGTCGCCTCGACGGCCGGCTGAGCGCCGGGGGAGTGAGTGGAGGGCATCGCCTCGACTACCGGTCGACGCCCTCCTATACGTTACGACGGCAGGACGGTCCGCCGGAGACGAGGGATACACTCAAGCCCACCGCGGCCGGAAGGCAGGCCGTGTACGAACGGGTACTCGTCCCCACGGATGGAAGCGACACCGCGGCGGCGGCGGCCGACCACGCGGTCGGGATCGCACAGGCCGAGGGCGCGACGATACACGCGCTCTACGTCGCCGACGTGCGGATGAGCCCGATCAGCACCGGGATGGGCCGCGAAGCGGTGTGTGATCTGCTGGAGCGATCTGACGAACGACCGCTCGAAGCGATCTGTACCCGGGCGGCGGCCGCGAACGTGCCGGTCGTCGAAGCAGTGCGGGTCGGCGTCCCACACGAGGCCATCGGCGCCTACGTCGACGATCACGACATCGACCTCGTCGTGATGGGGACCCACGGTCGGACGGGGCTGCGACGCGGCCTCCTCGGAAGCGTTACCGAGCGTGTCCTCCGGCGCGTCGACGCCCCGGTCGTGACCGTCAGGGAGCGTGCCGACGACGCCGCAGGCCAGTCGTAAGCTGTCGCTGCGACGGCGCGGCCGGGCAAGTCGACGACTGGTCGCGACGGCACCGCCGTGAAGACGGCAACCCTTTTCGGCATGGCTCGTGAATCCGCTCGCATGGCAGACGACACCGACGAGTCCGAGACAGCGGATGGCGAGGCCGACGCGGACGGCGAGGAGAAATCCTTCCGCGAGCGCGTCGAGGAGATTCGCGAGCGCCGCGCCGAGGAACGCGAGGAAGGCGAGCGGCCCGACCCCGAGGAGATGATGGGCGGCGGGGGCGAGGGCGGCAACCCCTTCGCACAGATGATGAGCGGCATGATGGGCGGCGGCGGCCCGCCGGGGATGGGCGGTGGCCCGCCGGGGATGGGCGGCGGCGGCCCGCCCGGCATGGGCGGTGGCGGCGGCCGCGAGGAGGAATCGGTCGGGAACGAGGAACTCGTGCGCGAGGTCCGACAGCTTAGAGACGAGGTGCGCGACGCCACCCGACAGCTTCAGCGGATCGCACAGGCGCTCGAAGACGACTGACGGCGGCCCGTTCTCAGCTGACGCGGTCGTAGACGTCTTCGAGGCGGTCGACCGCTCGGTCGACCCCGTGTCGCTCCCGCACCGCGAGACACGTCTCTCCCAACCGGTCGCGCTCGGCGAGAGTCCGTCGAACCGCACCGCGGAGCGCCGCCACGTCACCCGTCGCGAAGTGATACCCGGTTTCGCCGTCTACGACGGTGTCCGCGAGGGCGCCGTCGTCGGCGCCGACGACCGGCGTCCCACAGGCGTTAGCCTCCAAGGCGACGAGCCCCTGTGTCTCGACCGGACTCGGGAAGACAAAGGCATCGAGGGCGCTGTAGAACGCGGGGAGTTCTTCCCGGTCCAGAAAGCCAAGGAATCGGGCGTCGACCCCTCGCTCGGTTGTTCGGGCTTCGAGATCGGCGCGGGCCGGGCCGTCGCCGCCGAAGACGACCGTCGCGTCTAGCTCCGTCGCGGCGTCGACAACGTCGGCGAGGCGCTTCTCGTAGCCGTGGCGACCGGTGTAGCCGATCAGCGTGTCGGCGTCGTCGAGACCGTGGCGGGCGAGGAAGGGGGTGGGATCGACCCGCCGAAACCGCTCCGTGTCGATGCCGTTCGGGACGATTGTCACCGGCGTGGAGACCCCCACCTCGTCGACGAGGTGGGCGGCCGTCGCGTCGCTCGGCGCGACGACGGCGTCGGCCCGGTTGAGGAACCACCGCTCGTACCGCTCGCTCACCCGTTCGACGAGGGTCTCGACCGTCTCACCCGGCGCCACGTAGTCGGCGTACTCCGCGCTCGGCGTGTGATACGAGGCGACGAGGGGCCGGTCACGTCTGTTCGCGAGACGGAGTCCCGCGAGGCCCACCGCGAAGGGAGTGTGAGCGTGGACGACGTCGACGTCGCGAACCCGGCGTGGAATCCAGGGGACGCCGAGGCGAAAGCCCGGGTAGAACGGAAAGGGAAGGCTCCGCACGGGATACTCGCCGGCACGAGCGGCGTATCCGTCGGTTCGCGGATACACCACGTCCATGCGGCCGCCGCGGTCGGCCCAGCGGTCGCGCCAGGTCTGGACCGTGTAGGTGACGCCGTTGACCGTGGGCAGGTAGGTGTCGGTGAAGGCGGCGACCGAACGCATTGCCAGCGGTTCAACGAGGAGCGGTTAATCGCTTGTGACTTCGGTCTGGACGTCCCGATAGGCGTCGCGGAGTCGCTCACCCACCCGCGACAGCGAGTGCTCGGCCGCCGTCTCCGCTGCGTTCTCGCCGAGGCGGTCCCGCAGGTCGGGGTCGTCGGCCAGGCGGTCCAGTGCCGCGCGAAACTCCGCGCGAGTCGAACATTTCAGGCAGTCGTGTTCGTGCGTGTAGAACTCCTCGAAGACGGGGATATCGCGCAGAACGACGGGCTTCCCGCAGGCCATCGCCTCCAAGACGGCGATGCCCTGGTTCTCGGCTTTCGTCGGGAAACAGTAGACGTCGCCGGCGGCGAAGGCGCCGCGCTTGTCGTCGACCCAGCCCGTGAACGTGACGTTTTCTGGTGGGTTTCGGACCCAGCGACGCACCGTCTCGGACGCCTGTGGCCCGGTGTCGTAGGGGCCGAACCACGCGAACTCGTAGTCGGTCGTCTCGGCGAGGCGACAGAAGGTGGTGAGTCCCTTACGCTCGAAGACGTTGCCGACGGCGAAAACGACCAAGCCCTCTAGGTCGAAGCGGTCGCGATACTCGCCGCGAAGGGACTCGAAGCCGGACAGGGAGTCGATGTCGACGCCGTTGGTGATCGAGCGGATCGGCGCCCGCACCGGGTAGGACTCGAGGATGCGCTTCGTGTACGCGCTGGGACAGAGCACGAGGTCGGCCTGTGAGTAGAACCACCGGAGATAGCGTCCGAGCGGACGGGCGAGGTAGGTCGACCCGCGGAAGCTCTCAGCAAAGTCCTCGCGTGTGACGTGGGCGTGAAGCACCAGCGGCGTTCCCGTCCGTTTCGCGTGGCGGGCCACCGTGATCGATCCCGGTCCGATCATGTTGCAGTGTGCGACATCGTACGACCGGAAGGCGTCACCGCCGCGGAGCGCGGCGCCGAGGGCTTGGGGCGGGGAGCCGCCGGTCCACGGCGACGTGAGCACCGAGACGTCCGTCGTCGCCAAGGCGGCGCGCTGCTGGTCGGCGGCGGTCCCGATCCCGCTCCGGTCGAGGCGATCCGCCAGTTCGAGGTAGTTCAACACCCGCACGAGAGCCGATTGCGCGGTGACCGGTTTCACGCTACCGGTCTGTCGGAAGTCCTTTGCCACCGCCCGACCGGGTTCGCGTATGGGCATCGCCGCGGAGCGGATCGACCGACTGGCCACGCTCGCCCGAGAGGCCGTCACAGCGGGTGAGACCGACCGCGCCCGGCGGTACGTCCGCCTGGCCCGCCGAATCGCCGAGCGTAACCGCCTCACGCTCCCGCGGTCGTTCCGGCGGTTCACCTGCGACGCCTGTGACGCCTACCTCCGGCCGGGGCGAAACGCGCGCGTCCGGCTAGCGGACGGGCACGTCGTCGTCCGGTGTGACTGCGGGGCGACGGCTCGCTACCCCTACGAATGATGGCAGGTCAGCGTGTCTCTCGGCCGCCCCGTTAATATAAACTTTCAAACCGATCCGGAGTCAGTGGAGGGTATGGATACGCAAGCGTTGCGCAAGCGGGCCCACGACCTAGACGTGACCCTGTGGGTCGGCAAGGGGGGCGTCGACCCCGTCGTCGACGAGTGTGACGATCAACTGAAAGGCGAGGATCTGGTGAAGGTGAAGTTCCTGCGCTCGGCGCAGGGCGGGACCGACGTCGAATCGCTGGCGGCCGACCTCGCGGAGCGGACGAACGCGGCCGTCGTCGAGACGCGGGGCAACACGGCCGTGCTGTACCGATGACCGTGGCCGCGGTTCCGCTGCAGAACGGGGCGCTCGCGGAGCTTCTCTCCCGGGGTGGCGTGCCATACGCCGACGCCATCGGCTCGGCCATCGTCTTCGTCGTCGTCCTCGCCGCCGTCTACGTGATCGGACGGACGGTACTTCTGCCGCTGGTGGACCGGATCATGGATCGGCGGGGGTTGGATCGGCACACCCGCCGGCCGCTCAAGAAACTCACACTCCTGCTGGTGGTGTTTGCGGGGGTCGCCGTCGCGTTCGGCATGGCCGGCTACGGCGACTTCCTGCAGTCGTTGGCGACCGTTGCCGCCGCGGCGACGCTCGCCATCGGCTTTGCCATGCAGGATGTCATCGCCAACTTCGTCGCCGGCGTCTTCATCTTCACGGACAAGCCGTTCAGGATCGGTGACTGGATCGAGTGGGACGGCAACTCGGGCATCGTCGAGGACATTAGCTTCCGTGTCTCACGGGTGCGGACCTTCGACAACGAACTCCTGACGGTTCCCAACTCCCACCTCACCGACGGCGTGATCAAAAATCCCGTCGCCAAGGGCCAGTTGCGCCTGCAGGTCCCGTTCGGCATCGGCTACGACGACGACATCGAGCGCGCAAACGAGATCATCCTCGAGGAGGCCAACGCCCACCCCGACATCCTCGAAGAGCCGGCGCCGTCGGTACGCCTGACCGAACTCGGCGACTCCTCGGTCGTGCTCAAATCGCGGGTCTGGATCGACGACCCCAGCCGCTCCGATTTCGTCAAGACCCGCGGGGAGTACGTCACCAGCGTCAAGAAGCGCTTCGACGAGGCGGACATCAACATCCCCTATCCGAACCGCACCCTCGGCGGATCGCTCGACCTCGGCGGCGTCGACGAAACCGTCGTCTCGGACTAGAGTTCGATTCGTTCGACAAGCCCGCTCTCCTCTTTTGTGTTGATGGCGACGATCCGAACGTGGTCTTCGAGGGTGGAGTCACGAAGTTTCGCCTTCAGCAGGTTGTCGACCTGGTAGACGCCAGCGGCGTTCACCATCTCGATTTCGACCAAGACCGCCGTGTCGTCGCCCTCCTGTAACGTGACATCGCGGATCGCCTGACTCGAGAGGGTGTTGATCCCGCGGCCACCCTTCTCGTAGGGGATGCGCGAGCGACCCCGCTCCATGTCGAGGGCGTCCGCGACGCGGATGACCCCCGCCTCGCGGGTGAGCGGGTCTTCCGCAGTGTGGTGACAGAGGATCGCATGCAGCGTCTCGCCTTTCATCCGGACCGCGGCCTCGGTGTCGTAGAACTCGGGCAGAAATCGGTCGAGAATGTCCGCGGCGAGCGGGATGGAGTAGTAGGCGTGCCTGTCGCGGTGGACGACATGTCCCACGTCGTGGAGCGTGGCCGCGAGCGCGACGATCACCGGTTCGTCGGCCTCGGACAGCCCCTGGTCGGTCGCGCCGTTGAACGCCACACCGGCACGTTTCAGAAGTTCGTACAGGCGGAGCGCGTGGTCGCGGACGATTCCGATGTGTTTCGAGCCGTGGTCGTTGTACCCCTTGCGCGTGACGGCGTTGACGTTCTGGGCGTCGAGATACGTCCGCACCTCGGGGTCTTCGACGAGGGCAAGAAGGACACGGTTCAGTTTTTCGTCCGGGAAGGCGTGGTCGGCGTCCGGATCGTACGTGTGACCGTCGCCGCTCCCGGAAGTCGACTCGGGGCCGGCATCGTCGGTGACCATACCGTCACTGCTCGGCCGAGTCACAAAAGCACCCCGGGGCGGCGGTCAGGCGGCCTCGGCCACGGCCTCACGAACCGTTTCGTAGTCCGGCTCCTGTTTGGGGTTGTCCCCGACCCAACGATAGGTGACGATCCCGTCGCCGTCCACGACGAACACCGCCCGCTGGGCGGCACGCAGGTCGAGGGGCGAGAACGACGACACCACGTCGTAGGCGTCGATCAGTTCCCGCCGCTCGTCGCTGATGAGTCCGAAGCCCAGATCGTTCTGTGCTCGGAACTCGTTGAGCGTGTAAGGGAGGTCGACGCTAACCCCGTACACCGTCGCGTCGATAGCCTCGAACTCGGCCATGTGGTCGCGGAACGAACACATCTCGCTGGTACAGGTCGGGGTGAACGCCGCGGGGAAAAAAGCGAGGACGATGGGTGCCTCGCTGAGGTGCTCGGAGAGGGTGAAACTCTCGATGTCACCGTTCGCGAGCGGCGCAGTGAAATCGGGTGCCTCGTCGCCGATGTCGAGCATAAATCCCGTTTGTTGGTGGGCGGTATTATACTGTCGGCTGTGACAGCGCGGCCGCTCGCCGGGCGGGTCCACCGGGGGGCCGGTGTCAGGCTGAACGGTCCAAAAAGCCTATAATCGCCAATCGGCTACCCCGAGGTAGTGATGCACGACCCAATCGTCCCACTGTTCCCCGGGTTGCCCGGCGGGCCGGAGTTGCTCATCGTCCTCTTCGTCCTCGTCTTGCTGTTCGGGGCGAACAAGATCCCCAAACTAGCCCGCTCGACCGGCCAGGCGATGGGCGAGTTCAAGCGCGGGCGCGAGGAGATCGAGGAGGAACTCCAGGAGGGGGCCGACCCCTCGGGCGAGGAGGCACCGACGAGTGCGACCGAGGAGACGGCAGAAGCCAGCACCGAACCCGAACAGAGTAGCTAACTCGACCCGAGGCCCGGACCCAATGCCGGGCACCGCGGACGCTCACCCCGTCGGCTCGCAGCCCAGCCGAGCGCGTGCACCCCTCCACCCGATCATCACCTTCGTATTCTCGCCTCGACGGTCGACCGAGCGTCGACACGAGGATTGAAACGGAACGCCGCCGACGCTTGCGGTACGTGCTATGGCTCGAACGACGGCGTCGCGTCTCCTGAGGCTCGAAACGGTCTTTCTCGTCGCGGTCGGCGGCTTCGCGGGCGCGAACCTCCGATACGCGCTCTCGGTCGCGATCCCCGGTCTCGGTGGCACCTTCGCGGCGAACGTTCTCGGCTGTCTCGCCCTCGGATTCCTAGTCTACGAGGCCGAACTGGTCGGTCTCCTCGCGGAGGAGACAGGACTCGTCGCCGCAACCGGCTTTCTCTCGTCGCTTACCACCTACAGTACGTTCGCAATCGAGGCGGTGCAGTCGCCGACGCTCGTCGGCGCCGGCTACGTCGTCGCGAGTTACGCCTGTGGGTTCGCCGCCGTTCTGGCCGGGCGACGCGTCGCCCGAGCGCTGGAGGGGACCGTCCGATGACTACGGTCGATCCCGCTCACCTCGTCGGTGCCGGGGCGGCCGTCGGAGCGATCCTGCGGTACGCCACCAACGGCTATCTGGACGGGATCACGGGTGACCGACGATTCCCGTACGGCACCTTCACCGTGAACGTCGTCGGCTCGTTCGTGCTCGCGGTCGTTACCGTCTCCGGGGCGGGAACGGACGTCGTCCACCTGGTCGGGACCGGCGCCTGTGGATCGTATACGACGTTCTCGTCGTTTTCGGTCGACACCGTTCGGATCTGGGAGAACGGAGACCGACTCCTGGCGGCGTGGTACGCCGCAGTGAACTTCCTGGGCGCGTTGCTCGGGATCGGACTGGCGTTCGGGATCACGACACTCTGACCGCGGCGGCCGGAACGCTAACCGTGTCTACTGCGGTTCGCAGGGCAGCATCTCTTGGTCGTAGTCCTGGTCGCCGACGACGACGGCCGCACAGCCCCCGATGTGGCCGAAGTCGTAATTGCACTTGTACTCGTAGACGCCCGGTTCGGGGAAGTAGTGGCTGACTTGCTCGGCACCGAGGTCCTCGTCTAGCTCCCACTCGGAGGCCACCTCGGGGTTCCAAGCCCGTCGCCCACTCGTCGAACTCGACGGCGACATGGAGGTGACGCTGTGAGAACTAAGACTCTCGGTGGTCCACGTGACGACGGTTCCCGGCTCTACCTCCGCAACCATCGGGATGAACGTCTTGTTCTCGTTGGTGATGGTAAACTCCGGGGCGTCCTCGGGCGGCCCCGAGGGCGTCGGCGTCGCCGTGGCCGTCGGCGTCTCGGTGGCCGTCGCCGTCGCCGTCTCCGTCTCCGTCGACCCGTCGCCGCCGTCGCCAGAGCCGCCCGAACAGCCGGCGAGCGACCCGACGAGTCCGGCGGCGGCCGCGACGATCTTCCTGCGACTGAATGTCATGATGTCGTAGCGTCCGCTTAGTGAGGCCCCTTCAAAAAACATTCGAGGTTATTCGACACCGACACCACGGTGGGTTCCAATTATCAGCCGACTAGATCGGCCACCAGAGTTTATATTCGCGAACACCCTGAGACGGCTAATGGCAATCGACGACGCCGAGAGCTCCGAGTCGGGGGAGCTCGACGGCGCGACGACCGTCGGCCCGGGCCACGAGACGGTCGACGTCGAACGGCTGTCGGGACTGCTCGCCGCGGGTCAGGAAGCGGCGACGCAGCTCGATGCCGCCGTCTCACAGGTTCAAGCGGACGGCACGCCGGTCGTCAAGGATCTCTGGTCGTGGGAGGACTACAAGCAGGAGTTCTACTACGACGCCGACGGTACCCCGCCGACCGACGGGGAAGGAACGCCGATTCCGTTCGATCCGACGGAGACGCTCGGGTTCGATCCCGCGGAGACCGAGAGGGTGCTGTCGGGGGCTGGGGACGTCGCCGAGGATCTGATGGCCCTCGTCGACGAGCGGACGGTGTCGGTCGACGAGGATATCGACGAAGACGCCTTCTTCAGCGACGAGTTCGGGGCGACGACAGTCACCAACCGGTACGACATGGAGAAGACGGTCCCCATCGAGAAGAAGACGCACTTCGTGGAGGTAGACCGATACTGGGTCAACAAGCCGTACGCCTACGTCGTCATCTTCCGCTCGCTGAAGGAAAACGAGCAGAAATACTACGTGGTCCAACCACACACCACGCCCATCGAGGAGGAACTGGTCGAGTTCCTGACCGCCAAACTCCAGAACGCGATCAAGTACACGGACGTGGGTGTCGCCGGTGGCCTCGAAGAGCGCGAACGGGTCATCCGCGACGAGACGTTCTCCCTGCTCGAACGGTACGACCTCTACGCCCGTACGTCGGGAGCGGGGCTACTCGACACCATCGCCAGCCAACTGGGCGTCGACGACGGCGACGGGACCGCCGGACGCCTCCTCTCCCGCCTGGGTTGGCAGCCCGAGAGTGAGGTTGACGAGGAGATTCAGGGCATCGCGGCCCGTCCCGAACCCGCGGTCATGGCGGAGGACGCGAGCGACCTCACGGAGTACCAGGTCGAGAAACTCCTGTATTACCTCAAGCGGGACTTCATCGGCTACGAGCGGATCGACGCTATCAAACACGATATCAACGTCGAGGACATCTCGTGTGACGGCTACAACTCGCCAGTGTTCGTCTACCACAGCGACTACGAGCAGATCATCTCCAACGTCTATCACGGCGAGACCGAACTCGACGACTTCGTCGTCAAACTCGCTCAGCGGTCCGGCAAGGGGATCAGCAAGCGTCGCCCGCAGGTGGACGCGACCTTGCCCGACGGCTCCCGTGCCCAGTTGACTCTCGGCAAGGAGGTGTCGGACCACGGCACCAACTACACCATCCGCCAGTTCAAGGACGTCCCGTTTACGCCCGTGGATCTCATCAACTGGAAGACGTTCTCCTTAGAGGAGATGGCGTACCTGTGGCTCGCCATCGAGAACAACAAGTCGCTGATCTTCGCCGGCGGGACAGCGTCGGGGAAGACGACCAGCCTGAACGCCGTCTCCCTGTTTATCCCCTCGAACTCGAAGATCGTCTCCATCGAGGACACCCGCGAGGTGGAACTCCCACAGCGCAACTGGGTGGCCTCCGTCACCCGGCCCTCCTTTTCCGACGACGAGCAAGGCGAAGTCGACGAGTTCGACCTGCTGGAGGCTGCGCTCCGCCAGCGTCCCGAGTACATCGTCATGGGCGAGATCCGGGGCGAGGAGGGGCGAACCCTCTTTCAGGTCATGTCGACCGGGCACACGACGCTGACGACGTTCCACGCCGACAGTGTGGGCGAGGTGCTCAAGCGGTTCACGACCGAACCGATCAACGTCTCGAAGACCATGTTCACGGCGCTGGATCTGGTGTCGATCCAGACCCAGACCAGAGTCGAGGGGCGGAAGGTCCGCCGGAACAAGAACCTCACCGAGATCAACTTCTACGACGCCGAGAACGACGAAATCAACGTCCAAGACGTCTACCAGTGGCAGGCCGAAACCGACGAGTTCCTCCGCATGAGCGACTCCAACACCTTAGAGGAGATTCGTTTCGACCGTGGGTGGACCCGCGAAACCCTCGACGAGGAACTCTTCAAACGACAGGTCGTCCTCGCGTACCTCATCGAGAACGGCCTGAACACGTACACGCAGGTAGCCGCCACGGTCCAGGCGTTCATCAACGACGAGGAGACGATCCTCGCGCTCATGGCCGAGGATCGGCTCGAACGCAGTCTAGAGGATCTCCGCGAGATGGAGTCCGTGCTGATCGACATCGATCCGGAGAAGGAGGCGATGGTCCCTCGCCCGGACCCGACCGAGGCGAGGCTGGAACTGTGTGCCGACATCCTCGACCGTGCCGAGACGGAACTGCTCGACGAGTACCGAAACGAGGACGTAGCAGGGATCGACACGGCGCTCGCGGGGATGGATCGAGCCGCGGACGTCACCGCCGATACCGGCCAGGACATCGACGTCCCGAGCGGGTCACAGGACACGACGGCTCCGGAATCGGACGGGGCCGACCCCACAGAATCGGGACCGTTCGCGGACGACCCCGACGAGGAGTTCGGCATCTCGTTCGACTCGTCGGGAACCGAGGAGCCGTGGGAGGCCGGGGAGGAGGCGGGGGCGGCGGACGACACCGACGACGAGGTGTCGGTCGATCCGGACCCCGACCTCGACCGTGGCCAGGACTGGGACTCGGGGTCCGACCTCGATATCGACGTGGACGAGGAGTCAGAGTCCGGTCTCGACATCGACGCGGACGAGGATAGCGAGGCCGACATCGACGACTGGGGGTTCGGCGACGTGACCGACGCCGACCGGGAGGACTGACGTGAGCCTCGACACCGGCACTGGCCTAGATCGGAGCGTCGATAGCCTCGGTGACCTGTTCTACCCCCTCTTCCGACGGCTGTTCGACGAGGAGGGTGACTTCGTGAGCGACGTGGAGACAAAGCTCGTCCAAGCTCGGATGGCGACGACGGTCGAACTCTATCTCTCACGGGCCCTCGCGGTCGGCGTGCTCCTCGGCCTCGTGTTGTGGCTCGTAGGCACGTCCGTCGGCTACAGTCTCTTTGCGTTCGGCATCCTCTCGCCGGAGCTGTTCTCGACCGGCGCGCGAATCCCCAACGAGACGGTCGTCAGACTCATCGAGCAGTTGAAAGTTCCGCTCGTCATCGGAATCGTCGGGGTCGTGATGGGGTCGCTCGGATTCGTCGCCGGGTTCGGAACCCTCGTCGGCATCCCCTACTCGCGAGCCTCCGGCCGGGAACGAGAGATCAACATGCTCCTCTCCGATTCCATCTCGTTCATGTACGCGCTGTCGGTCGGGGGACTCAATCAGTTGGAGATTCTGCAGGCGATGGCCCGCGCCGAGGACACCTACGGCGAGGTGGCCCGGGAGTTCCAGAGCATCGTCCAGGAGACGGAGTATTTCGGCACCGACTACCGGAACGCCATTCAGGATCAGGCCGCCGAGACGCCGAGCGACGACCTCTCGCAGTTCCTGACGGACATGCTCTCTATCGTCAACTCCGGCGGGAACATGCAGGCGTTTCTCTCCGATAAGAAAGACAAACACATGCGGACGGCCAAACAGCAACAGGAGGTCACGCTCGACACCCTCGAACTGTTCGGTGAGATGTATATGACCCTCTCGCTGTTTCCGCTCTTGCTCATCATCATCCTCGTCATCATGAGCATGCTCGGGGAAGCCCAGTCGTTCATGCTGTACGCGACGGTGTACGGCCTCATTCCCATCACGGGCGTCATGTTCCTGGTGTTGGTCTCGACGGTGAAACAGGACGAACCGGGGGACGGCTACCTCAATCCCTCGGACGTGAGCGACCGCGTGCCGGGGGCCGGTGACGACGGACTCTTTCATCTCGGCTTGATCGAACGGTACGCAGGCGAGTTCGGAATCTTCGATCATATCAAGTCCCGCGAGGGAACCTTCCGGACGAAACAGCTCCTGCGGCAGCCACACCACTTCTTTCGCGACCACCCGGCCTTTACCCTCGCCCTGACCGCGCCCGCGGCACTGGTGTTGCTCGCCTTCGCCGGGGTGAGCGGGGCGGCACCGACGACGTGGAGTGGCATGGTGCAGGCGCCGGTCTGGGGCACTTTCGTCTGGATCTACGTGCCGCTTTACGTGGTCTTGATCCCGCTGGGCGTCTTTCACGAGTGGAACGTCCGCACGCGGGCGGCGATCACTGGCAAACTCTCCGACAACCTGCGGAAGCTATCGAGCGCGAACGACACCGGGCAGACGCTCCTAGAGTCGATCGACACCGTCGCGGAGACCTCCTCGGGCAAACTCGCCGACGAGTTCGACGTCATCTACGCCAAGGTGAACTACGGGATGAGCCTCCGCAACGCGCTCGTCGAGTTCAACAACAAGTATCACGTCCCGCGGCTGGCGCGGACGGTGAAGCTCATCAGCAAGGCTCAGGAGGCCTCCAGTCAGATCACGCAAGTCCTGACGACGGCGGCACAGGCAAGCGAGAATCAAGACGACATCGAGCGCGAGCGGCGGTCGCGCACCCGCATGCAGGTGGCGATCATCCTGATGACCTACCTGACGCTTCTGGGCGTGATGGCGATCCTGAAAACGCAGTTCCTTGACGTGATGGCGGGGCTGACCGAGCAGGCTTCGGGAAGCGGCGGCGGGAGCGGCGCCCAGCAGTTCGGCGGCGGAATCGACACGCAGCTCCTGTCGTTGCTGTTTTTCCACGCCGTAACCTTGCAGGCGATCCTTTCGGGGATCATCAGCGGGTACATCCGGACGGCGAAGCTAATGGCGGGGATCAAGTTCGTAGTGATTCTGCAAACCATCGCGCTGGCGGTCTGGTTGGTGGTTGGATGAGCCGTGACCGCGCCCAGACCCAGCAGGACTTCGCCATCGGTGTGAGCGTCTTCCTCCTCGCCGTGCTGTTCGTCTTCGCCTACCTCCCGTCGACGCTCGCCATGGGCGACGCGGTGGTCGAACAGCGCTCTTACACCGCCGACCGGTTGGGTTCGTCGCTCCTCACGGACCTCTCCGACGAGGGGAGTGCCGGCGAGTTGAACGCGACGCGGACGCGAACGTTCTTCGCGGGCCACGAGAACGGGGCCGACATCGAAGCGAACTACAGCGTCGCCGGAACGACGAGCGTAAACGTCACGCTCGAGACACTGGAAGGGATCACTGTCGACGATCTCGGCGGCGGAGTCGGGGCCACCGCCGGTAAGGAGTACGCCGACCAGGTCGGCGCGACGTCTACCCGTATCGTTCGACTGGCAGGGACCCGCTACCGACTGGTCGTGAGGGTGTGGTAAGATGACGGAATCGCGAAGCCAGGCGTTCACACTCGAGGGGTTCGTCGCGGCGGCGGTCGTGTTGACGGCAGTGTTGCTGGCGCTCCAGACGGTCGTCGCCCCCCCGGACAGCGGCACAGCCAGCCGCGACGACTCGATCCGGACCCAGGCGGAGGACATCCTTCGAACGCAAGCGAGCGCCGACGAAGGTGGTCTCTCCCACGCCGTCCGGTACTGGGACCCACTCAACCGGACCTTCATCGGCGCACAGGACCGCACTATCGGGTACGGGAGCCAGTCGTTACCCTCGGCACTGTTCGACGACGCGTTCGAGCGAACGTTTAGCGCGCGTGGGCTGACGTACAACATCGTCCTCGTCTATCACCAGCCGGGGACGGCGCCACGGCGGACAGAACCCCTCCTCTATCAGGGAACGCCCGGTACCGACGCGGTGACGGCTCGACACACGGTCACGCTCTACGACAATATGCAACTCACCGGCGAACGTGCCGGGCCGCGGCCGCTGTCGGAGTACGACACGAACGCGACCGACGACGACGACGGCTTCTATCCGATTCCGGACGCCGGCACGGGGGCGGTCTACAACGTCGTGGAGGTGCGTGTGACCGTATGGTGAACGACAGTCGTGATCGTGGCCAGATCATGCTGATCGGAGCCATCGCCATCGCCTTCATCGTCCTGGGTTTGGTGGCCGTCTACTCGGCGCAACTGACCGCTCGGCCGGCGACGACCGGTTCGGTCGGCGACAGCACGGCCGAAGCGACGGAACTGAACCGGGAAGCCCGGCGTAACGCCCGGGCGATTACGATCCGAGTGAACCACGACCAGCCCTACTACGCCAGTCGGGCGGCGCTGAACGCGAGCGTCGACGACGCGGTGGCAAACTACAGTGGGCTGATGGCGGAGACGTACGCCGGCAGTCGCGGCGCGGCGGCGACGGTCAGATACGACGGCGCGGCGCGGATGGGGACCCGCACGGTCCGGCACTCGGACGGTCCCATGGGCGGAGCGAGCCCGTGGCACCCGGTCGATCAGCCGAGTGACCTCGGCTGGTTCGTGTTCAACTTCAACCTCTCCGCGATGGACAAGGGGGAGTCGTTCGTCGTCCGTGTCGAGAACGGAACCGGGGCGGACCCGCCGGATACGACGTACACCTTTACGCGCAACACGACGGGGTCCTCGGTTCTCAGTGTCGAGGTAGACTCGGAGACGGGGGCCACGATACTCGGGAGAGGCACCTGTAATCCAGTCGGGAACCGATCCGTCATCGACCTCACCACTGGGGAGTCGTTCACCTCCAGTTGTGCGTTCGGGCCCGGCATCGACCGACTGACCGGACCGTACACCGTCACGTTCGAACAGGGTGACAACGCCGTCGGCAAGTTCGGCATTGTCACCGACACTCGCCCGACGAACTGGGGTGCTCTCAACGCACGGCCCGACTGTACGGGCGGCACCGAGCCGTGTAACACGTACGCGGCGTGGAACGTGACAATCACGACCGGTTACGAGTCCGGAGCGCTGTCCTACGAGAACACCCAGAACGTCACGGTCTACAGGGGGGCCTGACACGTGGACGACCGTGGGACTGCACCGGCGCTCACCTACGTCTTCGCAATCGGTATCTCGACGATACTCGTGAGCGGGCTCCTCATCTCGGCGTCGGGCTTCGTCGACGACCAGCGACGGGAGACTGTCAGGGAAGAGCTAGAAATCGTCGGCGAACGGATCGGGGCGAGTATCGCGGCGGCGGACGCGGCAAGCGACGACGGCGCGGCGGTATCTCGCCGGATGGAGATTCCGGCGACCGTCGTGGATACGAGGTATTACGTCACGGTCGTGGACTGTCCCCCTGGTGACGCCTGTCTCGAACTGACGGCCCCCGATTCGTCGCTCTCGTCGCCGGTCACCGTGCCGCTCGACAACCGAAGCGCCGTGTCGGTCGACCGGTCCCGCCCCGGATCGATCACGGTTGTCGTCGCCGCAGGAAGTGATCCCGCCGCGTCGGCCGACGCGGACGTGTCCGTCGACCCGAACATCGGGGTTGCAAGCGGCGTCGATCCCGCGTTCTCGTCGAGTAGCGCGATCCTGGGGGTCGACCGCTCAATCGTTGTCTCCGGCTTCGATTACAGTCCCTCTCCGCCCTCGGCGACCGAACCCATCACCTTCACCGCCGACGTCGGCGGCTCGGGTGCCGGGAACCTCACCTATCGCTGGGACTTCGACGGTGACGGCACCTACGAGGAGAGCGGCAACGCGACCGAGGCGAAGACGGTCAGCCACACCTACGCCGATCCCGGCCGGTACGACGTCCGCCTCTTCGTCGAGGACGCCGCCGGTGAGAACGATTCGGTCACCCGGTTGCTTCGGGTGTCGGGCCTGGTCTTCGCGGGGAACAAGATGGTGACCGACCCGGACAGTAACGGCGAGAGCGCCGGCGTCCGATTCGACATCCAGAACACCTTCGACACGGAGTCCATCACAATCACGGAGGTGTTCATCGACCCGGAGAACCCCGATATCGACCGCCTCGAGAGCGGCTACGAGATCGTTATCGACTCCTCCGCGGTGACTGACGACACCCTCCGCATCGAGGAGTCGGGGAGTATCGCCGACTTCGAAGCGCCGATCACGCTGTCGAGCAACGAACAGGTGTCGGTCGAAATGAGCGAGTTCTACGGGCCGAGCGGGCAGTTCGGGATGTCCGGCCAGAACGTCACGGTGGCGTTCCGCTACGAGATCGAGGGGACGAAGCGAAACTACGTCTCACAGTTCGATATCGAAACCGGCCTCGGCGGTGGCGGCGGTGGTGGCACGGGCGATCCACCGATTATCAGCCAGGCGGACCCGTACACCGTTGGCAACGACCTTCGCGTGTATCTGGAACTCGAGGACCCGGACAGTGATCTCGACTCGGTGACCGTCGAGGTCCTCGACGCCGACGGGGACGTGTTGCGGACCCGTTCGGCCGACCTCTCACCGTACGGTGACGAGGCGACCGGGTACCTCCCACTCGGTGAGTACGAGTCCGAGGTGGACGCGATTCGGGTGACCGTCGTCGACGACACGGGTGACGAGGACACGACGACCGAGACGGTCAATCCATTCTCGTGATGTCACCACCTCATCCCCCATCCGGGTCGACGAACCGCGCGGTCAGTAACACGGTCGCGTTCGTCCTCGTCTTCGCGCTCATCGTCACCTCCGCCGGCTTGGTGACGACGATTGGCCTCAACTCTCTGCAGGACGTCCAGCAGTTCCAGCAGGCCGAACTCTCGACCGGCGCGATCCGGGCCGTCGGTGGGGGGATCGGCGAAATTGCCGCCGGTGAACGACCCGCGTACCGCGACTCGGTTGGCCTCGGTGGGGGTGAACTTGCCGTCGTCAACGAGACGCAGGTCGGAGTGACCGTCTCCACCGGTGCGGGCACGAGCTTTGACGAGACGTATCACCCGCGGACGCTCAGATACACCTTCGAGGGGCGAAACACGACGTACGGCTCTGGCGTACTGGCTCGCGGTGGCGACGGTCAGCAGGCGACGCTCGTCTCGGGTCCCGAGACCATCCAGTGTTCGCCAAAGGGTGACGTCGCTGTCATCACACTCGTCGAACTCGTCCCGTCAGGTGGAACCGGCGTGGGTGGAGGGCCGGTGACCGTCGAGGCCCGGCAAGTGCAGTCGTCGCCACCGGCACCCGTCGACCGCCTCAGATATCCGACGACTCGGCCCGCACCGACGGCGACGAACGTTACGCTCACGGTATCGGGACCGTGGAAAGCCGCCTGGCGCGAGGCGCTGATCGACCGTGGATTCTCGCCCACCGGCACCGACACCGTCTCCTGTACCGTGAGTCAGGTCACGGTGAAGGTGGTGCGCGTGCGCATCGAACTGATAACCTGACGCCGCTCTCAGTCACCGACCGTCGCGGCGACGGTCTTTACGTCGAACACGTCGACGGCCGACTGTGACTTGCTGAGACCGATCTGATAGCGCAAGACGATCCGGCTCGTCTCTCCACCGGTCGTGTACTTGAAGAGGATGATCGCTTCGTTGCTCCGCAAGTCGAGTTCGCCGCCGGAGATGTACGGGGCGAGCGTGTCGTTTTGCAGGTCCGACTGGTACCACGTTTCGTCGTCGTCCGGTAGCTCACTGACGCTCGCGCCGTCGAGGAACACCTCCGCCTCGTCGGGACTCACCACCTGTTTGGTCGAGTTGTCCACATCCGTACACCGGACTCGCCGGTACGTCCGGTTGGTCGTCGAGTTGGTGACGAATACGTCGGTCAGCTGGTAGGCTCCCGGCTTGCACTCGTAGGAGACGGCAGAGACGTTGATGAGGTTCCCGTCGGCCGCGGAAGCCGAGAACTCAAAGCCGCCGCGATACCGCGGGTCGTTGATGTCGTAGGAGCCGTTGATTCGGTTGATGTTCGGGTTCGAGTAGCCGAGCTTCGGGCGGATTCGTTGTCCGCCGATAGAGAGCTGTCCGGTCGTCGGCCGATGAACGATGGCACTCACACTCGTGATGTTCGAGAGGATGTTCCGGAAGATGCCGTTGAGTTCGGTGGCGTTGTCAGCGAACCGATACTCGCCGCCCGTCTCCGACGCCACGTCTTTGAGAAGTTGCTTGTCGATGTCGCTCTCTTCCCCGAATCCGATAGTGAACACCGTCACGTTGTTCTCGCCGGCTCGTTCGGCTTGCGCGACGGTCGGACCGTCGTCGCTCGCGTCGCTGTTTTTGCCGTCGGAAAGCAGGATGACTACCTTCCGGGTGCCCGGCCGCTCGCCGAAGTCGTGGACGGTGTTCGCCTTGTCGAGTCCGAGGTTGATGGCCGTCCCGCCGTCGTCGTCGTACGTGTCGATGGTGGCGTTGGCACGGGCGGTGTCGTTCGTGAAGTAGCGCTCCGAGCCATCGACCCGGTGGTACGTGCCAGTGTAGTTGAACCCGACGAACGCGGCGCGGTCGGTGGTGGTGTTGATCTCCGCGGTGAAGTTCTTGGCCGCCCGCTTCGCAGCCGCCGACTTGCTGCCTCCACCCGCGGCCGAGTTGGCCATCGACCCCGACTCGTCGATGACAAAGACGACATCGAGTGGCTGTCGATACACCGTGTCGCCGTCGACGTCGCGGATGTAACTCGACTGGGTCCCGTTGCCCAGTGGGACGGCGATGGCGGTGTAGTTGTTGCCGACGCCCTTGTCGACTTGCAGGTTGTCCGTGGTGCTGCTGTAACTGTACGCGGGAGCGCTCACCGGCGCGCCGTCCGAGATGACCGACGCCATGCTGTCGTCACTCAGGTTGACGACCTGATTCGCCGAGTCGTTGGCCGCCCTCGGGAGCCAGTTCTGATCCAGATGAACCCGTGCCGTCTCGTTGCCGGCGTCGGTGGTCACGGCGACGCCCGTCTCCCCCTCCAGATAGCTGGCCCACGCGCGGTAGTACGTCGATTGGACCGTGATCGTCGCGTTGTCCGGACGACTACAGGACGGGTGGCCGGATCTGAGTTGGTTCTCGGCATCGAGACCCTGGGATGCGGACAGCGAAGTGTTCTTTCGGATCCGCACCGTCGAGTCATCCACACTCCCTTCGAGATCGTAGGTCGTGATGTCGATGGTCCCGTTAGTGGCGGTGAGCGACGGCGGTTCGACCACGGCACTCGACTCGCCGCTGGCCGTCTTGGTGAACCGACCCCCAGCCTGCAGTGCGATGACTCCCTTTCCTCCCCCACGTTCGTACTCGATAGAGGAGAGCGGAAGTGTCGCGGCACACTTACCGTCGTTTATCGCCAATCGGATGTGCCCCGCCGACGCGTTCGACCGGACGCGCACGTCGCTGGGGTTCTCGCCTCGAAATTGGAACCGCGTCGAGTTCACCCGCGTGCCCGAGAGCGCCGAGAGTCGCTCGTTGGCGCTTCCGAGCGAGACGGCGGTGCTCTCGTCACCGATGTCGCCTTTGATATCGTCGACGAGCGACCCGCCGAGCAACAGGATAGAGACGATGCCGGCTGTAACGACGCCGATGAGCAGTACGTAGCCGACGACCTCGGAGACGCCGCGGTCGTCGAGTCGGGTCAGCCCCGGAGGCATGCCTGTTCACACGCACGGCCCGTGGCCGGAGCGTCCGGGTTCGTCGACGCCCCCGTGTTCCACCGGTCCTCCCCGTTTCTCATATCCGCTCTTATCGGGGACAAGCTGATAAATCCTCGCGCGAATTCTCACTGCCGATAGTTGGAGCGTCGATAGCGCGGTGTGTCCACACGGACAACAAGGCATTTGGGTTCGGCCGAGTAGGTCGACGCATGCGACACGATACCACCTTCCTCGACGACCTGGGCCTAGCGGCCGATCAGTACTCCGTCGGCGACGCGGACCGGGAGGAGCGCTCCCACGACTGGGGCACCGCACGCGAGGACGGCGTCCGGCCCGACGTCGTCGTCTGGCCCGAGTCGACGGCGGACGTCGCCACGATTCTGCGCGCGGCGACCGAACACAGCGTCCCCGTGACGCCCTACGCCGCGGGGACGAGTCTGGAGGGCAACGCCGTTCCCGTGGAGGGTGGCATCACCCTCGATATGAACCGGATGGACAGTGTCCTCGACGTGCGCCCGGACGACCTGCAGATCGACGTCCAGCCGGGCATCCTCGGTGACGAGGTGAACGAGGCGGTGACGAAACACGGCCTGTTCCTGCCGGCGCTTCCCTCCTCGGGCGCCATCTCGACGATTGGCGGGATGCTCGCCAACGACGCCAGCGGGATGAAGACCGTCAAGTACGGCGAGGTGAGCGACTGGGTGCTGGGAATGGAGGTGGTTCTCCCGACCGGCGAGGTCATCACGACAGGGAGCAAGGCGGCCAAGACATCCGCCGGCTACGACCTCGGCGACCTGATCGTGGGCAGCGAGGGGACACTGGGTGTCATCACGCGGGTGACGATCCAGTTGGCCGGACGACCCCAGCAGATCAGGGGCGGGCGAGCACACTTCGAGACGCTCGACGACGCCGCCGAAGCCGTCTTCGACGCCGTCCGTTCCGGGGTCGACGTCGCGAAGATCGAACTTATCGACCGCCTGAGCGCCGCCATGTCGAACGCCCACCTCGACACCGACCTCCCGGACGTACCGATGGTGTTCGTGGAGTTCCACGCCGATCACGGGATCGGGGAGGAAATCGAGTTCTGTCGGACCATCTTCGAGGCACACGACGTGACGAGCTTCGACGTAGCCGAAAACGAGCGCGAAATGGACGACCTGTGGGCGGCCCGGCGGGAACTCGCGGAGGCACTCGAGCCGTACGACGACAATCTCTCGCCGCTCACTCCCGGCGACGTGACCGTCCCCATCAGCGAGTATCCCGACCTCGTTCGGTACGTGAAAGACCTCGGCGACCAGGAAGACTTCCTCATCTCGTGTTTCGGCCACGCGGGCGACGGCAACCTCCACTACACGGTCATGGTCGACCCCGACGACCCCGCAGACGTGGCCCACGGGGAGACGGTATCGAAGCGCATCGTCGAACGTGCCATCGAACTCGGCGGCACGTCGACGGGTGAGCACGGTATCGGCCTCGGTAAACAGGACTACCTTGTGGCCGAACACGGCGAGGCGGCCGTGGACGCGATGCGGTCGATCAAGGGCGCACTGGACCCTGCGGGGATCATGAATCCCAGTAAGGTGTTCGGCGGGCCGGAGAGCTAACCGGCCAAACGCCGGTCAAGCGTCCGTATTCACGTACAGGAGGCCAGCGACGACGGCCAGAAGTACTTCGACTGCCTTCGAGACGACGGCCATCGGGTTCAACTGTCCCTGTATGTAGAAGGCGTCGACCCCGAACCCTTGGAAGGCAAACAGCGCGAGTACCGTGACGAGGGCATAAACTGCGGCGACGAGGTAGAGTTCACGCCGCCAGAACCGGGTCAGGAAGAGACCGATGCCCCCGAGGAACCCGAGGCCGTTGAGCGCGAAGAGGATGGCGAGCGTCTGAACCCGATCACCTGCGGTGCGAGACGCAGGTGGATCACGGCCGTCACCAGCGCCAACACGATGGCCACGTAGCCGAGGGGGCTCTCCGGTAACTCCACGAGTGAGTCACTCGTCGTCGTGTTGCTCACGCTCATCTGTCACCCTCCGGACTGTGATCGTCGGTCGGCGGACGATTCTCGCACGGTGGCGCCGCGACGGTGGCCCGTCGGTCGGTCACCAGTGCCGACGGGGACGTGAATACCCCAGATGTAGGTCGGACCATACAATCGACTGTCAACGCCACGAAACAAAGGCCGATTGGTACGATCATCGAAATGGGTCGACACACTGGGTGGCCACGGGGCCGTAGGGATTGCACTTCACAGATCCACCCGGTTGAAGTCGTAAAACACCGCTTCGAAGTCGTCCTCGCTCATCTCGGACTCCAGCTCCGCGATCCGGTCCCGCGCTTGCTCGAAGTCGTCTCTGAGGCGGGTGTACTCCTCACTTTCGCTCAGTTCGTCCTCGCTCTTGTGCGATTCGAGGGCCGCCAGTTTCGACGCGCGGGCAAAGAGCGTCGAGAGAGTCCGGTCGTACTCGTTGCGTTCGAGGAGTCCGTGGACGAGTCGGCGGACATCCTCCCGGAAGAGGGGTTTGACCACGTAGTCGTCGAACCCCATCTCAAGGACGTCGAAGTCGGGTTCGACGGCGGTCACCATCGCGACTCTGACCGAGAGGTTCCGGTCGCGAATCCGTTCGAGTACCTCGTCGCCCGAAAGCCCGGGCATCAGTCGATCCAGCAACACCACGTCCACGTCCTCGTCGACCCGGTCGAGTGCCTCCTCGCCGCTGGTCGCGACGCGCACCTCGTAGTCTTCCGAGAGCCACTCGGCGAACAGTTCGGCCAGTTCGGTTTCGTCTTCGACGACGAGGACGCAGGGTGGTGAGCTCATGTGGACGCCGAATCGACCGGCTACCCACCTCTAACGACGGCTCACTAAAAGATATTTCTCCCGCTGAGCGTGGTTGCGCGTCGTCACCTCAGGAGTCCGCAGCTCGCGAGCGCCGCTCGATAGTGAGGGTTCCACAGACCGGGCAGAGACAGAGGTCGTCCTCGAACGTCGATTCACACTTGGAGCAGACGTACGTCGACCCCGCCGCTGGCCCCAAATCGAGCATCCCGTCGTAGTTGTACGGTGCGGTCATAGCCAGCCCACCTCGCCGCCGTGTTGACCGAGTGTTACCCCGTGCATATCGGTGGTGTACGTATTAGTCTATACCACTCCATAGTATCAAAAGCTACCGGTCGGCAACAGAGAGATCGGCACCGACCGCTCGTCGGTGGTCGTTCCCGCTTCCCGGTCGGTACACAGGGCTTACCTGTCTCGGCACATAGCGTGAACGTATGTCAAACCGCGTCGTGCAGGGCCGCATGGTGACCCCCGAGCGCCTGGCCGAACTGATCGAGGGCGAACGACCGATGGAAGCCGACGGCATCGAGGACGCCGATCAAGTGTGTCCGGACTGTGGCGGCGACGTCCTGGCCGTCTCGTATATGCCCTCGGTCACCGAACTGATAACGGGCTACAAGTGCCAGGACTGCGACTGGGCCGACGCCGACCGATAACCGAAATCCCTTTACCGTCCTTCGGGTAACGAAGTATCGAGGGGTTGTGGCCAAGCCCGGCATGGCGACTGACTCCAGAGGCCACGCCCGGTGACGACACTCCAGACTGATATACCGAGCGCGCGACTGATCATCGCTGCGCGACGACGACCCTCTGGAGTACCGAGGCGCAACCGGAGATATCAGTCGATCGGGGGTTCAAATCCCTCCAACCCCATACTACAAAAAAGTATTTCGGAAGCTCTTGCCGCAGAATTCCGTCAATACGCTTACTAAAGGTAAACCTCGAGTAGCCTCCGGTCACGGAGGTGACTCGGCGTGACCGTCCGTGCCGAGTCTGACTCGTCGCCATATCCGGCCGACCAACTCGTTGAAGACCTCGCGAACCTGCTTGACGACCGTCTCGATGACGATTCCCTCGCGTATCTTCACAGTCGCGACCTGAGCGACGATCTCGATGCGAACGCGAGGCGTATCGGCCGGAACCTCGTCGACGCGGCCGACCGTGCCGACCTCCACGCCGAGAAGTGGTCGCACAACGGTCGGTCGACGACGTGGCTCGTCGAAGATCGCGACGACCAGGAGGCCGACCGATGAGCGAGTGTCGTCGGTGCGGCCGCCGATGCATCGGTCGACTGTGCCGCGACTGTAAGGCGGATGAGCGCGCCGCAGAGCGCGCGGAGTATCGACGCGACGAACAGCCCGAGTGCCCCTCCTGCGGCCGTGTGACGAGCGGCGAGGGAGTCGAGTGCTACCGGTGCCGCGACTCCGAGCGAGCCGAGACCGACGGCGGCCGAGAGGTGTTCATCAAAGCCGACGACGGTGGCCTTCGCGCCGAAACGTGTCCCAACTGTGGCGGATCGCTCCGGTACGTCGTCCCGGATATCGGAGCACTCGAGTGTGACGGCTGTCGGAGCGAGTACCAACACGGGACGGGTGGCGACCGTGAGTTTCTCGTCGACGAAAACGGAGAGGAGGCCGCCTCGGCTCGTCCCGACGAACTCGCCACCGACGGCGGTCGCGAGGAGTGCCCCCGATGCGGATACCTCCTTGAGAACACCGAGGCGCCATGTCCCTACTGTGGCGCCGATCCCGACGAGGCCGACGACGGCGACGCGCTCCGCCCCGACGGCGGTTCGATTCGCGGCCTCGACGCCGGCGACGATATCGAGCGCCACCTGCAGGCCGTGCTCGAGAACGCTGACGACCGGGAGGCCCGCCGCCATGCTCGCGAGGCGCTTCAACACACCGACCGGCTCGAACGGGAGGGCCGTCGATGAACCTCCGCGAACACGCTACCCTCGGCCCGTGCGACGACTGTGATCGGATTCGACGGTGCCGACCCGTCGATGGCGTCGGGTGGGCGTGCCTCGAGTGCGTCCCGCTCGGCGCCGGCAACGGCGAGGTCGATGCGATCGCCACTTCCTCGAACCAATCCGTCGCGACCGACGGAGGTGAGTCGGAGTGAGCCGCCCGTGCGACGACTGCGGGCAGCGCGTCACCGCCGCCGAGGCGCGCGTGTACGTCTCCGAGTCGGGTGACGTAGCGATCCTCCTCTGTCGGCGGTGTTCAACACGCCGCCCCAGCGAGCGCGTCTACACGCCCCACGGCGTTCCCGAGCGGACGAGGACCGACCTGTCGAATCGGGGTCGATCATTGTGAGCCTCATCGCAACCGCATTCCACGAGGTCGACCTGTTCTGGTGGTTCACCGACGACGGCCTCTCACCCTATTGGGCGCTCGGAGAGCTTATGCACGAGTTCGAGAACGGGTGGGACGAAACGACGGTCGAACTCTCTGACGGCGTCTGGTCGCTCCGGTTCAACTACAACGCTGAGACGGGGATCGCCCCTCGCAAGTCCGACTCGATCGGCGGTGATCGAGCCTACGAGTACCAGATCCACGCCGAGGGGCCGGGCGAGAAGAAAGCTGACTACGTTGTCTCGCCCCGGTGGGACGACCAGCGGAAACCCGACGGTGACCTCATGCAGCGCCCGTGGTGTGGCGGTGAGGGCCTCGACGTCCACGTTCAAGGGTCGAACCTTACGTTCGAGGAGTACCACTACCTCCTACAGAAGTCGATTCAGAAGCTCGCCGACCAGGCCGGTGTCGATATTTCGCGGCAGTACTTCAACCGGATTCGTCCCGACTCGAACGTCGCGACTGTCGAGTTGTACGTTCGACTGAACCGGGAGTACGCGAAGAAGCTCGTTCAATCGACCGGCGTCTTCTACAAGATCATGCACCTCCTCGCCGGCGAGGAGGGAACCGAATGGGTCTACAAGGGCGATAACTCCGAGATCGTCGGGAAACGGCACGCCTTCGACCTCCCGTCAGTCTCGGCGAGAGAGTTGATCGACGACCACCGCTACGGGAAGCGCGCGAAGTGCTACCACCCGAAGCACGTCCGGAGGTCGGAGTCTGACGACGACCCACTCTCCTCGCCGAAGTTCGGTGTCGCGTTCCACTCCTCGATCCACGGCGAATCCGTCTCGTGGAGTGACCGCGACAAACTCTTGCGCGAACTCGACGAGACGGTGCTGAACACCCTTCGGTGGGCTGGGGTTCCAACCGCTCCCGATCAAACCGTCTTCGTTGAGGACGACCACTTCGAGATTCGTGAGACTAAGCGGTCGGTTGGCATCTTCGACGACCCCACGCCACAGCTCAAGGCCGAGCAAGAGAATCTCATCACGACTGTGCTGCAGGATCTCTCACCGAGCGCGCGGAGCGTCATGAAAACGGTCGCAACCGACGGCGGCGAGGTGCACTACGAGGAAGTTGCCGACGAGGCCGGTTACTCGGTGAGTCAGGTATACCGCGCCCTTGAGGAGATCGGCGACCTCGTCGTCAACGACAACGGCCTTGTTCGGCTCTACTCTGAGAAGATCAAGCAGGAGATTACCGGCATTGTCGAGCGGATCGAGAACTTTGTCGCCGACGGTGTTGACGCCGTGGCGCGACTCGCGAGCGTTGAGACCCGGTCGTCGGCCGATTCGGCGATCCAGCGCTGGATGAGTAAGTACGGCGCCGACTTCAAGGAGGCGGATCGCGAGGGAGATTGCGGCACGCTCCGGTTCGATACGGTGCTCGCGACCGTCTCCTCGCTCGGTGCTCCCGACTATCAGGAGGTCCTCGAGGAGGGACTCTCTGCGTGGATGGACGCCGGGCGTGATCCAGCAGCGTTTGCCCAGTTACGCTTTGAAGCCGAGGAAATCCTCGGCCAACAGCGCGACGACGGCTTCGTGGGACGTACGATCACCTGGTAGCGCGGCGACTGGTGAGAGGCATCACCATCATACGCTCCCTTCTTTTATAAACCGGCTCCGAATACCTCGATTTCAGGTGGAGTCCTCCGATCATCGCTTCACCCCGTTTTCAGTGTTAATCACCGCTGAGCCGTGCGGGGTATTCCCGGTGGACGGGAATATCCCCTTAGGGAGTGTCCCTAAGAGGGACAGAATACTCCGAAACTACCTACAGCACCGCAGACTCCAGTTGATCCACAAGAAAGGACGGTGATCCCGTCATAGTCGCTGGCCTGTTCAAGTCACGCGATTCACGAGCTGGAGTACATCCAGATTCGTAACTGGTTGCCCTCCGATTTCCTGATCGTTATTCGCTGCGTTGACCGCGCGTAGCACATCGAGATTCCCCAATTCACCGTCACTACCGCCGAATCGAGCCACGAGTGAGTCCTGTTCAGTCACACTGACATTTGTTGTCGTCGTCACATTTGTTGTTCGGTCCTGAGTATCAATCGTGGCCTTCGCATTAATCGGGTAGCTCCCGGTCGCTGCATCCTCACTCACCCCGAACCGTGCTGTCACAGTTGTGTTGCTCTCAGCTGGAATAGCCGTGGTGATGAGGCCCGGCGGCGTGGATCCTGAGAGATTCTGTGCAACATCACCGTCAACCTCTCGTAACGAGATGTTGTCCGGTAATCCGGGGTATTCGACGAGGATACTGGTCGAACCACCCGCTGAATTCCTAAGAGAGTACGAGAGTGTTACTGTTTCCCCAGGCGCTACATCTACATCTGATGTATCAGCTACAATGTCTACCTGCGTCTCTTGCCCTCCAGATCGACTGCGATCAGGGACCGCTGCCGTTGCGTTGACTACACCAGCACCACTTGCTAGATCGGGGCCGGGCCTCCCAACATCATCAGCGTGACGTGTGAGTCGAGTACGTAATTCTTCGGCTGTAAGGTCCTCACTCGTCGCGTCTTCAACTAACGCCCCAACGCCCGCGACATGCGGTGCAGCTGCTGACGTTCCACTGAATGATCCGCCATACCGAGGTCCGCTCAGCCCAATATGGGTATATCCGGCCACAGTGAGTCCTCGTCGACCATCATCGGTTGGTCCCCGGCTACTGTAATCCGTAATCTGTTCATTATACCGGCGATAGGCACCGACGGCTACAGCACTGGGAACATCAGCCGGTGCACTAATACTAGACCGTGAAACATACCGTTCAAGTTCATGTGAACCGGATGTACTGATCGTTAACTCAAGTTCATCATTGGCCGGACCAGCCGTGTGCTCAATGACGATCTCAAGCGGTTGGGTATCACCACTACGCGACAGCCTCTCTCCGCCACGATACCGGTCCCGTGATGAAGCTACATATTCATCACGTTCCGAATTATAAAGGCGTACTCGATACTCACTGCCATCTCCTTCCTGTGGCCAGTGTAAACTGATAGAAAGCTGTCCTTGATACGTGCTGTAGCAGCTTGTGATACAATTTCGCTCATCTTGGGGGGCGAATTCGTGGAAACCGTCGGTATCGGCGTCGGTGAAGTCACCTTCCCAATGTGATAGCGCAGAATTACCTGCTGAGTTTACGAACAGAATCCCATCATTAGTCGCTGCCCGGATGTCATCAGTCAGATAGTGCTCCCCATCATCATCTATGTATAAGTTTCCAGCTGAGTGAACAATAATGTCCACATCTTTTTCTTGAAAGTGACTGATGGCTGCTTCGTCATCCACACCAGTCCCGGCTACCGCGATATGTAATTGTGCATCCGGAGCGGTTTTGAGGACCGTTTTCGCAACTCTGGTGCCGTGTGAACGGTGAGATCCAGAATCGAATCTTCGTACCGAAACCACATTGTCGCTGATACTCGGGGCAGAGGTGTCGATACCAAGCGCTAGCACACCGACGGAAACGTCTTCTCCAGTGATTCCCCTCTTGTGTAACGACTCCACACCAAGCGATGAGACTGTTCCTCCTCCCGCACCGTTCCCTGGAACCGCCTCGGCAGTCGGTCTTACATCTTCAACCCAAGGGAAGTCCGAGACAGCAGCTGCACCTGTTCGAGTCGTTGTCAATTCAATGGCGGAACCTGCCTGTGTTCCAACATCGCCGTGTTCTTGCAGTGCCGAACGATTGATAGCTGATTCGTTGGTTGCGGCAACTCGGTATACGTCTCGGGAGATACTGTTCGGGGCAGGATTAGAGGACGAATTATTTGCTGGGTCTGGAGCCTGCGCTGTGTCCGGGTCTTCAACAGTTTGTGACTGTCCCGCATTTGGGACAGCGTACAGAAAGCCGCTGGTAGCGATCAGCACTACCACAAACCCCGTGATGAACTTATTCATGTCCTTTCAGTCACGTATTCATTATCACAAATATCTTGGGCATGTCCTAGTGGTACTGTTCAGATTAGCTGATTCTATGCGGAGGCGAGCGGTCTGAGCAACCCGTTTGTAGTTTCTGTTTCGGCGTTACCAAACAATTCGAGAAACTGGCAGTTCGTCGTTTTACGCCACGAAAGACACGTTTGATGCTGTTTCGACTTCTGTGGCGTTCGTATCTAAGATTAAGGCCGTAGCGACGGCAGGCGTTGGTCAAAGGTTTCGCACCAGCGACGAGAAACACGGCGTCGGTCGCCGCTGTGTCCGTCCGGGTCACTCGCCACCACTCACAGACAGAGTGCCTCTAAGGAGGCAGAACAATTACGCGGCGCGCAGAACGCGCGCCGCTACCGCCGACCGCTCCGCTCCGGCCGACTCGGGACGTGAGGCCGGTGATACACTCGTAGGAAGGGTGCCGGCACACACCCACTACACGGTAAACCAGTTTGCTACATTCTCTTAGCCGGCCACTTACCCAAAGCCGTTAACTCATGAGACAGAGATATCGACTCGCTCGGAGAACGGCTCCGGGCCGGCCCCCAGGGAGGTGGGACTTTCCGGGGGCCGTTTTGATAACTGCACTCGTCACTGCTCCTCGAAGATCATAAGCGAGACGGCTCGATTCTAAAAGATGAGAGTGCTACTCGGTGGTGTCGGGAATTGACACCTCGACGCCGACCACTCCGCGCTCGGTATCGAGGTAGGGAGACGCCTCGTCGATCACGAGGCCCTCCTCGTCAATAATCCCGAAAGTCTCGAGCGTTTCCTTCGGCAGAGAGACTGTCACGCTGTTCCCCGAACCATTCAACTTCCGGCTGTCTGGGATTCGTCGACGCATGGGAGGTGGGACTGCATCCTGTTATCGCTCATGTTATTAGATAAATATTGGCGCGAGTAACTACAGGTTCGATTACAAAAGTCGTTACCCGCGCTTTCGATATTAACCGGCGGACCCTCGCCGCGACTATCCGAGGCCTTCGGCCTCGGCGTGGTCGTATGATCGGACAAACCTACCCCCACCTTCGGGGTGTCGATCGAAGCACCGCCAAACTCGATAAAGTCACCACAGCTGAGGAGGTGATTGACCCGCGATCATGACGCACGAACCTCGAGGCATCGCCGTCTCCGAGGCGTTCGTAGCCTATCTCGATCAACTTCGAGAGACCGCTCACTTCCCCAAAGTCGCATCGCGACGCAACCAGGGACGACCCGACCCGCATCCGGGTGTCCGATCCACGAACGTATGAACTCGCGTACTTCCGAAGAGAAGCATCCGATGCTCGCTCGACCCTCCGCAGAGGAGTCGACCGAGTCCACAGAACAAGTCGAACCGAGTGTTGAATGGCGAACTGAACAGGAGTTGCGGGAGGAAGACGGCGAATGAGCCGGCTCTCTCGCGGTGTGCTGGCGGCGCTCGTCGCGTCGCTGGTGCTCATGTCGGCAGTCGCGCCAGCGCTGGCCGCCAGCGATTTTAACGAAAATGCCTCGTCAGCCCAGAACCCGTACATCGCGACGGACGTAACGGTTTCAGGCTACGACCGGGCTGAAATGCAGCCGGGGCAGTACGAGAACGATTCAGGAGGGATCTCGACGCTCCCGGCGACGATGAATCAATCGGAAGATGTGGACGACCTCGGCACGGGCCACGTCAACATCTACAAATTCAAAGCGACGGACATCGAGTTCTCCGACGCGGGTGCGTTCCCACACGACACGGAGGGCGTGTCGGCCGTGGACAACGAAACTGAGTGGGCGACGGACGTGTCGGACTCGGCGGGCTCGATGACGGTCTCGGACGCCGAGACCGCGCCCAACGTCGAGGCGGTCGAAGTGTCGACGAGCGCGCAAACGAGCGGCGACACGGCAGTTGCTACGTTCGACAACTTCTCGGTAACGAGCGACGCTGAAAAGCGATACCTCCAAGCGTTCGCGGACGTGCCGACGCTCGACTCGGGCGCCGAGGTGCAACTACGCGCGGTCGACTCCGATGGCGACTACGTCGAGGCGCGGATCAACTCCTCGGCGACGCCGTCGAACGAGGACGTGATCGGCAGCGGCACCGGCGAGGGCTACGTCTACCAGCGCCAGATCGGCTCGATGTCGGTCATGGGCTCGGGCGATGGCAGGATCAGCGAGATCCAGAGCATCGAGGTTCATGTCGTCGACGGCGACGCGACCGTTCGGTTCAGCGGTCTGAACGCCGAGAAGACGGGAATGTACTCGCTCGGCGATGAGCGTGTCGACACGGACGACGAAGACGACTTCGAGACGGAGACGATCCACGAGGTCTCGACGCCGGGGGACGTGATGATCTACGATCTCGGCACGATGGGCACGACCTTCGACTCGGCGGTCATCCACGGCTTGACTTTCCCGGCGGAGTTCCGCGCGAGTGACCTCGAGCAGGATGACTCGATGGTGAACGTCACGTTCGGCGAGGCGTCGAGTTACCCGTCCTTCGAGTGGATGCTCGACGCGAATTACCGACTCGAACTCCCGTCGGCGTACGATCTGAGTTACGCGAACGCGGAGCTAAAACAGGACGTGAGCGTGCCGGGCAGCCGGTACGAGACCGTCGAGTACAGCGAAGGCGTCTCGGACACCGACTTCGATGATATCGACTCGTGGACGGGCGCGGCTGGCTCGTTCGACGCCGAGGGCGACACCGTGACGCTCGACGACACGATCCAACCCGGTCAGTCGATCGCGATCCACGAGGTCGTCTTGGTGACGGCTGACGAGAAGAGCGCCCTCCAGAACGTCGGCGGCGCCGGACAGTTCGCCTCGGGTGGCGACGGCGGTCTGTGGGACATGATCCTCTCGCCGTTCGGGGCCATAGCGGCCGCACTCGGTGGGCTACTCGCCCGCGCTCGGGGGTCGAACTAAGATGGCGGACTGGATCGCGCGGCTGAACGACCTGTCGGATGTGGGGAATCTGGATTCAGCGCTGACGAAGTTGATGTTCGCCCCGATTGCGGCGTTTTTCCTCCAAGCGGCGAACGCCGTCGAGGCGATCTCGCGGGTGATCATCGATCCCGTGACCGCCTTCGCATCGGGGGCGGGAGATATCGTCACGTCGCTGTTCGGTGGCTCGTCACAGATCATCGACATCGGCGCCGACGCCACGGCGGCCGATCTCAACATCTTCGGGATCCTCGGCTTTCCGGTCGGGTTGGGGATCGTGTTCGTCGGCGGCTTCCTGATCGCGCAGTATCTCGGTCAGCCGGACACGAGCGACCTGATCCCGCTGACGTTCACCGACATCCCGTTCCTCGGCGTCGAGGAGTCAAACGATGAGTGAGTGATCCATGAGTAACTGCTCGCGCGGAACGGAGGTGACAGATGGCACTCCCTGGCGGTGATCCAGTCAGTGATCGGCTCCCGGAAGGAGCGACAGCAGAGAGTTACTGGAGATACGCCTGGGAGCGGATTCCGTTCCTGAATACGGGCTCGTGGAGTGTCGACTGGGATCAAGCGGCTCTCGCCGGTCTGGGCGCTGTCTTCACCGCGTTCTTTGACGGCATCGCAAAGACCGTCGGCGGTGTCTTCGAGACGTTCGTCATCACGCCGGTCGGGACGTATGCACAGCAAGTCACGCGCTTAGTCGAGTCGTTCACCGGCGCGTGGGCGTTAGTCCTGAATTTCGAGGGCGCGCAGCAGTTCGCTCAAAACTTCGGGCTACTCGGCTCGGTGGCGATCACCGCGATCGGCGCGTATCTGATCGTGAAGACTGTGGAGGGGACTCTCTGATGGGAGTGATCGACTTAATCCTGAGAGTCCAAAATAATCTCTTCGCCCTGCGGCGCACGCTGGCGCCGATCCTGCCATATATCGACACTCTGGCAGACTTTGCGGAGAACCCCTATCTGTTCCTGCGGAAGCGGCTCCTGCCGGTGATTCTCGGCGGGCTGTTCTCGGTGATGTTCAGCGTCGCCGATGCGATTGCGAGACCGTTCGCGTCTATCGTGGGCGTTCTGGAGTTGTTAGAGCTTCAACTGGCGGGGGTGATCGTCTCGGTGACTGACCCGGTGGACAGCGTCATCACGCAGGTGATCTCGGCGCTCCGACTGGGGACATCGGGACTCGGCCCATTCCAGCCGTTTATCCTCGTCTCGGTTGGCATCGTGATCAGCTACGTCCTGTTTATCGTCATCATCAGACTCAGTCGTGGAGTGATGGACGCGATCCCGATTCTCTCCGGGGTCGAAACGTTCCTATTCGGGTGATACAGGCATGGATGAACCAATTTCATCGTTTCTCACGGACCCGCTGACAGTCGCCGTGAGTCTCGCTGCGGCACTCGGTCACGCGCTGGGGGTAACCTGGATCCAAGCGTTCGTGGCCGTGCTGTGGGCGAACGTCTCGACGCTGTTCACGGCGCTGTCGATCACGGGCTGGAGTCTGGCCCCGCGAGTCGCGTGGCTCCCGGAGGGACCGCTCACCGCCGCGGCACTCGTCGCTGGCGGCGCGTACGTCCTGAAACTGATTGATCGAGTGTACGACCAGATGGAAAATCGACTATGACACACACGACCTGGCGAATCGAGACTGAGAGTAGAACCGTGCGGCAACTGCTGGAGGTGCTGGGATGGTAAACGTCCTCGGCGCGGTCTCGCTGTGGGGGCTCGGCGTCGTCGTCGGAGTGATCGGCGTCGCGACGCTCCTGTACTGGATCCTCGACGAGTGGCGCGAGGCGAACAACGCGACGGAGGTCGTCGAGCGCGTCGGCGAGCGCTCCGGCTCGGCGGTCGTCGTCGGGTCGGGGGTCCTGCTGACGATCGGTGATCAGCTGATCCAGTTGGTCGCGGATCTCGTTGGAATGATCGACGCGCCGGTCGTGGTCGGCCACGTCGTCGGCGGCGTCCTCGGTTGGCTCGGTCTCCAAGGGACGATCACGACCCGGCAGTTCGTGATCGGCTTCGTTGTGGTGACGGTGGTCGCGCTGATCTGGCGGGCCTCGCTGACCCGCGGGAGGGGGATCTAACGTGATCGATCAACTCCCGGTCGCGGATCTACGCGCGATTGGCGCGACGCTGCTGCTGCTCGTCGTCCTGTACTGGACGTACGAGCGCCTGGCCGGCGAGGGCCGGGACCCGGTGATCCGGTCGTCGATGTCGTCCTCGACGGGGAGCGCGTCGATGCTCGTCTCGGGTGCGAAGGCGGTGATGCTCGTCTCGGGGCTGGCAGCGGCGCTGTTGCTCGCCCCGGTCGCGGGTGGCCCGGTCGTTTCCGACCCGACGCTGCTCCTGGCGACGCTGGGGGCGCTCCTGCTCGTTCACTGGTTTGTCGAAAAGGAGGAACGCGAGACATGACGGTCGCTGTGAACCCGGAGGTGAGCGAGTAGATGCCGACCTTTATCCAGATCGACGACCGTGCCGCGGCGGTGATCGCCGCGGCCGTCCTGATCGGCGTCGCCTTCCTGGTGGCTCCTGATCAGTCGATAGAGGTCGTCGAGAACGTCTCGGACGCCATCAAGGGGGTGCTTCCGTAGTGATGCGTCGGGTACTGCTCGCTGTCATCGCGCTCTCGCTCGTCGTTGCGCCGATCCTCTCGCTCGGCGCGGTGCCGGCGATGGCGCAGGACGCCACATCGAACACAACCGCCACGTCGAGTGAGTATGCACTGTCGGATCTCCAGCAGGGTGGGACGACACACGCGGGAGCGCCGCCGTCCATGCGCTTCATGGGTTCGTACGGAAGTGCGACACTCCGGCACGAACCCGTCGGTCTCGGATCCGAAGACTGGGAGTACGTCGATTCCGGCGCCTCGTTGGTCAAACGCAACGAGGTAACGCTCAAAACGATCCGGTTAGGCGATCCTGCCGAGGATCTGACTGTCCACGTTGTCGCGTGGAATCGGGAGACGAAGACGGTTCAGACCGAGAACGGGACGACCACCGAGCCGGTCGCGGCGAACGTGACCGAGCGAGAGGTCCAAGTCTCGCTCGGACGCGGCTACGATAACGCGAGCGTCCCGCTGCCGGCAAACTTCGGCGGGCGCCAGCAGATCACGATGTGGATCGAGGAGTACCCCGACGCACGCTGGCACTTCGAGCATCGGTCGGTCGCGACGACGCGCCCGATCTCGATCAACTCTTGGGGCGACTTCCTGAACGCGCTGTTCTGGCGTATCGGTGTCTTCGCTCTCCCGGCGATGGTCGTCGGCTGGGGACTCGCCAAGCGGCACCGCGAGACGGCTATCGTCGGCCCGCAGTGGGGCGCGGTGAAGTGGATCGGCGCCTTCGCCGTCCCGATCACGCTGCTGGCGAGCGTGTGGGCGTTCCAAGGCGCGGTGCTCGCCGTTCGCGCCCCGGCGGCGATTGGGTTGCTGTTCGGCCCGCTGACCTACGCGCTGACTCTCGAGGCGGGGAACGACAAGCTCGAACAGTTCCTTTTCCGCCACCAAGACCTCGAACACGCGAAGAGCCCGCGGGGAGACGAAGCGTTCGACTCGCGCTACGTGACCCACACGGTGAAACACGGCGTTCGCCGGGAATCGGCGGGTGAACTCGTGTTGATCGAGAAGGGCCTCATGCCGTACATCGCCCGTCTACGCGGGAATCTCGCGGTGCTCGATATCACCGATGTCGAGACCCACAAGGAAGGGCGTGGGCCGTACGCGCTCGAGATCGAACTCGACCCGGACTGGAAGCCGGATGACGCGCTCGTTCACGATCCGCCGCGCGTGGCTCGGCGGTCGCTCATGAAGCGCGCGGACGTTCCGCTGCTGGGTGCGACCGAGATCCCGAACCCGGCGGTCGTGCTCCCGATCGCGCTGTGCGTCGGCGCAGGCTACTACGTGGCCGACGCGACCCTCGGGATCCCCGGCGTCGGGGCGGCGACGGGCTTCGTCGTCGCGCTCCCGTTCATCCACTACGTCGAAGAGGGCGGCGCAGACGCCGAACCCGCGCCGTATCACTTCACACAAGCCGAGGCGTCGCTCGCCCACGAGACGGCCGAGTACGCCGACGCGAAGCTCCTCGAGGAGTTCCGAGATATCGCCTGGCAGGAGCGGATGAAAACGCCGCTGGAGGCTCGGGAACTCGTGGAACAGTTCGACCAAACAGTCACGAGTCAGTTGAACGCGACAGAACTCGGAGACCTCGGCCTCGACGATGTATTTGACGACGGTGAGCGAGACCGGACGGACTCGGTGAACGGAGGTGTCGCCAGTGGCGACGACTGACGAGTCCGAGACGCGGGAGGTCTCCCCGCGCCCGGCGCTGGACGTGCTCCACGCTGACCAGCAACGTCTACTCTTCGAGGGAGACCACCGACGCACGCCGCCGATCGAACCGTTCGTCGACGGCTTCGAGACGCGCCGCGAGGTCGTCACATGGTGGCAGGCCGCCGCTGTGCGGACGTTCGGCCATATCGCCGAGCAGTGGGAGGCCGCTGACCTCTCCCGCGACCGCGCGCTCTTAGACCATCTGACGGGAGACTCTGAGTCGGCGGCTACGCAGCGCCAGCGGATCCTCGACGCGATCGTGCTCCCGGCGTGCCAAGATGCCTTCAATCATCTGAAGGCGGCCGCTGTCGAGCGCCTCCCTGGAGAGAACGAGACAGACGGGTTCGACTATCGTGATGTCGACCCGCAGAAGGAAGAGCATCCGGCCATGCGCCCGGCGCACGCGGTGCTGGACCGCCGACAACACGAGGCGCTCGCTCGGCTGTGGGGCGGCTTTGAGGACCGGATGGCCGCCGAGGCATGGCTCCACGACCTCGTACCGGCAACTCACGGCGCCCTCGACCGAGAGATCGGCCGGAACTTGATGGCCGACCGAACCGCCCGGACTCACCTTATCGACGGAGACAGCCGCGAAGCCGCACAGTATCGAGAACGCCTGGCGATCGGCGTGTTACTCCCTGCCTTTGCGGAGGCTGCGAAGAGCCTCCAGGGCGGTGCAGCGACGCAGACAGAGACGCAGTCCCACTGGAAACAGGGCTAACTCATGAGTACTGAAAACACCGATACGTGCAGTCGAACCGGAAACGAGTGGGGTGCGGGGAGCCGACAGGCTCACGAACAGTATCCCGATCCTGAATCGCCGCCACCTGGATGGAACAACCTCCGTACCGATGCAGGCGAGATACGGATGAAGTTCAGCATCGCCTCGTGGGACTCGAGCACTTGGGAAGACTACGAAAAGCCGTATCCTAACTGCCTCACCCATTCGCCGCCTGGCGAAGCGGAGTGGGGCCACGTCGGCGGGACGAACTTCTTGGCCGTCGGCGAGAAGGGATCAGGAAAGTCTACGCTCGGGCTTTACTGGGCCGCCCGTCTCATGGAGGTGAACAACGAGGCGGTCGTCTGGCGCGGCTCCAGCTCCCGCTCGGAGTGGCTCCCGTTCAAACACTGGACGAAGTTGCTTCTCCCGGCGAACGCAAAGGCAGATTCGGCATGGAAACCTCGCGACATTCGCGAGCAGAACGCAGGGGAAGCGGCTGATCTCACAGAGATCGTCCGCGAGGTCGAGTACTACGACGACCCGGTCGATCTTAACGACCGACTCGAGCCCGGCAAGTTCCATGTCGTCTACCCGGACCCCTCGTTCACGGGCTGTGAGCGGATCATGCGCGAAAGCGACTTTTCGCCCCAGCCTGTCGAGTTCACTCCCCAGGCGGACGTTGAGGCCGACGAGGAGGCGACGCCGGTCGTTCACTGGTGGTTCGCGTGGATGGTGGCGAAACTCGAATACGGCCCCTACGACTGGACCTCGCTGATCTTCGACGAGGCCGCCGACCTCGCGCCTGACGACGCCCGTGCTGATCAGGCTCAGACCTACGAGAAGGTCCAAGCACTCCGTCGAGTGATGGCCGACAGCCGGAAGTTCTACTTCTCGCTGTTCTTTTTCGCACATCACGAGCAGAACGTCCATGCGAAGATCCGCCGGACGATTCAGTGGCGGCTCTCGATGCCCGATGGAACGGCAAATCCCTGTCAGAGCAACGGAGACAACGCTCCTGTCGGCTTCCGACAGATCCCGATGAAGTACGATATGCAGTCGGACAAAAACGTCGGTCACGGGCTAATGTGGACCGAAACGAGCTTCTCTCGGTTCATGTGGGATGATATCCCGGTCGACAGCGTCGACGAGAACCGCTGGCTGAAAATCTCGCTGGCTCCCCACTCTACGGGCGCGCGCGTTACAGAGACTGCTAAGGCGGGGCGGGGGGTGTCCGATGACTGAGCCCCGCGCAACACTCCCGGCGCGCGTGCTCGCAGTTCTGTGTGTACTCGCGCTCGTGGTGTCGGGCGTGGCTCCGGTCGCGTTCGCAGGCTCGGCCACAGCCGCGCCCGCGGGCATGGCCACGATCACGGATGCCTCTATCTCCGAAGATGTCCCGAGCGGCGAGTCGATCGCGCTCTCGGCGTCGGAACTCCGCGGCGGCGGTGTGATGTCCTCAAAGCACGCCGACTCGCTCGAGGTCGTGCTGACGACCGCTGACCGCGCCGAGGAGATCATGGGCCCGGACGCGGCGGCCGTCTCCGGTGACGGCATGGCGGTCGTGCTGCGGGACGACGAGCACTCTGGTGGTCGTCGGGTCGCGCTCGACGCTGGTAAGCTTCGAGACGCACTCGGGTACACGCCCGAGGCGATCTACGGCACGCACGACGATGGGTCGACGTGGACGGCGAGCGCCGAGTACGTCGACGGATACCTCGTCTTTGACGTGCCACACTTCTCGACAAACACGGTGACGTTCACCGGACGTGTCTCGCTCACCGGAACGCCGAGCGACGGCACACAGTACCAGTACAGCATCCAAGACGGCGCCGCCGTCGAGGACTTCTCGGTCAACATCACGGGCGTCACGAATACCGAATGGGACAACGTCTCGGCGACGGGCCTCTCGGACAGGGACACGCTCTCGACCGATGTCGCGGGAACGATCAGTCCGAGTGGTCCAGAGGGAGAGCCCGCGGTGACGTTCACGGGACGGAAGACCATCGAAAACGACTCCGTGACGGGTGTCGCCAACACAACCGCCGGAACCATCGATCTCCCCGTGACCGGGAACAGAGAGCCGATCAACGAATCGGTTTCACTCTCCGTGCCTAAGCATCAGCAGAACTACAATCCAAACCCAATTGCCGTTTACGGCTCAGACTACGCAGGCGACGACCATGAGACGCTATATTACTCAAATGCGCCGCGGAAAGTCTCTCGATTAGAAGTTTACTGGACTGAGAGTATTGAGAGTGGTGCGTATATCGACGTGTCTGTTGAGGGAACAAAGATCGGAGAAATTTCGTCGTCAGGTTGGACAACGATGACCACATCGGACCCGATTCCAGTCTCGGGTGATATGAAACTATATTTCAAAGCGAGAAGCTACTCGTCGAGCCTGAATACGGGAATACAGGGGGACAACTACGGCGATGTGGGTGATAACTTCAAAGTCTACCGTACTGAAGACGCTGCCTCTCCCCCATCGACGGTTAGCGTTACCACAGATACCGAGACGATTGACAAATCCGTCTCTGAAGGCTCCTCGATGACACTCTCTCCCAACATCACCACCGGGGACATGACCATCACGACGGACTCGGGAGTGGCGTCATATTCGATCGAATATGATGACGTGACTCAGACCGAGGATCCGTCGGTTTCTTTCGGCTCGACGGCCGGAGTCAGCGGATTCCTCTCCGATGGTGAGACGGTGACAAAATCCGTCTCAAGTCTGAGCACGTCCGACGACACGCTCACTGTCTCGACGGCTGGGAACTCGTCCGTTGATGTGAAAGTCGCGGTCCAAGAGCGGACGCGCACGGACTCGCCAAAACTGGAGGTGAACGGCAACACCGTCGGGACGGATCTCACGCTCGCCGACGGAGAGACGCGAACGTACACGATCCAGAATGAGTGGATCACGACCGGCACGAATCAAATCAACGTCTCGATGGACGGCTCCGTTAGTGCTGACGCGCCCGATCTCGTCTATGAGTTGGACTATGCTCACTCCGCGACGAAGCGCCAAGAGATCGACTACTCGGGCGGGACGTTCGAGTCGAACTTCAACGCCTCGACGACGTATGCCGACGACACGACCGACGCAAAGGTCACGTTCCCGTTCACGGGATCTGTCGTCGGTATGGAGTCTGTCGAGTATCGACTCAATAGTGGGTCGTGGACGGCTGTCAGCGCGGAGAACTACCGCGTCAGAGATAACACGACACTCGTGGCGTATCTGTCCGACGCGAGCGGCGGAAGCCTCTCGGCAGGCGATACGATCGAGGTGCGAGCCACGGCCAGAAAGATCGAAGTGGCGAATGGAAATGTCTCGGTCGTCGATGTCACCAAACCGGGCGGCGAACTCGACACGCAACTCAAGGTCAATTCCCGGAGTAAAGGCTTCTACGTGAATGTGGGGCCGACTGAGAGCGGCCGTCGCGTTCACTATGCGTACAGTTCGGTCTATCCCACGGCCGACTACGCCGTGATCGAGGCCGACGGCGATCAGCAACTCCACTTACCGGAAGCGAAGACCGGTGACACGTTGCGGGTCCGGCACTTAGAGACGAAGGTCTCGGCCGAGCAGGGCGACGTGCGGATCGACGTGGTCTCGCCCGGAGAAAATCCCGAATTGAAGGTGAGACCCGGTCCCGGTGGAAGTGGCGATCCCGTGACGGTCGAGTACTACAACACTCGTACGGGTGTCGAGTACCTGCTAAACTCGCTGACCCGCTCGATCGTGCTTGATTCGGACACGGCCCAGTCGCCGGCCGTCTTCGAGGATGACGACTCTAAAGAGACGTGGGCGATCCTCGAGGACTCCGGCGGGTCGTCATCCTCCAGCAGCGGTGGAGGCGGCGCTGGCGCGGCGGTTGGACAGTTCGCCGACGACGCGGGCGGATTCCTCGGGAGTATCTCGCTTCCGATCCCATCGTTCCAAGGTCTCGGCGGTGTGGCGCTGATCGGCGGCGTACTCGTCGGCGGTATCGTGCTCGTGCGCCGGCTCGATATCTTCGGTGGCAGCGCTGACGACGAGGCCGCCGCGGCCAAGGAGACAGCTAACGACGCAGGCCGGTCGTTGGCTCGCTCGGCACGACGGTCGGGCGTGGCCTCCTCGGCGCGCTCCGGTCGCTGTTCGACTACATGGGTCAAGTCGTGGGTGTGGTGCTCGGGAATCGACGCGCCGCGGTCGCGACCGGCGTCGTCAGCCTGATCGTGGCGGCTCGCTTCGATCTCTTCCAACTGCCGTCCGGGACGGCGATCCTGATCGTCGTCTCGGGTGTGCCGCTGGCGACGTACCTGATCCTCCGCCGGACGGGGAGAGTCTCACAACAGGTGTGGCTCGCCTCGACGATCGCGTCGGTCGTCCTCGGGTTGGAGTTCGTCGCTCCGGGGACGGTTCAGACGGCGATCGAGCAGCTCACCTCAGAGAACGTCGCGCCGCTGCTGATCCTCGTGATCGGTGGCGTGTTCTATCTGTGGTGGCGAGCGCGGCGAAGCGAGCGCTCGACGCCTGAGACCGTGAATCGCCTGATCTTCCGCGGAGGTGACTGAGTATGGTCTGCGAATCAGTCACCGCCGGTCTGTTGGGAATATCGTCTTGGGTGAACCTCCGAGTGGCGGGTCTCGTCGTTGTGCTGTCGGTGTGGCATATGAAGAGCCTCGCCCACGAACCACCCACGTCGGGGCCCCTGAGCGTACCCGTGCCGTTCCTCGGTCAAGACGGCGGGGGTGATGAGTAGATGGTCATCGAGGAGTTGCTGGCGCGCGCGATTGAGTCGGGCGCCGGGCTCCTCGGCGCCCACGGCGTCGAGGCGGGGCTGATCGCGACGGCGGTGATCGTTGTGTGGCACGGTCACTCGGCGCTGGCACTGATCTCCCGAGTGTTGCGAACCGCGCGAATAGGCTTCGTCGGCGCGGCGCTGGTGGGGCTCCTGCTCGTCGTCTCGATCGCGATGGGCTGGATGGACGTGGCGAGCCTTCCGTCGCTCGGATCGATCCCCTTCCTCTCCGTTTAGTTATCTCGCCCGACGCTCGTCTCGCGTTCGAGAGGGAGCCACGGTGTATGGAGTTCCTCGAGCGCGTCGGTCGGGAGTTCCTCGGCGACTCGCCGCTTGTTTTCGAGGTCGTTCAGGTAGTGTTTGATCGCGGCGTCGATCGCTCCGGCCTTCGTCGACTCGCCGGTCGCCTCCATGAGCCGCCGGAGTCTATCCTCCCGCTGGTCGGTCATTCTTATACGCATGGTCTAATTTTGCACACACGGTCTCCTAGTCGTTTCGCTAAGGTTGCTGAACGGGTGGCTGTTTATATACCCCTTCGAGACGAGGGTCGGGCCTCCGGCGTGATCGGCGCGGTGACCCCGTCGATTTGCACACTCTTTTACTGATTTCTGATATGTCTCGGTCGACAGATCAGGGGAGTTGTGTGCAAAACCGGAGGTGCCGGATTTGTCGACGTGCGACCCCGTGCGGTCGCACCGAGATATCTGCGATGGATACCTGCCTATACCTCCTCACGCCGCAGCACCGTCTTTTTATGATCATTGCTGAACAGTAGAGCCTGTCATAGAAGAGTTCACATGGATCGCTGAATCAGCTTAGACAAGTTCAAATCGTCGTACACTTGGTGCACGCTGTTTTCAGCTTGTGTTAGCTATGGCGAAAGAGAAGTTCGGCGTCGCTGTTGACGAGGAAATTGTGCGAGAAGTGGATGAACTGGTCGCTGAGTGTGACGATCTCGGAGTCAGCCGCTCCGAGATCGTCGAAGCCATCCTCACAGCATTCGTTCAATCTGAGACGAACCACATTGAACGGGTTCGAGAAATCATTATTCGGAAACGAAAGGGCACTCTATAACTAGTTTTAAACGCTGTGCACCTGGTGCACGCATATCTAAGCAAATAACCTGCTATAATAGTACTCAAACTGACTATAGTATGTGAAGAGTTCTATGACACGCTCGAACAGTAAGTTATGACAAGAGACCTGGACAGTGAGGATCTAGATTATCGAGCACTTGATGCGCCTTGGTTTTATGCTCGAAGCAACATCTATGAGAGAATATTTCGGCTTCATACCATCATAAATGAGATTGCTAATTATATCGACGAATTAAAAGAATTCGATGAAGCGTACACCGACGCTGATGAGTCAGTAACTCGGGAGCAGACAAGAGAAGCGAAACTCGCAGTCAGGCAGTTGATGGAGCACACAGATGCTGTCAAATGGAATTTTCCAGAGATTGTCCACGAATCTTGGTTCAGTAGTTTCACTAGTGATTTGGCACATGCGTACTGGAGAGTCGAGGAAGGACGGTTCCGAAACCCGTTGGAGAACGAGCAACAATTGTACTCGTTGGCCGGGGAGGTTCAGAGAATCTGTAGGAATTTGTCCGACTCTCGCCAAACAGGATTCTATACACATCTTCAAGACTACATCGAACGACTAGACTGGGATCTGAACTCACCAACGCCCGATAGATTCGAAGACGAAGCCCGAGAGGCGGCCGATCTGTTCTGCTTGGGGTACTACTCAACGGCGCTCATTGTTTTAGGCAGAGCTATCGAGAAAGCTCTACTCGATCTGGGTGAGACCCGTCAGATCAGATCTGTACATGTATACGGTGAGGAGCGCCCTTGGAGCGAAACCAAGTTTTATCACAAGAATGTGGCTCTGAAGAGAGTTGACATGCCGAATGAGAGCGGTAAAGTCCTCTCGAAGCGCCAATTCCATGAAATTTCTATTTTAGTTGATTATCGGAATAACGTTGCTCACGCCGAATATTCCGATATCAGTCGTGACAAGGCTCTCCGTCAGTGTCAAAATGCGTTCGATCTCCTAAGAGAAATCGAGGAAATTCGAGATGCGCTATGTGATCTCTCAGATGATAAAATAAAGCCGATAACTCAACAGAAGGTGCAGTAGTCACCTACTCTGCCTTCGCTCGAATTCATCGCTAGAGGTTCCAAGACCTTTTAGCCCAATCCGATCCACCAAACTATAATGACCTCTCCGGACGAGCTGCGTGATCATATCCCTGAGAGCTGTCGGTCCCTTCTCTCTATGTCAGGTACCGAGCTGCGCTCGGAAATTCCTGCGTTGGCCCGGGACAAGGGCCGAATGAACGAAGTCGAGCAAGCGGTCAAGGGTCTCCCATCTGAGCACGAGCTTTACCAAGGCGATGCCCGAGATCTTTCCATGCTGGACGAGGAGAGTGTGGAACTCGTCGTCACCTCTCCGCCGTACTTCAATATCAAGGACTACGAGAACGGTACTGGTGGCGAGGATCAGCTCGGAGATCTCAGCGACTACGAGCAATTCAACGAACAGATCGACCAAGTCTGGAAACAGTGCTACGAGAAGCTCGTCCCTGGTGGCCGAATGTGTGTCGTCGTCGGCGACGTACTTCGCTCTAGAAGCGAACACGGACGGCACCGAGTGCTCCCACTTCACGCCACGATCCAAGAGCACTGCATCGATATCGGATTCGACAACCTCGCTCCGGTGATCTGGTACAAGATCGGAAACGCTTCGCTCGAAGCCGGTGGGAACGCCCGCTTCCTCGGCAAGCCCTACGAGCCCGGCGCGGTAATCAAGAACGACATTGAGTATATCCTCCTCTTCCGGAAGCCGGGAGGCTACCGTTCCCCGTCGGTCGAGGAGAAGATTCTGAGCACAATCGAGGCCGACCGGCACCAGAAGATGTTCCGCCAACTGTGGGATGACATCAAAGGAGAGAAACAGCGTGATCACCCCGCACCTTTCCCCACAGAACTTGCCGAACGGCTGGTTCGGATGTTCTCCTTCGTCGGCGACACCGTCGTCGATCCGTTCGCCGGAACGGGATCCACTGCGGTCGCCGCATCTCGGTGCGGCCGAAACTCCGTCAGTGTCGAGCTCGAGGAGACGTACGTCGATATCGCAGAGAAGCGGATCAAAGAGGAGCGCGGCACTCTCACGAACTACGAGAATCTCTCCGTCGAAGTCGTTCGCTGATCTCCCGGCAAACCACTTAGCAGAGACCTAGAGGTTTATTTGACATCCGTCGGACGGTTAGCGACGTGTCACATACCTACGGCGACGAGCGAATCGTCGAATGGCTTCGCGAGAACGGCTACCATCCTCGCTCGCCCGCCCACGGTTCCGCCTCCTGTCTGTTCCTGCTCGACGACCTCCTCCACGAGAGCGAAGCGTTCGCTGAGGCGGCCCGGAACGGCGAACTCGTCTACCAAGAGGATTACACGGTTGGTGAAGGACAGTCCCGGTGGAATACCGATCTCGTAGTCGGCCCTCCTGCCGAGGACGTCGACGTACAAATGGAATTCGGCGAGGAGAATCGACCAATCGCTGAGGAAGAACTCGCCTCCGTTTGGCTCGCAATCGACGCGAAAAGCGTCATGACTGAGCACGGGAAGGCTCGTCGCAACCGCCAGCGCGATATCAACTCCTTCGCGGATATCATGCACCGGCACCACCCCGGAGCCGTGACGGGCGGCGTTCTCCTCATCAACATGGCGGATCGATTCCACTCGCCGCTGCGAGACGAGGACGATATCACCGAGCACGACCGCATCGACCAGCTGGTAGAGGAGACAGTCGAGATCTTCAGGGATATCGACCGGGCCGACGGGGAGATCTCTCCGAACGTCGACGGCGTTGGATGCGTCGTCGTCGATCACACTAACATGGACGACGGCGACGAGACGAGGCTGGTGACCGATCCGCCAGCCCCGCAACCCGGTGAGATCGTTCACTACCAAGATTTCGTTCAGATACTGGTTGATACCGTTGAGGCACGGTTTCTACATGGAGACGGAGTCGATATTGGGCACGCGCTTGACGACGAACGTCTTAGCGAGCGGCTTCGTCGGGAAACAATCAAACTCAGTCACCTCTCTTATCTCCTCGGGGAGGAGTTAGAGTCGAACGAGAAGGAACCGAATCACACTGAAGAGGTGCGGGATGAATTGGACGCGTTAGCGGATATTCTCGACGACATAGACGACCTTTCCTGACCGGCTCACCGACGGGTTACTTTGTTTTCCTCCCTTTCAGATTCCCTCTATTTATCCCGTAGTTCCTCGCCTCAGACAAAATCCGTGATAGCCTCAATTCGGGAAAGTACTCCAAGCAATATCACTCATCATCAACCAATCTGTCGTATATGTCCGGTTGCAGAAGCTCTCGTAGTTCCGGGATAATTGTCTCCCCAACCTCCTCGATCAACTCGTCAAAGGCATCGATCTGGCCACGGAGTTCATCCCTTACTTCGGTGAGTTCCTCTAATCGCTCTACGTATTCTTCAATTTCCTCGGCAAGGTGAGTTCTTGCCAGCTCATAGATGTCTTCGCGTAGTGATTCGACTTCTCTCCAGTTCCTGTGAATTGTGTGAAACGGATAGATACAGATCTCCTCAACACCCTCGTAATAGTAGTCAAACCAGGGATCGTAATTCCCGATATCCATTACTAACTGGGGCTCTCTGTATTCGAAGTCATCTAACCTCAATTCTCTTTTATTTATTACATACCAAGGACCATCCTCAGTCAATGAGGATATCCCTACTAATAGTGGCAAAATATTGTGGTGTTGAACATAGTGCCGTAATCCAAGGATGATTCGAGTAGATTCTACTGTTGCAAATTGATCACGCCGGTGTTTCACCCGGCCACAAAATTCTGGGTCAGGAGAAGTTTCAGCTAAGGTGGTAGTCAGGCTCTTAAATGTATAATATCCAGACAAGTAATGATGAAGTTGTCGTTCAGCCTCGTGTAGATTTGAACGGACAGTAAAGCGATGCTGAGAAACAGTCTGACTGGGCTCCGGAGAGTTGACATCCAGTAGCGCTTCAAAGTCCGATTGGAGAGTTTGATACCTCCACTCAAATTTCTGTAGAGATTCGAAGACATCTCTTCCCGGGAGTTCCCTGGGTCGAGTAGCCATAGTTGTATTTATGTGCCGGTTTACTTAAAACTGGAAGCGAAATTAATGTCCTATGGCTCAAATTCGTGAAACTCGATTTGCTGTTATGAGACTCAATGAGAATGATATTGACCTACGCGACTTGGACAATATGACTATCGTCTCAGTTGAGACTGAGCACGAATACTATGATGAAGATATGGCCGATCAGATCACCGACTTAAGCCCGGGAGATATTTTAGATGCACAAATCCAAGGGGAAGATGTTCTCCAACCAAACTCTATCTGGCGATTTTTGAGATTCAACGTCATCGGGCATAATAGAATGTGGGCAGACGAATAGCCACTCCAAACCGATTGTCGATATTATTACTTTCACTCCGCTCGGCTGACTTTCAAAGCACCATCCTCCGAAACCTCTGTCGAGATGATACGTGATGCCCGCGCACTCCGCGACGAGTTCGTTCCCTCGGAACTCCACCACCGCGAAGGTGCGATTCAGCACCTCTCATTCTGCCTCAGTTCGATTCAAGACGACCGCCCTGGCGAGGACGTACTCATCACCGGCCCCTCCGGCGCCGGCAAGACGACCACCGCGAAGTACGTCGTCGACGAACTCGAACGCGAAACACTCGGCGTCCGTACCGGCTACGCGAACTGCCTCGCCAACACGACGGTTACGGGCGTCCTCCACGCCCTCCTCCGCGACGCCGGTCTCGGCCTCGATCTCCAGATCGACGCGACCTCCACCGACCAGTATCTCGACAGGGTGCGCCAGCTCGACGACCAGGTGGTGATCATCCTCGACGAGGTCGACGTACTCGCGGATCACTCGCTCCTCGTCTCTTTTTTCGAGATTCCGAATGTCACGACGGTCATGATCTGCGTCGACGAGGACTCGCTCCTGACCGACCTCGATCTGCGGGTGGCAAAGCGCGTGCGCTCGGCCGCGTCGCTCCACCTGGAAAAGTATCGGCACCACGAACTCGTGGATATCCTCAAGGGTCGGATCGACGCCGGTCTTGTGGCCGGGGCGACCGACGGGGCGACGATTGATCGGATCGCGGACCTCGCGGCGGGAGACGCTCGATTCGCGATCACGTTGCTCCGACGGGCGGCACAGCGAGCGGAGTACGAGGGCGTCTCGTTGAGTCCGGAACTCGTCGAGGATGCGGTGAACGATGCCGAGGCGGAGGTTCACCAGCGGAAGGTCGAGTTGCTCTCGACGCACCAGCGGTTGCTCTACCAGATCATTCGGGAGTACGGAGAGATCGGGGCGAGCAAGTTGCACGCCGAGTACGAGGAGCGAGCGCAGAATCCGAAATCGAGTTCGACGCGGTATCGGTATTTGCGGTCGTTGGAGTACTACGAACTAATTGAGAAGATAGGGGCGACGCGAGGGAGTGAATACCGAGTTTTTGAACCGTAATCAGAATTAAGTCACTCGTGACCGGGAGCCTCTAAAAATGAGGTAAGAAACTACCTCTAGTGCACATTTAACACCTACTAGGCTTAGAGTTCTCCCGTGGGCAAAAATGGAGCAAGTGGAAAATGGCATCCCGGCACAGGAGGGGAAAATCCCGATTGGCGATCCTGTGACGGATTACGACTCAAAGATGGTAGCACTTCGGGCTGAGAGACATGATGAAGTCAGGGTGGTCAACATAGAGTCGGAACACCGTCCGGGCCCGGATGTCCCCGATTCGTTCACTGTTGCTCAACGTACAGAAACGTATTATGGGCCGAAATTGGTGCTAGATTCTGGGACGAAGAACTACTTATTGACCGTCCCCGGGCCGGATTGCCAGCTACTACTGTGGGAAGGGAAGCCGAGCACGAACGGGTTTAAAAAAGGGTGGTCGAAACTGGCTGAAGTAAGTGTCAAATTTGGCGAGGAGCTGCCGCAATACGATCTCTGCCCCTACTGTGGAGAACCGCTCAAAACGCTGGAACACGAGCGTATGGCGGGATTCGGAGAATGCCCCGCTGCTGAGCCTTCCGATTAGAAATCGGAGAGCCCAGTTTGAGAGGACCCTGTATCGAATCCACTTCGAACCGTCTCGTACGCTTCCTGCGTGTCTGCTGTCACGCCTGCTTTCCCGGTCAGATGGTCAAAGACATCTGAGCGAGATTTTTGTTGAACCTCTCGTCCGGCCAAGGCGATCTGCTCCATATTCACCAGCTTCTGCATCTGATAGAGCCCATTCTCGGGTGAGTCCTTACACCGCTGAAAAACACGGTCAGGATCTAATCCCGTATCCGAGGGGAGACGGTCCTTGAGGTTGGTGAGAAGCACGTCCTCGTAGGCGTAGGTATCCTTGTTGAAGAGGCGGAATGTCGTCGGAGCTTCATCGTCGGAGTCGAAACCGCCCGGAGAAACGTGGCAATCACCGATAATGTCGATTCCCATGCCGTAGCTTGCCACGTCCGCGGCGGAGCGAATCTCCTCGGAGAGAGCGGGCCCGTAGGGATTTGGGTTAATGAGGTAGGTGAGAACCCCGTCTGCGATGTCTCGTCGCGCGAGATGTCGCATGAGGGGAGTCACCATCCCAACTTGACGCCCCGCGGTGATCCGGCGTCGGTTGAGGTTGAGACAGAATGCCCGGATGTTATGCTTACCGTACAGGTCGAGGATGCTCCGAACATATTCCCAACCGAGCGGTGGGATAACCCCCATGACGGGCATCTCAGGAACCCGCTCACGGTAGATTTCAATGGCGCGTTCCAGAGTAGCACGGTATGATTGGAACGCAGAGTCACTCACACCTTCGTCTGTATCGATGGAACCCACTAACTCCGGCATGAGAGGCACAGACATGATATCAGTCCACCTCTCATACAGGTCGGCTAGGTGTTCCATCTCTTGCCGACCGATCTGGTGAGCGTCTTGGTAGGACGCGAATGCGATGGTTACCTCGTCGTCGTTGGTCTTCCGGTAGTTCCGTCGAAGTTTGTCAGCGATTGTTGACGACTCATCTCGCATCGATTTTTTGAGACTCTTGGTCGATACTGTTCGGTGGAGTTCGTTCACCCCTCTACTCTCTTCGGCAGGTGTGTCTTGGTGAGCTGCACGTCCGATAGGAGTTGCCGCTGTCGGTGTCTCGATGACCTTCTCGTTGAGGAGAATCCGTCGACGAGCGGTGAGTCCCTGATCGCTGATATAGTCCGTTTCGACTTGGAATTTAGCCATGTCCTATGAGTTGGTACCGGTCGTCGGGAACGGGTGACGGTCCAGAACGTCACCCGGGAACCGCCCCGACTCCTCGGTGGTTGTGTTCTCTGGAACTGTTGATAATACCCCAACCGGTAATCCCAAGTTCCACCCGTTCCCAGGTGCGGGTGGTCGAAGATCGACGGGAGAGACCAGTTGGTTGGACGGCCGCTGGCACGGCCGTACATCCAGCAGAATCTTTGTAGGCACCTATATTCTTGTTAGCTACTGGTTAGACTGCCTGCCAATAAAAGCGTAATGTGACCAAGGTGAAAGTGAAAATAGAACTTCGTAATCGACAGACGAAGTAGGGATGCAGTCACGAAACGAAGGGGGTCTCATCCGGCAGAGACTCGCTCTTTTTTCATATTTTCCCATCTTCTTCCGCCGACAGTAAAGCCGCGCACGCTATCGACTGTGCCATATTCAGATGTTTCAGGCCGGCTTTTGCCCACCGGCGCATTCGCCGTTTATTCCTTTAGTACCTTCACCCGTCCATGCAGCGACTTCGGCCACCGGAGTCATCCGGCGTTGGCACGCGACGAACCACTCATCTGAAGCGAAATCACGACAACCCCGAAGCTACCCCTACGAATCGTCTTCGAGGTCATCGGTTGAGAGATCGCCGGCAAGCCACGCTCGACCGCGATTGGAGAGTTGGTAGATCGAGCGGGCTTCGTCGTAGTATTCGACGAGGCCGTGATCTTGGAGACGGAGCATGTGTTCGCGGACAGCTTGTCGGCTCCAATCAGTGTTCGCTGCGACTAATCCCGGCGTCAGTACTAGCTCCTGACCACGGTTTTCGAGAAGCCCGAGGATATCCCGGTCCATCGGGGTCATCCACGATGCTAACGCCGGGCGCGGCATGTGAAAATCAACGCGTAGCGCACTGCTTTATAATTTTCATGCTGAATCCGTCTAAGACGAAGTTGGTGGTAAGACAAACAACCCTGTTGGTAAAGACTAAGTGGTTTGACTACAGGACTGTTTGTAACGGGAGCTATCTCGATGGTAGACGCATCGAGAGAAGGTGCGGACCTCGACGTTTGGGGCGTCAGGTCCGCGCGGGCTCCCGTACTCCGGCTACGGAAGCCATGTCGAATATCGACGACACGGGGCTTGAATCCCCCGCACGAGCGGACGCACAGCACGAGGAACGAACTTCTACCGCGCAGGTGGTCGCATGAGCCGATCCACCACCAACGGGTACGAGTCGCTGACGACCGTCCAGCAGGAACTGCTGCGGATCGTCGCCGACGCCGGGCCGATCACCGGCCCTGCGCTCCGGGACGCCTTCGAGCGAAGCGACAACGTCGTCTACCAGAACCTCCCGGCACTCACGGGCCGGGACCTGGTGGCGAGCGAGGGCGTCGACGGACGGACGAACGAATACCGACTCACCGAGTACGGCCGGCAGGTGCTTCGTGATCACGCCGCCGCCGTCGCCGAGGCGTGTGGGTTCCGTCTCGTGCCGGCAGGGGGTGAATCGGCGTGATCGACACGAACGAACTCTCCGACGAGGAGATTCACGCCGTCGTCAACACGCGGATGTTCCAGAAGGCGCTCGCGTATCGGCGCCTCGCCGACGGCATCGAAGTCCTCGAGGACGAAGACCAAGTGTTCGAGTCGCTCGTCAACTCGATCACCAAGCAACACTCGTCGGTAACGACCGAAGCGTCGACGCGGGAGTTCTTTCGACTGTTCCGTGAGGAGGTCGAGACGTTCACCGAAGAGCTAGCCGACGAGGAGGACGACGGCGGCGATACGAGCGACCTCCGCGATCTGGTCACCGACGAGGGAGGTGCGTCGCGGTGAGCGACCGAGAGCTAACCCCTGCCGACGCGCTCAAACGCTTCATCGCGAAGCGGCAGAACAAGAACACCGACAAGACGGTGCGGAGCTACAAGAACCGCCTTCGGCAGTTCGTTCGGTGGGCGCACGAACACGACGAGATCGAGACGATGAGCGACCTCGATGGGTGGCTCGTCGACGAGTACGAGCGGTTCCTCGACGAGCGCGGCGACGCGCCGGCCACGGTTCAGGGGAAGATGGTGTCGCTGAACGAACTCGCGAAGTACTGCGTTCGGATCGGCGTCGCCGAAGAGGGCCTTCCGAACTCCGTCGAGATTCCGAAGCTCTCGAAGGACGAACAGACGAAGGACGACAAACTCGAAGCCGACGATGCCACGCGGGTCATCGAGTTCTACCGGCAGAGTACGAGCGAGTACGGAACGGTTCATCACGTCTTGCTCGAAGTCCTCTGGCACATCGGCGCGCGCACCGGCTGTGTGCGCGCCTTGGACTTGGGAGACTGGTATCCTGAGGAGCGGAAACTGAAGTTCAGACACCGGCCGCCGACGCGGCTGAAGGACGGGAGTGAACACGAGCGAAACGTCGTACTCCCCGAACCGATCGCGGACGCGCTGAATTTCTACATCGAACGCGAACGGGCGGAAAAGAAGGACGACAACGGCCGCACGCCGTTGTTCACGACCCGCTTCGGCCGCCCTGCGGGATCGACGATTCAGACGTGGGCGTACCAGGCGACGCAGCCGTGCGTCGCGATTGCGTGCCCACACAACCGGCAGCGGGACAAGTGCGAATTCACGACGAAGAGTCACGCCTCCAAGTGCCCGTCGGGTCGGTCACCTCACGCGATCCGAACCGGGTCGATCACGTGGCAGTTGAACCGGGGCCTGAGCTACGTGAAGGTCGCCCAGCGGGTCGCCTCGAAGCCGGAGACGATCCGTCGGTACTACGATAAGGCCGACCTCGACGACGCGCTCGACCGGCGGCGCCCCGACACGGAGAATCTCGACATTCTGACCGATAGCGACGAGGAAGATGATGATTCAGCGTAACACGATCCACGACCGCTGCATGGACCGACAATCGGTTCCGCGCCCTCCAACCCCACTCTGAAATAAAGTGTTTCGGGGGGTTTTACCACCTCTCAATTCCGCGTTACTAACGAAAAGTGAGCGAGAGCTACGGCCGTGGTCATGGCGCTGTTCGTCGGTTCGGTAGAGCGTGCGTTGGCTCATTCTGAGAGTTCCTCGTCGATGTCGGTCGGGTCGCTATGCTCGCAGATGTCGATCTCGTCGAACGCCGTGATCCGCCGTCGAAGCTCGGCGTCGAGACCAGCTGATCGTCGTAGCGTCGGATCACGCCCGGTGTCGTCGCAGCGCGCGCGTCGACGTCCGCCGGATCGCGGCCGATGTTCAGCTGCCACGTGATCGATCTCCGCCGCACCGGGTGCGGAGACTCCGAGGACGAGCACTTGCTCGCCTTCGTCAGGGTGGTCCACTCGCAGTTGCGGCGGGGCTTACTGTGCGGACACTCTTGATTCAGACACGGCTGTGTCGCGCGAGACGTCCAGTTCGTGATACTGGCGTGCTGAGTACAGAGCGCGTATTGGTTACACACAGAATTTTATTACGCGGCGTTGTTCATCCAACTCAGAGTGTGAATTCCGGATTTATTCTCACTGGGATTATATTCATCCTCATTGGACTCGATATTACCAGAAGGCCTGCATATCACGCGAAGCGTTTTGCGAGATACAGCCTCCTAGCCCGAAACGCCACCGGCAATCGGACCCGATCGCAGCGTCGAACACTCGTTCTCGGGATCGGTCTCCTTTTTGTTGGCGTAGCGGTGCTGTTCGGTGGGATAACTATCTGAATCAGCTGCGCGCCACAAATCACTGACCAGTGGTCTATCGACGGACTGGCAGAAGGGCACTACAACGTGGTGGCTACACCCCCTGTATCGGTCATGGATACGTTGACGAATAGTCGATAGGTGTCGAGGGTAATGCTGAATACACGGCGCAAGTGAGTCGGAGTTGATCCGGCGACTAACGACGAATCACATCTGTAGATTCAGGGAAAGCATTTACCAAAGACCGGTCTACCGCAGTGTAATGTCTGTGGTTCAGAGAAAGGACGTTGTCCCTCTCTTTGGGGCACTTATTCTCGGATTCGTATTCTTCCTCCTCATCAACTATCTGAGCCTGTTTGGCGTGGTGACCGTGGATTCTGATTTGATTGTCATCTCGGTGGGAGTCCTCATCGGGTACGTGGCTGCTCGTCTGAGCGACGCCCGATAGATACCGTTCGAAATGCCCATTCGGGACCCTGATGGCACATACGCAATGACGCGATTCGTAAATTCGGTAGCGAGCAGCTAAGAGACCGACTGTGCTCCTCTCCTCATGTCGGGACCGATGCTGAACTGCCAGAGAACTCGCTCACATTGACGTTCGCACCGACTGCTCGCCCGAACATGTAGAAGATGGCCACGTTGGTGTAGAACTGGATGAAGGGCACGAGGAGACCACCCAGACCTAACGTCACGGCGACGACCGCGACCGTCAGAAGATTCACCGCGATAGCGATAACGAACGGAATGAGCCACGCGACGAAGTAATCTAGGCTAAGGAGTGTCCGACTCAGATTGTCGACATCGAACGCTGAACCGACCGTCCGCCCTAAAGCCAGATTCGTTAGCGTAGCAGGCAGGAGATAGTACAAGATCAGGAATGCGAGAAAGCTCGCGAAGAGGCCGACGAGTCCGACACCAGCAAGGAACCCAGCAGAATCCGGATTTGCGAGGCCGGCCATCGTCGAGCTGAGACTCACACCGAGGACGATGAGCGGAATGATGCCAACGACGATGCTGACAACGAAGGCCTTGACACCGATCGCGAAGAGATTACTCCAGTTCTCGAAGGCTGGCGGCTCCTCTTCATTCCGCGCCGCGGAGCCGAGTACCTCCGTGAGATAACCGAGTAGCGGAATGGCCGGGATGATGAGGAACGAAAGGAATCCCAGTACGCCGCCGATTACGAACCGACCCAACGCGCTATCCCCGCGAAGGGGATACGACAAGCCTTCTTCGAGCATTTCGAGACAAAATCAGATCCGCGTCACAAAAGTTTGTCCACCACGTTCAGATTCTGTCTCTAAAATTCTCTAAATACGGTCCTCGTACGGGTGACTCTCTGCATGGAGAATCAGCGTACTGCATCTGTCCTGTGTCTCTTGTACGACAACTCTCGCTCTCCATAGGTGCTGTCAGAGGTGCCTTGCGAGAGACAGCGGGATATCCCTCTCACCACAAAAATTTTCGTTTGCCGCGTGATGAATTTCCGTTGTCGATGCCGTCCAATGTTAGGACGCTGTTACTGGTTGGTGTCCTTTGTCTGATGGTCGCGTTATCGGGTTGTGGCGGCTTCCCACCGGCAAGCCAGTCGACTGCCACCGCGGACGAACCATCGACGGCGACGGACAAATCACCGACGGCGACAGACGTACCACCGAGTCCTACGGAATCGCCGACGACGGCGACAGTGTCACGTGGTGGGCTGTTGATCGTCGATCCCGTCGAGAACACGACCGTATCGAACGGGAGTGAGATCGTTCAGTACAACCAGACGAAATTCTCCCAATCGCCAACGCTGAATGATGCAATCACGGAAGCGGCTTCGACGAAAACGACGCAGCAACGGGACCTCGCAGGACAGGACGTTCAACGGATCGAGTCGGTGGCAGAGGCATATAATGCGTCGACTGGAGGATTCCTCGTCTCGAAGAACGAAACGGTAGTTCGCGTCTCACTCGGATACGAACTGTGACTAAGGTAGGTGTCTCAGCACCTCGTAGCGTCGGCGTTCATCCCGTGGCTGGCTTGCATCCGGCAGTCAGCACGCCTGTATTGTCCGCTACCGGTGATTCCAACAGAGCCAACCGATAGCGAGTGCCGACTTCTCGTCCGAGTCGGAAGCGAATTGACCGGAACCACCCCTTCTCGACAGGTATCCCGAGACGTTTTCTCTTTGTACGCCCGTTCAGGAGAACAGTCCGGACACGGCTTGGAGCTGTCATACCCGGCGTCTTCTGGGACCACATAGATGTTTGCTCTGTGGTCCTGTTGCAGTCCGCGATGTGTGATAGCGTTCAGCAGTCGTGCTGAACACAGAAGATGAGTTCAGCACAGCAGCCTCAGTAGCGTCGAGTTACCGCGGTCAACCATACTCTCCCGCTACAGATGTGACCGGCGTACTGGAGTCAGATCCGACGGGCAAGTCATAACTCGACGGATTCGGGGACGATCGTCACCGGAACGGCTGCCGCCTCGGCGACGATGAAATCGGTATGGCCCTGACTAGCCGTTCGCAACCGATTCTTCGAGTGGTGGCCGATGACGATATGATCGATATCGACGTCCTCTGCGAGTTCGAGGAGTTGCTTGCCGATTGCCGTCCCCGAGCGGAGTCCGCCCCGATCCAGGTGTTCGAGATTGATCTCGACGGACATGTCCGCCTCCGAGAGAAACGCTCGGACGTCGTCACGGAACGCTCGCTCGCGCTGGGATGCGCTTTTCTCCCCTGTGACATGGGTGACTTGTAGGTCTTGATCTAACCCGGCAGCCAACCGCAGTGCGACAGTGAGAACGGTTTTGAAATCGTCGTCGTCGCTGACCGCGACAAGAATACTCATACCACTATTACGCGTCAACTATAGTAGTACCTGACGCCCTGCAAGACCCCCTAATCGAGTGGTCGCTCATCCGACCGGCGGTGAAAGGAGACGCACAAAACTGAGGGTTCGATTTTGCTCGGCAGAACGGATTGAGGCTCTGTAAGCGAACACGCGTCTGCGTACAGTCTGCTCAGTGAACGATTAGTCAACGTAACCCAGTTCCGAGAGCATATCACGGGTCTGATTGTCGATATTTGGTCTATCGTCGATATCAGACCTCTGGCCTGTGTTGAACTGCTTCAGTTCTTTGTTCCGTAGTCGAGCAGTCTCTCTCGAATGTGGTCAGTCTCGGAGGCAAGCGGCGAACTCTCGGGGTCGTCAGCTATCTCGAATATCTCACACATTCCAGCATCGGGATGAGTGAAATGCTTGTGCCTGTCCGACACACGTCTCTACATCGCTATCGACAACATCGAACGCGCCACCCCAACACTACGGGCCCGATGTCGTATCCCTGCTCGACAGAACAGAACACACTGTCCGTCGGGTGTAATCGGTCGCCTTCCCCCCGATGGCCGGCTTCCCGGTTCCGTGGGTGCCCTCGGTTCAGCGGTGGCGAGCGAACGAACACTGATATGCGACTAGCATGAATCGACACGAACGCAGATGGTCTACCGGTTCCAATGCCGGCGGTGCCCATTCACCGTCTGGTCGACGAGGCGAGATGCCATCGCCGATGCCGCCGGCAGCCACATCCTCAGCCACTACCGCGAGCGAGTGACCAAACAGGATTTCCGGATCCGCTGGAGTTGCCCGCACTGTGAACGGAGCGGTCAACACCACGACGGCGACGCCGGGGTCGAGCGCTTCGAGCAACATCTGTTCGAACACGTCGAATCGTCCGTCGAGTCGGGAGTCCACGTCGCGGACGACATCGACCGAACCGGTGGCGTCCTCGTCCGGGCCCCGCGCGGGAGCACCGGCCTCGACAACGCCCGGGTCCACTTTCTCTCTCCCGGAGGGGTCGTGTTGTTCGTGACGACGGCTCCCGCCGAGCGGATCCGGTTGCTCGACGATGCGCTCAACGAGTGGCCGGCGCGGACGATTATCCTCACGACGAAGCCCGATCCGCTCGGCGACATCTCGGAGCTGGACCTCTCGGCGGCGTCGTTGGAGGTCGTCCGCCTCGACAGTCGGCTCGGCCTCTCCGAGGTCGGCGAGACGATATCACGGGTTGTCGGCGAGTACGAAGACGTCGGTGGAAAGATCGTCGCGGCATTCGATATCCTTCCCGAACTCGTCGAGAAGTTCGACCTGCAAACGGTCTTCAAGTTCCTCCACGTGCTCGATACGCGATTGACCCGGGCCGACGCTCTCTCACACTATCACGTCGATCCGCGAACGCAGTCACAGTCGACGATCAACGTCCTCGGGCAGGCGTTCGATCTCTCGATTGTGGCCGACGACCGGCGGTTCGTCGCCGGAGAGTGATCCGAGCGCGACTGCGTTGCCGAGGCGCGACGCGTCCGAGGACTCACGACTCCGGGTCAGCGTCGTCTCGGTCGTGGCTAGCCGTATAGTCCGACGGGTCGCGGACGTACGTGTAATCGACGGCGTTGGTGACGACCTCTCCCGAGAGGCTGCCGCCGACGGCGTCGAGCACTGCCGCCGCACGCTCGGCGACGTCCGACGGAACGCCCTCGTCGTGGACGAGGATCTGAAGCCGTCGTTCGAGCTTCTCGCTTTCGAGTTCGACCAGACTATCCGCCGCGAGTTGGGCCGTCCGGTCGTCCGGGTCGCCGAGCGCGTCGATCAGGCAGTCGTACACTGTCTCGCGTCGATCCTCGTCCGGATCGTCGACATCGGCCACCCGACCCAAGAGCCACGCGGCGTTGTGTCGCACCTCCGTCCGCCGGCTCTCGTCGAGCATATCGATCACGTGAGAGACGACGGTCAGCGTGTCGGCGTCCGAGAGTCGGTCGGCGACGGCCGCGCGGACCTCCTGTCGCCGGTCCGCCGGAGCGTCGATAAACAACTGGACGAGCGATAGAATCGCCGCCCGCTGTACCGGCGCAGTGTCGTCGACGAGTGCCCGAACCAGCACGTCGACGGGTTCGAGCGTCCCGAACTGGCCGAGTTCCTCGATGGCGATCCGTCGGAGCGATTCCTCGTCGGCCTGGACGACGGGGGCGATCGATCGAAGCGCTGCCTCGCCGCCGATGGACCCCAAGGCCCGCACCGCCTCCTTGCGAACGCGAGGTCTATCGTCGTCGAGACGGCGGCGGAGTGGCCCGATACACCGTTTGTCGCCGATCTGGCCACAGGACTGCACGGCACGAGCACGCACCCGCGGAGAGGAATCGGTGGTCGCCGACACGAGCGCGGACAGCGACCGCTTTCCCCCCAGTCGTCCGAGCGCGGTCGCTGCGACCATCCGGAACTCCGGATAGTCGGCGTCGAGCCACTCCTCGAGGAGTCGCGTCGTCGCCTGTTCCGCCGTCACCCCGGAATCGTCTTCGATGTCGAACTCGCCCAGCTCGCGGACGAGTCGTTCGAGCGTGTCCGGGCCGTGCCGATACAGCGCGTCGATTGCCCGCGCGCGCACGCTTCGGTCGTCGTCGTCCTGTACCGCCTGAATGAGAGCGCGGATGACCTCTTGGGTGTCGCCGTCGGTTCGCTCGGTAGCCGCGGCGAAATCGCCCAGCATCTCCGCGGCGCGACGCCTGACGACCGGACTCGATCCGCGCCGGAGGTACGCGACGAGCTCCGTCGTGTTCGATTCGCGTGCGAGTTCGTAGAGAAACGCCGTATCCGCCTCGGAACGGTCGTCGGCCATCTGTGAATCCTCCTGAGTCGTCGTCCGGGAGCCGCGAACGGCGGGGATGGTTGTCGAGACGGCTGTGCCGTGTTCGGGACCCAGTCCGACGTGACGCTACTCTAGTAGCCCTTCGGCCTTCAGCGCTGCCATCACATCGTCGACAAGTTCATCGACACTTTCGTACGGGAACTCTTGGTGGCCGTCGAGGTTGGCGGCAAGCTCCATCGCGGAGAAGGACACGTCGCCGGCCTCGAAGCGAGTCCCCGGGCCGTCGGGGAGTGCGGGGACGAGGTCCATCTGGTCGGTCACGGGGAAGTCGGCGCCCTCGAACGCCGAGTGAAACTGCTCGCGGAGTTCGGACTCGGAGTCATCGCTCATACGAATTCGTGGACGTATCGGGCGCATAAGCGTTCCGAAACGGACGAGAGGCGTCAGAACAGCCCGTAGTCGGTCACAAGCTTCCGATAGCGGTCGACATATCGGTCGAGGACGGCGTCGTGGTCGTAGGGGGCGTAATCCTCGTTGACCGTCCAGCGCTCGGTCTCGGTCGCGGCGACGATTTCCTCCGCGAGTTCCTGCGGACTGGTCACGAGCGAGCCACGGGGGTCGGTCTCGACGAGTTCGTGGGCGGCGGAGTCGGCCTGGTACTCGACGACACCCACACAGCCACAGGCGAGCGCCCGCAGGAGGTTGGTCGCGAACGGCGCCCGGGTAGCCGTCTGGGCGAAGACGTGTGCCCCCTTGAGGATCGGTACCTGTTCGGCCGGGGCGAGATCATCGAGGAACTCGACCCGGTCGTCGATCCGGAGGTCGCGGGCCATCCGCTCGGCGTCCGCGCGCGCTGGCCCGTCGCCGATGATCGCCGCCCGCCACTCCCGCCGCCGAAGCTCCGCCAGCGCGAGCAGGAACTCCTCGACGTTCGCGTGTTCGTCGAGGCGGCGGGCGTAGACCAAGTCGGCCCGTTCGTCGACCGGCGCGTCGCGGATGCTCGCCATGTCGACGCTGTCGGGGACAACTTCGACGGCGCCGGTGTCGGCACCGCACTCACGGGCCGTCGTCGCGACTGTCTCGGAGGGAACGAGGAGGGTGTTCGGGGACCGGGCAGCCCAGTGGCGACGCCAGGAACGTCCAGTCTCACGATCCGGGGGGTCCCACCACTCCGCGACGACCGGAACCCGTCGGAGGCGGCCGGCGGCCTTCGCGGCCGGGACCGCGAGGTCAGGGTCCGTGGCGACGTGAACCACCTCGGGACGGACGCTGTTGAGGACGAACGGGAGCTTCGCGACGAACACCGACGGGGAGTGGTCGGCCGTCACACGGCGATAGGAGACGCCCTCGAAGTCGAAGGCGGCGTGGTCCCCACCCCACCACTGCGTACAGACGACGGTCACCTTGTGACCGCGAGCCGCGAGGCGTTCGGCCACCGCTCGCGCTCGACGGGCGTACCAGTGGTCCACGTGGTGGGCCGTCGTCATCGTCACGAACGCGATGCGCACGTCCCAACCCACGAAACCGGTGACCAAAAATCCCTCCGTCGCCGGGCGGTCGTGTAGCCGCGCCCCCGTTCCCGCCGCTCGGGAACCGACCAGTGGGTTGAGGGGTCGGGCAGTCGGACGTCCGGGCATGTACGACGACGTCCTGGTCCCGACAGACGGGAGCACGGCGGCCGCGACGGCTCTAGAACACGCACTCGGCGTCGCTGAGCGCTTCGACGCGACCGTTCACGGGCTTTACGTCGTCGAGACGGACGCGCTCGCCCACGAGGCACCGACGCTGTCACTCGACGACCTGCGCGAGACGCTCCGCGAGGAGGGCGAGTCGGTCCTCGATGACCTACGAGCGCGGGCATCCGACCGGAGTCTCACGGTCACGACGTCGACGGTCGAGGACGTCCCCGAGGACGCCATCGTCACGTACGCGGCCGCGAACGGGATCGATCTCGTTGTCATGGGGACTCACGGCCGTCACGGTGCGGAGCCGTATCCGGTCGGCAGCGTCACCGGGCGGGTCGTCCGCCAGGTCGACGTGCCGGTGCTCGTCGTCGGTGGATAGCCGGTGGTGGGGACACGCAGACGACCGCGGCGTACGTCGGCTACACGAAGACGAACCCGGCCGCGATGAACTCCCAGCTATAGACGTGATTGAGTAGCACGTACGCGACGACGCCGAGCGTGAGCGAGACGATCCACGATCCCGCGGCGATCCGGCCGACGCGGGCGTGGGCCGTCTCGCGGAGTTCGGTCGGCGTGTGGGTCAGGCCGAGGACGATAGCATAGAGGACGACGGGCACGGAGACGATAGAGAGGAGGATGTGAACGGCGAGCATCGCGAGATAGGCGAAGTACGGGAGCTGTGGGCCGACGAACTCCTTGGTGCCGCCGCCGCCGATCTTCGTCAGATAGAGGACGAGAAAGAGGAGGATGAGGCCGAACGCCGTCGACATCGCGGCGGCGTGTTTTTTCACCTCGTCGCGACGGATCCACCGCCAGCCGGCGAGCAGACAGAGCGTCGCCGCGGTGTTGACGACGGCGATGGCGTCGGAGAGGGCGTTCACCTGTCCGAGCGAGAGGTTGGGAAAGACCGATTCGGGGACGACGCCCGCGAACGTCCCCACGACGAGGGTGTACCCCACGACCGAGAGGACCGCGGTGGCGGCGACGGGATGTTCCTTCACCGGACCGCTTGCGCTGGCCGTTGCCATGGTCGACCCTTAGTCCGGACCGGCTTGCCTCTTCCGTTCTCGGTGTCGACGGCGCCCGCCCGCTATCCGATCACGCCGGTGACGGTGACGGCCTCGCGAGCGGCGGCCTCGCTGATACCGTCACCGAGGATGGTGTACCGGTCACGAATGCGGTGGGCGGTCGTCAGCGCCTCGATCACCGTCTCGTCGTCGAAGCCGAGTTCAGCCCCGGTGGTCGGCGCGCCGATGACCGAGAGGGCATCGCGAATGTCGCGCCACATCCCCCGCTCGCCCTCGTGGAGGTAGGCGACGATGATCGCGCCGACGCCGACTTGGTGGCCGTGGAGCGCGCGGTCGGGGGCGATGCGATCCAGGCGGTGCGAGAAGAGGTGTTCGGCGCCGCTTGCCGGCCGCGACGATCCGGCGATGGACATGGCGACCCCCGAGGAGACCAGCGCCTTCATCACCACCCACGCGGACTCCTCGAGGCCCTCCTTGATCGACCCCGCGTTCTCGACGAGCAACTCGGCGGTCATCCGCGACAGCGCGCCCGCGTACTCGGAGTAGGGCACGTCCTGGAGTCGATAAGCGAGTTGCCAATCCTCGACGGCGGTGTAGTTGGAGACGATGTCGGCACAGCCTGCGGTGGTCAGTTCCCACGGGCCGGCGGCGATCACTTCCGTGTCGGCGACGACGGCCAGCGGCGGGTCCGCCGCGACACTGTGGCGGGTGTCGCCCTCGGGGATCGAAGAGCGGCCGCTGACGATACCGTCGTGGCTGGCCGCGGTGGGGACCGACACGAGTCCCAGGCCGAGGCGGTCGGCGGCCATCTTCGCGGTGTCGATAGGCTTGCCGCCGCCAAGCCCCACGAGGTACGTGACCTCCTCGGCCCGCGCCGTCTCGACGACGCGTTCGACGGCGTCGAAGCCGGCCGACGCGACGGTGACCGTCGCGGGGTCTGCGCCGAGTTGGGTGCGAACACGGTCGCCGACGAGGCGGTTCGGCGTCGGACTCGTGACGACCAGCGGCCGACCGGCGACCGCTAGGTCGTCGATCACGGCCCCGAGGTCGTCGAGAACGCCGTGGCCCACGACGACGTTCCGGGGCAGTTTGATCCACGTCGACTTCTCGAACATGGGCGTCCTACTTCGTGGAACCATTTAGAAGATGAGGTCCACGCGCCGTCGATCTGTGACGCTGTCGTCGGTCGGTACGCTGATACGGCGGCCGTCCGACCGTGGCGTATGGACGTGGAAGTCACGCGGTCGCAGGTCGGCGGCCACTCGCGTGCCCCGCCGTCGAAAAGCTACACACACCGGGCGGTCCTCGCGGCGGGGTACAGCGACGGCGCCACCGTCGCCGACCCGCTGGTGAGCGCGGACACACGGGCGACGATGCGTGCCGTCGAGGCGTTCGGCGGCCACGTCGACCGCGAAACCGGCGACCGCCGCCTCGATGTCGAGGGGTTCGACGGGCGCCCCGGCGTTCCCGCGGACGTGATCGACTGTGCCAACAGCGGGACGACGATGCGACTCGTGACGGCGTGTGCGGCCCTCGCCGACGGGCTGACGGTGTTGACCGGCGACGACTCGCTCCGCTCGCGGCCACAGGGGCCGTTGCTCGACGCCGTCGAGCAACTCGGTGGGCGGGGCGAGAGCACCCGCGACAACGGACAGGCGCCACTGGTCGTCGGCGGCGGCGTCGACGGCGGGACGGTGTCGATTCCGGGCGACGTCTCCTCACAGTATATCACCGCCCTGCTGATGGCGGGCGCCGTGACCGACACAGGGGTCACGGTCGACTTGGAGACGGAGTTGAAGTCGGCGCCGTACGTCGACATCACGCTCGAAGTCCTGACGGAGTTCGGAATCGAGGCAACCGAGACGGCCGACGGCTACCGGGTGCCCGGTGGGCAGACCTACGACCGGACGGAGGCATATGCGGTCCCCGGCGACTTCTCGTCGATGTCCTACCTGCTGGCCGCGGGGGCGGTCGCCGGCGGCGACGACGGGGTCGTCGTCGAGGGCGCCCGACCGAGTGCCCAAGGCGACAGCGCCATCGTCGACGTGTTAGAGCGGATGGGTGCCGACGTGGCCTGGGACCGCGCGGCCGGCGAGATTACGGTCCGGGAGAGCGCCCTCTCGGGAATCGAGGTGGCGGTGGACGATACGCCGGACCTGCTCCCGACCATCGCGGTCCTCGGCGCCGTCGCGGACGGCGATACCCGAATCGTCGACTGTGAGCACGTCCGATACAAGGAAACCGACCGCGTACGCGCGATGGCGACGGAGCTAGAGAAACTGGGGGCCGAGGTGTCCGAAGAGCGGGACACGCTGACGGTCCACGGCAACGACTCGCGACTCCGGGGAGCGACCGTCGCGGGCCACGACGACCACCGGATCGTCATGGCGCTGTCGGTGGCAGGCTTGGTCGCGGAGGGGACGACGACCGTCGAGGGCGCCGACCACGTCGACGTCTCGTTTCCGGGGTTCTTCGACGCGCTTTATGACCTCGGGGCCGAACTGGAGAAGCATGAACGGTAACCGATTCGGTCGTCTGTTCCAGTTGACGACCTACGGCGAGAGCCACGGGGACGCGATGGGGGTCGTCGTCTCCGGCTGTCCCGCCGGGGTCGAGCTTTCGGCAGAGGACATCCAGCGCGACCTGGACCGCCGCAAGCCCGGGCAGTCGATGATCACGACCAGCCGCGGCGAACCGGACGAGGTGCGCATCCAGAGCGGTCTGCAGGACGGCTACACGACCGGCACGCCACTGGGGATGGTCATCGAGAACAAGGACGCCCGCTCGGGGAAATACGAGCCGTTCGTCACCGCACCGCGGCCGAGCCACGGGGATTTCACCTACTCGGCAAAGTTCGGCACGCGCAACTGGGGCGGTGGCGGGCGGTCCTCGGCCCGGGAGACGGTGAACTGGGTCGCGGCCGGCGCCGTCGCCAAACGGGTGCTGGCGGCCTCGGACCACGACGTGCAGATCAAGGCCCACGTCAGCCAGATGGGCGACATCGAGGCGCCCGAGGTGAGCTTCGAGGAGATGCTGGAACACAGCGAGGAAAACGAGGTGCGGTGTGCACACCCCGAGACGGCCGAAGCGATGCGTGATCTGGCCGATGAGTACCAGTCGGCCGGCGACTCCATCGGCGGCGCCATCTACTTCGAGTGTCGAGGTGTTCCCCGAGGACTCGGCGCGCCGCGGTTCGACGGCATGCCGTCTCGTCTGGCGACGGCGATGTACGCCATCCCGGCGGTCAACGACTTCGAGTACGGCATCGGCCGCGAGGCACGGACAACGGCGGGCAGCGAGTACACTGAGGACTGGGAGTTCGACGATGACGGCGACCCGACGCCCGTCGGCAACGACCACGGGGGCATCCAGGGCGGCATCACCACCGGACAGCCCATCTACGGCGAGGTGACCTGGCATCCGCCGGTGTCCATCCCGAAGTCCCAGCGGACCGTCGACTGGGAGACGGGAGAGGAAAAGGACATTCAGGTCGTGGGCCGGCACGATCCGGTCCTCCCGCCGCGAGCCGTCCCCGTCGTCGAGGCGATGCTCTACTGTACGGTGCTCGATTTCATGCTCCTCGGCGGGCGGATCAACCCCGACCGGATCGACGACCGGCCGGGCGAGTACGACACCGACTACCACCCGCGCAGTCCCGAAAACGTCGACGACTAAGCCCACGGTTGGGCGTTCGAAGCGCGTCCCGCTACCGGCGATTATCTCACGCGCGTTACGTTCGAAGCCGGCTCGCTCTCACGGTTGATAACGAGTCACAGTTTATATTACCCGCCTGTTCGACCCACTTGTAGAGATGGCCGTCGACGCCCCACCGTCAAGTATCCGTGAATTTTTCACCGGTCTGACGGAGGCGTCGGCGACGCTTGTCACCGTCAACCGAACCCACCCCGACCCGGTACAGGACCTCCTCGCGGACGCGTTCGCCATGCAGACAGTGGAACTGTCTGAACGGGCACTCCCAGCCGACAGCGACGACTTGCTGGCGCTCCGCGAGGACGGCGAGATTACCGCTGTCTCGTCGCTCGACCGGGTGATGCGGTCGTACCTGCTCGTGAACGCCGACCAGTTCAAGACGAGTACCCGGGGGTTCGACGACGACGTGCCCGCGGTGTTGACGAACATGGACGAGACGCTGTTCGACCTTCGGGGGTATCCTGCCTCGAACAAGGAGAAACTCCTCTTGGTGTTGATCTCACGCCACATCGAACGGTTGGCCTACGAGGCCGGGGAAGGGAGCATCCGGTCGACGTTCCAGCGACTCTCCCGTCTCGAAGACGAGTTCGGGACCCGGCAGGTGTACGAGCGACTCGCTGGACGGACGCTCGATGTCCACGTCTACGGCGTGCCCGATAAGACGCCGACGTGGCTCGACGCGACGATCCACCGCGGGACCAGCGACGAGTATCGCAACACCTGGTGTGTGGTGTACCGGCCGGCGAACGCGGCCGCCGATGGCCCGAAACCGGCGGCGCTGGTCGCTCACCAGCAGGAAGCGAACCGCTGGCAGGGCTTCTGGACGTACGATCCAGAGCGGGTCGCGCGGATCGACACGTACCTCGAACGCGCCTTCTGATCGGCGCGAGACCGGACCACCCCGGCGCTCGCAACCGACCGGACGCGCACGTGAACGACACGATGACGCGCGGCGAACGACTGGGTGGCACCGACGCCGTCGTCGAGGAGTGCGACGACCGGATGCTGGCCGACGGGGCGCGAGCCGCCGGCGGTGCGACGGTCCGGCGAGTGACCGGCCGGAACTGCTCGATGCGGTCGAATCCCGCCAATCTGACGTGGTGTCAGACTAGTCTATATATCTGATATGTTTCCCGAGTTGGCGCGCTCCCAGCCACGCCCGGCGGGTCGGATGGTGACGGTGACGAGCCGCCAACGGACGCCACGACAACCGACCGAATCCACGGGTCTTACATCATTTTTGCTTGGTAACGCATAGCAAAGGCTTTAGTCGAACCGTGGTCAATTCCTCCGCTAGTGGCCCCTCCGTGGGCCGTGATGTGAATATGACTGACCACGAACTCATGTGGCGGATCGCTGGTGGGTCGGGCGACGGTATCGCATCGACCAGCCAGAACTTCGCCAAGGCCCTGATGCGAGCGGGGCTCCACGTCTTTACGCATCGACATTATCCGTCGCGGATTCGCGGCGGCCACACGTACACCGAGGTACGGGCCAAGCCCGAACCGGTACGGTCCCGCGGCGACGGATTCAACTGCCTCCTTGCGCTGGGTGACTCGTTCGCGCGCAACCCACAGGAGGACGCCTACTACGGTGACGAGGAGGTGAAACCGCTCGCGGAGAATCTGGACGAACTCAACGAGGGCGGCGTCATCGTCTACGACACCGGCCTGCTGGACAGCGACGACATCCCGAACTTCGAACAGCGGGTCGAGGAGAACAACTGGCACGTCTACCCGCTCAACCTCCGCGAGATTGCACGTGACCACGGCCGAGAGGTCATGCGAAACACCGCGGGCGTCGGGGCGACGGCCGCCCTCCTCGGCATCGACCTCCAGTACTTCGAGGAGTTGATGGCCGAGTCGATGCCCGAGAAGATTCTCGAACCCAACATCGAGATCCTCCACTACACGCACGACCTAGTCGAAGAGGAGTTCGAGTTCACCCACGACCTCCAGGTTCCCGAGGGGAGCCACGACGAAGAGCAGGTGTTGCTCTCCGGGAGCGACACCATCGCCTACGGCGCCCTCGACGAGGGCTGTCGGTTCATCGCGGGCTATCCGATGACCCCGTGGACCGAGGTGTTCACCATCATGTCCCAGGCCCTCCCGGAGGTGGGCGGCATCTCCGAACAGGTCGAAGACGAGATTGCGGCCGCCGCGCTGGCGATGGGAGCCTCCCACGCCGGCGTCAAATCGATGTCCGGGTCCTCCGGTGGTGGCTTCGCGCTGATGTCCGAACCGCTCGGACTGGCGGAGATGTCCGAGACGCCGGTGGTCTTGGTCGAGGCGATGCGCGCCGGCCCCTCGACGGGGCTGCCGACCAAGCCCGAGCAGGCCGACCTCGAACACGTGCTCTACACCAGCCAGGGCGACTCGAACCGCGTCGTGCTGGCGCCGGGGACGGTCGCCGAGGCCTACGAGCAGTCGCGGCTCGCCTTCCAGCTTGCCTACGGCTACAACATCCCGGTGATCCTGTTGTACGACCAGAAGCTTGGGGGCGAACTGATGAACGTGCCCGCGAGTCACTTCGACCGCGAACCCAACCCCGACCTGGGCGCGGTGACGACGGAAGAAGAGCTCGAGGACGCCCCCCACGGTCCCGGCGGGAAGTTCCACCGCTACCGCTACGACGCCGAGGACGGCGTCAGTCCGCGGTCGATCCCCGGCCAGAAGGGTGGGCACTTCCTCGTGACCGGCAACGAACACAACCCGGCCGGCCACATCGACGAAGACCCCACCAACCGGGTCACACAGATGGAGCGCCGGATGTCGAAACTCGACGGCGTGCGGGAGTTCCTCGACGACAAGAACACCCAGACCCACATGGGGCCCGAGGAGGCCGACTACGGCCTCATCACCTTCGGGAGCCAGCAGGGGACCGTCCGCGAGGCGGTCGACCGACTCAACGAGGCCGGCCACTCGGTGAAGGGAATCGGCGTCAGCGACATGATGCCCTACCCCGTCGAGGAGATGACGGCGTTCCTCGAGAGCGTCGACGAGGCGCTCGTCGTCGAGATGAACGCCTCCGGCCAGTTCCGCGGGCTGACCCAGAAGGAACTCGGTCGGTTCGGCGATAAGCTCTCCAGCCTCCTGAAGTACAACGGCGAACCGTTCGAACCCGCCGAAATCGTCGCGGGCTTCGAGGCGAGCATCGAGGGGCAAGACGTCCCCGACCAGCAGACGACCTACGTCCCGGCGGCAGGTGACTAACCAATGAGTGCATTTTCAGCCATCGGTGAGGAACGCGAGATCGACCGCGAAGAGTTCACGCCCACCCTAGAGCCACAGGCGACGTGGTGTCCGGGCTGTGGTGACTTCGGCGTCCTGAAGGCGCTGAAACAGGCCATGCCGGAGATCGGCCGCAACCCCGACGAGGTGTTGCTCGTCACCGGGATCGGCTGTTCGGGCAAGCTCAACAGCTACTTCGAGAGCTACGGCTACCACTCGATCCACGGGCGTTCGCTCCCCATCTCGCGGGCGGCGAAACTCGCCAACCCCGAACTCGAAGTGATCGCCGCCGGCGGCGACGGCGACGGGTACGGGATCGGCGGGAACCACTTCATGCACACCGCCCGTGAGAACCACGACATGACCTACATCGTCTTCAACAACGAGATCTTCGGCCTCACCAAAGGGCAGACCTCGCCCACGTCGCCGAAGGGTCACAAGTCGAAGACCCAGCCCCACGGCAGCGCCAAGGACCCCGTCCGGCCGCTGTCGCTGGCGCTGACCTCCGGAGCCTCCTACATCGCGCGGACGGCGGCGGTCAACCCCAATCAGGCAAAGGAGATTCTCGTCGAGGCGATGCAACACGACGGCTTCGCCCACGTCGACTTCCTCACCCAGTGTCCGACCTGGAACAAGGACGCCCGGCAATACGTCCCCTACACGGACATCAACGAGGCCGACGAGTACGAGCACGACCCGACGGATCGGGACGCCGCCGCGGCGATGGCCAGCGAGGCCGAGCAGGCACTCTACGAGGGCGAGGTGCTCACCGGTCGGTTCTACGTCGACTCGGATCGACCCTCGTACTCCGAGGAGAAGCAGGCCATCGGCGAGATGCCCGAGGAACCGCTCGCCGAGCGGTACTTCGACGACGACTACGAGTGGGAGCGGACCCACGACCTGCTGCTCGACCGGCACAAGTAGGGTTCCCACCCTCTGCTTCGGGGCGACAAACCCGTTTTCGCCTTCGCAACATATTTTTTCCGTGGACCGAAAGACACGACTATGGGAACGACCGCTACGGAACGTCGTATCCTCTCCGTACTCGAGGAGGACGCGCAGGCCTCCTACGGGGAGATTGCGGACCGCGCCGGTGTCTCGAAGCCGACGGTCCGAAAGTACATCCAACAGATGGAAGACGAAGGGGTCATCATCGGCTACTCCGCCGAGGTCGATCCCAAGAAACTCTCTGGGCAGTCCATCGCTATCGTCGGCATCGAAGTCGAGAGCGAGCGGTACGTCGAGGTGACGCGGGCGCTGAAGGGGATGGACGCCGTCGAAGCCCTCTACACCTCCTCCGGGGACCACATGCTGATGGCGGAGATACGGGCACCCGACGGCGACGCCCTCGGCGAAGTCATCAACGACGACGTCCTCGATCTGGACGGCATCACGGCGACACACCCCTCCTTCCTGCAGGAACGACTCAAGTAACTGCCGGCTCTCGTCGGCGTCCGGCGGTCGAAAACCAACCCGTGGAGTCAAGTACGATTTCCGCTTTCGTCGAACCGTGTCGGGTCCCAGTCACTCGCTCACCGTCGGTCTCGCGGTCGTGGTCCTCGTCATCGCCGTCGCCCCTGGCGGCGCGACCGGCCGGCCGGCCGCGCCGGCGAGCGCCGCGGCGTCGGTCGCCACCCCGCACACCCCGGACGAGACGACTCGGCCCCAGCGGTGTTTCCCGGACTCGGGCGCACCGATAGTCGTCGGCCAAGAAGGGCCGCGGATGAACCTCTCGGTGCATACGTCGCTGTTCCGTGGACTCCCGGGGCCGGGCGGCGTCGGTATCAGCGCGACGGGAGCGACCGAGCGATACCAGATCGTAACCCTCCGCGCCGGCGTCGTCTTCGACGGTGTCGGTGACCCCGTGGGCTTTCTCGCCGATCCGTTCAGTCGGTTCCGGACGGTGTTCGATTACACCCTCTCGTTACCGATGCTGTCGGCCGCTCCCGGCCCCGAAACGTACGAACAGGACGATCCCTTCGTCCGTGGGCCGACGCGGACCGCCGACTGCGATGCCGGCGAGAGTCGGCCAGCGGAATCTTGAGGGGCGTCGGCCACCGACATCAAGGCATGTCCGGCGGCGAGACGCTCCCGGGGGCGACGGCAGACACCGACGAGCGGATCGTCTGTCACGTCGACGTGGACTGTTTTTATGCCTCCTGTGAGCGGTTGCGCGACCCCGACCTGCGGGGCGACCCCGTCGTCGTGGGGATGGGATACGAGGCTGGCGAATCCCACGGCGCCGTCGCGACGGCGAGTTACGAGGCCCGCGAGTACGGCGTCGAGAGCGCCCAGCCCATCTCACAGGCGCTCGAACGGTTGCCCCGCAAGGAGCGCGCCCGCGAGGACCCGAGCCTCGACCCGGCCGACGCCGGCCACTACCGCACGGTCGACCTAGAGTATTACCGCGAGGTCGCCGGCCGGATCAAGGCGATCCTCCGGGAGTGTGCGGATCGCATCCGTGAGGTGAGCGTCGACGAGGCGTACATCGACGTGACCGAGCGGACGGCCTGGACCGTCGTCGACGGGCGACCGCTGGCGGAGGGTTACGCCCGACACGTCAAAGAGCGGATCGCCCGAGAGGTCGGCGTGCCTGCGAGCGTCGGCGTCGCCCCCAACATGAGCGCCGCGAAGGTGGCGAGCGACCACGACAAGCCCGACGGACTCGTCGTGGTCGAACCCGGCGAGGTGCGCGAGTTCTTCGCCCCGCTGCCCGTCTCGGCAGTCCACGGCGTCGGCCCGGTGACGGCCAGAGAGTTGCAAGCGCGCGGCATCGAGACGGCCGGCGACCTCGCGGCGGCCGACCCCGGAACGCTCCGGGAGCGGTTCGGCGAGCGAGGGCAGACACTCCACAATCGGGCACGCGGGCACGACGACCGGGACGTGACGCCGAAGGGCCGCCCCAAGAGTCTCTCGCGGGAGTCGGCGTTTACCGAGGCCACCGACGACCCCGAGCGACAGCGGGAGACAGTGACGGGGTTGGCGGCCGACGTGGCCGACCGGGCCGCGGGAAAGGACGCTCTCTATCGCACCATCGGAATCAAGGTTGTGACACCGCCGTACGACGTGAACACGCGCGAGCGGTCGCTCCCGGGACCGGTCGCCGACGCCGACTTGGTCCGGGAGGTGGCGCTCGACCTCCTGACGGAGTTCGCGGGCGCGTCGATTCGGAAACTCGGGGTCCGGGTGTCGAACCTCCAGTTCGCGGCCGCGGAGCAGGCGCGTCTCGACGGGTGGGAGGGGCCGGGCGAGAGGGACGACGAGAACGGGGACGGAGACGGTGGCACCGACGGCGACGCCCGTGCCGACGCGGGCGCCCGCGGCCAGTCGTCGCTCGCCGACTTCGACGCGTAGCCGCCGGCATCGGACGCCCGTCTGACGCGGAACTATGGGGGGCGGGACCCTCTCACACGTCGATGACGGAGACGGAAACCATCACGGTCGCGGACGTGAGCGAGGGGCCCGGAGGCGACGCCGACGCCGACCCCGGGACGCCGGTCTCGCTCCCGGCGGTGGAACTGCTCACCGGTCGTGGGTTCGTCACCGGGAAGTCTGGGTCGGGGAAGTCCAACACCGCGTCGGTGCTGGTCGAGAACTTACTCGCGAACAACTTTCCGGTCCTCGTGGTCGACACGGACGGCGAGTATTACGGCCTGAAAGAGGAGTTCGAACTTCTACACGCCGGCGCCGACGACGAGTGTGACATCCAAGTCAGCCCGGAACACGCCGAAAAGATCGCGTCGCTGGCACTGGAGGGGAACGTCCCCATCATCCTCGACGTCTCGGGGTACCTCGACGAGAGCGAGGCCAAGGAACTCCTTCTCGCGGTCGCCCGCCACCTCTTTGCCAAAGAGAAGAAACTGAAAAAGCCGTTCCTGATGCTGATCGAGGAGGTCCACGAGTATATCCCCGAGGGCGGCGGCCTCGACGAGACGGGGAAGATGCTCATCAAGATCGGCAAACGCGGCCGGAAACACGGCCTGGGGATCGTCGGCATCAGCCAGCGCCCGGCAGACGTAAAGAAGGACTTCATCACGCAGTGTGACTGGCTGGTGTGGCACCGACTCACGTGGAACAACGACACGAACGTCGTGAGTCGGATCATCGACGCCGAACACGCGAACGCCGTCGAAGATTTGGGTGACGGTGAGGCCTTCCTGATGACCGACTGGAGCGAGTCGGTGCGACGGGTGCAGTTCCACCGCAAGCGCACCTTCGACGCAGGGGCGACGCCCGGTCTCGACGACTTCGAGCGCCCGGAACTCAAGTCGATCAGCGACGACCTGGTCGCCGACCTCCGTGAGATCAGCGACGAACAGGAGCGGCGGGAGAGCGAACTCGCGGACTTACGCCAGGAGGTGGAGAAAAAGGAGCGGCGCATCGAAGAACTCGAAGCGGAGTTAGCGGAAGCCCGTGACCTCTCCCGGATGGCCGACCAGTTCGCGCAGGCGATGCTCCAGAAGGCAGCGGCGCCGTACCGCGGCGGCGACGGGGCATCCCCCGCCCGCCCGCGTGACCTCCCGTCGGATCAGGCCACACTCCCGACGGACGAACCGGACGAGGCAGACAATCGGACCGACACCACCGACGACTCGGTGACCGACGGTCCCGACGAAACGGGCCACGACGCCGAGGGGAAGTCGTACCCGACCATCGAACCGACCGACTGGCCAGCGCCCGGTCTGGTTCCGGACGTCGAACGCGCGGACGACGGGGAGGCGGCCGAGGGTGGAAGCGATACCGCTGAGGGTCCCGGCGCCTCGGCGGCAGAGCAGGCGGACGTGACCTTCGGGGACGCGAACGACGAGACGGCCGACACGACGGACGCGGAGGCGTCGACGGCGGCCGACGGCAGCGCGGACGAGGGACCGGCGAAGGCGGGGGCGAGCGATCCGGAACCTGGCACCCGCGAGGCGGTCGTCGCGGCGCTCCGCCGGCGGATCGGGGACCTGCCGGCGCTCTCCCGTGAGATGTTGGCGCACTACCGCGAGGTGGGGCGGGCCGACCCCGTCGACGCCCACGTCGCCGCGGGCGGGACGCCGAAACAGACCCTCGCGTACGGTCGGAACCGGCCGCTCCGGCGAGAGGGGCTGATCGAACACGTCGAACAGGACACGTACCGCTATGCCCTCCCGGACCGGGTGGCCGAGCGGTTCGACGGCCACCTCGACGGGACGGCGCTGGCGTCCGTCCAGCGAGCGGTCGAGAAGTCGTTCGTCGACGAGTCGACGCTCGGCGGGAAGACGGTCGGCCCGGCGGAGGCGAGCGAAATCGGCGGCGGGCCTCGTGATCACGACGTGCCGGACGAGGAGCGGACGGACGTGGAGATGCTTCCGGACGACGAGACGGTCGAACCGGACGACGGGTTCGTCACCGAGGACGTGGCGATCATCGACGACGAGGGAACGGCGGACGACGACGGGGACGACGGTGGGCGCGTGGCGAGCGAGGATAGCGACGACGGCGACACGGGGACCGAAACCCCCGCGGAAGAGGACGCGGGCGGCGTGGAGATTCTCTAGACGCCCGCGACCAGCTGTTCGAGTGCGGCCTTCGGATCGTCGGCCTTGGCGACGCCGCTGGCGAGGAGGACCCCCTCCGCGCCGAGGTCGGCGGCCGCGGCCAGGTCGTCGCCGGTCGAGACGCCGGCGCCACAGTACACCGCCACATCGGGGTCGATAGCGTCGGCGGCGGCGACAGCCCCTTCGACGATGTCGGGATCGGCGGTAGCGACGGACACGTCGCCGCCGATGAGGGCCGGGGGTTCGACCGCGACGGCGTCGGGGCCGAGCGCCGTCGCCGCGGCCACCTGTTCGGGATTGTTGGCACACACCACGGTCGCGAGGTCGGCGCGCGCGGCGGCGTCGAGAGCGCCGTCGACGTCGGCTAGGGTGAGTCGGCGCTCCGAGTGATTGAGCAGGGTTCCCGTCGCACCGGCGTCGGCGGCCGCCTCGGCGAGTGTGTGACCGGTGTGACTCCCGTGGTCGACTGGCGCGACGTGTTGGGCCCACGTTTCGACGCCCGTCGCCGCGACGCGGTCGAGGTGGGCGGCCTGCGGGGCGACGGCGATGCGGACGCCGTGCGCGTCGGCGACCGTCCGGGCCGCCTCGGCGACGGCAACCGGATCACAGGGGTAGGCTTTCAGATTGACGAGGATGAACATATCCGGGATGGGTGGGCGGGTGGGGAAAAAACGTGGCTATCCGTCATCGCTGACCGCCTCGGCGACCGCCTCGACCGCTTCGACCGGCACGTCGTACTCCTCGGCGAGCGACTGTGCGCGGGCGGCCGAGAGCGCCGGCCGGTCGTCCGGGTGGTGATCGTGGACGGGGTCGGGGCGACCGTCGCGCACCTCTAGGTTCACGGCGTCCCAGCGGGTGTAGTGGCCCATGGCGTCGAAGTAGGCCTTTGTCGCGCGGCGCTCGTCGCGGTCGAACGTCGCGGTCAGGAGCGTTTCCTCGCCCACCGCCGGGCCGGCCTTGACGATTCCAGCGGGGTTGACGAGCATACTCCCGCCGTTGCCGACGCCGAATCCGATCTCATCCTCCTCGAAGCCCTCGGGCACGTCGTCGCTCATGTAGGCCGAACAGGAGGCGACGAACGACTGTGTCTCGAAGGCGTACTCTCGGACGGCGGGGTAGATGTCGCAGGTGTCCCGTGCGGCGGCGGACTCGGCCCGCGTCTTGTCGCCGGGGTGGCCCTGCTGTTCCCAGAACCCGGGCCAGACGGCCGCGTGAATCTCCTCGCCGTCGGCACACAGCGCCGCCTTCGACAGCGTCATGTGGTTCTCGTAGCAGACGAGGCCGCCGAGACGGCCCACGTCGGTGTCGTGGGTGGTGAGGTGTTCGGGGTCGCCCCGGCCCCAGATGGTCCGCTCGTCGTGGGTGGGCATGAGTTTGCGGTGGCGGCGAACGAGTTCGCCCGACCGGTCGAAAAAAAACAGCGAGTTGTAGAGCGTCTCGCTCCCTCGGCGGTCGTCCACCTCGTTGGTGCCGAGAACGAGGTGAAGGTTCGCGTCGGCGACGGCGTCACCGATGGTTTCGACGGCGTCGTCGTCGACGTGGAGGCTGTTGGCGCCCAGTTCGACCATCAGGTCGGTCCACCGGGCGATGGAGGTACTCCGCCGCCAGTAGGGGTAGCCCGGGAAGTACGTCTCCGGGAAGACGAGGACGTCGACCCCACGGTCACCGGCGCGTTCGATCCACCGGCAGGTCTTATCGAGGGTCCCTTCGGCGTCGTGGTACGCGGGTTCGATCTGTGCGGCACCGAGCGTGAACGTCTCGGCCACGTCACGGGACATGCCGGGGGTATCGCCCCCGACCACTATAGTCGTCTAGTCTTTTCGCTTGACGACGTCGCCGAGGGTGGTCGTCGTCGAGGAGCCACCGGACCACTCGGCGTCCTCGTCGCCACCCCCCTCGGACAGCGAGATGTCGAGTTCGCCTTCGAGTTTGCGCTGCACTTCGTCGCTCGGGAGCACGTCACCCCGTTCGAGTTTGCGGATGAGACTCGCCTTCTCGTTGAGTTGATTTGCCAACTCCTCTTGGCTCAGGCCGCGGTCTTCGCGGGCCGAGCGGATGCGCTCGTCGTAGTCGGTGACGACCTGGTCCATGTCGTCGAACATATCGCGCCGTCGGGAGGAGCCACCGCCGCCACCGCCACCGGTCGACCCCGACCCACCGGACGCGGAGGAGGAAGACGAGGACGACGACGAGGAGGTGGAGTACTTCGTCGAGGCGGAACTCCCCGAATCGGTCCGAACTTCGGTCCCGAAGTCGGTACACTCGTCACAGAGTTCCAGTTCCGCCCCTTCGACTTTCGTCGTCGTGAGGGATGAGCTCTCGGCACCGCACATTTCACACTGGGGCATACCCACAGGTAGCGGGTGCCTCGGGATAAAAGGTGCGCCCGGTCCCGCCCGCGCGATCAGGCGGCGAGGTCGCGCCACGCGCCCCAGAACCGCTGGAGCGCGGTCAGATGTCCCACGACGGCAAAGAGGACGAGGAGCCAGCCGACGACCGAAAGCGGGCCGAACGGAACGGTCACGACGGCGGCGACGACACCGGTGATTCCGACGAGCGCGAGGCGGTCGGCCCGGCCGACGAGACCACCGTACTCTCGCCCCAGCCCGACCGCTTGGATCTGCGTCCCGAGATACGACGTCATCAGGACGCCGGTGACGGCGAGCAGTCCCAGGTCGTACCGGCCGACGCCTGCGGCCAGGCCCACCACGAGGACGATGTCGGCGTAGCGATCCAGTACGTGATCCAGCAGGTCGCCCGCCCGGGAGTCAACGTTCTGTGTGCGAGCGAGTGCGCCGTCGAGCAAGTCGAGCCAGCCGTTCGCCAACACGCAGAGCGCGCCGAGGAGGTAGCCAAGCGGCGTGGCGAGATAGAACCCGCCGGCGGCCGCGAGAGCGAAGCCGAACGCGACGACGCTGACGCCGTCGGGCGTGAAGCCGATCCGGTCGGCGGCGGTCACCATCGGATCGAGGAGGAGTTCGGCCACCGGGCGCAGGCGGTCGAGTGTCATAGGTACTCGAGGAAGTCCACGTCGCCGGCGCTGGGGTCCCGGTCGCCCGCGATGACCGCCTCGATTTCGGCGGCCACCTCGTCGGGTGTTCGGTCGCTCGTGTCGACCTCGTAGACGGCGTCGGGACCGTGGCGCTCGACTGCCTCAGAGAGGATCACATCGAGCGCCTCACTCTCCGCGTTCTCGACGGCTTTCGCCTCGCTCGCACCGCGTTCGCGCAGGCGGTCTTCGAGCACGTCGGGGTGACACCGGAGGACGACCACCCGGTCGGCGTCCAGGTGGTGAGCGAGGTGAGACTCGGCGACACCGGTCCACTCGCCGACCGCCTCGCGGACTGCGTCCAGATCGGCCACCAGCGAGTCGCGATCCGTGTCGCGCTCCGTCCAGAGCCCCGCCTCGCGGATTAGCTCGTTGAGGTGGATCACCGGGTCGTCGAGCAGCGTCGTCGCCGTCGTCTTCCCGGTGCCGGGCGTCCCGGTGACGGCGACTCGGGGGTCGTCGTTCGCGTCCGCGCTCACGCCCGCACCTCCGCCAACACGTCGTTGATCGTTTCGACGGCGCGGCGTGTCCCCTCGCGGGTGCCACACGAAACGCGCACACACGCCGGCAGGCCGAAACTCGAACAGTCACGGATGATGACGCCCTGTCGCTGTGTGGCCTCGGCGACGGCGCCTGCCTCGCCCACCTCCGCGAGAACGAAGTTGCCACCGCTCTCCCACGTTGGCGCGTCGAGGGTCTCGCGGAGGTACTCCCGCGCCCAGCGGGCCGTCTCGACGGTCTGTTCGAGGTGGTCGTCGTCGTCGAGAGCGGCCAGCGCGGCGCGACACCCGACCTCGCTGGCGGCAAAGGGTGTGTTGACCCGGGCGTAGGCCTCGGCCCACGCCTCGGGGACGACGCCGTAGCCCACACGGAGACCCGCGAGGCCGTAGGCCTTCGAGAACGTCCGCGTAACGGCGACGTTGTCGTAGGCGTCGAGGAGGTCAACCGCCGAGGGGGCGTCCGTGTACTCGGCGTAAGCCTCGTCGACGATCAAGAGCGTGTGGTCGGCCACCGCCTCCGCGAGGTCGACGATGGCCGCCTGTGAGAACTCCGCACCCGTCGGGTTGTGGGGTGTGGTGAGGTAGACGATCCGCTCGCCGTCGTAGGCGTCGAGGACGGTGTCGGGCGTCTGGGCGAAGTCGTCGGCCTTCGACAGGTCGTAGGTCGACACCTCGCCGTGGTGATAGCGGGCGCTCATCCGGTAGTACGAGAAGCCGGGGTCGGGCGCGAGCACCCGGTCGCCGGGGTCGAGGAGGGCTCGGGCGAGGTAGTCGAGGGCGCCGTCGGCACCCGGCGTCACCCAGATCTGCTGGGGTGTAACGTCCCAGTGATCGGCCAGTTTTGCGGCGAGGTCCGTATGCGAGGCCTTGGGGTAGACCCCGACGTTCGGCGCCGTCTCGTGAATCGCCTCGACGGCGGCCGGACTCGGGCCGTGTGGGTTCTCGTTCGACGAGAGTTTCGTGAGGTCGTCGGGGTCCATCCCCAACTCGCGGGCGACCTCTTCTGCCCCGCGGCCGGGTACGTACGGCGAGAGTTCCGAGAGGTCCCGTGGCTCCATGTTCGGAGGATACGGACGCCGACGCTTAAGCGTGGTCAATATCAGCGTGTGTTTGCTCGGCCGACGGCGAGGGTCAGAGCCAGCCGTCGAGGCGGTCGGCGAGGCGACAGGAGAGCGCCGCGATGGTGAGCGTCGGATTCATCGCGCCGCCGGTGGGGAAGACGCTGCTGCCGGCGATCCAGAGGTTGTCGAGGTCGTGGGTCCGGCAGTCGGGGGCGACGACGCTCTCGGCGGGGTCGGTCCCCATCCGCGTCGTCCCCATGTGGTGAAAGGCGGGACCGGTCGCGTCGGGGCCGACCACCCAGTCGACTTCGGCGCCGAGTTCCTCGAGGACCGCCACCTGCACCTCGTTCGCCCGTTCGATTGCCGCGCGGGTCCGCGGGCCGACCGACCACCGGACCTTCGGAACCGGGTTGCCGTGATCGTCGGTCGTCGAGCGGTCGAGCGTGATCCGGTTCTCGGCGTTCGGGAACTGCTCGACGAGGCCGCCGACCGCGAGGTGGGTGCCGTACGCGTCCCGAAGGTCATCGAGGAGGGCATCGCCCCAGTCGTCGGCGCCGAGCGCCTGTGTCACCGGCGACGGCCCGGCGTAGTTGAGAAATTCGAGTTTGACGCCCGGGAGAGGATCGGTGCCGTCGTAGAGGGCGTGACACTCGGTGGTGTTGAACCCGACGTGGTTCTGTCGGGTGGGGCGGTCGATCCGGCCGCCGGCGCCGGCAAAGCAGTGGTCCATGAAGTGCCGTCCCACGAGGCCCGAGGAGTTGGCGAGGCCGTCGGGGTAGGCCTCGGAGTCCGAGAGCAAGAGGAGACGGACGTTCTCGACGCCGCCGCAGGCGAGGACGACCGACCGGGCAGCCTGTCGGTGTTCGGTCCCGTCGGGCGTCGCGTAGACGGCGGCCTCGACCCGTCGTCCAGCGTCGTCGTGGACGAGTCGCTGGACGGGCGCGCGGTCGATCACCCGGGCGCCGGCCGCCTCGGCGCGGGCGATATGCCGCTCGGCGGTGTATTTCGCCCCCGAAGGACAGACCGGCTTGCAGGTGCCGTAGCCGGCACACCCGGCGGCGCCGTCGTAGGGTTCGGAGTTGCGTGCGTTCGGCACCGAGTGGGTGGGCAGGCCGAGTGACTCGCAGGCCTCGGCGAAGATGGCGTCGCTGTGAGACGGGGGGAACGCGGGCAGAGGAAACGGCTCCTCGCGTGGCGGGGCGAAGGGGTTGTCGTCGGCGCCTGCCACGCCGAGTTCGCGTTCGGCCGCCGCGTAGTACGGTCGAAGGTCCGCGTAGTCGATGGGCCAGTCGGTCCCGACACTGTGACGGGATCGGAGCTCGAAGTCGCGTTCGTGCAGGCGCATCACCATCCCCTGCCAGTGGAGCGTCGACCCCCCGACACCCTTCACCCGGGCGGCGTTCAGCGGGTAGTCTCGCGGCCCATCGGTGGCGTAGGCGTCGCGCTCCCCGCCCATGTCCCAGAGTCCGTTCACGCCGGGCCGGAGGTGGGCGTCGAGTTGTGCCTCGCGGTCCGCGAGGTCGAACCGTGGCCCGGCGTCGAGGACGACGACGTCGTGTCCCGCTTCGGCGAGGCGGGCGGCGACGATAGCGCCCGCGGGACCGGCACCGACGACACAGACGTCCGCCCGTGGCGCCGGCGTGCGGTCGGACGACTCCTCAGCCATCGTCCTCCGTCTCCGACGACATCTCGGCTTGGCGGTAGCTCTCGACCCCGCCGGGGTGACCGGCCGGGTTCTCGATGCCGACCAGTCGACCGCCGGTCGGCGAGGCATAGAAGGCATAGAGCAGTTCGTTGACGACGTAGAAGCGAACCCGGCCGGGTAACCCCCCGTCCGGGTCCGGATCGCTCACGTCGACCCGGAGGTCACGGAGCATCCCGTCGAGGGTCTCGGGATCGAGATCCGTCAGGGGTGTCTCGAACCAGTCACGGGCCGTCGCGTCGAGGGCCGCCGCCGTCTCCACCACCCCGGCCCGACGGGCGTCGTCGTCGGCAACCCGACCCGCCACGTACGTCTCGACGAAGTCGCCGACACCCGTCGCGGCGTCGGGATAGACCACCTCCGCGACGGCGACGAGCGACGCGAGGGCGTTCTCGGGGACGGCCGCGTCGGCGGCCGCGGACTCCGTGGACGGGGAATCGAGGAACGCGCGCCCGACGGCGACGGCGCCACCGGTCGCTGCCAACGCCGCCACCGCGTCCCGTCTGGTCAGGTCCATCGCGGCGGTGATTAGGCCGGCCTAAATTTATGACTTGCCTTCCGCTCGCTGCGAGGTCAGTCCTGTCGGACGGTAAAGGAGAGGGTCTCGACGCCCTCGACCTCGACCTCGACCTCGTCGCCGTCTTCGAGGCCGCCGACGCCCGAGGGGGTGCCCGTCGAGATGACGTCGCCGGGTTCGAGGGTCATGTACGTCGATATCTCCTCGATCAGTTCCGGCACGGTGAAGATGAGCTGTGAGATATCGGAGTCCTGCTTGGTCTCACCGTTGACCCGGAGGCTGACGCTGGCCTCGTCGGGCAGGTGTTCGGGGTCAGCGACGACCGGGCCGAGGGGTGCACCGCCGTCGAAGGCTTTGCCACGGACCCAGTTCTGTTCCTGACGCTGGTCGTCGCGGTTGGAGATGTCACAGAGGACGGTGTAGCCGGCGATCACCGACTCGGCGTCGGCGGCGTCGACGTTCCGGCACTGTTCGCCGACGACGACGCCGAGTTCCGCCTCCCAGTCCACCTGCTCTTTGCCCGCAGGCAGGGTGACGGTGTCGCCGTGGGCGGCCACGGTGTTCGGGGGCTTCAAGAACAGCATCGGCCGCTCCGGAATATCCATGCCCGTCTCCTCGGCGTGATCGGCGTAGTTGAGGCCGATACAGACGATTTTCGACGGCTCACAGGGTGGGAGCACGTCGACCTCGTCGAGGCCGTAGGTCTCGTCGGCGAAGCTGACGGCGTCGCCGTGCCACTCGCCGGTACGCACCATCCCTGCGGGGTCGCGGAATCTGACCTGTCGCATGGAGGCGGGTCATCGGCCGGCAAAATAAGCCTTCCCCGTCGGTGAGTAAGATTGACGGTCGCGTCCCGACAACGCTCCGATGCAATGGAACTTACCTGGCACGGCCACTCCACGTGGCACGTTACGGTCGATGACACGTCGCTGTTGATCGACCCCTTCTTCGACAACCCGCACACGTCGCTCGACCCGTCCGACGTGCCGGCACCCGACTACGTCCTGTTGACCCACGGACACGCCGACCACATCGCCGACGTGGGTGCGTTCGCGGACGCGACGGTCGTGGGCACGCCGGAGGTGACCGGCTGGGTCGTCGACGAACACGGCATCGAGGACACCGTCGGGATGAACCTCGGGGGTACCGTCGAGTGTGGCGACGCCTACGTGACGATGCACCGCGCGGACCACACCAACGGGATCGGCACCGACTACGAGTACAGCGCCGGGATGCCCGCCGGCTACGTTATCGGCGACACGAAGCCGACCCAAGAGACCGACGAGGACGCCTTCGCGTTCTACCACGCGGGTGACACCGGCCTGATGAGCGAGATGCGCGACGTGATCGGGCCGTTCCTCGACCCCGACGTCGCCGCCCTGCCGGTCGGCGATCACTTCACCATGGGCCCGGCACAGGCCGCCCTCGCCGCCGACTGGCTCGACGTCGATCACGTCTTCCCGATGCATTACGACACCTTCCCGCCCATCGAAATCGACGTGAGCCAGTTCGAACACGAAGTCACGGCGGCCGGCGCCGACGCCGACGTCCACGTCCTCGACGGCGACGAGAGTCACACCTTCGAACGGCCGTACGGCGACGGGTGAGCGTCGTCGGAGCCGCGATGGACAGTATTTAGACGCGGCGGGTCCTTTCGGACGGTGGTATGAGCGACATCGAAACCATCACCGTCAGCGAGGAAGGCTTCGCCTGCGTCAACCAAGTCGGCGACTTCGAGTTCACCGTCGACGCGACCGACGAGGACGGACCGAACCCGAACGCGGCGCTCGTGGCGACGTACGCCTCCTGTTTCCTGCCTGCGTTCCGCGTCGGCGGCCAACAGCGGGACCACGACGACTTGGGCAAGATCCAGATCGACGCGGACGCCACACTGGACGACGACGATGACCTCGCGTCCATCGAGTTCGCCGTCCACGTCGCCGCCGACCTCGCCGACGAGGAGTTCGACGAAATCGTCGCCCGCGCCGAGGACATCTGTCACGTCCACGCGGCGCTCCGCGATGGACTCGAAGCCGACGTTACGGTGTACGGCGACGCCTTCTGACCGGCGCTACCGCTCAGCGCCGGCGTCTCGGTGCCAAAAAGGCCGTCAGCGGCGGTACCAGCGGTAACTCATCGCCCGACCGTCGACGATGACCACCTCCTGTCCGTTCGTCGTCGGCGGGCGTTCGGCTCCGTCCTCCGGGCTTCCCCGGAAGACGTACGGACTGTCGTTTGATGCCATGTTACGTGATATCACGCACCAACTACATAAATCCACGTCAGACACCGTGTCGAGTCAGAGCGGCCTGAGTGCGGGCAAATACGCGTCAGCCAGTTTCCCCACATCGGGAGTGATGTCCCCCATTTTTGTGAGTTGCACGCGTTGAACGGAGTAGTTCGGTGACCGACGATAGCCACTCCGGCGACAGCCGACGAGTCACGACGACCGATCCGGGGGCGTGGGCCGCGTGAGCGAGACGACCGTGTGTCCGTTCCGGCCTCGCCCCGGACGGAGACGAACCGACGGGAGACGAGAACCATGAGCAGTCACGGCGAGCGCTCCCCGGAGGCGAATCTGAGCCTTCTCGACGCGACGATGATTGGGATGGGTGCGATGATCGGGGCGGGCATCTTCGTCCTGACGGGGCTGGCCGCCGAAATCGCCGGGCCGGCGGCCATTCTGGTGTTCGTCCTCAACGGCGTCGTGACGGCGTTTACCGGACTCTCGTACGCGGAACTCGCGTCCTCGATTCCGAAAAGCGGCGGCGGATACGCCTTCGTCAGGGAGGTGTTCGACGACCTGTCCTCGTTCCTGATGGGGTGGATGCTCTGGTTTGCCTACATGATCGCCGGGGGACTGTACGCCCTGGGATTCGCACCGAACTTCCTCGAACTACTCCACGTCTACGACGTGACGCCGGCCCCGGGCGCCGTGGGTGCCATCGCGCTGCCAGCCGTCGACGCCGCCATTCCGGTGGGAGTGGTGTTGGCGTCGGTTGCGGTGCTTTTTCTCGTCGGGCTAAACGCGCTCTCGACGGCCGCGAGCGGGAGCGTCGAGACGATTTTCACCCTGATCAAGGTGAGCATCCTCGTCGTCTTCGTCGGCTTCGGAATCGCGTCGCCGATGTTTTCGTCCGCGGAGTTTCAGCCGCTGTTCGCCGACGGGAACGGCCCCTTCTCTCTCCTCCCCGCGATGGGTCTCACCTTCATCGCCTTCGAGGGGTACGACCTCATCACGACGGTCACCGAGGAGGTCAAAAATCCCCGCGAGAACATCCCCAAGGCCATCTTCGTGAGTCTGGCGGTGACGGTGGTCGTCTACCTCGCGGTGGTGGGCGTGGCCATCGGGACGTTGGGCGCGAGCGGACTGGCCGCGGCGGGCGAGGCCGGCATCGCCCAGGCGGCGACGGAGTTCATGCCGACGGGACTCCCGGTGATCCAGAATGGGGGCGCGATTATCGTCTTCGGCGCCGTCTTCTCCACGCTGACGGCGCTGAACGCGGTGGTCATCGCCTCCTCGCGCGTGGCGTTCTCCATGGGTCGGGAGGAACAACTCCTCCCCTCGTTCGGCCGGCTTCACCACCGGTACGGGACGCCTTTCGTCGCCATCCTCGCCAGCGGGGTGGTGATGCTCGCATCGGTCGTGTTGCCGACCCAGAGCGCCGGAAACATGTCGAGTCTCTTCTTTTTGCTCTCCTTTATTGTGGTCAACGCTTCGGTCATCAAGCTTCGGCGGGAGCGACCGGACATGAACCGGCCGTACGAAATGCCGTACTACCCCGTCCCGCCGATTCTCGGCATCCTGCTCAACCTGCTGTTGACGGGCGTGCTGATCCGGTATCTCCTCCGGACGGACACGCTCGCGCTCCTCCTCAGTATCGGCTGGATCGTGCTGGGTGGCGTCGCGTACGGCGTCCACCTGTTGCTACGGACGGACGACGACGACCCCGACACCGCGTCGACGACATCAGGAGACGATTAACATGGCAAGCCACCGTAATGTGATCATCGCAGGCGGCGGGCGCGTCGGCTTCCAGACAGCGATCACCCTCGACGACCGGGGCCACGACCTCACCATCATCGAGCGTGACCCGGACCGGTGTGACAGCATCGCCGACGAGTACGTGGCGACGGTCATCCAGGGTGACGCCTCGAACCCCGACATCCTCGAACAGGCAGACGTCGAGTCGGCGGACGTGATCGCCGGGCTAACCGGGGAACCGGGGTTGAACCTGGCGGTGTGTATGGAGGCCGCGGCGATGGCGCCGGGCATCCGGACTGTTGCACGCATCGACTCTCGACGGCGAGAGGCGTACGGTCGGTTCGTCGACGAGACGGTGTTCCCCGAGGATGCGGGGGCACGCGTCGCAGTCAACGAAATCGAGGGGAGCGATGTGCGGTCGATCTCCGACGTGACCGGCGACCTCGACATCCTAGAGATTCGGGTCGATGAGGGGGCGCCAGCCGCGAACAAGGAACTTCGAGCGGTTCGCTTCCCCGCGGGCACGCTCGTCATCTCCGACGACGACGGCAACCGGGTCGCCAGACCGGACACGACGCTCACCCCCGGTCGGCACTACGTCATCGCGGTCGACCCCGACGTGGCCGACGAGGTGCTGAACCTGCTTCGCGGTTAATCGAGGATGCGCTCTACGTCGGCCAGCGAGTCGAGGACGTAGTCGGGCGAGATGTCACTCTCGGCGAGGTCGGCGTCGTCGGTGACGCCGGTGCGGACGAGCGCCGTCGTCATCCCCGCACGGTCACCGAGCGCCACGTCGGTGTCGAGGCGGTCGCCGACGACCAGACACGCCGACGGCGACACCCCGAGGCGGTCGCGGACGATGCGAAGTGCCGGCTCGGAGGGCTTGCCGAGGACCACGTCCGGGTCGCGGCCGACGACGCCGGCGACGGCGTTGATGATGGCGCCCGATCCGGGGAGGTCGCCGCCGGCCGCGGGGATCAGCATGTCCGGATCGGTGCCGACGAGTGTCACGTCGTCGCCCTCACAGGCCCGGAGCGCGGCACAGAGGCGGTCGTAGTCGAACGACCGGTCGATGGAGAGGACGACCGCCTCGGCTCGGGCGGCCTCGTCGACGACCGTGAGACCAGCGTCGGTCAACTGCTCGACAAGTGCCGGTTCGCCGACGACGAACAGCGCGTCGTCGTCGTGACGCTCGCCGAGGTAGGTGGTCGTGACCGTTCCGGCGGTGATTATTTCCGCGGGATCGACGTCGAAGCCGGCACGGCCCAAGCGCTCGGCGTACGCCGGCGGCCGCTTGGTCGGATTGTTCGAGACGAACAGCCGTCGACACCCCGCGGCAGCCAGGTGGTCGAGTCCCTCGGCCGCACCCGGGATCGGTTCGTCGCCACGGACCACCGTCCCGTCAACGTCGAGGACGACACCACGATAGGTCATCGATCCGCCTAGGGCCGCCGTGTAGTTGAACGCCGCGCTCGCCGGCGGGCGTCTGTGCGGCCGCGCGGTCCGGTCGACCCCCCACTCGAACCAAAGAGCCATTTGGACGCCGCCCTACTGTTCGGTACCGTGACGAACACGCAGTTGACGCTCGTTCAGATCGACAACTACGGACCGTGGACGGTGACGCCGGAACCGCGCCGCGAGATGGACCTCCAGACGCTCCAGTCGCGACTCTTCGCCGACATCGCGCAGTTCGTCGGCTACCGGGGCGGCTACGCCTTCTTCACCCGCTTCGACAACATGGTCGCGGTGACGAACGGCTTGGATATCGACGATCACGAGCTCCTTCAGGAGTCGATGGGGAACCGCTATCCGGTCACCGTCAGCCTCGGGATCGGTGCCGACCCGAACCCGGCAGTCGCGCTGGAGCAGGCGACCGAGGGCCTCCAGCGCGCCGGGAGCGCACAGGACGGCGACCGGCGCGAGGTGCTCGCCGGCGACCCCATCACCGACGACAGCGACGACGTGTCCATCGCCCACTTCGACGTGAACGACGCGACCGGAAAGTACACCGATCAGCTCAACGAGTTCGATTCGTTCATCCAGATCGAGCAGGGGTACGCGGCGCTGATGCGGCATCTCCGGGAGGAGCAGGGTGGGCTCTCCTTTTTCGTCGGGGGCGACAACATCATCGCGGTCGCACCCGAGATGTCGACCGACGCCTATCAGGACGCCATCGACCACGTCGAGGAGGCCGTCGGCGTCGACCTCAAGGTGGGCGTTGGTCGCGGCGCCTCCGCGCACGAGGCGGGGATGGCGGCAAAACACGCCCTAGAGGAGTGTCGGCACCGTGGGACCGCCGTCGAGTGGGGCGACGTGACGGCGGACGGCGCGTAGCTTACGCCTCGATGGGGGTCTCGCCCACGTCGAAGTTCTGGGCTTCGAGTGCGTCTTCCATCGCCGTCAGCAGGCAGGCGACGTTCTGTCGACGCGCGGAGTACCCCATACAGCCGATCCGCCAGACGTCGCCCTCGAGGTCACCGAGACCGCTCGCGATTTCGATGTCGTACTCCTGCATCAGGAACTCGATGACGGCGGTGTCGTCGACGCCGTCCGGCACCTCGATGGTGTTCAGGCTCGGGAGCCAGTACTCCTTCTCGGCGGCGGGATCGAGACCGAGACGCTGGAGGCCCTCCCGGAGTTCGCCCGCGACCTCGCGGTGGCGCTCCCACCGATTCTCGAGTCCTTCCTCGGCGACGAGGCGGAGCGCCTCGCGAAGCCCGTAGAAGTTCGTGGTCGGGGCGGTGTGGTGGTAGTTGCGCTCGTCGCCCCAGTACTCCATGACGAGGTCGAGGTCGAGATACCAGGAACCGGTGTCGGTCTCCCGGTTCAGCACCTTCTCCCGGGCGCGGTCGTTCATCGTCAGCGGCGTCGCCCCGGGGGTACAGGAGAGACACTTCTGGGGACTGCCGTAGGCGGCGTCGATACCCCACTCGTCGAGACGGAGTTCGACGCCCGATAGCGACGTGACACAGTCCGCAAGCACGAGCGCGTCGTGGTCGTGGGCGATGTCGGTCATCTCAGACACGTTCGGCTGGCGGACGCCGGTACTGGTTTCGGCGTGGATGAACCCGAAGACGTCGGGCTGGTGTTCGTCGAAGGCGGCTGCGACGTCCGCGGGCTGGAGGGGTTCGCCCCACGGGGCGTCGACGGTCACCACGTCGCCACCCGCGCGGCGGGCAATCTTGCCCATACGGTCACCGAAGTAGCCGTTCGTGGGGACCAACATCGTATCGCCCGGCTCGATCAGGTTGCCGATGGCCGTCTCCATCGCCGCCGTCCCCGTCCCACTCGTGGCCAGCGTCCACTCGTTGTCCGTCTGGAACGTATATCGCAACAGCTCTTGGATGTCGTCCATAATCTCCAGGAAGGCGGGATCCATGTATCCGAGCGCCTGCGTCGACATCGCACGGAGGACGCGCGGGGCGATCATGCTCGGGCCAGGACCCATCAGAATCCGCGACGGCGTATCGAACTCGCTCGTATCAGGTGGGCTTCTCATATCCGAATCGAAGGGCGAGCGGAATAAAAACCTGGGTGTTCGTGGCAATACATCGTCGAAGTTCGATTCGACGATTGCTACATGAAAGCGTTTCACGCGGTGGCGAGTGTCACCCTAACTGTGCCCACGCGAACCGCCAGCAGAGCGTCAGCACCGCGACGACGACGTACGCGCCGACCAGCGAGGCGACGAAGTACCCCGCTAGCCGCGCGGGAGACATAGACGCCGCCGAAATTGCGGCGCTGACGCTGTACGCGGCTGCGAGCGCGTGATGGTACCAGTTGAAGCCGAGTAGCGAGGCCGACCCATCGTCGTCGGGCGGGTCCGGGAACGGCTCCTCGGGTGGTGCGGACATACGTTCGCGTCGGTGTCCCGGATGAAAAGCGACGGGGGCGGCCACAGAGGCTCCGTTAGAGTCAAACGCCCGTGTGCTGAAAGGTAGCACATGAGCGCAGGCCAGGAACAGCGGACCATCCGGTGTCTCGTCGCCAAGGTCGGCCTCGACGGCCACGACCGGGGCGCCCACGTCATCGCCCGGGCGTTCCGGGACGCGGGATTCGAGGTCATCTACTCCGGACTCCACCGCGCGCCGGAGGAAATCGTTCAGGCGGCGGTCCAGGAGGACGTGGACGTCCTCGGCATCTCCATCCTCTCGGGGGCGCACAACACGCTGGTGCCGAAGGTGATCGAGGGGCTGAAAGAGTACGGTGCCTTCGAGGACACCCTCGTCATCATCGGCGGGATCATCCCCGACGAGGACCGGGCGGACCTGATGGCGGCTGGCGTCGCCGAGGTGTTCGGTCCCGGGACGCCGATGCAGGAGACCATCGACTTCGTCCGGGACAACGTTCCGCAACGATGAGCGAGGCCGAGACGGAGGCACCGGACTTGGTCGCCGACGTCCTCGACGGCGATCATCGGGCACTCGCCCGCACCATCTCGAAGATCGAGGACCGCGCCCCCGGCTACCGCGACATCGTTTCGGCGCTGCACGCCCACACGGGCGACGCGGAGGTGATCGGTGTCACGGGGAGTCCGGGCGCCGGCAAGTCGACGCTGGTCGACAAACTCGCCAAGACCTACCGGGACCGTGGACTCACCGTCGGCGTCATCGCGGTCGATCCCTCCTCGCCGTACACCGGGGGCGCGGTGCTCGGTGACCGCATCCGGATGGCCTCGAACGTCGGTGACATGGACGTCTTTTTCAGATCGATGAGCGCCCGCGGCCAACTCGGCGGACTCTCGACGGCCACCGCCGACGCGATCAAGGCCCTCGACGCCTTCGGCAAGGACCGAATCGTCGTCGAGACGGTCGGCGCCGGCCAGAACGAGGTGGACGTGGTTCGGACTGCCGACACCGTGGTCGTCCTCGTCCAGCCCGGCAGCGGCGACGACGTCCAGATGCTCAAGGCCGGCATCCTCGAAATCGGGGACGTGTTCGTCGTCAACAAGGCCGACATGGACGGCGCCTCGACCACCGTCTCGGACCTCCAAGAGATGCTCCACATGCGCGAGGGGGCGACGGCGGCCGGCGCCGGCCACCACGGTGCGGGCGCGGCCGTCGAGAGTGACGCGAACGCCGACGACAAGTCGACTGACGAGTGGGACCCACAAATCGTCGAGACCGTCGCGACCGAGGGCGAGGGCGTCAGGGACTTGATCGGCGCCCTCGACGCCCACTACGACCACCTCCGGTCGACCGGCGAACTCGACCGGCGGGCACGGACTCGTACCGCCGAGGAGATCCGACAGCTACTGCGTGCCGACGCGGCCGACCTGCTCGAAGGAGAGATCGACCGCCGCGGCGGGATGGCGACGCTCGTCGACGAGGTGCGGGCCCGCGAGACGGACCCCTACACCGTCGCCGACCGCATCCTCACGCCGCTTGCCGACTGTGTCCGCGAGCGTCGGGAGCGCGACGACCCCGTCGAGTGACCCCGCTCCGGGGACAGCCGACAGGGTGAAACCACCGCAAAACGAGACGCGGATATGTCCCTCCGTTCGGCGGCCCCCGGCCTCGGCGACCACCCGCTCGCGGCGGAACTCGCGGCGGTCGTTCTCGCGCTTCTGGGCGTCCACCTCTGGCGACGAATCGCGACGATGCTCCAGCCCGCGGTGTCGAACGTAGTGCCCGTCGGCGGCCCCGTCGCCGACAGCCTGCTCGCGGGCGCAGTGCTCGTCGGCGGCCTCGTGGCGTACGTCGGCGCGTACGCGGCCCTCCGCGGTGTCGACGTGCGGTTGGCGCCGCCGTCGGCGGGCGACCGCCACCGCCTCGGTCTGGCCCTCCTGCTTCCGCCGGGACTCGTTGCCTGCACGAAGGCCGTCGGCGACGCTACCGGCGTCCCGTACAACGCGCTCACGATGTCGGCGTGGGGTGCCGGCACCCCCGCGACGACGTTCCTGGCGCTACTCGGCCCCGGCGTCCTCGTCGGTGCCTGCTCGCTGACCGTCGTCTGTCACCTGCTCGTCCAGGGGACGTTCGAGCGCGTGGTCGATGGCCGCCGGGCGGCCGCTCTGACGACTGTCGTCGCGGCGGTCGTGCTCACGGGCGCTCCCGGCGGGCTAACGGCGTTCCCCCAGCCGGGGAAGCTCGCGCTCGCGGGGGCGTTCGTCGTCGCACTCGGGATCGCTTTGTATGCCGTCGAACACGTCGACCGCGACGCGCTGGCGTATCTCGCCTACCTCCCCGTCACCGCGGTTCTCGGCCTCGTTATCATCGCTTGGGCGGCCGACACCGGCTCGGTCGCCGAACTGTTGTACGGCGCCACACAGGTCGCCGTCCTCTGGGTGGCGGCGACGGGATACGACCGGACTGACTCGCTTCTGCTTCCCGCGGCGGCCTACGGGTCGCTGCTTCTCTCACAGGAGGCGGTGGTCTACCTCTTCGAAGCCGGACTGCAAAGCTGGTGAGCGACGGCCCGACCAGCCGGTATAAGGGCACCGCGTCCGAAAGGCGAGTATGAAGCTCAGACGCCTCGGGGGCGCCCTCCTCGGACTCGGGACGGCGGCCGCCGTTGCCGACCGCGTCCTCCAGGACGCGGCGGGCGAACTCGAACCCGCCCTCGACGCGACCGAGCGGACGTATCGCTGGCGCGGGATGGACGTCGCCTACGCGGAGGCTGGCGACCCCGACGATCCGGACCTCGTCTGTCTGCACGGCATCAACGCCGCCGGATCGAGCGGCGAGTTCCGCGCGATTTTCGACGCGCTCGCGGAGCAGTACCACGTCGTCGTCCCCGACCTACCGGGGTTCGGCCGCTCGGCTCGACCCCCACTTCGTTACTCCGCGTCGCTCTACGAGGACTTCGTCGCCGACTTCCTCGCCGAGTTCGAGACGCCCGCGGTCGTCGCGTCGTCGCTCTCCGGTGCCTACGTCGCCCGCGCGCTGCGTCTCGGCGTCGACGTGGAGTCGCTCGTCTGCATTTGTCCGACGACCGTCGGCGGCCCCGATCCGCCGAAGCCGTGGCTCCGCGAACTCCTGCGCGCGCCGGTCGTCGGGGCGGCGCTATTCGACGCACTGGTGTCGAAACCGTCGATCCGGTATTTCAACGCCGACCACGCCTACGCCGACCCGTCCGTGGTATCCGCCGCGTGGACCGACTACCAGTGGCGGACAACCCACCAGCCGAACGCCCGCTTTGCCGTCGCCTCCTTTATCGCCGGCCACTGCAATTCGTCGCTCGACCTCGATGCGGCCCTCGAAGAGACCGACGTGCCCGTAACCCTCGTCTGGGGCCGCGGCGCGACGCTCCCACCGCTGTCGCGGGGGCGGACGTTGGCCGAGGCGGCCGACGCGCGGCTGGTCGTGTTCGATCACGCGAAGCTTCTCCCGCACGTCGAACACCCCGAAGAGTTCGTCGAGACGGTCGTCGCCGCCGTCTGATCACCGCGTCCGCAACGCCAGCAGGTCGTCGCCCGTCGTCTCGTTGGTGCCGACCGCCGGCTCGACGGTCATCCCGACCGACACATCCTCGGGGTCGATCCCGCGGACGACACCCGTGAGACGCACGTCGCCGAAGTCGGCGATTGCGGTAGCGTACGGCTCCTCGTCGGCGAAGTCGGGGGCGGCGACGTAACACACGGTGAACGTCTCGACGGTCCCTGTCTCGGACAGCGGCGTCCGCTCCAGTTCCGGCGACCCACAGTCGGGACACACCCGACGCGGGGGAAGCGAGCCGTGGCCCTCGGGACAGACGTAGAAGTACCCCTCGCCGTCGTCGATAGCGTCCAGCCACTCGTCGTAGCCCGCGTTTTCGTCGGTCATCGGTCCACCTCCAAAACGTGGACGACAGCGGAGGCCACCGTCCCGCCCGCGTTGTGAGTGACGCCGACCGTCGCGTCGGGGACGTGCTCGCTGTTGGGGTGATCGCCCCGGAGCAGTCGCGTCATCTCGGCGATCTGACTGCCGCCGGTGGCGCCGACGGGATGGCCCTTGGCCTTCAGCCCCCCGGAGAGGTTTACGGGCCGGTCGCCGCTCGCCGTCGTCTCGCCGCGGCGGGCGGCGCCGACCCCCTCACCTGGCTCGTAGAAGCCCAACCCCTCGATGGCCAGCACCTCGGCGATGGTGAAACAGTCGTGGACCTCGACGAGGTCGACGTCGGCAGGGTCGCGACCCGCGTCGGCGTACGCCTCGCTCGCCGCGCGCTCGGTCGCCGGCGTGACGGCGAGTTGCTCGCGGGCCTGCAAGGCGAGGTTGTCGCCGCCCTGTCCCGACCCGGTTACCGACACCGGCGCCTCCAGATCGTTTGCCGCGGCGTACTCGTCGCTCACGAACACGACGGCGCTCGCGCCGTCGGTGACGGGACAGGCGTCGAGGAGGCCGAGCGGATCGGCGACCATCGGCGCGTCGAGAGCCTCCTCGACCGTGATCTCGCGGTGAAACTGGGCGTACTCGTTGGGGAGGGCGTTGTCGTGGTTTTTCATCGCGACGTGTGCGAGGTCCTCTCGCGACCCGCCGAAGCGCTCGAAGTAGGCCCGCGCCATCAGGGCGTACGCACTGGGGAAGGTGATCCCTGCCCTGATCTCGAAGAGGTCGTCGGCGGCGGTCGCCAACCCCTCGGTGACGTCGGCCGTCGAGAGGTTGGTCATCCGTTCACAGCCGCCGGCGAGGACCACGTCCGCCTCGCCGGAGCGGACGGTGCGGACGGCTTCCCGGACCGCCACGCCCGCGGACGCACACGCCTCCTCGTATCGGGTCGCCGGGCAGTTCACCCCGACCATCTTCGCCATCAGCGGTGCCTGGTGGCCCTGGCGCTCCGCGAGCGCCCCCATGAAGTTGCCGTAGTTGATCTCCTCGATGTCGTCGCCGGAGATACCGGCGTCCTCGCGCGCCGCGAGGGCGGCCTCCGCGAACAGATCGCGACCGGTACGCTCCGGCTGTCGCCCGAACTGCGTCAATCCGACGCCGGCGACTCGAACGCCTGTCATGCCATCACATACGCAGACGAATAAATAAAGACCTGCCGAATTCGGCGCCGCTCCGCTCGGTATCGGCGGTGTTGCTTCGACGACTGTCATGCAGCGTATCGACGTTCGACGTTCGGAGACCGAAACGGTTAGTCGCCCGGGAGGACAGATGTGGCCATGCACGGCTGGATCGGCGAGACGTTCACGAGCGACACCGGGTGGTCGCATCTGGAGCGACTGGTCGACATCGGTGACCGGATGGCCGGCAGCCCCGGCGAACGCGAGGCGCTGACCGCGACCCGCGACGCGCTCGCGGACCTCGGCGCCCGGGACGCACACGTCGAGACGTTCGACGTCCAGGGGTGGGTTCGAGGATCGAGTGGCGTCGAGACGCCGGACGGCGACACCGAGTCGATTGCCCTCCCGCGGAGTCCGTCTGGGTCCGCGACCGGCCGCCTCGTCGACTGTGGCGATGGCCTGCCCGCGGACTTCGAGGCCGACCTCGACGGGGCGGTAGTCGTCGTTTCCTCGACGGTGCCCGACCACTACGACCGGTTCATCCACCGCCGCGAGAAGTATTACCGCGCCGTCGAGGCCGGCGCTGCCGCCTTCGTCTTCCGCAACCACACCCCTGGCTGTCTCGCGCCGACGGGTAGTGTCGGCACCGACGATTCGCCGCTCGGTCCCATTCCGGCCGTCGGGGTGAGTAAGGAGGTCGGGACGCGACTCGTCCGCCGACACGAGGGCAAGCAGGTGACCGTCCGCGTCGACTGCGAGACGCCCGCGGCGACGAGTGGGGTCGTCCGGGCCGATATTGGCCCCGATACCGACCGCGCGGTGTACCTGACCAGCCACGTCGACGCCCACGACATCGCCGAGGGCGCCGTCGACAACGCCGCGGGGACGGCGACCGTCCTCGAAGTGACGCGGGCGTTGCTCGCGCGCGACGCCGACCTCTCCCGCCGGGTCCGAATCGTCTGTTTCGGCGCCGAAGAGGTCGGCCTCCGGGGGTCGAAACGCGAGGCCGAGCGGATCGACCCCGACGCCGTCCAGGCGCTCGTCAACTGTGACGGCGTCTGTCGCGGCCGGACACTCCAGTGGTACACCCACGGCTTCGAGGCCCTAGGCGACGCGGTCACCGACGTCGCCAACCGCGTTGGCCACCCCGTTTCCGTCCGCCCGAGCCAGCACCCACACAGCGACCACTGGCCGTTCGTCGCGCGCGGTGTCCCCGCACTGCTCGTATCGAGCGAGGGTGACGACCGGGGACGCGGCTGGGGGCACACCCGCGCAGACACGCTCGACAAACTCGAACGGCGGACGCTCCGCGAGGGGGCTATCCTCGTCACGGGCGTTGTCGCCGCCCTCGCCGATGCCGACCGGATCGACCGCCGGTCGACGGAGGCCATCGCCGCCGACCTGGAGCGCGAGGACCTCGCGGCCGGCATGCGGGCGACCGGCGACTGGCCGTTCTGAATCGCACGGGCTTTTTACCGTCGTGGATCGACGTGCCTCGCATGGAGCGGATGCCGTACGCGGAGCAACCCGGCCGGGGAGTGTCGGGAGCGGAGAGCGGAGGACGGCGGTGAACGTCGCCGTCAGAGGCGACGACGGGACCGTCGCGACGGCAGCAGGCGTCGCGGGGGCGTCACTCGTCGCCGAGGACGGGAACCACCCCGTCGACGCCCTCGTCGCCGTCAGTGACGCTGCCGTCCGTTCGGTCGTCACCGATCCACCCGACGCGCCCGTGCTCCCCGTGACTCACGCGGGTGGCCGACACTGCGTCGCGCGGCCGGACCTGGCGAGTGCCCTCGCGGCGCTGGTTGCGGGCGACGGTGGTTACGAGTCACACCCCGTCCTCGGCGTCCGTCGTGACGGGGACATCATCGCGCGCGCACTCCGAGACGTCGCCCTCGTCACCGACGCGCCCGCGAGCATCTCGGAGTACGCCGTCACGGCGGGCGGAACGCACCTCGATTCCGTCCGGGCCGACGGCATCGTCGTCGCCACCCCCCTAGGGAGCGACGGTTACGCTGCCGCGGCAGGAGGGGCGGTACTCGAAGCCGGCAGCGGCGCCGCAGTCGTGCCCATTGCACCGTTCTCGACGGCACCCAGCCGTCGCGTCGTCGACCCGGACGCAGGTCTCGACCTCTCGGTGGAACGGGAGGGTGCGGTCGGCCTCTTCGTCGACGGCGTCCGCCGCGATACCGTCGATGCCGGCGCCGCCCTCCGGGTCGAACGCGCCGGCTCGGTCGAGGTGGCGACGGCGCCCGTCGACGGTGTCGGGGCGGGGACCGGCACGAACACCGGATAGGAACGGAAAACTTCTAATGAGTCACCGGCCCAGGTTGAACCATGCAACCGCTACAGTTCGTCGTCCCGGTCGGCGCCCTCGAAGCGCTCGAACCGTACATCGCGCACGTGGTGCTGGCGCTGGTGTTGGTGAACATGCTCACGCGGATTCGGGCCCACTCCGTCCACGCGACGCAAGTCGAGGACGGCGCCGATGAACTGAGCCGGTACCTGCCCCACTCGCTGTCGATGGTGGCGCTCGTCGTCGTCTCGTTCGTGTTCCTGATCGTCGAACCGCACGGCGGGATGGTCATGTCGGTCATTGCCGTCGGCCTGCTGTTGACCGACTTCTTTGAGTTCGAGTCCCGGCAGGTCGAGGCTCGAAACGACATGACCTTCGAACGTCCAAAGGGCGCCGTCGCGGCGTCGCTGCTCGCCCTGCTGTACGCCGGCTACCAGAGCCTGTTCATCTTCATCGAACCGGTCTGGAACGCCATCGTCTGAATCAATCGACCGTTTTTCTTCACCGGCGTCACGCCGTCCCCCAGCGACGCGTGTCGGACGCTCGCACACGGGAGGCACAGCTCGTCGGCATGTTTGAAAAAAGGACTATCGTCCGCGGGCGATCAGGCGTTTCGTCGACCCTCGACCGCCTTGCGTGCCTGTCTGGCGGCCGGGAGCAGGACCCAGAACGCCAGCGGGCCCAGGATTGCGAACCAGAGGAGCACGTCCATCAGCCCGATGGCAAGCAGGTTGAACAGATCCGCGTTCGCGGGGTTGGGCGACACCGGACTCACGAGCTGTCGGGTGCTCTCGAAACTCGGCGTGCGATACCAGCCGGCGAGCACAATCCAGCCGAGGCCGGCGCCAGTGAAAATACCGACCCCCTTGATGAATTCGTCAGCCATTATCTGAAGATTCGGCGGCGTCCTCTTGAGAGTTTCCCATTCCGCGGGCGCGAAACCGCGTGCCGAGGACGTATACGCCGGCGCCGAGGGTAATCGACGCGAGTCCAGCGACGGCGAGGACCGCACTCAACACCGTCGACGGCGGGGTGACGCCGACAACGCCGAGCAGACCGATCACGAGGCGCCGCAGGAGGCTGAGTCGTATCGTCGCAGCGTCGAGCAGGACGAAGCCGAGAACGACGCTGCCGACGGCGATGAGCGTCGAGAAAACGGTGATCGTCTTATAGAGGCGCATCGGAACGACCACGTCGCGGCGGCCGCTGTCGGTGGTCGGCGTGTCGTCGGCAGGATCGTCGCTCACGTCGTCCGAAGAAGCAGTCATCGACCGTCGGTCACTTCGGCGGCCGGAGCCGGTAGTACCGACGGTTGAGGTCGTACATATACCCTTCGCGCATCGTCTTCAGGATGGCGTAGGTGATCGTCGTCGCCACGATGGGCAGGAGGAACGTCAGATCGAACAGGAGGTGGACGTTCATCGGCATCAGGTTCTTGACCGCGAGCAGGCTGATCGTCAGCGCGAAGACGACGCCGCCGACGCCGACAGCCGACCAGAACGGCTGTTCGACGGGGCGTCGCGCCGACCCCTTGTTCAGGAAGGGCACGATGGCGATGACGCCGACGACGACGACGTTTGCCAGCACGCCGTAGGTGCGGTCGGCCGTGAGCTTCTGCCCGCCCAGAATGGCGAGGTCGGGGTTCAGTGGGCCGAGCTTCAGCAGGCCGAACGACCAGTAGAGATACCAGTCCGGCAGGATGATCGCCGGCGTCGAACTCGGATTCGCCGGCGCCCCGATGTGTGGCGGCATCGTCGCCGCGAGGAAGAAGATCATCCCGGTGAAGAACGCCACGATAGAGAGGTTGCGAACCGTCTCGTGGGGCCACGTCGGGAACGCGAGTACGTCGCGCTCGACGTAGTCGGACTCGGTGCGTAGGTCTTGGTCCTCGCGCCGGGCTCGCTCGAAGTACTCGTAGGTGAGCCGTGAGAGGCCCGTCGTCCGTTCCTTACGCTCGCGCCACGTCGGCGTCTCGTCGTCCGGGGCAACGATGCCCGGACCGCCGCCGTCGGTGCGAGCCTCCTCGCTGCCGTCGGTGTTGGTGTCGGTTTCGCTCATGGTTTAGTGGGGTTCCGCGATGCCCTGCACCCAGACGATGCCGATGTGGATAGCGATCAGCGTCGTCACGACGAAGGGTAGCAGGAACACGTGGAGGATGTACATCCGCTGGAGCGTCGCCTGACTGAGGGTGAACCCGCCGAACAGGAGTTGGGCGATCCACTCACCGGCCAGCGGAATCGAGAGCGACATCTCGACGCCGATCTGTCCGGCCCAGAAGGCGAGTTGGTCCCACGGGAGCAGGTAGCCCGTGTATCCGAACACCATCGTCAGGCTGATCAGGACGATGCCCAGCAGCCAGTTGAGTTCGCGCGGCTCCTTGTACGCACCCGTGAAGTACACACGGAGCATGTGGAGGAACACGGCCGCGACCATCACCTGTGCCGACCACCGGTGGATGGACCGCAGCATGAACCCGAACTGGAGGTCGGTCATGATGAACGTGATCGAGTTGTACGCCGTACTGGGGTCACCCGCCTGTGCCGGGGCGTAGTAGAACCCGAGTAAGGCGCCGCTGACGGCGGCGACGACGTACGCGAGCGTCGAGAACGACCCCAGCGCGTACAGTGGGTACCAGTACCAGAACTTGTTGTCTAGATCGTACTGTTCCGTGTGGCTCTTCGGCATCTGCATGTTGACCTTGTAGTACAGGTTCTCCATCAGCTCAAGGTAGTCAACGATGCGGAGCCGCTTGTCCATCCAGACCAGTGCCGTCAGGAAGGTGGCTTCGACGGGGGTCAGATCCTTCCGTTTCATCCACCCCTTGTGGTCCATCTCGTCTTTCTTTTCTAGGCTCATGTGTTATCGCTTGTAGTACGGGTACACTGCGCGTTTGACGGTGTCCCACGCCCCGTCGCCGATGCTCGTGCCGTCGACGTCGTCCTCGCTGATGTAGAGGTCCTCCCACTTCCGGCGTCGCTTCTTGACGATGACGACGTCGGGGAGGAACTCCTTGCGATACAGCGCGAGGATGAACGCGAGGTCGACGAAGATGACAGCCAGGATGGCGCCGAGGAACATGTTGCCCGTCTCAGTAAGGCCCCATCCGCTCACGAGGCCGTAGGCGAACATGAACACGAACACCACCTCGATGACCGTCAGGAGGACGATGGCGATGGCCGCGGCTGTGCTCTCGCGAGCCGGTTCGTACCGGTGGATGTCGCCGTAGGTACTGCCGCTAGACGACATCTACTCTCCCCTCCCGGTGCCAGTGTTCGGCGACTCGCCGTACTTCAGGACGTAGAAGGTGAACACGAGCGAGACGATGATACCGAGCATCGTCGCGCCGCCCACCCAGTGGGCCTGAATCGGGACGCCGAGGGTGTGAAGGTCGACCTCACCGCTGCCCTCACCACCACCGCCGCCCTCGCCGCCACCGCCGCCGGGAATCTCGCCGGCGACGACGACGCCCTTCATGCCGAGGCCCCGATGGGGCTGGCAGAAGTACTTGGCGACGGTCGCCTCCTCGAAGGTCTGTTCGTAGGTAAAGCCGGCTTCGGCGGAGAGTTCACTCTCGAAGTCGCCGCCTTCCTCGGCGACGACGTTGTGTTGCCCACCCTCGCCGTTCCACTCCCAGACGACGGTCGTTCCGGGGTCGACCTGAACGGCCGCGGGGTCGAACCCGAAGTTCCCGCCGTTACCCTGGGCACCGACCGTGATCGTTACCTCGTCTTGGCCGGTTGCGTCGGCCACCTCGCTGTAGTTACCAACGTCGCTCATCCACCCGTCGAACGACGCCTGTGCGGCGGCTGGCGTCGCCGTCGCGGCGGCCGTTCCAACGGCGGCGGACCCACCGGCCACTCTCAGGAGATCCCGCCTCTTCATACGGTCAAAACTGAGGATGGAATGCGCTTAAACCCACCGACTCCCCAGTGGTCGTTAGTCCGGGTCACCGGTCTCGTCGGCGGCGGTCGACCCCGTCGAGGCCGTCTCCGACCCCTCCAGCGGCGGGAGGAAGTCGGGGCGGTCGCCGTCGTCGACGCCGGTCGCACGCAAGCGATCACGGAACTCCTCGGCCCGGAAGCGATCCGAGAGTCGGGCGTTGGCGACGACCGCAAAGAGGAACAGGCCGATGCCAGCGAAAACCAGCCCCACCACCGGCGGGACGAGGTTGACGTACCCCCCCGGCGTGGGGACGGCGTCGGTGAACAGCCAGACGCCGATCAGCCCAAGCCCCGCCAGCAGTTGCGCGACGGCAACCACTTGAAGCAGATTGTTCCCCAGTTGTCCCGTCCCCTCCGGGACGTCGTCGGGGGTCGGCAGAGAGACGTCGTCGGGCGCGTCGGGCACCGCGTAGGAGTCCATCGAACACAGCGCCACGGTGGGTTTTACGTCTCGGAGGACCGTCCCCTGCCCTTCGACGCTCCCGTCGGGGCCGACGATGGCGTACCCCTCGTCGGAGTAGGCGACCAATCGCTCCTCGCCGCCCTCCTCGTAGCGTTCGAGGACGGCGAACACCTCGCGGGTGTCGATCCGGTTCTTGAGGTCGTTCTCCACGCGGTCGAGCAAGTCTTCGCCGACGACCCACGTCTCGGGGTCGAACGCCGCCTCCCACTCCTCGGCGCTCATCTGCGCCATGTCGCTGGGGCCGAAGTCCTCGAAGTCGTACTTCTCTTCGACCTGTCGACGTAATGCCTGGACGTCGTCGGCCTCGTCGGCAGCATCGGGAGGGGTGTCCTCTTCGCGTGCGGGCGAGTCGCTCATTACTTTGGGTGTTGGGCCGGAGTCCCTGTTAGCGTGACGGTTGACCACTCCGCGGCGGCGTCCGGGCTGGTTCGAGGACCACCCCCATCACCGTGGTGGGGAAGACGGTCCACGAGCCGCGTCCGTTTTAACGACCCCAGCCTAACGGTCGACGATGGTACGCGACGCGACGGTGGCGACCCTCGCCGGCCTCGCGGTGACCGCGAGCCTCCCCTTCTATCTCTACGGTGCGTGGATCGTGCTGGACAACGACACGGTGACGTGGGACGTGTTGACGAGGCACTTGAAGTATATCACAGTGGGGCTGGTGTTGACGACGGTGCCCGTGGTCGGCTGGATGGCGCCGCGTCTGATGGACCAGTTCGGCGGGTTGGCGGTCCTGCACGCCGTTCTCGGCCTCCAAGCCTACGCGATGCTCGCGTTCGCGCTGACGGGCATCGTTCGGATCTTCCAGGCGAAACGCGAGGCCGATCTCTATCGTGACCCCGACCCCGATACAGACCTGAACGACCTCCACGAGAACATGGGTGCGTGGCGCGGGCGCCTCCGGGTCGGCGTCTTCGGATACGTCCTCTTCTGGCTCGGGGCCTACCTCGTCGGAATCGTCCGATACGTCCAGTTACACCTCTAGCTCCACGCCTCGCCGCTCGCGCGGTCGACATCCGAATCCAGTTTCGAGGACGGGCAGATGTCCTCAAGGACGCAGTCGTCACAGTCTGGGTTGCGTGCGTCACAGGTCGCCCGCCCGTGGCTGATGAGTAGGTGTGTCAGTTGTTGCCAGTCGCCTTCGGGGATCACGTCCATCAGGTCCGTCTCGATCCGCTCTGGCCGCTCCTCGGTCGTGAGGCCGAGTCGACGCGAGAGCCGCTGGACGTGGGTATCGACGACGATGCCCTCGACGACGTCGTGGCCGTGCTGGAGGACGACGTTCGCCGTCTTGCGGCCGACCCCCGAGAGGTCGGTGAGTTCGGCCATCGTGTCTGGGACGTCGCCGTCGTGGTCCGCGACGAGAGTCTCGCCCATCGAGGTCAGATACCCCGCCTTGTTGTTGTGGAAGGTGATACCGTAGATATCGTCAGCGAGTTCGTCCTCGTCGGCCGCGGCGTAGTCCGCCGCGGAGGTGTACTTCTCGAAGAGATCGGCCGTCACCTCGTTGACCCGTTCGTCGGTACACTGCGCCGACAGGACGACGGCGACGAGCAGTTCCAGCCGGTTCGCGTAGTTCAGCGAGATGGTGGCGTCGGGGTACTCCTCGGAGAGTCGGTCGACCACCTCGGCGGCCTGTGCCTCGCGAGACGCCAGTGGCGTGCCCATGGCTCGCGGTCGGCACCGATCCCCGTTGAGTTTGTCGGCTGGGTCCCGCACTCTCACGTCCGATACCGGGGCCGTACATTATTTACCGGGCGGTTCCCTTGTCGCGCTCATGGAGTGGACGCGCCGGGGGTTGTTGGTGGGGACGGCGGTCGGGCTCAGCGGCTGTCTGTCCGCCGGGGGCTCGAACGTCGACTACCCCGAGACGGCGACCGAAACCGCGGCCGACAAGGCACTGGTCGAGGCAGAGACGGCCGCCCCGGCGACCGACGAGGACGAGGCGACACCACAGACCGAGGCGCCCGTGCCGAACCGACAACTGGCGGGCGAGGTGGAGCGGGCGTACGGCGAAATCGAGTGGTTCGCGACCGAGTACGACACTGCAATCGAGACGTATCAGCGCGTCCTCGGCAACGCGATGGCGACCGTCCGACGGGTGCAGGACTCCGCGGAGTTCGACGCCGAGAACCTCGAACTGGTTCGGCGGGCGACCGACCGAGCCGTCGCGACCACAGAGACAGAGCTCGGCGGACATTTCGGCCTCCCCGGACAGATGCGCGACGAAATCGACGCCCACATCGAGACGATCCGCCGGTTTGGCTCCCGGGGCGACCTCGACCGGGTCGACGTAGAGCTCGAACGGCTCTATGACTACCTCCGAGGGATTCGTAGCGACCTGTTCGTCCGCCGCGTCCTCTCGGACCGACAGATCGACGCACGTCTCTACCGATACCTCCACGACGAGACGCCGGACGACGACGAGAACGAGGACGACGAGAACGAAGACGACGACGACGAGGCGGACCCGGGGCTGTTCGAGATCTATCACTCCTCTGGATACGCGGGCTACGCCTACGCCGGCCCGCAGTACGTCGAGCGCGACCCGTTCGGCGACGACGACGCGGACGATACGAACGAAGGCGCGGAGTTGCTGGCCCGCCAGCGGACGCAGTTCGAGTCCGTCGGCGAGCCGACCGGCCGAACCGGATTCGCGTACGTGGTGAGCCACGGCGTCCCGGACGAGGCGGACCAGCCGACGGATCTCGAACCGCTCGACTACGAGCACACGTCACTGTTCGTACAGCGGTACGACGACGTGGCGACGGCAGGGGCGGCCGTCGAGCGTCTCTACGACACCGCTGTCAGCCGCGAGGGGCACTACTCGTTCGGCCGCGACCGATGGGACCGAGTGTACTACGAGGCCGACGGCGACGTGACCTACGCCTTCCTGATCCAGGCGGGGCAGTTCATCCTTGTCGCCGCGCCCGCCGAGGTGGCGTGGGAAGAGCGCATCGACTGGACCGAGGCGCTGGACCGACTGTGGCTGTGGAGACCCTAACGTGTCCCGGCAGTCGACGCGGCCCTCCGCACGCCGGCAGGTGGCCCTGATCGTCGGCGCGTTCACCGCCGTCGGCGTCGCCCTCGGTATCGTCGGCTTCGTCGGCACCGACTGGGTGCGGACGCAGTTCGTCACGGCGGCAACCGGGTCCGATCCCGCGACGTTTGGCCCCGTGTTCGTCGCGCTCTCGGTGTTGCAGACCACGATGACGCTGTTTTTCGCCGGTCCTATCCTCGCCGCGACGCTCGGGCTGCTCGTCGGGTCGCGATTCGTCAATCACGGCACGGCCGGCGCCGTCGCCGCCGCCGGGTCGCTCGTCGGCTTCTTCGTGTTGGCCGGAGCGGGCCTCGCGGGGCTTGCCCTCGTCTCGGGGCCGGGAACCGACCAGACGTACTCGCTCGTTGGCGCCGTCGGTCCGCTCTTGCTTTCCGGGGCCACCACGGCGGCCACGGGCGGCGTGGCGGGACTGCTGGGCTCTCGGATCGTTCGGTGAGACCGGCAGACATAACTGTCCGGTTCGCGGGGGCTTCGGTATGTACGGTGAGGCCGCCGCACTCGGGGCGGGGACGATCCTGAACGCCCTCTCGACGGGCATGGGGTCGGCCTTCGCCATCGACGCGGAGACGACCGCCCGGGTCGAACTCGACGGCTCCGGGAGCGTCAGCGGCGAGATTGCGGGGGCGCCGGACGCCGACACCCGCCTGATTCGTCGTGCGGTCGAACGCGTCGTCGAGCGATTCGGCGACGGGGAGGGCGGACACGTCCGCACCGAGAGCGAGGTGCCGATGGCCGCGGGGCTGAAGAGTTCGAGCGCCGCCGCGAACGCGACGGTGCTGGCGACGCTGTCGGCGCTGGAGGTGCCCGTCGCGGGCGCGGTGGCCGGCGAGGATACGGCGGCCGCCACGCTCGACCGTGAGGAGGCCTGCCGTATCGGCGTCCGGGCCGCCCGCGACGCCGGCGTCACCGTCACCGGCGCGTTCGACGACGCGAGCGCGAGTATGCTCGGCGGCGTCACCGTCACCGACAACGACGCGGACGATTTGCTCGCCCACGAGGCCATCGAGTGGGACGCCCTCGTGTGGACGCCGGCGGAGCGAGCCTTCAGTGCCGACGCCGACGCGGAACGATGCGCGCGGGTGGCGCCGATGGCCCGCCTCGTCGCCGATCTGGCCCTCGATGGGAACTACGGCGCGGCGATGACGGTCAACGGGCTGGCGTTCTCGGCCGCCCTAGAGTTCCCGACGGAACCGGCGGTCGAGGCGATGCCCCACGCCGCGGGCGTCTCGCTCTCGGGGACGGGACCGAGCGTCGTCGCCGTGGGCGAGCGCGAGACACTGGCAGCGGTGCGCGAACACTGGGATCAACGGACGGGAGACACATGGATGACCACGACACGAACGGATGGCGCACGGGTGATCGAATGAACGACGTGACCGAGGACATGTCGCTCTCGGAACTCCGCGAGGAGATCGAGGAGATCGACCGCGAACTCGTCGAACTCATCGCTCGCCGGACCTACGTCGCGGGCACAGTCGCCGACGTGAAAGCGGAGCGGGACCTCCCGACGACCGACGAGTCACAGGAGGCCCGCGTGATGGATCGGGCGGGCGAGAACGCCGAACACTTCGACGTCGACGCGAACCTCGTGAAGGCCATCTTCCGCCTGCTCATCGAGTTGAACAAGGTGGAGCAGCGGGAGAGTCGCTGAGGGTTGCGGTTCGGGCCGCATTGCGGGCGGTCGTCAGTCGTTGCTCGGGTCGAGCTAATCTCCCGAAGCGTCGATGTCCTCGTCGTCGCTGAGGCGTGGCCACGCCGCACGCCCTCGTAGTCGACACGTGCCGAGAGAGTTCGATCCGCAGAACGCTGTCGTTCCGCACCCCGTCCGTACGCAGGAACGTGCCGCCGGCTCTGTCCGTCGACCTCCGCCACCATGCCCGGCAGTCGAATCGCACGAGAGGCATCGTTTCACCGCTGTCGAGTCACAGCCACCCGCCTCAGTACGTCCACAGCCGTTCGATCCGGTCCTCGATAGCGGGGTGACTCGCTCGCAGCGTCGCGGGGTCGTGCTCGCCGTCGACGTTGATGACGTGAACCTCGCCCCGCCGGCCCGAGTAGACGTCCTGAAAGTCGTAGACGACGCCGATCACGTCGACGGCGGACGGAACGTCGTCGCTCCCGACGAGGGCGTCGACCTGCCGGTCGACGTTGTACTCGACGAGGCGGTCGATTGCCGCCGCCCGCGTCAGATCGTCGGGAAGCGCGTCGATGCCCGGCGACAGATGCGGAGTCAGGAGGTCGAGACAGCGCTCGATTCCCGGCGGTTCGTCGACGCCGTCGGTCAGGTCGGCGTGGGCCGCTGTCACGGCCCCACAGCCCGTGTGTCCCACGACGACGACGGTTTCGGTCCCCGTGTGGGCGATGGGATAGAGGACGTCCCCAGAGACCACCTCGCCCGCGTGGGTGTGCTCGACGACGCGGTTGCCGATGTTACCGCAGGTAAAGAGCTGCCCCGGGCGGTCGTTGCCCCAGATGTGGTCTTGGAGGACCCGGGAGTCGGAACAGCAGACGGTGACGACCGGGGGGCGCTGGGCGTCCTGGACGTCGTCGAACCGACCGTCGAACGCGGTGGCGTGTTCCAGGTTTCGGTGTAAGAGGTCGACGAAGGCGTCGTCCATCGGCCGTCGGTTGCGAGCGGGCGATCAAAGGTGTTGGCGTCGGTCAGTGATAGGTTTCCGCGAGGGCATCGAGCGCCTCGTGGTGCTCGGAGGTGTGTGGCGCGGTGAGCGGCGAGACGCTGACGCGCCCTTCGACGATGGCCCGCCGGTCGGTCCCTTGCGGGTCGGGGAGGGTTCCCTCGCGCATCCGCGCCCAGACGTTATCGGTGAGGCCGATCCGGTCGCCGTCGCGTTCGGCGCGCATATCGTAGAGCGTCGACGGCTCGGTGATCTCGATGGGTGCGAGGTCGTCGCCGGGTTCGTGGATCGGGACGTTGACGTTCAGGTAATCGGCCTGCTCGAAGACGCCGGCGCCGACGGCGTGATCGACGAGATACCGCGTCGCCTCGGCGGCGTTGCGGTAGTGGTGTGTCTCGTCGGCGGCGTGTTGCCACTCGCCGTCCGCCCCAGGGACGTACAGCGAGACGGCGATGGCCGGCACGTCGAAGAAGGCGGCCTCGACGGCGGCGCTGACGGTGCCCGAGCGCCCGAGGACGTACGCCCCGAGGTTGGCGCCGCGGTTACAGCCCGCAATCACCATGTCGACGTCGGGACAGAGCGCCTCGAGTCCGACGACGGTGCAGTCGGCGGGCGTCCCATGGATGGCGTATCCGAGGTCGTGTTCCTCGACGTCCACCTCGCGGGACATGGCCCGCCCGACAGCGCTCTGGTCGCCTTTCGGGGCGACAGCCGTCACCTCGGTGAACGCCGAGAGCGCGTCGTAGAGGGCACGGAACCCGACGGAGTCGATACCGTCGTCGTTCGTCAAGAGTACGTGTGGCTCGTCCATGCCCACACTTCGGGAGGCCGACGAGTTAGGCGCTCCGGCTGATCGGCGGCCGACGGCGGCACGGGGTGCGAGCGTCTACGTCACGCCACCAGGTCGACGACGGCCTCGCCGTCGACGACGAGATTGTACGCCCCCTCGTCGTCGTTCCAGAGCGCGAGGGCGTTCTCGAACCGGATGACGGCCCCGTAATCGGCCTCTCGGAGCGTGCGGTTCAGCCCCGACTCCCGCGTCAACACCGCGTAGTGTTCGAGGCGTTCGCTCCCGTCGCCAATCTTGAACAGGGGGTTGCCCTCGTCGGCGAGGTTCCGGCTGAGTTTCACCGCCAGCAGGTCGATCCGTTCGGTGACGTGTCGCTCCATGTCAGCCATCCGGGCGTGGCGGGCGGCGTCAGCACGGACACCCACCCGGCGCTGTCCGTCCGGCCGGAAGAGCGTATAGGAGAACTTCACCGTCTCGTTGGTGAACGTGCCGGGATCGGTGCCGGCGTCGTCGAGGCGTCGCTGCGGGTGAGGCGCCTCGACCGGCGGGCGTTCGTCGAACGACCAGCCACGATCCGACGGCGTCGCGCCGGGCCACAGCCGAAGCGTGGGAGCGTAGACGCTCACGTCCCGGTCGGCCGCGACGGTGCGCTCAACCTGTCGAAGGCCGGTACTGGTTTCGAGGTCGGCCGGCGAGAGCGCGACGAGGGTGCCGTCGTCGGCGAGGGCGTCCAGACAGCGGTCGACGGCGGCGACAGGGTCGTCGAGTTCGCTCAGAACGTTCGCCGCGAGGATCAGGTCGTAGGGGGCGTCTCCGAACCCGAAGTCCTCGACCCGGTCGCGGTGGATCGTCGGCCGGACGTTGCGCCGTGTCCCGTCGAGCAGGCTGTCGAGGACGTCGGCGGCCGCGCTCGGCTCGACGGCGTGGTAGTCGACGACGGCGTCGTCGGGGAGATACTCGAAGAGGCCAAGCGCCGGGCCGCCGACGCCGGCGCCGACGTCGAGGACGCGGAGGCGACGCGGGAGCAAGGAGCGCTCGACCAGGTCGTCGAGCGGGTAGCCGACGGCGGCGTAGTAGTCGGGGAGATGATAGAGGGCGTAGCCGAGCGCCACCTCGTCGTCGTACTCGACGGGGTTGCCACGGTAGTAGTCGTCTTTCAGCCGCCGGATCACCTCGCGCAGGCGGTCACCGGTCTCGCCGCGGTGCCAGTTCGCGCCGTAGCGGGCGACCAGCAACTCCTCGACGGTCTCGACGTGCCGGTCGGGGAGACGGGTCGGCGCCCAGTCGGTCGCCGGGACGGGTTCCGCGGCGGCGGGAACGAAGGTGCCGTCCGCACGCTCGAAGAGTCCGAGGTCGTATGCCTCCTCGCGGAGCACGCGGCGAACAGCCGCCGGATGCGGCCGGCCGTCGATGTAGTCGGCGATTTCGTCGGGGTCGACCGGTCGCACCTGCCGGAGGTACTTCGCGTTCGAGCGGACGGACTCGCGGTCGATCATTCGCCGGCCTCACGGTAGAGGTCCTCGAAGGTCTCGCCCTCGGCGTCGGCGACCCGTCGGGCGGCCCTCGCGACGGCGTCGGCGCCGTCGAACGTCTCCTGAATCTCACGGTACACGCGCGGGGTGCCGCCGGTGACCGCCGTCACGAGGTCGTCCATCGCGGCGGAGACGGGGGTGGCGAACTCCTCGCGCACGTCGGCGGCGGCGAGGGCGTAAGCGAGGACGGCGGTGTGGGCGCCAGCCTGGACCGTCTCCATCGCGGCGTCGTGTTCCTCGACGGTCGTCTCGAAGGTGTGGTTGCCGGCGGCGGCCACCGTCGCCCGGATGGCGTCAGTCACGGGACCGGGGGAGTCAGCGACGACGGCCACGTTTCCGGGGGCGTTCGACGCGGCAAAGAGGGGGTGCATCGACACCCGCTCGCGGTCGGGGAGGGCCGCACGCATCGCCGTCACGGGGGCGGCCATCACGCCGGTCACGTCACACATCGCACGCTCGGCACGGGGGGCGTACCGTTCGACGGCCGCGTCGACGGCGGAGACGGGGACCGCCAGACAGACGGCCGCGAACGTCTCGCTCGTGTCGGTCGGCACCGCCCGGACCCCCGCGCCGAGGTCGGCGGCGGCCCGTTCGGCGGCGGCGGCGTCGACGTCGGCGAGGGCGACGGGTCGGTCGACGGTCTGGGCGATCCAGCGGCCCATCTCGCCCGCGCCGACCACCAGCAGCTCCATGCGCCGTGATTTCCCCTCACCGATCAAAAGGGGTTCGGTGCGGGCGGTCGGCGGGGCGTTTAGAGACCGAGTCGAAACACCCGATTGGCCAGTAGGGCGACGAGCGCCACGCCCGTTACGCCCACGAGCAAGCCGTAGGCGGCCGCCCACCCGCTCGCGTCCGAGAGGACGCCGACGGCGACACTCCCCGTCGACCCGAGCACCATGTACGCGGTGCGAACGAGGCCGAAGGCGGCCCCACGCTCGTCGGCCTCGAACGTATCGAAGAACCGCGACTGAAGGGGCGCCCCCCACGTCATCGCGACGCCGACACAGACGACGGCGGGGAAGAGCGCGATCCGCGGCCCGGCGACCAGCAGGCCGTAGCCGACGACGCCGAGCGCCATCGTACCGGTAGCGGCGCTGTCGCGGCCGATCCGGTCGGAGACCCACCCGGTCGCCGGCTGGACGAGGCCGTTGACGACGAAGTAAGCCGAAAAGAGGAGGCCCGCGGTCGTCTCGGGCAGGTCACGAAAGGTAACGAGGAAGGTCGGAAGAAAGGAGGCGGTCGCCTGCCAGGAGAAGGCACCGAGACAAGCCACGAGCGTCGTGAACGCGATGGGTGGGCGAGAGAGGACGGCGATCAGCGGTCGGATCGCCATCCGGTCGCGCATCGCCTCGTCGGGACGCTCGGGAGGCGTCCGCTTGACCCGCCAGGCGAAGGCGACGAACGCCGGGAGCGCAACGGCGGCGCCGACGGCGATGGCGGCCCGCCAGCCGAAGCGGACGGCGACGGCGGTAGCGACGACGGGTGCAACGAGCCCCGCCAGTGGCCCGCCGGCGACGTGGACGCCGATGGCCCGGCCGATGTCGTCGAACTCCTTTGTGAGAAGCGAGGTGGCGACGCTGTAGTGGAGGCCGGCGCCGGCACCGAGCGCAACGGTCAGGACGGCGAAGACGGCGAAGGTCGGGGCGAGCGAAAGCGAGAGGCTAGCGGCGGCGGTGATCCCGACCGCCGCGAGGATGACCCGGCGCTCGCCAAAGCGGTCGCCGAGGATCCCCGACGGGAACTGTGTGAGGGCGTAGGCGGCCCACATGCCCGAGAGCGCGAGACCGACCGCACCGGTCGAGACGTCGAAGTGCCCGGTTACGTCCGGGACGACCGGACTGATGACCAGTCGCGCCAGCATCGTCGACGCGAAGGCGAGCGTACAGAGCGCGAGGACAGTGTGGCGATACCGCCAGTGCACACCGGGGTTGGACTCACCGCAAGCAAGTGCTTTGCGATCAGACGACCAGTTCGACCGGGTACTCCGTCAGGTTCTCCGCGCCCTCTGCGGTGACGACGACGAGGTCCTCGATGCGGACGCCGCCAACCTCGGGGTCGTACAGCCCCGGCTCGATGGTGATCACGTTCCCGGGTTCGAGTGCGTCGCCGTCGGGGGCGACCCGTGGCAGTTCGTGGACGTCGAGGCCGACGCCGTGGCCAGTGCTGTGGATGAAGCCCGTCTCGGTCGTGGGGTCGGTCCGGAGCGTCGGGAGGCCGGCGGCCTCGTAGACGTCGCAGGCGGCCGCGTGGACCGCCTCGCCCGTGACTCCGGGTTCGACGGCGTCAAGCGCCGCCCGCCGAGCCTCGTCGGTCACCTCGAACCACTCTCGAAGGGTGGGATCGGGCTCCCCGCGCAGGAACGTCCGTGTCATGTCCGCGTGGTAGCGCGTCTCCTTGTCTCGGGGAAAGATGTCGACGACGATTGGCTCGTCGGCACGGAGCGGGCCGGACCCCCGGTCGTGAGGGTCGGCCGCGTCGGCCCCGCAGGCGACGATGGTCTCGTCGAGCGCACACCCCTCGTCGAGGAGCGTCCGTTCGATGGCCCGCCGGACGGCCTCGCTCGTCAACGGCTCGCCGTCGTGGTGGAGGACGCCCGAAACGACTGTCGTCGACTCGATCAGCGACTCGGCGGTCGCCATCGCCCGCTCGTTCGCCCGTTGGGCCCGGCGAACGTGCTCGATTTCGGCGTCCGTCTTGACCGCGCGGATGCGCGTCACCGCGTCGTCGCCGTCGACGCGGACGGTCACGCCGGCCTCGCGCAGGCCGTCGGCGGTGCCGAGCGGGAAGCGCGCGGGGACGAGCACCGAGTCGACCCCACGGTCGGCGAGAAAGTCGGCGACGACGGCGGCCCGCCCGGCGACGGGACCGGCCTCGCTCACCCGCTCGCGGTAGTCGTACGTGGAGAGCCGCGAGACGGTGTCGGCCCGAGCGTCGGTTCGCGCGCGGCCGTACTCCAGCCCCGAGACGAGGAGGTGGACGCCCGCGGGGGTGTAGCAGGTGAGGAAGGGGTCGGGCGCGTCGAAGCCGGAGAGATACCGCTGGGTCGAGTCGGCGCCGTCGGCGTCGACGAGGTAGCCGTCACAGTCGCCGAGGGTGGCGTCGAGCGCAGAGAGGTCCGGATCCATGCCCTCCAGTCGGGGAGCAGGCGACAAATACGCTTGGTGTGGGCACCACGGCCGACAGTTATGCCCCTGGCGTCGGGACAGATGGCATGGCACCACAGTCCGACGACCAGCCGACGCTGACCGGCATCGACCACTTCGTCCTCACCGTCGAGGACGTCGAGGCGACCTGCGAGTTCTACGCCGCCCTCGGCGCCGAGGTCAAAACCTTTGGCGACGGCCGGAAGGCGGTGCACTTCGGCGCACAGAAAATCAACCTCCACCCCGTCGACAACGACGTCGACCACGTCGCCGCGTCACCGACGCCCGGCGCCGGCGACTTCTGTCTTCTGACGGAGACGCCGGTGCCGACGGTGATCGAGCGCCTGCGCGACCGGGGAATCGACATCGTTGCCGGGCCGGTCGAGCGGACCGGTGCGGTCGGGACGCTCACGTCGGTGTACGTACGGGACCCGGACGACAACCTAGTGGAGTTCGCCAGGTACGGCGACGACGACGCGCCCGCCGAGGGGTGAGATTACACGAGCGTCCGGACGGCGTCGACGAGAAAGACCACGCCGAACCCGGCGAGCACGAGGGCGCTCGCGCCGGCGACGAGCGGGGCGAACTTGGCGACACGGCGCTGGGCCGCCCGGAGCGCGGCGGGAAAGCCGGTGATCCAGACGACGATTCCGAGGAAGAACCCGACGATGAGCGCCGGGCTGCCGGTTTGCACCACCAGCAGTCCGGCCAGGTCGGCGCCGACGTAGGGCGTGTACGCGAGAACGTCCAGCCGACCGGGTTCCAGTAGGCCGACGCCGATAGTCAGCCAGAAGAGGATCTGGTAGGGGTTGGTGAGCGCGAGGATGAACGCCTTCCGGAAGCCGGTGGTCGCTCGGGTTGGCAGGGTCGACCCGCCGGTCGGCACCGTCTCCGTGTCGCCGGCGGCGTCCAGGGCGGCCCCGTAGGCGAAATAAAGCATGAGGACGCCCCCGACACCGACCATGACGGCGCGGACGGTGGGGAACCGCTCAACGAAGGTGACGACGCCGAGCAGCGAACAGACGAGGAAAACGGCGTCGGCGGTCATCGCGCCCAAGCCGGTCCGGGCGCCCGCGAACCAGCCGTTGTTGACCGACTCCTCGGCGATGACGGCGTTCATCGGTCCTGGTGGGGCCGCGAGCGCGAGGCCGAAGACGACACCGGCCAAGAGCGACGGGAGGGGATTCGGCACGGGTCGACTCTGGCCGGCATCGAGAAAAACGCTGGCGCTTTACACCAGCGCCAGGACGGCCGTCGAGGCGGCGTCGACGGCCGTCTCCCAGACGGAGAAGCCGGTGGCGATGCTCAGGACGGTGTCGGCCGCGAAGAAGGCAAAGAGGCCGGCCGAGAAGAGGTGCGCCTTCCGGAGATCCAGCCGGTGGGAGAATCTGTGGAAAAAGAAGGCGTTGGCCAGGCTCACGGGGATGATGGCGAGCATCTCGCCGGCCCAGATGGCCGGGCTGGCACCGTACTGAGCGGCGAGGCCGATGGTGACGAGTTGGGTCTTGTCGCCGAATTCGCCGACCGCCATCATCGCGAAGATGGGCACGAAGCCACCGAGTGCGTCCGGCAGTTCCCGGCCGAACACTCGCGGCTCGAAGTCCGTCGACAGCGACGTCATCCCGCCGTCGGTGGTCGCGGCGTCGACCGCCTCGGGATCGCCGTTGGACGGCGCAGACCGATAGAGCAGGATCGCAAAGACGAGAAACAGACCAGCGGTGAAGGCGTCGAGGACGACCGGCGGCAGGGCGCGCTGGAGTGCCTCGCCAAAGAGGATTTCGAGGGTGGTCCAGCCGGCGAAGGCCGCCCCCGCCGCGCTCACGACCACCATCGGGTTGTACCGGGTCGAGAGTCCCGCGATGATGAACTGCACCTTCTCGCCGGGCAGGACCACGAGCTGGGCGACGAAGGCGACGGTGAGAATCTCCAGCCAGCCCGTCACGCGCCGCTCACCCCTTCGAGTTCGTCCCGGTCGTTCACCCGGTCCGTGTCGACCGGACGGACCCGAATCGTCCGCGCGACGCCTTCAGGGAGGCTCTGCTCGTCGTCGCCGATCCGGACCGTAACCATCCCGAAGGGGGCGACGTCGACGACGTCGAGTTCCGACCCCGGGCGGACGCCCACGTCGTCGAGGTACGCGAGTTCCGCCTCGTCGCGGTCACGAACTCGTTCGACGACTACGCACGCGCCCGGTTCGTGGTCCGTCAGGGGCGTGGTCTCGTCGCCGTCGAGCGGGCGGAGTTCCGCGCAGGGGATGGGATCGCCGTGCGGATCGACCTCGGGGTCGCCGAGCGCCTCGGCGACCCGGCGCTCGAACTCCTCGGAGATGTGGTGTTCGAGCGCGTCCGCCTCGGCGTGGACGTCCGTCCACGAGTAGTCGAGATGCTCGGCGAGGTACGCTTCGAGCAGCCGGTGGTGCCGGATCACCTCCAAGGCGACCGTCTCGCCCTCGGTCGTCAGTTCGACGCCCTTGTACTTCTCGCGTTCCAGCAGGTTTCGCTCCGTGAGCTTCTCGACCATGCTGGTCACCGTCGGCGCCGTCTTGCCGACCTCGTCGGCAATGGCGGAGGTCGCGACCGGCGCACCCTCCTCCGATTGGAGCCGATAGATCGCCTTGAGATAATCTTCCATCGCGTCACTCAACATCTGCGTGCCCGGTTTTAGACACGTCTAATCTATAAACCTGTCGCGCCAAATACTAGAGTGGTCCGGGGTAAACCCTCAGACGCCCTGGCTCATCAGGTGGCTCCGGAGCAGGTCCGCCGTCTTCACGCCGGCATCGGCGTTGATCAGTACGACCGTCTCGTCGTCGCCGAGGGCGCCCCGCTCCGCGAGCGCCCACGCGCCGGCGGCGGCGGCACCGCCCGTCGCGCCCACCTCGGTACCCAGTCGCTGTGTCAGCGCCACCGCGCTCTCCAGCATATCGTCGTCGTCGACGGCGACGGCCTCGCCCTCGCTTGCCGCGATGGCGTCAAGCGCGAGCGCACCACCCGCGGGGTCGGGAATCTCGAGTTCACCACAGATGGTGTCGGGATACTCGACCGGGTGGACCTCGCCGTCGCCGTCGTGGGCGTCGACGATGGGCGCACAGCCCTCGGCCTGGACGGCGTGGACCCGAGGCATTCGGTCGGTCAGGCCCAGAGTGACGAGGTCACGGAATCCGCGTTCGATCCCCACCAGCGTCTCGCCGGTGCCGACGGCGACGACGACGGCGTCCGGCGCCGTCCAGTCGCGTGCGCCGGCCACCTCGTAGGCCAGCGTCCGGTAGCCGTCGTGGCGGTACGGCGTCGTGAACTCCTGCAGCGAGTACCACTCGCGGGCCAGGTCGTCGTGGAGCGCGGCGAGCGCGTCGGGATACCGTCCGCCGCTCACGCGCATGTCCGTGCCGTGGACGTTCACCATCGCCTTGTTGGGGAAGGGTGCCCGGGAGGGGAGGAAGGCATAGCAGTCGATGTCGGCCCGGCCGGCGTAGGCCGCAGCGGACTGGCCGGCGTTGCCGGCGGCCGCGAGTCCCAACAGGTCGGCACCCTGCCGGTCGGCCATCGTCACCGCAACCGAGAGTCCGCGGTCGAGGATCGTTCCTGTAGGGTTTCGCCCCTCGTCTTTGAGGAGGACCGCGCCGACGCCGAGGTCGGCGGCGAGGTCGGTGGCGTCGAGCAGCGGCGTTGCCCCCTCGGCAGCCGAGACGGCGTCCGCGGCGTCGACCGGCAAGAGCGCGTCGTAGTCCCACATCGACCGCGGCGCGGCCGGCAGGGCCGCGGGGTCGACGGCGTCGAGGTCGTAGACCGGGTCGAGCGGTGCGCCCGCGTCGCTCCGGCCGACGTGATCGAGGTCGTACCGCTCGCCGGTTGCCGTACAGTCGAGACCGAGGAGCCGTTCGGCGGTGTCCATGCCGGCGGTTGCGACCGGAGGGGCAAATCCCTGTCCATGAGCATGGCTTCTTTACCATCGCCGGCCGACCGTCCGATATGGACGACACACCGTCGGTCGCCGTCGCCGGCGCCGGACTGGCGGGGCTCGTCGCCGCGCGACACCTCGCCGACGCCGGCGCCGACGTCACCGTGTTCGAACGCCGCGAGGAGGTGGGCGGCCGGGTCCGGACCCGCCGCCGAGACGGATTCACCCTCGACCGAGGCTTTCAGGTCCTCTTTACCGCCTATCCGGCCGTGCGCCGGGAACTCGATCTCAGCGCGCTCGACCTGCAGTCGTTCTCGCCGGGCGCCGTCATCGCTCGCCCCGGCGAGCGGTCGGTCCTCTCGGACCCGCTACGCGACCCGCTCTCGCTCACCGATAGCCTGTTCAACCGCGAGGTGACGACGACCGACAAACTCCGGACGCTCGCCCTCCGACAGCACGTGGGCGAACGCGACGAGACGGCCATCTTCGAGAGCCCCGACGACCGGATCGACGACTATCTCCGCGATTGGGGCTTCTCCGAGAAGTATCTCGACAACTTCGTTGCGCCCTTCTACGGCGGCATCACGCTCGACCGCTCGCTGTCGACGTCCAAGCGCGTCTTCGAGTACACGTTCAAGGCGATGAGCGAGGGACTGATCGCCCTCCCCGCGGAGGGGATGGCTGCCGTCCCCAAGCAGTTGGCGGCCCGGGCCCGTGAGGCCGGGGCGACGATCCGTCTCGACGACCCCGTCGCCGCGGTCACGAACGACCGAAACGGGAGGGTGACCGTCGAGGCCGAGCGTCGCACCGTCGACGCCGACGCCGCCGTCGTCGCCACCGACCCGCGAACGGCGAAACGCCTGACCGGCGTGGCGTCGGTTCCCACCGCCGCCCGCTCCTCTGTCACCCTGTACTGCGCCCTGCCCGACGGCCCTTCCCTCAACGACGCTCGGAAGATCCACCTGAACGCGGCCGACGACAAGCCGAACGCCGTCGTCCCGCTCTCGGCGGTGGCACCGAGCTACGCCCCCGACGACCGCCGACTGCTCTGTGCGACCTTCCTCGGCGACGACGTCCTCGATACGCCCGACGACGTACTCGTCGAGGCGACCCGCGAGGCGCTCGCGGCGTGGTATCCCGAACGCCGATTCGGCGGACTGTCGGGCGTCCACACCGACCGGATCGAGTTCGCCCAGTTCGCCCAGCCGCCGGGCGTCCACGACGACCTGCCGGGCGTCGACGACCCCGACGGTCCCGTCTACCTCGCTGGTGACCACACGGCGTGGTCGTCGATCCAGGGGGCGATGCGGAGTGGGCGAGAGGCCGCGGCAGCGGCGCTGTCGGAGCTGTAAGCGCGAAATAAAAGATCGAACCCGGCGGCGTCAGCCGAGCGGTTCGTCGGTGACGACGAGGTCGCCGCGGTCCTCGGCGTTGCCGAGGCTCCCCGGCGAGAGGTCGAAGTCGAAGGCGCCGGTCGGCAGCGCGAGCGTCGAACACGCGTTGGGCACGTCGACGACGCCGCTCTGTCGGCCCTCGACGGGCACCGTGCCGAGGATGTGCAGGGCCTGCTGGCCCGTGTACCCGAACTGCTTCAGGTAGTCGATGGCCTGCAGACACGCCCGGCGGTAGGCCGTATGCGAGTCGATGTACTTCTGTTCGCCGTCCTCGGTGACGGAGTAGCCACAGAAGGTGACGTAATCCTCGAAGTTGGGGCCGCGATGTCCCGGTTCGAAGATGGGGTGGGTGACGCCGTGGTCCTCCATCCCGTTTTTCACCACCTCGAACTTGCAGTCGATGTACGCGGCCATCTCGATTGCGCCACAGAAGGTGATCTCACCGTCACCCTGCGAGGCGTGGAAGTCGCCGACGCCGAACTTGGCTCCGTCGACGTAGACGGGGAAGTAGACGGTCGATCCAATCGAGAGGTCCTTGATGTCGTGGTTGCCGCCGTGTTCGCGTGGCGGAACCGTCCGGGCACCCTCCTTGGCTGCCTCCTCGGCCTCCTCGGGATCCATCTCGCCCATCAGCGCGCCCTCGGGGGTCGGCGGATTGGCCACACCGGGTTCGGCCTCGTTTGTCGGGTGGTTCGGAATCGAGTCGGGGTCCTCCTCGAACTTGTCGATGAGTGCCTGCTCGCGCTCGTTCCACTCGTCGAGGAGTTCCTGGCTGGGGGCACACCCGGCGAGGCCGGGGTGGATCTTCCCCTCGTAGCGGACGTCGGGCACGTGCCGAGAGGAGACGGTGTAGCCGTCCAGATCCCAGACCGACTTGGCGGCATCCGAGAAGTGATCGGTGAGGAATCCCCCGCCGTTTTGCTGTGAGAAGGTGCCGGTGAACCCGAACTCCGAGCGGCCGTTGAGCGGCCCCATATCGAGGAACTCGACTTTCAGGAGGTCACCGGGTTCGGCACCGTTGACGTGGACGGGGCCGGCGAGATAGTGGACCTGTGTGAGGTCGACGTCGCGTACCTCGTCGGGGTCGTCGTTATCGGTGATCTGACCGCCGGTCCAGTCGAGGGCTTCGAGGCGAGCGGTGTCGCCGTCGTCGACCTCGACGACCGCAGGGATGTCCGGATGCCAGCGGTTGAACGGGTTCGCACCGGGCTGTTCGTCGGGGGGACTGTCAACGTCGACTTCGAATTTCACTTCGGGCATTGGTATCGTGGGTCGTGTGGTACCCAAGAAGTAATTTCAACCATCTTCACTTAGTTATTTGGTTATATTTGGTATATTAGTTCATATGTGAACGAGTGTTCGAATTATGCCCACGGCCAGAAGCCGGCGGCCATCAGATACCCGCCGACGGCGGTGGCGACGCCCGTCGCGGCGGTGAACCAACCGACCGGAACAGTCAGTTCGTCACGCTGGAGGCCGAGCAACACGAAGAAGGCGGCCCAGAGTACCGCCCAAATCCACCAGAGCGCAGTCAGTCCGACGTCGCCGCCAAGCAAGACGAGATAGCCTGTGGGTGCGGCGGTGAGTGCGACGAAAAAGCAGTACCATCCGAACGAGCGTTGATCCTCGACCCCTCGGATCGCGTTCGATCCGATCCAGAGGTACGTCATCGAAAACAGGAGTGTCCCCGCAGCGTTGAACGGCGTTCCGTCCGAGGCGTCACCCCCGAACGCCCACCAGAGAACGATCAAAAACGTGATCGCCCCCGTCAGGAAGTTGAATATCGCGACGTCGCTGTCGTCGCCGTAGCCGAGGAGCCACATCCCGTTGACGAAGAGGACCCCCCCAACGAACAGGAGTCCCATCCCCAGAATCTCATACAGCGGCATCGACACCCTCCGACACCGAGAACTGTTCTTCCGTGGTCAGTATGACCCTGCTATCTAAACAATCGTGTATAATGACACCCAGTTTGTGCATTACATGCCTACATACAACAGGTATTATTTAAAATTTATCTCCAAACCGAACAGTCGCGGGGCGCGTGCGATTGCCTCCCCCTCCGGGTCACAGACCGAGAGGATCCGTCGGCATCGTCGTCCCCCCGTCAGTGACCGATAGCCCACGGATAGCCGCCGGTCGAGCGCTGGACGCCGCCACCGCCGGTCCCGTGGTCGTGGTCGTGTCCCTCTCCCTCGTCGTGGAGAGGTTCGTCCGTCTCGATCACGTCGTCGACCCGCAGGAGGAAGGTGGCGGCCTGCGCCGCGTTGGCGATCATCCGCTCTTTCACCCGTGCGGGTTCGAGGAGTCCGACCGCGACGGCGTCACAAACGTCGCCGGCCGTGGCGTCGACGCCCGCGGTCGTCTCGCCGGCGTCGTGCCGGCGGCGGAGTTCGAGCAGTGCGTCGACCGGGCGCATACCGGCGTTGCGGGCGAGCGCAGCCGGAATCGTCTCGATGGCGTCCGCGAAGGCGCTCACGGCGAAGGCCTCGCGGTCGGGGACGGTACGCGCGTGAGAGCGAAGGTCGCGTGCGAGACCGACCTCGACCGCGCCGCCGCCGGGAACCAAGCCGGGGTGTTCCGCCGCCGTTTCGAGGACCGTGAGGCCGTCGGCGACGATGCGTTCGGTCTCCGTGGCGACGTGGGCGGTTCCCCCTCGGAGGAGCAACGACCGGTGGGTCGCCGACGCGTCACACACGAGGACGAAGGGCGTGTCCCCGACCTGTCGGCGTTCGACGGCGTCCGCACGCCCGACCGCAGTCCGGTCGAGGTCGTCCAGATCTAGTACCGGTCGTGCGCCGGTCGTGCGTTCGAGTTTGTGGACTTCGTCCTGGCGGGTCCGCTCGAAGACGAGGACGCCCTGACGGGCGAGAAGCGTCCGTAGCCGGTCGTCGACAGCCTTCTGGCAGAAGAGCACGTCGACGCCGTGGGCATCGAGGGTGTCGACGTATCGCTCGTAGGTCTCGGACTCGAACGCCTGGGCACGTTCGAGGTCATCGACGTCGTCGACGGCGTACCGCGGCGCCGACTCGGGGGTCGGGATGGTGAGTTCGTCGTCGACTACCGCGACGACGGCGCCGTCGACACGGGACGGGACTGGGCTCGGAACGTCCGAGAGCGCTGTCGAGGACCGATCCGTGTCGATGACGAGGCCATCGAGGAGTTCGGAGGCCTCCGTGTCGGCACCGGGGACAGCGTGCAGCGTCAGGCGGTCCTCGCGTGGCCGGTCGCCGTCCCGGATCGCCTCGTGACTCTGGACCACGAGGTCCGCGAGAAACGCCGTTCGCTCGTCGTCCCAGCGGCCGGTGACGGTCGTCTCGACCACCGCCCGCCGCGTCGCTGTGTCCATCGACACGGCGGCGGTGTGTGCGTCGAGTTGTGAGCGCGCACGGGCGGCCGCTCGCGTGTAGCCCTCGATCACCGTCCTCGGATGGAAGCCGTCGTCGAGAAGCGAGGTGGCCTCGTCGAGCAGCGCCCCCGCGAGGATGACGGCCGCGGTCGATCCATCGCCCAGTTCGCCGCTCTGTGCGCGGGCGATATCGGCGACCAGCGTCGCCGCCGGCGATTCGATCTCCATCCGCTCGACGATGCTGCTCCCTTTGTTGGTCAGGAGGACCTCTCCACCGCCGACCAACATCTTGTCCGACCCCATGGGGCCGAGCGTCGTCCGCAACATCTCGCCGAGGGCGACGCCGGCGGAAAGATTTCGGTCGACGGCATCCTCGCCGTCGACCCGATCTACGACGTTCGCTATCGTCTCTAGTCCGGCCATGGTATGCTGATCGTACGTCCGGACAACCTATCGAACCATAAACGCACGGATATATGCGATATTGTGGGGCATACGCGAACCTATTCGAAGGATATTCCAGAGTCCCGCCATCGGTCGGCCCCTTCACCGTCGCCGGCGGGTGTATCTCGGCCAGACACCCGCGACCAACGTTTACAATCCCCGCCAGAGAAGGCCGCGTATGGTCTCTCATCCCGACTGGTTCTCGCTCGACACTGGCGAGACGATGGTTCGGCAGGGCGCGCCGCGGGTGCGTCGGGTCCTGCCGGCGGTCGTCGCGGCGACGCTCTGGCTCGGCCTCCTCGCGGTCGGCGCAGTCGTTGCTGTCCGGACGCTCGTGGTATCGACCCCGGTTGCCGTCGGCGCTGCCGTCCTCCTCGCGCTTCCGGCGGTCGCCGGGACCGCGTGGCGCTACCTGCGGACGGTCAACGTCGAGTACGTCCTCACCGACCGAAACTGCTACCGAAAACGAGGAGTCCTCTCGACCAGCGTCACCCGCGTCGGTCTCGGGGACGTCGAGCGTACCGCCCTCCATAAGAACGTCTGGGGGTCGATCTTCGACTACGGCACTGTCTCGATCAGCACCGCGGGCACCGACGGCGTCGACCTCCGGCTTACCGACCTCGACGGTCCCGAGGCCTTCCGCGACGAACTCCAACAGCGGGCAGGTCACGAGACCGGGGACGGGTCGACCGGAGGGTCGATCCCCGATTCCGCCGGACTGGACGCCGCGACGGCCGAGACGCTCCTGACCGAGTTCACCGCGTTGCACGCGGCGGCCGACCGCCTCGACCGGGAGGTGAGCGACGGATGAGCGAGGCCACGCCCGACGCCGATATCGGAACCGAGACCACGACCCAACCGGAGTGGGTCTCGCTCGACCCCGGTGAGGAGGTCGTCTGGACCGGACGGCCGGCCTTCGAGACGCTCTATGGCACCATCGCGACCGGTCTCGTGCTGACCGTCGTGGTGATCGGCGTGCTGATCCTCCTCGGAGTGCCCTTTGCCTACGTCCGAATCCAGAACACCGAGTACGTCGTCACCACCCAGTCGCTGTACGTCAAGACGGGCATCTTCTCGACCAACATCGAGACGGTCGACCTCGACCGCATCCAGAACACGGAGTTCAACCGGAGCTTCTGGGGCAAACAGTTCGATTACGGCTCCATCTCGATCAGCACGGCCGGAAGTAGCGGCGCCGAAATCTCCTTCGACGGCATTCCGGACGCCCCCGCCGTCCGCGACCGGATCACCGAGTTGAAACGCCAGCGGACGGAGCGAGAGGGAACGGAGGGCGAAGGCGGCGACGCGCCCGCCAGCGCAGCCCAGTTGACCGAGTTGATCGAGGAAGTCCGGGCCACCCGAGAGGCGTTCGAGCGGATCGAGCGTCGACTCGCGGACGGCACGGACGACGACCCGGACGATCAGTCCCGGACGAACGCCTCGTCGCCGTAGCGGTCGAGAATGTCGAGGAAGCCGGCGCGTTGCTGTCGGAGTTCCGGCGGCAGGTCGTCGTAGGCGTGCTCGAACATGGACGCCGGATCGGCCTCTACCTCGGCGGCCGCCTCGATGACCGCGGCGACGTGGTCCGCGATACCGTCCCGGATCTCGGCGTCGCGTTCGTCGTCGAGGCGGTCGGTCCGCCGGAGGAAGGCCTCGAATCGGTCTAGCGGGTCGCGGTCCTTCCAGCGTTCGACCTCCTCCTCGTCGCGGTAGACGGTCGGATCGTCGGCGGTCGTGTGGGCGCCGTAGCGGTAGGTGATGGCCTCGATCAGCGTCGGCCGTGTCTCGCCCGCGGCGGGGTCGTGGGCCCGGTCGACGGCCTCTTTCGTCACCTTGTAGCACGCGAGTGGGTCCATGCCGTCGACGCGGACACCCTCCATGCCGTACGCCGCGGCTTTCTGTGCGATGGTGTCGCTCGCGGTCTGTCGCTCCACGGGCACCGAGATGGCCCAGCCGTTGTTGTTACAGAAAAAGACCGTCGGGGTGTCGAACACGCCGGCGAAGTTCATCGCCTCGTGGAAGTCCCCCTCGCTCGTGGCGCCGTCGCCAAAGTGGACGACTGCGGCGCGGTCGTCACCCTTCAGTTTCGACGCCCACGACAGCCCGACCGCGTGGGGTAGGTGGTCCGCGATGGTGATGTTCAGCGGGAAGACGTGTTTGTCCGCAAGCGTCGCGTTGCCCGACTCGTGGCCCATCCAGTACGAGAGGTAGCCGGCGTCCAAGTCGCGGACGACGACTGCGCCGTGTTCGCGATACTGATAGAGGATCCAGTCGTCGTCGGCGAGTGCGTAGGTCGACCCTACCTGTGCGCCCTCCTGCCCCGCACAGGAGGCGAAGGTGCCCAGTCGCCCCTGCCGCTGGATGTTGATCGCCCGCTCGTCGAAATGCCGGGTGAGGCGCATATCGCGGTACATATCCAGAAGCGTCTCGTCGGAGAGGTCCGGGACCGCATCCTCGTCGACGGGGACGCCGTCTTCGTCGAGCACCCGGACGAACTCGCCGTCCTCGTAGTCCACGGTCAGTCACCCCGGTTCCGTTCGTGCTGCCGGTTTCCTGGCCGCCGTCGGGCGACCCGCGTGTCGGACTCCCGCCGTGGCCGTGGCCGTCCCTGCATACCTCGCCCGAGAACCTCCGCCGAGTAAATGCTATCGCCGACGGAGGTGGGGTCGCAGGTCGGCGAGGCGCGGAAACCACAGCGTCTCACCTTCGACGACCACGCCAGGCCGGACCGTATCGAGAGACGGCACCAGCGGCGAGTCGACGCCGTCGCGTTGTTCGACCCGGACGCCCGCAGCACCCGTCGAGAACGCCGGAAGCACGAGCGTCGGCCGGTCGGCGTAGCCCGATTCCACCCACAGGAAGCAGTCGCGTTTGTCTCCCTCCACGGTCAGTGCCGGGTGGACGTGTCCGCAGACGTACCGTTCGGCGTCCGTTGCGGGTGCCTCGTGGCCGTGACAGACGACGGTCCCGTCGGAGAGTCGGTAGGCGTCGTGGACCGGTCCCGGCCACGCGTCTGTGAGGCCACCGTCGTGGTTGCCGGCGACGGCCACCGGGCGCGCACCGGCCGCGCGGATCAGCCCCGCGAGCGTCCGAAGCGTCCCGCCCGCCCGCGGCCGTGGCGTCCCGAACCGGTGGAGCAGGTCACCCGCGAGGACGACGGTCTCCGGCGCGGTCGCCGCAACGGCCGCTGCGAGGCGCTCTCGGAGGTCCGCACGCTCGTCAAGTAGGGGGCCGGCGTTCGACGCCGCGGCCCACCCGACGTGGAGGTCGGCAACGACGAGCGTCGCGGCCGCGGGGAGGTAGGCCGTTCGGCCGTGCGTTTGCGGGGGCACAGTCGTCCGGTTGGCCCGGACGGGCAAAGCGGTGACGCCAGGGCTAGTCGGCGTGCTCTTTCGCCGTCGCGTAGGCCTCGCGGAGCCGGCGGAAGGATTCGCTGTCCCCGCCCTGGTCGGGGTGGACGTCCTTCACGCGCCGGCGGTACGCCGCTCGTACCTCCTCGGCGTCGGCCGTCGGCTGGAGGCCGAGTTGCGAAAACGCCGCGCCGACCGACTCACCCTCTGTCGTCGACCGTTGGCGTCCGGTCTCCGGGACGTCGAAGGGGAGTCGCCGGCCGAGCGCCGATCCGGGCATCTCGTGTTCACAGAGGACGGCGTGTGTGTCCGTCCCCTCGATGGTGAAGTACGCCTGTGGGTCGAAGGTGATGGCGACCGCTCGCTCGGGCAGGTAAAACGCGACCGTCTCCCCGTGGACCGACGCGTCCTCGGCGTACCGCTCGCCGATGGTACCGAGGTAGGTCCGAATCTCTGCCCGACGGCGGTCGGTGCCGTCGATCCGCTGTCGCCGGTCCGTCGGTGGGGTAGGAAAGAGCCGGTCTCCCGCGACGAAGATTCCCGCGACTAGGAGGACGACGGCGAGACCCATGGCGACCCCGACGAGCAACCACGCCGGCAACAGGGACAACCACTCCACGAACACGCCCCTCGTTTGGAGTGCGCAGTAAAGAATTTCTCGACGGCGGCGAGTCGCTCAGCCGATATACCGGAGGTCGTCGTCCGTCGGGACCTGCGCGCTCTGGTTTTGCATCTCCTGGATCTTGCCGACGACTTCCTCCATCTCCTCGGCGCGGTCCTCCAAGGAGTCGTAGTCGAGGTCGAACCCGAGGACCGCCTCAAGCACTTCGAGGACGGCACGGGCGCTCTTGGGGTCGACCAGATAGCCGCTGGTTTCGCCCATCAGACAGGCGGCGTCGAGGCCGCGACGGCGGCCCATCCCCAGCAACAGGCCGCTGACACCGACGATGCCGCCGGCGGGTTCGTCCTCACGGAACTCGACGCCCGCGTCCAATAAGTCCGTCTTCAGGTCGGCGTCGGTCACCGCACCGAGGACGTGGTACTCCTCGATGAGTTCGCCCGTGGGGACGCCACCGAGGGCGAACAGGCGCTCGGCGCCCAGCCCGGTGGCAACGTCGAGGAACGCCTCGGTGAGGTGGTAGTGCCCGGCGTTGCTCCCCGCCTGGTGGTCGCCGCTGAGGACGAGCAGGTCGCGGCCGTCGGTCTTGACGGCGTGGAACTCGGCACAGACCAGTTCCGCAACACCCTCGTCGTCGATGCTCACCTGCGGGGGGAACTCGTCGGCGTACACGCGGCGGACGAGTTCGCTCTCGTACTCTTCGAGCAGGTACTCCGCGGCGAGTTTCCCCACGTGACCGACGCCGGGAAGCCCCTCGATCAACACCGGCTCCGACACCGTCGACTCCGCGACCGTCTCGATCTCGATGGCGTCCATACCGCCTATTCGCGTTCGCGGCGCTTAAGAGCGCGTCGGTACTCCCCGTACGGGTCCGCAGGATCGAAGGGCGCGGGTGCGCTGTTGACCGCCGCGGCGCCACACTCCGGGCAGGTGTCGTCGAGCGTGTACACCGGGCGGTCGTGGCTGTCCCGCCACGCACCACACACGCGGATGTCCGCTTTCATCGCCCCGGTCGCGTCCGAAGGCTGACACGCCGAACCGGGGGCGTCAGCCGTCCGGGGGACCCGAAGAGAGTCATTCGTCGTCGGTCTCGCGCTCGCGGTGGTACCGCGCCGTGCCGCCGGCCGTCGCGATAGCCTCACTGGCGCGCTCGGCGCTGGCTTCGAGTTCCGACTCCGCGCGCTTGTAGTCAGGGGCCTGCACCTGGATGCGGTACTCCGGCGACCCGACGTAAGAGACCGACAGCTGCACCTCGTCGCCCACGTCGCCGTTGCCCTCGGCGGCTTGGAGCGCCTCCTTGATGTGGTCGACGCCGTCGCCGTTCGGACACTCGAGGTCGACGTAGCCGGTGACGTTGACGTACGGGACCGAGACGTTCTCGCGGGCGGTCGAGACGATTGTCTCAATGTCGCCGTCGTCGAGGTCCACGTCGTCGAGGGCCTCGATACCGTGGATCGCCGCCGACTCGAAGGCGTCGTAGAGGCTCTCGAACTCCGCGAGGAGGGCGTCGGCGATCCGACGGTACTCCTCGTCGGCGACGTCCTCGCCGAACGCGAGACCCATCCACTTGTCGGCTTTCTGCTCGTTTTTCCACTCCTGAATCTTCTCTTTATGTTGGTGCTCGTTGACGTCCTTGATCGAGAGATCGATCTGCTGGGACCCCTCGTCGACGTCGAGCACCTTCGCGACGACCGTCTGTCCCTCGCGGACGTGGTCGCGGACGTTCTTGATCCAGCCGCTGGCGACTTCGCTGATGTGGGCGAGGCCGCGTTTGTCCTCGTACTCCTCGAGGTCGACGAACACGCCAAAGTCGGTTATCTCGTCGACCTTGCCGACGACGAGTTCACCCGGTTCGGGCCAGCCACTGTATTTCATGGTGTCAGCGTGCCTCGACGGTGCCGGTGACCTCGCCTTCGAAGGCGGCGTGACCGCCCGTCGGGCGGGCGAGCGTGCTCCCGCAGACCGCGCAGTTCACCGTCGTCGACACCTTGTCGAAGACGGTCTGTTCGTTGCCACAGTCGGCACACTCGACGGTGACGAAGTTCCCCGTCATTCCTGGAACTCCAGTCGTCCCGCGCGCCATCCCTCGCGCATGTGGGCCTTGCCGCACTCCGAGCAGCGGTACTTCAGGTTGGTCTTTTTCGTGGGTTTGTCGCCACCGGGCACCTTCGAGAACTTCCCGGCGTTGCCGATGGTGGACGTGTTCCGCTCGCGCTGGCGGTCGATCCACTTCATCCCCGTCTCGCGACCGCGACGCACTTTCTCGACCTCGTGCTCGAAGTGCCCGTTGCAGTGCGGGCAGTACGTGTTGAATCGGCGTGGCATCTGCATAGATAATCTACCTTACCGGGGATTTCACGTCGGGCGTTAAAACCCGTTCGGTGTCCGGTCGATGCGTGGCCCGCTCACTCGGGGAACAGCGGCGGCGACAGGCTTTCGCGCTCGATGAGTTCGATCTCGTGGCCGTCTTGATCCGTCGTGAACGCGTACATGTCGTCACAGGACGACGGATCGCGGTAGTCCGCCGCCTCGCGTTCCATTAACTGCTCCCAGTCCTCGTGCAGGTCATCGACGCGGACACAGAAGTGCCCCCACGCGTCGCCCATGTCGTAGCTCCGGCCGTCGTAGTTGTAGGTGAGTTCGACCGCCATCGCCTCCGGGGCCGCGCCCGCGGGCTTGGTGAAGTAGTTGGCGAAGCTGCCGGCCTCCCACCGCCCCGTGGGGACGTGTTCGAACTTCCGAGTCCAGAAGCCAAGCGCCGCGTCGGCGTCCTCGACGCGGATCATAGTGTGGTCCAGACTCCAGCGGGCGCCCTGTTCGCGCTCGACCAGTTCCACCTCGTGGCCGTCGGGGTCTTTCACGAACGCGTACTGACCGCCACAGGAGTCGGGGTCGCGGTAGTCTTCGACGCCGGCGTCGGTGAGTTCCGCGTAGGCGTCGTAGACGTCCTCGACGCGGACTGCGATGTGCCCCCAGGCGTCGCCCATCTCGGTCGGGCCGCCGTCGTGGTTGTGCGTGAGCTCCAGCATCGCCCCCTCCTCGTGCATCTCCTCGGGACCAAGGTAGACGATGGTGAACGTGTCCGCCTCCCAGCGGTCTTTCTCTTCGTAGTCGAGGTGGGACTGGTACCAGTCGAGCGAGTCCTCCAGATCCGCGACCCGCATCATGACGTGGTCGAGCGTTCCGTCCATATCCGACGGGTGGAGCGGCGGGCCGAAAAGCGTACCGCAACCGGCGGTCGGTGGTGGGAAGAGCGCTCAGTCCGCCCCGGAATCGGCGAGAAACGGCCGCGCGTAGTACCACCAAGCGACCGCCCAGCAGGCGACGGTGCCGAGCGGCCAGCCGACCCGCCCGGGCTGGAATGAAAAGCCACGGGAGAGGGTCAACGCCGCCACCCCGGCGGCAGCGAGGAGACCGGCGGTCACTCGCCGGTCCTCGCGGCCGACTGTCCCGGCCGCCGCGCTCGCGAGCGCGAGAAGATAACACGCGACCGAGAGCGGCCAGGCGGTGATGTACGCCGGAAGCCCACGGGTGTAGCGAAAGAGAAAGTCCCAGAGGAAGGTGATCCCGACCGGATCGACGTTCGCCAGCCCCCACGCAAAGACAAACGAGGGTGGGCGCCCGCCCGCGAAGGTCTGGACCGACCACGGCACCGCAAGGAGCGCGAGCACCGCGCCGAACCGACGGCGGGGGGACGCGAGAGTCACTATCGGCGGGCCACGACGCGCATCACGTCTTCGTCCTGAAGTTCGTGGTCACGGCCGACCTGTTGTTCGTCGTGTTTCGCGCTGGGACCGGTGACCCGAGCGAAGCGGAAGCGTTCGTCGAGGGTGCCGCCGAGTTTCGAGAGCGCATCGTCGACGGCGTGTTCCCCTCGGCGCAAGACGAGTGGTTCCTCGTAGTCGACGCCGCGACCCGGTTTGTCCATGTAGACACGAATCAGGCCGAGGGCGTCCCAGACCTCCTCCTTGAGCGCGTCGAGGCCGCGTTCGTCCGCGGCGCTGATGAACACGACATCGTCGGGGTCGAGGCCGTGGTCGCGGAGTTCGTCCTCGACCGTCGGGAGGTAGTCCGTGTCGATCAGGTCGGCCTTGTTGACGGCGACGATGGAGGGAAGGTAGACGCGGTTGTCCTGAATGCCGTCGATGAGTTCGTCGATGGTGCAGTCCCCGCGAATCGTCACGTCGGCGTTGACGTAGCCGTGTTCCCGCAACACGCTCTTGATCGTCCCCTCGTCGAGTGCGACGTCATCGGTCGTGGTGACCCGGAGACCACCCTTGCCGGTCTTGTTGATCGAGAGGTTCGGCGGCGAGGTGTCCAGACGGACCTTGTTGGCGTAGAGTTCCTCGGCGAGACGGTCGTACTGCTGGATCTCGAACACCGAGAGAACAAACACCACGAGGTCGGTCGTGCGGACGACCGACAGCACCTCCTGTCCGCCGCCACGGCCGCCGGCGGCGCCCTCGATCAGCCCTGGCACGTCGAGGATCTGGATGTTGGCGCCGTTGTGTTTGAGCATTCCCGGGTTCACGTCGAGTGTGGTGAACTCGTACTCGCCGACCTCGCTTTCGGCGTTGGTGAGGGCGTTGAGCAGCGTCGACTTGCCGACGCTGGGAAAGCCGACGAGACCGACGGTGGCGTCACCGGTCTTCTCGACCGCGTAACCGCCACCGCCACCCGAGGAGGCCTGCCGTTCGAGTTTCTCCTTTTTCTCCGCTAGTTTCGCCTTCAGCCGACCGATGTGCTGTTCGGTGGACTTGTTGTACGGCGTCTCGGAGATCTCCTCGCGGAGGTCATCGATCTCTTCCTCCAGGCCCATTACCCGCCACTCCGCCGGCGGCGTCGAAAAACCTGTTCCTTCGGCGTTCCCGCGCCAAGTGATAGAACTTCGACACGGTTATACTGGGGTACGGAGACGTGTCAGGTAGTCACCGATGCCGGATCCGGAGCGGTTGCGAGACAGCACACAGATCGTCCTCCCCTGCGAGGATCTCACTGGCCTCAGGGAGACGCTAGAGGCCGAGTTTGCGGTTACCGTCTTCGTGACGGACGACGCGGTCTGCCGGATCGTCGGCAGTCCGGTCGAGATCAAGGAGGTCGGACGATTCCTCGCTCGACACGGGATCAACCTCGCCTGACCGGGGCCGCTGGCGTCCGGAGACGGCGGTGGGTCGAAGCGTTTTCTACGCTCGACCGCTAACGGGCGCACATGGACGAGCAACCGGGGCTGAGCGACCAGTATCGGATGGCGAGCCCGTGGCCGCTTTTCGTTGCCCTCGGCATCCCCATCGCGGAACTCGGCATCCTGTTCGACGTATTCGTCGTCGCGGTGGCGGGGCTACTGCTGTTCTGCGGGAGTCTCACCGGAATGATCCGTGAAGCGGGCTACGCCGAGACGGCGTGGCGGCCGCTTGCGGTCTTCGCCGTCCTCCTATTCGCGGTGGGCGGAGTCCTCGCCTTCACCGACGTGTCGCTGGTGACCCGCGGCTACGCCATCCTCACTGCGGGTGGAATCCTCGCCGCCGCGGGCATCGGCGGGGAACTGTTCGTCCCGAAGCGAGACCCGGTCTGAGCAACTGCCGGCCGCCAGGCGGGCGCTATCTCTCGAGGATGGAAACCTATTTGTTCGACCTGTGTTTTGGGTGAATCATGGCGACGAAAGTGTTTGATCGGGACACGCTCCTCGATCTGACGGTGAATTTCATCCCACTGTTCATCCTCCTGTTCTTTCTCGTCGGCTACTTCGTGTACAACCCCTTCAAGCTCGGATCGACCGAACGTATCCTCCAGTATATGCTACTGGCCACGCCCTTCGTCCTGCTCGCGATTCTGACGTATCTCTCCGGGAAGGCCATCGCGTCGACCGAGAAGTCCAGTCCGGTGTACATGCCCGGTGCGGCGACGGTCGACGGCGCGGAGCCAATCGAGGACGAACACGAGGAGTGAGTGACGGGGGTCCGCGACCCCTGTGAGAACCACACGTACCGGCGGAGCTTCGGGGACCGCACCCGAATATTTCTTAACCCTGCGTTCCTGAGCAACGTCTATGCAGATCACCGGACAGTTAACGTTGACGGTGCTCATGGGGCTCTTCCTCGTGATCATCGCCGCGTGGCTCGCGCGGATCGAAGACTGGCGGTCGTACACGCCGCTTGGGAGCGGCGGGGCGGCCGGCGAGTCGGGATACGTCTCACAGGAGAAGCCGACGGGAATCAGTCGCTGGCTGACGACCGTCGATCACAAGGATATCGGCATGCTCTACGGCGCCTACGGCGTCCTCGCCTTCGTCGTCGGCGGCCTGATGATCATGGTCATGCGAGTGGAGTTGCTCGACCCCGGGATGACACTCATCTCGAACTCGTTTTACAACTCCCTCCTGACGAGTCACGGGATCACCATGCTGTTCCTGTTCGGGACGCCGATCATCGCGGCGTTCGCGAACTACCTCGTCCCGCTCCTGATCGGCGCAGACGACATGGCGTTCCCCCGAATCAACGCCATCGCGTTCTGGTTGCTCCCGCCGGGGGCCCTGCTCATCTGGGCGGGCTTTTTCCCGCTCGGTGACATCATTCCCGCACAAACCGCCTGGACGCTCTACACGCCGCTCTCGACGGGTGCCGGCGGCGGAAACCAGGCCAACGCCGGGGTCGACCTGATGATCCTCGGCCTCCACCTCACCGGTGTCTCGGCGACGATGGGGTCGATCAACTTCATCGCGACCATCATCACCGAGCGCGCCGAGGAAGTGACGTGGGCCAACCTCGATATCTTCTCGTGGACCATCCTCACCCAGTCGGGGCTGATCCTCTTTGCCTTCCCGCTGCTGGGCAGTGCGCTGTTGATGCTCCTGCTGGATCGGAACCTCGGAACGAGCTTCTTCGCTATCGAAGCCGGCGGGACGATGCTCTGGCAACACCTGTTCTGGTTCTTCGGCCACCCCGAAGTGTACATTCTCGTGTTGCCGCCGATGGGTATCGTCAGCTACGTCCTCCCGCGGTTCGCCGGGCGTCGGCTGTTTGGATTCAAGTTCGTCGTCTACTCCACCCTCGCCATCGGGGTGCTCTCGTTCGGCGTCTGGGCCCACCACATGTTCGCTACGGGCATGGACCCGCGCCTGCGCGCGTCGTTCATGGCGGTGTCGATGGCGATTGCCATCCCCTCGGCCGTGAAGACGTTCAACTGGATCACGACGCTCTGGAACGGGAAGGTTCGGCTCACGACCCCGATGCTGTTCTGTGTCGGGTTCGTCTCGAACTTCATCCTCGGAGGCGTGACGGGCGTGTTCCTCGCTTCCATCCCCGTTGACCTAGTGCTTCACGACACCTACTACGTCGTCGGTCACTTCCACTACGTCGTCATGGGGGCCATCGCCTTCGCCGGCTTCGCCGGACTCTACTACTGGTTCCCGATGTTCACCGGTCGGATGTATCAGCGGCGGCTCGGAAAGATTCACTTCTGGACGTGGATGATCGGGTCGAACATCACGTTCCTCGCGATGATCGTGCTCGGATACGGCGGGATGCCGCGCCGGTACGCCACGTACCTCCCCAAGTTCGCCACCTTCCACCAACTCGCCACGCTCGGGGCGTTGCTGATGTTCGTCGGCGGCCTCGTCTGGACGTACAACTTCGTTGTTTCGTGGCTCGAAGGTCCCCGGGTGCAGGACGGCGACCCGTGGAACCTCCGCGACGACGGGATGTACACCAACGAGTGGCAGTGGTTCCAGGACCGACAGGAGACGGCCATCACGGACGGCGGCGACGAAGACGTCGTTGCCGACGGCGGCACTGAGGAGTAGGGACGCAGCTTTTTTTACGGCCGATTCGCGTCAGGTTGCGAGCAGGATGCCGGTGACGAACATCAGGAGTGCGACCGACCCGAGGATGATTCCGAGGAGATCCGTGTTGCTCATACGCTCCCAACGGCGCGTATCGGCAAATGAGCATCGGTCCGAAGGGAAAGCGCTAATCGGCCGGTTCCCGTACCGCTAGCCGTGTCCGTGACGCAGACGCCACTGAACGGCCGCCGATTCGTGTTGTACCTCTATGTCGCCATCGTCGCGGTGGCCGGCGTGCTCGGGGTCATCCTCGGCGAAGTCGTCGACATGGGCGAACCGCCCCGCCTGTTCTTTCTCGTTCCGCTCCCGCCGAACGGCGCTGGCTTCGCGGTGTACGGCGTGGTGACCGTGGCCGTCGCGCTCGGCCTGCCGCTCGCACTCGTCGCCTACGTCTCGGAGCAAGAAGCGTCGGGGGAAGACACTTAGTCACTGGCCGCTCCAAAGCCGGGTATGTATCACGTCGTGATCGGCGTCGACGATAACGAAGAGCGGGCAGTCGCGTGTGCGCAAGCCGTCGCCGACCTTCCGGGTGCTGGATCGGGCGCCAAGGTCACCATCATTCACAGTTTCACCGACAACCCGAGCGGTGCCTCGGCCTCCCAGATCGGCTCCGTCCGCGAGGCGATGGAGTATCTCGAAACGCAGGGCATCGAGGTGACGGTGACGGAATCTAGCGGCGACCCTGCCGAACAGATCGTCGACGTTGCCGAAAGCGAGGATGCGAATCTGATCGTCGTGGCCGGGCGAAAGCGGTCGCCGACGGGGAAGGCGCTGTTCGGAAGTGTCACGCAGTCGGTGATTCTGAACGCGAATCGGCCGGTGATGGTCGCCGGCGATACCGACGACTAGAACGCCTCGGCGAACGCGTCGGCGTAGGTCGGCGGCGACTCCCGGCCGGTCACGGTCGTCACGAGGTCACCCTTGCGAAAGCAACAGACCGTGGGCGCGGTGTCGACCCCGAAGGTACGCCGGAAGTCGGGGACGGACGGCCCATCCACGCCGGCGACGGCGACGCCCTCGGGTATCGCGTCGAGGAGCGCATCGAGGTCCGTCTTCAGCGCCTCACAGGGTGGACAGTCCCGACGCCACACGGTCACGACGGCCGTGGGGTTCTCGTCGAGAAATGCCCGCCACGCCCCGTCGTCGAGTTCCGTGAGGGCGTCGGGGACGGGCGACGCGGGCGTGATCTCGCCGACGAGTGTCGCCATGGTCAGGAGCGTCTCGTCGTCGACGTCGTCGTCGAGGACAGCCCGAAGCGAGAGGGTGTCGATCAACCCCTCGCGGGTCACGGCGCCGGCCTCGATCCGCTCGGCGGCCGTCGACTCGGGAATCGCAAACGTCTCCGCAACGGTACGGCGAAATCGGTCGGCGTCGGCGTCCGCGTAGGTGTCGTGGTAGACGCGTCGCGCCGACTCGAACGTCTCGGTCGTGACGAGTCCGTCGTCGCGTTCGTCGACGAGTCCGGCGGCAATGAGTCGATCCAGCGCGGATTCGAGCGCCGCCTCGGAGGGGCCAGCCATCTCAGACCCCCAGGTAGCGCTCGCGAGTCTCGTCGTCGTCCCGGAGTTCCGTGGCCGATCCGTCGAAGACGACGGCCCCTTGGTCGACGACGTACGCGCGGTCGGCAATCTTGATTGCGGCCGCGGCGTTCTGTTCGACCAGCAGGATCGTCACGCCCTGATCGCTGATGCGCTCGATGGCCGCCTCCACGTCCTCGACGATTTTCGGCGCAAGTCCCTCGTAGGGCTCATCGAGGAGGAGGAGGTCGGTGCTCTGTTTGAGCGCCCGCGCGATGGCGAGCATCTGCTGTTCCCCGCCCGAGAGCGTGCCAGCCTTCTGGGTCTTGCGCTCGCCGAGGCGGGGGAAATCCTCGTACACCTGTTCGGTGGACATCGACTGGCCGGTCGCAGTACGCGGACGCCGCCACGTGTTCGAGGTGTTGCGAGACACCTCCGCGATCCGGAGGTTCTCCTCGACGGTGAGGTTGGCGAACACCCGCCGCTCCTCGGGGACGAGTGAGATCCCCTGCATTGCCACGTCGTCGGCGGGGAGGCCGGTAATGTCATCGCCTTTGAACCGCACCGTCCCGTCCCGTACCTCGGGCGGTTTCGCGCCAGAGATCGACCGGAGCGTCGTCGTCTTGCCGGCGCCGTTGCGCCCGAGAAGCGCACAGACCTCGCCTTCCTCGACGGTCAGGGAGAGGTCTCGCAGGATGTGACTCTCGCCGTAGTAGGCGTCCACGGCGTCGACATCGAGAAGGCTCACAGCTCCACCCCCCCGAGATACGCCTCCTGGACCGCCGCGTCGCCTTTGATCTCGTCGGGCGTCCCCTCGGCGATCACCTGACCGCGGTTGAGGACGACGATCCGATCCGAGATACGGAAGACAATCTCCATGTCGTGTTCGATGAGCACGAACGTGAGGCCGAGTTCGCGTTTGACCTCCTCGACGAGGTCGACCGTCGCCTCGGTCTCCTCGGGAGACATCCCGGCCGTAGGCTCGTCCATCAGCAGGAGGTCGGGTTCAGCGGCGAGTGCGATGCCGATTTCGAGGCGACGCTTGTCGCCGTAGGGGAGTTCCGACGCCTGACGGTCGGCCTGATCGAGTAAGCCGACGGCGTCGAGGGTGTCCCGTGCCACCTGGTGGACTCCAGTGAGACTGTCCCGGTGTTCGAGAAGCTTGAACCCGAACGAACCGTGTTCGGATGCCAGCGCGGCGATCTCGGCGTTCTCACGCACCGTGAGATCCGAGAAGATCGACGCGGTCTGGAACGACTTGCTGACGCCCATCTGGACGACCTCGTGGGGGTCGTGGCCGACGATGGACTCTCCTTTGAACCGGATGTCCCCAGAGGTGGGGTCGAGGCGGCGCGTGATGAGATTGACGAGCGTCGACTTCCCGGCGCCGTTCGGACCGATGATCGAGACGCGTTCACCCTCCTCGACGGAGAGGTTCACCTCGTCGGTGGCCACGAGACCCCCGAACTCCTTGACGAGGTTCTCGGTTTCGAGCAGCGCCATCAGTCCTCACCCCCGGTGACGTAATCGCGCACGTCGCGGAAGAACCCCCAGATTCCCCGGGGGAACACCCAGATGGTGACGACGAACACGAGACCGAGGATCAGATGCCAGAACGGGGCGACGAACTCGAAGGGGTGGCCGCCGCTGACAATGTTCTCGACGTAGAGATACACCCCGGCGCCGACGACGGGGCCGAACAGCGACCCCGTGCCGCCGAGAACGGTCATGATGACCACCTCGCCGCTCGTGGTCCAGTACAGCGACGAGAGCGGGACGTAGGTGCCGTGGATGACAAAGAGGCTCCCGGCCACGCCGGCGAAAAAGCCCGAGATGATGAACGACATCAGACGGTAGCGCCAGACGTTCAGGCCGACGAACTCCGCGCGCTGTTCGTTCTCGCGAATCGCCCGGAACACCATCCCGTACGGCGAGTGGAGGATGCGGTAGCCGAGCGCAACACAGAGAAGCGCGATGACGGCCACGAAGGCGTACAGCCAGGTGCCCAAGAGTGTCTCAAGGACGAGAGGGAGTTCGGATTCGAGCGGGAAGAGCCCGAACAGTTCGGCCGTCTCGACGCCGGTGAAGCCGTTCTCGCCGCCGGTGATGAACGCGAGCGGCGAGGACGACATGTAGAACATCATCTGGGCGAACGCGAGAGTGAGGATGGCGAAGTAGATGCCCCCACGACGAAGCGACAGGAATCCGAGAAACCACGCGAGCAGGACAGCAAAGACCGTTCCGGCCAGCACCATCAGGATCGGTGAACCGGAGACGTGTTGGCTGAACACACCGGCGGCGTAGGCGGCACCGCCCCAGAAGGCCGCGTGTCCGAAGGAGAGCAGGCCGGTGTAACCGAGCAGGAGGTCGAAGCCGAGCGCGAAGATGCCCCAGATGAGGATCAGCGTCGCGAGGCTCTGGTACCCCTGTAGCAGGTCGCTCACGACGGGCATGCGAGAGAATACGAACGGGAACACCGCGAGCACGACGGCGGTGGCGGTCATCACGCGCAGTTCGTCGCCGCGGGGCATCCAGATGCCGACGGTATCGGCGAAACTGCTCCCCGTCTCGCCGTCGGCCGCGGCGGCAGGTTCGTCGCTCACGGCGCCACCTCCGCCTCACCGAGCAGGCCCTGTGGTCGCACGAGCAACACGATGGCGGCGATGGCGTAGAGACCGACCTGTGCCCACGCGGAGTAGGTCGCCACGAGGACGGCCTGTGTGACGCCAAAGAGGACGCCGCCGAGGACGGCGCCGGCGATGGACCCCACGCCGCCGATGACGACGGTCAGGAACGCGGGTACGAGAATCTCGTTGCCGATGGTCGGGTTGACGGGATTGAGCGGTCCGCCGACGACGCCGGCGACGCCGGCGAGGGCGGCACCGATCCCGAAGACGACGATGTACGGCCGGCTCAGGCGAATGCCGAGGAGTTCGACCATCTCGGGGTCACGGGTGCCCGCACGGACGACCAGCCCGAAGTCGGTGAACTCGACTAGCAGGTAGACGATCAACACCAGCACCGCGGTGATCCCGATGACGTAGTAGCGCCACGACGAGATGGGAATCGCCGCAAGAAACGGGACCTGCGGCGGACCCTGTGCCCACGAGGGCTGGCTGAACGGGAGGCTACTCGACCCGAAGAACGCGCGGAACAGTTCCTGTACGATGATCGCCAGCCCGAAGGTAACGAGAATCTGGTCCGTGTCGGGGCGATTCTTGAACGGTTCGACGACCCAGCGTTCCATCGCGAGGCCGACGACGAACACCACGAAGGGGACGATCAAGAGCGCGGGGATGTACCCCAGGCCGAGTCCCAGTTGACCGAAGCCCCAGGCCTGTAACTGGCCGCTCGTCAGGTTGACTTCGAGGGCGATCAGCAGGCCGGCGTAGGTTCCGATCAGGTACAGCGCCCCGTGGGCGAAGTTGACGAACTTTAGCGTGCCCAGGATGATCGATAGGCCGACTGCAAGCAGGATGTAGATGGCACCCTGCTGGAGGCCGTTGAGGAGGACGGTGATCGCCTCGATGTGAAAACTCATCGTCTCACCCCACCGGACGCGACGCGGCCGGTAGATCTGCGAGGTGTGGTTAGTAGTGTCATGTCTATGTTTAGCTTGATCATAATTGACTATAGTCTTGTGCTACGGGAAAGGGAGACGGGGCGGCGTTACTCGTCGCCGTACTCGCCGAGTTCACACTCGCCGGCGGGGCCGGCGTCGCAGGCGTACCCGAGTTCGTCGCGGCCGGTGACGTTGATGATCTCGAAGTACTGCCCCTCTGCCTGTTCGGACTCGGGAAGTCCCCGGACGACCGGCACGTCGCGCTGTGCCTGGTGGTCACAGCCGCGCATCGTCTCGGGACCCATCCCGACGTTGTCGTACTCGTAATCTTCGAGTTGCCGGATGACCTCGGGCGGGTAGAACGTCCCAGCGCGCTCGGCGGCCGCGGCGTACTGGAGCGTCTGGCCGTATGCGAGCTGGGCCGGTCCCGAGGGGATGCGGTCGTACTCGTCCTGGAAGGCCTGGAGGAACTCCTGGGACGGCGTGTTGTCGATCTGGGAGTCCCAGGCCACCGTGCCGAAGACACCCTCGATGGCCGCCCCGGCGGCCTCCGCCATCGGGCGGTTGTACAGCGGGACGACGAGTTCCATGTCCTCGTCGAGGCCGGCGTCGACGGCTTGACTCACCGACGTTGCACCGTCGAGCCCGTAGTGGTCCAGGAGAAGCACGTCGGCGCCGGAGTTCGCTGCCTCGGAGAGATACGAGGAGTAGTCGCTCGTGCCGAGTGGCGTGGCGACGGAGTCGACCTCCTCCCAGCCCGCCTCGGTCAGGAACTGGTTCATCGACTCCTGGACGGTCTGTCCCCAACTGTAGTCGGCGTAGAGCTGGTAGAACTGCAGGTCGTCCCCGTACTCGTCGGTGAGGACCGGTGCCAGCGCCTGCCCCGTCATGTACGCGTTGAACATCTCACGGAAGCCGTAGCGCACACAGTTCTGGCCCGTGGTGTCGTTGGAGTGGGTCAGACACGCCATGAAGGGCGTGTTCTCCCGCTGACACAGCTCCTGGACCGCGATGGCAACCGCCGACGACGACCCGCCGGTCACCATGATGACCTCGTCACGCTGGATCATCCGCGACGCCGACTGGCGCGCGGTGTCGGCGTCCGTCGCCGTGTCGCCGCTCACGGAGTCGATCTGATAGTCGAGCACGCCGTCGCCGGAGAGGTCGTCGAACTGGGAGTCGACCCAGCCGCCGCCGTTGTTGAGGTGATCGACCGCGAGTTCGTACGCCCGAAGCTCGTCTTCCCCCTCCGAGGCGTACGGCCCGGATTGGGGAACGTTGAACCCGAACGTCGCCGTATCACCCTCGATGGGGTAGTTGCCCAGTTCGGGATACTCCGACTCGCCGCCGCCTCCGCCGCCACCGCCGGAACAACCCGCCAGTCCCACGAGGCCAGCCGTCCCAGCCGCGCCAGCTGCCTTGATCACGTCGCGTCGATCTATTTGGCCGCCATTGGTACCCATACTCATTCGGCGGCCAGAATGTTAATAATAGTTTCTGTTCATGTATCGGATTAGTTAGGTGTGCCGGTGGTGAACCATGGCCCCGTGGTCGGAGCGGGCGTACTGTCTTGGCGACAGGTGTGGCGAGCCGTCGGTGGTCGGCCCCGAGCCGACGCCGCTCAGTCCGAGGACAGGTCGTCGGCGACGGCCGGCAGCCCCGTCACCTCGTGGTCGGGGCGGGCCCCGATTGCCTCCGGCGGGTCACGTCGGCGATTCACCCACGTCGTTGCCATGCCCGCGGTGCCGGCGCCGGCGATGTCCCAGGCGTTCGAGGAGACGAGCCGGCAGGTGTCGAGCGGCCGGTCGAGCGTCTCGGCGGCGTGTTCGTACACCGACGGGTCGGGCTTGAACGTCCGCACGCCGTGGGCACTGACGATTCCGTCGAGGTGAGAGCGAAGCCCCGCGTTCTCCGCCAGTCGTTCGAGCATGGCAGGGTTGCCGTTCGAGAGGACGACCACCTCGTGACCGGCCGCGGACAGGCGGTCGAGGGTCTCCGCGGCGCCGGCGAACGGCGTCAAGTGGTCGTACGCCTCGCGGATGCGCTCGCGGGTCGCCGCGTCCGGGTCGAGATCGAATTGGGCCAGCGCGTACTCCAGCGCGTGGCCGGTGATCTCCCAGAACGGCTCGTAGTCGTCCATCTGTGCGCTCTGGTAGGAGTACTGGAGCTGTTTGCGGCGCCACGTGTCGTCGACGGCCGCCACCAGTCGGTCGGCAACGTCGAGTTCGGCCCCCAGACGGGTGCGTACGCTGCTCGTATCACAGAGCGTGCCGTACATGTCGAAACAGATGCCGGTCATGCCCGTCCGTACGGCAGGGGGCGTCTTGATTCGTTCCCCGCCACCGCGACAATTTAAGGGGACCCCCGGTCCACATCACGTACATGGACATTCGTGAGGCACGGACGGAGGACATCGAAGGGATCAGAACCGTCGCACACCACTCGCTCGCCGCGTCGTACGGACACGCACTGGAGGACGACATCATCGCGCAGGCCGTCGAGCGGTGGTACGACGAGAAGACGCTCACCGACGACCTCGACGACCCGGACACCGAGTTCCTCGTCGCGGAGGCGGAGGCTCGACTCGTCGGATTCGCCCAAAGTTATGTCGTCGAGCGACGCGAGACCGTCGGCGAAATCGACTGGCTCCACGTCGAACCCGACAGCCGCGGGGTCGGGGTCGGCGACGGCCTACTGGAGACGCTCGAAGACCGACTCCTCGATCACGGCGTCACGCGCATCGAGGGGCGCGTACTGGCTGCCAACGAGGCCGGAACCGACTTCTACGAGAACGAGGACTTCGAGCGGATCGGCGAACGAACCGTCGAGATCGGCGGCGAACCGTTCGTCGAGATGCTCTACTCCAAGTTCCCGGAGACCGGCGGCCGACAGGTGCTCTCGGAGGCGGCAACTCTCCCGGACGGCCGGCAGGTGTACATCGCTCTCGACGAGAGCGTCCGCGGCGCCGACGGCCCGTTTTACTCCGTCTATCTCGACCGGGACCGCGCGGAGCGGTACGGCTACCTCTGTGGCAACTGCGATAGCTTCGCCGTCTCGATGGACACGATGGGCCGTGTCGTCTGTAACGACTGCGAGAACCGGCGCAAGCCGACCCGGTGGGACGCCAGCTACCTCTAGCGTCGATCACCCGGTTATATCACAAAGTATTATCAGGTCGGCCACACAGCCGTGGGTATGCGACGACCGACGCACACGGAGGAATTGCCGTGGTGAGCACGACGACGTTGCTCGGGCTGCTGACCGTCGTCTTGCTCGCCTTCGCGGCGTTTGGCGCGTGGTACGCCCGGGGGCGCATCGAAACCGTCGAGGATTACCTCACCGCGCGGAACTCGGCCGGCGGTGGGACGCTGACCGCGACCATCGTCGCGTCGAGCATGGGGGCGTGGATCCTGTTCAGTCCCGCGGAGGCCGGGGCGGCCTTCGGCGGGATCACCGCAGTCACCGGCTACGCCGCAGGGTCGGCGCTCGCACTCGCCGCCTTCGCCGTCGTCGGCCCTCGGATTCGGCGGCTCCTCCCTCGCGGCCACAGCCTCACCGAGTACGCCTACGCCCGCTACGGGACGGCGATGTACGCCTACGTGCTCGTCGTTAGCGTCGCCTACATGTTCGTCTTCCTCGCCGCGGAGTTCACCGGCATCGCGAGCGCACTCTCGCTGGTCGCGGGGGTGCCCGGCTGGCAGACGGCGACGGTCGTCGGCGTCACCGTCCTCGCGTACACCGGCTACGGCGGTCTCCGGGCCAGCATCGTCACCGACACCGTCCAGACGGTGCTCATCCTCCCGCTCCTGATGGTGAGTGTCGTCGTCACGGTGCTGGCACTCGGCGGCACCGACGCTGCCCACGCCGCCGTCGTCGACGCCGCGCCGGAACTCCTGACCGTCGGCTCGGCCACCGGCCTGGAGTTTGGCGCCTACGTCGTCATCGCCGTCGTCGGCGCGGAGATGCTAAACCAGGCGTGGTGGCAGCGAGTCTACGCCGCGAGCGACGAGGGGACGCTCCGTCGCGCCTTCCTCGTCGCCGCCGTAGCCGTCGTCCCGATGGTGCTCTTGGCGGGCGTGTTCGGCCCCGTTGCCGTCGGCCTCGGCCTCGTCGAGGCGCCGGGGGACGCCAGTATCTCCTTTTTCCTCGTCGTGACGGAGGTGCTCCCCGACGCCGCCGTGATCGTCGTGGCCGTCCTCGCCGTCCTGCTCGTGGTCTCTAGCGCCGACACGCTGTTTAACGCCATCGCGAGTGTCGTCACCGCGGACCTGCCGCGTCTCCTCGATATCTCCGGGGACCGCCTCACCGCGACCGCTCGCGGCGTGACCGTCGTCGTCGCCGCGGCCGCGACGGTCGTCGGCGCACAGGGATACTCCGTGCTCACGCTCTTTCTCCTCGCCGACCTGCTCGCGGCGGCAACCTTCATCCCGCTTTTGCATGGTCTCTTCTCCCCGCGGGCGACGTCCGCCGGCGCCCTGACGGCGAGCCTCGTCGCCCTTGTCGTCGGCCTAGCCGTCTTCCCACCCGCCCGCGGTGTCCTGCCGCTCGCGGGGCTTCCGGCGGCCTCGTACTTCCGGTCGTTTTTCGGCGCCGCCGCCGTCTCGACGGCCCTGACCGTCGCGGCTGCCCAAGTCGGTGACGAGCGGTTCGACCTCGACCGCCTCGACCTGGCGATCCGGCGCCTCGACGACGAGGCGGCCGACGACTCGGGGGGTGAGGGGCGGTGACCATCTCCGCGCTCGGCTTCGCGGTCCTGATCTGGGGGTCGCTGGCGCTGGTCGCCGGCGTCTTTCTGTACGAACTGGCAGCGGTCTGGCGGGAGTACCGCCGGGCGTAACGCGCGGCAGCCGGCCGTCGCCGACGACGGTCGGTGGTCCGCGGATAGACCGGAGAGTGCCTCAGTCGCTGCTGATCTTGCCCTGGATGTCTTCGACGATGTCGGGGTTGCGCAGCGTCGAGGTGTCGCCCAACTCCGCTTCGTTGGCGATGTCCTCGAGGAGACGGCGCATGATCTTCCCCGAGCGGGTCTTGGGCAGGTCCGGCGAGAAGACCACGCGCTCGGGACGGGCGATAGGACCGATGGCGTCCTCGACACCCTGGATGATTCGGTCACGGAGGTCGTCGTTCTCCTCGTATCCGTCCTCGGTGATGACGTAGGCGTAGACGGCCTCGCCTTTCACGTCGTGCTCACCGCCGACGACCGCCGCCTCGGCGACGCCTTCGACGCCGACGATGGCGGATTCGATCTCCATGGTCCCGAGGCGGTGGCCCGAAACGTTGATCACGTCGTCGACGCGGCCGAGGACGGTGATGTAGCCGTCCTCGTCGAGTTTGGCGCCGTCCTCCGGGAAGTAGACCCAATCCTCGGGGTCCGAGCTGTCGGTGTCGGAGTACTCCGCCCAGTACTCCTCGATGTAGCGCTCGTCGTTGTGATAGAGCGTCCGGAGCATGCCGGGCCACGGCTTCCGGACGGTGAGATAGCCGGCACGGCCGGGTTCGACCTCGTCACCGTTGGTGTCGACGACCTGCGCGTCGATGCCCGGGAGCGGCGGGCCGGCGGAGCCGGGTTTCATCGTCTTGGCGCCCGGCAGGGTCGTGACCATCATCCCGCCCGTCTCGGTCTGCCACCAGGTGTCCACGATGGGACAGTCCTCGCCGCCGATGTGCTTGTAATACCACTTCCAGGCTCGCGGGTTGATCGGCTCGCCGACGGTCCCCAGCAGTCGGAGACTGGAGAGGTCGTTGCGCTCGGGGTACTCCGCACCCCACTTCATGAACGCGCGGATGGCGGTCGGCGCGGTGTAGAGTTGGGTCGCCTCGTACTCCTCGACGATCTCCCAGAGGCGGTCCCGGTCGGGGTGGTCGGGCGTGCCCTCGTACATCATCGTCGTCGTGCCGAGGGCGAGCGGCCCGTAGACGATGTAGGAGTGGCCGGTGATCCAGCCGATGTCGGCCGAGCAGAAGTACGTGTCCTCGGGCTTGACGTCGAGTACCGCCTGGCTGGTCCAGGCCGTCCACGCGAGGTAGCCGCCGGTGGTGTGTTTGACCCCCTTCGGCTGGCCCGTCGTCCCCGAGGTGTACATCAGGAACAGCATATCCTCGGCGTCACGCTGGACGGGGTCGACGGTCGCCCCCTCGTGTTCGGCGACGAGGTCGGCATAGGTGTGCTGGTTGTCCGCCAGGTCGTGACCGAAGCCGTCGCCGTCACGGAGGCGTTCGGCCACGATCACGTCCTCGACGTCGTGTTCGACGCCTGCGAGTCCATCGTTGGCCTTCGAGAGGTGATCGAGCGGGTCGCCGCGGCGGTAGTACCCGTCGCAGGTGACCAGATACTCCGAGTCGGCGGCGTTCATCCGGGTGGCCAGCGCGTCCGCCGAGAAGCCCGCAAACACCACGCTGTGGGGCGCGCCGATCCGCGCACACGCCAGCATGGCGATGGGGAGTTCGGGGATCATCGGCATGTACATCGTCACGACGTCGTCCTCGCCGACGCCGAGGTCACGCAGCGCCGCCGCCGCCTCGTTGACCTCGCGGTGCAGTTCCGCGTACGTGAACGTCCGGTCGTCCTCGTCGACGGGTTCGCCCACCCACTCGATGGCCGGTTCGTCGCCCCGCTCGTCGAGGTGCCGGTCGAGACAGTTGGCCGACGCGTTCAGCGTGCCGTCGGTGAACCACTCGTAGAAGGGTGGGTTCGAGTCGTCGAGTACCTGATCGTACGGCTCGTCCCAGTCGAGGAGGTCGGCCGCCGCCTCCCAGCAGTCGGGCCAGTTCTCCTCGAACTCCTCGTAGATGGCTGGGTCCGACACGTTCGCCTGTTCGACGAACGAATCGGACGGCTCGAACCTGGTCTGTTCTTCGAGCCTCGCCTCCAGTTCGATGTCGTCCTCGGACATATGTCAAGATAGAATTTCCAATCATTCGTGATAAATTTACGCCATGGCGTCCGGTGATGCCCCGACTCGCCGGCTACTGGGCCGGTAGGAAGTTCGAAACAGCGCAGATTGGCCGCCGTACGGCCGGTATTGCGGGAACCCGAACTATTCAGAAGGCTTTTGACCGATCCGGCGATACGTCCCACATAACATGCCTGCGGACTTCAACTGGGCAATCGGTGGAGAAGCCGGCGACGGCATCAACTCTACCGGGAAAATCTTCGCCCAGGCGCTTTCGAGGGCCGGTCGGCACGTGTTCACCTCCAAGGACTTCGCGTCTCGCATTCGGGGCGGGTACACGGCGTACAAGGTCCGCACGTCGGTAGATCAGGTACAGAGCGTCGTCGACCGCCTCGATGTGCTCATCGCACTCACGCAACGGACAATCGACGAGAACATCGACGAACTCCACGAGGGCAGCGTCATCATCTACGACGGGGACCGAACGACGATGGAGGGTGTCGAGATTCCCGACGAGATGATCGGCTTGGACGTCCCGTTGCAGGCGCTCGCCGAGGAGGCCGGCGGCGCCATCATGCGGAACGTCGTTGCGCTCGGGGCCGCGTGTGCGGTGGGCGAATTCCCCATCGCGAACCTCGACAGCGCCCTCGAAAAGCGGTTCGGCGACAAGGGGGCCGCCATCGTCGAGAACAACAAGAACGCCGCCCGAAAGGGGAAAGAGTACGTCCACGACAACTACGACGAGGAGTTCGGATTCGAACTGGAGTGTACCGACGAGAACTACGTCCTTCTGAACGGGGACGAGGCCATCGGGATGGGCGCTATCGCCGCTGGCTGTCGATTCTACGCCGGCTACCCCATCACACCCGCGACGGACGTGATGGAGTACCTCACGGGACGGATCGAACAGTACGGCGGCCACGTCGTCCAGGCCGAGGACGAACTCTCGGCGATCAACATGGCGCTCGGTGCCGCCCGCGCCGGCGCCCGGTCGATGACCGCCACCTCCGGTCCCGGAATCGACCTCATGGCCGAGACGTTCGGTCTGGTCGCCACCAGCGAGACGCCGCTGGTCATCTGTAACGTGATGCGCTCGGGACCCTCGACCGGGATGCCCACCAAACAGGAGCAGGGCGACCTGAACGCGATGCTCTACGGCGGGCACGGCGAGGTGCCGCGGTTCGTCCTCGCGCCAACGACCGTCGCCGAGTGCTTCCACAAGACCGTCGAGGCGTTCAACCTCGCGGAGAAGTACCAACTACCCGTCTACCTGACCGCCGACCTCTCGCTTGCGGTCACCGAACAGACCTACCCGCCCGAGGAGTTCGACATGGACGCCGTCGACATCGAGCGTGGCAAGGTCGTCGACGAGGAGACGGTTGGCGAGTGGCAGGACGAGTCGGGGCGGTTCAAGCCCCACGCCCTCACCGACGACGGGATCAGCCCCCGTGCGTTCCCGGGGACCGAGGGTGGTGTCCACATGTCCACCGGCCTCGAACACGACGAACTCGGGCGCCGAACCGAGGAAACCGACATGCGCGTCCAGCAGGTCGACAAGCGGACCCGAAAAGTCCAGACGGCCAGAGAGCGCGAACCGTTCGAGCCACGCGAGTTCGGCGACGCCGACGCGGACACACTCGTCGTCTCGTGGGGGTCGAACGAGGGGGCGCTGATCGAGGCAAAGTCCTTCCTCGACGAGGAGGGAATCGACGCCCGCTATCTCTCGGTGCCCTACATCTTCCCGCGGCCGGACCTGACCGAGGCCGTCGAGGCGGCCGAGGAGACCATCGTCGTCGAGTGTAACGCGACAGGACAGTTCGCGGATCTGGTCGAACACGACACGCTGACGCGGGTGACCCGCATCAACAAGTACGACGGCGTCCGCTTCAAGGCGGACGAACTCGCCGAGCGAATCGCGGACGTGCTGGCGACCGACGAGGGAGCCGAGGAGGCCACCGCATGAGTTCCAACGTTCGATTCACCGACTTCAAATCCGACGCACAGCCCACCTGGTGTCCCGGATGCGGCGACTTCGGGACCATGAACGGCATGATGAAGGCACTGGCCGAAACCGGCAACAGTCCCGACGAGACGTTCATCGTCGCCGGCATCGGCTGTTCCGGTAAGATCGGGACGTACATGCGATCCTACGCCATCCACGGCGTCCACGGCCGAGCGCTCCCGGTCGGCGCCGGCGCCAAACTCGCCAACCCCGACATCGAGGTGATGGTCGCGGGCGGCGACGGCGACGGCTACTCCATCGGCGCTGGGCACTTCATCCACGCCGTCCGCCGCAACGTCGACATGACCTACGTCGTCATGGACAACCGCATCTACGGACTCACCAAGGGGCAGGCCTCGCCGACCAGCCGCGAGGACTTCGAGACGTCGACGACCCCCGAGGGTCCCCAGCAACCCCCGGTTAATCCGCTTGCGCTCGCGCTCGCTGCCAGCGGCACCTTCATCGCCCAGTCGTTCTCGACGGACGCCCAGCGCCACGCGGAAATCGTCAAGCAGGCCGTCGAACACGACGGCTTCGGCTTCGTCAACGTGTTCTCACCCTGCGTGACGTTCAACGACGTGGACACGTACGACTACTTCCGGGATCACATCGTCGACCTCGACGATACCGATCACGATCCGACGAGCTACGAGGACGCTCGCTCGCGCATCCTCGATCCGGGCAAGGAGTACCAGGGCGTCTTCTACCGGGACGAGGACTCCGCGCCCTACGAGCGGAGCCACGGTGTCGACGCCGATATGTCAGACATCCCCGACGGCGCACCCGAGGACGCGATGGACCTCGTCCGCGAGTTCTACTGAGGCCGTCGGCGGTCGGCCGTTCTCGTCCCCGTTCAGCAAGACTGATTATGCTCTCGTGGTATCGAAAGATATGTCCGACCGTTTCGATGTGATCGTCGCCGGCGCGGGGCCCGCCGGGGCCCAGTGTGCGCGCGACCTTGCTCAGCGGGATTACGACGTTCTCGTCCTCGAAGCCGAATCCGAGGACGGCTTCCCCCGCCAGAGCAACAAGTCGACCGCCGGAACCTTCCCTTCGATGATGGCCTCCTTCGGCGTGCCCGACGAGGTGGTGATGAACTACACCGACGACGTGGTACTGGAGTCGCCGAACGATCACTACGTCCAGCATCAACCCGGCGCCGTTCTGGAGTTCGCGGCGTTCAAGCAGTGGCTGGTCCGGGAGGGCCGGTCGGAGGGGGCGACCTACCGGTTCGACGCCCGCGTGAACGGGCCGATCATGGAGGACGGCGACATCGCCGGCGTCCGGTACGCGGGTGACGCGGAGGCGTACGCCGACATCGTCGTCGACGCGACGGGACCGGCCGCACCGCTCGCCCGGGAACTCGGCGTGAGCGACCTGAAGCGGGAACAACAGGCTATCGGCATCGAGTGGGAGATGTCCGGTGTCGACGTCGACCACCCGGAGTATGCCGATCTGCGGGACACGATGATGCTCCGCCTCGACCACGAGTACGCGCCCGGCGGCTACTCCTGGATCTTCCACACCGGCGGCGACACCGCGAAGGTCGGCCTCTGTTACATCCAAAACGAGAGCCACGAACGGTACAGTCGCGACGGGGCGAACATCGACGACTACCTCACCCACTGGCTCGAAACGGACCCTCGTTTCGCCGACGCCGAACAGATCACCGAGAAACAGCAACACCGCGGCTCGGCCCACATCCAGATGCCCGGGCGCCTCTGTACGGACGGCTTCATGGCTATCGGCGACACGGTGCCGACCATCGACCCGCTCTGGGGCGAGGGGATCCACAAGGGGATGAAGTCGGGGCGGATGGCCGCCATCACCGCCGACCGGTGTTTCACCGAGGCCGATCCGGACACGTCCGCGGAGGCGATGTCCGTCTACAGCAAACTGTGGCACAGCGAGGTTGCCCCCCGGATGCGCGAGCGTCTGTTGATGACCGAACTCCTCTATCTCGCCCCCAACGACCGGTACGACACGCTGATGGACGACCTCCAGAGCGCCGACGACGGCACGCTGGCGAAGGCAAACGCGGGTAACGTCCGCGCGATGATGAAACTCATCCACCTCGGTGACCTGCCCCTGTTGGGCAGGTTTGGCCGCGAGCGACTGGCCGGGTAGCGTCGCGTGACGCGGGGAGAGACCCCGACCCGAAGCGCTCTCGTAATCGAAGACACGACGGACAGGGGGTACCGGCACGAACCGATCCTTCCACAACTCCTTTCGGCGTCTCGGCCCTCGATTCGGATATGTCTCAATCCAACAGCGACGTGCAGCGGTCGAGCGGGATGCCGGTTCTCGGACTCGGAACGTGGCAGAACACCACACCACAGGAGTGTGCGGACGCGGTGGCGACGGCCCTGGATATGGGCTACCGCCACATCGACACGGCACAGGCCTACGACAACGAGGAACACGTCGGCGACGGCATCGCGCAGGCGTCGGTCCCGCGCGAGGACGTGTTCCTGGCGACGAAGGTATGGATCGACAACCTCGCGCCCGAGGACGTTCGGGAGACGACCGAGCGGAGTCTGGAGAAACTCGGCGTCGACGCCGTCGACCTGCTCTACATCCACTGGCCGGCGCGGGCGTATGACCCCGCCGAGACCCTCGGGGCCTTCGACGACCTGTACGACGACGGCCTGATCGACCGAATCGGGATCAGCAACTTCGAACCCGAACAGGTGACCGAGGCCGTCGAGACGGCCGAAGCACCCATCTTCGCAAACCAGGTCGAGTGTCACCCGCTGCTCCCCCAAGAGGAACTGCGCGCCCACTGCGCTGACCTCGGGATCGAGGTAGTGGCCTACTCGCCGCTGGCCCGCGGTGAGGTGTTCGACGTGCCGGAGATTCAGGCCGTCGCCGAGAAACACGGCGTCAGCGAGGCGCAGGTGTCGCTCGCTTGGCTCCGCGAGAAGGGCGTGACCGCCATCCCGAAGGCGACCGGTGAGGAGCACGTCCGCGACAACTGGGCGTCGCGGACGCTCACTCTCGACGACGAGGACGTGGCGAAACTCGACGGCATCGACCGCCGGGAGCGGATGGTCGACCCCGACTTCGCCCCCTGGTAGGCACGGCCGCTACGAGCGGTCGGCCGTCTCGGCGTCGGCCTCGGCGTCCTCTTTTGGGTTGTCGGCGACGTTCGCGGCCACCCGGACGCCGGCCAGCGAGACGACGATGGCCGAGACGACAAAGAGAGCGAGCCGTTCGGTTGCCGGGACCCCGACCCCGAGAAGCTGAAGATTCCGGAGAACGCCCTCGCGTTCGAGAAAGTAGCCGGCGAACCCGCGGACGACGAGGCCGAGGGCGACGACGCCGAACGGGAGATTCAGATACGGACGTGGCACGCGATCCGAGTCGATGAGTTCGTCGAGGAGACGACCGGCGCTGGCCGTAAGCGCCGCCAGCGCCAGCCACGGAATGGCGCTGTACGCGAACTGCATGACCGGAACGAGGACGCCCTCCGCAGTCGTCTCGACGGCGAGGACCCCGAGGAAGGCGCCGACGAGGGCGAGACCGCCGGCGACGGCGTAGGTGACGACCGACACCTGTCCGGAGTACAGCGCCTCTTGGATCCGGTCGGGAAGGCGCGCGACGTACGTATCGATGGCGAGGCCCTTGTACAGCACCGCGGCACCGAGCAGCGAGGCAAGCCCTGCGAACGCCACGGGGAGTGAGAACCGCACGAGCAACACCGGGAGGAGAAGCAGGCCGACCCCAAGCGGAACCAGCACGGTCGACCGGAGTTCCTCGTCGGCGAGAAACTGCTTGAGGAGGTAGTACGTAGATTCGATGTCGCGGGCCTGCCTGACGACGACCCGGTCGACGGAGTCGACGGGCAGGCGGCTCTCGACGATGGGAATCAGGCGTTCGTCGTCGGCGCTGTCGGTGACGATGATCGCCGAATCGGGGGCGTGGCGGTCGAGGAGTTCGTCGATCTGTGAAGCCACCGAGCGGTCGGCGCCAACCGTGGAGTCACCGGACCCTGAGACGACAGCGACCACAGCCTCCTCGTCGTCGTTCCGGAGGTCGCGGGTGACACGGAGCGCCTCCAGGAGACAGTTGACCGTCGAGTCCTCGGGGTCGGCGAGACCGACCTCCGTCACCAGCGCCTGCATCGCGTCCCACCCGTCGACGGGCATCGACACGCCAACCGTCCGCCCGATGTCGTCGGCGCGGTCGACACACAGGACGAGTGTCGTCACGCTCGTGAGAACTATCCACGGGGATAAATATCTCCCGTCCGGCTGCCGATCAGAAGCGGAGCCGGAAGCCCTGTTCGTCGTCGACGAGGGTGCCGGCCACGCCGGCGCCAAACGCGTAGGCGACGGCCGTCGCGCCGCCACGGAAGCGCTCGGTCAGCCCTCGGTCGGGTTCGAACTCGCGGACCGACACCTCCTCGTCGAGCAGGTCCGCGACGTGGTCCTCGACGTCGTCTCGGTCGCCGAGTTCGTCGACCAGCCCCAGTTCGTGGGCGTCGTCGCCGAGGTAGATCCGAGCCTCGGTGTCCCGGACCACCGCGGGGTCCATCCCCCGGCCCTCGGCGACGCGCTCGACGAAGTCCTCGTAGAACCCGTCGATGAGACCCTGGAGATACTCGCGCTCGTCCGCCGAGAGTTCCTTCAGAGGGGTTCCCGCGTCCTTGTACTCGCCGGCCGCGAAGCGCTCGTAGGAGACGCCCAACTCGTCGGCCAACTCGGAGACGTTCACCCGCGAGCCGATGACGCCGATGCTTCCGACGATGCTCGCCTGTCGCGCCCAGAGTTCGTCACAGCCGCTGGCGATCCAGTAGCCACCGCTGGCACAGACGTCGGTCGCGTAGGCGACGGTCGGGCCGTCGAAGTCGGCGGCAGCCCGGCGAATATCGTCGCTCGGGACGACTTCACCGCCCGGCGTGTCGAGTTTCACTAGCAACGCCTCGGCGGCGTCGTCCTCGTCGGCACGCTCGATCTGTTCGACGATGTCGTCGGCCGTCGAGCCGATACCGCCGGGGAGCGGCCCGGGCGCCGATCCATCGCGGGTGATCGGTCCGTCGACCGCCACCTCGGCGGCGTTGTAATCCGGGAAAATCGAGTCGGCCAGACCGCCGGCGGTACGGGCGCCGATGACCACGACGCCGGTGGTCACCAACAGCCCGAGGAGGTCCGCGAGCGATCCGGGGAGGACCACGAAAAGCAGGAATCCAAGCACCGCCGCGACCACCACGCCGCCGACCACGATCACGGCCCGGCCGACGTCGTCCTCACTCACGTTTGCTCACCATACGCACTGCTGGGGAACGGATCGGCATAAAAACACCTGCGTCGGCGGATCCAGTCTACAGGAGACCCGTCTTCTGCAACTTCATCAGGTCCTCGGTGTCGAGGGTTTCGCCTTCCTTGAACTTCTGGTAGATTTCCTCGGCCTCCTCTTTGGCGGCCTCGCGCTCGGCCTCGCGCTCGTCCTGCTGTTCCTGCTCTTCTTCCTTGTCGAGTTCGCGCAGGCGCTTCTGGACGCGGACGAAGTCCTCGTGGTGTCGGTCGGCCGCTTCCTGGGCCTCGACGAAGAGTTCGTGCATCTCGTCGGCCTTGTCACGGATCTCGTCGGCCTCGCGATAGGCCTCGATCATCTGGTTGTGATGTTCCTGGGCCTTATCGGCGAGCTCCGTCACCTTCTGGTGGTGCTGGGACGCCTCGGAGCGGACCTCCTCGGCCTCCGCGACGAGTTCGTCGAGTTCGCTCGCATCGTCGAGTTTCTCCTTGCGCTGCTGGTACTCCTCGCGTTTGTCCTCGATTTTCTCGATGAGTTCGCGCTCGTCCTCGGCGCTGAGCACCTCGGTCTGCTGGCGGAATTCGAGCTGCTCGATCTCCTCTTCGAGCTCCTCGAGATCCTTGCCATCGCCGAGTTCGAGGTCCTGTTTCATCTCCTCGACCTCGTCGAAGAGCTCGTTTGCCTTGGCGTTGAGCTCGTTTCGGCTCTCCTTGTGCTCTTGGACCTGTTCGTTGAGCTCGTCGCGTTTCTCGCGGTGCTCTTGGGCCTCGTCGACTTTCTCCCGCGTCTCGGCGTTCAGGTCGTCGCGCTCAGAGGCCCGTTCCGAGGCCATCTGGTTGAGTTCGTTACGCCGGTCGCGGAGCTGGCCGGCGAGTTTGATGAGCTGTCCCTTCGAGTCGTTTTCGAGCTGGTCGTCGGTGAGTTCGACGTTGTTCGCTTCGTCGAGCGCTGCGACGTCGAATTCGTCGAGTACTTCTTCTGTTGTTACCATTGTTGAAACCTCGATACCACCGCTCCGGGCGAACTGGCGGCTAGTCGTCCCGCAATCAACCGTGGATAAGAGTTCCCGATCATTCTGCGAGCGATACCGCCACGCGCCGGAGACGCGTTGGTAACTGCAAATACAGCCGACATGTACATAAATACTTCGGTGAACGAAGGAGTGAGAAACGGTACCACGAGCCGCTGTACCTGCCGTGCGAACCGTTCACAACGCCATCGGCAGGGTATATAAAACACCGTCGCCGATCGGTTCCAGTTTCAGTTTCACTACGGGGACGGCACGGATTCATGTCGGTCCGTCGACTACCTATGGATATGCTCGAGAACCTCACGAGTACCTGCGAGGCGGCCGGCTGTGATCGACCCCTCGACGACGACGCCCTGATGGTGGCGATGCGGACCGACTCGGGCGAGCGGCGGGCCTACGAGTGTGCCTGTGGCGCGGTGACGGTGACCGTCGTCCAGGATTGATCGTCACCGCTAAGCCGGCCGGCCGGCGACGACTCGGCATGCAAGAGGTCGTCCACGCACGCGGTCACGAACACGTCGCCGCAACCCACGACACCACCTTCGAGGTGACGACCGACGACTGGCTCACCCCCGCCGGCGACTGCATCGTCGGCGTCGAAGCCGACCGGGCCCCCGCCGACTTCGACGACGCGTTCGTCGACGCCTGCCGGGACTCCACGGCGTCGATCACCCTCACCCTCGACGTCGACGGGGCGACGCAGACGGTTCGCGCCCACGGCCACCCCGACCTCACCTTCGAAAGCGACCGAAGCGCCGTCGTCCGGACGAGCACCTACGTCGACGACCGCACCGTCGCCGTCGGCGCCGGCGCCGCCGCGTCCGACCTGGACCGCGGACTGGTTACCGCCCTCGCCGACGGCGTCGACTGTACCCTGACGCTAACCGTCGAGTGACTCCGCGCTCTTCTATCCGCCGCAGAGAGCAGTAGCGGCGACGCCGAGGCCCACCTCGCGGCCGCCGGTTCCGAGGCGGCATAGTAGTCTCCCGCTTCAGAGAGGAGCCACCGAGTCGTCGCTGGCGGGGTCCCGGTGAAACGTCGCACCGGAATCTGCCCACAGATCGCAGCAGCGCGATCCGAAGAGGCTGCAGGAGCCGTCAGTCAGTGATGGCGTCGGTCTGTTCGCGGAGCGTGACGAACTCGTCGCCGTCGTCGATATCCTCGCCGGTGAACGGCGTCGAAACCGTGCCGTCGTACCCGTCGAGATCCAGTGCCTCCAGCCTCGCGGTGTATCCGCCGAATCCGTTGAGATACAGAAACTCATCGCTGAGCGATGCGACCGGCCCCTTGTCTTGGTCGGTCAGCGTTGTCGTGGTCCGGGAAATCGACGAGTTACTGTCAGGCTCGACCGATAGCCGCAGGGCCAACACGTCGTCGTCGCCGTCGGCGTCCGAGACGCTGTACGCTATCGACTGTGTCTGGCCGATCGGCCCGACGAACTCGAACTCGTCGACAGAGAATCGTTCGGCTGGCGCGGGGAGCGTAATCGACACGGTCTTCGAGAACGGAAGACTCGACTTGCCGCCGGTGTCGGTCACCGTCGCCGTCACCTCGACGTCCCCTTCCGACTGAAACGCGCGTGTTAGTGTCTGCGAGCCGTCTCCGACCAGGACACCGTCGATCTGCCACTCGTAGGTCAGCGCGGAGGCCGAATCCTGCGGGTCGGAGGCCTCGGCCTCGAACGTGTAGACCGCGCCTTGCTGATCCGTTACGGTGATGTCGGTGACCTTCGGTGAGACGTTGCTGCCGCCGCCCCCACCACCCCCCTCGCTGTCACCGTACAGTCCAGGGGCAACCCCGACCAGTCCCTCCTCGATTTCTTCCCGGACGTCGGGCGGGACATCCTCGAACGCGAGGTTCGTCTCCGCGCGCTCAACGAAGTCCGCGAACGAGGGACTCATGTGGAGACCTTCCCGGTGACGGTCACGCTCTCGCCGGTTTCGACGTCGGAGCCGACGTCATCAGGAAAGGCAGCCACGACGAGGCTGTACGTCTCCGCGGTCCCGGGAGAGAGTGCTACCGACGGGAAGTCCGTCTTTGGGACGGTCAACACCATCAGGGTACTGCTGGTGTCGGTGTCGACGAGGATCAGCGGCGTGACCTCGACGTCGACCTCCTGGGTTCCCTGATTACGCACCTCGAACAGGTCCTCGAACACGGTGGTCGCGTCGGCGTTGACACCCTGGCCACCGGCGCTCGTCGCGTTGTCCCCGGTGAGGTCCACCCCGAACTGGCCGTCGGTCGTTTCGGTGTACGGTGCGTTCGGACCGACAGCCTCCAACGCGAGAAACGCGTTCGCGTCGGCAGCCACATCCACGGCGACATCCCGGTCGGCCTCGACGCTCGTGAACGCTCCCGTCCCGTTCACCACGGCACTGCCCGCACCGATCGTTCCGATCATCGCGATGAGTTGTCGTCGGTTCATTGTGTGGGGGTTCGGCGTGGGGATCCTGTGGTGGGTCGAACGGACCCCGGCCGATGCCCACTGGCGGAGTCGAACCGCCACCGCACCGTACGGACACCCGTGTGGGTGGGGAGTCGTGAACGCACTGGTCGGTCGTCGTGCGACCCGCATCGAACGGATCTACCGTCAGAGGAGACGCTCGTCGACGTATCGTGATTCGCGCCTATCGTTCGGCAGCATACAACTCGAATACACTTCTTAACAGGTTGTTGTTGACCTATTGAAACGTCTACAACGAGCGATAGAAGAGGCGTAACCTTAGAATACGCCGACATGTGACGCGGGGCAATCAGCTATCGGCCGGGATTCCCACCGGTAAGCGCCGAATACGCCACCCGTCCAACGGAGACCGGCGACACGGACGCGGGAATCTTCCGGAGCGACGGGTGGTCGACGGTGTGAACGATGCGTAGACCGGGACTCAATCTGTGTCCAATGATAGATTACGCTGCGGCCGTACCCTTGCAGCATGGAGATCAGACGGCTACACGAGGACTTGATCGACCTACACGGGCGCCCGAGTAAGACGTACAGCGAGGACGGAGTGCGACAGCTTTTGACCACTATCCTCTCACAGAACGTTACCGACGTGCAGACGGCCAGAGCCTCGGAGAAGCTGTTCTCGACGTATCCAGATTACAGAGCCATCGAACGAGCCGATCAGGAGGAACTAGCTGACGTTATCTCGGACGTCGGATTGATGAACCAGAAGTCACGCCGGATTCAGCGGTCGCTCGAGCGGATTCGAAAGGAGACCGGTGGCGAGTACACGCTCGCGTTTTTAGGCGAGATGGAGACTGCAGAGGCACAAGAGTGGCTCACCCAGATCAAGGGGGTCGGGGCGAAGACAGCCAACGTCGTGCTCAATTTTCACTTCGAGAAACCGACGTTCGCGGTGGATACACACATCGAACGACTCTCCAAGCGGTTCGGACTCATCGACGAGTCGACGACGGCGACACAGGCCCACGAAGTCCTGAACGAGCGGATCCCGGACGATATCAAATACAGTCTGCACGTCTTGCTCATCACTCACGGCAAAGAGTACTGTTCCGCGCAGAACGCAAACTGCGGGAATCCGGTGTGTGAGAACTACTGTCACTGCGAGTACTGCTGAGCGGGATAGAGGGGTGACGGGCGGCGATCACAGTCGTGATCCGCTCGCTTCGTCGACCCGTGTGCCGTGCCGTCCGGCGTGACCGAGTCGGGTGGTGGTGGAGCGACCCCGTCGGCGTTACTTGAAGCGGAACGTCTCCAAGTTCTTCGGCGCGAACGTTCGCATGTTGTAGTCGTGATAGAGCGCGGAGGAGAGGTCCTGTACAGAGCGTTCGTCGCCGTGGACACAGAGGACCTTCTCCGGACGTGGGTTCATCGTCTTGACGAAGTTCTCTAGGCCCTGACGGTCGGCGTGGCCGGAGAAGCCGTCGACCGTCTCGACGCCCATATTCAGGGAGAGGGTGTTACCGCGGCCGCCGCGCTCGCGGTCGTTGATCGGAATCTCGTCCCAGCCGTTCTGGATGCGCCGGCCGAGGGTTCCCTGGGCTTGGTAGCCGACGAACGCGAGCGTCGAGTCCGGATCGGGGCCGAGGTGGCGGAGCCAGGACATGATCGGGCCGCCGGTGACCATCCCCGACGTCGAGAGGATGATCGCCGACTCGCCGTCGGCAACTTCTTGACGTTCGTCCTCGCCGGCGTCGATGTGGTTGAACTGCTCAGCGAGGAAGGGGTTTTCGTCGTCGTGGAAGATGCGGTCCCGGAGGTCGTCCCGGAGATATTCGGGGTAGGTGGTGTGGATGGCCGTCGCCTCCCAGATCATCCCGTCGAGGTGGACGGGCATCTCGGGGATCTTGCCGCTCCGCATCGCCTCCTCCAGTACGAGCATGATCTCCTGAGACCGCCCGACTGCGAAGGCCGGAATGACGATTTTGCCGTCCTGCTCGTGCGTCTCGTTGATAATTCGGAGGAGGTTGCGCTCGGAGTCCTCCTGGTCGGTCTGGTAGTCGTTGCGCCCGCCGTAGGTGGATTCGAGGACGAGCGTCTCGACCCGCGGGAAGTCGTTGACGGCGCCGTTGAAGAGTCGCGTATCCTCGTAGTGGATGTCGCCCGAGAAGGCGACGTTGTAGAGGCCGTCACCGATGTGGAAGTGAGAGACGGCCGAGCCGAGGATGTGCCCGGCGTTGTGGAAGGTGAGTTTCACGTCGGGCGCGATGTCGGTCACGTCGCCGTACTCGAGGGGAACGGTGTGTTTGATCGCCTCCCGGACCATCTCACTCTCGTAGGGTGGGGTCCGGCCCTCCTTGACGGCCACGTCGAGGTAGTCGAGCGTGAGCAGACCCATCAGGTCTCGGGTTGGCTCGGTGCAGTAGATGGGGCCGTCGTAGCCGTACTTAAAGAGGAGGGGGATCAGCGCGGAGTGGTCGAGGTGAGCGTGGGTGAGGACGACGGCGTCGATGGAGTTCAGAGGCGCAGCCTCCGGCACTTGAAGGTAGGGAACCTCGCCCTCGGCGCCGGGCTTGTCGCCGCAGTCGATCAGGACGCGCGTCTCGGCGGTCGAGAGGATGAAGCTCGCGCGGCCGACCTCGCGACAGCAGCCGAGGGTGGTGATCCGCACCCACTGGTCGTCGGCCATCTCCTCGCGGTGGATCTGCCGGCCGACACGTTCGAGGATGTCCCGTCGCTCCTCGCGTTCCTGTTTGAGAAAGTTCCGGACGTTCGACACCGTCGAGGATTCGATTGGTGGGGTGCGGACCACTTCGGGCGTCCAACCGATCTCTTTGGTTATCTCCCGGAGCGTCGAGCCGTGACGCCCGATCACCATCCCCGGTTTCTCGGCCTCGATGACGACTTCGCCGGTGTCGGCGTGGAAATCGAGGTCGGTCACGCCGGCGTCACCGGGGATCACGTCCTGGATCCGCTCGCGAGCCTCGCGGACGTTCATCAGTACGTCGGGGTCGGGCCGGACCGTGATACGCTTCCGGAGTTTGCTCGCCAGCTTGCGGATGAGGTCGCCATTGCTGGCGAAGTCCTTCGGATCGCGCGTGTACACGACCAGTTCCGGCCCTTCGTATTTCACGTCGGAGACGGAGATGCCGGGCGGTAGTTCGTCCTCGATCTCTGCTTTCAGGTCCTCGAGTTGCTTGTCTACGGAGCTCATATGTACCGGGTGAGAGCCCTCCGCACGGTCGTGCCCGTTCGATTCTCGCCCGTCGGCGACGTCCCCGTGGACGGTCGGCGCCGGACGGTGGCGGTCGTGCCAAATCGCATAGGTACGGTGCTGTACGGGAGGTGCTCGACTGCGGGAAGAGGCAGCGAAAACCCGCTTGAGTCACCCTATCAGTCGGGCATTATAAAAGCCTTCGCAAAATCGAAGGCACTCGCCCCTCGACGGCCGGTATGGAACTCACCCCGGCAGCCGTCGAACGCGAGTACGAATGGGTTCGAGAGCGCGAGTCGGTCGTCCCACTGATCAACGGAACACGGGACCGCCTCGCCGACTGCTTCGACGTCGACGTCGGTCACGTCACCCGGGAGGCGTACCGCGAGGAAGTCGCCGCCGTCTTCGCGGACGGCGCCCGCGCGGTCAACGTCGCGGCTTACGTCGCCCTCCTCCGTGATCTGGATGTGACCGGCGACTACCCGGGGTTCGTCGTCGACGAGGTACTCGGCCGGGAACTCGCCGCGGCCATCGCGGGCGGGCAACCCTACTCGCTGCTCGCACAGGCGACCTTTCACTTTGCGGACGTGACGACCCACACCGAGGGCGTCGCGGGGGCCGACGACTTGGACGCCGCCCTCGCTGCGGGCTTCCAGACCCGCCTTCCGGGGTGGGAGTGGACCGAGGGGTCCAGTCCGTTCGCGGTCGGTCGGGAATGAGTTAACTGCCGCCAGGCCGAGGGGTGGCGTGTGCAATCGAAGACCGTCCTCATCACGGGCTGTTCGTCCGGTATCGGTCGTGCGACCGCCGAGGCCTTTCTCGACGCAGACTGGGACGTGTACGCCACGGCCCGCAACCCCGCCGACGTGGAGACACTCGGCAACCGCGGCTGTACCGTCGCGACACTCGACGTGACGGAGGACGACGACGTAGAACGGGTCGTCGACCGGGTTCTCGACGACCACGGCCGGATCGACTGCCTCGTCAACAACGCCGGGTACGCCCAGTTCGGCCCGATAGAGGACGTTCCCGTCGATGCCGTCCACCGGCAGTTCGACGTGAACGTCTACGGCGCCCACCGACTGGCCCGGGCGGTCCTCCCACACATGCGTCGCCGCCGCGAGGGGACGATTGTCAACATCTCCAGCGTCGCCGGCCGTCTCTCCTTTCCCGGCGGCGGCGTCTACGCCGGGTCGAAGTTCGCGCTCGAAGCCATGACCGACGCGCTCCGTGCCGAGGTTGACGAGTACGGGATCGATGCCGTCCTGATCGAACCCGGACCCGTCGATACGGGCTTTACCGAGCGCGCCGAGAAGGAGATCGAAGGAGTCGAACGCTCCGGCGCGTACGAGGACTTCTACGACGTCTTCGCGGACACGCAGGCCATCGGCGGCGGCGGTCCCGGTGCGGTCGCCCCCGAGCGTGTCGCCGAGGACGTCCTCAACGCCGCGAGTTCGACGAAGCCCGCGAGTCGGGTCCCGGTCGGGACGCTCGCGCGGGCGAGCGTCTTGGGGCGGTTCGTCCCCGACCGCCTGCGCGATCAGGCCTTCTCGTTGCTCGACCGACTAACGTAGACACGCGGCGACGACGCGGAGCGCCCGCTCCCCACGCACCTCGTCGGCGAGCAGGGGAACGCGTTTCACGTCGTGGTCGCGAAACAGGTCGCTCGCCCGACGGAGCGCCCGCTGCTGGACGTCCCACCGACGCTGACAGAACTCACAGTCCGCCAGATTCGGAGAGACGACCCACTCGGCGTCGACGTCGGCAACGTCCGCTAGATCCTCCATCACGCGGTTGACGACGACGGTTCCGACGGGAATGGAGAACTCGTCGAGGCGGCGGACGAGGCGCTGGGACTCGACGACGCTCATCTCCTCCGGCACCATCACGACCCGGAAGTCGGTGCGGGCGGGGTCCTGAAGGACGGCCCGGAGTCGCTCGATCCGGTCGCCGAGTTCGTCTAGGTCCGGCGCGTCGGGGTCGTCGCCGCCGCCGACACCGAACATGCCCTTGAAGCCGTCCATCATTCCCGAGAACTTCTCGCGCATGGAGAGCAGGCGCCCGACCATCGAGTCGAGCACCTCGGGCAGTTCGAGCAGTCGCAGGGTGTGACCCGTCGGTGCCGTGTCGATCACCACGCGGTCGAACCGGGGGTCGTCCAGATACTCCAGCAACTGGCGCATCGCTGCCGCCTCGTCCGCGCCGGGCATCGACCCGCCCATCAGCGGATCGATGGCGTCGTCGCCGAGTGCCTCGCCAATCTCGCCGAGACCGCCGAGTGGCGCACCGGCGCCGGCGTCACCCGCGCCGTCTGTTCCGCCGTCGACGCCGATGCCGCCCGCGCCGAACAGCCCCTCCTCCATGGCCGCCTCGGGGTCGATTTCCGCGGCCCACAGGGGGTTGTCCTCGCGGATGCGCGTCGGCGTCGCGGGAATGTCGACGTCGAGGGTGTCCGACAGAGAGTGGGCGGGATCGGTCGAGACGACGAGCGTCGCCGTCCCCGTGGCGGCCGAGGCAAGCGCCGTCGCCGCCGCCATCGTCGTCTTGCCGACGCCACCCTTGCCGCCGTAGAGGACGTACTCCGGTGCGTCCACCGTCTCGGGGAGGTCGGTCGCCGCCGCGACGTCGACCCGCGCGGGGCTGTCGTTTCCCCCTTCCGCAACCTCGTCGACCGGCTCCACGTCGAGTTCGCTCATATCCGGTCCGAGACGACCCGGGCACCTGTACCCGTCGATACGGGGAAGACACTTGCCGGTAGGCGATGCATCTCAGGTATGATCGGCTGTCCCTCCGGGCGACCGCTGCTCGCCGCTGTCGCGGCCGTCTCGCTCGTGACCACCGGCTGTCTCGGCGTGGGGCCGTCGCCGCCCGCAACGCCGACAGCGACGCCGACGGCGTCGGTGGGGACGGACTGTCCGCCGGCACTGACCGTCTACGCCCTCGACGAGGACCCCGCCAATCTCGATTCGGTCGTCGACTACGAGAACCTCTCCGCCGAGAAGCGGGCGACGTTCGACCGCGCGCGCAACGAGCGCGTCACCGACTTCGCGTACGACTGGCGGGATATCGACGTCGTGGCGTACGATGGGGCGTACTACCGGACGGGCGTCGTCGTCTGTTAGAAGCCGTCGTAGGCGGCGAGGCGCTCGGCGGCCTCCTCGGCCCGCGGGCTGACGAGCGCGAATCGGACCCACTCGTCGTAGGAGCCGAAGGTGTCGCCGGGCATGCAGGCGACGCCCGCCTCGTCGACGAGGCGTTCGACGTTCTCGAGGGTGCCGGGAAAGCCCTCGAAGCGCGCGAAGACGTAGAACGCCCCCTCAGGGACGACGTAGTCGGCGCCCGCGGCGTCCAGCGCGTCGGTGAAGGCGTCGATCCGCTCCCGGAGGAGGTCGCGCGAGGCCTCGTAATACTCGGGACCGGTCTCCCGGAGTGCCCGGAGGACGGCCGCCTGTGAAGGGCGGGCGCTGGCCACGTTCACGAGCATATGTCGGGTGCGGGCGGCCTCGGCCAACTCCGGGGGGAAGATCCCGTAGCCGACCCGCAGCCCGGTCACCGCCATCGACTTCGAGAAGGAGTTGGTGACGACCGCGTGGTCGCCGTCGACGGAGAGGGCGCTCTCGAAGCGCCCGGAGAAGTCGTAGTGATCGTACACCTCGTCGGAGATCAGCACGGCGTCGTGCTCGGCCGCGAGATCGGCCACCGCGGCCATCGTGTCCGCGTCGTACACCGCCCCCGTCGGGTTGTTCGGCGAGTTGACGAGAACCGCGGCGGTCTCGGCGCTTGCCGCCTCGCGCATCGCCGCCACGTCGAGGCCACCGTCCTCGGCGACGGGGACGAGAGACACGTCCGCGCCAAGCATCTGTGCCTTGCCGGGGTAGTAGGGGTAGACGGGATCGGTGAGAATGATCTCGTTGCCCGCGTCGCGTTCGAGCGCGCCCGCCATCGCGAGGTAGTTCGCCTCGCCGGCGCCGTTCGTGACGATCACGCGGTTGGCGTCGACGTCGCGGCGGGCGGCAATCTCCTCTCGGAGCGCGCGCAGGCCGTCACTCGGCGGGTACTGGAACGCCGCGGGTTCGGCGTCGGCAAAGTCGCGTAGGCCCTCGCGGAGGGCAGTCGGCGGCTCCCAGTCCGGTCCCCCGCTCACCAGGTCGATCACGTCGCGGTCCGCGTCGGCCGCGTACTGCATGACGTGAAAGAACAGCGGCGTGTCGTAGTCCATGCCCGCCATCCGGACGGCGGTCAAATCGGTCTTTCGCTCTCCCGTGCCGACACGCTTGAGTCGGGAGGGGGCGAAGGTGGCCGACGTGAACAAGAAAGGACACGTGCTCAACGCCGCGCTACTGAGCGTCGGCCTCGGTGTCGTGCTCGCCGCGCCGACGGCACTCACGGCGGCCGAGGCACTCGCCGTCGCCGAAACGGTCGCCAAACTGTCCGTCCCCATCGTCCTCGGCGCGCTCTTTCCCGACGTCGACACCGCCTTCGGCAAGCACCGCAAGACGCTTCATAACCTGTTCGTTCTGGGGGTCGTCGCCGCCTTTCCCATCGTCTTCGACAACCTCCAGTTCGTCTGGATCGGCATCGCCACCCACTATCTCCTCGACGTGGTCGGCAGCCGTCGAGGGATCGCGCTCTTCTACCCGCTGACGAGCCAGGAGTGGGGTCTCCCCAGCGGCGTAACCACCAGCAGCAAGTACGCGGATCTCGTGACCGTCGTCGTCACGGGACTGGAGGTCGCCACCCTCGCGGCCGTCCACATCTACGTGATTCCGCTCGGGGAGACGGCAAGCGTGGTGAACACCATCCTGGCCTAACACCGGTGCCGCCTCCTCAGACGGCCACGTCGTCGAAGCGGCCGTCGTACGCGATATGTCGAGGGTGGGTCGGCTCCGTTCCCGAGAGGAAGAGTCGATCCAGCTTCCCCCACGTGTTCTCGACGCCGAGATGGGCGAACTCCGCGAGGCCACGCAGGTGGTGGTCGGCGCCACGTCGCCGGACGACACGCCGGGGTGTCTCCGACCGGAGCGCCTCGACGAGGGCCGCCTCCGAGTCGATGGACGCCTCGAAGGCCGTCCACGCCTCGCCGACAGTTCGCTGCAGGTGGGCGTACGATGACCCGAACCCTGGCTGTCCCGTCTCTCGGGCCACCGCCCGACACCGCCGGTTCTGTGGCGGGAGGCACTTCACGTTGTGCGTCTCGACGGCGTGGATGGCGTCGGCGTGGGCGGCGATGCCGTCACGGGAACAGCTGATGTTCAGCATCTCGGGGTGGGGGACGAGAACGGCGGCGTCCTGTCTGTCGGCGGCCGCCAATGCCCCGTCGAAGGTGATGAAATCGGGGACCGGGTCGTCGAGGCCGACGACGAGGAGGTGACGGCGGGCGTACCACGGCCCGGTGAACACCTCGCGTGCGGGCACGATCAGGAGTTCGTCGTCGGAGAATTTGCTGGCCCGCTCGCGAATGGTCGGAAGGCGCGTGAAATGCGGCGCGTAGACGAGAGCGTCGAGGCCGCGGGCTTTCGCCCGCGTCACGACGTCCTCGTCGAGTACCTTCACGTGCATGTCGATGCGAGTCGACCCTGCCGTCGTCACGGACCCACCTGAGCGGACGGCGCAGTTAGTGGTTGCTATTCGGGAGATACAGTGTCGGTGCGTTGAGGTGAAGGCGGGGTTACCGTTCGTCCGAGTCGAGGACGCGGATCTGGTCGCCGCGGACGGTGACGGGGATGGGCACCGTCGCCTCGTACAGTTCGACGGTCACCTGGTCTTTGCCCTCGTCGATCCGCTGGACACGGGCCTTCTCGCCTTTGAAGGGTCCGGCGATGAGTTCGACGATGTCGCTCTCCGCGATGCCCTCGACGTCCGGAGTGGGCGAGAGGAAATGCTCCACCTCGGTGAGCGAGGACTTGCCGGGGACGATAGAGCGAGCGTGGGGAATCTCGTCCATAACCCGTTCGAGGACGGCGTTGTTGTCCGCCTCGACCATCACGTAACTCGTCAGGGAGTCGGGCGCCAACACCGCGTGGACCTCGTCTTCCTCGCGGCTGGCGATCATGTCCGCGACAGTCCGCTCCTGGCTGGCGGTGGTTTTGACGGCGAAGATACCCATGCTACACACCTCCGGGGAGGAGGGTCATGACCGCGAAGATGACGAACCCGAGGAGGCCGACGAGAAAGATACCTGCCCCCGCGACCTTGGCGATCTGCGAGAACTCGTTCCACGACGGCGTGCTCGCCATCTTGAGCACGCGGACGTAGCTTGCGAGGTCGTATTTGACGTCCATACCGGGCGATACGCGAGCGGGCTTTTTCTATCTATTGATAAGCCGAGCGCAGGTGGCGACTACTCGACGTAGTCGATATCGTCACCGGACGTCGCCGGCTCCGGCGTCGGCGTGTCGTCGCCACGGCCGTAGATCTGCGGTGATTCGACGCCCGTGACGACGATCATCGTCCGCATCGTCCCGTCGAGTTCCTCGTCGATGGAGGTTCCCCAGATGATGCGAGCGTCGGGGTCGATCCGGTCGTAAATCTCCTCGACGACGCCCTCCGCCTCCTCGATGGCCATGTCGGTGCCACCGGTGACGTTGACGAGCGCCGAGTTGGCCCCCGAGATGTCGACATCGAGCAGCGGCGACCGAAGCGCCGAGCGAACCGAGTCCTGTGCTTTCTGCTCGGAGTCGCTCTCGCCGAGGCCAATCATGGCGACGCCGCCTTTCTCCATCACCGTCTTTACGTCGGCGAAGTCCAGGTTGACGAGGCCGGGTTTGGTGATGAGTTCGGTGATTCCCTTCACCGAGCGCATCAGCACCTCGTCGGAGACTTTGAACGCCTGTCGGACGGGGAGTTTCCCGACCGAGTCGAGGAGGCGGTCGTTGGGCACGACGATGACCGTGTCGGCCACGTCACGCAGGCGTTCCAGCCCGGCTTCGGCGTTGGTCCGCCTGACCTCGCCTTCGGCGGTAAAGGGCGTCGTCACGATGGCGATGGTGAGTGCGCCGGACTCGCGGGCCGCCTCAGCGACGACAGGCGCCGACCCGGTGCCGGTGCCGCCGCCGAGGCCGGCAGTGACGAACACCATATCGGAGCCCTCGATGGCGCCGTAGATGTCGTCCTGGCTCTCGATGGCGGCCTCCTCGCCGACCTGCGGGAGCGACCCTGCGCCGCGGCCGCCGGTCTTCTCTTCGCCCATCAGAATCTTCGTGTCCGCCTCCACGTCGACGAGATGTTGGACGTCGGTGTTGGCGGCGACGAGGTTGGCACCTTTGATGCCCTCCTCAGCCATCCGGTTGACGGTGTTGCCGCCGGCGCCCCCACAGCCGACGACGGTGATGTCCGTCTGGAGGTCCTTCAGGACGTCCTCGAGTTCCTCGTCGGTCATCTTCCCGGTGCGGTTCTCTGCGTCGGTGTCGGCGGACGTGTCGGTCGCGGGCTCCCGGTCGGCACTGACGTCGGCCGCGGCCCCATCCCCCGGCTCCTCGGCTTCCTCGATTGCATCCTCCACGATGGAGTCCATAGTACGCACGGGCGTTTCGAAGGCAACCACATTATCTTTCCGCCCGTTGTCACGCACACGTCTGACGCTCCGGGGAATCGACGTGCTGAGAACGTCATGCGTGCGTCAGACAATAGTCAGATGTTAAATAATTACGGCGGCGAAACGACCGGGAACCGTTCGACTTGTTCGGTGCTGACGACGTCGGGGTCGATCCGCTCGCCGTCGACTTCGACGGCTTCGCCGTCGGCCAGGCGGCCGAAGGCCGGCCCCTCGGGGACACCGAGGGTGCGGGCGGCCGCCGGGTCGAACGTCTCTCTCCGGGCGACCACCTCGTCGCCCTCCTTGGACACGTCGTCGTAATCCGTCCGCAGGATCGTCGCCAGTGCGTCGGTCAGCCCCTCGGCGACCGCCGCAGGGTCGTCGGCCGGCAGGGCGATCCGTCCGCGTGGCCGAGCCCCGCCGTCGGTCGTCTCGAAGGCGACGGCGGCGTCCTCGACGGCGGCCCGCGTCGCCTCGACGTCGACGGCGCTCGCGGCGTCGACCAACGCCGTCGGAAGCGACCCGACGACGACCCCATCGGCGGGATCGCCGTCGACCTGTGGGACCACCTCGCCGAACCGGAGGCCCTCGGCCACGGGATCGAGTCGCTCCTCGACGGCTGTGACGACCGGCAAGGGGTGTGCGCTCGTCTCCCGGAGCCACGTCTCGGTCACGACCCGGTAGCCCAGGTCTGTGAGGACGTCCGCGAGTCCCGACCGCCCGCCCTCGACGAGGACGTGGTCGGCACCACTTGCCTCGACCGCCCGGCGGAGGACGTCGCGGTTCGCCGCGGGGTTCCCCATCGCCTCCAGTCCCCAGTCGGCGGCGACGTGACCGACGGCCCACGCCGTCTCGCGGACGACGCGGCCGAAGCGCGGCGCGTAGTGGCCGCCGCCGAAGCCCGCGACCTGTTTCTCGCGGTCGGCGTCGACACCGCGTAACTCGAGGACGGCCCGCGCGACGGCGCGGGCACCGTCCGGATCGGACCACTGTGTCTCACCGCTCCCGAGTTCGACGAACATCGAGGGCACGCCCACGGCCGTCGGCCCGTGGTGAGTGCACTCGGTGCCCACCTCGTAGGCTGGCGGAGCGTGGGTTTCGAGCGCCGAGACGACGACCGACGCCGCGTTCGGGCAGGCACGGGCGAACTCGCCGGCCGTCCCGCCGTACTCCGCGTCGCCGAAGTTACCGGTGAAGTGGGCGGTCAGGAGCGGTCCCGTCTCCCCCGAGTGCCGGGAGACGACGACCAGGAGGTCGGGGTCGTCGAAGGCGGCGTCGGGCCGGTCGAGGTGGATGTGTAACTCGTCGAAGGTGCGCAGTTCGAAGCCGTCGGTGCGATAGTAGGTGCCGCCCCCCTCGCCGTCGGGGCGGTGTTCGTCGTGTCGTTCGGTCCAGTCGGCGAGGTCCAGCAGCGCCTCGCCGATGCGTTCGGAGGCGCTGTCGGCGCGGCTGACGACGATAGCGATCACGGCGGGTAGGTCCGCGGAGGCGGCGAATAAGTACGTCGATGGGGAACGCTTATTCCGGCGGCAAGAGGAGGCGGGCGTATGAGGGTGCTTGTCCCGGTCGACGGATCGGAGTGTAGCATGCGCGCACTCGGCTTCGCGGCCGATTTCGTGTGCCGATTCGACGCGACGCTCGATGTCGTTCACTTCACCGACTCACCGGGGGCCGACACCGAGCGTCTGGCAGAGCAGGTGTCGAACGTGCTCGAATCTGAGGGGCTGGACGGGGAGACCGAGATCATCGGCGACGTTCGCCTCAGCAATCTGAAGGCGTCGGATCAGGTCGGCAAGGACATCCTCGGATTGGTCAAGGAGCGCGACTACGATCACGTCGTCATGGGGCATCACGGGACCGGCCGCATCGGCAAACTCCTCCTGGGGAGCGCGGCGAACACCGTCTCGAAGTCGGGGACAGTGCCAACCACAATCGTGCCCTGAACCGGGGAGTCACCCCTCACGACGACCGTTCCCGTCCTGGTGCTGTGGAGACGGATGGACTGATTTAACTACTTCGATTCGAAAGCGCTCGGCACTCATGAGTCTCAGTCCGTCGCTCGTGAACGCCAATACGCACCCCCTGGTCGTCGGGAAACTGGCATCCCCCGCGGCGATACACATCGTGTTGCTGGTGCTATCCTTCCTGCTGTTGTTGCTCGGTGCGGAAATATTCACGAACGGCGTCGAGTGGCTCGGTCACCGCCTCGGCGTGAGTGAGAGTGCCACGGGGAGCATCCTCGCGGCCGTCGGGACGGCCCTCCCCGAGACGATGATCCCGGTCATCGCCATCCTGCAGGCGACCTTCGGGTCGGGGGCGCAGGCCGCCGCCGACGAGGTCGGTGTCGGTGCGATCCTCGGTGCCCCGTTCATGCTTTCGACTATCGCCATGTTTCTCGTCGGAGCCAGCGTGCTCTACTTCGGCGACCGCCGGAGCTTCGGCGAGCAGATGCACTTCAACGAGGTGTCGACCCAGCGTGACCTCTCTTTCTTTTTGATGGGGTATACGCTCGCGTTCGCCGCTGCCGTCATCCACGACGAACTCGTCGGTTACGCCATCGGGGCCGTGCTCGTTGCCCTGTATCTCGTGTATCTCGTCCGGTCACTCCAGAGCGGTGAACTCGTCGAGAGCGACGACCTAGAGGAACTCCACCTCGGGCAGGCCGTCGAAGGCGCCAGTAACCGCCTGCTCGACGGTGAATCCGGGCCTCACGCTGACGATCCACACGTCTCGCTGGTCGTCCTCCAGACCCTCGGCGCACTGGCCGTCATCATTGCCGGTGCCCACATGTTCGTCGGGCAGACGACGTGGGTCTCCGACGAGATTCTCCACATGCCGGCGGCGGTGATCGCACTCCTCATCGCGCCGCTGGCGACCGAACTGCCCGAGAAACTCAACAGCGTCATCTGGATCTCGCGGGACAAGGATACGCTCGCGCTCGGTAACATCTCGGGAGCGATGGCGTTTCAGGGGACTCTCCCCGTCACGCTCGGCATTCTCTTCACCTCGTGGAACCTCTCGCTCGCCTGGGGAACGACCGGGTTCCTCAACGCTTTCTCGGCCATACTCGCCATCGTCAGCGGCGGCATCCTCTACCTTCGGGCCCGAAACGTCGACGAAGGAAATATGAGTCCCTATCCGTTCCTCATCGGCGGCGTCTTCTACACCCTGTTCATCGCCGTCCTCCTGTATCACGTGTTCGTGATCGGGGTCGCGGCCGGGGGAGCCGGACACTGAGTAGGACGGCCGGGACGCGGTGATCTCCCCCGTCTACGGTCGGTGCTGTCGTCGTCAGTCCTCGGTGACGACGAGCACCGGTCGGTCGACGGTGCGGAGGACACGCCCAGCAACGGTCCCCAGTTGCTGCCCGGCGAGGTTCGACTGCCCCTCGGAGGCCATGACGACCAGGTCGACACCGTTCTCCTTGACGTACTCGCCGATGGCGTCGTGGGCGACGCCCCGAATCACGTCGTCTCGCACGTCCAGATCGGACGCGTCGACCGTCGCGACCAGTTCGTCGACCGCCTGGTGGCCCTGTGTCTCCAGGCGCTCGATGTACTCACTGTCGACGCCGCCGGCGTCGAACACACCCGCTTCGGCCTGAATGTCCACGACGTTGAGCACGTGGAGTGCGGCGTCGAAGCGCCGCGCCAGATCCGCTCCGTAGGGGCCTGCTTCGGCGGCGAGTTCGCTGCCGTCGGTGGTCACGAGGACGTTCCCGTACTCGGTGCCGGTGTCGCCGTCGACGGCGCCTTCTGGGACCGTCAGGACGGGCGCGGGGCTTCGCCGCAGGACCCGTTCCGTGACGGACCCGAGGAGGCGTGCCCGGATTCCGGATCGCCCGCGACGACCAACGACCAGCAGATCGACGCCCCGTTCGTCGGCCCGGGTTGCGATGGTCGTTGCCGGCTTGCCCGAGAGGACTTCCGTCTCGACGACGACGCCGGCGCCGTCGGCCATCTCGGCGACGTCGTCGAGGACGGCCTGTCCCTCCTCGGCGTCGCCGCCGTAGACCGTGACGACGTCGACGGCGGCGTCGTACGTCGCCGCCAGTTCCACGCCGTACTTGGCCGCCCTACGGGCACGGTCGCTGCCGTCGACGGCGATCAGGATATCGTCGAACATCTCAGTCTGCCCCCCTCGGTTGATCGTCGGCGCTGGAAAAGGCGTCACTCACCGTCCCAGCGGACTGCCGGAGGATGCCGGCCAGCGCCTTGCGCCGGGCCGCGAACAGCCCCAGCCCCAAGATGATGTAGATACCGGTGAACACCAACAGCAGTTGGTAGTCCGAGATGGGGAGTTCGAGGAGTCCCCGGATGAGCAGAAACTCCGAGATTACCTGCGTGAGGAAGAGGACCAACAGCGCCACCGCCTCGCGAACCGAGATTTCGAAGTTGACCAGCAGCGAGATGGCGAAGAAAGACTGGGCCGCGGTCAGCCAGATTTCGCCCGACTGCTTCTGATCGAAGGGGAGCGCGCCGTACTGTCCCAGGGCGATGGAGTAGACGAGGACGAGCGTCCCGATGAGGAGCGTCCACTGGTTGAGCTTCGAGGAGATGAGCGCGTTGAATCCCGCCGTCGACCGCGCCTTGTTGACGAGATAGACGACGACGATGAGTTCCGGCGACTCCGAGGCCAGCGGTGCGATCCACTGGATCATGAAGAAGGACGGAATCCCGACGTTCTGTCCCAACTGTTCGAGACCGTGTGCGAACGGTTCGACGGCGGTGAAGATCATGATGCCGGAGTACGCGAACAGGCCGATCACCGTCGCCGCGCGGTAGGGTTTCGGGAACCGCTGGAGATAGGCCGGGACGCCGACGTGGGCCTCCTCGGCCTCCACGTCGCCCTTAAGCACGATGGCGATATACGCAACGTACAGCCCCACGAGAACCGCCATATCGAGAATGTCGATCCCGCCACCGAAGGGGACGAGGAAGGCCCACAGCGTGGCGAGAAAGAGAAAGACGATTTCGAGGCCGATGTCGCGGTCGAGCGAGACGGAGTTGGCGAGAAAGCCGTCTCGCTGTTTCACCGCGGGATCGGCCGACGACCCGTTCCGGAAGACCGTAAAGAGTGCAACGCCGGCCCAACCGATGCCGATGAGGATGCGGTTCGCGCCGGTCATGTTGGCAACGGCGAGGTTGCCGGCTTCGATACCGCGCTCGGTCCCGGCGAACACGCCGGCGTTCCAGGCGTACAGCGCGTCGACGGCGTACTCCGGGGCGACCGCAAGCACCGCGAGGACGGCGATGGCGAAGGCCCGGGGGACGTCCTTCTCGGCGGTTTCGGCACCCCACGCGAGCAGGAATGACGCACCGAGCACCGAGAGGCCGCTCACGAGGACCGTCACCCCGGTCGAATATCCGTGTGCCGTCCCCGTCAGAAAGCTGACGATCCACGGGAGTGTCAGCGCGAAGGCGCCGGCGAGTGCGCCGATGGCCTGTCGTCTCATGGGTTGCCCCCACCGTGCCGGGACGCGTCGGGTATCAGTGTCCGGATCATGACATCGTGTCTGTCGATACCACGCCCCCGGGTAATAAAACACAAGTTGTCCACAACACGCTCGATATCGGAGAGTAAAGTCCCGCTACGCGCCCAATTCTCCGAGAGGCGGCGAACAAGATGAACGTTCGATATAGACCGTCTCACCGCTGAATTCGGGCGTTTCGGGCCGAGAGCGTCGGATTCGCAGTCAGGGCGTCCGTTCTCGGTTGGCCGGGGAGCGTCGTCACTCCTCCTCTTTCGTGACGACTGCCGCCGCGGGCACGCTCGATTTTACGCTCTCGATGCCCCGTTTCGCCCCCTGTTTCGACGCATACCCCTCGCCGCTGTCGGCGATGATGTTGCCGTTGGCGACGACGAGTCGCCACCGCCACTCGTCGGCGTTGTCTTGGTACACTTCGAACCGCGGTGCAGGTGGCATACCGGCCGTACACGCGGGCGGCCCAATAAATCGGCGGCCACACGCGCCACGCGTCGGACGCGGGGGCTTTTCTCCCCCCGCGACGAATCGGGGCCCGATGTACGTCTATGGACTGATCGGCAACCCGGTCGGGCACTCGCTCTCGCCGCCGATGCACGAGGCGGCCTACCGCGAACTCGACGTGGACGCCCGCTATGTCACGTTCGAACCCGACCCCGACGACGTCGCCCACGCCGTCGAAGGGGCGGCGGCACTCGGTATTGACGGCCTCAACGTCACCATCCCGTTCAAACAGGACGTCCTCGAACTCGTCGACCCCGACGACCTCGCGGCACGCATCGGCGCCGTCAACACCATCGACTTCTCCACGTCGCCGCCTCGTGGGTACAACACCGACGCCGCAGGGGTTCGCCGCGCCTTCGAACACCACGACGTCGCACTCGCCGGCACCGACGCCGTCGTCGTCGGTGCGGGCGGCGCCGGCCGGGCCGTCGCCGTCACCCTTGCCACCGCCTGCGATACGGTCCACGTGGCCAACCGAACCGTCGAACGAGCGGACGAACTCGCGGCCGACGTCCGCGCCGATGATCCGACGGCCACCGTGACGGCCGGCGGACTCGACACCCTCGCGGATCGGGTGCCTGCGGCCGATCTGCTCGTCAACGCGACGAGCGTCGGGATGGAGGAAGACGCCACACCGGTGCCGGAAGATCTGCTACACGGGGATCTGGCCGTCCTCGACGCGGTGTACTCGCCGGTCGAGACGCGTCTCCTCCGGGCGGCCGCCGACGCGGGTGCGACGGTCATCGACGGCGCGTGGATGCTCCTATTCCAGGGCGTCGTCGCCTTCGAGCACTGGACGGGGCGTGACGCCCCCGTCGACGTAATGAACGAGACACTCAGGTCACATCTCTGACTGCCTCGAAGGTTTTTAAATGCCGGGCGGCCGTACATATTATCAATGGGAATCCTGGATACGCTGCTGTCGCTGCTCGGACTGGGTGGGTCGTCGAGCGACGAGCGACGGGAGACGACCGTCAGCGTCGAACGCGAGCGGGCCAACACAGACTCCGAGGCGGCCGTCAAGGGCACTGATCCCGCCGACACGGCCGCCGCCGGGACGGAGGCCACCGCGTCGACCGGGTCGCTGGTCGACGAGGACGCCGACGCCGCCGCCGAACCTGCCGAGGCAGCGGGTCCCGACGCGGGCGATACGGAGACGGAACTCGACACTGCGGCGGCCGAATCCGCCGGCGAGTCGACCGGCGAACACGACGGACCACCAGAGGTGGACGTCGAATCGGTCGAGGTCATCAAGGGTATCGGCCCCGCCTACGCCGAACGACTCTCCGCGGCGGGCGTAGAGTCGGTGGCCGACCTCGCGGCCGCGGACGCGGAGGACCTCGCGCCACAGATCGACCTCTCGGCGAAGCGGGTCGGCCGCTGGATCGACCGCGCGAAGGACCGCTGACCGGCGATGTACCACGTCGACGGCCGCCTCGTCGACACCGCGACGCTCTCGCTGGACGACCGCGGGGCCGCCCTCGGCGACGCCGTGACCGACACGCTGCGGGTCTACGACGGCACCCCGTTCGCGTGGCGACGCCACGTTGACCGCCTGTTCGATGCCTGCGAGCGCCACGGGTTCGACCCCGGGGTCGACGCCGACGCTCTCCGGACACGGGTCGAGGAGACGCTCGCCGCCGACGGCCTCGAAGACGCGCTGGTTCGGATCTCGATCACCCGCGGGTGTGCCACCGGTGACGAGGAGACTGGGTCCGCTCTCCCGGACGCCGACCGCCTCCGTCCCCCCGCCGACCCCGATCCGACCGTCGTCGTCTCGGCGACGCCGGCCCCGTCGGACGACGCGGCGCCGGTGACTGTCCAGACCGTCCGCACCCGTGCCATCGCGCCCGACGCGGTGCCGGCGGCGTCGCTCACCCACAATCGACTCGACGCGGTCCGCGCCCAGGCGGAACTCCGGCGGGCGGCACCCCCCGACGACGACCCGGCGGACGAGGCCCTCCTGTTGGACGCCGCAGGCAACGTCGTGAGCGGGACGGTGAGCGACCCGTTTTTCGTCGACGGCGACGCAGTTCGACTCCCGGAACTCGGCGACCGACCCGCCCGGACCGCCACCCGGTCGGTCGTCCGCGAACTCGCCGCCGAGGAAGGGTTCCCCGTCGTGACGGGCGACTACACGCCCGCCGACATCAGGGGGGCCACGGAGGCGTTCGTCGCGGAACCGAGCGCGGGTGTCCGTCCGATCACCCGACTCGACGGCGTCACGGTCGGCGGTGGCCCCGTCACCGACCTGCTCGCTCGGCTGTTCGCGGAACGCGTCGCCGCAACCGGCGGGTGACGGTGTGGCGCCGACGTGAGGTATAAATTTCGGCGGCCAATACCCCGACCCGATGGATGCCGACCGGCGGATGACGTCGCTCGATTCGGTCCCCAACGACACCACCTTCCTCGTCACGCTCCGTCGCCGCGACACCGGCGAAGAGCGCGAGGCGGTGTTGGTTCGCGCCGACGGCGGGGTGCGTGGCTGGCTGAACTACTGTCGACACCTGCTGGACGTGCGACTGGACAAGGGGTCGGGCGCCCCGATGCGCGACGGCGAACTCGTCTGTGCGAACCACGGCGCCTACTTCGAGGCCGACTCCGGCTACTGTACGTTCGGCCCCTGTGAGGGTGCCACCCTCGAAGCCGTCGACGTGGCCGTCGACGACGGGGCCGTCTATCTGACCGACGACGACTACGCCTTCGTTACGACCGGATCGCTCGACGACGGCGGTCCCTCCCCGTCGTCGAACGTCGAGTTCTGACCGGCGCCCAGCAAGGACTTTTGTCGTTACCGGTCGCACATTGGAATATGTCCGCCCGGTCCTCCCTCCCCTCCACGGACCCCGCCGTCGCACGCATCGCCTCCATCGTCGACGCCCTCGCCGTCCTCGCGGGCGTGATCGGGTCGCTGGCACTCCTCGGCGACCGGGGGGCGCTCCCGGCCGCCCTCGACAGCCTGCACGCACTCGTCGCCGTCGGATCGGGGGGACCGCCGTACGCCCCGCTGGCCTCCCCCGTCGCGGCGGCGGCGCTACTCCTCTGTGGCTCCCTGCTCGCCGCCTACGCGCTCTGGACTCGCCGGCGATGGCTGGTGTGGTCGCTCGCCGGAACCGCTACCGTCGTCGCCGTGCTCACCCCTACCGCTGGCGGGGTGGCCGTCGCCCCGTTCGCGCTCCTGCTCTCCGTCGCCGCCGGTCTCCGGGGCCTCCGAGCGGGACGGACGAGCGCCGAACAGCCGGACGTGACGCTCTGATCGCCCTCCCAGGTCGCCCGGAAGCGCGAGCAATCTGTTGGCGGCGACGTGTCACGCCGGGTCCGCCTTTTTTATTCCCGCGTCTGGACGTGCCGACTGATGCCCTCCATCACGCGCCGCCGACTCCTCGGTGGAAGCCTCGCCCTCGCGGCCGGTGGCTACGGAACCTACCGCCTGCACCGCGGCGCAGCCGCGGCGACGTTCGACGCCTGGACGCCCGCCCCCGGAACGTGGCCGCTCCGTCGATACGACCCCGCGAACACCGCACACAATCCACACGCGACGCCGCCGAGAGAGCGACCCACACTCCGAGAGTTCACCACGCTCTCGACGTCCGCCAGACGCCCGTCGTACTCGCCGCTCGTCGGCCCCGACTACGTCGTCGTCTATGGCTCGGGGCTCGCGGCCTACGCCCGCGACGACGGATCGGCGGCCCGTACCGTCGCGGCCGCGACGCCTCGCGCGGGATTCGGCCCCGACGGTCACCTCCACACGGTTAGCCTCGAATCGGACACCGACAGCGCGCCCACGGCCGTCGTCGGCTACGAGGCGGCCGACCTGCGCGAGCGCTACCGGGTGCCGCTCGATGCCGACAATCCTCGCGGCCTGACGGTCGGAACGGACGAGGTGTACCTCGGAACCGAACAGGGAACGCTCCACGGGGTCGACGCCGACGGCGGCCGGCGCTGGCGGGTCGACGGCACGATGCCCGCCCTCGTCGATAACCGCCTGTACGCCGCCGGAGCACCCCTCGACGGGACCGTCGCGTACGCCGAGCGCACCGGGTGTGACCGGTCGCTCCGGCCGGGGCCGCGACGGGCGTGGAGCGCCGGTCCCGTGTCCGGCTTCGTCCACGCCCCCGCCGTCGCCGACGGCCGTCTCGTCGTCGGAACCTACGCGGAAGGTGGCGGCGTGGTCGCCGCCGTTGACGCCATCTCCGGCGACCCCCTGTGGGAGCCTCGGCCGCTGGGTGTCGACGTCGCCACGCCGGCCGTCGTCGGCACCCACGGCTACGTCGCCACTGGCACTGACGACCGACGAGCGGGCCTCGTCGCGGCACTCGATCTCCGGACGGGCGAGAGCGAGTGGCGTGACGAGACCGAGTGGCACGCCCTCACCCCCGCCGTCGGCGGCGATACGCTCGTCGTGGCCGGGGAGGCCCGAGAGGGCGGCGAGGTGGTCGGCGGGGTGGTCCGGGCCTACGACCGCGCCGGGGGCGAACGGCTGTGGACCCACCGGTTCGAAACACCGGGGGTCGGCGGCCTGGCGCTCGTCGGTGGGCGCGTGCTGGTCGCGGCGGGGTCGTCAGTGTACGAACTTCGGTGATGATCTCTCTTTACAGCGCTTGCGCACCTCGTGGATCGTCTCGTGGGGGTCGTCGGCGCCGTCGATGTGTTCGATGGCCCGTTCGATCTTGCCATCGACGATGCGCTTGATGCCGTCCGAAACCGATTCCGCAGGTTGGAGGGTGTAGTTCATGCGTGAACCGTGCGTGACTGCCGCTAGGCCCGGCCTTCGAACTGTCTGAGCGCTTTCGCGACGGCTTCAGCTTCGAGGGTCGAGTCGAAGGCATCGAACCGGTCGAGGGCACTATCTGACCAGTCGTCGACACGCCGCCGTTCCTGAATGAACCCTTCGAGAAAGACGGCCGCGCGGTAGGCTTCTTGCGGCCCGGGGTCGGGAGCGAGGTCGGTGGGGACAATCGAGTTGAGGTCGCTCCGATACTCGCGAATGTCGAACGTCCACGATCCCGAGGCGTCGAGGAACGACTCGTACCGCCGCCGTGGGACCAGATCGGGTGGTTTCTCGCCGGTACTCATGACAATACACATACTAAATATTAGCACATATATCTTGTCGTCACGTCACACCCGTCGATTCCGACGCCGCACAGCCGTCGTATCGGGGCTGAGTTCCGTGTGTCCAAGGGAGCAACCACGGCGCTTCGCTCGTTCGAAGCGATAGAGATCCGTCGAGCGGATGGCTTCCTCGTCGCGTATGTCGTCCGAAAAATAGCGGGAGGTAGATTTGAACTACCGATCTCCGGGTTATGAGCCCGGCGGAATCTCCTGGCTATCCCATCCCGCTATCAAATCCGAGTCCGGTCGCGGCATTAAGGGTTGTGATTCACGGACCGGAACGGGGCGTGCGTCCTCACTCCGCGCCGACGCGCCACGTGAACAGCCCCTCGGTGAGGTAATTGAGGAGCATCCCACAGCCGATTCCGATGGCGTTGGCCACCGTCGGCCAGAGGTCGGCGCCGGCGACGACGAGTCTGATGTCCGTCCACGACGTCAGCGCCGTCAGAACGGCAAAGCCGACGAGTAAGCCACCCGCCCGCACCAGGTGAGATTTCAGGTAGCGCCGGCCACGGGGGAGCCACCCGGCCGCGCCGGCCTCCGAGAACGTCCACCAGTCGTTGATCAGGAACATCAGCGTGATCGACACCTCGGCGCCGGCGGCCTTAGCAACCTGCGGGAGAACGCCGTAGCCGGCCGTGAGCACCGCGACGACGGCTGTCTCCGCGGTTGCGCCGACCGCACCAACGGAGACGAACTGTCCGAACCGAATCCCGGAGAAAAGCTCCTCCAGTTTGCCCAGGCCGTCGGTCATCGGTGGTTTCGGTCGACGAGCGCGGGCGTCGACTCCCGCGACCGGTCGAGCATCTCGTGCAGGCGGTCGTTCCGGATGAGGCGCGCCCGATGGCGGGCAGCGACGAGTCCCCGGGCCAGTCGAACCGTCGTCCGGACGGGCGAGACGGTCGATTCCGGGCGGTCCTCCCAGACGACCGGTACCTCGACGATCCGGCAGTCGACGGCGTCGGCGACGGCGAGCAGTTCGATGTCCCACGCGAAGCCGGGTTCGTGGAGGTAGGGCCGGGTCCGCGTCCAAGCCTCGCGCGTCAGTGCCTTCGCGCCACACTGGTAGTCGTGGAGGTGGACGTCGAGGAGACGACGGGCCAGCCACGCGAACCCGTCGCCGAGATAGCGTCGCGCGACCGTCTGGTGGGATTCGACGGTCGCGTCGGGGTGGCGACGCGACCCGGCGGCGAGGCTGGCCTCGCCGGCCGCGACCGGACGGATCACGTCCGCGACGGACGACGCGGGCGTACTGCCGTCGGCGTCGGCGAAGGCCAATACGTCCGTCGAGAGGGCTTCGAACCCCGCGGTGATCGCCGCACCCTTTCCCCGGCGTGCGGACGACTCGCCGACGGTGACCGGCAGGGCGTCGATTCGGTCCCGAACGCCGGGGTCGGAGGCGTCGAGTTCGACGCGGATCGTCTCGGGGGCGACCGTTTCGTGGAGGGCGTCGACGTAGCGTTCGAGACGGTCGACGTCCGGGTGGTAGGCGGGGATCACCACCCCGACGGAACGGGTCATAGGGTGGCCTTTCGTGACGGGCGTAAAAAACCGAACGACTTGCTCTCGTCTCACACCGAAACCGGTTTATCGTCGCTGGCTCGATTCCGTGTAGATGGAGTACGGGCTCGTTCTCCGGTGGCTGGTCCTCTACGGCCTCCTCGCGGCGCTTGGCCGGCCACTTGCCGCCCGACTGTTCGCGACTCTCCCCGGTCGCGGGGTCGGCTTCGCTCTTCCGACGGCCCTCGTCGTCCTCGGAACCGTCGTCTACTGGCTCGGTCATCTCGCCTTTACGCTCCCGACGCTCGCCGCCGGTGTCGTCGTCTTGGCCGGTCTCGCCCTCCTCGCGGCGCTCGACCGCGACGCGCTCGCCGACCGTCGGATCGAACTCGCCGGCGGCGTTCGCCCCGGACGCGAGGGGTGGGCGGCGGCGGCCGTCTTCGTCGCCGCCTTCGCTCTCCTGCTTGCCGTCCGCGCCGTCGACCCGGCGGTGATTCCCGTCGGCGGCGAGAAGTTCCTCGATTTCGGCCTGCTGAAATCCCTCGACCGGGCGACGCAGCTTCCACCGGCGGACGTGTGGTTCGCGGGTGACCCCGTCGCCTACTACTACGGTGGCCACCTGCTGACGGCGACACTCGCCGACCTCACGGGCACCGCCCCCCGCTACGCGTACAACCTCTCGCTCGCGGGCTTCTATGCGACCCTCGTGACCGCAGCATACGGACTCGCCGGCGCGATTGCCCGCCAGCGGGCTGGATCGTGGCGTCTCGCCGGCCTCGCGGCCGCCTTCTTCGTCGGCCTCGCGAGCAACCTCGTCACGGTATCTCGTCTCGCCGTCGGCGCCCTTCCCGACTCTCAGCGGATGGCGGTCGCCAGCGCCATCGCAGCACAGACCCGCTACTCGGCCGACGCCGTCCGCTCGGGGCTTGACTCCTTCTCGTACTGGACCGCCAGCCGCGTCATCCCGGGGACGATCAACGAGTTCCCGTTGTTCGCCTGGGTGAACGGCGACCTCCACGCCCACATGATGGGGGCGCCGTTCCTACTTTTGGGCGCCGGCCTCGCGTTCGCGCTTTTCCGGACGCCGGCGACCGACCGTCGGCGCCGTCGCGTCCTCGCGTTCGTCGCTCTGCCGCTGCTCGCCGGCTTTCAAGCCGTCGTCGACACCTGGAGTTTTCCCTCGCTTTTCGGCCTGCTCTTTCTCGCACTCGCGCTCGGCCGCGTCGACCCTTGGGGCCTCCTCTCGGCGCGGGTGGCCCGCTGGCGGGCCGCCCGCGACGTCGACCCGGTGACGGCGGAACTCGAACGCCTCACGGGTGCCCTCGCCGTCGCGGGGGTCGCTGGCGCTCTCGGGGGACTCCTCGCGCTCCCCTTTCTGCTGGGCGCGGGTGGCGGCCGGTCGGTGGCGCTCCTGCCGGCCGCAGAGCGTTCCAGCCTGCCGGCGCTTCTCCTCGTCCACGGCGCCTTCGTCGCTGTCTTCGTCGCCTACCTACTTGATCGCCTGTCCGTCGACCGAGTGTTAGCGCCGCTCGTCGGTCTCGGCGCCCTCGTCGGCCTCGCGCTGACGGCCAATCTGGCCGTCGCGCTGATCGTCGGCCCACTCTTGATCGCCGGGTGGGCCGCCCATCGCACCGACCGCCCGGTCGGGTTCGAAACTGTGCTGATCGTCGCCGGTGCAGGGCTGGTTGGCCTCGTCGAACTCGTGTACGTCCGCGAACTCGCCGGGCCGCTCCGAATGAATACCGTATTCAAGACTTACGCGCAGGTGTGGGTGCTGTGGGGGGTCGCCGCCGGCGTCGCCCTCCCCGCGTTCGTCCGGTGGCCAGGCGGCGTCTCGGTGCCGGGGACCCGCACTCGCTGGCTCCGTGCGTGCCTCGCCGCCGTCGTCGTCCTCGCGACGGTGCCCTACGCGGGGCTGGCGCTGTCGACGCACTTCGAGGGGGCGGCCGATCCGACGCTCGACGCCACCCGGTTCGTCGAGCGGCACCACCCCGCAGAGGCCCGCGCCGTCGCCTACGTCGACGACCTGTCGGGCCAGCCGACCCTGCTCTCGGCGCCGGCGACGAGCCGGTATCCCGGGCCGGAACGCGACGCCCCGGCGCCGCCCGGGATGTATAGCTGGGATTCGAGTCCGGCGGCCAGCCTCACCGGTGTGCCGACCGTCGCCGGCTGGCACCACGAGGTCGGCTACCGCGGCCGGGAGCCGTACCTCACGCGGGTTCGGGCCGTCGACGACGCCTACACCGGGCCGCCCGAGCGGACCACGGCGGTGCTCGAACGCTACGGCGTCGATTACGTCTGGGTCGGGCCGGCCGAGCGGGACCGCTACGGCGAGGTGTCCTTCGCTGACGTCTCGGGGGTGACGCCGGTCTTCGAGAACGAGGCGGTGACGATCTATCGGGTCGAGACGGCGGAACTGGGCGCTGCGTGATCGCTTACTCGCGGCCGCGCGGGCTGACCACGTCGAGGGCGTCGGCGTCGATTGCGTCGATGTCGAGCCAGTGGGGGACGTACTGGCGCTTCGCGAACGTCTCGCGCTCGTCGGGCGTGCCGATGGTACACCAGAGCTGTACCTCATCGGGGCCGTGGTAGTCGCCCTGACGCTGAATCGAGAAACAGACCTGCTCCTCGCCGTCGTACTCGATGACGGCGTCCTTGCGGATGCCGGGGTCGCCCCTGACGATGAGCTGTTGCATGGACCACGCTTCGGACAGTCCGGGTTTAATCGCTTCGATGGGTGTCGAGAGAATCCGTGCGAACGCTTTTGCCCACGACAGCCTAATTCGATGGTATGGCCCCCGTCGTACTGCAGTTGATCCCAGGGCTCGGACCGCTCCTCGTCGGCGTGCTCGTCCTGTTGCTCGCCATCGTCACCGTCTACCAGATGGTCGAGATCGTAGACGCCTACGAGAAGAAGGCACTCACCGTCTTCGGCGAGTACCGACGACTACTCGAACCGGGGATCACGTTCATCCCCCCGTTCGTCTCGCGGACGTACGCCTTCGACATGCGGACCCAGACACTCGACGTGCCGCGCCAGGAGGCGATCACCCGCGACAACTCGCCGGTGACCGCGGACGCCGTCGTCTATATCAAGGTGATGGACGCCAAGAAGGCGTTCCTTGAGGTGGACAACTACAAGATGGCGGTCTCGAATCTCGCCCAGACGACGCTGCGTGCCGTCCTGGGCGACATGGAACTCGACGACACGCTGAACAAGCGCCAGGAGATCAACGCCCGCATCCGGAAGGAACTCGACGAGCCGACCGACGAGTGGGGCGTCCGGGTCGAGTCCGTCGAGGTCCGCGAGGTCAACCCCTCGAAGGACGTCCAGCAGGCGATGGAACAGCAGACCTCCGCGGAGCGTCGCCGCCGGGCGATGATTCTCGAAGCGCAGGGGGAACGGCGAAGCGCCGTCGAAACGGCCCAAGGGGAAAAGCAGTCGAACATTATCCGCGCCCAGGGTGAAAAGCAGAGCCAGATCCTCGAAGCACAGGGTGACGCCATCTCGACCGTGTTGCGCGCGAAGTCCGCGGAGTCGATGGGCGAACGCGCCATCATCGAGAAGGGGATGGAGACCCTAGAGGGGATCGGCCAAGGCGAGTCGACGACGTTCGTCCTCCCGCAGGAACTCACGTCGCTGGTCGGCCGGTACGGCAAGCAGTTGACCGGCAGCGACGTCCAGGACACGGAGGGACTCGACTCGCTCGATTTCGACGCCGAAACCCGCGAGCTGATCGGTCTCGACGACATCGAGGAGATCCTCGGACAGATCGACCAGGCCGCGGAGATGGACATCGAGGAACTGGAACAGGAGGCAGAAGCGATCAAGTCGGGCGCCGGGACGGACATCAAGAGTCCGGACGAGGTGGTTCAGCAGGCGGACGGATCGCCCGACGCCGCCGAGTCAGAGCCGGAACCCGAGACGGAGTGATCACTCGGCCGCGGGGGCGACACCCTTTAGTCGACAGCTACCGAGCACCAAGGTAGATGCCGAACGGGGACCGGGGGGTCGACGAGGACAAACGAACTACGCTGCGCCGCTTCGCCGCGCTGGGTGCGGCGACGCCGCTTGCCGGGTTCGGGAGCGGCGAGGCGGCCGCACGCTCGACGGACGACAGCTCCGACGTTCGCGGCGCAATCCTCGGGTACGTGAACACGACTCCCGGGGCACACTTCTCGAAGCTCCGTGACGACCTGCAGTTGGGGACAGGCGAGACACAGCACCACCTGCGCCGACTGCTCGACGGCGGGGAGGACACACACGAGACGGCCGGCCGTCGGTCCACGGAGGCCACCATCGTCTCACGGCGCGACGGCGACTACCGCCGCTTTTTCATCGCCGACCGCTTCTCGACGTTCGAACAGGTGGCGCTCGGCTACCTTCGCCGGGAGACACCGCGGGGGATGTTGCTGACGCTGCTTCGCCACCCTGGCGCGACCGGAAGTGCGGTGGCCGATGCTGTCGGGGTGTCGCGGGCGACGGTGAGCACGTACGCCTCGGAACTCGCGGAGGCGGGACTGCTCGCCCGAGACGACGGCTACGTCGTCGCACGCCCGGAGACGATCATCACGCTCTTGGTGCGGTACGCGGACTCCTTCGACGACGAGGTGCGCGCGTTCGCCGCCGAGGCCGACGACCTGCTCCGATACGATCCCTAAGCCTCGACCATCCAGGTCGTCCCCGAGGAGTAGCCCCACTTCTCGACGGTCACGTCGAACTCACCGGTGCGGATAGCGGTCATGTTCGCCCCAACCTCCTTTGCCGTCATGCCGAGTTCCGACGCGATGAGCCGTGACTTGAAGTACGTCTTGTCCGCCGCGTGTTCGCGCAGGTACGCGAGGATGCGTCGCTGTTTGTCGGTGAGATCGTTGCCGGCGGCACTCGTGCTCATACTTGTTTGGTCGGCGCTAACGGTAATAGGGCGTTTGGTACGGACGGTTAACACCGCGCTGTCTGTCGATTATTGGGCTACGGTGGCGGGTGAATCACCCCGTGAGCGGGTGGGGAGGTACGGTTACCTAACAGGCCTCGGACGCCGGTGGGGGACAGCCCGGACCGCCGAGAGAGCGTGGTGGCGTCGCAGAAACCGCTCGTACCCGCCGGAAACGAAGGTTCTTATTGGTGTCCCGGATATGCGATGGTATGGGTCTGTTCGATAGACTGCGGGGAGAGGATCACCCGCGTGTCGCGTTCATCGGCATCGACGGGGTGCCGTTTAGCCTCCTCGAGGACCACCCCGAGGAGTTTCCCAACTTCGCGTCGCTCGCATCGGAGGGCAGCGCGGGCGCCATCGACAGCATCGTTCCGCCGGAGTCGAGCGCCTGTTGGCCGGCGCTCACGACCGGCGTCAATCCCGGTGAGACGGGAGTGTACGGCTTTCAGGACCGCGAAGCTGGCTCCTACGACACCTACGTCCCCATGGGACAGGACGTCCAAGCGCCGCGCATCTGGGACCGACTGGAGGAAAACGACCGGACCGCGACGGTGATGAACGTCCCGGTTACGTTCCCCCCACAGCGAAACGTCACGCGGATGGTGTCGGGGTTCCTCTCGCCCGGCGTCGACAAGGCGGCCCACCCGGACGGACTCCGGGACTACCTGCAGTCTATCGACTACGCCATCGACGTGAACGCCAAACTCGGACACAAAGAGGACAAAAGCGAGTTCGTCGAGGACGCCCACGACACCATCGACACGCGCTTCGAGGCGTTCTCCAACTACCTCGAAGACGACGACTGGGACCTGTTTTTCGGCGTCTTCATGACCACCGACCGGGTCAATCATTTCCTGTTCAAGGATTACGAGCGCGACGGCCCGAACAAGGAGGCGTTCATGGACTTCTACCGGAAGGTCGACGACTACATCGGCCGGATTCGCGACAGCCTGGACGACAACGTGACACTCGTCGTCGCCAGCGACCACGGCTTCACCTCCCTCGATTACGAGGTACACTGCAACGCGTGGCTCCAGGAAGAGGGCTGGCTCTCCTTCGAGGACGATGACCACGACGACCTGACGGATATCGCCGAGGAGTCGCGGGCGTACTCGCTCATCCCCGGTCGCTTCTACATCAACCTCGAAGGCCGGGAGCCACGGGGTTCGGTCCCTCAAGAGGAGTACGAGTCGACCCGCGACGAACTGAAGGCGGCACTAGAGAGTCTAGAAGGGCCGGACGGCAACCCGGTGTGTGAACGCGTCGTCGAGAAGGAGGACGCCTTCCGCGGCGAACACGACGATATCGCGCCTGATCTCGTTGCCATCCCCAGCCACGGGTTCGACCTCAAATCCGGGTTCAAGGGTCACGACGAGGTGTTCGACGTCGGGCCGCGGAACGGGATGCACAGTTTCGACAACGCGACGCTGTTCGTCGACGACCCCTCGGCATCGGTGACGGACGCCGACCTGTTCGATATCGCGCCGACCATCCTTGATCTGATGGACGTCGACTACGGCCGCACCGACTTCGACGGTGGCAGCCTCGTCACGTCGAAGTGACCTAGAGCAGCCCGTCGATCCGGTCGTCTTCGAGCGCCGAGGCGGCATCTTCGTCGTCGTCCCCCGCATCTGCGGCCTGTCGTGCCCGTTCGAGGAAGCCGTCGAGACGGTCGGAGTCGGCCACCCCGCCGAGCAAGACGAGCGCCGCGAGGCGGTCGCCCGAGAGGGGGAAGTCGCCGCCCCGAACCTCCATCGTATCGAGTTCGGTCTCCAGCCAGGAGCGGGCGCGCTCGACGCCCTTCCGAGAGATGGTCTCGGGCCGGCCGGCGACGACTAATAGTCCGCGTTCGGCGCTGGTCGTATCGGGGAGGCTCAGCCCCGACCGCATCGCCCGACGGGTGGTACTCGTGACGACGTTCACGTTCGCCGCCGCCTCGGACGACGACTCCGCGGCGGCGTAGCCGAGCGTAGCGACGCCCGTCCCGCGGAGGGTGTTGATGACCTCGGAGCTGTCGACGACGGACTCACCGACGCCGTCGACCGCCTCGCCGGCCGCGAGCAACAGGCCGACACGGCGGGCGATGCGCTCGTTGATCGCCTCGTATCCGGATTCCAGGCTCTCGCCTGCCGACCGCCAGGCGTCGTTGTCGACCAAGAGCGTCGCGTCGGCCTCCCGGCTCAGTGTCTTCAGCGACCGCCCGGCGTTCGCCTGGTAGAGCGCTCCCTCATCTCGCCCGGGAAGGATGCCGAGGCCGTAGACCGGCACGTCGTAGATTCGCTGGAGTTCCTTGACGAGATACGGTGCGCCCCCACTCCCGGTCCCACCGCCGAGGCCGGCGACGACGAACACCGCCTCGGCCCGGGCGGTCACCCGCCCGTCGATGGCGCCGAGTACCTCCTGTACGTCGTCCCGCATCACCTTCGTGCCGAGTTCGTTGTCGCCGCCGACCCCGTGTCCGTTCACCTCGGCCCCGCCGATCAGGACCGTATCGAGAGGGAGGGACTGCAGGTCGGAGCGGGCGCTGTTGACCGCGAGGGAACCGATGACCGCGCCAAAGCCGTTTCGCGCGTCGAAATCGGACAGGGCGTCGACGACCTTACCGCCGGCCTGTCCGACACCAATCAGGACGGACTTCATGCGTCCGACGTGTGTCTTGCGCCTCTTCAAATCACCGCCGCGTCTCGGAGCGAGGGGCGACCCAGCGTCCGAGACGGGAGCCGTCACACCGAGCCGAGACTTTAGGAGGGATACCGCGCCCACCGCGGGCCATGAGCGACACCTTGGAGCAACGTGTCGACGCGCTGGAACGGGCGCTCACCGACGGACGAACGGCCGACGTGGATGGTCTCTCCGAAGCGGCCGAACTGGCGGAACGGCTCGACGAACTCGAAGCCACCGTCGAGACGATAGACGACCGGGTGGCCGAACTGGAGGCGGGTGTGCAGGCCCTCCGCGGGTTCGTCGGCGGCGTCGACGCCGTCGACGAGGCGGTCGAACGGCGGGCGAACGCCGCTATCGCCCGGGTCGAACGACTCGAAACCGAAGTCCGCGAAGGGAGGGCCGAAGCAGGAACACTCCAGCCTGACCCGGGGCGGGGTGACGACGACACCAGCAGCTCGAAGCGAGACGAGAGCGCCGCTGACGGCCGTATGCGGCGAGACGACGGCCGACCGGCCGCGAACCGCGCGCCCACCGACGCCGCACGGAGCGTCGGCCACGAACACGGTGGTCGCACCGCGCCCGCCGACGGAGAAGTCGACGCCGGCCGGAACGACCGGAACCCCCACGACTCGACCGGCGTGGGACGGCACGCGGGAGCAAACGAGCCACCCGTCTCGACGCTCGCCGCAGCGGCGGCCGACACCGCCCGGACGGAGTTGGCGTCGGAGCCGGCAGTGTCCGACGAGGAGCGTGAGCCAGCGGGTGGAGCGACCGAGGCGGACACGACACTCGCCGAACGGGTCCGTCGGCTCCTGTGATCCGGACGGTCCTCGCGGTCCTGCTGTCGGTCGCCTTGCTCGCCGCCGTCGCCCCAGGAATCGACGAAGGGCGCCGGTCGCGAACGGCGACCCACCTCGACGACGCGACCGACCGCATCGAACGGGCGGCCCACTCGCTGCGTGCGCACGAGGATCCCACGCGTCCGGGGGTGACCGGGGCACGGCGCGTCGTTCGGGTTCGTGTTCCGGCCACGTCTTGGAGCGCCGCGGGGGCGACCCTGCGAATCGAAGGGGAGGGCGACCGGATCGGCTACCGACTCGACGGCCGGCCGCCCCACTGGACCACACTCCGGGGCCTCGACCTCCGGACGCCTGCGGGACCGGTCGCCCTCGAACGCCCGGGAGAGCACCGACTCGTCGTCTCGCTGGTCCGTGACCGGGGCGTCGGCGTCGTGATCGCCCGCGACTGAGGTCGAGATTCAAGGGTGATCGGGGGACCACGGCGTCGCATGCGCCTACTGGATCGGTTACGGGACGGGGGCGATAGCGAGGCCAGCGGCGAGTGTGGCTGTGAGCCGACGGTGCGGTCGCCACGCGGGAACGACCCCGACCGACGCGGCACGCTCGTCGTCACGGCCGACAGTTGCCCCGCCAGCGGCGACCTAATCGCGAACCCGGACTGTCGGGCGACGGTGATCGACGCGCTCGGCGGTACCGGCGTCGACGTCATCCACGTCAGAGCGGACGGCCGCGAACGGGTGTACGACGATGGAGCGGTCGGGTTGCTCGTCGCGGCGGGCCGGTTTGCCGTCCGGGTCGCCGTTCACGACGAGCGACTGGCGGACCTGGCGCGCCGCGACCCGCTCGAGGCCGCCCGGACCGCGACCGGTCGCGCGGGACCCGTATCGACGCTGGCCGCGAGCACCGGCCTGGCTGCCGGCGCCGACCGGGTCGACGGATACGAGGCGGCGCTTGGAGCACGGACGGGGCCAACAGTCGCCGACGCGCGTCTGGATCGGCGTCCACCCCGCGACGCGAAACTGGTCGCCCGTCGCGAACTCGACACCGGCGCAACGGTGCGACGATATCGGACGGGGACGGACGAGCGCTACCTGCTCGATCCGCCAGGGTGGCGGCTGGACGACGCGGAGCTAGCCACCCTCGCCGACGCGCACGACCGACTGGCCGAGACGACCGCCGAGGACGGCGGACGAGCGATTACCCGCGCCGTTCGGACGGCAACACCCGACGACGAGTCGGTGGCAGTGGCGACAGTCGAGCGCGTCCTCCGGCGTCACACACGCGGGCACGGCGTCTTCGAGGATCTGTTCGCCGATCCGCGGGTGTCCGAGGTCCTGGTGACGGCGCCGGTCACGGACAATCCGGTTCGCGTCGCCGTCGACGGCAAGCGGGTATCGACGAACGTCCACCTGACCCGACGGGGGGCCGCGGCGCTGGCCTCCCGGTTCCGGCGGGAGAGCGGGCGCGCCTTCTCGCGGGCGGCGCCGACCCTCGACGCGGCGACGCGCACCCGGAACGGCCAGGTCCGGGTGGCCGGGGTCGCCGATCCGGCGAGCGACGGCTACGCTTTCGTCTTTCGCACCGGCGACCGGACGGCGTGGACGCTCCCGGCGCTTGTCGCCAACGGGACGCTTCCGGCCGACGCCGCGGCGCTTTGCTCTGTCGCCGTTGAGCGTGCCGGCGCGGGGCTGATCGCTGGACCGCGGGGTGCCGGGAAGACGACGCTCCTCTCGGCGCTGCTGTGGGAACTTCCGCCGGCGACGCGAACCGTTGTCGTCGAGGACACGCCTGAACTCCCCGCGGCCCGCCTCCAGTCCGCTGGCCGTGACGTCCAGTCCGTGCGCATCGAGACCGGCGATGGACCTGCACTCTCGCCGACGGCGGCGCTCCGAACCGCGCTCCGCCTCGGTGAGGGGGCGCTGGTCGTCGGGGAGGTGCGGGGTGAGGAGGCGGCGACGCTCTACGAGGCGATGCGCGTCGGGGCTGCGAGTAGTGCCGTCCTCGGAACGATCCACGGCGACGGCGCCGACGCGGTGTTCGAGCGGGTGGTGACCGACCTCGGCGTCCCCGCGTCCTCCTTCGCGGCGACGGACTTCCTCGTCACGCTCTCGACTGGCGAGAGACGCACCGTGGCGAGCGTCGAGGAGGTGCGCGACGCCGGGGACGGCGTCGCGTTCGAGCCGCTGTTCGAGCCTGCAACGGACGGTGCCGAGGCGACAGGGGTTATCGACCGCGGAAACAGCCGGCTCGTCGCGTCGCTGGCTCGACCGGGCGAGTCCTACGCCGACGTTCTCGACGTCCTCGACGACCGAGCCTCGCTACTTGCCGACCTCGCGAGGACGGACCGAACCGACCCGGCGGCCGTCGACGCGGCCCACCGCGAGCGGGTGGGCGAATGATCGACTACGCAACCGTCGTCGAGACGCTCGCGAGGCGGTGGCCGTGGCCCACGCCCGGCGACCCAACTCTCGACGGGGCGCTCGCGTATCTCCGTGTCCCGGTCGGCGCCTCGACGCTCGAGCGTGCGTCCCGAGTCGCCGGGACACTCGTCTGTGTCGTCGGCGCAGTCCTCGGGGCGCTGGTGGGCGTCGCGACGACGCCCAGGTGGGGCGTCGTCGTCACGGGAACCGGACTCGCCGTCGGTATCGGGGTCCCCCTCGCCGCGAACCGCGGTCCCCGACTGGCGGCACGCCTGGCGCGGACGCGGGCGCTCGGATCGACCGCGGCGCTCGTCGGCCGAGCGGCGATGTGTTTACGGCTCGATCCGACGCTGGAACGGGCGGCCGCGTTCGCCGCACGGACGGGACGGGGAGTGCTCGCCCGAAGCCTCGACGGTCACGTGACGCGGGCCACGGGCACCCCAGAGAGTGGCTTGGACGGCTTTGCCGACGAGTGGGGCGAGCGCTTTCCGGCGCTCAAGCGTGCGGTCTCACGACTCGGGGCCGCGGCGACGGCGCCGCCCGACGAACGGGAACGACACCTCGACCGCGCCGTATCGGCGGCACTCGACGGTGCCAGAGACGAGTTGGCTGCGTTCACGAGCGAGATTCGCGGCCCGGTCACGGGACTGTACGCCTTCGGCGTCCTCCTGCCGCTGGCGCTGGTGGGCGTCCTGCCGGCGGCGCGAGCGACGGGTGTACGGCTCTCGCTGACCGCCGTCGTCGCTCTGTATAACGCCGTTCTCCCGGCTGTCGTGGTCGGATCGGGGGCGTGGCTACTCGCCCGCCGACCGGTCGCCTTCCCACCGCCGCGGATCGACTCGACACACCCCGAGACGCCGGATAGCCCCCTCCCCGCGCTCGCGGCGGGCGCCGTCACCGGCGTGGGCGGCGGCCTCGCCGCCGCACGGGTGGTCGCGCCGTGGGCGGTGCCAATCGCTGGGATCGGTCTCGGGGTCGGCACGGTGCTCGTGGTTCGCTTTCACGCGGCCAACGCGGTTAGAACGCGGGTGCGAGCGGTCGAGGCCAATCTCGACGACGCGCTGTATCTGATCGGCCGACGGGTGGCGGCCGGGGAAGCCGTCGAGTCGGCGCTCGACGCGGCCGCCGGACGGGTCGAGGGCGCGACCGGTGACTTCCTCGGCGACGCGGTGGGTCGCCAGCGGCGACTCGGACTCACCGTGACAGCGGCGTTTCGTGGTGACGGCGGGCCGTCGAACGCTCTGCCGAGCCGTCGGACCGAGGAGATGGTGACCCTCATTGGTCTTGCGGCGACCGAGGGTGAGCCGGCCGGCGACGCGCTGGTCGCGACCGCCGAACACGTCGAGGAGCTGAGACGGGTCGAACGGACGGCACGACGGGAACTATCGCAGGTGACCGACACGCTCGCCAACACCGCGGCTGTCTTCGGTCCGCTGGTCGGCGGCGCAACGGTCGCGCTGTCGGCCCGCGTCGCACACACCGGAACGAGCGCCGGATTCGGTGCTGCACCCCTTCCGACCGGTGCTCTGGGTGTCGCGGTGGGAGCGTACGTGCTCTGGCTCGCGGCTGCGCTCACGACCCTCGCGACCGGGCTGACGTACGGACTCGACCGCACACTCGTCGGCTATCGCGTCGGCGTGGCGCTCTGTCTCGCGACCGTCGCCTACCTCGCGGCGTACGTCGGGGCCGGTGTCTTCCTGTGAAGACTCAAGTAGGGTGACGGGACCACCCCGTTCCATGTTCGACGTTTCGGTCGACGCGTGGTACACCTGGCTCGGAGTGTCGCTCGCGAGCGTCGCGCTGTTCGGCGTCGGCGCGTCGTTGCCGACGGCCCCACCGCCGGCCGCGGCCGACGCCGCCGACACGGTCGACCGGGCGGCTGGGTCGGCCGGCCCCGTCACGGCGGAACATCCGCTCGGGGCGCGGGCGGTTCGGGTCGCGCCGCGCCGACTCGGCCTCCGGAACGACGCCGGCACCACCCACGCGACGTTCGCGTTCGGGCCGGTGACGCCAGCCGTCCGAAGCGGGCCACTTGGCGACGTCCTCCGAGGAGCCCCGCCGTCGTCACGCTTCGAGTCACCAGCGGCGCTCTGTGACGCCGCGGAGAGCGCACGCAATCGGCCTCCACAGTGGCGGCCGGCCGACGGGTCGTTACTCGTCAGACGCGTCATCTGGGAGGGGTGTGATGTCACGCTCGTCGGGTAGGGGGCAGGTCGAACCGACCGCCGCCCTCGTGGTCCTGCTGGCGGTGTCGAGCGCCGTCTCGGCCTACGCCGTCGCGCTCAACGGTGTGGGTGCCGAACACCAGGCTGACCGAGCGCTGGCCGGCCCGACTCTCGACCGTGTCACTAGTGTTCTCGTGACCGGAGGGGTCGCCGCCCCGACACGAACGGAACGCGCCCACCGCACCGGTCCCGACGGCTATCGGCTGAACGTGACCGTCGCCGCGGCCGGCCGGCGGTGGTACGCGGGTGCGACCCCGCCACGGGGAGCGACGACGGACGCGGCGGGTCGTGCCATGAGCGTCCGTCTGGCTCCGGGGCGGGTCCGACCCGGTCGCGTCCGCGTGGAGGTGTGGTCGTGACGAGCACCATCCTCGACGGCGTGTTCTGCCTGCTGTTGGTCAGCGCCGCGGTGGTGACGGTGACGACGGCGACGCCGCGAGAGCCAGTCGGTGAGGGGCGTGCACCGGACGTGGCCTCAACGGTGGCGACGACGACGGCGGCGGTGAACTACACGCTCGCGCCACGGTTCGACCGGACTCCCGTCGAGGGACCAGAGAGCGACGCCTTCGCCCGGACGGCCCACGGGACGCTAGCCGAACTCCTGGCGCGGGCGACAGTGGGGGAGTTGACGGTGGGCGGCCAGCCGCTGTCCCGCGACCACGCGGGGCTCTCTCGAGCCGTCGTCCGCGCCGTCGAGGGGGCGGTCCGGACCAATCACACGCGGATCACCGCAGTCTGGCGGCCGTACCCGAACGCGTCGGTGACCGGGCGGATCACCGTCGGGGGTCGCCCTCCGCCGGACGTGCCGGTCCACACGGCGACGCTCACGGTTTCGAGCGGCTTCCCCACGACACGAATCGACGCACGGCGGGCCGGGGCGACGAACGGCATCGCGGGTGTCGCCGACGCCGTTGCGGCCGGTATCGTCGAGGGGCTGTTCCCGCCGACCCGGACCCGTTTGGCGGCCGGGGAGCGGGCGTCGTCGCTCGTCCGGCACCGGTATCGGCTCGCAGAGCGTCGGTTCGGCGTCGACGGACACACGACTCTGTCCGACGGCGACGTCGACGCCGCGAACGACCGACTTGCCGCCGCGCTCTCGGATCGGGTGGCCCGGGACCTCCGCGGCGCGAACGTGTCCGCGTCGACGGCCGCCGAGCGCGTCGGCGTCGGGCGTGTACGAATCGTCGTGAGGACGTGGCCGTGACCCGACTGGCCGAGGATCGGCGGGCGCGGATCCCGTTTGCCCTGCTTGGCGTCCTGCTGCTGGTCGGTGCATCGACGTACGCCGCGACGATCAGCACGCAGGGTCCGAGTCGCGTCGACCGCGGGGCTGCGGCGGCGATGGAGCGTGTATCGGCCGGATCGACGGCAGCCCTGCGCTCGGCGGTCGGGGAGGCGGCGCGAGCGGCCGCGGCCGAGCCGGTCACCGAGCCAGCCGCGACGCCGTTCGGACGCGTACTGAGCGACCGAGACCCGTTCCGCGACGCACTCCGGCTTCGGATCTATCTTCGCCTCCGCGAGCGATTGGAGACGACCCGCTATCGCCGGGGATCGGTGACGGCTGTCGCGTCGGTTCCCGAAGCAACGACACCGACGGGGGTTCGGCGGGCGCTGGATCGGGTGCGGGTAACCGGCGTTGAGAACGGAACGGCCCTCCGGGTGACGGTGCGGAACCTGACGGTGATGGTTCGTGACGGGGAGCGCGTCGTCGCCCAGGAGAACCGGTCTCGAACCGTCACCGTCTCGACGCCCGTGCTCGCGCTCCACGACCGCGCGTCGGCGTTCGAGACGCGGCTAAACCGCCGTCCACTGGCGGGTCCGGGGCTGGGGCGACGGCTGACTGCCCGACTCTACCCGGTCGCCTGGGCACGGGGATACGCGCAGTATAGCGGGTTGCCCGTCGCCAACGTCGTCGGGACCAGACACGTCGAGACGGCGACGAACGGGGCGCTGCTCGAAACCCAGCGAGCGGTGTTCGGGCGGAGCGACCCGGCCGGCCGCCAGGCGATGCGTCGAGCGACACTGGAGCTCGGCGTGGACGACCTGACGGCGGCGTCGTCGGTAGACGGGGAGTGGGCGAAAGGCGTCGTTCCGCGTCCAAACCGACGCGTGAACGCGTCGACGCCGCTCCCGCCGCGCCGTGGGATGTCGCCGGACCGCCGGTTCGACGTCGAGGTGGCCCCACTGGCTGACCGCGCACTGACGGGGTTGCGGACGGAGTCGATCCGGTCGAACCGGTCACTCGCCGACGCGCTCCGCGCCGCCTATCGCGTCGAGGCGGCGCTACGGACGACCCGGAAGCGACTCGACTCCGAGCCGCGACCGGACCCCGAGCCGCCAGGCCCGGAGTGGTTCCTGACGGAGACGCGTGTCGCGACCGATCATGAGGTGGAATCGAGCGTCGGGACAGCCCCTCAGGCGAGGGACGGCGAACGGCGGTTCGGCTCGTTCGCTCGGCACGTGACCCTCAACCGTCGAATCAAGTGGGTCTGGCGGCGCGATAACGATACGCGAGTCACGACCGGCGAGTGGACCGAACGCTATCGGGTCGGCGTGACCGTCGTGGGGTCGTACGCGCCGAACGGCTCGGCCCCTGCCCGCCCGACGGCGCCGCGGTTCGAGCGGGGCGGACCGCTCGACGGTCCGAACCTCGCCGACGTGCCCCGGAAGGCGCGAGAGCGGCTACTCGACCGACAGGGCGGGCGGAACGCCGTGGCGGCGGCCGTCGCCAATGAGAGTCTCGACACGACCGAAGCAACAGTGTACGGTGATCGGCCGTCCGATCTTCGGTCGTGGGCGTACGCCGATCTGAGGGGGGTCGCGGCGCGACTCGGCAACCGATCTGTCGAGGTTCGGGCGGGGGCAGTCGCGACCTACGGAGTCAACCCGCCGGGAAGCCTGTCGACCACCCTCCGCAAACGGCAGGCGACGCTCGTCGACCCGCCCGAACGGTACCAGGGCGTGGCGGATCGGGCGCGCGTCAACGCACGGGTCGCGTTGCTCAACGCGACGATAGCTCGGCTAGATCGCCGCGCGAAGGCACACGAACGGACGAAAGAGGCGTTTGGCGACGTCCTCGGTCGAGTTGGCGTCGAATCTCCCCAGACACTCGGGCAGATCTTCGAGGCGCGCAACACGCCGATCACGGCTCCGCAGGGTCGGCTCGCGGGTCGGCCGCCCGGCGGCCCCGTCGGCGTCGTCCCCGACGGCTCGCCAGCCTACCTCACCGTCGAGTCGGTGAGTCACGACCGGGCGCATGCCGTGGCGCCGTCGCGCTCGTATCGCCCGCTGGCGACGAAGAACGTCAACCTGTTCGTGGCGCCGTACGGGGACGCGGCGGACGTGGTGTCGGCGCCGGCGACCGACGGTGTCTCGCGGGTTCGGCTACGGACCGCCGCACGGGTGCTCGTGGCGGCCGAACCGGTTGCGAACGACTCGGTTCGCGAGCAACGGCGCGCCCTCTCGCGGGCCGTCGCGTCGTCGGTCGGTCGGGTGCGGGCGCGGACACGCCGTGCCGTCCAGAACGAGACGCGACTCACGCGACCGGAGGCTGCGGCGGCAGTCGCGGCCGGCTTCGACCGGTGGGAGGGGCCCGGACGGCGGGCGCTCGCCGCGACCAACGGCTCGCTCGCCGCGGCGATAGCCGTCGCCGCGGGTCGCCGGGATGAGGCCCCACGGTCGGATCGCGTCGGTCGACTGGAGCGGCGACTCGACGCCGCCATCGCCGAGAGTCTACGTCACGACGCGACGACTGTCGCGGAGACGGTGGTGGCGCGGACACTGACGCGGGTGCGGGACCGGGCACTGGCACGGGCGAGCGAGGCGGCGACGGACCGACTCGCCCGTGGCCGTCTGAACGAGACGCTCGGTGTGGTGCCAGCCGGGTTTCCGGTCGCCCCCGTCCCGGGGTACTGGTACGCGACGGTCAACGTCTGGGCGGTGCAGGTCCGGGGCGCCTACGCGCGGTTCACGCTCCGAACCCAACGCGGCGCGCCGACACCCGGGGGTGCGATCCGGTATGTGCGCGACGGCTCGACGGTTCGGGTGGACGTCGACGGCGACGGACGAGCCGAGCGTCTCGGCCGCGACGAACGGATCGACTTCCGGACGCGGACGGTCGTCGCCGTCGCGGTTCCACCCGGTCGGAGCGGCGTGGGCGACGTCAACGGCAACGCCGACGAGCGAGGGGGGAGTTGGCCGGAGCCTGGATGTACGTCTTGGGCAGTCGAGGACTGTCCCGCCGCGGAGTGAAGCCTTTTGATGGCGGGGCACCCATCGAACGTATGCTCCACGAAGCGGTCGACGAACCGGAGACGCTGTCCCCCCAACAACTTCGCGACGCCTACGACGCCGAACTCCGTGCCGTGATCGATGCACAAGGAATCGAACGGGTCGCCACGGCGGCGGACCTCCCGGCCGAAACGGTCGCTGCGCTCGCTGGCGGGGAGTCCCCGTCGGTGACGCTGTCGGAAGCCGCGGCGGTTCTCGCGGCCGACTCCGAGGGCCGAGACGCGAACGCCATCGTACAGGAGGTCCGTGACTACCTGCTGATGGGAATGACGACTGGCGTCCTCGATGTCGACACCATCGCCTCGAACGTCGACCTTGACCTCTCTGGGCAGGAGATCCAACAGGCCATCGAGGGGCGGATTCGGCTGACACTCGACGAACTCGCATCGATCCACCGCTACGTGGCGGAGCGGTCGTCCCCCTAATCACCGTGCAGGTCGCCATTTTAGGGTGTGGATACGTCGGTCTCCGCCTCGGGCGCCAGTTGACTGACGAGGGTCACGACGTCGTCGGCGTCCGCCGGTCGGACGCCGGCCTCGACGCCATCGCGGACGCGGGGTTCGAAGCCGTCCGCGCGGATCTGACGGACGCCGCGTCGCTCACCGCGGTCCCCGACGCCGACTGGCTGGTGTACGCCGCGAGCGCGGGTGGCCGGGGAAGCGATGCGGCACGCGCGGCGTACGTCGAGGGGCTACGAACCGTCGTCGAGACGTTCGGCGAGCGGGCGTCACCGCCGGATCGACTGGTGTACACGTCGAGCACCGGCGTGTACGGCGATCACGACGGCGACTGGGTCGACGAGTCGACGACGCCCGACCCTGCGACGGAGCGACAGCGCGTCCTGCGTGAGGCCGAACGGGTCGCCCTGTCGGAGACGGCCGACCGGGGAATCGACGGGACGGTCGTCAGGTTCGGTGGGCTCTACGGCCCGAACCGCTACCGGATGGACCGGTACCTCGACGGCCCAGTGACGGATGGCTACCTCAACTCGATCCACGGCGACGACGCGGCGGGTGCCGTGGCCCACCTTCTGACCGCGGACGCCGCCCGCGACGAGGTGGTACTCGGCGTCGACGACGAACCGGTCTCGAAGTGGGCGTTCGCGGACTGGCTGGCCGAGCAGTGTGGCGTCTCGCCGCCGAAGAAGTGGACGGTAGCGGAACGCGCGGCGGCGGAAGGCGGGGTGAGTCGCCGTGCCCGCGCCAACAAGCGGTGTGCCAACGACCGGCTCCGCGAACTCGGGTACGACTTCCGCTATCCGACCGTTCGCGAGGGCTATCGGCCGGCGATCCGGGCGTTTCGAGAGGGCTGAACGGACGCAAATTGCGTCGGGTTCGGAGCGACATAATAGGAGAATACTCTTACCGCTCGGTACTGTCGGGGAGGGTATGTCGGTCGCACCCGCGGAGGTCGTCGAGCGGGCGGTGACGGTCGCGCGGTCGCACCCGGAACTGGTGGCCACGCTACTCGTCGTCACTGTCGTGCTGGTCGGCGGGGGGTTCCTCCTCCACCGGCTCACCCGCCCGTCCGGGGTTCGGTTCGCATCGCTGCTGGCCGACCGCGAGGAGGTGGTGGTACTCACGCATCCGAACCCCGACCCGGACGCGATGGCCGCGGCGATGGGTGTCGTCTCACTCGCCGAACAGGTCGATACGGCGGCGACCATCCGGTTTCCAGGGCAGATCCGCCACCAAGAGAACCGCACGTTTCGAAACGTCCTGGACGTAACTCTCAAACGGATCGAACGGGCGGCGGATCTCGACACGAGCGCGGTGATTCTCGTCGATCACAGCCACCCGCGGGGGTTCATCGGGTCGGAGGAGGTTCGCCCGCTGGCAGTCGTGGATCACCACCCGAGCGACGGGCGCGGCGAGGCGTTCACCGACGTACGGAGCGAGTACGGCGCCTGTGCGAGCGTGATCGCGGAATACTTCCAGGATCTCAACGCGACGCCGGTCGCACCGGACGACCGCGAGAGTGAGATAGACGCGTCGTACGTGGTGCCCTCGGAGGTGGCGACCGGCCTCTTTTTCGGCGTGCTCACCGACACGAACCGACTCACGAGCGGGACCGTCTCGGCCGACCTCGACGCGAGCGCCTATCTCTCGCCTGGCGTCGACGAGAGCCTACTCGACCGCATCGCGAACCCGCAGGTGAGTGCGGAGGTGTTGGAGGTCAAGGCGACCGCTATCGAGGAACGCGAGGTGAGCGGCGCCTTCGCGATCAGCGACGTCGGAACCGTCTCGAACGTGGATGCGATCCCGCAAGCGGTCGACGAACTCATCCGCCTCGAAGGGATCACGGCCGCCATCGTCTGTGGCATCCGTAACGGCACGCTCTATCTCTCCGGGCGATCCCGTGACGACCGGGTTCACATGGGACGGGCGATCAAGGCCGCACTCGACGACGTCCCGGACGCGAGCGGTGGGGGCCACGCCCGTATGGGAGGAGGACAGGTGCCCATCGACGACGGCGACTTCGTCTGGCCGGCACGGCGGGCGACGCTCACCGACCGCCTGCGTCGGGCGCTCGAAGGCGACGTGTGATGGCCCACCCCTTTTATTCCGATCACGCGTAGCGAGCACATGGCGACTTCGCGCGGCACCTGGGGGTATCGGGACCGCTTCGGTGACGGCTTCGGCCGGACCTACTTCCGGCGGTTCGGTCCCGGCGTCGTCTCCAGCGTCGGCCTCGGCACGTATCTGGGCGAGGCGAGCGAGGCCGTCGACGACGGATACGAGCGGGCACTGGTTGCCGGCCTCGAAGGTGGGTGTAACGTCGTCGACACCGCCTCCAACTACCGGTGTGGACGGAGCGAACGTGTCGTCGGGCGGGCGCTAGAGCGGGCCGAGGTCGACCGGTCGGCCGTCGTCGTCGCCACCAAGGGCGGATTTCTCCCCTTCGACGGCGACCAGCCCGACGACCCCGCCGCCGCCCTCAGAGAGCGGTTCGTCGACGACGGCCCGGTCGACCCCGCGGACCTCGTAGCCGGTCAGCACTGCATCGCCCCCGATTTCATCGATGCGATGGTCGACCGCTCACTCGACCGACTCGGCGTCGAGACGGTCGACTGTTACTACGTCCACAACCCCGAGACACAGCTTCGGACGCGCTCGCGCGCGGCGGTGTACGACCAGCTCGAAGCGACGTTCGAGCGGCTGGAACGCCGGGTCGACGCCGGCGAGGTCGGGGGCTACGGAGTGGCAACCTGGGAAGCGTTCCGGCGACCGCCGGACCACGACGACCACCTGTCGCTCCCGACGGTGATCGAACGCGCCCGCCGGGCCGCCGAGACGGTCGGCCGGGACGAGTGTGGGTTCGCGGCGATCCAACTTCCCTTCAACGTCGTCATGGCCGACGCGTTCACCACGCAGGCCCACGATTTCAAGGGGGAGCGACGGTCGGCCCTAGCGGTGGCTCACGCGCTCGATGTGGACGTCTTCACCAGCGCCAGCCTCGCACAGGGCGACCTGATAGACGGGCTTCCGGCGGGCGTCGACGCCGAACTCGGCGGCGATACGCCCGCCCAGCGGGCGCTCAACTTCGCCCGGAGTGCACCGGCAGTCACCTGTGCGCTCGTGGGGACGAGCGACCCGGATCACGTCGCCGAGAACGTCGCCGCGGGAACCTTCGACCCGCTCGGCGCGCGGGCGTTCGACGCCGTCTTCGAGTGACCGGGGTAGCGAAGCGTCGAAATCCCTGGAATCGGCGACTACCGCAAGTCCTTCCACTCTCGCCCGCACTCGGGACAGGAGCGAACCGCGAACACCTCGTCCGGATCGTCCTGCTTTTTGAGCACCTTCTCACACTCCGCGCAGGTGAGTCGCTCGTAGGTGTCCTTGACGAGTTCGCCGTCACGGAGCCCTTTGCGGGTCGATTTCATGTGCCACTCTTGTGCGCCCCGGTTTAAAAAACGATCCGGCCACCGCGCCGCTGTCTCGGCACCCGCGGGCTTTTGTCCGCCCCGTCCCGAAACGGGGGTGATGGAGTACGTCCAGGAACGCGTGACGACGCTCCACGACCTCACCGATCCGACGCCGGCGGCGCCGACCGACCGGGCGACGGTGGTCGTCCCGATGACCGAACGCGAGTACGCCGGGCTGGCGCCGGATCGTGTCCTTTCGGAGTTGGAGCAGGTCGATCCGGCCCAGGTCGTCGTGCCGCTTCGAGCGCCGAGCGACCGCGTCGCGCCCTTTGCCGACTGGCTGTCCGACTACGACCTTCCGCTGTCGGTCCTCTGGTGTAACGGACCGCAACTGGAGGGGCTACTCGACGACCACGGCCTCGACGGCGAAGCCGGCAAAGGGCGAGACGTGTGGCTTGGACTGGGACAGGCGCTCGACGGGGAGTACGTCGTCGTTCACGACGCCGACACGAAGAGCTACTCTCGGGCCGACGTAGCACGCCTGCTCTACCCGCTCGCGGAGGGCAACGACTTCTCGAAGGGCTACTACGCCCGGGTCGAGAACGGACGCCTCTACGGTCGGCTGTTCCGGCTCTTTTTCGTCCCGCTGGTGCGGGCGCTCCAAGATGCGACGGGCTATGATTCGCCGGTGTTGCGGTATCTGGAGTCGTTTCGGTACGCGCTGGCGGGCGAGTTCGCGGCGACGACGGAGCTGGCGGCACGCCTGCGGACCCAGCGGTCGTGGGGGCTGGAGGTCGGCACCCTCGGCGACGCCTTCGACCACGCCGGCTTCTCCGGGAGCGCACAGGTCGACCTCGGGACGTACGAACACGACCACCGGGCGGTGAGCGGGCCAACCGGACTCTCGGATATGAGTCGTCACGTGGCGGCGGCGCTCTTTCGGGCCGTCGCCGACCACGGGGTCGATCCCAACTACGACACCCTCCCCGACCGCTACCGCGAGGCCGCCCGCTCGCTCGTTCGGAGCTACGAACTCGACGCGGGGTTCAACGGACTCGGATACGACCGAGGGAACGAACTCGAACAGGTAGAGACCTACGCGGCGGCCATCGAGCCACTGGGACCGGACCGCCGACTCCCGGCGTGGGCCGACGCGCCGGTGTCGCCGGCGGAGGTGTCCGCGGCCGCCGAAGCCGACCTGGAGTCGGCCCGATGATCCCGACCGACACCGGCGACGAACTCGCCGGCGTCGCGGACCTCTTCGGCGCGGTGACCCGCGAAGAACTCGAGTCCGCACTGGGCGAACTCGCCTTCAAGCGCGGCGAGGCGGTCGACACCGACGCGGCGAGCGAGGCGGTCGACGCGGCCGTCGAGAACTACTACCTCGTCACCCTCGAACCCGACGGAGACGCGCCGACGCTGCTCGCACCGGGACCCGCGGCCTTCCCCGCGCTCCCCGAGAGTGCGGAGGATCTACCGCATATTCTCGATGTCCCCGACCGGGACCCGGATCGAGAGGCGCTCGTCGCGGCCGCGGAACAGCGGTTTCGCGCCGACGCTGCCCGCGCGGTCGACGACGACGACGCCGAGCGGATCGAGCGACTGCTCGACGTGAGCTACGACCTGGAGACGTGGGGCGGGGGGGACGTCGGTGACGTCCGCACCCGCCTCGACGACGCGACGGCAAACCACAACTGAAACCACCCCTCCGTGTGTAGGTGGTGACGAGCCACGAGTTCGGCGCCCGAACCGACACCCACCACACCATGCGCATGGACCTGTCAGCTGTCGTCGATCACACCCCACAGAGTATCGACGACGCCGGACGCGAGGCGGCGGTCGTCGCGCCCGTCGTCGACCGGAGCGACGGCGACGCGCTCCTGTTCACCAAGCGAGCCGACCACCTCGGTGAACACGCAGGACAGATGAGTTTCCCCGGCGGCGGTCGCGAACCGAGTGATGCCGACCTGGAGGCGACCGCTCGCCGCGAGGCCAACGAGGAGATCGGCCTCCGATCCGACGAGATCGAGGTCGTCGGCCGCCTCGACGATATCCCGACGGTCAGCGAGTACGCCGTCCGCCCGTTCGTCTCGCGGGTCCCGGATCGAACCTACGTCCCCGACGAACGCGAGGTCGCTGAAATCGCGGTCCTACCGGTCGCGGCGCTCACCGACCTCGACAACTACGAATCCGAACGCCGGGATCACCCCCACTACGGGGAGATCCGTCTGCACTTCTTCCGCGTCGACGGCTACACCGTCTGGGGCGCGACCGGTCGGATGCTCGTCCAGTTGCTGGAACTCGCGACCGACTGGGAGATGCCGCCCGAGGTCGACCGGGTCGTTGGTTCCGACGCCGACTTTCCGGTCTGATCGCCGGGAGTTACTCGGCGTCGGCGTCCGTTTCGTCGTCTCCCTCGTCCGCCTCCGCCTCCGTGTGGACCGCCACGTCCGTCCCGTGTGCCCGCTTTGGCACCTCGACGCTGAGCGTCCCGTTGTCGGTCAGCGTCGCCGAGGCCCCGTCGGCGTCGACGTGGGCGTCCGGCGGCAGGCGCGCGCGGCCATCGAGGGAGAGCCCTCGTCCCGGGAACCGCATCTCGAAGCCCTCGTGGAAGTCACGGAAGCGGTCGAGGCGAACCTGCACCTCGCCTTCGACGTAGCGCACCTGCACGTCGCTCCGGGTGACTCCCGGCGCGTCGAAGACGACGAGGTACGCGTCCTCGGATTCGAGCACGTCGTAGGAGAGTGGCCGGCGCTCCTGGACCTTCCCGACGCCACGCCCGACGCGTTCGAGAACGGCGTTGGCCGCCGACTTTCCAAACTCCTTGAACCCGGTCATAGTTCGATCTCGTCGAGGCAGTCGGTCCCTCCACAGAGCGGACAGGAGAGGTCGGCGACGGTGTGGTCGTCGGCGATGTCGTAGGTGTAGTGGTTCTCGAACATATCGAGTTCACAGTCGTCGCTGGTACACTTGATCTCCTTCGTGGCGGGCATACGCGGAGGTAGTGCCGCGACCGTCATAAGTGGCGTGGAGGCGGTGAGGGCGCCGCCGTAACCGAGCGACGCGCACGAACACGGTTTTACGCGTCGGCCGCCAACCGGCGTCTATGACCGACCCCGCGGCACTCACCGTCACCATCGTCGACGGCTACGTCGACGAACCCGCACACTTCGGGGTCCCGCCGTACGTCTCGACGTACCCCCGCTTCACCGCGGGGGCGCTGGTCGATGCCGGCGTCCCCACCGAGAGAATCACGTACCACACCATCGACGAACTCCGCGATGACCGGGGAAAGTGGGCGGACGTGGCCGACGCCGACCTCATGATCTATCTCGGTGGCATGACCGTTCCCGGGAAGTACGTCGGCGGGACGCCCGCCGAACCTGACGAGGTGCGGGAACTCGCCTGGACCGCCGATGGGATCACGCTGATGGGCGGTCCCGTCCGCTTCGGCGTCGGCGAGGAGAACGCTGGCGCACAGGAGATGGAGCGCAAGGACCTCGACTACGACTTCGTCGCCAAGGGCGACGTCGAGGCGGCGGCCCACGACCTCGTTGCCAGCGGCTTGGAGGGGTTTGGCGACCGCATGCGCGACAACGAGGATCTGGACCGCTGGGCCGCGAAGGGCGCCTTCGTCGTCGAGGATCACCCCAATCATCCTGACTATCTGATCGCCGAACTCGAAACCTCTCGTGGATGCGCGTACCGCTGTTCGTTCTGTACGGAGCCACTGTACGGCGATCCGGGCTTCCGGTCGGCCGAGTCGGTCGTCCGCGAGGTGGCGTCCCTGTACGAACGTGGTGTCCGTCACTTCCGTCTGGGTCGACAGGCCGATATCCTCGCGTTCGGCGGCGACGGCGAGGCGCCGAACCCCGACGCACTCGAACGCCTCTACGCCGGGATTCGGGAGGTCGCGCCCGACCTGGAGACGCTCCACCTCGACAACATGAACCCCGTCACCATCGTCGAGTATCCCGAGCGCTCCCGAGAGGCCATCCGGATCATCGCCGAACACAACACGGCGGGAGACACCGCGGCGTTCGGCCTGGAGTCCGCCGACCCCGTCGTCCGCGAGGAGAACAATCTCCTCGTCTCGGCCGACGAGTGTCTGGAGGCGGTTCGGGTTGTCAACGAGGAGGCGGGGTGGCGCCCGGGCGACGACCCCGGTGACGCTCCCACCGTCGGCGACGCGGCGGCCGACCGCCTGCCCAAACTCCTTCCGGGAATCAACCTCGTCCACGGTCTCCAGGGCGAGCGCCGGGAAACCTTCGAGCACAACAAGCAGTTCCTCCAGCGCGTCTACGACGAGGGGCTGATGCTTCGCCGGATCAACATCCGGCAGGTGATGGCCTTCGCGGGGACGGAGATGAGCGACACCGGCGCGGAGGTTGCCCGCGACCACAAGGAACTGTTCACGGAGTACAAACGCGAGGTGCGCGAGGAAATCGACCGCCCGATGCTTCGACGGGTCGTCCCGGCGGGAACAGTCCTGCCCGATGTCCACTTGGAGTACCACCAAGACGGCAAGACCTTCGGCCGGCAACTCGGTACCTACCCCCTACTCGTGGCCATCCCCGGCGAGCGGGAACTGGGGACGACCCTCGACGTGGCCGTGGTGGACCACGGCTACCGGTCGGTGACGGGCGTCTCCCACCCACTCGATCCGAACGCGGCGTCGATGGACGAACTGGAACTGTTGCCCGGCGTTGGGCAGTCGACCGCGGGCGACATCGTCGTCAACCGACCCTACGGGTCGGTCGCGGATCTCGACCACGAACTCGGGGTCGACCTCTCGGCGTTCGCGTCGGTCGTGGAGTCGGCCGACTAGGCGACGTATTCCCCGAAGTCGACGGCGTACCACCGTGTCTCGTAGCGGGCGTAGTCGACCTGGTCCGGCGTCTCGGCGTCGGGCGTGGACGCGACGCCGTCGCCGTCGCCGGTCACCCGCGTCGGCGGCCGGCCGAACGACCCCTGGAGGTCGGCGTAGGGTTGGGAGTAGGGCGCACACTCGTCGTACCCGTCCTCGATGGCCGTCTCGACGATGTCGCGCTGTTCGGGCGAGAGGTCGTCGAGTTCGATCCCACGCTGGTCGAGGACGACCGACGCGAATCCCGCGGGGTCGTCCGCGAGGTCACGCACCGCGATCCGGTGAGTTTCGACGGTGACCGACTCCCGACCCTCCAAGCGAAACCGGAAGGCGCGGCCGCCGATCCGGAGGCTGTCGTACGCGGACTCGGGGACGAGTTCGGACGCCGCCACCGCCTCGTCGTCCGGGTAGGTGAGGGTGGCACCGATGCTGATGGCGTGGGCGCGGTCGAACCGCTCGATTTCGCGGGTGCTCGGGAAGCCGAGCCCGGCGTAGAGCGCCGCGCGGTCGGCCGCGGGTAGGTCGTCGAAGGCGGCAGGTCGGCCGGTCCCGTCGGCGGTCGCGCCGTCGGTGTCGAGAGAGAACCGGTAACCGGTGCGCTCTGTCGTCGCGACGGTCGACATCTCGACGGCGACGTACGCCCCGTCGGCGACGACGTACTCGGCGCTACCACGGGAGAAAGGGGTGCTGGCGGCGGTGATCGTCGCGGTGTCACCGCGTCGTGCAGCGCTGAGGGCGCGCCGTTCGGGCGGGGAAAAGGTGGCGAGCGGCTCACTCGCTCGCTCCGCAATCTCGGCGTCGGTCACGGGTCGCAACCGGAGGCTGGCGCCGCGGGTACAGTCGGTGCCGAACCCGAGCGGGAGGCCGGAACAGCCGGCCGTCGCGAGCGCCAGTCCGGTAGAGAGGAGGGCACGTCGGTACATACCGGATCTCGAACGCACGGCAACAAGGCCCTTGTGTCGGCCTAGATGTCCTCGTCGATGATCTCGCCGACCGCGAAGTTGGACTTGACCTCGGTGATCTCGATTTTGACGCGTTCGCCGATTTCGGCGCCGGGGACGATGATGACGTAGCCGCGCTCGACGCGCGCGATACCGTCGCCCTGTTTGCCGATATCTTCGATCTCGACGTATCGAATCTCGCCGGCCTCGACTGGCGGCTGAGGCTCCGAGGACGGTGTCTCGGTCGCCGTCTCGTCGTCGTCGGCTGCCTCCGTTCGCTCCCGGGAGATGAGTGCGACACGGTAGGTTTCGTCGGGATCGATGGACCCCGTTTCGATCTCGCGTTGCGGTACTTCGATCACGTACGTGTCGTCTTCCGCCCGTACGCGTTCGCTGAACAGACACAGCAGTTTATCTGAGATCTCCACAATCTAAACCTCCATACCCACCTGTGGCGGAATCGTTAAAGGTGTATCGCCCTCATCGGGGGTGTCCGTCGGGCGTTTTCGGCCCTTCGGAGTCGTGGACGACCACCTCGCCGGTGTCGGTCTCGACCGGACGGTAGGCCTCGCGGACGCCGATGGCCTCCTCCAGTTCGCGGACCGCCCGCGTCTTGAGGGCCGCAGCCAGATCCTCGGCGTCCGCTCGGGAGATGTCGCGACCCAGGCCCTCACACTCGTGGGCGCGGACCACTCCCGCCTCGTCGACGGCCTCGCCCATCGGCTGGCTCGTCCCGCCGAGCGCGACGCTGAAGGGGTAGGTCTCACAGATCAGCGGGCGGTCCTCGTGGACGGTACACCGACCCTCGCCCTCGCGTTCCTCGTAGAACGTACAGTCCCCGCAGGCGTCGGTCTCCAACGCCCACTCGAAGGTCTCGCCCTCGGGGCCGTCCGGACCCGCCGAGAGCCCGTACGGCATCGGCCGCGCCACGTCCCGCCAGTCGTCGCCGGTCGTCACCTGCAAGGTCCGCACCTCGTCGGGGAACACCGTCGCAGTGTGTGGATCGTCGGCCTCGCTCTTACAGCACTCGCCACACCGGGTACACTCGAAGCCGATGGACTCGATGGCGTCGGCGAGGTCGCTCACGTCGAGGCTTCGTGCCCGTTCGAGTTCGGTTTCGAGCGAGTCCATACCCCCGCTGAGGGACGGACGTGAAAAACGTCGTCGCTACCGCGGGGCGACGCCGCCGGTCTCGGCGTCGAACCGCACCCGTCCCTCGACAGCGAGTTTGTCGAGGTGAGCGCGGACGGTGGCGGCCGCGAGAGGTCGATGGTCGCCGAGTTCGCGGTCGTAGGCGGCGTCGACCACGGCGTCGACGGAGTCGGCACCCGCACGGACGGCGCGTTCGACCCGCCGCTCGCGGTCGAGACGGTGGAAGTAGAGGCGCTCCAGGGTCGCCCGCGGGTCGTCGATCACGGGACCGTGGCCCGGAAACAGGCGGGGTGGATCGCGGGCGAGGAGGCGACGGAGGGCGACGAGATACGCTCGCAGGTCGCCCTCGGGAGCCGCGACGGCGACGCTCCCGGTGGCGACGGCGAGGTCACCCGAGAGAATCCCGGCGTCGGTGGCGAAGGCCACGTGGTCGGGCGCGTGGCCCGGGGTGTCGACGACGGTCACGGCGCCGACCCGGTCGCCCTCGGTGAAGGTACGGTCGGGGGGGTGACCGGTCGCGGCCGCGAACCGCGCCTCGCGTCCGCGGCGTGCCCAGAGCGTCGCGCCCGTCTCCGCGGCGTAGGTGGCGGCGCCGTCGACGTGGTCGGGGTGGGCGTGTGTGATCGCGACGTGGGCCACCTCGCGGTCGGCGACGGCGGCGTCGAGGTCGTCGGTGCGCCCGGCCGGATCGACGAGGAGTGCGCCGGCCGGGTCGTCGACGAGATAGGCGTTCGTCCGGCCGCCCGGGGCCGAGGTGTCCGTCGAAACCGGAACGCGCGTGACCGTCCGCGTCACGGTGTCACTTCTCGATGATGCTTTCCTCGACGGTTTCGCCGAAGTGGCGGGCGCCGTCCCCGTAGTGGAGGAGCATCTCGTCGCCGGCTTCGAGGTCGGTGACGGCGGTCCGCCCCTCGCGGGTGTGGACCTTGATCGTCTCGGCGTTTTGGAGGAGCGTCTCGACGCGGTCGACGCCCTCCTCCGTCTCGACTTCGGCCTCCACGCGGAACATGGGTCGCTTTTCGATCTTGACGCGACCGACGACGGCCTCGCGGGTGTCGCCATCGGTGTCGACCACCTGCACCTCGTCCCCGCTCGTCAGTTCGGAGAGATACTGCGTGCCGCCGCCGGGCGTGCGGACGTAGGCGTGGACGGCGCCGGCGTTCACCCGGAAGGGCCGGGAGGCGACGTACGGCGACTCGGCGGTCTCCGCGTGGACGAAAAAGAGTCCGCGAGACATCGAGCCGACCAGCATCCCCTCCGATCCCTCCATGAGCGACCCGGTGTCGACACAGACTCGGTCGGCCATGCCCGTCCGTTCGACGGCGGTCACCGTGGCGTACTCCAAGTCGAGGTGTTCGCGCTCGGCGGCATCGCGGACCTCACAGGTCTCCCGAATCTCGTCGGGGTCGTCCGAGTCCAACAGGACGCCGTCGGCACCGATCTCCAGCGTCTCGAAGGCAGTCTGGGCCTCTTCGGCGGTCGTGACGCCGGCGATCAGTTCCGTCTCCTCCCCGATACGGGCGATGAGGTTCTCGAGGGGGATGATCGTCCAGTCCTCCCCGACGACGAAGGTGTAGTCGGCGTCGGTGGCGGCCGCCTCCGCGAACGTCTCGTACTCCTTGCCGAGGATGCGGACGTAGGCGCCCCGAGTCGACCGGTCGTCGCGGCGAAGCGTCGAGAGGTCGGCCGACCCCGAGAGATCCGGCGGAAGGTCGACCGTGCCGTCGCCCTCACCGTTCTTACCGACGACGTACGCGTCGGGGACGGCGCCCTCATCCTCGGCGTCCTCGACGAGGTCAGCGTCGGAGCGGAAGGCAGCAACGTTCACGTCGCCGAGTTCGCGAACCTTCGCCACGTCCGTCTCGTCGACGAGCACCCAGTCGACGCCGGCTTCGAGACCGGCGGTGATGCGTTCCGTTCGCGACTCCCAGTCGCCGACCGTCCCGTCGGCTTTCAGCCACACGCTCCGTGTCATTACCTGCACCTCAACGGGACCGGGCTTCAACGTGGCGGATGGGGGCTATGCTTCGAGGAGACCGCCGCGCCGAAGCGCCTCGTCGATGCCAGCGCCGTCGTGGATAACCGCGGAGATGGCTCGCGTGATGGCGCCGGGGTCGTCGTGTTGGAAGATGGACCGGCCCATGGAGACGCCGGCGGCACCGCCGTCCATCGCCCCGCGGACCATCTCGACGGTCTGGCGGTCGGTCCCGCGGCTTCCGCCGGCGATGACGACCGGCAGGCGTGTGCCGTCACAGACCGGGGCGAAGCTGTCACCGTCGCCGCTGTACCCCGTCTTGACGACGTCCGCGCCGAGTTCCTCCGCGAGGCGGACGGCGTGGGCCAGCGCCGCCGGGTCGTCCTCCTCGATATCCGGGCCGCGGGCGTAGGCCATCGCGAGCGTCGGGACGCCGAGTTCCTCCGCGCGCTCGGTCACCCGCGCGAGGTCGGTCATCTGTTGGGGTTCGTACTCGGAGCCGACGTTGATGTGGAAGGAGACGGCGTCGGCCCCGGCCCGGAGCGCCGCCTCAACGGTGCCGGTGCGGCGCTTGTCCGACTCGTCGGGACCGATGTTCGTCGAGCCGTTGAGGTGGACGATGTAGCCCGCCTCGTTTTTGTTGTCGTGGACGCGGGAGGCGACCCCCTTCTGCGTGAGGACGGCGTCGGCCCCGCCGTCGGTGATCGCGTCGATAGTCGATTCGATGTCGACCAGTCCTTTCACCGGCCCCAGCGTGACGCCGTGGTCCATCGGGACGATCAGGTAGCGGTCATCTGTCGAGATGCGCCGCAGGCGCGCTCGTGTTCCCGTGTTCATCGATATGTTACCCTGTACCAGTGGTGCTTATGTACGTTCCGGATGCGGACGTTCGTTCGCCGCCGCCCCGCGGAGCGCACCCTCCTTGAGTTCGCGGGCTTTGCCCTCCAGTCGGCTTGCGACGGTCACGGCTGGATCGCCGCGCTCGACGCCCTGTGCGACGATATCGACGAGTGCGGAGCCGACGATGACGCCGTCGGCGCCCGCCTCGATCACGCGCTGGGCGTGGTCGCCGGTCGAGATTCCGAAGCCGACGGCCTTCGGCACGTCCCACTCAGCGACGCGTTCGAGACTCTCCTCGGCCCGGCCCGAGAGGTCCGTGCGGGCACCGGTCGTCCCGAGTCGCGCTTGGACGTAGACGTATCCCGACACCTGAGACATGATGCGTTCCAGGCGTTCACCTTTCGTCGTCGGGGCGACGATGAAGACGAGTTCACAGCCGTGTTCGTCGCAGGCCTCGCGGAGCGGTTCGGCCTCCTCGGCTGGCAGGTCGGGGACGACGAAGCCGTCGATCCCCGCCGCGGCCGCCCGGCGGACGAAGTCCTCGGGGCCGCCGCCCTCGCCGAACTGGTAGATCAGGTTGTAGTAGGTCATACAGACCAGCGGCACGTCGACATCGAGGTCCTCGACGAACTCGAAGTAGCGGGTGGGCGTCATGCCCGCCTCCAGCGCACGGACGATGGCGCCCTGGATGGTCGACCCTTCGGCGATTGGCTCCGAGAACGGCAAGCCGAGTTCGATAACGTCCGCACCACCCCGTTCCAGCGCTTCGACGTAGGACAGCGAGGATTCGTAGTCGGGGTCGCCGGCCGCGAGGTAGGGGACGAAAGCCGGCCCGTCGGCGAACGCCGCGGAGATGCGACTCATCAGAACCCTCCCGTTCCGGCGAACGTCTCCATCTCCGGTGCGTTCTCGACGTCGCGGTCGTGGGTCTCCTCCAGAACGGTTTCGAGGTCCTTGTCGCCACGGCCGGAGATGTTGAGCAGGATGACCTCGCCGAGGTCCGCGTGGTTCTCCTCAACGTAGGCGACGGCGTGGGCGGATTCGAGCGCCGGAATGATGCCCTCTAGCTGCGAGAGGCGGTGGAACCCCTCGAGCGCCGGGTCGTCGGCGACGTTGACCGCCGTGACGCGCCCGCGGTCGACGAGATTGGCGAGTTCGGGACCGACGCCGGCGTAGTCGAGGCCGGACGAGACGCTGTGGGACTCCATGATCTGCCCGTCACGGTCCTGTAACACGCGCGTTCGGGAGCCGTGGAGGACGCCTTCGGTGCCGGTCGAGAGCGTCGCGGAGTTGGGGGCGACGCCCTCCGCCTCGTCGACTTCCAGACTACTGCCGCCGGCCTCGACGGCGTAGAGGTCGACCTCCTCGTCGGGGACGAACTCCGCGAAAAGCCCCATCGTGTTCGAGCCGCCGCCGGCGCAGGTGAGCACGGAATCGGGGAGTCGACCCGCCTTCTCGATCATCTGCTCGCGCGCTTCCTCGGAGATAACGCGCTGGAAGTCACGCACCATCGCCGGGAACGGGTGGGGACCGACGACGCTCCCGATGACGTAGTGGGTGTCTTCGACGTTGGTCGCCCAGTCGCGCATCGTCTCGCTGATGGCCTCTTTCAGCGTGCCGCGGCCGACGGTCACCGGGGTGACCTCCGCGCCGTTGAGCCGCATCCGGAACACGTTGGGTCGCTGGCGGTTGATGTCCCGTCGCCCCATGTACACCTCACAGGGCATACCGAGGTGGGCACACGCCATCGCCGTCGCGGTGCCGTGCTGTCCGGCGCCCGTCTCCGCGATGATTCGGTCCTTGCCCATGTACTTCGCCAAGAGCACCTGTCCGAGCGCGTTGTTCAGCTTGTGGGCGCCGCCGTGGAGCAGGTCCTCGCGTTTGAGGTAGACGTCACGGTCGTAGCGCTCCGAGAGGCGGTGGGCCTTCTGGAGCGGCGTCGGTCGGCCGCCGAAGTCGGCCAGTCGCTCGCGAAAGTCGTCCATGAAGCCGTCCTCGTTGTCGAGGACGTACCGCTCGTACGCGTCTTCCAGTTCCTCGATAGCGGGCATCAACGCCTCGGGAACGTACTGTCCACCGTACTCGCCAAACTTGCCTGTGTGAGAACTCATGCTGTGGTCAATCGCCGCACGTTCGCTGTCACGTCGCCATCCATGATCGCACTGCCGATCAGCAGGGCGTCGGCACCCGCCGAACGCATCCGCTGGACGTCCGCAGTCGACGCGATGCCACTCTCAGCGAGCAACGTCACGTCGTCGGGAACCGACGGCGCCAGCGACTCGAAGGTGTCAAGGTCGACCTCGAGGCGCGCCAGGTCGCGGTTGTTAATCCCGATCAAGTCTGCATCCGCGGCGACCGCTCGGTCCAGTTCCGCCCGCGTGTGTACCTCGACCAGCGGCTGGAAGCCACGCTCGCGTGCCGCCGCGACGAGGGCTGGCAGGTCGTCGACGAACCGCGCGATCAACAGGACGGCGTCCGACTCCACGACATCGAGTTGGGCCTCCGTCAGGATAAAGTCCTTGCGAAGCACTGGCACGTCGACCGCCGCCCGGATCCGCTCCAGTGACGCCGGCGATCCGCCGAAGTGGTCGGATTCGGTCAACACCGACAGCGCCGCCGCGCCGCCGTCGACCATCGCTCGCGCGAGGTCGACCGGGTCGTCGTCCCGCCGTCCGTCGGTCGTCGGGCTAGTCGGCTTCACCTCCGCGATCACCGGCGCCCGGCCGTCGGCCTCGGCGGCGGCGAAAGCCTCGGGGACGGACCGCGCGTCGACCGAGACGCGCTCCCCGCCGCCGGTCCGGTCGCGGGCGGCCGACAGAATCGACCGCACCGCGGGCGCCAGTTCTTCACCATTAGCGTCCATCATTGTACACTAACGGACGTATCTGCACATAAGACTTGCGCCCCATGCCGGCGGCCGCCGACGGCAATCCATATGGGCCGCGCCACCCTCCGTTCGGCCATGGAAGGACTCTACGCTCGCGAGACGCCGGCGCTCGGCCGCGCCGTGCAGGTGGGACTGGCCGGCGACCGCGTTATCAGCGTCTCGTTCCCCGAGACAGTGCCGGCGGACGCCGACCCCGACCATCCACTACTCGACCGCGTGTTCGCCTACCTCGACGGGGCCGAAGACCACTTCGACGACGTCGAGGTGGCGCTCACCGTCCCGACCGAACGGCGGGCAGTGCTCGAAGCGGCGCGGAACGTCCCCTACGGCGAGACGGTCGACGTATCGCGGCTGGCGCGACTGGCCGGCCTCGACGACGACGACGCCGAGGACCTCGACACCGTCCGCGCCGCGCTCCGGGGGAATCCGGTGCCGCTGTTCATCCCCGACCACCGGATCGAGGGGCGGGGTGCGACGCCGCCGCCGGTCGCCGAGCGCCTTCGCGACCTCGAAGCGTGATCACCGACCGTTGCCGACGAACTCCATCGCGTTTACCAGGTAGTGAGCGACCACGACGGTCGCCAGGCTGTCGGTCACGACGAAGGCGACGGCGAGGACGAACCCGAGCGCTCCGGAGACGACGATCCCCAGTCGCCCCTGGGCACCGTGCCCGAGGGCGAACGCGACGGAGGAGAGGGCCGCGAGCAGCCACGGGGAGAGGTCAAAGCCCACCGCGAAGGCGCCGATCAGGACCCCCCGAAAGAGAAGTTCCTCGAACCCGGCGACGAGCGGCAGAACGACTCCGAGAAGACCCACCCAGCCGACGGCCGTCTCGGGGGTCATGGCCCGCCGGAGGCGCTCGGGGTCGCCGAGTTCGAACCGGTCGGTCAGCCGCGAGCCGACGGCGTTGACCGCGTGGAGTCCGACGCCGAGGGCGACACCGACGAGTAGGTCGGGTCGCGCGAACGCATCGGCCGCGAGACCGAGAGCCGCGGCCGGGACCCCGGTGAGCCACGTTCCGACCACCAAAATCGACGCGAAGGCACCCTGCGAGATGACGACGTTCGCGAGGAGCGTCGGCGTCGAAAGCGTCGCTGGACGGCGGACGGCCGGCGAGGGTGTGGGCGACGCCCCGACGACACGGTCGGAGAGGGTGGCGGGAAAATCGGGCGCGTCGAACGTCGTAGTGGAGAGGCGAGCGAGAACGAGAAGGCCCACGAGGACGACGCCGACGAAGCCGGCGAACGCCGCCCACTCGGGCACGTTTACTGCGGGCTGGGGCTGCTCGGGCCCTGACTGACGCTCTGTTTGTCGAGCGCGGAGCCCGTGATCGTCTTGAGGCGGTCGACCAGCGAGTCCTTCTCGGGTTCGCCTTCGAGCGCCACGTCGAGGACCTCGCTGATGTGGCTGACGGGGATGATCTCGATCATGTCCTCGTATTCGTCTTCGATCATCACGTCTTGGAGGTTAGCCTCGGGGATGATGACCCGATCACAGCCGGTCTTTGCGGCGGCCTCGATCTTGTGGGTGACGCCGCCGACGGGGAGGACGTCGCCTCGGACCGAGAGCGATCCGGTCATGGCGAGCGACTGGTCGACACCGACGCCTTCCAGCGCGCTGATGACCGCGGTGGCGACGGTGATGGAGGCGGAGTCGCCGTCGACGCCGCCCTCGCCCGCTTGGACGAACTGGATGTGGATGTCCTTCTGGGTGATGTCCTCGTCGGAGAACTTCTTGATGATGGCCGAGACGTTCGAGACTGCCTCCTGTGCCATCTCCTTCAGCTGACCGGTCGCGATGACCTCACCCGGCCCCTGCGAGGGAGTCACCTCGGCCATCACCGGGAGGACGATACCGGAGTCCTCGCCCATGACAGCCAGGCCGTTGACGCGGCCGGGGACGTAACCCTCGGCGACTTGGAGCTCGTAGTCCTTGCGCCGCTGGATGTAGTCGTCCGCGAGCTGCTGTTCGATGCTCCGGGAGCGACCCTTCGCCTGCAGGATGTGTTCGCGGGTCGTGTACTCGGCGTCGTCGGCCCGAGCGATGTCGCCCGCGACCCGGACGAGGCCGCCGAGGTTCCGGAGTTCGAGCGTGAGGTGGCCCTTCCGGCCCGCACGACGCCGCGCTTCGAGGATGACCTCCTCGATGGCATCGTCGGTGAAGTGGGGCAGGCGGCCGTCCTTCTCGACCTCTTGGGCGATAAAGCGGGCGTACTTCCGGCGCATCTCCGGGGTGTCCTCGATGGTGTCGTCCATGTACACCTCGTACCCGTACCCCTTGATCCGCGAGCGGAGCGCGGGGTGCATGTTCTCCATGGCGTCGAGGTTCCCCGCGGCAATCATGACGAAGTCACAGGGCACGGGTTCGGTCTGGACCATGGCACCCGAGGAGCGCTCGGACTGACCCGTGATGCCGAACTCGCCTTCCTGAATGGCCGTCATGAGATGCTGCTGGGAGCGCACGTCGAGCGTGTTGATCTCGTCGATGAACAGCACGCCCTTGTTGGCCTTGTGGATGGCGCCGGGTTCGACACGGTCGTGGGACGGCGTCTCCATGCCGCCGGACTGGAACGGGTCGTGGCGCACGTCGCCGAGCAGGGCACCCGCGTGGGCACCGGTGGCGTCCTCGAACGGCGCCGTCTGCTGGTCGGCGGTGTTCACGATGAGGTTCGGGATCATCGCATCGGAGCCACGGGAGCCGTAGCGGAAGGCGAGGTAGATGATCCCCGCCGCGAGGATGCCGAGCAGAATGTTGCCGGCGATGATGAGCGAGTAGCCCAGCACGATGGCGATGATGATCCACATCAGGAACGAGCGCATCTGATTGCGCTTGCGGGCTTCTTCCTTGTGGGCCTCGACGATCTGATCGCCCTTCCCCGAGGGCACCGTCCGCACCTTCGGTTCGTTGCCGTCGTCGGGGTTGTGATAGACGAGAACGTCCTGCAGTTCCTCCTTGGGAAGCAGTTCGCTCATCGCCTTCGCGAGCATCGACTTCCCCGTCCCGGGGGAGCCGATCATCATGACGTGACGGCGCTGTTTGGCCGCCTTCATCACCACGTCGCGGGCGTGTTCTTGGCCGATCACCTGATCGACGAGTCGGTCGGGGACCTTGATCTCGGCGGTCGAATCGATCTGCAGGCCGCCGAGGAGGCCGTCCTCGGACTCTTCGTCGATTTCGGCGTCGATCTGGACGTCACTGCCGAGGTCGTCGATGGTCCGCTCGTCCGGTTCGTCGGCCGGCGCGTCGGCCTGGCCGTTGCCGGATTCCGGTCCATCGGACGGGACAGGGACGTCGTCCTCCCAGTCGTCGGCCCCACCAAGATCGTCACGGGACGGGTCGGGGTCGACCCGGTCCCGTTCGTCGCCGGATCGCGTCCGGCCGTTCGAGGAACTGTGTTCCTCGCCATCGGGGGGGCGCTCGTCCGTGTTCGTGTCGTCGTTCATAGAACGGTATCGTTGGTCAGACTGAAGGGTGCGCAACTGATATACTTTCTCCCCCCAGTATCAGCGTCGAAGTGTACGGATCGGGCGTGACACTCCGTCTACGGTGGAAATACGCCCCATTTCACGACTCGTCGAATTTATAAATGCTCGTGCGCACGTCGTCATCATGCGTGGGTTCTATATCGGCCGGTTCCAGCCGTATCACGACGGCCACCATCGGATGGTCCGGGAGATCGTCTCGGAGGTGGACGAACTCGTCCTCGGAATCGGCTCCGCCGGCCACTCCCACTCGCGCCGCAATCCTTTCACCGCGGGCGAACGCGTGATGATGGTCACCAAGTCGGTCGCGGAGTTCGACTGTACGAGCTACGTCGTCCCCATCGAGGACCTCGACCGGAACTCCGTCTGGGTGAGTCACGTCCGGAGCATGTCGCCTTCCTTCGACGTGGCGTACTCGAACAACCCGCTCGTCATCCAACTGTTCACGGAGGCCGGCGTCGAGGTCCGCCAGTCGCCCATGTTCAACCGCGGCGTACTGGAGGGTGCGGAACTCCGGGAACGCATGGACGAGGGCGGCGAGTGGCGCCACCTCGTCCCCGACCCGGTGGTCGACGTGATCGAAGAGATCGATGGCATCGAGCGGATTCAGCGCGTGAGCGAGACCGACACCAACGAGACGTGATCACGCTCGCCTCCGACTTCGGCTCGCCGTACCCCGCGGCGATGCGGGGTGTCATCTGCCGGCAGAGCGAGGCTCGCCTCGTCGACGTGACCCACGACCTACCCCGCGGTGCCGTCCGGGAGTCGGCATTCTGGCTCCGTGAGACGCTGCCGACCTTCCCGCCGGCGACCCACCTCGCCGTGGTCGACCCCGGCGTCGGCACCGACCGGGGCGTCCTCGTCGGCCGGGCGAGCGGTCACACGTTCGTCGGCCCGGACAACGGCCTGCTGATCCCCGCCGCGCGACGGATTGCCGGCGACGACGGCGTCGACTGGTTCCACGCCGATCCCGGCGACCCGGCGTCCACCACCTTCCACGGCCGGGACGTGTTCGCGCCCCTGGCGGCGAGGGTCCACGAAGTCGTCAGATCGCAGGGGTACGGCGCACTCGACGCCCACGACCGCCTGACGCCCGCCGACCCGACGACCGTCGACCTGCCCGAGGCGACGGTCGAAGCCGACGCCGCCGCGGGGACCGTCCTCGCTGTCGACGACTTCGGCAACGTCGTCACGAACGTCCCCGGAGACTTCCTCGACGGCCGGGAGGCGGTGACGGTGAACGGCGAGCAGGTTCCCGTCGCGGAGACGTTCGCGTCGGTCGCCCCGGGTGAGCCGCTCGTCACCGTCGGCAGTCACGGCTACGTGGAGTGTGACGTGAATCGGGGTCGGGGCGACGAACAGTTCGACCTGACGGCCGGCGACGCGGTCCGGATGGCGTAGCGAGCGCGACGGATCAGCGCCAGTCGTATCGCGCGACGGCGCGGTCGGAGCGATCCGAGATACCGTGCGGGTTGCGCGTGGGCGAACGGTCCTTGACGCGGGCGATCACCCCGTCGGCGGTGCCGCGGGCGACGCCGCCGACGACAGCACGGCCGGTGGCGAACCACTCTGTCGGATCGAGATCACCGCGGAGGACGTCTCGGCCCGCAGCGAGGGCGTCCCGGGCGGCCCGTCGGATCGTTCCCGTGGCCACGGCCGGCCTGATCCCGTAGTTTTTGACGAGGCGGTAAGAGAGCGCCCGGAACTCGGCGCCACGGTCGCCGGTGGCCACGCCGCCGTCGGCGGAGTACTCCCGTCGGACGCCCATCTCCGGTCGCCAAGCCACGTCGAAATCCAGCGCGGCCAGTCGGTGAGCGGCGTCGCGGTCGCCGCCCGTTTCGAGATATTCGTCGAAGCCGTCGAGGGCGTCGACGACCCGTCGCCGAAAGGCGACGTTGCCGCCGTTGAAATACGTCACCTCGCGGGACCCGATCGTTCGGCGCTCGGACTCCTCGGTGGTCATCCCGCCGCCGAGGGTGCGGTGGGTCGGGCCGGTGGCGACCGGTGCGTCGGCCAACCCGTCGCGCAGACCGTCGAGCCACGAGGCTTCGACGACGAGGTCGTAGCGGAGGAAGGCCACCACGTCACCGGTCGCGACCTCTAACCCGGCGTTGCGGGAGACGTTCTCGGTGCGGGTCGACACCTCTACGAGGACATCGACGTCGTCGCGTTCGCGAACCATCCCGGTAGTGCCGTCCGTCGACGGACCGTTGACGACGACAACCTCAGCGTCCGGGACGTGGGTGGCGAGGGTGTCGAGCCCCGCCGCGAGGTGGTCCCGGCCGTTGAGTGTCGGTATCACTACCGAGAGATCCATATCCGGTCACACCGCCTCCGACACTATAACGATTCCCACTCGCCTCAAACGCGCGTGTTCCAGTAGGAGACGGATGCGAGGGCGTTCCCGAGGGGTGTGTCGCCGATGGCGGTATCGGCAGACCGGAAGGCGCCGGCCAACTGGTTGGGAATCTTTCGGTAGAACCCGTACGGGAGGACGAAGTCGTGACTCGCGTCGGCCAGTTCGAGGCCCGCGCCGCCGATGAGTCGGTCGACCTCCTCGCGACCGTAGAGCCGCGACCCCATCGGGAGCAGCCAGTTGTAGAGAACTCGGGTGCTACGGTCGTTGAACGTATCGAAAAACACCTGCTCTTTCGAGACGCGACACATCTCTGCGAGGAACTTCGCCGGCGTGTCGGCAAGGTGGAAAAACCGCATCGCAAAGACGGTATCGAAGTGGTCGTCGGGGAACGGGAGTCGCGCCGCGTCGCCGCGAAGGAACTCGATGCGGTCGGTCACACCCGCCGCCCGGGCCTTCTCCCGTCCCTGTGACAGCATCGCCGAGGAGATGTCCAGACCGACGATGTCCGCCCCGCGCTCGGCCAGCATGACGGTAAACCGTCCCGTTCCACAGGCGATTTCGAGTACCCGCCGATCCTCGATGGGGGTCAGCGCTTCGAGGACGGCCCGTTTCTCCCGGCGGTCGATCAGTCGCCCGCCACGCGAGAACCGCTTGGCGTCGTACGCCTGGGCGACTTCGTCCGTCTGGTACCACTCCTCTCCTTTCACGGTTCGCGTCTCTCTGCCCGAAGATTAAAACCGTACTGGATGCGGGCGCGACGGCCGGCCGTGATAGATTAGGACATATAAGGTATTCCCGGAATATGCACGCATATGGAGATAACCTTTACCACTACCGGCTGGGAGGTACGGCTATGAGCACCACAGCGGCAGATTCCGTCGGTGAAGACCGGTTGACGACCAGCGAATACCGCGAGCGGCTTCGCGAACTCCCCCCGAGTGCGAAGCTCGTCGCTAAGGTGCTGGAGAGCGACTCGCCGCTGTCACAGGGCCAACTCGCCGAGGAGTCACTGCTCCCCGACCGGACGGTTCGGTACGCGCTGAACCGGCTGGAGGAGTCCGACATCGTCGGCTCCCGGTACAGCTTCAAGGACGCCCGCAAGCAGGTCTACTTCCTGCGGACGTAGTTACTCCTCTTCGGTTTGCGACCCGGCACACCACGGGCAAAAGGAGAGGTCTGGGTCGAGTTCGCGCCCACAGGCGGGACACGGAACCGTCGGCTCGTCGGCATCGACGGCCGTCACGCTCCGCTCCCGACGCGCGACGGCGTAGGTATCGACCGTGTTCAGCGCGAGAAGCACGACCACCGGGCCGGTCACCCGAAGCGGGAGGGTCGAAAGCGTCGCCGTCTCCGGGTCCGCGAAGGCTGCGACGAGCACCAGTCCCGTCCCGAGGACGAGGGAAAACCACGCGAACGCGCGTCCCCACTCCCGGAGATAGGCGTGTCCCGCCCCGGCGACGCCGACGGCGGCGCCACCGACGCTGATCGCGACGGCGAGGAGCGTCCGGCGTTCCGCGTCGATCATCGCTCCGAAGTCGACGCGCCACTCGCTTATACTCTCGGTCGGTCTCACCGCCCGCCCAATCGCTCGATCAGCGTCGCCAGGGTCGCCAGGTCGTACTGTCCCGGCGCGGTCGCCTCGGCGGGATCGACCGGCGCGTATCCAATCGTCGACCCGTAGAGGGGGGCGACCACACGCGTGTGTCGCCCGGCCTCGCCCATCGCCATCGTCGCCACCCGGTCGCCACGGGCCGTCGCCGCGTGGGTGGCCGACAGGACCGTCAGCGCGTCGCCTCGGTCGGTGGCCGTCACCGCTGCCTTTCCCACGTCTCCCAGGTCCGCCGCCGTCACGAGCAGGTCGTCCAGCCGCGACTCCGAGGGCGTCCCCTCGAAGTCGTGGACCGAGGCGACGACCGCGGCCCCGCGGTCGCGTGCCGTCGCCGCCACGGTCGAACCGGGCGGCTCCCTGAGACTCGACACCTCGATATCGACCGCCTCGACCGCGTCGTAGCCGCTCGCCGTCTCCAGAACGTCGAGACGCGCCCGCTCCGGCCCGTCGGCGTCGCCACCCTCGGCTGGGTCGCGGTTCGTCGCGATGATCGGCAGGTCGCCGTCGTAGTCGTCGAGAGCGACCAGCGGATCCGACGCGAGGTCCATCCGGAACTCCACGGCGTCGGCGTGGGCGCGGGCCGCGGGTTCGTCGTCGAGGTCAGCCGTCGCCGCCGCGAGCACCAGCGAGTCGAAGTCCATGGGCTACCGTTCGTCGTCCGGGATTAAGTCGTTCCCGTCGGCCGGCTCGTGATCCACTAGATAGCGCCGGCCGTCGTCGAGCGTCGCCGCGGTCACGGCCGAGACGGTGGACGGTCGAATCCGACGCTCGGCCTTCGTGACGACACGAAAGTCGTAGTGTTCGGCCTCGTACCCGCCATCTCGGTCGGCCATCGCCTCCCGGTGGCGCGCCAGGCGGTCGGCGACGCGCCGGCGCGAAATCGTCGGGAGGTCGTCCACCCGGTCGTCGAGCGCGGTAAAGAGGTCGCCGTCGAGGTCGTAGCCGACCGAGTTTCGGCCGGCGAGCATGGCCGCGAGCGCCGTCGTCCCGGTCCCAGCGAAGGGATCGAGCACCTGGTCGCCCTGCACCGAGAACATCCGGACGAGACGGAGCGGAATCTCGACGGGGAAAGCCGCCGAGCGGTCCCGACGCTCCGTGTCCCCGTTCTCGCCCTGTCTCTCGCCGCGAACCTCCCACAGGTCCGAGAACCACCGGTTGCGCTCCTCCCAGAAGAAGGCGCTCTCGTACCGGTCGTCGTCGCCCGGTGGGAACGAGCGGGTCCCACCTTTGCGAAAGAGGAGGATATACTCGTGTTCGAGGGTGACGTAGGCGTTCGTCGGGAGCGTGCCCGACCCCATGAACTTCGCGAGGCTGTTTGTCGGCTTGCGCCAGAGCACGTCGGGAAGCGGGGTCAGTCCCCGGGAGCGGAGAGCGTCGACGATCCGTGCGTGGTTCGGGAACTGCTGAAACTCGCCGCCGACCGAACGGGTCGCGTCGCCGACGTTGATGCAGGCGATGCCCCCGGGCGCCAGCACGCGGTCGAGTTCGTCCCAGACAGCGTCGAGTTGGGCGTGCATGAGTTCGAAGGCGGCGTCACCGTCGCCGGCGTCGAGTGCCGCGCGTACGTCGGGGTCCCGTCCCGCGAAGAGGTCGTCCCAGAGGTCGATCATGGGGTAGGGAGGAGAGGTGACGACCAGTGGGACCGACTCGTCGGCAACCGCGTCCATCGCGGCCGCGTCGCCGACGTGGAGTTCGTGTGTGGTCCGCATCGCTACCACGTCCCGGCGCCCGGCAGGTATCGGTGTCGGTCGCGACACGCCGCGGCGTTCATATGAGTCGCCCTCGTGGATCGACCGTGTCCGAGCCTCGTCGCCTCGTCTCGCTCGCACCGGCCGCCACGGTGACGCTTCGGGAACTCGGCGTCGCCGACCGCCTCGTCGGCGTCACGAGCCACTGCCCGAAGGAACTGGCCGACGTCGACGCCGATCCGGCAGTCCTGGGTGGGTGGCTGACCCCCGACCTCGACCGCCTCGAAGCCCTCGATCCGGACCTCGTCTGTACCGGTGACGCCCTGCAGTCCGACCTCCGGGACGCCATCCGGAGCCGCGGACCCGCAGTCCACCACACCGACGCCACGACGCTCGACGGCGCCATCGAGGGGTTCGTCGAACTCGGTCGGGCCGTCGGCCGACCGGACGCGGGCGCCGCCCTCGCCGCTCGGAGTCGTGAGCGCCTCGCTCGCCTCCGCGACCGGGCCCCGGACGAGCGCCCGACCGTCTACTGCGAGGAGTGGGCGGAGCCGCCGATGGCCGCCGGTAACTGGGTACCCGAGGCCGTCGCCGCCGCCGGCGGTCACTACCCCTTCGTCGACCCCGGCGAGCGCTCGCGGGCGGTCACCCCCGCCGACGTCGAGGCGGCCGACCCCGACCACGCCGTTCTCCACCTCTGTGGCCAGGGGACGGACGTCGACCCCGCGACGATCACCGACCGGGACTGGGCTATCGACCCGGCGGTCCACGTCGTCGACGACGCGCTCTTGAACCAGCCAAGCCCGAACCTGCTCGATGGGATCGAACGGCTGGCCGACCTGTTTCACGAGTGGTGAGGCGGGCTACTCCGCCTCGGGGTCCGGCTCCGCGGCGCCCGTTTCGTCCACCGCAGTCGTCAGCGAGACGTTGAGCGCGAGCATCGAGACGATACCGCCAGCGACGGTGACGAGGTTCTTGACGGCGTGATCGAGGACGGCGGCGCCGAAGGCGGTGGCACCGGTCACGGGCGTCAGTCCCGCGACGAGGAGGGTGAAGGCCGCCTCGTAGAGTCCGATGCCGCCGGGAGAGAGGGGCAACACCTTCGCCAGATTGCCGACGCTGACCGCGAAGAATCCGACGGCGACGAGCGTCGGCGTCGAAAGCGCCACGTCGAAGGCCGCGAGGACGAGGATGGCGGTCACCACGTCCAGCGCCCAGATGGCGAGACTGCTGGCGCCCACCCGAGCGAAGGCGCCGCGGTCGGCGGCGACGGCCTGGATATCGCCGACGAACGATTCGAGGATGCCTGCCACGTAGTCGGCGTAGGAGTCGGAGCTAACGCGGGCGATCAGCCGCCGGATCAGGTTGCCGTCGCGGCGGGCGGAAACGACGATGGCGGCGGTAGCGAGGACGGCCGCGGCCGCGACGCCTGCCGCCACCGTCAGGGCCGTCCGGGCGCTCCGTGGGTCGACGCCCGGGACACTCCCGGAGAGCGTCGCCACCACCGAGTCGGTCGCCCCGGTGAGGACGTATCCGACGAGGACCGCACCGCCAAGGACCGTGATGGTCAGCAGATCGAACACCCGCTCGACGGCCAGGGAGGCGAAGCCGGTCGGATAGGGGATGTTGCGGCGTGCCTTCATCACGTACGCACGCACGCCATCGCCCGCGCGGAAGGGAAAGACCAGGTTACCGGTCTGGCTGATGAACACCGCGCCGGTGAGAAAGCCGAGGCGCTCGCGGTAGCCGAGTTCGACGAGAATATCGCGGTAGCGGCCGCCGCGAAGCGGCCACGAGAGGAGGTAGACGGCGGCCGCGAGCGCGACCAGCCGGCGATTCGCACCCTCCAGCTCCGCCAGCACGGCACCCGGATCGAGATACAGCGTCATGAGCGCGAGCGCAAGGAGCGTCAAGAGCACCCCGGAGCCGACGCTCACCCGACGGGTGATCCGGGGACTTACCGACACCTGCCACCAGAGCCGGAGGATCTGGCTACCCATCCCGAACACGTCGCGGACGAGGTCGACTTTCGTATCGCCTTTCGGCTCCCACTCGACGGGGAACTCGGCCACCTCCAAGCCGGCCCGCTGGGCGCGGATCAGTAGCTCCGTGTCCCAGAACCAGTGTTCGTCCTCGACCTGGCCGTGGAGGCGCTCGAAGGCCTCGCGGTTCAGCGCCTTGAATCCACACTGGTGATCGCGGAGCGGTGAGCGGAGAAACAGGCGAACGAGTCCGTTGTACGCCCGGGAGGGGATACCGCGTTTGGCGGGGCGCTCGGCGACCCGGCCGGGCATCCACCGCGACCCGGTCGCCACGTCCGCCTCGCCGGTGTGAACCCGCTGGATCAGCTCCTCCAGATGCCGCATGTCGGTCGCGAGGTCGGTGTCGAAGTAGACGAGCGTCTCGCCGTCGGCGGCGGCGAAGGCGCGTTCGAGCGCGCCGCCGCGGCCGAGCCGTTCGTCGCTGTGGACGTGGCGGACGCGGTCGTCGGCGGCGGCGAGTCGGTCCGCAATCTCCGGAGTCCGATCCGCACAGCCGTCCTCGGCGACGATTACCTCGAAGGCCCTCGGCGGAAGGAAGTCGGCGAGCGTCGTGAGGGTCGTCTCGACGGTCCCCTCGATGGTCCGCGCCTCGTTGTAGGCGGGGAGGACGACGCTGACCTCGACGCCGGCGGCGTCGCGGGACCGATCCATTTGGCGAGGATGGTCGGGCCGTGCTCAAGAACTTTCTGTCTCGGCTGTCCCACGCTTTTGGGCCAGTAGGTGCGACGACACGCCCGAGTCCGGTTCGGCGGTCGGTAGCGTGATCGCCCGCCGCGAGTGCCGAACTCCGCCGGACTGGGCACCGACGGGGAGTGGAGGCGCGGGACGGCCCGATCCGGCCCGTCGCGTATCCTCGTTCCGGTCGCCATCGCTGAGACCATCGCGCGACGCGCGGGTGCCACCCTCGGCGGCAACTCCGACGTTGGGAAGCCGTACGCCGACACGGGCGAAGGAGCGAAGTGAGCGGCACGCGAAGGGGGTCGCGTGAAAGAGTTCGAGCGCAAGCAGCTCCTCGAACGCGTCAACCGTGAGGCGGCGACGGTGGGCGCGACCATCCCCGAAACCATCGACGTGCAGGGCGAGGAGGTGGATCTTCAGGAGTTCGTCTTCGAGATCAAACGCCGCGACACGGTGCCCCAAGGCGAACGCGAGCGTGTCGAACAGGCAAAGCGGAACCTCCGCCGCGAGCGACTCGAGCGGCTCGAACCCATCGAGGACGGTGAGGTGAGCTACGCCGAGGGCGAGCGCTTGGTCGAGAGTATCATCGGCATCGACCGCGCGCTCAACGCCCTCGAGGCGCTCGGGACGGCGGACCTCGAACACGAGGCCGAAGCCCAGGAGGCCGCGGATCGCAAGCGCTGGATGAAGTTCCTGCGGAAGGCGCTCGGTCACGAGGACACGAGTCACAACACCCGGGGGCGGCCGTGAGCCTGAGCGCGGAGGTGGCGGCCCGCTTCGAGGAGATGGCCGATCTGCTCGAAGCCCGCGGCGTCGAGTACAAACCCCGGAGCTACCGTCGCGCCGCCGAGAACGTCCGCGAACATCCGACGCCGGTCGAGGACCTCGTGGCGGAAGGGGTCGAGGCAGTCGAGCGAATCGACGGCGTCGGCGAGGCGCTCGCGGAGAAGGTCGTCGAGTACGCAGAGACCGGCGACATCGAGGAACTGGCCGAACTGCGAGCGGACCTCCCGGTCGACATGGCGGCGCTGACGAGCGTCGAGGGCGTCGGCCCGAAGACGGTCGGCGCGCTCTACGAGGCGCTCGGGGTCACGACCCTCGACGAACTGGAGGCGGCCGCGGAGGCGGGCGAGATCCGCGAAGTGTCGGGATTTGGCGCCAAGACCGAGGCGAACATCCGCGAGAACGTCCCCTTCGCGCGCCAGGCCCAGAAGCGGGAACGCCTCGGCGACGCCCGCCCGGTCGCGGAGGCGATCCGCGACCGCCTCCGCGGCGCGGACCCGGTCGAGCGCGCCGAACTCGCAGGGTCGCTCCGCCGGTGGCGCGAGACCATCGGCGACGTCGACGTGTTGGTGGCCAGTGAGGACGCCCCCGCGGCCGTCGACGCCTTTCTCGACTGGGACGCCGTCGACGACGTAATCGAGTCGGGGACGACGAAAGCGAGCGTCCGGGCCCGCGGACTCCGGGTCGACTGTCGGGTGGTCGTTCCCGACGAGTTCGGCGCGGCACTCCAGTATTTCACCGGGAGCAAGGACCACAACGTCCATCTCCGGAACATCGCCATCGAGCGCGATCTGAAGATGAACGAGTACGGCGTGTTCGACGTAAGCGAGGCGCACCGCGACGCCGACGGCCGGACAGCGTCGGGCGCCGGAGCGGACGGGGACGATCAGCGCGCCGGCCGGCGGGTCGGGGGCGCGACCGAGGCAGAGATGTACGACGCCCTCGGCCTGTCGCTCGTCCCGCCGGAACTCCGCGAGGATCGAGGCGAGATCGAAGCGGCCCGAGCGGGGCGCCTCCCGACTCTCCTCGCCCCCGGTGACCTTCGCGGTGACCTCCACGTCCACACCGACTGGTCCGACGGGACCGAATCGGTCGAGGCGATGATCGCCGCGGCGGCCGAGCGTGGCGACGACTACGTCGCCATCACCGACCACGCCACCGGGCCGGGAATGGTCGGGGGCGTCGGCCTCAACGACGACGACCTGCGCGAGCAGATGGCGGCCGTCGCGGACGCGGCGGGCGACGCCACCGCCGACATCGAGGTGTTCCACGGCGTCGAGGCCAACGTCGACGCCGACGGCAACCTCTCGGTGGGGGACGACGTGCTCGCCGACCTCGATCTCGTGATCGCCTCGCCCCACAGCGCCTTGGGCCAGGATCGGGAGACGGCGACCGATCGGCTCGTCGCCGCGGTCGAACACCCCGAAACGGATATCCTCGGCCACCCGACCGGGCGACGCATCAACGACCGACCGGGACTCGATCCGGACCTCGACCGACTGGCCACGGCGGCCGCCGACGCCAACACGGCCCTGGAGGTGAACGCCAACCCCCACCGTCTCGACCTGAACGACGCGGGGGTCAGGACCGCCATCGAGGCCGGTGCGCCCATCGCCGTCGACACCGACGCCCACGGAGTGAACGAGTTCGACCTCCGGCGGTACGGCGTTCACACCGCGCGCCGGGGGTGGGCCGAGACCGACGACGTGGTGAACAGCCGGCCAGTCGCGTCGCTGTCGACGTTTCTCGCGTGACGGACCGCTTCCTCTGTGACGCGATGCTCGGCAAACTGGCGACCTACCTGCGGATGTGCGGCTACGATACGGCCTACGCCCTCGACCGGGAGGTCGAGGCCGACGACGCGGTCCGGGAACTCGCACGCGACGAGGACCGACGGCTCCTCACCCGTGACGCCGCCCTCGCCGCGCGGACGGCAGCGGCGATCCGACTCACGGCACGGGATATCGAGGGCCAGTTGGACGAACTCCGCGAGGCGGGGGTGTCGCTCTCGCTCCCGGAGCGGCCGCGACGGTGCGGGCGGTGTAACGGCCCGCTGGCTCCCGTCGACGCGTCGACAACGACGCCAGCGGACGCGCCCGACCCCGCGACGACCGACGTCTGGCGGTGCAGGCGGTGTGGCGGCCACTTCTGGATGGGGAGTCACTGGGACGACGTGCGGCGACGGCTGAACGACGGTTAGCGGCGACTCCGTCCAGACCGACGACGCGGGACCGCGTGATCAGCGATTGCTCCAGTCCTCGCAGGCGTCCATGTCGGCCATGACGCCGTCGTGGTAGCCACAGTAGGGCTGGATGCCGCGCTCGGTACGGACGTACTCGAAGTGCTCGCAGTTGCCGCAGTAGCGGTCGGCGGCGTCGGTGGTCGCGTCGGCCGCGGCCGTCGACTTCCAGGTCTCGTCGGCCCGGTCGGTCGGTCCGGACGGGGAGGGTGGAGACTGGGGAGGCGACGTCCCAGCCGCCCCGCCGTCCGACGTCGAGGTGACGGTGGTGACCTCGCGGATATCGTCGGCGTCGGCCCCGCCGTCGCTCACACCGGAATCGACGGTCCCCGTCGGGCCGGCGACGCCGCCGCCGAGGCCGACCCCGCCGCCCGAGTTCGAGCGATCCACCTCGATCACCTTCGTCTCGCCTTGGCGAGTCACCTCCATCGTGACGGTGCCGCCGGGATCGTTGCGCGTCTTGAAGTTGGCGATGCCGACGAACAGACACCAGAAGGTGGTGAGCGCGCCGAGGAAGTAGATGCCGGCGGTCGGGAGCGTCAGATCGACCATACCGGGGGCGCAGTTGGCACCGGACCACCGACAGGGGTAGGCGTGGGCGAACAGTGCGACGCCGAGGACGGCGACGCTGGCGCCGATGCCGGCGGCGGCGCGTGTCGACCGCTCCGCCGGGAGAACCGCCGAGATGCCGAGAAAGACGGCGGGCACGCCGAGACCGGCGAGGATGCCGCCGTACTCGCGCACGTCGAGGAGGGTGATTCCACCGCCCAGTAACACGTCCGTCGTGGCGACGACGATCCCCGCCACGACGAGGACGATGCCAACGAGAAAGAGGCTCGCCCCCGCGTAGATCTGCCGGAGACCCGGACCGCTCCGGTCGTCTCCGTGGTAGACCTCCCCGAGACTGGTCATAGCCAAGACTACGCCACCCACCCACAAAACCCTACGTCAGACGGGCGTGTGACGGCGTGTCGGCGGAGCGAGCGGTTCCGGGCGGTTCGAAGGGATTAACTCCCGGGCGAGAGTAGCCCGAAACATGGCAGAGGACGAGGACGACACGGAGCCGGCGGTCGAACTCGGAGAGGGCGAACCGGTCGAGGGCGCACCGCTCGCACGCGTCGCCTCCCGGCTCACCTGGCCGCAGGAAGCGAGCAACGTGCGACGGAAAGAGGGGACGGCGACGATTCGGACCCCCGATGGACCGCGGACGCTCGATTCGGTGCTCGACGACGTCGACGAAACCTACTTCGATACGCGACAGACGTTCCTGTCCGCCGTGCGGTCGGTGATCGGGACGGGACCAGTCGCTACCGCCGAGGAGTGAGGTGAACCGCCCCCGGCTTTCTTGGGTGCGAACATCGCTGCTCGCCGGTCTCTGTCTCTCGGTTCTCTGGTCGCTCTGGAGCGTGCCGCCTACCAGTCTGCCCGCACGGTTGGTTCGGGACGTGACGCTTTTCATCGGGCTCCCCTGTGTCTTGGCGGTCGGTCGCAGCCGCGACATCGGGTGGCGCGTCGACCGGCGCGTGCTCCGCAACACCGTCGCGCTCGCCCTCGTCGTCACGCCGTTTTACGTCGTCGGAGCGTCGCTGCCGACGATCCGAACGTACTACCCCATGTGGGCGACCGACACCGCACTCGCAACCTTCCTGCCACACGCCGCCGCTCAGTTCGTCGTCGCCGCCGCCGCCGAGACGTACTACCGGGGGTTGCTCTGTGTCGGTATCCGCGAACTCGGACTCAAGAGTGTCTTCATCAGCCCCGTCGTCTACGCCTTCCATCACATCCACAAGCCGCCGATAGAACTGCTCCTGTCCGCGCCGGCCGACGTCTTCTTCGGCGCCGTCGACTATCGGAGCGAGTCGATCCTGCCCTCGGTAGTGGCCCACGGCGGTGGACTCGCCTTGCTCGATTGGCTGGTGCTCAACCCGCCGCTCGTCCCGACGGCGACGGTCGTTCGGTTGCTCTCGTGGCTTCCAGTCCCGCTGTAGCGACGGCCGCGCTCGCACGATGCGCCGTGGGCGCGAGGTGGCCGTCGCGGCCGTGGCTCGTCGGAGAGCGCACACGACGTTGTGGGCCCTTCGTGGGTACCACAGCGTGTCGGGAGTCGTCGACGCCGGTCCGAACAGGACGAGACACCGGGACTCTCGGCAGTGGTTTATTCGGCCGGCGTGCGTTACGGCGAGTGTGACACTCCCCATCGACCCCTCGGTTCTCGACGCGGCGGACATCGGCGAAAAACGGGCGACCCTGGAGATGGACCACGAGGCGGCCATCGAACACGTCCGGGAGACGTTCGCGGCGGCAGGGTTCGGCGTCCCCGTCGAGTTCTCGCCGTCCGACCTCCTCAACGAGAAGGTGGACGCGGACCGGGACCCCTACTACGTACTCGGGGCGTGCAACCCCACGATGGCCGACCGCGTCCTCGACGCCAGCGACGGCCGGATGGGCGCGCTGTTCCCGTGTAATGTCGTCGTCTGGGAGACGGAGCCGGGCGTTCAGGTCGTCTATCACGTGAGCATCATGCGAATCGGCCGGCTGGTCGGCCTCGCGCCCGACGACGACGAAATGGCGAACGTCGTCGCCGAGACGGGCGAAATGGTCGACGCCGCGTTCGCCGCGCTGTAGGATCGTTGCCGCCGCCGTGAACCCGCGGCTGTCACGGCGTCCAGCGAAGCGATGTGGCGGTGGGACGCGGGATCAAAATTGGTCCAGCGTGGTTTGGAGACCCGCGACCATCGTCGACTTGCGCCGGAGGTCGGCGAGCGACGCAGGGAGGTAGTCAGCGACACCCCGCACCGCGTCGGCGAGGGTCTCGGCAGTGGCGTGTTCGCCATCGAAGGCGTGGCGGACGCCTTCGCGGACCTGCCAGACGCCGGCCGGTCCCCAGTAGTCGTCGGAGACGTGCCGCAGGACGAGACACTTCGCCTGCCGGCCCCGGTCGTCGAGGTGTTCCAGCGCCGCCAACCGCGCCGCGTGGTACGCCCCGGCCGTCTCCTCGACGTAACCGGTGCGCCCCTCGTAGCCCTCGCGGTCGGCCGCAAGCCACATGCCAGCCTCGGGGTCTGGATTCCAGACGCTCCCCGGCGCCTTCAGTTCGACGAGTTCGTACTCCCACTGGCCGGGCGCGAGGATCACCCAGTAGGCGTTGCCGAGAAACTCGTTGCGGTGGATCTCCACCCCGTTCACGCTCGGCGCGTCGCGCAAGGACCCGCGCAAGAACCCTCCGACGGTGTCGTCGACGGCGGTGATCGACCACCGCGTCGGGACGAGTCGGCGGTGCTCCGCCCGTCCCAAGGCCCCCGCCGAGAGGATGGTGTTCACCTCGTAAACGTCGAACCCGCGGCGATAGAGGTAGTTGATCGCCCCCTCGGCGCGCCAGTCGTCGTCCTCCAGGGTCTTCTCGACAGCCCGGGGAACGTGAGGATTCTCGCCGAGGCTGGCCGACCGGGCGGGGGCGCTGGGACCGGTCGGGGCCGAGGCGCCGTCGGCGTCGAAGTCGACGGTCGGGTCGGCGTCGAGACCGATTTCGACGTCGACCGGACGGTCGGCGATGGCTACCTCCCGGCCGACGCCGACGAAGCCCTCCCAAGTATCCGCGGCGTCGACCGACGCCGAGCGGCGGGAGTTGAGCAGGCTGGTCCGCCGGCGGAACACCTCCGTCAGGTCGACGCCCTCGTCGTACCACGCGCCGCTGGTGACGAAGCGTCCGGCGTCGCCCTCGTTCCCGACCGGCGAGAGGATGCCGGTCGACACCCGCGGGTAGTTCGACCGGCCGACGAAGATGGAAGGGGAGACGCTACCGACGACTGCGTCGCCAGAGACGGTGCGTTCGATCCGGTCGGTGACGCGTTCGACGTGATCGAGGATCTCGTAGGATTTCTCCGCGGCGAGGCGTCGTCGCTCGGCGCGTTCGTTCGCCTCGATGTCGACGAAGTCGTCGAGGCGCATGGAGGCGGTAGCAGTGGCGAGGGTTTGATACTGTCGCTGTCGGTCGTCCGCGGGCGGGGCATCCCGGCGGGAGGTCCTAACTGTGGATGCCCATCGCTTCGATCTGCTCTTGGTAGCGGTTGCGGATGGTGACCTCGGTCACCTGGGCGACGTCGGCCACCTCGCGCTGGGTCTTTTTCTCGTTACAGAGCAGCGAGGCGGCGTAGATAGCCGCCGCGGCGTAGCCGGTCGGAGACTTGCCCGAGAGCAGTCCCTTCTCGGCGGTCGTCTCGATGATCTCGTTGGCCTTCGACTGGACCTCCTCGCTGAGTTCGAGTTCCGAACAGAATCGTGGGACGTACTTCTTTGGGTCGACGGGTTTCATCTCGAGGCCGAGTTCCTGAGAGATGTAGCGGTAGGTCCGACCGATCTCCTTGCGTTCGACTCGTGACACCTCGGAGATTTCTTCCAGCGACCGGGGGATGCCCTCCTTGCGACAGGCGGCATAGAGGGCGGCGGTGGCGACACCTTCGATCGAGCGCCCGCGAATGAGGTCCTCGTTGAGCGCACGGCGATAGATGACCGAGGCGACCTCCCGTACCGACCGCGGGACGCCCAGCGCCGAGGCCATCCGGTCGATTTCGCTCAGCGCGAACTGGAGGTTTCGCTCGCCCGCGTCCTTCGTCCGGATGCGCTCTTGCCACTTTCGCAGTCGGTGCATCTGTGAGCGCTTCCGAGAGGAGATAGAACGCCCGTAGGCGTCCTTATCCTTCCAGTCGATGGTCGTCGTCAGCCCCTTGTCGTGCATCGTCTGGGTGGTTGGGGCGCCCACCCGCGATTTCTCCTGGCGTTCCTGGTGGTTGAAGGCCCGCCACTCCGGCCCGGGATCGATCTGCTCTTCCTCGATGATGAGGCCGGTCTCCTCGTGGATCAGTTCGCCATCCGCCGTCCTGACGAGATCCTCGGGATCGAGATCGTCGAGATCGACATCCGTGTCGTCGGTTTCTTCCTCCTCCTCGCCCTGCCATCGCGTTCTGTCTTCCCGCTGGCGGGTGGGCCGTGTCATCGCGTTTTTATACTCGTAGCTGGCGGTTACTTAATTCCTTGGCTGCCACCGACGCCGCCCTTCGAAGCGTTCGGGGCCGATGTCAGACTCCGGGGCGCCGGGCCGGTGACGGGCGAAGGACTTATCCGGTGAACCTAACACCTATTCGTTGATGTGTCGGGAGATGCGGCGGGAACCCGCCTGGGTATCAGCCATCAGGCTCGCGCTTCTCGAGGGCTGTGTCGACGTTGACAGCGTCATCGAGGAGGCGAACCTGATCCCCGGGCGGGAGCGGACGGTCCGCGACGTGCTCTCGACGATGGCCGAGCGTGACCTCCTCGAACCCGTCGGCGACGACGCATACGTCCCCGGCCCGGTGTTGCTCGACTCCGACCGCTTCGACCTGGACTTCGACCGGGCTTCCGACGGCGGCGCCCACCGCTGGAAGTCGACCGGATGACCGGCAGGGTGGTATAGCATAAACTATGTATGCGCTACGCCCGTGGCTGTGACCGATGGGCAAGCTCAGCGATACGAAGATTTCGGAGAAGAACCTCACCACCGTCCCGAAACCGGTACGAACCTTTCTCGACATCGGCGCCGGCGACCGGGTCGAGTGGCACGTCGAGGAGGGCCGGATCGTCGTCGAGCCTCAGGACGACTAGAGGTCGTCGGGTTCGTCGACGTCGCGCCGGACGCCGGGGTCACCAGTCTCGACGAGTTGCCCGTGTTCGAGGAGGAGTTCCCGCCCCCCGACGTCGCCGGTCACGTCGGCGAGAGCGTCGAAAAAGCGGTCGGCGAAGAGTACCGGATTCCCTCGTGTGCCGTCGTGTGCGGCCGCGAGCGCGTCGCCAACCCCGGCAGCGTGGGCGTCGACGAGTCGTTCGACGCTGGCCGGCGTGACGAACGGCATGTCGCCGAGAGCGACGACGACCGCCGAGGCACGATCACGGACCGCGTCGACGCCGACCCGGACCGAAGACGCTTGGCCGCTCGCGTAATCCTCGTTGTAGGCGAGTTCCACGTCGAGGTCGGCGAGTGCGGCACGGACTCGGCCGGCCTCGTGGCCGACGACGACGGCGACCGGGTCGACCGGCGCATCGAGGAGCGTCCGCGCGGCGTGACGAACGAGCGGATCGCCGTCGTGGGTCGCGAGCAGTTTGTTGCGGTCACCGTACCGGTCGCTAGTGCCGGCGGCGAGGAGGACACCGGCGACCGACGACGAGTCCGTGGCGTCGAACGGCGGGGTGACGACCGGGAGACTCATCGCTCGACGACCGGGTAGGGGACCACCTCGACTGCGTCACCACGGTCGACCGCCGACTCGGTGAGGACGAAGCCGTCGGCCCGTGTCGCACGCGTGCTCGACGAGAGGACACTGGGATCGAAGGTGTCCTCGTACACCGACAGCGGGGAGTCGGCGTGACCGAGGGGGGTGGCCGTCCCGTCGTCGAGGGTGACGGGGACCGCGTAGGTGAAGCCGGGGGCGCCGATGCCGACGGCGCGAGCCAGTCGTGCCGTAACGGTCGGAAGTGCGGTGTCGCCGGTGAAAAACGGGCGGGCGACGAGGCTCGTGACGGCGTGGGCACCGACGGGTTTGCCGGGGATAGCGAAGGCAACGGCGTCGTGATCGGGGAGTTCGGCGACGGCGATGGGCTTTCCCGGGCGCAGGCGCACGCGGTGGAAGTGAATCTGGCCGAGGCTGTCGAGTGCCCGTACCACGAAGTCCTTGTCGCCGACGCTGGTCCCGCCGGTGGTCATCACCACGTCGTGGTCACGTGCGAGCGCCGCGATGCGCGACTCGACGCGGTCGTAGTCGTCGGAGACGGTCCCCTCGTAGGTAGCCTCGTGACCCCACGACCGGACCAGGCCGGCGAGCATCGCGGAGTCGAGGTCACGCTGGCTCCCCTCGTGAATCTCGGTGCCAGTCGCCAGCAGCCCCACCGAGAAGCGGTCGCGGACGGCCACCGATTCGACGCCGAGGTCGGCGAGTAGAATGGCGTCCTTGGGACCGAGACGTTCTCCGGCCGCGAACAGTCGTTCGCCCTCGGCGACGTTGCTCCCGCGCTCGTAGACGTAGGTCCCGGGGTCGAGGTCGGTCCCGTCGAGTCGGCCGTCCGTGACCCGTGCCTCCTCGCGTTTCAACACCGCGTTGGCCCCTGCTGGGAGCGGGGCACCCGTGGCGATGCGGGTCGCCTCGCCGGCGTCGATGGCGCCAGGGTCGTCCTCCGGAAAGACCTCGGTGTCGACGACGTCGAACGGGTAGGAATCGGTCGCATCGAAGGCAAACCCGTCCATGGTGGCGTGACTGTGTGCGGGGACATCGACCGGAGCATCGATTGGCTCGGCGACGGTGCGGCCGGCGATGCGGTCGAGCGGAACCGTCTCGATCCCCAGACGTGACAGCCACGCTTCGCGGAGGGCACTGACCCGTTCGGCAGCCTCGTCACAGTCGATCAGATCGTCGTGGGTGTGGTCCGACATAGTGTTGACTTAGGGTACGAAAGTACGTCACTAACTTTTATTACTATGATTCCTCATACTACGATCCGTGCTAATAGTATGCACATAGTGGAGGGTTATAAAAGATGATGGTGTTCAATGTACGACGACGCGGAGGGATCGGCCGATGAACTTCGAAGGCGAATTCGAGCTGGAAAGTGTACCACCGGAGACGGCGTGGAGTGTTCTCTCGGACCCGATGGCGGTTCGCGACGCACTGAAGGGGTGCCGGTATATCGCCCCGATGGACGACGACTTCAATTTCGACGAGTACGAGGCCGAGGAGGACGTCGAGATGCTCCCGGAGGCCGACCCGGACGAGGTGGCAGACCGGGCGTTCGTCGCCGGCCAGAAGTACGCGGCGCTGATGCAGGTGGGCGTCGGAAGCGTGAAACCACAGTTCGAGACGACGGTCACCATCACGGATCGTGACGACGAGACCTTCGAGATGCTAGCGAGCGGTGGCGGCGATGCGAGCGGGAGCAGTTTCAGCATGAACTCGGGGATGCGTATCCACGAGTTGGATGACGGCGAGGGGTCGCGGATCGAGTGGTGGACCGAAGCCGACATCTCGGGCCGCATCGCACAGCTCGGGTCCCGGGTCATCAAGCCCGTCTCCAATAAGATCGTGAACAACTTCTTCAACAACATCGAGCAGCAGATGACCGACGTCGACGAGGAGGCCGACAGCGGCGTCACCGACAGGCTGCGCAACATGCTATGAAGGCCGCATCGTTCGAACACCACGAGCCGACGACGGTCGAGGAGGCGGTGAGCCTGCTGGAGAGTCTCGACGAGCCGACGATTCTCGCGGGCGGGCAGAGTCTCGTCCCGATGCTCCGGTTTCGGCTGGCACGGCCCGACACCGTCATCGACATCAACGGCATCGACTCGCTCGAATACCTCCACGAGGAGGACGGCTACCTGCGGATCGGCGCCCTGGCCCGTCACGCCGATGTCGAGGACACGGACGTCATCGCGGACCGCTACGGGAGTTTCGCCGACGCGGCACCGCTGATCGCGGACCCCCAGATACGGAATCAAGGCACCGTCGTGGGGTCGATGGCACAGGCCGATCCCAAGGGCGACTGGGGAAGCGTCCTCATCGCCCACGACGGCGAGGTGACCGCGCGGGGACCGGACGGCGAGCGGACCATCCCCGTAGACGAACTCTTCCTCCTGCCGTACGACACGTCGCTGATGGACGACGAACTCCTGACGGAGGCTCGCGTCCCGGCGCCGGTCGAGGGCGAGGGAAGCGCGTACCACAAGCTGAAACGCAAGACCGGCGACTACGCCATGGCCGGGGTAGCGGCTCGACTCGTCCTGGACGACGACGGCCGGATCGAGGACGCGGGCATCGGCATGACCGCCGTGGACATCACGAACGCCCGCGCGGCCGACGCGGAGGCCCACCTCGAGGGTGAGCGGCCAAGCGCCGACCTGTTCGAAGAGGCCGGCGAGTTGGCTGCCGAGGCGTCGAACCCCGAGTCGGACGAACACGGCGATGCCGGGTACAAAGAGCGGATGGTCGACGTGCTGACGCAGCGAGCGCTCGGCGACGCCGCGGAGCGTGCCGGCGCGGTCAAGCGGAGGGTTCCACAGTGACTGACAAACGCGAAATCACGCTGACGGTCAACGGTACCGAGCGGACGGTCGAGGCCGAGCCGCGCAAACTGCTCGTCCACGCCATCCGCGAGGACCTGGACCTGACTGGCACTCACATCGGCTGTGACACGGGTAACTGCGGCGCCTGTACCGTCCTCAAGGACGGCGAGCCGATCAAGTCCTGTCTGACCTTCGCGGTCCAGGCCGACGGAAGCGAGATCATGACCGTCGAAGGGATGGAGGATCTGCCCGAGGCGAGCGGCGAACTGCACCCGCTGCAGGAAGGGTTCCGCGAAGAACACGGGCTGCAGTGTGGCTACTGTACGCCGGGCATGATCATGTCGGGGAAGGCCCTGCTGGACGAGAACCCCGACCCCGAGGAGGGCGAGATCCGGGAGGCAATCAGCGGCAACCTCTGTCGGTGTACTGGTTACCAGAACATCGTCAAATCCATCGAGTACGCCGCCGACGAGTTGAACAAGGAGCCAGCGGCCGCGGACGGCGGCACTGTCACCGCCGAGCAGCGGTTTGCGGACGACGACTTCGACTGCGGCGTCGAGAACTGCTGTGGCGGCCCATCGACGGAGACGCCCCACGTCGAGGGTGCAGATCCGCAGTTCGACGACGTTGGAGGTGACGACACATGAGCAGCGAATCAGACAACACGACCGAACCGACGGAGTACCAACACGACGACGACGGTGGGCCACAGCCCGAGAAACACTGTGGCCACGGCCGTGGCGGAATGGGCGAGGAGGTCACCCGCAAGGAGGACAAACGCTTCATCACCGGTCGCGGCAACTACGTCGACGACATCAAGAAGCCGCGGATGCTCCACTGCGAAATCGTCCGCAGTCCGCACGCTCACGCGCGGATCGAGGACATCGACGGCTCGCGGGCGATGGCGCTCGACGACGTGGTGGCGGTGTTGACCGCCGACGACCTGCTCGAACACGGCCTGGCGACCATGCCGACGCTCATGGACGACACCCAGGACGTGCTCGTCAACGACAAGGTGAAGTTCCAGTCCCAGGAGGTGGCGGCGGTCATCGCGACCGACCGCTACGCCGCAAAGGACGGGGCCGAGAAGGTCGAAGTAGAGTACGACGTCCTCGATCCGGTCATCGGCGCCGAGGAGGCACTGGAGGACGACGCGCCGGTCATCCGCGAGGAACTCGACGATCAGGACGACAACCACATCTTCGACTGGGAGACCGGCGACGCGGAGGCGACCGATGCGGTGTTCGACGCGGCGGACGTAACCGTCGAAGAGCAGATGGAGTACCAGCGCCTCCACCCGGCACCCATCGAGACCTGTGGCTGCGTGGCCGACTGGGACCCTGGCGACGACAAGATGACGGTCCACATGACCTCGCAGGCACCCCACGCACACCGCACCCTGTTCTCACAGGTGTCGGGAATCCCCGAACACAAGGTTCGGATCGTGAGCCCGGACGTGGGCGGTGGCTTCGGTAACAAGGTGCCGATCTACCCCGGCTACGTCGTCGCCGCCGCGGCGTCGTACGTCCTCGAACGGCCGGTGAAGTGGGTCGAAGAGCGCTCGGAGAACATCCAGACGACGGGGTTCGCCCGCGACTACGACATGACGGGCGAACTCGCCGCGACGGAGAACGGCGAGATCAAGGGTGTGAAAGTCGACGTGCTCGCCGACCACGGCGCGTACAACGCGGCGGCCCAGCCGTCGAAGTTCCCGGCCGGCTTCTTCAACATCTTCACGGGGTCGTACGACATCGAGGCGGCCCACGGGTCGTTGACGGCGGCGTACACCAACACGGCCCCCGGCGGGGTCGCCTACCGGTGTTCGTTCCGCGTCACCGAGGCGGTCTACCTCATCGAGCGGATGGTGAAGGTACTCGCGGACGAACTCGACCTCGACCCCGCGGAGATCCGTCGGCGGAACTTCATCCCCTCGGATGCGTTCCCCTACGAGTCCGCCACCGGGTGGAACTACGACTCCGGCGACTACGAGAAGGCGCTCGACAAGGCGCTGGAGATGGCCGACTACGACCACTACCGCGAGGAACAGCAGCGGCGGATCGAGGAAGACGCCGACAAGCTGATCGGCATCGGCATCTCCTCGTTTACCGAAGTCGTCGGCGCAGGCCCCGGCAAGCAGTGTGACATCGCGGGCATCGAGATGTTCGACTCCGCGGACCTGCGGGTGAACCCGACGGGCAACGCGGTGTTGCGGGTCGGCGTCCAGACACAGGGTCAGGGACACGAGACGACGTTCGCCCAGATCATCGCCGAGGAACTCGGGATGGACGTCGACAACATCGTCGTCGAACACGGCGACACGGACACGGAGCCGTACGGACTCGGCACCTACGGCTCGCGGTCGACCCCTGTCGCGGGCGCGGCGGCCGCCGTCGCCGCCCGGAAGGTGCGCGATAAGGCCAAATCCATCGCCGCCAACGAACTCGAAGCGGCGGAGGAGGACATCGAGTGGGACCGCGAGTCCGGCGAGTTCCACGTCGCTGGCGCCCCGGAGCGCTCGATCACGATCACCGAGATTGCGGCGGGCGCCTACATGAACCACCCCGGAAGCGAGGAACCCGGGCTGGAGGCGACGAACTACTACGACCCACCGGAGATGACCTATCCGTTCGGGTCGTACATCGTGATCGTCGAGGTCGACCGCGAGACCGGCGAGGTCGACTTCGAGAAGTTCGTCGCCGTCGACGACTGTGGCAACCGTATCAATCCCATGATCATCGAGGGGCAGATCCACGGCGGCCTCGCCCAAGGGATCGGCACCGCGATGATGGAACACGTCACCTACGACGACAACGGGAACGTCACGGGTGGCGACTTCATGAACTACCTCCTGCCGACGGCCAAGGAGATTCCCAACTTCGATACAGGGCATACGGTCACGCCCTCGCCCCACCACCCCATCGGCGCGAAGGGCGTCGGGGAGTCGCCGACGGTGGGATCGCCGCCGGCCATCGTCAACGCCGTCGTCGACGCGATGAGTCACTCCGGCGTCTCGCACGTCGAGATGCCGATGACACCCGACGCGGTCTGGGAAGCGCTGGACGAGGCCGAACTCACGCTCGAACCCAGCGCGAACGTCGACTTCGCGTTCGACACGAGTGAAGAGCCGGCCGACGACTAACCGGGGCGAGCCGCCGCCCCATTTTCGAGCACACTGGATCACCACAGATGACACGGGACGACACGCGACGGGACGAATCGAGCGACGACGGGGCTGCCTTAGAGCGGGCGCTCGCGGAGCGCGGCGAGGCGTACGCGCGGGTGACGGTCGTCCGCCGCGAGCCACCGGTCTCCGCGAACGTCGGTGATCGGGCGGTCGTGACGCGGTCGGGTGAGATTCACGGCTGGATCGGCGGCATGTCGTGTGCGCAGTCGATCGTCAGCGAGCAGGCGACAGCCGCCATCGAGGACGGCGAGCCACGCCTGCTCGGTATCGCCCCCGACCCCGACACGGTCGACCGCCCGGGGGTGTCGGCGTTCCCCATGCAGTGTCACAGCGAGGGCGTCCTCGAACTGTTCGTCGAGCCGGTGACGCCGGCGCCGGAACTGCTCGTTGTCGGCGGATCGCCAATCGCGCGGTCGCTCGCGCGACTGGCCGCCGAACTCCCCGTCGACGTGACGGTCGTGGACCCGGACGGCAACGCCGACGGCCTGCCGGCGGGAACGGCGGTGACGGCGACCACCGACCCGGAGGACATCGCCGCGGAGGTGGGGACGGCGCCGCTGGTCGTCGTCGCCTCGATGGGCGGCTACGACGCTCGCGGGGTGGCGGCCGGCGTCCACGCCGACGCAGGCTACATCGGTCTCGTCGCCAGCGACACCCGGTGTGCGGAGGTGATCGAGCGGGCGGCCGGTCTCCTGGACCGCGACCCGGACGCAGTGGAGGCGGCGGTGACGAACCCCGCCGGGGTCGACATCACGGCCCACACCCCGCCGGAAATTGCCGCGAGCATCCTCGCGGAGGTGGTCGACGTGCGGGCGCGGGCTGTGGGTGCCGACGCCGAGGGCGAGACGGACACGGCTCCCGACACCGACGCCGACGCGACCGATCCGGTGTGTGGCATGACGGTTACACCCGACGAGGCGGCCGCGAGCGTCCACCACGACGACGAGACGTACCACTTCTGCTGTCGCGGCTGCGCTGACTCGTTCCGTGCCGATCCAACGGCGTATCTGGAGGAGGACTCGACGGCCCCAGCATGACCCGGAACACGTCGTTCGAGTCGGTGTCCGAGTCGGACCTCGAAGCGCGGTTCGAGCGGGCGGACTACGTGGCTGACGACCGCACGGTGGCGACGGTCAGCCTCGCGCTCCAGCTTGGGCGGCCGCTGCTGGTCGAGGGGCCGCCAGGGAGCGGCAAGACGGAGCTTGGAAAGGTGCTCGCAGAGTCGTTCGAGACCGACCTGATCCGTCTGCAGTGTTACGAGGGGCTGACCGCGGAGAACGCCCTCTACGAGTGGAACTACACCAAACAGCTGCTCGCGGTGCAGGCCGACGAAGGAAGCGTCGCGGACGACGACGGCGGCCGGTCGGTGTTCGACGAGGAGTACCTACTAGAGCGGCCGCTCCTCCGTGCGCTCACCGCGGGCGACGAGACGCCGCCGGTCCTGTTGATCGACGAAATCGACCGCGCGGACGAAGCGTTCGAGGCGTTCCTGCTCGAACTGCTCTCGGACTTCCAGGTGTCGATTCCGGAACTCGGCACCGTCGGCGCCGACCAGCCGCCGGTTGTCGTGCTCACCTCGAATCGGACCCGGGGGCTCTCGGACGCGCTCAAGCGCCGCTGTCTCTACCTCCACGTCGATCCGCCGGCGTTCGAGGACGAGTACGACATCGTCCGCCGGAAGGTGCCGGAACTCGACGCGGCGGTGGCGGCCGAGGTGTGTGCCGTCGTTGCCCGCCTCCGCGAAGAGGCCTTCCTCAAGCGGCCGGGCGTGGCCGAGACGCTGGACTGGGCGCGCGCCGTGGCACGGCTCCGGACCGACGACGAACCGCTCTCGGCCGACGAAATCGAGCGCACCATCGGCTGTCTGCTGAAGGAAGTCGAGGACGTGGAACGGGTGGATACCGAGTTGCTCGAACAGTTGCGGGAGGCGGCCGCGGCCGCCGGAGACCAACTCGAAGCGTAACGCATGGCCCCAAGCGACGACCCGGACGCCGGTCTCGACGCCCCGCCGACGGACGGCCGCGACGACCTGCCCGACTTTCGCGCTGCGCGACAGCACGTGCTGATCGAGACGATACGGCTCGGCGGGATGCTCCGACGCGAGGGCGTCTCCGTCCCGACCAGCGGATCGCTGGCGGCGGCACGTGCGCTCGCGACCGTCGGACTGGGTGACCGAGACGCCGCCGAGGCAGCGCTACGAGCGACGCTCGTCTCCGAGGCGTCGGGTCTCGACGCCTTCGACGAGGCGTTCCCCGAGTTCTGGCACCGGCTCCGGTCGGGCCTCGACGCCATCGCGACGGACCACGAGGGACCGTCGCCGGAGAGCGGAGAGGGCGACGACGACCCCGTGGCCGACAGCGATTCGACCCCCGACGACCCTGGGCTGCTTGCGGACGCGGAGGCCCCGGAGATGAACGGGGACGGCTCGGGCGACGTGGAGGTGCGGGTTCCGACGGAGCGCCGGCACGTGACGGGCGACCGACCGGCCGAGACGGGAGACGGAGACGCCAGGCGATACAGCGCCGTCGGCGAGGGTGGCCAGGTCGACGTGGACGCGGCGGAGTTGACCGTCGCGGAGTCCGCGGCCATCGAGCGGTTCGTGGACGCACTCGCGACCCTCCCCGGGCGGCGCCAGCAGGCGTCGCGGACGGGCGACCGGGTGGACGCGCGACGGGCGCTCCGGGCGAGCCTAGAGACGGGGGGCGCGGCTATCGACCTGCCGCGTCGGGAGCCGACGCCCAGTGAACTCCGGTGTTGCCTGCTCGTCGACGTGAGCGGATCGGTGCTCGACACCGTGGATCGGAGCGTCCTGCTCGCGTTCGCGGACCGACTGCACGCGAGCGCCCGAGACGCGCGAGTGTTCCTTTTCGATACCGACCTCCGCGACGTGACGGCACAGTTCGACCGGGCAGGCGGCGACCCGGCGGGCGCGCTCCGGGACGCCGCGGTGGAGTGGGGCGGCGGCACCGAAATCGGTGGGGCGTTCACGACGCTCCGGCGGGACCATCCCCACGCAGTCGACCGGCGGACGGCCGTCATCGTCGTCAGTGACGGCCTCGACGTGGGCGACGAGGACGTCCTGAAGGACGGCGTGACGTGGCTGGCAGACCGCGCGGGCGCGCTGCTCTGGCTCAACCCGCTCGCCGTGTCGTCGGAGTTCGAGCCTCGGTCCCGCGGGATGGCGACGTGCGAGCCGTACGTCGACGCGCTCTTTGGCTTCGCCCAACCGGCCGACCTCGCGGAGGCGGCCCGACAGATCGAACGCCGGGGCCTCACCGGCCCGGTCGGGTACGAGTACGACCGTCGGCGGAACGGATCGGGGGGTGACGGGTCGTGACGGCGTCGGTGATCGCGCGGGTCGCTGACCGTCTCCGTGCCCGTGGCGCGACGGAGAGCGCGAGCGTCGACCGGATCACCGTCGGAGACGCCGTCGTGCTGGTGGAGCTATCCGACGCGGCCGGTCTCGCCCATCGGCCGCCGGGTGACGTACCGCCGACGGACGACATCGACATCGGGCGCCTGCTGACGTGGGCGATGGACGACACAGCGGCCACCCCCGTTCGGCGGGCGCTCGGCATCGCGACGCTGAACGCGCTGTCGGCCCCCCACGTCGAGTGGCGGACGGGCGATCCGATGGCGTTGCTGGACCCCGCGGTGGATCGGGTGACGACGGTCGGCCTCTTTCGCCCCGCCCTGCGGAAGTTCGCGGACGTGACCGTGCGCGTGATCGAACGGACCCCGGTCGGCGACGTGTCGGCACCGGCGGGCGTCCAAGTGGAGACGTTCACGCCGGACGAGACGGCAACGGCGATGGCAGAGACTGAAGTGGTCTTTCTCACCGGCTCGGCGTTCGTCTACGGGGGGGCGGCCCGGTATCTGGACGCGGCACCGGCGACAGCGACCCTGGTCGTCGTGGGGGCGACGGCCTCCGTGCTGCCCGGGCCGCTGTTCGATGCGGGCGCGGACGTCGTCGCCGGAGCAGCCGTCGAGGACGCCACGCGAGTCCGAACGGCGGTTCGGCGGGGCGCCTGTGGAACGGAACTGCACGACGCCGGCGTTCGGAAGGGCTACGTCGCGGCCGACCGAGCGGACGGCGTGCGACTCGATGCGACCGACGGAGTGAGCCATGACACAACGTAACTGGAGTGTACCGGAGACGGAAGTCGTACAGCGCATCCGCGACCGACTCGACGCGGATGGAACGGACGTCCTCGCGACGGTGGTCGACATCGAGGGGAACGCCTACCGGCGACCGGGGGCGAAGATGCTCCTCGACGCCGAGGGGACGGGCGTCGGCAGCATCACCGCTGGCTGTCTGGAGGACGAACTCGTCCAGGTCGCAAGCGAGGTCAGAGCGGCCGGCGAGCCCCGACTCGTCACGTACGACCTCATGGAGGACGACGAGGGCGACGTCTGGGGGCTGGGCGTCGGCTGTAACGGCGTCATCGAGGTGTTGCTCGAACCCCTGACCGAGACGTACCGCCCGGCGGTGTCGGCGTTTGCCGACGGCCGGGACGTCGCCGTCGTCACGGTGCTCGACGGTGACGACGGGCCACTGGAGCGTGGCGACCGCGCGTACTACGACCCCGTGGACGGCTCGCTGTCGACGCCCGCGGCAGACCCCGCGGCCTGGCCGGCGGACGCACTGGCCGGCTCGGCGGCCGACTTAGCCGAACGCGGTCGGGCGGCCACCGTGACGGTCGACGGACTGACGCTGTTCGTCGACGGGCTGTCGGCGCCGCCGGAGCTCGTCGTCTTCGGAACCGGCCACGACGTGGGACCGGTGACAGAGCTGGCCGCGAAAAGCGACTTCCGCGTGACGGTCGTCGGCTTCCGTGGCGCGGTCGACCTCGCGGACCAGTTCCCGGCCGCGGACCGAGCGCTGACCACCTCGCCCGCGTCGATAGCGGACGACCTCACGCTCGGCGGGAACACGTACGCGGTCGTGATGACCCACAACTTCGTCGACGACCGGCTGACAGTCGAGGCGTTGCTCGATGCGTCGGTTCCCTACGTCGGCTTGATGGGACCTCGCGACCGATTCGAGGAGATGCGCGACGCCTTCGACGAGGAGGGGCGGACGTTCACCGAGGCGGAACTGTCGTCGCTGTACACGCCGGTCGGTCTCGACCTCGGCGGGGGCTCGCCGTACCAGATCGCTCACAGCATCGTCGCGGAGGTACTAGCTGTCGCCAACGACCGAACGCCACGACACCTGAAGGCCCGAGAGGGGCCGATCCACGAGCGAGTGGACGTCGACGCGGGGGCAGACGCCGACACGGGCGTCCCTCGATAGTCGACCGGGAACGAACGGCCTTTGAGTCGGTCGGTCGAAGTGGGGCCGATGCCGACCATCGACTGCGATCCCGAGACGGCACGACTGCGCTTGGTGGAGGCCGGCGTGACCGTCGAGTCGGGAAACACCGACCACGAGCGCTGGCGGGCGGAACGCGGCGACGCGGTGGCCGTCGCCTACGACGACAGCGTCGTTGTCCAAGGCGCCCGGCCGGCCGACCTGACCGCGTTGCTCTCGGACGCGGGCGGCCGGGCACACGTCTACTTCGACGGAGCGAGCCGCGGCAACCCCGGACCGGCCGCCGTCGGGTGGGTCATCGTCTCGGGGGATGGAATCGTCGACGAGGGGGGCGAGACCATCGGCGAGACGACGAACAACCGCGCCGAGTACGAGGCACTGATTCGCGGACTGGAGGTGGCGCGCGACCACGGGTTCGACGAGGTGGACGTCCGCGGCGACTCGGAGTTGATCGTCAAACAGGTGCGGGGAGAGTGGAACGCGAACGACCCCGGACTTCGGGAGCGACGAGTGACGGTCCGGGAGTTACTCGCCGGATTCGACCGCTGGTCGCTCGAACACGTTCCGCGGGAGATAAACGACCGCGCCGACCGACTGGCGAACGAGGCACTCGACAATGACTGATTTGCCACGCGAGGTACGGACGGAGGCCGAACGGCTCACCCGCCTGGCCCGCCGGGCGGTCGACGAGAACGAGGCGGCCGCCTACGAGCGTGACCGGGACGAACGCCTCGCGGCGTTCGATTACACCGCCCGCGTCCGAGCGGAGGACGACACGCTCGTGCTCCATCCGGCCGAGTGGTTGGAGGGTGACACGGCGCAACTGGACCGCATCGAGGACACCGACCGCGCGGTCGAGATTTCGCTGTCCGGGAGCGGCGACCCGGCGGAGTGGGAGTCGGTGGAACAGCACAACACCGCGGTAGTCGAGCGCGTCCGCGAGCGGGAGGGAGCGGTGCACGCCGCCAACGCTCGGGCGTTCGCGGACTTCATGGGCAATCACTACGCCCGGGAGGTAGAGACGGCGACGGCGGCGGAGCTACGGGAGTTCCTGACGGAGTATTTCCCGCGAAACGCGTGGCCGAGCGACGAGCAACGCGACGCCGTAGAGCAGTCGCTCGAACACGTATACGCCGTAACCGAAACCGAGATGCCCGAGTTCAGTTCTGCGCGTCGATGAGGTCACGGACCGAGTCGGCTCGGTCCTCGTCGGTGACGAACTTCGAGAGTACCCAGTCCAGCCGCGAGAGGACCGCCTCGTGGCCCTCCTCGGTCAGTTCGTACTGATTCGTTCGCTTGTCGAGTTCGCTCTTTTCGACCAGTCCCATCTCGACGAGGTTGTCGAGGTTCGGATACAGGCGACCGTGGTTCACTTCGGTCCCGTAGTAGTCCTCGAGCTGGCGCTTGATCGCCAACCCGTACATGGCCTCCTCGGAGAGGATGACGAGGATATTATGCTGAAACGCGGTCAGATCGCGAACGATGCCGGGGCTGCTGCTTACTGCTTGTGCCTCTGACATACTAGTAGACATGTCACGGAGATATTTAACCTTTCTCAAGTAAGTCTTGATTGTGAGAATTAGAGGCCCTACCCTCGGAATAGTACGTTACCAATATCAGACACATCGGTGACTGGACATGTTTGTGTTCGGCTCGAACCGACGGCGACTGCCCGGTCACCGTCGATATCGCTGCCCGGAGAGGCGCGAACGAGTCGGACCTGCGCGTTCGCCCACTCGCGCCTGTCACACCGGATTCAGTCACCGGCGTTCATGTACTTTTTCATTCGTGTTGCCGTGCTCCCGTCCCGAAAGGACTATTTGCCGGTTCGGCCGTCGTATCACTATGGTGAACCTGTGGGAAGACCTCGAACCCGGCCCGAACCCGCCCGAGACGATCACCGCCGTCGTCGAGTGTCTCAAGGGTGAGCGCAACAAGTACGAGTACGACAAGGACGTTCCCGGTATCGTCCTCGACCGGGTTCTCCACAGCAACGTCCACTATCCGAGCGACTACGGATTCATCCCCCAGTCGTACTACGACGACGAGGATCCCTTCGACGTCCTCGTCCTCGTCGAGGACCAGACGTTCCCTGGCTGTATCGTCGAAGCCCGCCCCATCGCACTCATGAAGATGGACGACGACGGCGAACAGGACGACAAGGTCATCGCCGTCCCGACCGAGGACCCCCGGTTCGATCACTTCCAGGACCTCGACGACATCCCCCAGCAGACCCTCGACGAGATTGACGAGTTCTTCGCGACCTACAAGAACCTCGAAGAAGGCAAGGAAGTCGAGACGCTGGGTTGGGAGGACAAAGCCGCCGCGAAAGACGCCATCGAACACGCACTCGACCTCTACGACGAGACGTTCGCCTGAGTCGGGCGCCGCCCCGGCCTCGCGAGCACATACCCGTCAGTTATCCATCCCACCCGGCGCATAAATTATGCGCATGGGTAATCTTTTACTCGGGAGTAGCGTACGGACTGGTATGAGCGACACTTCCCACCCCGGCCTGAGTCACGTGACCGTCGTCCCGTCGAACTACGACGCGGACGAGGAGGGGTCGACTCGGTCGGACGACGCGGGGCGCTGAACCGCCCGGGGACGAATCGACGACCGCCCCCCTTTTTGTCGACCCCGCCACTACGCAGAGGTAATGGCTCAGTGCGACGAGTGCGGCAGTCACGAGAACTTGCCGTACCAGTGTCGGCGCTGTGGCGGGACGTTCTGTGCGGAACATCGACTGCCGGAGAACCACGACTGTCCCGGGTTGAACGAGTGGAACGATCCGGACGGCGTGTTCGACAGCGGCTTCGACGATAGCGTACAGGCCGAGGGCGGGGCGAGTCAAAGCGTTCTCGACAGGGTTCCCGGCCTCGACTCGGTGACGGGGATCGGCGGCCTGCTCGGCTACTTCCGGGGGAACGTGGCGTACCTGTTTCTCGCGCTCATGTGGATCACGTTCGCCCTCCAACTGGGTATCGGGGCCGTCTTCGGACGGGAAGTGATGGCGTCGCTGTTCGTTCTCCGGTCGGATCACATCGCCTACGTCTGGACGTGGCTCACCTCGATTTTCGCCCACGGCGGCCTCTATCACATCGCCGGAAACAGCATCGTGCTGTACTTTTTCGGCCCACTCGTCGAGCGGTACGCCGGATCGAAACGCTTTGCCGCCCTGTTCCTGCTCAGCGGTGCCCTCGCCGGCCTCGGATTCGTCGGGGTCAGCATCCTCCTCGGCTCGCTCGGTCCCACGGGTGTCGTGAGCGTCGTCGGTGCCAGCGGCGCCATCTTCGCCGTTCTCGGTGTCCTCACGGTGCTCAACCCCAAACTGCGGATCTATCTCTATTTCATCATCCCCGTTCCGCTGTGGCTGTTCACCGGCGGATTCGCCGTCATCTCCGTGCTCTTTTTCCTCTCACCACAGTCCGCGTCGTCGGTGGGCCAGGGCAACGTCGCCCACCTCGCACACCTGATCGGTCTCGTGATTGGACTCGCCTACGGCAAGCGACTCAAGCGTCCGCGGAACATTCCCGATCAACTGACCTTCGGCGGCGGGCGCGGCCCGGGTGGTCCGGGTGGCCCGGGTGGTCCCGGCGGTCCCGGTGGCCCGGGACGACGGTGATCCGGCCGTGACCCCCGACCGCCCCGAGTTCGTCCCCGACCCCGACGATTCCCGCGCGGAGATGGAGCGACTCCAGCGACAGGTCGCGGACCTGGCGCGGTTCGCGGACGACCTGGCGTTCGATCCGGCGACCGTCTCACTGGCGGCCGACGCGACATCCGCCAGCGACCGGCCCGTCGTCGCCGGCGTAGATCAGGCCTTCCTCGACGACCGGGCGGTCAGCGCCGTCGTCTGTCTCCAGGGTGGGACGGTGATCGAGCGCACCTACGCGGTGACCGACCTGTCGATTCCGTACATTCCTGGACTACTCGCCATGCGCGAGGGCGGGCCGATCATCGCGGCGTTCGAACGCTTGACGACCGACCCGGACCTCGTCGTCTTCGACGGAAGTGGGCGCATCCACTACCGACAGGCTGGTCTCGCGACCCACCTCGGCGTCGTCCTCGACGTGCCGAGCGTCGGCGTCGCAAAGAACCTGCTCTGCGGGCGAATCGACGTCGACGGCGGCGTCGGCGGGCGACCGGCAGGCTGGCGGGCGCCGGTCGTGGCCGACGACGACATCGACGCTCCCGACGGGACCGTCGTCGGCTACGCCTACCAGTCGCGGCAGTACGACTCGAACCCGGTCATCAACCCGCTGTACGTGAGTCCGGGCCACCGCGTGAGCGTGGAGACGGCTGTCGACGTCGTCGCCGCGCTGTGTGGTGGCTACAAGCTTCCGGAGCCGACCCGACTGGCCGACGCGTACGCCGAGGAGTGCAAGGCCGAAGTCGGGTAGTCGCCGACGCTCCGCACGTTTTAAGCCGTATCTCCGTCACCTCCCGGTAATGAGCGACGATCAGGAACTCGGGATCACCGAGTCGAAGGAACACAGCACCGGCGAGTGGTACGCCGAGGTGGTACGCAAGGCAGGGTTAGCGAACTACGGCCCGGAGGGGATGAGCGGATTCATCATTACGCGCCCGCGTGGGTACGCGCTCTGGGAGACGATTCGAAACGAGCTCGACGCCCGATTCAAGGCGACCGGGGTGCAGAACGCCTACTTCCCGATGTTGATCCCCGAGTCGTATCTCGAACGCGAGAAGGACGTGGTTGAGGGGTTCGACCCCGAGGTGGCGTGGGTCACACAGGGCGGCTACGAGGAGTTAGATGAGCGATTGGCCGTCCGGCCGACGAGCGAGAGCATCATCGCACCGTATCTGAGCCAGTGGATCCGAAGCTACCGGGACCTCCCTACCCGCGTCAATCAGTGGTGTAGCGTGATCCGGTGGGAGGCCACAGAGACCAAGCCGTTTTTCCGCACCAAGGAGTTCCTCTGGCAGGAGGGTCACACCGCCCACGCGACCGAGGAGAGCGCTTGGTCGGAGACGCTCACGCGCCTCGACCAGTACGAGGAGGTGTACGAGGACGTCCTCGCCATGCCGGTCCTGCGGGGGAAGAAGCCCGAACACGACAAGTTCCCCGGTGCCGATACGACGACGACCGTCGAGGCGCTGATGCCGGACGGCAAGTCGGTCCAGGGAGCGACCAGCCACTACCTCGGACAGAGCTTCGCCGAAGCGTTCGACATCACGTTCACCGACGAAACGGAGGACGAACGCGTCGCCCACACCACCTCGTGGGGGCTCTCCTGGCGGGCGCTCGGGGCGCTCATCATGACCCACAGCGACGATCAGGGACTCGTTCTGCCGCCGACGATGGCGCCCGAACAGGTCGTGATCGTCCCCATCTGGCAGGAGGAGACGAAAGACGACGTGCTGACGTACGCCGAGGCTATCGCCAGCGACCTCCGGGAAGCGGGCCTTCGCGTCGAACTCGACGACCGCGACGAACACAACCCCGGCTTCAAGTTCAACGAGTGGGAGCTAAAGGGCGTCCCACTCCGGATCGAAATCGGCCCCAACGAGGTCGAGGAGGCGACGACGACGCTCGTCCACCGGCCCGACGGCGAGTCCGCCGAGGCTGACCGCGACGGTATCGTCGGAGCCGTCCGGGACCACCTCGACACCGTCCACGCCAAACTCTACGCCGCCGCCGAGGAGAACCTGACCGAGAACGTCCGGGAGGCGTCGGATCGGGCGGAGATTCTCGGGACCATCGGCCAACACGGCGGCTACGTCAAGGCGCCGTGGTGTGGCGACGAGGACTGCGAGGCGGCGATCAAAGAACCGGTGGCCGCCGAAATCGTCCTCGTGCCCTTCGAGGGAGAGGAGAGCGACACGGAACCGATCCACGAAGGCGAGACCTGTGCGCTCTGTGAGGACGACGCCGTCGAAACTGCCTACTTCGCTCGTTCGTACTGATAGCGTCGACCCCAGCGATTCCGGATACCGCCATCACGGGGCCGAACGTCACGACTGACGGTCGACCGTACGACCCTCACGGCGGCTGGCGTATCGAAGATTATCGATCATTATGTTAGTTTCGCCAAGGTATTTGGTGGAATTAATATGATATATATTACCTTGTATGTGACTAATGAAGCCTTACGGTAACAGGAACAGGCTAATAAGTGGGAACCCGGTATGCCAGGTATGACCAAGCCGCGGAGAGACGCCCACGCCGATCAGCGGGGGCTGGCGGACCCCACGGACGAGCGATCAAACTGTGGTGTAGGCGTCGTCCTCGATTTGGAGGGTGGCGATTCCCACGAGACGGTCGCCGACGGCATCGACCTGCTCATCAACCTCGAACATCGCGGGACGACCGGCGCGGAGGAGGCAACCGGTGACGGTGCCGGCATTATGATCCAGCGGCCCGACGAGTTCTTCGAGGCCGTCGTCGACGCCGACCTGTCGGAGCCATACGCGGTCGGATCGGTGTTCATGCCCCAGGACGGGGCGGCCCGACAGGGCCTGATGACCATCTTCGAGCGGACGCTCGCCGAACACGGCCTAGAAGTGTTCCACTGGCGTGACGTCCCGACGGACAACCACGAACTCGGGCAGACGGCCCTCGACTCCGAGCCCTACGTCCAGCAACCGTTCGTCCGGCCGACCGAGGAGATGGACGAGGAGACGTTCGACCGGACGCTTTACGTCGCCCGCCGCGCCGTCGAGAACGCCATCGAGGAACTCGACTCGGCTGGCGCCGGCCGGTTCTACATCTGCTCGCTCGACCGGGAGACGCTGGTCTATAAGGGGCTGCTCAAGGCGACACAGCTCCCCACCTACTACCCTGACCTCGTCGACGAGCGCGTTACGTCCACGCTCGTGTTGGTGCACGCGCGCTTCTCGACGAACACGCTGGGCGCGTGGCATCTCGCTCACCCCTACCGGAACATCATCCACAACGGCGAGTTCAACACCATCCGGGGGAACATCAACTGGATGCGCGCCCGGGAGACGGACCTCGAAGATCCGGATTTCGGCGACGACCTGGAGACGCTGAAGCCGATCATCAACGATCCCAACCAGAGCGACACCGCCTCCGTCGACAACGCCCTCGAACTGCTCGTACAGGGTGGGCGTGACCTCCCCCACGCGCTCCGGATGCTCATCCCCGAGGCGTTCCGCAAGGACGACGCGATGAGCCAAGAGCGCAAGGACTTCTACGACTACCACGCGAGCCTCGTCGAACCGTGGGACGGCCCGGCGCTGGTCGTCGGCACCGACGGCGAGCGGATTGCCGCCGCCCTCGACCGCAACGGACTCCGCCCCTGCCGGTACGACGTGACCGAGGACGGTCGCCTCATCATGGCCAGCGAGGCCGGCGCCCTCGACATCGACCCCGGGGACATCGAGGAGCGACACCGACTCCAGCCCGGTCAGTTGCTCGTCGCCGACCCCGAGGAGGGGCGTGTCATCCCCGACGACGAGGTGTTCGACGAGTTGACCGACGCGAAGTACGGCGAGTGGGTCGACCGCGAACAGCGCCACCTCGACGAACAGGCACAGGAGGACTTCGAGCCTCGTGGCCGCGTCGAATCGCTTCGCGCCCACCAGTCGGCCTTCGGCTACACCTACGACCAACTCGATCACCTCATCGAACCGATGGCCGAGGACGGCAAGGACCCCGTCGGCTCGATGGGCGACGACACGCCGCTGTCCGTGCTCTCGGATTTCAACCGGCCGCTGTTCACCTACTTCAAACAGTTGTTCGCGCAGGTGTCGAACCCGCCTATCGACTACATCCGCGAGGAACTCGTGACGAGCCTAGAGTCTCGCCTGGGCCCCCAGCGCAACCTTCTCGACGAGACGCCGGAACACGCCCGCCAACTGGTCGTCGACTCGCCGGTACTGACGGACGCCCAGACCGCCGATATCAAGGCCCTCGACGGCGAGTTCAGTTCGACCGTCGTCGACATGACCTACGAGAAGGGCGGCGACCTGCAGACGGCGGTCGAGCGCCTGCGCCGCGACGCCCGCGAGGCCATCGAGGCCGGCGCCGACATCGTCGTGCTCTCGGATCGCAACGCCGGGCCAGAGCGGGTGCCGATCCCCAGTCTGCTCGCGACCGGCGGCGTCCATCACGCGCTGGTTCGGAACGGACTCCGCAATCACGCCGGTCTCGCCGTCGAGTCCGGCGACCCGCGCGAGGTACACCACCTCGCGACCCTCGTCGGCTACGGCGCCGACGCCGTCAACCCCTACCTCGCCTACCAGAGTATCTCGGACATCGTCGCCGGGCCGGACGGTGCCGACGAGTCCGAGGCTGTCGCTCACTTCAAGAAAGCCCTCGAGGACGGCCTCCTGAAGACGATGGCGAAGATGGGCATCTCGACCGTCGAGAGCTACCAGGGCGCCCAGATCTTCGAGGCCGTTGGTCTCTCCTCGGATTTCGTGCGGGAGTACTTCGAGGGGACGGAGATTCGCACCGAGGGGATCGGCATCGAACAGATCGAGGCGGACGTAGAGACGCGTCACGCGGTCGCCTTCGAGGACGATCCGGACCTCGAACGCCAGGGCGAGTACGAACATCGCTCGAACGGCATCCACCACCAGTGGAACCCGAAGACCGTGGGAACGCTCCAGCAGGCGGTTCGCTCGGGGAACTACGAGAAATACCAGGAGTTCGCCGACCTGATCAACGACCAGCAGGAGACACTCCAGACCCTGCGCGGACTCCTCGAGTTCGACAGTGACCGCGACCCGGTTCCGCTCGACGAAGTTCAGCCGGTCCACGAAATCGTCGAGCGGTTCTCGACGGCCGCCATGTCACTGGGGTCGCTCTCACCGGAGGCCCACGAGACCAACTCCATCGCCATGAACCGCATCGGCGGGAAGTCGAACACGGGCGAGGGCGGCGAGCCACCGGAGCGGTTCGACACCGAGAAGGAGTGTAACATCAAGCAGGTGGCCTCCGGCCGCTTCGGCGTCACCTCCAACTACCTCTCATCGGCCGACGAGATCCAGATCAAGATGGCCCAGGGGTCCAAGCCCGGCGAGGGTGGACACCTCCCCGGCAAGAAGGTCAACGAGATGATCGCCCACGTTCGGTACTCGACCCCAGGTGTCGGACTCATCTCGCCGCCGCCGCTGCACGACATCTACTCCATCGAGGACCTCAAACAGCTCATTCACGACCTGAAGACGGCCAACCCCGAGGCCGACATCAACGTGAAACTCGTCGCCGAGGCGGGCATCGGGACCATCGCAGCCGGCGTCGCCAAGGCCAACGCCGACGTGGTCCACATCTCGGGCCACTCGGGCGGCACCGGCGCCTCGCCAAAGACGTCGATCAAGAACGCTGGACTCCCCTGGGAACTCGGCCTCGCCGAGGCCAACCAGATGCTCCGGGCGACGGGGCTGCGCGACCGCATTCGCGTCTCGACCGACGGTGGTCTGATGACAGGTCGTGACGTCGCCGTCGCCGCGCTGCTCGGCGCCGAGGAGTACGTCTTCGGGACGGCCAGCCTCATTACCTCGGGCTGTGTGATGGCGCGGATCTGTCACACTAACAACTGTCCGACCGGGGTAGCCACGCAGGACGAGGACCTCCGAGAGCGGTTCTCCGGACAGCCGGATCACGTCATCAACTACATGATCTTCCTCGCACAGGAGCTACGGGAGATCATGGCCGACCTCGGCTTCCGGACGGTCGAGGAGATGATCGGCCGGCCGGGCCTCCTCGAACAGGTCGAGAGCGATCACCCCAAGGCCAAACATCTCGACCTCTCGGCCATCATCGCCGACCCCAACGGCGGCGAGCGACACAAGACCCGGGAACAGAAACACGCGGACGTCGAGACACACCTCGATCACGACCTGATCGGGGCGGCGACCGACGCCATCGAGGAGGGGGAGCCGATCCACCTCCGACGGGACATCTCGAACGGGGACCGCGCGGTGGGTGCCATGCTTTCGAACCGGATCTCGCGACGCTACGGCGAGAGTGGTCTCCCCGAGAACACCATCTCCTGTACGTTCGACGGCATCGCCGGACAGAGCTTCGGCGCCTTCCTCGCGAACGGCGTGACGATGGAACTCGTCGGCGCCGCCAACGACTACGTGGGCAAGGGCCTCTCGGGCGGGAAGGTCATCGTCCGGACCCCGGAGACGGCCGCCTACGACCCTGAGGAGAACATCCTCGTGGGCAACGTCGCCCTCTACGGCGCCACGCGGGGCGAACTCTACGTCAACGGCCTCGCCGGCGAGCGCTTCGCCGTCCGCAACAGCGGCGTGAAAGCCGTCGTCGAGGGCGTCGGCGACCACGGCTGTGAGTACATGACCGGCGGTGTCGTGGCCGTCCTCGGCGACACGGGACGGAACTTCGCGGCCGGGATGTCCGGCGGCGTCGCCTACGTCTACGACCCCGACGGCGACTTCGAGGAGCGCGCCAACACGGACATGGTGGGCATCCACCACGACCTAGAGGACGCCGACGAGGCGATGTTGCGCCGCCTCGTCGAGAACCACGCGGAGTACACCGACAGCGACCGCGCGGCCGCCCTGCTGGACGACTGGGGAGCGGAAGTGCGGAACTTCACGAAGGTGATGCCGGATGCCTACGCGGCAGTCATCGCGGAGGAGAGTCGGGAAGACGTGCGCAACGAACTCCCCGAACCCGCGTCGGCAGCCCGGAGCGGCGAGATGGGCGCGGGAACGGTCCAGACCGGCGACGACTAACCCGTTACGCGTCGTCGCGGTCGTCCGGCCCGTCGAGCCCCGGAATCTCGTCTTCGAGCCACTCGCGGAACCACTTCACCCGCTTGAGCCGCTGGTGGGCGATGCCCTCGGCGGCGTCGCTCTCGACACGCCGGGCGGCGTCGTGGCCGCGTTCGAGGACGCGGTCGATCATCTCACCGGCGTCCATGTGTGTGCGCGACTCGTACCCCATGCGCAGAATCATCAACACGGTGCCGTTGGCACCGACCTTATCGAGGATGTCGCCCTCAATGAGACACTGTGTCTCCAGAGCGACATCGGCGAGTGGCCCCTGATAGGAGTGCTCTCGGACCGACTGTGTCACCTGATCGACAAACGACTGGGGGTAGTCGCCGTGTGTCGCGAGATACTCGCGGGCGACGCGGGCCCCCTCGTCGGCGTGGCGCTCCTGTTCGGCTTCGAGTTTCGCGATGTCGTGAAAGAGCGCCGCCACGCGGACGACGTCGAGGTCGGCCCCCTCGTGGCTGGCAATTTCCGTCGCCAGATCCACCACGTTCAGCGTGTGGTTGAAGCGGTATTCGGCGCTGTGCCACGGATACCACCGCATTCGCCCGCCGTCGCGCTCGTTTTCGACGCTCGCAACGAGATAGTCTGAGACGAATCGTTTCATCTCCGCGAACTCCTCGTCCGAGACGGCCGACTCCTTGATCTCAACCCCCACAGTTCCACCTCCGTTGCGTTCGTGTGTAGCTCATTGTCGAAAAAAGGACTGTTCGACTATTAGGCGTTACGACAACGGCGGTCGACGCGAACAGTGGTGAGTGTGGTGGATCGGCGGCTCGGTCGGGCGCCGGTGACCGCCGTCCGTGACACCCCGACCCCGGGGACCGACCGCGAGGATCAGGGTCGTCCAGCGGGGTTCCGCGAACCGGCGGGACATGGTCGACCGGGGCGCTCGGGCACGGCCCGTGCCAGGAGGCGTCCGAGAAGGACGATGACGACCGGGACCGCGGGGTGGAGGAAGACAGCCGGCAGCGCCACGAGACAGGGGTTGGGGAACCGACTCCCGGTGGCGTGGTCGGAGAGACGATCACAGCGGGGACGCGTGCGGGGTGACGTGTGGTACATCTACGGGGGAGGGCCGAAGCGTGCGTCGCGCGGACCACAGGGGAGGAATGGCCCGGTGTCGGTGCGGGGGAGTGAGCCGTCTATTCTGTTTGTTCGGCTCATTCCGAACAACCAGACCGAACAGTTTAATGCTTACGATTCGTCACGTACGGCCGTGAACGAACGGTGGACGGACCCCTCGGTCGGCGACGGGGAGCGACCATGAGCGGGGACGAGGCGGGGACCGCTCGGGAGGAAGTCATCGAGTCGATGGAGCGGTCGGCGGAGGTGTACGGGTTGAGTCGGAGCGCGGGGCGGGTGTACGGTGTGCTCTACTTCGCCGCCGAACCCCTGTCGATTCCCGAACTGGTCGAGGAGACGGGGTACGCGAAGTCGACGATCAGCAACGTGACCCGACGGTTGACGCGGATCGGCTTGATTCGCCGGCGCTCCTCGGGCGGTGGCGGGCGGCGGGTCCGGTTCGAACCCGAGGCGGACCTGTGGTTCGTCGTCCGTGACGTGTTCCAGCAACACGTCGCTCGGGAGATGGGGACGACCCGGCGAACACTCGACCGGTCCCTGTCCCGCCTCGACGACGAGGACACGACGACACGCGCCCGTATCGAGGCGTTGGCGGCCACATACGACGAGTTCGAGACGCTCCTCGAACTCGCGATGGACCACTCCGTCACGGAGTTGATCGACGCCATCGAGGCCTACGAGGACGACTGACTACCAGGAGACGGTGTAGACACAGGCGTCGTCGCCGTCGCGGCGACACCGGTCGCCCCGCTCTTCGACGAAGACGAAGGCCTCGACGGGGGCGTGTTTCCTGGCGACGGCCCGGATCAGGCCCCGGTCGAACGGGCAGGGGTAGGGGGTTCGACAGGTCATCTCGGCCTCGCGGTCACCGACTGCGGCGAACCGGTAGAAGCCGATGTCGCCGCCGCGGTGGTTTCGGCGGTAGGCGTCGTCGATGGCACGCAGTCCCTCGGGGACCGAATCCGGATCGGCCGGCCACTCGGCGACGTCGGGGATCTGTTCGCCGAGTCGGTCGAGGATGTGCGGTTCGAGTTCCGCCGCGATGACCTCGAACGTGTTCAACCAGGCCTGCTGGGGATACCACTCGTCCGGCGACGGATCGTCGATGCCGTTCGCCGCGAGGGCGTCGCGTGCCGTCTCCCGGTAGGCGTCGGCGAACCGAGCGAGTGCGTCGTCGACGACGCGAAGAATCGTCCGCCCGTGGACGTCCACGTCCTCGTCGAAGGCCTCGTAGGGAGCCATCGACTGTGCCTGTGCGGGGCGTCCGGATATAGCTTGGTGGGACAGCATCGGGTGAGGTTTTCATCCCTGATACTCACGTCCGAACGGTTATTCGCCCGTCGGTTGTATAGCCGGCGATGAACTGGGAGCCCCCGGATCCCGTTCGCGTCCTGCACGTCGACGACGATCCCGATTTCGCCGAACTGACCGCCACCTTTCTCGAACGTGAGAACGACCAGCTGACCGTCGAGACGGCAACCAACGTCGACGAGGCGCTCGAACGGCTTCGAGTCGACGAGTACGACTGTGTCGTCTCGGATTACGATATGCCCGGTCGGAACGGCATCGAGTTTCTGGAAGCCGTTCGGAAGACCAACCTCTCGCTTCCGTTCGTCCTCTTTACCGGGAAAGGCAGCGAGGAAGTCGCCAGCGACGCCATCTCCGCGGGCGTGACCGACTACCTCCAGAAGGAGACCGGGACCGACCAGTACGCCGTCTTGGCCAACCGGATCGTCAATGCCGTCGAACACGACCGCTCGCAGCGGCTGGTCGAACGCAGCGAGCGCCGCTTGCGAGAGATTGTCGACTCGCTCCCGCACTCCCTGTTCGTCGTGGACCGCGAGGGGCGGTATCTGCTCGCGAACGAGACCCTCGCAGAGTTTCACGACACCACCGTCGACGACATCGAGGGCACCACCGTCGCCGAAATCCTCGGTGACGAGATGGCCAACCAGGTTCGGAGCGACGTCGAGGAGGTGCTGAAGACGGGCCAGCCAAAGCGCGTAACTGACGTCGAACTGCCTGACGCAGCGGGCCAGACACACATCCTCGAACCCCGGATGCTCCCGTACGACCTCGCAGAGGGCGACGAGGCGGTGCTCGGCATCGCGGTCGACGTGACGGAACGCGAGGAACGAAAGCACGAACTCGAACGGGCACAGGAGCGGATGCAACTCGCGCTCGACCGGACGCAATCGGTCATCTTCGAGATCGACCTCGACACCGGGGCCGTCGTCCGGCACGGCACTTACGAGCAGTTTTTCGATCACGCTCCCGCAGAGGTGCCGACGTGGGAAGCACACTGCGAGACCGTCGTCCACCCGGAGGATCGGGCGGCGTTTCGACGCTTCCACCGAGAGTTGATCGAGGGCGAACGGGAGCGCGGCGAGATCGAATACCGGACGACCCCCGACGCCGAGACGGGCGAGCACCGCTGGCTCCGGGCCACCGTCGACACCGACGGGGCGCCGGATCGCCGGGCGGTCGGCATCTCCCGGGACATCACCGCGTACAAGAAACGTGAGGCGGAACTCGAACGCAAGGAGCGACGATACCGCGCCGTCTTCGAGGATCCGAACATCTCCGTCGGGCTACTCGACACCGACGGGACGGTACTCGACATCAACCGGACGGCGCTGACGTACGTGGACGCCGACCACGCCGACATCGTCGGTCGACGCCTCCCGCGGACGCCGTGGTTCGACGAGGATGACGACACCGCCTCACGAACCGAGGCGTGGATCGACCGCGCCGCCGACGGGGAGTACGTCAAGTTCGACCTCGAACTCACGCGACCGAACGGCGACCCCTACTCGATTACTGGCGTCTTCCGCCCCGTTGCGGACGACGACGGCAACGTGACGTCGATCATCGTCTCGACACGCGAGGTCAGCGAACGCGAGCGCAACCGACGAGCGCTGGAGCGGACGAACACCGTGCTCTCGACGCTCGTCGACACGCTTCCGGTGGGCGTGCTCGTCGAGGACGAGAACAGGCGCGTGCTGAAGACAAACGAGCAGCTATTCGACCTGTTCGGGATGCAGGGAACGCCCCCCGAGACGGTCGGCGAGGACTGTGAGCGCTTAGCCGAGGCGGTCAGCGGTCTGTTCGCGGACCCCGAGGCGTTCGTCGACGGCATCGAGGCGACGTTGGCGGGTGACGAGGACGGCCACGAGGAGACGCTGTCTCTTCGGGACGGCCGAACGTTCACCCGAAAGCACCGCCGAATCGACTTGCTCGACGGCGACGGCCACCTCTGGATGTATCGCGACGTGACCGAGCACGCGCGACGCGAACGGCGCCTCGAAGCCCTGAACGAGACGACCAGGGAGCTGATGGCCGCGGAGACCCGAGAGGGAATCGCCGAAATCGGCGTCGAGGCGGCACGGACAATCCTCGGCCTCGATGCGAACTCGGTCCACCTCCGCACCGACGAGGCGGGACTCGCTCCGGTCGCGTACACGGACGCACTCACCGAAATCATCGGCGAGCCGCCGGCGTTCGACGAGGCGGAGAGCATCGCGTGGCGGAGCTACGAGCAAGGGGAGGCGTTCGCAGTCGACGACGTCCAGACCGATCCGGACATCTACAACCCCGACTCCGTGATCAGGAGCGAACTCTACCTGCCGCTCGGCGAGGACGGTATCCTGATCGCGGGATCGACCGCCCCCGACGCCTTCGACCATCGGGATCTGGTTCTCGGGGAGATTCTGGCCGGAAGCCTCACCACGGCGCTCGAACAGGTGTGCCGACGGGAACGGCTCCGCGCCCACGAAGGGGAACTCGCCAGACGGAACGACCACCTAGAATCGTTCGCGAGTGTCCTCTCACACGACCTCCGGAGTCCGCTGAACGTGGCCATGGGCCAACTCGAACTGCTGGCCGAGTCGTGTGACAGCGAGCATCTGCCGACGATCCGGCGGTCGCTCGACCGGATGGAGACGTTGATCGACGACCTCCTGACGCTCGCCCGCGAGGGCACCGAGGTCGGAGAGATGGAACCCATCGAACTCGCGACGCTGGTCCAAACCTGCTGGGAGACCGTCGAGACGGGCGCCGCCAGTCTCGATATCCGCACCGATCGGACGGTCGTGGCCGATCGCAGCCGACTCCGACAACTGATCGAGAATCTGATTCGGAACAGCGTCGAACACGGTTCGACGGGCAGTCGGACGGAGTCCGACGACAGCGTGGAGCACGGCTCCACGGGTAACCGGACAGAGTCCGGTGACAGCGTCGAACACGGTTCGACAGGCAGTCGGGCGGAGTCCGACGACAGCGTGGAGCACGGCTCCGCTGATCGCCGTCCGGAGGGCGGCGGGGCGACGGACGACTCGATCACCGTCACCGTCGGCGACTGCGAGGGCGGATTCTACGTCGCGGACGACGGGTCCGGCGTCCCCGAGGCGAACCACGAGTCGGTGTTCGAGGCGGGCTACTCGACGTCGCCAGACGGCACGGGGCTGGGCCTTCGGATCGTCGAGGGAATCGCCACCGCACACGGGTGGACCGTCTCGGTCACAGAGAGCGCCGACGGCGGGGCTCGCTTCGAGATCGTCGGCGTCGAGGGGCCGACGACGTCGGTGGACTGACCGCTCCCGGCGCACCGCCGACTCACGTGCCCGGCGGTTCGTCGGGTGCCACGACGAGTTCGGTCGCCTCGACGTCCTCGAAGGCCGCAGCCTGGCCGCCCACGGCGACCTCGCCGTCGTCGGTACGGACCGTCAACGATGCCGTCATCCGACTGCGGTCGCCGGCGACGTCGACGATCCGACCCTCGACGGTCCGTGGCTCGCCGGTCTCCACGTCTCGACCCCGGACGGTGACATACTGAGGGGTGTCCCGACCGCTGAGGTCGTTGACACAGCGTCGGAGCGAGGCGTACCGCCGCGGATAGGGGCGGCCGTCGGCCCGGTCGAGCAGCGTCGTGGCCGACCCCCAGACGACGGTGTTCAGAAATCCCGAGACCAGCAGGCCGAGATCCGAGCGGTTGAACACGACGCCGTATCGCTCGGGGCCGGTCCGGACCGCCTCGCGCGCCGTGTAGATGGAGTACTCGCCGTCGGCGACGGCGGCGATAGGCGTCGTCACGCCTCGTCGGGCGCGGACGCTCGATGCCACGTCCGTGTAGTCGTACGCGTCGGCGTCGGGCACCTCGGCGGCCGGCGAGAGCAGGAGGTCGACGGCGACGCCTTCGGCGCGTCGCTCGGCCAGTGTCTCCTCGAACCGCGAGAAGAGGTCGGGCGTCAGCGAGATCAGCAGTTCGTACTCCGCGGTCGTGATCACGTCCTCCAGATATCGGAGGATCGTTCGTCGGGACTTGACGAGCGACGCCGCCTCGGTCCCGCGGCTGGGTGCGGTGTACCGGCGCTCGAGTCCCTCGACGAGGTCGGCGAGGGTCGTCCGCACGTCGCCGAACGCCTCCGTCGGATCGACCGCGACGATCCGCATCGGTCGGGACTCGTGAACCTCGACGAACCCGTGTTCGGCCAGCCCCCGCACCGTGTCGTAGACGCGCGGCTGGGGGATGTCGGTTCGGTCGGCGAGTTCGGTCGCCGTCAACCGCCCGTGTTCGAGCACCGTTACGTATGCCTCAGTCTCGTACTCGCCGAGGTCGAACGTCTCGCCGACGGTGGTGAGCATCCGGCGGAGGTCGTCGTCGGTCATGCGTCGTCACCGACGCGGATCGCCCGCACCAGCGAGTAGATCGGCACGCCGTCGATGGCGTCGACACCCTGCTTGTCGACGAGGACGACGCAGGCGACCGGGTCGCCGCCGCGTTCGCGGATTGCCTCGACCGTCTCGGTCATCGTCGTCCCGCTGGTGATGGTGTCGTCGACGACGTAACACGCCCGGTCGCGAATGTCCGCGAAGTTCCGGGAAAACGTGCCCTCGAACTCTCCGATATCGCCTTCCTCCCACTGGTGTTTGCGAGGGGCATACGCCGCGACATCCGTGTCGAGTTCCTGCGCGACGACCGTCGCCAGCGGGCCGCCGGCCTTCTCGATGCCGACCGTCAGGTCCACCGCGTCGCCCTGCTTCGAGAGGAGGTCGGCCATCGCCTTCGCGGCGTAGGTCAGTCGGGCCGAGTCGCGTCCGATGGCGCTCCAGTCGACGTGGATATCGTGTGGCCCGCCGGCGTCGGCGGGCGCCGGTGTCGACGAGGGGTCGGCCCCGCCCGTTCGCTCGACGAGCCACCTCGCCGTCTCCCGCGAGACGTTCAACTCGTCGGCAATCTCGCCTTTCGAAAAGCCACGCTCTGACAGTGCGCCCGCGCTCTCGATGAGGTCGTCAACGTTTTTCATACGGTATCGAACTCCACGGCCGCCTTTATGCTGGCGTCGAACGCCGCCTCGAACCGGTCGACCGGCACGAAATCGGAGACGAATCGGTCGAAAAACCACGCGGGAAGCTCACCGAGACGGTCGACGGCCGCGTGAAAGTGCGTCGGGCCGGCGTTGACACTCCCGACGACTGCCTTGTTGTGCATCACGAGACTCTCGTGGAATCGACCCACGTCGACGGTGAGGTCCTGAGGTCCGGGCAGGCCGAGCAACGCGGCGACGCCGTTGGAGGCAAGCGCGTCGACCGACTCGACGGCGTGTCGCGGCTCGCCCGTCGCCTCGACGACCAAGTCGGCCGGTTCGTGGACGCGCGGCACCGACTCGACCGGCGTCTGCCGTCCGTCGACGTATGTCGCCCCCAGCGACTCGACGATATCGATCGTCGGATCGGGTCGGTCGCGTCGCCCGAGGCAGTAGACGTCCATCTCGGGGGCGAGGACGGCGACCGCAAGCAGGCCCAACGGGCCGTTACCGAGCACCAGCGCTGTCTCCGGGGTCCAGGTGAACGCCGACCGCGAGGCCCGTGCCAGATCGAGTGCCTTCTCCACGACGCTGATGGGTTCGGCCAGAAACCCCCAGGGTGCGTCCGCCGCGGGGACGGGGACCAGGTACGGCGCCGGACTCGTGAAATACTCGCTCATGAAGCCGTGTGCGCCGTCGATCCCGCGCTCGACACAGTCCGACGGCGGGGCCATGTCGGGTTCGGCGCGCTCGAAGTAGGCGTTGGTCCCGCTGGGTGGGGGGCGACGCACCATCGGGACCACCACGTCGCCGCGTTCGAACGCGGTGGTCGTCGGGTCCTCGACGACGCCGACCGCCTCGTGACCGAGGACGAGATACTCCGCGTCCGCGGGAACACTGCCGTGGTCGCCGGCGATCACCTCGTGGTCGGTCCCGTCGACGCCGACGCGGAGGGTTCGTACGAGCACCTCCCCCGGCGCCGGGTCCGGACGGGCCACGTCGAACAGTCGCGGCCGGTCGCCGCCGGTCTCGATGCCGATGGCTCTCATACTCGTTCGATGGATCGCTGTCGAAAAAGATTTATCGGTTTCCGAGTTAATGTATTGAACGCGCATCCGACGACCCCTCGGGCGCCGTCTCCGACCGAGCCATGGAACGCTACGACCAACTGTACCGGCTGTACGACGAGTTCGACACGGAGCGACTGCGCACCTACCAGGAGTTCGTCGACCTGTTCCCCCCGGTAGACTCGCCCGTCGCCCTCGAACACTGGCGGAGCGCGGCGTCGGAACTCCGTGCGATGCAAGGAGAGATCGGGTCCGCGTACGCCGCCGACGGTGAGGCGTTCGCGACGGTGGCGAGTGTCGCTACCCGGGAGCAGGCGTTCACTGGTCTCGACCTCTACACCGCGTACGGCCGCCCGGTGAACGTTCTCGTCCTCGACGTCGACGAGACGCTCCGCTCGGCCGGCAGCACCGACAACGAAATCCCGCGGGAGACGCTCCACCTCCTCACACGGTTTCACGACGCCGGCGTCCCCATCGTCATCTGCACGGGACAGACCCTCGAAAACGTCAAGGGATTTCTCATCCAGGGGCTGGGGAACGAACTCGTCCACTCCGGCGACGTGAGCGTTGTCTACGAGGCCGGGACGGGCGTGTTTACCCCCGGTCACGGTGCCCAGACGAAACGGCTGCTCTACGAAGATCTCGACGACGACATCCGAACGACGTTCCGGGAGCTCCGCTCTCGTGTCCTCTCGGCGGCGCCCGAGCGCCTCCGTCGAAGCTGTCACCTCCAGGGCAACGAGTTCAACGTCACGCTCAAGCCAAACTTCGAGACGGGGAGTGACCGCGCCCGTGAGGTGATCGACGAGGGGTTGGTCTACCTGCTCGACCTGCTCGAGGCAGCTGTGACGAACGTCGCCGACGCGGCCATCGAACCGGACGGGTGGGCGCGGGCCCACTACGCCGCGGCGGACCCGGAGATCGACCGGGTGCTCGACGCGGCCGACGAGCACCCCGACGCGGACGCGGCGGCCGTCCCCTCGTCGCTGTCGAGGCTCTTCGAGCGGATCGACGTCGCCTACTACGAGGCCGACGCCGCCGAGGTCGGGAGTCGCGAACTCAACAAGGTCGTCGGCGTCGAGGCAGCACTCGGCGTCCTCGGCGTCGACGACCCGTTCGCACTCGTGATGGGCGATAGCAAGAGCGACCTCCGGGTGATGGAGTGGGTCGCGACACACGAGGCGGGAATCGCCGCGGCCCCGGAACACGCCTCGGGGGACGTGCTCGATCACGTGCGTTCGACCGACGACCTCGTCTTCGGCCGTGGTGATGCCGCCGAGATGCTCCGGACGGCCCTCGCGCTCAACCGGCTGGCCGACCTCGACTGAGCTGTCGGCGTCTTTTTCACCGGCGCGGATCGAACGAGGCGTATGCCGAACTCAGCGCCGAGTCCGGGGACGGCCGATCCGCTCGACCTCGACGGTGTCGTTCCGCCGACGGTGACGGCCTTCGACGAGTCCGGGGCCGTCGACCACGACGCGACCGCCGCACACGCACAGTTCGTCGTCGACGGGGGGGCCAGCGCGGTCTTTCCGCTGGGGACGAACGGCGAGTTCCCGCTCCTGACCGGCGACGAGCGCCGGGCCGTCGTCGAGACGGTGGTCGACGCCGTCGACGTCCCGGTCATCGCGGGCGTGGGGACCGAGAGCACGCGCGAGACGGTCGCCAACGCCGAACACGCGGCGGCGGCCGGCGCCGACGGCGTCGTCGTCGTCACGCCGTACTACTACCCGCTGGACGGCGACGCCGCGGTCGCCCACTACCGGGCGGTCGCCGACGCCGTCGGCGTCCCGGTGTACGTCTATCACATCCCGAGCAAGACGGGGAACGAACTGTCGCTTGCGACCCTCGACCGTCTCGCCGCCGTCGACGGGGTCGCCGGTGTCAAAGACTCCTCGAAGGACGTTCCCTGGCTCGGACAGGCCGTCGACGCCCATCCCGAGTTGACCTTCCTCGCGGGGTCGGATTCGCTGTTGTTCACGGGGCTGGCGGCCGGCTGTGCCGGGCTGGTGAGCGCCGTCGCCAACGCCTTCCCGGAACTCGTCGTCGACCTATACGACGCCTACGACGCCGGCGACGAGGCGGAGGCGCGGCGCCTCCAGTCGCGGGTCTTTGCCGTCCGGTCGGCGTTGAAACGCGGCCCCTACATGGCCGGGGTGAAGACCGCGCTGTCGCTACGGGACCTCTCCTTCGACGCCGGCGGCCTCCGGGCGCCGCTCCGGACGATGGACGACGACGAACGGGCAGCCCTGCGGTCGGAGCTTCGCGAACTCGGGATGCTGTAGGCCGCCCGCGGAACCACCGGTATTAACCGCCACAGGGCTTTGGAACCGAGTATGTCGGAACTCGTCACGTTCGGTGAAACGATGCTGCGCCTCACGCCACCCCGGGGCCACCGCCTCTCGCGTGTCGACCGCCTCGACGTCCACGTCGGTGGCGCCGAGAGCAACGTCGCCGTGGGGGCTGCGAACCTCGGTGTCGACGCGGCGTGGGCGTCGCTGTTGCCCGCAACCGACCTGGGCGAACGGATCGCCTACGCGCTCCGCGGGGAGGGGGTCGAACCGCTGGTCACGTGGACAGAGATGGGCCGCGTCGGGACGTACTACTTCGAGCGCGGGGGGATGCCCCGCGGCCGCGACGTGATCTACGACCGCGAGGGGGCGCCGATCAGGGACGCCACACCCGCCGACGCACCGCTCGACCGGGTTCGCGACGCCGAGGTGTTCTTTACCACCGGCATCACGCCGGCACTGTCAGAGAAGGTGGCCGAGACAACCGGGACCCTCCTCGAGACGGCCCGCGACGCCGGCGTCCGGACGGCCTTCGACGTCAACTACCGAGAGAAGCTCTGGTCGCCCGCGGCGGCCCGAACGACGCTCACCAACCTGTTGCCGTCGGTCGACGTTCTGTTCGTCGCCGAACGGGACGCCCGCGAGGTGCTCGCGCTCGACGGCGACGCCGAGCGGATGGCTCGCGACCTGACCGCCGAGTACGGCTTCGAAACGGTTGTCGTCACGCTCGGCGAGGAGGGCGCCCTCGCCTTACACGACGGGTCGGTCACCCGGCAGGAGACGTTCCCGGCCGACACCGTCGATCCGCTCGGGTCGGGCGATGCCTTCGCCAGCGGCTTCCTCGCCGAGCGCATGGACGGCGCGCCCGTCGAGGATGCGCTTGCCTACGGCGCGGCGACCGCCGCCCTGAAGCGAACCGTCGAGGGCGATATGGCCCGCGTCTCCCCGGACGAGGTTCGCGCCCTCGTCGAGGACGGCGGCAAGACCGATATCGAGCGCTGACGGACGGCCGGAGCGACTTCGTGAGCCTACAGACTTTTTGCCGACGACGCTAGAGGGTTGGTAATGAATCACGCGAAAGGACCACTACTCAGCATCGATGTCGGAGCACGCGAGGCGTCGACGGTCGACGTCTCGACGGAGCTGTCGTCGTTCATCGGGGGACGGGGACTCTGTACGAAGTTGGCACACGACCGGATCCCGTTCGATGCCGACCCGTTCGGTCCGGAGAACCGGATCTACTTCGCGAGCGGCCCGCTCCAGCAGTCGGGGATGTCGTTTACCGGGCGGATGAACTGCACGGGGCTGTCGCCGCTGACTGACGGCCTCCTGTCGACGAACGCCGGCGGCTACCTCTCGCGAAACTTCGTCGAGACGGGGAACGCGGCCGTCGAAATCACGGGCGCGTCCGACGAACTCCTCGTCCTCCACGTGACCGACGAGGGCGTCGAGTTCGTCGAGGCCCCGGAACTGGCGGGCGCGACGGTGCCCGAGGTGACCGCGTACGTGGACCGCGAACGGGGCCTCGACGCCGAAAACATCCTCTGCATCGGCCCCGCAGGCGAGAACCGCGTCCGGTTTGCCTGCGTGATGACCTACGAGAGTCGGGCCTTCGGCCGGGGTGGGATGGGGGCGATTCTCGGTGCCAAAAACGTCAAGGCAATCACCTTCGAGGGCGACAGCGAACCGGACGTATCCCTCCCGGAGGACGTCCAACAGGAGGTACACAGCGCCGCCGCCACCTCCGACGACCTGATGCGCCGGCAGGGGACAACCGGGGGCACGGAGTTCATCAACGACAACTTCGCGCTCCCGACGCGGTACTTCGAGAAGTATCACTTCGAGGACGCCGACAAGATCGGTGGCGACGCCGTCGAGGAGAAGAAGTACAAGAAGGGGTCGTGCTCGATGTGTGCGTTCGCCTGCAAACTGCCGACCCGCGACGAGAAGACGGGTCTCGAGACGGAGGGGCCGGAGTTCGAGACGGTGTTCTCGTTCGGGAGCAACTGCGAGGTGGGCGACATCGTCGACGTGATGCAGTCGAACGAACTCTGTGACGTCTACGGGATGGACACCATCTCCTGTGGCAACGCCATCGCCGCCTATCTCGCGGCCGAGGACGAGTTCGGCAACGCCGATCTGATCCACGAAACCATCGAGCAGATTGCCACCCGCGAGGGAGTCGGTGACCTGCTCGCCGAAGGAATCTCGCGCGCGGCCGACGAACTCGGCGTCCGCAACTACACGGTCAAGGACATGGAGTTCGCCGCCCACGACGGCCGCGTCCTCTACGGGCAGGCGCTCAGCTACGCCGTCGCGAACCGCGGCGGCGACCACATGTACTCCACCACGCTCCGCGTCGAGTACGACGGCGAGGTCGATCCCGAGACCCTAGAGGGCAAGCCGGAACTCGTGATGCGCCGCGAGAACCACGCCGCCTTCCGCGACTCGGGGATCGTCTGTGCCTTCGCCGGCGGCACCGGCCACGTGACTGAGGAGACCTTAGAGGCGCTGTTCGAGTGCGACTACGAGGAACTCCAGCGGATGGGCGCCAAGACGGTCGAACTGGAGCGACACTTCAACAACGAGCGCGGGATGGACCGCGCGGCCGACAGCCTCCCCTACGACATCCCGGGGATGGAGGCGGCCATCGAGGAGTACTACTCGCTGCGTGGCTGGAATCCGGACGGCACCGTCTCCGACGACACCGTCGCCGAGTACGCCGCCACCCAGTCGTCGACGGCCGACTAACGACCGCCGACGACCGGCGGTGCGAGCCGAATCACGGCGCCGTCCGAAAGGGTCGTCTCGTCGCCGTCCAGTTGGCGGACGTTTCGTCCGTCGACAGTTACTGTCGCCCGCCGGGACCCATCTTCTGTCCGCAGGTAGTCGTCCAAGCCGTCGAAGGCGTCACAGAGCGCGTCGAGAGCCGCGCCGACGGTCGTCCCCGCCTCGAACGTGCGGGTGACGCGCTTTCGGCCGACGGCCTCCCGCAACGGACCGAAGAAGTCGAAGTGAACCTCCATCGTCGGCACGACGCCCCGCGCAGTCTTGTAGGTGTCCCTCTCTCCCCCGGGAACTTTTGCCCGCCGAGCGCCCAGTCCGCCCGTGCGTGTCGACGTTCGATGTTACGGCGAGGTGGCGGCGGCGGTCGACGAGGGTGACGGCCCGCGTACTCTCGAAACCGGCGCGACGGTCGACGACCTGCTCGGAACCCTGGGGGCGACGGGGTCGTTCTCCGGTGGGTTGGTCGTGCTGGTAAACGGCGAGCACGCGGATCGGGACGCGGCACTCGCGGACGGGGACACCGTCGCGCTGTCGCAGTCCCCGATGCGGGAGTGAGGTTCCGCGGTCGGAAGGCATCTACGTCCCCACCTCGAAGCCGATCCATGCGCGATTCGAACCGCCGATGGCACCTCGCCGCGCGACCCGAGGGTGAACCGGAGCTGGACTGTTTCGAGATGCGCGAGGGCGAGCGGCCGACGCCGAACGACGGCGAACTCCTCGTGTCCGTCCACTACCTCTCGGTCGACCCGTACATGCGCGGCCGAATGCGTGATACGGCGTCGTACGCGGAGCCGTGGGCCGTCGGCGACCCGCTTTCGGGCGGCGTCGTCGGCGAAGTCGTCGAGAGCGAACACGACGGATACGCGGTCGGCGATCTTGTCACCGGTCGAGGGTCGTGGGCCGACTACACCGTCCTCGACGGCGACGACGTGACCGAGGTTGACCCGTCGGTCGCCGACCTCCCGGCTTACCTCGGCGTTCTCGGGATGCCGGGCCGGACGGCCTACTTCGGGCTGTTCGACGTCGCCGAGCCGCGGGCTGGCGAGACGGTCGTCGTCTCCGGGGCCGCGGGCGCCGTCGGCTCGACTGTCGGCCAACTCGCGAAGCTCCAAGGCTGTCGGGTCGTCGGCTTCGCCGGCACCGACGAGAAGGTCGACTGGCTCGTCGACGACCTGGGGTTCGACGCCGCGATCAACTACGCGACGACCGACGACTACCGGGCGGCTCTCGACGATGCCGCGCCGGACGGGGTTGACGTCTACTTCGACAACGTCGGCGGGCCGATCACCGACGCGGTGTTCACGCGCCTCGAAGTCGACGCTCGCGTCGCAGTCTGCGGACAGATCGCCCACTACAACGACGAGGCGGTGCCGACGGGACCGCGGAAGCTCCCACAGCTCATCGCGCCGCGGGCGACGGTGCAGGGCTTGCTCGTGAGCGACTACACGCCCCGCTTCGACCGAGCGGCCGAGCGCCTCGCGGGGTGGGTGGCGGACGGCGACCTCCGGCACCGCGAGACGGTCGTCGAGGGTCTAGAGCACGCCCCGGAGGCATTCCTCGGCCTGTTCAGCGGCGACAACATCGGCAAGCAGGTGGTGCGGGTCGCCGAGGCGGCACAGTCGGGCGAGAACACCGAGAATTAATCACGACCGACGGCGAGAGACCCGTATGGCCGTTCAGCGAAGTGACGACGCCCGCCTCAACGACCGGGACCGAAGCGACTGGACGATCCGCGACGAGGACGCCCGCGAGTACGTCCGGGGGGCCGTCGACGCGACGGTCGCCCTCGTCGAGTCGACGTACGGACCGGCAGGGATGGAGAAACTCGTCGATACGGCCGACCCGCAGAACCGCGCGGCTCTGCGCCGGATCGACGACGCCGGACGGCTCTTCGACGCCATCGAGAACGGCGACGGGTTCGGCCACCCGGTCGCGGCGCTGTTCGTCGACGGCGTCGACGGGATGCGGAGCCGCCTGCACGATGGGACCACGGCGTCGGTGCTCATCGCGGGCGCGCTGATGGACGAAGGGTTCGACCTCGTCGAGCGGGGACTCGCACCCAGTGACGTCGTCGTCGGGTACGGCATCGCTCGCTCCCACGCCGGCGAGGTGCTCGACGGCCTCGCCCGCCCCGTCGACGCCGACGACGAGGTGATGCTCGCGAACGTCGCCGCGACGACGATGACGACGGCACTCGACCGGGACGTGCGGCGGGACCTGTCCGAACGCGTCGCCGCGACCGTCCGCCGTCTCGGTGACGCGGGCGACGACGACTGGATCAACACCGACCACGCGAAGGTGCTCGCGGCCCGTGGCGTCGAGACGAAAACGTACGACGGATTGGTGTTGTCCCGTCCGGCGGATGCCGACCCGAACGGACAGGGCGTCACCGCGCCGATCACGGACGCCAAGGTGGCGGTCGTCGACCGGGAGATCGACTTCGAGGAGACCGCGAGCGTCCTCGACGGTGGCGAGGGCGTTCACCTCTCCTCGCCGCAGGCGGCGACCCGCTACCGGACCGAACTGGAGGCCCGGATCGACGCCGCGGCCGAACGCCTCGTCGAGGCGGGCGTCGACGTGCTCGTCGCACTGGAGAAACTCGACGCGTCGGTCGTCACGTCGTTCGAGCGGGCGGGTCTCGCAGTCGTAGACAAGGCGACCTATCCAAAGGAGGACGTCTATCGGCTCGCGACGGCGACCGGGGGAACGGTCGTCTCGAACCTCGACGACCTGACGACGGATCACCTGGGACGGGCCGACCGGGTCGTGGAGCGGCGGGCCGACGGCGAGGTCTGGACCGCCTTCGAGGGCTGTCCGGGGACCGTCAACACCATCGTCACCGGTGGGGCGACCGAGGCGGAGGTACAACGGCGAGAGGCGGCAGTCACGGACGCACTCGAAACGGCCGCCACGGCCGCCATCGACGGCCAAGTATTGCCGGGGGCGGGCGCGCCGGCCGCGGCGGTCGCTGCCTCACTCCGCGAGGGCGCGACGACGGTGAGCGGCCGTGAGCAACTCGCCGTCCGTGCCTTCGCCGACGCCCTCGAACGGCTCCCGGCCGTGCTCGCTCGCAACGCCGGCTACGATCCCGTCACCGCCGTGACCGACCTGCGGGCGGCACACGCGTCCGGGCCGACGGCGACGGGCCTGAGCGCCGACACGGGCGAGCGGATCGACGCGTGGACAGCCGGAATCGTCGAACCACGGCGGGTGTTTTCTCAGGCCATCGAGACGGCGGCCGCCATCGTCGAGCAACTGCTCACCATCGACGCAGTGCTGTATCCGAACGTCGAACTGTACGGCTACACGCCGCGATCCGAACGCGAGTAGCCGTCCGCCGCCGGTGTGCTCCGACGGCCGGCGACCACCGGACTCAGGCCGCCTCTGTGTCGGCGTCGGACGCCTCGGGGGCCGGCTCTCGTTCCTCCTCGTCGCCGAGGTCGGTCGCGTCGAGTCGCTCGTCGATCCGTACTAGCTGGATCGCCGCCTCGGCGGCCGTCGTCAACACGGCGGCTTTCAGCGACGCGGGTTCGACGACCGGCGACTCGCCGAGGATGTCGCCGGTCGTCCCCCCGAGGACGTCGATGCCGACCGCGTCCCGCCCCTCGGCGCGGGCGACGCGCAGTCGGACCTCCGCTCGCCCGGCGTCCACGCCGGCCGTGGCCGCGAGCGCCCGGGGGACGGCGAGCAGGGCGTTTCCGAACCCGTCGGCGGCGAGTTGGTGACGGCCGGCGAGCGATCTGGCAGCCCGGTCGACGGCTCGGGCGGCGGTGGCTTCGACGGCCCCGCCGCCGGGGACGATTCGTTCGTCGCGGGTCGCCGCGGCCGTCGCCGCGACAGCCGCCTCGACCGAACGCTCGAAGGCACCGACCGTCCGCGGGTCGGGCGCCCGACAGAACAGGGTGTGGGTCGGCTCGCCGGCCTCGGACGTGACGAACGTCATGTCCCGGCCGGCCTTGCGGCGGACGTCCACGTCGCCGGTGCCGAGCGTCGCCGCCGAGACCTGATCGAGCGTCGGGACGACCGTCGCGCCGGTCGCCCGTGCCACCCGGTCGGCCACGTCGGCGTCGACGCGGTTGATACCGAGAACTCCCGCCGCGGCGAGTGCCGATTCGACGCGTTCGTTGATCGCTCGCTCGGTGACGACGACACCACAGCCGGCGTCGACCGCCGCCTGTAACTGTGCGGCGAACGCATCGGACTCGTGTTCGCGGAGCGCCTCGCGGTCCGCAAAGGAGTTGGCGTCGAGCGTGACGCGGCGGCTGACCCGACCGAGTTGGCTCCCCGCGTGGGGGACGTCGACCGTCGAGGAGAGGACGGCAATCCCCGTCTCGCCTTTCGACCGGGGCATGGATTCGAGCACCGGTCCCCGCTGGATCACGACCCCCGGAACGAGATTCGTCTCGGCTGTCGCACCGCCGGCCCGGGAGACGACCTGGATGCGTTCGCGGGCGTCGGGACCGGCCTCGGCGACGGCGTCGGCAATCTGTGCCGCGACGGATCGGCGGACCTGTGGGTTCCGGGTCGCCGTGAGAGTGGTCCGGGCGACGGCGGCCGGTCCGTACTCCGAGAGTGGACGGGCCGCGCCGTCGACGGCGTCGAGTGCGACGTCGAGTCCCTCGCGAAACCCCCGTTCTATCGCGGTCGGGTGAAGGCCACGCTCGGCGAGGCGGTCTGCCTCGCGGAGGAGGGCACCAACCAGCGTCACGACAGTCCCGGTGCCGTCCCCGTACACATCGTGGAAGTCCGAGGCAGCCGTATCGAGGAGTGTGACCGCCGGATCGGACACGTCGAGCCGGTCGAGTAGCTCTGCCGACGAGGCGGTCGCCGTCACGGTGCCGTCCCGCTGTATCAGCAGTTTGTTCGCCCCGAACGGACCGAGAGCGGTTTCGACGACGTCACAGACGGTGCGGACGCCGGTGACCAGCTCCTCGTTGACCATGCACGCCATCGTATCCCGTGGGATGAATAATGTGTCGTATCGGTCAGCCGGGCCGTCCCCGACGCCGCCGACGTGACACGTGAAGCTTTACCGCACGGCTGTCAACCGAGCGTCATGGAACAGTGGACTGACCTGACACAGCCCATCACGGAGGACGTCGCGACCCACCCACCCGGACACACACTCCCGGAGTTCGAGGACGTCGCCACGTACGACGACGACGGCGTCAACATCACACGGCTCCATCTGGAGACACACTGTGGCACGCATATGGATGCCCCGACACACTTCTTCCCGGCCGCGGAGTACGACACCATCGACGACGTCTCGCCGGCGGAGATGCTTACCGAGGGCGTCGTCGTCGACTGTCGGGATGTCGACCGCGGGACGGCCATCTCCCGCGAGCGAATCGCGAGCGCAGTCGAGTCGGTTCGGCTCGACCCCGGTGACTTCGTCATCCTCGATACGGGAACGGACCCGACCGAAACGCCCCCGGAGGTGTATCTCCACGAGTACGCCTACCCCTCGATGGCGGCCGTGGAGTTCCTCCTCGACCGGGAGGTGTCGGTGATCGCAACCGACGCGCTCGGGGTTGACGCCCCCGGTGCGAGCATCGACGACCACGAGATCCACCGGCGGCTCCTCGGAAACGGCGTGCGCATCGTCGAGGGTGTCGCGAACCTCGGAGCACTCGACCCCGGGCGGTACGACGTCGTCTGCACGCCGCTCCCGTACGAGGGGCGCGACGGCTCGCAGGTACGGTTGCTCGTTCGGGCACAGTGACGGCGCCCGTCGTCCGCGGTCAGTATGCCGCGGCCGACACGGGGCGGACAGCGTCGGGACCCCGGGGGTGAGCCGGGGTGATAGCTCACTTCACGATGTCGATCTTGCGGCGGTCCATCGACATCGCGACGGCAATGATGACGACGAACCCGAGAACGATTTCCTGCACGAACGACTGGATGCCAACCAGGTTCATGCCGTTCGCGAGAACGCCGATGACGAGGACGCCGAGGAGAGTCCGATGGGGGCCGCCGACGCCGCCGGTGAGAGCGGTCCCGCCCATCACGATGGCGGCGATGGACTGGAGGAGCAGTCCGGTGCCCATGCCGGGGGAGGCGGAGGACGTCCGGGCGGCCAGAAGCGCGCCGGCGACGCCACAGAGCAGCCCCGAGACGACGAAGGCGCCGATCTTGTATCGGTCGACGCGGACACCCGAGAGGTCGGCGACCTCCTCGTTCTCGCCGAGGGCGTAACAGTACCTGCCGAAGGGCGTCTTGAACGCGATGAACGTCATCAGCAGGTAGAACAACAGCCCCCAGATAACGATATTCGGAATCGAAAAGATGAGTTCACCCGTCGATACCCACCGAACGCTCGGGTCCCGGTAGGGGACGGACGTGCCGCCGGTCAACAGCAGGGCCGACCCCGAGAGAATCGAGAGCGATCCAAGGGTGACGAGAAAGGAGGGGATCTTGAGTTTCGCGAATACGATGCCGTTGAGCGCGCCGAAGACGGTTCCGGCGATGACCGCCACGAGGAGCGCGAGCACTCCCAACTGGTAGTCGGAGATCAGCATGGCGGCGATGACGCCCGTGATCCCGACCATCGATTCAATCGAGAGGTCGATACTCTGCTGGAGGATCGGGAAGGTCCCGGCCAGCGAGACCAGAAGGAGGATCGTGCTGTTCCGGAGGACGTTGTCGACCAGGTTGGACACGGTGAAGAAGTTCGGCGACGCGATGCTGAACGCGATGACGAGCAAGAACAGTAGGACGAACGGACCGAGGTCGATCACCCAGTCCTGTGGCGTCCGTTCCGCCCGTATCTTCGTGAGCCGTGCACCCGCTCTGTCGAGTAGCGTTCCGTCCGCCATATCAGATCATCATCTCGATAAGCGCTTCTTCGGTCGGTTTGTCGCCGACCGGTGCGTCGACGGCGTCGACGAGGCGACCCTTCTTCATCACGCCGATGCGGTTCGACATGCCGATGACCTCGGGGAGTTCGTCGCCGATGAACACCATCGACACCCCGTCCTCGGCGAGTTCGCGGCAGACGCGATACACTTCCTCTTTGGCCGCGACGTCGATGCCGCGGGTGACGTTGTCCATGACGAGCACGTCGCTCTGGCGTTGCAGCCACTTCGCGAGGACGACCTTCTGCTGGTTGCCGCCGCTGAGTTGGTAGACCAGCGAGTCGAGTCTGGGCGTCTTGATGTCGAGTTGTTCGACCGACTCGGCGGCCATCTCGCGCTCTTTCCCGCCGTCGATGAGCGACAGAAGCGAGCCGACCCCGCCGAGGCTGTGACTGGTCCGTTCGGTCCCGATGCTGGGAAGGGAGACGTTCATCGTGAGGGGCTGATAGAGAAGCAATCCCTCGGCCTTCCGGTCCTTCGGGACGTATCCCATCCCCGTCTCGACCATCCGGCCCAGCGACGTTGGGTCGACTGGGTCGCCGTGGACGTGGACAGTACCGCCGTCGGGCGGGTCGACGCCACAGAGCGCTCGCCCCAGCGTGTTCTTGCCACAGCCCTCGACGCCAACGATGCCAAATATCTCCCCGTCTCGTACTGAAAAGGAGACGTCGTCGACGTCCCCAGCCACCGTGAGACCGTCAGCGCGGAGCGCAACGTCCGCCGTCGAAGGGATCGAGGGTTGGCGGCTGGTCCGGTAGTACTCGTCGGCGGTTTCGCGGCCGACCATGGCGCGCTGGAGCATCGACTCGTCGGCCGTGGCGGCGTCGAACTCGTCGACGAGCGAGCCGTCCTTGAGGACGTAGATCCGGTCGCTGACTTCGAGTACCTCGTCGAGTTCGTGGGAGACGAACACGAACGAGGCGCGCTCGCGGAGTTCGTCGATCCGGTTGAACAGGAGTTCGCGGCCGTCTTCGTCCAGTCCGGCGGTCGGTTCGTCGAGGAGGATGATCGGATGATCGGTGTCGATCGATTCGCTGAACGCCTTCGAAACCTCGAGCATCTGCCGTTCGGTGAACGAGTACGACGAGACGGGCGCGGCCAGGTCGAGTTCGATACCGAGTTCCTCGATCACCTGTTCGGCTCGGGACCGCATCCGATCGGTGTTGACGATCCCGAACCGTGTGAAGTCGGGAATCTGGTCCAGATAGAGGTTCTCGTAGCCGGTGAGGTTCGGAACGACGTCCTGTTCCTGTTTGACGATGGCGATGCCGCGATGGGCGGCGTCCCGCGGGCCGTCGATCTGTACGGGGCTGCCGTTGAGGACGATCCGTCCGGAATCGGGCCGGTGGATGCCGGTCAGCAGCTTCAAGAGCGTACTCTTTCCGGCGCCGTTCTCACCGACGAGGCCGACAACCTCTCCGGTCTCGATGGCGATGGACACGTCACTCAGTGCGTCGACGCTACGAAACGACTTGGAGATGGACTCGATTTCGAGTCTCGGCGCGGCCGTGTCAGCCGCGTCCTCGTCACGCTCGGAGAGGGATCGGTCGCCGGATATCGTGCCTATCATCCTCGGCTATGCGTACGGGTCGTTCCCGTTCTCGAACCGGTCTCGGTAGTCCTGCTCGATTTCGTCGAAGAGTTCGGTATCGGCGTACGCGTCGGGGACTTCGTAGTTCGAGGGCCTGTTTTCCTCCGTCCACAGCAACTGGCTGAAGTCCTCCTGTCTGATCGGACTCAAGAGGTTCTGGGGGTCCCAGCTGTCGCCGCTCTCCTCGATGGACATCGCCTCCCAGTCGTATGGGGAGGACCCATCGGAGAAGGCGACGTCGAGATACTTCTGAGGGCTGGTAAAGGACACATCGAGGTCGCTGAAGGTGTCCTGTGACAGCGCGTCGTTGATGATCATCGCGCCACCGCCGAACATCATCCGCTCGGGAACCTCCGGCCGCCAGCCGTGCAGCCAATCGTATCCCCTGACCACGGCCCAGCCGCCCTGCCAGAACGGCTGTGCCGCGAACACGCCCGCGAGCCAGGGCTGACCGTCGCCGCCGGTCCGGTCGCGGATGAGTTCGACCGACTCCTGGAAGCCGTCGTAGCCGACGACCGGAACCTCCATGTCGTTCTCCTCGAGCACCGAGATGGCGCCCAGTGCCACGCCGTCGTTCTGTCCGTACACGCCGTCGATATCGTCGCCGTACTGCGAGATGAAGTCGGACATGGCCTGGCGGCCCGTAGACCGGGTCCAGTCGCTCGGGATCGGGTCGCCAAGCCGTTCGATATCGGGATAGTCTTCCATCGCGACCTGTACGCCCTCGTTTCGGTGGGACCCGACGTGTCCCGGGACGCCGGTGATGTGGACGAAGTTACCCGACCCGCCCATCGCTTCGAAGAGGACGCGAGCCGTGGCGGCCCCCGTGCGGACGACTTCCGGGATCTGGTACTGGAGGAACTCCGGTCCCGAGTCCATCGGCGTCCACCACGTGGCCATCGTCCAGTAGCCGATGAACGGCACGCCGGCCTCCGCGGCCGTCTCGGCGATCGATCGAACGCCGGAGTTCTGATACGCCGTGCCGGTGATGATGTCGGAACCGCTGGTGGTCGCGGACTGAAGCTGGGAGATTTGCTGGGACTCCTGGCCGCCGTGTGCCTGATAATCCACCGTGAGATCGAGCGCCGACGCGGCCTCCCGGGCACCCGCGAGAAACACCTGCCAGATGTCGTTTTCGAGGTTGTCCGGGGAGACGAACGCGCTATCGATTTCGCCGTCGTACGTGAATTCGCCGCCCCCGCCACCACCGTCGCCGCCATCGCCGCCGTCGCCTCCGTCGCCACCCATGCAACCGGCGACACCCGCGGTGATGCCAGCCCCGATACCCGCGAGGTATCGGCGCCGATCTACCGGGGCCCCCAATTCGTTATCATCTATCATGCATATAAATAATCGGAACAGATTGGCATAAACATTTTGAATATTCCTGTTCTCCAAGTAGACAGTCGAACAGACATGTCAGCACGAATATCGCGGCAAAATTCGATGACTCTGTCGTGTTCGTTGACTAACGTATCCGCTGCCTGTCGATGGCGGTGGTGGCCCGGCGAAAGAATTTATGAACGGCGAGGAGGTGATTGATGTGTGATTCACTCAACATGGGGCGACTGGTTCATCCGCGAAGAGGTCGAGGGCGCCGTCCCCGACGAACTGACCCTGTGGTATCTCGGGTGTAACGGGTTCGTCCTCCGGAGCCCCGAGACCACCGTCTACGTCGATCCGTACTTCGCCGACGGGGAACCACCGAACCTGATTCGGATGCTCCCCGTTCCGCTCGATCCGGCGGACGCGACCGAGTGTGATGCGGTGTTGGCGACCCACGAACACATCGACCACATGCATCCGCCGTCATACGGCCCGCTGGTCGAGAATCTGGGTGCCGACGTGTACGCGACCACGGCGTGTTACGAGGAGGCCGACTACGACGGAGCGATGCGGGTGCCGAGCGAGCGAAAACACGTCGTCGAACCCGGGCAGACGTTCACGGTTGGCGACCTCACGATTCACGCGGTAGCGACCAACGACCCGGACGCACTCGGCGAGGTCGGCTACGTGGTCGAACACGCCTCAGGGACGTTCTTCCACGGCGGAGACAGTCGCCCTGCACCCGACGCCTTCGGAGCCGTCGCCGACGCGTTCGACATCGACGTCGGCGCACTCGCACTCGGTTCCGTCGGGACCGTCTACGACCCCGAGACCGGCGCCGGCGAGCGAAACCGCTGGTATATGGACGAAAACCAGGTGATCGAGGCAGCCAACCAACTCGAACTCGACCGCCTCCTCCCGACACATTACGACATGTGGCGCGGACTCGGCGCCGATCCGAACGTCCTCAGCCACCACGCCGCCTCGTTCACCTACCCTCAGGTGATCGAACACGCGGTCATCGGCGACCGCTTCAGCATCGCCGAACCCGGACCGAAGCGGGCGCGGTGCCTACGGGAGTGAGGCCCGCGAGGCCACAATCGTGTGATCGCAAGCCGGTCGAGAAAAATGAGTGGTTAATTATTTATATTACTAACTGACAACGATAGTCGTATGTCATCCCGAGACACGAACGACGGGTCCAGTGGCGCAAATCTGGACACTGACGACGAGGAGACAACTCGGCGTGACTTCGTCAAGATCACGACGGGAGCGGCGAGTGCAGGTGCCATGGGCGCTCTCGCCGGTTGTGGTGGCGGCGGAGGCGGCGACGGGGGCGACGGGGGCGACGAGGGCGACGGCGGTGACGGGGGCGGTGGCGGCGGTGACGGTGGCGACGGCGGTGACGACAGCGGCGGAAGCGAAACCGTCACCGTCGACTTCCTCTCCGCGAACGCCGTCGAGAACGGCGACATCCAGAGTCACTACCAGTCGTCGATGGAGGACTTCGCGTCCAAGAACGGCGGCTACGAGGTCAACCTCCAGACCGCCTCGTACGGCGACGTTCAGCAGGCGCTGTCCTCGCGTGTCCAGAGCGGGAACCCACCGGCACTGGCCGAGTCCGGCGGCCTCGGTCTCCAGTTCTTCCGCAACGACCAGTTGGCCGACCACACCTCGTTCATGGAGGGAACCGACACCCTCCCCGACAACCTGACGAACGCCGGTCAACAGGTCTCAGAGTTCCGTGGGGACTACTGGTCGATGGGCGCCATGCGCAACACGAACAGTAACCTCGGCATCCGGCCCAAGACGTTCTCGCAGGCCGGTGTCGAGAATCCGATGGAGGATCTGGCGACGTGGAGTCAGTTCTACGAGACCCTCCAGACAATCGACGAGGAACAGGACATCATCGCCTACGAGGAAACCGGCGTCCCGGGCGACCTCGAATCGTACTGGGGCTACGCCCGCACGGCGTACACCGAGGGAACGGACCCGTGGATCCGGGGTGACGGCGCCGACCCGACCGTCGTGATCAACAACGAGGAGATGGAAGAGGACCGACAGAAGACCGACGGGATGATCAAGGCGTGTATCAACCTCGCCGACGAGTTCAGCAGCGCAGAGGCCGCGTCCCGCGGCGACGAGGACATCCCGGCGCTGATGCTCAGCGGCCGCGTCGCCTCGTTCAACTACGCGCTGGCGACGGCGAACCGGTGGTACTCCGTCGACGAGAACGCCCAGATTGGCTGGAACGACGGTGAGGGCGACTTCATGCTGCTGCCCCACCCGCGACTGGACGAGGACTTCGGCAACGCCATCGGCATCGACGACCTCAGCGGTCACTCTGGCGAGCACGGCGGCCACGTCTGGGGCCTAGAGCAGTGTCACACCATCTTCAACGAGGTGAACGACCAACAGCAGGAGGGAGCCTTCACGCTCGGTCGCTACCTGCTCGAGGACGACGACTTCGTCCTCCCCGCGTGGGGCGAGTACTACGAGGCTATCCCGGGGCTGGCGCCCAAACTCGACGCGTTGCGCGACGAGTACGACCTGCCGCAGAACTTCGAACAGTCGCTCACCAACCAGGTCGAATACGGCAGCCAGTACAGCAACACGGGCGGCCCGTGGGACGTCTGGCCGACCGACCCGGTCCGCTGGACCGACATCAACGAGACGATCAGCCAGGCCATCGCCGGCCAACACAGCGTTCAGGAGACGCCCTCTATCGTTCGCGACCGAGTTCTCACGCGACTCGAAGAGGAGAACAACTGAACGAGAATCCCCGTCACGTCGGGTGATCGACACCCGTCGGCGGGCTGTGTGGCGACGAAGCGGACGGAAAACTTTATCACCCTATTATTGATGATTGAGACCATGGCACAGAGACAAGGACGCACCCGGGAGGAGATCCGTGAGCAGTACGGACTCGACGAGCGGACGCTCACGGATCGCCTCCGCGAGAACTGGACGGGGTACGTGTTCATCGTCCCCACGTTCGTCGCCTTCACGGCGCTGTTCTACTATCCGATGGTGCGCGGAATCATGATGACCTTTACCGACACCAGGCTGGGCGAACCTGGTCAGTTCATCGGCCTCGCGAACTACCAGTGGCTCGTGACGAACGACCTGTTCGTCTACGCCTTCGGGTGGTCTATCGCGTTCGTCGCGGGGACGACGTTCCTCCAGTTGGTGCTCGGACTGCTCGCCGCGCTACTGTTGAACGAACTCGGCGACGCCGCGAAAGACTGGATCGGGGCCCTGATCATGTCGCCGTACTTCGCCGCGCCGCTGGCGGGCGGTGTGATCTGGATGTGGTTTCTCGACAACAGCTTCGGCTTTATGTCCAAGGCCTTCGCCGTCTTCGGCGCCGACGCCCCGGCCTTCCTCTCGACGGGAATCTGGCCGTTCCTCTCGCTGATCGTCGCCCAGACGTGGCACGACTACGCGTACTCGGCGATCATCTACGCGGCCGCCATCGCGAGCATCCCGAAAGAGCAGTACGAGGCGGCGGCCCAGTCCGGTGCCAACCGCCTCCAGCGATTCCGTGACGTGACGCTGCCGCGACTCCTGATCCCGACTATCGTCATTCTCTCCTTGCGGACCGCCTGGAACATCGCCGAATTCTCCCAGCCGTTCGCACTGACCGGCGGCGGTCCAGGGACCAAGACGATGCTTCTCAGCATCCTCACGTACCGCGTCGCGTTCGTGAATAACAACTTCGCCCGCGCGTACACGGTGGGCATGGCGATGGTCCTGCTGTCGATGACCGCCGCCGTCATCTACGTGAAGGCGATCAGCGAAGAGGAGAATCTGTACGTCTAACCATGCTCAACGACAACAAACGAAGCCGTGCGCTCCTGTATGTCGGCATCGTCGCGTTCGCGCTATTCGCCGTCGTCCCGTACTACTGGGTAATCCGAACCTCGTTCCTAACCAACATCGCCGCGATCAGCCCCGATACGGGGTTCATTCCGGCACTCGGAAAACTCACCGTCGAATCGTACACGCAGATCTGGGATCGATTCGCCTTCGTGACGTTCTTCCGGAACAGCGTCATCGTCTCCGTCGCCGCGACGGTCATCTCGCTGTTTTTCGCGATTCCGGGGGCGTACGCCTTCGCCCGACTCGACTTCCCGGGCCGGAAGGCGCTGTTCTACACCGCGGTGTTTACCATCATGTTCCCGTGGATCGTGCTGACGATTCCGGTCTACGAGGTGTTTTACTTCCTCGATCTCGTGAACACCATCGTGGGCGTGATCGTCGCCCTCTCGATTTTCGTCCTGCCACAGAACATCTGGCTCCTCCAGGGGTTCTTCAGACAGGGCATCCCGGAAAACATCGAGGAGGCGGCGCTCATCGACGGCCACAACGAACTCACGGCATTCCTCCGGATCGTGTTGCCGCTGAGTTGGCCGGCCGTCGCGGCGGCCGCGCTCTTTGCCTTCCTGACCGCGTGGAACAACTTCCTCTGGGTGTTCGTCCTCACGACCGACGAGGAGGTTAGGACGGCGACGGTCGCCATCTACTACATCTTGGGAAGCGACGTGCTCCGGGAGTGGAACGTCCTGATGGCGTCGCTCGTCTTGCTGGTCGCCCCGCCCGTGATCTTCTACGGGCTATCGCGACGGTACGTCGGCGAAGGGCTGGGGGGAACGCCGGGATAGCGCGTCTCCGGCCGTCTCGGCCCGTGTTTCCGAACCGCCGTGACGAACCGAGAGCCAAATAATAAATGCTGTGAAATAGAATCCGAGTACAACAACCATGGCACGCCTCGAACTAGACGACGTTACGAAAGTATTCGACACGAGCGCTGAGACCATCATCGCGGTCGAAGAGCTCAATCTGGACATCAAAGACGGGGAGTTTATCGTCGTCGTCGGTCCCTCCGGCTGTGGAAAATCGACGACACTCCGAATGATCGCTGGACTGGAGACGGTCACCGATGGCGAGATTCGACTGGGTGACGAGCGGATCAACGAAAAGTCGCCCAAGGATCGGGACATCGCGATGGTGTTCCAGTCGTACGCGCTGTACCCGCACAAGACGGTGCGGGAGAATATGGCCTACGGCCTCCATCTGAGCACCGACCTCGACGGCGAGGAGATCAGCCGCCGCGTACAGGAGGCCGCCGAGATGATGGGCATCGAGGATCTGCTCGATAAGAAGCCGTCCTCGCTGTCCGGCGGCCAGCAGCAACGCGTCGCGACCGGACGAGCCATCGTCCGGGAACCCTCGCTGTTCCTCTTCGACGAACCCCTCTCGAACCTCGACGCGAAGCTCCGCAAGCACATGCGGACCGAACTCTCACGAATCCACGCCGAGGTTGGGATCACGACCGTCTACGTCACCCACGATCAGGAGGAAGCGATGACGATGGCCGACCGCATCGTCATCCTCGATCAGGGGAAACTCCAGCAGATCGGTGAGCCGAAAGAGGTGTACCACGAACCGGTGAACCGCTTTGTCGCGAACTTTATCGGCTCGCCGTCGATGAACTTCGTCGACGTCGAACTGGAGCGCAATTCGGACGGCTCCGGTACACTCGTGGGCGAGGACTTCAGCTACGACGTGAGCAGTCGTCTGCTCCAGCCGCTCGATTCCGGCACCACCGAAGTCGAGTTCGGCATCCGGCCCGAAAACGTCACTATCGACCCCGACGCGCCGACCGAGAAAAGCATCGAAACGACCGTCGACGTCGTCGAAATCGTCGGCTCCGATAACTTCATCTATCTGGACCTCGCCGGCGAGGAGTTCCGCGTGCGGACCCCCTCGGAAATCGAACCGTCGGAGGGGGAGACGGTCCGCCTCACGTTCGACGAGGACGACGTTCACCTGTTCGATAGCGCGTCCGGCGAGTCACTCGTCCACGGTCTCCCCGGCGCGGACGTCAGCGCAACCGCGGAGCAGTCGGACACGACCGCGGACTGACGCCCACACACCGCCCGACCGCGTTGGGCGTATGCGTCGGTCGTTCGCAACACGACACGACCGCTCTGTCTACCGGCCGGCGACTCCCCGTCGAAGGAGTCAGACGGCCACTCGTCGGTCAGGACGACGACGGCGCGGCCCGCAGTCGCTCGACGACCAGTCGCATGTCGGCGGTTTCGTTCACCGATCCGTTCTCCACCCGTTCGGTCATCGCCGCCGCGACGGCGGTCCGTGCATCAAGGAGTCGTCGTTCCAACCGGGTCGCCCGCTCGGCCTGTGCCGGCGTGAGCGAATCGTTTCGCGTCGCGGCCAAGAGCGCCGCCGCGTCGCGGGAGACCCGCAACGCTTGTCGGCCGTGTTCGGTGACGCGTTCGCTGTCGTTTTGCACCCACGTCACCTCTCGTGCCTCCTCGTCGACGATGTCGACGAGAAACGCCGCCTTCGACAGACGGGTCGCGGATTGATCGGTTCCGGGGTCGACGTCCCCGCGGGCGTCGATGCCGACGATGACCGTCCGTTCGGCGGGGTTGTACGCGTCCGACGGGTACGCGGCGGCGCCGATGGTGCCGGCTCCCACCAACAGGAGGACGACCACGAAGACGCCGAGAAACACCCGCGGGGCGCCGCGGATCGGCTCTACCCCCGAGAAGGGGTTGTTTCGCGTGCGGTCAAAGGAGAGGGCACACGCCTCGGCGACGGTATCGGCGAGGTCGTGTGTGTGTTCGGAGGTGCCGGTCACGACGACCCGCCCGGCCTCGGTGATCCGGACGAAGGAGTTGTGAAAGCCCGTGTACATCACCATCAGTCCCGGTCCTTCCTCGAAGGACTCCCGTTGTACGTCGTCGTAGTCGTCGTCGGTCCGAACCGCCGCACGGATCGCTTCGAGACAGTCGACCGGGTCGTCAATGGCAGTCTGCGAGACGAAGATCGACCCCTTCTCGGCGCTGAGGCCCGCGTCGACATCGGCGAAACGCCGCCGAAGCGACGTGGCCGCGCTCTTGGCGGACACGATGCCGAAAGGGAGCACGGCCGCGACGATACCGATGAGAGCTGTCGGCAGGAATCGGCCGGGGTCGCCGTAGTGCAGCGTCGCCCAGACGGCCGAGAGAACCACGAGGCCGCCGCCTCCCCAGGCCACCGTCCGGAGCTTGTTCATCCCAGGAACGTCCGCTTGAGTCGGCCGACGATGCTCGACTGCCGGGCCGCGCTCTCGGCCTCACAAACCGGCCGAAGCTTCCGTTCGAGATCCTCCCGGCTCTCGAAGCGTTCGACGTCGGCCTCGCTGAGGAACTCGACGAGCATCATGGAGTTGCCGTCCTCGTCGAGGGTGATGTTCTCGAGCGGCATGTTCCGCTCCAAGCGTCGCGAGGACACGGGATAGGACCACCCGGACTCGACGATGAGTTCGTGTACTGCGTCGGGTCCGACCGTCATACGCCAACCGTCGGTGACCGTGATAGATAAAGACATCGTCGGCGGGCGACAGGGCAGGAGCAGGCCGCGACGGGCCTTACGTCGTCACTCGTAGACGTGCAGGGAGCCGGTCGCGTTGCGCTCGATGTAGTCCCAGTCGTACTCGACACCCAGGCCGGGGCCGTCGGGAACCGGCACGGTCCCGTCGTCGTCGACGGCGTCGATCATGTCGGAGTAGCCACCCTCGTAGACAGGGGGCTGTGTGTTCTGACACTCGGGGTGAACGAGCGCCATCTCGTAGTAGTTGGTGTTGCGGGTGGCGGCGATGCAGTGACGCTGGGCCGGGCCGGGGGCGTGAAACTCCACGTCCAGGCCGAACGCCTCGGCGGTTCGCGCCACCTTCATCGCGCCGGTGATCCCCGCGTCGTACTCCGGGTCGGCGCGCAGGAAGTCGGTCGCGTCGCCGGCCGCGAAATCGGATTTCATCTCCAAGCCACGGACGTGTTCGGTCTGAAGGATCGGCGTATCGAGCTTTTCGCCGAGTTTCCGGTGGGCGTGTTGGGAGATGCCGCCGTCGCGGAACGGGTCCTCGTACCAGAAAAAGCCCTGTTCGTCGAGCGCGCGGCCGAGCTTCAGAGCGTCAGCGAACGTCTCCAGTTCGCAGGCTGGATCGTGCATGAGGTCCATCTCCGAGCCGACGCGTTCACCGACGGCGCGGACGGCCTCGATCTCGCGCCGAAGGTCGCGGGTGTCGTCGCCGCCACCCCAGCCGTGGATCTTGAACCCGTCGAAGCCAGCGTCGCGACACTCCTCGGCGAAGTCGGCGAAGGCCACCGGTGAGTCGAGTCCCCCTGCCTCGTCGCCGTGATACGTCGAGGCGTACGCCGGAATCCGCTCGCGATAGGTCCCGAGAAGTTCGTGGATCGGGGCGTCGTAATGCTTGCCCGCGAGGTCCCAGAGGGCGATGTCGACCGGACCCATCCCCATCCGGTCGTACTTTCGGAGTGCGCGTTTGATCTCCGACCAGTGTTTCTCGCGTTTGAGCGGGTCCTTCCCGATCAGATAGTCGGCGAACGTGTTGATCTGGGCCGCCCCCGGCGAGTTCCCGCCCACGTACTCCCCGGTGATCCCCGCGTCCGTGTGGATCTGCAGGCCGAACAGTTTCCGGTAGGTCGTCTCACCGGGGTCGTAGACGAGATTGAAGCCGTGTTCGTCGGTACCCACGTCCGCCAGCGGGTACTCGAACTCGCGGCTCTCAATGTTCGTGATTGTCAACGCCATACCCCCGAAATCCGTCGACCGCGTAATAAGTATGTCTCCCGGCGGCGGCGAGGGTGGCGCCCGCCTCGGCCCGTGGGCGGCCGGCAGTCCGATCCCGGTATCTGGCCCTCGTGACCGTCCAGAGCCACGGCGATAGGGTGGTGGGGTTTTTCAACTCCATGGGCGTACGGACAGTCGATGTTCGAGCCACTGGAAACGATGCTCCTCACCGTTGGACCGAACGACAAAAATCGCCTCGACGAGCTATCGGAGACGGTGGTACAGGTCGCGAAACCGGCCGACGCCACGGTCGTGATCACGCACGTCTTCACCCCGGACCAGTTCCAGGAGATCGCGGAGGATCTCGGGATGACCGACCTCGCCGAGACGGAGGTCGACAAGGTTCTGGAGCGCCACGAGTCGGTTCGACACTTCGAGGAGGTCTTCGACGAACACGGCGTCGACTACGAGGTCAAAGGCGTCGTCGGCGACATCAGCGACGGCATCATCGACATCGCGGAGCGAACCCAGAGCGACCGCGTCATCGTCTCCGGACGGACGCGCTCGGCGGTCGGCAAGGCGGTCTTCGGCAGCACGGCCCAGGACGTGTTGCTAAACGCCCCGTGTCCCGTGACATACGTGAAGGCAGCGGAGACGGAGTAAGCGGGACGCTCCGGCCGCGGTGGGGATGCGCGGCGCGGACTCAGTCGTAGACGTGCAGATCGCCCGTGCGGTTGTTCTTGATGTAGTCCCAGTCGTACTCGACTCCCAAGCCGGGATCCTCGGGTACCGACACGGTCCCGTCGTCGTCGACAGTGTCGAGGTAGTCCGAGTAGCCGCCTTCGTAGACGGGCGGGATGGGATTTGCGACCTCGGGATGAACCAAGGCGAGTTCGTAGTAGTTGGTGTTGCGGGTGGCGGCCATGCAGTGTCGCTGGGCCGGGCCGGGAGCGTGAAATTCCACGTCCAAGCCGAACGCCTCGGTCATGCGGGCGATCTTTATCGCGCCGGTAATCCCCGCGTCGTACTCCGGATCGGCGCGAACGAAGTCGGTCGCATCGGCCTGCACGAAATCCGAGTGAGGTTCAAGCCCGCGGACGTGTTCGGTCTGGAGGATCGGCGTGTCGAGTTTCTCCCGGAGCTTTCGGTGGGCGTGTTGGGAGATGCCGCCGTCGCGGTACGGGTCCTCGTACCAGAAAAACTCCGCCTCGTCGCAGGCCCGCCCGACCTTCAGCGCGTCGGCGAACGTCTCGTACTGACAGGCCGGATCGAGCATGAGATCCATCTCCGAACCGACGCGTTCGCCAAGGGCGTGGACCGTCTCAATCTCACGGTCGATGTCGCGCCACTCGTCGGCGCCCCAGACGTGCATCTTGAAGGCGGGGTACCCAAGGTCCAGACACTCCTCGGCGAAGTCGGCGTACGCCTCCGGGGAGTCGAGGCCGCCGTTCTCGTCGGCCTCGTACGTCGAGGCGTATGCCGGCAGACGTGTCCGGTAGGTGCCGAGGAGTTCGTGGATCGGGGCGTCGTAGTACTTGCCAGCGAAGTCCCAGAGGGCGATATCGACCGGACCCATCCCCATCCGGTCGTACTTTCGGAGCGCGCGTTTGATCTCCGACCAGTGTTTCTCGCGCTTGAGTGGGTCCTTCCCGATCAGATAGTCGGCGAACGTGTTGATCTGGGCCGCCCCCGGCGAGTTCCCGCCCACGTACTCCCCGGTGATCCCCACGTCGGTGTAGATACGGAGCGCGAACTGTTTCCGGTGGGTCGTCTCACCGGGGTCGTAGACGAGGCTGAAGCCGTCGGGATTCTGCCCGACGTCCGCCAGCGGATAGGAGAACTCCGTGCTCTCGATTTTCGTGATCGTTGGCGACATACCTCGTCATCCCGGGTCAGCGGGATAAGTTTGCGGGACGGCGCGGGGCCGACACAGCGGGCAGGCAGCGGCGTCGAAGGTGTACGCCGGCACGCGAATGTGACACATCGACACGCTTAAGCACGTCCCTTCGGCAGGCGTATGCACATGTCAGACGTGAGTATTTCGGGGGTAGAGACGTATCTGGTGGCGAATCCGTGGAAGCCGTGGGTGTTCGTTGAGGTAGAGACGGACGCCGGCGTCACCGGGGTTGCCGAGGCGACGGCCCACGACAAGCCACGGACGGTCGCCGCAGCCATCGAGGAGATGTCGGATTACTTCGTCGGGAAAGACCCCTTCGACACCGAGCAGATCTGGCTGGAGATGTACCGCGACGAGTGGTTCTCGAAGGGTGTCGTGAACACGACGGTCTGTTCGGCGGTCGATATGGCCTGCTGGGACATCAAGGGAAAACTCCTCGAGAAGCCGGTCTACGAACTGCTCGGCGGGAAGGTCCACGGCGACCGACTGCGAGCGTACGCCAACGGCTGGTACACGGACACGGACGGCGATCCCGAGGGGTTCGCGGAGGCCGCCGAGCGGGTGGTCGACGACGGCTACGACGCGATGAAGTTCGACCCGTTCGGCACGGCGTGGCAGCGCATGTCGAAGAAGGATCTCAACCACTCGGTCGACATCGTCCGCGCGGTGCGGGAGGCGGTCGGTCCCGACGTGGACCTGCTCATCGAGGGGCACGGCCGGTTCACCGCCGGACAGGCCCTCGACATCGCCCGCAAACTCGACGAGTTCGAGCCGACGTGGTTCGAGGAGCCGTGCCCACCGGACTCGATCAACAGCCTCGCGGAGGTGGCGGATAAGTCGCCGATCCCCATCGCGACCGGCGAGCGCCACATGACCAAACACGACTTCTACGAACTGGTCACTCGGACGGACGTCGACGTCTTCCAGCCGGACCTGATGAACACCGGCGGGATCACCGAGGGCACGAAGATTGCGGGCCTCGCGGAGGCCGATCACGTCAGTATCGCCCCGCACAACCCGCAGGGGCCGGTTGCGGGAGCGATCTACTCGCACTTCTGTACCTCGACGCCGAACTTCATGATCCAGGAGATGTTCCAGACCTACGACGTGGACTGGGTCGACAACCTGCTCGTCGATCCGTTGGAGGTCGAGGACGGCTACGTCACGGTCCCCGAGGGGCCGGGCTTCGGAATCGAACTCGATCACGACGTGATCGCGGACCACGCCTACACCGAGGACAAGGTCCACACGATCAACCTCTTCGAGAAAGACTGGGAAAAGCGGGCGGTCGAGAAGCGGTAGGCGGCCAGCGACTCACTCCGGAACGCCGTACACGTCCCGCGACCAGTCCCGCGTGAGGGTGTCGTACACCGGCTCACCTCGGTCGAGGTCGTCGATCCGCCGGTGGTCCTCGGGGTCCAGTTCCCACCCGAAGAGGTCGATATTCTCCGCGACGTGGGTGGCCGAACTCGACTTCGGGAGGACGACGATATCCTTCTCGACGGCCCACCGGAGCACGATCTGTGCGGGCGTCCGGTCGTACGTCTCGGCGAGTTCGAGAACGGTGTCGTCGTCGAGACACGCTGTGCGGGCCAGCGGGGCGGCAGCCTCGACGGTGACGCCCTCGGACTGGCAGTACTCGACGAGGTCGTGTCGCTGGAACTGGGGATTGAACTCGATCTGGTTGACGGCGATCGGAACGTCGCTGATATGCAGAGCGTTGCTGAGCTGGTAGCCGGTGAAGTTCGACACGCCGACGTTGCGGATCTTCCCCTGGTCGTGGAGGGTCGCCATCGCGTCCAGCGTCTCGCGCAGCGAGATGGCGGGGTTCGGCCAGTGGATCAGGTAGAGGTCGAGGTAGTCGGTGCCGAGTCGGTCGAGAGTACGCTCGCAGGCCCGGATCACTCCACCGTAGCTGAGGTTCTTGGGCAGGACCTTCGAGGTGAGAAACAGATCGTCACGGTTCGCGTCGGTCAACGCCTCGCCGATGGCAGTCTCGTTGTGGTAGCCCTCGGCCGTATCGACGTGCGTGTAGTCGCCGTCGAGGGCCGCACGGACGGACCCACGGACGGCGTCGTCGTCGAGGTCCCACGTGCCGAGACCGACGACGGGCAGTTCGTCTCCGCTCGGGAGGGGCAGCGATGGTACGGACATCCGTTCGGCGTCTCGCCGGCGGGGACATTAATCGTGCGGGACGCGGCACACGGCGGTGTCGGGCGCGCTCAGTCGACCGCCCGCTACGCCGACGCCAGCAGGTCGAGGTCGGCCATCACCGCACGCAACGACTCCCGTTCGGCCTCCGAGAACCCACGGATCGGCGGTCGGGGCACGCCAAGATCCCGCCCGGCGAGTCGGGCGCCCTCCTTGAACCCGGCGGGGAAGGTCCCACCCATGAGCGCATCGGCAAGCGGCGTGACCGTCTCGACCTGGGTCGTGCGGGCGCGATCAAGGTCGCCGGCCCGGTAGGCGTCGTAGACCTCGAGCAGAGGGTCAGGCGCGACGTTCGCCGTCCCGGTGACGCCGCCGTCGGCTCCGAGGACGAGACTGGGCAAGAGGAGAGAGCCGAGTCCCTGGAGGTAGGCGAACTCGTCGGGCGTGGCTCCGATGACGCGAGACCCCCACGTGAGGTCACCGCTGCTATCCTTCAGTCCAACCACGTTGTCGAGCGTGGTAGCCAACTCGGCCACGGTGTCGACCGTGAGCGTCTGTCCCGTCATATCGGGGAGGTGATAGAGGATAACCGGGAGGTCGGTCGCGTCGGCGACCCGGGCGTAGTGGTCGCGCATGCCGGCCTGATCCGTTTCGAGGAAGAAGGGGGTGATGGCGACGAGTCCGTCGGCCCCGGCGGCGGCGGCCCGTCGCGCCCGTTCGACGGCTTCGAGCGTCCCGCTGGCGCCGACGCCGGCGTAGACCGGTACCGCTCCGTCGGCTCGGTCGACGACGGCCTCGGTGACCCGTTCGAGTTCGTCGGTGTTCAGATTCGACAGTTCGCCGATAGACGCGCCCGGAAAGAGGCCGTGAACGCCCGCCTCGATCAGGAAGTCGACGTGCTCGCGGAGTCGCTCGTCGGCGATGCTGCCGTCCTCGGCAAACGGCGTCAGAAGTGGGGGAATAATCCCTCGGACGTCGGTCATGGGTGCGCCAATCCATCCCCGCACCGATCATAAACCTTAGGTCGACGGTGGCTCACAGCCGCGGCGTCCGCGGCGTCAACCCGGCGTAGCAGACGACGGCGACGGCGGTGATACCGCCGAGAGCGAGAAACGCGGCGTCGAATCGGTCGGCGTCGGCCATCGCCCCGACGAACACGGAGCCGGTCGAGCCGACGAGAAACAGGCAGGTTCGGAGGAGGCCCCAAGCGGCCCCCCGAACGTCCGGTGGGAGTCGTGCCACGACGTAGGCGTTCGTGACGGGAGCGATGGCCATGCGGGTGCCAAGCAGGAAGACGAGTCCCACCCAGACGGGGCGGCCGTCGGCGACGGGGACGGCAAGCAGGGTGAGGACGCCGACAGCCGCCACGACGACGAGCGTGGGCCGGGCGCCGTACCGGTCGGCGGCCGACCCGACCGCGAGTTGGCTGACCGCCCCGCCTACGAACAGCACCGCGAAGATGCCGCCGGCGACGCTCTGGTCGATTCCCTCCTGTGCCACGAGGTAGGTGGGGAGAAAGGCGGTCAGTCCCTGAAACGCGAACAGGTAGAAGGTGAGGCCCAGGCCAGCGAGGATGACGTTCCGGTTCCGGAGCGCACGGGGGAGTCCACGGAGCACCTCGGGGAGCGACAGTGACCGCTCGGTCGCCGGGTCGCCGCCGTCGGGGCTGACTCCCGCGTCGATGGGATCGGGCAGCGTCGTCCACGCGAGGGCGGCAACAAACAGGAACGCGGGAATCGTGCCGCCGACGAGGAGGCGCCACCCGACGACACCGACGGCGGTGCCCGCGACGAGCGGAATGACCGCGGAGCCGAGACTTCCAGCGGCGAGCGTGATTCCGAAGGCGGCCCCGTCGTTCCGGGGGAACGCCTTCGAGAGCGACGTACCGCGGGCGGGACCGTAGAGACCGGACCCGATGCCGAAGGCGGCGGCACCGGCGAGAAAGACGACGAACAGCGGCGCGACGGCGAGAAGCGCGAGGCTCCCCGCGCTGAGCGCGAGGCTCGCAGCGAGGACGGTTCGCTCCCCAACCCGGTCGGCGAGCAGTCCCGCGGGAAACTGCATCAGCGCGTAACACCCCCAGATGACCGTCACCGCGAGGCCGGCGCCGGCGTTGTCGAGGTGGAACGTGTCCTTGACCTGTGGGAGCAAGGCGGGGACGAGAAAGCGCAGACCGAGCGTGAACAGCCAGCCAACCGCGACGGTCAGGAGGACCCACCCACGGCCGCCGCCCCGCAGTGGTGCGACGGCGTCGGCGAGCGCGCGGCGAAGACGGGTCACGGTCCAACTCGATAGGAGAACGGATAAGAACGGCGCGGAGGGCGGCGCGTTTGCCGGTTGCTCGACGCAGATAGCGTGACCAGGGGTGCGGTTACCAACACCGATAATTTGATCGGGAGTATCAAAACTCGTCGTGAGTAACAGTCAGTAGGAGGATATATGCGAACCCAATGCCCGTTCTGTGGAAACCGCGTCGAAACCCTCCCCGAACATCTCGAAGAGTGTCAGGAGGCGCCCCGTGACGACCCACGGACAGACTGAGGACAGCGTGGGGAGCGGCGCGCTTCCGTCGGCCGACACACGTCGAATAGCGCCTGTTATCAACCCGCTTGCCGTACACCGCGACGGATGACCGACCTGCCGGACTCGCTCGTGTCGTTCATCGAGAAGGAAGCAGTCGCGGATCGGTCGCTGGCAGTCGTGAACCGGACGCGTCCACGGCCCATCCAGGATATGCTGGAGGAGTTGTTCGCCGAACAGTCCGTCGAGATCAGGGAATTCGACGTGCCGGGCACCGAGGAGGACATGGTGTTGCTGCTCAACGGCGAGGGCGAGGTGATCGCTTCGTCGCCGCTACGGGAACTCGAAGAGGAGTTGCTTCTGGTCAACTCCGACCTCTACGTGACGGGCGCGAAGGGACTCGACGACGTGAGCCTACCGGCGGTCCTCGAAGGACTCTCGGAGACGCCGTTCAGGGTTCGTGGCTATCCGGCCGCACACTCGGAGAAACTACCGCTCATCGCGATGTCGCGGTATATCGAGCGACTCGCCTGGGAGCACGGCTCCGGCCGACTTCGGTCGTCGTTCCAGCGACTCTCCAGACTCGACGACGAGCGGGGAACTCGGGAGGTGTATCGTCAACTGGGAGCGACCGACGTCGACGTCCACGTCTACGGCGTGCCGGACTGGCTCCCGCCGGAGTCGTTCTCCGGCATCGTCCACGCGGGGTACACCGGGGAGTTTCGGACCTCCTGGTTCGTCGTCCACCACACGGACGAAGCGGACACGGCGGGGGCGGCGCTCGTTGCCGAACGAGTCGACGACGGCGCGTGGGAGGCGGTCTGGACGTTCCGCCAGGAGCGTGTGCGTGCGGTCAACCGGTACATCGAGCGCACTCTGTGAGTCGGCACCGCCGGGCGGACGGCCGCTCACCGTCCCCGGACATACCCATCGAGCGCCACGCCACCGCTCAGACAGGCCAACAGTCCGGCGTACCAGACCAGGTGAACCGGGCTGTCGGGCGCGGAGACGACACGGATTGCCACCATCCCAACGACGTACGCTGGGACCCCACCGCCGAGGAACCGCCGAACACCGATCCGCGTCACGTGGCCGAAGGCGGTACCGAGGGCGACAGCCGAGAACACGACCAGTCCAATTGTGGGGGCCTCACCGACGGCCGCCGCTACACCGGTCCAGTAGACGGCGCCGGGCGGCCACAGCACCACTCCCGACAGCAGCGCGAACGCGCCGCTGGCGGCGACATCGCGAGGACGTCGTGTCATCGCGAAGCGTTCCGCCCGCCCGGCGCAAAAGTGTGGTGACCGGTCCGACTCTCCGGTTGCCGACAGCCGAATCGTCGCCACTCGTCGGGAACATGCGAGGGCTATTTATCTCGGCTGAACCATCCGACGGCATGAGCGAGACGACCGAACCTGGTCGTATCCTTCACGTCGCCGCCGGCGACTCGTCGACCCGGTTCGAGGCCCTGGCCGACTGGACGGTCGAAAGGGTCGCGAACAGCGCGGACGCCCGCGCCCGACTCGGCCAGTCGACGTTCGACTGCCTCGTCGTCGAGGGTGACGACTCCGCGTCCCTGACGACGGTGCGAGCGGCGCCGGACAGCCTCCCCGTGCTCGTCCTCTCGGCGACGCCGTCGGGCACCGTCGCGGACGGGACGGCCACCGACGTCGATTACGTCCGAACGGACCCGTCGGACCCGGACGTGGCGTCGCTCGCCGCCCGGGTGGGTGGCGCCGTCGGGCGACGACAGGCGGCGCGGCAGGCGGCAAGCGCAGAACGAGCCTGTCGGCTCGTCGAATCCGTCGGCCGGGCGGTCGCGGCGGCCGAGACGCGGGCAGCAGTCGAACGCCGCGTCTGCGACACCGTCGCGGACGTCGGTCCGTACGATGCCGTCGGGATCGACGACTACGACGCCGACCGGGGCGTCGTCACACGGCGGGCCGCGGCTGGCGACGCCCCGGGCGACCCCGAAGAGGAGATGTCGGCCACCGGAGCGGCCGAGCGGGCGCTCCGAACCGGCGACGTCACGGTCACGTGTGACGGCGAGAGCGCGTGGAGCGACGACCGTGCGGCCGCAGCCGTTCCCCTGTGCGACGACGGCGCGATGGTGGGCGTCCTCCACGTGGCCACCGACCGGACGGACGCCTTCGACGAGCGGGTGATCGAGGCCCTGACGGCGGTAGGGACCGTCGTTGCCGACGCCGTCACGCGGGCCGAGACCCGAAGCCAGTGCGCGCGCCGCCACCGCCAGTTCCGGAGCGCTGTCGAACACGCCGGCCACGTCGTGTTGCTCACCGACGCCGACGGCCGGATAACCTACGTCAACGACGCCTTCGAGTCCGTTACCGGCTACACAGAAGCGGAGGCGCTTGGCCACAGTCCGGCGCTGCTCCAGTCTGGAACCCACGACGGGACGTTCTATCGTGACCTCTGGGAGACGATTTCGTCGGGGGAGACCTGGGAAGGCGAAGTCGTCAACGAGCGCAAGGACGGAACCGAGTACATCATCGACCAGACCATCGCCCCGATCAGCGACGACGACGGAATCGTCGGCTACATCGCGATCAACCGGGACATCACGGAGCGCAAGGAGCGCGAACTGAACCTCGCATTTCTCAAGCGCGCCATCGACCAAGCCGGAATCGGCATCGGGACCTACGGCTCCGACGGCTACGCGACCTACGTCAACGAACGCCTCGCCGAACAGTTCGGAACGAGTCGTGACGACCTCCGGGAACGGCACATGTGTTCGCTGGATCCAACGCTCGAGAAGTCACGCTTCCCGTCGTACTGGTCGTCCTTCGAGGACGGCGAGCGGCGGATCCGCGACGCGCGGATCGAGCGCCTCGACACCGGAGAGTGCGTGCCCGTCGAAGTCGTCTCCTCACGGGTCCGTATCGACGGCGACCCCTATCAGGTGAACACGCTCCGTGACGCGACCGAGCGCAAGCGACAGGAGCGGGACCTCGAACGCTTCCGGAGCGCGGTGGACCACGCGGGACACAGCGTCCTCATCACCGACGCCGAGGGGCGGATCGAGTACGTCAACGACGCCTTCGAATCCACCACCGGCTACTCGGCAGCGGAAGCCATCGGCCAAACGCCCGCGCTGCTTCGCTCCGACGAACACGACGAGACGTTCTACGACGACCTCTGGGAGACGATCCTCGACGGCGACGTCTGGCAGGGTGAGGTCGTCAACGAGCGCAAGGACGGGGAGCAGTACGTCGTCGATCAGACCATCGCCCCGATCAGCGACGGCGACAGTGACGGCGACGGCGGGATCACCGGCTTCGTCGCGGTCAACCGCGACGTGAGCGAGCTCAGGGCCTACGAGCGCGAACTGGAGGCACAGAACGATCGGCTCAAGCAGTACGGAGAGACGGTCGCCCACGACCTTCGAAACCCGCTTGCCGCGCTCGATGCCGACCTCAAGCGGTTCCGTGCGGCCATCGACTGCGGCGAGTCGCCGGCCGGCGACGCCCCCGCGGACACGGTCGACGCCGAGGCCGTCCGAACGCTCTGTACGAGCATCGACGACACCGTCGACCGGATGGAGGCGCTGATCGAGGACCTGCTGACGATGGCCGAACATGGGCGGCGAGTGATCGACGCTCAGCCTGTCTCCATAGCGGCGGTCGCGGCCGAGGCGTGGGAGGGCATCGACACTCCGGACGCCGAACTGTCGGTGCAGGACATAACGGTTGACGCCGATCCCGACCGAGTCCGGGAACTGCTCGCCAACCTGTTTCGGAACAGCGTGGAGCATGGCTCCACGAGAAACCGGACGCAGTCCGGTGACAGCGTCGAACACGGTTCGACGGGCAGTCGGACTCAGTCCGACGACAGCGTGGAGCATGGCTCCACCGACGAGTCCGGCGTCCACGTGCGTGTCAGCCCGCTCGATTTCTCCCCCGGCTTCGCCGTCGAGGACGACGGTCCCGGCATCCCCGAGGACGAACGCGACGACGTCTTCGAACGCGGGTTCACCACCGCCGCGGACGGCACCGGCTTCGGACTGGCCATCGTCGAACGGATCGCCGACGCACACGGCTGGTCCGTCTCCGTGACGGAGAGTCGGGCGGGCGGGGCGCGCTTCGAGTTCCGGACGGACGCGGGCGCGTAACCTGATCGAAGCCGCACTGCTCACGAGGCTGTGCCAGCAGAATAGTCCCGGGCGGATTCGAACCGCCGTCCTGGGCTGTCTTTCACCCGGGGCGATCCCCGAACGGTGTCCAAAGGCCCAGATGATTGGCCACTACACCACGGGACTCCGATCCAACGTTCCGCATCGTGGCATAACTAACCGACGTACAATAACTTATCCCTCTGTCGCCGGCGTCGGAACCGGCAGACTACCCTCCTCGACGCGCCGATGACAGGAACGGCAGAGTGTGACGACGTTGGAGAGCCGGTGGGCCTCTTCAGGCTCTTCGAAGTCGCGGACACGTTCGATGTGGTGGACATCGGGGTTACGGCCCAGTTGCGCCCGAGACAGACCGCACTGTTGACACCGGTAGTCGTCACGAGCCAGTGCCGCCTCACGTACCTGCCACCACGAGCCACCGTATTCGATCGTTCCACCCTCCCACTGGTGGTGATTCGAGCCGACGACGTGTTCCGAGAGCCATTCCCCGTGGCAGGTTCGTGAACAGAAGACACCATGCTCTCGATCGGTCAATCGAGAGGGGACGACACGCATCGTCAACCCGCAGTGAGTACACTCCGTTTCGACACGCTTCTTCTCCGCGGGGTTCTCCGGGAGAAGACCATCAGCCTCGGTGACGCACGCGTCACAGTAGACGCCGTCCTTGTTCGACGGGTAGTACTCGAACTCGGACCCGCAGGTTCGACAGGCCGCGGTTTCCATCGCATCGCTCCAGTTTCCGTTGTTTCGGCCGGCATTCGGGTTGCACGAGTCACAGTACTTTCGCCGTGACTTCGGATCGTAGAACTCGGACCCACAGTCGACACAGGTCCGGTTCGGAAGAGGCCGGTCGTGTGCCATCGCGTGGTGCTGGCGGACGCCCCGCTCCGAAGAGAAGGCCCGCTCACACGTCGGACAATCCATGTGGATGACACACTCGGACTAGGTAAAGTCTTGACAGAAGTGCCCCCAATGAAGGGTCGTCAGTCCGCCGTGGGTTCGCACTCGACTTCGAGTTCCCGACAGGCGTCGGTGTCGGCGTCGAAGCAGTCCGGACAGTTGGGGTTGCGGTTGATGATGGTGTCGAGGCGGTCGGCCACCGTGTCGTCGATGACGGCTTCGAGTTCGCGGGCCTCGCCGCGGAAGTCCTCGACGTCGAGGACGTTCGCGAGAAATCGCTCGATGATGCAGTAGGTCTGGATGGCGTCGCGGGCGCGGGTGATCCCCTCGTCGGTGAGACGGACGCCCTTGTACTTCTCGTGTTCTGCGAGCCCCCGGCTCTCGAGTTTGCCGATCATCTCGTTGGCGCTGGCGGGGCTCACGTCGAGCATGTCCGCGAGCGCCCCCGTCGCCGCCGGGCCGTCCTCCATCTCCTGGATCAGGTAGATTGCCTTGAGATACTGGTCTGCCGTATTCATCGCTAATCGCGTGTCTCCATGATCTTCGTTACGTCCTCGACGCCGTCTGCCTCGTCTTCCTTGATCGACCGCAGGGTGTCGAGAAGTCGGGCACGATCCACCGAAAACCGGGCGTCACTGGCCTCGATTGCCGACACGAGGTCGTCGTAGAACTTGTACGCCGTCTCCTCGTTGCAGAGCTGATCGTAGAGAACGCCGTCGAAGTCCTCGGGTTTGGTCTGGGCGTACTGGGCCTCGACCAGCGTCTCGATGTCCTCGAAGGGAATCGACTCGGCGTCGAGGTCGGCGATCACCGCCTCGAGTCGCTCTCGGTGGGCCGCCGACTCCTCGGCGGCGTCGGCCAGCAACGCCTCGATTTCAGGATCGAGATCGCGCTCCGCGTCGAGTGACTGGTAGTGGTGGTGTGCTCGCGCCTCGACGACCTCCTCGAGGACGATCCCGATCTGAAGGAGGCGGGCGAGTTGGTGGTCGGAGCCGACCCGATGGCTGACGCTCATCGGAACGACTGCCACCTCCGAACGCGCGTGGTCGGGACGGTCATACGATCAAGTCGGGGCGAGGGGAACTTAAGGCGTTCCCTGCGACCTGCGGTCGCCTACTCGCGCAGACGGGCCGTGACCTGTGCCTCGAGATCCTCGCGGAGTTCGTCGACCGCGATTTCCTCGAGGACGGGCACGAAGAAGCCCTCGACGAGCATGTTCCGGGCGTCCCGTTCCGAAATTGTGCGCGACGTGAGGTAGAACAGATCCTCGCGGTCGACCTGTCCGACTGTCGCGGAGTGGGAGGCCTCGGTGTCGTGGTTGTTGATGATGAGCTTCGGCGAGGCGTCGGCCTCGCTGTCGTCGCTCAGCATGAGCGTGTTCTCGCGCTGGTAGGAGTTGGTGTCCCACGCCTCACGACCCACGTCTTGGACGCCCTCGTACACCGACCGCGCGGTGTCGTCGAGGACGCCGCGGGTGACGAGGTCGGCCGTCGTGTGTTCGGCGTTGTGCCAGACTCGCGCGTTCACGTCGAAGTGCTGGTCGTCGTGTCCGAAGAAGGCGCCGACGATCTGACTCTCGGAGCTGTCGCCGTTGAGTTCCGTCTCGATGTCCGAGCGGGTGAGCCGGGAGCCAATGTTGCCCTCGATCCAGTCAATCGTCGAGTAGACACCCGCGTCACCACGCTTGAGCGTGACGTTGTAGGTGTCCTCGTCGAGCGTCTGGAGCGAGCCGTACTGGACGTAGCTGTTCTCGCCGGCGTCGACCTCGACGAGGTTGCTGTAGTAGCGCGCGCCCTCGACGGAGTCGCCGGAGTCGATCCGTTCGAGAATCGTCACCGACGAGGAATCCTCGGTGACGACGAGGGTCTGACTGAACAGCGACCGGGAGTTCATCTCCGTCCGGATCGTCACGTCCTCGGCGTCGACACCCTCGGGCACGTAGACGAACGTACCGGTGGTGAACAGGGCCACCGACAGCGCCGTCAGATAGTTGCTCTCGGGGTCGACGACCGAGCCGAACTTCGATTCGAGGAGCTCCGGGTGCTCCGCCACCGCTTCGGTGAACGAGAGCACTTCGACGCCCTCGTCGGTGACCCGCTCGGTGTCGTCGGACTGGGTCAACGGATCGGCCAGTTCCGCGAAGTCGAGCTGTTCGAGGTCGGTCCACCGGCGCCCGGGTGTCTGGATAACATCGGGCATTTCGAGGTGGTCGAGGGCCTTGAGCGCCTTCAGGCGCGTCTCGCGGAGCCAGTCCGGTTCGTCTCGGCTGTCGGCTATCTCGTGGACTGTCGCCTCCGAGAGATCTGCTGGTACCTGTGCACTCATGATTATCCGAGGCTCCCCTCCATCTCGAGTTCGACGAGACGGTTGAGTTCGACCGCGTACTCGATGGGCAGTTCCTCCGTGATCGGTTCGATGAAGCCGGAGACGATCATCTGCTTGGCGTCGTCGTCGTCGAGGCCACGGCTCTGGAGGTAGAACACGTCCTCGTCACCGATCTTGCCGACTGTCGCCTCGTGGGCCACGTCCACCGCCGACTCGTTGATCTCCATGTACGGCATGGTGTCGCTGGTGGACTCGTTGTCGAACATCAGCGCGTCACACTCGACACTGGTCGAGGAGTTTGCCGCGCCGTCGGCGATGTGGACCAAGCCGCGGTAGTTCGTGCGGCCGCCGTCCTTGCTGATCGACTTGGACTCGATAGTCGATTTCGTGTCCGGCGCGTTGTGGTAGACCTTCGCGCCGGTGTCGATGTCCTGACCCTCGCCCGCGAAGGCGATGGTGATGTGATTGTCGGAGGCGCCACGACCCTTGAGCACCGTCGAGGGGTACAGCATCGTCGCCTTCGACCCCATCGATCCGGAAATCCACTCCATCCGGCCGTCGCCTTCGACGAGCGCACGCTTCGTGTTCAGGTTGTAGGTGTTTTTCGACCAGTTCTGTACCGTGGAGTACTGGACGTGTGCGTCATCGCCGACGAACACCTCGACGCCACCGGAGTGGAGGTTGAACGCGGAGTATTTGGGCGCCGAACAGCCCTCGATGTAGTGGACCTCCGAACTCTCCTCGGCGATGATGAGCGTGTGCTCGAACTGGCCCATCCCCTCGGAGTTCATCCGGAAGTACGCCTGCACCGGCATCTCGACTGTGGTGTCCTCGGGGACGTAGACGAACGACCCGCCAGACCAGATGGCGCCGTGGAGCGCCGCGAACTTGTTGTCGCTCGGCGGCACGCACTTCGTCATGAAGTGCTCGCGAACCAGGTCCTCGTGTTCCTGGATCGCTTCGTCCATGTTACAGAAGATGACGCCTTTCTCCTCCCACTGTTCTTGCATGTTCTGATAGACGACCTCCGACTCGTACTGAGCGCCGACGCCCGAGAGGGCGTTTTTCTCGGCCTCGGGGATGCCCAGTTTGTCGAAGGTGTCTTTGATGTCGTCGGGCAGGTCCGTCCAGTCGTCGACGCTCTCCCGCGTCTCGACGTCTGGACGAATGTACGGGACGATCTCGTCGACATCGACCTCGGAGAGGTCCGGCTGGCCCGGCCATTCGGTCGGCATGGGCATCTCCTGGAAGTGTTCCAGGGCCCGGAGCCGGCGTTTCAGCATCCACTCGGGTTCACCCTTGTCCTCCGAGATGACGCGGATCGTCTCCTCGGTCAGGCCTTTCTCGGCCTGGAAGGAGGAGCGCTCCTCCTTCTTGAATTCGAAGCGAGCCTCGGTGTCGGTCTCTTTGAGATGATCTTGATCTGAACTCATGGTATTGTGTTGTGGGTGTAGCCGTATTACGCTGTCCCGTAAACCTGCTCGCGGACCCAGTCGTAGCCCTCGTCCTCAAGCTTCCGGGCCAGGTCCGCACCGCCGCTCTCGGCAATCTCGCCGTCGATCATCACGTGGACGTGATCCGGCTCGACGTAATCGAGGATGCGCTGGTAGTGTGTGATCTGGAGGATGCCGGTGCCCTGTTCGTCACGGAGGGCGTTGATCCCCTCGGAGACGTCCTGTAGCCGGTCGATGTCCAGTCCCGAGTCGATTTCGTCGAGCACTGCGACCGACGGCTCGAGGATCGCCGCCTGAAGCACCTCGTTCTGTTTCTTCTCGCCGCCGGAGAACCCGGCGTTGAGGTAGCGCTGTGCGAACTTCTCGTCCATGTCCAGCAGGTCCATCTTCTCTTTCAGGAGCTGCTGGAACTCGGCGACACCGATCTCGCCGTCGTCGGCCTCGCCTTCCATCGGCGAAGTGTCGTAGCCGGCGTCGTCCTCTTCTTCGGCCGCCTCCTCCTCATCGTCCTCGAAGAGTTCCTCGCGCTCCTCGTGTTTGGCGTTGAGCGCCTGTCGGAGGAAGTTCGTCATCGTCACGCCTTCGATCTCCGCCGGATACTGGAATCCGAGGAAGATGCCGAGCGCGGCGCGTTCGTTGGGCTCGAGATCGAGCAGGTCCCACTCTCGCTTTTCAGCGGGTACCTCCTCGTCGATGTCGGCGAGGTCCGCGTCGTCGAGGACGAGAGTGATCTCGCCGTCGGTGACCTCGTAGGCCGGATGGCCGGCGATTACCTTCGCCGTCGTCGACTTGCCAGATCCGTTCGGTCCCATCAGGGCGTGAATCTCGCCCGACTCGACCGTGAGATCGACGCCACGAAGGATACTCTCGCCGCCCTCTTCTGCGACTTTTGCGTGAAGGTTGTTGATCTGTAGTGTAGCCATGTCCCTGCCGATGACTAGGGTGTAACACGCATAATGCTTACGCATTCTCCCCCTTCGAGTTTCGACAACAGCAACTATTGTTTCGAGATATAGAAATCAGCTTTCAGAACTGGCCGAGACCGGTCTGTCGCTGCCCACTTTTCACCTCGTCCCACGAGAGACCGAGCGCCTCGATGATCCGGGCGATGGGACCTTTGAGCGTCTTTTCCAGCATCTTGTCCCAGTCGATTTCGAAGGCATCGGGGATCTGGTCGGCGTACTCGAAGCAGATCACGTCCGGGTCGCGCTTGAACTCGCCGTAGAGGGCGTCGGTCTGCGGGTCGAACCCCTCCGTCGCCTCCAGCTGCCGGAAGAACTCGGGATGGACCTTCTTCAGGTAGAGGCGCTTTGGCTTGCTGCCGCGCTGGAAGTTGGTGCCGAGCAGGTGGTTGGCGTACTTCGCCCCTCGGACCTGTGCGGTGTCGGTGTCGTAGGCGGTCAGGCGCTTGCCGATACCGCCCGGGATTCCCACGTCGTCGAGGTCGACGTTCCCGGCCTCGAAGTCCTCGATGACGTCGTGGACGTACTCCTCGACGTCGTCGACGTCCTCACCCGTGACGATCATCTCGATGACGCGCCGCTGGACCTTCTTCGTGATCGGGGCGATGTCCGAGCGCTTGTACTCGAAGCCCGTAATGTCGATGTCGTCGACGTGTTTGCCCTCCTTCCAGACGATGTGGCCGGCGTAGCGTTTCTTCTTGCCGGCCTGGAAGAACCGGCGGTAGAGTTTCTCGAATTCGATCTGGAAGCGGTGTTCGTGGGCGTTGAGTTCCTCGCGGGCGAACGCGTCGTAGGACTCGTTGATGCTCTCTTCGAGTTCGTAGCCCGTCTCGATGGCGCCGGCGATTCGGCGGAGGTCCGCGTCGCTCGCCTCCGGGTGGGCCTCACGGACCGCGTCGGGAACCTCGTCGGCCGTCGTCTCCTCACCCAACTCCAGCATCACGCTGTCGGTGTCGCCGTAGGCCACCTCGTACCCCACGTCGTTGGCCGCGGTCTGGGTGTGTTCGATGACGTCCCGGCCGGTGGCGGTCACCGCCGCGCCCATCTCCCGGTCGTAGAGGCGGAAGCGATCCCATCCCAGAACGCCGTACAGCGACTGCCCGACGAACTGGAATGTCCCGTTACGGCCCGCGAGGAGCGTGTGGTTGTCCGCGACGGTGACACAGTACGCGCCGTCGTCCGCGGTGTTTTGGCCACCGGAACGATGCATCCGGAAACTGTTCTTGCCGTCTTCGGTGCAGTAGATGCGCCACGAGCCACTGTCCCGATTGTAGTTGGCCGTCAGTCCAAGGTGAGCACAGAGTCGAAGCACGTCGTCGCGTAGTTGGTCGCTCGAGGTAGAGTAGCGCCAACTTCCAGTCTGTCGATCACCGTCGCCCGCGATCAGCGTGTCGAGGAATCGCTTCTTCTGTTCGCGGCTAGCCTCGAATACGAAGTCGGGAATCCGCTTCTCGAAGCTGTTCTCGCCACACGTCTCCTCAAGCCAGCGACCGAGCAGGCGCGAAGTGAACTGATAGCACCGGTCGTCGACGTAGTAATCGACGCCGAGTCGATCCAACAGATCACCGATGGCGACGTGGTCGCCACCCTCGCCGCCATCGGTACTCGCTTCCTGGGCAAGTTGAATCATCGTGGCCGAGCCACGGAAGTTCTCACCGAACTGCTTGTCCTCGGACGTGTACACCGAACCTTCCGTGATGTACCACGCGAGCAGATCGAGGAAGTCGTCGCCGTCGTAGAAGCGCGGAATCCACTTCCGGCCCCGTTCGGCGTGGACGTAGAACTCGGAGCAGTGTTCGTCGAGGTAGTCACGGTGTGTCTCGAACTCGGTCGCCGAAAAGACATAGCCCGTCCCGTCGGAACCCTGCTTCTGCATCTTGTCCGGGTAGTAGCCGACTTCGTCGGCCAAGCTGTGGCCGTGAACGTCGTTGTTCGCCCACACCTCGTAGTCGTCACCGAGGAGTTCGGTCAGGTCGACCGTCTCCAACGACTCACCTTCGGGTCCGTCCCAGTCGTATGGGAGTTCGTAATGTGACGCCTCGTTCAGGTCGCCGGCCTCGACGAACCGGAACTCGTCCCACGAGACGCCGTTGGTGTCGTTCTTCCGGACGAGCATCCGGTGGTTGGGCGTGACGCTGAAGTCGATCTTGCTCGTCTGGATGTCGACGAGGTCACCACGGTAGTCCGGATACGCGTGGGTGTCGGTCACCGGCTTCACCTCCAGACACATCGTGTCGGGGTCGAGCGAGTACACCTCGTCGCCGACGTCGAGGTCCCGGATGTTTCGGACACCCTCGGGCGTCAGCACGTCGGTATCGGACGTGAAGCAGTTCATGATGACCTTGACTGCCTGTTGCTGTCGGTCGTACTGCTCGTAGGCCTGACTGTCGGGGTCGTGGTCGTTTCGCTCGGCTTTCTTCTGTTCGCGTTCGTCGAGCAGTTCGTCGACCATCTCCCGGATGACGCCGTCGGGTTCCTTCCGGAAGTGGGTGCCATTCGGCGCGTGGTAGGTGTTGCCCTCGTAGTCCTCGGGGTCGACCTTCGTCTCCGGCGACGCGTTGATCGTCACCATGCACATCGGATAGAGCGACTTCAGGTCGAGAACGCTGACGTTCTCTTTGATCCCCGTGATCGGGTCGAACACCGCGCCGCCCTCGTAATCCTCGGCGTCGGCCCGCCCCTTCGAGGGGAGCGCGAAGTCGCCGTGGACCTTGTGCAGGACGTAGACGTCGACGGCGTCGCCGGGTGTCGGGGCGTCCTCCAACTTGCAGCCGACGAACGTCCGCACCTCGTCCCAGAAGGAGATAATGTCGCGCTTGCGGTCGAGTTCCACGCAGAGTTCCACGTCGCGGAGATTGTACTCCAGCAAGCGCTCGGGGTCGTCCTCCCAGAGGTCGCCGATGTCGCCCGCGTAGCGTTCCTTGCCTGCGCCGAGTTCCATCTCGCCGACGGCGTCCAGCCGGTAGGACTCCAGTTCGGTGAACTGGGTCCGCTTGTAGGCATAGAGCAGGTCGAAGACGGCCCGTCCCTTGATCGTGGGACCGCCCCAGTCGCTCCGCCAGACCTCACCGATCCGCGAGAGGCGGTCGGGGTTCAGATTCCGGTCCACGTCCGGTCGCTTGCCTACCGTCTCTAGGCGGTCGATGAGATATGGTGCGTCGAAGTCCTCGAAGTTCCACCCCGTGAGCACGTCTGGGTCCGTCTCCTCGATGTAGGTGAGGAAGGCATCGAGCATCGCCGCCTCGGATTCGAAGGCCCGAATCTCGGCGTGCAGGTCGTCCGCCAGCCCGTCGTAGTCGTCGAAGGACGCCGGACCCGTCTCCGATCCGTCCGGTGCCTCGTACAGCCACGCGATATACTCGTCACGGCGGGAGTCGTGGCTCGTGAGACAGACGACCGGCTCCTCGCCGTCCTCCGGGAAGCCGGAGCGGTCGTCCACCTCGATGTCGAAGGTGTTCACCCGCAGATCCGTCGGAACGTCGACGGGGGCGAGTTCGTCGTGTGGGACCTGAATCGCCCCGCTCTCCAGTCGGCGGGCGGGCACGCGGACGCCGCTCCCGATGTCCTTGTCGATCAGCAACCGGTTGGGAAAGAGAATGTCCGCCTCGTAGTGGTCGAACTCGTCGCGGATCGCCCCCACGTCGCGGGGTGTCCGCGTACAGATCTTCGTCAGGTCCTCGCCGCGGATGCTCTCGTAGCCCGTCTCGGTGCGCGTGATCACGTCCCGATCCAGGTCGCCGTCGTCGAGGCTCGCCGTCGGCGCGTAGAAGTACGGCTCGAACCCGAGGACGCGGACGTGTTCGGGGTCGCCGTCCGGCGTCCGGCCGAACACGTGCACCACGGGATACTCGTCGGCACCCTGGCCCTCGATTGTGTAGTCGACCTGGGTGACCGCAAGATCGACCGCCCCGTCGGGGTCCGGAAACTTCAGGTCCGCGGCGTCGACGACTTCGGTGACCGACTGGCCGACGTCGCCGGCGACAGCCATCGCCTCCGCCTCCGGCCGATCGGCGTCATCGGTCCCCCAAGCCCCTGTAAGCTCCGCCTGTTCCATGCCGCTCACTTCGGGACTTCCCGGTAAAAACCCAGCCACTCCGGAGCGGAAACTCTGCCACGACGGAAAGACCTATACCATGTGATTGCTTACCAAGCGGCGTGACGATGTCCGACCACGTCGACGCAGGCCGGTGGGACAGTGCGGCCGAACGCCGTCCGGATCCCGACGGGATCGATACCGTCGAGGCGTACGAAATCGAGGACGGGACAGTGCTCTACGACGCGGAAAACCCGCTCGCGTGGGTAGAATCGTCGACAGCCGTCCCGCTCAACGAACTCGCCTGATCAGACAAACGAACCCTTTTGTCGCCACGTTCGCTCTCTGAGAGCGTGCCGTCCGATCCGTGGGACGACGACGACGCGTGGGACGACGACGCCGAGAAGGCACCCGCCGAGAAGCGCGCGTCGAATCTCGGTCCCGACCCGCCGACTGCGCCGGCCGCGCCGACGCCGGATATCGATCCGAGCGACGTCGACCCCGAGGTCCAGGGGCTGTTCTGGCGGAGCGTCCTCATGGCCAACGTGGCGGTGTTCTGTCTCGCCTTCGGTCCCATGCTCATTGGCTTTCGGGGGCAGTGGCGAACCGGTCTCGGCCTCGTCCTGGTCGGGGCCGTCGCCGGACTGCGCGTCTATCACCTGTATCGGACCTTCCAGCGGCGAAGCGACGCTGACAGCTCGGACACCGGGACCGACGAACACAACCCCTAACCCCGGTGGTCGCCTCGTACGAACCATGCGAAGCGTCCGCGACGACGAGGGCAACGAATATCTGCTCGTAAAGCGGTCGGCCGAGTCGAGTCTCGTCCGCGATCCGGCGACCGGGACGGAGCGCTACCTCCCCAACGCCGACCTGCACGCCGCGGGCGAGACCGACCCCCTCCGGACCGCCGCCGAGGCGGTGCCCGCGCCGGTCCGACGCGTCCTCACCGCGGCGCCGAACGACCAAGCACTCGGTCTACTCGTCGAATTCGTGGACCGCGGCCCCCTCACGGTCCGGACGCTCCTCGACGCCTACGACCTCTGTGAGAGCGACCTCCACGGCCTGCTCGCGGAGTTCCGGGCGGCGGGGCTGATCGCCGAGGAACGCGTCGCCGGCGAGCGTGGCTACGGGGCGACCGAGACGACCCGCGAGGCGGTGCGAGCACTCCGCGGGACGGACTGACGATTAAGACGGGACACTAGTCCGTCTCACTCCCCGAGGACGGCCGCCGGTTGCGACCGCGACACCGTCGAGCGGTTGGTCCGGGGGTCCTTCTCGACGCGGACGAGGTCGTCGGCCGCACCGACGAGTTCCTCGTCGTGGCTGACGATCACGATCTGGGCCACGCCCATCCCGCGCATCTCCTCGACAAGGTCGACCAGCCGCGAGACGTGTCCCGCATCGAGGAAGACGGTGGGTTCATCCAGGATGAGCGGCGGCATCGGCGCCGCGCCGTCGATGCCCTCCGCCAGTAGTCGGTAGATGGCACAGCGCAGGCTGAGGTTGAACAGTGCCCGCTCGCCGCCCGACAGTTGGGCGGGATCGAGTTCGCTCCCGTCCTTCTGGACGACCGAGAGTTCGTAATCGCCGTCGAGACGCAGGTGTGCGTAGGCGTCGTTGCCGTAGACGAGGTCGAAGGTCTCGTTCAGGAGTCGTTCGAGCGTCTCGACGTTTCGCTGGCGGAGTTCCGCCCGCAGGTCGCCGTACATGGCCTCCAGTCGCTCGGCCTCCGCGTGGAGGTCGTCTAGCGCCGCCACCCGCTCGGCGAGGGCGTCACGCTCCGCTCGGAGCGCCTCCAGCGCGTCGAGTTCGGTTCGCACCCCGCCGATGTTCGTCTGCAGGTCGTCGCGTCGCTCCGCCAGTTGACCGAGTTCCTCGTCGACCTCCGCGAGATACGACTCGGCGTGTTCCTTGTTCTCCCGGGCTGCCTCGATGGCCGCCTCGTCGACCGCCTCGCGCAACTCGTCGCGACGTTCTCGCTTCTCGACCATCCGTTCCCGGCGCTCGTCGTTTGTCTCTTCGATCCGCGTGGCCTCGCTACGCAGGCGCTCAATCTCGTCCTCGTGGTCGGCGATGCGGTCGAGTCGGGAGGCCACAGCGTCGACAGCCGCCCGCGTCTCGGCGACGGCTGCCAGTTCGGTACGGGCCTCTTCGACGCGCTCCTCGGCCTCGGCGGCCTCCTCGCGTTTCTCGGTCGCCACCTCTCGGGTCTCGGACGCCTGCGTCCGCAGGTCGGCCGCTTCGGACGCGTGCTCGTCGGCCGCCTCGCGTCGCTCCGCTGCCGCCTCGCGTTTCTCGGCCGCACGGTCGGCGAGGCGTTCGCGCTTCTCGGCAATCTCGTCGAGTCGCGTCTCCGCCTCGGTGAGGTCCGAAAGCGCCTCGATCCGGTCGTCCAACTCCGCGACCCGCTCGCGGGCGGTCGCCAGTTCGTCGTCCAACGTCGCGACACGCTCGCGGTCCGCGTCGATCCGGTCGGCGTGGGGTGACTCCTCGACCGGCTGTCCACACTCGGGGCATTTGCCGGCCGCCAGCAGTTCCTCCGCCTCGGCGACCCGTTCTGCGGTCGCCTCGCGTTTGGCTTCGAGTTCGGCGATCCGCTCCCGAACCTCGCCGCGCCGGTCGCGAAGCGCCGACCGGCGGTCGGCCGCCTCACCCTCGTCGACTGGCGCGTCCGTGAACCGCGCGCGAAGGTCGGCCGCCTCGTCGTCCAGTTGCTCGATGTTCGCCTCGTGGTCCGCTGCCGCCTCTGTGGCCGCGTCCGCCGCCTCACGGTGCTCCGTGGCCCGCTCCTCGGCGCGGTCGGCTCGGTCGGCCAGGTCGTCGGCCTTCTCCGCGAGGTTCGTCGCCTGATTTCGCAACCCCGTCGCCGCCGCGTTCGCCTCGCTTTTGGCCTCGCGGATCGACGTCTCACGCTCGTCGAGTTCGTCCCGCCGCTGTTCGACCGCGTCCGCCGTCGCCTCGTCCAGCCCCGCGGCGTCGAGGTGCTCCTCAACCTCGGCTTCGAGGTCGGCGATCCGTTCGCGTGCCTCGCGGATCGACTCCCGAATCGACTCGCGTTCGTCCTCGGCCGCCGTGATCGCCGCTTCGAGGTCCGCGATGTCCCCCTCGACGGCGTCGAGTCGCTCCTGCTTTTCCTCGTGTTCTTCGAGGACCGCGGTCGCCTCGCTTTTCGTCTGTTCGGCCTTCTCGCGCTGGCGCTCGTAATGTTCGATCCGCTCGGTCACGTCGGCGAGTTCGCCCTCTAGGTCGTCGAGGCGAGCGTGGAGGTTCCGGGCTTCCTTCTGTTCGATCTGTGATTCTACCTTCTCGAGTTCGCCTCGCTTGCCCGAACGGACGTCCTCGACGCCCAAACGGGCGGTCGCGGCGCGCTCGCGGTACTCCTCTAGCCGCCCCAGTTGCAGGAGGTCGTCGATGACGTCCCGCCGCTGGTCCGGGGAGGCGTTGATGAGTTGGTTCACCTCGCCCTGTCGGACGTACGCGCAGTTGACGAACGCCTCGGCGTCCATGCGGAGCAGGTCGGCGACGAAGCCGCGAACGTCGCGTGCGCCCTCGACGGTCACGTCGGGACCGTCCAAGGTACAGTCCGCGGTCGAAGTTCGGTCGCCGGACTGTCGGAGTCGGCGATGGACGTGATAGGCGGCGTCGTCGTGGGTGAACCACAGGTCGATCTCCGCGTCCGTCTCGCCGTTTCGCACCACCTCGTCGAGGGTTCCCTCCAGGGCCTTCGACCCGTAGAGCGCGAAGAAACACGCCTCCAGCAGCGAGGACTTCCCGCTCCCGTTGAGACCGTGGATCACCGTCACGCCGTCCCGGAGGTCGAGGTCGGCGTCGGCGTAGGGACGAAAGTTTCGCAGGCGGACCCGGTCGAATCTCATCGGAAGTCCTCCATGGAAACCTGATCGTCGGGCGTGTTCTCGGCGTCGGGGGCTTCCGCCCCGTCGTCGCCACCCTCGCTCGCGTTCTCGCCGTCGGGAAGTGCGCCCTCGTCGACGGCGTCCGCGACGAGCGAGGCGACACGGTCGCGGACGTTCGAGTCCGGGAGCCCGCCGTCACGAACCGTCTCGTCGAGGCGGCGGGCGGTCGTCGAGAGGTCCATCTCGCGGACGCGCTCTCGGACGGCGGCGTCGGGGTCCCCGAACTCCACGTCGGTGTCGGCCGCGTCGGCGTCGCCGCCGACGGCGCGGTGGTCGGTGACCCGAGCGAGGAGGGCGCCCCCCGCCAGTGCCGCCTCCTCGACCGCGGCGGGGGTGACGGGGTCGCCCTCGCCGGTGATCGACACCACGACGACGGCGTCGGTCAGGTCGTGTTGGCGTACCTGCTCGCGGACCCGGTCGACCCCCTCGCCGGGGGCGAGTTCGACGTCGACGAAGACGAACGGGCGGGTATCGAGCGAGCGCCGGCGGATGTCGACGACGGCGTCGCCCCCTGCATCGGCCCCGAACTCGACGAGGTTGTAACCGCGGGCGTCGCGTTCGTCGGCGCTGGCCCGCTCGGTCGATCCGCAGTAGGTCACCCACGTCCCGTCGACGCGCGCGGTGTCGGCGACGTGATTGTCGCCGAGCAACACGGCGTCGAAGTCGGTCGTCGCCTCGTCGAGGAGCGTCTCGGTGTCCCAGTCGGCGTGTGGGAACGGAGTGAACAGCCCGTGAGCCACCAGCGCGGCCGCGTCGGCGTCGTGTGGCGCGAAGTCGTAGTCGAGTTCGTCGCGTCGGGACCGGGGGACGTGATCGAGGCCGTAAAACGCCGTGTCGCCGACGACGGTCGGCTCGGAGCCCAGACGAGTCGCCAACCCGAGATCCGAGAAGAGATCGAGCCACTGGCTTCCGCGGGTTGCCTCGTGGTTGCCGACGACGGCGAGGAAGGGTACGTCGGCGGCCGCGAGGCGGCGGAGCGCGGAGAGGACGCCGAGGAGGTCGGGGAGGTCGGGCCGGCGGTCGTGAAAGAGGTCGCCGGCGTGGAGCACGGCGTCGACGTTGCCGTCCCCTGACTGTGGGTCGACGGCGTCGTCGATCACCGCCTCGAAGGCGTCGAGGAAGTCCTGCCGGCGTTCCGGCGAGTGGTACTGGCGGTAACCGACGTGGGTGTCGCCGGTGTGGATCACCCGTGTCATCGCTCCGGAGGTTGATCGTCGGCACTCAAAACCGTTCCGTGACCGGAGTGAAAGTGTTCCGCCGCGGCCGTCCGACAGCGGTCGATGGCCGCGAGCGTCCGCCGCCCCCGGCGAGCGGTCACGGTGTCCCCGTCCCGTTCCGCGGCCGCGACCGCCCGACGGAGCCGTTCGGGTCCGTCGTCGTCGACGAACGCCGCGAGGGTGCGCACGTCCTCGAGTGCCTCCGTGGCCTCGTCGACCGTCGCCGTCGGGGCGGCGGACTCGTCGGTCGCCAGCGAACGAAGCGCATCGCGAATCTCCTCGGTCACGGGCGGCGGTTGGCGCCCACTCGGCCTTAAACCTTCAGCGAGTAGAGGCGCTTTCGCGCGTCGGAAAAGGAGAACCGCGACTCGACGACGTCCGCGTCCTCGAGTCGCGTGAGTGCGTAGCGAACCGTCCGCGGTGGGAGAAGCGTCTCCTCGGCCAGTTGACTCTGACTCAGCGTCTCGTTGTAATCCAGCACCTTCGCGACGAGTTTCGCACTCGGCGGCAGATCGCGGACGTCCGCCCACCGATCCGACTCCGCGTCACGGGTGACTGCCTCGGTCGTACTCATCTTGATTCACATTGTGGCATACAGGGTGATAATATTTGTTATCAAGAGTAATTTCTGCGAGTAATATACCGAGGCCGAAGAGAGCGGTCGTTTCGGTGTCGAGTCACGGCGAAGCCCGCACGCACCCGAAGTCTCTTATGAGTCAGTGCCTTAAATGAGGTGATGACCGACACTGTGGACGATGTCGACCTCCCGTACGAGGAGGAGGCGGCGTCGCAGCAGGAAAAAATAGCGGCCCTCCGCGAGCGCCTCGACGTATTGGAGGGTCAAAACGAGGAGATGCGCGACAAGCTGCTGGACGCGAACGCCGAGAACAACAAGTACCAGCAGAAACTGGAGCGACTGACCCACGAGAACAAGAAGCTCAAGCAGTCGCCGCTGTTCGTCGCGACGGTACAGGAACTGACCGACGAGGGCATCATCATCAAACAGCACGGCAACAATCAGGAAGCCTTGACCGAGGTCACCGACGAGATGCGGTCGGATCTGGAACCCGACTCGCGGGTCGCGGTGAACAACTCGCTGTCCGTCGTCAAGCGCCTCGACAAGGAGACCGACGTTCGGGCCCGCGTGATGCAGGTCGATCACAGCCCGGACGTGACCTACGAGGACATCGGCGGCCTCGAAAAACAGATGCAGGAGGTCCGCGAGACGGTCGAGATGCCGCTCGACCGCCCCGAGATGTTCCAGCAGGTGGGCATCGAGCCTCCGTCGGGTGTGCTCCTCCACGGGCCGCCGGGCACCGGGAAGACGATGCTCGCCAAGGCCGTCGCCAACCAGACCGACGCGACCTTCATCAAGATGGCGGGGTCGGAACTCGTCCACAAGTTCATCGGCGAGGGGGCGAAACTCGTCCGCGACCTCTTCGAGGTGGCCCGCGAGAACGAACCCGCGGTACTCTTCATCGACGAGATCGACGCCATCGCCTCGAAGCGGACGGACTCGAAGACCTCCGGCGACGCCGAGGTCCAGCGGACGATGATGCAGTTGCTCTCCGAGATGGACGGCTTCGAGGAGCGCGGCGACATCCGCATCATCGCGGCGACCAACCGCTTCGACATGCTCGATCCCGCGATCCTGCGTCCCGGCCGGTTCGACCGCCTCATCGAGGTGCCGAAGCCCGACGACGCGGGCCGCGAGATCATCTTCAAGATCCACACCCGCGACATGAACGTCGCCGCCGACGTCGACTTCGCGGAACTCGCGGAGATGGCGGCCGACGCCTCCGGGGCCGACATCAAGGCGGTCTGTACCGAGGCCGGTATGTTCGCCATCCGCGACGACCGCACCGAGATCTACATGGACGACTTCGTGTCCGCGTGGGAGAAGATCAGCGCCGAGACGACCGACGAGAGCGTTTCGCGGGCGTTCGCCTGATCGCGGCGACGGCCACCACGGCGCGGACGTGACGCGACGTTTTTGCCCGGGCACCCGTTACGAACAGTATGACCATTCGCACCGACGTCGCTCCGAGCACCTTGCCCGTGACCCTCGAAGAGGGGGGCGTCGAAGTGGAGTATCTCGACGGACGGACGGCGTTCTATCGCGGCGTCCCCGAGAAGGTCCCGGAGACGCTCTCGGCAGCGCCGGGGAAGGCGGTCCACGTCCTCGTGACTGATCCCGACGGGGCGGAAGGTGTGTTGATGTACGTCAACGACCGCAAGACCCACGAGGATATCCTCGAATCGACCGGCGTCGGCCGGATCGTCCTCGACGGTGGAGAGACAGAAGAGCTGTTCCCGGGCGTGACCGTCGGCACACCCGACGGGATGCGATGTCGGGTCCAGGCCGACCCGTCGGTGGCGCGTGGGCGGGTGTTCGTCTTCGTCGAGGACGACTGGGGCGAGGAGTCCTACGAACTGGTCGCGGAGTCGGACGCGTAGCTACTGGAGATAGGAGGGGTCGGCGCTGTCGCTGTCGCAGTTGTCCTCGTGCTGTCGGGCGTCCTCCCGGTCGTCGAACAACATGCCACAGGTCTCGCACTCGTACCACGTCATACCGTCCCGCTCGGTCGTGGTTACCATACGTACACGTGCGCGAGGTGGCGATAAAATCGTTGCCCCGACGAACCGTGTCGCGACGCCCGCTCTCACTGGTCAAGCGTCGATACGTCGGCGATGGTGACAGCCATGCCGAACAGCATGAGGCCGAATCCGACCGCCCCGACCGGGACAGAGACTCGAAACAGCGACGACATGGCGAACGCGCCGACGCCGCCGCCGATTGCCCCGAGCTTTCGTGACGGATCGGGTTGGCGGCTCAAGGAAACCCACGTTTGCCAGTGAGCGAGTACGAGTGCGGTCGTGGGACCGTAGACGATAGGCACCGAGAGGAGGGTAAGACCGGTCGAATCGGCGGTGACCGCGGTGAGGGCGGCGATCCCGACGGCGACGGCGGTGGCGACGAGGTAGCGGAGGGAACGGCGCATGGAACCGACTCGCCGCGAGGGGTAAAAGGACTCTCGCACCGTCGCCGGCCGTGCAACGCCCCGTTATGCGAACGGATCGACGAGTTCGACGGTGTCCGCGCGGTCCGGGCCGACGCCGACAGCGTAGATGGGGGCGCCGACCTCGTCGCTCAGATACTCCAGGTACGTGCGAGCGTTCGCCGGGAGCGCATCGTAGCCGTCCTCGGCGACGGTGGACCAGTCGACCTCCGGCCACGGGTCGAACTCCTTCAGAATGGGGTCACACTCCGCCCAGCGTTCGGTCGTCGCTGGCATCGTCTCCAGTCGCTCGCCGTCGAGGTCGTAGGCGTGGCCGACCTTCACCTCGTCCAGACCGGCCAACACGTCCAGGTGGTTGACGGCGATGCCGGTGAACCCGCTCGCCCGGGCCGCGTGACGGAGCATCGGCACGTCGAGCCAACCGATGCGGCGCGGGCGGCCGGTGACGGTGCCGAACTCGCCGCCTTTCTCGCGGATGTAGTCTGCGAGGTCCTCGTCGTCGCCGTCGAGTTCCGTCGGGAGCGGCCCGGTCCCGACACGCGAGAGGTAGGCCTTCACGATGCCGACTACCTCGCCGCGGCCAATGACCGTCGGGCCGACGCCCGACCCCGTCGACGCCCCGCCAGCCGTCGGGTTCGAGGACGTAACGTACGGGTAGATACCGTGGTCGATGTCGATAGAAGTCCCCTGTGCGCCCTCGAACAGCAGTTCCGCACCGTCGTCGAGTTTCCGTCCGAGGAAGTCACCGGCGTTCACCGTCATGTCCTCCTCGGCGAGTCGGCGGCCGACGGCGGCGTACTCCTCGTGGAGGGCGTCGATGTCGAACTCCTCGCCGGCCTTCAGGCCGAACACCTCCTCCACGACCGCGCGCTTTTGCGGGACGACGTACTCCAGTCGGTCCCGGAGCACGTCGGAGTCGAGTAGGTCGCCGACGCGGATGCCCCGGCGGCCGACCTTGTCCTCGTAGGTGGGGCCGATGCCGCGACCCGTGGTGCCGGCTTCGAGGTCGTCGTCGCTTTTCGCCTCCTCCTCGATGCCGTCGAGAACGCGGTGGTACGGCATGATGACGTGGGCACGGCGTGCGACCCGGACGTCGGGGTCGAGTCCCCGCTCTCGGAGGGCGTCGATCTCGTCGAACAGCGTGCGCGGGTTAACGACACAGCCGTTGCCGAGGATGCCGGTCTTGTCGCGGACGGCGCCACTCGGCACCAGCGACAGCTTGTACTCCTCGCCATCCTCGACGACGGTGTGGCCGGCATTGTCCCCGCCCTGGTACCGGACCACGATGTCGGCGTTCCCACCCCACAGGTCGACGAGGGCACCCTTGCCCTCGTCTCCGAGCTGGGACCCGACGATGGTGACAGTCATGTCCGTCCGGAGATTTCAGCCCCCTCGCTAAACCGATTACGATACGCTCACGCCGGGCGACACGAGTCGAGGTGAGCGGAACCGACACCGGGAACGGCGGCCGCGACCCGAAGCGTTAACTACTCTCACCGCGCACCTCTTAGCATTCAGTTCCGAGACGTCGGGTCTCACAGCAACTTTTAAAACCCGCAACGACGAGTTAACAAGTGTCATGATAGACAGGCTCGAGAAAGAAGTCGACATGCTCGAACGCCATCTTCAGGTGTTGAAGATGGTCATCGGCAACGAACCTATCGGTATCGTGAAGATGTCCAACGAGACGGGCTACCCGCATCACAAGGTCCGGTACTCCCTGCGAGTCCTCGAAGAGGAGAACCTCATCGAGCCATCGAGCCAGGGAGCGATCACCACCGAGGACACCGCGGACTTCGTCGACGAACTCGACGAGAAGATCGACTCCATCGTCGACAAGCTCGACTCGATGAAAATCGAGGAGACCGCCGAGATCCAGAGTTAAAGCTCCGGAACAGTCAAAAAGAACTCGTCGTCTCGTGCCTCGACCAGACACAGGTGGAATCCGGCCTTCCGCGAAATCTTCACGTAACTCCGCCGTGAACTCCGGCTGAAGAGGCCACCGCGGGTGGCGTCGACTGCGGTCTTCATCGCCTCCGAATCGAAGAAACTCGCCGACACGAAGAAGGCCGCCGCGAGCGTCCCAACCCGTTCGCTCACGCGACTCGCACCGTCGATCAGTTCCTCGACTACCGGCGCCGCGGTCGGATCGCGGCCCTCGTCGAACGCGGCGACGAACAGCGGGTCGCCCATCTTGTCCCGGAAGATCACGTCGAACGACTCGGACACCGACTCCGGCCGGTTTTCGGCCGTCACGTCCACGGTCCCGTCGAGGTCGATGCGGTCGATGCGCTCGACTGCCTCGTACAGTTTCGAGAGCGCCGGCCGCGTGTCGGTCTGCCTGATCTCGTAGGTCAGCGCGGTCAACAGCCACTCCGCGAACCGGTATTCGGTCGTCTCACGGAGGAAGGCCTCAAACGGCCGGCCGTCGACGGACAGCCCACCCGTCTCGAACTCCGTGTGGTGGGCGAGCCGCAGGTTATCACGAAGCGTCGACTCGTCGATACGGCCCTGTGCGGCGCGTTCGAGCGTCCCCGCGGTCTTGTCCTCGTACCGGACGAACAGGTTCGTTCCTGCGAGCGCCTCTGCGGGCGCGAGACTCCGCGACGCAGCCGGGGGGTCGTCGCTCTCCAGACGCTCGATCTCCGCCTCTAATTCGGCTACCCGTTCCTCCAGACGCTCGGCGGCGGCACGATGCTCGTCGCGCTCGGTCGCGATCCGGTCGCGTTCGGCCTCGACCTCCGATTTCGCCTTGCGAACGGTGTCGAGTTCCCGACGCAACCGCGCGGCCTCGTTGTCGGTCACCGGTTCGGCCGCCGACGCCGCGTCGTCGACCTCGTCGGCCGGCGTGGACTCGACGCCGTCGGCCGCTCCGGTGGCCGCCATCCGATCACTCGTGTTCCCGTCGTCCGACTCCGTGTCGTCCGCCGGATCGGCTCCGGACTCTTCGACGGGGTCGACCGCCACATCCTCCGTGGTCACCGTCCCCGCGTCCGCCGCCGTCACCGTTCCGTCCGCGTCGACTCCGCCGGACTCCGGGTCGTCCGTCGTCGCGGAGGCTTCGGTCGCCGTGTCGCCGGTCGTCGTCTCGGTGGGTGTGTCGGCATCGTCGTCCGCGTCGTCGCCATCCGTGTCGGCGTCGTCTGCGACCACCTCGGGAGTCACCCAGTCGGGGGCTATCGCGTCAGCGTCGTCTCCGGCGCTGTCGTCCGTCGGCGTCCGGTCGGTCGACGCGGCGGCGAACGCCTCGTCCGTGGCGTCGTCGTCCGTGCCGTCGCCGGTGTCGACGTCGTCAAATGCGGCGTCGGCCCGATCCGTCTCGGGGTCTGGGTCTGTGGTCGCGGTGTCGGGACCTGCCCCGGTGACGGGGGATGCCCCGCTCTCGTCTCCGCCACGTGGATCCGGTTTCGGCAACTCGACGACGTCGATATCGGCATCGACGACGGAGTAGATGCCCACCTCGTCGGCCGCGCGTTCGAACGCCTCGTCGCCGGTCAGGAGGCGCCGACTGTTGCCCACGTAGGCGACCGGGAGTGACCGGCCGCCGTAGTAGACGACGTAGTAATCGCCCGAGAGGACGTTCTCCGAGAGTTCGACGTAGCCGACGAAGTTCCCCGAGGAGAGCGTGCCGTCGATTTCGGTCAGCGGCGTCTCGTTGGAGTAGTACTGACCGCGAGTCTGACCCCCGCCGGCCCGCATCGCGTAGAGGAGCGGCAGAGAGCTGTCGGGCGCCGTGTAGGCCGTCAGCGACGCGTCCTCGAAGTCGTCGATGTCGCCGTCGAACACCCCCAGATACCGGCCGTTGAGGACGAACGTCCACGCGGCACCGTCGGTGACGGCGCCCGAGAACTCCGCGTCAGCGAGGTCGTACAGCCCGACGACGCCGTCGGAGACGGGGTGGTCTCCCCACTCGGTCACCGCGTCTAGAATCTCGCTGTCCATTACCGGATATGCCTCCGAGCGATGCAAATACCTTCCGGCAACCGACGGCGGCGACGCCGTGTTTCCGGCGACACTACTCCTCGCGGAACTCGACAGCGACGCGACGGCGTTCCCCGTCGACGTACTTGTAGCGCTCGTCCGGGTCCTCTTCCTCGGTCCGGCGGTGGGAGCCGTCACAGAAGGGGTACTCCTCGCTCAGGCCACAGAGGCAGACCGCCACGTCCCCCTTCTCCGCGTCGATGTCCGCCGGCGTGATGATCTTCGGTCCCGTCGCGGTGTGGGTCACTTCCCGTGCCATACCACGCGGTCGGGTGGCCGTCACCTTAACCGCGGTGCCGGGAGTGGCGCCGTCGCCGCGGTCAGTGCTTGTGCGTGAACAGCAGCGGACTGCCCTCGTGGACCGTGACACAGATGTCGAGCGGTTCGATCTGTTCGAGGCTGGTTTCGTCGTTCTTACACACCACGAGGTCGTCGAACGGCTCCTCACACACCGGACACGCCACGGAGACGGTGTTCTGGTAGAGCTTGATTTCGTCGTTCTCTTCCCGGGGCGTGAGTGACGACACGAGCTGCTCGAAGTCCTCCATAGCAATAGCTGTCGTGTGTGGCTACATAAATTTACGCCGGCGGACGCCGATCAGGCGCCGAGCGAGCCGCCGAGATACAGCACGACGACGAGGAAAATCCAGACCACGTCGACGAAGTGCCAGTACATCGAGACGGTGCTGATCGACACGTGCCGCTCGGCGGAGTACTGTCCGGCGAGCGCACGAATCGTGACGACGGCGAGAAGGACGCCACCGAGCGAGACGTGGAGGCCGTGAAGGCCGGTCAGCCCGTAGAAGGCCGACCCGAACAGCCCGGAGGTGACGGTGAACTGCGTGTGGACGATGAACTCGTAATACTCGTACACCTGCCCGCCGATGAAGACCAGTCCGAGGACGAGCGTCGACAGGAGTCCGAGCACGAACTTCCGGCGGCTGTCGTTACGGATGGCGACGTGGGCCCAGTGGAGCGTGAGACTCGACGCCACTAGGATCGCCGTGTTGATGATGACGAGCGAGCCGGTCAGGTGCGGGAGTTCGCCCGGTGGCCACGTCCCCGCACGGATGAAGAAGTAATACGTGAACACCGCCCCGAAGGTGGCGAGTTCGGACCCGAGGAAGGCGATCATCCCCCAGCGAAGCGCCGACGCGGTCTTCTCGTCGGCGTCGCTCGACCAGAACTCGGTGACGAAGGCGTGATACACCCAGCCGTACAGGCCAAAGAGGAAGGCGCCGACGCTCGCCGCGGTGGCGAGCGGGGCGATCATGGGGTCGATGGTCGAGTCGGAGCCGCCCGAGACGATAAACAGGGCCGCACCGAGGTAGATTCCCCCTGCGCCAAGGGCGGTGATGAAGGGCCACCAACTCGCCTCGCCGAACCCCCGGGGCCAGTCCTCGACCGCCGGGAGGTGATGTCCATGGTCGTCTCCGCCGTGATCCGTGCTCATACCCCCCGTTGCGATTCAACTACCAAAAATCCTCCCAACCGGAGACGGCGCGTGGCCCGCTCCGTTCCGGAAGCTACTCGGGAGGGACACCCTAACCGTCGACTCATGGTCCCGGAATTGCGTCGGGATAGGTGTCGGTGGCAGGGCCTGCCGACCGCTGTCGTCGCTCTCGGCGTCACCTGGTGGCTTTCGACCGCCGTCGGCCGCGTCGCCGCCCACAGCGGAAGCCTTCGCGGCGCGACACGCGACCCAGTCGCCGTCCCCACCTGGCTGTTCCTGCTGACCGGCGGCGGCGTCGTCGGCGTCTCCTTTCTGCTCGCCAGTTTCGTCACCGACCGCCGCCTGGTCGCGGCTATCCACGACTGGGCTCGGCCGCTCCCGGCCCCGGGGCGGATCGGTCGCGGACTCGCCAGCGCCCTCGGTGTCGTCGTCCTCGCCGTCACGCTCGGCGTCGGAGTCGCCGAGGACGCGACAGGCGTCCGCAACCTCGCGGTGCTCGTCGTCTGGGTCGCCTGGTGGGGCGGCTACGTCGCCTCGACGTATCTCCTCGGCAACTCCTGGCCGGCGCTGAATCCCTTCCGGACGGTGGCAGAGCGGCTCCCCACCCTCGACCGACCGTATCCCGAGCGCCTCGGTGCGTGGCCGAGCGTCGCCGGACTTCTCCTCCTGATATGGGTCGAGGTGACCGCCCCGCTGGCGGACGACGCGCAACTCCTCGCGACGGTCCTCGCGGGATACACCGCGGTGACGCTCGTCGGATCGGTCGTCTTCGGCCCGGATCGCTGGTTCGGCTCCGTCGACCCGCTCGCCCGGGCGTTCCGGCTCTACGGCCGCCTCGCGCCGCTCGGCGTCACCGACGGGCGCCTCCGGGTTCGACTTCCCGGGAGTGAGCTTCCCGACACCCGACTCGACGACGCCGGCGACGTGGCCTTCGTCGTCACTCTCCTGTTTGTCACCACCTACGACGGCTTCGTCGCCACCGGCCCCTGGGCGGCTGGCGTCCGCGCCGTCGCCGACGCCGGCGTCCCGCCCCTTGCCGTCTACTTCGGGGCGTACCTCGTCGGCGCCGGGCTGTTCTACCTCGCCTATCGGGCGGCGGCACGGGCCGGACGGGTCGGCGCCGAAACCTACCTCTCGGCTGGAGCGCTAGCGCGGCGCTTCGCTCCGTCTTTGCTCCCCATCGCTGCCGGCTACCACCTCGCACACAACCTCGGGTCGGTGCTCGTGCTCGCGCCGACGTTCGTCACCGTCGCCGCCGCGCCACTCTCGCCGCCGCCGTCGCCGCCACAACTCGCCGGCCTCCCCGGCTGGTTCGGCGGCCTCGAGTTTGCCTTCGTCCTCCTTGGCCACCTGCTCGCCGTCTGGGTCGCCCACGCAACCGCCTACGAACTGTTCCCCTCGCGGCTGCAGGCCGTCCGCAGTCAGTACGGGGTGACCGCCGTCATGGTCTGTTACACCATGCTCAGCCTCTGGATCGTCGCCGAACCGTACGTCGCACCACCGTTTATCGCCTCGTGATCATGACCGACACCGAACCAGAGACCCACGTGCCTCCCGACGTGACCACCCACGTCTGCGAGCGCTGTGGCCGACCGTTCACCGACGAGAGGTATCTGGCACTCCACCGCGGCCTCGATCACCCATCGGCCCTATCGGCCGCCGAACGGGAGGCCTTCGATACCGCCCGGACGAAAGAGGAGGAAGCCCTCCAGCGGTTCCGACTGCTGGCGCTCGGGGGGCTTGTGGTGCTCTACTTCGGATTCCTGATGACGTACGCAGTCGTCACCTGACAGGCCGGGCGGTTAGTCGGCTCCGCCGCGTGCCCGGTGGTAGGGTTGCCCGGCGATGTCCTCGCGGAGGTCCTCGAGCGACCCGGACGAGGCGCCCGTCATCTCGGTGACGACGGCGAACACCTCCTGTCGCGAGACCTTCACGCCGGTGTCAGAGAGGGCATCCTCGGGGCGGGCAAGGAGTTCGCGGAGCGTCCCGACCGCAAGCAGGAAGGGGATGGCCCACGCCGCGACGGTGTTGCCGTCCGTCGTCGGCACCGCCTCTAGGTACGTCTGGGCGTCGTCGAGGAACGAGCGAGCGTGTCGCGCGGTGCGGCGGACGACCGCCGCGGCCCCGGACTCGTGTTCGGAGGCGACGACCTCCTCCTGTGGGACGCCCTCGGCGGCCAGCCACTCCGCCGGCAGGTAGACGTTGTCCTCCTCGGTGTAGTCGTCGTAGACGTCCTTGGCGACGTTGACCAGTTGGAGCAGGAGGCCGAACTCCTCGGCGGTGTCGTAGAGGCGTGTGCGCCGCCCCTCGCTGAGGTTGCCGCGGGCCAACAGATTCGTCACGAGGGTGCCGACGGTGCCGGCGGCATAGTAACAGTACTCTTCCAGTTCCTCCCGAGACTGGATGCGAAGCCCCCCCTCGTCGGCGTAGCGTTCGACGAACATCGCCATCCCCTGGACGAGTTCGCGAGCGGGCGGGGTGACCGCTTCGCGCACGTCGTCGGGCAGGCTCTCGAACGTGCGGACGATCCGCGGGGTGCTGGCGACGACCTCCCAGTCGTCGGTTCGCTCCTCGGGGGCGGGGAGCCACTCGTCGACCGACGCGCGGAACGCCTCGACGTCGGTGTCGGCCGCGGGGTCGAGGACGCGGTCGTACTCGTTCAGGAGTCGCGCCTGTGCGGCCGGCGGGATGTGGTCGGCGTCCTCGACGGTGTCGGGAACGCGACAGAGGAGATAGCCGACACAGATGTACGACGCCATCGGTTCGTCGAGCACGTCGACGGTCAACGCGAACGTTCTGGAGACGCCTTGAACCGCCTCGTGACACCAGTCGAGGTCGGTGTTGTCACCGGGAGGTCTGGCTGCGTGTCGAGACATTCGGAGCGGTTGCGGATTACGACCGTGGGGTTAAAAAGTCTCGTGGGCGGTCCGACCCGGCGACCGTCGGCCGCCGACAGCCACAAGCCGTATGTCACGGCGGGCCAACCGACTCCGCATGCCATCGAAGCGAAACGTCGCCATCGGCGTCGCGGGCGTCGTGTTGCTCGCCGGGATTGCCGTCTTCGTGCTGGGTCAGCCCTCGGTGTCGGGCGTCGACAACCGGTTCGGTGGCGTCAACGAGACGACGACCGTCGTCGAGAGCGACCTGTCGGTGCGAAACCCCAACCCCATCGGCGCGAGTCTCGGCGGTCTCACCGTCGACTACGCCATCGACATGAACGGTATTCGGATGGCGACCGGTGTCAAGGAGGGACTCTCGCTGCCAAGCGGCGAGTCGACGGTGCCGATGACCACCCACCTCGCGAACGAGCGCATCCCCGCGTGGTGGGTGAGCCACCTCGACAACGGCGAGCGCACGGAACTTGCGATCACCGCGGACGTCCACTCGTCGGCACTGGACACCTCCTTCGGCACACCGCAGGTCACCCGTACCGTCGAGACCGACGTCATCTCGGCGTTCAACTCGACGGAACGCCGTCCCGTCGGCGAGGAGGGGCCGAACGGCGAACCGATCCTCTACATCGAGGAAACCAGCGCCCAGTGGGGGGCAATCGACTCGTCGGCGACCGAAATCGAGATGCGCTTTGTCGTCTACAACCCCAACCCCTACCCCGTGCCCGTCTCCGAACTGAGCTATCGGGCGACGATGAACGGCGTGGAGATGGGGACCGGTGTCACCGAGGGCCAGGGGACGGTCCCACCGGAGTCGACTCGCACCATCCGGGCGACGACGGTCCTCGACAACGGCAACATCGATGAGTGGTGGGTCACCCACCTGGAGAACGACCAGCGAACGGAGCTACGGATCGACTTCTCGGCGCGGGTCGAACTGCCGACCGGGACCGTCGAGATTCCGCTGCGGCCGTTGACCTACACCGAGACCATCGAGACGGATCTCTTCGGCAACAAAAACGAGACGGACGCGGGCGGCGAGGCGACTCCAACACAGGGAGCGGAGGTGACGCCGACGCCCACCTCGGCGTCCGACGGCGAGAGGACCACGACGCCGACACCCACCGACGACGGCTTACTCGACGGTGGGGAGGAGACGGCCACGCCGACCCCTGCCGACGACGAGAGGACCACGACGCCGACACCCACCGACGGCGGCTTACTCGACGGCGGGGAGGTGACGGCCACGCCGACTCCTGCCGACGACGAGAGGACCACGACGCCGACGCCCACCGACGACGGTTTACTCGACGCGCGGCCACCACACGGGTCGATCCGCGCGCGGTCGGATCACTGACTACTCGATGGTGACGTGTTCTGACTCCTCGTTGAGCGCGAGGTTCGCCGCGATTTCGGCGTTGCGCATGGCGTACTGTGCGGTCTGCTGGAGGCTCACCAGCACCTCGCGGGTCCGCAGGAGTTCGACCTTCGGCATGTCGGGGAGGCTCCGGATCAGTTCCATCTCGCGGTCGCTGATCTCCTCGAACATCCGCCCGACGGCGATGGCCTTGTCGTAGTCGCGTTCGACGACAGCCTCGACCGCGGTGACGGTGATCTCGTCGACCTGGTCGGTGAACTCGCGGATCGCTCGCATCGTCGAACTGTCGACGTCGATGGTGTTTTCCTTCGCGTCGAGCGCGATGTTGCCGATATCCTCGGCGTTGTCGGCGGTGAGTTCGAGATTCTTCGCCACCGACCGGTAGCCGATGAGCGGGAAGCCAGATTCGAGACCGACCGCCCGGGCGAGATTGGGGTTCTGGTACGCCATGAAGATCAGGCGAAGCAGGAGGACGAAGATTTTGTTCGCCTGGCGTTCGCGGTTCAGCGCCCGTTCGGCCAGGTCGGCGTTGCCGTGGGCAAGCGCCTTGACCGATTCACCGCGCATGGTACTCCCGGTGTTTTCCAGGCGTTCGAGGAGGTTATCGAGGGTGAAGTCCTCGGGATCGACCGAACAGCGGATGGCGATCCGCTCAGGCGTCTCCTCGATGACGCCGAGACCCATCAGCTGCGTCTCAGCGCGGTAGACGGCGTTGATATGCTCGCTGTCGAGGGCACCCTCCGACTTCTGGATGTGAATGACGCGTCGCCCGAGGACGTACTGCGCGACGATGGCACGTTCCAGCGCGCCCGCATCGAGGTTGTCCGCGTGAATCGTCGCGGTGGACCCCTCGGTGCTCGCGGACTCCGGGAGCACCGTCAGCGTACCCTTCCCGCCCATCCGGAGTGACACCTCGTCGCCCTTCTCGACATCGTGTTCCTTGGCCCACTCGGCTGGGAGCGTCATGGCCAGCGTCGACGGCCCCAGGCGTTGCACCTTCCGTGTTTCCATACCACGGGTACGTCTCCCAACGACCTTAATCTTCACTATGCGTCATTATACGCCATCATAGCTGTTGAGGGATGGCGGTTTTAGGCAATCTCCATCAACCGCCGCTCGAACCGGCCGACGCGGACGCGGGTCCAGCCCCGCAGGTCCGCGTCGAGTTCGGGGTCGTCGGTGTCGACCTGCAGTCGGCCGAGGTCGTCGAGTTTCGACCGAGAGGCGACGACTTCGACCTCGCATCGCCGGATGACCGCCGGCGAGAGCTGTGGGTTTCCGCGCCCGAAGACGAACCCCTGCCCACCGATGGGCGAGACCACGATCACGTTTCGCTCACCGAGGGCGTCGAGAATCGCCGACTCGGTGGCGTCCGTGACGAGCACCTCGCCGTCGCGCCACACGTCCACGCCGAGGGGTGATCCCTCGAATCCGAGCGCCTCCTTGATCGTCCCGACCGTACTGCCGGGGCCGAGGACGTAGGTCACGCCGGGATCGACGCTGTCGGCAAACCCCTCGGCCAGGGATTCGACGTTCCCACTTCCGGTCTGTTTCGAGGACTGGAGGTTCTCGCCGACGGGGACTCGGACGACCGCCCGAAGTTCGGGGTCGACCGCCCCCCCGCGGTACGCATCCTCGTCGATGTCCATCACCTCTCGGCGCTCGGTTCGCTCGAAGGTATCGACCACGGCGGCCGCGTCCTCCGGCGACACGGCGAACACCGAGGAGTACACCTTCACGCCACCGGGGACGCCGAGCATCGGCGTGTCGGTCCCGTCGAGGGCGTCGGCCACGTCCGCGGCGGTGCCGTCGCCGCCGACGAAACAGACGAGGTCGACGCCGGCGTCGACGAACGCCGCGACGGCCTCGCGGGTGTCCGCGGCCATCGTCTCCCCCTCCCCGGGCGTGCCGAGAACCGTGGGGTCGAAGCCGGCCTCGCGGGCCAGGTCGGCACCCATCGGCGCACCCCACGTCAGGAGCGTCGCCTCGGGGCGTCGGTCGTAGAGGGCATCGAGCGCACGCCGCGCCCGGTTCGGGGAGCGCGGGTCGGCGCCGCGAGCGCGTGCCTCCGCGACCTTTCCATCGGTGCCTTTCAGGCCGACCCGTCCGCCCATGCCCGCGATGGGGTTGACCACGAACCCGAGTCGCATGGTGTGGGCTATGTCGGAACGGACAAAAGTCTCCCCACGTGGGCGGCGTAACGAACGTTTAAGCGACTGCCGTCGATAGGGGCGAATATGCTCCCGCTACAGTCTGGGGAAGCACTCCCCATCGAGGCGACCGGTGCGGTGGTACTACTCGCTAGTCTCGGCGTCACCTTGCTCTGGTTGCTCTACCTCCGTCGCTAAGTCGACACGCTCGCGGAGCCAGTCGGCGGCCGCGCGGGCCGTCGCAGGGTCGGTCCCGCGAATCTTCAGCCGGACCGAGTCGCCGGGGTAACTCCCGACGGACACGTCGAAACGCTCCTGTACCCCGTCGAGACGGTCGATGAGTGCGCTCTCCGGTTCGCTCGTGTGGACCTCCTCGACGGAGCCTCGCTCGCCCGCGAACTCCCCGGCGACCGTCTCGAACATGGCCTTCATCTCGTCGGGGACGCCGGGCAGGACGTACACCGAGTCGAGGGCGGCTCCCGGAGCCACCCCCTCTGGGTTTCGGAGAAATCGCGCCCCCTCCGGGAGGTGAGTCGTCCCCTCGGTGAGGTCGGAAACCGTGTAGTCGCCGTGCTCGTCGATCCACGCCGCGGCCGCCTCGTTGGGGACGACCGGCCGACCGAACGCAGTCGCGACACCATCCATCGTCACGTCGTCGTGGGTCGGGCCGACGCCGCCGGTGACGAGGACGGCGTCGTACTCCGCACGGTACTCGTTGACCACGCGGGCGATGTCGGCGACTCGGTCGGGGACGGTCGTGATCCGCTCGACGGTCACCCCGCGGTCGTCGAGCCGATTACACAGCCACGAAGCGTTCGTATTGACCGTGTCCCCGGAGAGCAGTTCGTCGCCGACGGTGACGACCGCAACTCGCATGAGGCGCCGTAGACGGGGCGAGGTGAAAAGGCCCGCGACCGGAGTCGATGGAGTCAGCCCATCCCCGGTGGCGGGTCGTCGCGGAACTCGTCGTCGTCGGTCTCCACGTCGAGGCCGAGTTCCTCCCGCCGTTCGCGGAGTTCGTCGATCCGGCGCTTGTAGTAGAACGCGCCCACGAGGCCGACGACGGTTAGACCGGCCGCGGCCCCGCCGAAGATCAGCAGGTCACGCTGCAGGTAGAACCGAACCGAGACCGAGTCGGTTTCCACGCCGTCCCAGCGAATGATCCGTTGGTCGCCGTCGGCGGTCACCTCGTACCCGCGGGGGTTGACGTTCCCGAACGGGAACACCTCGACCCGGCGGTCGGGCGGCAACACGACGGCGTAGGACCCGTTGACGAACGCTGGGAGGCTGAATCGCTTGGGCGTACTGGAGGAGGTAAAGGCCAGACGACCGCCCCCGTCGTCCGGGGAATCGTCCGGGAGGACAACCGACACTCGTTCGCGCGAACGGTTGATCGACCCGCCGCGGGCGACGAGTTCCGTCCCCGTGATCACCGTTCCGTTGGGGTAACGGTAGCGAACCGCCGAGACCGGGATGGCGTTCCGGCCGCCGAACCCGTCCCGGCGGAACAGCTCCATCCGCGTCCGGTTCAGTTGGTAGACCGCCTGGAACCGCGCGTTCTCGGTGATCGTGATGTGGGCGTTCACCTCGGTGTCCCAGACGTACGGGGCGGGCGGCTCCTCGTCGAGTTGCTCGTCGGAGAGCGGCTGAGAGCCGAAGAAGCCGGCACAGCCGGCGGTGACGACGAGCGCCACGAGCCCGAGCAACGGGAGCAACTGACGCCGGTTCATCGGTCAGGGGATGACACACTTCAGCTCCGCAGGGAGGTACTCGCCGACGCTCGCGAGCAGTCCCGGCGGGTCGGTCCCCTCGGTACAGACGACGCTCTGTTCGAGCAGGCCGAGCCGTTCGACAGTGACGACGTCGCGGGCGTGCCCGGCACGGTTGGTCGTCGCCCGCACCTCACCCCGGGTCGCGCTATTGACGTTCAGGCGGCCGTTGTCGCCGCGGGTCCACCCGAACAGCCGGTCGCGCTCGGCGTCGGCCAGTCGCGGTGGGTCACCTGCGGTGAACCGCAGGGGAAGGTGCTGGACGAGGCCGAACCGGTCGCGGATCTGTGACGGCGACCCCGGGCCAAGACCGAGTTCGTCGGCCGGAATCCGGACGCGCTCGCCTGCGTCGAGGACGAACCCATCCGCGTCCCAGGATTCGAGCGTCCCGACGTACGTCTCGCCGTCCTCGAAGCCGGTCCCGACCGTCCCCCACTCCTCGCCGAGGGCGTTGCGCGCCGCCACCGCGTCGTCGCCGGTAATCGTCACCGAGACGAAGTCGTCGTGGCGGACACCGACCTCCCACTCGACGTCTAGGTCGCCAATGGCGTTGTCGACCAGTGCGTCCATCCCATCGAGCGCCCGCTCGCGGGCGTCGCCGTCGACGTAACACTTGGTTGCGAGGACGACCATCAGCGGGTAATTTCCACGCTGAGTTCGTTCCGAAGCTCCTCGATTCGTCGCTCGGTCGCCTCGACGAGGTCGTCGTTTTCCATCGGTTCGAGCGGTGCACCCGTCTCCGGACACTGGAAGTCGAACTCCATGGCCTCGCTGAACTCGAAGCGGATGCCCGCGGGTTCCGAGAGATAGAACTCGTGGGTCCGCTCGTATTCGAGACGCTCCTCCAAGGCGTCGAGCAGGCGGTGCATCTCCTCTTCGAGGTTCTCGGGGATATTTTCGTACTCGAACGTCCAGAGATACGTGAGCCACCCGGAGTCCTCGTCGCGGACGCGGCGGTAGCTGGCGAGGTCGTTCTCGTAGAGGATAAAGAGGGCGCGGCGGACGTCGTTCAGTTCCAGCCCCAACTCCTCTGCGAGTTCCTCGTCCGTCACCTCCCCGTCCGGCGGCGCGGCGGCGACCGGCATCCCCGTCGGACCGACGAGCTCGTGGAGGTACTTCTGGATCACCGGATCGCTCAGCAGCTCCTCAAAAGCCATTACACCTCGTTCGGACCGGCGTCGGTTTAAACGCCACGGTCAGCCGGACGGAACGACCCTCAGGCGCGCTCGGACTCTTCCTCGCCCGTCGGCTGCCCGTCGCTCGTCTCGGCCGCCGTCGCGGCTCGCTCCCTGGCGAGTTCGGCGTCGATATCGTCTTCCATCTCGTCCAGCGAGGCGACGGTGAGGACGTTCCCGCCGCCGGGGTCGACCACCAACACCTCTGCGCCGACGGGAATCTCGCCGTCGAGCGCCCGTGCGCTGTAGTTGGGATTGAAGCCGCCACGGTCGAGTTTTACCTCGCCCGACTCCTCGGTCACCCGTTCGGTCACCCGCCCCGTCCGGCCGCGAAGGGAGTCGGAGTCGCTCGTCCGCCCGGTGCCCGCGCCACCGTAGAAGTCGAACCGGCGATACCCCGCGAGCGCCAAGCCGCCGAAGGCGAGAACGAGGACGGCGAGAACGAGCGGTCCGGCGACGGGACCCAGCAACAGTCCGACGATACCCGCCGCGAGCAAGGCGACACCCAGAACGGCGAAGTGGGCACCCGGTGCCATCGCCTCCGCGATGGACAGGCCAAGCCCCGCAACCACCAAGAGGAGCGGGAGCGTCTGGGGGCCGAGTTCGATCCCCGCCTGCAGAACGCTCGTGGCGACGACCATGCGCTCGTCTTTGGGCCGCGGGCGTTTATACTACCGGCCCGTGGCGTCTGTCCGGGCGGGCTGGTGTCGACGGATCGTTCGCGGGCTGTCGCGGTTCGATGGCGCGTGTCTCGCTCTGTGGCCGAACCCGTGGGTATCACGCCAACTCGGGACGGGATGGACCGCTCGGCGTACCATTACGGGGCGAGGTATCATTAAAAGGCACCAATCACAACTAGATTGGGCCACTCAGTTCGTCAAAAGGGGTACCTTCTCCCGATTTCCTTCGGGTATGTTGTGACAGGGGGGCGTTTCACCAAAAAATATAAATATGTTTGTATAGTTATGTAGGCTGATGTCGAGAGATGTCCGAAAGAGGACCGAAAATGGAGAGAAAGATTCGCAAAATGCGTTTAACCGCCGTAATTTTTTGAAATCTGTAACCGTGAGCGCCGGTGCAGTCTCGCTCGGCGGCTGTACCGGACAGATCGGGGGTGCCGACGGAGAGGGACCGATCACCATCGGCACACTCTACGACAACAGCGGTCCACTCGGCTTCGTCGGGAAGGGGAAAGACGCCGCCACGGAGATGTGGCTCGAACAGCAGGAGTACGAACTGCTCGGTCGGGAGGTGGAGTGGATCGACTACAACCCGGCGGGAGACAACACGAAATACAAGAATCTGACACGCAAGCAGATCCAGCAAGACGACGTCGACATGATCTTCGGTGCGTTGCTCAGTTCGAACCGGGAAGCGCTCCGGCCCATCGTCGACGAGAACCAGCAACTGTTCAGCTACAACGACTGGTACGAGGGTGGCGTCTGTGACGAGTACATGGTCATCAACACGACCCTCACCTCTCAGCAGCGCCCGTTGATCGACTTCATGGTCGAGAACTTCGGCTCGGACTACTACGCGCTCGTCGCCGACTACAACTACGGTCGTGTCAGCAATCGATACGCACGACATTACGCCCGAGAGAACGGGGCAGAGCCAGTCAACGAGGAGTTCATCCCGCTCGATACCTCGGAGTTCGGGTCGACGATCAACCGTATCCGAGAGGAGGACCCCGACTGGATTCTCAGCCTTCTCGTCGGCTCGGCCCAGTACTCCTTTTTCAAACAGGCGGAGTCGGCCGGGATAGACCTCCCGTACGGCTCGCTCGCCAACATCGCGGGCACGTACGAACACGTCAGCTTCGATCCGCCGGTGATGGCCGACACCTACTCCTGTTTCAGCTACTTCCAGGAGATTCCGACGGAGACAAATCAAGAGTTCGTCGAGAACTTCCAGGAGCGCAATCCGGCGTACACGAAAGAGGAGGGCGGCTACGTCTTCCTCTCGATTGCGGACGCGTGGAACGCGATTCGATTCTACTGGAACGCCGTCGAGAACGCGGGGACGGTGGACCAAGAGGCCGTCCTCGCGGAGTACGAGAACGGGCTGGAGATGGACTCCCCGAAGGGACCGGTCACGTTCAACGGCGAGACCCACCACGCGACCCAAAACATGTGGCTCGCGAAGGTCAACGACGACCACAGCGTCAGCTTCCTCGACATGGACGGCGAGGAGACCGAGGAGCCAATCGCCGAGAACGTCCAGACGAGCGAGTGGTTCCGCAACCAGTGTAACCTCGTCGACGACAGTTCGTGGGACGAACCCCGGACCGAGTATCTAACACCGGACGAAGGTGATCTCGGCTGATGGCCGTCGTCGAGTCGATCCTTCGCTTTCTGGTGTTGTTGCTGAGTTTCTTCGGCACGCTCGCGCTCGCCGGACTCGGCCTCGCCGTCATCTTCGGCATCATGGGGATCATCAACTTCGCCCACGGGGAGTTCATCATGATCGGCGCGTACTCGACGTCGATTGCGTACGGCGCAGGAATCCCCCTCGCGGGAGCCATCGTCGTTGGCGGGCTCACGACCGGCGCGTTCGGTCTCGTCGTCGAGCGATTGCTGATTCGTCACATGTACGACCGGCTGATCGACACGCTGGTCGCGACGTGGGGACTGAGCCTGATCCTGACGCAGGCGGTCCAGATCCAGTTCGGAGGCACGTTCGGCAGCATTCCGGTTCCCTTCGGAACCTTCCAGTACGCTGGATTCAGCGCCTCGATGTACAAGATCGTTCTGGGCCTGACGGCGCTTGGGCTGTTCGCCGGGACCTACGCCGTCTTTACACAGACCACCTACGGACTCCAAGCGCGGGCGGCCATGCAGAACAAGGAGATGGCACGGAGTCTCGGTGTCGACACCGGTCGCACCTACATGCTCACGTTCGCCTTCGGATCGGTGCTTTCGGGCATCGCCGGCGGCCTGTTCGCTCCACTCACGGTGCTGACACCGACCATGGGCAGCGAGTACATCGTCGAGGCGTTCGTGACCGTCATCGTCGGCGGCACAAACGTCCTGATCGGAACCTTCGGCGCTGCGCTCTCCCTTGGACTCATCCAGACGCCGGCCTCCCAACTCTTCGGGACGCTCGGCGGCCGTGTCGCACTGCTCGTCACGACGATTCTCATCATCCGCGTGCTGCCCGAAGGTATCTCTGGGGTGGTGACGAGTGACTGACGCGGGTGGTCCGGGGGCGATTGCTCGGCTCCGTGACTTGCTCGAAGGACAGAACACCCTCGGCAACTCGACGCGCTTCTGGTACGGCTTCCTCGTCGTCGTCGGGTTCATGTTCGTGTACCCGTTCCTGACCAACCCCTTCGTGCTGAAGGTAAACACCGACTACTTCGTCTGGATGATCCTCGCGCTCAGCCTCGCGGTCGTGTGGGGATATACGGGGATTTTCAACTTCGGACAGACGGCCTTCTTCGGTCTCGGTGCCTACACCTTCGGCATCGTCGGCATCACGCTGATCGAGGTGACCGGCGGGACGAACGTCGCCATCCTGGCGGCAGTCGTCGTGACGGTGCTCGCCAGCGCGCTTCTCGGATACTTCATGTTCTACGGCCGGATCAGAGGGCTGTACGTCGCGATCCTGACGCTGGCCGTCGCGTTGACCGGGAACCTGATCCTCGTGCGGACGACGAACACGACAATCGGCGCGGCGGAACTCGGTGGCAACAACGGCGTCACCGGGATTCCGAGCCTGACCCTCGGCGGCGGCCCGCTATCGGTCCCGCTCGGGATCACGGCGCAGTATTATCTCGTGGCGCTTCTCCTCGTCGCGACGTATCTCGGGCTCAGGATCCTGCTCAACTCCTACTACGGCTACGTTCTCCTAGCTATCCGCGAGGACGAGGATCGAACACGAATGCTCGGCTACGACGTCCGGAAGCTGAAGCTCATCGCGTTCTCGCTCACCGCGGGACTCGCCGGCTTCGCCGGCGCCTTACACGCCGCGTGGGGCAACTTCATCGATCCGACGGTGATGGGGTTGACCGCCGCGTCCGTCCCGATCATCTGGGTCACCGTCGGCGGCCGCGACACCCTCATCGGGCCGTTGGTGGCCGCATACGCTCTGCAGTCCATCTCGACGAAGCTGTCGACCGTCGGCAGCGGCTACACGAACATCTTCCTCGGCGCGGTGTTCGTACTGGTCGTGCTTTTCTTCCCGGACGGTCTGATCCCCGCCATCGTGGCCCGATGGCGGGAGCGAACCGGCGACGGACACGATATCGATCGAAGCAACACGACGGAGGCCGAAGCATGACCACATCACAACACGGAGACGAGCGAGCGATCCTCCGCACCGACGGGTTGACGAAGCGCTTCGGCGGTCTCACGGCCGTCGACGACATCTCCTTTCGCCTTCCGGCAGGCGAGATTCGCTGTCTCATCGGCCCGAACGGAGCGGGAAAGAGCACCTTCCTCAAACTGGTCACCGGCACGCACCGCCCGACCGAGGGGACCGTCCACTTCGACGGCGAGGATATCACCGATCTGAAACCGCACGTGCGCGTTCGTCGAGGGATGAGCCTCAAATTCCAGCGGATCAGCACGTATCGGGAGCTAACGGTCGAACAGAACCTCCGTGTGGCGACCCAGCGGATTCACGACGGCCAGGACGCCACGAGGCGGATCGACGAGCTACTCGACCTCATCGGTCTCACGGCCGAGCGCGAGGCGGTCGCCGGAAGCCTCGCACACGGTGACCAGCAGTGGCTGGAAATCGCGATGGCGATGGCGACAGAGCCGAAACTCCTCTTGCTGGACGAACCGACCGCCGGGATGACCATCGAGGAGACCCGCGAGACGGGCGAACTGATCCAGGACCTCGTCCGGGAAGGGATGTCGATTCTGGTGGTCGAACACGACATCAACCTCGTCAGACAGGTCGCGGATCGCGTCACCGTTCTCAACCAGGGATCGATGCTCATGGAGGGGACGGTCGCAGAGGTCACCGGCAACGAGGACGTCAAGCGCATCTACCTCGGCAAACAGGCGGAGGGGACGGCATGAGCCTGCTCGAACTCGACGCGGTGAACGCGGGGTACGGGCGCACACCCGTCCTCCACGACATCTCGATGGAGATCCACGAAGGCGAAATCGTCTCTCTCATCGGCCGGAACGGTGCCGGCAAGTCGACGCTGATGAAGACGATCATCGGCTTGCTCACGCCGACCAGCGGCGAACTCACGTTCGCGGGCGAGTCCATCGGTGACGACTCCCCCGAGCGTCGCGCCCGCCGGGGGATCGGCTACGTCCCACAGGACAAGGAGATATTCCCGCGGTTGACCGTCCACGAGAACCTCAAGGTCGGCCGGTTCGTCAACGAGACGAACGAGCGGGCCCTCTTCGAGGAGATGTACGACTACTTCCCGATCCTAGACGAGCGCCGGAACCAGAAGGCTGGCACGATGAGCGGGGGCGAACAGCAGATGTTGGCCGTCGCCCGGGCGCTGGTCGGCGCTCCCGACCTCCTCTTGCTGGACGAACCCTCCGAGGGCGTCCAACCCACCATCGTCGAGGAGATCAGCGACATCGTACAGGAGATCAACCGGGATATCGGGACGACGGTCTTTTTCGTCGAGCAGAATCTCGATTTTACGATCAACACCACCGAACGGTGTTACGTGATCGAGACGGGCGAACTGGTCAACGAACTTCCCCCGGACGACCTCCGTGACTCCGAGGTCGTCCAACGACACATCACGGTGTGAGATGTCCGGCGACACGTATCCGAACGTCCATCGGCCGTCGCCCGAACGGGTCGCGGCTATCGCTGACGGCCTCGGCCTGGAGCTGACCGACGAGGAACTGGCCGACTACCTCGCCGTCCTCGACGGCGCACTCGACGACGTCCGGCGCGTGATGGAACTCCCCTCACCGTCGTTCCCGATCCACCGGCGGAGCTACACCGACCGGCCGACGGGGCACTCGCCGTCGGGAGAGGACGACCCCTACAACGTCTGGATCACGCGGTGTACGGTAGAGGGCGCCGACGACGGCCCGCTCGCGGGGCGGACGGTCGGCCTGAAAGACAACATCGCCCTCGCAACCTACCCGATGACCTGTGGATCACGGGTGCTTCGCGATTACGTTCCCCGGATCGACGCGACGGTCGTGACCCGCCTGTTGGACGCTGGCGGAACCATCACCGGCAAGCTGAACATGGAGGCGTTCGCGTGGTCGGGGTCCAGTGACATCTCCGACTACGGGACCGTCCCCAACCCACACGATCCGGCACGACTGGCCGGTGGCTCCTCCAGCGGGAGCGGTGCCGCTGTTGCCCTCGGTGAGTGTGACATCGCCCTCGGCGGTGACCAAGGCGGATCGATCCGCATCCCCGCCTCGTGGTGTGGCGTCGTCGGGCTCAAACCGACGACGGGACTGCTCCCCTACACCGGGATCTTCCCGCTCGATCCGACGATAGATCACGTCGGCCCGATGGGCAGTACCGTCGAGGACGTGGCGCTCGCAACCGAAGTCCTCGCCGGCGAGGACGTCCAGAACGGCGTGCGGATGGACGCCCGCCAGCCACGCGGCGTCTCGGCTGAGCCGTACACCGACGCCCTCGACGAGGGGGTCGACGGTCTCACCATCGGAGTCCTCGAAGAGGGCTTCGACTGGCCGGCCGGCAACCCCGAAGTCGACGAGGTGGTCCGCGATGCGGTCGACAGCCTCCGCTCTCGTGGCGCCACCGTCGAGTCCGTGAGCGTCGACTTCCACCGTGAGATCCTCACGCTGCTGACGCCCCTCGAGATACAGGGCGGTACCCGGACGATGGAAGAGGGCGGCGTCGGCACGCACCACACCGGCTGGTACTGGACCGACCTCGTCGACGCCGTCGAGTCGCGGACGCGCTCACGGACGGACGAACTGCCACCGACGGCTAAGAGTTCACTGCTCGTCGGGACGTATCTCGCCGAAACGTTCGGCATCGAGTTCTACGCAAAGGCGAAAAACATCGGCCTCGAACTGGAACGACAACTGACGGCCCATCTCGATCACTGTGACGCGCTCGTCACGCCGACGGTGCCGATGTTGCCGTTCGAGCGCGACGACTCGCTGAGCCGAACGGAGCGTCTCGGACGGATCGTCGAGAATCACCGCAACACCGCGACGTTCGATCACACCCACCATCCCGCGCTCACGGTGCCGTGTGGGGAAGTCGATGGGCTTCCCGTCGGCCTCCAACTCGTCGGCGAGCACTTCGACGAGGCGACGCTCTTTACCGTCGGTCGAGCCGTCGAGCGGTCGACGGAGGCGCCGACGGTCCCAGTCCCGCCCGCTGCCGTCGGCCGGACAGACGGGGAGTGATCCCCCGACAGACCGGCGGAGTGGGGCGCGGAGCCGAGCGTTGACGGCGGCGTCGCCGCCCGACCTTCGGTACGTTTATTATTCCCACTCCCCGCCATTGATGGCATGGGTGGACGACCCCTCGACGTGCTGGAGGCCTCGCTTGACGAGGACGTGACGGTGCATCTCAAGGACGGCCGTGCGTTCCACGGCCTCCTCGGTGGGTACGACCAGCATATGAACGTCGTGCTCGAACCCGACGACGAGATCGGCGAGGGCGTCCTCGACGATCCGAACGTCGAGCAGATCGACAACACAACCATTATACGCGGCGACAACGTCGTGACGATAAGTACATGACCGGAGCAGGAACGCCGACCCAGGGAAAGAAGAACAAGACGACCCACGTCAAATGTCGACGTTGCGGTGAGAAATCCTACCACGTTCGGAAGAAGGTCTGTTCGTCGTGTGGCTTCGGCAAGTCGGCGAAGCGACGCGACTACGAGTGGCAGAGCAAATCCGGCGAGTAATCCGGCTCCGGACGGTTCGGTTTCTCGTTTTGTCGTTTCTCGCGAACGCCGTCAACCGTAAGTAGCGTCCCGAATACCGTTGATTCGTCGATGAATTTTGCGGCGGTTACATGCCTAATAGCGTGCCTTTTTACCCCACGACACACTACGGACGCTCATGGCACACGGGCGGGATCACCGTACCCCGAACGGGATGACCGAGAAGTGTGGCGTCGTGGGCGTCTCCCTCGCCGACCGCGACGCCGCTCGGCCCCTATATTACTCGCTGTACGCGCTCCAGCATCGGGGGCAGGAGTCGGCCGGTATCGTGACCCACGACGGGTTCCAACAGCACAGCCACGTAGAGATGGGACTGGTCGGCGACGTCTTCGGCGCTGACGACCTGGATCAACTGAACGGGCCTGCGGGAATCGGCCACGTTCGGTACCCCACGGCCGGCGGCGTCAACACCTGTTGTGCACAGCCCTTTTCGGTCTCGTTCAAGTCCGGATCGCTCGGCCTCGCACACAACGGCAACCTCGTCAACGCCGCCGAGATCCGGTCGGAACTGGAGGCGCTTGGCCACGCCTTCACCTCCAACGGCGACACCGAGGTGATCGCCCACGACCTCGCGCGCAACCTACTGGAAGAGGACCTCGTACGAGCGGTCAAGCGAACCATGAGCCGCATCCACGGCTCCTACGCGCTGACGATCATGCACGACGACGCCGTCCTCGGGGTGCGCGATCCCGAAGGCAATCGCCCACTCTGTATCGGAAAACTCGACGACGGCTACGTACTGGCCTCGGAATCGGCGGCCATCGACACACTCGACGGCGAACTCGTCCGCGACGTGGCGCCCGGAGAACTGATCGTCCTCGAACCGGACGGCTCCGGCTTCGACTCCTATCAACTCATCGACCGCGACGATACGGCCCACTGCTTTTTCGAACACGTCTACTTCTCGCGCCCGGACTCCGTCATCGACGACGGCCTCGTCTACGAGGTGCGGCGTGACCTCGGGCGCGAACTCTGGACCGAGAGCGGCATCGAGACGGACGTAGTGATGCCGGTCCCCGACTCCGGGCGCTCGTTCGCATCTGGCTACGCGGAGGCCGCGAACGACGGCGACGCCGACGTGGAGTTCGCCGAGGGGTTGATGAAGAACCGCTACGTCGGCCGGACGTTCATCATGCCGACACAGGACGAGCGCGAGCGTGCCGTCCGACTGAAGCTCAACCCGATCCGAAGCACGGTCGAGGGCAAGACCGTCACCATCATCGACGACAGTATCGTCCGCGGGACCACCTCGACACAACTTGTCGACCTCATCCGTGACGCTGGCGCCGAGGAAGTCCACGTCCGTATCGGCGCACCGCCCATCGTCGCCCCCTGTTATATGGGAATCGACATGGCGAGCCGAGACGAACTCATCGCGGCCGACAAAAGTATCGACGACATCAAAGAGGTCATCGGCGCCGACAGCCTCTCGTATCTCTCTATCGACGCCATCGCGGACGTGTTGGGACGGGCGAAAGGCGACCTCTGTCTTGGCTGTGTGACCGGAGAGTACCCGTACGACATTGAGGGAGAACAGACCGACCGCGACGTCACCCGGCCGGTCGTCGGCGGCGAGTCCGCCCCGGCGGACGACTGAGTCGAATCGCGATACTCGAAAAACCCCGCGGATCGGGGCTGAAACTGGCAATATTTTTGAAGGGGTCGTGTGTAGGAGGAGGCGACCATGAGCGAGGAACGCGACGTTCGGCTGGGACGACGGCGGCTGTTGCGGGCGAGCGCCGGGACCGTCGGGGCTGGCTTACTCGGTGTGGGAGCGACCGGGACCGTGGCGGGCCAGTCCGGACCGTTCGGCGGATGGATGAGCGACGTGAGCAACTACGAGGGCGTCGTCGACCAAACGGGCTCGGGCGAGGTGACGGTCGAAGTCGGCGTCGAGGCCAACAACGGCGCGTTCGGGTTCGGCCCCGCGGCCATCCAGGTCGACACCGGCACGACCGTCGTCTGGGAGTGGACCGGCCAGGGCGCACAGCACAACGTCGTCGCCGAGGAAGGCGGCGACTTCGAGAGCGACCTCGCCGCCGAAGCCGGCACCACCTTCGAACAGACCTTCGACTCCGAAGGTGTCGTGAAATACTACTGCACACCCCATCAGGCGCTCGGCATGAAAGGCGTCGTCGTCGTCGGCGACGTGGACACCGGCGCGGAGGTTGTCAGCGGCGGTGGTGGCGAGAGCGGTGGCGGTGGTGGCGGTGAAAGTGGCGGTAGTGGTGGCGGTGAGGGTGGCGGTGGTAGCGGTGGCGAAAGCGGTGGCGGCGGTGGCGAGAACGGCGGTAACGGCGGCAGCACGGCCAGCCAGGTGATGTCTCTGGCTGTCGGCGGATCACTCGTCGCCGCCTTCCTCTCGCCTATCGTCTTCGGACTGATCCTGATGCTCAGAAACGTCGGCGGCGCCCCCGACGACGCGAGCGCGGAACACGGGAATCCGAGCCACGAGGACTAGTCGACGACGCTCGCGTCGGCGATGAAGGCCTGAATAATCGCGCCCTCAGCGCGATGCAGTCGCTCGCTGGCTGTCGATTTGGCGATATCGAGGTGGTCCGCGAGGTCGGTCAACGTACAGGAGCGGGGCGTATCGTAGTAGCCGAGTTCGACCGCCGTCTCGATCAGGTCGCGCTGGCGGTCGGAGACGACCGACTCGGGGTCCATCGAGGTGCGAACCGACCGGACGTCGAACTCGAGGCCGAAGGTGCGAAGTTGATCGGCGAGCGACGACAGTCGCTCCCGTGAGGCCGTGAGTTCGAGGTCAGCGACGCCGTCGACGATGGTGATTGGCGGTTCGAAGGGGGTACGGGAGTTACGAATCGAGAGCAACAGGAGCGGGTCGTCAGTCTCGAACTGGATCAGCGCTCGGCCGTCGCCACGGTGGAGCAGTTCGAAGACCCGAACGCCGGTGGCCGCATCGAGTTTCGAGAGGACGGCCTCCATGTCGGGGGCGGTGATTTCGACCAACCCGACGCCCGTGTCGTCGTCGGGGAGCGCGGCGAGCACCCGAAAGGTCGCCTCTGGGTGTCGCGACGAGAGGTCGGCGATCCAGACGTCCTCCGGAAGTGTCACCGCGAGCCGTGCCGTGGGCATACCCGTACGGTAGTCCGCGGCGGGTATAAGTCGGTCCCGCCGCATCCGAGAGGGGAGCGGCGTCATCACGGCCAGGGATCGACGCCGGTCGCCCCGGAGTCAGGCGTACTTCGACCCCTCGTGACTGGTTCCGTGGGCGTCGGGGTCGTAGTAGTCCTCGCGCTTCTCGCCGACCACGTCGATTTCGGCCAGCATCCCCCGGCGGGCGACGCGGCTGAGCGCGTGGTCGACGAGTTTGATCCGCTCGGGGACCGGCGTGTCCATCTCGCCGATCATACAGCTTCCAGGCGGCACCTTCATCGTCTGGATGTTCCGGTCGGCGTAGGCCTCGAAGTCGCCATTCTGGGGGAGGCCGCCGTCGCGGTAGGCTCGCTTCCAGACGTTGCCGATGGGGTGGAAGTTACTGGAGTAGTTGGGGCCGCCGTCGACCATGAACACGCGAACCCGTTCGCCTTGCTGGACCTCGACGGGGCCGCGGTTCGCGGCCGCCCACGCGTACTTCTCGCCGTTCAGGAGCACGTAGGTCGGGTCCTCGCGCTTCATCGCGTCCATGTCGAAGCTGTGTTTCCCCTCCTGGCCCACCTCGCCATCGGTGTAAACCTCGTGCTGGCCGAAGTAGAGTTCGCGGTCCACCGTCGGAAGCCCACCTTCCGGCTCGACGAGGATCATGCCGAACATGCCGGCACTGATGTGCATATCCAGGTTCGGCACGGCACAGTGGTAGATGAACGCCCCCGGGTAGTCGGCCCGGAACGTCATGGCGTTCTCCTCGCCGGGCGCGGCGGTGGTCGCCACCGCCCCGCCACCGGAGCCGTAGACGGCGTGGAGGTCCACATTGTGCGGGAGGGCGTTACCCGAGGGACTCTCGAAGGTCAGGTCGACGGTGTCTCCCCGACGGACCCGTATCATCGGGCCGGGAATCTGGCCGCCGAACGTCATGAAGTCGAAGGTCACCCCCGGCTCGATCTCAGCGGTCACCTCCTCGGCAGTTACCGTGACCTCGTGGGTTGTCGGCTCGTCCCGGTCGATAGGATCCGGGAGGTCGGTCGGGTCGGCCGCCACCTGGTCGGCCGTCGGCGTCGACGTCTGCTCGACCTGCTGTCGCTGTATCTCCGCTTCAGAGGCCGTCGGAGCCTCGGCGCTGCACCCCGCAACCGTCGCCGCGCCGCCGATACCGAGCGCCTGGAGCGCCCGTCGACGGGTGGTTTCGAACATCGGGTGTCACCTCTATGTGGACCATTGGGGGGAACCCGTATCAACCGCCCAGTCGATTCCTGTCAGGTGAGGCGACAGCCGAACCCGTTCGCACGCGGGTACAAAAGGAGGCGGGGCCGAACGGCGAGCAGTCGATCCGACAGAGCGACGACGAAGCGCCGCGGCGTCAACAACAGAAAATAAACGGGTAGACGAGGCTCACGCGGTCCTCGTCCTCGATGTGCGTATCGAAGCCGTCGAGGACTTCGTTGAACTTGCCGTTGACTAACACCCGCGCGTATGGTTTCGTCTGTTCGCCCTCGGGGTTTTTGTGCCACGTGCCCGGGAGATTTTCGGGTGGCTTCGCCCACCCGTCGGTCGTCGCCTCGGCCTCCGTCTCCGCGACGAGCATCTCCGCGAGTCCGGGCTGTTCGTCGAACAGTTTCTCTAGCAGGTCCCGGAGGGTATCCCCCTGGAACGTGAACGTCTGGTGGGGCTGCTCCATCGCGTCACGGACGTGCCCGGTCGCGTGGAGCGCCACCGTCGTCGTTCTCGGACTCGCCTGGCTCTCGGTGTCGGTCGTTGTGCTCATGACGACTACTCATACGCGGATACCCCCCGAAAAGCTATGTCCGAACATATTCGATCGGCGTTCGACCGCCGGTGTGCTCCGGGAAACGGCGGGCCTAAGTGACTTCCTCGGCGAGGGGCGTGTATGGTGCGTGATCCGCTGTCGGGTGACGATCCGCCCGACCTGCAGTCGGTGTTGGACGCTCTCGACGACGCCGACTGCCGGACCATCATCCGACACCTCGACGAACCGATGACGGCGACCGAGGTGTCCGAAGAGTGTGATATCCCCATGTCTACGACTTACAGAAAACTCGACCTGTTGACCGAGGCGTCGTTGCTCGTCGAGGGGACGGAAATCCGGCCGGACGGTCACCACGCGACCCGCTACGAGACCGACTTCGAAGCGGTCACGATTGGACTGACCGACCAGCGTGACCTCGACGTGAATATCGACCGGCCGTCCCACAGCGCCGACGAACGCCTGGCGTCGCTGTGGGGGGAGGTTCGCAAGGAAACATGAGTCACCTCGACATCGCACTCATCGCCGTCAAGACGGGGACGCTACTGCTCGGGAGCCTCATCACCTTCCTCTCGCTCAAGGCCTACCGGCGGACCGGCACGGCCGCGCTCCGGGCGCTTGGAATCGGGTTCGGCCTCGTCACCGTCGGCGCGCTTCTCGCCGGCGTTGGCCACCAGTTCACCACGCTCTCGCTCACACACTCGATTGTCATCGAGAGCGCTCTCACGCTCATCGGCTTCGCCGTTATCGTCTATTCGCTGTACGTGGAGTGAGCCACCCCGCCATCGCCGGGTCGGGGACGGCATCGGGGTCGTCGGTCGTCAGTAGACCACATAGAGCAGGGCGTAGACGACGTTACCGAGGACGAAGGAGATCAGCCAGAGGCTCGCAGCGATCCGTCCAACCCGGGCGTGGGCGGTGTCGGTGAGGGCTGCGACCGGGCGCGTCGTCGCGAGAAGGAGCACGTAGTACAACAGCGGGATACAGACGATGGCGAGGAGGATGTGGACGGCCAAGACGGGGAGATACACCCACCGGCGGACGGCATCCGGCCCGGGGAACGCCGCAGGCCCTTCGAGGGTTACCTTGTACAGGTAGAGCACGAGGAAGACGAGAAAGAGGGCAGCCGAGGTCAGCATCATCGCGCGGTGTCTGTGGAACTCGCCGCGCCGGGCGAAGGCGACGCCGGCGACGATGGTGACCACGGCGACGGCGCTGACGACGGCGTTGACGTGAGGGATGGCAGACAGGGCGAACGCGGGCGCGCGGGGAACGACGCCACGGGGAATCGCGCCGAGTACCGCGCCGAACACCAGGGCGAGCGACACGACAGAGAGGGCGGCAGTCATCTCGGGGACACGGGTCCGGACGTCAAGCGGCATGCCTGACCTGGGGTGGCGACTCACAAAACGTCGGGGATTTCGGGGTAGGATCCGCGGCGGACCGAGACGGGCAAAAGGAAAGCCATTTCAAATACCCCCGACAACGGTGGTATGCGTAGCGACGAAATACAGAACCACTGCGAGCGTGGGTAGCCAAGCTAGGCCAACGGCGCAGCGTTGAGGGCGCTGTCCCATAGGGGTCCGCCGGTTCAAATCCGGTCCCACGCATCGCACCGGCGCGAGCGAACGCGAGCGCCCACCGATGCAGGTGATTCCCACCCGGGACATCACCCACGCACAACTTCTCTGCGAACGCACGACCACGAGCGTGAGCCACGGCCGGACGAAGCGTTCAGGTACGCACGGGGCGAACAGTCACGTATGACTCCGCCGGTCCCGCTACACGGCGTCGCGAACGCCGGTGTCACGCCCGGATTGCTCGTCGTCGTCCTCGTCGCGACCCTCGGGGCGGCCGTGCTTCTCGGCCTGGCCTTCGCGGCCTTCGTCCGACGACGCTCCCGTCCCTACCTCCTGCTCGTGGCCGCCTTCGCGGCGCTACTCGGTCGTTCCGCCGTCGTCGGGGTGAGTCTGCTCGGCGGCTTCTCGCCGGCCACGCACCACCTCCTCGAACACAGCCTCGACGTGGTGTTGGTGGCACTGGTCGTCGCGGCGGTGTACTACGCCCGGAGCGTCGACCGGGAGGTGTCTACCTCGTGACGACGCAACGTGACCGCATCCGCCGACACGTCGACGCCAACCCGGGTGTCCACTTCAACGAACTCGCTCGCGAACTTGACCTGGCGACGGGGCAGGTCCAATACCACCTCAAGAAGCTCCGCCGCGACGACGACTTGATCGCGGAGCCACTGTACGGCCGCACACACTACTACACGCCGGAGTACGACGCGACAGAGCGTGGCGCCATCGCCGTGTTGCGTCGGGAGACGGCGCGAGACGCGTTGCTCACCCTGATCGACCGGGGGCCGAGTCCGCCGGATACGGTCGCCGACGACCTCGGAATCGCCCGGAGTACGCTGGAGTGGCACTTGGGTCACCTGACCGAACAGGGCCTCGTCGAGAAGCGACGCGACGACCGCGACCGCGTGACACTCGCCCTGTCGCGGCCGGCGGCGACCGCCAGCGCGCTTCGGGAGATCGAACCCTCGCTTCCCGAGCGACTCGTCGACCGGTTCACGCGACTCGTCGACGGACTGGTCGCCGACGAGTAGCCTTCGAGAGCTACACCACAACCCGCTTCCCGTCAGCGACCGAAGTCGCCACTAACCGATGTCTATCGACGGCGACCGCTCGCGGCGGGCCGTCCTGAAAGCGGCCGTCGCACTCGGCGGTGCGAGCGCGCTGAGCGCCTGTCTGGACCGCACCGACGACGACCCGGTACCGACGGGTGATCCCGCGGCCAAGCCGCCGCGACAACACGCCTGGCGCGAGTACGTCCGCCACGACGACCACGGGAACAGCCGCCTTCCCGCTCACCAGGTCCTCCTGTATCTCGATTTCGACGTCGGGGGTCCGCCGACCGACGCGGACCGGGATGCGCTGGCGGCCTCGCTCGCGGCCCTCGACCGCGCCTACGCGTGGCGCCACGAAGGCCTCCTTCACTCGATTGCCTACTCGCCGGCCTACTTCGACCGGTTCGACACCCCGCTTCCGGAGGGAATCGACCTCCCGGAACCGACGGCCCTGTCACCGTTCGAGTCGCCGACGTTCGACCGGCAGGACGCCGTCCTCCACCTCGCGAGCGACCGGGCCGACGCCGTGTTGGAAGCCGACCGCGCCCTCCGCGGAGAGCGCGAGGCGGCAAACGGCGTGTCGGTCCCGTCGCTCACCGAGGTGGCGACGGTAGACTCCCGGCGGACGGGCTTCGTCGGCGCCGGCCTCCCCGCAGCCAACCAGGACGCGGCGGGGATTCCCGACTCAAAGCCCGTGCCGGAGGCGTCGCCGCTGTTCATGGGGTTCGAAGCGGGATTTCGCGGTAACCAGGCGACCGAGGACTACGTCACCGTCGATACGGGTCCCTTCGCCGGGGGGACGACCAAGGTGATCGCCAACCTGCGCCAGCGACTCGCCGACTGGTACGACGAGCAGTCCCACGAGGAACGAGTGATGGAGATGTTCAGCCCGGGGCACGCCGAAAACGGTCTCGTCGAGGGCGTCGGCGACAACCTCGGGTCGTCGAGCGGAATCGACCGGTTCGTCGACAGCGTCGTCGACGACGCGCGCGAGCACGGACGGGTCGGCCACGCCCAGAAGGCCGCGCGGGCGAACCGCGACGCGGACGGGAACGTCCGCCTGCTGCGCCGACACTTCGAGTCGACCGACGACATCGGATCGGACCAGCGGGTCGCCAGCCTGCACTTTCCGTCCCTCCAGCGGCGGATCTCGGCGTTCGAGGCCGTGCGTCGGGCGATGAACGGAACGGACCTGACCGAGGCGACACCGGCGATTCGTCAGCGGGTCAACAACGGCATTCTGGAGTACATCTTCGTGCGCCGGCGGGGGAACTTCCTCGTCCCGCCACGGCGACACCGGGTTCTGCCGACGCCGCGGCCGGAGTGAGCGACACGCCGGCGTTCGACGGCCGGACCAGAACCGGTATTCCGCCCGAACCCCGAGCGTGGATATGAAGCGCCGGGAACTACTTCGGACGGGAGCAGCCCTGTCTGGGGCGCTGACGCTCGCTGGCTGTTCCAGCCTGATCGAGACGCGGGCGGCCGGGGTCCCCCCAGTCCCGGAGAACCGCCCCGACGGCGTCTACTATCCCAGCCACGTCGAGGGCATGGAGATGGTCGGCACAGCGTCGAGCGGTGACTACACCGTCGGTCTCATGTACAGCTACCCACACCGGTTCTGGAACGTCAACGGCGAGAGCGTCGCTCTGACGGAGATCGACGCCGACGACGCCGTCCACCTGATGGCGAGCGTCTGGGACACCGACACCGAGGCGATCCTCCCCGACACTGGCCTGTCGGCCGAAATCTACCGGGAGGGATCGCTCGTCTCTCAGGAGGCCATCTATCCCATGCTCTCCCAGCCGATGGGGTTTCACTACGGGGCGAACTTCGGGCTGGACGGTGAAGGCGAGTACACGGTTCGCCTGAGTGTTGGCGCGATGTCGACGCGCCGGACGGGGGCGTTCGAGGGCCGGTTTGCCGATCCGACGACCGTCGAGATTCCCTTCGAATACAGCGAGGCGGCGAAAGAAGACATCGCGTTCCGCACCCTCGACGACCAGGTCAGTACCCCCGGAGCGGTCGACGCCATGGCTATGACAGCCCTTCCCGACGCCGTCGCTCCAGCGGAGTCGGCACTGCCGGGTCGCGTCCTCGGTTCAGCGACGAGCGACGACGCTCGCCTGATTGTGACCGCCCTCGACACGCCGCCAGCGGGCGTCGACGGCGACGGGACGTACCTCGCAGTCTCGGCGCGAACGCGGTACAACCGAATGGTGATCCCCGCGATGGGGCTGTCGGGACGGCTAGCACGAAACGGCGAGGCCGTCTACGATGGGGCGTTCGAACGGACACTCGACCCGGATCTGGGCTATCACTACGGGGCGGTCGTCGACGACATCGCCTCGGGGGACGAACTCACCCTTTCGGTGACCGTCCAGCCACAGACGGCGCGCCACGAGGGGTACGAGACGGCCTTCGGCGGGCTCATGGGCGGGATGCCCGACGTGACGGTCGCGGTGCCCTGAACGACAAGGGATTTATCCGTCGGTGCCGTTGTCGCGGATATGGCAGGCCCCGTCACCGACGCGCTCGCCTGGGCCGTCATCGGGCTGTTTCTCGTCGGTGCGCTCCTCCGCTGGCGGGAGTACGACGGCGGGCGGACGGTTACCGTCGCCGCCTGGGCCGTCTTCGCCGCCTTCTGGGCGGCGCTCGTCCCCCACTTCGCGTTCGAGCAAAAGAGCTTCGTCGAGGGCTTTCTCTCGCTGGCCGCCGTCCCCGCGTCGCTGTACGTCGGATGGCTCCTCTACGACGGCCGGGACTCCCTGTTCGTCCTTTCGAAGGCCGTCGCGGTCATGGGGGTCGTCTACCTCCCCTTCGAGACGATTCCGGCGCTCACGATGGGCGGCCTCGCGCTCCCCTCACCCCGGTATGTCCTCATCTCGCATACGACCGCCCAGACCGAGCGAGCGATGGAACTGCTCGGGTACACGCCGACGCTCGTTGAAGGCGATCAGGGCTATCTCAATACGTTCAAATTCGTCACCGAGGGCGGACACGTCATCCTGTTCTCGATCATCCTCGCCTGTACAGGCCTGGGAAGCATCGCCATCTTCGTCGGCCTTATCGCCGCCGTGAAGGCGCCGTTGGGTCGAAAACTCCGTGCGCTCGCCATCGCCGTGCCCGTCATCTACGTCCTCAACATCGCACGGACGACGTTTATCGGCCTGATGTTCGGCAAGCAGTATATGCAGTGGTTCGTCGACGAAGTCCTCTTCCTGTTCGGCGGGACCGACCCCTACAAGGTCTCCTTTTACCTCTCGGATCGCGTCATCAGCCAGGTGCTCGCGGTGTTTGCACTGATCGCCGTCACCTACCTGGTCGTCCGCGAACTCCCCGAACTGCTGACGATCATCGAGGACGTCCTCTATGTCGTCACCCGCGAGGAGTACGACCTTCGGGAGGCCCTCGACCTGCCCGAACGGGGCGAGGTCGGACCGGGCGCCGATTAAAAACACAGGGAGACGGCGACAATGCTTTCGTGGGCAGGCTGAGCGTCCCTGATCGGTATGGCGTGTCGCGACGGCGGGTGTCACCCGACCTCAGAGCCTACCGACCCCGACCGACTCCCTACGAAGTTAAAATACGCAGAACTGTTTAAAATTGTCTATTTTTCCCAAATATTGAACTGTTATATCGCCATACTCCACATGTTCGTTGGTATTTTGGCGCCGTTACACTTTGGTTCGGTCGGATTCAGTCAGCGCTCGGGCAGGAGCGACGCGGGCGCCTCCGCGAGCGTTCGGAGCGCGTCGGCCTCGACGTGATGGATCTCGCCGGGAATCACTAGCAGGTGAAGCGGGTCGCCGAAGTCACGGTCGGCGAGGGCCGCGAGACGGTCGGCAACGACCAGCGGATCGGGACTGCCGGCCCGCGCGACGGCCACGGCGAGGCGGTCGGGCCACTCCGCGGCCAGCAGATCGGCAGCGACGTCGGCGGTCATGAACCGCTCGCCGGCGTCCGGTCCCCGTCCGTCGTCGACCTTGATGTCGAGGTAGACGAGGGTGTGGAGACCGCGCTCGCGGTTGGCCGCCACCGAGTCGACGACGGAATTGGGGACGCCATCCCCGCCGTGGGCGCGGGGAAAGGGGAGCGTGACGGCCTTCCCGAAGCGGTAGTTCTGGAGGCCGGTGAGACCGCTGGCCGCGGACTGGGCGGTGACGCCGTGGACCACTCGGGTGTCGATGCCGCGGTCGACCGCGCGCAGACGGAGGTCGACGTGGGTCGTCGAGATCATGGCGTCGCCGGCGGTCAGGAAGACGGCGTCGCCGGCCTCGGCGGCGTCGAGGATGGGGTCGGGGTTCCGCTCGACGCCGGCGCGGTCACGGATCTCGATGTCGATCCCGTGGTGGGATTCGAGAGCGTCGACGCTGGTGCCGACGAGTCGACTGGTGTAGAACTCGGCGAACGCGTGGTCGGCCGCACGGAGGGCGTCGCGTCCCTCGACCGTGATCGACCGCTCGTCGTAGAGTCCGAGGCCGACGAAGGTGAGCATACGGGTCGTGGGACGCGGGCGGATAAATCAGGTGCGTCTCGCGCGCGCCTGTCGTACGTCCGCGCCGTCGCGGACGAGGTCCTCACAGTTCGGGCAAACGCGGGGTTCGGTCATGCCGGAGGGAGCGAATACCCGGACGTAGTCGTCGGTGACGAACGAGCCACAGTTCTGACAGCTCGGCATACGTTCGCATGAGTGACGTGAACCAACATGTACGTTACGGCCGACCGGGTCGTCCGGGACAGGGGTCGTCGTTTCAAGTAACCCGGGATCGAACGGGCGCGTATGTACGACGCAATACTCGTCCCGACGGACGGTAGCGAGGGTGTCGACCGCACACTCGATCACGCCCTCGAGATGGCGAACAACCACGACGCGACGATCCACGCCCTCTATGTCATCGACCGCCGGTTCGAACTCGCGGCCGACGAGGACCGCGACGACCTGATCGCTCGCCTCACCGAACGCGGCGAGGCGGCCGTCGCGACGGTGGCCGAACGGGCCGAAGCCGCCGGCGTCGACGCCGTGACCGACGTCCGCGAGGGGGTGCCCTACAAGACCATCCTCGGGTACGCCGACGAGGCGGCCGTGGACGTGATTACGATGGGGACCCACGGCCGCACCGGCCGGGACCGACTCGCCCACCTCGGGAGCGTCACCGAGCGCGTCGTCGAGAACGCGACGGTCCCCGTCTTCGTGGTCAACATCGGGGACGACGCGGACTGATCGCCCGCTAGCGTTCCTGTGCGTCGACGACGGCGACGCCAGCGAGATTGACGATATCCTTGACCTCGTCGCCCCGCTGGAGGACGTGGACCGGTTCGTCCATGCCGACCAGCATCGGGCCGACGGCGTCGGCGCCGCCGAGGCGCTGGAGGAGTTTGTAGCCGATGTTCCCTGCCTCCAGATTCGGGAAGATCAGCACGTTCGCGGGGTCGTCCAACTCGGCGAAGTCGTAGGTCCCGTCGACGATATCCTCGACGACGGCCGTGTCGGCCTGCATCTCTCCGTCGACCGGGAAGTCGACCGCCGGATCGTCGCGTAAGGTCTCGGCGGCCCGGCGAGGCTTGCGCGTCCCCGCGTTGTCCACGCTCCCAAAGTTCGAATACGAGAGGAACGCCGCCCGCGGTTCGACGTTGAACCGCCGAGCCAACTCGCCGGTGTGGCGACCGATCTCGGCCAACTCGTCCGCGCCGGGGTCCTGGTTGACGGTGGTGTCGGCGACGAAGATCACCCGGTTGCGGAAGGCGAGCATGTAGACGCCGGCCGCGTACTCAGCGTCCGCGGCGGTTCCGATCACCTGGAGTGGCGGTCGCAACGCCGACGGATAGTGGTGGGTCAGCCCCGTGAGGAGGGCGTCGGCGTCACCGGCCTCGACCATCACGCTTCCGAAGTAGTCGGTGTCGGTGCGGACGCGGTCTTCGGCCTCGACCCGCGTGAGGCCTTTGCGCTTGCGCGCGTCGTAGAGTCGGTCGGCGTAGGAGTCGAGCGTGTCGGCCGCTGCCGGGTCGACGACCTCGGGGTCGAAGTCGAGACCGAGGTCCTCGACCCGACCTTCGATGGTCGCCCGGTCGCCCAGCAGAATCGGGTGGGCGATGCCTTCGGAGACCATCTGGGCGGCGGCGCGGATGGTCGTCGGGTTCGTCCCCTCGGCGAGGGCGACCCGCTTGGGGTCGGTCTTGGCCTTGTTGAGGATGATCCGCATCATCTCGCGGTCCTTGCCGAGGCGGGCCTCTAGGTCCTCGCGGTAGGTATCGAGGTCGAGGTCGACTCGGGTGACGCCGCTCTCGACGGCGGCCCGCGCGACAGCGGGAGCCACCTCGAAGAGCACGCGCGGGTCGAGCGCCTTCGGGATGAGGTACTCGGGGCCGTAGCGGAGCGGTTCGTCGCCGTAGGCCTTCGCGACTGCGTCGGGCACGTCCTCGCGGGCGAGTTCCGCGAGCGCGCGGGCGGCCGCAACCTTCATCTCCTCGTTGATCTCGCGTGCACGCACGTCGAGGGCGCCGCGGAACATGAAGGGGAAACAGAGGACGTTGTTCACCTGGTTGGGGAAATCGGAGCGCCCGGTGGCGGCGATGACGGTGTCGTCGCGGGCCGCCTTGGCCTCGTGGTAGCCGATCTCGGGGTCGGGGTTGGCCATCGCGAAGATGATCGGATTGTCGGCCATCGAGCGCACCATCTCGGGGTCGACGAGGTCGCCGACCGCGAGGCCGACGAAGACGTCGGCGCCGGCCATGGCGTCGGCCAGGTCGCCGGCAGGGCGGTCACTCGCGAACCGCGCCTTGTAGTCGTTGACTGCGCCGGCCTCGGCGCGGTCGGTCGTGACGATTCCCGAGGAGTCCACCATCGTCACGTTCTCGCGGGGAACACCGAGCGAGACGTAGAACTCGGCGGTGGCGATGGCGCTGGCACCCGCGCCGGCGAAGGCCACCTCCAGGTCGGCGAGATCCTTGTCGACGATGTCGGCCGCGTTGAGCAGGGCCGCCCCGGAGACGATGGCGGTACCGTGTTGATCGTCGTGGTAGACGGGGATATCCATCCGCTCGCGGAGGCGTTCCTCGATCTCGAAACACTCGGGCGCCTTGATGTCCTCGACGTGAATGCCGCCGAAGGAGGGTTCGGTGAGCGACACCGCCTCGACGATGGCGTCAGGATCAGCGGTGTCGAGTTCGAAGTCGAAGACGTCGATGTCGGCAAAGCGCTTGAGCAGCACGCCTTTGCCCTCGATGACGGGTTTCGACGCCTGGGCGCCGATATCACCGAGACCGAGGACCGCCGAACCGTTCGAGACCATGCCGACCAGATTCCCCTTCGCGGTGTACGTGTAGGCGTCGGCGGGGTCGTCGGCGATGGCCCGGCAGGGGGCGGCCACACCCGGCGAGTACGCCAGGCTCAGATCGCGCTGTGTGCTGGTCGGCTTCGTCGTCTCGATAGCGACTTTCCCCGGTGGGTCGCGCCGGTGGTAGTCGAGGGCGTCTTCGTCGAGTCCCATACCGCCGACTCGACGCCCGCGATGATAAAACGGGGCGGACGATTAGGCGTCCGCGGGCGGGGTGGCAAGCCAGGTGCCGCGCAGGCCGGCGGCCCACTCCGGCCGGCGCTCCCACGGCACGTCGGCCGGAAGGGCAGTGACGACCGTCGCGCCGGCGCGGACGCGATAGGCATAGATCGTCTTCCCATCCACCTCGTAGAGGATCCGGTCCCACGGCCGCCCGGCGAAGGTGGCGGTTCCCGAGGTAGTCACCGGGCCCTCCTCGGCCGACGCGACGGCCGACCGGGCGGCGTCCGGCGAGGAAAAGCGCTCGACGTACAGCGGATTGGCGTTGAACCCCGCGTCGACCGCGTCGATCATCATCGTGATGCCGACGGTCCGACTCGTCGAACGGACCGGGCCGAAGAGGTCGGTAAGGACCGGTTCGAAGTCGTCGAGTCGCTCGCGGTAATCGACCGTGTCCTCGAGAAGCGCCACGGTGCCGTCCTCGCCGACCGCGTACAGTTCGTTGTACTGCGGTTCGTTCTCGTGTTCGTTGAGCGGATGGGGGGTGGAGTGCGCGTGGGCGTGTGCGTAGGTTCGGTGTCCGCTCGGGAACTCGTGGGTGTGTCGGTCGATCCCGTCGTCGGTCGTCGACTCGGTGCGATCCGGATGGGCCCACGTGGTAACGTCGTGATCGACGCTGACGAGCGCGACGATCAGGTCGTCGTCGCCCGGGACGAGCAGGTCGTACAGCGTGCCGTAGGCCGGACGCCGGGAGAACGCGTTTTCGACGTACGACGTCGAGATGACCCGCTGGTAGAACTGCCGCGCACGGGAGAGCGCCCGCCGCTGGAGTTCCTCGTCGCTCCGGGTGACTCCCCGTTCGAAGTCACGCACGTAGACGTTGTCACCGGTTCGGAGTGTGGCATCGACGACGAAGTGATCGGTGAGAGTCGCCCGCACGTAGTCGGCGACGGCCGTAGTCGCCTCGCGCAACGCCGTCACGTGTGACTGGGTCGCCTGGTCGGCGTCCGCGGCGTCGGAGATTGCCCCGAGGACGCGGTTGGCCCGCGTCCGGAAGCCGCGGATGGCCGGGCTGTACTCCGTGCGCAGCCACTCGAACTCCGATACGATGTCGGCTGTGGTCCCCGCGAGGTCGGCGTGAGCGACCGGCGTCGCCGTCGCCGTCTCGGTGTCGTTCGTCCCGCCGGTGTCGGTGGTCGCCGTCTCCGCCGTCGACTGTCTGGCGGTCGACGCGCCGTCGGGAGTCGTCGCCTCGGAGCTATCGAAACACCCCGCGAGGAGGGAGGACTGGGCGAGAGCGGCGGCCGCCAAAAGCCCTCGTCGGGTCACGGACATTCGATGTGAGCGAAGGACGGCGGTCAATTAGCTCTGTCGGCCGACTGAGCGGCGAGCGTTAACGTCTTGAACCGGGGTGTCGAACGTCGTCGTATGAACCTTCCATCGTCGACGACGCCCGAAGGGCTCTTCGAGTACATGATGGTGTTCCTCCTCCTGGCGGCGGCACTCGGATTCGCCGTCATCTACTTCGGCGGGTGAACCGGCCGATTCACGGGTAACGTTCATGACGGTGTGCCCGAAACTGACGGCCGGTGCGACACCTATGACAACAACCGAAGACGTGCTGGACCACCACCTCGACGCGTTCACCGCACAGGACCTCGACGAGACGCTCGTAGATTACACGGACGACTCCGTCGTCATCACTAACATGGGGACATTCCGTGGACTCGACGAGATCGAGGGCCTGTTCGCCGACCTGTTCGCGGAGTTTTCACAGGACGGCTCGCGGATCGACCTCGAACAGAAGACCGTCGAAGGCGAGTACGGGTATATCGTCTGGGACGGGGAGACGCCCGATAACGACTACGAGTTCTGTACCGACACGTTCGTCGTCCAAGACGGGACGATCCACCGACAGACCTTCGCTGGAAAGATCGAGCCGAACGCGTAGTCCTCAGGCCGGACGAGCGAGGACTCGGCCGTCCCCACGAACGGTGACACGGAGGTCATCGACCGGGAAGCTGATCCGTAAGGAAGGGTCGGAATCGGTCACGAGCGCGTCTAGCGCGTCGGGGTCGACGTAGTCGAACAGCGGCGGATCGCTCCCCTCCCGGGCCGCGTTGAGTACCTCGGCAACGACGATGCTCGGCGGGAGTTCCTCCGCGTCGAAATTGGCCACGTACGCGCCGCTGTCGTCGTCCCACGTCACTAGAGAGTCGGAGCCGATCATGGACGGCAGACCACCCCTACGGGTGGCGTAGCCGTGGTGTGGCCGGACGGCTCGGTATCGGCGAGGCTCCGCGGCCGAGGACCGCGATGTTGGTCGGGCATGGTGTGGGTGTACGCCTACGTCTCGGAGTACAGCTAGTGACCTCTGCACAATATGTCTTTTGGGCAACGTGTGTGCCGCCGTCGACGTGGCTCCGTCGGTCGACCTCTTCGGCCCTCAGATCACCGGCGCGTGGCAGAGCCGTTACTCTCGCTCGCTCGGCCGGCACCACGATGGCGCGAGGCACGGGATTCAAGACGGTGTGTCGTGCAGGGGAGGGTATGAATCGTGACCTGGCGGCACGGGTCCGAGACGTTCTCGACGTAGACGTCTCCGAGTTCCGTGCGCAGGCACAGGCGGACGCGGAGGTGGTCAAGACCGAACTCAAGGACGGTACCTTCGACAATCACCGCTCCATCGTGGGGCTGGAGTACGAGTTCTACGCTGTCGCCGACGGGCGGTGGCGGCGGAACGGCGACGACGACGACGCGGGCTCGGAACTCGTCCGCGTTCCGCGTCGGCTCCTCGAACTCATCCGCTTCGAGAAGGAACTCGGGTTGCACAACGCGGAGTTGACGACCAGTCCACAGCCGTTGAACGCCGAGGGCCTTCGGGCGCAGGCGGCGGGCGTCCGGTCGCATCTCTCGTCGGCGCTCCAGACGACCCGCATCGAGGGGATGCGCCTCGTCAGCGACGGCATCTGGACCATCCCGCCGTCGGGCGAGACGGCGCGGCGGTATCTGACCGACAGCATCTCGGATCGGGGCGTCCGCGTCGCCACGAACATGACCGACGCGGTGCGGTATCACGCGATGGCCAACGGCCCGAACGCGCCGACTCCGTTCGCCATCGAGGCGCCCCACGTCAGCCTCGACGCCGACACGGTGATGCCCGAGAGCCTCATCACCTCCATCCAGCCGCACTACCAGGTGCCTCACGCCTCGGACTTGCCGACCTACCACAACTACGCCCTGCGTGTCGCCGGGCCGTTGCTGGCACTCGGCGTCAACTCCCCGTTTTTCCCGCCGGACCTCTACGACGAGGGCGCCGACCCGGCGGCGGTCGTTGCGGACGCCCACGCGGAGAACCGCATCCACGTCTTCGAGTCCGTCCTCAACACCGAGGGCGCCGAGAAGGTGCGCTTCCCGCGTGACCTCGACACCGTCGAAGAGGCGGTCGACCGCGTCGCGAGCGATCCGACCGTCGTCCCGATGCCCGTCGACCGGGGAGACCGCTTCGACGACAAGTTCGCCACCCTCCGACGCAAGCACGGCACGTTCTGGCGGTGGGTGCGGCCGGTCTTCGACGGCGCCGACCGCTCGTCGGCCAACGCCCGAATCGAGTTCCGGCCCATCGCCGCGCAGCCGACCGTCAGTGACTCCATCGCCTTCCTGGCGACCGTCGCCGGCCTGATGGAGAGTCTCCCACGCCACGAACACCCCGTGATCGGCCAGGACTGGACCGTCGCCAAGGAGAATTTCTACGCCGCGGCCCGCCACGGCACCGCCAGCGAGCAGCGCTGGGTCACCAACGACGGCCAGGAGACGACCGATCCGGCGGTCGTCTACGACGACATCTTCTCACACGCCGTCGAGGGACTGCGAGCCGCGGGCTGTTCGACCGACGAGGCGGAGTCGTACGTCGCCCCCCTGCGGCAACGCGCCGAGGCAGGCGTCACGCCGGCGGCGTGGAAGCGCGACCGGGTACGACGGCGGGTCGCAGACGGGGCGTCGCTGGCGACGGCCATCCCCGCGATGCAGCGCGCTTACGTTGACAATCAGACGGAGACACTGCTCGACGGGGCGTTCGTGGACTGGCTGGACGACTGAAAACGGAGTCGTCTCGGCGGGGAGAGACCGGCGTCTACAGCAGCGCCTCGAAGTCCTTGTGTTTCGTGATCTCGACGCCTTCGTCGGTGACGACGGCGAGATTGATGCCGTTGCCGGAGGCCAGGTCGCGTTCGACCGCGCTCTGGATGGCGTGGGCGGCGACGGATTTTGCCTCGTCGACCGAGAGGTCCGCGTCGTACTCCTGTTCGAGGACACCGAGGGCGTACTGGCTCCCGGAGCCGGAGACGGCGTAGTCTTCTTCCATCATCCCGCCGAGGGGATCGAGGCTGTAGACGTGTGCGCCGTCCTCGTCGACGCCGCCGAGAAGCGGAGAGACGATGAAAAAGGCCCCCGAGCGGAGGAAGTTACTCGTAAGCGTCGAGAGCGCTTCCATGCTCATGTCCTTGCCGCGACGGGTCTCGTAGAGACTCGTCTCGGATCGAAGAGAGCGGATGAGCGACTGGGCGGCCGAGACCGACCCTGCGATGGTGAGGGCGGCGTTGGGGTGGATCTTCTCGACCTTCTGGACGTCCTTGCTGGAGACCATCCGGCCGGCGCTGGCGCGCATGTCGGTCGCCATCACCACGCCGTTCTCGGTCGAGAGTCCGACAGTCGTCGTGCCGGTTTTCATCTCTTTGTCTTCGCCTTCGGCCGCGGCGAGACGCTGCTCGGTGTCGGTGAACTCGCCGATCTCCGGGCCGAACACCGGCCGGTCGCCGCCGTCGAGACGCTCCTGTGTCCGTGAAAAGTCCTGATTCGTCGGAGTACGCATCACCTGCCTTTGCGGGGGCGCGCTGATAAATGCAACCCTTCCCGATGCTCACGCAGTGCTCTCGTACGCACGCCCGGCGGCCGCCACGAGGTCGCCGACCGGCATCGGGACGCCGAGTCGCCCGGCCATCAGGGCAAGCGGCATCAGAAGGATACCGACCACGAGAGTCAACTGGTAAACGGTGAACACGCCGGCGCGATACAGTGAATCGAGCATCTGCGTAGTCGTGGCAGGAGCGACGGTCGTATATAAGGGTTCCGTCCCTGCCACTCCGCGCATCCCGACGCAGTCTGCCGATTCGCTCTCACCGACCGCCGTCACCCTCGCCCACTCACTCCCACGCGTCATCGGCGTATTCCGGGGATGCAGTATCCCGGTCTCATGCATAAGTTATGCATCGCATCGGCGGCACGTACGCGCGGCGGCGTGGGAAACGCTGATACGTCGGGTCGCCGTACGCCAGATCATGTCGAACTGGACCGATAGGATCGTCAGCGACCGGATGGCGGTCGACCGGGAGTTCAGCGATCGGGTCCGTGCCTCGGAGTTCTCGAATCAAGAGTGGGGGTTGATCATGACCGCCGTCGAGTTCGAAATCGAAGATCCGGGCGATCCGGAACAGGCACGGATCGTCCCCAACACGGAGAATCTCCCGCAGATGATGCCCGAGTTAGAGAAAGTCGGACAGGCAGGTCCCGGCGGCGGGGCGCCACAACAGGACAGCGGCACCGGCGTCCTCGACGCCGTCCGCGGTGCGCTCGGCCTCGGTGACGACGACAGCGAAGACCGACTCGACGCCGCGGAGCGTCTCGTCGGCGAGTACGCCACCGAACTCCAGACGCGACTCGAAAATGACGGCAAGTGGACGGACGTCCGCGAGACGTACCACGACGAGGAGCGCTAACCCTCGTCGCCGCTGTGGAACAGCGTGAGTTCCTCGGCCTCGTAGATGTTGATGAGTTCGGTGACGATTTCGTCGTACTCCTCGTGCTCCTGACGGAGGGTGTCGAGTCGAGCGACGGTCTCGTCGTCGAGGTGAATCTGTGGCATACGTCCCCAAAAGGACGGTGTGTCCGCTTAATGTTCGGGGAGCCGGTCGACGACCGCTTCAGCGACGGCGTCGGTGGTCGCTGTCCCGCCGAGGTCGGGCGTCCGCGGGCCGTCGGCGAGCGTCGCCTCGACGGCCGCCCGCACGTCCCGCGCCGCGCCGTCCGCGCCGAGGAACTCGAGGAGCATCGCGGCCGAGAGGATCGTCGCCGACGGGTTGGCGATTCCCTCGCCCGCGATGTCGGGCGCACACCCGTGGACGGGTTCGAAGATACCCCGCTCCGAGCCGATGTTCGCGCTCGGCAGCAGTCCGAGACCGCCGACGAGGCCGGCGGCCAGATCCGAGAGCACGTCCCCCGCCAGGTTCGGACAGACGATCACGTCGTACCCCGCGGGGTCCATCGCGAGGTGGGTCGCCATCGCGTCCATGTACGCCTCGTCGACGTCGACGCCGCGGGCGGCCGCCTCCTCGCGGACGGTGTCGACGAAGAGACCGTCGGTGACGCGCATCACGTTGTTTTTGTGCGCGACGGTGAACCCGTCGTGGCCGTTCGACTCGACGTAGTCGCAGGCGAACTCGGCGAGCCGCCGGGACGCCGACTGGGTCACCAGCCGCGTCAGCGTCGAGACATCCTCCGTGAGGCGGTTCTCCACCCCGGCGTACACGCCCTCGGTGTTCTCCCGGAGAATCACCAGGTCCGTCTCGGGCTGGACGGCGTCGACGCCCGGGTAGGTCCGTGCCGGGCGCACGTTGACGAAGGAGTCGACGGCGTCCCGGAGGGGGAGGATCACGTCCGCGGACGTTTCGCCGGTCGCGCCGAACAGCGTCGCGTCGGCTTCACTGACCGCCTCCAGAGTCCCCTCGGGCAGGGGTGTCCCGCGCTGTTCGGCAACAGCGTCGCCCGCCTCGGCGTGGACGAACTCGATGTCGGCGACGGCGTCGAGCACCTCTAAGGCCGCGGGGACGACTTCGTGGCCGATGCCGTCACCCGGAACGACGGCAACGGTGGCTGTCTCGCTCATCGCGACTCGACGTACGGCAGGTCAGCCGCCGTCTCGTCGATGGCGTCCATCTTCGACCGGAGCAGGGCGACCGTATCCCAGATGCCCTGCACCAGCGCACCGCGCATCGCCTCGTCGATATCGACGTCGACGGTCTTCCCGTCGTAGGTGACCGTCTCCGCGGCCACCTCGAGTTCGATCCCCGCGTCGGGCGTCGCCTCGATGAAGTCCTGTAACTCGGCGACCGTCTCCGGCTCGGCCGTCGCCGCCGGGATGCCCAGCGACTTGCAGTTGTCCGCGAAGATTTCGGCGAAGGACTCGCCGACGATAGCCTCGACACCCCAGCGGGCGAGTGCCCGCGGCGCGTGTTCCCGCGAGGAGCCACAGCCGAAGTTGTCGTTGACGACGAGGACGTTCGCACCCTTGTACTCGTTGAACGGGTGATCGTTGCGTTCGCCGTCGTCGTCGCGGCGGGCGTCGTAGAAGGCGTACTCGTCGAGACCCTCCCAGGTCGTCGTCTTGAGGAACCGGGCGGGGATGATCTGGTCGGTGTCGATGTCGTCGCCGCGGACGGGAACGCCGGTGCCGGCAACGCGGCGCACCTTCATCTCCTCGACGCCGACATCGTCTTGCCGTGGACTCTGCGACCCTTCGTCGCTCATGCCCCTCCCTCCATCTCGCGCACGTCGGTCACTTCGCCGGCCACCGCGGCGGCGGCGACCATCGCGGGACTCATCAGCACGGTTCGGCCGTCTTTGCTCCCCTGTCGCCCCACGTAGTTGCGGTTCGAGGAGGACGCACACCGCTCGTCGCCCTCCAGGGAGTCGTCGTTCATCGCCAGACACATCGAGCAGCCGGCTTCGCGCCAGTCGAACCCCGCCTCGCGGAACACCTCGTCGATCCCCTCGGCTTCCAGTTTCGACTTCACCGTCTGGGAGCCAGGAACCGCGAGCGCCCGCACGTCGTCGTGGACCTCGCGACCCTCCAGCACTGCGGCGGCCTCGCGGAAGTCGCTCACGCGACCGTTCGTACAGGTGCCGAGGAAGGCCACGTCGATGTCGTAGCCGGCCATCGGCTCGCCCGGTTCGACACCCGTGTGGTCCTGGGCGGTGCGAGCGGCCTCGCGCTTGCCCTCCGGCAGATCCGCGGGGGCCGGAACCGGCTCGGAGACGCCGACAGCTTGCCCGGGGTTGGTTCCCCAGGTGACCATCGGCGCTAAGTCGCTTACGTCCAGGTGGACCACGTCGTCGTAGTCGGCGTCGGGGTCGCTCCTGATCGACTCCCAGTACGCCTTGCGCTCCTCGAAGGCCTCGCCCTCGGGGGCGAACTCGCGGCCACGCAGGAACTCGTAGGTGGTTTCGTCGGGGTTGATGTAGCCCGCGCGGGCGCCACCCTCGATAGACATATTACACACCGCGAGCCGCTCCTCCATCGAGAGGTCGCGGATCGCCTCGCCGCCGTACTCGTAGACGTAGCCGACGCCGCCGTCGACGCCGAGTTCGGCGATGATTTTCAGGATCAGGTCCTTCGAGTGGACGCCTGGACCGAGACGGCCCTCGGTCTCGATACGGCGCACGTCGGCCTTATCGGCGGCGACACACTGCGAGGCGAGCACGTCGCGCACCTGACTGGTGCCGATGCCGAAGGCGATAGACCCGAAGGCGCCGTGGGTGGCGGTGTGGGAGTCGCCACAGACGACGGTCATCCCCGGCTGGGTCAGCCCCAGTTCGGGGGCGACGACGTGGGTGATGCCCTGTTTCTCGGAGTCCAGGCCGTAGAACTGGATGTCCGATTCGCTGGTGTTGCGCTCGAGAGCGGTGAGCATTCCCTCGGCGGACTCGTCGGCCAGCGGGCGCTCGCGACCCTCCGGCTGGGTCGGCACGATGTGGTCTACCGTGGCAACGTTGCGCTCGGGGTAGGGAACCTCGATGCCCCGCTCTCGGAGCTCCGAGAACGGCTGGGGGCTGGTCACCTCGTGGATGAGGTGGAGGCCGATGAACAGTTGGTCCTGTCCGTTCGGCAGGTCCGCGACCTTGTGCTGGTCCCACACCTTGTCGTAGAGCGTATCCGCGCTCATCGTGGTCGGCACCTCGGGCCGCCGTCTCGCGGCTCGGCCGAGCGGTGACGCCGCTCAGTCATCGGCCGGAGCCTCTGCCTCCTCCGGGGCCTCCTCCTCGGCCCAGGAGAACAGCGCACGCAGTCGGGCGCCGACCTCCTCGATGTCGTGGTTCCGGTCGGCCCGGTACAGTTGGGTGTAGCTCGGGCGACCGGCCTGGTTCTCCGCGATCCACTCGCGGGCGAACTCGCCGTTCTGGACGGCTTCGAGCGCCTCGTCCATGTTCTCGCGAACGCTCTCGTCGACGATTTCTGGACCGACCGCGAGGCCGCCGTACTCGGCGGTGTCGGAGACCGAGTTCCACATCTCGGCCATTCCTCCCTCGTACATCAGGTCGACGATCAGCTTCATCTCGTTGAGACACTCGAAGTAGGCCATCTCGGGGCTGTATCCCGCGTCGACGAGCGTCTCGTAGCCCTTCTTGATGAGCGACGTGATGCCGCCACAGAGGACGGCCTGTTCGCCGAAGAGGTCCGTCTCGACCTCCTCTCGGAACGTCGTCTCGACGACGCCGGCGCGGGTACAGCCGATGGCCTGAGCGTACGCCAGTGCTTCCTCCTTGGCCTCGCCGGTCGTGTTCTGGTAGACGGCGAGGAGCGCCGGCGTGCCCGTGTCCTCGACGTAGTTACGCCGGAGGAGATGCCCCGGCGTCTTCGGGGCGATCATCGTCACGTCGACGCCCTCGGGGGGCTGAATCTGGTTGTAGTGGATGTTGAACCCGTGAGCGAACTGGAGGGTGTCGCCCTCCTCCAGGCCGTCACTGATGGCCTCGAACACCGCCGGCTGGACGGTGTCGGGGACGAGCATCGAGACGATGTCCGCCTCCGCGGCGGCGTCGTCCGGTGTCGCCACGCGAAGGCCGTCGTTCTCGGCCTGCGTCCACGAGTCCGAGGACTGTCGCAGCCCGACGATCACGTCGATCCCGCTGTCGTCGAGGTTCTGTGCGTGGGCGTGCCCTTGGCTGCCGTAGCCGAGGACGGCCACGGTCTTGTCGGCGATTACGTCGCTGTTCGCGTCGTCGTCGTAGTATACTGGGACGGTGAATTCGTCTGTCATGGTTATGTCGTCTTGCGTGTGCCGCGTTCGAGCGCCGCAGTGCCGGTGCGGACGATTTCGTGGATGCCGAATCGCCCGAACGTCTCGACGGCGGCGTCGATCTTCTGCTCGCTGCCCGTGATCTCGACCGTCACCGACTCCCGGGAGACGTCGACGGTCTTGCCGTCGTACATCTCCGCCACCGCACCCACCTGATCGGGAGCGCTCCCGTCGACCTTGATCAAGGCGAGTTCGCGCCGGATGGCGTCGGGTTCGAGTTCCGTGACGGCGATGACCGGAACGAGCTTCTGGAGTTGCTTTTTCGCCTGTTCGATGCCCGGTTCGGGCTCGTCGATTTCGAGGGTGATCCGCGCCCGGTCCCCATCGGTGGTCGGCCCCACAGTCAGGCTTTCGATGTTGAACTGGCGGCGACGGAAGAGGCCGGAGACGTTGGCCAACACCCCCGGCTCGTGTTGCACGAGCGCCGAGAGGACGGCCCGTCGACTCTCGGGTTCGGCCTCCACCTCGGGGTCGATGCGGATGCCCTGGGAGTTGCGCCGGCCGTCCGGGGAGGCGCGCTCCTCCGGCGGCGGTCCTTCCAGTCCACCGCTCATAGTTGATCCTCCGAGAGGGCGAACTCGTCGTTGGCACCGCCGCTTGGCACCATCGGGTAGACGTTCTCCGCGGGATCGATGTGGAAGTCGATCACCGAGGGACCGTCGTAGTCGAGTGCCGCCTCGATGGCGTCGGCCACCTCGTCGTAGTCGTCGACGCGCCAGCCACGGGCGCCGAAGGCCTCCGCGAGCTTGTCGAACTCCGGGATCCAGCTGTACCCAGCGGCCATGTGACGGCCTTCGAAGAAGGCGTCCTGCCACTGGCGGACCATCCCGATGTACTCGTTGTTCAGGATGGCGACCGTGATGTCGAGGTCCTCGCGCACCGCGACCGAGAGCTCCTGAACCGTCATCAGGAAGGAGCCGTCGCCGTCGACGCAGACGACCTCCTCGTCGTCGTCGGCAGCCAGTCGGGCGCCGATGGCCGCGGGAAGCCCGTAGCCCATCGTCCCGAGGCCGTGCGAGGAGACCCAGGTGCGTGGCTCGCGGAACGTCCAGTACTGGGACGCCCACATCTGGTGTTGACCGACCCCCGAGGTGACGATGGCCTCGTCGCTCGTGGCCTCGTCCAGCGCCTCGACGACGAACTGCGGTTTCAGCGGTTCGTCGTCCGGGGTCGCGTACCCCATCGGGTACTCGGTCTTCCAGGTCTGACACTGCTCGCGCCACTCGTCGGCGTCGGGCGCCTCGGGCAGCGCGTCGTGGAGTTGTTCGAGGACACGCCCCGCGTCGCCGATCAGCGGGTAGTCGGCGTGGATATTCTTGCTGACCTCCGCGGGGTCGATGTCGACGTGGATCACCTCCGCGTCGGGGGCGAACGTCTCGATACCGCCCGTGAGGCGGTCGTCGAAGCGGGTGCCCACGGCGATCAGGAGATCCGTGTGGTTGATCGCCATGTTGGCGTAGCCGGTGCCGTGCATCCCCGCCCACGACAGACAGAGGTCGTGGTCTTCGGGCACCGTCCCGATGCCGGGCATCGTCGTGACGACCGGAATCTCGTACTCGGTGGCGAACGCCCGCGCCTCCTCACTGGCGTCGGCTTTCACGACGCCACCGCCGAACAGGAGCAGGGGTCGGTCGGCTGCCTCGATGGTGTGGGCGGCCGTCTCCACCGCGTCCGCGTCGGCTTCCTCCTGTGGCGTGTAGGTCTCCGGGGTCTGTGGCATGCCCGGATCGCGGTCCGTCTCGTTGTTGGTCACGTCCTTCGGAAGGTCGACGAGCGTCGGCCCAGGACGACCGCTGCCCGCGAGCGCCACCGCCTCGCCGACGGTGTCGCCGACGGTGTCGGCGTCGCTCGCGAAGTAGTTGTTCTTCGTAATGGGCGCGGTGATGCCAGTCGTGTCCGTCTCCTGGAAGGCGTCGCTGCCGACCATACTCTGTGGAACCTGGCCCGTCAACGCCACCACGGCGTCGGAGTCCATGTTCGCGTCGGCGATGCCCGTCACGAGGTTGGTCGCGCCAGGGCCCGAGGTGGCCAGACAGACGCCCGGCCGCCCCGACACCACGTTGTAGGCGTCGGCGGCGTGGGCCGCTCCCTGCTCGTGGGCCATCATCACGTGGTCGATGTCCGATCCCCAGAGGGCGTCGTACACCGGCATGATCGCGCCGCCCTGCACCCCGAACATGGTCTCGATGCCGGCGTTCTCGAGGGCGCGCACGGTGGACGTCGCGCCGGACGTGACGGTCGTCGGCGTGCCGTCGCCGCCTTTCGCGTCGGCGTCGGTCGTCTCCTCAGTCTCCCGCTGTTTGGTCGTTCGTTCGCTCATGGTTCTGTCTCGGTCGGTCGATGACGGTGTGTCCGTCGCTGATTATGTGTATCGGTCATGGTCGAGTGGCCGTCTGACTCCCTGTGGACGGTACGTGTGCCGGAGAGGATGGTGGATGGTGAGGGGCTATACAGCCCCTACAATGGGCTCGACCGGGCCGCCGACTTCGCGCTGGCGACCCCCCGAGGGGCCGGCGCTCGCGGCCTGACTGCGGTCGATATCGAGCCCTCGCATCGTACCCGTTCGATCCCGCTCCGGGCGTATAACGCTTTCCGTCGCGGTCGGTCGGCGAGGGAGCCACCCGCCGCTCCACGGGTGGAGCGAACGGGCGGGGCCCCATCAGGCGCGGACCTCCTCCTCGCGCGTGACGTTCTCCTCGCGGGCGAACCGCCGGAGATCCGCCATCGTGACGCGCTGTTTGTCCGCGCCGTAGTCCTTGACCAGTCGGGTGACCGCGCGGACCTCGGCGTCGGTCGGCGCGTAGCCGATCTCCTCGAGGCGCTTGCGCACCGAGTGTGTCCCCGTGTGCTTCCCGAGCACGAACTCCCGGGTGGCACCCACCATCTCGGGGGTCATCACGCCCGGTTCGAACGTATCCGAGTTCTCGATGACGCCCGCGGCGTGGATGCCGCTCTCGTGGGAGAACGCATTCCGTCCCACGACGGGCTTGTTCGGCGGGTTGGGGATGTCGCTGTAGTCCTCGACCATCCGGGATAGCTCCGTGATCCGGGTGGTGTCGATCCCGGTGTCGACGTCGTACAGCGCCTCCGAGGCCATCACGACCTCCTCGAAGGCAGCGTTGCCGGCGCGCTCACCAATGCCGTTGACCGACACCTGCGCCTGTGCGGCGCCAGCCTCGAACCCGGCGATGGCGTTCGCCGTTGCCAGGCCGAAGTCGTCGTGTGCGTGCACGTCGACCCGCGCGTCAGTGTTCTGACGCACCATCTGCACCAGGTCCATGAACCGGGTGGGGGTTGCGACCCCACACGTGTCGGGGATGTTGATCCAGTCGGTCCCCGCCTCGCTGACCGCCTCGACCATCTCGACGAGGAAGTCGTCGTCGGTCCGAGTGGCGTCCATCGGCGAGAACATACACTCCACGCCCGCCTCTTTCACGCGCTCGACGCAGCTGACCGCGCGCTCGACGGCCTCCTCACGGGAGGCGTGCATGGAGTCCTGCAGTTGCACGTCGCTCGTGCTCACGAAGACGTGGATCAGTCCCACGCCCGACTCGATCGCCGCCTCGACGTCCTTGTCGACGACACGGGCGAGACCACACACCGTCGTGTCGGTGGCGTTGGTGATATCCTGGACGGCCTCGAACTCGGCGTCCGAGTTGACCGGGAATCCCGCCTCGATGACGTGGGTGCCCATATCGTCGAGTACTTCGGCGATGTCTCGCTTCTCGTCGTAACTGAACGACGTGCGTGGCGACTGCTCACCGTCTCGTAGCGTCGTGTCGAAAATTCGTACACCGTCGATTTCACCGGTGCGGGCCAACGTGCCCTGGAAGAACTCGATCCGCCGGGGTATCCGACGAATCCTCCATGTCGTTAGACATTGTATCCTACCAGAGGATGCCCCCAATATAAAAAACTGTCCCTGTGGGCTGGGACGTAAGCTGGCTGACCAGTCGCCACCGACCCCCCTCTCACCCGTCGATTCGCCCGTTTCGGTCGTCCGAGAAGTCGTCGACCACCGGCGATGTCGCGGGTCTCTCGTGGTCGCCGCACACGTTCGGGGCAACCCTCTCGGGGTCGACGCGGGGAGTGTTCGTCATGCCACGGATCGACTTCGAGGCTGGACGCGAGTACGACGACGAGCAGTTCACCGCAACGCCCGCCTTCGAGAGCGACCGGGCGAAGGTGCTCCGTGTCTGCTTCGAGCCGGGGCAGTTCATCCCCGTCCACGCGCCGGCAAGCGACCTCGTCGTCTCGGTCAGGGAGGGAACCGGTCTCGTCCGGGAAGGCGAGACGTCCCACCGGGTCGAACCCGGTGACGCTATCGTCGTCCCCGCGGACACGCCGCGAGGGATCAAGGCCGACGACGAGCGACTGGAGGCGCTCGTGATGGTCGCGCCACCGCCCACGGACGCCGACCACGACCCAGTCCGAGAGGGCCTGCGACGCGGCGAGTTCGACCCCGACTGACGGCCGTCGTGGGCGACGCCCGAACGCTTTTCTCGCGCCCCCGCGACCGTAGAGCCATGAGCGAGTTCGACCTCGACCTCCGCAACGCGGAGGAACAACTCGAGGGCGAGGACGATGGGGGGGCGGAGGTGATTCTCGGCGTCCTCGACGGGACCACCGATCCGGCCGAGTGGATTGCCGCCGTCGAGGGCGGCGACGTACTCGTGTTGGACGTCGACGGGGATCTGAACCGACTCGCCGCCGGGTTCGCCCGCGAGGTCAGGGACGCCGGCGGGACGCTGATGCGCTTCCGGGGGTTTCTCGTCGTGACACCGCCGGGCGTCGGCATCGACACCGACCGACTCTCCTAGCGCCGGATCGGGGGCCGCGGCGGTGGAGGACGCGAGTCGAAGGTTTATCCGCGTCCCGCCCCCATCACGTGGTATGCCACTGAAGGGCGGTCGCGCTGAGCTGCGTGAGATCGACCGCTGGGCGGACGGCGTCGGTTGGATCGCCTATCCCGACGAGCAGATGCAACGGGCGAGTCACGCCCTCGTCGGCGACGACGGGGTGTGGGTGGTCGACCCGGTCGACGCACCGGGACTGGACGACCTGCTCGCGGAGTTCGGCGACGTGGCCGGCGTCGCGGTCTGTCTCGACCGTCACGAGCGTGACGCCGGGACGGTCGCCGCTCGCCACGACGCCCCCGTCTACGTTCCCGAGTGGATGGACGGGGTGGCGTCGTCGTTCGACGAACCGGTCGAGCGATTCGGCGGAGAACTCGGCGACTCCGGCTACCGCGTCCGCCGGGTTCGGGACGCCTCCTTGCCGCCGTGGCAGGAGGCCGCACTCTACACGGACGAGACGCTGCTGGTGCCCGAGGCCGTCGGCACCGCCTCGTTCTTCCGGGCCGGATCGGAACGGCTCGGCGTCCATCCGATGCTCCGGCCGATCCCACCCCGGCGGGCGCTCGCCGGTCTCGACCCCGACCGGGTGCTCGTCGGCCACGGCGAGGGCGTCGTCACGGACGCGGCCGACGCACTCCGGGACGCCCTCGACGGCGCGCGGCGGCGCCTGCCGGCCGCGTACGCGAAGATGGTCCGTGAAATGGTCCTGGGGTGACTCCCGACGGCGACGCCGACCGGCCGGTGTACGCCACCCGGGGGCTTGTCGAGATGCTGCTCGGGCGCGCCGCCGATACGGAGCCGTCGTCGGTGAACCTCGTTCTCGATACGACGACGGCCGGCGAGTTCGACGCCGGACTGGAGCTCGCTCCGTCGACGCCGATTCTCAGTCACGTCTACTTCCCCACGGCGGGAGGCGCGGTCAACGACGTCTTCGGCGTCGACCTCGGGACGCCCGCCGGTCGAGGGCGCGCACGCTTTCTCAGCCACCCGCAGGGGCCTGCAGAGCTTACCCGCCGTGACGACCTGGCGGGCGTCGTGTTGCTCGCGGTGCCGCCGTGGGAGGAACTGCTCGCCTTCGACCGCCGGGGACGTCCGCTCGACCTGACCGTCGTCGACGCCGACCCGCCCACGGAGTCGCTCCCCGAGTGATCGCGGCCGAGGCCTGCGCTCACTCGAGGTAGCCGAGGTCGGCCAACTGGTCGGCGATTTCCTCGAACTCCGCCTCGGTCAGTTCGCCGCGGCGCTGATGCTGGATGACGATACTCCGGAGGAGAAAGCGGACGAGGTCGCTCGTACTCGAAAAGCTGGTGCCGTCGATGGTCTCCTCGATCCGATCCCCGAGTTCCTTCGGGATCGAGACCGTCGTGTACTCGGTCATAGCTGGACCCAGGAGCGCGGGCGGGTTATATGACGGGGATCGACATGGCGGTCATTTTTAGTAGCTCGCCGATAACCTCCGATAATGGCAGCCAGGCCGCCCCAACAGGATTCGTCGTCACCGGATGCGATCGAGTTCGGCATCGCGGCACTGGCCGGCCACCTCGACCGGACGGACATCGACTTCCCCGCGACGGACGAGGAAATCGTCCGCGCGCTTGGTGATCCGGACGTGCCGTACGATGCCGCCGGCAGCGCCGTCGCGCTCTCGGAGGCGATAGAGACGCTCCCGAAACGAACCTTCGAATCCGAGTCGGAGTTGCTCGACCTGCTCCACCCCGTCTTCGAGGAGTACCGCGTCTCGACGAGTGGGAGTCTACTCGGCCGCCTCCGTTCGATCCTTCCCTTCTAGCCGACGGCCTGTGGTGTCTCGTCGAGCGCCACGTCCAGTCGCTCGGTGACGAACTCCTTGATCACACGCTCTTCGGCCCGGTGGAGCGTGACACTCGCCGTCGACTTCGCTAGGTCGGCCGCCTCGGCAACGTCGGTCAGCGTGCTCTCCCGCGGGGTGTCGTAGTAGCCCATCTCGACGGCCGTCACCAGCAACTCCTGTTGGCCGTCGGTGAGCAGATTCGGCGACTCCGTGGCGTCGTACACCCGGTTGAGGGTATAGGACATCCCGAAGGCGTCGAGTTGGCGGCCGAACTCCGAGAGCCGATCCCGGGAGGCCGTGAGTTCGATGACCGCCTCGCCGTCCCTGATCGTCACGGGGAGTTCGATGGGTGCCCCCGACTCCTGAATCGACAGGAGAAGCAGAGGCTCGCTCGTCTCGAACTGGACGATGACGGTATCGTCGGTCTGTTGCATCAGTTCCAGCGAGGAGATACCCGAGCGATCCTCGAGGGCGTCGAGTACGTCGGGCATCTCCGCGCTCTCGATTTCGAGCAGGCCGAACCCCGCGTCCCCCGACGGCACCGCCGAGAGCACCCGGAACGTCGTCGATGGAAACGACCGAGAAATCTCCCCGATCCAGATGGCGGACGGCAGGTCGATGGTGAGCTTGGCGTATGGCATGGGTGCGCGTGGACGAACGTGAGCCGGTCACACGGGGGTTTACCCGAATATGTTCGCTGGGTCCGGGGCCGCTCGGATGGCGTTCAGTGCGGGGCCGGCGTCCGCGGCCCGGCGGTCGCTCCCGCTGCGGCCGTCGGTCGGGGTCGCGGGTCGCGGCGGAAACGAACCGTTCACGTAGGGGCGAGACCGACCCCGGGACGTGTTCGGATCGACGCTCGACGCCGTTCGTGGCTTCCGACGGTCGGTCTACGCCGTGGCCGGAGGCCGCCTCATCAACGTCTTCGGATCGGGGCTGGTCTACCCCTTCGCGAGCATCCACTTCCACCTGCAGGTGGGCCTCCCGCTGAGTATCGTCGGCCTGGGACTGCTCGCGAACAACGTCGCCACGGCGACGGGGACGGCCGTCGGCGGCTACCTCGCCGACCGCTACGGCCGACGACCGGTGATGGTCGGGAGCATGGCCCTCTCGGCGTTTACGCTCGCGGCGTACGCGCTCGTGACGACGGGCGCAGGGTTCGTCGCCGTCGCGACGGCGGCGGGACTGACGACGGGACTGTACGCCCCCGCGAGTCAGGCGATGATCGCGGATCTCACGGACGCGACGGAGCGAGAGCGCGGCTACGGTCTCCTGAAAGTTGCCAGCAACGTCGGCTTCGGCTCCGGATTCGTCGTCGGTGGCGTCCTCTACGAGTTCGCCGACACGGCCGTGTTCGTCGCCGACGGCCTCACCTCCGCCGTCGTCGCCGTCGTCCTCCTCGCTGCCCTCCCACGAGTCCACGAGGGTCGGCCGGCCGCCACCCTCTCGGAGAGCGTTGGCGACTGGGGGCGGGCCATCTCTCGGCCGCGACTCCTCGCGCTTGCCGGTCTCAACGTCGGCTTCGCGGTTATGTACGCCCAAATGCAGGCGACGGTGCCCGTCGTCGCCAGCGAAACGCTGGGACTCGACTCCGCCGAAATCGGCACGCTCTACGTCCTCAACCCGCTGGTCCTCGTCGTCTTCCAGATGCCGGTGCTGGCCGCCGTCTCCGGGTGGCGCCGGACTCGCGGCCTCGTCGTGTCGACGGCCTTCTGGGGGGCCGGCTTCCTCGCCGTGGTCGCCGTCGACTGGACGCCCGCGCTCCTCGCGGCCGTCGCCGTCGAGTCGACTGCGCGGGCGACGACGTTCCTCGGCGTCGGTCTCCTCGCCGCCTTTCTCGTCCTCCGGACCGTGGGCGAGGTACTCCACTCGCCGCTGGTCACGTCACTGGCGAGCGATCTCGGTCACGCCGACGGGCGGGGGTCGCGCCTCTCGCTGATCGAAATCGCCAAGCGACTGGGGATGGGCGGCGGCGCCGCCCTCGGCGGCGTCTTCTTCGATTTCGGCCTCGACGCCTTGCTCTGGCCGGCGCTCGTCGTCGGCTGTCTGGGGCTGGCGGGCGGGCTGTTCGCACTCGAACGCCGCGTCTCGCCCGCCGAAAACGGCGTCGGCGGTTAATCGCGTAGCCGCTCGCGCACCGCGTCGCGGCGGACGGTCCCCGAGTCGGTCCGGGGGATCGACGCCGCAAATCGGATCGTCCGCGGCACCTTATAGTCCGCCAGCGCCTCCCGACAGTGCGCTCTGAGTGCGTCCGCCGAGGGGTCGCTCCCGTCTCGCGGGACGACCAGTGCGGCGACGCGTTCGCCCCACTCCTCGTCCGGGACGCCCACGACCGCCGTGTCGGCAACGTCGGGGTGGGTCCGGAGGCGTTCGGCCACCGCCGCGGGCGCGACGTTCTCCCCGCCGGTGACGATCCGGTCGTCGGTGCGACCGATCACCCAGAGACGGCCGTCGGCGTCGCGATAGCCCACGTCGCCGGTCCGCAGGCCGTCTTCGCCGAACGCGTCGGCGCCGCGGCCACCGAGATAGCCCGGCGTCACCGTCGGCCCGTCGACGACGAGTTCGCCCACCTCGCCAGGTGGCCGTTCGTCGCCGTCGTCGCCGCGGACGGTCACCGCGGTCCAGAGCAGCGGTCGTCCGACGGTGCCCGGGTGCCCCTGTGCCTCGGCGGGCGTCGCCGTCGCAATCTGTGACGCCGTCTCGGTCATGCCGTAGGTGGGGAAGACGGGCACGTCTCGGGCCGCACACCGGTCGAGCGTCGCCTCGCTCGCGGGCGCCCCCCCGAGCAGGACCGCCCGGAGGGAGTCGCCGAGCGATCCCTCGGTCGCGTCGAGTAGTCGGTCGAGCGTCGTCGGCACCAGCGACGTGGCGGTCACGCCGTAGCGCTCGAAGTCGGCGGCGACGGCCGCGGCGTCGAACGACCGCCGGAGGACGACCGTCATGCCGTACAGGGGCATCCTGAACACGGGCGTGAGGCCGCCGACGTGATGCAGGGGGAGCGCGACGTGCCACGTCTCCGCGCGGTCGAGGCCGAGACGGAAGGCCGAGGCGGCGGCGCTGGCGAGGAGGTTGCCGAGGGTCAGTCGCACCCCCTTCGGCTCGCCGGTCGTCCCGGAGGTAAAGGGGATCAGGGCCGTCGTGTCGAGCGCCCAGTCGTGCGGGACGACGGCGTCCGGCGTGCGTGCATCGAGGGCGGGCACCCCGTCGCCGTCGTCGACGGTGACGACCGGGACGTCGCTGGCGTCGTCCGCCGCCGCAACCGCACGCTCGGCCGTCGCCGCCGAACAGACCACGGCCGTCGCGCCCGCGCGCTCGATGTTTGCGGCGAGTTCGGCGGGCGTAAGCCGGTGACCGAGGGGGACGGTGACCGCACCCAGGCGGAGCGCCGCGTGGAACACACGGACGGTGGCCGGCCGTGGAGGGAAGACGAGCGCGAGGCGGTCACCGGGACGGACGCCGAGGGCCGCGAGGCGGCCGGCGGTTCGTTCGACGGCCGCATCTACCTCGGCGACCGTCCACCGGTCGTCCGTGTCGGCGTCGACGAGCGCCGTCGCGTCGGGGGACACGTCGGCCCGATAGGTGAGCGGATCGTTCATGCACTCTCGACGAACTCCACGAGGACGCCGCCGGTCGACCCGGGGTGGAGGAAGGCGACGCGGTGGCCCCAGGCACCGGGTCGGGGTTCCTCGTCGACGAGTTCGACGCCGTGGGCCCGGGCAGCGTCGAGGGCAGCCGCCACGTCCGCCGTCTCGAAGGCGACGTGGTGGATGCCGGGACCATCGCGCTCCAGCGACCGGGCGACCGGCCCCGACTCCGCAGTCGGTTCGAGGAGTTCCAGATAGCCGTTACCTAGGTCGAGAAAGGTCACGTCGAGACCGTCGAAGGGTTCGCGGTGGGCCACCGGCACGTCGAGGAGGCCTCCGAACAGGTCGGCCAACTGATCGGCGTCCCGCGTGGCGATGCCGAGGTGATCGAAGCGCATACCCTCACTCCCGCGTCCGCGAACAAATACCCTACGTGGCCTCCGCGTCGTCGTCGTCCGTCGCGAACGGGGAGTCCTCGACGGCGACGGATTCGACCTTGCGGGCACGCTCTGCCAGTTCCGAGAAGTAATCGAGCGCGATGGGGATGATCTCGTCGTCGGCCGCGCGTTTGAACCGCCCGTCGACGAACCCGAGATACTCCGTATCGTCGCCGAGGGGTTCGAACTTCAGCACCCACTCGGGGCCGTTCGCGTTCAACCAGTTGGCGATGTCGTTGCCCGTGATCGTGTCCCGGTCGAGCACGTCACCCGGCGGTTCGGTCTCACTCATCGTCCGGAGAAAGGTGGGTAGTGACTAAACGTTATCCCCGAGACACTGCCGTCGGGGCGTGCCGATAGCGTGACCGTGATCCGACTCCGAGACAGAGAGACAGGTATGAGCCCGTCCGGGACGGACACGACGGAGGCCGAGACGACCGACCGCGCCTTGCTGTTCGACATGGACGGCGTCTTAGTCGAGGGGCGGGGCGCCGACGACGCCGTCCACGACTACGCCCGCGACGACGCCCTCGCGGAATACGGAATCGACCCGCCGGATCGACACCGCGCGGCGCTGGGGAGTTACGAGTACACGGAGACGTTCGTCGCGGCGTGTCGCGCCGTCGGGGTTGACCCGGTCGAGTTCTACGCCGCGCGCGAACGCCACAGCGCCCGGCGGATCGTCGAGCGTCTCCGGGCCGGCGAACGCGGCCTCTACCCCGACGTGGACGCGCTCAGCGGGGTCGCAAACGGGCGTCGGCTCGGAGTCGTCAGCAACAACTACCACCGGGCCGTCGAGTTCGTGGTCGACCACCACGGGCTGGACACCTTCTCGTTCGTCCGCGGCCGCGACCCGGGCGTCGATGGCTTTCGCCGCCGCAAGCCGGACCCCCACTACCTGGTCGAGGCGCTGGACGCCCTCGGCGCCGACGCCGGCTACTACGTTGGTGACCGCGAGACAGATGTGATCGCCGCCGAACGCGCCGGCCTCAACGGCGTGTTCGTCCGCCGGGACCACAACGCCGACACGACCCTGGACGTCGACCCGGCCCACGAAGTCGACTCTCTAGCCGAACTCGACCGGCTGTGAGGGCGGCGAGTACGGGGCACCGGAATCTATAAGAGCCGACGCCACATCAAACTATAATGATAAACCATGAATGATACGGAGACAGCGGGCTGCCCGCTCTGTCCGCGGGAGCTATCCGTCCGCACGGAGCTACGGGTCCACCTGATGGTCGACCACCGGAAGAGCGCGGTCATCGAAGAGTACGTCGCCCGGTTGGAGCACCGCGACGAGTCGGCGGCCCCCGCCCCTTGATTGGGCTACCGCCCCGGCTGGTACTCCCCGAACTCATCGCGGAGGACGTTCGCTATCTCGCCGACCGTGGCGTAGGCTTTCACCGCGTCGACGATGGGCGGGAGTAGGTTGTCGTCGCCGCGAGCACGCTCCCGGAGGGCCGCGAGTGCGGCCTCGACGGCCTCGTCGTCGCGCTCGGCCCGCACCGTCTCGAGGCGGTCGACCTGGCGGCGTTCGTCCTCCTCGGTCACCTCCTCTAAGTCCACCGCGGGGTCTTCGTCCTCGACGCGGTACTCGTTGACACCGACGATGACCCGTTCGCCCTCCTCGATCTCCTCCTGACGGTCGAAGGCGACGTCCTGAATCTGGCCTTGCACCCACTGGGACTTCACCGCGTCGAGCATGCCGCCGCGTTCGTCGATTTCGTCGAGCAGTTCGCGGGCCTCCGCTTCGAGGTCGTCGGTCAGGGACTCGACGTAGTAGCTCCCAGCGAGGGGGTCGATGGTGTCCGCCGCCCCCGACTCGTGAGCGAGGATCTGCTGGGTGCGCAGCGCCGTCCGGACGCTCTCTTCGGTCGGGAGCGATAGCGCCTCGTCTTTGCCGTTGGTGTGGAGGCTCTGGGTCCCGCCGAGTACGGCGGCGAGTGCTTGGTAGGCCACGCGGACGACGTTGTTGTCGATCTGCTGGGCGGTCAGCGTCGAGCCACCGGTCTGGGTGTGGAACTTCAACTGCTTCGATTTGGGGTTCTCGGCGCCGAACCGCTCTTCCATGATCGAGGCCCACATCCGGCGGGCCGCACGGAACTTCGCCACCTCCTCGAAGATGTTGTTGTGGGCGTTGAAGAAAAAGGAGAGCTGTGGGGCGAACTCGTCGACGTCGAGTCCGGCGTCGAGGGCGGCGTTCACGTATTCGATGCCGTTACCGAGGGTGAAGGCAATCTCCTGGGCCGCGGTCGATCCCGCCTCGCGGATGTGATAGCCGGAGATGGAGATGGTGTTGAACTTCGGCGTCTCGGCGGCACAGAACTCGAAGATGTCGGTGATCAGCCGCATCGACGCCTCCGGCGGGTAGATGTAGAGGTTGCGCGCGATATACTCTTTCATGATGTCGTTCTGGATGGTCCCCCGGAGTTCGGCCCGGTCGACGCCCTGTTGGTCGCCGATGGCGACGTACATCGCCAGCAGGATGGCCGCGGGCGCGTTGATCGTCATACTCGTCGACACCTCGTCGAGGGGGATGCCGTCGAAGACCGTCTCCATGTCTCGCAGGGTGTCGATGGCGACCCCCGACTTTCCCACCTCGCCGGCAGCCATGGCGGCGTCGGAGTCGTAGCCCATCTGGGTCGGCAGGTCGAACGCCATCGAGAGGCCGGTCTGTCCCTCGTCGAGCAGGTAGTTGAACCGCTCGTTGGTCTCCGTCGCGGTCCCCATGCCCGCGTACTGGCGCATGGTCCACAGCCGACCGCGGTACATCGTCGAGTAGACGCCACGCGTGTAAGGCTCCTGTCCCGGAAAACCCAGGTCCGTCTCGTAGTCCAGGTCGGCGACGTCGTCGGGCGTGTAGAGCGGGGCGACCGACTGTCCACCGGTGTCGGTGGTGAACGCCTCCTTTCGCTCCCCGAACCGGTCCACGGTCTGCCCGTAGGCGTCGGACTCCCACTCCGCCTTGGCCTCGCGAACCCGTTCGAGGTCGTCGGGGTCGAACATAGCCGAGAGGACGCTCGCCGCGACCTTAAGCCTTCGAGGCCACCACGCCGGTTTCCAACGGGTGGGAATCGTGCCGCCACATAGGTCGTTCGCGGCCCGAGGTACAGACGAGGTGAGAACGATGCAACTCCCCACCCACGCGCTCGGCGGGCTCGCACAACACCACCCTGGCCCACACGGCCCCGGCCCACACTGGGGTGGCGGCCACCACTGGGGCGCCGGATCGCTCGGGGACGCCGGCATGGGCGCGTTCGGCCCCTGGGGTGGCTGGTGGCTCCTCCTCGTCCTCCTCGCCGTGTTGGCCGTCGTCGCGGTGGGGTATCTCGCCGCGCGACGAATCGAGGGGGACGCCGACGAGGCACTCGCGACGCTCCGCGAGCGGTACGCCGCGGGCGAACTCGACGACGAGGAGTTCGAACGGCGTCGGAACCGGCTGACCGAACGAATAGGGTGACGCCCGACGGCGCCCCGACTCGTCGTCAAGGCCGGGCAAATTTTCTCTTCTGATAATTCGGTCGAGTATTTTTATACAACCACTGGCGACTGTGACGATATATCATGCGTAGCGTCGAGCGGAGCGGGCGAGCGGAGTCGAAATCGGCAGTCTCCGGAGTACCGTCACGGCGGAGGGACCGATGAGAGGCGTTCCCTCGGTCGTCACCGACAGCTATCTGAAACGGTTCGCGACCATCGTCGCGGTCGTTCTGATCGTCGTCGCGGGCGTGGGTGTCTTCTTTCAGGGCCAGGCCGCCGCCGAGATTCGTCACAACGAACAGGCCGAACTTCGGACAATCGCGGAACTCGAAGCCAACGCGATGAACGAGTGGATCGACCGCAACGGGGAGAACGCCCGGCTGGTATCGGCGCTCAACTCAATCGAGTCGGGCGACCGATATCGGATCGACGCGGCGCTGAACGAGGAACTGGAACAGTTGCCCGACTCGACACACTCGATCCACTACGTCGACATCGGGCCGAACCGCATTATCGAGAGCACGCACGACGACCAGATCGATGGAAGCCTCGAGGATCTGCGGTGGACGCGTAGCTCGCTCGATGGACTCTCCGGGCAGGAAGCCTCCGCAGTCGCCGTCTCGGAGGGCTATCAACAGGGCGGCGTCGAACTGATCGCGTTCGCCACTCGGATCGAGGGGACCGACCGGGCCATCGTGTTGACCGTCGACGCGAGTCAGCGGGCCGCCGATTTCCGGACACCGACCGAGTCGAGTTTCACTCAAGTCGTCGACAGCGAGGGAGTAGTGACGTTCGCGGCCGACGAGGAGGCAGCGCTCGAATCGTACGGGTACGGGTACGGCCACGTCAACATGGCCCAACAGGGTGAGACAGGCGTCATGGATATGCCCGAACGCGACCTAGTCGTCGGCTACGCGCCGGTCGAAGGCAGTGACTGGGTGGTCGTCACGCACACGCCACGCTCGGAGGCGTACGCCCTCGTCGGCACCATCACCCGTGATATCGTCGCCCTCGTCGGCATCGCCTTGGCCGGCTTCCTGCTGATCGGGGTGACGCTCGGCCGAAACACGGTGAACGCGCTCAACCGCCTGACCGACGACGCGGAGGCCATCGCCGGCGGCGACCTCGATGTCGAGGTGGCGTCGACCGACCGCGACGACGAGGTTGGCCGCCTCGTCGACGCGTTCGCCGACATGCAGTCGTACCTCTCGACGGCCGCCGGACAGGCCGAAGCGGTCGCCGACCAACGGTTCGACGCCGCGGTGCTCGACGAGGACGTGCCCGGGGCGTTCGGCGAGACCATCGAGCAGATGAGCGCGGACGTCGAGCGGGCACAGCGAGAGGCCAAGGAGGCCCAACGGGACGTCGAGGAACTGAACACGGCACTGGAGACACAGGCCGACGAGTTCGGGGAGACGATGTCACAGGCCGCCGCGGGCGACCTGACCCAGCGGATGGACGCCGGCGGTCGGAGCGAGGCGATGAACAGCATCGCCGAGTCGTTCAACGGGATGATGGCCGAGATGGAGGCGACCCTGGGTCGCATCCGGGAGTTCGCCGACGAGGTAGCGACGGCGAGCCAAGAGGTGACCACGGGCACCGAGGAAGTCGAGAGCGCGAGCGAGGACGTTGCGGACTCGATCCAAGAGATATCGGCCGGCGCGGAGCGACAGGACGAGCGGCTGACGACCGTCTCGGGCGAGATGCAGAGCCTCTCGGGAGCCATCGAGGAGGTGGCGTCGTCGGCCGACGAGGTGGCGACGACCGCCGAGCGGACGGCCGAGACCAGCGAGGCCGGCAGCGACGCCGCGATGGACGCTGTCGACGAACTCGAACGGATCGAAGCCCGGGCCGAGGAAGCCGCGACGGAGGTGACGTCGCTCGCCGAGGAGGTCACCGAGATTGGCGACATCGTCGACGACGTTGCCGCCATCGCCGAGCAGACGAACATGCTGGCGCTGAACGCCTCCATCGAGGCCGCACACGCCGACAGCGACGGCGACGGATTCGCCGTCGTCGCCGACGAAATCAAGAGTCTCGCGGGCGACGCCGCCGACGCCACCGAACGGATCGACCGCCGAATCGCCGAGGTGCAGGACGCCGCGGACGGCACCGTCGACGACATGCGGACGATGCGAGAGCGTGTCGCGGACGGGAGCGAGACCATCGACGACGCGCTCACGTCACTCGACGATATCGCACGGCAGGTCGACGACCTGCACACCGGCGTCCGAGAGATCAGTGAGGCGACCGACGATCAGGCCGCGTCGACCGAGGATGTCGTCTCGATGCTCGACGAGGTGTCGGAACTCGCCGACCGGTCGAGCGCGGAGGCTGGCAACGTGTCCGCGGCCGCGGAAGAGCAGACCTCGACGCTGTCGGACGTCTCGGAGGGCGCACAGTCGCTCTCGGAGCGCGCCGAGTCGCTCCGGGAACTGCTGGCCGCGTTCACCGTCGAGTCCGAACACGGCGCCGCGGCGGCCGGCGAGGCCGGAAGCCCGTCGGCCGCGGCCGACGGCGGCACGGAGCGATAGCGCGGACGGGGGCGGTCCACACGTCGAAACACGAGCGTTCAAGGGGACGCCGCCCCGCCTTTCGGGCGATATGTACATCGCAGACGAGACGTGGCCGGAACTCGGCGACTACTTCGACGACGAGTCCCTCGCGCTCGTCCCCCTAGGCTCGACCGAACAGCACGGCCCGCACCTCCCGCTGGCGACCGACCACCTGATCGCGGAGGCCCTCGCCAGCGAGGCCGCCGAGCGAACCGGCTACCTCCGAACCCCGACGATCAACGTCGGCGTCAGCCCCCACCACCGCCAGTTCAACGGAACCATGTGGGTCGACGCCCCCGAATTCCGCGACTACGTCGAGTCGTTCACCCGAAACCTCACGTACCACGGCATCGACCGCGTGGTCTACGTCAACGCCCACGGTGGCAACGTCGACCACCTGCGCGAGGTGGGCCGACGCCTACGTGACGCCGAGGAACTCTACGCCGTCGAGTGGATGTGGGACGAGAGTATCCCCGAGTTGGTCGACGACCTGTTCGAACAGAACGGCCCGCACGGCGGGCCGAAGGAGACGGCGATGATCCAACATCTCCGCCCCGAGTTGGTCCGCGAGGACCGACTGGCCGACGCCCGGGACGGCGGCGTCCCCGACGTCGAGGCCGCGGACACGGTCAAACACGGCGCGCGGACGTTCTACGACGCCGCCGACAACACCGGCAACGGTGTGTTGGGCGACCAGACCGACGCCACCGCCGAGAAGGGCGCCGAACTGTTCGAGGCGGCGAGCGAACAGCTCTGCCGGCTCTGCGAGTGGCTCGACGACCAGCCCTTCGAGGACCTACTGCCCGAAGAGCACGTGTAGCGGTCTCCACCGGAGGCCATATACTGTCGACACACCTACACGACGTGTGTCTCTCCGTCGACGCCTCCGCCGACTCCCGGACGAGCGGCCTCGACTCGCCCTCGTCGCCGCCGTCCTCGCCGTCGAACTCGCCGGCGCGTCGGGCGCCGTCTTCACCGCCAGCGGCCTCGCGTCGTGGTACGGGACGCTCCAGCGACCGGCGCTCGCACCGCCGAACTGGGTGTTCGGCCCGGTGTGGACCGCACTCTTTGCCCTCATGGGTGTCGCCGTCTGGCTGGTGTGGCGGCGCCTGTCGTCGCCACGGACCGGGCGCCGCGCTCGCGTCGCCCTCGCCTGTTTCGCCGTTCACTTCGTCGCCAATATTGGCTGGTCGCTGGCCTTCTTCGGCCTGCAGTCGGTCGACCTCGGCCTCGCCGTGATCGGCGTGCTCTTGGCGCTGATCCTGCTCACCGTGTGGGCGTTCGACGCGGTGGATCGACGAGCGGCGCTCTTACTTGTCCCGTACCTCTGCTGGACGGCGTTCGCCGCGTATCTCAACTACCGGTTCTGGGCGTTGAACTAGGCGTGTAACCGCGACCCTTCGCCATGCTTTTGCCGTCAGGTCCCCACCCTCGATCCATGTTTGGTGGCGGCGGCATGAACCCACGGAAGATGAAACAGATGATGGAACAGATGGGCATCGACGTAACCGAACTCGATGCCGAGGAGGTCGTCATCCGAACGGCCGACGAGGAACTCGTCTTCAGCGACGCACAGGTGACGCGCATGGACGCACAGGGACAGGAGACTTACCAGGTCGTCGGCGAACCCGAACACCGCGAGCCTGGGAGCGCGGCCGGCGCCGTCGAGGCCGGCGGGGCGGACACGGACGCCGCGGCGAGTGACGACACCGCGGACGCCATCCCCGAGGACGACGTCGAACTCGTCGCGACGCGGGCTGGCGTCGGCAAAAGTGAGGCACGGGCAGCGCTCGAAGCCGCCGACGGCGACCTGGCGGCGGCCATCGCCAGCCTGGAGTGATCCTACTGGTTCGTGGCGACCGGGAGTATCTCCGGGCGCCCGGCGAGGAACTCCAGACCGACCTCGGCGTGTTGACGGTTCCCGAAGACGTCGAACCGGGACAGCGTCTGGAGACCCACCTCGGCGAGGAGTTCGTCGTTCGGGAGCCACGAGGGCCGGACCTGTTCGATCACTTCGAACGGACCGGCGCGCCGATGATGCCCCGAGATATCGGACTGGTGATCGGCATGACGGGCGCCGCGGCCGACGACCGGGTGCTCGACGCGGGAACGGGCACGGGCGTGCTCGCGGCCTATCTCGGCCGGATCGGGGCGACGGTCCGAACCTACGAACAGGACCCGGAGTTTGCCGACGTGGCCCGAGAGAACATGCGCCTCGCGGGTGTCACCGACTGCGTCGACGTGCGGACGGGCGACGTGACCGCGGAACTCGACACCCTCGCCGCGGCGGAGGGCTTCGACCTCCTCACCCTCGACACCGCGGACGCGCCGTCGGTGGTGCGTCGGGCGCCGGATCTTCTCGCCAGCGGCGGGTTCGTCGTCGTCTACTCGCCGTTCGTCGAGGGGACCCGTGCGGCCGTCGAGGCCGCAGACGAGGCGGGACTGGCGGACGTCGAGACCCACGAGACGATCCAGCGACGGATGCAGTTCGACGAGCGAGGGAGCCGTCCCGACACTCGGGGTGTCGGTCACACCGGCTACCTGACAATCGCGCGGCTGTCGTGACGGTCCCGGGGGTCGGGAGCGTTGCCGACGGTATAAGTACGTGGCCCCCGAATCGGCGCTCATGAGTCGGGAGCGCGGCGCCGAGATCGAGGACGTGCGAACGTGGCCCGAGATGGCGGTGAGCCTCTACGAGCGGCTCATCGGTCGCGACGCCGAGATCACCTACGAGTTCGACGACCTGGAGATACGGGTGCCGGACCGAATGGGCCCTGACGCCGACCACGCCCGCTGGCGCCTCGACGGAACCGTACGCGTTCGGACCCGCGAGAGCGAACGCGAGTGACTGAGCCGGACCACCCGCTCGATGTCTACGCCGACCTGACCCTCGACATCGGCGAGACGACGGTGTCGATCCGGGGATACGGCGACCTCGTCGTCGTCCGGGTGCCCTCGCTGGCCGCCGCGCGGGCGCTCGGGACTGGAACGGCGCCCCTGCTAGACCGCCTGCACGACGCCGACGTGACCCTCGACCTGCGGGTCCGCGGTCACAGCGTCGCGCGGGCCGGGCCGGGACACGATCCAGGCCCGCTCTCGCGGGCTGTCGGAGCCGCCCCCGCACGGCTCTCCCTCGGCGGCCTGGTGCTCTCCTTGCTGGATTAGCCGGTCCCGCGGATCAGTTCGAACAGCTCCGCCCGGAACGCCTGTGGATCGAGGCGGGACTCCAGGGCGTCGACGACGCCGTCGGTCACCGACCTGTCGGTGTCGGCGACGGCGGTCGGATACGCGCCGCCGGCGAGCCTGAACGCCCGGTCGGGGACCCACACTGCCAGCCAGCCGTCGACGTCGAGGGTGACGCCATCGATCCGACACCGCGTATCGTACCGGAACAGGCGGGCGTCGGCGTCCCCGACCCGGAGCGACCGCCGCTCGGCTTGCTCGACGTCGTCGAACCCACGGTCAGCGAGACGAGTAGCGAACCCGCGACTCGCCCGCGAGGCGACCAAACCGCGGAGCGCGCCCGTCACGGGCGGCGACGGGGCGAGTTCGAGGCGGGCGGCGAGAAAAAAGCGCCAACTGCGGTCGAGACCGACCTGCTCGCGGACGGCCTCGCGGAGTCGGTCGTCCTCGTAGACGAGAATCCGGGCGGTGACGGTGAGTCCGCCGGCATCGAAGGGCGTCTCGCTGGTGTCGCTCACCTGTCGCCAATCGCTCAGTCGCTCGCCGGGGACCGCGGGCGGCGCGACCATCGTCCGTCATCGGGGACGCGACGGATATATAGGTTCGTCCCGTGGCCGATCAGTGGTCGTCCTCGCGCCACTTGTGCTCGCACTCGGTACAGACGAAAAAGCGTGTCTCGGACTCGTCGGCGGCACGGATCTGCTGCATGTACCAGTAGGCCTCCTCGTTGTCACAGGAGGGGCAGTTGGCGCTCGTCGTCGGGAGACCGCTCGTCCCGCCACCGGACTCGATGATCTCCGACTCCTCTTGGGCCTGTGTCGTGACCATCTCGGCTTCCTGCTCGGCGTCGCGTGCCTGCTCGAACCCACACTGCGTACAGATCCACAGGCCGTCCTCGGTTTGCATCATTGATCCGCATTCGTCGCAGAACTCCATGGTGGCTCGAACCCTGACGCTCGACGGTCTTTAACCCACGGATAGCCGGCGCTCGCGGGGGTTCGCGGCGCGGCGGGTCGCGGCCACGGTCAGGCGTCGCCGTCCGACTGTCCCGGTTCGCCCACAGCCTCGGCTGGAAGGACGGTCTGGAGTTCCTCGAACAGTTCGTCGGCGCTGTGGAAGGCGTCGCTCCCGAGTTCCGAGACGAGTTCACCGAGATTCGACTCTCCGTCGGCAAACAGGAGTGTCACGTCCGCGAACTCGGCGGCGGCGTCGTCGCGGGTGACCGGGTAGTCGAGACGCTCGAACGCCGACTGCACCCGGCTCAGTTTCACGCGTTCGGTCATGGGCTGGCGTTGGACCCCTCGGCACTTAGTGGGTCCGACTACCGGCGGACGTAGAACGCGATGGCGACGACGACGAGTGCGAGGAGTCCACCGAGGAAGAAGAGCAGTCCGGGGGGGAGACCGGCACCCGCGGCGTCGGCGGCCGTCGTCGTCGCCTCGGTACTCATCGTCCCCATGCCCCCACCGCCGTCGGCACCGCCCGCGCCGCCGGTCCGGGCCGCGCCCGACAGGTCGCCGAGCGCCCACTGTACGAGGAGGCTCGCGACGCCCAGCAGGCCAACGGCTCCCAGCAGGCGCTTGAGCGCGCTCTCCAGGCCGTCGCTCTCGGCGCCACCGCCCGCAAACACCACGAGTGGCCGGTCGGCGGGGCCGTAGACGTTCATCTCGCGGCCCTTCTCGGAGTAGGCGGTGTCGACCACCTCGATCAGGCCCGCCTCTTCGAGGTTGCCGAGGTGATACTGGGCGTTTTGGAGGGAGGTGTCGACGGCGTCGGCGACGCGGGCGGGTGTGTCGGGTTCGTCGTGGAGGGTCGCGAGCACCTCGCGGGCCGTCTCGGAGGAGAGCGCGGAGAGGAGGTCGTCCGCGTCCTCGTCGTCGAGGCCGATGACGCGCGGATCGGCCTCCTCGGCCGCGGCGGCATCGGGACGGGAGGGCAGCAGATCAGCCATGGGCGCCGCTACGATACGGGAGGGTACAAAGCTTCCTCTCTCGGCCTGTCAGCGACGGAAAACGCCCGGTCACAGACGGGGGATAGATACACCCGAGACGGCCGAATTTAGGCGCCTCAAATCGTGACAACGGGTCACAGCGAAAAAGGGTAAGTGGGTGGAGTCCCTATCTATAGTTGCGATGAGCAAGCAAGAATCCATCCGACAGCAGGCCGACACGGTCGAGGGCAGCGAGGCGCTCCGACTCGAACAGGACAAGACCGAACAGATCGTCGAGGCGCTCAACACCGACCTCGCCGCGACGTACGTGCTCTACCACCAGCTGAAAAAGCACCACTGGAACGTCGAGGGCGCCGAGTTCCTCAATGTCCACGAGTATCTCGGCGAGGCAGCCGAGGACGCCGAGGACGCCGCCGACGAACTCGCGGAGCGGGCACAGGCGCTCGGCGCCGTCCCGCTGGCCGGCGGCAAGCGACTCGAGGAGAACGCCCCCGTCGAACCCGAGGGCGACGACGTCTACGACCTCCGCACCTCCCTCCGGAACGACATGGAGATGTACGGCGACATTATCGAGATGGTGCGCGAACACGTCGAGCTGACCGAGGGCCTCGGCGACCACGCCACCGCCGAACTGCTCCGCCAGCAGCTCCTCACCCTCGAAGAGCACGCCCACCACCTCGAACACTACCTCGAAGACGACACCCTCGTCCTCGACTCCGCCACGAACTGAACGGCGTCGAGCTGCGACCGGCGCTTCCTGCTGACGGACGCGGCCGGGACACCCCGGCTGTCCCCGCTTTTTCCCTCCGCTCTACGCACACCGGGTGAGGTGCGCCCGGACATTTCGCTGACAGCGCTCGCAGGTCGCGACCAGCGTCGCCACACCGTCGAGTACGGGATGCTCCACCGCCAGGTCGTCGTAGAGATACGAGACCAGACACCGGTGACCGAGGCCAACGTGTGCGTGTTCGCTGGTCGACCCGTCGAGGAATGACTGTCGTTCCCGGGCGCGCTCCGCACACCGGTCGCGGTGGTCGCCGAGGCGAGCGTGTCGGGTTCGGAGGCCGTCGAAGTCGAGCGCTGTCAGCGGCGTCTCGTCGGCCTGCTCCAGCCACCGGCGGATCGCCGTGAACTCTTCGCGGGCGGCGTCGAGCGCCGCCGCCTCGCGTTCTAGTGCGGTCGCCATCGTCCGGAGTTGCCACTGTCGCTCGGTGGCGGCCTCGGTCACCTGCTCGTGAAACTGCGGCGTGAGCGCAGGCCCCGTCGTCGGCGCCAGCGCCACCGCCACTTCCTCACCGAGTTCGGCCGCCAGCGTCTCGAAGACGGACTCGTCTTCGTCGATACCGTCGACCGACCGCACCGTCGCGGCGAAGGCCTCGCGGACCGCCGCACAGCCGCCGCCCTGCTGAGTCGTCGCGAGCGTCGTCCCCACCGGCCCGGGCGCGTCACCGCCGACGCCGTCGGTCGAGACGTCACGAAGCCGTTCGACGAAGGAGTCGTAGGCCGTCAGCTTCGCCGCCACCGCCTCGCGTTCCGCCGCAACGCGTGCGCTGGCCGCCGGGACGTGCGTCTCGACGGTCATCGCTCGCCCTCAACTCCCACCGCGGCGCGGTCGGTCACCGCCCGCGCGTCTGTCGTCGCCGGCCGACAGTCGTGGACGATGGGGTCGACCCACGCCAGTTCGGAGTCCCACCGACGGAGCGCCACCCGGTACGTGCGGGTGAGCCGAGCGGCGACCGCCGCCGTCTCGCGGTCGGGGAACCGCAGCCCCGCAACCGGAACCGGCGGCTCGCCCGTGCGGGCCGACGCCACGCGATACGGGCCGCCATCGGCCAACGCCTCGATCCGCCGCCGCGTCTCACGGAGACCCATCGATGCCACCTCGTGTGGACGTGTGGGGACACACCTCTGCCATACGTTTTAGGCCACCCTAAAACATCATAAGCGTTTCGTCGCTGGGGGTTACTCGACGACCATGACACGCAGGTCGTTGACGTTCGTGCCCGTGGCGCCGGTTGTGATGACCGCCTCGCGGTCGTCGAGGTAGCCGAAGGCGTCGCTGCCCGCGAGCGCCCGGCGGGCCGCCGCGACGTCGTCGACGGTGTCGGCGTCGACCAGTGCCCCCGCGAAGTCGCTGCTGCCGTCGCGGCCGTCGGTGTCGACGCAGGCGAGGGTCGTTCCTGCGGGGCGTTCGACGGCCGCCGCCAGCGCGAACTCGGCGTTCGGCCCGCCGACGCCGTCGCCCCGGACGGTGGCCGTCGTCTCGCCGCCCGAGAGGACGACCGCCGGCGTCTCGATGGGGTTGCCCGTCGCGCCCACCTCCTCCGCGACGGCGACGTGGGTCAGCGCCGCCTCGCGGGCCTCGCCCCGTACCGACGACGAGAGGACGCAGGTTCCGTATCCGCGGTCGGCCGCCACCTCGCGTGCGGCGTCGATGGCCGTGAACGCGTCCGCGAGGACGTGATTCGCCGTCCGGTCGAAGACAGGGTCGCCCGGTGCCGGCGTCTCGGCGAGGCTCCCGGCCGCCCCCGCTTCCAGTCGCTCCCGAACCGCGGCCGGCGGATCGACGCCGTACCGGTCCAGGGCGTCGAGGGCGTCGGCGTAGGTCGACCCGTCGGGGGCGGTCGGCCCGCTGGCAATCACGCTCAGATCGTTGCCCACCACGTCGCTGAACACGAGGCTCACGACGCGGGCGGGGGCGGCGAGTTCGGTGAGGCCGCCACCCTTGAGCGTCGAGAGGTGTTTGCGGACCGCGTTGAGGTCGCCGATTTCCGCGCCCGAATCGAGGAGCGCGTCGGTCGTCGACTGCAGGGCGTCAAGCGTGATTTCCTCGGCCGGCGCGGGCAGGAGGGCGCTTCCCCCGCCGGTGATGACTGCGAGGACCAGCGTCCGCTCGTCGGCGTCGGCAACGAGTTCGCGGAGGCGCTCGGTCCCCTCGACGCCCGCCCGACTGGGGACGGGGTGGTCGCCACGCCACCGTTCGATCCGGTCGCCGTCGCCAGGCTCCGGCGTGACGACCGCGCCGGCGTCGATGCGGTCGCCGAGGACCGTCTCCAGCGCCGACGCGACGCCGTCGGCCGCCTTTCCACCCCCGACGACGACGATACGGGTCACGCCCGACAGGTCGTAGGTGGCGTCGCCCACGCGGAGTCGGTCGTCGTCGAGGCTGACCGCCTCGGCGACGACGCGGTCGGGACGGGCAGCCTCGACCCCCGCGCGGACGCAGGCGAGCGCCGTCTCCCGTCCGCCGGTCGATGCAAGCCGGCTTTCGTTCTCGATGGAGACCATACCCCGCCTCTCTCCGACAAGGGTAAAAAGCGTGCCCCAGTAGCGACCGGTGATGAACGACCAGGGGGCGTCGACCGACCGCGAGGGTCGCGTCCGCGTCGTCGGCACGGCACACGTCTCGGCCGAAAGCGTCCGTGAGGTGGAAGCGGCCATCGAGGAGGAACGGCCCGACGCAGTCGCGGTCGAACTCGACGAGGGCCGCTACCGCCAACTCCAGGGCGAGACACCCGACGACATCGAACCCGGCGACCTCCTACGTGGCAATACCGTCTTCCAGTTTCTCGCCTACTGGATGCTCTCGTACGTCCAGTCGCGCCTCGGCGAGAAGTTCGACGTCACGCCCGGCGCGGACATGATGGCCGCCGTCGACACCGCGGAGGAACTCTGCATCGACGTCGCCCTCGTGGACCGCGACATTCAGACGACGATCCAGCGGTTCTGGGCGCGGCTGGGACCACTCGAAAAGGCACGCCTCGTCGGCGGCCTCGTCTTCGGCGTCACCGACGCCAGAGGAATCGGCCTCGCACTCGGTGTCGCCGCCGGCGTGATCGCCGGCCCACTCTTGGGGCTGTTCGGCCCCTCGCTCGGTCTCACCGTCCCGCTCCTTACCCGGATCACCGGGGGTGTCCTCCTCGCGCTCGCCGCCGGCCTCGTCACCCATACGCTTGCCGACACCGTCCTCGATCCGAACGACGCGCTCGTTGCGGCGGGCGGTGTTGGCGTCGCCGCCGGCCTGCTCGGGGGTGTCGGCCTCGGCCTCGCGGACGGCGCCGTCGGCGCGCTCGGCCCCTTCGTCGCCCGCGTCGTCGGCAGCCTCACCCTCGGCCTCGCCGGCGGCGTGAGCGTCGGCCTCGTCACCGGCTGGCTCGCCCACCGCGCCGGCTACGGCGCCGCCGACGCCGACGAACTCGACGACTTCGACGTCGAGGAACTCACCGACGCCGACGTGGTGAGCGTGATGATGGAGGAGTTTCGGGCCTTCAGTCCCGCCGGCGCCCGCGCACTCATCGACGAGCGCGACGCCTACATCGCTCACGAACTGATCCGACTCCGCGAGACGGGCCGGGACGTGGTGGCCGTCGTCGGCGCCGGCCACCGCGAGGGCATCGAGGGCTACCTCGACGCGCCCGAGACGCTGCCGCCCTGGGAGTCACTCGTCGGCACCGACTCGGGCGGCGGCGTCCCCTGGCTGAAGGCGGTCGGCGTTCTCGTCTCCGTCGGCTTCGTCGCCTTCTTCGTCCTCCTGGCGATGGCGGGGGTCCGCAACGGCTTCCTGCTTCGGCTCTTTGCCGCGTGGTTCGTCGTCAACGGCGTCTTCGCGGCGGGACTCGCCAGACTCGCCGGCGCCCGGTGGGATTCGACGCTCGTCGGTGGTCTCGTCGCGTGGATGACCTCGGTCAACCCGCTTCTCGCGCCGGGGTGGTTCACCGGCTACGTCGAACTCCGGCACAACCCGGTCAACGTCTCCGACATCGGCACGCTGAACGAACTGTTGAGCGACGAGGAGACGCCCATCCGCCAGCTCGTCGCCGAGATGTTCGAGGTGCCGCTGTTCAAACTCATCATGGTCGTCGCGATGACCAACGTCGGCAGTATGATCGCCAGCCTCCTGTTTGCGGTGTATGTCCTGCCGCTGTTCGCGACGGAGATTGGCGGCGTCGACGGTGTCACCCGGCTGATGATCGAGGGCGCACGCAACAGCGCCGAACTGCTCTGGAGGATCGTCACGTGACCCTCCGGTTCAGTGCGCGTGAACTCCGTGATCTGGGAATCGCGTGGATCGCCCTCGGCGTCGCCTTCGCCATCTTCTTTGCGGGCGGCGGGAGCCGCGCCGTGGCGATGCTGCTGGATCGAGGCGTGATCGGTCCCCTCCTGATCTCGCTCATCACCGCCGGCCTCGGATTTCTCCTCCATGAAATCGCTCACAAGGTCGTCGCCGTCCGCTTCGATCAGATCGCCGAGTTCCGCGCCGACTACGGCATGCTGTTTCTGGCCGTCATGAGCGCGCTCGTCGGGTTCCTCTTTGCCGCGCCGGGCGCCGTCCACCACCGCGGGCGACTCACGCCCCGCGAACACGGGCTTATCGCCCTCGCCGGCCCCGTCACCAACGGGCTTCTCGCGCTGGTGTTCGTCCCCATCTACGTCGCCGGCGCCCTCGTCGGCTCCCCCTTTCTCGCCCTCCTCGGTGGCCGCGGCGTCGCCATCAACCTCTTTCTGGCGGCGTTCAACCTCGTCCCCTTCGGACCGCTCGACGGGCGGACCGTTCTGGACTGGAGCACGCCCGTCTTCGTCGCGTCGTTCGTTCCCGCCGCCGTCGTCGCCGTCTACGTGGTGTTCGTCCTCGGCGTCGGGTTCTGATCGGGGCGGCCGGAGTTCCGAAGCCTTTTGCTGACTGACCGGTCAGTTACGGTGTGAACGGCGACGACTCGGTCTCCCGACCGACCGACGACATCATGTGTGCGACCTATCGGGCCCTCTGCCGGCACGGCTACGCCGACCTGACGATGCAGGATATCGCCGACGAGTGGGAAAAGAGCAAGCCCGCCCTCCACTACCATTACGACACCAAGCGGGGCCTCCTGCTTGCCTTCCTCGATCACCTCTTTACCAACTACACCGACCGCGTGGCTGCCCCCGAGGACGGGCCGGCGCGGGAGCGACTGGACGCGCTGATCGACGCCGCCCTCGACCCGCCGCGAGCCGACACGCACCGCGAACTCCGGACGGCTCTCTTCGAGGTGAAGGCACAGGCGCCTCACGACGAGGCGTTTCGCGAGCGTCTGTCGCGGTTCGACGACTACCTCACCGACGAGGTGCGATCCGTCGTGGGCGACGGCGTCGAGTCGGGTGCCTTCCGTGCCGACACCGACATAGAGACGACGGCAACGCTACTCGTGACCCTCCTCAACGGCGCCCACTCTCGCCGGGTCGCCCTCGGAGCCGACGATGGGGTGCGTGAGGCGATTCGTGCGTTCGTCGACGACCACCTCGGGAGGCGGGTCGATGAATCTCGGTGACCTGTTCAAGTCCCGCGAGGAGTTCGACCTGACCGAGGGCGACGTGGGGCTGCCCCTGTTTTATCTCTCCTTGCCCATCGTCGTGACGAATCTCCTGCAGACGGCGTACAACCTCGCCGACACGTTCTGGATCGGCCAGTACAGCACGGAGGCCCTCGCGGCGATCAGTTTCGCCTTCCCGATGGTCTTTCTCATCATCTCGCTGGGAATGGGGCTGGCGGTAGCGGGGAGCATCCTCGTCGCACAGTACACCGGCGCGGACAAACAGCGGGAGGCCGAGTACGCCGCCTCCCAGACCGTCGGGTTCGCGGCCGTCGTCTCGGTAGTCGTCGGCGCCGTCGCCTACGTCTTCGTCGGCGACGTCCTCGCTCTCTTGGGACCCGAACCCGACGTGTTACCCCTCGCGACGGGGTACATGGAGATCATCTCGCTGGGCATCTTCTTCATGTTCGGCTTCCTCGTGTTCGTCTCTCTCATGCGCGGATATGGGGACACCGTTACCCCGATGCTCGTCATGCTCGGGTCCGTGGCGCTCAACGTCGTCCTCGATCCATTCCTCATCTTCGGGTGGTGGTTGTTCCCGCAGTGGGGCATCGAGGGTGCGGCAATCGCCACCGTCTTCTCGCGTGGCCTGGCGCTCGTGGTCGGCCTCTGGATCATGTTCACCGGGCGCCGTGGCGTTCGGATCAGGCTCCCAGACGTCGTTCCCGACCTCCAGTACGGCCGACGACTACTCCGAATCGGCGTTCCGGCCTCCGTCGAGGGGACCGGCCAAGCCGTCGCCATCAACCTCCTCATGTTCATCGTCGGCACCTTCGCGACGCCCGTCGTCGCGGCCTTCGGCATCGGCGTGCGGGTGTTCTCGGTCATCTTCCTGCCCGCCATCGCCGTCGCCCGCGGCGTCGAGACCATGTCCGGTCAGAATATCGGCGCCGGGAAACCGGACCGTGCGGCCCTGACCGCCCGGGTCGCCGCTCGGACCACCTTCGTCGTCCTCGCGGCCGCAGGCGTCGTGACCTGGTTTTTCGCCGACCCCATCGTCGCACTCTTCACCGACGACACGCAGGTGATCGAGGTGGGCGCCACGTTCCTCCGCTATGTCGCCCCCTCCTTCGGCTTCATCGGCATCATGCGCTCGTACAACGGCGGATTCCGCGGGGCGGGCAAGACGCTCACCGCCGCCGCTATCGCGGTGACGATGCTCGGTGGGGTGCGCCTGCCAATCGCCTGGTTCGCCTCGCAGGTGATGGGCCCGCCAGGGATCTGGGTCTCCTTCCTGATCTCGAACGTCGTCGGTGCGGTCATCGCCTACGTCTGGTTCGGACGGGGAACCTGGCGAACCACCGAACCCCGCGGCCAGGCCGTGACCGACGTCGCCGACGATCCGGCCGACGACTGACGCCGCGCGGGCCACAGGATACGCGTGGCTCCGGCGGGCCGGCCGCTATCTCGGCCGAACGACTCCGCGGCCCAAGTCGAGGCGGCCGACGGTCGGGCGATACCCGACGGTCGGCTGGACCCGTGATTAGAGCCACCCCGACGAACGGAAGTAGCCGAGCATGACCGCGGCGATGAGGCCCATTCCCATCATGACCGCAGGGTAGCCAAAGCGCCACCCGAGTTCGGGCATGTTGTACGGCCCGCCGCCGAAGTTCATGCCGTAGACGCCGACCACGAACGTCAGCGGGAGGATGATCGTCGCCACGACCGTCAGCCGTTTCATCACCTCGTTTGTCGACTGTGAGAGCGTGTTGAGGTAGATATCGCGGGCACCGCTGGCCAAGTCGCGGTACGTCTCGACGAGTTCGACGTGTTGGACGAGGTGGTCGTACACGTCGCGATAATATTTCTGGGTCCCCGAGCGGACGTGTGCCGCGTCGCCTCTGGCGAGGACGCTCACCGCGTCGCGGGTCGGCCAGACGATCCGCCGGATCGAGAGGAGTTCCCGTCGGAGGCTGTTGAGTATCTCCAGGGTCTCCGTGTCGGGGTCGTCGATGATGCGGTCTTCCACGGCCTCGATATCGCTACCGATCTCGTCGAGGATGTCGAAGTACTCGTCGACGATGGCGTCGATGACCCGATAGGCGGTGAAGTCGGCGTCGTTGCCGAGCAGTCGCGGTTCCTCGCGGGTGACGCGCTCCCAGACGCTTCCGACGGCCGCCGTCTCCTCGGCGGTGATCGTCACGATCCAGTCGTGACCGAAGAAGAGACCGACCGGCTGATCGCGGATCTCCTCCTCGAAGGTCGTCTCGCCCCCGCGAAGGCGCGCGCTTTTCACCAGGACGAACGTGTGATCCGGAAACGCCTCGACCTTTGGCGCGGGGGTGCCTTGGACGTCTTCGATCTCTAGGGGGTGCAGGTCGAAGGCCTCGGCCACCCGGTCGAGTTCCTCGTCGGTGGGCGCGGAGACGCGAACCCACGTCGTCCCGGTCGCGGTCCGGGCCTCGCGCAACGCCTCCAGCCCCGTCCCCTCGCGTCCCTCGACGACGCGTCGGTCGTAGACCACCGTCCGGACCGTCATGCCGTCGTCCTCCAACCCTCGCCGACGGCGACGAGCGTAACCCCGACCATGACCGCCGTGATCGAGAACGCCCGGCCCGGGAACGGGACGGCCACGCCCACGAGGTAGCCACAGACGCCGATGACCGACAGGGCGGCGCCGACGCGGAAGGCTCGGTCCATACTGTCTCTCGCGCACGAAGCACCAAATACCTCGGCCGGCGCAAGCGGTGTGCTTTTGCCGTCGGCCGACGGCGTCCACCGCATGAGCGACGACGACGAGGAACTCACGTACGCGTCCGCCGGCGTCGACATCGCGGAGAGCGAGGCGGCCACCGCCGCCCTCGTCGACGCCGTCGGCGAGAGCGACGGCGACTACGCGGGACTGCTCGATATCGGCGACCGGTACCTGGGGCTGGCGACCGACGGGGTCGGGACGAAACTCCTCGTCGCCGAAGCGCTCGGTGATTACTCCACTGTCGGCATCGACTGCATCGCGATGAACGCAAACGACCTCGTGGCCGCTGGGGTCCGACCGGTCGCGTTCGTCGACTATCTCGCGGTCGACGAACCCGACGAGGCGTTCGCCGAGCAGGTGGGCGAGGGCCTCGCCGCCGGCGCCGAGCGTGCCGGGATCGAACTCGTCGGGGGCGAGACGGCCGTGATGCCCGAGGTAATCAACGGTCTCGACCTCGCGGGAACGTGTGCCGGGTTGGCGGCCAAGGACGCCATCTTCCCGGGGCACGCCGAGGTGGGCGACGCACTCATCGGCGTGCCGTCCGCCGGAATCCACTCGAACGGACTCACGCTGGCCCGGGAGGCCGTCACCCGCCAGGGATCGTACACCGACCCCTGCCCGTTCGGTGACTACGACCGCCTCGGCGACGCGTTGCTCGAACCGACGCGCATCTACACCGACCTCCTCGACCCGATGCGGGAACACGGCGTCCACGCCGCGGCACACGTCACCGGCGGCGGCTGGACGAACCTCGACCGTCTCGGCGACGCCCGCTACGTGATCGAGGACGCCTTCGACCCGCAGCCGGTGTTCGAGTTCGTCCAAGAGACCGGCAACGTCTCCGACGAGGAGATGTACCGCACCTTCAACATGGGGACGGGGTTCGTCGCGGCGCTTGATCCGGCGGACGCCGAGTCGCTGGCGGCGGCCGTCGACGGCCGCGTGATCGGCCGCGTCGAGTCGGGGACCGGTGTCTCGATCCGCGGGCTGGAACTGTAGCAGGTCGCCTACGACAGTTCGGACGCGATGTCGGCCTCGGTGATGATGCCGACCGCCTCTCCGCTCTCGGTGACGATGACCGCCTTGTAGTAGTCGAGCAGGTTGCTGATCTTGTCGACCGAGTCCTCCCGCGAAACCGTCGGGAACTGCTCGCTCATGATCTCCGCGACGGCCTTTTGGCCGACGTTTTCGCCCTCGTGGCGGATATCGCTGAAGCTGATCGAGCCGACGGGGAGTCCGTTCTGCAACACCGGCAACTGCGAGAAGGCCGCCTCCTCCATCCGGCGCTCGGCGTCGGTCACGGCGTCGTCCGGCGCGACGCTGACCAGCGTCTCGTTCATCAGATCCTCCGCGCGGACGACACCCCCCTCGGCCTCGTCGAGCGCCGCGACGATCCGTCGAAGCGTCGACAGCCGTGGATCGACGTCCCCGCCCTCGATCCGCGCGATCAACGGCTGAGAGACGCCGGCCATCTCCGCGAGCGCACTCTGTGTCAAGTCGAGGGCGGTCCGGCGCTCCCGCAGGTCCTGCGGCGTCGGTAGTTCCATGCGGACAGATAACTATCGGTTATTAAAATTACTTTCGACCGGTGCGGCGCCGGGGTCGTGGCCGACAGTATAAGTCCCGCTCGCCCATACCGACGACATGGGCTATCCGGTCACCTACCACTGTCCGCGCTGCGAGGCTATCGTCGAGATCGAACGCGAGGGGTATCTCGCCGACAAGTCGGTGACGCCCTATCCGCTCGAAGGGTGGACGTACGCCGACGCCGACGGAGATATCGAGGCCGCGAACGGCGTTCGCTTTGTCTGTGGCGCGGACGGCACCCTGCGTGACGACGACGTCGAGGGCTGTGGCGAATCCTTCTACCTGAGCTACGTCCGCTTCGAGGGCGGCGACCCGGTCGACCCGATCCCCGAGAGCGAGTACGTCGAACTCGACCCCTGAGACGGGAGCCTACCCCTTGATGTTACAGACGGGATACGTTCGCGCCACCTTGTCACCGATGCCCAACTCGTCGGAGACGCGGACCACCTCGTCGACGTCCTTGTAGACGCCCGGCGCCTCCTCGGCGACGGTCGCACCACTCTGGGCCTTGACGTAGACCTGTTGCTGGTCACGGAGTTCGTCCTGGACCGTCTCGCCCCAGAACTCCTGTTTGGCCTGGGTTCGGCTCATGAGACGGCCGGCGCCGTGAGCGGTCGACCCGAAGGTGAGATCCATCGACGCCTCGCCGCCGCGCAGGACGTAGCTCCCTGCACCCATGCTTCCGGGGATGATGATCGGCTGGCCCACGTCGCGGTAGGCGGCGGGCACCTCGGGGTGACCGGCGGGGAACGCCCGCGTCGCCCCCTTTCGGTGGACGTAGAGTTTGCGCTCCGCGCCGTCGACCTCGTGGACTTCCCGTTTCGCGATGTTGTGGGCCACGTCGTAGAGCAGTTGCATATCCATCGACTCCCACGAGCGGTCGAACACCCGCTCGAACACCTGCCGGGTCCGGTGCATGATCAGCTGTCGGTTCACCCACGCGAAGTTGATACAGGCACACATCGCGCCGTAATACGCCTCCGCGAGCTCGGAGCCGGCGGGGGCCGCGGCGAGTTCCTTGTCCGGCAAGGCCCCGAGCAGGTCGTCGTGGCGCTGCTCGATCTTTCGGAGGTAATCCGTGCAGGTCTGGTGGCCAAGTCCCCGGCTCCCACAGTGGATCAGGACGACGATCTGGTCGGGTTCCAGCCCGTACGCGGCGGCGACGTCGTCGCGGTAGATGTCGGTCACGCGCTGGACCTCGAGGAAGTGGTTGCCGCTCCCCAGGCTGCCGAGTTGGTTCTTGCCGCGATCCTTCGCCTTCTGGGAGACGGCGTCGGGATCGGCATCCGGGCGGCGCCCCTCGTCCTCGCAGTGTTCGAGGTCGGCGGGCACCGCCCACCCCTCCTCGAGGGCCCAGTCGACGCCGCGGTCGAGGACCGCCTCGACGGTCGGCATATCGCCGTCGACGATGCCGCCGCCACCCAGCCCCGAGGGGACGTTCGCGAACAGCGACTCGACGAGTTCCTCCTCGCGGCCGCGGACGTCGTCGTAGGTGAGATTCGTCTTCATCATCCGCACGCCGCAGTTGATGTCGTAGCCGACCGCTCCCGGCGAGATACAGCCGTTCTCGGCGTCCGTCGCGCCGACGCCGCCGACAGGGAAGCCGTACCCCTGGTGGCCGTCGGGCATGCAGATGGCCTGGCCGGTCATCCCGGGCAGGTGAGTCGCGTTCGTCAACTGCTCGAGGGTCTTGTCGTCGCCGATCCGTTCGAGCAGTGACTCACTGGCCAACACCCGCGCCGGAACGCGCATCTCTCCCTCGCGGGGAATCTCCCAGACGTGCTCCCGAACTCGTTCGAGGCGGATGCCGTCGAACTCGCGTGTGGTCATACGCGCCCCGAGGGGGTCGACGCGGGAATACGTTACTACACGTCGAGGACGACGTAGGTCTCCCAGCCGTCGTCGACGCGTTCGACCCGCATCTCGGAGTAGGTCACTGCCTTCACGTCGCGGGCCGCGATAGCTCCGAGCGGGACGCCGCGAGCGCTCGCCTCGACGGTCCACTCCCCGTCAGCCTCCCGGACCGTCGCCTCGTTGTCGACGGGGAGCACCCCTCGGACGTCGCGTTCGTAGATGAGTCGGTCGAGATAGTCGAAGAGGAGCGCCTCCCGGCCCTCGGCGCGGACCGTGAGGGAGAAGCGCTCACCAGTCTCCGGAATCTCGTCACACATCGCCGCCGCGAGGCCGTCGGCGGCGGCGGCGAAAGCCTCGCCGAGGGTCCCGCCACGGGACGCGACGGCGACGTCGGCGGTGTGGGGGCGGAGTTCGAAGCTCATCGACGGTTGTCGCCGGAACGAGGGGCGGGGGGGTCAAAACGCTTGCTCGACCAGAAAGGGGAAGCAATTGCCGATACGCCCCGGAATACGGGGACGACACGCGTCGTCACGACGTATGACGACGAGCAAGGAAGTTCTCCGGCGGGCCGACGCGGAGGACGTGGAACTGGTACGGGTCGTCTTCGTCAACAACAGCGGCGTGCCGCGGGGACGGGTCGTCGACCGGGAGTCGCTGCCGACGGCGCTGACCGACGGGGCGAACGTCACCCACGCGATGCAGTCGTTCAACGCTCTGGACCGCCTGGCCCCGGAGGGACGGTTCGGGCCGGCGGGGGAAGTGCGGGTCGTCCCCGACCCGGAGACGTTCACCGTCCTGCCGTACGACGACCGGGCGGCGCTCATGCTCGCGGACCTGCGTGACTTGGACGGCGAGCCGTGGGCGGCCGGGCCGCGCGCGCAACTCCGCCGGTACCTCGAGGAGTTGGGGGCCGAGGGGTACGCACCGGAGTTGGCCTACGAGAGCGAGTTCTACTACACGCGAACCGAGGACGGCGAGTCGGTTCCCCTCGACGACAGCACCTGCTTTTCGACCGACGGGATGCGTCGCACCCACGACGTCGTCCTCGACACCGTCGACGCTCTCAAGGACCAGGGAATGGGCCTGTCGGCGTACTACCCGGAGTACGGTCCCGGGCAGCAGGAACTCGTCATCGACCACGCGACGGGTGTCGCCGCGGCGGACGACTACGTCCGGTTCGCCGAGACGGTGCGGGCGGTGGCCGCTGACCACGGCATCGACGCCACCTTCCGCCCGAAGCCGTTCCCCGAACTGCCGGGGACAGGCTGTCACATCCACCTGTCGCTGTGGCGAGAGGGGGAGAACGTCCTCCACGACCCGGACGCGGACGGGCCGTACCCGCTCTCGGCGGCGGGGCGACACTTCGTCGGCGGCCTCGTCGAACACGCGCCGGCGCTGGTGGCAGTGACGGCCCCGACGGTAGAGTCGTACGACCGGCTGGCGCCGGGAATGTGGTCCTCGGCGTACACCTGCTGGGGCGAGGACAACCGCGAGGCGGCGATTCGCGTGCCGTCAGCGAGTCGGAGCGCACCCGCGGCGACGACCCGTGTCGAGTTCAAGCCGGCCGACAACACGGCCAACCCCTATCTCGTGCAGTTGGCGTTGGTCGCGGCGGGGATGGACGGAATCGAGCGCGAACTCGACCCCGGTGAGCCGCTGAACCGCGATCCGACAACCCTCGACGAGTCCGCGCGTGCGGCCCGTGGAATCGAACGCCTCCCGAGCACGCTCGCGGACGCGCTCGATGCGCTCGCGGACGACGACGTCCTCCGGTCGGCGATGGGCGAGGCCCTCTTCGGGTCGTACCTCGAAGTCAAGCGCAGCGAGTGGGCGATGTCGACCGACGACGACGGCGAGTGGGAGTCGGACTACCTCGACCGAGCCTTCTGACGAGGACGGCGCGGCGAGAATCCGGCGACGATAGACGCCGACGGTGAAGTTATAACGTCCGATGCGTCTAGAGTTCTCTAGTGAGCGTCACCGTCGAGAAGCGCGTGGACGGCCCCGGGGCGACCGATCACGCCGCCGAGGCTTGGGAACTCAAAGAGCGCATCCGCCGGACCGAGAACGTCCTGAAACAGCGAAAGCGGTTTTTCATGGACGCGTACCGGCGGGCGAAGACCCATCTCCTCTATCTCGACGACGACCTCGTGGGCTTTGCGACGACCAGGCGCGACGGCTACATCCTCTTTCTGGCCGTCGCCCCCGAGTGGCGCGGCGAGGGGTTCGGCCGACGGCTGATCGCGGAGGTGGCCGAGGAACACCGGACGGTCACCTGTCACGCCCGGGCGACGAACGAACGGGCGCTCGCCTTCTACGAGTCGGTCGGCTTCGAGATCAAGCGTCGCATCGAGAGCTACTACGAGGACGACGGCGACGCGTACTACCTTCGGCTCGGTCCCGACGAACGGCTCCGGGACCGACTCTCCGAGTTGATCCGGCGGTAGCCGTCGGGAAGCGACGCCCTCAGTCGTCGTAGTGGCCCTGGTCGGTGACCACGTTGTCGACCAACGACATCGGTGTCGCGTCGTAGGCGGGGTTCTCGATCCGGACGCCCTCGATCGGTTCGCGGATCACCTCGGCAGGGGGGCGAGACTCGTTCTCGAAGACGAAGTCGTCCGCGATGATCTTCGACTGCGAGCCGACCACCGTCACCGGCACGCCGGCCACGTCGGCGGCGGCGGCGAGTGGGAAGGTCCCCACGCGGTTGTAGAGGGTGTCCTCGACGATACAGTCCATGCCGACGATCACCCGATCACACCGGTCAAGGAGGTGGCCGGCGGCGCTGTCGACGGCGAGGTGTGGCTCGACGCGGTCCATCTCGGCGAGTCGGCGGGAGGCCTTGCGGCCGAGATAGCGGGGACGCGCCTCGGTGACGTAGGCGGTGAGGTGCCGGCCGTCGGCGGCGGCCGTCTCGATAGCCTCCAAGACGGTCGAAGAGAAGTCGTGGGTGAGGAAGGTCTCGCCGTCCTCGAACGTCTCGGCGGCCTCCGCGGCGGCCCGCCGCTTGCCGGTTTCGATTGTCTCGGTGACGCGGTCGATCACCGCTTCGGTCTGAGATTTCGCCGCCTCGACGGTGTCGGTCGCGCCGAGGACCGCCTCGACGACCTCCCGCATCGCCTTGTGCAGCGAGGCGTGAGAGGGGTTGGCCCGGCGGAGCGCACCGGCGTTCCGCTCTAGGTCGCGCTCGTAGGCCTCGACGTTCCGGTAGTCCCGGTCGAGGAGTTCGCGGAGCGCGGCGGTGGCTTTGACCGCGACCACCGACGAACTGTGGGTCTGCATCCGCTGAATCTCCTCGATGGTCTCGTCGATCATACGGGGAGGTGTCGTGTCCGCGGCAAAGAGTTTCCGGCCGGCGATCACTCGGTCCCGCTCCGGGCGTCGGCGTCGTCGGGGTCGTCGCCCGCCCGCCGAGCGTAGCCGTAGGCGAGGACGGCGGTGACGAACCAGACGAGCGCCCCGACCCGGACGGCGAAGGCGGCGCGAGCACCCCACGTCGGGAGCGTCGTCGTCGTCGAGAGCGCCGCCACCAGCGGCGCGCCGGCGACGATGGTCGTCACGAACGTCACCTGCATCACCCACCCGAAGTCGACGCCGTCGGGGTCGGTTCGCTCGACGCGGTGTGGCACGCCCGTGGCTTCGCGGCCGACCCGCTAATGCGTGGCGATTCGCTCCAGAAACGCCGAGAGGGCCTCGTTGAACGCCGCGGGCCGTTCCAGCATCGCGATGTGGGCCGCGTCGGAGACGGTCGTCCACTCTGCGTCGGGGATCGACTCGGCGAGCGACTCGTGATACCAGGGCGGGGTCAAGGCGTCGTGTTCCCCGACCACCGCGAGCGTCGGGACCGTCACGTCGTCGAGTCGCCCGCGAACGTCGAACTCGTGGCAGGTCCGAAAGTCCCGGTGGACCACGGCCTGTCCCGTCTCGCGGAGCGCCTCCTCCGAGGCGGCCACCAGCGCCGCGTCGGGGTCGTGAAAGAGCCGATCCGGTCCGTGCAGGAACTCGAGTGCCCGCTCGAAGTCCGTCCGGAGCCACCGAAGCAGATCCTCGAGGACCGCGAGTCTGGCGCCCGTCCCCGCAAGTACCGCCCCCGAGAGATCGATATCACGGTCGAGTACGAGCGTCAGGACGACGGCACCGCCGAGAGAGTGCCCACAGCAGACGCGGGCGTTCGTCTCACGGGCGACGGCGGCGACGTCGTCGGCGTAGGCCGACAGCGTCTCGTACCCCGGCGCGGCGTCGACGTCGTCGCTCGCGCCGTGGCCGCTCAGATCCACGGCGATCACGGGCCGCCGGTCGGCGAGGCGGGTCTGCCCACTCCAGACCTCGCTCGTCCCGCCGCTGCCGTGGACGAGGAGGATCGGCGCCCCGCCGCCACCCCGGTCGTGTCGCCGGTAGGCCGTCGTCCGGCCGTGGTGTGTAACCGTCTCCATACGACCGATAGCGCAGGGAGGTGTATAAACCCCGTCCGCGGGAGCGAGTCGTGTGAACCGCAATTTTATCGAACGAGATTACCCCGACACCGTACTGCGATTAGCCGTCAAAAGGTTTATATACGTGCGTAGCTAACGTGGAGTTAGGAAGTATCATGGAGAGACAGCAATACGCCGGTGAGGACGGGACGTTCGTCCGCCGGTACGACTACGAGGACGAGTGGATGATCGCGGTCGACGTCGACGTGGCGGACGACCGGCTGGCCACCGACGTTATCGACGGGACCGCCATCGTGCTCGTCGACGAGGAGGTCGAACTGGAGTTTGAGGTTCCCGGCCCGGTCGGGGACGTCGAGACGAACAACGGCGTGCTCGTGGTGCGGGGTGAACGATGAAACTCATCGTCAAGCCACTGAAGCAGAAGGACGCCGGTCGTGGCCTCGCCGCCATCGACCGCGCGGCCGTCGCCGAGATGGGACTCGATGTCGGGGATTACATCCGCATCGAGGGGAGCGACGGCACCGCCATCGCGCGTGTCTGGCCGGGACTGCCCGAGGACCAAGGCACCGGCGTCGTCCGGATCGACGGCCAACTCCGCCAGCAGGCGAACGTCGGCATCGACGACCGCGTCGAGGTCGAGAAGGCCGAAGTGAGCCAGGCCGAGCGCGTGACCGTCGCACTCCCCCAGCAGATCGGGATTCGTGGCGATATCGGCCCGTATCTCCGCGATAAGCTCACCGACAAGCCGCTCACGAAAGGGCAGACCCTCCGGGTTCCCTTCGGCTTCGGCTTCATGGGCGGCCGCGGGAACAAGGCCCTCCCGCTGAAGGTGGCCGACACCGACCCCTCGGGGACGGTCGTCGTCACCGACTCCACCGAGGTGCAGATCAGCGAACGGCCCGCCGAGCAGATCCGAGAGACCGGGGCCGCGGACGCGAGCCCCGAGACGCCGGACGTGACCTACGAGGACATCGGCGGCCTGGATCGCGAACTCGAACAGGTTCGCGAGATGATCGAGTTGCCGATGCGCCACCCCGAGCTATTCCGACGGCTCGGCATCGACCCGCCGAAGGGCGTGCTCCTGCACGGCCCGCCCGGCACCGGCAAGACGCTGATCGCGAAGGCCGTCGCCAACGAGATCGACGCCTCCTTCCACGACATCAGCGGGCCGGAGATCATGTCGAAATACTACGGCGAGAGCGAGGAGCAACTCCGCGAAATCTTCGAGGAGGCCGAGGAGAACGCGCCCGCGATCGTCTTTATCGACGAGATCGACTCCATCGCGCCAGAACGCGGCGAGGCCGGCGGTGACGTGGAGCGCCGCGTGGTGGCCCAACTCCTCTCGCTGATGGACGGGCTGGAGGAGCGCGGCGAGGTCGTCGTGATCGGTGCGACCAACCGCGTCGACGCCATCGACCCCGCGCTCCGTCGGGGTGGCCGCTTCGACCGCGAGATCGAAATCGGCGTCCCCGACCGCGACGGCCGCCGCGAGATCCTCCAGGTTCACACCCGCAACATGCCACTGTCCGAGGACGTCGACGTCGACGAGTTCGCGGACTCGACGCACGGCTACGTCGGCGCCGACCTCGAGAGTCTCGCCAAGGAGGCCGCGATGAACGCCCTCCGGCGCATCCGCCCGGAGATCGACCTCGAAGAGGACGAGATCGACGCCGAGATCCTCGAATCCCTGGAGGTCGACGAGGACGACTTCCGCGAGGCGCTGAAAGGCATCGAGCCGTCGGCGCTTCGCGAGGTGTTCGTGGAGGTTCCCGACGTCACCTGGAACGACGTTGGCGGCCTCGAAGACACCAAGGAACGCCTCCGCGAGACGATCCAGTGGCCCCTCGACTACCCCGAGGTGTTCGAGGCCATGGACATGCAGTCCGCGAAGGGCGTTCTCATGTACGGCCCGCCCGGCACCGGCAAGACGCTCCTGGCTAAGGCCGTCGCCAACGAGGCCGAGTCCAACTTCATCTCGGTGAAAGGGCCCGAACTGCTCGATAAGTACGTCGGGGAAAGCGAGAAGGGCGTCCGCGAGATCTTCAGCAAGGCTCGCGAGAACGCCCCGACCGTCATCTTCTTCGACGAGATCGACGCTATCGCCACCGAACGCGGCCAGAACACCGGCGACTCCGGCGTCTCCGAGCGCGTCGTCTCACAGCTCCTGACGGAGCTCGACGGGCTGGAGAGCTTAGAGGACGTCGTGGTGATCGCCACCTCGAACCGCCCCGACCTCATCGACTCGGCGCTACTGCGCCCCGGCCGACTGGACCGGCACGTCCACGTGCCTGTCCCCGACGAGAGCGCGCGCCGCGCCATCTTCGAGGTCCACACCCGGAGCAAGCCGCTGGCCGACGACGTCGACCTCGACCGGCTCGCGCGGCGCACCGAGAACTACGTCGGCGCCGACATCGAGGCGGTCTGCCGCGAGGCCTCGATGGCCGCCTCCCGGGAGTTCATCAACAGCGTCTCGCCCGACGAAATCGGCGACTCCATCGGCAACGTCCGCGTCACGATGGACCACTTCGAGCAGGCGCTCGACGAGGTGACCGCGAGCGTCACCGAAGAGACTCGCGAGCGCTACCGCGAAATCGAACAGCGCTTCACGACCGAGGATGGTGCCGCCGCCTCCAAGGGCGAAACCAGTCGGACCTTCCACTAGGTCCACCCGGAACCGGGCGCTATTTGGGGGTCGCCCGCGATGACGAGGCGTGTTCCGCTCGATGCGACGGCGACGGGCTGCACTCTGGACCCTTCTCGCGGCCGGCTTCCTGTTCGTCAACTTCCACCGTACCGCGACGGCCGTCCTCGCAGACTCGCTCGCGCGGACCTTCGACGCGACGGGCGCCGAGCTCGGCGTGCTGCACGCCTCGTTTTTCTACATCTACGCCCCCCTCCAGCTCCCGGCGGGGCTGATCGTCGACCGCTACGGACCGCGGCGAGTCGGGGCCGGCGGTCTGGGACTCCTCTCTCTCGGTGTCGGCTGGTTTGCCCTCTCCGAGTCGCTCGCGAGTGCGTTTCTCGCCCGTGCGGTCGTCGGCCTCGGGGGGAGCGTACTCTATATCGGGACGCTCCGCTTCTGTGCTAACTGGTTCCGTGCCGACCAGTACGCGACCATGACCGGCTACACCGTCGCGGCCGCGGGGTTGGGCGGCATCCTCGCGACGACGCCACTCGCCGTCGCCACCGGAGCCGTCGGCTGGCGGACGGCAGTTCTCGCGACGGCGGTCACGACCGGCGTGCTCACCCTCGCAATCGCGGGGTTCGTCCGCGACACGCCGGCACAGGCGGGGGTGGCGACCGACGGCGATGGCCACGGTGTCGACACCAGCGCCGCCACCCTCACCGACGTCGTCGCCAACGTCCGAACCGTCGTCGCCGAGCGCGAGACGTGGCTGATGGGGCTGATCCTCTTCTGTGTACTCGGGGTGAACTTCACCGTCCTCGGCCTCTGGGGGGTGCCCTTCCTCGTCGACAGCTACGACATCTCCCTCGCTCGCGCTTCGACGGTCGTACTCGTCGGCAACGTCGGGTTCGTCCTCGGATCGCCGCTCCTGGGAGCGCTCTCTGATCGCCTCGGTCGCCGGACGGAAGTCGTCGTCGCCACGACAGGACTGTTCACGGTCGCGTACGCCGTTCTCGCCGTTGTCCCGCCGTTCCGGGTCGTCGCCCCCGTGTTGTTCGTCGCGCTCATCGCCAACGGCGGCGTAGCGCTGGTGTTCACCGTGGGCAAGGAGCGCCACCCTCCGTCGGTCGCCGGAACGGTCACGGGGGTCGTCAACGGGTTCGGCTACGCCGGCGCCGCACTCCTTCCCGCTCTCATGGGTGGGGTTCTCGACGCCTACTGGACGGGTGAGACCCTCAACGGCGCCCGGGTGTACACCGTCTTCGGCTACCGGATCGCCTTCGGTATCGCGACGGCCGCGGGACTCGTCGCCACGCTGGCGGCCATGTGGCTCCACCGACGGGAGACCGCGCCGGGCGAGCGGTGACTCAGCCCCGATACCGGCGTAATCCGGCGGTTGCGAGGCCGGCAGCGATGAACAACAGGCCGAGCGGGCGGATCGCAGAGAACGCGAGGCCGACGGCCAGCGCCGCCAGATTGAGCGCCTCGCTCCGTCGCTCCGTGCGGACCGCGTACACCGTCCCGTCGTAGCTGACGGCGTAGAGTCCCTCGTTCAGGCTGACGTGGTCGCTGGTGTACCGGAACTCCGGGGCCGTCGCCGACGCGTGTTCGACGACGTACGGCGAGTCCGCGGCGCCGCGAGCGACCGCCCGCTGGGCGGGCGCCGAGAGGTCCTCGTAGGGTAACACGTCCCGCTCGTCGTACGCGATGCCGTGGGCGAGCGTGCCGTTCTCCGCGGGGTCGACCCGGTGGACGTAGTCGGTATCCACCCCGTTGCCGACGGGGACCGCCGAGAGCAACAAGAGGGCGATGCCCACGGCGACGAGCGCCGAGGGGAGGGAGACGCGGACCATATCGACGCCGTCGACCGCCGGCCACGTGGGTCTTGCCTTCCGGTCCGATCCGAGGCTTTTTGCCGATACCTCGTGGGGTACCGGTATGCGCCACGCCGGGTGGGCCGCCCTCGTCAGCGCTCTTGTCCTCCAGGCCGGCGCCGAGACCGTTCGACGGGTCGGCCTCAACGGGACGGCCTTCGGGGTGGCTCTCGGCCCACCGATCCTGCTCTCCCTCTCGGTGGCCGCCGTCTGTCTCGGCGCGTACGGTGGGTACCGACTCGTCGGCGGTGCGTTGCTCGCCCGCACCGCGAGCAAGCGCCGGCGCCACGACGTCCGCAACGTGCTTCGCCTCGCGTTCGGCGTCCTCGGACTGATCGCCGTCTTCGGTGTCGTCACGCGCAATTGGGTGAGCGTTCTGTTCTCGCTCGGGGTCGTCGGGGTCGCCGTTACCTTCGCGCTCCAGCAACCCCTGTTTTCGCTGATCGGCTGGCTCTACATCGTTACCAAGCGCCCCTACCAGGTCGGCGACCGGATCGCCATCGAGGACACGCGCGGCGACGTGGCGGCCATCGACTTCTTCACGACGGAAGTGTGGGAGATCGACGGCGAACTCGTCTCCAGCAACCAGCCGTCGGGCCGGATCGTCACCGTTCCCAACAGCGTCGTCCTCTCCTCTCACGTCGTCAACTTCTACGGCAAGGGCGTCCCTCACGTCTGGAACGAACTCTCGATACAGGTGGCCTACGAGACGGATCTAGCGTTCGCAAGCGATCTGATGGCCGAGGTGGCAGACGACCACATCGGCGACGAGATGGCGCGCCACGTCGCCGAGTACCGCGACCGCCTCAAGGAGACGCCGGTCGAACTCGACGTGAACGACCGGCCGACGGTCAACGTCGTCCAGCGGGAGTCGTGGGTCGAACTCCGCCTCCGATATCTGGTCCACCCACGGCGGGGCACCCAGACGCGAAACACGCTGTCCCGGGCGATCCTCGACCGGATCAACGAACACCCCGAGCGCGTGAAATTTCCGGTCAGTCGCAGTCGGTGACCCTCAGGCGCGGGAGTCCGCCATCTCTCCTTCGGTGTCGTCCGCCCCGCGGTCGATCCGCCCGACGTACACCTGCCACAGAAAGAGGAGCGTGAAGACGGCGTTGAGCGAGGTGGTGTAGCCTCCGGGAGCGGTGCCACCGGTCTCGCCGCCCGCCGGGATCAGTCCGAGACCGGACCAGAGGTAGTGGATGGCCACCCCGGAGACGACAGCGGCGACGAAGACACCGGCGAACAGGACCGCCGCCATCCGGAGGCCGTAGTACCGTCGGTAGGCGTCGACGATGGTCGGCACGATCAGATCGGCGAAGATGAAACTCATCACGCCGCCGAAGGCGATGCCGTTCGACCAGAGGATGAGTGCGAACGGGACGTTCCCGACCGAACAGACGAAGGTGGCGACCCCGACGACGACACCGATGACGGCGCTCGCGGCGACCCAAGTGACCGATCCCGCGGCGCCGACGCCGAACAGCGTCGTCCACCACGCCCGCGGGACGAAGGCGGCGATCAACCCCGCGATCAGGAATCCGGCGACGATGTCTGTCCACAACATTCCCCACTCGCCGAGGGTGTTCTTGGCGGCCAGCCGCCATCCGTCGCGGGTCAGCAGACGGTCGCGCCACGTCGCGTCCGATTGCCGCCGTGACTCGACGTACGCCGCCTTGCACGACGCCGAACAGAAGTATTCGGTGCCGCGCTCGGTCGCCAGTTCGACGGTGTCCGCCGCCGTCGGATCGACCGTCATCCCGCAGGTGGGGTCGCGGACGCCCTCCGTGGATCGCAGGTGCTCGCGGGCGGCCACGAACCACTCCGCGGGAACGAGCACAGCAAACGTCGCGGCGAGGAGGCCGATGAGCAGAAGCCCGGCGACGTAGTCGGCGACGACGAACTGCCAGCCGAGCAACACCCACATCACCAAGCCGAGTTCGATCACGAGATTCGTCGAGGCGAACTGGAAGGCCGCGAGGCTGGCGACCGGTGACGCACCCTTCTTGAACAGCGACTTCGTGGTCGCCACCGCGCCGAACGAACACGACGAGGACGCGGCGCCGAAGGCCGTCCCCAGTGCGAGTTCGCGCCACCCGCTCCCGCCGAGGACGGCGGACATCCGCTCTTCGCTCACGAACGCCTCTACCGCGCCGGCGATGGTGAATCCGAGGACGAGCGCCCACCACGTCTCCCAGCCCATCTCCGCGGCCAGACCCACCCCCTCGACGAACGATTCGACGACCGTCACACGCCCCACCTCGCGGGCCAAGCGTCGGTCGACCGATACATCGTACGTCTCGTACGCCGGCCTCGTTCACCTCGATTGTGGTTTCGATTCCTCTGTCAGCACCCGAAGAAAATTTTCGAAAACAGCGGATTGTCTACAGATACGTTCGGAACTGAATGTGGGGCGCGGCGCTACACCAGCCCGATTCCCAGCGTGCAGGAACCGGCTGTACGGTATATCGGCTCGGCGGCTCGATCTGCGAATGCGGGGTGTGTACCATGGCATACGACACGTCGAACCGCATAGAGGAACCGTTCGAGTTCGGCGGATCGAGTCCGATCACGGCGTTCTGGATCGCGTTCCTCCGGATCGCCGTCGGCTGGTGGTTCCTTCACGCCGGCGTGACGAAACTCGTCGAATCCGGGTTGAGCTACGCGTACGGCCCGACCTATCTCACGGAGATGGGCGGGACCGTCCTCGGCCCGGTCGCAGTGACGATGGGGACCTCGATCCCGTGGTTCGTCGCCGCCATCGTCCCGGTGGCCGAGACGCTGATCGGCCTGGCGCTGATGGCCGGGGTCGCCGTCAGACTCGCGTCCATCGGCGGCGCCGTGTTCATGTCGTTCTTCTGGGTCGGCAACGCCGAGTTCGGCCACGGCGTCGTCAACGGCGACCTGCTGGGACTGTTGCTGTTCGTCACGCTGATCGTCCTCGCCGCCGGCCGGTATTACGGCTTGGACGCGATGATCGAACGCACCGAACTCGTCCAGCGCTACCCGCGGCTCAGATACCTGCTCGGCTGAGGAGGTGACCACCCATGCCAACCACCACCATCGACGACGTGGCGATGGCGCTGAGCGGCACGCTGCTGACGCTCGGGGTCGTCGTCCTCGGAATCGTAGAACTCGTCGACGGGGCGCCGTACGGGGCGTCTCCCGTGACGAACGAGGCGGGCGAAATCGTCGCCACCCCTGGCGTCGATCCCGCCATACGGACGGCGCTGGTGCTCGCGGGCCTGGTCGTGTTGTTGCTGTGGGGCGGCTACCGGGTCGTCGTGGGTCCGGAGCCGAGCGGAGCGACGACGGACGCCACCGCGGCGCCGGGGACGCAGTGACCCCGTCGCCGTGAGGCCCCCACGGCCGAAGTGTTATTCACGGGGCGTGTGAGGAGGAACCGATGGCAACCGACCCGCAGGCAGTGGATCCTCTCGCCGTCACGCTCCGCGCGGGCGAGCGTACGCCAACCGGCGTGATCGAGAACTGTATCGACCGCATCGACGCCGTCGAGGGCGACGTGCAGGCGCTGGTTCCCGAATCCGGACGGGAACCCCGGCTGCGCCGGGAGGCCGCGGCGCTCGCGGCACGACACGGCGAGTCGGCCACCAGACCGCCGCTGTTCGGCGTTCCCGTCGGCGTCAAGGACATCTTCCACGTCGACGGCTACCAGACCCGCGCTGGATCGTCAGTCCCGGCGGCAGCGATCACCGACGCCGAGGCGACTGCCGTGCGGCGACTCCGCGACGCCGGCGCGCTCCACCTCGGCAAGACCCACACGACCGAGTTCGCCTACTTCGAGCCGGGGCCGACCCGAAATCCGCGTGACCTCGGGCACACGCCCGGCGGGTCGTCCAGTGGCTCGGCCGCCGCCGTCGCCGCTGGGATGTGCCCGCTCGCGCTCGGCACCCAGACCGTCGGCTCGGTGATCCGACCGGCCGCATTCTGCGGGATCGTCGGCTTCAAACCCAGCCACGGCCGGATCCCGCTCGACGGCGTGGTGCCGTTCTCGCCAACCGTCGATCACGTCGGGACCTTCACCGCCGACGTGGCCGGCGCGGCCCGTGCCGCCTCGGTCCTGTGTGACGGCTGGGCGCCGGCGACCCCCGACGAGCAGCCGATTCTCGGGGTCGTCGAGGGGCCGTATTTCGAGCAGGCGACGCCGGCCGGTCGGGCCGGCCTCGATGCTGGCGCTGACGCCCTCGCCGACGCTGGCTACGAGGTTCGCCGGGTGTCGGTGTTCGACGACATCGAAGCGATAAACGACCGTCACGACGCACTGACCGCCGCCGAACTGGCACTCACCCACGCGGAGCGGTTCGCCGACCACGGCGAGCGGTTCGCCGACACGACGGCCGACCTGATCGAAACGGGACGGACGGTGGGCGTCGACGAACTGGTCGACGCTCGCGCGGCCACCCGCGAGGTCCGCGCCCAGGTCGGAGAGCGACTCCACGAGGCCGGCGTCGACCTCCTCCTCTCGCCGGCCGCCCCGGGTCCCGCACCGGCGGGCATCGACGACACCGGTGATCCGATCATGAACCTCCCGTGGACACACGCCGGCGTTCCCGCGTTGACCGTCCCCTGTGGTCGGGTCGACGGGCTTCCGCTCGGCCTTCAGGTGGTCGCGCCGTTCGGCGCCGACGAGTCGCTCGTAGCCTGGGGCGAGGGGGTCGCTGCCGCCGTCGCCGACGTGGGATCGGTCGCCGGCAGGGCCTGAGCGGCTACGCCATCTGGGTGTCGTTGCCCGACCCCGAGGCCGGCGTCCCGGTGCCAGCCTGTGCCCGGGCCTCCTCGAACACCGAGGCGGGGAAGAGACCGTTCACACCGTCGAAGCCGAGCGTATCCAGCAGGGCCGCCGGCTCACCGGTGACGAGAAGGACGCCGAACTCGGTGATCGTCTCGTCGACCGAGACGGACATGTTCGCCGAGCGGTTGCGGAAGCGGTCCACCGCCGCACCCGTCAGTTCGGCGCGCCGGGTCTGAAACTCCTGTTGGGCCTCTCGCCGGCCGAGTTCCCCCGACTCGACCCGAGAGCTGATCTCCGACTGGAGTTCCTGCAGCGACTCCTCGTCGGGCTGGACTCCGAGCGTGACCGTCGACATCTCGGCCTCGGTGCCGCCGTCACCGCCGGCGCCGGCCTCGCCATCGCCGTCCTGGTTCGAGAGCGCACTACAGCCGGCTATCGAAAGCGCCGTGCCCGTCCCGGCGAGTTGCAGGAACCGGCGTCGGTCGGTGTCGTCGAACATAACGGAATCTCTTCGGCTACGAGCGGCATAAGCCCTCGCTTCCCGCCACGGGGGCGTTTCGAGGCGGTGACGATGGTCCGGCGACCGGGGCCGCCGACCGGAAATCGGTGGGTTGAACCGCACCCCCCGTCTACCGGTCGGGTGCGTGCGAGGGTAGCCAAGCCTGGAAACGGCGGCGGACTCAAGATCCGCTCCTGTAGAGGTCCAAGGGTTCAAATCCCTTCCCTCGCATCGAAGGGCTCGCGCCCGACGCGGTGAGACTCACCGCGGAAGATGCGGAAGGCGCTCTGGGAGCGCTCTTCCCTCGCAAAACCCCATTTGACCGGCACTCAATGAGTGGCAACACCGACCGTATAGGTCGATAGAATACACCGATCTCGGCACGATTATTGGCGTACTGGCAGAGAATTTTAATTCCGATACGGTATTGATACCTTCTCAATAGAGCGAAATATAGTCAGAATACCGATAAGTGGCTGGTTAAAAAGATCGCTCGTGGTTGCGCGTCCAATACAATAAGATCAGCACTGCCACTGTGACGTTTGCGAGCAAGATGAGAATAGTCGGGGTGAGAAAGGCAAGGGCGGCGAGTGAAACAACTCTTACTTTTTTGTCCTTGTTGAAACCCTCAATTAGTGATAGGTTTTCGTAGCCATGCTGAATACACAGCGCATATCGGTCACCGACGAGCTACTCGAATTGTTCGTATGAGGGAAGTATTCGTATCTGACCGTCCTCGGTAATTCGGAATCTGAGTTCTTGTAACTCAGCGCTGAGTTCGAACTCGGCCGTCCCTGTGGTTTCGTCATCTAGCATCATCATCGCGAGTAAGTTCGGCGGATAGTCGGTAAGCGCGAGCGTTTCGTCGTACGTTTCGCTCTCACCGATATCCAACTGTAACGTCTCGCTCGCATATGAAGTGTATCCTCCGCTCCCCTCTGGTGGGGATATAACCGCGATCGAGATTGCATGCTTCGTGTTATGGCTGTTTTCGACGACTACGGGGACATACTCCGCTGAACCCATGAAACTACAGCCGGCGAGTGAGGAGACAACGCCGATGCTACCGAACTGGAGGAGAGTTCGACGCTGAATATCCATACGCGAGATATTGGATCATCGTCATAAATTGATTTCGAACAACCTGACAGACTATCGGAGGCACCCATTATTCCGAATCCGGACACAGAAGATCGTGAACCGAATGCGTTCAGCGTGCTAATCACAACCTCTGTATTCAGCATGCCAATTCTATCAACTACTGAGGGTTTCAACAGGGCAGATTTTTTATCCCTAACCCCTTAATAAAAGGGGTAATTTACTTTTACCATAATATTGATATCAATTAGGCAAAAGAAAAGGCGCTACTGTGTGTCGTTTTTGCGGTTGAATCTGGTTCGTCTTGCCAAACTTTTATAACATTCAACACACACCGTGAGCGGCCGCGCTGGGCGTTCCGGAACAACCGATCCGCCGACGCTCCACCGGGGCGGTTGCCCGCGAGCGAAGGCGAGCACCGACGCCCCGCTCAACCCAGTTCGAGCGTCTCCATGTACCGGAGAAACGACTCCAGCGCGGGATTGCCGTGGTACTGGATCGCCGCCGACTCGGCATCGAGTTCGAGGATTCCGAGGTCCGCCAGTTTGGGGAGGTGGGCGTGGACGAGCGAGACGCGGACCGATTCGGGGGAGTCCGGCGACTCACGCGCCGGGATGGCGCGTTCGCGAGTCACCACCGCGTCTACGAGTTCGTCGATAGGGACGGTCCCGACACCCAGGTCCTTCAGGTGATAGAGCAGCGTGCGGCGCCGGGGGACGGAGATGAGGTCCAGGGTCTGATCGAAGGAGTACGGCATCGGAATCGTCTCGGGGCAACTGGGGTCGGTGCCCGCCGTCCCGCCCGGCGGCGCCGTCGACCGGCGAAAGGAGGGGCGCTCGGCGTCGTCCGGCGCTTGGGTCACCGTCCACCCATCCTCGGGGACGTGTTCGATCACCGCGTCGTACAGCGGGCGAACCGTCGCCACGACGCCGTCGTCGTGAGCGGTCGGATCGAGGTGGTGGTGTGCGGTGGCGCCGGTGGCGTCACAGAGGTCGTTGAGCGCCGATATCAGGGAGACGACGGCGTCGCGGTCGAAGCTGTCGAGGAGGGTGGTCAGGGAGTGCAGACAGATCCGCGTCTGCTCGGGTGTCGACTCCCACGCGCCCAGATGTCGGGCGAGGGCCATCCCGATGTCCACCGGTTCGGCGTTCGAGCGGAGGACATCGACCGCGAAGGTCGACGACAGGTCGTCCTCGGGGTCGGTCGCCGACTCCGTCTCCCCGTGGTCCGCACTCGCGTCGACGATGATCGCCCGTGCCGGCGACTGCTCGGACGTCTGGCGATTCCAGACGGTCATCCGCTCGGCGGGCGGCTGCGTGAGGGTCACGCTGAGGACGTTTCCCCCCGACACGTCGTCGGCGGTCATGAGGTCGACGCAGGCGCCCTCGTCGAAATCACTCCCGGACGGAGCCAAGAGGAGAACTGACGACGGCTCCCCGAGAGCGACGTCGGCTGGCGTAGGTGACCCCCCCATACGTGGCCCGATACGGCACGGCATCGTAAAAGCGTATCACCCGTCCTGCTGGCCGAGCAACGGCCACAGGCGTCACCGCTCCCGTCGCCGCCGAGAGACGCGGGCGACTCGGGCGTGGCCTCGGACGGCCCCAATCGCGGACGTTAAACGGCCTCGCCGGCAACGACGGGTAATGAGTCAGGACGCGTCTACCGAGGGCGACCTCCGGAACACGGGGCTGTCGCTCAAGCACGACCGGGAGTGGGATTACGAACTCGACCGGATCGTCGAAGCGGTCGAGGAACGGGACGCCACCAAGGTCGGTCTGCAGTTCCCCGAGGGGCTGAAACGCCGGGGGCCGGCGGTCGCCGACGACCTCCGAGCACTCACCGACGACGACGTCACCTACATGCTCTCGGGCCAGCCCTGTTACGGCGCCTGTGACCTCGACACCTACCTCATGCGCCGGACGGACGTGTTCGTCCACTTCGGGCACTCGCCGATGAAGGAGTCGGACAAGATCATCTACGTCCCCCTGTTCTCGAACGTCGACCCCTTCCCGATGATGGAAGACGCCCGCGAGGAACTCCCCGAGGAGGACGTCGGTCTCGTCACGACGGCTCAGCATATGAACCGCTTCGAGGAGATGCGCGAGTGGCTGGAGGCGGAGGGCTACACCGTCCACACCCGCAAGGGCGACGACCGCCTCACCCACGAGGGGCAGGTGCTCGGCTGCAACTACGCCTCGGCCGATATCGACGCCGACCAGGTGCTCTACGTCGGCGGCGGGAAGTTCCACCCCCTCGGGCTGGCGATGGAGCATCCGGACAAGAAGGTGGTCATCGCCGACCCCGTCAACAACGTCGTCACGGTCGCGGACACGGAGAAGTTCATGAAACAGCGCTACGGCGCCGTCCACCGCGCGATGGACGCCGAGAAGTGGGGCGTCATCTTCTGTACCAAGATCGGGCAGGGCCGCTGGGACATGGCCGAGAAAATCGTGAACGACAACGACAACGCCTATCTGATCACGATGGACGAGGTGACACCCGACCGCCTACGGAACTTCGACATGGACGCCTTCGTCAACACCGGCTGTCCCCGAATTACGACCGACGACGGCCCACAGTTCCACAAGCCCATGCTCACGCCCGGCGAGTACCGCATCGCCGTCGGCGACGAACCCCTCGATTCCCTCTCGTTCGACACCTTCCACGGAACGTGGTGAGCGGGCCTCGCGGACGAAATCGACCACCGTCGCGCTGAGCCGTCACCGCGACGGGGGCAACGCCACCGGCGAAGCTCCCACCGGACGAGCGTGCCGACCCTGAGATCACGACCGAGGAGCGCCGGGGCTGGCGGCGGCGGCGTCGCGGTCGCTCGGAGGCAGAGCTTGACAACTGAGACACGAGAAGGGGTGACAGCGTACACATCGCGCTCCCGGCGGAGTGACCGACGGCGCGAGCGACACCGAGGCCAGCCCTCGGGAGGCGACGACTACTCCAGTCGTTCGGCGGCGTCTCGCTCCAAGAGTGGCTCGGCGTTCGGGGTCGGCAGCGTCACCACGTCCTCGCTGGCGAGGTCGTACTCCCGTTCGTCGACCCCGAATATCGCACCCACGTCGCTGGTGATCCGCAGGGTCGTCCGCTCGGTCCCCGTCTCGCCGCCATCGGGTGCCGGCGAGTCGTCGCGGGCGGGCGCGTCGGGATCGGGGGCCGGCCCCGGCGGCGAGGACGTCGGATCGGCGTCGGTCGACCCGGCGTCCCCGCCGTTGGCGGTCGCTGGCGACGAGTCGTCTCCGCCCATCGCCTCCGCGAGGATGTCGTCCGGATCAGGGGGCGCTCCGTCGTCGCCGGAGCGGATCGGGTCGGGAGATGTCGGTGACCGGTCTGCGGCGTCGGCCGGCGCGTCGCCGGCGTCCCCCGACGGCCTGTCGTCGGAGGCCGTGGGTGGAGTCGACTCCTCCGTGGCGTCCGGGTCTGCATCCTCGGCGTCCGCGGGCGACTCGCCGGATAGCGTGTCGAGAACGGTGTCGCGGTTGGCCTCGATGCGGGCGACCAGATCGTCGAAGAGGTCGCGTTCCTCGGTTGTGAGTCCCTCGTCTTCGGTCGCCATGCCGGCGGCGGCGAAGGTCGCGCGCTTGACGATCTTGCCGATTCGGCGCTCGTAGATGCTCTCGACGACTTCCTCGGCGGTTTCGATCTCGTCGGTGAGACGGCTGACCTCCGGCGAAGAGAAGGGGTCGTCCGCGGCCGCCGCGATCTGTTCGCGTTCGGCCTTGCGCTCGGCGATGTAGTCCGCCACGTCCCGATAGAACGAGTCCCGGAGGTGCTGGAGGCTGTCTTTCTGCCGTTCGGTGCGCTGGACCGTGCGCAGTTCCTCGACGTTCATTCTTTCACCTTCCGGGCCCGGCCGCGTGTCATCAGGAACACGGCGACACACTCCGGTACCGTTTGCTCTCCGGCGTCCACTGTAAACGTGTCGCCGTCGAGTTCGACCGTCCCCGGATCGGTCACCGCGACCCGCACCGACCGCCGGGTGAACCGCTCGGGGACGGCATCGACCAGCGGGTCGAAGTCGTCGATCTCGTCACGGTCGAGGCGCCGGACCACGAGGCCGCTGCCGCCGTGGAGCGTTCCCGGCAAGCGGATCAAGCGGCGGGTGTCGGTCGTCACGGGTTCGTCGATGGGGGCCGTCTCGGCGGCGACTGTCTCCGCAGCGAGTGCCTCGACCAGCCGTCTGGCCCCCGGGCCACCAGCCTCGACGTTGCCCCGTTCGACCGCGCGCTCGTTGTCGACGAAGGCGTCGAGGAGCGTCTCGGCCCGGCCCTCGCCGATGCCGTCGAACGCCGTGAGTCGCTCCGTCGCCTCGTCCGCCGGGAGATCCCGCACGTCCGTGACGAACGACCGGAGGCGGTGGTGGGTGCGTCGCCCCCAGCCGCCACCGGTGCGGAGCTCCCGCCGTGTCGCCCCGCCCACGGCCCGCGTTCGCACCAGTCCCTCGACGTCGAGGTCGACGGCGCGGACGTAATCGACCACCTCGCGTCGCGCCGCCGAGTCGAGGTCGGCGACGCCGTCGTCCCGGACGTGGACGTGGTAGCCACGCCCCCCCGAGAACACGACGGTTACGTCCTCGAATCCGAAGTCGGTCTCCAACAGGTCGAGCAGCCGGCAGAGTGCGTCCTTACACGCCGCGAGCATCTCGGCGTACGTCACCGCCTCGGGGTCGACCCCCGGGAGGTGATCGGCGTCGAGGTCGAACACGAGGTCTGCACCTTGCCACCCCTTGTCGTCCATCGACCCCGCGCCGGGGTCGTCGTAGCGCGCGGCCGAGAAGTAGACGTGTCGCGGGGCCTCCCGCTGGAGGAAGTCGGCGACATCACCGAGGTCGTAGATCGACTGGTGGCGGACCATCGTGGTCGATCCGCTCGTCCAGGGGATATGTCCCCACTCCCGCCGCTCCGGGGCGGGCGGGAGCGCCGGATCGGCGCTCCGGTAGTAGTCGCCGAACCGGCCAGAGAGGTAGTTGCGCGTTCGTCGATCCATGCCGATATGGGTTGGATCGGCGACGGTATAGAGACTTGTGATCGAGCCGCCCCCACCGTGGAAACGCTTTTTTTCGGTGACGGTGAGGGACGAACATGAACCTCGGGGCGGTCGCGCTGGCGGGGGCAGCACCACCGGTCGGCTCCGTGGAGTGGCTGCGGTGGCTCTGGTCGTTCGCCACCGTGCGAGCCGTCGTCGCCGGCCTGGTCGTCGCCGCGGGGGTCGTCCTCTCGAAGTTCCTCGTGCGCCTGCTCGGCCGTCCGGTAGCCCGACGCTTCCAGCGACAGAGCGTCGCCCAGACGGTGCTCGGGCTGTTGCGCGTCTCGACGGTGCTGACCGCGGTCCTGATCGCGGCGAGCATGGTCGGTCTCGGCATCGGCGACATCGTCCTCTCGGTGACCGTCTTCTCGGCGGTCCTCGGTATCGTCCTCGCGCCAATCGTCGGCAGCGTCGTCAGCGGCCTGTTCGTGTTGGCGGACAACCCCTACGAGATCGGCGATATGATCGAACTCGAGGACGGCCGCCGTGGGTTCGTCGACGACATCACGATCCGGTATACGAAGATCCTCACGCTCGATAACACGTTTCTCGTGGTGCCGAACGCCCAGATGCGCGAGCGAGACGTGACCAACTTCTCCGCCGAGGACGAGCGAACGCGGCTCTCGATTTCGCTTCTCGTCACCTACGAGGGAGACCTTGACGCCGCTCGCCGCATCATGGAGCGGGCCGCTCGCAACTGCGAGGACGTCATCGAGGGTGGGCCGGACATCCGCGTCGGGAGCGCCCGCTATCCGGCGAAGCCGACCTGTCTGATCGGGGCCTACGCCGACGACGGCGTCCGTCTCGTCCTCCGGTTCTGGGTGCGGACCCCGTACAAGATTCCGCGGATCGAATCCAACGTCCGCGAGCGCATCCGAGAGAACCTCGCCGACGTCGACGTCGAGATTGCCTACCCTCACCAGCACCTACTGTTCGACGAGACGAGCGGCCAGGCGCGCGTGGCCGTCGAGGACGGGTCCCAGCCACCGCCGGCGACCGACCGCGGCGCCGACGCCGTGACGACCCGATACGAGGAAGCGGACGTCGTTGCCGACGCGGACGGGTCGACACCGGAGTGACTACCCGCCGACGGTAACCACGTCGCAGTCGAGTTGCTCGCGCAGGAACTGGTCGATGTCGGGTTCGTCGAGAAAGCGGGCGACGGTGCGGCGCAACCGGCCGACCTGCTTCGAGCCGATGACCACCACGTCGGCGCCCTCGGCGGCCACCTCGTCGAGGATCGTTTCCTCGACAAGAAAGCCCCGGCGCACCACGTAGCGGGACCGCGGGACGCGGCCGAACTCCGCCTCCACGGTGCGTTTCAGGTCCGTCCGCGTTACCTCGCCGCTCTCCTGGTAGAGGTCGACGTGCATCACCGTGAGGTCGGCATCGCGGTCCTCGGCGATCCGGATGGCCTCCGCGAGCGTCGCGCGGGAGTGGCTACTGAGCGGATACCGGACCGGGACGACCACCAGCGTCATGACGCCAACAAACTCACCGCGCGGTTTTAACCTGTGCGATCCGGCCACTCAGGTGGCCGTCGACCCGGGGACGGAGCGGGCGACGACCCTTACCCTTCGAGTTCGAACGCCACTTCGACTTCGGCTTGGTATTCGCGGTCTTCGACGCCCGCCATCTCGACCCCGAGTTGCTCGACTTCCAGCCACTTGACACGGTCGAGCGTCACCGTCGCGCGGTCGATGGCGTCGTCGACGGCGTCGTCGAAACTGTCCGGACTCCGGCCGATCAGCGTGATTTTCTTGAAAACCATGGGTCAGGCACTCCGGGAAGACGTTCGCTCAGCGACACCTTAAATCCACGTCCCGACCGGGGTACCACTCACTCGGCGGTCCGTAGCCAGGTTGAGCGGTGCAGCACGCCGCCGACGGCGACGGCGGCGACGACGGCGAGCGCCGCCGCGAGGAGGCCGGTGGGATCGGGTGCGAGAAGCGGGCCGAGGGTCACGCCGGCGAGGAGGCCGACGACGCTACACAGAGCGGTGCGGAGGGAACGGTGGACCATCGCGCGGCGATTGTCGGGGACGACGCAAGTCGCTTGTGCCGCCTACGACGGCTCCGCCGTGACCGGCGACGACCGCTCGTGAGCCTCGCGGAGCGTGCGCTCGGCCCAAGCCACCGCCGCGGGACGGTCCGTGCCGAGCAGGACGCGAACGCGGTCGGTCGTCCGGTCGTGGATCGACAGTCGGACGCTCGACGCACCGTCCGTCTCGAACAAGAACAGCCCCGAGTGAAGCGAGTCGGGGTACGCCCGGACTGTGACGTGTGTCAGGTCGAGTACCTGTTGGAGGTCGGTGCCGTGATACGAGCGCATGACTTCGACGGAGTCCGGGCAGAGGGCCACCTCGATTGCGAGCGAGCCGTTGAACATCCGCTCGCGCACCTCGGCGGCAAAGACCGGCCTGATCGTCCCACGGACGAGCCGACATCGGTCGGCCGTCAGAAACGCTTCGACCAAGCGCTCTCCGGGGGCGTGCGCGTCGTCGTCGGCCGTCACGACCGTCGTTTCGCCGAAAAATGAGGGCGGCGGGCGGAACACGTCGTCGAGGGCGTCCAGATACGGCGCCAGCGTCAGCAATTCGTCGACACCCGCGGTGGCGTCCCGGTAGAGCGTCGAGACGAGGTCGCCGGCGGCGGTCGACCGCACCCGGCCATCCGCGTCGGCGACGAGACCGAGTGCCGAGAGTTCGGTCACCGCACGGTCAACCGTCGACCGCGAGACCGACAGCGCCGACACCAGCGTCCGCTTCTCCCGCGGCCCGTCTTGGAGTTCGTCGAGCAGGGCGGCGCGCCGAGCTACGAGCTCCCACACCGCCGCGGGTGAGTCCCCTGACATGAATCGGTTCGGCTATCCGCTCCACCGGGATAACGCTTGGTTCTGTCGGCGCCTGTCGCTCACAGTGTGAGTCACACCCCCATCGTCTTTCACGTGATGCGTACCGAAGCGGTGCTACCGCGCCGGTCTGCGGGGTCGCGGCGTGGGTGCAGGGGGTAACACTATGACGGCGGGGTGTGGGTGTACTATCATGAATCGAGGGGAGTGGGGAGCGGCGGTCGCCGGAGCGGCGCGGATGGGGTGAGCGATGTCGCCACAACTCCATTCGACCGACCCCGACCGCCTCTCCCGGGATGCGCTGTTCTCGATGCTCCGCAACGAACGGCGCCGCGAGGTCATCATCTACCTGCGTGACCGCGAGGAGCCGGTCGACCTGCGTGAACTGAGCGAGCACATCGCGGCCATCGAGAACGACTGTTCGCCCGACGAAGTTACCTACAAGCAACGCAAGCGAGTCCAGACCGCTCTCTATCAGATGCACCTCCCTAAGCTCGCCGACCGGGATATCGTCGCCTACGACCGGCGAGCGGGACGGGTCGAACTCGCTGACGGCGCCGACGACTGTCTCGCGTATCTGGACGCCGTCAGCGAACCGAATCCGGTCTCCTGGTGGCGCCGATATCTCGTCGTCGCTGCCGCCGTTGCGGTCCCGGTCGGGTTGGCCGCCGTCGGTGTGACGCCTTTCGCCGCGGTGCCCGGATTGGGGTACGCGGTCGTCGCGTCGGCGGCCTTCGTCACCGTGTCGGTCGCACAGGCCCTCGACGAGCGCTAAGCGTCCGTTCTCCCGAACCGCGCGGAGAGCACGCCCACCAGATCCGTGAGGTGGGCCGTCCCCCACACCGCGACGACGACGCCGCCGAGCGTATCGAACAGCAGGTCGAGCATCGTATCCCCGAGACCGTACTGCGTGAGGACACTCTGTGTCCCCGAAAGTGAGGCGACGCTCGCGACGCTGAACTCGATGACCTCCCAGAACACGCCGAAGGCGAGGACGAAAAGCAGGATGAACACGAACATGAACCGGTCGGGCAGCGAGACGCCGTCGGAGTGGAGTTCGATGGCGCGGGCGGTTGCGTATCCCGCCGCGGCGACGATGGAGGACGATAGCGTGTGGGTGAGGTGGTCCCACCACCAGACGCTCCGATAGAGGTTGACCGACGCCCCCGGGAGGCCGGCAGTGCCCAAGGCGTGCAGGAACACGGCGAGGGTGATCCAGAGGGTCAACGCGGTGTCCATCGGGATCCCGTAGTCGCGTTCGAGGATCGCGGGCAACTGGGTCACGCCGAAGCCGATGGCCGCGTTGACAACGATGCCGGCGTTGCCTTCGTAGACGCCGACGCCGACGAACCCGACGAGGGTCAACTGCATGGCTCGGGAGAGCCGTCGTTGGTGGCGCTCGCTCAGGCCCAAGCGTTCCCGCAGGCGCATCAGTCCCGCACCTCCTCACCCGTCGCGTGTTCGGTTGGATAGCGGGGCGTGACGTCGGCGAACCGTCGAAAGTAGTATTCGAAGACGACGCCGGCGACGGCGCCGGCGACCGTCGCGGCCACGAAGTCCCACATGAGCGCCGTTTCGACGACGTGCTCCGGTCGCCCGTCGAGAAGGATGGCCGTTCCGAGCAGCGTATCCGAGAGCCAGCGCGCCTCGGCCCACAGGCCCGCGGTGGCGACGGTGGCGACGACGACGAACAGCACCGCGAAGGAGTGAGTCATCCGCACCGGCGTGAACACGTCGAGTTCGACCGCGATGATGAGCGCGGCGGCCGCGACGGCTACGTACGTCGTGATCCGTCCGGTGAGCGTCACGCCGCCGACGGTTTGTCCGATGACGAGGAGGCGACCCAGCGCCGGGACGGACGCGAGTGCCAACACCTCCCACGGAACCATCGCGTCGACGCGGCGGAGGCCGACCGCCGGCGCGACGGCGAGGGCTACGAGCGCGACGGTGAAGCCCGCCCAGAGCGGGCGGCCACTAGCCACCGCGACGGCACCAGAGACGAGAAGGACGCCGACGAACGCCCACCCGAGAGCGGCGTTGAGTCGACGGCGTTCGAACAGTTCGAGGAGCCCCGGCGCGCGGCCGGGGTTGGGAGTCGGCATCAATACACGTTCGAACGCGCCCAGTCAAAGCGCTTGGGATGGCCAAGCTCCCAACTCGCTCACTCGTAGACGTCGACAAACCGCGGATCGGTGGCGTCGACGAGCGTCGCCGTCGGCAGCGGAAACACCGTCTCCGGCGTCCCGGCCGCGGCCCAGAGGGTGTCGTACGCCTCGAAGGCGGGGTCGGCCAGCGTCGGCAGATCGGCATCGTGACAGAACGGGGGGACACCGCCGATGCTCCACCCGGTCGTCTCCTTGACCGTCGCGGCGTCGGCGGTGTGGACCCGGTCCGGGTCGGCGTCGAACGCCGCGGCCAGCGCCTGTTCGTCGACGCGGTTGGCCCCGCTGGTCAGGACGAGAACGGGCTGGTCGCCGACCTGCATGACGATGCTTTTGACGATCTGGCCGACGCGACAGTCGACGGCCTCCGCGGCTGCCGCTGCGGTCTTCGTCCCGTCCGGGAACTCGTGTACGTCGACGTCGACTCCGTGGCGCTCGTGTGCCCGCTCGACGAAGGATTCGACGGTGGGATGCATACCGGCCGGTCGCAGTCCCCTCTGTTAGGCGTGACGGTCGCCACGGGCGGAGCAGCCACCGACCACTCCCGACGACGAGAGACCGAGCAATGATCCGGCAATATTTCGGACGTTATTCGAATCTGCTCCCGATATCGGTGAAAATTCGATAAAATATTAGTGTGTGCAGTGTCAGGAACGATCATGCCGGAGATGGACTCGGACGACTGGGTGGGGCCCGACGAGCTTGACGAGACCGACCTCCGACTGTTGGAGTGTGTCGACGAAGACTTCGACGTGAGCCTGAAGGAACTGTCCGACAAACTCGGTCTCTCGAATTCGGCGATTCACTACCGGTTGAACAAGCTCAAGGACGCGGGCGTTATCGACGGCGTCACAGCCGACATCGATCCGACATCGCTCGGTCTCAGCATGATCGCGATCACCGAGGTGTCCGTAGTCCACGAACCCGGATACTCCGAACACGTCGGCACGGATCTGGCCGACATCGACGGCGTCGAACAACTGTACTACACGATGGGCGACGTCGATTTCGTCGCTATCTCCCGAGTGCAGGACCGTTCGCAGATGAACCGGCTGATCGAGCAGATGGTCAGCGTCGAGGGTGTCGACGAAACCTCCTCCCGGTTTGTCATGGACGAACTCAAGACCGCCCCCCGAACGGTGGCCACCCTCTCCGACGAGATGCGCGGGACACTCGTGGGCGAGGAGTGACTTGGCGCGGACTCCGGCGGGCACGGGTCGAGGCGAAGATACAAGCCACCGCCGCCACCACGCCTAGGTGATGTCGAAGGATGTGTCCGGGAATCTCCCGACCGAGACGGCGGACGAACAGACGTGGCTCGATCTCGTCGACGAGGTACTCGACACCGCCATCGACCGCGAGGAGGATCTGGAGTGCTCCTTCGAGGACGTGACCGTCGACGTACCGCTTCGGATGGACTCCGAGTCGGAGTTCGCCCGCTGGCAACTCGACGGAACCGTCCGCGTCCACGTCGACGGGAGACGGGGGCCGCTGTCGGACTGGCTCCGCTGGTGGTCCAGACAGCTCTCGTAGGGCGACGGCAGGACAAGGCGTTTCACCGTGGCGTTCCTCCCCGTCCGCATGACCGGCCCGACCTTTCGGATCGTCGAGACCGACGCAGGCGCGTTTCGCTGGACCCTCCACGACGACGGCACCGTCCTCGCGACGAGTGGTGACGCCTATCCGACGCGACAGGTCGCGGCCCGCCGGATACAGCGACTCAAGTGCGTCGTCCCCGAGGCTGGCGTCGCAACGGCCGAGAGTCCGTGATCACGCTACCAGCCGTCGAACTTGTCTCGACGGAAGACGTCGATTTCGTGAACCGTCGAGTGATCCTGCGCGGCGGCGAACCCGATGGCGTCGGCAATCTCCTTGGGTTCGGTTACCTCGCCGGGTTCGAACCGCTCGGCAAAGCTCTCGCCATCGTCGCCGCCGAACTCCGTCCGGACCTCGGTGGGGTTGACGACGGTGACGCCGACGCCGTCCGGTCCGGCCTGTCCCTCGACCCCGTGGGCGAACCCGCGAACCCACCACTTCGTCGCGGCGTACACCGGGTTACCAGGGCGGGGGTACTGTCCGGCGAAACTACCAACGAAGATCAGGTTGCCGTCCGAGGCCGCCAAGTGCGGCAGGGCCGCCCGCGTCGCGAAGAAGACGCCGTCGACGTTCGTGTCCATCATCGCCCGGTAATCCTCGGTTGAGAGGTCTGCCACCTCGCCACCCCGGCCCAGTCCCGCGTTGTTCACGAGGACGTCCAGCCCGCCGAAGGCGTCGACGACCGCCTCGATCAGGTGCTCGACGGCCGCCTCGTCGCGGACGTCCGTCGGGACGACCAGCGTCTCCGCGCCGTACTCCCGTTCGAGATCGTCGGCGATGGCACTCAGTCGGTCCTCGCTCCGCGCGGCGAGGGCGACCCGCGCACCGCGGCTGGCGAACTCGTGGGCTGTCGCCTCCCCGATGCCGGAACTTGCGCCGGTCACGACCGTCGCGCTGTCTTCGAGACTCATAGTCGTCCGACCCCTCGTCGCGGAGACCCTTTACTCTCCGCCTCGCGGCGATCCGACCGACGGGTCCCACATCGGAGCCGTGGTGTCGGCCCCGATTCGAGCCGGGTCGAACCGGCCGCCCTCGCCGCCGTCGATGGAAAGAACAGAGTTTATAACCGACCGGTCCCTCGCTCACAATGTAGACGACGTGACGGCGACGACGACCGGTAGGCGGTGCGCTCCGATGGTGTAGTCCGGCCAATCATATTGCCCTCTCACGGCAATGACCAGGGTTCGAATCCCTGTCGGAGCATACTTATCCTTCCGCTGTCTGGTGATTTCGGCCGATGAGGACCTTAGTCTTTCACCAAATGCTCAGGGCAATCCGATTGCGATGAAATTACTATTCCACTGCCGTCCTGCGTTTTCGGTTCTTGGCTCACCATCATGGTTCGGATGAATCTCTCGAAAAACTCCTAAGAGAATCGTTTGATATTTGCGCTGTTTTCCGGAACGATTGGATTGTCTTGACCGCGCGATCGATCTCCTCGGCTACTGTTCAGTCAGGGTGAGTCCAATTACAGCACTAGCTACTGGCAGTGGCTGTTAGTTTCTGTCTCCGCAGGTCAGTCGTGTTTTTACTATGATGGAGAGTCTCCTTGTTGTATTTCATCTGCATCTGCTTCTCCCGTGAGAAATTTCTCACCAAGCGTCGTCAAGCGATAGTTCGATGCGTCTACCCGCTGTAGAAGGCTGGCATCGGCTAGCTTTCGACACCGTCGAGAGATGTATTCTCCAGTATAGTCGATATTAGCTGCGATTACTGAGGGAGAAGCAATAATCTCCTTCTCAAAGAGGAACTCCAAAATACGCTCATCGGCTTGAGTCATCCAGTCGATACGAGGACGCATTTGCTAATCAATAGGAAAAATCAGGCCTAAGAGCCGATGCGAACGTGTCTGTAGACACAATATCAGATACTATCAGACCTAGATTTTTGTGTTTGAGTGCTCTATAGTATCACACAGATTCCAAGATTCGATTGAATCAACATACGGATTGAGATCAATCATGAACGGATCACCCCAACCCAATGAGTTTCTGTCCGTACTTTACCATGCTTTGCGAGCGACACGAAGACGATGTATCATCCGACATTTGCGGGAGAACCGCAACAAAGAGGTCACAACTCGAGAGCTTGCCCGAGAAGTAGCTAGTTTTGAACAGGATATGTCTCGATCGAAGGTCTCTGGAGAACCCTACCGGAATGCCTACAATGCCCTTTCTCAAACGCATTTACCTACTCTTTCGGAGGCCGGGATAATCATCTATGACTCCAATCGACAGACGGTGTCGACCGGAGAAAACTTCGACCTATCCGTGATTCTGGTTGAAAATAATGCAACCACAGTCGAGCTGTTTCTGGCGCTGACCAGTGGATACCAGCCAGACCATGCTAACGGACCACAATAGCCGATTGAGCAAATAGATGGCTACCGTTGGTGAGGCAAAATGGCTTCGGAACACCGGTCGGTTCCCATCGGCGAGCAAGCTAACAAAAGCCAGTTGGAAAGAGCTCTGTCTTCGGAGACATTCCGTGATTGGTATCAGGAGCGGCAATATCGGGAGAACATCGAAAATGGGACGCCATATTTTAATGAATCAGATCACGTTCCGGATCCGGAGAGACACAGTCCAAGCAAACTCCTCCGATGTCACCGTCGGCTGTTCTACCAGGACTACAACGCACCTGAGGAACAACCTGACCCAGACGGAATCTTCTGGGTCGGGTCAAAGTTTGAGGAAGAAATCATCTTTCCGTTTCTGAGAGATGCAGTCACCGGCCAGAACACATACGTTCAGAATTCGATCTGGATTGACTATACTATCGAAACATCTGCTGACGATCTCCAGCTCAAGGGCGAAACTGACCCTGTTATCGTTGATGCAGACGGCAGCCCAATTCTCCCAACAGAAATCAAAACGAAGCGCTCGGTCAAGGATCTCTCATCTCCCAATCGTGCACACCGCGCACAACTACACGCGTACCTAGTCGGGCTTTCCGAAAAATTCGATATTGATCTCACGACGGGGGTCATTCTGTACGGAAGTAGAAGGTCACTGGACATCACGACATTCCATGTTGAGTTTGATGCTGACTTTTGGCGAGATATCGTGCTTGAGTGGGCTGTCGATCATACCGAGTATCGAATCAACCAGAGATTGCCGCCTGCCGATCCAATGACGGGATGGGAGTGTGACTTCTGTTCCTACTGTGAACGGTGTGGCGAAGGCAACAGGCACTTCTCGGAAAAAGGGCCTGCCGGTCTGTTGACGAGATTTACCGCATATCCTCGCGAGAAGCTTATCGAATATCTTGAGGCCTATTCGAATGCGAAGCTCACGCCTTCACTCGCCTTTGAGTACGAAGAGTTAGCAAACAAGTATGGCGTTTATGACTGGGAGTGTCCCCAGTGCTTTGGAACGTACGCGTGGGATGCTCTCGGGTGGGATGGAGATGTCACACAGCCACCACGGTGTCCTCGCTGTGCCGAGGACGGATCCGTTAGCTTGCTCCATGGGCCAAACCCGGATGATCAGATCAATAGAGGTGACAAAAATGAAACAAAATGATTGGTGGTATCTCGCCGATCGCTGGAAAAGATGGCTGTTGCATCTGATGTGGGGTCGAACATGAGTAAGAATCCCACTCAAACGACAGCCTCGACCGGCGAGTCAGATGGAAATCAATCCGTTGACGAGTGTCCTGCTTGCGGGGGATCTGAATTAGACACGCCCTCCGGAATTCCGGCTCCGATTTGTACTACCTGTGGGTTTGCTGTTGGCACTTCCGCTGATCCGCAAATCCCTCTCAATGACTCGAATGAGGAAGGTGGCACAACCTCAAACTCGTGGACTACCTATTATTCTGTGACGAACAGTACGGAACAGCAGATTGCAACCGCACTTGAGGAAGTAGAAGCGGTACGCGATGAACTTTCTCTGTCGACTGAGATTCGTTCTCGAACTGCGGATGTGTATGCGTCCGCCGCGATAGAGAATCTAACCGATGGACGGCGTACCCGACTGACGGTCGCAGCTGCCGTCTGTATTGGGTCCAGAGAAGTTGGATATCCGCGTCCAACTGAACGCGTCGCTCGCGCTGCCAATCTCGAAGCTAAAAATGTGAAACGTGCTCTTCGGTGTTTTCAGGAAGAACTCGATCGAGGATTCACCGAGACCCCTCCAGCATCCTACGTTCCCTTTCTCTGTTCAGATACTGAACTCGGATCTGAAATCGAAACTGAAGCGGTTGAATTGGTGCAGGAGTTGCCAGACGCTGAGCAAAGAGGAGTTCATCCAGTAGGGATTGCAGGCGCTGCGATTTACCTTGCCGCTGATGGTGATGTGACCCAACGGACTATTGCGGAAATAGCGGGGGTTACGAAGGAAACGATTCGTGTACGGCTAGCGGATTTTCGGAGTGAGGTAGTCGAATGAGCGAACAATCACCCAACGGGATGGCTTTCGGGATGCAGAGTACCGCGCCGCTTCAGACTGCAGAAGGATTAACTGCCGCGATATACGCCCGAACATCGTCACCTGGACAGCAGCATGGTTATTCGCTCAATGAACAGGTGCGGCAGTGTTGGCAGCGATGCGACGAATTAGGGTGGACCGTTTCTCATGTCTACCGAGATGAGGCCGTGAGTGGGAAAGATACCGACCGCGAGATGTTCCAGAAGCTACTCTCAGCGGCCGAACAGGACTGCTTCGACGTAGTATTGGTATGGAAGTTGGATCGATTTTCGAGATCGTTGATGCATGCCGTGAAATTGGAACAACGCCTTCGCGACTGGGAGGTTGGCCTCCATAGTGTGACCGAGCAAATTGACACGACTACCCCGACTGGGAGGTTTAATTTTCGGAGTATTTCGTCTGCGTCAGAGTTGGAACGGGATTTAATAAAACAGCGCTCACAGATGGGATTGCGAGCGTTAGCTTTGGAACACAAATGGCCGAATGACAACCCTCCAGTTGGATATACAAAACAAGATGACGGAACCTTGGAAATTGTGGAGCCAGAGGCAGAGTTTGTCCGAGAGATTTTCACGCGTTACATAGAGGTCCAGTCCATGCCAAATCTGGCCGAAGAGTTGAATGCTCAAAATCGTCTTGAGTATCGGAAATCGAAGTGGACCCCGTATGCCGTCGGCGAGATCTTAAAGAATCAATTATACATCGGAGAATATTCCGTTGCCGGGATACACGAATATGTGGAAGAATATCAAATACTCCCGGAGTCGCTTTTCGAGAAGGTAACTGCGGTTCGTACTCGGTTTCAGTCGGGCAAAGAGTCGAAACGTCAACCGATGTCGAAGGACCGAAAAAACCGATATATAAAGAAGATCACCACTCAATATTCAGAATATTTGGAAGACTCGTGAATAGCGGAACTACCCGGAACTAATCACTCATTGTTGAGTACGACGGATGACATTCTGCCCGAGCGGAGCAGAAAATAACAGCATGAATCATCGCTGTTTCGTTGCTGAGGTTTGCCGTATTTACTCATCCTCATACACACATTAAATATATCTGAATAATATGACATTTATAAGTATGTGGATATAAAAACACTCAGAAAGAAGCATCACTGTGTCTTCTGATAGAGATTCAAGCGAATGCCCAGAGTGTGGAATTGGGTCTTCGTCTCCACTTGATTCGTATCAAGACCTGACTTTCTCGGAACTGACGGAGAGAGACGTTCAACAAGGCGAGTATTTTTTCTGTTTACTCTGCCAAGTCGCGTGGGATGCTCAAGAGCGAGTACCCTATGACGTTCCGAAGAGGAGCTGTGGCCCCAATGGCTTCCTAACAGAGGTGACTTCGGGCAAGGCAGTCTCGAACACGAAAACGAGTCATTACCGGCTGCTTGGCTATAATGATGGGAATTTAATACTACGTGATGTCGGTGATATGGCCTTCGCGAACGAACCGTGGCCGTCGTCCCGAGAGGATATGGAGAATCAGCTCGGAGACGTCATGGAAGTCACACACTCTGGATATCCGCAATCGATCCAGACTATCCTCAACGCACTGAGAGTCGGCTACTGCGTTCATGGTACGATTGGTGATACAGATAATGGAGACACGTTAGAATTCGATGCCGAAGAGCCATGCGAGATCGTGGAAGCAGTGCCTGTCGATTACGCTCTCGAAACGGAATTTGTTCCCGAAGTGGCTGACAAGGTGTGGAAGACGGAGTTCACCGAGTCACAGTCGGAAGGCGAAATTCCACAGGCTCGAGTGTCGGTCCAGGGGGAAAACGGGCCTGCTGCTGACGTCTACGTGTTCCCAAAGGAACTCCAAGTTGCGGATGGATTATCACTACTCGAAGCGATGGGGCAGGGAGTCACGCATCATCTCGAAGAATTCACTGCCAACTTTACTGGAGCGTTCGAGGGTGGAGTGATCGATGTGCTGTTTATCGCTCCCGCAGACCGGCCCTACTTTGCTGTCTACTCCCTTGGAAGAGATCACATAGATCTGTCGCACGAACTACGCACGGAACTGAATTTACCCGTGGTACACCATGGTCAGAAAGCAGATCCTGCCCTGGTGTACGACATTCGGTACAATCCCCACTACGTGAGGAGAGAAACTAGTAACTCTGAAGATGTGTTGGTTGCTGTCGGCGACGAAGAGACGATCATCGATATCGAAGCCGGAACTGTTGAGGGAGATGCCTTTGAGATCTCTCCGGACTCGCATGAACTCGTCGTGACTGGGTCCGAGAATGGCAAAAAGATCGAAATCGCCCGCTTACGAGCACCAACAGCTCGACTTGGAATGGCAGCGGAGGACAGAGTACGAGACCCTGGCCAGATGAACTCAAGTGGTGGAACCGTGGGAAAGACCGATGATCAACGAAAAAAACCGGAGATGGAACTACCGGAATGCCTCTCAAGAAGAGACGTGTCGCGGCTCGCCGATATCGCCGAATTACAACCCACATCAAATAGTGAACTAGCTGATCGGTGGGGGCTCGCCGGTGGTTCAGAGGTGTATCAGTATCTTTCGTCGGCTCTCGACGACCACTACTACAGAGATGCGGAAAAGTATATTCGCGTGACTGATCAAGGAAAGCGTATACTACAAAAGTTCGAATAAACCGAATTTCGCCCTTGACCGTTAGTCGTTCACTTCAGGCAGAGATCTTCGTGATCGTGCCGAGACTGACCGACGATGTAGGCTTGAATTCCTGGGTGAGCACATATCGTTTCGGCACGGTCTGCTGAGGCAAGGCTATCTTGACAGTACATCTATCAGATCAATCGGCCCACACCAGTTTGTTTGAAGATCACTGGATGTAGTAGAAGATAGACTTCAAGAACTGGGAGGTGATACAAAGTGGTCTTGGTTCATTCGTTAACGCAACCAAGTGATTCGGGCAACCTCCCTGTCGCCCTCCGTGAAGATTTGCTCCGCCAAGTTGCACTCTACTGGTAGCTCACGACGGGTGGAGCAGAGCTATCTGGTCTATTCAACAATATCGGCGAGATGAGAATCTACTCGATAGGTGTTCGAGTACTACACTCGGAACGCAATCGACTGAATCTCAGTCTTTCGGTGGACATACCTTCAGTAGGACAATATCCGAACGGTCAGTATAGGCTTCTTCAAGGTCGTTCTGTATTGCCTCCCACTCGTTTTTGTACGGAACCTTTCGCTGGCAGTCAGCCTCTGCCCCCTCTTCTTTATATTTCGGACATATCCAGTAATGGGCGATTCTACCGTCCTCTAGTGGATGATTAGTATCTTCTCCGTTTCGTACCATTCCGCGATTACATTGTGGACAGACTGGCTTGATGGCATCTACTACGTCGATGGCTAACAACAGCATTCCATAGTCTGCAAGACCGTCTACTGTGATACTGTCCTCTGCATCTGTGCTGTATTTCTTCTCCTCTTGTTCAAGGAACTCATTCACCTCATCGAACAATTCCTGATCGACAATCTGAAGCGTGGGATCCTCAATAGCAGTCTGCTCTTCGTAGGGCTTACTTCGCGGGTAACGCACTTCCCCAGTTAGCAAGGGATTCGTCAATAGACGTTTGAGTCTCGAACTATCAAATTCTGTGAGAGTATAATCCGACCTATCGAACACTTCCTGAATCTTTTCGGCCTCGATCTCACCTAAAGTTATTTTGTCACCTGAGTCTCTCGATTGCTTGTCACCGACTAATTCGTTCTTGCCCGCACTTTTTAGCTTGGCAATCGTTTCCGTGCGCGTCTCAGTTTCAAGCAAATCGTTTATCGTTGCCGTAATGACTTCTGTTGCGTGCGGTGCGGGCTCGATCCACTCCTCATTATCCGATTGATATCCAACGGGGACGTTGTTGAACCATGTCTTCCACTTTCTATCGTCGCTAAAGCGCAGGCGGATAGAATTCCAGGCCGCTCGAATTCTGTTTTCAACTGATTTTCCTGCAATAATCGCATTCAGAACCAGATCAAGCTGCTCCTCAATCTTGTCTAACTCATAATGTCCGTGTTCGGCCGTGATGATGGGGACGTCATAATCGTAGTGAATCTTAGCTGCGATGTAGACCGTTTCAAGCGTATCGCGCCCAAGACGATCGATACGGTCTAGAACGACGGGTCGGGGCTCTCGTTCGAGCGCATTAATGAGGTTTTGAAAACCCTCACGCTCAAATGTATATCCTGATTGATTTTTGTCCACGAAGAAAACTGGATCACTGTAGCCCTCGTTTTTTGCAGCTCTACTAGCCTCTTGTTTTTGTGACTCGATGCTTGCTGATTCGTCTCCATCCGTCTGACTTTGACGAACGTACCCATAGACTCGATCTGCTATAGAAGATATCCACGAGTCTACATCGGTCAGATTGTCTTCTATTGTTGAGCCATCGGGATCTATATCTCCGAGCTTGGTCTGAGTGTCCGCAATCAGCGAGAGAAATAGGACTGATAAGAGAGCGGCAGCTGGTGATCCCCCGACAGCTTCCAGGATGTATGATCCAAGATACCCTGTGAGGGTGTATGATCTAAGACAGCCTACGGAGTATGATCCAACACACCCTACGCTGGCGTGCCAATTGATTCCGACAGCAGTACCGAGAGATACGACCAGCCATAGGGGCGTATAAGAAGATTGGCCAGATCTTATATCATAGGCTATGATATTGTCGCGGTACCGCTGTAATATCATACGTAAAATAAGAAGGCTGTACAGCACGGCGTTGATGAGCCGTGAGTCAGTCCGGTTCTGCACCTCTCAAACACCCCCCGAGATATCTTCGATTACCTCACGCTTTGCTTCCGGAGTCGGATGGGCGTACTTTCGAGCTGCCTCCAGAGTTTTGTGCCGGAGAATTTCTGCGACGAAGCCTAAATCCTGCGTTCTAGCGTAGACATACGTCCCAACGCTATGGCGAATCGAGTGCCAAGTAAATGATCTTCCTCCGGGGGCTACATCGGACTCGTCAATGAGGTTGCTTAGGAGCCTGTTGAGACTTTTTGACTGGTAGGGATTGCCCTTCCGGTTAAGCCAGACACGATTTGATTTATCGTAGTTTTGGTTGTTAGAACGTTGCTCAAACCAGCGCTTGAGCATTTCTACTGATTGACTTGAAATCTCATTTTCCCATTGCTCGTCGTTCTTCACCGCTACCTCTGGAGGGATGACGATGACACCGTTCTCTAGATCTATGAAATCGGATCTCAGATCGCGAATTAGCTGACAGCGTGGCCCGATGTCCGTCGCAACGCCAATTAACGAGGGAATTTTCCAACTGCGCTGGAGCTGCTCCCAATCCGCTACTGTGATCTCATTTTTCGGCTTTCCAAGATACTGTGCAAGGTGCGTTTTCCATCGATCTCGCTCTTCAGGCGAGAGATTACTGTACGACGGCGGTGTCTTATAATCTAATGCGGCATCCAGTAGTGAGTCCAATTCGGCAGACCTGAAGTAATCAGCTACGAATCCTGACCCGGTATCCTCAAATTCAACGGGCGGGGACCAATTTCGGTTTTGGAATCTGAAGTAAATCCGCAGTGCATCGTTGAAATGCCTCTTCGTTATCTCTTTGTAGGGTTCTCCGCCACGAGTCTGGATGGTGTCTTCGTTGAGATTTTCTATGAATTCATCCGCTACTGTTGGCGTGAGCTCCAAGATCTCGTGACCATTCCGCCATTCATACTCGAAGACTTGGAAGATACGACGGCTGATCGGTCTTATATTCGAATCAGCATATCCAATGCCTTTGTTCGGGTTTTTGCCTTTGGTCCGAATGAAATGCAGTAATTCTTCCCAGTGTTTTTGAAAGAGGATTCGCTTCTTGAGTTTGATCGCGGAAATTTTTGAATTGGAAATGAATTCCAGATCGACCTCCGTAGGAGTCGATGTTGGGGTGCCCGAGTCGTTTGATCCTAGCCTTTCTGGCATTCTTGGTTCACACAATGGAGGGAAGTAGATTGAGTGACTCTTGAGTGCGAATTCTAGCAAAAATATCCTCCAGAACGGTTTGAGGAAAAATTTAAATATAGCCTATATCTCAAGCCATCGACCAACTGTTCTCACGTCCACGTATCTACTATATCGGAAAATTCGAACTCTCAGAACTACCTAACCGAACTGTCTGCCTTGCTTCTACTCGGTTGCGTGTTTGATAAGGAGTACTGCAAAGTCTCACAGCACTGAGGAGTCTCTGAATACTCAATCCGATATTATACTTCTATGTGTATGACACATGGCGTTCAACCGTACAGAATCATATCTTGCCCATCCAATCTCATCTTTTCAATCCGCGCTATGTGCGCGTGATCAATACTGCGTAGAGACAGTATCAGGTTATTGGATGATCTGTGGTGGCATCAAGCTCGCAAATCCTGAAAGTGCGCACTTGCCTATTCGAAGACTTGGTGAATGAGACTTATCGAAGATGTTTGACCGTGATTTGGGCACACCGGATAAGTCAAGTAACAAAAGGATGAAAACTCACCACCTGAATACTTGATCTATCATGTCTGATTCGTCAGCCAACCTCCTTACTGAACGACAAAAGCGTATTGCCCGAAACTGGGATGACCATGACAAAAGTGAAAAAGAAGAGATCAAAGAGAAATTCAAGGGGGCGGTCGCTGATCTTCATCTCCTTTACCAACTCCCTCCTATAGAAGCACAGAAAGTGGTGGGGCAGGCAATCGAGACGTACTATCGGAGTCCGGATTTTGATACGGAATTGAATTTGGGGGCCTATGAAAAAAGACACAATGTCGGCGAAGCGATCGCTGCTCAGGAATTAATAGCTGAACTCATCTCTGTGTTATATAATGGGACAAACAACCGAATATTCGAGAGAGGTGTTAATGAGGGTGTTACACAAACTTTGGAGTGGTTGGCAGATGCCGGCGTTAGTGATGCTGGAAGAATATGCGAGAACATCCATTTATTATCTGACGGCAACGGAAAAACAGCATTCACCGAGCATCTGAATGAGGGTCACATTGAGTCCTCATCACTTACTATACAAGAAGAGCTACTAAGACGGATTTACCAGCGAGAGAATTTTTCTGCAGAACAACAAGAATCGGCAGTCGAGTTCGCATCCGATCAGGGTTGGTATGACTTAAAAATAGACCAACTCAGAGAAGAAAGGGAGGAAATAATTGAGTCGCTTCAAGATGCGGAGGAAAATGACCGCCCTCACAACAGCATTCAAACAGCACTTAAACAACTGGATGCGCTAATAAAGAGTAGAGAAAAAGCACGAGAGATAGCTCACTCGATAAATAACCCGAAAGTCTCCGTTTTTAGTAGAGAACAGTTCACTCAGCACGAGCAACGGGAGTACATTGAGCTGCACCGTGATGCACTTGACGAGGAGGGTATTCTACCGGACGAAGAGGATCTCCCAAAATACCCGAATCTGGACACATCGAATACCCCTGATCCTACACAACTTGACCTTGGGAAGTGGGTTAATACTGAAAAAATAAGAGAAGAATATCAGCAAGACACAGATAAATACGAAAGTAAATCAGATATTAAAACAATTGATCAAGATACAACTGATGAGCTCGACAGCTAGTGCCTTCACCTAATAATTGATTACGACTCTTCCGTTCTACCCCATTCTATCGAGAGCATTTCGTCGATCTTCGACCGGTGCTTGGTCGTATTTCATAGTCGTCTCTACCGATTTGTGCCGCAGCTGTGCTTGAGTTGCTGCGAGGTCCTCCTCTCGAGTCATGTACGTTCCCAAAGAATGACGAATCGAATACCAACTCATTTGGCGCGTTTCCGTCTCGATGCCAGCAAGTTCACACAGCTGAGTGAGAATATATTTGAGTGACTGAGAGCTGAAGGTATTTTGTTCACGAGTAAGCCAGAGGGCGTTCGTATCATCATACTTTGAGTATGCTTCCCGCTCTTCCAGCCATCGTTCAAGAAAGAGCGAAGTTTGTTCTGTGAGCCCGACTACCCAATTATCCTGAGATTTTGAACTCTCTTGCTTCGGTATCCGGAGGAGACAGTTTTCGGGTTCGACCCACGACGTGGAAGCTCGTGATACTTCTACTGGCCGCAGACCGGCATCGAGCGATGTCCACACCAGTGATGGTATCTTCCATCCATTTGCTCTATCCCAATCTTCTGGTGTTATCTCACTCTTCGGTTTCTCGAATCGTTGGGCGAGATACCTTTTCCATCGGTCGCGTTCTAGCGGTGTCTGGTTTGCGTAGGACGGTACGGATCCATACTCTAGTGCAGCATCCCGAATCTTCTCGCGCTCTCGCTCCGTCAGGTAATCGCGTGGGTGATTGCTGCTATCCTCGCTAAATTTGAGTGATGGCTCCCATTGAGAGGTCCCACTTTCGTGATGTCGCCATTTGAATAGCATTTGGATAGCCTTCTGACAATTCGATTTGTGCGTGCTACTGTAATCTGTCTGTGCGAGATATCGGAGCCATTCATCTCCGTGTTCTGGCTGTACATTTGCAGTGTACCCATCCTCTTGTTCCCAGACCCAGCGATAGAACTGATCCATGCGATATGATCGCGGTTGAACCGTCCCAAAGGCGTACCCCTCACCCTTTGCAGGATTTTTTCCAAATGTGAGTAACCACTGGAGACAGTCTTTCCGTTCGCTTTTGTAATTTAGCAACTGTCTGGGATTCAGGTGTGCTTTGGCTGGCTCTGTGACAATCGGTAGATCAGACACATCTGGCATTGTGAGATTCTCTACCGCACGGATACACATAGACAATCGGTGATTGATGCCCAACACCCGTCGATCTTTTGAGGAAGGAATCAAAGTCTCCTATCCGGAGACATTGAAATCTGACTACTTGGACACCTCCTTCTTGAAATACTGATACTGTCGGGAGATTGTGACTGTGCTTACGCCGGCCACTTCGGCGACTGTCTCCTGCGTGAGCGGCTCGTTGTACTCTTCTGCTGCAGCGTACACTGCCGCCGCAGCTACACCAGATGGGCTTTGACCGATATGTGTACCGTCCCCCGTTGCTTTCTCCAGCAGTTCACGACTGCGGCGCTGAATGCGAAACGGTACTCCGATGGCAGTGGCAATTTTCGGAAGGAACTCTTGAGGCTCGGGTGGTCGTAATCCAATTCCAAGTTCCTTGAGGAGTGTTCGATAGTCACTCGAGATTCGCTGTTCGGTAACCGGCGATGCGGTGGCGACATCCGAGAGTGTAACTGGCTGACTGTATCGACGCGTAGCAGTGTAGACGCAAGCACCTGCGATGCTTTCCTGGGACCTGCCTTTCAGCAAACCCTCCTGCGATGCTCGGCGATAGAGGTAGGCAGCATGCTCCTCGGTAGGATCAGAGAGTTCACAGCCAGTACACAGGGCGCGAACTTCTCGGAGCCCCGTCTTGAGTGCCCTCGTCGAGTATTCTAAGCGGTTGTTGTGATGTTCCAGTACCCCAGTACGGTCGTTCGAGTTTCCCCAGAGCGTTGTACCGACCGATTCGTGGTTGACTGAAGTAGCGGGACCCATTCGCCGCTGCTCACGCGGTTTCCATCCCGGCTCACTGCGTTCGATAGGATGTTGTGAAAGAACGAGACCGCACTCTTGGCAGTACCGCGTGCCCTCTTCACTGGAACCGATGGTGGTCGAATCACATTCGGGGCATGTGGTATTCGTACTGACCGTGGCAGATACCGACGGTTCGGGGGATGATTGGTTAGCGGTAGCGACGGCTGTGGCCTGTGGTGTGTACTCCATGGGCGAAGAATGTCTGAGTGTCGTCCGGAGCTACCACTCGACAGGAGGCAGTATCGGCTCACAGAATCAAGCATAGCGAAGCGAGCCAGCGTGAGGCATTGCTGATACGCTACGCTGAGGCTACTGCGAACCAGCTTGCCGCGAGCGGACTTCGGACGGTAGTTGAACGGCGGTACCAACAGGCCTTGCTGCTTCGACGTTCCTATTGTGGGATCGATTGCATATAGATGTGGCGACGGTTTGAGTGGAGGCACTGCAGCCTCCCTTCCCCCCTAAACCGGGTTTTCCTTCCCGGCATTCGTGGAGTGACAGCATAGTATATAAATTGCAAATCGAATTCCTGATTCTATCTGTCTGAAGCTGCTCTCCTTTGAGTTCATCACCACGTAGCCGCCGCTGTCGCATTCCTCCGTTTTCCGTGTATTTACCGGTGATACTGTCGGGACTAAACACCGTTCCAATCCCTTGATTTCAGCTCGAAAAATAGCGAGACGACCGAAATACTAACTGATTACTCATCTATCTTTCTGCCTCCCTTGTCGTGGCCAAGAGCGGATAACAATTTATGTGGGTTAGACTCACTTTCCGACTGATCGGCTCAATGTCTGTGTCCTCAAATACTCCCTTTCCGGAGTGGTTCACAAAATTAGCTGGAGTCATGGTTCATGATCCGACAAAGTGGCGTCTCCGTTGAGCTATCGAAAGAAGTGTACTCGATAAAAACAACCCGTCGTCGAGACTCGCTTCAATCGGTTGTAGCAATCGTGCTGAAAGACGGCCGCTTCAAAGAGCGAACTCCGAGATTTGCGACCGAAGAGATTTACTGACAAACATGCGTTCGTAAAATGAACGAAGCTCCCGAAGTGAGCGACGACACTCAGATGGTAGAAATAACTGACACGGAGTCCGACCTCGTCACGCAATTGCTTGCCGGAATAGACGAGGCTATTACCAGCGTCGCCGAGATTGATCCCACTTACGCGAATAAGACAAAGGTACAGAAATTACTCTATCTCGCAATCGACGAGTTCGACATCCCCATTACGTACAGTTGGTACCTTGCCGGTGCGGTCGTTCCAGATCGTTCTATCTCTCCTTCGTCACTCGATGTCTATACCGACCAACCGACCTCGCCATCCGAGCCGAGTATTGCAGGATCGGCAGACGAATCGGTAGGAGAGGAGTCGTCCGAAACCAGCCCAATCGAGCCGATCATGTTCCGTGACGAAACGAACGAGTCCGATCCGGACCCACCCGCTGACGACCTAGAGAGTTATGTTTCCAAGGGCGAACTCGTCGCGTTCTATCGTGACGTCCTTCCGGAGGTATGGCACCAAGAGACGATGCGCTTCTTGCAGAACTTCTACCAAGAGGAGGCTCCTGAAGAGTATCGTCTTCTCTATATCGAAAGCACGCACCTCCGGACTCATCTTGCGGAGCTTATCGACACGGTTGAAATCTACCTTGACGATGGGGACCCTACCCGCGAGATTGATTCCTTGAGAGAGTCGATTGAACTGAGTATATCAGACCTCCACCACTACATACGCGCTGACGACCAGCTTCGCGAAACGTTCGAGGTTGTCGTTCTGGGGACGGACTTGATCGAGGATACGCTACTCAAACTCGAGCGACTGCAGCCGGATGACTTCACCGATGAACATCTCTCACTATTACGCGACCTCCAAGATTTCTTCTACTATTACGTGTGGAAGCACCCCTGTCTGCGGATTTCGTACCAGACGGCAACCGGACCGCAGGCAGACGAACTGCGCACCGAACGGCTCGCCGAATTCGAATCTTTCAAAGAGCGGGTTATCGAACGACGTGACGAACTCAGAGCGGAGCTAGCTTCTGCTGGTCTTCGTCCGGCTCCCGGTGACTACGCATCACCAGAAGATCAGGAGCTAACTGAGACGCTAAGGGATTTATCTTCGCAGTATCTGGAGTAATTGTATGGCGGAGAGTCCCGACGATGAGTCTACTGAAACTGTATCTCTGGACAATGTCTTCGTTGACACCAGCATTCTCCTCAACTACGTCCAACAGGGACTTGAGCCCGATCACACGTCAGAGTTGATCGAAGGCAATCACATTGACCTCGTCGTTGGTGTCACGGTTGCGGACGAATTCGATGATGTGGGTGACCGGCGTGCAGATATTTATCCTGACTTTCTCGACTTTCTTCTCGTCGAGGAGGGCAAACTTACCGACTATTCACCTGAAGAACGCCGACCGTACTTCCAAGAGAACGACTACCGACACCTACGAAACATTCAGATGCAACTCTCACAGCTCGATGACCGAGCCGAGATTCAGCGACAAGTACGATACTTTATTCGAGCCATCCAGAGACGTATCGAATACATCCGCGAAGAGATCATTCCTAGTGCGAAGTTCGATCTACAGCCAGGAATGACGCTCCTATTCGCTCTCGGAGACGTGATTCCAAACGATAGTGATCGGAACGTCGTCGGTGACGCAGCACTATGGTCTGCCGAGGTTTCCGACAGTTCGGGTGTTTTCGCCACTATGGATAGGAAGGATCTGCTCAACTTGGCAGGAGACATCAATTCGGCACTCCACGAGACAAAAGGGAAGGAATGGGAGCTCACGTTCCTCGTTCCGAGCGATCTCACCTCTCCAACTGACGACGTAGACTCCCCTGTCGCCGGTTCGTTCGATTAATCAGGTGACTGCTGAACCAAATCCAAACCGAGTTTTTTCTCTACGTACTCCTCGGCGGATCCGTACTCGTTCTCGAGTATTTCACATAATTCATGGTTGAGCGTCAAACCGCCGCGTGTAATGTTTGCCGAGCCCATATAGACGAACGCGTCACAGACAACAGCTTTTGCATGGAGATCTGAGATTTCCTGTATGACGACGTGTTCCGGAAGCCGCTCACTAATATAATCGTTATGTGATTCCCCCTCACGTACGAGCAACTGGATGTCCTTGTCCACGAGTTCTTCCAGTGCTTCCAAGAGTGTTATTTCTCGATCGTCGAAGCGGTCATTGACTGGCAGACGTAACGTAACATCGCTCAACCACGGAGAGATGATGACCACCCTATCGCTGTGTAACAGCGAGAAACCGATGAAATACGCAAGACTCTCAGAAGTCAAGGAAAATGCTCGTACCATCAAATTCACCTGCCGGGAGGAGATTGCGTTCGAACATCTCGTCACTTGTATCGTCCGTCGGAACAGCCCGAGTGAGTTCTTCTCGTAGTGCCTCGAGGAGAACGTAACTCAACGAGTCGCTCTGTCCGGTCGCGGCGATGCACTCGCTTAGGTGTAGATTCTCTACACAGCCGTCGATATCAGGTGAAGAAAACACCGTGTCAGCCCGTTCAACCTCGGAAAGATCGTAGCCGAGGGCTGAGACAGTCTCCTCTGGGAAGTCCTCAGATCCAGATACCTGCTCCTGAGCGATTACGTGCTTTATCGAATAGGCGTCGTCGATATCGATCCCTTCGTCGGTCGAAAACTGATCCGCCTTGTCGATACTCGAAAGGACCTCTTGAACGACTCGTTCGACGACGGTGTCGAACGGTGTGTCCAACATGTCGGTGACCAAGCCCTCGATTTCGTCCTCATTCTCGGGCTGGCACGGAAGTTTCTCGACGAACTCTTCGCGAGCCCACAGCCGTTCGTTGATGACTTGGGGATTGTAGGCAATTCGATTGATGGCTTCGAGGACGGTTCCAGGATCACTGGACAGTTCGTCGTACACTAAATCAGTGATTCCCTGTCCGCCTTCCGTCCGCTCGAAAATGTACACTTCACCTACCTCACGGTTGAAGCCATAGAACAACATCGTCGTATTGACGGCGCTGACATCGGAGACGAGTTGAAGGAGAAAGTGAGCAGCTGTGTGATAGGCGACGTATTCATAGTCGACTTCGTCGAAGTCGTTGTATCGTGCTACGATGTCGCGGATATCATCGTGGCCAACGCGTTGTAGGTACGATTCCATATCGAATACGAGACCGCGAGTATCAATTTGGAAGCCAATCGTCTCCTCGGGACGGTCTATCTTGACCTCGAACGGATCGGTCCCATCGAAATTCACACTCCCACCCCAGTAACTGGCTGGGCGAATGTTGAGGGTCACACCCTCTAATGTGACTTCAGACGTGAGTTCTGCTAGTGCGATCGAACCAGTTGCAACCTCCTCATTACGTTCCGTAATTCGAGTCCGAACTTGGGGATCAGAATGAATTTTCCCCAGAGCGCTTTTTCCGTGCCGGAGACAGTTATCCAAGTCGGAGATAATCTGGTAGCACTCAGGACAGTACCGGACGATGTTGAGTGCTGCTTCCTCACTTAGATCGGTCATAGAGGACAACTCGATCGAATCGGGGACGAGAACGCCATCACGAACTTCCCCGCTGACGTGTTGTGAGAAATCGAAGACGACGCCGTTTTCGGTAACCTCTGTACGGGGGAGGAATGCATGCATTTCGTTCGTTTCTGATTGATACTCCGACCGGTACGGCGTGTAGGTACTGACGAGTTTGTCGATCGACTCGTCGGTGCTGTCGCGAGAGTCAGGGCGGAAAACGCTGAAGAACTGACCAGCATCCCCGTAGTAATTGGGCGGAACGTACCAGACGTCACCGAGACTCCGGTCGTCAATCTGGAGGTAGCGGTCGAAATAGTATGCCCCCCTGAGGAGATGCTTGATCGCGTACAAGCTAAGGAAAGGCGTACGATAATCGGCGTACTCTCGGAGTTCGTCCAGCGCCTCTTGGAGGTAGTAGACCCGCTTTTGAGTTCGATAATACGCTTCGATCCGATCGTCATCGCTCAGGCTGTTGAGGCGCGTGACCGCATCTTGAACCTCGTTCAGTCGGTCCGTCCGAACCTGCGGGATCGGCCGGTCAGAGAGTCGATTTACTTGACTCTGAAGTTTGATCAGATCGCCGCTCAGTCCAAACAGATCGCCGAGTAGTGCTTCGAAGTGCTGGACTTTCGTCTGAGAATCGCCGTCCGGAATCGCTGACGCCTTGCTTCGTAGTGCATCGAGCGTTGTCTCTAACTCTTCGATTTCGGTCGTATGTGTTTTCTCGTCAAGATGGTCAAGCTCGTTTCGGTACCCCGTGACTTGCCCAGAGAGAGCGTTAATGAGTTTCAACACTTGCTCTTGCACTTGATTGATGTAGGCATCGATAGCGCCGTTACCGCGGACGACGTTCCCGTCATCTAAGCCAAAGAACGACTCGATCTCCTCAAATTCCGAATGGAGATCATCGAGATATTTTGTGAGCGCATCCTCTGCTTCCTGTACGAGTTCGGCAGATAGGAGAGGCTCTGGCGCTACGTCAACACCAATCTCCTCCTCCAGAAATTCGGAAGGTGACAAAACAAGGTGCTCGTATCGATCGTATCCGAGTCGGTCACCAAGATATTCCTCAAGGAAAAGTTCGTGTGGGTTTTGCAGGCGAAGATTTCGATTGTTGACATCGCTCGCAATCTCATAGTAGTCGCGGAACCGTTCGTGAATCCACTCGACAACCTCGTTGTCGGTCTTGAGCGGCGTTCGGATATCTGAATCCAGGAACCGATCGGCACGGTAGAACATATTCGCATCACCTGTCAGGCTTGAAAGCATCACCGCGATGTGAGCATCCATGCCTTCCTTTCTTGCAGCCCGGCCAGCACGTTGCTTGAACGAAGAGAGATCCCACGGAGTACGGTACTGGGTGATCGTCTTGATCTCACCGACGTCAATCCCGACCTCCAAGAACGAGGTGGAAAGAAGTACATCGGTTCGCCCGACTTCTGCGGAGTCGAATCCCCGGTCGGAGTAGACGGGCATGAAATTCAGATGCTCGTCAAGGAAATTATGGTCCATCTCATCGGCCACGGCAGCCCAGTCTTCAACGTCATCGACACCCAAGTGATAACGCCAGAGTTCGCGACTGTGATCGGCGTCAACGAGTTGCGTGTATTTTTGGTTCACCTGTGAGATACTGTCGATGAAGGCAAGCATCTTCCCTCGCTCACCGGACGACTGTTCGAGAAGGCTATGACCGAAGAGTAAGTGCTGCTGGATCGACATCGACGAAGCACCCGGCCCGTCCGGTGAAGCCAGCATGAAGTAGTAGTGTTCGTGGTCGTTGTGTTCGTCGTCGAAATCGGACTCATGGGGCTTGATCGTACGAAGGTCGTCCCCAGACACTCCGAAGAGCTGTTTTCCGAATCGGTCGGTGCTGTCGACCGTTGCGCTGGAACCCAACCAGAGAATCGGTTGGTCGGTGATGTCGTTGACGTTTTGGATGATCTTCGCAGCGTGTGCACCCCGCATCTGCGTGTTCAGGTGCACTTCGTCGATCACAATCGTCTCGATGTCGTCAATGAGAGGATAGTGTGGTTTGAGTGCGAACCCTTCGAGCGACTCGAGCGTCGTGAGGAGGATGTCCGGCTGATTGTTGAAGACTAGATCCTTCCGGGACAGAAGCAACTCACGATCGGTGAAAGAGTGTTCCTCATCGTGCTCACAGCGTAGGGTGTAGCCTTTCGACGTTCCGTGATATTCGAATGCGTTCGGGTTCCCCTCTTCGCCGCACCAACAGTTAGCGAGTTTGAACCGAGGGCGACCACCGCTCGTCTGGAAGAATACTTGGTTCGTTTCGACTTCATTCATCTCATACGGCATATTACCGACGTAAATGCCGACCGACAGCTGGTCTCCAGACTGAGAGTTGATGTCGTAAACGTGCTTGAGGACGCGTCCGAGTTGGTCTTGGAGCAGTGCCCGACTCGGATAGACGAACGCCACGGAATCCTGTTTCCCCTCACGAAGTAACTGATATAGAGGACCTAGGAAGGCTTCCGTCTTCCCGAATCCAGTCGGGGCGGAGAAGATTGCAGCTTTCTTTTCGTCGGTTCGACGGCGCTCCTGATCGAGTTCTTTGATCGCTTTCCAGCTCTCGACTTGGAAATCGAGCGGGTCGAAGCCAAACAGGTCGATGATACTCTGGACGAATTCGTCTGATCCCGTGTATGGACTCGTTTGCCGTCGCTTCTGGCGTTCTCGGCGGTACTTCACTGCCTCCGTGACGAAAGGTGGATCGTCTTGCTCCGCATCGAAGATCCGGCGATTGTTAAGAATCGCTTCGATCAGTGGGCGAATATCGTCGTTCAGACGTGCGGGGTTTGTGTGGCGGTCTATAAACTGCATACGATGAGGGAAACGTACCCTGACGATTAGCTGGCCGCTCCTTCAACCTTTCTCACGGGTGAACAGTAAGAGCTGCTCTGTTGAATCCCAGACTGTTCGGGGACCATCTCAGTCAGACACATTCCAGATCCGAATAAGTGTAATAGTGCCTCGTAGAATATACTTGTAGGTGTCGCGTAGGACCTATAGTGTATTACCGACGGGAAATTACTTGGTCCTCAACTGGTCGATGAAGTGAAGCTTGTAGAAGTGACCCCTCCGATTATTAGCAACGACTCGGTAATGCAAGTTGATCGTGGTAGTTGAGCAGGAACACGAGGAGAGCTCCAAGGTGAATGAAGAAGATGATTCTATCTCCGCTATACTGTTTAACTTCTCTCGGGAAGATCAAATCCAGTTCGAACTCGCCACATCCGGAATCCTGTCGGCCGCCACTCTCGCCACAGCCCCGCCTGGGATCAAGGGCCATATCATCCGAGTAGCAGCTCTCATTCTCGCTGCAATAGCCGTATTCCACTGGAGTGTGAACAGCTCCCGATTCTCGGATGAGGAGTTCTACTTCGAATACACATATCGTGTTGTCGAATTTTTGGGAGTCATCGTTGCCTTCCACATCCTCCATATATCTGTGTCTCTCGTACTCCTCACGCTACCCATCCCTATGGGGATTGCTACTGCTCATTTGGTCGGAGCGATCGTCCTCTCCCTTATTAGCATCATCTTCATTGAGCTCATCTATCACGCCTACATCCTCTTCTGGGGAACTGCTATGTATATCTACGCGGCTTCAGCTGCTGAAAGCGTGGAAAATCCGACTACCCCTCTTGACGCCATTGTAAACTACTTTTTATATCAATTTAGCAGTCAACTCTCATATCTTCTCTTAAGAGACGAGATCCCCGATGGAGATTCTAAGGAACTTCAAGACCTGCGCGAATTCGTGTCCGGGATAGAAGAGACATTAGACGGCGAAGAAGAACCTAGTCTCCTCCGGCTATTCGTCTTAGCAGCAGCTATCGTTATCCCCGTATTCGCTGTCATAGCCTACTTACTCTCTGCCTCCGTAATCAGAGTGCCATACCTCAATGTTGTGTTCATTCTATTCGCCACACGAATCATAAAGCACGTCATTGAGGTGCCAGCTCTAATATTTGGCACGGTTATGTTTCCTACTTATCTCCAAACCAATCTCAGAACCATTCTAACCATCGCGGTCTATACTGCCAGTGTCTACTGGATCTTTTTCATCTGAATCTCAACGGACTCTACACGACTGGAAACCGTTCTCTTAGGCACCTCATTCGACTCATTAAAGTCTTCAAAATGCAAGGAGCGGGTCGGTCACGAGTGGAACAGACTAACGAGCTAATCGGACGGTCGATATAGAAAACGTAGTGGTCTATACAGAGAGATTACGGTACAGATGTCATAATAGTAGTTCAGATTCTAAAGCCAGAAGAGCACGATCAAGGTGCTCCCACCCCTCAGCATAGCCATCTTCGAAGGGTTCGCCGAGATTACTACCCCAATGGCCGGGATGTGGCGCGAAAAGAACGTATTCCCCGGATTGGCGCTGCCAAACCGTTCCGAAATTATTCGTCGTAGCTCGGTCATTACTCGCATGTTCATGGACATATACAGGTTCAGCAGAACTGATTAACCCCTTTTGCGCGTGTTTTCCAAATCCGATGATGAGCTTAGGTGCAAGGTAGTCGAGTTCTCCCTTTTGTAGTAGGCCTTTTTCCGCAGTCAGCCCACCAAATAGAAGTTGTTCATGAAGGTGCTCTGAAGTTGAACAAACAGGAATATTACTGCTCTCTGGAGTCCCAAATTTATACCGATTCGTAATATAAAAGTCGCTGTATAAACCCCATTCTGGGTCAGGCTTACAGCCAGATAACCCCTCAGAGTCAGCCTTAATTTCCATCTCTCCAATATTCACGTGCAACGATTCCAGAGGATGTGGTTCGGTACAACCCTCTATTAACTCAAGGTACTGATTTCCAACATTACTTGGATTGTAAAAATAGTCCTTCCAATCTGATACAGGCGCATTCATTTTTGTGGCAGAATCAGTACCAATCGGATCCCATTGATTTTGCTCAGATACTTTGTTAACGACATCAGAAATGTTTAGCGAGTCAAAAATGGTTCCAAGAGCTATGAAGAGTCGCTCTGTCGGACCCTTCCCGGTGAAATATGAATTATAATGTTCGGACGAGATTCGTGCTAATTGCTCAATATTAGTGGATTCTGTCAGAGCATACCTGCAATGCTCCAACGTCGGGAACCGATCGCTTCGCTCCTTGGTTTGGTTGGGCTTTGGTTCCCCAACATCGAGACGAGGATTATCAAGAACCAACGCAATTGGTTGGTTAGCGTATGGATAGTATCGAGTAAAACTGTGGAGTGAGTCAGGATGGTCAAGACACCATTCTGGGACGTCCTCCTTTCCAGTTGCATATTTGAAATAATCCTCTGTAGTTATATCGGTCCCGAGATTATCACGGATCCGTCGCCACATCTCCAAGCGGAACTGATTGAAGCGCTTCTTACCAACCATAGTACTTCAGTGTCAAAGTATGTTAAAAACGTTCGCCCTCTGAGACATCTTTGGAGGAATTAATTATTGGGCGAGCTCTAATGCCCTTCTCGCCGACAACTATAACATATGCATCTACCGAAATAGGAACGGATACCCACACTACAGGCCGTGTTGTATACAGCCTCTGTATTGACCGATTCACTTCCCAAATTTCCGGACACACATTGAGACGCACCCTGTATATAGCATCGACTGAACGACCTATCCCAAATCTGCCAGAATCGGCATGCTGAACACAGTGTGAGTTCGGAATCGTATTGCGTTTCTCTCACATTGAACTCGCTAGACTGTCCTCTCACAGAACTTGCGAACGTAGAGAAATATCCGACATCTCATACTAATTCTATAATCCAACACATTGAATATTGTAGGGTTCTAAGTTTTATTTACTGGGTAAGCAGGGTAGGTGGTCAATGTAGGCCAATGCGGCCGGAGAACCGGTTCAAATCCGGACAATGGCAGGCTAGAGGGGAATCAAACGGCCGAAACAAAACCTATATTGACCAAATTATGACAGGAATAGTTGCAATCAACGTTGACAGCATCGCTTCCTCAGTAATCCCAATCGGAGACCTAGTCGTACTAGGTTTGGCGGTGGGCGTACTCGCGTTCGTCGTCATCAAAGCACTTGCCTTCGACGCCTGCCTCATTCATAGTCTATCATCAGAACAACTGTAATTCAGAAAATTTCAGTTAGTCTTGACTACCTAGAACTCTACTTTTGATTACGATCCAGAAGCCTCTCTCCAAAGGTTGATTTAGCGGGCGTATAATGCGTAATTTCGACCGAATCAGGGAAGAGAAACATACGTATCCAAATCTAGCCCAAGTATTTGTGACAGTAGAATTAGTTGCCCTACTATTTTGATTTAGCACCGGAAATGCCAATAGTGGTTGTGTGATTGTCCTACGAAAGTGTGAGTTCGATATAGTCTTCGATATCGGATTCGGCAAGCAGTTGGCGTTGATTCTCCGAGAGATCGGAATACGAGAGTCGCTCGTCATCGATCATACGGTAGATGAGCCCCCGAATCTCTTCCGGATACGATCCGAATAACTCCTCTTTCAGATCCTCAAACGCAGTTCGCATCTCTTCACCATACTCTCGGGCATTCTCCTTCAGTTCGGCAAGCTCGTTATTCCCGTCAAGGTAGACGTGTTCTTTCCATCGCCAGTCATCGAGAAGTCCCTCAAGAGCCTGTAGACGCATCCCACTGACACGGTCAACGCGGTCGTTCAGACGCCGCATCGCAGTAACGGTCGAATTATGCTTCAACCGGAGTTCCTGAATACGGTTCTCCACCGTCTGTTCGGCTGCATCGACATCATCTCTGAGGTTGGAAAGACGTTCTTCGACTGTATCGTAATCGTTCTGCTTAAGCAAGCGAAGAACCTCTTGAACGCGCTCTTTGGCGGTCGTATCTATCTCGATTTCCTCCTGAAAGAACGCCTTCGCAAGCGTCCGCTGGAGAATAGTCTCTTCCATCACCTCCGCAATTTCGTCGAGTTCGTCGGACAGGTATCGTCGACGATGCTCTTCTTGAACCTTCTTTAGCCGATCCTGAAGCGGTTCTGACTCAGTCGACATAGTACTCACCCACACTCAGGAAGTGTTCAGCGAAGTCACCGCTCGATCCTCCACCGACGATTGTAATATCGTTGTAGCGCTGATACGCGTCGGTCGCCGTGAGTTTCATACTGATGAGTATGGCTTGGATTTGTTCATCGTTCGATCTGTGAATGAGCCGGGATGCTGTCTCCGCTGCTTCGACAGCGTCGTCGATTGCCGTTTGATCCAACGCTACGAATTTGCTCACGGATTCGATCATCTCCGAATCGGCACTGTCGTAGGTATTCAGGGTATCGACGATATCCTCAATATTCGATAGAGAGACTGACGAGAGTTCATCCGTGAAGACGGTGATCGTATCCGACCGATACTCGTCTCCGAGGTTATCGAGGGCGGCTTGTACGTCGTAGGCTTGGTCAGCCATGTCCCGAATTTTGTTGTCGGTATCGAACCGAACCCGTGGGGAAATTTGCTGGATGTATTGCCGACCCAGCCCTGACAGCACTTCGTAGGGTGGATTTTTGTGGAGACGCTCTCGAATCCTTGCAAGATCCAGCGTATTGGCATTCGCGCCAAAGAGCGCACCGACCATCTCCTCGAAGTACTCTCCGTATTCGAGGAAATCACGAACGTGTGAGAACTGATCGCCCAGTTCCTCTTTGAGATCCGTTCTGATCCCCGAATCAAGAGTATACGAGCCACTCTGAGAGAAGCGTCGACTCAGAGTTTGTGCGCTCAACTCCTCGAATGGAGAGTCGAGCATAACGATGCGCGCATATCCTGCCAGAACGAAATCCGCGAAGTCGTAGTTAGCCGACTGTTTGAACAAGCGCTGTCGGGAGTGGAGTTCATTCTCCTTGATTTTCTTTCGCCAGTGCTTGGCGTACCCCGTGAGCTGTGTTCCAAGACTCCGGAACAATCCCTCGAAATCTGCATTCGATTTGTCTTCTTCCCGATAGATGCCAAACTTCAAGAGATTCTTCAAATCTGAAAGTCGGAATTCTTCAGGATCGAGGACGATTTGATCTCCCTCTGGGGCTCGCTGAAGGGATTCGAAGACGAATGGATCTTTCTGGCTACTTAGATTATATCTGAGAGTTATATCGCCGAACAACTGGTATCCGTTCGTCAGACGCTCGATCGCATCTCTGAGGCCAGAACGGATGTATCGACTAATCTCCGAGAAATCTGCAGGGTTCTTCTGCCAAGGCTGTACGTTCGGACGATGTTCATCGATCAACCGCTCCGCTTTCGATTTCGGTTTGGGTTGTGGTTCAGGCTCTGGTTCAGGCTCCGGATCCGGTTCAGGCCCGGTTGAAGCAATTTCTGTCGGAATGATCGTATACCCCGAAGCTTGGTCCACGTGGTTGATACTCGAAACCAACTCTACGAAGCCGAACGCTTCGATGAAACGTGTGTCTACCTTGATTCCGTCTGTCGTTTGCTTACCATACCATCGAGCCAATTTCGCGAGCGATTCGGCTTGTTCATAAATTTCGGTCGCCGGGTCGACCGAGTTTCGTAACGTCGATAGCCGATCCGCATCGGATGGAGAATCCACGTATCCGTCATAGTAGTCACGAAGGATGTCGAAAACTGCCATCACGTATTCACGTGGGGACTGCTCATCCTCACGGAGGCCGGCGTAGACACGACGGAGAAACGCTTCGTTGAACGGGAAGAGATCGCGGAACGACTCATCACAGAATTCACACTCTCCACAGATAGAGTTCTCTGGCGCTGGCTCAAGCGCTAACTCAAGACCCTCGCCACTTCGGTCGTACGAGACACTTCCGTCGAAGGATTTGAAGTAGCCAAGATACGGGCGGATGAAGTCAACTGCTGACTCCTCGTCGAGAAACAGAACACTATTGGAATTCTGTCGGTTCGTGCGGTAGAATTCGAAGCGATCCTCGGCAGTTTGGGTGTGAAGAACTCCCGTCGAATCTCGCGTACCTGCGACAACGAAGTCCCAGTTATCGCTTGCCTTGTCGCGCTCCATGTAGTTACGCAACCGCTCTCCCTCCATCGCTGTAATTGCGAAATCCTCAAAGATAATTACCGGGCGTGTATCCGTGAATTTCTGACCGACACGCTCTAGAACGTCATCGAGGGACGCGGTCTGGTAGCGTTCGCGGATCACTCTCCACAGCTCTGCGTTGAACGCGGAGACCGCTTCTTCGTCGGGGATATCGTCTTCAATGATCTGGAGGAATTCGTTCCGTTGGTACGCTTGCTCCGTCACGAACTTGATCTCTTTCGCGTACTCCCCTTTTTCAACGAGAAGAGAAAGCTGATCCTTAACGAACTCGCGAATTTTTTCCTCTTTATCCTGAACTTCAACGGAGTATCCTCGAGCAGTCAGGTTTAGGATTGCACCGGACGTTGCGTTGTTCGCGACGACACTTCCGTTCTGTTCGAGATCGTCTCTGAGTTGCTGGAAATTTGAAGCTCCGGGAAGTGACTCGTCGAAGTGATCCTCGTAGAACTCCGGAATTCGTTCGGAAAGCAGCGTCATCAGATCATCGTCTTTGTCGACGTGGAGGATCGGTCGACCGTCGTCTCTCAGTCGGTGAGCTAAATAGGCACAGAGTTCGGATTTCCCGGTCCCGACTTCACCTTCTATGACGACGGTGAAATTCCCAGGTCGCTCGTCGGAAAATTCACGATATACCTCTTCTTCGCCGACGATTTCCTCTTCGGATTGGGTTCCCTGCGGAGAGCGGAATACTTTGATCGGCCGATGAGTGAATTCGAAGAGTTCGCGGTTATCGGACCGGACTGCTGCGACCTTCGAGAACAGCTGTCTGAGTGTCTTTTCGTCGACATTCTGGAAGTGCGGACAGTAGAGGTCTGGTTGTTCCGTACTCATATCAGATCAGGGTGATCGTGTTCGCTTGGCTATCAATTCCGTCGTACGGTGGCACGCCTCCGAGTCCAACGGCCCCGGCGTCACCGTACTCGACGACCTCGATTTCGCCGTCGCGGACGAGTTCGAACAGAATTCTGGCGAGTCCTTCGGGGATGTTCCCGTCAGATGTCGATTCGACGTACAGGAGGTGCTCTCGGAGCCATCGGAGATACTCTTCTACTTCGATTCCTGGGCCACCATCGACGTCGATACCGCGGTCGTGGGTAGCCAATTCTAGTGAGGTTCGCACCAACTCCGGATCTGGATAGACGGTGTGTTCGCGTCCTCGAACCTTGTGTACCAACCCGAGGAAGTGAACGAGCCGTGTCCAGTTCGCGAACTTGTTGTCGTTGTGTTCGATGCGCCCCTGTTGAGACTGCGGTAGATACCCGAGTTCGTTGAACCATTCGTCGATATCGGTGTAGAGCCTCTCTTCGTTGTTTTCGAAGAACTGGATGTCGTTTCGCAGTAGGTAGCTGTAGTTCAGTAGTACGACGGCTTGTTTCCCCCACGATCCAGGTTGACATTCCTGTGCGAGACCGTGAAGTGCCGTGAGTTTGAAATTCAGCTCGTCGTTGCCGACGTCCCACTGGAATGGCTTCGTGTAGTACTCTCCCTCTTCCTTGCCAATCATCCGGAGAAGACGTAGTCCGCCGAGAGCGGCGTCTAATCCAGAGTCGATGCCGGTATCCGTCTTGATCGCGTCCTTCGTACAGTTCCCATCGTCGACGGAACGATAGATCGGGAGGAGGGGTCCCGGAGTCTGAACTGTGTTGAGAATGTAACCTTCACTACTCATAGGAACTCCTCTTCCAACCAGGAACGGTATCGCTTATGAATTGAGGACTCATCGGGGTTGATACTTTTCGCCTCTTGCCGCGCTTCATGAACTTTGGGACTCCGGGGAACGTACGAGGGATCGAACGTTTTCCCCTCTTCCCCGACAGCCCTATTGAGCGACTGCGCGATATCGCGAGCTGTTTTGCGATCCCACTCGACACGTCTCCGTAGCCAGCGTTCCAAGCCCTCCACATCATCTTCGCTCAGGGGGACGGTTCCAAATTCATCTTCGCGTCCGAATATCTGGCCGAATACACTATAGAGGGGCAGATACGGCGCGTCCGGGAGTACGTCGAATAACTCCTCGGTCGTCTCGATTGATTGGCCGGTCACGAATGCGTAGATATTCGCGTTGTCGTGGAGGAAGATGTTCATCGTATCCAAGAGCGGGAATCCCCAACCAGCGTTCTCGTATATCGACTCGAATCCGTTGTACAGGCGTTGGTAGGAACCGACAGCCTCGACGAACTGTTCTTGATATAGCGGGCGTTGTCCTCCCCGAGGAGTGAATCGCTTGGAATCAGTAACGATGAGAAGCGTTTCCGGAACGGACGAGTACCGGCTAACTAGGTGATCGACCGAGTATTGTGTCTCCGACTCGTAATACTCGTTAGAGATGACGACAAGATCGTCATCGAACGCTTCCTCTTCGATTTGGCCGAGAACCTTGTATTCGTACTCGAGGTAGTCGTACTGCTGTGAATACGACTGGAACTGTCCACCCGTATTGAGGGTGCGCCAAGACGTCGGATAGGTGAACGTCTCGAAGCCAAGATAGTGAATGGCCGGAAGCGACCTGAGGAGCCACCAGTACGTCTCGTCGACATCGTCGTGAATAACTGCGACGTCGGCGTTGCGTAGCCGTTTGAAGGTCGCCGGTTCGTCCATCAGTGGGACTCAGCTCCGATAATCTCTCCAAGTGTCCGGTTGTCTAGGAGGTCGTTTTCGAGATAGTACGCGGGCGTTCGCGAAAGTAGGAGGCACTCGTCACAGTAGTCGTCACATCGGTCACAGGCCGCAATCTCGGCGACACGAGATTCGATATCGTCTATAGCGTTCCAGACTTGCCAGGCGATTCCGTTACCTCCCTGCCGACTGTCGACAATACGGACAACCACCTCTGTTTCCTCCTTATTCGCCTTCACACGGAAGTCGGAGCGATCACACTGCGCCACGACAGCAATCGCCTTATCCAGCGCCTGCTCCAAGCTGACCAGCGCCTGTGGCCACGAGGCCGTCTCGTGGGTCAATCGATCGAAGCGGTTTCGAACATCGTCAAAATCGAACCGGAGAGTGATTCCCTGAGTGTGATACTGTTGTCCCACAGGAGCGTACTCCTCGGTATCCGCATCTTCCAGCCGCTCCTGCCACGAACGTCCGCTGTCCTCGGTCGTGGAATCTTGTTCGATTAGTGCTTCGGAGCGTAGAACTTCTTTGTCGGGACTGGCCGAATGGCGACGTTCGAAGGCGAAGATGAAGTCGGTTATCTCGAGTTCGCCGTAGCTCGCATCGCAACTGAGACCGAATACGGAGCGTGAGGACGTGTTCTGGGGTCTTGCTGAATTCTCGGACGTAATTGACGTCGCCATAAGTCCGTGGGTGTTGTACATCCGCTGCCCCCCTTTCGCAGGCTTACACTCAACTGAACTCACACCGTGAACGTTCGTCTCTTCGAGACTTTCGTCACAGTGGGGGCACTGCGCGGCGTCATGAGAGTAGCTTTCGAATGGGCGGTCGCAGTCTTCGTTGACACAGACCATGACCGTCGCCAGCGGTGTCGACGATCCGTGGACATCGTCGACGATGTAGTCCGTCCCGTGGAGGGTGATGACGGAACCAAGGTCGTTTTCCGGGCCAGGATACATATCGTAGAGTCGGCCGGATGCTTCGAATTCGATACCCTCACTGTGCCCCTGAAATTTCACGGGGAATTGCTGTCCGAAACTTCGATAGTTCGCCAGATAGCCGAGTCGAGAGAGCCACTGGTCGAGTCGGTTGTTGTTCTCGGTGAACGCCTTGTTCGTCTCCGCAGATCCCGACAGGGCGGTGATGCGAGAGAATGTCTTTTCGACGCGGTTCGACACCGACAGTGGCCCATCTTCCACGAACGCTTGCTCGAACGCGTCCACACCGGGCTGACCGAAGACAGACTCGATGTGGCGCTCCAAGGCATCGCGACGCTCGTCGAGGAGGAAATCGACGAGAATTCCCAAATTTTCCTCCACTCCGTTCACGAACGCCCCGAGGTTCTGATTGATTTCGGTGAGTTGGTACATCCGCTCGAATATATTTGATGGGTGGGGATTTCGAGCCAGATATGCAAAGGTTTCCGTAACGACGTGGCCGGTGAGGATTTCGTCGAATTCGTACGGATCAGGAACTCGAACTGGTTCGAACTCGTTGAGGAACGTTTCGAGATTTCCGTAATAATGGCCGTCAACGGGATGCTCTCCTCGAATCGCGGTTAGCACCAGCGAGGAACTTCCACGTGTTCGTCCGGTTCGACCACTACGCTGGACGTAATTCGTTAGTGTCGGCGGAATACCCACTTGTGAGACAGTATCCAGCGTACCGATGTCGACACCGAGTTCCATCGTCGGAGTTGAACTAACAATGTTCACGTCGGGGTCGTCCTTACGGAATCCTTCTTCAATAGCACCACGAAGGGTGTGGGGAATATTCCCTTTATGAATTCCCACGGAAATGAACTCGGGAGAGTTCCCATTCCTGATCGGAGTCGTAATATCGTGGGCCCAGTGGTCGATCGCATAAGGCCATCCAGAGTCAGCTTGTGCGTATCCCGGATCAACGGCGAGTGATCCGTCGTCTTCTCTCGTGAATCGACGATGGGTTTCGAGTGGATGTCCACAGTTGGGACACGTATCGATCGCATCGTCTTCAGGAACAGGATAGGAACGGTAACAATCCGTACAGAAGGCTGTCCGTTCAAGCAACGTCAGATTGGAATCGTCTCGACGAAGTACACGTGTGAGGATGCCACTTTCTGCATCCGATTCGGAGTCGACAGCGTCGGCATATTCGTCACGGACGCGTTCGAGGTAGTCGAACGTTGCTTGTTTCTTTTCGTCGCTGATCGACGCGTTCGCTACCGTCTGTCTGACCTCCTCCCAAGACTGCTCGACGACGATCGATTGATTCAGTAGCCGTTGCAAAACTTTCGGTACGACTGACCCGACATCACCGCGGTCATATCCGGATCGCTTCGCAACACGGTTGATGATTTTCGGGAGCGACAGCCCCTCGATACTGATATTGTTTTTACTGAATCCAACGCCCGGATCCGTTGCAAACAGCTTGTACGTCTCGTGTGCGATGACGATCTCTCTGGGGTCGTCGAACTCCGAAACCGGAGCGGCCGTGACGAGGGCACTGTCAAGGAGACCGGTGGCGTTGTGTAGCATCGCGTGGCCCTCAATATCGTCAAGGAGCGTTCGAAGGAAGTTGTAGGCCGTGCCGTCTTCGTCGATTTCGTTCTGAATCAGTGGCTCCCAGTACTCCTCTCGAAGACGATCCGCCACAGTTCGGAACAGTTCGTAATTGTCACGCGAGCCACCGCTGTCGATCAGCTCTTCGATGTAGAGTGTCTGGGCCATCAGGCCGTACTCTGTTCCGATGATCCGGTCACCAACCGACTCTGCGGCGCTATGTGAATCCGAGAAGACGAGCGTCTTCTTCGATGGAGAAGTACGGCATATCTCCGTTAGCATGTACGACAGCAAACTCGAAGTGGGTACCCCGATGTCAGAGAGGTTAGGCCACTGTTCACAACCGGGACAGGAGTCGACGGACTCAGCGTGATCGAACGGGCGGAATGTGTCCTCATCACCACTGACCTTCACTTCCACGTAGGGGTAGTGACACCGCTTGCAAAACTGGAGTTCGAGGTTCTCCGTGTTACAGGAAATACACCGTTTATCTCGGGTGACTTCACTGCACGCCTCGCACAGATACGCTCTGTGTGGCGGCTTGAGGAAGACGTGATATTTCTCCGTGATCATCCCAGCAAGTCGACCGAAAGCCATCACCGTACCCAGAACTCCTTCTGGATTTTCGACACCCGTCTCGGAGAGTTGTGTGAGAAGTTCGTCGTAGTGCTTGAATCCGACTTCCCCTGTCGTTCCTTCGTTGAACCACTGCGCGAATTCGGCAACCTCAGGAACCGAGTCGACGACGAAGTCGAACCACTCGCTGTATAGTCCACCGGCATCTAGGATTGCTTCGGAGAGCCGGTCATGGCCTCGGGGTGATTCGGCTACCGCACGCGGTGATTCGAACTCGCCTTCCGAAATGAGCGTCTGCGTTTCACTTCGGATGGGTGCTCGAATCCACTCAGCGTCAACCGAGAGCACTATCTCTCCACTTGATTCCACTTCGACGAGCCCAACCTCGCTTGCTGTTTCGAATGCGTCTTCCAGTTCTTGCTCTCTCAGATCCGAAACCGTGACCCCACCCACTCGTGCGAGCGCGATAACAGCCGCAAGGCCAGTTACATCCGTAGCTGTGAATCGGTTAAACCGAGGACGCCCGTTAACCGGAAATTCGCGGGGTGTGAATCCGATTGAATTGATGTCGGATTCCGGCGTACCGGTGAGTTTGTGAGCGAGTTCGGTCGGATTATCGACCGTTGCCGAAACCATCGAAATCTGTGGATCGCGATCACCGTAAAACTCCTTGAGTCGTTCGGAGAGAAGACGAATTGACGCTCCAGAAATGCCGCTCCAGACGTGCGCTTCGTCGAAAACGATGTGCTCGACGGGATGTTGTGCTGGATTTTCGCCAAGGATTTCGCGAGTCTCCGAATTGTTACTCACGAACATGTGGTCCAAAGCTTCGGGGTTCGTGAGGAGGATATCAGCACCGTTCCGAATGGCGTCCCGCGTTACTCTGATCCACGAATACCGATTATCGTCGGTACCGACTGTCATATCCCCGAGTATGCGTAGCTTCTCGCCTTCCTCTCGTGGACACTCAAGGCCCCGAATATAGGAACCCTCCTCGATCTCGTGCTCTCTGGTACCGATACGAGTCGGTGTGTCGGAGTCCCAGATTCCGATTGTGATTCGGTCTTCGGGTTCTCGATACCGATTAATTCGGTCAAGATACGAAATGAACCGGTTGAGTTGATCGACACCGAGCGTTTTCATCGGATACACAATAAGTGACTTCAGACCCGACTCTTCGGTAGAGAGACAATGATTCAAAATCGGGAAAAAGAACGCCTCTGTCTTCCCTGTCGCCGTTGGGACGGCGAGGATGTTGTCATCCGAATCGGCTGAAATGGCCTCAATTGTCTGTGCCTGATGCTCGTATAATGATCCAGTTTCGTTTCCGTCGAATAGTTCGTCAACGATCGCCTCGACTAGTTCGTCGCGGTACCCGAGATCAGCCAGAAAGTCGGCAGCAGGTTGCTCGTAGAACTTCGGTGCATCGACAAATTCGACGTACGGCCCCTTCTGCTCCACGATTTCGTTCTGGACGAACGAGGTAGCGGCTTCGTCATCGACCACATGGTTAAGCCGCGTCATCTGTCGATTCCACCAAGTAATCTCCGACGCTCTGTCGACCGCAGCTTCGAGGGTTCGTTGTGGGGAGTGCATCAGTAGTTCAGGTGCGATGTTCGTTGACTGTCAGCCAGCTCATTTATAGTACGTGGGCTATTCGCCGACATCGAGTTTGATACGCATGGCGATTTGGTCGCTGATACCGTCAAGAGACGTTAGTTGATCCACGGACGCGCTCCGAAGGTCGTCCCGCGACTCGAAGCCCTCCTGTTGCAAGGTAGTGGAAATCTGCTCCGTGACTCCACCTACGTCAAGCAAGTCGTCCGATGGTGGATTCGTCGTTGATTCTTGGTCATCCTCTTCATCGTCCCCGTTATCCTCGCTTTCATCTTCCTGATCGTCACCCGCTGCCGGTGGCTCTAACGGAAGACGTTCTAACATACCGATTGCCCGTTCCAGTTCATCTTCAGTTTCGACGATCACGGGAAAGGTGGCGTTCGTCTTCGCATCGACAGGGAGATAGAAAGTGTCGAGATCGGCTATAAGGAACCGACCGAGAAACGTCTGGAGGGTTGGGATAGGAGGGCAAGTGGAGATGCAGCTGAACTCCGTCACACGATCTCCATTGCCGAATTCTTGGCGGTACTCGCGCATCGAAAACGGGTTTCGGTCTTTTTGCTGAGCACCGTAGTTGTCTACCTCAATCGATTCACCGGACCATCTCTTTTCGATAGCATCGAGCCACTTCTCCATCGGGTCCCTCTGCCGACTGGTCGTTTCATCAGAGGATTCGTCATGCATATTAATTACAGATTGACACAATGATCGGAGGTTCCGGAGAACCTCGTACCTCTCGGATAGCTCGTTCTGACCGATTGTCGGTGGTTCCGTTGTGGTACCTGGGTCTGATTTGGTGTCGTCTCCTGCAGAGTTAGCGGCAGCGAGCGCGTCATCCCAACTTTCGAAGAACTTGTATATTACTCCTGACGAATAGGGTGCAACAGACGCAAAATAAGACATGTTTGGCCGTCCATCGGCAGAATCCTTGGCCTGTTGGACGTAATCGATCACAGACTGTTTCAGATCAAGTCCTGCTTCTCTGAGGGCGTCATCGATGCTTCCGAATTCCCTCTGGTACTCGTATTGAGAGAATTCTCCGTGCTTGTCAATTTGTATCGTGAGAGGAACGAATCCACACTCCTCTCGTACTCTTCGGAGATCCTCAAGAAGCTCTTGGCGAGAAATCGTTTCGATGGATGCGGCGTCAATCGCGCTGTCCCACGAATCGAAAAATTGGTACACGTCCGAGGTGCTGTACGTTGAGTGCTTGTGGTAGTCACTCGTAGATGGACGCTTCCCTAATTCCTCTGAGACCCGCTCTAATTCGGCGAGGACGTCTTCGCGTGTCGGATCAGAAACGTCAGGTGAGGAACTATCCTCGGGAGTCTCGGAGTTTGTCCCAGATGTACCTGCATCCTGCTCAGTTCCCCTCTCACGTGTTGCTTCTTTTTTCACATCATCGAAGGCAATTGCTATCGCCTCCTCATACGTTCCAAATTCGTGTTCGAACGCCGATTCGGAGTAGTTAGAGAATTTTCGAACGTGTACTGGATCTGGAGCCTTTTCGAGACGGTTCCGGATTCTTTGGAGATCGCTGATGAGTTCCGAGCGACTGGGGGAAGGCGATTTCTTCTGTGTTTTTTCCGGTTCATTCTCGGGGAATGAGGAACGAGCCCCGTCTGAACGCTCTCGCTGGGTCTCTGATGATGAGTTGTCGGTCTGATATTGATAGTTTCGTCTCTGTGGTCTCTCCGAATCCGAGGCGGTTGAAATCTCTGCTTGATACTCTTTGAGACGAGCCGTCGAGCGTTCTAGCTCATTCGCGGCCGTCAACGCATTATCAATGGACGACTGAACATCGTCTAGCGTCTCTTGTGGAATATGCATTCCATTGTCTGCAAGAGATAGATACCGCTTTGCCTCGGCATAAGCGGTGGTGATCTGTTTGAGTTTGCTCAGCTTCCCGTTGACACGAGTGACTACATCCTCGACCTGTGATGTTCGAATACCTGGCTCGTCGGCGATGCATTGGAGCTCCTCTTTCGCCGTCTCTAACCGTGAGGTTGCGTCGGCGAGATCGTCCTCACCGGTATCGACATCGTTTATCGTCCAAGCTGCGTGTCGTGTCGTCTTGCGGGTGTTCTCGGAGAGTTGTTCCGAATCCCCGACAAAGACGGTTTCCGGTCCACTCTGTGGCTCATCTGCGCCGGAATCACTCGTATTCTCAGGCCTCGTCTCAGAGACGGTCCTCTTGGAACTCTCTGACTGACTATCGTCAGCATCGGCAGCTGAGGAAGAAAATTGGTCAGTCGACGTTTTTTCTTCCGGATCAGTGTCTCCCTGATCAAGTTCGCTCAGCGCTCTATCAAGGCGGTCGATAGCGTTCTCCACCTGTGATGCCCGAATTCCTGGTTCGTCAGCGATGCGTCGGAGTTCCTCTTTTGCAGTCTCTAACCGTGGGATTGCATCGGTGGGGGCGTCCTCACTGGTATCTACATCATCGATTGTCCAAGCCGCGTGTCGTGCTGTTTCACGGATGTCCTCAGCGAGTTGCTCCGAATCTCTGACGAAAACGGCCTCCGGTCCACTCTGTGGCTCGTCTCCGCTGGAATCATCCCCGCTCGCGGAACTCATTCTAGAGGCCGTCGCCTCCGTACTTTCCGATTGGCGGCCGTTGGTGTCGGGAGGAGGAGACAGTGGCTGCCCGGACCGCGTTTCCTCACTGGGGTCCGTCCCTTTGTCGTTCGTAACTGGGACGAATTGTTCCCGAACGTACTCAACGGCACCTCCAGGATCTGACGACTCCCGTTTCTTGACGCCGAATTCGTACTGTTTTGAGGAAGTTTCGAAAGTGATGGTTGTCGTTAAAAACCCGCTCTGTAGTTCTACACCGGAGATGTCATTGATATCAACTTCGAGAAACGTATCACCCTCATCATCACCAATGAGGAAGAAGATACGACGATTCGTAATTGCTACTAGAGCACGGTAGCTCCCGCTGGGGGATAGTCTATGAGATTGGTTCGATTCCTTCGACGTAATCGCGACTCCGTTCGACCGACTTACGAGAAGGAAATGAATCGTCTCGTGGTCGTCCAGCCTCTCGTAAACGGAACTGTCCGCGAGATAGGCCTTGGAGAATAGGCCCGACCTCTCGCCAGTAAACATCTGGAGGTCAATCGATCCTTTCGCTTGAGAGAGCAGGGTGTCCGGATCGGGCTTCTCATCTGGAGGGGTATTCGGGCTTTCCATCGGTAACTACGGAGCCCAACACATTCGATGTAACTCGTTCACTGTGCCTCTGTTTCCTCTACTGGCACGGCATATCATATAAGTTGAGCCTACCACGGGGCGAGAAGTGACATTTAGATGTCGAGAGAGGTCTTCCAAGATTGGTACGTGGATCGGACTTATTTCGAACCAACTCATCAATGTGTGATTCGTATTGGATATAGTGAGCAATCCGGAGAGATGCCTCCTGGTCGATTCCGAACCATTACTCTACTGTACATGGTACAATCTTGTCGGGTGATTGTCTCCTCATATCTGCTATTTTCCCTTAATTGCTGCCTCGAGCGCAGGATCGCAGAATCTTGTGAATGTGTGCTCCATCGTGATGTTCAACGCACCGGCAACTATCCATGACTCGGCGGTGTCGGAGGAATCGAGGAGCGGGAGGCCCCTTCGGCCATCTCTTTGACAGGGTAGTGTTCGTAGTCATCACGTTCGACTTGGCCGAGAAATCTCGAGTACAACCGCACCGATGGCGGCTTCGAATCCGCCGGAGGTGTCTCGATTCTCCGAAGAAGTATCGTCACCGGTGGGTCCAACAGCTTTCGGGAAGGCGTCCACGTACCGGTCGATTAGTATCAACTCTGATCTCGTACGTGTGAATATTTATCATGATTCTAAGTCACGGGGAGAGGCTCTCCGATATAAATCGACAATTCCGATGCCAATTCTCTCTGACGAGACTGGACCTCTCGAGTGACGGAGATAGCGCTGGATTCTCTCATCGGCACCGAAATATAAGATGGAGGTAGTTGCGGCTTCACTCGCCTGCGGCGGCATGACTTGGGAAAGCTTCAAGCCGGTGTGGTCTCAACGGCAGGGTATGTCGATGTTGCTGGTGCAAGGGTGTTCTAAATCGAAAAATCAGCCGGAGGAGGCCATGTCGGCGCTGAATCTGTACACTGGATACTTCTTCAAAATTATCAAGAAAGCGATGAGAGAGGATGCGTTCGACGACCGGGTCGACGTGTGTATTCTCTCTGCTGAACACGGGATTATCGACCCCGATGCTGAGATCACGTGGTACGATCGAAGAATGGATGCCGACCGTGCAGCGGAACTCGCTCCCAAAGTACGAGAAGATCTTCGTGAAAGGATCACCGGCGACTACGATCGCGTCATTATCAATGTTGGGAGCGTTTACCGGCGGGCAATCGAAGGTGTTGACTCGTCAGTAGACGCCGACATACACTATATCGAAGGAGAAGGGATTGGTGTCAAGGGCCATATTCTCAAGCGTGTTGTACGAGGCGAAGTAGAAGCTGTATTTCAGACAGCCGAAGCGGCAGGTGGCTGTTGATGGCGAAGGCACGTTCTACGGGCACATTCCGCTTCGAAGTGAAGGAAAGAGCGGGAGATGCTCGAACTGGAGAACTATTCGTCAAGGACACGCAACTTTCCACCCCGAATCTATTTCCAGTTATCAACTTCTACGCCGGGGGGATGGAACGGAGCGTCTACGGTGGTGGTGTACACCGAACAATAAAGGAGCTGATGATTGGTGCAGATCGGGTCGGTATCGGCCCCCTCTCAGAGTATTTCGACGCGACGATGATGTCCGTCTCTTCACTCACCGATTACAATATCTCACGCGAGCGCTACGAAGATTACCTTGCCGCACCGATCAAAGAGCGTGATCTTTTCGAGCCGTTCGATGGTCTCCTCTTCACGGATTCGGGTGGTTTCAAATTCTTGAATAATGCGGAGATAGACGGAAGCGACTTCGAGGTGGAAATGAATCAAGAAGCGGTGTACGAGATTCAACAGGCGCTAGGTAGCGATATCATCGTCAACCTTGATCACCCAATCGCCCCTGACGACACCCACCAAGATCGTGTCGAAAAGGCCGAAAAGACGGCGGCGAACATCCACAAATTCCTCACACTCACTCGGGATTTTGACGGCGCACAGTATCTCACCCTGCACGGGTACAATTACTCGATGATGGACGAGTTCCTCGACGTCATTACTGATCGCGTTCCTGCCGGTGTTCTCCGGGAAGGTTTTGACGGGATCGCCCTTGGAAGCCTCGTACCCAAGAAAGACGACCGTGGTGCGCTGATCCAAGCCGTCACCGACTGTCGCGAGGTGATGGTCGAGTGGGGGATGGAAGATTGGCCGCTACATGTTCTCGGAATCTCCAGCCGGGCAATCCCTCTGCTGGCCGGTCTCGGGGCAGATACATTTGACTCGAGCACTCACCTTCACAATGCCATCAACAGGAAGTACCAGCAATCGTTGATGGAAACCATATCGATAGATGAAGTGGATTTCAGTGAGTGTGACTGTCCGGTTTGCCAGTCCGACTTGCTCGTACAGCGAATGAAGGGAGACGCCAAGTATCAGAAGGACATTCTCGGGCCAGTCGCGATGCATAACCTGATCATCCAAAAGCGGGAATTAGCGGAAATTCGACAACGGATTCGACAGGACGGAACGAAGGCCTTAGTCGAATACTTCGAGAAGACGTTCAGTAGAGATAAGACGATGCGGCGATTCGCCCATCAAGTAGTCAATCAGTCTCTCGGAGGATATTTCTAATGAAAAAGTCACCCAAGGTCAACGAGGTCAACGAATTTCTGGAAATCGCGAGCGACTTCGAAGATCCCCTCGAAGTTCTCCGCGAATCGCTGTCTAACGCATACGACGCAGGAGCGACTGAAGTCGATATCACGATACGCAGTCGTCCCAACGGCTCCGACATCGTAATCGAAGACGATGGTCACGGGATGAACGAGCGCGATATAGAGTCGTTTTTCGATCTCGGGAATTCGCGGAAGACGGACTCGATCGGATACAAAGGCCACGGAACGAAAATCTTCTACAAAAGCGATCGGATTGAAGTCACCACGGTCCATGATGGAACGAGCTATCGGGCGGTAATGGACGATCCGTGGCGGAAGCTCAATCGGAAAGAACTCCCCGAGTACGAGATGACGGCTGAATCGGTTCGCCGCGGGAATCCCGGAACCAAGATCAAAATCACCAACTTCCGCTCCGGCCACGGATTCGACGCCGAGGAACTCACGTACAACAAGATCCACCATTATCTGAAGTGGAAAACCATCGCTGGATCGACCGCCCATTACTTCGGAGACGATCAGCGTGAGATGGAGATTACGGTCAATCTTGACGACGAGATTGACAATACCTGCGACGAGCTAACCACGACGAACAGGCTGGAATTTCCCGACGAACAACTTGAGCCAGGCAACAACGAGTACCCCGCTAAACGGATGTGCAAACACTATCCTGCGCGGGAAATCGACATCGAATACGAGAACGGCCAGACGACGCTCCAAATTGTAGGGATGGTTGGCGGGAAGGATACTCGGAATGAATTACCGACCTACGGCCGCCATTCGGCGCAGTTCGGAATCTGGTTCGCGAAGGATCATATCAAGGTCGAACGCCTGAACGAAGCAATCTCTCACGACAACGAGTTCATCCACTTCTTTTTCGTCGCCAACTGCCAAGATATCGAACTCTCCGCGAACCGGGAAACGATTCGAAACAAGGCCAGTCCTGTGTACCAAGCCCTCGAGCAAGAGGTCGAATACTATCTTTCGAAGGTGACACAGGATCCGTGGTTCAAAGAGTACCTGCAAATTCGAAAAGAGGGGGAACACCGACGACGGTCAGCTAGTCAACGCTCGTCGCTCAAAGACCGGCGTGAACGGATCGAATCGGACGGATTTCAGCCGAGTAACAAAGCTGAGGTGTTACTTGGACTCGAACGAGCAAGCAATCAGAGCGGCTCTCTATCCCTGACTGTCGAAGACTTCGATCCCGAGGCGGATGTGCATGCGATCATCCGACAAGATGGAGCGCTCCGGAACGCGGCAGTTCACCCAAACCTCACAGGTCTCTTCGAAGACGAAGTTCCGCTCGAAAACACGGAGGTTGCCGTGTGTTGGAATCAGGGCGATCCCGCGGAACTGCAGGAGTACGAACGGAACGGCTATTTCGGCGGGGAAGTCTCGATCCAGCTCGACAACGGTGGGATTCGATATCAGAACGGGGACAGCCACTTCATCGAAGTCATCCAGGTGGAGGATTTACTTCAAACGAAATCCGCGCCACCTGCTGACGATTGAACTCGCCGAAGTAATCGGGGCGAGAGCTACTTGCTGTCACGGGAGGGGACTGTCCGCTCGTCAAGATGGTCGAGTAACTCTTGGATATTGCTGTTACGGAAGTACTCGGTGAGCTGGAGCGCCTGCGGATCCCGCGGGAGGACGGTTCCCTGACCGTACGCATCAAAGGCGTCTTCAACGACCTGTCGGTAGGTCTTGCTCGTCACGTAGGCGACGATTTCGTCGAATTGATCACCGTACTCCTCCAGATAGCGGAGTACGCGATCGGTCACAAGTGTGATCTGATCATTGTCCTCCTTCGCGAGAACGTAGTCATATTCCAAGACCGGCTGTTCTCGCTCGAATTCTTTTGGGACAGGTCCGTACATGCCCGAGACGGTTAGCTTATGAATTCGGCTCGTTCGGTCGCCCAGCTTATCGAACAGGACGGAGTGTGTGCGGGATTCCGAGTATGGTTTCTTTTGACTACACGGGATCAACAGGAGAACATCTTTGTCCGCTGGCGGCTCGTGAGAACGAGTGAAGATATTGAAATCGTTTGGGCTATACTTGAGTGAGATCCGTCGGTTGTTAGTCGATTCGTCGACACCGGCGTCCCACTGGGATAGCTTCGCCTGATCGCTGGTGAGAGTTGAGCCTGGGAGAAGATCGTACGCTTCCCGTGCCTCGATATCTTGGCGGAGTCTCTTGTCGCGTAGTTGGGCCTCTTTGAGACCCTTCTTGATATCGTCGTGGTCGCGTGCGAAGTCGATGACGTAGTCCAGAAGTCGCCCATCCTGAATCGCTTCACGGACGTGTCTGAGTTCTTCATTGTAAAGCTCGAAATTGTGACGAGCCAATAGCGCGTAGTAGTCGCTCTTGATTGGCTCTCCGTTCTCTTTGCGCTCTTGGCGTTCGTCGTAGCTGAGATCAGTATTCAGTTCTTCTAGTAGGGTTTCATAGTCAATGCCGTCGTCACCGCACAGCGTACACTCGGGGAGGTCACAGGGAAAGCTCCCATCCGGCCGGAGATGTTCCTCAAGTTCTTCGAGCTTGTAGTGTGACCACGTCTCCGGGTGAGTGTACTTCTTGTATCGTGCAGTCTGCATATGCGTTGAACAATCGAACGAGTCGACACCGAGAAGAGAGAGCAGACCGACCTGTTTCCCTCCGACACCGAAGACGTGGAGGCCGATTTCGTCGGAGTGTGCCTCTGGGATTGCGTCTTTCGCTCCTTGGACAATATCCACAAGAACGTCGATACTGCTTCGTAATGGAACTAGCGAGCCGATAGCGAATCCTTCGAATGAACTTTCGATATTGACTTCTTCAACGCGATCAAGGAAATTCCCGACATACCAGTTGATTGTCTCGTAGTCATGGCCGTGAAGGGCGATATAGACTCCCGGCTCTTCGCCAGCGGCTTTTTGTGCCCGAAGCCGATCAGCGGCACGGCTGTTAATATCGAAATTCTCCTCTAGGAGTGACGGGTCATCGAGAATGCGGAGACATTCGACAGCACTGTCGATGCTCTTGTTCATCCGTTCGACAGTCTCGTCATCTCGAAGGTTCGGCGGAATGGGGTAGTCCAACGTTGCGACGATGTCCGCCCCGAAATCGAGCTGCAGACCGAGGATACTCTTCGGATCGGTATAGAGTCCCCATTCGTTGGGGACGCCACCTTTCTCGGGGGCGTCACCAAACGTGTTCGAATTCATCAGCTTGAATCCTCCCGAGTCGATGAAGATGGGTGCGTTCAGATCCTCAAAGCGTTCGTGAAACGTTTCAGTTCGCCAGAAGTCGTTTAGGTTGTCTGGAGAGACGCCATAGTCGGTGAAACTCATCGCCTGAAACATTATTCCTTGAAGGTGATCCTTCGAAATGAGCTTGTCCCGCATCCGACGCCACACGCCTCCGGATTTCTCCGTAGTACCGCCGATCAGGTTGACGACAGGAAAGAGAACAGGTGTTTCGACAGGGCCGTGAGGAACGTCAAGTTCCCCGAGTCGACCATAGCCATCGTCTCCGACGAGTTTCACGCTGAACGATGCCATTAATCACTGCCAATTACTGAACCACGCTGGATAGGCGCTTCGTTTTTCGTAATTTGGGGAGTTCACTCGAACGCGTTCTTGTTGAATTAGATATGGGATGGTGCTGAAATCATACGATCGATGTGTATCTCATCAGTCGCTCTTTCGACTCCGAACTCCCCCACTTACAAGATAGGTGGGCTCACCAACCAATCTAATGAGCAGTCCTTCCCCTATCGACAAGTACGATACTGTTTCGGAGGCAGAGGACGACATCCACAGGCGTATAGATTTGATTCCAAATGTTGACGAATGGCTGCTGAAACCCCTTGCAGTAGCAGTTATGCCGACGTGGACGGACGCACTCACGTCGTTCAGCGCGAAGTCAAGGGTGACACGTAGCGAAGCAGCGGCGTTGGATCAAATCGAATCATTGTATCAGAATATCCAGCCGTTACTCCAACAGCGATCAGAACTCCTCGGTTCGGGAACGATGGACACTCTCGAAGAAAGTCACGTCTTGTTTATTGTTCTCTTTCGCGATCTCCAACGAGAAACCGGCGAGCGAGCGAATATGAATCCGCACAAACTTCGAGTTCTTCTTGATGGTCGATACACCATCAAATAAGACGATTGCAGATTGTGAGTAGCTGATGGGGATCACATCTCTTCATCCTGAATTCTCATCTGAATATCGTTGCCTGCCCGGTAATTCCTCGCGGTGTTCGATAAGTAGCTCCAGCATCGGCGCTATTTCTTCGAATCGGATTCCTCGGCTGATAGTATCCTCTTCACGGTTCCAATTTATAAGTTCGATCTGATCGAGTTTCGGAAGGTGGTTATGATGAAGTGAGAGCTCGATATCTCGTCTGTCGCTAGCTTGAATGAGGTGGTCTATGCCGAATTTTATATCCGAATCATGCTGGACAAGCACCACCAGAATTCGGCGTCGATAGGTATGGCTTAGAATTTCAAACGCACTGTCCAGTGATATCGCATCTTCAGAGTTATTTTCCACAGTCACAAACCGATCACTTGCTGAGTGCATCGATCAAATATAAATTGACACCCGACAGTACGTATTTAGAACACGAGCAACAGGCGATTTTCTTGACGACGTCCTTCTCTCTAGAGAGAATCTTCTGAGTTCTGAAGGGATGGTTTTATTTACGCTCTAAATGATCTCTGGGTATGTCTGAGAGAATACCTGGATCATATTCTGGAAGCATACTTACCGACGCTGGTGAACGAACACTCCATATCGGAGATGACCATCCGATACGGATTAGTGCCGGGCATCGGATTCAACACCACGAGGGGAAGTGCAGCCGACCCCATGGGCACAACTACGAAGTCTCCGTCTCACTAACTGGAGAGCTCACGGAAGCGGGCTGGGTCGTCGACAAAGGTGACGTAACTACGGTCATCAACGAGTGGGATCACCGATTTTTACTTGAAGAGGGCGACCCACTCATCGATGCCTTCGAACAGTCGAACGATCGTGATGCTGTCGTCATTCTCGACTACCCGCCGACAGCGGAAGTAATGAGCGTCATCCTCGAAGAGCGTCTCCAAAACGAACTACCTGATACTGTCTCCGATGTCTCCGTCCAAGTGGCAGAAACAGGTGAACTCTGCTCCGGGTACTGATCTATGCCAGTCAACGCAGAATCCCATCCCGAAAGCGGAGATCATGATATCGATGGCGACGCTCTCCCCATCAACGAAGTTTTCTACTCTCTTCAGGGCGAAGGAAAACTTGCCGGAACGCCGTCGGTATTCATCAGAACGAGTGGTTGCAATCTCCGGTGTTGGTTCTGTGACTCATACCATACATCTTGGAAGCCGACCCACTCGTGGATGTCGATAGAGGATATCATCGACGAAGTCCGTACCTTCGATGAGGCAGACCATGTTGTCCTCACCGGCGGTGAGCCCCTAATCCACGAAGAGAGTGTCAAGCTGCTCGACGAACTCGCCGATTACGGCTATCACACGACAGTCGAAACGAACGGCACAATCTATCGCGATACGGCAATTGATCTTGCAAGTATCAGTCCGAAACTTCGGAGTAGCACGCCGACTACCGAACGCGACCCAGACGGCGAGGGAGAGTGGGCTAACCGTCATGACAGCCGGCGAATTAATCTGGATGCACTCAGACAACTCGTTACGAATTACGAGAGCCAGCTAAAGTTCGTCATCACGGGTGCCGACGACTTCGAGGAGATTACCGATCTTGTGGAACGCGTTCGAAACCAGACTCAGATAGCTGTACCTGATGACGATGTGCTACTCATGCCGGAAGGAAGAACACGCGATGAACTCGCCGACACGCGTACTACTGTCGCCGAATTAGCGATGGATCACGGTTATCGATACACACCTCGACTACACGTCGACCTCTGGAACGATGCCTCAGGTACCTGATCATGGCAAATGAAGACACCCACCTCATAGAGACGAATCGTAGCTCCGATTCCAAGAACGGAGAATCGACAGCGATCGACCACGAGAAGGCTCAGCGAGGAGTACGACTTCTTCTGGAGGCGGTGGGCGAAAATCCTGATCGGACGGAACTCACGGAGACGTGGAAGCGTCGAGTTCCGGACGTACTAGAGACGTTTAGTGAGGGTGAGCGTCTCGAGGACAAACCAACCATGCGAACATTCGATGCGGATTCGGATGGGCTAATCGTCAAGACCGGTGTACCCGTGTACAGTCTTTGTGAACACCATCTGCTCCCGTATCACGGGAAAGCCCACGTCGCTTATCGACCCGAAGATCAAGTCGTCGGCCTCTCGAAACTTCCGCGATACGTTCGATGGCAGTCACGCCGGCTGACGATGCAAGAGCAGTTGACTCGTGATATCGCGGATGGCCTCGCTGACGAAATTGGTGCGGAAGCGGTGTTGGTAGAGATCACGGCCACCCACATGTGTGAAGCCATGCGCGGCGTCGAGACAGCGACAGCGACAACGACTCGGGCGACAGTCGGGTCTCCGACGGATACGGAACAGCGGCGCTTCAGAGACGCGATTCAGCGAGCGGAGGATTCAACATGAACACCGAAGAGAAACGGGCAGTAGTACTAGTCTCCGGCGGGATGGATAGTGCGACGGCTGTTGCTGAGGCACGCGACCGTGGCTACGAACCGTACTTTTTCCACACCTCCTATGGCCAGCAGACCGAGGATAGAGAACTCGAGTGTGCCCGACAGCTAGCCGATGATTTCGATGCAGCGGACTTTCTCCACGTCGAAACTGAGCATCTAGCGCGGATCGGTGCATCCTCCCTAACGGACGACGAGATGGATGTCGCTGAAGCCGATCTCGAGAGCGACGAAATCCCGTCCTCGTACGTCCCGTTCCGGAACGCAAACCTCCTGTCGATGGCTGTGTCGTACGCTGAAGCGAACGACTGCACTGCCGTCTTCATGGGTGCACACTCAGAGGACTTCTCCGGATATCCTGACTGTCGGCCGGAGTTCTTCGAAGCGTTCCAGCACGTCGTCGACGTTGGGACGAAGCCGGAGACGACGATCAGTATTGAAGCACCGTTCACCGAATGGTCGAAGACGGATATCGTGGAACGGGGACTCAAACTCGATGTCCCGTTCGAACACACGTGGTCGTGCTACCGAGAATCCGAGCCAGCCTGTGGTACGTGTGACGCGTGTGCCTTCCGTCTTCAGGCGTTCCAACGGGCCGGTGTCGAGGATCCGATTGGATACGCTGAGCGGCCGAGTTACGTGGAGTAAAGTGGCTGATAATTCGTTGCTGGTGTAAAGGGTGTCATAGAGGACTTCTCTCACCACACGGGAATCGCTTAATTCAGAGGATAGATTCAGCAGAGACCGTATAAGCGAATCCCGTTGCTGACCCAACTTCCATAATCTGTGCGTGGCAAGCAATAGTATGGCAAACCTGTATGATCTGACGAAGAATCTGGAAGAGGGACATAAAATCGCCTGGGTAGCAGAAAAATCGATAGATGACGTTGACCGGATCCACGCAAAGACGATTACTAACATCCAAAGAGATGGCAAGACAATCCAAGTCGAGGCCAAGGGAATCCGAGGTGGCGAGTACTACTACACCGTCGATTCTAGCGGATCAAGTGAGGCATTCTTCGTGAATCCTGAGAAGGAAAATCCAGTGTCCAAGGGTTCAGTTGCTTTCATGGAGTTGACAGAGTCAGATGATATAGTTACAGTCAAACGAGGAGTATACGATAGTCGGTGAATCGCAAGCGCATTCTGATGGGTGATTCAGACTCATCGGTGTAAAAAGAACCCTGGTGAATAGTTCTGTGACACCTCCGAGAACTGAACTGCTGAATGCAGAGTATTCATTCAGCACAGGATGCCTCTCTTTCTGTCACATGTTTACCCACATCAAGAATGAAATTGGGAAATGTTCGTGGTGGAGGATCGCTAACGGTATTTCTTAGGGAAGTATGGTTTTTGATTGAAGCAGGGTCTGGGAGTGATCCAGCAACCGTCTTGGCGATAGACCGAGGATCAATGTCTGTAATATTTCCATGTCTCCATTGGAAACTCCTTACCTCCTCTTTCAGACGGTCAATATAAGCTAAATGATCGTCTGGGGTCCTTACATTCCCGTTATGCGTGCGATCGTGGCAGTGCTGACACATTGTAACCAAATTATATTTTTCATGGGAACCTCCTCTGCTCCGGGGAACAATGTGATGAACTTCGAGCGAAACACCCCTCATCTCCTCATGCCTCTCGCAATGACGGCACATATAGTCATCTCTGCGGAGAACCTCTCTCCGGCGCTTTGTCCAATCACTGGGGAGGGGCCTTGACATACACTTCACATTGTAGTTTTGAGAATCAAAATAATTGGGCTGTGCCGAATGTGGGGCCTGCATTCAGCACGATCGCTAGAACCTATCTCTGATTGAGGATTTCAACAGAGCCCTTAGTTCGAACTCACCACATCTGGTATTCTGTCAGCCGCCACTCCTACTACAGCCCCGTCGGAGATCAAGAAGTAAATCCATCCCCCGGATTCACATTTATAAATAGTACTCTCCCTTGGGGAGTGAAACATGAATACGCACATCACGTTCGTTCTCGACTCCTCGGGATCAATGTCCACTATCGAAGACGATACCAAGGGCGGATTCAACGCATTCCTGAAAGACCAGCGAGACGAGGAGGGATCGGCGACAGTCACACTCTACGACTTCAATACGAATGTCGATCTCGTCTACCACGGATATTCGATCGAAGACGCACCCAAACTCGACGACGAAAACTACACTCCTGGCGGGAAAACGGCGCTACACGATGCTCTCTATACGGCAGTCGCGGAAACAGCAGAGCGAGTTTCTAAACAGGAGTCAGCGAACCGCCCCGACAACGTGATTATCGTCGTGTTGACTGACGGCAAAGAGAACGCATCAGAGACTCATCAGGAGCGTGTGCGTGAACAAGTCGAGTATCGGCGCAAAGAGTTCGATTGGGAGTTCCTCTTCATTGGTGCCAATCAAGATGCTGCACTCACAGCCGCTAGCATGGGGATGGACGAAGAGCGGTCGCTGAACATGTCTCACAGCGGAGAAGGGACAAGAGCTGCGTACGAGTCGACATCGGATCGAGTCACCCAAGCACGACAGGAAGGAACGACAGGCACGTACAAGGAGGAAGACCGGAAGAAACAGCGAGACGCGCAGGATTCGTAAGTCCGGGTTGTAGATCCGTTGGCATCAATACGCCGTCGTTCGTGTGATATGGATGGTTCCGTCTATCTCGTCGCGCATTTGGAAGAGTTTGTAATCTAGATGGGGTGCGTAGACAGAAGAGTCTCGGCAGTCCATGAGTTTCTCAATGAGTTCGTCACCCGCATGGACGGTTGCCGCCCGCAGTTCGACTTCTTCTCGGCTTCCCGCTTCAATCATCGTTCGGGAATCGACTAATTCGGCGAGGTGATCTGAATACTCAAGCACGCCTAATTCACGAAGGACGTTGGGCAGATTGTAATCGACGAATAGCGTGAATGCACCAGGATCTTCGACTCGAAAGCACTCCTGATTTTGAAAACGACCGTAAGCCATTCCAGCCGCAAGTTGAGCGCGTTTCCAGAACGCGACTTCAAGTGCAGATCCATCAGCGAGGGTTACAGCGCTGGAATCATCGAATGAGGGCAAGTGAGTAACTAATCGATCTACAATACCATTTCCGTCGGCGTATAGGCACGGTTCCGCAGAATCGATGAGGTTTGCGAATCGACCGTCGTACTGATTGGAGAGGTTCTCGCCGACTTGCGTGAGAATTTGATGACGTTCCTCGAGCATCGGAATCTCGTCACCGTCAGCAGGCTCGAACAGTCGTTCTACGTCAGAGAGGGACAAGTCGGAAAGCGTGTCGCCGCGTAGGATAGCAGGGTTATCATCGAATTCGCGGCGCAAGCAGGCCCACATAGCGAACGCGCCGCTCCACTCGGTTCCTGCATAGGTAGCGGTGAACTTGTCACCGGTGTCGTAATCGCGGAACTGAAAATTGATCGTATTGCCAAGAAACAGAAAATCTATAATATCCCTTTCAGAGACGCCCGAAGAATTCTCGTCGGGGAACACCGGAGCCCGCCACTCCGGGAGTGAGAATTCGTCTGCGGCTAGCCGTTCGGAGAGAAGTTCGATTGCTCCCTCTTGGATGTCCACGAACCTAAGCTCCGGAACTAGCGTTTGCACGCTCTCCCTGACGAGAGTCGTCGGGAGAGCTTGATTACCGGATGTACCCATTCCAGTCGGATCTTACTCGGGGTACTGTATAATGGTTGAGACAGTACATTAGACGTTCCCCAAATTTGGACTCTCGAACGGATCAGAATTTCACCTCGTCGGCTTTGTTGAAACCCTCAGTACCTGACAATTTTCACTCCAATCGCTCAGTACAGGGTACATATTTCGAACTCTAGTCAGTAGTGTATTGACACGGGGTTCGTTACAATTACAGCAGTTTCAGACGGGATTCGTTGTAGTGAAGCAGGGGATAGTACACTTGGATGAGGGCCAGCCGCTAGGTCCTGTTAGTATGGCCTAATGCTGAATTCGCAGTTCTCATCGATCGGCTATTTCAGATATATGTCTGTCTGAAGAATAGGATTTCAACAGAGCCACCTCGTCAAAAATAGTCGCGGTAGTCAGAACCCCGACTGATGGTATCAGCCCGATCACTCGTCGTGTTCATCACCCGTGAATTCAGGTTCGTTATTGAGACGTCCAATCGTACCGTTCATCGCGTAGATAAGTGCTCCTGCCGATTCGAATGCTTCCTCTCGGGAGAGCCGTGAGATTGGTTTCGTCACAAACTCCTCTCCATCCTCGTTCACTCCAGTAACTGGGATAACAGAATAATCGTCTCCCATCGTCCCATCGAGCCGAACGAAAATAGACTCGTCGTCATCGTACACCCATTCGATATAGTAGTCATCATGAATATGTTCTGTCCATCCAGCCGGATAGTAGTCGAGGAGTTCCGTCTTGCTCTCGGGCATCTTTCTATTCAAGATCTCTACCGACTCGGGTAAAAATGTTCGTCTATACACTCTTCGTCGTCCGATTCCTCTATATCGTCAAACCCGAATGAGGCACAAATCGGCCAATTCTTGGATAGCGTTATCACTCACACCAACGCTGTCGAATCAAAATAGATGGATCCGAGCTATTAGACGGACATCGTCGGAGAACACCATCGGACGGTTCGTCCGAACCGGTATTGCCTGGGTGGCAATTCGCAGGGTGTTTATAACCATCTGCCGGGTCGAATAGTCCGATATAGGGTGAATTCCGTATTGGATAGAGAAAATATCGACTTGAGGGAGGTTGCCGATCATGCGAAGCGACGTGGCCTCTCACGGCAATGACCAGGGTTCGAATCCCTGTCGGAGCACTCTTCCGCGATTCTTTCAGCCCCATAGCGTCGGTGTCACTGACCCCACTGCGTTGGGTTGTGCACACAACACGTCAGCGAGGCCGTTCCCTCTATCGAGACGGCCGGTATTTGCGTCCTCGTCGGGGCAGTCCCGTGTCCGTCCAGCGTCCGAGCCGTCGTGTCGGCGGACGCCCCCGGACGGACTGGACCGAACGCGTGTAAAAGCCCCGCGTACCCGTCCGAACGGCCGCGCCCTCCGACCCGGCCGGTCCACCGCTCGATAGCGCGTGAAGATTTTTCGGATATGGCTTCGAAATCAGAATAGAACACGCCGGACACATGCGAATTAGGATATCGTTCAAAACATTCATGTCCTACGCTTACGACATCCTACCATGGCAAGCCAGGAGTCAGAGCGAACCGAGATTGAGCGTCTCGACCGCGAGTACACGCTCGGAACGTGGACCCGCCAGCGGGACTTCGACCCGACCGAAATCGTCGACACCGAGGGACCACGGATCGTCACCGTCGACGGCGATTCGATCCTCGATTTCAGCAGCCAGTACGTCTGTACGAGCCTCGGCTACGACGCCGAACGCATCGCCGACGCCGTCAACGAACAGATTCGGTCGGTGCCCTACGTCAACCCCGGCTGGGCGACTGAACCCCGGGCGCGACTCTCCGAGAAACTCGCCGAAATCACCCCCGGCTCCCTGAAGAAAACCTTCTACTCTACCAGCGGCACCGAGGCCAACGAGGCGGCCTTCAAGATCGCCCGCTCCTATACGGGCAAACACAAGATCCTCTCGCGCTACCGGTCGTACCACGGCGCGACCGCCGCCTCCCTGTCGGCCTCCGGAGACCCCCGACGCGTCGCTCAGGGCCCAGAGATCCAGCCCGAAGTCCCCGGCATGGTCAAAGGCCCCGATCCCTACGCCTACGGCTCGAGTCTCGACCCCGAACAGAGCCTCGAATACATCGACGAGATGCTCACCCTCGAAGGAGATACCGTCGCTGGCGTCTTGGTCGAACCCCTCGTCGGCTCGAACGGCGTTCTCACCCCGCCCGACGACTATCTCCCGCGACTCCAGGAGATTGCACACGACCACGGCGCACTGTTGATCTGTGACGAGGTGATGACCGGCTTCGGCCGCACCGGCGAGTGGTTCGCTTCGGGACTGTACGACGCCGAACCTGACATCATCACCATGGCGAAAGGTCTCACCGGCTCTTACCAGCCTCTGGCCGCGACGACCGTCACCGAGGAAATCGCGACCCACCTCGAAGACACCCTCCTCAACCAGGGCCACACGTTCGCCGGTCACCCGACCGCCTGTGCGGCCGGGGTTGCGGCCATCGAAACCTACGAACAGGAAGGACTCCTCGAAAACGCACGCGAGATGGGTGCGTACCTGAAATCCGAACTCGAATCCCTGGCCGAGCGTCACCCGAGCGTCGGGGAACGCCGGGGGATTGGTCTCCACCAAGGACTCGAACTCACGCGAAGCGAGGAGAAACGTGTCCCCTTCGAGCAACGAAGCGACAAGGTGTCCGGACGCACGACCGTCCTCGACGAAGTCGGCGCCCACGCCCTCGACAACGACGTCTACTTCTACACGTCCGTCAACACCATCGTCGTCACTCCGCCGTTGACGATCACCGAAGCCCACGTCGACGAGGCCATCGACGCACTCGACGACGCACTCGAAATCTCCGACGCCGCGATGGAAGAGTAGCGGCGCGGACACGCGGTTCGGATCGTTCGGCCGAGGACAGAACGACCGTATCGACGCTCAGCCCTGCTTGACTTCCTGGAACATCTGCTGCCAGTCCGAGACGGCGGGGTCGACGGTGCCCCAGTCGACCCACATCAGGTCGTCGGGACTCTCGGTGTAGTCCGGGAGGTTACGGATGACCTCCGGCGGGTCCTGAACGGGGACCGGGTATCCGGTGTTGTCGGACAGTTCGACGATGATATCGCGCTGGAAGACGTGATTGAGGAGGTCGTGGACGAGATCCTGATTCTCGCTGGAGGCCGGAATGGCCCAGTCCTCGGTGATGGTCGACGTCCCACCCTCGGGAATGACGTACTCGATCTCACCGAATCCTTCTTCCTGGAGTGCGCGGGTGCGCCCACCCCACGTCTCCGCGACGGTCGCGGTGCCCTCGCGGAGCCATCGGATGCTCTCCGCGCCGGCGCCCCAGTAGCCGAATGTGTTCTCGTTCTGTGCGGCGAGTTCCTCGCGGACCTGCGCGACCGCGTCCGAGTTGCCGGGCACGTCGTTGATGTTCATGCCGAGAGAGGCCGCGGCGTTCGTCACGCGTGAGGTGGCCTGATCCCGTAGCCCCAGAGAGTCCTGAAACTCGTCGGCCTTGATGTCGTCCCACGTCGACATCTCGATGTCGGTCTCCTCGGTGTTGTACGCGTACCCCTGCGTAAGCGCGTCACGGAAGACGGCGTCGTCCTCGATGTACGGGCGGTCGGCCCAGTCCTGTTTAACGTTTTCCTGGTAGTTCGGCAGGTCGTCGTAGTTGATGTCTGCCAGCAGATCCTCCTGTCGAGCGGTGTACACACCGAAGGAGGTGGGCATGAACAGGTCGATCTCGCCGGGGTTCTCCCGGATGATCGAGAGGAACTCCGAGTCACCACCCGCCGACTGGTGTTCGACCTCCACGCCACTCTCCTCGGTCCAGTATTCGAAGGCCGTCCGCGCGGAGTCCTGGGTGTTTCCACCCCACCCGAGATAGCGGATCGTGTCCGCGCTCCCGCCGCCGCCACCGAGACATCCCGCGAGTCCCGTGGCCGCGATGCCACCCCCGAGGGTCTTCAATACTGACCGTCGATTCACTGATCTCGTCGACTGTCGCGCGCTGTCACCGAACATGCTCCTACCCATAGCGGATATTGTAAAAAAACTTTGGAGGCATTAGTATCTCGGTGACATGTGTATGAACGGACGATAATGAACGATCACGCGACGATGAGATCCGTCGGTGCGTTGTTGAGGACGACCGTGTCCTCGCTCCCGACAAGCAGCGTGTTCTCGATACACGCCGCGCCGGTGCCCGGGACGTGAATCGCGGGTTCGACGTTGAGGAACTGTCCCGCCGCAAGCTCGCCGGTTTCCGTAGGCGAGACGAACGGCGGCACCGAGATGGCCGCACCGGTCGTATGGCCCAGATACACGCCATTGAGTCGGTCCTCGTAGCCGTACTCGGCGGCAACGTCGTGGCCCGCACGCCAGACCGCCCGCCCGGTCACCCCCGGTTCGACCGTCTCGACCATCGCCTCGTACATGGCCGCACACGCGTCGTAGATGCGTCGTTGCTCCGCACTCGGGTCACCGACCGAGACGGTTCGGTCACAGTCGACGTAGTAGCCGTCGCGACAGACGATGAGGTCGACCCAGAACATCTCCCCGGGTTCGAGCGGCGTCTCGGTGTAGTAAAACGGCTGGAGGTTGCTCTCGGAGCGTGCGTACGCGCCCACGTCGACGTGTGTCGAGATGGCACTAGCGTGGCGGAATTCGGCGCCCGCGGCCGCCAGTTCGGCGAGGACGTCGAAACACACCTCGCGTTCCGACCGGCCCGGCCGACAGGCCGACGCGAGCGCCGCGAGTCCCGCGTCCGCGGCCGCGGCCGCACGCTCGACACCGCGCACGTCGTGATCGGTCGGCGCGCCGACGAGAGTCGGCCAGAGTTCCGGGAGGAAGGTGGTTTCGATCCCCGATCCGGCGGCCGAGACGGCTTCCAACACCGACGCCGGGAGGTCGTCGTCGACGACGCCGATCCGCCCGCCGGTCAGGCCACAGTCCGCGAGCGCAACCCCGACCGCCGTCGACAACGCCTCGGCGTCGCGTCCCGGGACCGCCCGCACCTCGTCGGCCCACGTCATGGCCTGCGCCGCCTCGCGGTGCCACTCGCGGTCGATCAGCAAGACCGTCGGCCCCGAAGCGGGGACGAAAAGCAGCGACCGGGCCCGCGGGAACGGGTGAACGTACCCCGAGAGATACCGGACTGCGTCGGGATGTGTCGGCCCGCTCCCGTAAACGACGACCCCGTCAAGCCCGCGATTCCGGAGTGCTCCACGAACCGCTCGCAGACGGCGAGCGCGTTCGGCGGGTGGCGGTCCCGTCGGGACGCCGGCGGATCGTCGGCGGTGAACGTCTCCTTCCATCTAGGTCACCCGACAGTCGGCGGGATGGCGTCCCCTCGCCGGGCTGAACGACGAACGGTCACGACGACGTCTCCGGAAGCGCGTCGAGGGCGGCGTCGAGCGTCTCGAGGAACGTGTCGACCTCGGCGTCGGTCATCGGCGTCGAGAGGTTCCCCATGCCGCGGGGCGCCATGAAGACACCGCGGTTCCGCATGGCGAGAAAGAGATCCTCGAAGGCCTCGGTCCCGGCGGCGGACGACGCCCAGTCGGTCACCGTCTCGTCGGTGAGGTGAAGCTGAAACATCGACCCGTCGCCGGTCACCCGGAGCGGGTGGTCGTGATCGGCGGCGACCTCTCTGACTCCGGCGCGCAACCGGTCACCGAGTCGGTTCAAGTCCGTGATCGCCGCCTCGTCGAGTGCATCGAGGGTCGCGATGCCGCCCGCCATCGTCGCCGGGTTCGCGTTGAACGTTCCGGAGTGGTCGGCCACCCCCTCGTGTGGGTGGAAGACGGACATGATATCTTCTCGCCCCCCGAAGGCCCCGACCGGCAGGCCGCCGCCGATGAACTTCCCGAAGGCCGTCAGGTCGGGCGTGACGCCGTAGCGCTCCTGGGCGCCGCCGTACCCGAGTCGGAACGTCATCACCTCGTCGAAGACGAGGGGGACTCCGTGATCCTCGGTCAGGTCCCGCGCGGTGTGGAGAAACGACTCGTCGGCGGGAAGCCCGCCGGCAACGCCCATGAGCGGTTCGAGGATGAAACAGGCGATGTCGTCGCCGGCCGTGGCGAACGCCTCCTTGAGCGCCTCGGGATCGTTGAACGGCGTCGTCAGCACGCGGTCCTCGACGTCCCGCGGGATGCCCTGGTGTTCGCGGCCCGTAGCGTCGACGGCAACTTCGACCGTGTCGTGGGTGCCGTGGTACCCACCCTCAATCTTCAGAATCGTCTCGTTCCCGGTGTAGGCCATCGCGCCGCGGATGGCGTTCATCGTCGCCTCCGTGCCGGAGTTTGCGAACCTGACCTGCTCGACCGAGGGAACCCGGTCGACGAGGCGCTCCGCCAGCGCCACGGCCTCCGTCGTCGGCGCGCCGAACCCGTTGCCCCGTTCGAACCGCTCGGTGACCGCCTCGACGACCGCTGGTGGTGCGTGACCGAGCACGGATTGTGTGTAGTTGTTGAGGAAATCGAGCAGCGTCTCGCCGTCTTCGGTGCGGAGCCGACAGCCGGACCCCGACGCGACAAACGACGGATACGGGTCGTGGTAGGTGACCGACCGGGTGTCGCCGCCCGGCATCACCGCCGCCGCACGTTCGTACAAACTCCCGGATTTCGGCGTCGACGAACGATAATGTTCGACCGGCTGATCCACCATGTGAATGTGTTTCAGTCAGCTCGTAATAAACCTACGCCGAACGACCGTCGGAATCCCCGGTGTGGCGCCGCTACCAGTTCGTGTGTACGTCCGTGCCGTCGGGGACGGTGACATCGATAGGGCCGGTGTCACCGGCGTTGACCGTCGATTCGCCCGCACACGCAGAGACCGCGACGTAGCAGTCCCGGTCCGCGCGGAATCGGACGGTGTCGCCGGGGGCCGACTGTGGTTCTCGAATGTCGATCCGCCCGTCAGTGACCGTCGCTCGCATGAAGATGTTCAGCGTTTCGAGGACGAGAGCGGGATCGACGCCGAGCGGCGCTATCGCCTCCGAGAGGTTCTCACGACAGCCGTTCGCTTCCGGCTGATCGTAGTAGTCGGCGAGAATCCACTCGTTGCACGGGCCGTACAGAAGGTCGTGGTCACCGCAGTCGTCGGCGGTGATGGTGAGGATCGGATCGCCCTCGGTGGTGTACAGGGTGTCGTCGGTCGTCACGCTGACCCTCCCGCTCCGCCGATACGTGTACTTCGTCGAGAGTCGTTCGGTTGGGTCTTCGGCGGCGAACGCGACCAAGTCGGCGACCTGCTGGCCGGCCACGTCGGTCACGTCGAACGTCTCGCCCGCGGTGACTTCGAACGCGGCGCCACGCTTCTCGGGGATTCGTCGTTCGAGCATTGTCGACGCCGCGAAGTCGGACGGAGTGGGATATAAACCCAGGGGGCGTCAGGCGTCGCCGCCGCTGACCTCGCCGATGACCGCGGCGACCAGCATGATCACCGCAAGCACCGTCGCGAGGGCGCTGATCGTCGGCGTGAGGCCGGTCCGCAACTCCGTGTAGATGATGACGGGAACGGTTGTGGTGCCCGGCGAGATGAGGAACTGGGTTGCGGTGAACTCACCGAACGAGACGACGAAGGCGATCAGAGCGCCGGTGAAGACGCTCGGCGAGATGATCGGGAGCGTCACGTTGAGCGCCGTCTCCAGCCAGTTGGCGCCCATGATCAGAGAGGCCTGTTCGAGCGTCTCGTCGAACGTGACGAGTCTGGCACGGATGATCAGGAACACGTATGGGAGCGTGAGCACCACGTGCCCGAGGATCAACACGGGGTAGTCGCCGGGGAGCCGGATCATCCCCGCGTACTGGACGATGGCGAGTCCCGTGATGACCGGCGAGATCATCAGCGGGAGCAGAAGTACCGTCGAGACCGTCTGCTTGTACGGGAAGTCACTGCGGACGAACCCGAAGGCAGTAATCGTCCCGATGAGTCCGGAGACGACCGCCGATGCGACTGCGACGACGGTGCTGACGACGAGTGCGTTGAGGATCTGGCTGCTCCCCGCCAGCTCGCCGTACCACTGCAGACTCAGGCCGTCGGTCGGAATCGTCGGCACCGACGACGTCGTCAGCGACGTGATGATGACGAGCGCCACCGGCACGAGCAACAGCGCGTAGACGATCAGCGCGACCGGCAGGTAGCCGAACCTGAATCGACTGGTCCGATTCATAGTTCACCCAACACCTCCCCGAGGTTGACGTAGCTGTTGAACACCATGAGCAAGACAAGTAGGATGGTCGTGTAGATGACCGCCAAACTCGACGCGAGACCGAGGTCGAACGTCTGCGAGTAGGACTGCTCGATGACGTTCGCGATCATCGTATCGCTCGGCCCGCCGAGCATCGCCGGAGCCAGGAACGACCCGGTCGCGAGGATGAACACGATGATCCCGCCGGCGACCACACCCGACAGACTCAACGGGAGGATCACCGAGCGCACGGTCCGCAGTTGGGTCGCCCCGAGGATACGAGACGCGTCGATGAGGTCCTCGTCGATGGATTTGAGCGCGTGGTAGATCGGAAGAATCGCGAATGGCAGGAAGACGGTCGTGAGACCGACGATGACGCCCTTTGTCGAAAACAGGATGCCGAAGTCGGTGCCGAGCAACTGGACGAGTGGGCTGGACGGGAACAGCAGGAGCTGAATCCCGAGATAGCGGATCACGTACGCGATCCAGAGCGGGAGGACGACGAGTCCGAGGAGGAACTTCTCCCGCGAGGACCGGAAGGCGATGTAGTACGCGAGCACGTATCCGAGCGCAAGGGTGACGACGGTGGTGAGCGCCCCGAAGTAAAACGACCGCCCGAGCGTCACGAGATAGATATTGCTGAACGCCCGCTCGTAGTTGCTGAAGAGGCCGCCGCCCCCGAAGTTCAGGCTGTTCCAGTAGAGAAACAGAATGGGGACGATATAGAAGACGGTGAGAAACCCGAGTCCGAAGGCGGCCAGCGAGCGCGACGAGACGCGGCGTTCGACGAACTTCGGGACGGGGATGCCTTCGATGATCATGCTTCGAGAACGATTACGTTGGACGGGTCGAACGTCAGGGCGACCTCGTCGCCGATGTCGACGTTGGCGGAGGTGCTCGTGTGGAGCACGGCCTGAATCCCCTCGCCGGCGTCGATCAGTACCTCGCTGTACGTACCCAGATATTCGACGTTCGTGACGGACCCTCGAAGCACTCCGTCACCGGCGTCGGCGAGGCTGAGGTCCTCCGGTCGGAGGAACACTTCGACGTCCGCACCCGGGTCGAAGCCGTCGAGCGACGCCGTATCGGTCGGAACCGTTCCAATCGGGGTGTCGATCTGCGGCGGGTCGTGGGACGCCACCGTGCCCGGAAGTCGCGTCGACTTCCCGACGAAGTTCGCGACGAACCGGTTCGACGGATCGTCGTAGATTTCGGTCGGCGTTCCCTCCTGCTGTTTCTCCCCGTTGTTGAGGACGAGAATCTTATCGGACATCGAGAGCGCCTCCTCCTGGTCGTGGGTGACATACAGGGTCGTGACCTCCACCTCACGTTGGATCTGCTTGATTTCGTTGCGGAGGTCCTGGCGCAGTACGCGGTCGAGACCAGTCAGCGGTTCGTCGAGGAGGAGGATGTCGGGTTCGTAGGCGAGCGCCCGGGCGATAGAGACGCGGCGTTCCTGACCGCCACTCAGTTCGGTGGGTCGGTGATCCCGGTACTCGGAAATCTGGACGAGGTCGAGATACTTCGTGATCTGCTTCTCTCGCTCGTCGGGGTCGAACCCGCTCATCTTGAGGCCGTATTCGATGTTCTCCTCGACGGTCATGTGGGGGAACGTCGCGGAGTCCTGGAACACCAGCCCGATGTTTCGCTCGTTCGGGGCTTGTCCCGTCACGTCGTCGCCACGGAGGTAGATCCCGCCCTCGGTCGGGTCGACGAGCCCGGCGATGGTGCGTAGCGTGGTACTCTTTCCGCACCCACTCGGACCGAGCAGCGTGCCGAACTCTCCCTCCTCGATCCGGAAGGAGAGATCGTTGACAGCACGTAAATCCCCGTAGAATTTCGTCAGGTTCTCAACTTCGAGCATACCGACCCGTTTTGTGGTATTGTATTAAATCTAGTGCTACTCTCACACGGTACATGTGTACAATATCTTACTGAACCACCACTTGTTGCGGATGATATTTCGAATTCGCGCAAAAGAGCGTACGGCGTGGGGCGTCCGTCTCCACCGAACGGCGGCGTCGGCGCCCCACGAACCGGCGGCGAGACCACCGCGCTGCCGTCGGTCCGGGGCGTGGCTCCGCCGACACCGGTCGTGGAGGGTTTATCAATCGCGGAGCGGAATCGGTCGACGATGAGGCGTGATCGCATCGCCCGTTCGCTCCGTGACGGCGCCGAGCGACCCGGATCTCTCGCCCCAGCGTACGGCGGGTACTGCGTCGTCGGCGTCCCCGGAACGTGTCTCTCGGTCCTCGATGCGGCCCCGGCTGGCATCCCGACGCTGCCGCCGGACACCTATCGTGACGCCGATCACGGGAGAACGACCACCGTCTTGGTCGTGCTGATCGACGGGCTTGGCTACGACGGCTGGTGTCGCGTCGTCGACGACGACCAGCGCCGGACGGACCTGTTGGAACGGTTCGAGCGTCGCGGCACTGTCACGCCCCTGACGGCCCCGTTTCCCTCCGAGACGGCGGCCGCTCTTCCCTCCCTCCACAGCGGTCGCTACCCCGTGGAACACGGGTCGCTCGGCTGGTGGCGACATCTGACCGGCGTCGGGCGCGTCCAGTCGCTCCCGTACCTGACCGCGGCGGGCGAACCTGTACGGACAGTCGCTCCCGAAACCCCGCCGGCCTCGGAGACCCTCTACGACGTCGAGTCGCTCTACGAGCGGATGCCAGCGGGCGTGCGAACGGTGCTGTTCAGGCCCGCCGCGTTCGACGACCCGGACCCGGGTGGGTACGACGCCGGCGCCGACGCGTACGTCGGATACCAGTCGGTTCCCGAACTGGCCGCCGCCGTGCGACGCGAACTCGAAAACGAGGGGACACAGTACCTGTTCGCGTATCTCCCCCAGATCGACGCCCTGTCCCACGAGGCAGGCCCTCGGGCCGAGGCGACGGCGTCGCAACTCGAAGACATCGTGGCGTCTCTGGATCGGGCACTGTGTCGCGTCGACGCCGAGCGCGCCCGTGAGACGCTGGTGGCCGTGACGGCCGATCACGGCCACATCGAGACCGACGGCCACGTCGATCTGACGGGCAACGACGTTGTGCGGCGTGCCCTCGCCGAAGCCGCCGACGGGACCCGGATTCCGCCGCTCGGGAGTCCCCGACAACTGCAGTTTCACCTGCGCGACGGCCGGGTCGAGACCGTGCGGCGCGTCCTCGAACGGACGGTCGACTGTCTGACGTTCTCCCGGGCAGAGTACGTGACCGAGGACCTGTTCGGCCCCGGCGACCCCACCCCGGCGTTCGAACGGAGCGCGCCCGACCTGCTCTGTGTCCCCCGAAGCGAGAGCGTGTGGTTCGGCGGGGACACCCCAGAGGAGGTGGGGATGCACGGCGGTCTCTCCCCCGCGGAGATGCTGGTGCCCTTCGCCGTCGCGAACCTCCGGACACTCCAGTAGCGGCCGGCGCCACGTCCCGTCACTCGGATCGGTCGGCGTCTCCGCCTCGGAAACACGACACAATGTATATCACCGCTCTGTCTGCTCGATAGCTACATGGCACAGGGAAATCCGTTTGCCAACCCCGCAATCAGATACGGCGTCGGCGCGAGCGGTGCGCTGGTAATCGCCTTCGTCGCGTACACCTACCTCGACGGGACGATGCAACTCGTCGCGTACCTGATCGCCGCGCTCGACTTGCTCGTCACGCCACAGGTACTGAAGCGCGCGGGGACCGCCTGACACGGCGGTCGCCCCGTCGCAGCACCGGACCGGTCTCATCAAGCCCCCTCCGAGAGACACGCCCGACAGTAGCGGAACGTCGCCGCGGATACGTCACGCTCACAGCGACAACACGTAGGCGACCGGGCGGATGCCCCGTCCGCGAGCGTCTCGAACGGGGCGGCACGGTCGCCGTCGGCCGTCTCGAACAGGTGTCGCCGTTGTGGCGGCCGACCATCGCGCTCCCGCACGGTCAGCCACGTCCCGATACTCGCACCGAGCGTCGGAAGTATCCAGACTGTCCACTCCATCGTTCGTCAATTGTTTTGTAATCTATCTACAAAAGCCTATTTTTCCATGTTTTATCAGAACTATTGAGCGATTGTTTCACGTATTGGCTGAAAAATTGGTTCCCGGTGGTTCCTGTGCCGGCAGGGTGGCGTCAGGAACGTTCGACGGCGAAGAGTCGCTCGTTGTTCGACGCGTAGACGAGGTCCCGGCCGGCGACGACCGAGCCGACGGTGGTGTTGGTTTCGATCTGCCACCGCGGTTCGCCGTCGTGTGAGAAGGCATAGAGCCGGTCGTCGTTCGACCCGGCGTACACCGTCTCGGCGGTGACGGCCGGTTCGTACACGGTGCTGTTCTGGTCGGTGAACGACCACCGCTCGGTCCCGTCGGCACGGTCGAGCGCCACGAGAGTACCGTGGTCGCGTCCGCTACACCCGAGATACACCGCGTCGGGGCCGACGACCGGTCGCGTCCCGCGTTTCGGCGACGGCGTGTCGCGCTCCCACCGGACGGTCCCGTCGTCGAGATTCAGGGCGAGCAGTCGTCCCGACCGCCCCGGTTCGGTCGACGTGGCGACGTACACCGTGCCGTCGGCGACGGTCGGCCCCCGGGTTTCGGTGTCGGTCCGGTGTTGCCACCGTTGCTCGCCGTCGGTCCCGAAGGCGGTGACGACGCCGTCGACGCGGTTGGTGAAGACGACGCCGTTCGGGGTCGCCGCGGGCCGCGTGAGACGCTCGCCGCCGGTCGAGACGCGCCAGTCGACCGCCCCCGTCTCGGCGTCAATTGCGAGCAGGTCGGCGGCGTTCGCGTACACCCGTCCGTCGGCGACGGCGACGGCGCCGCGAAGCGGGTCATCGACGACCCAAGTTCGTTCACCGCTGGATCGATCGAGTGCCCGGAGACCGTCACAACCCGGCAGGTAGATCCGGCGGTCGTCGACGGTGATGTTGCTGTCCAGACAGAGGCGCTGTTCGAACTCGCTCTCGTCATATTCGACCGTCCACCGCGTGCTGCCGTCGGCCGGTGACAGCGCGTGCAGCGTCAGTCGCTCCATCACGTAGAGGTCGCCCTCGTCGATGACGGGCGGGCCGCGGATGCTCGCTTGCCAGCGGATTCGGTCGGCGGAGGGACCCGACTGGCCGACACAACCGGCGGCAGCACCGACGAGGCAGGCGCTGATACTTTGGAGGGTTTGTCTGCGGGAGACCATACCTCGTGACGCATTTCATCCGAAAAGAAGCCTTCGCAGTGTCGCCGCCACAGCCACAGTCAGCGGTGTTCGCCCGGTCGGCCCCGCCGACGCGCCAGTGCGGAGACGGCGGGTGGATCGGCGCGGCCTCACAGGCCGGCGAGGGCCGCATAGAAGATCAGCAGCGAGAGGGCCACCCCGAGGATGACGAAGGCGGCGTTCTCGGCGGACGGCGTCTCGGGTTCGATTGGCTCCGGCACGTCGGGTTCGGCGTCCTCGCCAACCTCGTCGAGGCCGAACCGCCACTGCGACTCGCCCTCGTCGCGGTCCTCCTCCGGAACTGCGCTCATGGTCCTCGATAACGCCCGATCACTGAAAGGGATACCGACCCGCGGCGGCGGGTCACCGCTTGTGTTCTCGTGGGGTCACGTCGCCCTCGTAGACGACGCCCCGGTCGGCGTTGATCGTCACCGTCGTGCCGTCGACGACGTCGTCCGGGAGCGGCGCCCCGCTGACCATCGGTACGCCCCGTTCCCGGGCGATTACCGCGGCGTAACTCGTCATCCCCGGCCGGGCGTCGACGATGCCACCGATGCGGCCGGTGTCGCCCGCGAACTGGCCGTCGAAGGTCGCCGGGAGGACGACGATGGCGCCGTCGGGGGCGTCCGAGAGGTCGCCGTCCGGACACCGGAAGACGGGGCCGGCGACCCGCCCGCTCACGACGTTTCGGCCCGTCGCGACCGTCTCCGAGGCGACGTGGACCTTCAACGTGTTCGTCGTGTTGGTCCCTTCGAGTTCCGTCATCATCCCCGTGAGGACGACGACGGTGTCGCCGCTCTCGGCGGCGCCGGCGTCGATGGCGGCGTCGACCGCCGCGTCGATCATCCCCTCGATGTCCTCACGGTAGGCGGCGTACTGGGCGTCGACCCCCCACGAGAGGGCGAGTTGCCGACGGACCCAGTCCCGCGGCGTCGTCGCCACGACAGGGACGCTCGGCCGGAACTTCGCGGTGGAGCGAGCCGTATAGCCCGACTCGGAGACGGCGACGATAGCCGTCGCCCCGAGGTCGCGGGCGAGATAGCGCGCCGCCCGTGCCAGCGCCTCGGTCTGGGACCCCTCGGCCGCCGCGGGCACCCGTCCCTCAGTCGTCTCGCCGTACTCCGCGCTCTCCTCTACCTCGCGGACGATACGGTCCATCGTCTCGACGACGCGAACCGGGTGGTCACCGATGGCCGTCTCGCCCGAGAGCATCACCGCGTCCGTCCCGTCGAGCACCGCGTTCGCCACGTCGGAGGCCTCCGCCCGCGTCGGTCGCCGGGCCGAGACCATCGAGTCCAGCATCTCCGTCGCCGTGATGACGGGGACGCCCGCGTCCTGTGCGGTCCCGATGATCCGCTTCTGTATCATCGGGACGTCCTCCAGTGGGCACTCCACCCCGAGGTCGCCTCGGGCGACCATCACGCCGTAGGAGGCCGCGACGATGCCGTCGACGTTGTCGACCGCGCCCGCCCGCTCGATCTTCGAGACGACCGGGATGTCCCCACCCGCGTTCTCGATGGCGTCGGTGACCGCGAGGACGTCGGCGGCGTCGCGGACGAAACTCGCCGCGACGAAGTCCGCCCCGCCTTCGACGGCAACCTCGATGTCCCGACGGTCCCGCTCGGTCACCACGTCCAGATCGAGGTCGACGCCGGGGACGTTCACCCCCTTTCGACCCCCGAGTTCGCCCCCGGAGACGACGCGGGCGGTCACGGTGTCGCCGTCGACGGCCGTCACACGCGTCTCGATCCGGCCGTCGTCGAGGAGAACCCGGTCGTCGGGGTCGACCGCCCCGAGGGCATAGGAGAGACCGATCTCCTCGGGCGTCGCGGCGTCACCCTCGACGAATCGAACCGCCGAGTCGGCCGCCAGGTGGATCGGCTCGTCGAGCGGGGCCGTCCGGACCTCCGGACCCTGAAGATCGAGCATCACCGAGAGTGGGTCGTCGGTGGCGGCGTCGACCGCGTGGACCCGCTCGATCAGCGCCGCGCGGTCCTCGTGGGTGCCGTGGCTCGCGTTGAGGCGGGCCACGGACATCCCCGCGTCGGCGAGTTCGCGGATCGTCGCCCGGTCGTCGGAGGCGGGGCCCAGCGTACAGACGATCTTTGCCCGTCGCATACGGCCCCTTCGACGGGCCGGGTGAAAAAGCCGGTCGGCCTACCGCACCCGCTCGCCGGGGTCGGCGTCCGCGAGCGTCGTCAGGAGGTCCGCCTCCTCGCCGGCGGCGAGGACCATCCCGTTGGACTCGACGCCGAACAGTTCCGCCGACTCCAGATTCGCCAGCACTACAACCCGCGTCCCGGGCAGGCTGTCGAGATCGTGGAGTTGCTTGATGCCCGCGACGATCTGTCGCTCCTCGACGCCGATATCGACGACGAGTCGCGCGAGGTCGTCCGCCCCCTCGATCCCCTCGGCCTCCAGAATCTCGCCGACTCGCATGTCGAGGTCCTGGAACTCCTCGAAGCCGATCCGGTCGGCTTCGACGGGTTCGAGGGTGGTATCGGTTTCGGCGTCGTCGTCCGCGTCGGCGTCACCCTCCTCGTCGCGTTCCGCTTCCGCGACCCGCGCTTCGAGTTTCGCGTTGAGTTCCTCGACGCGCTCTGCGGGAATCTTCTCGTAGAGTTCGTCGGGTTCACCGAAGTCGGGGGCGGGCGGTTCGAGCGCCGCGTCGACGGTCACGTCGTGAACCGACCCCTCGCCGCCGACCTGCGACCACAGGCGATCAGCGGTGCCGGGGGCGACCGGCGCAAAGAGGACGGAAACAGCCTTGGCGACTTGGACGCAGTCCCGGAGCACCTGTGCCGCCCGTTCGGGGTCCTCGTCGACGAGGTTCCACGGTTCGTTCTGCTGAATGTACTCGTTGCCGAAGGAAGCCAGCGAGACGGCGGCATCGCCGGCGGCCCGCACCGAGTAGTCGTTGACCGCGGCGGTGAACTCGTCGATGGCGTCTTCGATGCGCTCGCGCACCTCGGTCGAGAGGTCGGCGTCGGGCGTCCCGTCGAACTCGCGGTGGGCAAAGAGCAGGGCGCGGTAGGCGAAGTTGCCGACGGTTCCGACGAGTTCGTTGTTGACACGCTCGCGGAATCGCTCCCACGAGAAGTCGACGTCCTGCTGGAAGCCGCCGTTCGTGGCGAGATAGTACCGCAGGAGGTCCGGATGGAAGCCCTCGTCGAGGTATTCGTCGGCCCAGACGGCGCGGTTGCGCGAGGTCGAAAAGCCCTGGCCGTTGAGCGTGATGAACCCGCTCGCCATCACCGCACGCGGTTCGACGTAGTCGGCGCCCCGCAACATGGCGGGCCAGAAGACGGTGTGGTGTTGGATGATGTCGCGACCGATGACGTGAACCACCTCTCCGCCGGACTCGTCCGCCGATCCCTTCCAAGCTTCCTCCCAGTCGAAGACGTCGGCACCGACGCGCTCGGAGTACTGCTTCGTCGAGGCGGCGTACTCGATAGGCGCGTCGACCCAGACATAGAGCACGAGATCACTCTCGTCGCTCGGCTCCTCGCCGTCGGGGTAGTCGATCCCCCAGTCCATATCGCGGGTGATACACCAGTCGCGGAGTTCCCCTTCGATCCACTCCCGGGGCTGGTTTTTGGCGTTTGCCGTCCCCTCGAGACGGTCGATGAACTCGGCGAGGTAGTCTTGGAACGCCGAGACGCGGAAGAACTTGTGGGTCTGTTCCCTGTACTCGGCGGGGTTGCCGGTGATGGTACTCTGAGGGTCCTCGATCTCCCCGGGTTCGAGGTGGCGGCCACAGCCCTCGTCACACTCGTCACCGCGGGCGCGTTCGCCACAGTAGGGACAGGTCCCCTCGACGTAGCGGTCCGGGAGCGACTGCTCCTCCGCGGGATCGTAGGCCACCATGATCTCCTTCTCGTAGACGTGGCCGTTCTCGTCCAGCGTCCGCACGATTTCGCTCGTCAACTCGACGTTCGTCGTGTCGTGGGTGTGGCCGTAGTTGTCGAACTCGACGCCGAACTTCGGAAACGTCTCCGCGTAGGTCTCGTGCCACTCCAAGGCGAACGTTTCGGGGGAGACACCCGCCTCCTCGGCGTTGACCGCGACAGGGGTCCCGTGCATGTCCGATCCGGAGACGAAAGCCGTCTCCTGGCCCAGTGTTCGCAGGGCGCGGGCGTAGACGTCCCCGCCGACGTACGTTCGCAGGTGGCCGATGTGGAGGTCGCCGTTGGCGTAGGGCAACCCACAGGTCACCACCGCCGGTCGATCCGTGGGGAACTCCTCGTGGCTCATACGTGTCCAGTGGGCGATGGACCCCTAAAGCCCGCCGGTTCGGGCGCCCGCGGCGACCCGCGCGGTCACGCCGGTGTCGCCGCGATGGCGACGTACGTCCCCTCCCGGGTCGGGCGCGGAACGGTCGCCACACGCTCGACGGTCAGCCCCGCGTCTTCGAGACACCCCCGCCAGTACACCTCGTGGTCGTCGACCCCGTCGGGCGTGATCGGCAACTCCAGCAGTCCGACGACGCCGTCGTTCGCACACACCCGTCGGAGTTCCGCAAAGGCTGCCGCCCGCCGCTCTTCGGGCACGTCGTGGAGCACCCGACAGGCCGTGACGGCGTCGACCGAGCCGTCCGCGAGGGGGAGACGGCCGGCGTCGCCCGCGACCGGAGCGACATCGACGCGTGCAAGTGTCCCGTTCCGTCGCGCCAGCGCCGGGCCGTTGCCCAGGATCACCCGGTCGTCGAAGGGGTCGAGACCGATCACCGTCGCGTCGTCGGGGAGGTGTGGCGCGAGACCGACGACCGACCGCCCGGTGCCACACCCCACGTCGAGGACGCGGTCGGCACCGTCGAGCGACAGGATCGAGCCGAGGGCGTCGTACTTGCTGCGGTCGAGCGCCCACGGCGCCGGCGAGCAGAGGCGACGGGTCGCGTCGCCGCCACGGTAGAGCGACCCCGCCGCGACGCCGGCAGCGACCGCCCGGAGCGTCCGCCCACCGCGCCGGTAGGCGACGGCGGCGGCGGCGAGTAGAACGCCCGCGGCGGCGATCCGACCCAGGCGCTCGCGCCAGTGATACACGCCGAAGAAGTACGGCCGGAGCATGAGTGGAGTCGACGCCGCGACAGCATGTAACTGACGGGGGATCGAACAGCTTTTCCACGCGCCCGGCTACCGCCGACTATGACACTTGGCCCCACTGAGCGTGTCCGTGGCGTCGAACGGTCCAGCATCCGCTACATGTTCGACATCGCGGAGGAGATGGACGAGGACCTCGTGCGCCTAGAGGTCGGCATCCCCGATTTCGACACGCCCGAACACGCCGTCGACGCCGCCTGTCGGGCGGCGCGGGACGGCCACACCAGTTACACCACCAACGCCGGCAACCCGGAACTCAGGACGGCCATCGCCGACCACATGGCCGGCGACTACGGCGTCCAGGTCGACCCCGAGGAGGTGATCGTCACCGCCGGCGGGATGGAGGCGCTCCATCTCGCCGCCCTCTGTACCGTCTCGCCCGGCGACGAGGTGGTCTTCCCGACGCCCGGCTTCCCCAACTACTGGGTTCAGATTCGGATGGCCGACGGCGTGCCCGCGCCGGTCCCGATGCCAACCGAGTCGGGCTTTGCCCTCGATGCCGACCGTCTCGTCGACGCCATCGGCCCCGAGACGGGGCTGGTGATTCTCTGTTCGCCCAACAACCCCACGGGACGGACGTACGATGCCGACGCCGTCCGCGCCGTCGTCGACGCCGCCGCGGAACACGACGCCTACGTCGTCGCCGACGAGGTGTATCTCGGCCTCTCCTACGAGCGCGATCCCCAAGGCGTCGCCGCCATGACCGGCCACCCCGAGAACGTCCTCACGGTCAACTCCTGTTCGAAGCGCTACGCCATGACCGGGTGGCGAGTGGGGTGGCTCGCGGGGACGACCGAAATCGTCGATCAGGCGACGAAGATTCACGAGTCGACCACCTCCTGTGCGTCGAGTGTGAGCCAACACGCCGCCCTCGCGGCGCTAACCGGGCCACAGGACGACGCCGAGGAGATGTACGACGCCTTCCGCGAGCGCCGCGACTACGTCGTCGAGCGAGTCGCCGACATCGAGGGGTTGACCGGCCCGCGACCCGAGGGAGCCTTCTACGCCTTCCTCGACCCGGATCTCCCGGGGACGAGCCTGGAGATGGCCGAACACCTCCTCCGGGAACACGGCGTCGTTCTCGCGCCCGGCGACGGCTTCGGCGCGGCGGGTGACGGGTGGCTCCGCCTGAGTTTCGCCAACAGCCTCGACCGCCTGGAGACGGGACTCGACCGCATCGAACGCGCGCTCGCCGACGCTCGGTAGCGCGACGGGCTTTTGCCCGATGGACGGTATCGTTCCACATGGCACCGGTCCTCGACCGCCTCGTCCCACCGCCGCGGACCGTCGACTGGTCGCTGTTCGCCACCACCGGCGTCGCCGTCGCGACCGGTATCGCGGGGTTCTGGATCGGCCACCCCTCCGACGCCGCCGTCTTCTGGGTACACGCCGTCGCTGGCCTGTCGATCCTCCCGCTCCTAGTGGCGAAGTTCCGCCGAGTCGCCGCCCGTCTCCGCGACCGGCGCGCCTGGGACCGTGCCACCCCGCTTTCGGTCTGTCTCGCGGCCGTCGCCGTGGCCGCCGGCGCGACGGGCGTCGGCTGGGCGCTCGGCGCCACCGCGCCGCTCGGAGTCTGGACGCTGCTCAACCTCCACATCCTGTTCGGCCTGCTGATCGGACCGCTCCTGCTGGCACACCTACGGTCGCGCTTTCGCCCGCTCCGCGGCCGAGACGTCCGCAGCCGGCGGGTCGCGCTCCAGTACGCGGGGCTGGTGGCTGCCGGCGGCGCGACGGTGTGGCTGTTGCGGAGGGTCGCGACCCTCCTAGAGACGCCCGCGGCGACCCGGCGGTTCACCGGCTCGCGGGAACTCGACGACGGCGACGCCCTCCCGGTCACGAGTTGGGTGGCCGACGACCCCGATCCGATCGATCCGGGAGCGTGGACGCTCACCGTCGATGGGGAGGTCGACCGGCCGCTGGCGCTCGGCGCCGAGGACCTGCGGCCCGGGGCGGCACGGCGAGCCGTCCTCGACTGTACGAGCGGGTGGTACGCCGAGCGTGAGTGGCAGGGACTCGACCTCGGGGCGCTCGTCGACGCCGCGGAGCCGACTGCGGACGCCGCGTGGGTGACGATTCACTCGGTGACGGGCTACCGGTGGAGTCTCCCACTGTCGGAGGCGCGGGGCGCCCTGCTAGCGACGCGGCTCTCCGGCGAGCGCCTCGAACACGGCCACGGCTACCCGCTTCGACTCGTCGCGCCGGATCGCCGCGGCTTCCAGTGGGTGAAGTGGGTCGAACGGGTCGAACTCCGGCGGCGGCCCGACCCACGTCAGTGGCTCGCCGTCTTCGTGAGCGGGGTTTAGCCGTCTCGGATGGCGCGTTCGGCGGCCGCGAGCGTCGCCTCGGGGTCGAACTCGCCGACGATTCGTTCGAGGGTGGGCCGGTCGGCGTCGGCCAACTCGCGCGCGTGCGTCGTAATGTTCGGGATTGCCCGCAGAATGTTGTCGACGACCGGCACGTCCGCGACCCGGGCCGACCGCGACATCGGGTTCAGGTCGATCACGATTTCGACTTTCCCGAGATCCGAAAGCGCCGCCGCGCGGTCGCCGTCCTCCAGTGGCACCAACACCACGTCGGCGTCGGCGATGCCGTCAGCGTCCACCTTCGCGCGCTCGTGAGCCAGATTCGGGATGCGGGCGTCTGCGGCCAGCCCTTTCACCCCGGTCGCCCCGTGGTCGCGGAGGTGCTCGGCGATGGCCCGCATCCGCTCTTCCGTGCGGTTGAATAGGTTCACCTCGAGGTCGGCCCCGACGGCGTCGGCGAGAGCGACCAGTTCCGCGGGGACGAGCGCCGCCGCGTTGCCGTTCACGGAGACGACGGGGTGATCGGCCAGGAGGAGGTGAGCGGCGGCCGCCCGCGCCGCCGCGTCCGCCGAGGGGATGGTCCGCTCGCCGAGCAGGTAGTCGAAGGCCTCGCCACGACCCTGTGCGATAAGGCCCTGTCGGCTGGTGATCCCTTTCTCGACGCCCGCCTCGACACGGTGGCGGGTCACCAGCGAGTCGTGACGCGGGTGGTCCGCCGGAATCTCGGCCTCGACCATGCGCGACCGATACGCCGGCCCGAACAAAAGCGCCCCGATCAGTCGGCGACGAGGTGTGCGCCCGCGTCGTAGGTCCGACAGACCGACGCGTCGTAGCCCGCGTCGGAGAGTCCCGATCCGAGCGCGAACACCGTCTCCCCGAGCATCGCCATGGACGCCCGCCCACCGGCGTCGTCGACAGCCGAGAGCACGTCGGCCAAACGGTCGGTCACCAGCCCCGTCTCGTCGGCGAATCGTCGCGATTCGTCGATCAGTGTCGGCAGGGTCGGCCGCTCCACCAACCGCGAGAGCGCGTCCTCGCCGGCGGTCACCAGTCGGTCGGTGTCGCCGGCGAGAACCTCCGCCGTCGAGAGGTCGCCAAGCGCGAGATACTCCACCCGCGTCCGTTCGGGGACGGCGTCGAGACGGCCGTGTGTGGGTGCGCCCGGATCGAGACGGATCGGCACCCCGCCGCGGGCTTGGGCCACCACGTCACCGAGACCGGTCCCCGCCATCACCTCCGCGCGGTGGGCGAGGGTTACGAGGGCGTTCGCCGACCGCTCGCAGCCGAACGCGTGGTTGGCCGCGAGCGCCGCCCCGAGGGCCATCGCCCCCGAGACGCCGAACCCCGTCCCCAGCGGCGGGTCGCTCTCGGCGACGACCCGCGCCCGGTCGGCGACGTCGAGCGCCGAGAGTACCGTCGTCACGGCGTCCATCGGGAGGTGATCACCGTCGAGGGTGATCCGGGGGGCGTCGCCGTCGGCCGGCCGTACCGTGACGCGGACGCCGTCCGAGAGGGTCACCCCCGCCCCGCGCGACCCCGCACGCCCGGGGTCGTCGTCCGGATACGGGCTAAAAAAGCCGGTGACGTGACCGGGGACGAACGCCGTCGCGCCGGGTCCCCGCGACTGCTCGCTCATGTCCCCGAGGAGGGGCCGGGGGTCGTTAAGCCCTGTCGGAACGGAACGAGACGACTCGGGGACCGTCGACCGGCCGACGCGAGAGAACGTCCGGTCCTACGGACTCAGACGCTGGCGGTCACGCGGGAAGAGGACGGCTTCGCGGATGTTGTCCAGATCCAGCATCGTCATCACCAGCCGTTCGACGCCGTAGGCCCACCCGGCGTGGGGCGGCATGCCATATTTGAACATCCGGGTGTAGTAGTCGAACTGCTCGGGGTCAAGTCCCTGCTGTTCGAAGCCCGCGACGAGTTCGTCGTAGCGGTGTTCGCGCTGACCACCCGAGACGAGTTCCATCCGCGGGTGCATCAGGTCAAAGCCCTTCGAGAGCTGTGGGTCGTCGTCGTAATCCTGGATGTAGAACGGCTTGATCTCGGAGGGCCAGTCGGTGACGAAGTAGTGGCCGCCCACGTCCACGCCGAGGGCCTTCTCGGCCTCGGTCGACAGGTCGTCGCCCCAGACCAGTTGTTCGTCGAGTTCACCCGTGGCGTTGACCCGTTCGATGGCCTCCTCGTAGGTGAGCCGCGGGAAGTCGTCGTCGGGGACCGCGAAGTCGTCGTAGCCCAGCAGTTCGAGTTCGTCGGCACAGTTCTCGGCGACACCCTCGTAGGCAGCCTTGAGCGTCCCCTCACAGACGTCCATCGCCTCGTGGTGATCGACGAAGGCCGACTCGAAGTCGATCATCGTCGCCTCGTTGAGGTGGCGGGGGGTGTTGTGTTCCTCGGCGCGGAAGATGGGACCGACCTCGAAGACGCGTTCGAGGCCGCTGCCGATCATCAGCTGTTTGAACAGCTGTGGCGACTGGTTCATGAACGCCTCCTGCCCGAAGTAGGTGATCGGGAACAGCTCCGTGCCGCCCTCCGTCCCGGTGGCGACGATTTTCGGGGTGTTGATCTCCGTGCTCCCGACCGAGCGGAAGTACTCCCGGACCGACCGCAGAATCTCGCTCCGGATCTCGAAGATGGCTTTCACCTCGGGCTTGCGGAGGTCGAGGGTGCGGTTGTCCAGCCGGGTCGGGAGTTCGGCGTCGACCTTCCCCGAGGGGTCGAGGGGTAGTTCGGGGTCGGCGTCGGCCAGCACATCGAGAGAGTCGGGGACCATCTCCAGGCCCGTCGGCGCTCGGGGTTCCTCCTCGACGGCGCCGGTGACGGTCACGACGCTCTCGCGGTGAACGCCCAGCCCCGTCTCGACGAGGGCTTCGTCCATCTCGTCTTTCTCGAATTTGATCTGGAGTTTGCCGGTGCGGTCCCGGAGGATCAGAAAGGCGATGCCACCCAGGTCGCGGATCTCGTGGACCCAGCCGGCGACAGTCGCCGTCTCGCCGGCGGCCACGTCGGCCGCGTGCGTTCGGTCTTCCATATCCACCTGTATCGGTCCCCGTACCTTAAACGCGACCGTTTCCTGTCACGCGACCTCAGCCGACGCGATACTCGCCGATCACCGCCTCGTCGAGCGAGACGCCGAGTCCCGGCTCCTCGGGGAGGGCGATCCGACCGTCGTCGAGCGCCGGCGGCGTCTCGAACAGCGCGTCGTAGACGGGGAAGTCGGTCGGGTCGAACTCCAACCACTCGCAGGCCGGCGAGGCCGCCATCACGTGCATCGTCGCCGCGAGGCCGACACCCGTGGTGAAACAGTGGGGGCTGACGACCGTCCCGTGGGCCGCCGCGAGCGCACAGACCTTCTTCGCCTCGGTGATGCCGCCACAGCGCATCACGTCGGGCATCGCGTAGTCGACGGCCTCCGCCTCGAACAGTTCCCGGAACCCCCACTTGGTGAATTCGTTTTCGCCGGCCGCGATGGGCACGGCGAGTTCCTCGCGCAGGGCTGCCAGCCCGTCAACGTCGTACGGCGTGAGCGGCTCCTCGTACCAGTAGACGTCGTAGTCTTCGAGCATCCGCCCGACGCGCCGGGCGTCCGGCCGGTCGTACCCGCAGTTCATGTCGACCATCAGCGCGGCGTCGCCGATGGCGTCCCGCATCGCCGCGACCCGCTCCTCGTCGGCGTCGATCCCCCGCCCCAGGTGGGTCTTGACGCCCGCGAACCCGCGGTCGACGTACGACGCCGCCCGCTCGGCCATCGTCTCGGGGTCCTGCCAGAACAGGTCGCTCGCGTACGGTTTGAGGGCGCCGCCGACGGGGCCGCCCAGGAGGCGATAGACGGGGACGTCGTGGTGTTTGCCCGCGATATCCCAGAGCGCGATGTCGACACCGCTCGCCGCCGACAACCCCTGCCCCTTCAGATCCTTGTACAGCGTGTCGGTTACCATCGACTCCCAGTGACGCTCGATATCGAGCGGATTCTCGCCGATCAGCCGCGGGGCGTACTTCTCCTCGACGATGCGCTCGACGATGTACGACTCCGGCCCGACGCCCTCGCCAACGCCCGTGATCCCCGCGTCCGTCTCGACGACGACGAAGGCTGCCCCGCGGGCCGACATCGACCGGCCACGCGAGACACCGAGCGGTCGCTCCAGCGGCACCTCGATCCGTTCGACCCGTACGTCGGTGATCTCCATGTGTCGTCGGTCGGGGGGACAGCCGGTAAAACCAGGGGGGCCAGCGAGGGTTCCGTATCGGTCCCGGGGCCACTCTGTCCGGATCGAAGCGGGCGGCCCAACCGCCGACCCATAGACTGAAGCGGTGCCTACCGACGTGGCCGGCGGATGCCGTGGTGAGTCACGTCGGGTCCGTGTCCTCGGCCGCCTTCGCGCCCTCGACCGTCTCGCGAACGGCGTCACAGCCCTCGTCGTGGAGGAGGTCACCGACGACGATGACGTCGGCGTACTGGCTCATCTCCTTGGCGGCGTCGTAGTCACCGATGCCGCCGCCGTAAAATAGGGTGGTATCGTCGAGCGCGTCGCTCGCGGCTTCGACCGTCTCGGGGTCGCCGAAGGTGCCCGAATACTCGATGTAGACGATCTCTTGGCCGAACAGCTTCTCCGCGACGGCGGCGTACGCGGCCACGTCGTCCGGCGACTGATCGCAGTCGGCGTCGGTGTACTCGGCGACGGAGGAGTCGGGATTGAGGACGATGTACGCCTCGGTGTGGGTACGACTCCAGTCGAGACCGTTCTCGATCCGAACCCACTCCTTGTGCGCGCCGGTGACCCAGAAGCTGTCGCCGGCGTTGAACACCGTCGGGATCAGGTAGCCGTCCAGCGCGTCGTCGTCGATGACGACCGCGGGATTCGACGGCTCCTGATAGAGCGGTACGCCGTACTTCGCGCAGGCGTCGACGACCGTCTCCATCTTCTCTTTGGTCATGCCCGTCGTCCCGCCAATCTCGATGGCGTCGGTTCCGGTGGCACAGACGTCCTCGAACGTCTCGCCCGCGACGAGGTCCTTGTCGGGGTCGACCTTGAGGACGTGGTCCCACTCGTCCCACGGCGTGGTCATTACAGGTGGCTACTCCGCGGAGACGATAAAAAGAGTCCGACTCGCGGCGGGGACGGTTGGGGGCCGTGAGGCTCGTGTCGGCGGTTGATCGCCCGCGGCGGGCGCCGTATCAGTCCGCGTCGGCCTGCCAGGTTCGAACTGTCTCTTCCCCGACACCGTCGATTTCGTCGGCTAGCGCGTCCGGTTCGGCGGACTTCAGGCCGTCGACGTCCTCGACGCCCGCAGCCTTCAGCTTCTCGGCGGTCTTCTCGCCGATGCCCTCGATGGCCTCCAGTTCCGTCCCCGCCTGTCGAGCCTGGTACTCCCGATAGTTACAGATGGGACAGCCCAAGTCCCACGGCTCGCGGTCCGAGTCCTCGTAGGTGATCCGCAACCCCGGCAGCCCGTGTTCCTCGCAGGTCTCCTCGACGCGTTCGACTTCGCCACGCCGGGGCATCGGGAGGGAGTACTCGCAGTCGGGGTAGCGCGTACAGCCGACGAGTCGACCGCCCGAGCGAAGCCGTTTGACCGCGAGTTCGCCGCCGTGGGCCTCGCCACACTCCGGGCACGCCCCGACGACCAGGTCGGATTCCTCGTCGGCCGCCTCCGCCGCACAGAGCGGGCAGCCGTGGACGAACGTCTTCCGGCCCGCGAGCATTTTCACGTCGTGGAGACCGTGTTCCCCACAGACGTCGTCAAGGAGGATTGGCTTGCCCGTCGAGGGGAGCGGGAGGGTATACTCGCAGTCGGGGTACCCGTCACAGCCGACAAAGTAGGAACCACCGCGGCTCCGCCGAATCACGAGGTCTGCGCCACACTCGGGACACGGGCCAACGGTCTTGTCCGCCTTCAGCGACTCGCGCAGGTGATCACCGAGTGCCTCCCGAGACTGTTCGAGGCGGTCGAACACGCGTTCGAGGATCGCCCGAGACTCGTCGGTTACGTCCGCGAGGTCGGCCTCGCCGCGGGCGATGGCCTGCATGTCCTCCTCCAGTCGGGCGGTCATCTCCTCGCTGACGATGCGATCCGCGAACTCCTCGGAGGCTTCGACGACCCCTCGTGCCAGCCGAGTCGGCCGCGGCGGGTCACCCTCGATGTACCCCCGGTCGTACAGCTTTTGAATCACGTCGTGTCGGGTCGCCTTCGTGCCGATCCCCATCTCCTCCATGGTCTCGATGAGACGGGACTGCCCGTACCGCCGCGGTGGCTGGGTCTGCTTGGCTTCGAGGCGCGTCTCGGTAACCGTGAGTTCCTCGCCCTCGGTGACGTCTGGGACGTAGTTCTCCGTCGTCGAGCGGTAGGGGTAGACGGCGTGGTACCCCGGATCGACGAGGCGCTTGCCGTTTGCTTTCAGACGCCGATCCGCGTCGGCGCCGTCGACGGCCGCGACGACGCGCAGGTGCTCCCAGGTCGCCGCGTCGGCAACGGTGGCGAGAAAGCGCCGCACGACGAGTTCGTACACCTCCCACTCATCCTCCGAGAGGTCGGACGGCGAGGGGAGTTCGTCGGTCGGGTGGATCGGCGGGTGGTCGGTCGTCTCCTCGTCACCGGCGGTCGGGGTGATGTCCTCGGCGTCGAGTAGGTCGGCGGCGTCGTCGCCGAACCGGGGGCCGGCCGACAGCGCGTCGAGTAGGTCCCGCGGGTCGAGGTCCTCGGGGTACACCGTGTTGTCCGTTCGGGGGTAGGTAACGTACCCTGCGGTGTAGAGATCCTCGGCGATGCTCATCGCTCGCTGGGCGGAGTAGCCGATCCCGCTCGCGGCGCGGATGAACTGCGTCGTGTTGAACGGCGCCGGCGGGTCGTCGGTTCGGGTGCGACGGCGCACCTCCTCGACAGTGGCGACGGCGGCCGCCGAGAGCGTCCGGTCGACCACCTCCGCCCGCTCGCCGTCCCAGACGCGTTCGGCCTCGTTGTCGTCGTCGTCGAGGTAGAAAAACTGCGCCTCGAAGGTTTCGTCGTCTTTCGCGAGGGCGGCGAACAGTTCCCAGTAGTCCTCGGGGTCGAAGGCGTCGATTTCACGCTCGCGGTCGACGATCAGCTTTAGCGTCGGTCCCTGAACCCGGCCGACCGAGATGAAGTCGTCGCCGAGTTGCCGGGCCGACAGCGAGAGAAAGCGTGTGAGCGAGGCGCCCCACATCAGGTCGATGATCTGTCGGGCCTCGCCCGCGGCCGCGAGGTTAAAGTCCAGGTCGTCGGGGTCGGCGAAGGCCTCGCGTACCTCGCGGTCGGTGATCGAGGAAAAGCGCACCCGGTCGACCGGCGCCTCCTCGTTGACGTCGCGGACGAGTTCGTACGCCTCCTTGCCGATGAGTTCACCCTCGCGGTCGTAGTCGGTCGCGATGTGGACGTGCGAGGCGTTGCGTGCCAGTCGCCGGAGCGCCGCGACGATGTTCTCCTGGGTCGGCCGCTTCTCGACGTCCGCGCTCACGAGTTCGACCGGCTCTACGTCGCGCCAGTCGCTGTACTCCGGGGGGAAGTCGACGCCGACGACGTGGCCCGAGAGGCCGATACACCGCTTGCCGCCCCACTTGTAGACGTTGACGCCGTTGACGCGGTCGCTCCCCGCGCTCCCGTCGCTCAGGATGTCTGCGATGCGACGGGCGGCATTGTCCTTCTCCGTAATGATCAGTTCGGGGCCGCGTTTCATCGCCGACTCGTAGGCCGACCACCCGCCTAAAGCTTTCGTGGCCACAATCGGCCGACTCCGACGGCGGGGCGCGTGCCCTCTGGCGGGAGTCGCCGCGCTTCGGGGCCGGTCGACGGATTCGGACGGGGTCCCGGACGTTCGGTGCTGGAGCGCCCTACTCGTCGAGACGCTCGCGAAGCAGTCCGTTGACCGTCCCGGGGTCGGCGCTCCCCCCGGTCTTGCTCATCACCTGCCCGACGAGGAAGTTGAGCGCGCCGCCCTCGCCGTCGTGGTAGTCCTCGACCGCGTCGGGGTTCTCCTCGATGGCCGCCTCGACGGCGGCGGCGACGGCGTCGTCGCCGGCCTTGCCCAGTCCCTCACGCTCGACCACCTCCTCCGGGGTGTGTCCCTCGTCGAGCATCGTCCGCAGGACAACCTCGCGGGCGTTTTTCTCCGTGATCTCGTCGGTGTCGACAAGTTCGATCAGCCGGGCAAACTCGTCGAGACGCCCCGAAACGTCCGTGATCGTCATATCGCGGTAGTTGAGTTCGCCCAGGAGGTCGTCGGCCACCCAGGTCGCCGCGAGACCGGCGTCGAATCGGTCGGCCACGTCCTCGAAGAAGTCGGCCACCTCCTTTGTCGAGGTGAGTTTGGCGGCTGCCTCCGCGTCGAGACCGTACGCCTCGCGGAAGCGCTCGCGGCGAGCGTCCGGGAGTTCGGGGATCGGAATGCGCTCCTTCCAGTCGGCCACCTGCAGAGGCGGGAGGTCGGCCTCGCGGAAGTAGCGGTAGTCTTTCTCCTCTTCCTTCGAGCGCATCGAGACGGTGATCCCGCGGCTCTCGTCCCAGTGGCGCGTCTCCTGTTCAATTTCGCGGCCGCGCTCGACGGCGTTTTTCTGACGGGTCACCTCGTAGGCCAGCGCCTTCTCTGCGCCCTTGTGACTGGAGATGTTCTTCACCTCGGTGCGGTTGGCCGCCTCGAGCGCCGCCTCGTCGACGCTCCCGTCGTCGGCCATCTCGTCTGCGGGCATCAAGGAGATGTTGGCGTCGATGCGGAGACTCCCGTCGCGGGAGGCGTCGAAGACGCCGAGATACTCCAGTACCTCCTCCAGTTTCGCGAGGAAGGCGCGCACCTCGCCCGGGCCGCGGAAGTCCGGTTCGGTGACGATCTCCATCAGGGGCGTCCCCGCGCGGTTGTAGTCGACGAGCGTGTGATCGGCCGTCTCGATGCTGCCGCCCTCGTGCTGGAGGCTACCGGGGTCCTCCTCCAAGTGGGCGCGGCCGATACCGATCTCTCGGCGGTCGTCCTCGACGCTCACTTCTAGGGCGCCGTCGGCACAGATCGGCGCGTCGTACTGCGTGATCTGGAAGTTCTTCGGGAGGTCAGGATAGTAGTAATTTTTGCGGTGGAAGCGGGTCTCCTCGGCGATATCGGCGTCGAGTGCCTTTCCCACCTTCACCGCCGCCTCGACTGCCGCCTCGTTGAGGACCGGGAGAGCACCCGGCAGCCCGAGACAGACGGGGCAGGTTCGGGTGTTCGGCGCCTCGTCGTCGGCCGACTCGGTCGAGCAGCCACAGAAGATCTTCGTGTCGGTTTCGAGCTGGACGTGAACCTCCAGCCCGATGACGACCGCGAGATCGCGTTGCTGGAGTGCCTGCGCAGTCATTGTGCGGGGTTGTACCGGCGGTGGCTAAAGGCTAACGGGACTCGGCGTCGTCGTCGGAGACGGGCACCCCGTCCGTCTCCCGGAGGATGAACGGCCCGATGGAGAGGGTGTGTTTCGTCACGGTGGCGATCCGGAGGATGTAGGCGAGCAAGACGAGGAAGGGCAACACCGCAACCGCCGAGGCGAACGCGACGAGCGGGACGACGCCAACCCGCGCGGCCAGGGGGCCGGTCGGATCGACGAAGGCGATCATACAGACCGCAAGGAGGAGGGCGGGAAGCGAGGCGACGAGGACGGCCCGCGAGAGGCCGATGAGCGCCCACTGGAAGTACAGCGTCTTGAAGTGCTCGCGGGCCGGGCCGAACAGTTCCAGGGTGTCGAGAAGCGCGTCGAGCGCGTCCATCGCGTCGGAATCGAGACCATCGGTCTCGGCGCGGAGACGCCGGGCCGCGAATATCTTCCACGAGTAGTTGAAATCGAGTGCCGCCGAGAGCACCCCAAACTCGCCGAACTGTGCGCCGTCGAGGTCGGCCGCGACGGCGTCGGCGTTGTCGATCAGACTCCCCGTGAGGTCGTCGACCGCCGCCCACGCCGCGTGGTCCTCGTCGACTGCGTCACGGATCGTCCGCGCGTGGCGCTCACACGCGTGGACGAGCGCTTCGAGGAACTGCGCCGGGCGGGCAGGGCTGACCGGCGCCCCGATGCGGTCGGCGGCGTCGGTCCGAAAGTCGAGAGCGCCGGCCATCCGCTCGCGCTGGTCGCCAACCGCTCCGAGTTCCTGTGAGAGCACCAGTTGGTTGAGCGTCAACACCAGCGTGACACCGGTGATGGTGGCGGCGAGAAAGCCCTGGAACAGGGTGCCGATGGCGTCGCCGTCACGGAGCTTCGCGGCGGCGTCGGGGAGAAGCGTCCCCACGGCGAGCAGCGCCACGAACGTCACGACAAAGAGCCCGGCGACGACGAGACGGCGGTCGGCCTCCAACAAGAGCCAGAGCCTCGCTCGCCCCTCGTCGGCGCGGGCGCGCAACGTGTCCTCGGGTAGGTCGCTCCCATCGCCCGCGTCCCCGTCGGCCATGGTACCGATGGGAGCGGCCGCCGCAAAAAACCGCGGCCACCGGCCGGCGTTTTCACCCGTGAAAACCGGCGCGTGACTTTGTAGTTTGGCGGGGTCCGACACCGGGTGATGGACGGACGCGGAATCTCGCCGCTGGTGGGGACGGTGCTCGTCGTCGTCATCACCCTGTTGTTGGCGTCGATGTTCGCCGCCGGCGCCACCGAGCTGGCCAGCCTCGGCACCGAACGCGAGCTAGTGACGGACCTGACCGAGAAAAGCGAGGACGACTACCGGCCGGAACTCGTGTGGGCGCGCGACGACGGTGCGGACGAGACCACCACACACGTCGTGAACTACACTATCGCCACCGGCTCCGCCACCGCGGGCAACTCCCTGAACAGCGTCGTCGTCGAGTATCCGGACGGAACCGTGGACGTCTCCGGCGTGGACGAACGGAGCAAGATCACGACTGTCGGCATCGACGAGGACCGGGACGGGACCATCGAGGTGGACGCGACCGGCGACGTGGAGTGCTGTCCACCCAGCGACGGGGTGAAAGTCTCCGACGGCGGGAACACGCTCACGGTCGAACTGTCGGGAAACTACGACCTAGAGGAAGGGGATGCACTCATCGTCGAGTACGAGTCCGTCGACAACCCCGCCGCGGGTGATCACGCCGTCACCGTCGGCGTCAACGGCGACGTGTCCGATTCGGGGACGCTGGAGGTCGCGGCCGACTGATCCCGGCCGCAGCTATACGGTCCCGGCCCACCCAAACGGACGTATGGACTTCGAAGCGCCACCCGAACACGCGCTGATCCGCTCGACCGCAAGCGACATCGCCGAGGAGTACGGGCCGGAGTACTGGCGCGAACGCGAGCAGGCAGGGGAGTTCGCCGCCGACTTCTGGGACGAACTCGGCGACGCGGGCTTTCACGGCCTGCTGATCCCCGAGGAGTACGGCGGTGCCGACATGGGGTTACAGGAGATGGGGCTGGCGATGGAGACGCTGTGTGCCGAGGGCTGTGGAATGGCTGGCACCTGGTATCTGGTCGTTACCGCGGGTATGGCCGCCGTCGCACTCCGGGAGTCGGGGACCGAGGCACAGAAGGAGACGTACCTGCCCGACATCGCGGCGGGCGACCGGATCTTCTCGTTTGCGATCACCGAACCCGAAGCGGGGACGAACACGCTGAACGTCGGCACCCGTGCCGACCGCGACGGCGACGGGTTCGTCCTGAACGGCAAGAAGGCGTGGATCACCTTCGCCGACCGCGCCGACGATATGATCCTCGTCACGCGGACGACGCCCAAGGAGGAGGTGGCGACGCCCACGCAGGGACTCACCCTCTTTCTCGTCGACATGGACGATCCGGGCATCGAGGTGTCGCCCATCGAGAAGCACGCGATCAACTACTCCAAGTCGTGTGAGGTGTTTATCGAGGACGTCCGCGTGCCGGCCGAGGCGGCGCTGGGCGAGGTAGACGAGGGGTGGTGGCACCTAGTGAAGACGCTCAACCCCGAGCGGGTCGGGTTCGCCGCCGCCGCGACCGGAATCGCCGAACTCGCGGCGTCGAAAGCCGTCGACTACGCCAACGAGCGCGAGGTGTTCGACGCACCCATCGGCACCCATCAGGCCGTCTCGTTTCCCATCACGGAGGCTTACACGGGCGTCGAGACGGCACGGTTGATGCGACAGAAAGCGGCGTGGCTGTTCGACCAGGGCGAGGACTGTGGCTACGAGGCAAACGTCGCGAAGGCGGCGGCGGTGGAGGCGGGGATCGACGCCGTCTACCACGCCATGCAGGCCTTCGGCGGATGGGGGTACGCGACGGAGTACGACATCGAGCGGTGGTGGCGCGAGATCAACCTCACTCGCCTCGCCCCCGTCACCCAGCAGATGGCGTACAACCACATCGCGACGGAGATGGGCTTCCCGAGGTCGTACTGAGATGGACGTCCGCGTCGCCGGAACGACGGCGGAGGAGGCGGAAGCCATCGCCCGCGCGCTCGCGGCCCGGTTCGGCCAGCGGGTCCGCGTGTTCGCCAAGCGTGGCGACGACGACCCGGTCGCCGAGAGTGATCCACCCGACGGGACGGGGAAGCGAGACGACACGGCAGGGCTGACCGACCGCGAGGCGGCCCTGTGGGCAGAGATCGAGGATATCCACGAGGGAGGGCCGGCGGAGTACCGCGAGCGACAGCGCGAGGCGGGAAAGCTGTTCGTCCGCGACCGTCTCGACCTGTGGTTCCCCGACGGACTCACCTTCGAGGACGGCACGTTCGCCAACTTCGACGCGTGGCACCCGTCGGCGCCGGACGAGGAGAGCGAGGGCGGCGACCGTCTCCCGGCGGACGGCCTCATCACCGGCGCCGCCACCTTCGAGGGGCGGGCGGTCCACTTCATGGCCAACGACTACACGGTCAAGGCGGGGTCGATGGCCGAGAAGGGCGTCGAGAAGTTCCTCCGGATGCAAGAGCGGGCGCTCAAGACCGGGCGCCCGGTGCTCTATCTGATGGACTCTTCGGGTGGCCGGATCGACCAACAGACCGGCTTTTTCGCCAACCGCGAGGGGATCGGGAAGTTCTACTACAACCACTCGCGGCTCTCGGGGGCGGTGCCGCAGATCTGTGTGCTGTACGGCCCCTGTATCGCCGGCGCCGCCTACACCCCCGTCTTCGCCGATTTCACCGTCATGGTCGAGGGGTCGGCGATGGCCATCGCCTCGCCGCGCATGGTCGAGATGGTCACCGGCGAGGAGATCAGCATGGACGACTTGGGTGGGCCCGCCGTCCACGCCACGGAGTCGGGAAGCGCGGACCTCGTCGCGGCCGACGAGGAGGAAGCCCGCAGACTCGTGGCGCGCCTGCTCTCCTATCTGCCCGACAACGCCGACGCCGATCCGCCACGGACCGAGGGACAGGCCCCGGCGGCGTCGCCGGCCGGGATCGATTCCGTGGTCCCGGAGGCGCCGCGCGAGGCCTACGACGTTCGGGATCTGCTCGATCACCTCGTCGACGAGGGGTCGGTCTTGGAGCTGAAACCGGAGTATGGCGCCGAGATCGTCACCGCCTTCGCCCGCCTCGACGGCCGGCCGGTCGGCGTGGTCGCCAATCAACCGGCAAAACGGGCAGGAGCCATCTTCCCCGACGCCGCCGAGAAGGCCGCCGAGTTCGTCTGGACCTGCGACGCCTACGGGATACCCCTCTGCTATCTCTGTGACACACCCGGGTTCATGGCTGGGTCGGGCGTCGAGAAGGAGGGGATTCTAGAAGCGGGCAAGAAGATGATCTACGCCACCTCGGCGGCGACGGTTCCAAAGCAGTGTGTGGTGGTGCGAAAGGCCTACGGCGCGGGGATCTACGCCATGTCGGGGCCGGCGTACGACACCGAGTCCACGCTGGCGCTCCCCGGCGCCGAAATCGGGATCATGGGACCGGAGGCGGCGATCAACGCCGTCTACGCCCGCAGACTCGCCGACATCGACGACCCCGAGAAGCGAGAACGCCGCGAGGCGGAACTCCGGGAGGCGTACCGCGAGGGCATCGACGTCCACCGGATGGCCAGCGAGGTGGTGATCGACGAACTCGTGCCGCCGAGTACGCTCCGCGAGGAGTTGGTCGGCCGCCTCACGTTCTACGAGACGGTCGAGAAAGAACGCCCGACGAAGAAACACGGGACGGTCCTGTAACGTCGAGGGTCGCACGGGACCACCGCTTTTGTCCGTCGCCGCCCACGTACGCGCCATGACCGGGCGGTACTACGAGGAGTTCGAGGTCGGAACGACCTACGAACACGACACGCGGCGGACGGTCACCGAGAGCGACAACCAGCGCTTCTGTGACCTGACGATGAATCAGCAACCACTCCACCTCGACGCCGAGTTCGCCGCGGGGACGGCGTTCGAAGAACGGATCGTCAACGGTCTCTACACGATGAGCCTCGCGGTGGGGCTATCCATCCCCGATACGACCGACGGAACCATCGTCGCCAACCTCGCTTACGACGACGTCGAGCATCCGGCACCGGTCTATCTCGGCGATACGATTCGGGCACGGACCACCGTGACCGACAAACGCGAGACGAGCGACGGCGACCGGGGCGTGGTCACGCTGCACGTCGAGGCTCACGTCGACGACCGACTCGTGTGTTCGTTCGAGCGAACCGTCCTCGCCCGCAAGCGCCCCTCCTGAGGCATCTCCAGTCGAAACTATCGGGGACGCTCTATTGTGATCCGTTGGCGTACGTCCGGCCACCGACGATACCGACGGCCACGGAGCCAACATAGCAGTGATTAACCGTCGGCGCCGCCAAACCTCGGGTGCGTCATGTCGAACACCACAGGCTCCGACCGCGCCACGCCCGAGGCGGAAACGGCGGCGAGTGGACGCCTCCGATCCATCGTCGTCACCTACGAGGGCGCCGCGGATCGGCGGACGCTCTATCCGCCGGACGCGACCGAGGTGGAGCGGCTGACCCACTGGCTGACCGCCGACGCCGACGCCTTCCACCACCTCGACGAGATGCGCTAGTCCAGCGCGCGCCGCACCGCCGCCAGGCGCTCGTTGCGCCGTCGGATCACGGTCCCCGAATCGTCGTCGTACTCGTGAAAGCCCGCACCGTCTGCGACGCCGCCGCGGCCGGCCGCGAGGCGCTCCGCGAACAGCGGACCCGGCTCATCCGCGTTGCTCAGGTGCGGGTAGAGATTTCCTGCGATGGTTTCGAACAGGTCGAGCCCGCCCAGGTCCGCCGTCTCGAACGGGCCGACGACGGCCGTCCGCAACGCGTAGCCGTCCCGCACCGCTCGCTCGACGTCGTCGAGCGACGCCACGCCCTCCCGCACCAGATGCGTACACTCTCGGAGGACGGCAAATTGAATCCGGTTCCAGACGAATCCCGGTACGTCCCGCTCGACGATCACAGGGTCGCGGTCGACGGCCTCGACGAACGCCGCCGTCCGGTCGACGGTTCGGTCGCTCGTCGCCTCGCCGCGGACCACCTCGACGGTCGGCAGGAGATACGGTGGGTTCCACCAGTGACAGCCGACGACCCGGTCGGCGGCCGCGGGCACCGCCGCCCCGATATCGGTGATCGGGATGCCCGAGGTGTTGGTCGCGAGGACGGCGTCGTCGGGTGCACTCGTCGCCAGTGTCTCGAACACCGTGGCCTTCACATCGAGGTCCTCGGCGACGCTCTCGATTACGAGCGCGGCGTCGGCCGCCGCTGCCGGGAGGTCGAGGGTATAGTCGATCCGGTCGCGGACGGTCCCGGGGTCGGCGTCAAGCCACCCCTCGGCATCGAGAAAGTCGACAGCGTCGGCGACCCCCGCGCGTGCCGTTTCGAGGTTCGAGCGTCGGTGGTCGACGAGTCGAACAGCGGCGCCGTGGCGGGCGAACTGGACCGCGAGGCCGTGACCCATCGTCCCCGCGCCGACGATAGTGACGGTCGACGGCGCCGATTGCGTTGTCGGAGACATCGACCACACGGTGGGCGGTAGGGTGTATAAACGTCCGGCCCCGTCCGTCCCGCCGCCCCAGCCGGTAGGCACAAATGGCCGCTCGTCTACGGGCACCGTATGTCCACCTTCGAGTACGAGACGGAGATTCAGGTGCGCTTTCGGGACGTCGACGCCATGCACCACGTCAACAACGCCGTGTACGCCACCTACCTCGAACAGGCCCGGGTCGACTACTACGCGGACGTTCTCGGCGTCGGCCTCGACGGCATCGACACCGTCCTCGTCAACCTCGAAATCGACTATCGGAGCCAGATCGAACTCGACGACCCGGTGACCGTCGCCATGGGGGTCCGCGACATCGGTAAATCGAGCGTCACGATGGGTTACGAGGTCCGGGTCGGCGACCGGGTGGCCGCGACGGCCGAGACGGTCCAGGTGTACGTCGACCCCGACGGCGACGGCTCCCGGCCTCTCCCTGCCGACTGGGTGGACCGGATGGAGGCCTATCGCGCCTAGTCCTCGTCGCGGAGTTCCAACTCGGCGACGAGTTCGTGAGGGTCCATCTCCCGGCGGATGCGGTCGAGGATGGCGAAGGCGTCGTCGGGGGCGAGGAAGTGCCGGGTCACCGCCCGGCCGAGGGGTGTGGGTTCCAGGCCGTCGATGAAGTCCCACTCGAGGAGTTTGGCGATGGCGCGTTTGGTCGGCACGTCGCCGAGCATCCGGTCGTTGAGGCGCTTTGCCCCCTTGCCCGCGACGGCGACGTTCGCCAGCGTCTCCTCGGCGGCCGCCGAGAGGTCGTAGACGGTGCGGACGTCCTCCATCTCGCCTTTCAGTAGCTTGAACGCCACCTCGTCTTCGGTCATCTCAAGGCTGTTGTGGTAGGTGCAGTCGGGTTCGACCAGCAGGTAGACGACGCCCTGGTCGTGGTAGTCGGGGCGGCCGGCCCGGCCGAGCATCTGCTCGAACTCCTGAACCGAGAGCCACTCGATGCCCATCGCGAGGGTGTCGAAGACGACCTGCGAGGCGGGGAAGTCGACGCCGGCGGCCAGCGCCGCCGTCGTGACGACGGCCGCGAGGTCTTGATTCCCGAACTGGCGCTCGACGCGCTTGCGTCGGCCGTAGTCGAGGCCAGCGTGGTACGGTGCCGAGTCGTACTCCAGTTTCCGGGAGATTTCGTGACACCGCCGCCGGGAGTTGGTGAAGATGATGGTCTGGCCGCGATATCCCTTCGAGGACTTGCTGTCGAAGGCCCGACGCACTAGCCGGTTCTCGATCCGGACCTTCTCTTGGGCGTCCGCAAATGTCAGGTGGCGCTCGATGGGGACCGGCCGCTCCTCGAACTCGATGAGTCGCGCCCGGAGTCGCTTGGCGAGCCATTCGGGGTTGCCGACCGTCGCCGAGAGGTAGATCCACTGAGCGCCGTCGTAGTCGCCACCGGCCGATTCGCGGGTCTGGCAGTAGTGTTTGAGCCGGGAGATCATCCCGTCGAGGCGGTGGCCGCGTTCGCCCTCCTTCAGGGTGTGAACCTCGTCGATGACGACCGTGCCGATGTCGCCGAGGTCCTTCCCGGTGCGGAGCGCGTGGTCGATGCCCTCGTAGGTGCCGACGACCACGTCGGCGGCGGGATCGAAACGGGTGCCGCCGCCGGTGACGCGGCTGCCGCCGACTCGGATCGTCACGTCGACGAGGTCACCGTATCGCTCCTCGAAGTTCTCCTCTTTCTGGTTGGCGAGGGCGACAAGCGGGACCAGAAAGAGGAGCTTTCCCTTACCCTTCAGCGCGCGGTCGATTCCCGCGAGTTCGCCCACGAGCGTCTTCCCCGTCGCCGTTGCGCTCACGACTAACTGATCGTCGCCGCCGAGCAGGCCGTTGCGCACCGAGAGACTCTGTACCGGCAGGAGCGATTCGAAGCGGTCGGTCACCTGCGATTTCAACGCGGAGTGCAGGTCGAGGTCGGCGGTGGCGACCGGGTCGACGTCCTCGACGGTCGCACCAATCTCGTCGAACTTCGTGAGGTCGGGGTCGAGTTCCCCCTGGAGGAGGTCGGTGATGCGGTCGAGATCCTGTACCTCCAGTAGGAGGTCCTCGAGACGGTCCTGTGCGGCGCCGGTCAGGCCGCCGGCGTAGGCGAGTTCGCCGTCGAGTTCCTGCGTTGCACAGTCCGGGCAGATGTAGTCTCGGTCGGCCTTGATCGCGGTGTCCTCCGTGATCGGTGAGTAACGGCCGGCCGAGGCGCAGTAGCGGCAGGTTCGGACGGTCAGCGCGTCGAGTTGGTAGCCGTCGAGCATCGCGTTCAGGCGCTCGCGGTCCGCGGGCGAGGTTTGCTGAGAGATGCGAATGCGCTCGGCGCGGCGCGCGAGTTCGACAAATTGGCTCGGATCGCGTGGCTCCTCGCTCGATCCGCGCTTGATCCGGAAGCGTCCGGGGCGCGGGCCGGCGTCCGTCTCCTTGAGGTCGAGAACCGCCCGAAACACCCGGTCGCCGTCGCGCGTGACGGCGACCAAGAAGTCGCCGTCCCGACCGTGGAGAAAGAGCGTCTCGACCCGTCCGACCTGCCGTGACACGGAGTCCGGTAGGTGGACCGGGTATTTCAGGTGTTCGACTCCACGCGGCGGCGCCCGCCGGTGGTGGGCATGGCGGCCGACGGGACACGGGGACGGCGCACCGTCTCAGTCGACGAGTTCGATAGCGTCGTCGCCGTTGGGCACCGCACAGATGAACGCGCCCGTCTCGTCGCCCTCGTTGCGGTACCAGTGAGGGACGCCGGCAGGGATCAACAGCGCGTCGCCCGCCGAGACGACGTGTTCCTCGCCGTCGATTCCGACGACGTACTCCCCCGAGAGGACGTACTGTTCGTGTTCGACCGCGTTGGTGTGGGCCGGCACCTCGGCGCCGGGATCGAGAGTGAACCGGCGCATCGCGAAGTTCGGTGCGCCGTCGTCCGCGTCGATCAGGACGCCCTTCGAGAGACCGTCGGCGGCGTCGACGGCGTCGTAGGTGATGTCGTCGCTCCGCACGAGCGTCGGCGTCGGCGACTGTTCGCTCATACGAGCCGATAGACGGGCCGCCGACTAAGCGTTTGGCGTCACCGAGGGCCGAGGCGCTCGCTCCACAGCGCTCCCGACCGGTGTGGAGCAATATATATCGGTATTATAAGCAGATATCAGCCGACGGCGGTCGCCTGTGGGTGTGACACTGAACGATATCGGGGTTGATCGGCGTAGTGTGCTCGGATTACTGGCCGGCGCGGCGGTTCCGTCGGGACTGGCGGCGCAGTTCGGCGGTGGCGGCAACGACGTCGAAACGATCGGACTGAACCGGATCGGGCGGTACGCGACCGGTGAGGCCCTCGGCGGCGCGGAGATTGTCGCCTTTCACGCGGCCGGGAATCGGCTGTTCGTCGTCAACTCCGGCGCCGGACAGGTCGAGGTGCTCGACCTCTCGGACCCGTCGAACCCGGTGCAGGACGCCGTGTTGGCAGCGAGCGACGTGATCGCTCGACAGGACGTCGCGATACAAGCCGTCGGCGGGACCAACAGCGTCGACGTCGACGGGAACCTCGTCGCCGCGGCCATCGAGGCCGACCCCGCGACGGCCGACGGCGCCATCGCCTTCTACGATGCGTCGTCGCTGGAGTTCGTCGACGCGGTGCCGGTCGGCCCCCTTCCCGATAAGGTCAGCTTCAGCCCGGACGGAAACTACGTCGTCGTCGCCAACGAGGGCGAACCCGGCGCGTCGACCGACCCCGCTGGATCGGTCAGCGTCGTCGACATCACGAACGGCGTGAGCAACGCCGTCGTCCGAACGGCGACCTTCGGCGAATTCGACGGACAGGAGGACACGCTCCGCGAGGACGGGATCCACCTCGTCTCGCCGGGCGACGGGGATGCCGTCGCCTCGGCGGTCATCGAACCCGAGTTCGTCGCCGTCACCCCCGACTCTCAGCGGGCGTTCGTCTCGCTGCAGGAGAACAACGCCATCGCCACAGTCGACCTGGCCGAGGGGACGGTGACCGGAGTCCACGGTCTCGGGTTCAAGGATTTCTCTCTGCCGGGGAACGAACTCGACACGAGCGACGCGGACGGGATCAGTCTGCAGAACTGGCCGCTCCACGGGATGTACCAGCCCGACGCCATCGACGCCTACGAGGTGGACGGCGAGACGTATCTGGTCACCGCCAACGAGGGCGACGCCAAGGACTTCGAGGTGAGCGTGCTGGGTGACCTCGATCTCGACCCCGAGGCGTTCGACCTCTCGGAGAACCCGTACGTCGACAGCGTCGAGGAACTCACGCGGCCCGAACACCTCGGGAATCTGGAGGTCAACGAGGCGGCGATGGCGGAGTTCGCCGACGAGAACGGCGACGGGAGCTACGAGGCCATCTACGCCATCGGCGGCCGGTCGTTCACCGTATGGCAGGTTTCCGAGGACGGGCTAAATCCCGTCTTCGACAGCGGCCGGGACTTCGAGAAGACGTTCGCCGAGCGGCGGCCGGCGGGACACCAGAACGTCGTCGAGAGCGGCCCGGAGACCGAAAGCGCCGAACTCGGCACGGTCGGCGACCGGACGTTCGCGTTCGTCGGCCAGGAGGTCGGGAGCGCCATCTTCGCCTACGACGTGACCCGACCGGAGAACGCCGAGTACGTGGAGATGGCGGTCAACCGCGACTACAGCGTGACCGAAGACGACCTGGAAGCGGCCGCCGAGGAGGACCCCGAGGGCGACACCCCCGCTCGGGCCGGTGACTTCGCCCCGGAGGGCGTCCACTTCGTCCCGGCCGCGGAGAGTCCGGTGCAAAATCCGCTGCTCTGTGTCGGCTACGAACTCAGCGGGACCGTGGGCGTCTTCGAGGTCACCCCCGTGACCGGGAACTGACGACGGATCAGTCCCGAATCCGGCGGCCAGCGCCGACCGACGGCCCCGCTTCCAAGAGTTAAGTCCGTTCACATGCAAGGTGCCGTATGCGCGGTATCCGCATCGGAAGCGCGTTTGGCATTCCGATCAAACTCGATCTGACCTTTCTCTTGGTGCTCCCACTGTTCGCCTGGCTGATCGGCTCGGACGTGGGGAACCTCGTCACGGTTCTCAACGACGTCTTCGGTGTCGCGATGCCAGTCGAGGCGCTCACCGCGGGGTCCGTGCCCTGGGTGCTTGGAGGCGCGGCAGCAACCGGCCTGTTTCTCTGTGTTCTCCTCCACGAGTTCGGCCACTCCCTCGTAGCGATGCGGTATGGCTACCAAATCGACTCGATCACCCTCTGGCTGTTCGGCGGCGTCGCGCGGTTCACCGAGATGCCCGAGAACTGGAAACAGGAGTTCACCATCGCCGTCGCCGGCCCCATCGTCAGCGTCGCCCTCGGCGTTCTCTCGTACCTCGCCTTTCTGGTCGTCCCCGGAAGCCTGCCACCCGCCAAGTTCGTCCTCGCCTACCTCGCCATGACGAACGTCGCGCTGGCCGTGTTCAACATGCTCCCCGGCTTTCCGATGGACGGGGGGCGGGTCCTCCGGGCGCTGCTGGCGCGGACCCGACCCCACGCCCGGGCCACCCAAATCGCCGCCGAGGTTGGCAAGCTGTTCGCCGTCGTGCTCGCCATCGTCGGTCTCTTTGCCAACCTGTTTCTGATTGCACTCGCCTTTTTCATCTACATCGGCGCGTCGAGTGAGGCCCAGCAGACGGTGATGAAGGCGGCGTTCCAAGACGTGACCGTCGCCGACGTCATGACACCCGTAACGGAACTGGACACCGTCACGGCCGACACATCGTTGTCGGCGCTCACAGACCGGATGTTCCGCGAGCGCCACACGGGCTACCCGGTGATGCGCGGGGGGAGCCTCGTGGGGATGGTCACGCTGGACGACACCCGCGAGGTGCGCGACGTAGAGCGGGACGCCTACCGCGTCGAGGACGTGATGGCGACCGAACTGGTCAGCATCGCGCCGAGCGCGGACGCGATGGACGCCATCTCGACGATGCAACGGGAGGGCGTCGGCCGTCTCCCTGTCGTCGACGATACCGGAGCCCTCGTCGGTCTCATCTCCCGGACGGATCTGATGACGGTGTTCGACATCATCCAGACCCGCGGGACGGCGGCCGGCGGCGAGACAGGGTTCGACCGCCTGTCGAACGACGCCGACTTCGCGCGGCGGTGAGCGACGAACCGTCCGGGCCGCTCAGAACTCGTCGAGACGACGCTGGTCCGGCGAGAGCGGGGAGTCGACATCGTCACCGCCGAGGAGTCGTGGAAGCGCCGTGTGGGCGAAGGTCACTCCCAAGGCGACGACGATGGGGGCGAAAAAGAGCCCGTAGAAGCCGAAGATGACCGGGCCGAAGATGTACGCGAGCATCAGCAAGCCGACGTGTGTGCGCTCGCCACTGAGGTAGGGTCGGAGCACCAGATCCGGGATGGTGTCGACGACGACCACCGCCACGGCGAGGAACGCGGCGACGTAGACCAAGAGGGAGAACTCGGAGTCGAAGACGATGGGGACCGACATCGCGGCGGCGAGAGGGACGTAGACGATTTTCATCCCGACGACCGGGATGAGACTCGCAACGCCTGTGAGGACACCCGCGAGCGCCGGATACGGCACCTGAACCGACGCCGGGACGAGCGCGTTGTACCCCTTGAACGCGCCGACGCCGATGAGAGCGATGGCGATGACGTTCAGGAGGTTCCCGAAGAGAATGGCTTCGAGTTCGCGGTCAGCCGCCTCCAGAAACTCCCGGATGATGGCGTCGTCGTCGAACCGGTCGAGCCAGCCGTAGAACGTCGAGCCGTCGATCAGGAGGTAGTAGCTGACGACGACGACGATAAACAGGTTGAGGAAAAAGCCCGTGATGGCGCTGGTCAGGAGCGCGGCGTTCTCCACGAGGAAGTCGATGATCGCGTCGAACCGACCGGCGCGATACGCCTCGACGACACTCCCGAAGGTGAGACTGGGCAGATCCTCCAATCCTTCCAGCCACGCCACGTTCGTGGCGGCCGTCTCGATGACCGGATACGTCGCGACGAACTGGCGTGTCTCGGTGACCAGGAGGACGAGGGTGTAGCTGAGCAACAGGAGCAAGGGGAGGGCAAGCAGAAGTATCACGGTCACCGCCCGGACCCGCTTGGGGAGTCGCAGGCGACCGAGGGCCCGGTAGAACCGTCGCGTCGAGTAGTAAATGAATACGGCGACGGTGAGGGCGGCGACGAACCGATACGCCATGTAGGCGATGACGGCGGTAACGAGGAAGCCGAAGAGGGCAACGACGGCGCGGCGTTCGTCCATGCGTACCGGCCCATCCACCGCCCGGGTGAAAAATCGTGGTGTCGCGTCTCGGCGGCGGCCGGTCGAACGCTCCGTCGTGGTACGTCGACGTTCCCGGTGCCGTCTCGGAGGCGGACGGGGAATCTCACGCAGAGGGCGAGCGTTGAGGTACTCCCGGCCGGGGTCGATAACGAGGGGAACGTCGTTGGGGAGGCTCATGCGCTCACCCCCGAAGTATATTTGTCCCGAGAGGTCGATAATCGCCATACAGCGACGGGATGGAGATTCGCACTTTCTCCGCAGTCTTTGAGCATTGGGTCAGTTCACTCCGGTGGCGACAACGAAATCCGCCGGTAGGAAGCTCGAGAACCCAAAAGTCAGGTCCGGGTGCGAGAATCGAACCCGCGTCTCAGCCTCCACAAGGCTGAAGGATAACCACTACCCTAACCCGGACACAAATTACGGTACTGTGCTGTGAGTAAAGTAGGTTACGACTCGTGACGAGGGTTGTGTCGGCCCCCCACGCCCGGAGTCGGGACGCTTTAGTTTCACAGCTATCTACGTGGTGATAGTGGCCATCACCGATAAGGTCTATCTGAAGAACCATCGGCAGATCGTCTCACAGCTAGATACGTCTATCCCCAAGGGGGCGTTCAAGGGGGCGACGATGGAGGTGCTCTACAGCGGCGACGGCCTCTCGAAACTCGACGACGCGACCCGTGATCGACTGCTCGATTTCGCGACCGACTTCCTCGACTGCGAGGACCCCGACGACATCTATACGGGCTATCCGGAGCGACAGTTCATCCGCTACCTGCTGGAACTTCGAGCGCAGGGACTCGGTCCGGACGCCATCGTCGACGTGATGAGCGACGACTACATGCTCTATGCCTATCCGGGTGACGTCCTCTCCTTTCTCGACCGGGCAGTCCGGCGGCTGGAGGCGGTGGAGTCGCTGGCGGCTGTCGAGGGCGCCGACGACATGGAGCGGCGTGCCCGCGAGGCGCGTCGAACCCTGTCAGCCTAGCCGGTAGGACGGTTCGTCGCGCTCGCCATCTAGGTCTTCGAGTTGGATGACCTCCTCCTCGTTGTCCTCCAAGCGTTCCCGGAGGTGGTCGACGTACCGCTTGTGCTCGTCGAGTTGCTCACGGAGGTGTTCGGCTTCGAGTTCGAGGCGTTCGTGCTCGCGGACGAAGCTCTTTGGCACCTCTACCGTGGGCGGGAACTCCGCGCCGTCGTCTGTCGTGGTGTCGAACTCGTGTTCGGGGACGACCCGGACCTGGCCGTCGTGGGCAACGAGCATGTCGACGTAGTCGCGAAACACCGCCGAAAGCGAGAGGTCACGCTCCTCGGCGATCTCGCGCAGGGTCTCGAAGGCGTCCTCGTTGACGCGAAAGGAGACGGTCTTGTTCTTGTTGCCCATCGTCACTCGGGCTTCGACGGCGACTCACTTAACGGTTTGTCAGACGAGGAGGAGCTTCGCCGGCGGTCAGTGTTCGGCGGGGGCGTCGGCGCCGTCGCCGTTCAGTTCGTCGGACTCGTCGAGGCCTTCGAGGGCCGCGAGCGCCACCTCGCGGTACTCGTCGACGGCGAGGTCGTACTCCTCGCGGGCCATGCGGGCGTACTCGTCGCCCTCGTCGTCGAAAGCACCGACGCGTTCGAGCGTCCGGGTCGCCGTCTCGGCCACCCAGCGATCCCGCGTGGTGGCGTCGACAGCGGTGATAGACTCGGGGCGCACCGAGACGTTGACGCTTCCATCGTCGGTCTCGTAGGTTCGTGGCTTGCCGACGACGGCGACGTAGGCCGGAGGTTCGAGCTCTCGGAGCGCCGACGCGGCGTCGGGCTGGTACTGCCCAGCGTAGACGAAGAAGGTGCCCGTCGGGTCGACGATCCGACCCCGCCAGTACTCGTCGCCCTCGCCGACGTCCTCCTTCTCGGTGAGCGTCCCGACGAGGAACACGCGGTTCGCGCGTTCGCCGGTCGGAAGCAGGAGGTAGACGGGAGCGCGCTCGTCTTCGGACTCCTTGAACGTGTGACTCGCGTCGTTGAACTCGCGGGCGAAGACGCGCCGTGCGACTTCCCGGGTGGGTGCCTGGCTCATGTTAGATCGACCTCGCTTCGATGAGGGCCGCCTCGGCGTCGATGGGATCGCTCAGTCGCTCGAAATCGTCGACCAGTACGTAGCGGCCGAACTGCGGCCCGCTCACCCGGTAGTACCGTCCGAGCGTGTCGGCGCGCATCTCCTCGGCGACGACGGTAGTGTCCAGTGCGTCCATCGCCATGTCCTTCGCTTCGTCGAGGGTCATGCCGGTGAGCGCTTCCGTGGCCTCGCGGTCGAAGATCACCTCGTGGACCGCGTCGCCATCGTCGAGGACGCCCTTGATCCGCAGGTCGAACTCACCTTCGACGTCGCCGTGTTCGGAACACCGGCCGTTCTGGAGGACGCGCGTGCAGTCGTCCTCGGGACAGCGCTTGATCAGACCGCTGCCGCTCTGGATGTCGACCAGCGCCCCCTCGACGGTCTCGGCGTCGTCGCCAACCTCGATCTCCTCGTCCACCTCGGTGATCGTGGTCGTCCGGTTGAGCTTCACCGAGAAGTTGCCCTGGTACTCGTCGGTCACCAGGTTCTCCAGCCGGTAGACCGCCCCGTCGGCCAGTTCGGGCAGGTCGGAGGTCTCGAAGGCGACGAACTTGGTGGTGCCCGTCTCGTCGCCGAGCAGGCCGACCTGGGCGACGGAGTCGCTCCGTGCCTCCCAGAGTTCGACGACCTTGGCGGTCACGTCGATCCACTGTTCGTCCTCGTCGATCTCGGCGAGACCGACGGCGGCGTTGCCGCCGCCACCGCCCAGCGCGTCTCGGTCCAAGTCGGCCTCGTCGAGATAGCTGTTCACGACGCTTCGCCGGGCCTCGTCCACCGGGACCCGGTACTCGTTGACGAGGTTGTCGAGTCGCTCCTCGACGTCGTCGACGTCCAGATCGAGATGATCTGAGAACTGCGCTACGATGTCCTCCGCGTGGGTATGCAAATCGGTCATGGTCTCACTTGCCTCCGGTCTGTTCTCGTGGGGAGGCACACGTCAGTTGGATCGGGACGATATAAAAAGTTCCGTGACCGGGGTGAAAGTGAACGCCGCCGCCAGGCCCGACGGCGACGGGTCTTTGAGGGATCCGCCGCAAGCGTGCGTATGGACGACCGACTGGAGCGGTTCGTGCGGACGGCCTTCCGCTCGGCCGGCCACCGCTACGCGGAGGCGCGGGAGGCCTACCGCGAGGGCCAGACGGCGGCCGACCTGCCCCGGGACGAGGCGGGGCGTGTCCGCATCGTCTGCCGTCGGGCGGCCGAGCGGCGTGCTGTCGCCGTCGACGACGAGGGGCGTCCCGACTGCTTCGAGTCGGGACACCCCGACTGCGAGGGGTGTGCGGAGGACGTCCGCGAAGGCGTCGTCGAGACGTGGTGAGAGTCCGCCCGTCGGAGCGCTTTTGCCGGGGGCCATCCACCCGCCCGGTATGGATCGACCGCTCGTCGCGGTAGTACTCGCCGGCGGTATCGGCTCGCGGCTCTACCCCGCGAGTCGGCACCACCGCCCGAAACAGTTGCTCGCGCTGGGAGGCGAGCGGACGCTTCTCGAACGCACCGTCGCACGCGCCGACTTCGCCGACGAGGTGGTCGTCTCGACCCGTCCCGCGTTCGCCGACGCGGTCCGGGAGGCGGTCCCCGAAGCCTCGGTTCTCGTCGAACCCGCCGGCAAGGACACCGGGCCAGCGCTCGCTTACGCCACCCACCGCGTCGCCGAGCGGTTCGACGACCCCGTGATGCTCGCGCTCCCGAGCGATCACCACGTCGACGGCGCATTCGAACCGACAGCCCGGCGTGGTGCGCGGGTCGCCGCCGAGACGGGGTCGCTCGTCACCTTCGGAGTCGAACCGGACCGGCCGGACACCGGCTACGGCTACATCGAACCTGGTCCCGACCGAGGAGCGTACGCCGAGGTGGCCGCCTTCCACGAGAAGCCCGAGGCCGAGGCGGCACGGCGGTACGTCGAGGCGGGATACTACTGGAACGCGGGCATCTTTGCGTGGACACCGGCAGCGTTCCTGACGGCGGCAGGGGCAACTGACGCCCCGCTTGCCCCCCTGATCGACGCGCTCGACCGGGGCGACCCCGAGACCGGGTTCGCGGCGGTCGATCCCGTGAGCGTCGACCGCGCGGTGTTCGAACGCGCCGCATCCGGGTCGGTCGCGGTAGTTCCCCTCGATATCGCGTGGGACGACCTGGGATCGTGGGACGCCCTCCGGCGTATCCTCCCGGCGGACGAGGATGGGACGGTCGTCGCGGGTGATGCGTCGGTACGGGCCGTCGACGCGACGAACAACGTCGTCGCCGGCGACGACATCCACGTCTCGCTGGTGGGTGTCGACGACGTGGCGGTCGTCGCCTACGACGACCGGATACTCGTGGTGCCGACGGCGGCGGCACAGCGTGTGCGCGAACTGGTCGCGGAGCTGAACGCAGAAGGGGAGTTCTAGCGCTTCGACTGGCGAACGCGGACGGTTCCGTCGGTGGTGACGCCGACCAGAAGCGGCGCCTGCACCTCGCGACCCTTCACCGCGTCGCCGGCCTCGTCGCTGACGAGTTTCATCAGGTCGGGGGCGGTATGGTTTACCTTGACGCCCGCGGCGTCACAGGCGTCGTAGACGAGTTTCGGGACGTTGTAGAGGTCGGTCTCCTCGTCGACTTCGACGCGAACCGGCGCGGTGAGCGCCTCGGCGAACGCGACCGTCTCGCGTGCCTTCGCCACGTTCTTTCGTGCACTCGACTCGATGCTCGAAACGTTCGCGCGGGACGTACCGAGCAGGTCCGCGATGGTGGACTGGCGCACGTCCCGCTCGCGAAGCGCGAGCACCTCCGCCTGCCGACGCGTCAACACGCTGTTCTCGGGGTCAAAACCGGCGCGTTCGAGCAGCGCGTCCGCGTCCGGGTCGTCGTCCATGCCTCGATGTATGCCTTCGGGCATTAAAAGCTACACTTCACGCTGTCCGCTCGCGACGCCGCGACGGCGCCGGCGCTCACCCGCCCCAGAAGTTGTCGCGACTGCCCAGTTGCTCTGGGCGACCCGAGTCGTCGCGGTCGGTCGACTCGGTCTCCGTCTCGGTGTCGACGGCTGTCTCGTCCCCCTCGGCGTCCTCGTCGGGGTCGTCGGGAAGCCGTTCGACCTCGTCGGCTGTCGCGTGATTGGCCTTCACGCGGTCGATGCGCACCCGCGCTCGGGCCGGCGGGAGCGTCCCGTCGACCAGGACAATAAAGCCGTCCTCGGTGCGGCCGACGCCCGCACCGCTCTCGTGGATGTCGGTCACCTCGACGACGAGTTCCTCACCGGGTTTCACCGGCTGCTGTTTCAGGTCGGAGATGGGCATATCGTAGTGGTTGCACCACTCGGCGCCCCCGCGGTCACCGTAGTGCTGACACCCCATGCCCTGGATTCGCTCCGAGAAACTGGGGCAGTCGTCGGCGAGCGGACAGTTCGCCATACCACTGACTACTCCATCGGCCGTCTAAACGCTTGCGTTGTCCCGACCGCTGCTCGGGGGCACTCGCAAGCGTTATGCCGGTCGGCCGAAAACCCGGGCGCATGGCCAAGTTCGAGGAAGCCGAAAAACGGATGCTCGAGAAACAGATCTGTATGCGGTGCAACGCGCGCAACGCCGCCCGGGCCGAGAGCTGTCGGAAGTGCGGCTACAAGAAGCTCCGCCCGAAGGCCAAAGAGCGCCGTAGCGCCTGAGTCGCCTCTCTTCTCTCGACGCCGTCAGTCGTACTTCGGCTCCCGGCGTTCGGCGCGTTCGAGTGCTCGTTCGACGACCGTCCGGACGGATTCACCGCCGGGGACGGGGTTGCCGTGACCGGCGTACATGGCTGTCACCGAGTCCGGCAAGCGATCCAGCAGTGTCTTTAGGCTCTCGATGAGCCGTTCGCGTGACTGCCCGGGACTGTCGGTGCGGCCGAAGCTCCCGTCGTCGAAGGCGCCGTCGTTGTAGACGGCCACGTCGCCGCTGAACAGGGTGTGCGCGCTCACGAGCGAGACGTGGTCGTCGGCGTGTCCCGGCGTGTAGACGACGTCGAAGGACTCGTCGCCAAGCGCGACGCCGTCCCCGTCGGCGAGCGCGTGGGTTCGCCGGGGGTGGTCGGCGTAGGCGTACAGGTCGGCGTCGAAGGCGTCGAGAACGGCGTCGAGTTCGCCGACGTGGTCGTGATGCTGATGGGTGAGCACCACCCGATCCAGCGCGTCGACGTGGTCGGTGACGACGTCGACGACGCCGGGCATCGTCCCCGCGTCCACCAGTGCTGGGCTCTCGCCGGTGACGAGGTAGGCGTTGCAGGTGAACTCCTCGGCGCCCGCGGTGACGTTGTGGACGTCCATGCCGTGACGTTCCGTACGCGTCGGTAAAAGCAGGCGGGTGGCCCTCGAAGCCGGCGACGAATCGGGCGGATGGTGACGAACGCCCCCTGCAAATCCTTTTTGGTTGTGGGCGTGGTAGACCAACACGTATGGGCTTCGGGAGCTACGACGAATCCGAACAGGAGAACCAGGAGTTAGACGCCGACCTCGACGACAACGAGGGCGTCGAAACGTCGGAAAACGATCACCGGGGATCGGTCGAGTTCGAAATCGGGGCGTCGAACGACGAACTGATCGACCGTCTCAAAGATATCAAAGACGAGTGAAATCCGGCGCGCGAGCGCTCGGAGTCGCGGAATCCTTTTCGGACGACGACCGAAGCGTGCTCTGCGGAGCCGTCTGCCGTCCCGACCGAGTCACCGACGGGTTCGTCTTCGGTTCCTGTACCGTCGGCGGCACCGACGCCACCGCGGCCGTCGCGGACCTCTGGACGACGCTGGATCGGGAGGACGTGCGCGTCCTCCTCGTTGCGGGAATCGCACCGGCCTGGTTCAACCTCGTGGACCTGTCGACGCTCCACGACCGGGTCGACCGGCCCGTCATCGCCGTCTCGTTCGAGGCCAGTCCCGGACTCGAACCCGCGCTCCGGGACGCGTTCTCCGGTGACGCACTCGACCGCCGACTCCGGACGTACCGCGACCTGCCGCCGCGCCGACGCCTCGACGTGAACGACGAGACGGTGTACGTCCGAGCCGTCGGCGTCGACGACGACGCCGCCGCCGAGACGGTGCGTGCGTTCACGCCGACCGGCGGTCGCCCGGAGCCGCTCCGAGTGGCTCGGCTGGCGGCCCGGGCCGCCCGTCGGTTTCGGGCAGACGAGGAGACTTAAGCCGCCGGCCCACTGGCACTCGCTATGGTCGAGACGGAGGGGCCGGACGTGTGTGCCTGTGAGCAGTGCCCGGCGCTCGTTGAGTCACGGAGTCGTATCGTCAACGGGACGGGGCGGGCCGACGCCGCGTTGCTGTTTGTCGGCGAGGCGCCCGGCGCCAACGAGGACGACCAGGGGGAACCGTTCGTGGGCCGGTCGGGATCGGTCCTCGACGATGCGCTCCGGGACGCCGGCCTCGCACGGGCTGATGTCCGCGTCACCAACTGCGTCCGGTGTCGGCCACCCGAGAACCGTGACCCCCACGCCGCGGAACTCGACAACTGCGCGGGATTCCTAGAGCGAGAGATCGAAGCGGTCGATCCCGACCTGATCGTCACGCTCGGGAAGGTCCCCGGCGAACGTCTGCTCGACCGGTCGGTGGCGGTGACAAAGGAGACGGGATCGGTCGTCGACGTCCGCCTCGGCGGGTCCCCTCAGCGCGTGTTGCTCTGTCTGCATCCCGCGGCGACGCTGTACGACCGGAGCCAGCGCGGCGCCTTCGAGGACGCGATCACTCGGGCGGCCGACCTCGTCGGTGCTGGGAGCGGCGATCAGGCACGGCTCGGCGACTACTGAGTGGGAGCCACACCGGCCCGGCCGCCGACTCTCGAGGGGAATGGGACCGACGACGTTTGACGCAACGAAAAACCACTTCCCCCCCGCCCACGGAGTGTCGGTATGAGCCTGTCCGAACCGCCGTCGGAGGCGCTGGCGGACGTGGTCATCGTCGACTACGGCCTCGGCAACCTCCGGTCGGCGACGCGTGGCCTAGAACGCGCCGGCGCGGCCGTGACCATCACCGACGACCCGGACGACTTCGCCGCCGCCGACGGCATCGTGTTACCGGGGGTCGGCGCCTTCCGCGAGGGGATGGAGAACGCCGGACCGTACCGCGAGGCGCTCGCGGACGCCGTCGCCCGCGGTCAGCCGGTCTTTGGCATCTGTCTGGGGATGCAGATGCTCCTCACGTCGAGCGAGGAGGCCGACCACGCCGGCGAGGGCGACGTCGTCGGCCTGGATTTCATCCCCGGGCGCAACGTCCGGTTCGCCGAGGGCCAGAAGATTCCCCACATGGGCTGGAACGAGCTGTCGGTCGAACGGCCTCACCCGCTGGTCACGGGCGTCGAGGGGAGCGACCGCGGCGGCTCCGTCGACGGCGAGCACGCCTACTTCGTCCACTCCTACTACGCCGTCCCGGACGACGACGAGGCGGTCGTCGCCACGAGCGACCACGGCCGTACGTTCCCTGCAGTTATCGCCAACGATGACGGAACTGTCTTCGGCACACAGTTTCACCCGGAGAAAAGCGGAGAGACAGGGCTAACGATCCTGCGAAACTTCGTCGACATCTGTTCTCCGCCGTGATAATCAGGGCCGTATATTTATACTGGTCTCGCGGATATATAATGTGTGAACGAATCGACGGTGACTGCCGGGGCCGACGGTGGCGGCCTCCTCGAACGCATCCCGGATGGGGTCGTTGTGTACGACCCCGACACCGGGATGATTCGGGCCGTCAACGCCCGGTTCGTCGCGCTGACCGGGTTCGACCGGGAGCGTCTCGTCGGCCGGCACGTCGCGGACCTCCTGGCTGACGGAGCACGCACCGGGTCGGCAAGCGGGCTGACCGTCGATCCCGGAGACGACACGACGACTGTCGAGTGGTTGCTGGAGCGGCGCGACGGCGGGAGCGTCTGGGCCGAACTCTCGGCGTCACGTTTCGAACGCGACGGCGAGGCCCGTATCGTGGCGACCGTCCGGGACGTGACCGACCGGAAGCGCCGTCGAGCCGAACTCGGGCGGTTCGAGGAATTGGTCGAACACGTCCCCACGGGTATCTTTCGGTCGAAAGACGATCCCGAGGGAACCTTCCTCGAAGCCAACCCGACCATGGTCGACCTGTTCGGCGCCGACTCGAAGGCAGAACTGCTCTCGACGCCGATGGGCGACATCTACGCCGATCCGGACGACCGCCAGCGATTTCTCGACGCCGTCGCCGACACGAACGTCGTCACCGAGAAACTCGAACTGCAGACACTCGACGGGGAGTCGTTCTGGGGGCTGGTCACCGTCTGCCGCTGTGATCCTGCCGACGGAGACCCGTACCTCGACGGCGCCATAAAGGACGTGACGGAGGCCCGCGAGTACCGAGAGGTGCTGGAAGAGCAAAACGAGCGCCTCGAACTCCTCAACCGGATCGTCCGCCACGACATCCGCAACGATATGCAACTCGTCCAGGGGATGACGGACCTGCTCGATAACGTCGTGGCGGAGGGCAATCAGCCCCAACTGGAGACGATCCGGAGTCGGACGGATCACGTGATCGAACTAACGGACGTGATGGGTGATCTAATGGAGACGCTCGTCTCGGAGACCGATCCGACGCTCGAACCCGTCCACCTCTCGTACGTGCTGAACCAAGAGATGCGGGAGGTGCGGTCGAGCTACCCGGCGGCGACGATTCGCACCAGTGGGAACGTCCCGCTGGTCGAGGTGGTCGCAAACGACATGCTGGGGTCGGTGTTCCGGAACCTGCTGAACAACGCTGTCCAACATAGCGACCGCGACGAGCCGAGCGTCACGGTGTCGGCGTCGGCGACGGACGACGCGGTGACCGTCCGCGTCGCCGACGACGGGCCGGGTATCCCCGACGACCGCAAGGAACGGGTCTTCGGCAAGGGCGAGAAGGGTATCGAAAGCGAGGGGACGGGGCTGGGTCTCTACCTGGTGTACACGCTCGTCGACCAGTACGGCGGCGAGGTGTGGATCGAGGACAACGACCCCTGCGGAACCGTGTTCGTCCTGCAGTTCGAGCGGGCATCCTGACGGGTCCGACGCGTTTTTTACCGCGCCACGCGACCCTCGCCCCATGGAAGCCATCACGCTCGGCCCGGCGGGGACCTACTCCCACCGCGCCGCACGAGCGGTTGCCGACGAAGTGACGTTCAGTGAGTCCGTGACGGCCATCGTCGAGTCGGTCGCCGACGGCGAGTACCGCCGCGGGGTCGTCCCCATCGAGAACAGTATCGAGGGAAGCGTCACGGAGACCCTCGACGCCCTGTCGGCCCACGACGTCGGCGTCGCCGAGGAAGTCGTCACCCCCATTCGTCACGCCCTGGTCGCTCAGACCGAGTCCTTCGAAGTCGTCGCCAGCCACTCACAGGCGCTCGCCCAGTGTCGCACCTTCCTCGAATCCGAGTATCCAGCGGTGACCCTCGAAGCCGTCGCGAGCACCGCTCGTGGCGTCGAACACGCCCGGGAGGACCCGACGGTCGCCGCCATTGCCCACCCCGACAACGCCGACGCGGACCTCCAGGTCCTCGCCGAGGACATCCAAGATCGGAGTTCGAACGCGACCCGGTTTTTCGCCATCTCACCCGCCGACGAGCGCACCGAGGCCGGCGGGAAGTCGACGATCATCGTCAACCCCAACGCCAACTACCCCGGCCTCCTGCTGGAACTGCTGGAGGCGTTTGCCGACCGCGACATCAACCTCTCGCGGGTGGAGTCCCGGCCGACGGGCGACCGTCTCGGCGACTACCTCTTCCACATCGACTTCGAGGCCGGCCTGTACGAGGACCACGCACAGGCCGCAGTCGAGGAGGTAGAGGGTATCGCCGAGAAGGGGTGGGTCCGCCGCCTCGGCTCCTACGACACCCGTCACGTGGTCTGAGCGGACGAGGCGAGGCGCCGCTGTCATCCCGACAGTGAGGCCCGGTGCGTCCGGTTACGCTTCGTCGTCGACGACAGGGAGTTCGATCACCACGACGGTGCCTCGGGGCTCGTTTGGCTCGATCCACACGTCGCCGCCGTAGTGATCGACGAGCGACTCGACGAGATAGAGTCCCAGTCCAGTCCCCGTGCTGTCGAGTCCTTTCTCACCCTTTCCGAAGACGTTGCCGTCCAGTTCCGGCGGGATGCCCGGCCCGTCGTCGGCGACGCGAACGCGGACGCGGGGGTCACCGCGCAGGAGGTCAGCGGAGACGGTGACGCTCGGCTCGTCGCGGTCACTGTGCTGGACGGCGTTGTTCAGCAGGTTTCGAAACACCGAGGCGAGCAGGTCGTTCGCCTGCACGGTCACGTCCGGAATCTCGCCCTCGATGGTCAGCGTGGCGTCGGCGAAGGCTTCCTGCCGACGGTCGAGTTCCGCGTGGATAGCCTCGGAGAGCGACACCGGCTCCAAGGGGAGTTCCGTCTCGCCGGCCACCGTCCGAGCAAGCTCCCGAGAACTCCGCGTGAGTTCAACGACGTGTTCACCCGTGGTGACGATGGTGTCGAGCGAGTCGCGCCCGGCCTCGTCGACGTGCTCGTCGAGGAGTTCCGCGAGGCCGAGAACGATCTGCATGTCGTTGCGGATGTCGTGGCGGAGGACGCGGTTGAGCGCACGGAGCTGATCGCGGGTGCGTTCGAGTTCTCGCTCCGAAGCCCGGCGCTCGCTGATGTCCCGGGCGACCGAGAGGATTGCCGGCACGCCGTGATACCGGACGGGACGGGCGTTGACCTCGACGGGGACGGCCTCGCGGTCGGCGGGTTCGTGGACCGTCTCGTAGACGATGCGGCCGTTGCCCGCGACGTACCGCCCATTGAACGACGCCTCGCCTTCCAAGTCGTCGATGGATCGGCGACGCAGGGTGTCGGCGTCGTAGCCGAAGTGCTCGACCGCACCCTCGTTGGCGGCGAGGATCTGTCCCCGGGTGTCGTGGACGAGTACCGTATCGCCGATGCCGTCGAAGAGGCCGCGATACTCGTTTCGGGCGTTCCGGAGCGAGCGAATGCACGCCGCCTGCTTCGCGGTGAACAGGCCGACCACGACGCCAAGCGCGCCGCCGGCGCCGACGAAGTTCAGGACGACCAGGGTCGGACGCACCCCGGTCGACGTGACGAGGGTGTCGAGGACGACTCCCCACGCGAACCCGCCGAAGGCGAGCGCCCCGGCGAGAGTCGCGACGGGTACGCGGAGGGCCGTCCGCCCGCCGAGGTCGCTCAGCAGGAGCCACCCGGCCGCGGCGACGAGGAGGACGCCCAGTCCGAGAGGGGCAGCGACGACAGTCGTCGGCGATTGCCACGGGCGACCACCCAGCCAGCCGATCCAGACGCCGAGTAGCGCGAGAGCGAACCCCACGAGGACGACGGCTCCGAGGACCCGTCCGGACGACGACCAGTTCACGAATGTCTCCACTATCGTCAGTCACGACCCATCCTGATAGATAATGGTCGCTTACCGCCGTTCGGGGAGTCACTAACCGACACGTCCCCGCGACTTTCGACACTGATAGCAGGCGGAAACGAGTCGTTTCCGCCGGCGGTATAGGAGTTATTTTAGGTTGGGGGAACTTGGTCCGGGGTATGGACTACGACCCGCAGGACATCGAGGAGCGCTGGCGGGAGCGCTGGGCCGAGACGGGCCGGTACGAGGCCGACCCCGGTGACGCGGACGACGACGCGACGTTCATCACCGTCCCCTATCCGTACCCGAGCGGCGGGATGCACATGGGCCACGTCCGGACGTACACCGTCCCCGACGTGTACGCCCGATACCGGCGACAGCGTGGCGACAACGTTCTCTTTCCAATCGCCTGGCACGTCACCGGCACGCCGATCATCGGCGCCGTCGAGCGGCTGAAGAAGGGTGAGAAAGAGCAACTGTCGGTGCTCCGAGACACGTACGACGTCCCCGAGGACACCCTGCAGGATCTGGAGACGCCGATGGGCTACGCCCGCTACTTCATCGAGGAACACTACAAGCGGGGGATGAAGTCGCTGGGGCTGTCGATAGACTGGCGCCGCGAGTTCACCACCAACGACGAGCGCTACTCGAAGTTCGTCACCTGGCAGTACGAGACGCTCCGTGACCGTGACCGACTGGAGAAAGGACTCCATCCGGTCAAATACTGCACCAACGAGGAACAGCCGGTGACCACCCACGACCTGCTGGAGGGTGAGGAGGCCGAGTACCAGGAGTACACCCTGATTCGCTTCGGTCTCGACGACGCGGTGGTGCCGATGGCGACGCTTCGCCCCGAGACAGTCCGAGGGGTCACGAACGCCTATGTCGACCCCGACGCCACGTACGTCCGCGCGACGGTCGACGGCGAGACGTGGCTGGTCTCGGAGACGGCCGCCGAGAAACTCCGTCTGCAGGCCCACGAGGTGAGCGTCACCGAACACGTTGCGGGAGCGGACCTCGTCGGTCGGTCGGTCACCAATCCCGTGACCGGCGACGCGGTGCCGATTCTGCCCGCGGCGTTTGTCGACCCCGACAACGCGACGGGCGTCGTCATGTCCGTGCCCGCTCACTCCCCGGATGACTACCTGGCGCTTCAAGAGGCGAAGGCCGACGACGAGCGGATGGAGCGGTATGGCGTCGATCCGGACGCCGTTGCAGCCATCGAGCCGGTGCCGATTCTCGACGTCGAGGGCTACGGCGACGTGCCGGCCCGCGACGCCGTCGAGTCGGCCGGCATCACCGCGTCCGACGACCCCGAACTGGAGGCAGTGACGAAGGAACTCTACAACCGCGAGTTCCACGGCGGCCGTCTCCACGACGACTACGGGGAGTTCGCCGGCGAGGTCATCGAGGACGTGCGGGAAGCGTACCGCGAGACAGGGGTCGAAGCGGGCAACTTCGACACCATGTACGAGTTCTCCGAGGAGGTTGTCTGTCGCTGTGGCGGCGCCGTCGAGGTGGCCGAACAGGACACGTGGTTCCTCAGCTACAACGACGAGGACTGGAAGCAGGCGACAAAGCGGGTCGTCGAGAACATGGAGTGTATCCCCGAGAACACCCGCGGTGAGTACGACCACACCATCGACTGGCTCAACGAGTGGCCCTGTATCCGCAACTACGGGCTGGGGACGCGACTACCGTGGGACGACGATTTCGTCATCGAACCCCTCTCGGACTCGACCATCTACATGGCGTACTACACGCTCGCGCCGCGCCTGCAGGAGATTCCGGTCGGAGACCTCGACCGCGAGTTCTTCGACGCCCTGTTTTACGGCGCCGACGCCGTCGACGACCCCGATCCGCGGGCGCTCGACCTGCGCGAGGAGTGGCAGTACTGGTATCCCGTCGACTACCGCTTCTCCGCGAACGACCTCATCTCGAATCACCTCACCTTCTACCTGTTCCACCACGCCGAACTGTTCGCGGAGTCGGAGTGGCCCGCGGGCATCGTCATCATGGGGATGGGCCTGCTGGAGGGCCAGAAGATGTCCTCCTCGAAGGGCCACGTCGTCCTCCCGGACGAGGCGATCCAAGCGTACGGCGCCGATACGGTTCGGTTTTTCCTGCTCAACTCCGCAGAGCCGTGGCAGGACTACGACTGGCGCGCCGATCAGGTCGAGAGCGTCCGCGACCAACTCGAACGGTTCTGGAACCGGGCGACCGAACTGGTCCCCGAGGAACCGGCCTCGACGTTCGAGGACGACCGTCCGGCCCTCGAACACGTCGACCGCTGGCTCCTATCCAAACTCCAGCGGACGATCAGCGAGGTGACCGAGGCGATGGAGGGCGCGGAGACGCGGACGGCCAGTCAGACCGCCTTCTACGACTTCGAGGAGTCGCTCCGGTGGTATCGCCGCCGCGCCGACGTGGACCGCCCGGCCGCCCAGTGGACGCTCCGTCACGCCCTGGAGACGCGGCTTCGCCTCCTCGCACCATTCGTCCCGTTCATGGCGAACGAACTCCACGAGCGGCTGACCGGCCGGCCGGCCGAGGAGGCCCCGTGGCCCGATGTTGACCCCGAACTGACGGACCGAACCGTCGAACTACAGGAAGCGCGGATCGAGCAACTGACCGAGGACGTCCACGACATCGTCGACGTGACGGGGACGGATCCCGACACCGTGCGAGTGTACGTCGCGGCAGACTGGAAGCGAGCGGTCTTCGAAGCAGTGGCCGAGGCCGGCCCCGACGTGGGTGCGGTGATGAGCGAGGCGATGAGCGATCCGGCTCTCCGAGAGCGCGGTGACGCGGTGAACGACCTCGCGGGCGAACTCGTCGAACTCGTCCGCGACCTAGACGAGACGACGGTCGACACCATGGCCACCCTCGACGAGCGGGCGGTCTACGAGGCCGCCGCCGCCTTCCTCGAACGAGAGTTCGATGCCACGGTCGACGTCTACGACGAGGACGCCGACCCGCCGGACCCCGGCGAGAAGGCGGGAGACGCCGTCCCCTTCCGGCCCGCGATCCACCTGGAGTAAGCCGGGGACACCGCCCTCTTACGCCGAATCGAGACCGAGCAGATCGAACGACGTGCCGGCGCCGGCGGCCGTGGCCCGTTCGTAGACGACGCGGGCCGCAGCAACGTCCTGAATGGCGAGGCCGGTACTGTCGAAGACGGTGACTTCGTCCGCGGACGTGCGTCCCGGCGCCGCACCGGTCACCACCTCGCCGAGTTCGGCGTGAATGTCGGCGTCGGTGAGACGACCGGTCCCGTAGGGGACGTTGACCTCGCCGGAGTGGGTACACTGCGTGTGATCGTCGAGGACGAGTTTTGCGGCCGCCAGCAGGTCGTCGGTGAGTTCGTGTTTCCCCGGTGCGTCGGCCCCGATGGCGTTGATATGGGTGTGTGCGCCGACAGCGTCGGCGTCGACGATAGGGTCGCGGACGGGCGTCACCGTCGAGAGGACGTCACAGCCCGCCGCCTCCGCGATGGAGCCGACGCGGGCGTCGAACCGGTCGCTGACCGCGTCGACGAACGCCTGCGCCCGCTCCGTGTCGGCATCGGCAACGACGACGGTGTCGATGGGGCGAACCGTCGCGATGGCGTCCAACTGGGCGTGTGACTGGGCGCCCGCCCCGACCAAGCCGAGCGACGACGCGCCCTCGACCGCGAGGTGGTCAGTGGCGACGGCGGCGGCCGCACCGGTCCGCCGGGTCGTCAGCGCCGTGCCGTCCATGATCGAGAGCGGCACCGCCGTCTCGGGGTCGGAGTAGATCATCGTCCCCATGACCGTCGGGAGGTCGTGGCGTTCCCCGTTGTGTGGGTGGGAGTTCACCCATTTCACGCCCGCGGCGTCCCAGTCACCGGCGTCGAGATAGGCCGGCATCGACCGAAAGTCGCCGTCGTACTGTGGAAGGTCGACGTAGGACTTCGCGGGCATCGTCGCGTCGCCGCGCTCGTAGGCCGCGAAGGCCGCCTCGATAGCGTCGACGAGGCCGTTCATCGGTGCGTTGTCCGCAACCGTCTCGCCGTCCAGAAGCAAAACCGTCATAGACGAGATTACCCGGACCGGAAAGTTACCAGTTTCGCGTTGCCTTCAGCGGGAGCCACCAGTCGCCGTGCCGGTCCCCGCAGGCGTCCCGCCGCCGTCGAGACCCACCTCGAAGAACTCCGAGAGGTCGGGGCCGACCACGGCGAACTGGACGCGACCGGGCGTCGTGTCGTCGTCGCGGTAGTAGTCGACGGTCACCTCGTGGGTGATCGACTCGCCGGCCGCGAGCGAGCGGTCGATCCCTGTGGCCCCGTATTGCGGGCCTTGATGATTGATCGCCGCGCGGAAGACACCGGGACCGTCGCCCTCGTTTCTCACGTCAAGCGTGACGGGGATGGGTTCGGTCGCCGGGACGGACGCGGGGACGTCGACGCTCGCCGCGAAGACGGGCGGAGGCGACCGCAGCGGGGTGACCGCCGCCGGGGGAACCGACCACCGGGCGGCGACGTCGTCGGGGTCGGGTTGCATGTCCGTCCGCTCGGGACCGTCACCCCCCAGGACCACCGCGACCGACTCGGCGTCCAGCGGTGCGGGAACCCGGAAGCCGAGAAACCCGTCGGGGTTCGACGCGCCGTACTGCCGTCCGGTCACGGGCGCGTCGACGCGGGCGGGCCCGATGTACTCGATGCCTGATCCGTAGGGGGTGGCGTCGGCGACAAGCCCGAATCGGTGTGAGGACGGCGTCGTCCCCGACCCGCCGGCGGACACGTCGACGAAGACGAACTGGTCGTCGCTCGTCGGGAGGACGTCCATGGCGTCCGGGGCACTCAGGTAGCGGACCGAGTGGGCGGTCACGAGGTCGGAGACGGTGACAGTTACACCGTCGATGGACACGGAATCACCGAGCGCGACAGCGTCGGGCGCGGCCGTGTCGCTCGGGCTGGCTGTCGGCGTTCGCGTCGGCGAGCGCGAGGACTCGCCACCGTCGAGACACCCGGCCAACCCGGTGGCCGCGGCGCCGACGCTCGTGAGGAACGCGCGTCTACCGGAGGGCATACTCCGGGCTACCGGCGGCGGGAGTCAAGGGCTTTGTGTCGAAACGGGGGAAAATGCGTGCGACGGTCGAACGGAGCGTCTACGGGGGTGTGGGCGTTGGCCTACGTCACATCGCGCCGCCCATGCCACCCATACCGCCCATGCCACCCATGCCGCCGGCGCCACCCTCGTCGTCGTCACCGGAGGTCGAGAGGTCGCCCGCGGCGATGATGTCGTCGATTTTCAGGACCAGGTTCGCGGCCTCGCTGGCCGAAGAGAGCGCCTGCTCCTTGGAGTGTGCGGGTTCGACGACGCCCGCGTCGAGAGTGTCGACCACGTCGCCGGTGAAGACGTTGAGACCGGCGCGAACGTCGCCACCCTCGTGAGCGGCGCGCAGGTCGACGAGCGTGTCGATGCTGTCGAGACCGGCGTTGCCGGCGAGCACGCGCGGAACGACCTCGACGGCGTCGGCGAAGGCCTCGACGGCGAGTTGCTCGCGGCCGCTGACGCTGTCGGCGTAGTCGCGCAGACGGCTCGCGAGTTCGACCTCGACGGCGCCGCCGCCGGGGAGGACACGCCCGTCGGCCGCGGTGGTGGACACCACATCGAGGGCGTCCTGGATCCCACGTTCGAGTTCGTCGACGACGTGTTCGGTCGAACCACGCAGCAGGATCGTCACGCCGTGGGCGTCCTCACCCTCGACGTAGAAGAGGCCGGCGTCGGCGTCGCGGCTGATCGAGCCAGTGCCGAGGTGGGCGTCGGTCGCGGCGTCGAGATCGGAGACGATCTCGGCACCGAGAATCTCCTGTAGGAAGCCCATGTCGGACTTCTTCGTTCGGCGGACCGCCAGGATGCCCTCCTCGGCCAGCAGGTACTGGGCGAGGTCGTCGATGCCCTTCTGACAGAACACCACGTCGGCACCCGTCGCGACGATCTGATCGACCTTCTCGCGGAGCTGCTGTTCCTCGCTGTCGAGGAACTGCTGGAGCTGGTCGGGGTCGTCGATGCTGACCGAGGTGTCGGCGTCGGTCTCCTCGACCTCGACGGGGTCGTTCAGCAAGAGTACGTCCGCCGAGTCGAACTCGACGGGCATGTCGTCGTTGACGGGGTCCTTGTCGATGACCGCGCCGTTGAGAAGCTCGGACTCGGAGGCGGAGCGACCCGTCTGGGTCTCGATCTCGACGAACTCCAGGTCGACGACGTGGCTGCCGTCCTCGGCCTCGACGGTGACGCCCCGAACTGCCTCGACGACGAGGCTGGCGAGCAGATCCTTGTCGAGTTCGGAGCTTTTGCCCGTCATCGACGTCTCGGCGACCTTCCGGAGGAGGTCCTCGTCGGTGGGGTCGACGTTCTCGGCGATGTCGTCGACCTGATCGCGCGCCTCCGTGGCGGCCATGTTGAAGCCCTTGATGATCGCCGTCGGGTGGATGTCCTGATCGAGGAGATCCTCGGCGTTTTTCAGGAGTTCACCCGCAATGGCCACGGCCGTCGTCGTCCCGTCGCCGGCCTCGTCTTCCTGTGTCTCGGCGACTTCGACGATCATCTCGGCCGTCGGGTTGTCGATGTCCATCTCCTGGAGGATGGTGACCCCGTCGTTGGTGATGGTGACGCTGCCCATCGAGTCGACGAGCATCTTGTCCATTCCCTTCGGGCCGAGCGTCGACCGTACCGACTCCGCAACCGCTCGGGCCGCCGAAATGTTGTACTCTTGGGCGTCCTTGTCCTTGACGCGCTGGGCGTCATCGCCCATAATGATCATCGGCTGACCCTGCTGCATTCGCTGGCTCATGGTTCACCGAATGATTGTTTGTCCTTCTATATAAAAGTAGGTGTTGCAGGCAGCGCGGAGATGTGACGGCCGACTCGTCGCGTCCGGCGAGATCCGGTGACGGAAGCGCCTCCGAGGTAGTCTTGGCAACTGTTATCACGAATCAGGACGGGGCGTTCGACGGGGGAACTCGGCGGTTTTAAGTATGAGAACGGAACTCAATCGTCGGCGGGTTCCTTCCAGTGGACGGTGACAGTCCCGACAGCGAAGGCGTCCATCGAGTCGTCGTCGCGGACGATCCGGAGGTCGTTGGTGCCGGCCACGAGGTCGACACCGTCCCCGAAGGTGTCGACCCAGTACTGCCACCCCTCGTTGGGTGGGAGGTCGAACCCGCCCATCCGGTCGCCGTTGATCCTGATCTCGTGGCCGTAGTCGCCGACGTCGAAGGCCTGGATGCCGACGTAGCCGTCGAAGGCTTCGTCGGTCGGCACCTGGAACTCGTGACGCGGCGTCTCGTCGCCGACGTTCTCGGCCCAGTCGAGGTCAAGTGTTCGCTGCTCCGGTGCGAGTTGCGCACCGACGTACAGCGTCGCGTAGTTCGCACGAGGTGGCACGGGCGCCGGTTAGGCCGGGGACGTCAAAAGAGCGCCGAACCCGGTGTTACGTCTCGTCGACGGCGAGTCCGTCCTCGCCGAACTCGGGAAGCTCCGCGTCCTCGTCGAGGGTTTCGAGCTCCTGTTCGTACAGTTGCTGGCGGAGCTGGGCGCGCTTGTTCCGGCCGTTTCGTTCGCGACCACTTTTCGTGTCAGGCATTGTCATGCAAAGCAATGTGCCCACACCACATGAACCTTTCTCTGATTCCGACTCGGTGCAGAGTCATACGTTCGTGTTATTTTTCTTTTTATCCATGTCTGTTTGTGGTGTTCTTCTCCGACGAGCAGCCGAATGTTTTAACTGTATCGGGCTGGTATACGTTACCATGTCTCTGAAAGAGGGAGGCGCCGAGGTCGGACCCGAGGAACCAACTGGCGTACGAAGATACGTCGCCGAGGCTGTCTGTACGGACTGTGACTACGCCGAGTACCGAACGACGACAGGCGTGACGGGGTCGTTCACGCGGTGTCCGGACTGTGGCGGTGACTTGGTGATGCCACGCGACGCGATGTCGTAGAAAACGCCGGGACAGGGATTTGAACCCTGGATCCCAGAGGGAACACGCTTTCCAGGCGTGCGCCTTACCACTCGGCCATCCCGGCTCGCAGTTACGAGTAACCGCTCGGGCCTTTAACTCCTTTCCTTTCCCCGCATCCGCGGTTCGAGGACGTGGGTGAGACCGGCAGCCGCGGCGCCGACGAGAAGGGCGACGGCACCGAGAGCGAGCGGTCCCGGCCCGAGCGGACCCACGAGGAGTCGGTACCCCTGAACGAGGACGAGGAAGGCAAGCGCCCCCACCAGTCCCCACAGGAGGCTCGATCTGCGCTGAGTCGTCACTCCAGGTCGGCGATAGCTTCGATTTCGAGCGCCGCGCCCTTCGGGACCGACCCCACTTCCACGGCGCTTCGGGCCGGCGGGGCCGCCTCGAAGTACGTCGCGTACGTCTCGTTCATCTCGTCGAAGTCGTCGATGTCGCCGAGGAAGATGGTGACTTTCAGCAGGTCGCTCGCGTCGGCGCCCTCGTCGGCGAGGATAGCCAACACGTTGTCGAGACACTGTTCGGTCTGTGTCGCCACGCTCTCGTCGTCGAGTAGGTCGCCGTCCGGCGTCAGCGGGAGTTGGCCGGCGGTGAACAGGAGCGAACCGTTGGTCGTCGCCTGACTGTACGCGCCCACGGCGGCCGGAGCATCGTCGGTGCTGATGGTTCGTTTCACGCCCGAGCCGTCGGTCGGCGCTCGGTTAAAACTACGCGTCGACGGCAGGAACCGCCGCGCCTACACCGACATCTGGTAGCCGTTGACGATGTCGACCTCGTAGCCGTGGTCCCGGAGCGCCGAGAGGAGTTCGTCGACGTGGTCCGGTCCCCGGGTCTCGACTTCGAGTTCGACGCGGGCGTCGTTCATCGCCACGTCCCGCGAGGTGCGGTCGTGATGGAAGGCGGTGATATTCGCGCGGTGGTCGGCGATGATCTCCCCGAGGGCGACCAGCGCCCCCGGCTGGTCTTTCAGGATCGTCCGGAAGCGGAGGTACCGTCCCGTCGCCACCAGCCCGCGCATCACGACCGTCGTCAGGACGTTCAGGTCGATGTTCCCGCCACAGAGCGCGGGGACGACCGTCTCGCCTTCCTCGTACTCGATGGCGTCAGAGAGAAGCGCAGCGAGCGAGATGGCTCCCGCCCCCTCAGCGAGTGCCTTCTCGCGTTCGAGCAGGTACGTCAGGGCGATGGCGATAGATTCGTCATCGACGGTCACCACCTCGTCGACGCGCTCTGCGAGCACCTCGAAGGTGCGGTCACCGATCCGGCGGGTAGCGATCCCGTCGGCGATGGTGTCGACGCTGTCGCGCTCGTAGATTTCCCCTCGCCGCAGCGACTCCGCGGCGCTAGACGCCCCCTCTGCCTGGACGCCGATCACGCGAACGTCCGGGTCGTGGGCCTTCACCGCCGTGGCGATGCCCGAGATCAGGCCGCCACCACCGATAGGGACGATGACGGTGTCCAGATCCGGGCAGTCCTCGACGATTTCGAGGCCGATGGTGCCCTGGCCAGCCATCACCATCTCGTCGTCGAAGGCGTGGACGTACGTCCGCCCCTCGGCGTCCTCGATCCGATGCGCCTCCGACTGGGCCTCGCTGTAGTCCGTCCCGTGGAGGACGACCTCGCCGCCGTAGCGTTCGGTCGCTTTCACCTTCGAGACCGGCGCGTGTTCCGGCATGACGATCTTCGAGTCGACGCCTGCGCGCGTCGCCGCCAGCGCCACTCCCTGGGCGTGGTTCCCGGCGCTCGCGGTGACGACCCCCGCCGCTTGGTCCGCCGCCGACAGCGTCTCGATCCGATTCATCGCCCCACGGATCTTGAACGCGCCCGTGCGCTGGAAGTTCTCCAGTTTCAGATGTACGTCAGCACCGGTCATCTCGGAGAAGGCATACGAATACTCGAGCGGCGTGTGACGTGCGACCGTCGACACCCGTTCCTGGGCGTCGAGGACGTCCTCGTACGTGAGCATACCTCTCGTACCCATCGGTGGCGGTTAACGGTTTATGTACTGGCGAGGCAGTCGCTCACGGGGTTCGAAGGGGAAGGGGGGAATGCACGCGTGTGACGTGCGCTTCAGCCTTGTCCAGGGAGATATATAAACATCATGAAGGCGCAGTGAAAGTGAAAGTGGAAGGCGTGGGGCCGAACTGCGCCGGACAGGCCGGATTCAGGCACGTGGCCGAACGACTGCCTCGCCGTCGGCGACGTACCGGCGAACCCGGTCGGCGAAGGCGCCGCTCCCGGGCCACGTCACCGACGCCTCGACGTCGAGGGCCGCGGGGTCGCCGACGTAGACGGCAGCCGTCCCGCCGTCTGTGCGAGGGACGGAGACACGGACGTAGAGTCCCTGTTCGACGCCCTCGTACGCGTCGAGGGCGTCGAGGTCGTCCGTCCGAAGCAGGCGGCCGGCCGTCTCGCCACCCGGCGCCAGGGTGGGATACCGGCCGGAAACCGGGTGACAGCCCTCTAGAATCGCCGCCCCGACGAAGACAAAGGAGTCCACTACCGACGCCACCCGCGCCGGTTCGGTGAGGCGGCCGTAGACGAACACGTCCATGCGGTATGGAGGGACGCCACGGGGTTCGGCCTTTCGACTATCGCTCTTCGATGGGCACGAACTCGCGGTCGCGGTCACCGACGTAGTGCGCACGGGGCCGGATCAGGCGACTGTCCTCGTACTGTTCGAGCATGTGGGCGATCCAGCCGCCGACACGCGACAGCGCGAAGATGGGGGTGTACAGGTCGACCGGAATGCCCATCTGGTAGTACATCGACGCCGAGTAGAAGTCGACGTTGGGCGCGAGACCCTTCGTCTCGGCCATATACTCCTCGATGGTGACGGAGTAGTCGTACCACCGTGGGTCACCGACCGTCTCGCCCAACTGCTCCGAGTACGTCTCGAGGATGGCCGCCCGCGGGTCGCGGACGTTGTAGACACGGTGCCCGAATCCGGGCACCCGTTCACCGGCGTCGACGGCGTCTTCGATCCACTCGCGGGGCGCTTTCCCACTGTCGTCGATCTCCTGTAACATCCGCATGACGTTCTGGTTGGCGCCACCGTGGAGCGGACCGGCGAGTGTCCCGACGGCACTGGTCACCCCGCTGTGCAGATCGGACATGGTCGAAGTCGTCACCAGCGCGGAGAACGTCGACGCGTTCAGTCCGTGATCGGCGTGGAGGACGAGCGCGGTGTCGAACGTCTCGACGGCCACGTCGTCGGGTTCCTCGTCGTTCAGCATATAGAGGAAGTTCGCGGCGTGCCCCAGATCCGCCCGGGGGTCGACGGGGTCGTCGCCGTCGCGGAGGCGGGCGAACGCCGCGAGGATCGTCGGCAGTTTGGCGGTGATCCGACACCCCTTGGCTAGGTTCGTCTCGCGGTCGTCCGGTGCCGCGCCGGCGTCCTCGTCGTACGCCGAAAGCGACGACAGTACGGTCCGCAGCATCGCCATGGGATCTACGTCCCGCTCCGCGAGGTTTGCGATGAGGTCGTAGACGTCGGGATCAAGGTCACGCTGGTCGGCCAGTCGGGCGACGAACGCGTCGTGTTCCGAGCGGGTCGGCCACTCGCCGTTCCAGAGCAGCGACAGCACCTCCTCGTAGCTTGCCCGGCGTGCGAAGTCCTCGATGGCGTACCCGCGGTAGCCCAACTCGCCGGCGTCGCCGTCGATATAGCTCAGCCGGGACTCGGAGACTACGACACCTTCGAGTCCCCGTTTGACCTCATCAGACATACCCAATCGGTTTCGAACCGTCTCAAAAAAGCGTTGTCGTTTACCTCACGATCCCGTCAGGTCCGGCGCGACGGGCGCCGCCCCCGACGGAACGGCCGACCGGGGAGATTTTACCCCTCGACGCTACGGGCTATGTATGATCCTCTCGGACACCGACATCCTCGCACGACTCCGCGAGGGTGATCTCGTGATCGACCCGCTGGACGATATCGACCAGCAGGTCCAACCCGCCAGCGTCGACCTCCGACTGGGGTCGGAGTTCCTCGAGTTCCAGCGGACAAACATCCCCTGTATCCACCCCACGCGGGAGGGCGAGGTCAGCGACTACATCTCTGAGACGGTCGTCCCGGAAGGCGAGGAGTTCATCCTCCACCCCGGCGACTTCGTCCTCGGGACGACCCACGAGCGGATCGAGATGCCCACCGACCTCGTCGCCAACGTCGAGGGCCGCTCCTCGCTCGGCCGCCTCGCCGTCGTCGTCCACGCCACCGCCGGCTTCGTCGACCCCGGCTATCGCGGCCAGGTGACCCTCGAACTGTCGAATCTCGGAACCGCACCGGTCGCGCTCACCCCCGGGATGCGAGTCTCACAACTCGTCTTTACCGAACTCTCCTCGCCGGCCGACCGACCCTACGGGAGCGACCGCGGATCGAAGTACCAGGACCAACAGGGCCCGCAGGCCTCCCGCATCGGGGACGACCCCGAGTTCGAGTCATGAAGTTCGTCGAGGAAGTCGTCGTCGAGGAGTTTCTCCCGACGGTGCGGTCGATGCTCGCGGCGGACCTCCGCGAGCGTGGTTTCACCCAGCGGGAGGTGGCCGAGGCGCTCGGCATCTCCCAGTCGGCCGTCTCGAAGTACGCCCACGGCGAGGTGGCGACGAGCGACGCCATCAGCGCCGACGGACGGGTGCGTGACCTCGTCGAACGGGTCGGCGCCGGGCTGGCGACCGGCGACATGAGCCGGGTCCAGGCGCTCGTCGAAATCGAGGTGCTGATCCGCCAACTCGAGGACGGCGACCTCCTGGCCGAGCGCCACCGCGAAGCCATGCCCGACCTCCGCGAACACGGCGGCGACTTCGACGTTCACGACCCCGAGAGCACCGTCCGGACGACCGAGGAGGTCCGGTCGTCCGTGCGACGCGGCCTCCGCATCCTCCGAAACACCTCCGGCTTCGCCGCCCTCGTGCCGAACGTCGGGTCGAACCTCGTCGAGTGCCTGCCGGAGGCAGCGGACGTGGAGGACGTAGCCGCGGTTCCCGGTCGGATCTTCGACGTTCGCGGCACCGCGACAGTGCCCTCGGACCCCGAGTTCGGCGTCAGCGAGCACGTCGCCTCGGTGTTGCTGTCGGCCCGAACCGCCGGCGCCCCCGTCCGCGGCGCCCTCAACCTCCGCTATGCCCCCGACCTGATCGAGGGCCTGCGCGCGGCCGGCTACCCGACCGTCGAGTTTACCGTCGAGACGGACGGCTCGGGAGACAAGACGGGTGACGACCCGGCGACCCGCCCCGGCGTCGTCGAAGCCGTCCGCGCGGCCACCCCCGACGCCCCCTTCGTCCTCTACCAGACCGGCGGCTTCGGTATCGAACCGATCACCTACGTCCTCGGGGCCGACGCCCCGGTGGTGGCTCGGATCGTCCGCGACTACTGCCGAGAATGAGACCCCCCGACCCCGACCGTGCGGCGGCCGCCCAGACGTTCTACTCCCGGTGGGCTGGCGTCTACGACCGTCTCGCACGCCGGGCACCCGGGATCCGTCGCCTCCGCCGCGCCGCCGTCGCGGCGCTCGATCCCGCTCCCGGCGACACCGTCGTCGACGTTGGCTGTGGGACGGGGGCGAACCTGCCGTATCTCCGCGAGCGAGTCGGCCCCGAGGGGACCGTCGTCGGCGTCGACTTCGCGCCCGGCGCGGTCGGGCGGGCCCGGACCCTCGTCGCCCGCGCCGGCTGGACGAACGTGTCCGTCTGCCGGGCCGGGGCCACGCGTCTCCCACTCGCCGACGCCGACGCCGTCCTCGCCACCTTTCTCGTCGGGATGCTCCCCGATCCCGCGGCGGCGGTCGAGGAGTGGCTGGTGGGCCTCGCGCCCTCGCGGATCGCACTCCTGGATCTGGCGCGGAGCCACCGACCCCCCGGCCGGCCGCTGAATCCGCTGTTCGGCGTTGTCGTCGCCGCGACGGCGCCGCCGGGCACCCGCGACCACCACGACGACTCGCCCGCGCGAGTCCTCGACCGCCGGGTCGCCGCCGCCCACCGGACACTCCTCGACCGCTGTTCGTCGACGGACCACGAGACGCGGGCGGGTGGGTTCGCCTATCTGAGCGCTGGCGGCCGGTAACTACCCGTATCGCGCCGCGTGTCGCTCACAGAAGGGCGGGTCGCGTAGCTGTGCTCGCACGACCCCCGGTTGGCGGTGAGCGTCGTGGAGGCGACACCCCTCGTCCGCACAGAAGGCCGTCCCCGTCTCCAGAAAGTCGACCGCGGCGAGGGCGTAGCCTTTCAGTGCCTCGGTCGTCCGCGGATCGTCCGCGACGAGGAAGTCACCCTCGATTTCGGCCTCCAACACCTCACGAGGCGGCGCATCGCCGGTCATCAGCGCGTGTTTGCTCTTTTCCTCGTAGTAGGCCTCGGGCTTGGCCGGCGCCTCGTAGAGCCCCGGAACCGAAAGCAGAGTTGGCTGGCCGAGGACGGCCACCCGCTTGTGCCAGCGGCCGTCGTGATCGCCCCACGTGCCAACCACGCGGTCGAGCAGTGGGAGATGGAGGTGATCCAACCCTCGCTCGTCGGGGAGACGGGCGTTCAACGCCCGCTGGACCGCGAGTCCGTCGTAGACGACGCCGCCGGCCCGTTCGGGGTCGTCGAGTGCCCGCTCCTCGTAGCGGACGATACCGAGCATCGTGTTCCCGGTGTCGGGGTCGTAGGGGTCGGTGACGCGGGCGGCCGCCAGTTCCTCGCCGAGGGTGGCGTGACTGCCGGCGTCTTGAGCGCCCGTCGACCCCTCATCACGCCCCAACAGCCGGTCGCGTACCCGCACCTCGGCGTCGATCCGGTCGCGGAGCCAGTCGGCGAGTGCCTCGGCGTCCGCGGGCGTCGTCGGGGCGCGATAGAGCGTGACGGTGTCGACCATCGGGACGCCCGATCAGTCGTCGGCGGGCGCCCGCGAGGTGAGTTGGACGTCGGGCGCGTCAACCCCGAGTTCGTCGATGGCGGCCTGGGCGGCGCGCTTGCCCGAGACGAGCATGGCCCCGAAGGTCGGCCCCATGCGCGGCAGGCCGTAGGTGGTGGCGACGGCCATGCCCGTCGCGATCAGGCCATCGTGGACCAGGCCCGTGTGCTCGACGACCGCGTCCTCGCTCTCGCCGACCCACATCGAGTCGTGGCCCGGCGAGTCGTGGCCCGGCGCCCCGTAGGAGTCGTCGCCGGTCTGGTCCATGCCGGTGTTGTGCTCCTTGGCGTGCTGAATGCCCGGCGCGTCGAGGACACCCCGCTCGTCGAGTTTGGAGATGGCGACGGCGTCGTGCCCCGTCGCGTCGATGACCAGGTCCGCCTCGACGGCGATGGGGTCGACACAGGTGATTTCTCGGGGCAGGGCGTGGACCGGCGTCCAGTTCATGACGATGCCGCCGACACGGTGGTCCTCGCGGATCACGATGTCGGTGAACTCCGTCATGTTCTGCATCTTCGCGCCGGCGTCACACGCCGCCTTGATGAGGCCCGAACACGCCTCAGGCCCGTTGGCGACGTACAGCCCCTCAGTGTCCTGGGCGGGCTTGTAGTCCACGTCCAGGTCCTCCAGAACGTCCTGGGCGGGGTCCCGTACCGTCACCTTGTTCATCAGGAAGCCGCCGAGCCAGAACCCGCCACCGAGGTAGTTGTTCTTCTCGACGACCATTGTCTTGACACCCCGGTCGGAGAGTTCCTTCGCCGCCATCAGCCCCGACGGGCCGCCACCGACGATCAGAACGTCCGAGTCCGAGAAGTCCATGAACTCCTCGGTCCACTCCTGACCGATTGCACGGGTCACGTCCGCTTCGCCAACCTGACTGAACTGCTCGTACGAAGACATACCACTCAGTAGTATTACTGGGTGGTTCTTATAGCTTGTGACCGGCGTCGCCCGCCCAACGCTTTTCGCCGTCGACCCCCTACAGAAAGCGATGACTGCTACGGTGAGACCGCGATGAGCGGCCTCGTGGACGGCAAATGGGTCGGCACCGACTACGCGACCGACGAGGACGGCGCGTTCCAGCGACAGGAAACGACGTTCCGGGACCGAATCGGCCCGGACGAGGCGTTCCCCGTCGAGGCCGGTCGGTACCATCTCTACATCTGCCGGGCGTGCCCCTGGGCACACCGCGCGGCGATGACGCGCGCGCTGAAAGGATTGGACGACGCCATCTCCCTCTCGCTGGTCCAACCCGAGCGCTACGACCAGGGTTGGGAGTTCTCAGAGGCTCACTCAGATCCGCTGTACGGCGAGTCGCATCTCCGTGATATCTACGTTCGCGCCGACCCGGACTACACGGGTCGGGTGACCGTGCCCGTCCTCTGGGACCGGAAATCGGAGACAATCGTCAACAACGAGTCCGAAGAGATCATGCGGATGCTCGATGTCGCCGGCGACGAAATGGCGACCCAGGACGTCGACCTCTACCCCAAGGGCTACCGCGAGACGGTCGACCGACTCATCGACGACATCTACACTCCGATCAACAACGGCGTCTACCGCGCCGGCTTCGCCGACTCACAGGCGGCCTACGACCGCGCCGTCGACGAACTGTTCGACGCACTCGACCACTACGACGACCTGTTGGCCGACCAGCGCTACCTCGCGGGCGACCGACTCACCGAGGCCGACCTCGCGATGTTCGCCACCCTCGTGCGCTTCGATCACGTCTACCACACCCACTTCAAATGTAACCGCCGGGCCATCCACGAGTACGACAACCTCTGGGGCTATACGAAGGATCTCTACACCACGCCCGGCATCGAGCGGACCGTCAATATGGATCACATCGTCCGGCACTACTACGTCAGCCACGGCGACGTGAATCCCAAACGCCTGGTTCCCACGGGGCCGGATATCGACTTCACCGAGGGCCACGACCGGGACCGGTTGCCGGGCGGGCCGCCCGAGGCGCTGGTGGAGTGAGTTAGACCACCGCCACGACGCCCGCGCTCAGCGCCAGCGTGACGAGCAGTCGGCCGACGCTCCCGGCGAACGTCGCGGCGGCGAAGCGAGCGTAATCCTCCTCCAGGACCGCGAAGGCGTAAATGGAGAGCGTATCGGGAAAAAACGGCACCGAGAGCGCAAGTGCGAGGCCAGCGTACCCCCAGCGGCGAGCGATTTCGACGGTTCGTCGCTCGGACCACGCGATCACGTCGAACCGGGAGTTTCGGAGCCAGCGGACCACCGGGCCGGCCTCCTTGGCCTCCTGCCCGAGGTGGAAGGCGAAGACGCTCCCCGCGGCCTTACCCAGCGCTGAGACGAGGATGATCAGCGCCAGTCGTAGCTCGGTCGAGAGGCCCAAATCCAGAGGGGCAAGCAGGACAACTTCGCTGACGCCCGGGAGGGCGAAGGCGATGAGAAACGAGTACACGAAGATGACGGCGAGTCCGCCCCACCCCGTCGCCGACCGAACCAGCCGTGCCAACCACTCGATTCCGAGGAGGTCGACCGAGAGCAGAGGGACGAACGGATCCACACCTCCCCCTCGGAGGGGGCCGACGTAAGTCTTTCAGATTTCGTCGCCCGAATCGGGCGACCCCGTTACCGCACCGCGTCGAGGATCATCCGCTCTTCGACCCGGTCGACCGTCTCCAGTACGTCGCCGACGGCGTCGATGTTGGCGCTGATCGAGGTGATGCCCTTGCGGACGAGGAACTCGACCATATCGGGGTCCGAGCCGGCCTGCCCGCAGATGCTCGTGTCGACGTCGGCCGCCCGACAGGCGTCGATGGTTTCGCCGATCAGTTCGAGCACCGCAGGGTGGAGTTCGTCGAATCGGTCCGAGACGTTCTCGTTGTTGCGGTCGACCGCGAGCGTATACTGCGTGAGGTCGTTCGTCCCGAGGGAGGCAAAGTCGATGCCCTCGTCGACGATGTCGTCGACGCCGATGGCGCTGGCGGGCGTCTCGATCATCACGCCCCACTTGCGCTTGTCGGGGTCGATGCCGACCGCCTTCATGTGATCGCGGGCGCGGGCCACGTCCTCGCCGTCGTTGACGAGCGGGAACATGATCTGCAGGTTCTCGTACCCCATCTCGTAGAGGCGTTTGAACGCCTCCAGTTCGTGTTCGAACATCTCGGGCCGGTCGAGGCTGCGCCGAATCCCGCGATAGCCGAGCATCGGATTGTGTTCGTGGGGTTCCTCGTCGCCGCCCTCGAGCTGTCGGAACTCGTCGGTCGGAGCGTCCAAGGTACGAACCCGGACGGGCCGCGGATAGAACGCCTCGGCCACCTGCTGGATGCCGTCCGTGAGTTCCGCCACGTAGGCGTCGGAGCCCTCGTCGGCGATGTATCGCTCGGGTGTCTTGCCGAGCGAGAGGACGAGGTGTTCGATCCGCAGGAGACCAACCCCGTCGGCACCGGTCGCGGCCGCACGCTCCGCCGCGTCGGGGATAGAGACGTTCACCTTCACCTCGGTGGCAGTCACAGGGTTGGGTGACGTCGACACGCTCGACGACGCGTCGTCGGTGCCGGGGTTCGCGGCCGGCACGTCGGCCGCCGCGTCGCGTCCCTCGCGGACCGACCCCATCTCCCCGTCGACGGTGACGACCTGGCCGTCTTCGAGGACACGGGTGGCGCTTCCCGAGCCGACCACGGCCGGCACGCCGAGTTCGCGGGAGACGATGGCCGCGTGGGAGGTCATCCCACCCTCGTCGGTGACGATGGCGGCCGCCCGCTTCATCGCGGGGACCATGTCGGGCATCGTCATCTCGGTGACGATGATGTCGCCGTCTCGCACCTGGTCGAGGTGGTCGATCTTCGTCACGACCCGCACGGGGCCACTCGCGATGCCCGGACTGGCGCCGAGTCCGGAGATCAGGTGGTCGCCTTCGCCCTCACCCTCGCCGTCGTCGGCGTCGTCCGCGTCGGCGCCGTCGTCGTCGATAGTCGTGATCGGGCGGGACTGGAGCATATACACCTCACCGCCCGCGACGGCCCACTCCACGTCCTGTGGTTCGCCGTAGTGGTCCTCGACTGTCTCGCCGAGTTCGACCAACCGCTCGATTTCGGCCTGCGTGAGCACGCGCTGATCCCGCTTGTCCTCGGGCACCTCGCGTTCGACCGTCTCGCCGGTCGCCTCGTCTTTGACGTGCATCAGCTTCTTCGTGGCGACCGTCGCCGTCTCGACCTCGCTCGTGTGCCGGTCGACGACGTAGTTGTCGGGGGAGACGGCGCCGGAGACGACCGCCTCGCCCAGCCCCCACGCTGCCTCGATGATGATCCGCGGGTCGCCGGTCGAGGGGTGGCTGGTGAACATTACACCGCTTTTCTCGGCGTCGACCATCTGCTGGACGACCACCGCGATGTCGACCTCGTCGTGAGGGAACCCCTGCTGGTTGCGGTAGTAGATGGCGCGCTGAGAGAACAGCGACGCCCAACACTCCTTCACCCGCTCGATGAGGTCTGCCTCGGTGACGTTGAGGAACGTCTCCTGTTGCCCGGCGAAGGAGGCGTCGGGGAGGTCCTCCGCCGTTGCCGACGACCGGACGGCGACGAACGCCTCGCCGTCACCGACCGACCGATAGGCGTCGAGGATTCCCTCGCGTACCGACGCGGGAACGTCCGTCTCCATGATGAGTTCGTGCGCGCGTTCGTGCGCCGCCGCGAGCGCTGCGGAGTCCTCACTGTCGACGTCGACGGCCGCGAACAGTTCCTCGTCGATACCGGCCTCCTCGATGAACGTCCGATACGTGCCGGCCGTGACGACGAATCCCGGCGGCACGGGCAACCCAGCCTCGGTGAGTTCGCCGAGCGAAGCCGCCTTCCCACCGACCGTCCCCAGGTCGGTAGACCGCACGTCCTCCAGCCAAGCTACAGCCATTTCGTACGCACGAATCCCGGCAGTGGAGTAATGAAGGTTTCGAACCGTGCAACTACGGCCGGGCGCGGCAGGCAGCCACACGCCCGACAGAGCAACTCATACGGTCGTTCTCGGCACCTCGGAGGCGGTGGCGTCGGCAGCGGCCGCCCCGACTACGCCTCGAGGATGTCGTCGTCGTCGGCCGGTGGAACCGCGAGCGATCCATCGAGGGTCGTCACCGCGCGTCCGCCCACGCGAACCGCGTCGCCGACCCGCACCCGAACCAGCCCCGGCCGGTCGACGAAGTGTCCCTGCTCGAAGCGCATCTCGTCCGGCAGGTCGTCGAAGGCACCGACCGCGCGGAGATAGGCCCCGCAGGCACCGCTCGCGGTGCCCGTCACCGGGTCCTCCGGGACGCCGGCTCCGGGGGCGAACATCCGCGCGTGTAGCGTCGAGTCCGCGGCCAGCGCGTCGAAGGTGAACGCGTAGACGCCTGTAGCGCCGTGATCGGCCGCCAGCGACGCGAGCGCGTCCATATCCGGGTCGGCGTTCCCCAGGTGTTCGAGAAAGTTCACCGGGATCATGAGAAACGGCAGACCCGTCGAGGCGACGGCGGCGGGGAGGTCCGCCCCCACGTCGCGCAGCGCCGCCGGATCGACGCCGAGCGCCTCGCCCACGCGAGCGTAGTCTACGTCGACCGTCTCGACCGACGGGTCGTCCTGGGTCATCCAGGCGACGCCGTCCGCCGTCACCTCGACGTCGAGGACGCCGACGTTCGTCCGAAGCGACCCCGCACCGGCGTCGAGGGCGTCCGCCTCGTGGAGAAAGGCGAGGGCGGCGACGGTCGCGTGGCCACAGAGATCAACCTCCTGGGTCGGCGTGAAATAGCGGATTCGCCGGTCGGCGTCGGAATCGGGCGTGAGAAAGGCCGTCTCGCTCGCGCCGAGTTCGCGGGCGACCGCCTGCATCCGGTCGTCGTCGAGTCCCGTGGCGTCGGGGACGAGACCGGCCGCGTTGCCCGCGAGCGGTTCGGCGGCGAACGCGTCGATCAACAGGGTTCGGTACGTGTCCATGCCACGGATCTGCACCGCGGGCGATAAGACCCTGTTGCCCGGTCGCGTCCCGTAAACCCTTACATCACGGGGGGCGGAGTCGCCGCCATGAGCGACCTCCCGGACGAGTTCACCTGCACGATCACCAACTGGGAGTACATCTACGGCCTCTGTCGGGACGTGGCCGACGGGGTGCGGGCCGCGGAGTTCGATCCAGACGTGATCGTCGCCCTCGCCCGTGGCGGCTGGTTCGCGGGCCGGTGTTGCTGTGACTTTCTCGGCCTCGACGACCTCACCAGCCTGAAGATGGAACACTACGTCGGGACCGCGTCCAAGGGCGCCGACCCCGAGGTTCGCTACCCGATGCCCGAGGGGAGCGTCGCGGGCAAGGACGTCCTGATCGTCGACGACATCGCCGACACCGGCGAGTCCCTCCGCCACGCCCACGAGTACGTCGCCGGCCGCGACCCCGACGCGGTGCGAACCGCGACCCTCCAACTCCTCCACACCAGCGAGTTCGAACCCGACTTCGTCGGCGAACGCCTCGACGAGTGGGCCTGGATCGTCTACCCGTGGAACTTCATCGAGGATATGATCGAGTTGACCGAGGGTGTCATGGAACGGGCCGACGACGACACCTTCGAACGCGAGGACATCCGGTCGTCTCTCGCCGAATACCACGACATCCAGCGCATCGAGATGGAAATCGCCCAGCCCGACCGCCTCGACGAGGTGCTCGCGGAGATGGAGCGCCGTGGCGTCGTCGAATCCGCGGGCGACGTCTGGCGACTCGCGTAACGTGTTCCGAGCGACTCCGGCGGTGGTCCGCCACCGCTGGGAGGCCCCGCCGTGAGTTCGCTACTTTCGATTTTCGCGACCGCGATTCTCCCGATCATCACCCTCGCGAGCGTGGGGATGCTCCTCGGCCGCCTCCAGAACGTCGACATCGGCCCGCTCAACACCGTCACGGTGTACGTCTTCGTCCCCGCGCTCATCTTCCACAGCATCGCCACGGCGACGTTCGGCGGATCGACGCTCGCCCGCATCGGCGTCGCCACCGCAACCTACCTGGTCGCGATGGTCGTCATCGCGGGAGTCGTCGGCCGCCTCACCGGCGAGTCCGAGCCCATCCTGAGCGCGCTCGTCCTCGTGAGTGCCTTCCCCAACTCCGGCAACTACGGCATCCCCCTCTCGGAGTTCGCGTTCGGTCCTGAGGGCCGGAGCACCGCCGTCGTCTACCTGACCGTCCAGTCGGTCCTGCTCTACACCGGCGGCATCTACGTCGCCCAGCGGAGCGGCGGCACCCGGGGGCTGGGTGGCATGAAACGCGCGCTCAAGATTCCGCTAGTCTACGCCGTCGCCGCCGCCCTCCTCGCGCGCTATCTCGGTCTCGTCCCCCCTGCCGACAGCACCGCGATGTCGACGCTCGAACTCGTCGGCAACGCCTCCATCCCCATGATGCTCCTGATCCTCGGCATCCAACTGTCGGATACCGACTACGGCGCGGCGCTGTCGAGTGTCGGCAAGGCGACGGTCCTGAAGATGGGCGTCGCCCCCCTCGTCGGCGCCGGGATCGCCCTCGCGGTCGGCTTTCAGAACACTACCGTCGCGCGCACGTTCGTCCTCGAGTGTGCGACGCCCGCGGCCATCACCCCGCTCTTGCTCGTCGTCGAGTTCGGCGGCGAATCCGCCGGCGGCGGCCTCTCGGTCGCCGAGTACGTCAGCACGACGGTTCTCGTCACCACGCTCCTGAGCGTCCCGCTGTTGACGGTGTTGATCGCACTTCTCGAATCGGGACTGCTCGTCTGACACCTGATAATCGGGCCGCGGCGTTTAAGTCACCGACCGTCCCACTCACGACGAATGCGAGAGAGAGACGGTCTGGACTGGCTGCTCGTCGCCGTCGTCGCGGTTCTGACAGCGGTCCACATCCCGCCCTATCCGGTGGCCAAACGCGAGACTATCGAACTCGCCCACGAAACTGGGATCGTCGCCGCCGTCGACCTGTTGGTCGACGTGCGCGTCGCGGTGTTCTTACTCGCGGTCCTCGGCCTGTTTATCGTACTGGTCGTCACCGATACGCTCCCGGTGCAGGTCCGAAAGTAGGCACACGCGTCTCAGTCCGCGATGGCTTCGTCGCCGGCTGTCGGCGCCGACGGGTCTCGAATCCAGAGGTCGCCGAACAGGTCGTCCTGCCGGAGCTTGATCGCCCCGCGGTTGGCCAGAAAGAGGAGGGCGAGAAAGGTATCGACGGGCGACCCCCCGGTCTCGCGGACCTCCGCGAACAGCACCTCGGCGCGGCCGGCGTCGTAGTGGGTGCGCAAGGCGTCGCGCACCGTCTCGATGGTCGTCTCGATGTCCTCGGTGTGGGTGTTGGCCGTCACGTCGCCTTCGGTCGGTTCGCCACCCTCGCGAAGGTCGTCGGCCGCCCGGTAATCGAGGGTCTGGGTACCCCGGTCGTACCCCCCCGGCGACGCCGACGTGTCGTACGAACGGGACTCCTTCCACCACGAGTCCCGCTCTGCCTCCCGGAGTTCGCGGACGAGTTCGTCTAGCGTCTCCGGCGACCCCCGGGCGTGTTTGCGCTCCAGTCGCCGGTCGAGTTCGGCGTCCAGCGCGTCGACTGGGTCCGGCCCGTCGAACGCGCCATCGCCGCCCTCCATCGCCACCTCCCACGGCTCCGGTTCCGGCTCCGGGTCCGCCCCGTGACCCAGCAGGGCGTCGCTTTTCATCCGCAGGAGGACGCTCGCGTAGAACAGCGCCCGGCCCGACGTACGCAGGTCCGTCTCGTCGAGGCGGTCGAGGAAGGCGTCGGTGGCGTCGACGATGTCGACGTCCCAGGGGTCGATCTCCCCCTCCTCGGCCAACTGGACGAGCAGTTCGACCGGTTCCACCTCGTCGTCGTCGGTGTCGGGCAGGGAGACGTCGTCGGGAACGTGGTCGTCAGTCATCCGCAGCCACCTCCGGGTCGGCGTCGCCGTCGAGTTGGATGCCCGTGACCGCGCTCACGTTGTCGCCCTGCATGGTGACGCCGATAGCGCGCTCGGAGCGATCCAGCAGGGCCGACCGGTGCGAGACGACGACGAACTGTGCCTCACCCGCCAGGTCGTCGACCATCTCGCCCACCCGCTCGGCGTTGGCGGCATCGAGGAAGGCGTCCACCTCGTCCAGCGCGTAGAACGGCGCCGGGTTGTGCCGCTGGATGGCGAAGATGAACGCGAGCGCGGTCAGTGACTTCTCGCCGCCGCTCATCGCGTCCAGCCGCTGGACGGGCTTGTCCCCGGGCTGGGCCTTCATCGTCAGTCCGCCTTCGAAGGGGTCGTCCTCGTTCTCTAAGTGGAGTTCGCCCGTTCCCGCCGAGAGCCGCTCGAAGATGTCCTGAAAGTGGGCGTCGATGGCGTCGAACGCCGCCATGAACGTCTCTTTTTTCTTGGCTTCGTAGCCCTCGATGCGCTCCTCGATGGCGTCGCGCTCGTCGACGAGCGTGTCGCGGCGCTCCCGCAGGTCGTCGAGTGCCGCCTCCACCTCGTCGTACTCGTCGATGGCGAGCATGTTCACGGGTTCGAGCGCCGCCATCTCGCCTTCTAACCGCTCGACGTTCGCTTCCACCTCGTCGTGGTCCGGGATCGCCTCGGGGTCGTACTCGCCGACCTCGCCTTCGAGTTCGTCGATTTCCCAGCCCAGGCGCTCGATGTCGTCCTCTAAGTCGGTGAGCGTCGACTCCACGGCGGTCACCCGCTCGCGCGCCTCGTCGCGCTCTGTCTGGGCCTCCCGGAGATCCGTCTGTAGCTCCCGGCGCTCGGCTTTCAGGTCCGCGAGTTCGTCCTCTAAGTCCTCGATGGCCGCGCGCTTTTCCTCCAAGGTCGCCTCGCGGTCCTCGATGTCGGCCTCTGCCGCCGCGATAGCGTCCTCGGCCTCGGCCGTGCGCGCCTTCGCCGTCTCGATTGTGGCTTCGAGGTCTGCGATATCTTCCTCGGTGTACTCGATCTCGAGGTCGGTCTGGTCGAGGCGGGCGTCGAGGTCGTCCATCCGATCTTCCAAGTCCGCGATGTCGGCTTCGAGTTCCTCCTTGCGCTCGGTGAGTTCGGGCACCCGGGAGTCCGCGAGTTCCGCTTCGAGGTCGTCGATGTCGGCCTCGACCGACGCAATCTCCTCGTCGAGGTCGGCGATGCGGGCCTCGTGGTCGTTCATCCGCTCGTCCGTCTCCTCGCGTTCGGCCCGAAGGTCGTCGAGTTCGGCCTCTAACTCCTCAAGTTCGGTCTCCACCGCCGCGATGTCGCCCTCGGCGTCCTCGATGTCGCTTTCGACCTCGCGGATTCGCTCGGTCGCGTCGGCCTTCCGGTCGCGGGCGTCGTCGAGGCGGGACTCCACGTCCCGGATCTCCTCGCGGATCGCCCGCCGGTCGTCCTCCAGTGACTCGATTTCCTCGGCCAGCCGTTCGAGCTTCCCCTTCCCGCTTTTCGTGAAGGAGTAACGCGACCCGCCGCCGGAGCCGCCGGTCATCGCACCGCTTTTCTCGACGAGGTCGCCGTCGAGGGTCACCATCCGGTAGTCGCCCATCAGGTCGCGGGCGGTGTCCATGTCCTCGACGACGAGCGTCGATCCGAGGACATACGAGAAGATGCCGGCGTAGCGGTCCTCGTAGTCGACGAGACTGCGCGCGAAGTCGACGACGCCCGGATGGGACGGCTTCGAGGGGAGACCCCGCCGATCCATCTCGGTGATCGGGAGGAAGGTCGCCCGCCCCGCCGACCGGGACTTGAGGTAGTCGATACAAGCCGAGCCGACGCCGTCGTCGTCGACGACGACGTTCGCCAGCCGCCCGCCGGCGGCCGTCTCGCAGGCGGTGGCGTACTCGGCGCCGACGCTGCCAAGCTGGCCGACCGCGCCGTGGACGCCGTCGATGCCCGCATTCAAGACCGTCGTCACCGACCGCGGCCAGGAGTCGTCGCCGTCACGGCTGGCGCGTGCCTCCAGCTCCGCGTACTCGTTTTGTTTCGAGCGAAGGTCCGCTTCGATCCCATCGAGGTCGTCCTGCAGGTCGGCCTTCTCGGCGCGAAGCTCCGCGATCGCTGACTCGATTTTCTCGCGGTTCTTTTCGGCGCGGTCGAGTTCGCCGTGCAGGTCCGAGCGATCCGCTTTCAGTTCCGGGAGCCGCTCGTGGACCGCCTCCAGCTCCGACTGGGCCTCGCTGATGCGGTTGGACCGACGGCGGGCCTCGTCGAGGAGCCGGTCTTTCTCTCGCTGGGCGTCGTTGCGCTCGGTTTTCAGTTCCTCCAGCGACGCCTTGCGCTCCGCGAGTTGTGTCTTGAGTTCGTCGAACTCGGTGTCGACACTCTCGATTTCCGCCTCGACCTCCGCGAGAGCCGCCTCCTGTTCCTCGATGTCGCCTTTCACCGACGCCTTCTCGACTTTGATCGACCGCTTCTCCTCGTTGAGGTCGTCGAGTGTCTCGCTTTTCCGGTCGAGGGTGACGAAGGCCTCGCGGCGGTCTTGCTCCGCGTCCTCGATTTTCTCCTCCTGATTCTCGATGGTGGCTTCGAGGCGGCCGATCTCGCCTTTGATCTCCTCGATTTCACCCTTTATCCGGAGCTGTTCGTCCTCGCCTTTCCGCTCGATCTCTCGGGTGAGGTCGTCGAGTTCGGCCTCCAGATCCTCGACGGCGGCCTCGCGCTCCGCAAGGGTGGCCCGCCGGTCGGCGAGTTCCTGTTCGGTGGCCTCGATCCGTTTTTCCGTGCGCGCGAGGGCGGTCCGCTTTTCCTCCAGTTCGGCCGCCTTCAGGTAGCCCTCGTACTCCGCTTTCTCCTCGCGGAGCGACTGATATTCGAGGGCTGTCTCGCGTTCGTCTTCGAGTTGATCGAGGCGATCCTCCTTTTCGCCGATCCGGAGATCAGCCTCGTCGATGCGCTCCTCGACGGTTTCGAGTTCCTCGAAGGCGTCCTCCTTTTTCGCGTCGAACTCGGCGACGCCCGCAATCTCGTCGATGATCCCTCGGCGCTGGCCCGCCGACATGTTGATGATCTCGGTCACGTCGCCCTGCATGACGACGTTGTACCCCTCCGGTGTCACGCCGGCCTGGGCCAGCAGGTCACGAATGTCCGAGAGGTTGACCGACCGCCCGTTGAGGTAGTAGTAGGAGTAGTAGTTGTCTTCGGTCTCCTTGACCCGGCGCTTGACCGAGATTTCGTCGATATCGCCCACGTCCTCGGTGCCGGCGGCGTTGACCACCTGCGAGCGGTCCAGTGTCCCGTCGCCGTTGTCGAGGACGACCGTCACGCTCGCCTCGCGGGGCCCCGACCGATCCGTGTCGTCCTCGTGGCCGGGGTTGTAGATGAGGTCCGTGAGCTTCTCGGCCCGAATGCCGCGCGTACGCGCTAGCCCGAGAGCGAAGAGTACACCGTCGATGATGTTGCTCTTCCCGGAGCCGTTCGGGCCGGTGATGACGGTGAAATCCTCGTAGAAGGGGATGCGCGTCTTCCGGCCGAAGCTCTTGAAGTCGTCGAGGACGAGCTCGGAGATGTGCATGGGGGACGGCCCCGATCAGGCGACGATGATGTCGTTCCCGTCCGAATCGGAGTCGTCGTCCGTCTCGGGGTCGGCCTCGACCGACTCGTCGCGAGCCTCGGAGCCGGGGTCGGCCGGATCGGTCGACGCGTCGGCGGCGTCGGTAGCGGGGTCGGGGTCGGCGCTCGCGCTGGTGCCCGACTCGGACTCCCGCCGCTCGGGTGCCCGCGTCCGCTCGACGCCCTCCTCGGCTTCGAGCTGTCGCAGCCGTTCTCGCGTCTCGACGAGCTCCTCGGTGAGACCGTCGACGGCGGCCTGCAGTTCCGCGACCTGCGATTCGAGCTCCTCCACCCTGTTGCTCATGCACCAACCAGGCGTCGCCGGACGTATAAAGCTACGTCAGACATCCACACTATTGACCGGGTGAGGGCAGTCACCCGACGAGACCACGCGGCCGTGTGGCACGGTGAACCACCGAGCCTTTGTAGCCGGGGCTGCGACGGCCGGATATGCGTCACGTCGGACTGAAACTGCGGATGGCGGTCGTCGGGTCGCTCCTCTTTGGCTTCTACGGCGTGGCCGCCGTCGTCCTGATGGGGATGTTCGGGACCGACGTGTTCCCGCTGGTGATCGTCGGGAGCGTCGCCTTCGTCGGCGTCCAGTACAAACTCGGAAAGTGGATGGCGCTCCGGAGTGTTGGTGCCGAGGACCTCCCCGAGGATCGCCACCCCGAGATCCACCGCCGGGTCGAATCGCTCGCCCGCGATATGCGTATCGACAAGCCGCGACTCATGATCGCCTCGATGGGCGTCCCCAACGCCTTCGCCGTCGGCCGAAAAGGGGCCGGTACCGTCGTCGTGAGCCAGGAACTCCTGCGAACGCTCAACCCGGACGAGGTGGAGGGCGTGCTAGCTCACGAACTCGCACACATCCGTAACCGGGACGTGGTGATGATGGTGCTCGGTCAGGGAGTCGCCTCCATCGTCGCCATCGTCGCTCAGTGGGCCGTCCTCCTGACCGGCGACAACGACCTCGCGGACCTCTTTCTCGCCATCGTCGTCGGCCAACTCACGCAGATGCTGGTGATGGTGTTCGTCTTCGCTATCTCGCGGTACCGCGAGTACGTTGCCGACGCCGATGCGGCCCGCGAGATCGGGAGCGGCGAACCCCTCGCCAGCGCCTTGGAGAAGATCAGCCACAGCGCGGGGCGCCAGGAGGACGCCGGCGTCGACGACCAAGTGAACGCGCTGTGTATCTTCGGTGACGGCGGAGGGCTGGCGAACCTCCTCGCGACGCATCCGCCGGTCGAAAAGCGGATCGAACGCCTCCGCTCGTAGATGGCCGGCCTCCGGACGCTCCTGGCGGCGGGTCTCGGTCTCCTGCTCGGGGTCTGCTGTCTGCTCGCCCCCGGTGCCGTGGTCCGCGTCCACACCGTCGGCCGCCGGCCGCACGACCGCCGCGGAGGGTACGGCGCCGACGGTGATCCGCCCGGCCGCTGGCTGCTTCTGGTCCGGGCCGTCGGCGTCGGTCTCGTCCTCGCAGGCGGGTACTTCGGCTACGTCGCGGTCGGTTAACCGTCGACGCAAGTCGCCGCGGAAACGGGAACGGCCGGGCGTCTCAGACGGGGATCGTACGTCAGTACCGATGGTCTGCCGGGCCGTCTCGACGAGCCACCAGGAAACAGTTGCAGTACCCCGTCTCAGGTGTCGTCCCGGATCCGGTCGAAGACGGGGCGGAGCGTGGCGACCGCCTCCTCGTCGTGGGCGTCGTCGTGGAGGTGGAAATGCGCCGTTGCGTCGGTCCGCTCGACGTGCGTATCGAGCGTATCGAGGAACTGGTACACCTCGTCCAGCGGCGAGTACTGTAACAGCACCGTGAGCGACTGGAAACAGACGAGGGTCGGCTCGGCCGGCTGACGCTCCAATACTTCCGTCAGCGTGACGCCAACATCGGTGAGGTTGGCGGGCGACGCGACGGTGCGGACACGGACGTCGGTGTCCGACGCTGCCGCGTCGTCGAGGCGGTCACGGGGGTCCGCCGCGTCCCACGAGGCGGTGTCGTCGACGACGAACGTCGCGCGCTCGGCGTCGGTGTCGGGGATGGTCTCCCAGCTATCGAGCCACCGGACCGGCGACCCCGCGAGGGCGACGACGACGACGGCCGGGGCTTCAGGAGAGGGGGTGACCCGCGTACACTGCTGTGCCTCGACCGTCGTCGGTATGTCGGTCAGGTGGAGGGTGGTCGTGGAGGGCGAGTCCGATGAGATAGTATCGCCTCACGAATTGTAGTGGCCGGCATCTGAAAACAACTGTGGCGGTCCCCCGGGTGGGGCGCCGATCAGCGGCGAAGCCCGACGACGCCCAGGCCAACGACGAGCAACGCGCCGACGGGGACGAGCGGAACGTCGAGCGGACCGACGACGGGAATCGGCAGGGAGATCGACGCCCCAAGGATGTCGGGCACGGGAATCGTCACGCCGATCAGTGGGACGGTCAGACCGCTCGCGTTCGACTCGGCGGCCGGCGTGGTCGTCGGCGCTGGCGTCGCCGGTGTGGGCGTCGCGGACGGTGTCGCGGACGGTATCGGCGTCGCCGTGGGCGTGGCCGTCGGCGTTTCGACGGTCAGCGTCCGGTCGAGTGTGGTGACGTGTTCGGTTCCCCTGGAGTCGATGACGCGGAACTGGACCGTTGCGTTCCGGGCCTCGGGCGCAGCGAGGTGCCGCTCGAAACTGAGGTCGGTCACGATGTCACCGTCGTGGAGCGAAACGAGATCGATCACCTCGCCGGTGGCAGGGTCGACGGTTTCGATGGTCGCGGAGACGATTTCGCCGTCGGTGGCCATCCCCCTGGCGACGACGGTGCTTCCGTTAACATAGCGGGTCCCGCCGCGGTCGAGTCGGAGTTCGGGGACGACGGTGCGCCGGACGGAGACGGTTCGTTCGGCGGTGTTACCTGCGGTGTCGGTGGCACGCAGAACGACGGCGGTGGCACCGGGGTGGAGCGTGACGTTCGACTCGAAGGTCACCTGCTGGCGTTCGGGGTCCGGTTCACCGATGCCCGGTTCGAGGAGGTACGTGGTGCCGTCATCGTTCTCGGGCGTGAGCGAGAGGCTCCGGATCTGCCCGTTGTCGGTCGTCTGTCCCCGCACCCGGAGGGTCTCCGGTCCGGTCCGGACCGCCGACAGGTTCGCGAGCGTCGGCGGCGCGGTGTCTTGGACTGTGACCGTTAGACGATGCACGCGGACGTGATTGAGTTCGTCGTAGTAGCGCGCGGTCACGGTGTTGTCGCCAACGCCGAGGAAGATCGGTTGGGTGAACGAGTCGTTCGGCGTTTCCGCCTCGTAGACGGTCCGGTCGGTCCGCGTCCCCACACCGGTGTCGTACTCGGTAGAGCGGTTGATGAGGAGATGCGTGACTCCCGTCAGATCGGAGAAGTTCCCTGCGAAGGTGACTCGGGAGGCGTTCACCGTCACGCTCTCCGGCGGCGGTTCGTGGGTTTCCGTCTCAAACGGATCGGTGTAGGCCACGTAGGGGCGCTGTGCGTCTTTCATCACCGTCACCTCGTGGGTCGTGACACCGCCGGCTTTCACCACGACCGTGAGGGTGTGGTTACCGCTCACGAGATCGAGGTAGAACGTCTCGTTGAGCGTAGAGCCGTTGGGCGTATAGCGTCGCTCGGTCGTGCCGTCGACGCGAACTGAGACGACGTCGATGGACCGATCCGCGTCCACGCTGACACCGATGGGCGGATCGTAGTTGATCGCCGTCTCGTTGCCGTCGTCGACGGGCGAGCCGTCGACGGTGACGGTGATATCCGGGGGCGTCGCGCCGGCGACGCCGGCGTCGGGGAGGAGGCCGACGGCGCCGGCCGCGACGACGAGGGCGGCGAGTGCGAGGCGGCCGGGCGCGTCCATGACAGTCACTTCGTCGACCCGACGGCGCCTGGGGGTTTCAACGTGCCGCCCGCCTTCTCAGGGCTGAGAATCGGCGCCGCTGCTGGATATCGTGAGTACACAAAAATCGGTGAGATCGGCGAGAAGTGACGTCTGTCGCCTTACAGGCGAACGACGTTGGTCGCGCGCGGACCCTTGGGGGAGTCCTCGATCTCGAATTCGAGTTCCTGTCCTTCTTCGAGGTCCGGACCGCCAACGTCCTCCATGTGGAAGAACACGTCGTCGTCCGCGTCCTCAGTCTCAATAAAGCCGTAACCGCCAGTGTCGTTGAAGAAATCGACCGTACCAGTTGCCATTGCATCTATCACGAGGCCCCCTCAAGGCATAAGACTTCCGTGAGTGGGTGACTCATGCCACGAGAGTCGGACGTAGAACCGAAGGGTTGGTTACGACGCGTCCCAAAAAGTTGGTAGAACGTTGGTTCTTGGAGTGTCGGCAACCGTCGCGTACACGCTGCTGTTCGTCGTGTCGACTGTCGGCTGTATCGCCGGCGCCGCCCGCGCCCGACGGATCGAGGACGCCGAGACACGCCGCAGCCTCGTGGTCCTGCTCGCCACGAGCGGGGCGTGGGCCGCCAGCCACGCGACACTGCTGGGCCTGCCCAGTCGCGGCCTGAAGACCGCCGTGTATCTCGCCGGACTCATCTTCGGATTCAGCACCGTCTTCGCGTGGCTCTACTTCTGTTCGGCGTACACCGGCCGCGACTACCACCGACAGCGGACGTACCGCTATGCGGGGGTCGTCCTCTATCTGTTCGTCGTCGTCGTGAAGCTCACCAACCCCCTCCATCACCTCTATTTCACGACCGGCTTCGTCACCGAGCCGTTCCCACATCTGGCGATCCAGCAGGGCCTGTTTCACTGGGTCGTGACCGGTCTCTCCTATACGCTCGCAGCCGTCGGGATGTTCGCTCTGTTCGAGGCGTTCGTCGAGGCGGACTACGACGCCCGACCGCTCGCGGTCCTCGTCGCGCTCGCGGGCGCACCAGTCGTTCTCGATATCCTCGGGTTCGCGTCGTCGCTGTTGATCGATATGATCCACGCCCCCCTCGGGGTGGCGGCCTTCGCCGTCGGCGTCCTGTTCGTCTTCGAGGACCGGTTTTTCGCCGTCCAGCTTACCGGCGGCGTCGAAGGGGCGACCATCTTCCTCGACGACGACCGTCGCATCCGCGAGTTCAACGGAGCGGCCCGGCGGCTGTTTCCCGCCCTCGACGACGCAACCGACGAGCCAATCGAGTCGCTCCCGTCGGTGGCGATGGCGCTGGACGACGACCGCGGCGTGGTCGACGTCGATGTCGACGGCGAACAGCGACATTACGTGGTGAGCGAGAGCGACTTCGACATCGGTCAGGGCTCGCTCTCGCGGATCGTCGTCTTCACCGACGTGACGCGGATCGAGCGCCAGCGCCGCGAACTCGAACGCCACGACCGACAACTCGAGGACCTCTCGACGGGCATGCGTCACGAACTCCGGAACGCGGTGACGATCATCCAGGGGAACGTCCGGTGGGCCATCAAGCAACTCGAGGACGGCGACGTCGAGGACGCACGCGGGGCACTCCGGACGGCCACCGACACGACCAACCGGACCACGCGTCTGATGAACGACTTCGCGACGCTCGCACAGTACGGACAGACGATGGCCACCACCACCCGCATCGACATCGCCGAGGTGGCGCGGTCGGCTTGGGCCGACATCGAGGGCGAGGGCGCGTCGCTGGTCGTCGAGGGAGCCCCACGGATCACGGCCGATCCGACGCGTCTCGAACTACTCCTGCAACGGGCCTTCGAGTTCCTCGTCGACAACGACGCGACGACGGTGACGGTCGCCCGCCACGACGACACGGTGACGGTCACGGGCAACGGCGCCCCGCCGGGAGCGGATCCCGAACGATACTTCGATTACAGCGACGCGGCGGCCCACGGCGCCGTCGGCACCGCCCTCCCCTTGGTGCGAACGCTCGCACAGGTCCACGGCTGGGGCGTGACCATCGACGAAGACTACCGGGACGGCGTCCGACTCGTCTTGGTGGTCGAGGATCCCCCACTCGCCGACGACCGAGCGACGGTACGGTTTTAGCGTTGGCCGTTCAGTTGACACCTATGACTGACCGGCTCGACGCGACGACGCTCGTCCAGCGGCTCACCCTACTTGGCATTGCACGGCTATCCGAGGCAGAGCGGACGCCAGCCCACGCGGGCGAGATCACCCGCGTCTGTGCCGAGGAGGCCGCGGCCGTCGAGGGCGTGATCGGCACCGTCTCTGAGGCGGACGTGAGTCGCGCACTCAACGAACTCGACGCCGAGGGACACGTCGAGACGCCGGGCGCGGGCGACCGGTCGCCCGTGGGAAAGGGGCGACCGACGTACAAACTCGCGTACACCACGACGACGCTGATCGAGCATTTCGAGGGCGACGACCGACTCCAGCCGGTCGTCGAGAACGTGGCCGAGCAGGTGTCGGAGGCGTAGCCGACCACTCCTCGACGGCGGCGCGAGGGTCGACGCCCCCGCGAAGCCCCCGTGTCCCCCGTCGATTCCGGACAGTCGGGTGGACGTCGCGAGTCGCACCGACCAAGCAGGTGAACAGTGCTTGATTCCCCCACGTCACCGGTACTCCACGGCTTGACAGAGCCGACCGGTCACAGATCGTCGACGAACGTCCGGAGGTCGCTCTCGAAGCGGTCGGGGGCTTCGACGAAGGGAGAGTGCCCGACGCCGTCGTAGGTGAGCAGTCGCGCGTTCGGGAACAGGTCGGCGTGTTTCCGCGCGGCCGCCGGCCGAACCACGGGGTCTTCCTCGCCGTGGAGCAGCAGGACCGGCGTCTCTACCGACGGGAGTGTCGCCTCGTGGTCGACGGTCCGCCCCTGGAGGGCGGCCCGGACGTGCGGTGGGACGGCGGCGTTGTAGCCGAGCATACGGTATCGGGTCGCGTCGTCGAGGTCACCCTCGACACAGAGGCGGACGAAGGCATCGAGTGCCGCAACGCTTTGCTCGGCGTCGTCGGACTCCAGTCCGGAGCCGAGGGCGACGAACTCCTCGCCCGCGAAGCGGTCGGCGTCGGCCGTTCCCTTCTCCGTGATGGCGCCGACGAGGACGACACCGGCGAGAGCGTCGTCACCGTGGACGGCGAGGTAATCTGAGACGACGAGCCCGCCGTAGGACCAGCCGACGAGCACCGCGTCGTCAAGCGCGAGACCCTCGATCACGGCGCGGACGTCGTCGGCCCAGAGCCGCGAGTCGGCGTACTCCTCGGGTGTCCCGGACTCGCCGTGGCCGCGGCAGTCCATGGCGACGAGGCGGTAGTCCTCGGCGAGCGCCGACTCGAACTGTGGCGTCCACGCGAGCCGACACTGCGAAAACCCGTGGATCAAGAGGAGTGGCCGCCCGTCTCGCGGGCCGTGTTCCTCGACGTAGATGTCGACGCCGTCGCCGCCGGTGACCGTCCGTGAGCGCATAGCCGGGAGTCGCAGTCCGGACACAAATCCCCACCGGCGCTACGCCCACGCGGTGTAGAGGTCCCGGCCGACGACGCCGAGGCCGAAGAATCCGAGGAGGGCCGTCGCGAGATTGCCGACGAGAGGAACGGCCGTAATCACGGCAAACACCACGGCGCCGGCGCCGACGGCCGCCCCATCGACATCGCCGCCGGTCAGGAGGGCACCGACCCAGCAGACGGTAACCGCGTTGCCGACGATGCCGAGGACGGCCACGGCGAGCAACCCCGGAATCGTGATTAGCAGGCCGATGACGGTGAGTGCGATCAACACGAGGCCGATGGGAACGCCGATGCCGACGAGCAACCCCCAGAGGAAGGCACTCCCGGGGTCGTCACGGATCGCCCCGACGGTCTTCTGGGCGTAAGACGGCGCGAAGAGAACGAGCAGTCCGGCGAGCAGGACGTTGACGAGAAAGCCGCCGACGAGCTGAGTAGCGAGCCTGACACCGAGATCACTCTGGGCGACGGGAGACTGTGCGGCAGCGAGTCCCGCGAGCGAGAGCGCAGTGCCGATGGCGACGGCGGCGCTCCCGGCGCGAGCGAACGAGCGGATGGAGGGCATCGTTCCCAGGGTCGGACCGCGGAGACTAACGCTTTGCGCTCCGGTGATCGGGGCGGCTACTCGGGGTCGGCGGTCCGCGTCCAACCCGTCGAAAGGGCATCCAAGAGCCGTTCCACCCGTTCGTCGGGACGGTAGACGACCGTCCCGTCGTCGGGGTCGTATTCGATGACGCCGGCGTCGGCCAACGCCGGGAGGTGAATGTGATGCAACTCCACGGCGAACCGGCGCCGTCGGGTCTCCCCGTCCGTGTCCGACTCCGAATCGGAGTCCACCCGACGTAGCACGTCCGCGAGGTCGTCTCTCGTCGTCACGGGATCCTCCCGTAGCTGATCGAGCAGGATCCGCCGGTGACGGTCGGCGAGCAGGCGGAGGTGATCGTCGGGTGTTTCGTCCACAGGCCAACGTGTGACGTCCGCTGGCCTAATACGGCGATGTTTTCACACAGTTCGACGTTTTTGATTAATCGAGTTACCCGAGAGCGGCGACGGCTCCGTGACCCGCGGGCAGGGGCGAGGAGACCGAGTTCGAGCCACTAGCGGAGTCTCAGGTGTTCGTGGGACTCCACAGCATCGAGGTTGCGAGCGCCGAGCACCCCCCAAACGATTATCTGTCGTCCGGAAATTCGCTCGTCTATGGATCCCGTTAAACTCGTCGGCGACATTATCAGCATACTCACGTTCTTGGCCGTCGTGGGCGTCCTGATCTGGTTCGTGATCAGTCGCGTGCTCCCGTTTTTCGGGTAGTCTGGGCCGATGGCGACGGCACGAGACTGCCTGCGGACAGGAGTGCGACCACCGGATCGAGCGACGAGGGATCGACCTAGCGAACGCAGGCTCCCGGGAAGCCGTGAACCACACGTCGGTGTCGAGGAGTGGTCGCCCGAACCGCTGGCCTCGTCGAACTCTCGAACGGTGGGAAGGTTCAGCAGTGGGGATGACTGCTGCCGACCCGCTTTGGGTAAGTATTAGTTCGGTGTGTCTTGTACAGTAAATATGGACCATCCAACCATTCTCGTATTCGTCGAGTTTCCGGATCCCGAGTTCCCGACAGCGGGATTCCTCGACCATCTTGCATATCCGAATGCGGAACTCGTCGGATTTTATCACCTCGACGACAGCGAGTCCCTCGAAGAGGCGCAGGCCGAATACGGGGACGAGTTCACGACGGAACTGCGAACGCAAGCCGAACGATTCGAGCAACGAGGCGTACGGACGGAACACGACCTCATCTTCAACCACAATCGGGTCGAAGTACGGCAACGAATCGCCGAGGATCACGAAGTTGATGCGATCCTCACCCCGGGAGGAGCAGGCACGCTCGGGAAAGTACTGATCGCCTCCCGTCACACGAGGAATGCAGAAGAGAAGGTGGCCAAGCTTCTCAATATCATTGATCGCGACGAGCTGATTTCGGTCGATCTGATACACATTGCGGACCCCGACGATCCGGACGGAGAGAGTGAGGGCGAGAGCATCCTAGCGGAGATGACTTCGATCCTCACCGATGAAAATATTCCACCCATTCAGATCAACCGAGAGGTGCGGACAGGAGAGGACGTGGCCTACGAACTGAGTCAAGCCGCTCGCAACTACGACCTCGTCGTACTGGGTGAAACCGAGCAGGATGTCGGAGATCGGGTCTTCGGCCCAGTAGGGGATTATATCGTTGGCGAACAGGACGTTCCAGTCTTGACTATTCTGTGAGTATGGCCTCTTAAAGGTTCGTTCTCGACATTTGATAGCGGTACCTGCGTTCGGTTCGACCAGCTACCGCTCGGTTGAATCACCACTGGTCGCCTCAGTTCGGCCATCTTCGGTAGTGAACAGCGAGTTCGTGTCCACCGTCGAGGATTCGGACCACGGTCGTTCCGCGTCGCTTCGCTCCGAATTCGAACCCTCTCCTACGGATGTTCTCCACGTTTTTGCGGGGGAACGAAGTGACCGAGTAAGAAGTGAGTATGGGACCGCCCGGCTTTAGACTCTGCCTCGTTCGGTGCCGTCGTTCGTAGTAGCGTCATTCGTTTTCCTCGCTGCTGTCAATTCCGAGTTTGTCGAGGTGGGCAGCACGGCGCCGCTCGAACTCCTCGATCTGTCGGGCTTGATCGTAGTGCCGTTCGATTACCTCGATGGTCGCGTTCACGCGGTCAGAGACGACGTCCTTCGACAGACCACGGTGAAGTTGCCACGTGATACTCCCCGAACGAATCTCGTGGGGAGAGCGCGCTGAAGGACACCCATACCCCTTCGTCCGCGAGTGATGCTCACAACTCAGGCGTTCCTTCTCGTGCGGACACGGCCCCTGCCGGCAGGGGTGAGTTGCGTAGTAACAGGTGTCCCGTAGCGTCGATCCCGCTATCCGACCGTACCCGGTGGCAAACACCGGTCGACGACCGTAGTCGTCGGTCGTGTGCGGACGGCGGTCAAGGTACTCCGCCAGCACGTCAGCAACCGTTTCCGATATGCCGACGATCCGCTCGCCGTCGTACCCGTTCTTCAGAGGCGTCTCTTCATCGGGTCGGTGCCGAAACTGAACGTAGCCGTCGTCGAGGTCGACATCGTCGACATCCAGACCACGGATCGAACCCATCCGGGCACCAGTCCACCACGAGAGTTCCAGCCACGCGTGTTCCCTCGTGTACAACCCGTCGCCACTCCGAAACGCCGCGAGCAACGCCTCGCCGCGGTCGGGTTCGAGTAGCGTCTCGCTCACCTGCTCGGCCTTGTCCACACGCGGTGGATCGACCGCCTCGACGACAGCCTCGTCAATCAGACCGAGTCCGGCGGCCCAGTCGAGCAGCTGCCGGAGCGTGGTCAACTCGTTGTTGAGGCTGACCGGCGTGACGACAGCCCGCCGGTGATCCTCGTAGGCACCGATATCCCACGGACGAAGGTCCGCGATGTGTTCGACGTCCTCGTCATCGCACCACTCGGTGAAGTGTTCCATACGGCGGGCGTAGCTCCCGGCTGACGAGGCCGCGAGTTCCATGCTCTGCCGGTCGAGCCACCGCTCGACGGCTTCTTGAGGAGTCAGGTCGGGAGGAGTGCGTTCACTCCCGCTCATCATGGCTCCCCGAGCGTCGACTGGTCGTCGTGGCCGGCGGGATGGGCGACCGGCTGAATCTCGCGCAGGTCGCCCGCCCAGTCGTCCATGCGCTCGCGGATCGCCGTCATCTTCTCGTCGAGTTCGTCAAGCGAGTCCGCGGACACCTCCGTCTTCACGACTTCCTTGTCGTCGCTCGACGTCCCGCGGGTCATCTTCACGGTCACGTCGTAGGCGTCGCCGTCACTCACCGTCCGCGCACCTCCTCGAACCGGACGTCGTGACTCGGCTCGTCGTCCCGGTGGTCGTCGACAGCGTGGGCGGCCTGATGTCGCTCGCGCTTGAGGTCCTCGAAGGTACAGTCCGAACAGACGACGTGATAGCGACCACCGCCGGTGAGTAGGCCGCCGTCGGTGCGGATCGTCGCACACTTGCGACAGATCGGCTGGCGCGTCGGCGCGTCGATACCGTCCGCGGGGTCGCCACAGACGACGCAGTCGCCGTCGTCAGGCCTTTCTCCGCTCGGTCCCTCGTCGGTCGCGCGGGACATTCGTCCCGTATGGTTTGCGGTTAGCATGTTTAACCGCGGAACCGTAACGCGGACGGTGGTACCAGCACCGTCCGCGCTACCGACCAACCTCGTAGTACCAACAGAGTCTCGCGTCGGTCCCGTGGGTCTATCCTGATAGCTCTTGCAAATTATAGTTTGCGGTGACTCAGATGGAAGCTGCAAGCTACTATTATCGACATTGCGATATATTAGGGGATCTCAGAAACGAGAGTGGTTATGCGCCACTCGGGGGACTGGATGACGCTCGTCGACGACAGAGTGTTAGAGTATATCCGCGAAAACGAGTCGGGTTCCCCGACACAAATGAAGAAGGAAGGCCCGATTCACTACTCTCGGCAGTACGTAGACAAGCGATGCCGGAAACTTGCCGATGAGGGCCTTCTCCGCCACCTCGGAAACGGCGTGTACGTCCTCACCGACGACGGCGAGGCGTACCTTGACGGCACCCTTGACACGCAGAACTGGGTGCGTCTCGACGAGAACGGGGGCGCGGCCGCGAACGGCATACGCGACGCGGGTGAAGAGCAGGAGGGATAGCCCGTGCGCCGACCGGCAAAGTGGATGCACCAGCTCGACGAGCGCATCCTCGAACACCTCGAAGACGACGGGTGGGCGTCGCCCGGAACGATGAGCCGTCATTTTAGATTCACGGCGTCGGAGGATCGAATTCGAGAACGGTGTGAGGAGCTACGCGACGCGGGGCTTCTCGCCCCGATCTATTGTGATGCGTCGATGTACGAACTCACCACCCTCGGCTATCTGTATCTCGCGGGAGAGCTTGACGCTGATAGCCTACCGCGACGTACGTTAGGGTGACAGCTAGCGGGAATCGGATAGTTCGGCGGACGAACCAACGGCTTTACACTCCCGATTCCACTCAGTGCTAGCTGAAGAACGCCCGCCAGTACTGAAGCACTGCGGATTCCGTTCTTCCGCACTCACGCGGAGTGGGTGAGGACCGCCCTCAAACCGATCAGTGACAACCAAACGGAGGTGATTACAGTGATCGAACTCAGCGTCTCGGCAGACCCGACGACAGTGTTTGTCCTCGTGGTGCTAATTCGTCGTGCTAAGGACCTACGTATCACTGTCGAGGGATAGGTACGGAGGCCCGAGCAATCAGCCGGGCCCGCCAGTACTGAAGCATCTGTAGATAGGAGCAACTCTGTTAAAAACTCTTTCTTTGTAGTATACGCCCCGTTATAGCCGGTCGACGCCGTCGCACGCCCGCTTCTGCGCTTCCGGCGAGAAGGTACTGCGGTAGTGGTCAAGGAACGTTTCGAGGTCGTTCCACCCGCCCCGGTCGCACACGAGCAGCGGGTCGACATCTTCGCTCGCCAGCGCCGTCGCCCACGTCCGACGCAGATCGTGGAACGTCAAGTACGACCAGCCTGGATCGTCGTCCTCGGCGTACTCAGTAGGGAGGGGAATAGTTTCTAGTTCCTCCAGAACGGATGTTCAAGCGTCGAACGCGCCAACCGTTCGACCGTCAGCGCTGTCCCACGGCCGGGCCGTCCGAAACCCACCTCGCGGTGGGTGCTACTCGGCGCGGTGGTACTGCACGAGGGCGTAGACGGCCAACGAAGCGGCGAACAGCACGCCGCCGATGGGCCGGCCCACGTACAGCAACGCCGCGCCGGTCAACGCTCCGACGGACGGTGTAGTGACCGACTCTATCAGCGCGACCTTCATTCTCTCACTGGCGTCCTCGCGGACACCGTTCCCGGCGTAGAACGGATAGAGCATAAATCGCTAGCCCGCGACAGGATAGACTACAGCCAGCCGACCTTCTCCCGCCCACGCTGCTGCGCATCCAGACTGTACGCCCCGAGGTAGTGTTCCCGAAACGTCTCCCAGTCCTCCCAGCCACCCCACTCCATCACCAATCCCGGCTCGACCTCACGCTCGACGAGCAGGGTGCCCCACGTCCGCCGGAGATCGTGCGGACCGAGGTAGGTCCAGCCGTCGTCGCCGGTGTCGGCGTACAGCCGTTCGCCGGCTGTAGTGACCCACCGCCGGATCGTGCGAGTCGAACGGTCGACAAGCGGCGTGTCGGCGGCCTCGTCACGCACGTCGGCGAGCGCCCGCATGGACGCCGCGAGATCGGTCGGCACGGGCGTCTCTCGGTACTTCGATCCCTTCCCGTCCTGCACGCGGACGAACGGGCCGACGGGCGTGTCGACAATGTCGGCGGGCGTCACGTCCGCGGCCTCGGCGACGCGGAGCCCACACCGAGCGAGTAGTCCGAGCGCCACCGTTTGTGTCGTCCCGTCCGCCTCGTCGAGCAGGGCGTCGACCTCCTCGGGGCGTAGCCATACCTTCCTACCGTCGTGGTCGTCGTGATCCTCCATCTTCATCGCGTCCGATTACCTCACAAATCAGTCAAAGAACCGTGAGCATCTAGTACTTTCGACCGTGATCACGCTGGCGTCGAGGCGGATCGTGTCTGACTTTCCGTGCTTCTCGGTCACTCCATCGTGTTTTGGGGCTATGCGTTCATCCCCACAAGCATTAACTATTCTTAGAATGACAGGAAAATATGGACCACGTTAGTGGGGATGATGTCACGAATAATCCACACCTTGCAGAAGCGATAGATGTGACACGCGAGGGGAGCGCTCCACCCGACTCAACCGACTACGATGAGCCGGATAGTGCAGGCCCGGGAGTGACACTTCGCGATTCGTGTTTCCACGTTGCGATTGAGGAACTGGAAAAAATTCAGTCTGCACCAGAGGAGAGTCAAGAAGAGATTGACCGCGTGTTAGGGATGCTCCGAGAAGCACAGCACGCGGATAATGAACGACGTGCCAACGTTATGGCAAAGGCACACAAAATCTTGCAAGAAGTGTGGGTACCACCGGCGTAGAATACAAACGGCCCTTCGCGTGAATATCTGATTCTCCAGTCTTCTAGGAAACGGGTGTCCGACTTTCGGCTACTTCCCGGACGCCGATTTCTAACCTTCCGTGTTTCTCGGATGCCAACTCAAAAGCCTGCCCCCTAAAGGCAGGCTGACAAAAATGACAGACTATAACATTTTTGTCTGGCAGCAAGTGCTGCCATTTGCTGTACAAACTTCCGAGAGAAAAAGATTATCGCGTTGACCTGCTCTTGCACCACCCATATCCAGTTCTATACCAGTTCTCGGATACTGAGTTCTAGCTTTCCGTGGTTCCCGAACGCGGATCTCTGATTCTCAAGAGAGACCGGCCGCGAAATCTAGGTCGTGATCTGGTTTGACAGAGTCGTGTTGAAAATGCTCATACTAGCCGTTCTGACACCTACAAACAATTATTATCACTAGCTGGAAAGTAATTTAACCCTGCCGAACATGACCTTTCATGTGGGAACGGCCGGTGTCGGCAGGCGCTGGGGGCTGGTGACGCTCGCCCGTGCGACATGCCACCGATCAGGAACTTCCGCCTTGCCCACGAAAGCCATGTTGCCGTTCCACGGGTCTCCACGGGCAATCTCCGACTCTGAGCGTACTCTCGAACGTACCTCTCTCACCCCCACTTTTCACCTTCCGATCAATATTGACAGCCAGAATGACGCAATCGGAACTCGACGATTCTGGAAATAATTTCCGTGCCGAAGCACTCCTACATAATTTCCGCTCTTTTATCGAGCAACTTGAGGAGCGATCAGGGAGCCATGCAGGTGACATGATTCACAACGGTACTGTTCTGGATGGAGAGACGATAAGCCAAGCTCCAGAGAGATTCGTCGAAGAGTATCTAATTCGACCGATGGCAGTTTCACTCGGCTACGATTATCGTCCACAACCGACGGGGATCGCTGGTATCGAGGACAAGATACCAGATTTCAGTATCACGAACGCTCTTGGAACAGTTATTGGGAGCGTGTCATAGAACTCTTCACATACTATAGTCAGTTTGAGTACTATTATAGCAGGTTATTTGCTTAGATATGCGTGCACCAGGTGCACAGCGTTTAAAACTAGTTATAGAGTGCCCTTTCGTTTCCGAATAATGATTTCTCGAACCCGTTCAATGTGGTTCGTCTCAGATTGAACGAATGCTGTGAGGATGGCTTCGACGATCTCGGAGCGGCTGACTCCGAGATCGTCACACTCAGCGACCAGTTCATCCACTTCTCGCACAATTTCCTCGTCAACAGCGACGCCGAACTTCTCTTTCGCCATAGCTAACACAAGCTGAAAACAGCGTGCACCAAGTGTACGACGATTTGAACTTGTCTAAGCTGATTCAGCGATCCATGTGAACTCTTCTATGACAGGCTCTTATTGGGGAAATCAAGGAACCGAACAAGATAGAGGAAGGGAGACAAGAAGCGTTCGAATATCTGCGGAAGACGACTGCAACCCCGGCAGTAGGAATATCCACTGACGGTCTAACGTGGATTCTCCACGCTGGTGGTACTGGAGAGCAAGATCCGAAGTATACGTCTCATTGGTCTTTTCGGGAGGAATTGAGAGTTGTGAGAACGGAGCAAAAGTTTGACTCTAGAATCGAGTCTCACCATGCATTTCGAGAGAAAATAGCTCTGTTCGCCGATGAGTTCGAAATTAAGAACTTGAACCGGATACTCAACGACCGAGGATCGAAATAGGCGTTACAGGAAATCCGTTGCCCAGTGTTCCTCTCCAACAGTCCGCTTCGGTGTAACGAGATACGTCTGCGTCTCCGCATCGTATCCCAAAACCATCTCCGTTCCTCCCTCGATCCCGTCAGTGCCGGCCTGCGGCTGGGGCAGAAGGGAGTACAGCGATCCGTTCCGATCCTGTACGGTACAACTCCCAAGCGGCGTGATCGGCGCGTCCGGGTCCGACAGTTCTCGCAACGCCCGTCGCCGGGCACTACTCTGACTCATCACATCCGCTCGTTGGGGAGTACGGGTAATTAAACATCCAGACCACTCCCCAACCGACTCCCCGATCAGCCTGTGAACGGCGGCCGGATTATCCACCTCATCCCCTTCTACCCGGCCGTATGCTGGAACCAATCTCAGCAATCGCAGGTGTAGCGATCACCGGAGTCACCGCGTCGACGCTCTATGCCGCGTATCTCCGCGGTGCCCGCGACGCGACGGCGCCGGATCACATCATCGACGCCCGCGAAGTCGAGAACTTCCACGTCGAGAGCGCCCGCGCCGAGGCGATCCGCGAGTCCGTCGAGACGACGACCGAGGAGGGCGCCTGATGCACCCGATGACGCCTCCGGAGTTCGAGCACTCGGCCGCCTCGGTGGTGTTCGACGACTACCACCAGTACCTCGAACACCACCGGGCGAAATCGGAGGGACGAACCGCCTCGTCGGCGTCGCTCATCTCCTACAACTTCGACCTCCAGACGGGGATCATGGTCGCCTTCGTGATCGGCGCCGCCCTCGTCGCAGCGTTCGAGGACGGTAATGCCTTCGAGAGCTTCCGATGAGTATCACCGTCGAGTTCGGGAGCAAAGCGGCGGCAGACGCCTACCGCGACGATCACGAGGAGTACATCTGTCCCGTCGACGACGACCGTCGGCTGAAGACGGTCGCCTTCATGAGCGACACCCCCGAGTGGCTACTCGACCAGGCACGCCTCGACGCCGAGGAGGGCCGCGCCGAACGGGAAGCCAGCGCCGGACAGGCCACCCTCACCGACGGCGAACGGGACCGGATCGACTTCTCGGAGGGGCGGGCGAACGTCCCGCACGCTCGCGCCGTCAAAGGAATCGCAACCGATCATGGCGTCGACGACTGGACCGCCCACTACGATCCGACTCTCACCGTCGACGAACACCGCGAGGTAATGGAACGCGCTGGTCGGGAAGGGGGCGGCCAACGCCTTGACGCCAACGAGGGGCGCCAGGCCGCCCGTGCCCGTGACGCTGCCCGCGCCCAGCAGTCGAGCGAGTGCGATCACGCGGCCGGTCACTGCGAGAACGGCGACCCCGAGGCGTGCGAGTTCCTTCAGAATGTCTGTGAATATAACGAGAAGGAGGTGAATGAGATGCTTCCGCCCGTCGCCAGCGACGGCGGTCTGAAATCCGGTGACCCTGGCCCGGACGAACTGACGGGCCAGCAGGCCGGTGCCGTCCACCGGTCGATGGGTGGGTACGCAGGCGCCGTCGATTCGGTCGAGTCAGCCCTCGAAACCCTCCGTGAGGAGTGGAGCAACGCCCAACAGGCCGCGAAGGCGGTCAACTCGGTTCGTCGGTCGGTCGGCTACGAACCGCAACACTTCGACCGTCTCGAAGAACTCCAGGCAGAGCGAGCGTGTCATAGAACTCTTCACATACTATAGTCAGTTTGAGTACTATTATAGCAGGTTATTTGCTTAGATATGCGTGCACCAGGTGCACAGCGTTTAAAACTAGTTATAGAGTGCCCTTTCGTTTCCGAATAATGATTTCTCGAACCCGTTCAATGTGGTTCGTCTCAGATTGAACGAATGCTGTGAGGATGGCTTCGACGATCTCGGAGCGGCTGACTCCGAGATCGTCACACTCAGCGACCAGTTCATCCACTTCTCGCACAATTTCCTCGTCAACAGCGACGCCGAACTTCTCTTTCGCCATAGCTAACACAAGCTGAAAACAGCGTGCACCAAGTGTACGACGATTTGAACTTGTCTAAGCTGATTCAGCGATCCATGTGAACTCTTCTATGACAGGCTCAGAGCTCCTAGATCTCGCTCGGATGATGGCCACCGACTGTGAGGAGTGCCACGCCGATCACACCGGGCACGATCACGACGTCGACGTCGACGACCAGGAGGATGTCCGCGAGGCGGTCGTCGACGGCACCGCGTCCACACCTGTCGGAACCAGCGAGGAGACCGACGAGGCCGCCGCCGTGATCGAGGCGGACGAGCAGCGCGACCTCGACGGCGACCGGGCGAACGATCAGGCACGGTTCGCCGGCGAGGACCGTAGCGACACGGACCCCGAGACAGCGAGCGAGCCGGAGCGCAACCCCGGCGGTCTCGCCGCCGACAAGCGCGAAGACACCAGCACCGAAACCGAGACCACCCAAGCCCGTCCCGACGCGTTCCGCGTCCCCGAGGGCGGCCAGCGGACACTCTAACCGATGACCCGCCACACCTGCCCCGTGGAGGGGTGCGAGTACCAGGCCGACAAGATCGACCAGTTGCGAGGCCACGTCAACGGGTCCCCCGACCACCCCTCGTGGGGGGATGTGAAGGGGGACCTCCAGGCTGGTAGCGAGCTGGTAGATCAGAACGACCAGGGAGAGACCACCCCCTCCGAGGGGGGTAAATCGCCCGACAAGAACGGCGACGACGACCAGCCGAACGACCCCCCGGAAGGGGACGATGAGGGGGGTGACGAGGGGGGTAGCGCCCCCTCTGACGCTGGTAGCGAGGACGACGACCAGCCAAACGACCAGAACGACCAGCGAAACACCCCCATGCCAACGGACGATGAACTCCAGCGTCAGCGACGGGTACAGGGCGCTCAACCAGACGAATCGGGTAGTGACGACGAGACCAACCCGAAGACCAGCAAAACCACCCCCTCGAAGGGGGGCAATGAGGGGGGGAGCGCGGCTGGTCTGCTCCCCGCTATCGACACGTCGACGATCATCATGCTGGTCGCCGTCCTGGCCGTGGCCCTCATCCTGTACCGTCTAGTCTCCGGCGAGGGGAGCGACGGGGGCGATGCAGGGGGCGAACAGGACGGCGAGGACGACGTCGACCAGGAGGCCAGCAGCGAGAACGTCGACGACCTGCCGAACTTCGACGCAACCGAACTGGAGGACCTGTGATGACTGAGAACACCGACGACGTCGAGCATCAAGACCCGCCTGACGATGGGGGCGACGAGGAAGAGGAAAAGCCGCCAATCGAAGACGAGGAGTTCGCGGATCTCTCCGCGGTCGCCGACGAGATCGAGGAGTCCGCCGGCGCCGGCGCCGAGGATGACGACGAGGACATCGACGACGACCAGGACGACGTCGACCAGGAGGCCAGCAGCGAGGACCACACTCGAGGAAGCCCCCGCGGTCGAGGGTGGGGCGACATGTACGTCGCCAGCGTCACCTCCGGGCTGAACGCGGTGATCGACGAGCACGGGAAGGACGGCGCCGATCCGCTCGACGAGCAGATGGCCCGCGACCTCCATCTCGACGAGGCGTTCGAAGAAGTCATGGAAAAACGCGGCCGGGCCGACATGCCCCCTGAAAAAGAGGTAATGGTCGGTACGATGGGACTGGCCTTTGTCGTCCTTCTCTCGAAGACGGACCTACCTGCACAGGCCCTTGCCGAGTTGGGGGGTGGTGGCGATGATTGACAGCATGAAAGAGCGGATGATGCAAGAGGCGATGGGTCAGATCACACCGTCGGAAACTCCCGTCGCCCAGGCCTTCGCCCACGCTATCGCATCCATCGAAGCCCGGCAGATGGCCGCGATCACCCGCCTCGCCGAGGCCGCCGACGTCGACGAGGCGGCGGTCGGCCACCTGGACGCCGGCGCTCGCGAGGAGCAGCTGCTCGGCCTCGCCGACGCCCTCGCCGATGACCGCATGGAAGACTGGTGGCTCGACGAGGTTGCCGCCGGCCACCTGGACGATCCCGACCGCGCCGCCGACTATCTCGGGATGGATCGGGAAGCTTGGGTCGACCAGATCGCCACCTGGGGCGAGAACTACCGACAGGCGGCGCCCGATCACGTCGAGGGCATGACCGACGCCCAGATCGCGGACCTGCACGTCCGCGAGACGTTCGGCATCCCGCTGCGGGAGTTCACCCGCGAAGTGGTCGACTGGACCCGAGGCGAGGCCGTCGAAGGTGTCTTAGCCGGCAACCTCTCGTCGACGACGTCGTCGATCCACCGCGTCGCCGCTGAACTGGAGGACTGACCCATGCGGATGCTGATCGCAGGAAAGAGCGGGTGGGGGAAGTCCTACGTAGCACAGAGCTACCTCGAAGACAACCTCGACGAGTTCGATCACGTCGTCATCCTCGACTGGAAAGACGAGTTCCGTGGGCTGGCGAAGGAGGGGCTGGTCCGGTGGATGGGCGTCGACGATGCCGAGGCGGGACTGGACGCCGCCGAGTGGGCAACGCTCATCGAGCAGAATCCGAAGCTCATCGTCGCCCGAGCGGTCGATAACGACTCGTGGGTCGAAGTCGTCGCCACGATTGCGCAGGCCGCCCGCATGGTCGACGGGAGCGTCCTGGTCGGGATCGACGAGGCCCACACGGTCGCCCCTCAGAGCGGGGCGCTTCTGAAACCCATCGAACTGCTCGCAACCACCGGACGCGGCGGTGTCTCGTCCGTATGGATGGTCCAGCGGCTCCAGAAACTCGATGAGACGGTTATCTCACAGACGAACGCAAGGCTACTCGGAGGGTTCGGGAGCGACAAGGACCGGGGCAAACTCGACGTCGAGTATCCTGTCGAAGTCCACAACCCGCAGACAGCGGGAGAGATTCGGAATCTTCCGGCAGAGCTTCACCATCCGACTGACGGACCAGTCGCGCTCAAGAAAGAGGAGCAAGACGGCGTGGTCGTCATGTCTGAGTGGATATACTCGGACGATGACGGCTACATGGAGCGCCGTGACTCGTCGGAAATCGAGATGAGGAGCACGCACTACGGTGGGAGCGACAAGGAACTGCGACACCCGTTCTGATGCGAACCCAGATCACCCTCTACGGCGAGGACAGCGAGTGGTTCGAGGACCTGAAGGAAGACGTCGGCGAGCAGCGAGACGGGAACGAGCCGACGAACGCCGAACTCGCCCGTCTGATGATGCAGCAGTTCAACACGGACAGCTAAAGACTGTGGTCCGCATTAATCCACAGTAGAGGGCTTCTATCGTTCGTTTCTGTTTCAAACCCATCGAGTTACTAACCTCGGTCGTAGCATGGGAGAACTTGCAGACAGCTTCGAGACGCTCGCCGACTCCGACATGTGGACGGACGTCGGCATCCTGTTCGGGGGCTTCATGGCTCCCACAGTCGCACGGAACCTGATCGAACCAAACATGCCGTGGGACCTCCCCGACGAGGTCTATGGCGTCGGCGTCGTACTCGGTGCCGGCTACCTTCCTCAGGGCACCAACATGGCCCGAATGGGTGGCGGCCTCTACGTCGCCGACAAACTCGCCGAGCGGGCGGACATCAAGCAGCGAGTCACCTCCGTCGGTGACGGGGGCGGTAACTGATGGCCGAGATCTTCATCTCGAACGGCGACACCAGCGACGTCGTCGAGACCGAGACCAACACGCCGGGCGTAATGACGCCCATCGCCCGGATCGTGCCCGACCGGGGCACGTTCCTCCGGCTGCTCAACCGCGTGGCGAAAGGCTCCGAGCAGGGCGTCCCGATCTACGCGAAGCTTCGGGACTCCAACGGTGACCTGCTCGCCGTCTCGACCAAGCTCCAGTTCGAGATCAGCCCCGCGGGGACCGACGAGCGCATGAAGGTCTCCAAGCGCGTCGAGCAGATCAGCGTCTACAACTCGTACAGCCTTCAGGAGCAGCGCAACGTCGACAACGTCGACGCGACCAAGGTGGTCCTCACCTCCCCCGAGAACATGGGCGGCGATCCCGTCTCGAACATCGAGTGGGCGGACATTCAGGACCTCTACATCTCCGCGCGAGCGCCGTCGGAGGTCGACTGGTCGCAATCGGAGTTCTACGTCGACAGTACCGCCGTCGAAGGGCCGTACAACCGGGGGCGGTAGGATGGCGCGGACGGCACAGGACGTCATCGACGACCTGCGCGGCGTCTCGCGCTCCTCGGGCGGGATCGGCCCGACGAACTTCCGCGACCAGGCCGAGATCGCGGTCAACACGACCGGCTCGCGCTCGCGGATCGTCGAGCTTCCCGTCGAGACGGTGCATCGCATCCTCTCCGGGCGGAGCAATCCTTTCCGCGTCGCCGTGCCCGCCTACGAGCAGTTCAGCAGCGACGGCACGGGCGGGAACACGGAGACGTTCAACCTGAGCCACGACCTGATCGAGTGTCCGAACACGCAGGACGTGGTCGTCTACATCGGTGGGTCCTACTACGGCAGCGCTGACGCCGTGGACTACGCGAACGACTCCATCGACGTGACCGACCCCGGCTCGAACAACAACGTCCACGTGTTCTACATGCCGGGCGAGACGGCTACGCTCGAAGTCTACAAGGCCACGCCCTCCTCGTCGGCGAGCGCGAACGAGGAACTGTACTCGCGGCCGCTCAACCTCGTCAACCAGACCAAGCAGGCCGAACAGCCGGAGTACTTCGAACTGAACGAGTCGGCCCTCCAGCCGTTCCTCGCCAGCGACATGCGCCTGAACGTCTACGTGAAGGCGCCGTACGAAGTCCGCTTCGAGGACCCTGCTGACGACGGCGCCACGCCGGACAACATGCTTCTGCATGTCCCGGTCGAGCGTGGATCGACCACGGTGGCAGGGCTGAAGCAACTGATCAAGTCCGATATGGGGAGTCGGTAGCCCGACTCCTCGGGAGATTATATGAGTCCTATTTGGGATGCCACAACGACCGGACAGCAACAGCGCACCGGACAGGTCCACACGATGACCGACGGCGGCAACGCCGGCGGACAGGGATGCGGGTGCGCCGGCTGCTGCTCGTCCTCGACATCGTCGACGGGCAACCGAGCGGCCGACGTCGAGACCGACGCCTCGGTGACCGGCGGGACCTCCGACACGATCCAGTCCCTCGCCGCACCAGGAAGCCTCTCGACCGAGGACGCCCTGCTCATCTGGACCGCGATCAACACGCTCATCCTCGCCTACTGGGCGTACACGGAGGTGCGCGGATGAAGAGCGAGGCGAAGATCGAGGAGATCGACGTCGAGCGCGAGCGGCGCCGTCTCGACGAGCAGGTCGACGACCGAACGGAGGGCGAGTGATGCTGGTTCCCTGTCCCGATCCCGACGACGCGCCGTTCAACGAGACCGTGTCGGCAGTCCTCTCGCCCGGACAGAAGCTTACGGCGGAGTTCACGCCCGAGCAGTCCGAGACGCGGATGTTCCTGCCGATCCTCGCCGTCTCGAAGTACCCTGAGATGAGCTACCAGGCAAAGGCCGACGGTGAGAACATCTACGGGCCGTCGAGGATTCCGCCGACGGACGTCGACGACCTCTCGGTGACGTTCATCCCGGCCAAATCGTTCGAGCAGTCGCTTACTGTCGAAGTCTCGAACCTCAGCACCAACACGGATCGTTTCGTCATCGTCCAGCCTGTCGGATGGGAGGTGGTCTGACCGTGCCCCTAGACGGCATTTCCGACGTGAACGACATCGAGAATGTGTCTAACGGAGAGGACCGCTCCGTGCCGATAGCCAACGATGGCACCTACTCGACCTTCGAGACCGGGGTTGCCATCGACTCAACTGGCGCCCTCGTGGAACTCGACACTCGCGGGAAGGATACGCTCGACGTTGCGGTGAGCGCAGATACCGAGTCATCCGCTCAGTTCGGAGTCGAAGCGTCTCCGGACGGTGAGACGTGGGTCGGTCCGACTGTCTCCTCGGATGCGGGAGTGACCGAGTGGTTCGACACGCTCGTGAACGGGTCTCGATTCGTTCGGCTCACCGTCATCGAACCGGCATCGAACGGAACTACCGCGACTACCTACATGGAGGCATCTGCTCTGTTGAATCCGCAGAAGGCGGCGGGATAGCGTCGCTCTGAAGGTAGTAGCGAAGCGGAAGAGTCGAATGTGACTAACCTACTCTTCCGCTTCGTTAAGCAAGCCGCGTCGCTGGCTCAAAA
>NZ_JANHDK010000002.1 GCF_024494725.1 Haloplanus ruber
ACCGAAATCGAACTCGAGGATGTCCAGACGGGGACCTACGACCTCGAGGCCGACGACGGTGAGAACACGGACATCATCGAGGTAGAGATCGTCCAGAACGTCCAGACGGCAACGCCGGAACCGACGGAGACGGCGGAACCGACGCCGACTGAGACGGCAACGCCGGAACCGACGGCCACGGCAACGCCCGAGCCGACGCCGACCGAAACGATGGAACCGACCGACACGCCGACGCCCACCAGCAGTGGCGGGCCTGGCTTCGGTGCCATCGTCGCGGTCATCGCGCTGCTCGCGGCGGCCCTGCTGGCCACCCGGCGCGACTAACTCACCACGACTGACCGCCGATAGCGGTCGCCCGACTGCCGCTTTTTATCGACACTGGACACACAGCGACTGCCCCGTCACAAACGATATGTCGTCGCCGTCCGCCACTCGGAACGTGCGATGACCGACCGTATCATGACCGGTGACGCCGACGAGCGTCCCCACGGCGGCACGTGTCCGGCCTGCAAGCGGGAGTACCGACGGGCGATTACGTTCACCGACGACGGCGTGATCAGGGGTGAACTGGCGGGCGATGTCTGCATCACGCCCGAATATCTGTTCACTCATTCGACGATCACGGTCGCCGAACCCGACGACGACTTCCCGACTCGGGAGGTGGGCGCGATGGGCAACAGACGGGAGGAGTCGGTCGAGCCGACGGCGGTGACGGACGTTTGGGTGTCGGCGGACCCGGACGATCCGGACGGTGATGGGTTCGTCTTTCCCGACGCAGACGGGGAGTAACGGACGGCTTCGACGCTCAGTTACTCGTCGGTCCGGACGCAGAGGTGGCGACACAGTACAGCGGTACCGAGGAGACGAGTCACGGGCTGACGGGAATCGCCGCGACGTACGTGATCGGCGCCGAGGGAGTCGTCCGGGACGAACAGGTAGCCGACAACCCCGGCGACCGGACGTACGGCAACTACGTCCGGTATTCCCCCGTAACGACTACACCGACCGGTTCGAGGGAGCGTAAGCACGGCCGAGGGGTTTTGCCGCTCCAGTCCCGTCTACCGATATGAGCGAGCTCGACCCGGGCACGTTGTTGCCGAACGACCGCATGCGCCAGCAGGCTCTCGACGGCGACGTGACACAGATCCACCGCGGACAGCGGTACGCGGCGGAGGGCGACACCTTCGAAATCGACGGCACCACCTTCGAGGTCGTCGCCGTCGACGACCGAACCCTCGGTGACATGACCGACGCCGACGCCCGCGCAGAGGGCGCACGCGACCTCGACCAGTACAAGCAGATCCTGGAGCGTGCACACGAGAACTTCGAGTGGGAGGACGACTCAGAGATCGTCCGGCACCGCTTCGAGCGGGTCTAACCGGCGGGCGGTCCAGTTACCTGCCGTCGGTGCGGGGGGCTTTCGATGCCGTTTCCGCCTCCGTGGCGGACTCACAGGTAAAGGTATCGAGCCGTGTCTTCAGCGTCGCAGTCTGTTCTGTGAGGGCGTCGAGCCGCGAGCTGATCTCCGAGACGGTCGTCGCGCCGGAGTCGGCCCGGTCGGCGAGCGTTTCGCTGCGATCCGCGATGGCTCGTGACCGGTCGGCCACACGCTCGATGGCGTCGACGACCGTCTCGGTGGTCCGGGCGCCGTCGTCGGTCGCGGCCGCAACCTCGTCGACCGAGGCGTCGACCTCTTCGACGGTGTCAGTCAGAGCCGTGAACGCGTCGCCGGCGTCGTGCATCGTCGCTTTCCCCGTCTCGATCCGTGCCTTGGTCCGTTCCATCTCGGCTTGCACCCGCTCGACGTCGGCGACCGTCTGTTCGACCGTCTGCTCGATAGCCGCCGAGTGATCGCGAGTCTCACTGGCGAGAGACTTCACTTCGTCGGCGACGACCGCAAATCCTTGGCCGTCGGCGGTCGCGTGCGCTGCCTCGATGTTGGCGTTCAGCGCGAGGATGTTCGTCTGTTCGGCAATCTCTTCGATGAGGTCCGTGCTCTCGGCGACATCGTCCATGCGGGCGTCGAGCGCCTCGACGAGGCCGCCAAGTTCCGCGACCGTCTCCTCGACGTGTTCGATGGCATCGATAGCCTCGGCGGCGGTTTCGACGCCCGATTCGGCGGCGTCGGCCGCGTTGCTAGCCTCGCCGGAAACCTGGCTCGCGTTCGCGGCAATCTCTTCGATGGTCGCCGAGAGCGTACTCAACTCGTCCGTGGTGGATTCGAGTTCTCCGGCCTGGTCACGGAGGTCGCGAGCGAACTCACGAACGTCGTTGGACAGTTCCTGTTGGTCGCGTTCGAGCGCCGCAGCGTCGTCGTGGACCGACCGGGTGGTGTCCTCGACGGTCGCGGCGAACGCGCGCAGATCGAGGATCGTCGCCGAGAGTTCGTCGGTCATGGCTTCGAAGGCCCCGCTGATCTCCGCGATGGCCTCGATATCCGTCTCCGACGGCGGGTCGGCGGTCAGGTCGCCGTCCGAGACGGCGTCCATCGCCGCGGCGACATCGTCGGCCTGGGTCAGGAGCGTCCGGTTCAGGCGTTCGACCTCGGCCTGTCGGCGCTCCGCCTCGGCTTTCGCCTCCTCGATTGCCGCTTGCTTCTCTTGGAGGTCTTCGATCAGTCCCTCACTTTCCTCGACGTTTGCGATCTGTTCCTCGGTTTCCGCTCGGGACCGCTCGATGGAGATCCAGTTCTGGATCAACGCGGTCGAGAGGGCGAGAATGTAGACCGCATGGATGAACGCCCACCCCCACGGGTTCTGGATGGCCGCGGTGTGGTTGTACACCGCCGCAGGGTTCATCATACCGAAGACGCCGTGCTGGATGGCGACGTACAGGATGCCGACGAGGAAGGGAACCCAGTCCTCGTAGGCGGCGACCACCGCCACCATGACGAAAAAGTGGAAGTGGGCCTCGATGAACCCGCCGGAGAAGTAGACGACGACGGCCGACGCCATCATCAATCCGACCGCCGCGAGCGCCGTCCGTATCCGTCGTCGGAGTCGACCCCATCGGGCAAGCAGGCCGATTCCGACGATCACCCCGAGGGCGAACAGGACGTATACCATCGGCTCCGCGGTGAAGGTTGCCCCCGTAACGTACGGGTCAGTCCCCGAAAACCGCCCCAACAGAAACAGGAAGGGAACGTGTGCGAACAACAGTCGAACGATATTCCGGTGGCGCGTGCGCCACGTATTCTCCGGAATCTTGTCCCCTGTCGGGATGTATTCGAGATACTTCCGGTTCACTCGCTGCCACAGTCCCGACCGATCCGTACTCACCCCTGCCATACGAGACACCTCCTCGCTGAGAATCATATGGATTGTGTCGCCCGCATCAATGATGATAATTTGATAGGGTACTCGTGCGGGGCCGAAGAGAAGCGAGACGACGAGTCCGCCGGCCGGACAGCCCGTCCGGCCGACTCTTCCGTCGACGGAACTATATGTGTACGAAAAAACACGACACTATGGCGTCAGGTTCGTCGCAGGACATCTACGAGCGAACCCTGGCCGTCTTCGACCGAGACGGGGGTCGATACGAGCCACTCACCACCCCGGAGGTGACCGAGGCACTCGACGTGGACCGCCGGGCGGTGTACGAGCGGCTGCAGCGACTCGTCGACCGGGGCGACCTCGAGACGAAGGAGGTGGGATCACACGCGCGGGTCTGGTGGCGACCGCCGGGGTCGTCCGGCGCGGACGACGCCGATCAAGCCGGTCTGGCGGGGCAGTCGGGCGACGGCCCGGTACGGGAGCAGGCGCTACGACAGCGGTCGCGGGCGATGGAATCGGCCATCGACGGGATTGCAGTCGTCGACGAGAGCGGCGAGTTCGTCTACGTTAACGAGACGCACGCCGACGTGTACGGCTACGGGGATCCGGCGGAGATGGTCGGCGAACACTGGCACCGGTGTTACGACGAGGCGGAACTCGCCCGACTCGAGGAGGAGATTCTCCCCACGCTCTACGACGAGGGCTCGTGGCGCGGCGAGACGCGCGGGCGACGCGCGGACGGAACGACGTTCCCACAGGAACTCTCGTTGACCGTGTCCGACGACGGCGGGGTGATCTGTGTCGTCCGGGACATCACCGAACGGAACGCACAGGAGCGACGGCTCCGAGACGCTCGGCGGTTCAACGAGGAACTGGTCGAGAACGCTCCGTTCGGGATGTTCCGCCTCGACGAGGACCTCCGGATCACGTACGAGAACCCGCGGGCCGAGGAGATCATCGGTCTCCCCGAAGAGCAAGACACCTCGGATGCGATGGGGGTCGACATCCGGAAGCTACCACCCATCGTCGAGACGGGGCAGTCGGCTCTTTTCAGCCAGTTGCAGGAAGGCGAGACCATCGAGTTCGACTTTCCCTTCGAGTCCATCTACGGCAAGGAGGCGTACTTCACGGGGCGTGCCGTGCCGGTGTACCGCGACGGCGAGTTCGACGGGGCGATCCTGATGGCCACCGACATCTCGGAGCGAAGACAGTACGAGCGACGACTGGAGCGACAGCGCGAGCAACTCGCTGCCCTCGACGAACTCAACGGCGTCGTGCGTGGCATCACCGAAGCGGTCATCGAGCAGTCCACTCGAGAGGAGATCGAACAGGTGGTCTGTGATCGGCTGGCCGCCGCCGACTCGTACCGGTTCGCGTGGATCAGCGCGGCCGACGCGGGACTGGAACTGGAGACGCGGGCGGCTGCCGGCGTCGACGACGACTTCACCGACCGGTCGGTCGCCACCACCCCAAATGAAGCGACCGGACAGGGCCCAATCCGCCGGGCCGTCAGAACGCGGGAGATGCAGATCACCCGCAACGCGCTCGACAGCGACACGCCACAGAGGCTTCGCGAGGCCGCACGAGAGTCGGGCTACCAGTCGCTCGCGGTGATTCCGGTTGTCCACCAAGGAATGTTCTACGGCGTTCTCGGCGTCTCCTCTGGCCGCCCCGACGCGTTCGCAGTGGAGGAGCGGGCGGTCATCGGACAGTTGGGCGACGTGATCGGGCACGCCATCGCTGCCGTCGACCGCAAGCGGGCACTCATGGGCAACGAAGTCGTCGAACTCACGATCAGGATTCCGGGACTACTCGGCGATCAGGTCCCAAACTCGACCGAAGGAACGATCACCATCGACCGGGTGACACCCGTCGGCGACGACGAGTATCTCGCCTACGGGACCGCGACAGAGGACGGCATGGAGATGATCCGTGCGCTCGGCGAACACCGGTCGGAGTGGACGGAGTTGCGGACGTTCGACGAACGCGACGACGAAGTGCGATTCGAACAGCGACTCTCCAATCCGCCGCTGACCTCCATCGTCGCCGACTACGGAGGGAACTTCAAGTGCGGCTGGATCGAGGACGGCGTGTACAGTGCGACCATCCAGTTCCCGCCCGGGACGGACGTCCGAGGGGTCGTTACCCACATCCAGGAGTCGTATCTCGACGTCAGAGTCGTCAGCCGCCGACAGGTGGTCCGGGAAGATCCCACCTCACAGCACATCCTGGACGTCCTCGCCGAGGACCTGACCGAGCGTCAGCGAACCGCCCTCGAAGCGGGCTACTTTGGTGGCTTCTTCGAGTGGCCCCGGCACCGCTCCGGGGAGGCCGTCGCCGAGTCGCTGGATATCGGCGCCTCGACGTTCCACCAGCACGTTCGCAAGGCCGAGAAGAAGCTTCTCGACGTGGTGTTCGCCGAGTTGTGATCGGGTCCACCGGCGAGTCACAGATTTTGGGTAGGTAAACTATGCGTTATCACTGTCTGACACTATCTATGGACGGCGCACCGCGACCACGGTCGAGTGGAGGTGGGGACGCCCTCGCTCGGTCGTCGATCATCGGCGACCTGCGCCAGCGTCGAGTCCTCTCGCTTCTGTTAGACCGGTCCCCGCTGACGGAACGCGAACTCGCTGTCCGACTCCTCGCACGTGAGCGTGGCCTCGCACCCGCGGCCGTCTCCGAGACCGACCTCGACCCAGTGCAGACCGACCTCCGTCACCGATGTCTCCCGCAACTAGAGGCTGTCGGCTGGATCGACCGCTGTCCGGACGGCGTCGTCCTCGACGAGCGACCAACCTTCGAGTCTGTCACCCCATCGCCACCGGATCTACGGACACCCGAGGATCCCGCCTGGGACGCCATCGGCGCCCTCCTCGCACGACCGTATCGGGCGGACGTCGTCACGCTACTCGCGAATCGGGACCGCGACACCACCGTAGCGGACCTCGTCACTGCCCTCCGCGAGCGCCACACGGCGTCCGCGCTCCCCGAAGACGACCGGTCCCTCCGGATCTCGCTTCACCACGTCGACCTCCCGAAACTGGCGTCCACGGGACTGGTCGCGTACGATGCATCGGCACGAACCGCCACACCAACCCCCCGCCTGACCGCGTTCGTCGACCGGATCGACCTCGATAACTGAGCCTGTTCCCGTCGCTCCACGCTCCTTCGAGTGTCACGGGCGCTGTCGCTCGTAGGTAGTAGAGAGACGGGGTAGGCCGGCCGACGGAACCACACGTGGAAACGTGGGCTGAAAGGAGTCGACCGTCCGTGCCGTCTACTTGATACAGCCGTCGCGACCACAAAACACCTCCGGTACGTGTCGCGGCGTCGGCCGACCACAGACGACACACCCGGTCATCGGTTTCGAGTCGCGTTGCGGAGCCGTTCTTATCGTCGTACTAGTGGTTCGGGTGACCCTTCTCACACCTCGTCGCGGTCGGTGAACGTGTACCGGCGGACGATCTGGCCGTTCTCGAGCTCGTGAAAGTCGGCGAATCCGAACGCGACCTGTCTGTCGCCCTGCCGTCCCGAGAACGATCCCCGCACGGCAACGGTGTCGCCGTCCGAAACGACCGTGTGCACCTCGTGACTTCCCTTCGACAGTGGGCGTTCCTCCTCGTAGAACCGACGTAATTCCTCTCGGCCCTCAATCGGTGACTGTCCCGGTCGCTCGTAGGTCACGTCCGGCGCGAACAGTGCGACGAGATCGTCGTACTCCTCGGCGTCAACCAGGTCGTAGTACTCTCTGACTGTCTCGGCGTTGCTCATGTGTACACATCGACGAGTCGCGTACTAAGTCGTCCGGTCTCTGTCAGCACTCTTGCTGCGGGCCTTGCTATAGTCTCGATACGGGTTTGATATAGGCAGGAAGTAGTGTGAGCGACACGCTGGCGAGGTAACGAGTCGAACGAAGCGAGAGGAATGGACTCGCCGGGATTTGAACCCGGGGCCTCTTCCTTGCGAAGGAAGCGATCTGCCACTGATCTACGAGCCCGTATTGTGACCCAGCCGTCGGGCGTACTTGTAAGCTTCTGTTCGGATCGAAAAGGCGATGAAACGCCTTAGCGCCGTGTGATCAGTCTTCGAGGACGATCTCGATGCTGACGTCGTTCGGCACCTGAATGCGCATGAGCTGGCGCAGCGCACGTTCGTCCGCGTCGATGTCGATCAGCCGCTTGTGGACGCGCATCTCCCAGTGCTCCCAGGTGGCAGTCCCCTCGCCGTCGGGGGACTTCCGCGATGGAACCTCCAGTGTCTTCGTGGGCAGCGGGATCGGACCGCTGAGGTTGACGCCCGTCTTGCTCGCAATCTCGCGGACTTCGTCGCAGATGCCGTCGAGATCCTCGGGGCTCGTGCCCGCCAGGCGAACGCGTGCCTGCTGCATCTATCGCTCGCTGACCGAGAGCACTTTGCCGGCCGCGATGGTCTGACCCATGTCGCGGATGGCGAAGCTCCCGAGTTCCGGGATCTCAGAGGACGGCTCGATGCTGAGAGGCTTTTGCGGTCGAACCGTCACGACAGCGGCGTCACCGGACTTGATGAAGTCCGGGTTCTCTTCGGCGACCTCGCCGCTGGCGGGGTCGAGCTTCTGGTCGATGGACTCGATGGTACACGCGACCTGTGCCGTGTGGGCGTGGAAGACCGGCGTGTAGCCCGCCGTGATCACGGACGGGTGCTGCATGACGACGACCTGCGCCTGGAACGTCTCGGCGACCGACGGCGGGTCGTCGGCCGGGCCACAGACGTCGCCACGGCGGATGTCGTCCTTCCCGATACCGCGGACGTTGAACCCGACGTTGTCACCGGGACCGGCCTCGGGCACCTCTTCGTGGTGCATCTCGATGGTCTTGACCTCGCCACCGACGTCCGAGGGCTGGAACGACACGTTGTCACCGGTGTTCATGATACCCGTCTCGACACGGCCGACCGGGACCGTCCCGATGCCGGAGATGGTGTAGACGTCCTGGATCGGCAGGCGGAGCGGCGCGTCCGTCGGCGGCTCCGTGGCCGGCAGGTCGTTGAGAGCTTCGAGCAGCGTCGGTCCGTCGAACCACGACATGCTGTCGGAGTCCTCGGCGACGTTGTCGCCTTCGAAGGCCGAAATCGGGATGAAGGAGGCGTCCTCCGTACCGAAGCGGACTTGCTTGAGGAGCTGCTTGACCTCCTCGACGACCTCGTTGTAGGTGTCCTCACTGTAGTCGACGATGTCCATCTTGTTGACGCCGATGATCAGCTCGTTGATGCCGAGCGTCCGCGCGAGGAAGACGTGCTCGCGCGTCTGGGGCGCGACGCCGTCGTCGGCCGCGACGACAAGCACCGCGTTGTCGGCCTGAGAGGCCCCCGTGATCATGTTCTTCACGAAGTCACGGTGACCCGGACAGTCGACGATGGTGAAGAAGTACTCGTCCGTGTCGAACTCTTGGTGGGCGATGTCGATGGTGACACCTCGCTCTCGCTCCTCAGCGAGGTTGTCCATGACGTAGGCGAACTCGAAGCCGCCTTTGCCCTTCTCTTCTGCTTCCTCGCGGTACTGCTCGATCACGTGCTCGGGTACGGACCCTGTCTCGAACAGGAGTCGCCCGACGAGCGTGCTCTTGCCGTGGTCGACGTGGCCGATAATGGCCAAGTTCTGGTGCGGTTTGTCACTCATGGTGGGATCACGCGCTAAGGCGCTTGGTGACGACTATTTGCCGCGAATCACCTAAAACCATTTCGATACACGTCACAGAGCGTCCCATCGCTGTCTTGCGGTTCGTGACACCGTACCGCACGACCGCGGGGTGACGGGGCCTTACTCCAGTCGGCCGACGTCAGAGAGGATGGCCGTCGCCGTCTCCGGGCCGCCCGCGCCGCGGCCGCTGAGGTGGAGTTGGCCGGCATTGACCGTCTCGAACTGGACGATGTTGCGTGTCCCCGTCACCGCCAGCGCGTCGTGTTGCGGGACGAGCCGTGGCCCCACGCGGACGCCGTCGGCCGTCGCCTCGCCGATCAGCCGGATGGTCCGGCCGTCCTCCGCGGCCAGGTCGAGTGCGCTCGCCGGAATCGACCGGATGCCCTCGACGTCCGCGTCGGCGAGACTGTAGATCTGATCCTCGTCACCGAGGACGTTCGCGAGGATGACGAACTTCAGCGCCGCGTCCGTCCCCTCCACGTCGAAGGCAGGGTCGGCCTCCGCGACGCCGAGGTCCTGTGCCTCCGCGAGGACGTGTTCGTAGCCCAGTCCCTCGGCGGCCATCCGCGAGAGGACGAAGTTGGCGGTGCCGTTGAGCACGCCACGAGCCGCCGTGATCTGTCCGGGACCGAAGTCGGCGATGGTCGAGAGAATGGGGATGGCGCCGCCGACGGCCGCCTCGAACTGGACGGTGCCCGCACTCTCCGCTTCGAGCGCCATCAGGTCCGCGTACCGCTCCGCCACGGGGCCTTTGTTCGCCAACACGGCGTGTCGGTCGCGTTCCAGCGCCGCCTTGACGTGCGAGAAGCCGGGTTCAGCGTCGCCCAGGGTTGTCGGCGTCACCTCGACTAGGACGTCGTACTCCGCAGCCAGCGCGTCCTCGGGGTCGGCCGCGCCGACGGTACCCTCCGCGTCCTTCCGGTCGAAAACCGTCGCTGCGTCCAAGCCGTCGGGGTCGACCGCCGCCGACCGCGAGTCCGCGAGCGCGGTCACAGTGTGGCCGTACTCCGGGGCGAGGTCGACGACCGAGCGCCCGACGGCGCCGGCGCCGATCACCGCGAGTCGGAGGCTCATTCCGCCACCTCCACCAGCGGCTCGACCACGTTCAGGTCCTTCTCGTCGGCGACCTGCCGCACGTGCTCGAAGACTTCGTCAGACCGGCCGGTCCGGGTGGCCAGCCGAAGGCGCGCGCTGGAGGCGCCACCGCGGCCCTCCGGCGCCGACAGCGACAGGTCCGCGAGCGCCGCGTCGGTGCTCGATTCGATCCGCTGGAGCGTATCCGAGAGATCGGTGTCGACGATATCACCGACCAGCAACAGAGTCAGCTCCTCGCCGTACCGCTCGGCACCCGCCTGGATGACGTTGACCCCCTCCGCGCGGAGGGCGTCGACGATGGTCTCGAACCGCTCCGGCGGGCACTCGACGTCCACCTCGACGGGGATGTGTCCCCGCGGGGTGAGGTTCCCACGCTCGTGGAATATCGAGAGAAGGTTCCCACCGTTCTCCGCGATTGGATGAAGCGCCGACAGGAGTTCGCCGGGTTTGTCGACGAGCTCTAGCCGGATCGTGTGGGTCTGTGAACGCTCGCCGCCGTCGGTGCGTTCCTCGTCAGCGTCCGTCTCCGCGTCGTCGGTGGTGGCGGCCTCGGTCTCCGCGTCGCCCGCGTCAACCATTCAGGCCGTCACCCCCGCGGCACGCCCCGTCGACGTAATAATTGTCATCGGCGACGGGGAAGGGCCGCGGGGTAGCTCCGTGCCGACACGTCGACTGCCGGTAGTCGTGCCGCAAGGCATGGTGTACACTGTGCCAGTGGGGTATATGATTGCATCGGTCGCGGACGGCCTCAGGTCGCGGGCGACTGGGCGGCGGACACAGCGTCGTCGCTCACCATCTCGACGGTGGCTGGGGCGTCGGCCCGGTCGTGAGCGAGGCGAACGACCGTTCGCTCGCCGTCGGTGTCGAAACACAGGTCACCGTCGGCGGCCTCCGCGACCGAGCGGGCGACCCAGAGACCGAGACCACTCCCGTGTTTGAGCTGTGTGATCTCCTCGTCGCCGGAGATGACGATCCGTTCGTCCTCGGGGACGCCGGGACCGTCATCCGCGACGTCGATCCGGACCGTCTCGTCGTCGGGAGCGTCGGCGCTGACGTGAATCTCCGATCCGCCGTGTTCGACCGCGTTCTCGACGAGTTCAGTGAGCGCCCGCTCGATGCTGTCGTCGGCCCAGACCCACAGGTTCCGTGGCACGTCGACGGCAATCTCCGCTCCGTCGTCCGCCGACACGTCGTCGACGGCGTTCGTGGCGACGTCGTGGACGTTCAATCGCACGTTCGGCGTCGACCGCCGATCCAGCGCCTCGACCATCGCCTTGGTCTTGTCGGCGAGGTCACCGACGGACCGGGCGCGGCCGTAGAGGAGTTCGGCCGTCTCGGCGAGCGAACCGTCGGGAAGTTCGGTCGCCAGTCGCTCGGACTGCCCCATCAACACCGTGGCGTCGTTCCGGAGGTTGTGCCGGAGGACGCGACTCAACACGGCGAATTTCTCCCGTTCGTGCGCTAGCTGTTCGGCTCGAACCCGCCGGGCGTCGTGGACCCCGATGATGACGTGGGCGGCGGCACTGATCGCGAGAACGTTGCCCGCCGCCAGCGCGTCGGCCGGGGTGACGGTCCCGAGCGCGCCACGGTAGGCGCCGTGTGCGAGCAAGACAACCCCGAGGACGACGAACCCGAGGAAGTTCCACACCGCGATCCGAACGGCGTTGGGCGTCGAGAAGTCACTCCGGTACAACAGGACGCCGGCGGCGACCAGGCCGAGACAGACGAGCGACCCGAGGACCGCCAATCCGATCCCGACGGCTGGTTGTGACCCCACCAGGAACGGCGCCAGGTTTGGGACGAACAGCGCGACGCCGGTCAGGCTGACGACCGCACACGACGCGATCCGAGCCAGCCGTTCCCGCTGGCGACCCCCGCCGGCCGGTCCCGGCCCGAACAGTCGAACGAGTGCTTGGTCGATGCGGGCGAGTACTCCAGTCATCGCCGGAGACAGACGAAGGCGAGTGATGAAACTATCCACCGAATTATCGTCGCTGAGAGAAGGATGGCCGACGACGGCGCCTTAGATGTAGTCGACCGACGGCGGCAGTTCCAGCTTCATCCCCTTGCGCTGGCGAATCTCCTCGATCAGATCGGGCTGGAGATTGTCGGCGAGCACACGGAAGCCGGCGTTCTCGGTGTTCCACGACGCGCGACCCTCGGTGGCGCTCCGAATGTCCGAGGAGAAGCCGATCATCTCCTCGACGGGCGCGATGCCCTCGATGACCATGAGGTCGCCCTCCTGGTACATGTCGTCGACGCGGCCACGACGGCCCTGAATCTCGCCCGAGGCCGCACCCATGTGTTCGGACGGCACGTCGATACGAACGTCCTGGATGGGTTCGAGCAGGCGGATCTCACCGTCGATGAGCGAGCGGTGAACGGCCTCTCGGACTGCGGGGATGACCTGTGCCGGGCCGCGGTGGATGGTGTCCTCGTGGAGCTTCGCGTCGTGCAGGCGGATCAGCGCGCCCTGGACGGGTTCGGCCGCGAGCGGGCCGTCGTCCAGCGCCTCTTCGAGGCCCTCGACGACGAGTTCCATCGTCTCGTTGAGGTGCTGGATCCCCTTCGTGTCGTCGATGAGGATGTTCGTCCCGTGGATGTGTTCCACGTTCTGGGAGGTGTCCTTGTCCATGCCGGCCTCCTGCAGCGCCTCGCGGCGCTCCAGTTCGGGCATGTCCATCGAGACGTTCCCCAGCTGGATTTCGTCGACGATGTCGTCGCTCAGGGTTTCGACCGTGATGTAGAACTTGTTGTGACGGTTCGGCGAGACGCCTTCGACCTCGCCGGAGGCTTCCTGGGGTGCCTCACGATAGACGACGATGGGCTCCCCGGTGTTGATCGGGATGCCCTGGTTGCGCTCGATGCGCTGGCCGATGACTTCGAGGTGGAGTTCGCCCTGGCCGGAGATGAGGTGTTCGCCCGTCTCCTCGTTGATCTCGACCTGGATGGTGGGGTCTTCCTTGGCGACCTGCTGGAGCGTCTCGATCAGCTTCGGCAGGTCGTCCATGTTCCGCGCCTCGACGCTTTTCGTGATGACCGGCTCGGAGATGTGTTCGATGGACTCGAACGGCGTCATCTCGACGCTGGACACCGTGGAGCCAGCGATGGCGTCCTTGAGGCCGGTGACGGCGGCGATGTTGCCCGCGGGAACGCGTTCCACTTCCTCGCGCTCGCCGCCCATGTAGATGCCGACGCTCTGGACGCGGTTCTGCCGGGCCGTCCCCGAGACGTACAGCTCTTGGCCCTTCTCGATGGTGCCGGAGAAGACACGCCCCGCCGCGATTTCGCCGGCGTGGGGGTCGATCCCGATGTCGGTGACCATCATGACGAGTTCGCCGTCCTCGTCGACCAGTCGCATCGTCCCGGCGAGGTCGGACTCCGCGTCACCGCGCCAGATGCGCGGGATACGTCGGGGCTGGGCGTCGAGCGGGTTCGGGAAGTGCTCACACACCATGTCGAGCACGACGTCCGAGAGCGGCGTCCGGTCGTGGAGTTCCTGACGCTTGTCCGCGCGTTCGAGGTCGATGATGTCGCCGAAGTCCATCCCCGTCCGCTGCATCGAGGGCATAGACACGCCCCACTTATAGAGCGCGGAGCCGAAGCCGACGGTGCCGTCCTCAACGCCGACGGTCCAGTCCTCGGTGATGTCGTCCATCTCCTCGGTCATCCCGCGGATGAGCTCGTTCACGTCGTGGATGACCGACAGGAGGCGGTCCTGCATCTCCTGGGGACCCTCCTGCAGTTCGGAGATGAGGCGGTCGACCTTATTGATAAAGAGTGTCGGCTTGACGCCCTCGCGAAGCGCCTGCCGGAGCACCGTCTCCGTCTGTGGCATCGCGCCCTCGACGGCGTCGACGACCACGAGCGCACCGTCGACGGCGCGCATCGCGCGGGTCACGTCGCCACCGAAGTCGACGTGGCCCGGCGTGTCGATCAGGTTGATCAGGTGGTTGTCGCCCTCGTACTCGTGGGTCATCGAGACGTTCGCGGCGTCGATGGTGATGCCGCGTTCCTGCTCGTCCTCCTCGGTGTCCATCGCGAGCTGTTCGCCCGCGGTGTCCTGAGAGATCATGCCCGCGCCGGCGAGCAGGTTGTCCGTCAGCGTCGTCTTGCCGTGATCGACGTGAGCGGCGATGGCGATGTTCCGGATGTTCTCCGGTTTGTCCATCAGCCGTTCACATTCTTGTACGATCTTCTTTCGTCGGCCCATTACAGGTACATACCGCCAGGAGGGTCAAAAGGGTAGTGTTTTGCCGGCAACGAAACCGTCGATTTCCGGCGGCTGGCACCGTGTGTCACGTGATGCCACGATTCGCCGACGACGACCGCCGGACCGCAACCGTCTTACCGATCTGACCCGTGATAACGGTAAGCATGGATGTACGCGTAGAGGCGGGCGCGCCACCGGATCCGTTTCTCGGCGCCGCCGACCTGCTGGCCACCGAACACGACCTGACCCGACCGGTTCACGTACGCGTCCGGGACGACCCGGACGAGCGAACCTGGACCGCACATTACGACGACCACCACGTGCTCAACATCTCCCGACAGGCCGCCACGAGCGCCATGGCGCGGGAACTCGCCCTCCACGAACTCGCACACATGGCCCGGTACGAACAGGGGCACGCCTCGCACACCCAGTCGACGGACGAAGCGCTATTTCTCGCGCTCTCCGGCCGCGATGTCGAGCGCCGGAAGCTGACTCACTGCTATCAGATCGCCAACCACATGCGCGACATCTACGCCGACGACATCACCCTCTCGGTGGCGCCGGCGGCGAAGCTCGTCCAGTTTCTCGAATCACAGCTCGCGGCCGCCGTCGCCGACGCGCCCGGACCCAGTCCCGCTGCCACGACCCCCGACTCGCGTCGCGTCTCCGTCGGCGCCGACCCCGACATCACCGCCGTCAACGCCGCCTTCGCCCTCGCGCTCGTCGAGCGCCACGAGTTGATCGACACCGAACACCGGCTGTACGACCTGGCGCGCGCCGCCGCCACCGACGCCCCGACCGTCGGGATGGAGACGTTCAAACGCCTCTTTCGTACCCTCTCGGAGGACCCGAGCGAGAGCGACTTCCGCCGCGACCTGGTGACCGCGACCCGAGAGTACGCCCTCGACGCGGGGCGGGCGGCGGACTAGCGACCGGCGGCCGCCGCTTGGAAGACGTCAATCACGTCCGCGCGGTCCATCGTCCGAGGATTTCGCTCGATGTTGTGTGCCGAGTGCTCGAAGGCAACGTCCGCGAACTCGGCGAAGGTCTCCCGGTCGAAGTCGCCGAACGCGGCGATGTTCGTCGGCACGTCCACGTCCGCTAGTAGGTCGAAGACGGCCTCAACGCTCCGTGCAGCAAAGGCCCGGTCGGACTCCCCGGGTCGCCGCGTGGCGCCCAGTGCCGCCGCCAGGTCCGCGAATCGGTCGACCTCCGCGGGCAGGTTGTACCGCATCACGTGCGGCAAGAGCACACCGTTCGCCAGTCCGTGCCCCAGGTCACACTCCATGCCGAGCGGGTAGGTGAGTGCGTGGACGGCTCCCAGTCCGGAGTTGACGAACGCCTGCCCGGCGAGGGTGGCCGCGAGGCTCATGTTGGCCCGGGCTGCCTCGTTTGCCGCCCCCTGGGTGACCGCGGCCCGGAGATTCTCCCCGACCAGTTCGACCGCTCGGAGCGCCAGCGTGTCCGTGTACGGCGTCCGCAGGAGCGTGACGTAGCTCTCGATGGCGTGAGTCAGGGCGTCGAGTCCCGTCGCCGCCGCGACCCCTGGCGGCAGCGTCGCCGTCAGATCCGGATCGACCGTCGCGAGGTCGGCAAAGAGCCGCGGCGAGAAGACGACTTTTTTCACCCCGCCCGCGCGCTCGTCGGCAAAGACGCCGATGTGGGTCACCTCGCTCCCGGTGCCGGCCGTCGTGGGCACAAGCGCCAGTGGCTTCGTCGGCGTCGAGACGTTGTCCATCCCCAGCAACTCGCGAACGGGGCGATCCGCGGCCGCAAGCGCCGCCGCGAACTTCGCGGTGTCCATCGAACTCCCGCCGCCGACGCCGACGACGACGTCGTGATCGGCGACCAGTTCGGCCGCCGCTTCGACCATCGAGAGCTTCGGCTCGGGGGCGACGCCGTCGTACACCGTCACGTCGACGCCCGCCGCCTCCAGGCGAGCGCGCGGGTCGTCGACGACGCCGGCCGTCGACAGGTGCTCGTCGGTGACCAGCAACGCCGAGTCGGCGTCGCGGTCGGCCGCGAACGGTTCGAGGGCGTCGATTGCGCCCGATCCGTACTCGACGTGGGCGGGGCTCCGGATCGCGTGTGACGTATCGAGGGACCCGATGTCCGACATACCGCCACCGTCGGACGGGACGTAAGTAGCTCTTCGGGAGGTTACCGTGCGGCGGCGGCGACCCGCTCGGCTTCCTCTTTCTGGTTGATGGCGTAGGCACCGACGTCGTAGTCGGCGGCGCCCATCAGCTGGTTCGCGAGCGCCTCGGCGGCACTCGTCGGCGTCTTGTACGACCCGCGGTAAGCGCCCTCCGCGAGGAACTTCAGCGCCTGATCGACGCGGCGCTGGGGCGCCACGTCGACGGCCTGCGGGACCGAGATCCCGCCGTACTTCAGGCGGACGGTCTCCTCGCGCGGCGCGGCGTTCTCGACAGCCGTGACGAGGATCTGCACTGGGTTCTCGTCGGTCCCTTCGTGGACGAGTTCGAAGGCATCACGGACGATCCGCATCGCCTGCTGTTTCTTCCCCGTGTTCTCCTCGGTCTGCATCAGCCGGTTGATCAACCGCTCGACGACCGAGATTTCGCTTTTCTGGAACTGCTTGGAGGCGTGTCGCCCCATCGTGTGCGCGATGGGAGTCACGTTGATGTAGCGCTTCGTGCTCGGGTCGGCGTACGCAATGTCGTCGGTCTCCCACACGCCGAACAGCAGGGCGTCGGTCTCCGTCTCGTCGCTGCCGGCCGGGGCGTCCGGATCGGGCTCGGGGGAGTCGCTTTCGCTTTCGGACATTATCGAACCGGTTTCTCCGCGTTACCGCGCACGAGTTCGATGAGCGAGACGCCGTTGACCTTCTCGACCTTGTAGTTCACGCCGGAGAGGTCACCCATCGCACGACCCTTCGCGCCACCGATACCGGCGATGGTAACCTCGTCGTGTTCATCGATGAAGGAGATGGCTCCGTCGCCGGGGCAGAACGCCGTCACCTGCTTGCCGTTCTTGATCAACTGGACCCGGACGCACTTTCGGATCGCCGAGTTGGGCTGTTTCGCCTCGATGCCGACCTTCTCCAGGACGATGCCCCGTGCCTGGGGCGCCCCCTCGAGCGGGTCCGACTTCTTCCGGAGGCCGCGCTCGCGTCGCGCGTACTCCGAGTCGGACCACCGCCGCGTCTGGCGGTCCTTCTTGAGTTTGCGGGCCGCATATTTGCCGTTCGCCATAGTGCAACCTCGTTGCCGACGGAGCTACTTAAGCCTCCCTTTTCGGCCGGAGCGAAACCGTCTCAGAACGCGTTAGGACACCCGCTACTCCGATCTGAGGATCTATCGGCGTCAGGAGAACGACGATAAGTCCCGGAAGAGCGTCGAGAGCCCGTGAGAGACGGCGCCGACGACGGGTGAGACTCAGGTCAACTGCACGTCGTCGAGGTCGTAATGTCGGCTGGCGAGCCGCCGGGCCGTTTCGATGTTTCGCCCGTCGCGGCCGATGGCGGCGCCGCGGTCCGCCTCCGGCACCTCGGCGTAGGCGATCCGGTCGCCCTGTTCGCTGATCGTGACGTGTTGGACCGCCGCCGGCGCAAGGGTGTTGGCGACGAAGGCCTCCGGCGTGTCGGCGTCCTCGACGAGTTCGACCGAGCGTCCGAGCGTCTCCTCGACTGCCCGCACCCGCCGGCCGTCGGGGCCGACCGCGTCGGCCATCTCGCCGGCCGCGACGAGGAAGACGACCCGGTCCTCGTCCTCGTAGACAAGACAGTCGCGGGCGGTCGCCCCGGTTTCGTCCTCGAAGCAGGCGATGTACCGACGGTCGCGGTCCGACAGGGTAATACGCATTATCGAGGGGTGGACGGCCGGATACCAGTGGGTCGCCGCCCCCTCGTGTCCCGCCGGAGCCGACGTGCGTTCTCCATCGCTAGTCGTCCGAGGGCTGTGCGCTGAACGATCCCATCCGGAGGTCGACGTCGCCGGTGCCGATGGCGACCGGCTTGCCGACGATGACGTTCTCGATGACGCCGTCGAGGCGGTCACGCTCGCCGTGGACCGCGGCGTCGAGCAGGTGGTTCACCGTCACCTCGAACGCCGCGCGGGCGAGCACCGACTCCTTCGACCCCGAGATGCCGTGCCGACCGATAGACTCGATGGTCCCCCGGTTGGTCATAATGTCCGAAACCAGCATCAGGTGACGGACGTTCACGTCGTCGAGGCCCTGTTCCTCGAGGGTGTCCATCGTCTCGTTGATGATGGCCTCGCGGGCCGCCTCGACGCCCAGGTTCCGGTAGATCTCGTGGATGTTGTTACACGTGGTACGAGAGGCGTCGACGCCTTCGATCTCGATCACGTCACCGAAGGCCGACCCCTCGGTGTAGAGGACGAACTCCTCGTCCCCGTCCGCGACCGTCTCCTTGCGGATGACGACGCGGGAGACCTCTTCGATCCCCTTGAAGACGACGTCGCGAAGCTCCTCGACGAGTTGGAGGAGTTCGCGGTAGCTGGGTTCGGAGGGACCGAACTCGATGAGCGTCTCCGAGCGTTGGGTCTGGACGCCCAACGCGTCCTCGATGGTCTCCGCAATCTCGGCGGCCACGACGTCGACGTCCTCGACGGTCGGCCACCGCTCGATCAGCGTCTCCTCGTTGAGATCGACCTGGACGAGCATGTCCGCGACGTTCGTCGAGACGTCACCCAGCGAGAGGATCTTCGTGGACTCGATTGACCACACCACTTCGTGGGCGCGCTCGCGGTCGGTGGCGTACTCCTCGTCGAGATACACCGTCATCATCGGCGTATCCGGGGTCTTCCGAGCGTCCACCAGTTCGATCAGGCGCGGGAGTCCCTGGGTCACGTCGATCTCCGCGACGCCCGCGTAGTGGAACGTGTTCATCGTCATCTGGGTTCCCGGTTCGCCGATGGACTGCGCCGAAACCGTCCCGACCGGGTCCAGCGGGTCGACTCGCGTGTCGACATACTTCGTCTCGGTCGCTTGGGCGATTTCGTCGGCCTGCTCGGTCGGGATCGGGCCGCGTTCCTCGATGGTCTCGTAGATCCGCTCTTTCAGCCGCCGGGGCAACTCCGTGTCCTCGACGACCGCCTCGATGTCCGCGGTGACGTGTTCGTACTCGGCTTCAGTCATCCGACTCCACCTCCATGCCCTGGGCCTTGTTCAGGCCGGGGCCGGCGTACTCCGAGAGGTTCGTCGGCGGTTCGCGCCCGCCGAGGAACCGCTCTTTCTCGACATCGGAGTCGAACTCCGCCTCGATCACGCGGTCGGCGATCCCCTCGACGTCGATTGGGTTGTCGTCGTTCGAGGAGACTTTCACCGGACTGGTGCCGTCCTCGCCGTATTCGAACTGAACGATGGTGTCGGAGGTGTCACGCACGGTACCGTCGTACTGTGACTCCAGTTCGGACAGGGCGTTGATGAGACGGCGCTGGAGGTAGCCCGACTTCGAGGTCCGGACTGCCGTGTCGACTAGGCCTTCGCGGCCACCCATGGCGTGGAAGAAGAACTCTCGCGGGGTCAGACCGCCACGGTAGGAGTTCTCCACGAACCCGTGGGCCTCCGCCGAGAGGTCGTTGGGCTGATAGTGGCTCAGCGTGCGATCCTCGTAGCCACGGTTGATCCGCTCGCCGCGAACCGCCTGCTGGCCGACACAGCCGGCCATCTGGGTCAGGTTGAGCATCGACCCACGGGCACCCGAGCGGGCCATGATGACCGCCGGGTTGTCCTCGTCGAAGTGCTCCTCGGCAATCTCGCCCGCGCTGTCGCGGGCCTTGCCGAGCGTCTGCATGATCTTCATCTCCAGGGTCTCGTCGATGGTCCGCCCGGGCAGCGACTCGAGTTCGTCCGCCTCGTAGCGCTCGATGAGTTCGTCGATGCGCTCGTAGGCGTTGCCGATGGCGTCGTCGACCTGTTCGTTGGCCGCCGGCGGAATCGACTCGTCGTCGATGCCGAGCGAGAACCCGAAGTGCATGATCGCCCGCATCGCCAGCGCGGCCACCTCGTTGATGAACACGCGGGCGCGAGTCTCGGAGTACACCTTCGTGAGGGTGTCGACGATTTCGCCGCCGAACGCGCCGACAGCGTCCTCGTCGATGGTACCCGAAACCAACTGGCCGTCGACGATTTCGACGGTGTCGCCCGCCGACGACCTGAACTCCAGGTTGAGGTCGTCAGGCAGGAGTTCCGAGAAGACGGTGCGACCCGTCCAGTAGGGTTCGCCGTCCTCCTCGCCGTCCGCCGGCGGGAGTTCGTCGACGCTCGTCGCCCGCAGCAGGTCGAGCGCCTGCGTCTCGGTGAAGTGGGGGTTGTCGTGGGTCAGCAGGTAGGTCCCGCTGATGTGGTCCTGAATGGCCCCGATGATGTTCTCGCCGAACCGGGGGCTGAGGATCTGCTCTTGGACCCGCATCAGCACGCGCGCTTCGGCCCGCGCCTCCTCGTTCTGGAGGGCGTGCATGTTCATCTCGTCGCCGTCGAAGTCGGCGTTGTAGGGGGGACAGACGGTGGTGTTCAGTCGGAACGTCTTGTACGGCATCACGACCACCTCGTGGGCCATGATCGACATCCGGTGGAGCGACGGCTGGCGGTTGAAGATCACGATGTCGCCGTCGACGAGGTGGCGGTTGACCTCCCACCCCTCCTCGACCTTGGTGGCGAGTTCCTCGCAGTTCTTCTCGGTTACCTTCAGCCGTCGCCCGTCGGGGCGCCGGACGTAGTTCGCGCCGGGATGGCCCTCGGGGCCGTTGGCGACGTACTGTCGGGCCTCATCGACGTTGCGCTCGGTGACGTTCAGCGTCTGGGTCATCTCCTTGGCGACCCGGTCGGGGACGCCCACCTCGTTCAGGCTGAGGGTGGGGTCCGGGCTGATGACCGTCCGTGCCGAGAAGTTGACGCGCTTTCCGGACAGGGACCCACGGAATCGGCCTTCCTTCCCTTTCAGGCGCTGGGAGAGCGTCTTCAGCGGTCGGCCGGAGCGGTGTCGCGCCGGCGGCGTGCCCGAAATCTCGTTGTCGACGAACGTGGTGACGTGATACTGGAGTAGTTCCCAGAGGTCCTCGATGATGAGTTGGGGGGCACCCGCCTCGCGGTTCTCCATGAACCGCTGGTTGATGCGGATGATGTCGACCAACTTGTGCGTGAGGTCGTCCTCGGAGCGCTGGCCGTTGTCGAGCGTGATCGAGGGACGGGCCGTCACCGGCGGCACCGGAAGGACGGTCAGAATCATCCACTCGGGGCGCGACCGCGCGGGGTCGATACCCAGAACCTCGATGTCCTCGTCGGGGATGTCCTCGAACCAGTCGCGGATGTCGGAGGGCATCAGCTTGTTCATGTCCTCCTCGGTGAGATCCACGTCGAGGACCTTCTCCAGTTTCTTTCGCGTGTCGCTCTTGGGGCGGAACTCCCCCGCCATAATGTCGTTGATCCGCTCGAGTTCGACGCCCACCGCCTCGGCGAGGTCGCGAGGGCTGGTCCCCTCACCGTCCTCGTCGTCCGGGTCGGGCTGCATCGCCTCCGCGATACGCTCGGAGTAGTCCCCCGCGAGGACGTCTTGCACCTCGTAGTAGGTGGTCGGCTTCTCGTGTTTGATGTCGTGCATCACGCCGTCACAGTCCGGGAACGGGCAGTAGCTCTGCTTGCGCGCCTGCCGGACCGCCGACTTCAGCACGTCGTTGGGGTCGTTACCGAGCTCTTCCGCCCGGATCAGCTTCTCACTGTACTCATCGCGTTCCTCCTCGGTGAGCGCGAGGCGCCCACACTCCCGACACGTCGAGCGCAGGAGCCGCCGGATGAGCTTCGTGAAGCCGACGTGGATGACGGGCGCCGCGAGTTCGATGTGCCCGAAGTGCCCGTTACACGATCCGGAGTGCTGACCGCAGGTTCGACACTCCAGCCCGGGGTCGATGACCCCGAGGCGTGGATCCATCAGCCCCATGTCGATGGGGTAGCCGTCGTCGTCGTAGGTGTCCGCGGTGATGACCTTCGTCGCGGACATGTCCCGATACGTCTCCGGGTCCATCAGCCCGAACTGGATGCCGCCGATCTCTTTTGGTGTTTGCATTGACATGGTTTACACTGCGTCCTCGAGTTCCAGCCGCGGTCGGATGCCGAGCGCCATCATCTCGTCGAGGAGGAGCTTGAACGCGTAGCTCACCTCGAGTTCGTGGATGTCGTCCTCGTCACCGGTGGAGGGGTCGTACACCCGGCGCTGGTCGGTGTCCTCGACGGCGACCATTCCGGTTTCGGCGCTGATGTAGACGCTCTCGCGGTCCGAGGAGTCGAGTAGACGCTCTTTGAGCGCCATCGCCGCTCCGTGACCGATCAGCACCTCACGTTCCATCTCGCCCACGCGCAGGCCGCCCTCGCGGGCGCGACCCTCGGTTGGCTGGCGGGTGAGCACCTGCACCGGCCCGCGGGAACGGGCGTGCAGTTTGTTGCTCACCATGTGGTAGAGTTTGTGATAGAAGATGGTCCCGACGAAGATTTCGGCCTCGATCTTTTCCCCGGTCACCCCGGAGTACATGATCTCCTTGCCCGAGGACTCGAAGCCGTGTTCCTCTAAGGCCCCGCGGAGATCCTCCTCGTCCTCGCCCTGGAAGGCGGTGCCGTCGACGCGGCGACCTTCGAGGGAGCCGACCTTGCCGCCCAGCATCTCCAGCACGTGGCCGACCGTCATCCGGGACGGGAGCGCGTGTGGGTTGAGCACCAGGTCGGGGACGAGACCCTCCTGGGTGAACGGCATGTCCTCCTGGGGCGCGAGGTGGCCGACGACGCCCTTCTGGCCGTGTCGGGACGCGAACTTGTCGCCGAGTTCGGGGATGCGTTCGTCGCGCACGCTCACCTTCGAGAGCTTCGACCCGTCCTCGCCTTCCATCAGCGTGACCGTGTCGACGACGCCGTCCTCGCCGCTCCGCATCGTGACGCTCGTCTCGCGGCGTTTCTGGGGCGACAGCCCGCCCATGTCGTCTGGCTCCTCGAGGAACCGGGGCGGACTCGTCTTGCCCAACAGGACCGAGTTCTCGTCGACCTTCGTCTCGGGGTTGACGAGGCCGTCCTCGTCGAGGTGGGTGTAGGCGTCCTCACCGCGGGCGCCGCGGACGTCCTGGCTGGGGACCTCGAAGCGGTCCTCCTGACCGCCCGGATAGCGGCGCTCCTCACCCTCGTAGGTCCGGAAGAAGTGCGAGCGGGCCAAGGCCCGGTCGACAGACCCCTTGTTCATGACGAGCGCGTCCTCGATGTTGAACCCCTCGTAGCTCATGACGGCGACGACGAAGTTCTGGGCCGCCGGCCGCTCGTCGAACCCGATCTGCTCGGTGGTCTGAGTCTTGACCATCGCCAGCTGCGGGTAATGCATCAGGTGCTGGCGTGTGTCCGGTCGAATCCGGTAGTTGGCCGCCGGCAGACCGAGCGACTGCTTCATCATCCCCGCGCCCATCGTGATCCGCGGCGAGGCGTTGTGCTCGGGATACGGAATCATCCCCGCGCCGATGCCGAAGATCAGCTGTGGGTCGATTTCCAGGTGGGTGTGGTCCTCGGTGAGTTCGTCCTCGTCGACGGCGACGTAGATGTCCTCCTCCTCTTCGGCGTCGATAAACTCGACGTAGCCGCGGTCGACGAGCTGTTCGAATTCGAGGTCCCCCGCGCTGACGGCCTCGATTTCGGCGTCCGAGAGGAGTGGTTCGCCGTCGTCGACGACGATCAGCGGCCGACGGGCGCGACCCGCGTCCGCGTTGATGATGACCTCGCGGGTCCGCTCCTTGATGGAGACGTTGACCATGTCGCTGACGTCGCCCCGGCGGCGCGCCTCGCGGATCTGTTCTGCGAGCTGTTCGGGGTCGGGATGGGTCCCGACCAAACTGCCGTTGACGTATACTTTCGCCTCGCGTGCCTGAGCCATGTTAATCCGCCATCGAGTCGACGCCTTCGATTCCGGGGATACCCTCGACCCCCATCGACGCCAGTTCGCGCTTGAGTCCCTGTTCGTCCTCCACGTTCTGGGAGAGCTCCATCGCCTGCGCGAAGTTCTTCACCAGTCCGCAGTTCGGACCCTCCGGCGTCTCGGAGGGACAGATGCGACCCCACTGGGTCGCGTGCAGGTCCCGCGCCTCGAAGTGAGGCTGGGACCGCGAGAGCGGCGAGCGCAGGCGCCGCAGGTGGGACAGCACACCCATGTAGTCGGTGCGGTCGACCAACTGAGAGACGCCGGACCGACCACCGACCCAGTTGCCCGTCGCGATGGGGTGTTCGAGGCGCTCGGTCAGCACGTCCGACCGGACGACCGTGTTGACCGTCAGCTGTCGGTTGCGCATGTTCGCGCGTTCGAGCTGGTATTTCACGTCGCGCGCCAGCTTGTTCAGCGCCGTCCGGAACAGGTCCCGCATCAGGTCGCCGCTTACCTTCAGGCGCTTGTTCGCGTAGTGGTCCTTGTCGTCGGCCTCGCGGCGCTCCAAGGCGAGTTCGAAACACGCCTCGGCCATCCGGCAGAGATAGTACGCCTTGTTGATCCGGACCTCCTCCTCGTCGACGCCCTCCTCGTGGAGGTGCGGCAGGAGATATCGGTCGATCACATAGTTGGCGCGTTTGAGCTGGTAGTTTTTCCCCTGGCCGCCGGCGACCCGCTTGCCGAGCGTCTCGATGGCTTCCTCCTCTGTCTGGACTTCGGCCATCTCCAAGTTCTCCAGCATGAACTTCACAATCTCGGGATCGTCGCTAACGCGGTGGACGATCTCCTCGTCGGATTCGAGGCCGAGCGCCCGAACCAACGTCACGAAGTCGACGCTCCCCGAAACGGAGGGGAACGAGACCTCGAGAATCCCCTCGCGGTTGCGCTCACAGAGCACCAGCGCGCGGTACCCGCGTCGCTGGCTGAACGTCTTGGCGACCTGGATCTCGTCGCCGTACTTCGTGTCGTACTCCGCGAGAATCTTGTTCGGTGCGAGGTCCTCGCTCGTCATCAGCACCCGCTCGGAGCCGTTGACGATGAAGTAGCCCCCCGGATCGACGGGGTCCTCGCCGATGTCGATCAGTTCCTCGCGGGTCAGCTCCGCGATGTTACACTTGCGGGAGCCGACCATGATCGGCATGCGGCCGACCTTCGTCTCGGTGGAGTCGACGACGACCTCCTCTTCTTCCTCGCCACCGCGGACGATGGCCATCTCCATGAACACCGGCGCGGCGTAGGTGATGTTGCGCAGGCGGGCCTCCTGTGGGTAGAGGAGTTCCTCGCTTCCGTCGGCTTCCCGCACTCGCGGGGTCTCTACGCGCACGTCGCCGAGTTCGACGAAGACCGGCTCTTGGCCCTCCTTGTCGCCGATGTCGGTCTCGATCCGCTCTTTCTCGTCGACGACTTCCTGCATCCCCCGGTCGAGGAAGGCGTTGAACGAGCGGAAGTGGTGTTCGGCGAGGCGTTCCTGTGAGAAATACTCCCGTGAGATGGTACGGCGGCTTTCTCGGTTCATTCGACCACCAGTCGGTACACTGTCGCTTGCTCCGTGGTTCGCGAATCGCGAACGATCTCGATCACGTCGCCGACCTCGGCGTCCTCGGGCAACGCGGGGTCGCTGGATTTGATCTTCGGCAGGTTGGTTTTGCTGACGTTGTACTCCGCCAGTACCTCGTCGACCCGGTCCGGGTCGTCGAGGACTGTATGCTCCGGAACCAGTTCGTGTTGGCTTACGTCTACCATGGATGTTCGGGTGGAGAAGTTATCACGAGATACTACGGCGCCATTGTACGGCCACGTATTTAACGCTTGCCAAGGAGCGCGACGCAAGGCTATTCAGCCCGCCGGCCCTGGCCGCCGAGCGATGCTCGATACGGGGTGACACACGCTCTCCCGGTACAAAACCATTCCGGCGCGCGGTACAACGGCACACGGCGTCCCGATATGGCAAGTCTTATTTTCCAGTCCCCGATTTGTATAGATGCGAAGGCCCGGATGGTGTAGTGGCCCATCATACGACCCTGTCACGGTCGTGACGCGGGTTCAAATCCCGCTCCGGGCGTTCTTCCCGATTTTACCCTTCCAGCGACGAGTATCCCGGAAGTCAGCTGACCGAATCGGAGACAGTTCTGGATTCACCGCTATCGGGCGTCCTGGGCCGCGAGAGCGGACCACGCCCACATCGACGACCCCGCCGGCACCGCCTCACCCCGCGACGAACGTGATGCCGAGACCGAGGAGGATGGCGAGGAGAATGAGCAAGAGTCCGTACAGCATGAATCGATCTGCGCCCTCCATTACCGAATCGTAGGGACTCCGAGGTGAAAACTCGTGTGTCACACCCCGGTCGTCGGGGGCATGTGTTCGGACTGCGGGACCGTACTGGCCGACTAGTCGGCGCGGTCGCTAGCCCGCGGATCGGCGCCGCGGTGGGGCGTCTCCCGGTGACGCACCTGTACGCCGTGGACCGCCTCGGTGGCGTCGTCGACGACGACGGCGCCGCCGGGGGTCGTCGGCAGGCGCTCGCGGAGCGGCGCCGAGAGGTAGGTCGGTGCGGCGGCCGCCAACGCCTCCACGTCGGCCGCGGCCGTCAGGCGGTGGGCGATCAGGAGGTCCGCCTGCGAGACGGCAACCGGTGGAAGCGCGCTCGGCCGTTGGGTGGCTGCGACCAGCGAGACGCCGGGAGTTCGACCCCGCGTCAGCACCGTCTCCAGTGCCGGTGCCGCAACACCGTCGAAGAAGGCGTGCCCCTCGTCGAGCAGGAGCCAGGGCAGGCGGTCGGGTGAGCGCGCGACACAGCGGTCGTACAGGCCGCGAGCGACGGCCCGGACCAGCGCCCCGGCGGCCCGGTCGTCGAGTCCCGCACAGTCGAGGACGGTCGCCGCTCCCGACAGCAGTGCGTCGGGTGTGAGACCGTCGGCGTCGAACACGCCCCAGGAGTCGGCGAGGTCGAGGTGATTCCGGGCGGCGCGGCGGACGTCGTCGGCGGCGGCCGCCGTCTCGACTCGCTCGACCATCGCAGAGAGGGTGTCGGCCGCCGCCGCAGCGTCCCAGAGCAAGCCGCCAACGGGACCGGTCGGAGAGAGGTCGAACAGCGCGGGCCAGGCGGGCGGCGGGAGCGTCGCCGCAGGAATCGTCGGCGCGCCGACGACCCGTGCCGGCACGGTGTCGCCGGCCGCGAGGCCGTCGAACCCGCCCATCGGGTCGACGACGACGGGGGCGACCCCCGCCGCCCGCGCCGCATCCTCGGCGAGAACGCCGAGCGTGTGTGACTTGCCGTAGCCCCGCTTGCCGACGATCAGCGCCGCGTGCGGGCGGTCCAAGTCGAGGCCGACCGTCGCGCCGTCGCTACCGTCGGCCGCGCGGTACCGCCCCAGTCGGACCGCCGGTCCTGGCCCGTCGTCGCGTCCGAGTACGTGCACGGCGGAGGATGGTCGCCCGACCGTTCCTAAATCTCCGTCCGGAGATTCAAATGCGAGGCCGGGGGCAGGCCGACCCGTGTTCGACTCGTTCAGAGCAGATCGGCGGGCCATCGAGGGGTTACCGATCAGGCTGGTCATCGCGCTGGTCATCGGCGTCGCCAGCCTGAGCGTCATGATGAACATGCTGACCGGGATCCAGGGGTTGTCGACGACGGAACTGGACGTCCGGCCGGAACCGGAGGTGGTGAGTCCCGGGGAGCGGTCGCTCGAACTGACGGTGGTCGGGGCTGACGGGTCGTCGGTCGCCGACGCGACGGTGATCGTCAAGGCCGGCAGCGCCGACCTCGACGGCGTCCGGACGGCCACGACCGGTGAGGACGGCACGGCAACGGTCGTGGCGGCGCCGAGTCTCCGGTCGAACCAGGACGAGGGGACACTGGTAATCGAGGTGAAACCGCCGGCTGGGAGCGGCTACGTCGACCGCCGGGGGAACGCGAAGATACTGGTGGTTCGGGGGTGACAGAGCGGGCGACCCGTCACCGGCGGTGGTGGCCACGGCCGCCGTCGAGTCGTTCGTCCCAGTCGATCCACTCCTGTTCCCACCCGGTCGGCGCGAAGTAGCCCTGCTCGGCGAACTCGCGGTCCTCGCGCTCGGTGCGGTTGCGGGTGACGCCTCCCGCCTGTTCGCCGTCGACGAGCAGCGGTGCGAGCGTCAGGGGGCCGAACTCCTCGACGACCGCGTACCCGTCGGCGGAGTCGTCGGGTTCGACGGCGACGAGCGTCGGATCGGGCGTCCCCATCGGCATCACGAGGCGACCGCCCGGAACGAGTTGATCGATCAGCGCACGCGGCGGGCGCACGGCCGCCGCCTCGACGACGACACGGTCGAACGGGGCGTACTCGGGGAAGCCGTCCGCACCGTCACGCTGGTCGACGAGGACACCCTCGTAGCCCGCCTGGCCGAGGTTGTGGCGCGCCTCGAGGACGAGACGGCGGGAGATGTCGACGGCGTGGACGCGTCGCTCGCCGACGAGTTCCGCGAGGAGGGCGGCCGTGTACCCGACGCCGGCGCCGACGACGAGGATGGTATCCTCGTCCTCGACGGCGAGTGCCTCGACGAGTCTGGCGACGGTTCGCGGTGCGAGAACCGCGGTCCCGGCGTGTTCGCCACGCCGGTCGTCGTAGGGTCGGTCCTCGACGAACGCGTGCCGGGGGACCGACCGCATGGCGACCCCGAGCGACTCGTCGAGGCCGCCGAGGGCATGATCGAGACCGTCGACCATGTCCTCGCGCAGCACCGTTTGGTCCATGCCGGGTCAAGGGAACGGGTGCTTATGCATCTATTGAAACCGAGGACCGCGGGGAGGGCGAGAACCGACGACGACCGGGGCCTCACTTGTCGCTGGCCCGGGCGGAGACGCTGTGATCCCCGAGAGGGATCAGATCGCCGTCTGCCGGCGTGGCTCAACTGTGCTCGCCCTGCATCGAGACGAACCGGACGCCGCCGTGAGTCTCGCGGTCGACCGTGCCGTCGGCCCGTCGGGTCAGTGCGACGAGTTTCTGCCGGCCGCGTCCGACCGGGCCGACGACGCGACCGCCGGGGTGTACCTGCTCGACGACGGGCGCGGGGAGCGACGCGGGCGCACACGTGAGATACGCTCCGCCGTAGGGAGCATGGTCCGGCCAGCCATCGTGGCCGTCGCCCACGCGGACGCGAACGTCGTCACCGTAGCCCAAGCGGGCGAGTCGGTCCCGCGCCTCGCGCGCGAGCGTGGGTTCGTACTCAACGCTGTAGACGGTCCCGTCACCGATCACCTCGCTCGTCACCGCGGCGTGGTAGCCACAGCCGGTCCCGATTTCGAGGACGTCCTCTCCCGGGTCGGGCGCGAGGAGATCCGTCATCATCGCCACCATGTGTGGGGCACTGATTGTCTGACCCGCCCCGATAGGAAGGGGCCGGTCGTCGTAGGCCGCGTCGCGGTGCTCCGCAGGGACGAACTCGTGACGGGGGACGGCACGCATCGCCCGTTCGGTCTCGGGGCGGTCGATCCGTCCGGCCTCGATCAGCCGGTCGACGAGAGCGTCGCGGGCGCGGTCAAAGTCGGTGGGCATGCCTCGGTTACCACGCCGACCACGCGGCGGAGGTGACGTCGCGGCCGTACACCCGTTTTGTATCCTTCGCGAACACGCTATCGCCGTCGTGATCGAGTTTCTCGAAGCGGTACTCGGGGGCGTCGTCGCGCACCTGGACGCCGGTGATCTCGAACTCCTCGTCCCCGAAGGTCGCCGTCTCGCCGACGACGAACTCGTGGTCGCCGGGAACCGAGACGGCGACGCTCCGAGAGTCGTCTCGCCGCCCGTCGTTGGGGTGGACGGTCACGTTGACACGGACGTTGTCGACGGCGCGCGTCCACAGTGTCGCGATGTCCTCGACCGTCGCCTCCTCAACGCGCGTATCGCCCGCTACCTCGATGGACGTGACCCGCGCCTGCATGATCGCCTCCGGCGTCTCGACGACGAACTCGTCGCCAACGGCGACCGTGTCGGCTGGCGGCGCGTCGACGGTCGTCGACAGCGATTCGTCGTCCTGCGAGACGATCACGTCGAGTTCGACCTCGCGGGGCGGGTCGTACTGTTCCTTGTGGACGTGATCACAGGCCGTACAGCGGACGGTGACCTGCCCGCCGGGTTTCAACACCTCGTGGACGGTCGGTTCCGTCGTCGAACAGGAGGGACAGGCGAGTGCGACGCGGTCGCCCGCGTCGGGTCCGGGATGGCTCATACCCAATCGTAGCCGGTCAGGCGGTAAAAATCCGCCCTTCCGACGACGGCGTGCGTCGGCCCCCGACGGCGTCAGAAGACAAACCGTTCGAGTAGCCGCCGGGGAAGCGGCGGTCGACGGTCGGCCTCCGGATAGACGGTGACGGTCGTACAGCCGGGGTTCGGGACCTTGGGCCGGTCGTCGAACAGGACGGTCCGGAGCCGGTGGTCGGCGCCGGCCCGGACGAGTAGGTCGGGCCGGGTGCGGCCACCACCGTCGGTCCGAACGGCTTCGGACTGGACGGGGACCGAGAGCAGCGACGACAGCTCGGACTGATACTCGTCGACCGTCCGGCTGTGTCGGGTCGTGGCCCCCTCGTCTGGGTACCAGAGTGCGATCCGGCCGTCGTTGGCCGTTGCGACGGCGTCGGCCAGCGTCACGGCACGCGATTCGTACGGCCCGCCGTCACCCGAGAGCGCGACGTGTGTCGGGGCGTCGTAGCCCACGTTGTCCACAAGGAGAACCTCACAGGGCGCGTGCCGGACGACCCAGTCGACGGGGTCGCCCAGCAGGCGCGAGCGGAGGCGGAGCGGTTCGTGTTCGGCGAGGATGGCGTCCATGCTGTGGTGGTCGGCGAAGTTGACGATGGCGTGTTTGGTGTCGTGGCTGACGACCTCGTCGGCTTCGACCGCAACGTCAAACTCCGCGGCAAGCGCCTCAACGCGGGCCTCGAAGGAGTGATCGGCCGGTGACTGGACGGTCGCGTCCTCGGTGAGGGGGGCTTGGTCGGGAATCTCGTCGAATCGGACGACGACCACGCGCCCGTCGTGTGGCCGGACGACGTCCGCCGCCAGTGCGACGAGCGAGCGTTCCCGCTCCGCGCCGACGGCCTTCGTCAGCGCGACGAGCACCTCGTGGGTGTCCTCGGCGGTGGCGGATTCGACGTCCGCGAGCGCGTCCCGGCCCACCTGTCGGCGGATCGCGTCGGTGGCGACCCCCTCGCGGCGCACCCGCGGGCGGACGTAGAGGAAGTACCAGGCGATGCTCCCGACCGTGATCACGAGGGCGCCGAGGAGCGCGACGGTCCCCATCTGGGTCAACAGGAGCACGCCGGTGATAGCCCCGAAAATCTGCATCCACGGGTACAGCGGCGACGTGAACGCGGGGTCGTAGTCGGCGTTGCCCTCGCGGAAGGCGACGACCGCGACGTTGATCAGGGCGAAGACGATGATCTGGAAGGCGCTGGCCAGTTTCGCGATTTCGAGGATCGGGACGAAGGCGATGAGCGCGAGCAACACCGCGCCCGTGAGCGTGATCGAGGTAACCGGCGTCCCGAACCGGTCGCTGACCGTCGAGAGCGACGGTGGCGCCAGCTTGTCCCGACTCATCGCGAAGGGATACCGCGACGAGGAGAGGATGCCGGCGTTGGCCGTCGAGACGAGCGCGAGGATGGCCGCGAGGATGACCGCGACGACGCCCGCCTCGCCGAGAGTCACCTCGGCGGCGACGGCGACCGGCGTCAGCGACCCCGCGACGCTTCCGGGGTCGGTGATACCGACGAGAACGGCCACGATAGCCACGTATAGCACAGTCGTGAACGCGAGCGATCCCAAGATGCCGAGGGGAATGTTCCGGCCGGGGTCCTCGACCTCCTCGGCGATGCTCGCCACCTTGGTGACGCCGGCGTAGGAGACGAACACGAGACCGGTCGCGGCGAGGAGGCCACCGAGACCGGAGCCGAAGAAGTTCGCGTAGTTGGTCGACTGGACGGTCGGCGCACTCCCCGCGGCGAACCAGCCCAGCGCCGCCAGCATGACGACGACGATGGCGACCTGGAGGCGGCCGGTCTGTTTCGCACCGACAATGTTGACCAAGATCAGGACCCCTGCAAGCCCGAGCGCCACCGGCTTCAGGGGGAGATCGAACAGCAAGAGGAGATACGGGACGCCGCCGACGAGCGCGAGCGCACCCTTGAACGAGAGCGAAAACCAGGTGCCGACGCCGGCCACGGTCCCGAGCAACGGGCCCATGCCGCGCTCGATGTAGATGTAGGTCCCGCCGGCCTCGGGCATCGCGGTGGCCATCTCCGACTTCGAGAGAGCGGCCGGAACCACCAGCAGCCCCGCGAGTAGATACGCAAGGACAACCGCGGGGCCGGCGATTTCGAGGGCGAGCGCCGGCAGAATGAAGATACCACTCCCGATCATCGCACCGATGCTGATCGCGAGCACGGAGGGTAGGCCGAGGTCGCGTTCGAGTTCCTTCATGAGTGTTCGTACGCCGGTCGCGTCAGTTCGTCCACGAGGACAGCCGAGAGGACGGTCGTCACGCAGAACGGATCGTGACCGGCGGCGGCGACGGGGTCGTGACGGTCGGGGTCGTTCACCCGGACGACGACGTCGGTGGCGTCGAAGTGGGTCTGGACGAGTTGGGCGAGCAGAAGGTTCCGCTCGTCCCGCGGTGTCGCGACGATCACGGTCGAATCGGTGTCGATGTCGGCCGCCTCCAACTGCCGCAGGTCCGTCGGATCACCGCGGACGGTGCGGTGGTCGGCCGCGTCGGCCGCGTCGCCGATGGCCGTGACGGCGTGTCCGTCGGCGTGCAGGCGCCGGGCGATGGTTTCGGCGACGGGGCCGCTACCGAGGACACAGAAGTGTCCCTCGGGGTTGTCGCCGGTCGTTTCGTCGGTCGAGCGTCGGAGCGGACGTATGGTCATGGCGGCCTCCTGTGGGGCTGGGGTCGGTCGTCGCAGCGACGTGGGCACACCCACCGTAGATCACGGAAGCACATAAGCTAGCGGATTCAATCGACGATCCGTCGATATATCACGCATATACATCAAGTTCCGTCACCAGTTAGGCGCGTGGCGTCGGCGGGCGGCGCCGTCGGTGGCGGGCGGGGCGACGAACACGCATAAGTCGCGGTGCCGAGAGGGTACATCCATGAAAGATGGGGAACTGGACGCCATCGACCGGTCCATCCTCTACTATCTCCAGCAGGACGCTCGGCGGACGTCGTCGAGCGACATCGCGGAGAAACTCGACCTCTCTCCGAGTACCGTTCGAACGCGACTCGGCAAACTAGAGGAGAGCGGAATCATCCGAGGGTATCACATCGATATCGACTACGACCTGGCGGGCTACCCGCTGTACACGAAGATCATCTGCACGGCGCCGGTCACGGAGCGGGACGTACTCGCGAACGCGGCCCGGAAAGTACACGGAGTCACGGCCGTCCGTGAGATCATGACCGGCAAGCGAAACGTGTACGTAAACGCCATCGGAGAGAACCACGACGACCTCAACCGGATCGCCGGCGAACTCGACGAACTCGGCCTCGACATCGTCGACGAACAGATCATCCGCGACGAGTACGTCTGCCCGTATCATGGATTCCTCGACGACGATGACGCGACCCTCGACGACGAGGCGTGACGACGCGCCGTCGGAACGGGAGCGGCCACGCACGGGGATGCGACCCCCGTGGTGCGCACGGTCTCAGCGCTCGACCGACGGGAGTTCCACGGCCGTCCCGTCGGCGTACACTGTCGGGTTCCGGATGATGCCGTCGAGGTGAAGCGGCGCCTCTGTGTCGCCGCCGATGCTCGCGTCGTCGCCGATAGCGACGTGGACCGTCCCCGCGGCCTTCTCGTCGAGGAGGACGGAGCCGACGAGGGCGGTCACGCCGACGTTGGTGCCGATACCGAGTTCGGCGAGGTTGGCGGCGTCGCGGCCGACCTGTTCGCGCCCCGCCTCGACTTGCTCTCGGACGGCGTCGTCGGAGATGTGGGTGACGTAGCCGTCCTCGACCTCGAACCGGATCGGCTCCTCGATCAGCCCGTGAGGCATCATCGTCCCGTCGACGACGTACGTTCCGTTGGCCGTCTCGGGGCTGACGAACACTTCGCCGGCCGGTAGGTTGGAGAAGTCGCCGCCCTCGTGGACCATCCCGGTGTCGGTGAGCCACGACCGACCACCAGGCGCGACCGTGAGGTCGGTGCCAGCGGGCGTTGTCACCCGAATCTCGTCGGCGTCCGCGACGCGGTCGCGTACCGCACGGCAGTGCCGGGCGATGGTCTCGTAGTCGGCGTCCAGTCCCGCGATCATCACCTCCTCGGTGATGCCCGGAAGGGTCGCCACGCGGGCGCCGGCGTCGGTCGCATGCTTGCGGGCCCGAGTGTGGCTCAGGCTCTTTGTCGTCGGCGCGAGCGCCACGTCCGTGTCGGCCATCGCCGCCGCCACGGGCGCGGGCGGTTCGGTCCCGTGTTGTTCGCCCGGCGGGTATCGGAGGAGCACCGCGTCGTCGGTCACCTCGCGGGCAACCTCGTAGAGCGTTTCGCCGATGTGGCGGCGCTTGTCGTCAGTGACGACGACACAGGACTCACCGGCCTCCACGGCCATACACTGGTGAACGGCCGTCTCGGCGGCCTCGCGGAGTGTGTCGGACATGGTCGAAGTCACGGGCGGGCGTCGGTTAGCCCTTTCCGTCGTCACGGCAACCCGGGCGTCAGAGAGCGAGCGACCGGCGGAAGCACTATTCACATCTGGTCCTTATGCGGGCCATGGCCGTCCCGATCCAGGTCCTCCACGTCGACGACGATTCGGACTTCCTGGCGGTGGCGTCGACGTTCCTCGAACGCGCGGACGAGCGATTCGCCGTCGAGACGGCGACGGGCGTCGCCGAGGCACTCGGCCGACTCGACACGGAGGACATCGACTGTGTCGTCTCGGATTACGACATGCCCGGCCAGAACGGTATCGAATTCCTAGAGGCGGTCCGCGAGAACTGTCCGAAGCTTCCCTTCGTCCTCTTTACCGGCCGCGGGTCGGAGGACATCGCGAGTCGCGCCATCTCGGCTGGCGTCACCGAGTACCTCCAGAAGGGTGGAGGGACCGACCAGTATACCATCCTCGCCAACCGGATTGCGAACAGCGTTCGCGCGTTTCGCGCCGAAACGGCGGTAAGTCGGACGGAAGAGCGCTATCACAACCTCGTCGACACGGCACCGATTCCGATCATCGTCTTCGACCGCGATGGGGTGATGGTCTACTCGAACGACGCCGCCGTCGACTTCCTGAACGCCGACTCGCACGTGGACTTGGAGGGGTCGTCGTTCACCGACTTCCTCCACCCGGCGGACCGGGAGCGAGCGGGCGACCGATTCGACCGCCTCATGAGCGAGGGCGTGTCGCTCCCCGAAGCCGAATTTCGGCTCCGAGCAATCGACGGCGAGATCAAGGTCGCGACCGTCGCGACCGCACCTGGATACTACCGGGGGGAGCGGGTCGCACAGGCGATGGCGTACCGGTAGGGTGGGCATAGCTCGAAACGATTATCACCGTCGCCCATCGACTCCGCGATATGACACAGGTCGGCGTCAACGGGTACGGAACCATCGGCAAACGCGTCGCGGACGCGGTCACGGCACAACCGGACATGGAACTCGCCGGCGTGGCCAAGACGCGACCGAACTTCGAGGCGGAGACGGCCACGCGCAAGGGCTATCCGCTCTACGCGGCCGTTCCCGAACGCGCCGATCAGTTCGGCGAAGCGGGACTCGACATCGCCGGCGAGGTGGACGAACTGGTCGCCGCCGCCGACGTGATCGTCGACTGTACACCGTCCGGGATCGGTGCCGAAAACCGCTCGCTCTACCGCGAACACGACACGCCAGCCATCTTCCAGGGCGGCGAGGACGCGGACGTCGCTGACGTGAGCTTCAACGCCCGCGCCAACTACGAGAACGCCGTCGGCGCCGACTCCGCGCGCGTCGTCTCCTGTAACACCACGGGACTGTCTCGCATCCTCGCGCCGCTCGACGAGACGTACGGTGTCGAGAAGGCACGCGTCACGCTGGTCCGCCGCGGGGGCGACCCCGGACAGACCGGCCGCGGCCCAATCGACGACATTCTCCCCGACCCGGTGACCATCCCCTCCCACCACGGCCCGGACGTGAACACGATCTTCCCGGATCTGAACATCGATACGCTCGGGATGAAGGTGCCGGCGACGCTGATGCACACCCACAGCGTCAACGTGACGCTAGAATCGGACGCGACCGCCGCGGCGGTACGTGACCTGTTTGCCGACGAGACCCGCCTCTTCCAGATCCCCGCGGACGCGGACATCGACGGTGCGGGCAAGCTCAAGGAGTTCGCCCACGACGCCGGCCGTCCCCGGGGCGACCTCTGGGAGAACTGCATCTGGTCGGAGTCGATCACCGTCGAGGAACGCGACCTCTATCTCTTCCAAGCGATCCATCAAGAAAGCGACGTGGTGCCCGAGAACATCGACGCGGTCCGGGCGCTCACCGGCACCGCCGACGCCGCGGAGAGCATGGCGACCACCGCAGACGCAATGGGCGTCGGCATCGACTACGGTCGATAGAACTGAGCGACGTCGCCGACCTCACCGCTCGAACGCCAGGTCGGGGGAGCGAACGACGTGCTCCTGTTCGGGGTCAGAGTAGACGCAAGGCGCGAAGCGCTCCGCCGTCAGTCGGCAGGGTCAGCGGTCACGACAGTTTTCAGCCAGCGCCTCGACCGCAGGGAGGGTCTGTCCGGTGAGCGCCCGGACGTAGGCGCCGCCGGCGATGGACACGTGAGAGAAGTAGTCCTCTTCGAGACCGTAGAGTTCGATAGCCCGAGAGGTGTCGCCACCGCCGATGACCGAAAAGCAGTCCGTCGAGGCGATGGATTCGAGGACGCCGACGGTCCCGTCGGAAAAGCGTTCGTCCTCGAAGACCCCGAGGGCACCCTTCACGAAGACGGCCGCGGAGTCCTCGATGATCTCGCCGTAGTCGGCGATAGTGCTGGCCCCCACGTCGAGCAACGGGTGGGTCTTCGCCACGCCCTCGATGGGCATCTCGGCCCGGTCGTCGTCGTGTTCGTACGCCAGATCGACGGGGAGGTGGATGCGGTCGTCCCGCTCCGCGAGGAGTTCGCGGATGCGGTCCGCGTTGTCCGCCCACTGGTGGTCGTACAGTTCGCCGTCGTCCACGTCGTAGCCGACGTCGTGGCCGGCCGCGCGGAGGAAGAGTTCGCCGACGATTCCGCCGAGCAGGTAGTGATCGATTTCGTCGTCGAGCGCCGACATCACGTCGATGACGTCGGTCGCCTTCGCGCCGCCGAGTACCATCGTCACGGGGCCGTCGAATTCCCGGCTGGCGATGCTGGTGTTGGCCTCGTACTCCGACTCCATGACGCGCCCGGCATAGGCGGGAAGGCGGCGCGGGAAGCCGACGAGCGAGGCGTGTGCGCGGTGGGCCGCGGAGTAGGCGTCGTTCACGTAACAGTCGACCTCGGGGGCGAGCGCCCGAACGAAGGCACTGTCGGCGTGTTCCGCGGGAGTCTTCTCCGGAAGTTCATCCTCGGACATCCGGACGTTTTCGAGCATGAGGACCTCGCCGGCGCCGAGATCACGGACGGCCGCGATGGCCCGGTCACCGTGGACGTCGTCGACGAACGCAACGGGTGTCCCGACGTACTCGGCCAGAAGGTCAGCGTGTTGGTCGAGTGAGACGAAGGAGTCGCGGCCCGGCCGCCCCTGGTGGGCCATGACGACGACACGGTGTCCGGACTCGACGAGTTCGTGAACGGTCCGGGCGTGGCGTGTAAACCGCCGGTTGTCCTTGACGATACCGTCCTCGACCGGCGAGTTGAGATCCAACCGGACGAGGACGCGTTTCCCGGACCCGAGATCGTCGAGCGTCTTGAACATGTGCCTCGTCACGTCGATAATCGGGCGAGTACTTCAAACGGCCGATTCCCCGGACGGGCGTGTGATATCCTCACGTGGGAGTTGGCGACAGAAAGTTTTTGACCGCGAACGGCCTAGGACTGTCCATGAGAGGCGACGACCGCGACGACCCGTTCGGCGACATCTTTGACGAGATCGAACGGATGATGAACGAGATGACGGGAGCGACCGGTCCTGTCGGTGACGGCTCTGGATTCAGCTCCGAGACTCACGTCGACGTCTACGACGAGTCGGCGCAGGTGCGACTCGTCGCCGACCTGCCCGGCGTCGAAAAGGGGGGAATCGAGTTGCAGTGTGACGGCGAAACCCTCACCATCAGCGCCGCCTCCCCGCACCGCGAGTACGACGAGCGCATCCGCCTTCCCACCCGCGTCGACGAACACTCCGCGTCGGCCACGTTCAACAACGGCATCCTAGAGGTCACTATGGACAAGCTTGGCGACTCCGCCGCCATCGACGTCGAGTAGCTACTCCTCGGCGGTTCGCCGAATCAGCCCGGCCAGTCGGTCGTAGAAGTCCGGCACGTACTTCGTCGCGGCGTCGACTGTCGGCCGCGCGTTCGTCTCCGCGACGACCGCCCGGTCGTCGGTAACCAGCAGATCCACACCCAGATACGACGCACCGAGCGTGTCGGCCGTCCGTTCGGCCAGTCGCCGGAGGTCCGGGTCGAGATCGACCCCGGTCGCCTCGGCACCCCGGTGGACGTTGTGTTTCCACCGCCCAGCCGCCCGGTCGTCCGCAGGAAGGTGTCGCTCCACCGCTCCCGCGTACGTCCCGTCGACGACCATCACCCGATAGTCGCGGGCGTCGGGGAGATACTCCTGCAGGAGGAATGTCTTGTCGCCGGTGGCGCGGTAGTCGTGGACCAGATCCAGGTAGTCGATCACGCCGAGCAACGAGTCGAGATCTGTCGCCTTCGTCACGCCCGTGCCACGGGTCGTCGAGTTGGGTTTGACGACGACCGGCCAGGAGAGGCTGGCGGCGGCGTCGGCGACGGCCTCGGCGTCGACGGGGCTCGATACCATCGTCGTCTCGGGGACGGGGAGTCCCGCGGCACCGAGCGCCGCGAGGACGCCACCCTTGTTCCGCGAGGTCAGGACCGTCCCGCGTCCGTTCACCCACGGGATGGCGTACAGCGCCGACAGCGCGGTCCCCGCCTGCGTTCGCGAGGGAAAGACAAAGCCAGCGTCGAACCGCTCGTCCGGGGGTGTCGAGAGGTCGATAGTCCGCCCCTCCGCGGGGAGATGTGTGACCGCGATGTCGCGGTCGGCGAGCGGGTCGCGCACCCGGTCGAAGGTTTCGGCGCGGGTCGTCACCGCGAGGCGAAGCATACCCCCAGTGACGGCGGCGCGGAGAAAAGTCCGAGGGTCCGACTCAGGCGACCAGCAGTTTCTCGCCCTTCTCGACGACGATGCGGCAGGGAGGCGAGATCTTGTTGTACGAGCGACGGAAGGCGTCCTTGACCGTGGCGGCGTCCTCGGGGTCGCAGTAACAGGTGAAGACCGTCTCGTTGGCGTTGATGCGGGCGGCAGTGCCGACCGGCTTACCGAACGCCTGTCGCATCCCGTCGGAGACACGGTCCGCACCCGCACCCGTCGCCTGCTTGTTCTCGCGGATGACGTGGTGGGGGAACTTCCGGAGGACCATCTTGTAGTTCTCCTGGCCGACCTCTTTCAGGAGGCGTCGGTTGGCCGACAGCCGCGAAGCTTCGAGCGCACCGTGGCGGATCTGACACTCCTCCTCGACTTCGAGGCTGATGTGGACCGGGTAGTCGTGGGGGTCGGTCTGGAGGTTACCCATGTTGTGCTGTGCAATCTTGGAGCCCGGGATGCCCGTGATGTACTCGCGTCGCGTGTACGGGCGCTTGCTGAGTTCCCGGTACATGGAGGCCGGTTTGTCTGACATGGTTACTTGGCGTAGCTGAGGCCGAGGCGGCGAATAAAGCCTTCGATGCCGTGCGACGCCGGCCAGCGGGCGCCTAGCCCGTGCTCTTCATCCCCGCAGCGATCCCCTTGACCGTCAGGCGGAGCGTCCGCTCCTCAGAGGGGGTGCGGTCGTCCCGGGCGAGCAACCGCGTCTGCAACAGGTTCAGCGGGTCAACGTAGGGGTTGCGCCGGTCGAGGCTCTCGCGAAGCCACTCCTCGCGAAGCAGATCATCGCGGTCCGAGATGCTCAGCGCGAGGTCGGTCGCCCGCTCGTACTCGCCGCTGATCCGCGGGAAGAACCGCTCGCGCAACTCGGAGGGGGCAAGCCCCGCGTACACCTCCGCAATCTCCATGTCCGTCCGTGCCATCGACTGGGCGGCGTTGTCGAGCGTGGTCTTGAAGAAGGGCCAGCGGTCGTACATCTCCTGAAGGGTCTCCATCGACCCACCGTCGTCGAGGTAGGCGTCGATGCCGGTCGCGAGGCCGTACCACCCCGGGATGATACACCGGGACTGCGTCCACGAGAACACCCACGGGATGGCCCGGAGGTCCTCGACGGTCCGCTCGTCGGACCGGGAGGCCGGCCGTGATCCGAGGTTGAGATCCTCGATGACCGTGATGGGGGTTGCCGTCTCGAAGTACGGGATGAATCCCTCGGTGTCGAGGAGGTCCTGATAGGCGTCTCTGGCGGCCGTGGCCATCGTCTCCATCGCCTCGGTCCACGCGTCGGGTGTCTCCTCGACCGGCCCCTCCATCGACCGGTGGCGGGTGCGCATCTGGGCGTCGAGCATCCGTTCGAGGTTCCGCTCGGCGATCCGCGGGTTGCCGTACTTCTCGGCGATTGCCTCGCCCTGTTCGGTGAACTTGATCTCGCCGGTGATCGTCTCGGTCGGGAGGGCGAGCATCGCCTCGTGCATCGGGCCGCCGCCGCGGGAGATTGAGCCACCACGCCCGTGGAACAGGCGCATCTGCACGTCGAACTCGTCGGTGATGCGGGCGAGGCGCCGCTGGTTCCGGTAGAGGTCCCAGTTGGCCGCTAGGAAGCCGTTTTCCTTGTTCGAGTCGGAGTAGCCCAGCATGATCTCCTGGGTGCCACCCCGGCAGTCGAGGGCCGCAGCGTACGCCTCGTTCTCGAACAGCGTTCCCATGATGCGCCGGGCGCCGTCGAGGGCGCTCTCCGTCTCCAGCAGCGGCACCACATCGAGACCGCTGTACGCCGGCAGATCCACCACGTCCGCCTGATCCGCCAGGAACAACACCTCAAGGACGTGGCTCGGCTCCTCGGTCATGCTGATGCAGTAGGTGTCGATGGCGTCGGCGCCGTACTCCCGTTGCCAGCGCCGGAGCGCCTCGAACCGCTCGCAGACGCGTGCCGTCGTCTCGCTCACGTCGCCCGGTTCCCCCAGGTCGACCACCGTCGCGTCTTGGGTGATCGCCTCGGTGAGCACCTCGACCCGGCCGTCCTCGTCCCGGTCGTGATAGTCGATGCCCTGTCCCGCCAGTAGTTCGCCGACTGCCTCGGTGTGGTTCTGCTGGTGGTCGCGCAAGTCGAGGCTGGCAAGCGAGAAGCCGAACGTGTCGACCTTCCGAATCAGGGGTGCGACGTAGGCGTCGGCGATAGATTCGGCGTCGTTCAACCGCAGGCTCGCGTCGATGGCCGCTAGGTCGTCGACCAGTTCGTCGGCGTCGGTGTAGCCGCCGGGGCGCACGTCACCGACCCGTTCGAGTCGCTCGCGCATCAGCTTCAGCTTCTGGCGATAGAACTCGTGGGGGTAGCGCTCCTCGGCCTCGCTGGCCACCGTGGGCAGTCGGTCGCGGTCGGCGACGAGCGACTCCTCGAACTGCTCGCCGGGCGTGATCCAGGCGGCGTCTTGGCTGAGGACGCCCGAGAGCCGTTTCAACTCCGCGCGATACTTCGAGAGAACGACCGAGCGCTGACGGTCGAGCGTCTGGCTCGTCACGTCGACGGTCACCGAGGGGTTGCCGTCGCGGTCGCTCCCCGCCCACGACCGGAACTCGAAGAGCTTGGGCACGTCCACCTCCGGGTACGACTCGGCGAGGATGTCTTCGAGTTCGGCGTACACGTCGCCCACCACGTCGAAGAGCGTGTTCTCCAGGTACCACTGGACGTTACGCGCCTCGTCTTCGGGTTCGGGCGCTCGGTCGCGAACCTGCGGGGTCTGCCACAGGCTCGTCACCTCCGCCTCTAAGCGGTCCCAAGACTGTCGGCGCTCGGCGTCGGTCAGTCGGCGCTCGTCCAGCCCTTCGAGCAGGGTCGTGATCGCCCGGAGTTTTGCCTTGATCGTCTTCCGGTGGGCCTCGGTCGGATGGGCGGTGAAGGTCGGCTGAATGAGGACGTCGTCGAGCACCTGTTGGACCGTCTCGGCGTCGGCCTCCGCCTCGACGAGTGCGGCGACTGTCGCCCGCTGGCTGTCCGCGAGGCCGCCCTCCTGGGCGCTTCGGCGGATAGCGCGAACTCGCTCGCGTTCCTCGGCGAGGTTGATGAGTTCGAAGTACGCGGAAAACGCCCGCGCGGCCGCCCCTTCGAGGTCGGTATCGAGCGATCCAAGCGTCGTTCGCAGCGGCTCGCGCGACGGCAGGCTCCCCTCGCGGTAGTCGATGGCCGCGGTGCGGAGTTCCTCGACTGCCTCGAACGCCTGCGTGGAGGACTGCGCCTCCAGCACGTCGCCGAGGAGTTCGCCGAGTTCCCGGACGTCCTGTCGGACGGTTCGGTGGTGGAGATCCATCGAACGTGGGTATTGAGACCACACACATTAAACGCCGGGATGGGGTGGTATTGACGCCTCTGGCGCGGACTCGTCGTGATCGTTCGTGTCGGACCGTCGGCTACGGCGCCGAGTCGTCGGGGGGGCGGCCGGTCGTCGGATCGAGTGCGACAAAGTCCAATCCGTCGCGTTCCAACAGCGACGCGGCGCGGTCGGTGACCGACGGGGCGACGAGGACGCCACGGATCGTCGTGTCGGCGCCGAACTCGCGTTCGAGCGCGTCGACGTAGCGGCGGAGTTGGCCGACAGCGTCCGGCCCGACCCGCCGACGCTTCAACTCGACGGCGACCGGCCGGCCGGACGCGTCCTCGCCGAAGACGTCCATCGGGCCGGCCGTCGTCTCGCGTTCCGTCGCCAACGGCTCGAATCCGGGTTCGATCCGCTCGGGATTGGCGACGACGTGTTCCTTGAGGTCGGCCTCGCTCCCCCGCAAGTCGAGGTCGTCGGGGTCGGTCACGTCGTAGGCGACGAGGTGGTGGACGCGGTCGAAGCGCACGTCGAGGAGTTCCTCGGGCGAGCGACGGACGCTCCGCACGCGCAGGCGACCGTCGCGGACGCTCGCGAAGTGATCACAGCCCGGCGGTTGCCAGTTGACCGGCGTCCGCCCCTCGTCGGTGTGGACGAGCGCCGAGCCGTCGGGTTTGAGCAAGAGGAGGCGATCACCGGCGCCGAGACTGCTCGACGCCCGGCCGTCGTATTCGACGGAACACCGTCCGAAGACGGTGATCAGGTCGCCGCGCCGGAAGGCGTCTTCGAGGGAGGCGAGTGCGTCCCGGTGGGCCGGGCGATGGAGTGTGGTGACCGTCATCCGTCGCCGGCCGTACGGCGGCGCCGGGGAAAAGGGGTGTGTCGGCGCAGCCAGCGGAACGGCATAAAAGCACAAATAGCGGCCGCCCCTCTACACGAGCGAATGGGGCTGTTCGAACTCATCGCGGCGGTCGAGGCGGAAGAAAAGACCCTGACGGTGTTCAACCCAGAAGCGGGCGTGGCGACGGCGCTCCGCGAACACTTCGTCGACCGCAATCTCACCATCGAACGGGCGGAGAGCGACGCTGGGCCCCACAACTACGCGGTGCTGAGCCGCGACAACGACTTCCTCGCCGCCGTCGACGTGGGCGACGTGCTCGAGTCGACGAACGGCGTCACCCCGGAGTTCACCCGAGAAAACTACGAGACCGTTCTCGACGAACTCGAAGAGACGCTGTTTACCTCCTACGACACCGAGCGCATGGTGGCGGCCTCGAAGGAAATCGAGGACCGTGCCTGGCGCGGCGCGAACGGTGAACTCCACGCTGGCTTCCAGACCTGCGGGCGCTTTGCCTCGCAGGCCGACGTGTACGCGCACCTGGCCGACCGGGGCGACCTCGCGGTCCACGTCTACGCACACCCCGAGGGCTGCGACGAACTCGACGGCGTCGGGGCGGCGAACCTCCACGTCTCGACGGCGACGGAAATCCACGACTCGTGGTTCGTCGCCTACGACGGCGGCGGCGTCGACGCCATGAAGTGTGCGCTGTTGGCCGAAGAGCGACTGCCGGGATCGTTCTACGGCTTCTGGACGTACGACCCGGAGACCGTCGACGAGGTGATCGAGCACCTCTGGACCACCCACGGAAGCCCCGAAGCCGACGGCACCACGCCCGACGGCGGGTGCGGCGGGACCTGATACCGACCGTCGGCCCCAACAGCGCTCGCGGCGGTCTACCACGAAGTCGCACGCGGATACTACGAATCGACCAAGTCGTCGTGGCCGCCGTCCGCAAGCGCCCGGTTCAGATACGGGTCGTCCAGCGGCCGGTAGTCAATCCGTGCGGCGAGAGACGACAGTTCGGCCTCGAAGGCGGTGTAGATCGGATCGGCACGGAGCACCGACTGTGACTCCGATTCGAGCAGAGCCGCCCGCTTCGAGAGTTTCTCGACGTACCGGTCGACCGTCTCGGGGAACGCCTCCCGCCGGAGCAACGATTCGACCATGTCGACGAACTCGTCCCGCGAAACCGGCTTGGTGAGGTAGGCGTCGATGTCGAGGTTGACGATGTCGACGTCCGGCGTGGCCGCCGTCACGAACGCGGTCCGCGGACCCGAGTCGTCACGGAGGGCATCGAGCACCTCGTCGCCCGAAACCCGTGGCATGTGTCGGTCGAGGATCACCACGTCCAGGTCGCCCTCGCCACAGCGGTCGAGCGCCGCCGCGCCACAACCCGCGAGAACGACCACGACGGCGATGTCGTCGAGCCACGTCGCATAGAGGTCCAGTAGCTCAGGTTCGTCGTCGGCGATCAGAACGCGAGGCGTGTCGGTCATCGCCCGCCACCCCCGGCGTTCCCGTTCCCGCCAGAGCCACCGTTTCCACCGGAGCCACCGTTTCCACCGGAGCCACCGTTTCCACCGGAGCCACCGTTTCCACCGGAGCCACCGTTTCCACCGGAGCCACCGTTCCCGCCAGAGCCGCCGCCGCTGTTTCCGCTCCCGCCGCTGTTTCCGCTAGAGCCACCGTTGCCACCGCCGCTCCCGGCGCCGTCGCCGCCACTCCCGGAATCACCCGAGCTATCGCCGCTTCCCGAGTTTCCTGCATCACCTGAGTTGCCTCCGTCGCCCGAATTGCTTGTGCTATCGTCGTTTCCTGAGCTTCCGGCGTCGTCCGAACTGCCTCCGTTACCCGAATTACTTGTGCTATCGTCGTTTCCCGAGTTTCCGGCGTCGTCCGAACTTCCTCCGTCGCCTGAATTGCCCGGGCTATCGTCGTTTCCCGAATTGCCTGCGTCGTCCGAATTGCCGCCATTGCCCGAGCTACCGGCACCTTCACCGTTTCCCGAATTATCTGCGTCGTCCGAATTGCCGCCATTGCCCGAGCTACCGGCACCTTCACCGTTTCCAGAGTTGCCTGCGTTCCCCGAGTTATCCGCACCTTCACCGTTTCCAGAGTTGCCTGCATTCCCCGAGTTACCGGCGCCCTCACCGTTTCCAGAGTTGCCTGCGTTCCCCGAGTTATCCGCACCTTCACCGTTTCCCGAATTGCCTGCGTTCCCCGAGTTCCCCCGAGCGTCGTCCTCGGGTGGGCCAGCCGTCGCGGATCGATTGTTCGTCTCGGTTCCGTTACCTCGGTCCTCGGGCGGGCCAGCCGTCGCGGACCGATTGTTCGTCTCGGTTCCGTTGCCTCGGTCCTCGGGCGGGCCACGCTCCTCCGGCGGGCCGGTGTCCTCGTCACCGCCTTGGGCGGGCGCTGGCAACTCACTGGGACCGCGTTCGGGGTCCATCTCCCGACCGGGGTTCTCGCCGGCGATGTCGCGTGCCATCTCGGCGACCTCCGGCCCTTGCAGTTCGTCGGCGTTCTCCCGCAGTCGGTCGAGTTCGGTCCGGTTCACGCCGGCGGAGGCGAGCGTCTCGTTGGGGAGGTCCTCGGACACCTCCGTGTTCGCCTCGATCCGGGTCTGAAGCGAGCGAACCTGAGCGCTGGTCACGGCCATCCGGGCGCGAAACTCCCCGGTCGAGAGCTCGCCGGAGCGGTGTCGCTGGCGGAGGCGCTCCTGACGTTCGCGGAGGTCGGTGAGTCGGTCGCGGATCCGGTTGACGTCCGACGCGACCACGGCCGCCTTCGAGTCGTTGGAGCCGGCACGGGAGACACGAGTCGACAGCGACCGTTCGTCCATCTCGCCCTCGATTTCAGCGCCCTGGACGCCGACAACGCCGGCGAGTCGCTGGCCCGGCGCGACAGAGTCGCTGTTGTTCGTCGTGCCCTCTTCGGGCGTGTCGTTCCGTACTCCGGCATCGTCGTCGGTCGTCTGTGGCAACAACTCGTCGGCCGTCGTGTGCCCCGTGGGCGACGCCGGTGACCCCAGCGCCGACGCCGGCACCGTCGCCGCCCCGACGACGGCGATGACGGCAAGCGCGAACACGACGACGTCCGGAACGTCTCTGCTCATCTTGGCGCTCACTACGCGGCTAAGGTGGATAAACCACGACGAACCTGAAACACCGTTAACCCGGATTAAACCGTGGTTAGGCCGAGCCTGAACGCTTTCAAGCCGCCCGATTCCCGGCGGCTGACGGATCAGTCCTCGTCCGGAAGCTTCAGAACGTTCTCGCGACCGAGGCGGAAACCTTCGAGTGCGCCATCGTCCCGCAGGTCGCGGACGATCTGGCTCGTCCGGGCCTCGGTCCAGTCGAACGCCTCGACGATTTCCTGTTGTTTGACACGGCCGCCCTGTTCCCTGACGAACTGGAGGACGCGCTCCTCGTTGCTCAGGAGGTCCTCACGCTCCGATTCGGAGGCAACCCCGGTGTCGGCACCATCGCCGTCGTCGGTGGCGACGCGACCCCCCTCGTCCGCGTCGGCGGCGCTCGCCACGGGACCGGACGCGCCGCGGAATCGGTCGCGGTACCGCCACGCCACCCCGCCGACGAGCGCGACCAACAGGCCGAGACCGAGCACCGAGGACGGGCCGGTGCCGTCGTCCGATGCGGCGGTCGACTGGCCGCCGGCACCGTCGGCACCGGCGGCGGTCGGGGTGGCCGTAGCGGTCGGCGTCGCGGGTTCGAGGACGAGTGTCGGTTCGCCGGAGACGAAACTCGTCTCGGCGCCGCGCCAGACGGCGGCGTTAGTCCGGCGCTCGTCGGGGTCCGGCGTCGCTTGGGCCGTGGTGTAGCCCGCGGGCCACTCGATGGCGAGACGGGTCCGCTCGTCGAGGAAGAGCCCCTCGATGGCGTCACCGACCTGGACGGTGTCGCCGTCCAGGCTGGCGAACCCCTCCCAGCGGAAGGTGTAAGAGACGACGCCGTACTGTGGCGGGGTCCGCGTCTCGGCGCTCACCGCGAAGTCGGTCGCGTTCATCTCGCGGCCGGTCGCGTTCTCGGCCGCCGACACCGTCGAACGCATCCGTGCGGCGAACCGGCCGGAGTAGTTCCCCGAATTTGCCCGGATGTCCGCCTGGAGTGACTCGAAGGCGGCCGTGGTATTCTCGTCGTCGAGACGCGTCCAGTACTGGACGGTCCACGTCGCGGACCCATTCGGGTCGACCGAGACGATGAGTCGAACCGAATCGGTGTCGACGCCCTGCTGGAAGGTTGGCCCCGAGGCCATCTGCGCCGGCGATGTCGGCCGCTCGGTGAGCGCGACGACACCGATCCCCGGGATAGCCGCGACGGCGAGCATGGCGACGGCGACGACGGTCACGACCCGACCAGGCGAACGCACCCACATCTGCGTGCTCCTGCGTTTCTACCGGGCATAGATAGGTCTTGCCGCTCGGATCGATCCCATACCCGTCCATCACCGATAAATATTAGCTCGTAATAGTCGACACTATGGCACCGACACTCGGTACGGAGCCGTCTCGTGTGCAGCCGGCGCGGACGCTCGGGAGGACGAGATGACCCGTCGTCGTGCGCCCGTCTCACCGCCCGTCGCGCTTACTATCGCCGGAAGCGACTCCGGTGGTGGCGCGGGAATCCAAGCGGATCTGAAGACCATGGAAGCCCACGGCGTCTTCGGCACGTCGGTCGTCACTGCGGTGACGGCACAAAACACCGTCGGCGTCGAGCGCTCGCACGTCCTGCCCGCCGAAGAGATTCGCGCCCAGTACGACGCCGTCGCCGGCGACTTCGACCTCGGAGCGGTGAAGACGGGGATGTTGGCGACCGACTCCGTGATCGATCTAGTGGCCGAGCAGGTAGGCAACGCCGACGCGCCGGTCGTCGTCGACCCGGTGATGGTCGCCGCAAGCGGTGATCGCCTGCTCGATCCGGACGCCGAGGCGGCCTACGAGTCACTCGTCGCCGAGGCGACGCTCGTCACGCCGAACGCCGACGAGGCGGCGGTGTTGACGGGGACCGAGCCGACCGACCGGGAAGGCGCCCGAGAGGCCGGCGAGACGCTGGTGTCGATGGGCGCCGACGCCGCACTCGTCAAGGGCGGCCACGTCGGCGACGGCGGGGCGGTGACGGATACGCTCGTCAGCACGCTCCCGGACGGTGAGCCGACGGTCCGGCGGTTCGAACACCCGCGGATCGACACCGACGCCACCCACGGCTCGGGCTGTACGCTGTCGAGTGCGGTGGCCGCCCACCTCGCCCACGGCGAGACGCTCGACTACGCCGTCGAGGCGGCGACGGCGTTCATGGAGCGAGCGATCCGGTACGGCCTCGCCGTGGGCGAGGGCCCGGGTGCGGTCCACCACCTCGCCGCACTCCGGGAGGCGGCCGACCGACACCGGACCATGACCGACGTGGCCGAAGTCGTCGAAGCGTTCGTCGACCGGGACGTCTCGCGGCTCATCCCCGAGGTGGGGATGAACGTCGTCGGCGCCACGGAGTACGCCGAGGCGGTCGGTGAGACGGCCGCCGTCGAGGGCCGCATCACGCGCACACTCTCGGGGGCGGCGCCGAACCGCGGCGTGCGACTCGGCGCGTCGAGTCACGTCGCCCGCTTCCTGCTGGCGGCCCGGGAGTTCGACCCCGACCTTCGCTTTGCCGTCAACTGCCGGTTCGACGACGCAGTCGAGGCGGCGACGAGCGAGTTGGACGGGCCGGTGACGGCGTACGACCGCGACGCCGAACCCGACGAGGCAAGCGGGACGATGGGCTGGGGCGCCCGGCGGGCGTTCGGCGCCGTCGACGCCGATGATCCGACGCCGGCGGCTGTCCTCGACCGCGGCGCCGTCGGGAAGGAGGCCATCGTGAAGGTGGTCGCCGAGACGCCCGAACGACTGGGCGAGCGCGTGTTCACGCTGCTGGACGCCGTCGAACGGCATTCTGCCGGCGGTCAGCCGGGGACAGGCGAGTGAGGACCGACGGGCGGGGGCGTCGCCGGCGGCCGCGACCCACAGTGTTTTAGCCGACGACGGTCCGGATGGGAGTATGACCGCCGATGGCATCGTCGGAGAGTTTCTCGCCCTGAAGGCGGAGACCGACGCCGATCTGCTGGCGATGCAGTGTGGCGACTTCTACGAGTTCTTCGCGGAGGACGCGGAGTTCGTCGGGGACGAACTCGATCTGAAGGTCTCGGAGAAGTCCTCGCACGGCTCGACGTATCCGATGGCGGGAGTGCCGGTCGACGACCTCACCCCCTATCTGAAGGCGCTCGTCGAGCGTGGCTACCGCGTCGCCGTCGCGGACCAGTACGAGACCGACGACGGCCACGCTCGCGAGATCACCCGGATCGTCACGCCCGGAACCTTACTGGAGACGACGGACCCAACCGCCCAGTTCCTAGCGGCTGTCGTCGACGTCGACGACCGCTACGGTCTCGCGCTCGCAGACGTGACCACGGGAGAGTTTCTGGTGACGACGACGGCTTCGGCCGCGGAAGTGGAGGCCGAACTCCACCGATTCGACCCCGCAGAGGTGTTGCCGGGGCCGACCGTCCGCGACGACGCCCTGTTGGACCGGGGAGAGACAACCGCGCCGGTGATCGACTACGACGACGCCGCCTTCGCTCCGGGGCGGGCCGAGCGCCGACTGCGCGATCACTTCGGGGCGGGCGCCCTCGACAGCGTCGGCCTCGCGGATCGAGCGGGCGTCGCCGCCGCGGGCGCCGTCCTCGCGTACGTCGAGGAGACGGGCGTGGGCGTCCTCGACGCGTTAACGCGACTGGGGACCTACGACACCGGCGACCACCTCGACCTGGACGCGACGACACAGCGCAACCTCGAACTCACGGAGACGATGCACGGGGAACGCGAGGGGTCGCTCCTGGCGACGGTGGATCACACGGTGACGAGTGCCGGAGGGCGTCGCCTCCGGGAGTGGCTCACCCGCCCCCGCCGCGACCGGGACGTGATCGACCGCCGAATCGACAGCGTGGCGGCGCTCGTCGAGGCGGCCCTCGCTCGCGACCGGGTGCGGGAGGTGCTCGACGACGCCTACGACCTCGAACGCCTGGCCGCGCGGGCGACCAGCGGGAGCGCGGACGCGACGGACCTACTGTCGATCCGCGACACCCTCGATGTTCTCCCAGCCCTCGGCGAGGCGGTGGCGGACTCCCGGCTGGAGGACTCGCCGTTGCCGGCCATCGTCGACCGCCCGAACCGGGAGCGTGCGGCGTCGCTGCGGGCTGAACTTGACGCCGCGCTCGCCCCCGACCCGCCGGGAACGGTCACCGAGGGGGGCCTCTTCCAACGCGGCTACGACGACGAACTCGACGACCTGATCGACCGCTACGAGGCGGCCCGGGAGTGGCTCGATGGCCTCGCCGACCGCGAGAAGGCACGGACGGGGATCACCCACCTGCAGGTCGACCGCAACAAGACCGACGGCTACTACATCCAGGTCGGGAACTCCGAGACCGACGCCGTCCCCGAGTCGTACCGGGAGATCAAGACGCTGAAGAACTCGAAGCGGTACACCACCGACGAGTTGGCCGAGCGGGAACGCGAGGTGTTGCGACTGGAGGAAGCCCGCGGCGACCTAGAGTACGACCTCTTCTGTGAGCTACGGGAACGGGTGGCAGACCACACCGAACTCCTGCAGGACGTGGGGCGAACACTGGCGACGGTCGATGCCCTCGCCTCGCTGGCGACCCACGCCGCGAGCCACGACTGGACGCGGCCGGAAGTGGTCGCCCCCGGACCGCTGGTCGTTGAGGCCGGCCGTCATCCGGTCGTCGAGACGACGACGGACTTCGTTCCCAACGACCTCCACCTGGATACGGACCGCGGGTTTCTGCTGGTCACCGGGCCGAATATGAGCGGGAAGTCGACGTACATGCGCCAGGCGGCGCTGATAACCCTGCTGGCACAGGCGGGGAGTTTCGTCCCCGCACGGGCCGCGACGGTGGGCGTCGTCGACGGCATCTACACCCGGGTCGGCGCCCTCGACGAACTCGCAGGCGGGCGGTCGACGTTCATGGTCGAGATGGAGGAGTTGAGCAACATCCTCCACTCGGCAACCGAGGAGTCGCTGGTCGTCCTCGACGAGGTGGGCCGGGGGACGGCGACGTACGACGGCATCTCCATTGCGTGGGCGACGACAGAGTACATCCACAACGAGGTGGGCTGTAAGTGTCTCTTTGCCACTCACTATCACGAACTGACGACACTCGCCGACCACCTGCCACGGGTCGAGAACGTTCACGTTGCCGTCGCGGGCGACGGCGGCGACGACGGCGACATCACGTTTCTCCGGACCGTCGAGGACGGGCCGACCGACCGGAGCTACGGCGTCCACGTCGCGGACCTGGCGGGCGTCCCCGATCCGGTCGTCGAGCGGTCCCGAGACGTACTCGACCGCTTGCGCGAGGACCGCGCCATCGAGGCCCGCGGCGCCGGAACGAGCGACGGGACGACACAGGCCGTCTTCGACCTCGGCTCGGGTGACTTCCAGCGCACCGAGGAGGACGACGAGGAGCCACTCGATCCGGCCACGGAGTCGGTCCTCGCGGAACTGCAGGAGACGAGCGTCGCGGAGACGTCACCGGTCGACCTCATGGCGCGAGTCCGCGAGTGGCAGGGCCGACTCGACGGCGAGGAGTGACCGTCACCCGCGTTCGGGGCGAAGGGCTGTCCCCGAATCCGGGTGCTCCTTCCGGTTGAGACACCTATTTCCGCCGGGACAGCGATAGTAGTGGTATGGCATCAGTCATCGTCGTTGGCGGCGGTCCCGCCGGCCTGAGTGCGGCACTGTTCGCGGCGAAAAACGGTCTCGATACGACGGTGTTCGACACCGACGAGACGTGGATGCACAAGGCCCACCTGTTCAACTACCCCGGCATCGGCTCCATCGGCGGGGCGGAGTTCGTGGGCGTGACGCGCCAGCAGGTCGACGACTTCGGTGTCGACCGCCGGCAGGGCGAGGAAGTGACGGCCGTCGCCGAGAGCGATGACGGCTTCGCCGTGACGACCGAGGACGGCGACCACGAGGCGGACTATCTGGTCCTGGCGACGGGTGCCGACCGGAGTCTCGCGACCGACCTCGGCTGTGCGACGGACGACGACGGCGTCGTCGAGGTGGGTGTCGAGATGGAGACGAGCGTCGCGGACGCCTACGCCACGGGCGCGATGGTCCGGGCCGAGGAGTGGCAGGCGGTCATCGCGGCGGGCGACGGCGCGGCGGCGGCGCTGAACATCCTGAGCAAGGAGAAAGGCGAACATTACCACGACTTCGACGTGCCCGCGGACGCGACGGCGGCGTTCGGCGCGATGGTCGACGACGAGAGCTGATCTCGGCCACGTGCGGGGCGAACGTACAAACCGTCGGCGTCCCAACGGGTGTCTATGTCCGCACTCGCCGACGAACCGTGTGAAGCCTGCACCAGCGACGACGAACCGCTGACCGACGAGGAGTACGCGGAGTATCTGGCCGACCTCCGAGGGGACGTCTGGGAGGTCGTCGACGACCACCATCTGCTCGCCCGCTACGAGTTCGAGGACTTCAGAGACGCCCTGGAGTTCACCTACGAGATCGGCGAACTCGCCGAAGAGGAGTGGCACCACCCCGATATCGCGCTCGCGTGGGGTGAAGTCGAGGTGGAGATGTGGACCCACAAGATCGACGGCCTCCACAAGACCGACTTCGTGATGGCGGCGCGGATGGACCGCATCTACGAGGGGTACGAGCCGACGGAGTGATCGGAGCGGGACCCGACGGAGTCCAAGCCCTTATGCGTCCCACGGCACTGAATCGAACATGACGATTTCTACCGGCGATTCGGTCACCATCGCGTACACCGGTCGCCTCGACGACGGGACGGTCTTCGACACCACCGACGAGTCGGTCGCCGCGGAGACCGGCCTCCTCGAGGAGCAACCGGAGCGTGAGTTCGAACCGCTCACCGTCGAGGTGGGCGAGGGCAACCTCATCGAGGGGATGGAACAGGGCCTGCTGGGTCTCGAAGCGGGCGACTCCGAGACCATCACGGTGCCCCCGGAGGAGGCCTACGGCGAGGCCGACGGCGACAGCGTCCGCGAGTTCGAGCCCGCACAGTTCGAGGAAATGGTCGGTCAGGACCCCGCCGAAGGACTGCAGGTTCGCGCACAGGGCGGTGCAGTGGGCACCGTCGTCGAAGTGAGCGCAGACGTCGTGCGAGTCGACTTCGAACACCCGCTGGCGGGCGAGACGCTGACCTTCGACATCGACGTCATCGACGTCGAATAGCTGGGTCGGCGGCCGGCACCGTGGCGTTGATGTCCCTTCCTCCCGACTATCGAGCGTGAGCGAGACGCCGACCATCCACGCACTCGACGACGCGACGGTCCGACGCATCGCCGCCGGCGAGGTGGTCGAGCGTCCGGCGAGCGTCGTGAAGGAACTGTTCGAGAACAGCCTCGACGCCGACGCCTCCCGGATCACCGTCGCCGTCGAAGGCGGTGGCGTCGAAGGACTCCGCGTCCGCGACGACGGGGTCGGAATGACCGCAGCGGACCTCGAACGGGCGGTCGAGGAACATACGACGAGCAAGATCACGGGAAGTGACGACCTCGACCGGGTGGGGACGCTCGGATTCCGTGGCGAGGCGCTACACACCATCGGCGCGGTGTCGCGGCTGACGATCCGGTCGCGTCCCCAATCCGGCGGGCGCGGACACGAACTCACCGTCGAGGGCGGGACCGCCGGCGAGGTCACCCCGTCGGGCTGTCCGCCGGGGACGGTCGTCGAAGTCGAGGATCTGTTCTACAACACGCCGGCCAGACGGAAGTTCCTCAAGGCGGAGACGACGGAGTTCGACCACGTCAACCGGGTGGTGACCCAGTACGCCCTCGCCAACCCCGAGGTGGCGACGACCCTCGAACACGACGGCCGCGAGGTGTTCGCCACCGAAGGGGCGGGCGACCTTGAATCGACCATCCTGGCGGTCTACGGCCGCGAGGTGGCGTCGTCGATGATCGACGTATCGGCCGAGCCGTCGGGGCCTCTCAACTCGGTGTCGGGGCTGGTGAGTCACCCCGAGACGACGCGGGCAGGGCGGGAGTACCTCTCGACGTTCGTCAACGGCCGGTACGTCACCGCGGGGACGCTCCGCGAGGCCGTCCTCGACGCCTACGGCGGACAACTCGCGACCGACCGGTACCCCTTTGCCGTCCTCTTCGTCGCGGTGCCGCCCGACGCCGTCGACGTGAACGTCCACCCCCGGAAGATGGAAGTTCGGTTCGACGACGAGGCGGGCGTCCGCGAGGCGGTGACGACGGCCGTCCGCGAGGCGCTCTTAGACGAGGGGCTGGTCCGCTCGACGGCCCCGCGGGGACGCTCCGCGCCCGCGGAGACCGAAATCGACCCGTCGTCACCGGATCGGGAGGTCGTCGGCGGCGAGGCGGTCGAGGCCGCCGATTCCGACCCCGGCCCGGACGACGACGCGGACGAGCCTCCGGCGACGCCGAGCGGCGACGACTCGGCGGTCGCAGGCGGCCCGACGGAGGTCGAGTCGACGGACGACGGTGACCTGACGGGAACGGAACGCGACGCGACTCCGGACGCCGACGAGTCGACCCGGGCGGCCACCCTGGACGAGGTGCCGTCGAGCGACGCCACGGGGACACGCGAGAGCGACGAGACAGGGCCGGTCGACGACGAACGGGGGGCAGAGAGCGAACGCGACGGCGAGGGGGCCGGCTCCGGGGACTCGACGACCGACCGCAGCGCAGGCGGCGAGTGGCGCACCACGGAGGTTCGCCCGCCGAGCGAACAGCGGACGCTCGACGGGGAACGTGCGGCGCCGGACCGCGCGTTCAACCGCCTGCCCGCGATGCGGGTGCTCGGGCAGTACGACGACACGTACCTCGTCGCGGAGACGCCCGACGGCCTGGTGTTGATCGACCAGCACGCGGCCGACGAGCGGATCAACTACGAGCGCCTGCGCGCCGAGATGGAGGGCGAGACGCCGACGCAGGCGCTCGCCGAACCGGTGGACCTCGAACTCACGGCCCGGGAGGACGAGCTGTTCGGTCGCTTCCGCGAGGCGCTGGCGGCACTCGGCTTCCACGCGGAGCAGGCGGGCGAGCACACCGTCGAGGTGCGGACAGTCCCGACGGTGTTCGACGCAGCGCTCGACCCGTCGCTACTGCGGGACGCGCTGACGGGATTCGCGACGGGGGCGGCGTCGGCAGGGGAGACTGTCGACGCCGTGGCCGACTCGCTGCTCGCTGATCTGGCCTGTTACCCGTCGATCACGGGCAACACGTCGCTCACGGAGGGATCGGTCGTCGACCTCCTCGACGCGCTCGACGACTGCGAGAACCCCTTCGCCTGCCCGCACGGGCGGCCGGTCGTCGTCTCATTCGACCGCGAGGAGATCACCGACCGATTCGAGCGCGACTACCCGGGTCACGGCGGCAGACGCGCCGAGTGATCGACTGACGGAGCGTGCGTAGCTTTTTGCGTCGGTCGGCCGAAATGCGGCCGTGACGGATCTGGTTACCGTCGGTGACGCCACCCTTCGGTTCTCGCCGCCACGGGGCGAACGCATCGAGACGGCGGCCGGCTTCGACGCCCACGTCGGCGGCCCCGAGAGCAACGTCGCCGTCGCGGCGACGACGCTCGGCCTCGACGCCGCGTGGCTGTCGAAACTGCCGGACACGCCACTCGGACGACGGGTCGTCGGCGAACTGCGTCGTCACGGCGTCCGGACGGGCGTCGTCTGGGCAGGGTCCGGGCGAGCGTCGACGGCGTTCGTCGAGCGTGGCGGGGCGGCCGGCGCGCGGACGGTTCCCGACCGCGACGGCGCTGCCGTCGCCACGGCCGCCGCCGAGGACCTCCCGCTTGGGGTGGTCCGGGAGGCCAACACCCTGTTCGTCAGCGGGGCCACACCCGCCCGGTCGGAGACACTCTTGGAGACGACAGCGACCCTGTTCTCGGTCGCCGGCGAGGCAGACACGACACGGGCCTTCGACACGCGCTTCGGCGCGACAGGGCTAGACGCCGACCAAGCCCGCGACCTGTACGACCATCTCCTCGACGATGTGGACGTACTCGTAGTCGACGAGGCGGACGCCGAGGCGGTCTTTGGCCTCGACGGCGACGTAGTGCCCGCCGCCCACAACCTCCGGACGCGATACGACTGCACGACGGTGGTCGTCACCCGCAAGGAGTACCGCCACCCGACGGTCGGCCTCCACGGTGGGGAGATACACGAGGTGTCGCCGTTCGCCGTGGAGACACGCGACCCCGCGGGTGTCCACGACGCGTTCGTCGGCGGCTTCCTCGCCGGGCGACAGCGGAACACGAGCGTGAAGGAGGCGCTGCGCCAGGGGGCGGCGACGGCGGCGCTCAAGCGAACCATCGTGGGGGATGTCGTCGTCGGATCGCCGGACGATGTGGCGGCGATCCGCGACGACCGGGAGTGATAGCAAAGAGTGACAGCAGTCGCGGCCGGCCGGCGCCCCGGTCGGGGAACTCGGGGCGAGGCCGGTGCGAAGCGTCGGTCGGGTCGGGGAGACGCGATGCGGGGACCGACGCCACCGGCACACGGGGAGAGGTCCGGAGGGCGTCGGCATCTGAACGTACTGTCGCTGACAACATAAATCCATCAGAGAGTCAGATGCCGATTTTAGTCTCGACAACCCTTTTTCACCCCGGAACGGAGGGCAGCCATGACCGAAGAGGGAGCGACCGACGGGCATCGCATCGCCCCGGTCGAGGACCTGCCCGACGGCGGGACCGCCCGGTTCGAGGCGACCGCCGGGCGACGACAGATCGAGGGAATCCTGAAACGCGACGGGACGGCGGTCGTGGGCTACCGCAATAGCTGTCCACACGAGCCAGAGGTGAAACTCGACCGGGGGCTTGGCGCACTCGTCGACGGCGACCAACTCGTCTGTCACAAACACGGCGCGCGCTTCGACTGTGCGGACGGGTACTGTACCCGCGGGCCGCCGAGAGGCCGGTCGCTCGACACCATCGAGGTGACCGTCCGCGACGGGACGGTATTTCTGACCGACGAGCGATTCGACGGCGGCCGCCGGATAGACTGACGGACAGTCTTCGAGTACAGGGGTGTTCCCCACGTGTTTTCCAGAAGCGGTTCCCACAACGAGCGAAGAATCCCCCGATGAGGGGGACAGTGGGTGGATGCCACCTTCCGATTTGAACTCGCCGAGACGGTCCGGGCGTGCGACTCGCTTCACTTTCTGTTCCGGGCTGCGACTCGTCTGCTCAAATCGAGTGAAGCTGTACCGAGCGAAGCGAGGTTTCACCGGACGCGACCGCAGGGAGCGTCCGGGAGTTTTTCCCCACGTTTTTGCAAGGAGTGGTTCCCGCAGTGAGCGAAGCGAGCGAGGAAACCCGACGCAGCAAAAAGTGGGTGAATGCCGCCTCCCCGATTTGAACGGGGGACAGCTCGATCTTCAGTCGAGTGCTCTCCCAGTCTGAGCTAAGGCGGCGCATCTCGGTGGAGGCGGATAACGGTCAAAAGGATTTCGAAACGCCGCGGGCGGGCGGTCAGACGACCGTCCGTTCCTCGGTGAACGTGCGGGTGGCGTTGGCCGTCCGAACGACCGTCTCGATCCGGATACGGCCGTCGTTGGCCTTGATCTTCGCGGCGTCAGCGTAGCCGATACGGACCGTCCGCGTCCGCGTGGCCGTCTCCTCGGTCGCGATGCGCCCGACGTCGGAACTCGCCTCCCAGACGAGGCTGTCGCCGGTGGTGATGCTGGTGGCGACACGGACGTCGCGGGCCGCCTCCGCCCCCTCGTTCGACAGCGCGATGGTGACCGTCCGACACCGGGACCCGCAGTTCTCGACCGACCGGACACGCATCGTGACGTTCGGCGACGTCGCCGCCGCTGGCGCCGCGGTCGGCGTATGAGTTGGTGTCGCGGCGGCCGGCCCGGTCGCGCCGCTGTCGGCGTCCGCGGCAGTCGTGTCGTTGGGCGGCGCGAGGATGAGCGCCGCCGTGCCGGCGACGGCGACGACGAGCAACGCGGCGAACACGAGTTCCATCCGTCCCCAAGAGCCGAGGGCACCCGAGTTGTCGGCGTCGGCGTCGCTCTCGGCGTGAGTGCTCTCGCCCCCGGTCCCCGCCGGTGACGACGGCCGTCGCTCCCCCGACATAGGAGAGACGTGGCGGTCGGCGCGCATAGCTCTGACGGCCGGCACGGGACTCTCGCGCCGCGGGGAGGCGTAACCCCTACTCTGGCCGGTCTGTGAGTACGAGCGTACGTCCTGTCCACCTTGCGCGAACAGCCACGTCGCCACCACGAGAGGTAGGCATCGCCCGACGTCGCCGTGGACCCGAACGGCGTCACGCCGGGAGGCGGTAGATATCGGTATCGGTGCCGGTACCGGGGTCGCGCTCGGCAGCGGCCGCAAGGGCGTCACGGGCGAGTGCCGCGGCGTCGTCGAGCGTGTCGGGGGACTCACCGGCTTCGAGGACGCCGAGAACGAGGGCCGCGCCGCTCCCGAGTGCCGCCAGCGACTCCTCGGTGATTCCACCGTCGGGGTCGACCGAACGGAGACGCGGGACGCCCCCGTCGTCGGGGGCGGTCACGAGCACCGCGGCGTCGAAGTCGGCGGCGACGTCACCGACGAGACGGGCGAACGCGTCGATCCGGAGTCGCCGGTGTTCGGTACGGTACGCGCGGATCTCGGCGTCGAGGCGGTCGGCAAGAGCCGGCACGTCCCCACCAGTGACGGCGACGCCGACGCCGTCGAAATCGAGGACGTGTCGTCGTGACCGACTCCGGACGTGACCCCCACTCGTGACGAGGCGGTCGCCGGCGAGGACGACCCCGGCGGGGCAGGCGACAGCGGCGACTGTGCTCACGTGTGTGCTTTCGTGACGAACGGAGGTAGGCGTGTCGCCTACGCGCCGAGGAGGTCGTCAACCAGCGACTCGGGATCAAACCGTTCGATATCGTCGTATCCCTGCCCGGTGCCGAGAAAGAGGACGGGCTTGCCGGTCACGTAGGCGACGGAGATAGCGGCTCCGCCCTGGGAGTCGGCGTCCGCCTTTGTCAGAACGGCACCGTCGATTTCGGCGGCTTCGTCGAACTGCTGGGCGCGTTCGACGGCGTCCTGACCGGCGACCGCCTCGTCGACGAACAGCGTGAGGTCGGGGCCGACGACGCGGTCGATCTTCTCCAGTTGGGCCATCAGGTCGCTTGAGGTATGGAGGCGGCCGGCGGTGTCACCGAGGACGACGTCCACGTCGTTGGCCTCGGCGTACTCCACGCCGTCGTAGACGACGGCCGCGGGGTCGCCGCCCTGTTCGTGAGCGATCAGGCGCGTATCGAGGGCTTCGGCGTGCTCTCGGATCTGCTCGTTGGCGCCCGCGCGGTACGTGTCGCCGTTGGCGAGCACGGCGGAGTAACCACGCGCCTCCAGATAGCGGGCCAGTTTGGCGATGGTGGTCGTCTTCCCGACGCCGTTGACGCCCGTGAAGACGATGGTCACCGGCTTCTCCGCCTGCGCGATGCGCTCGTCGAAGTCGAACTGGCCGACGCTGATGACCTCGAGGAGGGCGTCCCGGAGGGCGTCCTCGACGAGGTCACCGGTGCTCGCCATCTGGGATTTGGTCTCGCCGACCAGATTCGACCGAATCTCCGCCAAGATGGCTTCCGCGACACCCATCTCGACGTCGCTTTCCAGCAGTGCCATCTCGAGGTTCCAGAGGGGGTCCTCCAGATCCTCCTCTTCGAGGACGACCTTGCCGGTGGCGAAGGCCTTGGCTCGCTGGAGCCGGCCGGGGGAGTCGGTGTCGGCGTCGTCCGGGTCCGACGGCGTCCCGTCAGCGTCAGCCGTCGTCTCGGGGTCGGCACCGTCGTCGGAACTGGCCTCCGTCGCGGCCGCGGCGTCGTCGTCCGGGTCCGCCTCGGATTCGGCTGCCTCGGCGCTCTCCTCGACGTCGCTCCGGAAGCTGTCCAGTTTGTCCTTCAGTCCGTCGAACATCGGCCGCTACTCGCCTTCGTCCTGCTGTTGTTGCAGTTGCTGCATCTGCTGTTGCTGCATCTGCTGTTGCATCTGCTGGGCCTGCTGTTCGAGCTCCTCGCTCTCGGATTCGAGCTCCGAGATTTCGTCGTCGACGTCGTCGATCCGGTCGTCGAGCACGTCCCGCTTGCGTTCGAGGGCGTCGATGGCGTCACCCTGCTCTTGTTCGGCCGCGTAGCCGCCGCCGAGGTCGACGATCACTTCGTCGATGTCCTGCACTTCGGCACGGAGGTACGCGCCGCCGCCGAGAGGCACCTGAACCGTCGCGCCGGTGTCGAGGGTTTCGATGGCCTCGACTGCCTCGTCGATCTCGCTCTGTCGGGTGCGGAGCGACTCGATCTCGGTTTCGAGCTCCGCAATCTCTTCGTCGATAGCCTCGATCTCCTGGGAGAGCTGCTGGAGTTGCTGCTGACCGCCACCACCCATCATGCCGCGGTCACCTCCTCAATCTCGACCTGCGTGCGCTTGAGGCCGTGCTCGCTCCCGAGTTGGGCGAGGGTGTGTTCGCGCGCGACATTCTCGTTGGTGGCGTCTACCGCCTTCTGGAACTGACGGTAGCCGGTTCGGTCCTGAAAGCGTCCGCTGACGACGAATTCGCTCATGTACCGAACGGTCGTGAGGAAGCGGGAAGTATCTTCCTACTGGCGGTCGATGTAGCCGAGCGTCTCCTCGATGCGTCCGAGCTCCGGTCCCGTGGTATCCGTACCGACCACGTAGCCCGCGTCGGTAGCGACGAGACCGGAGCCGACGAGCGGCGCACCGTAGTTGACGGTGCCAATGTCGGCCCGCACGTCGAGACAGTCTTCGAGCGCCTCCAGTTCCGGCTCGCGCGATTTCGGGTGACAGAGCACTCCCTCGTTGGTCGCGACGGCGGCGGTGCCGACGGTACGCACGTCGGCCAGGTCGCCGCGTTCGACGGGCACGTCCAAGGCTGTCTTGACCGTCTGGATCGCCTCCCGACTCAGATCCGGGTGGACGTACGCGCCGTAGTCGTTCGCGAGGACGACGTTGCCCGCGGCGTTGATCCGACCGGGAAGCTCGGTCACGTCGAGACCGGTCTCCGCTTCGATGGTCGAAATCTCGCGGTCGGTCGCCCGACTCGAGACGAGGAGTCCGTGCTCGTTGCCGACGGCGAGGGCGCCGACGGTCCCGGAGCCACCGACCGTGGTCGACACGGGATCGACGCCGAGTTCGGCCGCGATGTTGTCGACGGTGTCGGCGTCGGCGTCGGGGCGAACGAGCAGACAGTCGTCGGTCGCGCGGGCGAACACCCCGACGTAGGACGATCCGGCGAAGGAGGCGCGTAACACGTTATTCGGCGGTCTCTGCTTCGACGATCGATTCGCCGTCCTCGACGAAGCGGGCGGCGCGAACGCGAAGCTTGCTCGGCGGGTTGTTCCGGCCCTGCGCCCAGATCGCCTCGTTGATGTCCGGATCGAGGCGGACCTCGTTCTCGTCGACCTTGAAGTGTTTCGCGAGGTGTTCGCGGACGATGGTCATCGCCCGGTCGGCACGCTCGGTCGACGGTTCCGCCCGGGCGTCGCGGAGCGGGACGGTGACGACGCGCTCCTCGAAGTCGTTGGCGCTCATCTATTCGTCCGTGTCGTTCCGGCGCCAGTTGCGGCGCTTCGGGTTGCGGGTGACCTGTCGGTCCGTCTTGAGCATGACCCACGCAGGGACGCGGCTGTTCTGGTTCTCAAGTTTGGCGAGTCGCTTCTTTTTCGCCTTCGATTTCTTACCCATAGTGCCCTTGTCTACCCCGTCGCCGCATAAAATCTTGTTCTTTCGGGCGTCGGCCGGGAGGCGGGCCTCGCCTCGGCGCTCTCATTCGACACGACGGCAAAACGGTAGCCCGGAAATCGACACGCCCGCCCCGACAGCTATCGGTGTTGCCGGCGAAAGGCCCGCCGGACCAAAGACTGAAACTCCTCAGCACCCTCCGTGTGAGCCGTGAAAGCCTACGAAGTACAGGAGTTCTCGAGTGACTACTCCGGAATCGTCGACGTCGAACGCGACCAGCCAGAACCAGCGGCTGACGAGGCACTCGTCGAGATCCGAGCTACCTCGCTCAACTACCGCGACCTGGCGATTGCCAACGAGAACCTCGAATATCCCGGCGTCGAACTGCCGGTCGTCCCGCTGTCCGATGGGGCCGGCGAGGTGACTGCGGTCGGCGAAGACGTCCAGCGCCTCTCGAAAGGTGACCGCGTCGTGACCCCTTTCGCGCCCGACTGGATCGACGGCCCAGTCGCGTCGGAAAAGATTGCACGGACGTCCGGTGGCAACGTCGACGGCGCCCTCGCGGAGTACGCGACGTTCCCGGCCGACAGCCTCGCACGCCTCCCTGACACCCTCTCGTACGAACAGGGAGCCACGCTGCCCTGCGCCGGATTGACTGCGTGGCGTGAACTGCACGAAGAGGGTGATCTGACCGCCGACGAGACGGTGCTGGTACTGGGTACCGGCGGCGTCTCCACGTTCGCGCTACAGTTCGCGACGATGCGGGGCGCCGACGTGTTCGTCACCTCGTCGAGCGACGAGAAGTTGGAACGCGCCCGCGAACTCGGGGCGGCGTGGACTCTCAACTACGAGGAAACCCCCGAGTGGGGCAAGGCCGTTCGGGAGGAGACCGGCGGCGTCGACCACGTCGTCGAGGTCGGTGGCTCCGGAACCCTCCAGAAATCACTGAACGCGACCTGTTTCGGCGGGCACGTCCACCTGATCGGCGTCCTCTCCGGGCCGGAAGGGCGAGTCGATCCAAGCCCCATTCTGACCAAGAGGCTGACAGTCAAGGGATCGCTGGGCGTCGGCAGTCGCGCGATGGTCGACCGTATGACCAGCGCAATCGAAGCCGCGGGCCTCGATCCGGTCGTCGACCGCACGTTCGCGGCGACAGACATTCGCGAGGCCTATCGGTACGTCGCGGGCGGCAACCACCAAGGGAAGGTCGTCGTGTCGGTCGCCCCGTAGACGGGCGCATCGTGAGTCGATAGCGCCGACGGCGATTCGTGGCTCTGGTAGACATTCGATATCGCAGTATGCGATTTATTTGGGGCGGATGGAGGTCGACGCGGTGGTCGCCCGTAGTCAGCGTGTACAAGCCGAGTCCGATTCCTGCGGTCGCGCGCCCATCGTCTTGCACCCCCCAGCCAGACGTGGTGGGGGGTCCCGACCGAGCGTCACGGACCGATCAGCAGTAGTGAACCCGAACGCCCCACCGACGGCATCCGTGAGCCTCGATAAATCACATATCGCGATACAAAATCGGTGCCGCCTGATACGGCAGATTCATCCCGTGAATCGTCAGCAGTCGTGGCGGTTCCTCCTCAATACCACCCGGTCGGCAGCAGTGAGTTCGAATCGATCACCGGTCTTAGTCGATGAGGAGTTCGGGTGTGACGAGTAAGATTACGAGCATGCTCACCACTACGACGAGTGCCGTGAGCCGCAAGACGCCAGCGGCCCGTCGTCGAGGTTTCGGCAGGGACTCGGCAATGCCGGAGAGGGCCATCCCGGCGCTCAAAAGCAGTTCAGCATAGAACGGTGTCGCCCCTTCGACAATGACGTAGTACCCTTGCTGCCCCGCCAGCAGAAGTGCGCCACAGAGGTAAACCAATCCAAGACCTCTGGAGGGTTCGCCGAACACGGTTTCGTCGATAAGAGAGGGCATCAAGCGTATCGTCTCCCGCGACATGCAAATGTGGCGGGGATTCACGTACCTACCACCGAGACGGGTATAGGTTGGTCGTGGAACGATGCTGATGGCGGTAACCGACTCGCGCCCGATAGCTCGCACGGCTACTGAAACGTCTCTCGGAGCCGGTATCGTCCCGATAGGTAGTATGCAGGTTCATGCTAACGGGGGGAATTGGGTAGCCTCGAACCTGTGCGGTATTCCCTATCTTCGGAACACGCCGGTGTCGCGCGGCTACAGCGGGAATCGGTCGACCGTCTCGTAGACGGGGCCGTCGTCGGTGAGCGTACTCTCCGTGAGTCGAACCTCGCGCACCTCGACGGCCCCGATTTCGGGATCGGCGTCCTCGATGAGTCGCTGGACGGCCGCCTTCCCCCGGGCGTCGTCCATCCGGGCGAGGGTCACGTGGGGCGTGAAGTCGTGGTCGGCGGGGTCGAATCCGATGGCCGTCGTTTCACGCTCGACCGCCTCGTGGAGGCGGGTGAGTTCGGCGCCACCGCGGCGGACGCCAGCCCAGACGACGCTGATGTACTCGGGGGAAGGGAAGACGCCGTAGCCGCCGAGCGACAGGGTAAATGGGTCGACGCCGGCGTCGTCGACGGCAGTCGTCAGAGCGGCCGTGAGAGCGTCCCGTCGGTCGGGGGCAACCTCGCCGAGGAACGCGAGGGTGACGTGGGCGTTCTCGGGGTCGACGAGGCGGAGGCTGCCGGCGTCGGGCAGGCGGTCCTGTGCGGCTGCGACCCCCTCGGATAGTGGGTCGACGTCGACACTGACGAACAGTCGCATAGCGGGCGGTCACCGCGCCGAGGACGTAAGTGCTGGCCCGTGACGCAGGCCTTAACCGCCCCGATATCCAAGCGAACGGTATGGACGACGAGCGACCCCATCGCTTCTCGGAGGGACAGGGGTTCGACGAGGAGTACGAGGAGTTCTCGCTCGATCCGCCGGAGCTGTCGGTCGATCCGGCCGAGGTCGACCCGGTGGACTCGCGGGTGCTGACGGATATCCTCGACGAGCGTAGCGTCGGGAGCGACCAGGTCGACGCCGAGCAACTGGTCGACGTCGGACTCTCCTATATGGGCATCAACCGCTTCGAGGAGGCGACCGGGACGTTCGAGCGCGCAGCGCAGTTCGCGACGGACGACCGGATCGAACAGGAGGCGTGGGTGAACAAGGGCGCAGCCCACGCCGAACTCGAGGAGTACGACGAGGCCATCGGCGCCTACCAGGAGGCCCTCGACATCGACGAGGATTCCGAACACGCTGCCACGGCCCACACGAACCTGGCGTACGCCCTCTGGGAGTGGGGACGGACCGAGCAGGCGCTGGAACACGCGGAACGCGCCGTCGAGGTCGACCCTCGGTTCGGACAGGCGTGGTACAACCGCGGATTCTTCCTGTCGGAGCGGGGCCTCCACGAGAGCGCCGTGGACTGTTTCGACAACGCGATCCGACTGGGGATGCGCAACGCCTCGGTGCTGGAGGAGAAGGCACGAGCCTTAGAGGAACTCGGCCAGGATGAAGAGGCCGAGCGAGTCCAAGAGCAGGCGGCGGAGCTTCGCGAGGAGGCTGAGCGCGAACTGGTCGAGGACCAGTAGGATGCTGATCCGCGAACGCGACACCCCCGAGGGACTCCTCGTCGCGGTGTGTGACGACGGGTGTCTCGGCGAAACCTACGCCGACGACGAGGTGTCGCTGACGGTGACCGAGAAGTTCTACGGCGGCGAAACCGGTGACGCCGATGACGTGGTAGACGCGCTGACGCGGGCGTCGGTGGCGAACCTCGTCGGCGAGCGCTGTGTCCGTGTCGCCATCGACGCCGGCCTCGTCGACGAGGAGAACGTCCTCGAACTGGACGGCACGCGCCACGCCCAGTTGCTCTGGCTCTAGCCGACCATCGAGCTTTCGAGCGTCTGAATCTCCGAGACGGAACCGATTTCGACGTAATGGGTCTCGCCTCCCTTGCCTGTCGGCCGGATCTCGAGCCAGTAGGACTGCTCCGGATCGAGATCGAACACTACCGCGCCGGCTGCCGACTGGCCGGCCGAGAGCGTCGTCGTGGCGATGGGCTGGGTGTCCAGTCGGTCGTCGTCGTCGACCTTCGGCGTCGCTTCCTCGTCGATATACCGAATCTGCTCGTCGTTGCTGGCGACGAAGGAGTTGGGGGGAAAGGAGATGGCCGAGTCCTGTGGGTTCCCGAACTCCAGGAGGACGATTACGAAGGTTCCATCGGCGGTCGCCGGGTTGGCGCTGCTGCCGAGGCTGTCGGCGCGGTAGAAGTCGATGAAACGATAGTTGATTCGGCCTCCGTCGCCTCCCACGACGAACGACTCGTCAAGTTCGTGGGTGGGACCGCCAGGGCCGGTCGCCGGCGTAGCGGTCGGCTCGGCCGTCTCCGTCGGCGTCGCCGTGGCGGTGGCCGTTGGTTCCGGCGTCGCCGTCGCCGTGGCGGTCGGCTCTGCCGTCCCCGTCGGCGTACTCTCCGAGTTGCCGCTACACCCTGCGAGCAGTCCCGTCGCGAGCGCTCCACAGATCCCCAGGACCCGTCGGCGTTGCATAGTGGTACGTGAACGAAGGGGACGCGTAAAGAAGCTGGTGGGTCGGTAGGGTAACCGGGCACGGTTGCGGCGGGGGTGAGACACCGAAGGGGTGTTATCCCTCCGGATCGTACGTTCTAGCGATGGGAGTCCAGGAATCGTATCCAATCGACGTGGAGGCCATCCGGGCCGATTTCCCGATCCTCGACCGCCTGGTCGGGGGCGACGTGGAGACGCCCGGACAGGGTCCCGACGACGACACGCCCCTCTATTATCTGGACAACGCCGCGACGAGCCACACGCCGGAGCAGGTAGTCGAGGCGATCAGCGACTACTACCGCGGCTACAACGCTAACGTCCACCGGGGCATCCACCAGCTGAGCCAAGAGGCGAGCGTGGCCTACGAGGAGGCCCACGACACCGTCGCCGACTTTATCGGCGCGGCGGGTCGCGAGGAAATCGTCTTTACGAAAAACACGACCGAGGCGGAGAACCTCGTCGCCTACGCGTGGGGACTGACCGAACTCGGCCCTGATGATTCCGTCGTCCTCTCGGAGATGGAACACCACGCGTCGCTGGTGACGTGGCAACAGATCGCCAAGCGAACCGGAGCGGAGGTGCGGTACATCCGCGTCGACGACGACGGCTACCTCGATATGGACCACGCCGCCGAGTTGATCGACGACTCGACGGCGATGGTGTCGGTGGTCCACGTTTCGAACACGCTGGGGACCGTGAACCCGGTGGCCGACCTGGCCGACTTGGCTCACGACCACGACGCCCTGATCTTCGTCGACGGCGCCCAGTCGGCACCGACACGCCCGGTCGACGTGGAGGCGATGGACGCCGACTTCTTCGCGTTCTCCGGCCACAAGATGTGTGGCCCGACCGGGATCGGCGCACTCTACGGCAAGGAGGCGATACTCGAATCGATGCAGCCGTACCTGTACGGCGGCGACATGATCCGACGGGTCACCTACGAGGAGTCGACGTGGGAGGACCTCCCCTGGAAGTTCGAGGCAGGCACCCCCTCTATCGCGCAGGGAATCGCCTTCGCCGCTGCCGTCGACTACATGGAGGAAATCGGCATGGACGCCGTCCAGGCCCACGAGGAACTGCTCGCCGAGTACGCCTACGACCGCCTGAGTGAGTTCGATGGCGTCGACATCTACGGTCCCCCGGGCGACGACCGGGGTGGTCTCGTCGCGTTCAACGTCGAGGGCGTCCACGCCCACGACCTCTCCAGCATCGTCAACGATCACGGCGTGGCGATCCGGGCCGGCGATCACTGCACCCAGCCGCTCCACGACAAGTTGGGAATCGCCGCCTCCGCACGAGCCTCCTTCTACGTCTACAACACCCGCGAGGAGATCGACGAACTGATCGATGCGGTCACCGACGCCCGCGACCTGTTCGCCTGAGTCGGCCGTCCCCGGCAGTATCGGCCGTGATATTTTGAGGCGTTCCATTATGAACCGAAGGCGCAAGAAGCAGGTATGCGTAGCCTCGTTGACGGAGAATCGATCGGCACGGACGCGACACCCGAAGAGTTGGCGACTGAACTGGGGCTGACCGAATCGGAGATTGCGTGGCGAAAGGAGTTCGTCGGGTTCACCGACGACGACGCCGACCGGCTGGCGTCTCTCGACAAACTCGTCGAGTCGCGCGAGGCGGAGCTCATCGACGCCTTCGTCGAACCGATCTACGGCCACGACCGGACCCAGGAGATCTTCGACCGGTCACCGCGTGACGACGACGCCTTCCGGAAGCTTATCGGAGGCTACCTTCGGACGCTGACCAGCGGGGAGTACGACCGCGAGCACTTCAAACACCGGACGCGGATCGGCAATCTCCACGACCGGCTGGACATGCCGCTTCACTACTTCGGCGGGATGTTCGGCAACCTGCTCAACATCGTCCTCGACGAACTCGCGACGATGACCGTCGAGGACGCGACGGCGGACCTCCCCGAGGAACACCGTGACGACGTGGCCGCGGCGATCGAGGACGGGTTCGAGACCGCGAAGTCGGCGGTCCGAGGGACGAACCTCGACATGCAGGTGGTCAACGACACCTACCTCCACTCACACTCGCGACAGTTGCGTAGCGAGATCGAGGCGTCACGCGAACTGCGCGAGGAGATCGCCGGATCTATCGACGAGGTGCAGACGGAGGCCGCGAGCGTCACCGAGCGGATGACGAACGTCGACCAGATCGTCGGCCAGCAGTCCGAGCGGACGACCGATCTGTCGGCGGAGATTGCGGACCTGAGCGCCACGATCGAGGAAATCGCCGCGACGACCGACGACGTGGCCGACACCAGCGGGACGGCCCGGGAGGCCGCGGCCGCCGGCAACGAGGCCGCGGAGTCTGCGATGGACACCATGGGACGCGTCGAAACCAAGCAGGAGGACATCGGTGACGACGTGGACGAACTCGTCGACGCCATCGACGAAGTCGAAGGCATCGTCGAGGTGATCAACGACATCGCGGACCAGACGAACATCCTCGCGTTGAACGCGTCGATAGAGGCGGCACGGGCCGGCGAGGCAGGCGAGGGGTTCGCCGTCGTCGCGAGCGAAGTCAAGAGCCTGGCGGAGGACACCCAAGAGCAGGCGGGCCGGGTCGAGGAGATCATCGCCGAAGTGACCCAGCACATCGACCGGACGGCACGAAGTCTCGACGAGGCCGACGAGGCCGTCGACCGTGGTGCCTCGCGGGTCGGCGAGACGCGGGACGCCTTAGAGCGCATCGTCGACGCCGTCGACGAGGTGGCGACGGGCATCGAGGAAGTCGCGGCCGCCACCGACGAACAGGCCGCGACGAGCGCGGAGCTCTCCGAGATGGTCGACGAAATCGCCGCCAACGCCGACGAAATGACCGAGGAAGCCGACAGCGTCCTGCAGAGCGTCCGCTCACAGTCGCGTCAGCTCACGGTCATCGACGACGCCGTCGGCGACCTTGCCTCGGCCGAGGGGATCGAGATGACCGCGGTGACCGACGCCACACGGACGCGAACGGAGTCGTCGGTCGACGGCGGACACGACGCCACGACCGACGGTGGCAGCCCTGTCGCCGCGGACCGCCGGGCTGACCTGCCCGACAGCATCCCGGACGCGGTGATCGAGGAACTCGACGAGGAGCAGCTTCGGGAGATTGCTCGGGGCGACGCGGATCGGCCGTTCTGAGGGCTGCTGGCGATCCGGGGCTGCGTGACGTTTGTCTTGGTGTCGCGAACGAACAGCGCACAGCGAACGCTCGCGGGGTCAGGGTCTCGATAAAAGCGTAGGGTTTGATCGAAGGACTAGACGACTCGCGGTCGCAGGGGTCGACGGAAGCGGGCTGGTGGCCGAGCTTACATCGCGCCGCCCATGCCACCCATGCCGCCCATGCCGCCCATGCCGCCGCCCATGCCGCCGCCCATGCCGCCGGGGCCGCCCTCGTCGCCGCCGTCGTCGCTGCCGCCACCCTTGAGGTCGCCGGCCGCGATGACGTCGTCAATGCGCAGGATCATGACGGCCGCCTCGGTGGCGGACTCGATGGCCTGGGTCTTGACGCGGAGGGGTTCGACGACGCCTTCCTCCTCCATGTCGATGATGTCGCCCGTGTAGGCGTCTAGGCCGGCCGAGAGGTCGCCAGCGTCGTGCTGGGCGCGCAGGTCGACCAGCGAGTCGATGGGGTCGAGACCCGCGTTCTCGGCGAGCGTGCGCGGGATGACATCGAGCGCCTCGGCGAAGGCTTCGACGGCGAGCTGTTCGCGCCCACCGACGGAGTCAGCGTGGTCGCGCAGGCCGAGAGCGAGTTCCGCCTCGGGCGCACCGCCGCCGGGGAGAACCTTCCCGTCTTCGAGGGTCGTCCGCACGACGCCGAGCGAGTCCTCGACGGCGCGTTCGACTTCGTCGACGACGTGTTCGGTCCCACCGCGGAGGACGAGCGTCACGGACTTCGCGTCGGGCGTGTCCTCGACGAAGATGCGCTCGTCGCCGCCGATGTCCTTCTGGGCGACCGAGCCGGCGACACCGAGGTCGTCCTCGGTCAGATCGTCGACGGAGCCGACGACCGTGGCGCCGGTCGAGCGGGCGAGCCGCGAGAGGTCGCTGTCCTTCGCACGGCGGACGGCGAGGATGCCCTCCTGTGCGAGGTAGTGCTGAGCCATGTCGTCGATGCCGCTGCCGACGAAGACGGCGTCGGCACCGATCTCGGTCAGGTGGTCGACCATCTCGCGCAGCTGTTTTTCCTCCTGGTCGAGGAACTGCTGGAGCTGGTCGGGGTCGGTGACGTTGACCTCGGCGTCGATCTCGGTCTCTTTGACTTCGAGGTCGCCGTCGATCAGGGCGACGTTCGCGTCCTCGACCGCGTAGGGCATGCTGTCGCTGACGCGTTCCTTGTCGACGATGACGCCCTCGATGAGCTCGGAGTTGCCGATAGCGCCGCCGACGACCTTCTCGATGGAGACGTTGTCGGTGTCGACGTTACCGTCGTCGTCGCGCACGGCGAGGACGGCGTCGACCAGCAGGTCTGCGAGCTGATCCTTGGCGCTCTCGGCGCCCTTACCCGTCATCGCCGTGGCGGCGATCTTGACGAGCGTCTCGCGGTCGTCAGCCGAGACGTCGATGGCGTTCTCTTCGAGGATCTCCTTTGCCTTCTCCGCGGCCTGACGGTACCCCTGTGCCAGGGTCGTCGGGTGGATGTCCTGGTCGATGAGTTCCTCGGCCTCGTCGAGGAGTTCGCCCGCGATGACGACTGCCGTCGTGGTGCCGTCGCCAACCTCGTCCTCCTGGGTCTCGGACACCTCAACGATCATGTTCGCCGCGGGGTGGTCGATGTCCATCTCCTTCAGGATCGTGACGCCGTCGTTCGTGACGACGACGCTCCCGCCGGAGTCGACCAGCATCTTGTCCATGCCTTTCGGACCGAGTGTGGTCCGTACGGCCTCCGCGACGGCCTTGCCGGCCGTGATGTTCATCGACTGGGCGTCCTTGCCCTGGGTTCGCTGGGAGTCCTCGCCGAGAATGATCATCGGCTGGCCCTGCTGCATTCGCTGAGACATAATCAACCTTTGATTGATTGTGATTCTATAAAAACCTTTTGATACTGCGTATGGTACGTCGTGCCGCAGTCAGGTGATTAGCGGTCACGAGAGTGTCTGTCACACCGGGGGAATATCGTCACTCGGTACCGTGGCTCAGCGGAAGAAGTGACGGCGTGAGAACGGTTACAGTTCGACGCCGTGGGTGAGTTCGTTGTGCTTGCGTTCGAGGAAGCCGTAGACGGCGCCGTGGGGCGCCCCGTCGAGAATCATCTCGGCGGCCCGGCGGACAGCCTGGACCTCCTCGGGTTGGCCGATGATCCCGAGCGTGGTGCCGTAGATGACCACCTCGGCGCCAGTGAGTTCCTCCATCAGTTCCCGGGTGCGACCGTTCTCGCCGATGAGTCGTCCCTTCTGTCGCTGGAGGTCGTTCTTGTTGCGGGTGGCGTCCTCGATGTCGATCAACTCGAACATCCGCATCTCGTCGTCGAGGAGGGAGAGGGCCGCGTCCGGCTTGAACCCGCGCCCGATGGCGCGGACGATGTCGGGAGCGACCATCGCCGTGACGGGGTCACCGGTGGCGTCGATGGCGACGCTCCCGCTCTCGGAGTCGATGTCGAGGCGAACCTCCGCGCGCCGCTCGATCTCGCGCATGGTCTCGCCACCCTCGCCGATGAGGACGCCGAGGCGGTCCTGCGGAACCTTCACGTGCTGCATACCGCAGGATACCGGTCGGAGCGGGTTAAGCGTTCTCGCTCGGGTATCACGGCTCCGCCGCCGTCACGAACGAACGCAGGTCGGCCGGGTCGACGTCGATTCCTTGACGCGTGAAAAAGGACGCGACGTTCCGGCAGTCCCGGTCGAGGAAGTCGTCGGCGTTCGGGTGGTGGACCGTCACCGCCTGTCCCAGGTCGATGACGACCAGTTCCCCGTCGTGGATGATCAGGTTGTACTCCGAGAGGTCGCCGTGGACGAGACCGGCGCCGTGGAGCCGTCGCATATACTCTCGCACCACCTCGAAGGCCGTCTCGGGGTTCTCGACGGTCACCTCCGCGAGTCGCCGGGCGCGCTCCTCGACCAACCCGACCAGTTCCATCACCAAGACGTTCCGCTCGACGGCGATGGGTTCGGGCACCCGGACGCCCGCGGCCCGCGCCCGTCGGAGGTTGGCGAACTCCTTTTTCGTCCACGCGAGGACGACTTTCTTCTTATCGGAGCCGATCCCCTCGAATCGCGGGTCGCCCTCGAGGTACGCCCGCATCTGCTGGAAGTTCGAGGCGTTGATACGATAGATCTTCACCGCCACGTCGCGGTCGTCGGCACCCAGCGCCTCGTAGACGTTCGCTTCCTTTCCCGTCGAGATGGGGCCGCCAAAGGCGTCGATGTAGCCGTCTTGGACGAGCTTGTAGATTGCCGCGAAGGTGGCGTCGTCGAACACCGACTGAGCGACCTTGAACTGGTCGGCGTCTTTCAGGCGCTTGCGGAATTCGGCGAACTCGCGGTCCCGCTTTCTGGCGATGCGGTCCGCGTCGGTATCGGACACGTCGATCTCTTCCCACTCGTCGCCGAAGTCGTCGCCTTCGCCCTCCTCGGGGTCGAGCAGGCCGTACTCCTCGCGGTCACTCATTCACTCTCGTTACGTCGTCACGCCTCAAAAGTCCCGTCGCTACTCGATGTGCCCTTCGCGCCGCAACTGGTCCGCCTCCGACTTCTCGTATCGCCACGAGATGTCGGCTTTCTCGTCTTGCCAGTCCCACGGTTCGACGAGCACCACGTCGTCTTCCCGGATCCAGATGCGTTTTTGCATCCGGCCGGGAATGCGGGCGGTGCGTTCTTGCCCGTCCGCACACCGTACCTGTACCCGGTTGGCTCCGAGCATGTCCGTTACGACGGCGAACACCTCGTCGTCGTCGGGCATTCGAAGGTCCGTGCGCCCGCCGTTTTCGTTCTCGCTCATGGCCGGGCGTTCGCGGTCGCGAGTTTTAAAACCGCCGACGTATCGTCGCGCCCGCCCTCAGGCGTCGGATATCGCGTCCCGCAGTTTCGCCCGCCCGGGCGCGATGAGTTCGTCGAGATACGTCGCCAGCGCCCCCTTCGCGTCGGCCGGATGCAACGCGCCAGCGTCCAGATCAGCCGCCAGCGACTCGTAGTCTGTGTAGGTCAGGTCGCCACCGTACTCGTCCGGCCGTTCGACCACGACCGTATCGTACCGCGGGAAGACGTGGTATTCGAAGATCTGAAGCACGGGATTCTCGCGTTCGCGGCCCTCGTCGTCCGGGTCGGGGTCCCGGGTCGGCGGGCAGAAGGCGTCGTTGACTTTCCGCTCGATGTCGGCCGTCGAATCCTCCATCGAGATGGAGACGCCCTCGCTGGCGGACATCTTTCCAACGCCCGTATCGAGGTCGGCGATCAACGGCGTGTGGAGGCAGGTCGGCGACGCTTCGCCGATCCCCGGCAGGGTGTCGCGAGCGAGCATGTGGACCTTCCGCTGTTCCATCCCACCGACCGCGAGGTCGACATCGAGGTAGACGATGTCGAGCGCCTGCATCAGCGGGTAGACCGCCTGGGAGACCCGCACCGAGTCGCCGCTTTTGATCTCTGCCATCGCCCGCTCGGCCCGGGAGAGGGTCGTCTCCAGTTCCAGCGCGTGCAGGTCGAGGACGTACTCGCGGTCGAACTGGAACTCGGAGCCGTAGACGAACTCGGTGCGCTCCTCGTCAAGGCCGTACGCGAGAAACTGCGCTTTCATCCGCTCGGCCGTCTCCCTGATCTCCTCGAAGGTCCCCTTGTCGTTGAGATAGGCGTGGACGTCCGCGAGCAGGACCGTCACCTCGAAGCCAGCCTCCTGCAGGTCGATCAGCTTCGTCGCGGTGAGCATGTGGCCGATGTGCAGGACGCCCGACGGCTCGTAGCCGACGTACGCACGCTTGCCCTCAGGGTCCTCGGCCAGTTCCCGTCCCTCCGACTCGGTGACCACCTCGGTCGCGTTCCGGGTGATCCGCTCGTAGGCGTCCATACCGTATACCGCGGGAGCGGGAAAATATGACTTCCCCTTACGACCCGGGCAGGATGTCGCCGAGCGCCGCCCCGACACCCATCGGGACGAAGGCCACGACGACGTTGGCGAAGGCGAGTGTCGGCTCCGCCCAGTCGACCCGCCCCCACCCCGTCAGCAGGACGAGCGCCATCGTAAACGAGACGCCGACGACCCCGGCCAGCCGGCGCGGGATCACCCCGAGGATGGGCCTGTGGACGCGCACGTCTTGGAAGTCGGCGACGTAGATGATCCCGATGACGAGACCGACCCCGAACAGGATCGTCCCGCCGAGATAGAGGGGGCGGGCAACGAGGAAGTCACCGACTTCTTGGGTGCCACCCTCGACGGCCATCGGGACGCCGAACAGGAAGCTTCCGAGAACCGCCTCCGCGAGGTCGCCGCGGTCGTAGCCCCGGATCACGCGGCCAAACGGAGTCGTCGCGGTACTCGCACTCGCCGCCATCGCCACACGCATGGTTTCGTGGACCTGTCTGCGGCCAGCCGGCGTGTCGACGATGTCCGCCAGTTCCTCGAGTTCGTCGAAGAGGTCACCCATGTCGGGCGGGTCCTCGTCCCGCTCCCCGTCGCCCTCGTCGGGCCGAGGCGTTGCCCCGGACGCGTCCTCGCTCATACCCGCAGGTCTCACCCGAGACCCAAAGCCGTAGGGGGCCGGTGGCTCCTACGGGGTATCGTGAGTCAGCACCGGTGGGTCGCCGAGACGGTCCGGTGAACCACCACTACCCAGTTACCGTAGGCCGGATCAGTCGCCACTCTCGGCCCGGTGTTCGCTGATGATCTGGTCGACCATCTCCGATTTCTGCTCCTTGGACCGTTCCTCGGCGCGGCGTTCCCAGTCCTCGATTGCGGCCGCAACCTCGCTCTCGCGAGCGACCGCGAGTTCGTCTACCTCTTGGACGGTCACGTCGGCGGCGGGTGCGACGGGGACCTCGGCCTCGAACAGCACCTCGTCGGCGGCATTCGAGAGGTTCCCGGACCGGAGGACGAGGCGCGGCTCCGTCGCCGCCAGACGCTCGGCGGTCGACCGGCCGGCGCCACTGGCGTCCCGGAGATAGATCACATCGCCCGCAGCCAGCCCGAAGGCTGTGTCGGCGTCGTCGATGGCGTCCCGGGTGAACTGCTCGATCATCTTCACGGGGACGAGGTCGCGGCCCGCCGACACGTCGGCAAAGTCGGAGTGATCGAGCTTCCAGAGGGTTTTCAGCCGCTCTAACTTCGATTCGAGTTCGTCCGCGCGCTCGCGCTCTTGGTCGCGGTCGCGCTCCAGTCGCTCGGTTTCGCGCTCCAGCCGGTTGATCTCGCGGCGCTCGCGCACCTCGCGGCGCTCCTCGCGGCGAGCCTCCGAGAGCTCTTCCTCGAACTCCGCGATTCGCTCGTCTTTCTCTTCGAGGCGGCCGCGGAGGTCGTCGACGGTGTCCTCCAGCCGGTCGACCTGTCGTTCGAGACGCTTGATGCGTCGCTCCTCCGGCGTGAGTTCCCGCGGTTCGTGGGTCGACTCGGCCTCCTCGTCGCCGTCGTCGTCGGACAGTTCGTGGAGCGCCGCCTCGACGGATTCCTCGCCGGCGACGACGCGTTCGAGCACCTCACCACGGTCGAACTGCGGGGGCACCTTCCGGGTGATCCGCTCGAACTGGTCCGCGTAGCCGTCGAAGGCAAAGAGCGCGGCAGCCATCGCGTCGCGTTCGTGGTCGTTGTCGTAGGTGTGCTCGCGAGTGCGGTGAAGTTTCTCGTCGACCGGAAGGTCGGCGTCGGGGACCCAACCCGCCGCGTCGAAGCTTCGGCGGAACTTCTCGACGGTTTCGGGCATCGGCTCGACGTCGGCGGCGACGACGACCGGCCGCCCGCGGTCGACGAGCCACTCGATGACGTCCGCGGTGTCCGCGGTGCGCGTCGAGAGCACGTCGAGCACCTCGCCGTCCAGCGAGACGACAGCCGCGGCGGTGGTCGTCCCGGGGTCAACCCCGACGAGGACGCGGTCCCGCCGTTTCACCAGCGGTTCGAACTCGATGCCGTCGCGGCGCTCCCGCTCGATTTCGACGCGCGTGTCGCCGGCGCGGGACTTGCCCACCGGGAGGTCGTCGGGCGCCGCCTCGACGGTGAAGGTGGCGTTGGCGTAGCCGCCGTACTTCTCGGTTATCTCGCGCTCGTAGTCGAGATTCGCCTCGTCGAGCGCGTCGGCCACCTCGCGGGCGCGTTTCTTGACGTTTCCGTGGATCCGCCGGGTGTAGCGATCCTGACTCCACCCGCCCGATCCAGTCGACCGCCCACGGGATACCTTCACCGTCGTCGTGTCGGCGAAGGCAGTTACCTCGTGGCCGACATTGGCGGCGGCGAGGCGGGCCGCGGCCTCCGCCTCCGCCATCGGCTTCTTGCCGTAGGGGACGCCGTGACGCGAGGCGACCCGGGAGAGGGGTTCCGGCCGCTCGGCGCCGGTCACCTGGACCAGTCGCGTCCCCCCGGGAAGCCACCGGAGAAAGCGCACGAGGTCGTCGTGATCGGTCGCGAGTTCGTAGACGTTGTCGGTGGCGACGATAGTCGGCTCCTCACGCTCGATCAGGCGTCGGAGCTTGCGGAAGGACACGACGTCCCGGTCGAGGTTCTCACCGTCGTAGGCGACAACCGCGTAAGACGGGGCGTCCCCGCGGACGTCGCCGCTCTGTACGTCGACGCCGAACACTAGCGCGTCGAGCGCACTCGTCCGGGCGTTCACGACTCGCGGTAGGTGGGCGTTGGATAAATACTCCACGCCGACAGCGGCCGGACTACAGCGCCGCGACGACTAGCGCCGTCGCCACCGCGGCCAGGACGACGCTAATCACGCTGAGGCGAAGGGCGTAGCGGCGGTCACGCCGGCGGTGGCTCGGGTCGGTGACCGCACCGGTTCCGTCCTCGCCGGCGAAGTCGTACCGGCCGAGGAGCGCGAGGCGCACGCAGAACCCTTCGTAGGCCTGAATCCCCCACTCGAAGGCCACAGCGAAGGGAACGAACACGCCGACCAACAGCAGTTTGGGGAGAGCGCCGACGAGATATGCGGCCACGACGGCGCTCGCGACCAACAGTCCAGCCGCGGAGAACACGGCTCGGCGGCGGCGCTGACGAGAACCGATGTTGCACTGGGCGGGTCGGTAGTCCACGGTCGACCAACGTCCCGAGGTCAGTTGACGGTTTTCACTTCTGTCGAGGCGCCCAGGGGCCAGCGATCCGGGCGAGCCGTCCGTCGAAACCGACTTATCCGCGACCGCCGACCGCCCGGCATGGTCGACCCGCAGGTCGTTCGCCTGACGACCCTCTGGTTCGTGGTACTGACGTTCGTCCGGACCGGTTCCGGCGGCGGCGGGCCGCTGATCAGGGTCATCGGATTCGTCGCCCTCCTGCTCGTGTACGCCCTCCCAGTGGCCATCGTCGGCATCCTCGTGACCGGCGCGTCGGCGGACTGAGACTCCCTACTCGGGGTAGGGAACGTCGACGGTCTGGCCATCACTGGCGACGAAGCACTCGCCGTCGAAGGCGGCCGTCGCGTCCCGTTCGAGGCGCTCCCACGTGCCGGCGTATCGCGAGGAGACGTGCGTCAGCGCGAGGCGCTTGGCGCCGGCGCGGGCGGCCACCTCGGCGGCTTCGCGGGCGGTCGAGTGACCGGTTCGACGGGCCCGTTCGGCCTCGTCGGCCGCGAACGTCGCGTCGTGAACGAGGAGGTCGGCGTTCGCGGCCGTCTCGACGACGGCCTCAACGGGGCGGGTGTCGCCAGTGTACACCAGCCGCCGGCCGGGGCGGGGCGGGCCGACCACCTGTTCGGGGTCGATCACGCGCCCGTCGTCGAGTTCGACCGACTCGCCCTCGTGGAGGCGGCCGAACTTCGGGCCGACCGGCACGCCGAGTTCCTCGGCTCGCTCCCGGTCGAAGCGCCCAGGGCGGTCGTCCTCGACCAGCGCGTACCCCATCGAGCGGGTGCGGTGTTCGGTTTCGACGGTGCGGACCTCGAACGACGCGGCGTCGTAGGCGACCGACCCCGGCGCGACTTCGTGGATACGAACGGGGTAGCCCGGGCGGTGGCCGCCGGCGTGGACCAAGCGCTCCATCTCGCCCCGGGCGCCCGGGGGGACGTGAATCGCCAACGGGTCGGCGCGGTCGTTGAAGTCGAGTGACTGGATCAAGCCCGGAATCCCGAGGATGTGATCGCCGTGGAGGTGCGTGACGAAGATGTGAGAGACGTCGAAGCCGGTGCCGAACCGCATCATCTGTCGCTGTGTTCCCTCGCCGCAGTCGAAGAGAAACCGCTCCCCCTCGCGGTTGACGAGGACGGCACTCGGCGCCCGCTGTGTCGTCGGAACGGCCCCGCTGGTGCCGAGGAACGTCACGCGCATCGACATACGATCCGCTCCGAGCGGGGGCCGTAAACCCGTATCGGTGTCGGTAGCGCCCGCCATCACGTCGGCCGGGGTCGTAGTGTGCCCGAAGCCGACCCGGCCCCGAGACATAGGGATTCTTACCCGTCGGTCGACTAGGAGGCGCCGATGGACGCCCCGCTCTGGACGGACACACACGCCCCGAGCCTCGACGACTTGCCACAGTCGTCGGTCCGTGACCGCCTCCGGCGGGCGGTCGACGAGCCGATGAACCTCGTCGTCCAGGGGCCACCGGGGGCCGGCAAGACGGCGGCCGTCCGGGCCCTCGCCGAGGCCGCCCACGCGGACCCCGCAAACGACCTCGTGGAGATCAACGTCGCGGACTTCTTCGGCCGTACGAAGAAGGAACTGCGGGAGGACCCCCGGTTCGAGCAGTTTCTCGCCGGGCGGTCCCGCATGGCGAAACGCGACATGATCAACCGCGTGCTGAAGGAATCCGCGAGCTACGCCCCGATGTCGGGCGACTACAAGACCATCGTCCTCGACAACGCCGAGGCGATCCGCGAGGACTTCCAACAGGCGCTCCGCCGGGTGATGGAGCAGTACCACCGCACCACCCAGTTCGTGATCGTCACCCGCCAGCCCTCGACGCTCATCGCGCCCATCCGGTCCCGGTGTTTTCCGGTGCCGGTCCGGGCGCCGACGAGCGACGAAATCGAGGCCGTCGTCGAGGGAATCCTAACCGCCGAGGACGTCCCGTACGACGAGGACGGCCTGGAGTTCGTGTCCGGCTACGCCGAGGGCGACCTCCGGCGGGCGATCCTCGGCGCACAGACGACCGCCGAACAGGCCGACGAGGTGACCATGTCGACGGTTCACGAGACGCTCCAAGACGTTGGCCACGACGACGACCTAGAGTCGGTGCTCGCCGCCGCGGAGGCCGGCAACCTGACCGACGCCCGCAAGACCGTCGGGACGCTCCTCGACGACGAGGGGTACGATGGCCAGTCTCTACTCGTGGACCTACTGTCGGCGGCTCGCAGGCGCTACGACGGCGAGGAACTCGCCCACCTCCACCGCCTCGCCGGCGACATCGACCACGACTTGGTGACCGGGACCGACGACCGCCTCCACCTCGCGCACCTACTGTCGACGTGGGGCGCACGGGCCGAGGGGCAGTCGTGAGACTGGCACCCGGCGCTCGGCGGTACGCCCTCCCACCGCTCGTCGCCGCGGTGCCGCTCGCGTTCGTCGCCCCGCCACTGGCCGCGTTGGCGCTCGCGCTCGGCGGGTTCGTCGTCCACTTCTTCCGCGATCCGGCGCGGTCACCGCCGCCCCGAGGCGTGGTCTCACCGGCCGACGGCCGCGTCTCCGTCGTCCGCGAGGAGGACGGCCGTCTCCGCGTCGGCGTGTTCATGAACGTCACCGACGTGCACGTCCTTCGGGCACCGCGGGCGGGCGTCGTCGAGTCGCTGACCCACCGGCCGGGCGCCCACCGCCCCGCCTTCAGCAAGGACTCGGACCGCAACGAGCGCGTGGACGTGACTCTCGATACCTGCGAGTGTTCGATGATCGCCGGCTGGTTCGCCCGCCGCATCCACCCCTACCTCTCGACGGGCGAGGAGGTGAGCCGGGGTGACCGGATCGGTCACATCGCCTTCGGGAGTCGGGCCGACGTCCTCCTGCCACCGGCGTACGACCGTGACGACCTGCTAGTCGCCGAGGGCGACACCGTGCGCGCCGGGGAGACGGTCGTGGCGCTTTCCGCGGCGGCCTGAGTTGCGATCACCGGAGAAGGTGGACGTGCCGAACGAGCGAGCCGTGAACCCGCCGTTCGAACGTGGTCTCGACGGTCCAACCAGCCGCGCGCGCTGCCTCGCTCCAGGAGCGGTCGCCGACGACGACGGCTCGCGGCGCCACCCGCCGTGCCTCCGTCAGCGCACCGCCCACGAGGTCAGCGAGCGAGTGGCGTTCGATCTTCGACTGGCGGCCGTAGGGTGCGTCGAAGACGACGGCGTCGATGGCGTTGCCATCTGCCAGAGAGGTCACCGACCTCTCGCTGTCGACGGCGTTGTCGTCAGCGAGCGGCAGACGGGTCGCGTCCCCGCGCAGGATCGTCGGCTCGGTGTCGAGATACGCCCGGCAGTTCTCGCGGGCGCCATGGACCATCTTCCACTGGGCGTCGATCCCGACAGGGCGAGCGCCGATCAGGCCCGCCTCGATCAGGGTGCCGCCGGTGCCACACATTGGATCGAGAAGCCGGTCCCCGGGACCGACGCCGGTCAGATTGACGAGCGCGCGGGCGTCGAGGGGGGACATACTCCCCGGCTGGAAGAACGGGCGGTCGGTGGGGCGGCGGTCGCCGTAGTCCCGGACGCTCTCGGCGGCGAGCCATCCGACGAGACAGGTGTCGCCCGCGAAACACGCCCGGAGTTCGTGGTCGGGGGAATCGAGGTCGACCGTGAAGCCACGGTCGACGAGCGTCGCTCCTAGGGCGCGCTCGACGCGACGGGTGTCGACGCCCGCCGTCCCCCGCACGTCGCGAGCGCGGACGGCGACGCTTCCCGTCCGGGCTATCGTCGCCGCCTCGACCAGTGCCCGGGCGGCGTCGACGCTCGCCGCGGCGCGGCCGAGCAGGTGGCTGGCGCGGTGCGTGTAGGCGAGCGACCGGAGGCGCTCGGCGTCGACGCCGCGGGCCGTCGCGAGACCGGGCGCAACCACCTCGACTCCCGTCGCCGCACACGCCGCTTCCCGGGCGGCGAAGGCGTCGTCCTCGCCCGCGAGTTCGAGACCGTACACGCGTCGTCGTCCGCGGCCCGGACGCATGAGGATACCGGACCGTCACCGACCGCTCCCGGAATTGACGTATCAGCTACGCGCACCAACCTTTTTGAACCTTAAATACGACACTTAAGTCGATACATGACCGATCCCAAGGAGACGATAAACATCGAGAACGTGGTGGCTTCTACCGGCATCGGGCAGGAACTCGATCTTCAGAGTGTCGCCATGGACTTGGAGGGGGCCGATTACGACCCCGAGCAGTTTCCCGGGCTCGTCTATCGGACACAGAACCCGAAGTCGGCGGCACTGATCTTCCGGTCCGGCAAAATCGTCTGCACGGGCGCGAAGTCGACGGCGGACGTCCACGAGAGCCTCCACATCGTCTTCGATAAGCTCCGCGACCTCCGAATCAACGTCGACGAGGAACCCGACATCGTCGTCCAGAACATCGTCACGAGCGCGGATCTGGGGCGCAACCTCAACCTGAACGCCATCGCCATCGGACTGGGACTGGAGAACATCGAATACGAACCCGAGCAGTTCCCCGGTCTGGTCTACCGACTCGACGACCCCGACGTGGTCGCGCTCCTCTTTGGCTCCGGCAAACTCGTCATCACGGGCGGCAAGCAGCCCGAGGACGCCGAGGAAGCCGTCGACGTCATCGTCTCCCGGCTCGAAGAACTCGGTCTCCTGGGATAACCGACGCAGATGGGTCCTTTGCAGACGGGTGTCGGGTCGGCGCCGCCGCTCGCCGTCGCCGGCACCGTCGCCCTCTTTGCGCTGTTTCTCTCCGTAACCGCCCACCTCGCCGCCCGGAACGTTCTCGGCGACGTGCCGATCAAGAACGCGTTCCTGGTTGGCCCCGTCCCCGCCGGGGTCGCCGTCGTCGCGGCGGCGCTGGAACTCCCTTCCATCCCCGCGGTGCTGGTCGCACTCGCCCTCGATGCCGTCCTCGTGTGGTACGTCTACGACCTCGACCGCCGGTTCACCGCCGGCGTCACGGCCATCCACGCCGTCATCAGCGTCATCCTAGGGAGCGTTATCTTCAGCCTCTACGTGCTCGTCCGCTCGGCCCCGGGGTGACCACAGCGCGCCGACGGCCGTCCGGACGCTCCGCACCCCCAGCGCCCCGAACACGGAGGCGACGCCGATACCGACACCGGTCGCCGCCGCCCCAACGTCACCCAGTAGGAGTCCAACCGCGTAGGTGGCGATACCGAGCGCAGCCCCGGCCGAACAGAGCGAGTCGACCGCGTCGACCGGCGATTCGACCGACGGTAGCAGGTCGTGGTCGGTGGTCGCGGAGCTCATACCGTGCCCTTTGTTCTCAGGGAACACATAAGTTGTGTATATATTCATTATAGAATCTGATTGAACTTTCCTGGCACGGGGTGACGGCAACTCCTATTGACGGCGCCACCCAAGTACGGGCGATGGGGCCACGAGCGTTGCTGTGGAACGACGACGAACGCCGGCCGCGGGCACTCCTCCGGGTCGCGTTGCTCGTCGTCGTCACCGTGTTGTTGACCGTCGGGACGAGCCTGGGTGTTGGCGCTACGGGGAGTATCAGGGCGCTGCAGGGGGCGCTGACGGCGGCAGTCGGCGAGGCCGTCGCCGCGGCCGTCGGGACCGTCGTGAGCATCGCCCTCGTGGGGGGTGTCGTCTCGCTGTCGGTGGTGATCGCCGGACGGTACGTCGACCGGCGTCGACTGCGCGATTTCGGCTTCCGGCTGGATCGGGACTGGTGGCTCGATCTCGGGTTCGGTCTCGCGCTCGGCGCGGGGCTGATGACGCTCGTGTTCGGCGTCTCACTTGCCGCCGGATGGCTGCGGGTCACGGGGACCCTCGACCCACGCGATGACTTCGTCGCCCGCTTTCTCGTCTTGATCGCTGTCTTTCTCGTCGTCGGCGTCTACGAGGAACTGCTCGCGCGGGGCTATCTCCTGACGAACGCCGCGGAGGGGCTGGCCGGATGGATAGGGCGTCGGGGCGCCGTCGGCGTCGCCGTCCTCTGCTCGTCGCTCGTGTTCGGTCTCGCACACGCCAACAACCCGAACGCGACGACGCTGAGCACCGCCGCCATCGTCCTCGCGGGAGGGATGCTCGCGGCGGGATACGTCCTGACGGGCGAACTCGCCGTGCCCATCGGTCTCCACATCACCTGGAACCTGTTTCAGGGCGGCGTCTACGGCTTTCCCGTCTCCGGTCTCGGCGTCGACACGAGCCTCCTCGTCGTCGAGGTGTCGGGACCGCGACTCCTCACGGGCGGGAACTTCGGCCCCGAGGCCGGCCTACTCGGGGTCGGCGCGATGGCCGTCGGAACGGTTGCCATCGCCCTGTGGGCGCGGTGGCGCACGGGACACGTGGGGATCGACCCGTCGGTGACGACCCCAGACCTGCGGGAGACGGGCGAGGAACGGGAGGTCGACAGCGACCGCTGGGAACCGACGCCGGGCGACCGGGAGTGACCGTCGGGTACCCAAACTCGCTTCACCCCCGTCGCCGTAGTGAGGGGTAGATGCGCCTCCCGCTGTCCCGGTTCAAACGCCCGCTTCTGTACGTCATGGGGCCGCTCTACGTCGTCGCCGGCGTCCTGCATTTCGTCGTTCCCGAACTGTACGTTCAGATCGTGCCGCCGGCGCTCCCCGCGCCGCTCGCGCTCGTCTATCTGTCCGGGATCGCCGAAGTCGGCGTTGGGGTCGGCGTGCTGGTGCCGCGGACGCGACGGTACGCGGCGTGGGCGACGGTCGCGTTGCTCGTCGCCGTCTTCCCCGCAAACGTCTACATGGCCGTCTCGATGGTCGTCGTCGAGGGGGCGCCCGGCGGCGGCGATCCCTCGGCGTTCGCTCGCTGGGTGCGACTACCGCTACAGGGCGTGTTGATTCTCTGGGCGTACTGGTACACGGGCGATGCCACGGACGGCGACGCTACTCAACCAGCCGCTCGATTTCGGTGACGAGGATGTCGCTCGCGCCAATCGCCTGCAGGTCGTTGATGACGCCGAAGACGGCCTGTTCCTCGACGACGGCGTGGACCGCCACGTCGTCGGTGCCCGCCACGTCCATCACCGTCGGGCCGCCCATGCCGGGCAACACGTCCCGTACGTCGTCGAGGCGGTCCTCGGGCACGTTCAACATCAGGTAGCGGCGGTCCTCGGCCGCGAGGACGGACTCGAAGGCCGTCACGAGTTGTTGCACCTTCTCGTTGTCGACGGCGTCGGGGTGAGCGACCAGGCGGACGGAACTCGCGAGCACCTCCGCAATCTCGGTCAGACGGTTGACCCGCAGCGTCGTCCCCGTCGACGTGATGTCGACGATGGCGTCGGCCATGTCGACGTGAGGCGTCAGCTCCGTCGCACCAGTCACCTCGACCACCTCGGCGTCGACCCCCTGTTCGGCGAAGAAGTCGCGGGTGATTCGGGGGAACTCGGTGGCGACGGTGCCCCCGTCGAGATCCGCGACCGTCTCGATCCGGCCGTCCTCGGGCGCCGCGACGACGAGTCGACACCGACCGAACTCCAGATCCAGTAGGTCGGTCAGGTCGTGACCCGACTCGCGGACCTGATCCAGGCCGGTGATCCCGACCGCGGCCGCGCCATCAGCGACGTACTCGGGAATGTCGGCCGCACGAGCGAACAGCGCCGTCACGTCGGGATCAACCGTGTCCGCGTACAGTTTCCGGTCCGCGCCGCCCTGGAGGTGTAGCCCGGCGCGTTCGAGCAGGTCTATCGACGGATCGTGCAGGCGGCCCTTGTTGGGGACGGCGATGCGCATTATCGGACTGTCGCGGGCAGGGGGGAATTGCTTTTCGGGGGCGGGGTCGCGTGACCGCAGGGTGCTGTGGCCGCGAACCGGGTGCGCCGCCGGAGCGCCGGCTACGCTGCTCGCAACGCTGCGGCGACCCGTCGGCTCACCGCCGGCGTCGCCCGCGCTCGTGCCGCGACGGTCAGATACGTCGCGGCGTCGTCGCGGAGCCAAGAGGTCCGGACACTTTCACCCTCGATAGACAGTTCCTCGTCGGCCCGCGCCAGCTGATCGGCGAGTCCGGTCGTGGCGTGCCGCGTCAGCGCCGGGTCCGCCGGCGACGCCTCGGCGGCGCGAAGCGCCTCGATAGCGGCCGTCCGCACGGCGTTCACGTCCGCGGCCGACTCGAGGGCGAACGTCTCGCCCTCGCGCACCTGCTCGCGGAGGGACCGGAAGGCCGCAAGCGTGACGAAGGAGGCGTGGGCCCACGTGAGTGCCTCGGCGGGTGCGGCGTCGGTCCAGTCGTCGTCGTCCGACGGATCGACCGGTCGGAAGAGTTCCTCCAGCGCCTCGGCGGCCGGCGTGTCCGCGACATCGACCCCATCGATCCGCCACGGCTCCCGCGGGTCGACCGACGACAGGGCGTCCTGCTCGTCCTCGAACGCCTCGTGCAGTCGCCGTCGGGCGTCGATCAGTCGCGGTCGGAGGTCGACGGGGTCGTCGAGCGACGCGGTCAGCCGGTCGTAGCAGTGGGCGGCGTCCTCGACGGCGACGCGGGCGCGTTCGACCTCCTCGGCAATCTCGCCGACTCCGAGCGAGGTGCCGGGGCGATAGCGGCGGGGTTCGCCGATGATGTGGCTCCGACCGGACACAATTCGGTCTTCGATGGCGGCGTGGACGAGCATCGCCTCGACGGGGTCGGCACCGACGTAGCGCCACCGCTCTCGGAGTGCCCGCCGGTCCGCCCGGACCGTCTCGGCCTCGGCCGCGAGGTCCTCCCGGGTCAGCCCCGCGTCGATGGCCCGCCACGCGCCGGCGGCAAAGCGTGCCTCGGCCCGCGCGTCCGCGAAGGCCAGCAGCCGCTCGAACGGGGTCGAGGCCTCGGCCGACGCCGAGAGTCGCTCGGCGGCGCGGCGACGCGCGTCGCGAAGCTTCTCGCGGATGGCGCCGTTCGGAATCTCGTCGGGACCGAGGCTCGCGGGCACCGCATCGAGAAGCGACCGCGCCCGGCGTTCGGTCGCGGCGAGGTGATCGGAGCCGATATCGACCGGGAGCCGTGCGGGAACCGTCGGCGCCGAGTCGCTGGCGACGGCACGGACGGCGGCGGCGTCGAGTTCGGGGGGAACAGACTCCGAGTCGAGGGGGTTCGCGCCGCTACAACCGGCGAGGGCTCCGAGGAGAGCGAGCGCCCCCCGTCGGCTGAGGCGAGTCATCGCGCTCCTCCGTCGTCGCTCCGGTTCCGCCGGCGTCGCAGGTGCTCGTTGCTCCGCTCGCAGGTGCCCGAGCCGCGACTCGACCCGTAGCTGCTCACGTCGTCGGGGTCGAGCGCCTCGGGGATGCGGATCAGCGTCACGAGCACGTCGCGGGCGTCGGTCTCACAGGCGACGTCCGCGTCGCGGTAGTAGCGGGCGTAGTCGGTGTCGACTTCCGTCTCCGACCAGCGGACGTGACAGAGGTCCTGCGTAAAACACTCGCGGATGCCGGCCTGGTCGACGTACACCGTGGCGGCGTCGTAGTCGGTCGCGTCGAGAAAGTCGCGAGCGTCCGCGGCGCCGTCGACGTCGGCGATGGAGATCGCGGCCGCGTCGTCGGCGTCGGCGACGAAGCGGCGGGTAGTCCAGTGTCGGCGCCGCGCGTCGTCGTCCGTGCCTGGCTGGGTCGTCGGCCGGTCGCCGGACCAGAGAATCGGCCCGGGATCGGAGCTGCGGAGGCTGTGTGACTCGGGGTCGAAGGCGACGTTGTCGGTGGTTTCGGGCGGATAAGTCGACGACGACTCGCCGGAACAGCCGGCGAGGCCGACGCCTGCGAGCAGCGTCGCTACGCGCTGGAGGGTTCGTCTTCGCGTCGTGGAGGGCATCTTCCGCCACACTCCCGGAGCGACGCCTAAATCTCTTTTTGCCGATCCCCGGCGCTTAACTCGCCCGGGGGATCAGGAGGGGTATGGGGACGCTTCTGATCCACGGCGGTCGCGTCCTACGCCCGGACATGACCGTCGTCGACGCGGACGTACTGGTGGACCGCGAGGCGGGCGATATCGTCGCGGTCGGCCCGGATCTCTCGGGCGATGAGACCCTCAACGCTGACGGCGGGTTGGTGATTCCGGGGCTGGTGAACGCACACACCCACGTCGCCATGACGCTCCTGCGGGGGCACGCCGACGACAAGCCGCTGGATCGGTGGCTCCGCGAGGATATCTGGCCGGTGGAGGCGGCGCTCGAACCGGGGGACATCGAGGCCGGGGCCGAACTCGGCGTCTTGGAGATGATCCGCTCGGGCACCACCGCCTTCGCGGACATGTACTTCGAAATCGACCGCACGGCCGCGGTCGTCGAGCGGGCGGGCCTGCGGGCCCGTCTCGGTCACGGCGCCATCTCCGCCGGGAAGTCGGAGGCGGCAGCCCGCGCCGACATCGAGGAGAGCGTCGAGATGGCGCGGCGGTTCGACGGCGCCGCCGACAGCCGGATCTCGACGGCGGTGATGCCCCACAGCCTCACGACGGTGACACCAGACTTGCTCTCGCTCGCCGCCGAGGGGGCGGCCGACGCCGGCGTCCCGGTACACTACCACGCCAACGAGACCGCCGACGAGGTCGACCCAATCGTCGAGAAGCGAGGTCGCCGACCGCTGATGTGGGCGCAGGACCTCGGCCTCTGTCGCGAGAGCGATTTCCTGGCACACGGTGTCCACCTCGACGGTGACGAGATCGATCTTCTGGCAGAGACGGGGACGGGCGTCGTCCACTGTCCGGCCTCGAATATGAAACTCGCCTCGGGAATGGCGCCAATCCAACGCCTGCTCGATGCGGGCGTGACCGTCGGTCTCGGCACCGACGGCGCCGCCTCGAACAACGACCTCGACCTCTTCGACGAACTTCGCGACGCGGCTATGCTGGGCAAACTCGCCGCCGGGGACGCGAGCGCGGTCGCTGCCCCGGACGCCGTCCGGATGGCGACCGCGGGTGGGGCCGCGGTGCTTGGAATCGATGCGGGGCGGATCGAACCGGGCGCGGCGGCCGACCTCGCCGTCGTCGACCTCGACGCCCCACATCTGACGCCCGATCACGACCTCGTGAGCCACCTCGCCTACGCCGTCAACGGATCGGACGTGCGCCACACGGTCTGTGACGGGCAGGTGCTCATGCGCGACCGCGAGGTGCTGACGCTTGACGCGGCGGCGGTGATGGCGCGGGCCGAGCGACGCGCTCGCGACCTGGTAGCGCGGGCGGACTAGTCGGCGGCCGGCAGCCGAATCGTCACCGCGGTGCCGCCCGGGTCCGGATGCTCGATGTCGACCGTCCCCCCGGAGCGCTCGGTGATCCACGCGACGAGCCACAACCCCAAGCCGTCGCTGTGATCGAGCGACGTCTCCTCGGCCGCACGGTGGACGGCGACCTCTCCGGACGGGATGCCCTCCCCGTCGTCGCGGACGGTCAGGGCGACGACCCCGTCACCGCGGTCGGCCTCGACCTCGATCCGGGGGCTGTGGTTGTGCCGGGCGGCGTTGTCGAGGAGTTCCTCGACGGCACGGCCGACGAGCGGTGACGCCCGAACCGGGAGCGTCTCGGGGAGCGTCGTGACGACGCTCGCGTCCGGAAAGGACTCCCGGAGGGCGGCGACCGCCGTCTCGACGACGGGAACCAGATCTGTCGGTCGGGGACCCATCGCGGCGTCGGTGCGAAGCCGCTCCAGTTCGCGGAGTTCCTCGGTTGCTCGGCCGAGGTCCGTGCCGGCATCGTGAATCGTCCGCGCCCGGGAGCGCAGCGTCTCGGCGTCGGCGTCGGCGGCGTCGCTCCGGAGGCGATCCGCGGTGCCGACGATCAGGTTGAGCTTGTTGCGGAAGTCGTGGCGGTGGACGCGGCTGAGGACGCTGAGTCGCTGGCGGAAGTCGTCGGCGCGGCGGTGTTCGGCGGTGAGTTGGCGACGGAGGCGGCGCTGGCGGGCGTCGTAGAGGCCGACCAACAGGCCGAGAACGGCCCCGCCGGCTGCGACGTTGACGACGACGACCGGAAGCGTCGACAGGGGGACAACGGAGTCGAGAGCGACCAGAGCACCGCCGATGACGGCGGTGAACGCGAGCGTGCCGAAGAGCGTCCAGCCGCTGATGCGAAGCGCCGAGGTGCCGAGGTCGTAGCGGTAGACACAGATGGCGCCGGCAAAGAGCGTCGCGGCGAGACCAAGCGGGACGACCAGCCCGAGTACCGAGCCGAGGCGGCCGGCCGAGTCGAGCGCCGTCGCGGTGTGGACGGCCACGAAGGCCCACCCCAGGGCGACGAGGATCCCACCGCCCGCCACAGCCCGGGGGTCCGCGCCGTGGACGGGGCGTGGCCAGAGAGTCACCAGCGGAAATTACGCGACCATCATCAAAATAGCCACGGCCGCTCGTCGCGGGGAGACGGTAGGGTTTTGCCGCCGCTCGCGCTACAATACGTATGACACGCACGATAGCCGAGCGCCTCGACGACCCCGCGAGCGCGCGGGCCGCGGGGCGACGGAAGATGGACTGGGCCGAGGCCCACATGCCCATCCTCGCTGCGCTCCGCGAATCATTCGCTGCCGACGAACCGCTCGCCGGCGAGCGAATCGCCATGGCGATGCACGTCGAGGCCAAGACGGCCGTGTTGGTCGAACTCCTCGCGGTCGGCGGTGCGGAGGTTGCCATCGCGGGCTGTAATCCGCTGTCGACACAGGACGACGTGAGTGCGGCGCTCCACGCCGTCGACGGCGTCACCTCCTACGCCTCTCACGGGGTCGACACCGACGAGTATTACGACGCCATCGAGGCGGTCGTCGGCGTCGATCCGACGATCACCGTCGACGACGGTGCCGACATGGTCACGCACATCCACGACGAACACCCGGAGCTGATTCCCCAGCTCAAGGGCGGGTGCGAGGAGACCACCACGGGCGTCCACCGCCTGCGGTCGATGGCCGACGATGGCGCCCTCGACTATCCGATGTTCGCGGTCAACGACACGCCGATGAAGACGCTGTTCGACAACGTCCACGGCACCGGCGAGTCAGCCCTCGCCAACATCGCCATGACGACGAATCTCTCGGTCGCGGGCAAGACCGTCGTCGTCGCGGGATACGGCTACTGTGGCCGCGGCGTCGCGAAGAAGGCGGCGGGCATGAACGCCGACGTGATCGTCACCGAGGTCGACCCCCGGCGAGCGCTGGAGGCCCACATGGAGGGCTACGACGTGATGCCGATGCGCGAGGCCGCAAGCGAGGGTGACATCTTCGTGACGACGACCGGCAACCGCGATGTCGTCACCCGCGCGGACTTCGAGCGGATGGCCGACGGCGCGCTCCTGGCCAACGCCGGTCACTTCGACGTCGAAATCAACCTCGAAGACCTCGACGAGATGGCCGTCTCGACCCGCGAGGTCCGCGACGGCGTCCAAGAGTACGAACTGTCGGACGGCCGCCGACTGAACGTGCTCGCGGAGGGGCGACTGGTGAACCTCGCCGGCCCCCTGTCGATGGGCCACCCCGTCGAGGTGATGGACCAGAGCTTCGGCGTTCAGGCGGTCTGTGCCCGCGAACTCGCCGCGAATCACGCGGACTACGACCCCGGCGTCCACGACGTTCCGGATCGACTGGACAGGGAGGTCGCGGAGGTGAAACTCGACGCCGAGGACATCGCTATCGACGACCTCAGCGACGAGCAACGCGAGTACATGGACTCCTGGGACCACGGAACCTGAGGGCGAGCGGTCCGGTAACTTAAGAGCCGCCGTCGCCCAGTCGAATCCATGTCCGCGAATCGCAAGGGCGACCGTCGGGAGCGCGAACTCGTCAACGAACTCGACGCGGCGGGCTTTGCGGTGATGCGCGCCCCCGCGAGTGGGAGCGCCACGGAGCGTGACCTCCCCGACGTGTTGGCCGGCGACGGTGACCGTTTTTTCGCCATCGAGGCGAAATCCAGCGCCGGTGATCCGATCTATCTCTCGGGCGAGGAGGTTGAGTCGCTGATCTACTTCGCGCGCAATTTCGGCGCTAACGCCCGAATCGCCGTCCGTTTCGACCGCGAGGACTGGTACTTCTTCCATCCCGACGACTGCTACGTCACCGATGGCGGCAACTACCGGGTCAAAAAGGAGACGGCGCTCGCCGACGGCGAGGATCTGTCGGCGCTCGCCGGCCACTCGACGCAGGTTCGTCTCGACGACGCCTAGGCGGCGCTTAGCCGTGCGTCGGCGGTGGCCGAGAGGTCGGCCCCGGCACCTCCATCGTCCCCCTCGATCCGAGGCGGACGCAGGCGAGACGCCGGGAAGGCGTACACGGACACCGGCCCGTCGCGCCGGAGGGCGTCGACGTAGACGGCCCTGAAGACGGGTTCGTGACGGCCGTACTCGGCGTTCGACGGGTAGTCGGCGACGAGACGCCCCTCGTCGGTCTCGACGCGGTCGGCACGCGCCCCCGTAGCGGCGACGACGAGGAGTCGGTCGCCCGTCTCCCGGTCGACGACGGGGCGGCCCGGGCGGTGGGTGTGGCGCACGCAGAGCGCCGGGCCGCGGGCGGTCGTGGGGACGAACGCCCGTCCGCCACAGACCGCACAGACGGCGGTCCGGCGGCCCGGCGGTGGGACGAGGCGGGCGGTCACTTCGAGGGCGACCCGACGGAGGTGTTTGCACCGCCTACCCCTGATCTCGTGGTCCGGGCAGGTGCAGGTCGTAGCGTCGAGGTCGACGACGTACGTCTCGCCGTCGCCATCGGTCTCGACGGCGTACCGGCCGTCGCGGAGTGGCCGGACGGCCATGGGTTCGACGCGGGCGCGCCGGGCGCGACCGGTCGTGTCGGCGGCCGGCAGCGTGGTCTTCGAGCGGGTGGCTGGCAGTGACGCGGGTGTGTGTGCTGAGTGCGTCATGGTGTGACTGAGGGTGGGTGACTGCGGGGCGATCAGAGGCGCATGACACCGGTGGAATCCCGGCATCGTTCCCTACCGAAGGTAGGGACTGGAGGCACCTAACCCTTCGTCTCAGATGTTCTCGGCGCGGAATATCGAAATATCGCCGACGGCGCGAGCATCGAAGCTCTTTTGCCGGGGCCGATGGATGCCCGAATATGGAACTCGAAGAGGGGATGGTCCGGAAAATCGCCATCTCCGTCGGCGCAGTGGGCGTTTTCGTCGCGCTCGTCGTCGGCATCGGCGCGACCTACAACGACGGTGGCCTCGGATCGACCGGCGGTCTGGCCCTCATCGCCACCATCGCCGTGTTCATCCTCGCGATGGCCGGCGTCGGCCTCCTTCTTGCGGACTGACGACGCCGAGGGAGTCAGTCGTCGCTCGTGGATCGCTCGGCGGCGGCCACCGCCGCCGCGTAGTACCGGCGCGGATGGTCGATAGTCTCACAGCGCTCGTCGGGGTTCACGCAGTCCCCGAAGGTCTGCATCGTCGCACACGACGGGGCCGGATACTGGCTTCCACCCCCGCCGTCGTCGGCGAGGACGGTCGCCCGGTAGGAGAGGTTGCCGTCGTCGAGGCCGGGCCAGCGCTCGGCGATGGCGTCGGCGTCGAGGCCGAGCGAGACGAGGAAGGCTGTGACGGCAAACGCCGAGTGAGCGGGCAGGTCGCCGTCGGCCCGGTCGAGCAACGCCTGAATACAGGGTGGAAACCGTTCGGGGGTGACCGTCTCGACCGATGGCAGGCGTTCGCGCTCGGCAAGGCGGTCCCGGAGCGCGGTCACGTCGTCGTCGAGGGCGGCCGCGAGGGCGTCGCCGCCGGTACTCCCACGAACCTCGAAGGGCAGGCCCGACGCGACCCGGCGGCGGACGGCCTCCCGGAGCAGTCGGTGGAGTTCGTCTGTCGCCACGGGCACCGCGCCGTCGGCTAGGTCGCGGTTGACCAGCCGCCAGTCTGCCCCCCAGTCCGGATCGGCCAGGCGGAGATAGGCCGTCACGTCGACGCGGAACGCGTCGGGTGCGGAACCGCCGCGTTCGTCCGCGACCCGCCGGACGGCTCCGTCGAGATCGAACTCGTCGAGGAACGTCGACAGGTCGGCCCGCGGCGTCGAGACGCTCCGGAGTTCCGCGTCGTCGGCCGCGAAGTCCGTCCGGAGGCGCTCGAAGGCCGTCTCGGCTTCCGCGTCGGCGTACTTCTCGACGGCCGCGGGGACATCGACCAGCGAGACGAGGATGCGGGCGATGGGATACGAGAGGAGTTCGTCCCGGTCGCTCCAGCGTTCGGGTGTCTCGGGGGCGACGGTCCCCGACATGAGCGCGCGTTCGACCCGTTCGCGGGCGCGGTCGACGGCGGGGTCGCCCTCGGTGACCAGTCGGGGCGGGGAGATGTCGGCCGCCTGCACCGCCGCCCGTGCCGCGTCGAGGAAGGGATACCGGGCGTAGAGCGGGTCAGGACGCATCGGCGGACGCTTGTGTGGCGGGGTGGATAAGCGCGACGGTCGGGGGCGTGTCGGGCGGGGCTAAGCCTTGCCATCCGAACGGGCGGGCGGGACGCCGCCGGACCACACGACCTAAGTTCGCGCCCGCACTGGAAGCGGTCGTGCCGACGTTCGACTACCCCTGTCCCGACTGCCGGACGACCAACAGCCTCCACGACACGGACTGCCGGTTCGAGGGGACGCCGTGGGCGGCGATGGAGGCCGCCTACGTCGACGTGGTGGCGGTGCTCTCGGGGGGTGTGACCGACGCGGACGACCTCCCGGAACTGGTCGAGGAGTGGGGCCCGCTCCGGCAGGCGGCCGTCGAACGACTCCGCCGCGACGAACGCGTCGACGACGCCAACGACCGACTCCGCCTCCTGCCCGCCGAGGAGTACCGCGAGGCGGTGTCGGTTCCCACCCGTGATCCGATCAAGACGGTCTACGAGCGCGGGAGCGTCCCCGGCTGTCACGACAACGCTGTCTTCGCCATGATCGCGTGGTACGAGATGGTCGGCCTCTCGTGGCCCGAAACAAAGGAGCACGTCGTCGAGTGGCTCCGCGAGAGCGGGGCGTGGGACCGCGGCGGGTTCGAGGAAGCCTCGCCCGCGGCGCTGGTCGAACAGAAACGCCACGTCTACGAGTCGGGCTACGGGTGGAAAGAGAAGGCTACGGCGGCGAAACGCGTCATCGAGCGGAGCCTGTAGGGGCCGAAGAGACTTTTTCGGCGGCCGTTCACCCCCTGGTATGGTCTCCGATTCAACCCTCCACGCACTGCTCGGCGCCGTCGTGACCGTCGTCCTCTCTTTCGTCCCCTTCTCGCCCGTCCTCGGGGGCGGGGTGGCCGCCTACCTGAACGGGGCCGACGCCTCTCGGGGCCTCCGGGTCGGCGCGCTCTCCGGCGCCATCGCGACGGTCCCACTGGTGCTTTTCGGCCTGCTTCTCGTCTCCTTTCTGGGTCTCTTCGCTCTCGGCGTCGAGGGCGGTGTGGCCTTCGGGATCGGTAGCCTCCTCGTCATCATCGTGTTCGGGGTGATCGCCGCCGTCTACACCGTCGGCCTGAGCGCACTCGGCGGCTATCTTGGGTCGTACCTAGTCGACGAGGTGTAACAAGCGGTCGGGGGTGTGCCGCCGTCAGTCGTCAGCGAACGACCCGACGCCGGAGTTCGAGACGACCGATTCGTTGGCGGCGACCCACCGCAACAACAGGAACGAGAACACGTACTTCGCCAGGACGTCGAGCGCGGAGTACGCCCACGAGGTGAGTCCGACGGACTGTACGAGCGCGAAGCCCTCGACGCCGACGGCCCAGATGATGGGATACCCGAGCCACAACACGACCGTGAGCGCTCGAAGCGTCCCGAATATCTCACCCGTACCGGCCGCCGCCGCCGACTGCGGCCACTCGACCAACAGGGCGTACAGGACGACGGCGAAGAAGGCACAACTGATCACGTAGAACAGCCAGCGCGACAGGTACGACGAGGTGACGAGCGCCGCAGCCAGGCCGGTCAGACACATTCCCACGTCTGCCGCGATGACCGCGAAGATGCTTCCGGTGTCGGCGTCGGCGAGCAATCCCAGCGCGAGCAGGATCAACGGCGTCGACAGCGCCCACGTGAGATACCGACCCCACTGGCTCATCACTTCCTCTCCGGCTAGTGCGTGTCCCGCGGGCATCTCGATGAAGCCGACAGTCAACCCCGACAGCAGGCCGAGGTAGCTCGAAATCGAGACGAGCGGAATCATCAGCGTCGCGGCCCAGATGAGCCGCGGACGTCCCGGAGAGACGTTCCGCCCCATGTATACGAACAACAGCGCAGCGAGTCCCGCAAGGGCGATGTTGACCCAGAGCGAGGAACTGAGCAACACGTCGTTTTGTATCTGTGAGACCGCTTCTCCCTGTGTCTGGAGTAGCACGCCGAGTGAGTCGGTTGGGTTGGGCATCGTGATCCGCGTGCCATACGTTCTGTACGTATAAATACCTGAAGACGGTTCGACAATATTCTCCGGATTGGTTACTCGATCTGTCGCCGACCGGCTGGATCACGGGGTGAGCGAGACGCGACGGTGGCCGCGAACGACCGAACGAGGCGAGTGATACGTGTGACCGTGTGGCTACGCGCCGCTTGCCGGCTGTCCGCCGCGACCAAGTAGCCAGCCGAGCGCGAACAGCGGAAGCGCCGGCAATCCACCAAAGACGAGGACGCCCAACACCGGGCCCATGGGAAACGGACTAGTTTGTAGGACGGCTGTGACACCGGTCGCAACCACGGCCAAGAAGACGGTGAAGGCGGCCCACGTCGGCCGCCGCCTGCGCAGGCAGACACCGAGCGGGTATCCCGAGAGCGCAACGGCGAGTGCGCCCACCGGAACCAGCGAGCGGCCGCGCCTCGTGCCGGCGAAGATTGCAATCGTCCCAGCCAGCCAGAGAACGACGGCAAACCGGAGCGCCACCGGCGGCCCCGGACGCCCCGCCAGGTGGACGGACGCCGCGGCCGCGAGCAAAACGAGTCCAGCGCCGACGAGGACGACCCCGGGAAGCGCCACGAGAAACGTGGGAAGCGAGAGCAGGAGTGCGCCAGCAACGGTCAACAGGAGGCCCGTACCGCCGAGTCGTCGAACCGTCGTGGTCCGGTCGTCCGTCTCGGACTCCGTATCCATGGTCGCCCCTGGAAAGGGTCGGAACATTAACCTTAGCGTGCCGGTGCTTCGACCGATGGACGGCATCGTCCTCGACGAGGCCGGGCGTAGTCGAGGATGGAATTCCGGCTAGATAGCCCCGGCCGACGACGCCACCCCTATCCGGTAGCCGGGACGACTGACTGCCGTTCGCGAACGAGTGAAACGAGTGAGCGGGCACGATGGGGTCCGACTCTCCGGCGATATGCAACCCCGATAGTAGCGAATTCGGTTCGCCCACCCAAACATTTTGCCTGTAAGCGTTGTAAGGACTGAACAGAGAGGTCAGCACAGATGTCCAACGCCAGCAAACGAATTCCGGTCACAGAGGAGCGATGGAAGGAACTGAACGAGCTCAAGGGGGCAGGCGAGACGTATGACGACCTGCTCGGAGAACTGATCCGGGAACACCAGCGCCGGCAACTCGCAGAACGAGCGAAGGAAGTCCGCGAAGCAGACGCTGACGAACTGACCTCGCTTGATGAGTTATGAAGTCCTCCTCGCGGAGGAAGCCCGTGAGTATGTCGCCGCGCTAGACCAGAAGAGCACACGCATCGTAACGGACAATCTCCGGAAATTAGCGGACGATCCGTATCCGAGGCCGGATTCAGGATCCGGTGACAAAGAAAAGCTGGTGGTCGAGGGCGAGGAGCTCTATCGTCTGCATATCGGGCGAACTCACACCGCATTCTACGACGTACTCGAAGCGAACGAGGAAGTCCGCGTGATCGAGATCGTGGACATCGACGAGGCGCACAAGCGCTATGGATTCGATTGAACGGGTCCGTGGCTACGTCGGTCAGCTTCTCGAAATCAACGGATTTCGGTTGGAAATAAGCGATCCGAGTCCATTCGCTCTCGTGTTCGAAACCTCGAAATAAACTCTCTCTGCAGCCAGATGCCGACTTTTTGGTACTGCCACGAGCACGATGGGATTTGAACCACGGTCGCGGCGAAGCCGCTCCCTGAATTCAACTCTCAGTCGCCACTACTGCTCACTGTCGTTCGCAGATAGCGGGCACGATGGGATTTGAACCCACGACCGTCGGATGGCTTCCCCCGCGGGCCGTCGGGGTTAGAAGTCCGACGCTCTATCCGGACTGAGCTACGTGCCCTCATCGGCGAGAAGGCGGGGAGAGTCAAAAAGCGGTTCGGCTCGGTCCGCAAGGCGAGACGGCGGACCGACACGACAGGGTATAAGGCCACGAGGCGGGTACGGACGGTCAATGAAGGTACTCGGCACCGTGGGGCTTCCCGGGAGCGGTAAGGGGGAGGCCGCCACGGTCGCGCGCGAGGCGGGCGTGCCGGTCGTGACGATGGGCGACGTGATCCGGGAGGCGTGCCGCGACCGGGGGCTCGATCCGGACGAACACCACGGAGCGGTGGCGACAGCGCTCCGCGAGGAGGGGGGTGCGGCGGCCATCGCCGAGCGGTCGCTGCCGCGGATCGAGGCGGCACTGGCGGAGTCGGGGACGGTACTCGTCGACGGGTTGCGGTCGCCCGCGGAGGTCGACCGCTTCGAGGCGGCGTTCGGCGACGCGTTCGTCCTCGTGAGCGTCGAAGCACCGTTCGAGACCCGGGCGTCGCGACTGGCCGACCGCGGCCGCGACGGCTCCGACGTTGACCGGGACGCCCTCCGTGAGCGCGAACAGCGGGAACTCGGGTTTGGCATGGACGAGGTCATGAACCAAGCGGACGTGACCGTCGAGAACACGGGGTCGCTGACGGCGTTTCACGACCGGATTCGCGACCTGCTGGCCGCGGAGGCCGAGCGATGATCCACCGGATCGACGTGCGAGTGATCGCACCTGTCCGCGACACGGAGGTGACCGACCGGGTCGCCGACGCGGTCCACAACCTCTTTCCGAACGCCGAACTCGTGACGGAACCGGGACGGCTGGTAGCCGACGCACACTCGATGGAGCAGTTCTCCGAGCGCCTATACGAGCAGGAAATTCTCGACAGCGCCCGCAAGGCGTTCTTCCGGCGGGCCGACGACGACGGCTTCGCGTTCGCGCTCAAAAAGCAGGCGGCGTTCGAGGGCGTCATCAACTTCGCCGTCGGCAACCCGGACGAACTCGGTGACATCGAGGTACAGGTGACAGTCCACGACCCCGACGTGGAGGCGTTCATCGACCACGTCGCGCCGCCGACCGAGGAGGGGCGGCCGGTCGATCCCGACGACGGGTGAGAGCGGGGACGGCTTTTTTGAATGCGTCGGCCGAGGGACGCGCATGGAGTTCACCGTCTCGACCGACGAGCGTCTCGACGTGGTGGACGTGACCGACCGGGTGGCCGCGGCGGTCCCGGACGACGCCACGGGCACCGTCACCGTCTTCGTCGAGCACACCACCGCGGGCGTCGTGATCAACGAGGCCGAATCGAACCTGCTCGACGACGTGGAGACGTTCCTGTCGGAACTGGTGCCGGACGGGGGGTGGGAACACGACCGGTTGGACGACAACGCGGACTCGCACCTGCGGGCCTTACTGTTGGGTCCGGGCGAGACGGTTCCGGTCGTCGACGGTGCCCCCGCGCTCGGCCGGTGGCAGTCGATTCTCTTCGTCGAGTGTGACGGCCCCCGCGATCGGACGGTGCGAGTCGTCTAAACGAACAGCAGGACCGCGAGGTAGAGCAATACGACTCCGAGGACGTCACAGACGTTGGTGACGACGGGGATCACCACGTCGTCGGGGTCGAGTTCGAAGCGGTAGGCGGCGTAGGTGGCGACGACGGTGACGGCGACGGCGAGGACAGCAAGCGAGAGGCCGCTGGCGAGCGAGACGGCGAGCACAGTCGAGAGCGGGAGGGCGGTGGAACCGGTGAGCGCGGTCAGCCCCCACGCGCCGAGACCGACGAGCGGGAAGATAGAGGCCGCGAGCGCGACGGTGGCGATGGCGTTGCCGGCAAGCGTCTCGTCGTCGGCGGCAAAGGAGAGCGTCCCGAGGTGGAAGGCCGTCGAGAGCCGAGCCGCGAGGATGCTCCCGAGGTTGCCGGCGGTGCCGATAGTGACGGGGACGAGGACGAGGAGGGAGGGGTAACGCAGGAGCGTCGCCTCGAAGCGCCCGAGGACGAGTCCACTCCCGAGTTCGACGAGCGTCAGGACGAGAAGGACGGGGAGCATCGCACGGGTGATAGCGCGGACGGACCACGTCGTCGACATTCAGGCGACCCCCAACAGGAGCGCGACGGTTCGGACGGCGATCAGGAGAAAGAGGACGCCGAAGACGTCGCCGGTGGTCGTCACGAGGGGGCCGACGAGCGTGTCGGGGTTGTGACCGCGGCGGTAGCCGGCGAAGACGACGGCGACGACGACGGCGGTGAGTGTGACCCCCGAGAGGAGGCCGGCGACGAGGGCGATGCCGGCGAGTCGACCGAGACCGGTGACGGGCATACCGAGCGTCGAGAGGATGACGAACGCCGCACCGGCCGCGAAAAGCGAGGTGGCGACCCCGTTGGCGAGCGCCGCGGCCGCGGCGGCGCGGAGTCGAGGGTCACCGGCCCCGACCCGTGGTTCGATCAGCCCCTGGTGGAGGCCGGTCGCCAGGCGAGCCCCGAAGGAGCCATAGACGTTGCCGCGGGTGGCGAGCAGAGCGGGCACGAGGACGAGCAACCCCTCGACGGCCCGGAGGTCCGCGCGCATCCCGCCGAGGACGAGTCCGGCCACGAGGCCACCGACGAGGCTGGCGCCGAGCGCCGGGAGTGCCTCGCGGTAGGCCTCGACGGCCACCTCGCGGACGCGCATCGTCGAAGGCAACGCGGGCCGGGCTGAAAAGTCGGGCGACTATCGGGCGAGCGCGAGGCCGAGCACGATGGCCATCGCGAGACCGAACGCCACGGCCAGCACGCCGAAGGCGACGTCGAACGTCGAAACGTCGGAGAGATAGCCGACGACCGCAGGCGAGACGGCGCTCATTCCCAGCATCGACGTGCGGACGATGCCGAGCGTGCCGCCGACGACGTCTTCCGGGATGATCGTCATGAGGTGGGCGTCGCGGCCGGGGCGAACCCCGTGGATGCCGACCCCGAGCGCGAGCGTCGCCGTCCCGACAGCGAGGAGTCCGGTGTCGGCGACGAGCAACGCGACCAGCGCCGTGATCGCAAGGGCGAGGAGGGCGGCGATCACACGCAGGCGACCGAGACGGTCGGCGACGTCGCCGGTGATCGGCTGGACTCCCGAGACGAGAAAGAACCCGCTGTACAGCAGGCCGGCGGCACCGGCGTCGACCCCGGCCCGACTCTGCAAAAACAGCGGGAGGAAGGCGGTGATACCGCTGACCGCGAACGCGATACAGACGGCGGCGACGGCAAACGCCGTCAGAGCGGGGGCGGTGAAGGCGTCGAGATACGTCCAGAATCCGGTATCAGCGCCGGTTTCGGGGGTCGCACCCCCGTCCGGAAGGCGGCCGGGAACGCGGAGGGCAAAGGCGCCCGCGAGGGCGAGTCCTCCGAGGGCAGCCCCCAGAAAGAGCGACTGCCAGGGCATCGCGGCGGCGAGGACGGTGACCACGAGAATGGGAGCGAGCGCCCCGCCGAACTCGCCGACGGTGTCCATCACGCCGAGTGCCCGCCCGGTTCGGTCGCGGTACACCGCCGAGAGGAGCGTGATGGCGACGGTCTTGTGAGCGCCGGTGCCGAGGCCGATGCCGACGACGGCGACTGTCAGTAAGGCGTATCGCGTCGAGACAAACAGCGAGAGGGACGCACCCGACGCCACGAGCGCGCCCGCAACGATGACGCGGACGGTCCCGATCCGGTCGGCCAGCGCGCCGGAAGGAAACTGCATTACGGCGTAGCCGGCCATCAGCGCCGAAAAGAGCGTGCCGAGTTCGGTGTTGGAGACGCCGTAGAGCGCCCGAAACGTCCCGAACAGGGGCGGGAAGGCGTATCGGAGGAACTTGGCCAGAAACCACAGCAGCGCGGTCAGCGCGAGGACATCGAGCGTCCGGAGGCGTTTCAGCCACGGGTGACTGGCGGTCGGCACGGGGCGTGATTACGAACGCTCTCGCGGAAAAATCCCGGGCGTCCGTCAGCCGAACGGTCCCATGCCGCCCATGCCACCCATCCCGCCGCCACCGTCGCCCTGTTGGAGCTTCTTCATCATCCGCTGCATATCGCCATCGCCCATCCCCTGGAACTGCTTGATGGTGCGTTCCATCATCCGGTGTTGTTCGAGGAGTTCGCGGATCGACTCCTCGTCGACGCCGGCGCCGCGGGCGATGCGTTCGACCCGCTCTTGCCCGATGGAGCGGGGATTTTCGAGTTCCTCGTCGGTCATCGAATCCATCGCCACGTCGAAGGTCCGCATCCGGTCTTGGGTCACGTCCATGGCGTCGTCGGGAAGTTGGTCCATCAGCCCGCCACCCATGCCGGGGATCATGTCCATCACCTGATCCAGCGGTCCCATGTTGTTCATCGCCTCCATCTGTTTTTGCATGTCCTTGAGGGTGAAGGAACCCTCCATGATATCCTGGGGATCCCAGTCGTCGTCCTCCTCGCCCGTCTCGGCCATCGCCCGCTCGACGCGCTCGGAGAGCTGTTTGAGGTCGCCCATCCCCAGCAGCCGCGAGATGAAGCCATCGGGCTCGAAGCGCTCGATATCCTGGACCGTCTCGCCGGTGCCGAGGAAGGCGATGGAGGAGTCGGTCTCGTTGACGGCGGTAAGGGCGCCGCCGCCTTTCGCCGTCCCGTCGAGTTTCGTGATGACGACGCCGTCGATGCCGATGGAGTCGTCGAACTGGCTGGCCTGCTCTTTGGCACCCTGACCGATGGCGGCGTCGAGGACGAGCAGCGACCGGTCGGGATCGACGACCGAGTCGATCTCCTCGATCTCCGCGATCAGGTCGTCTTCGAGGGCGTGTCGACCCGCGGTGTCGACGATGTGGACGTCTGCGTCGGCGGTCGCCTCCAGCCCCTCGCGAGCGATTTCGACGGGGTCGTCCGAGTCTGGGTCGCCGTAAAACTCCACCTCGGCGCGGTCGGCCATCTGTTCGGCCTGATCGTAGGCGCCGGGGCGGAACGTGTCGGTCTGGATGACCGCCGGACGGAGTCCCTTCTTCGAGAACCACCACGCCATCTTCGCGGCGGAGGTGGTCTTGCCCGACCCCTGGAGGCCGGCGAGCAGGATGGTCTGTGGCTCCAGCGGCAGCTCCGTCGACTCACCGATCAGATCGACCAGTTCCTCGTAGACGATCTTCAGGACGTGATCCCGGGCGCTCGTGCCGCCGGGGGGTTCCTCCTCCAGGGCACGCGTCTCTATCGAGTCCGAGAGGTCCATCACGAGACTCACGTCGACGTCGGCCTGGAGTAGGGAGCGTTGAATCTCCTTGACGACCTCCTCCACGTCGTCTTCGTCGAGCCGGGATTTCCCCTGGAGCGTCGAGAGGGTGCCGCGGAGGGAACTCCCGAGATCATCGAGTACCATTTGCCCGCTGCTACGCGCCGGCGCCGGTAAAGCCTTTGTTCACGGCGAACGGCGGGGCCAGCCCGCGGGAACGAGTATAAGTCACCCGGGACCCAACGCCGGGCGATGGATCGACGCGCGTACCTTCGCGGGGCACTGGCGGCGCTGACGGCCGCGACGAGCGGTCTCGCCGGCTGCTCCGATACCGAGTCCGCGGCGTCGACGCCGACGGGGACGGAGACACGGACGGGGACGGCAACACCGACGACGACAGCCCCACCGACCGAGTCGCCGACTGCCACGCCGACGCCGACCGTGGGCGACCGGTCGCTCGACCCTTACCGGTCGTGGCTGGTGGCGCCGACGCCCGTCACCCCCCACACATACGAGTTTACGCATCTCTCGCTGTCGGCGGTGCGGGCAGACGCCAGCGAGGCGTTCGCGACGTCGCTGGATCGGTACTGGCGACAGCGCACGGAGTCGTACTTCGGCGCGGCGGTGCCGGTCGACTCGCTCGAGGCGGTCCTGACGGTGAACCACTCCCGGATCGCCAACGAGTCCTATCGGATCGCGGGCGGGGCGTTCGACACCGACACGCTCCGGGCGGCCCTCCAGGATGCCGGCTTCACTGCCGACGGCTACGTCGATGACGTGGCGCGGTTCACCCGGGTGCAGGAGGGACGGACCCGAGTCGTCGGCCTCCACCCCGACGTGTTCGTCAGCATCGGCGCCGAGGAGTCGGCGACGGCGCCGTTGGCGACGGCCCTCGAACAGCACCGCTCCGCGACGGTTCGCGCCGACGAAGACGAGGGTCTCGCCGCCCTCATCGACCGCTTCGGAACGGCCGATTTCGTCACGGGACGGGAACTCGAACCGGTCGACGCGGACTACCCACTGAGCGACGCCGTCGCCACCGGTCGTCGCCTCGACGTCCGTGACGCGACGTCGTGGGTCGAGCGCACCTACGTCCTCCCGACGGCGACGACGGTCGACCAGGCGGCCGTCGAGGAGGAGATTCGCAACCGCCACGTCGGCCAGCCAATCGAGGAGTTTCGGCGCGAGGGCCGCTTTGTCACCGTCGCCGGCGAGGTGGAAAACTCTCTGATCCGCCTACTGTGATGCCGGAAGAGCCTTGCCCTCCCACCGGATACTCCGGAGTATGTACACCAGACGGTCGACAGTCGCGGGCCTCGGCGTCGCACTCCTGACGGGCACCGCGGGCTGTGGCGCCCTCTCCTCGCCCGAGCCGGTCGTCGTCGAAACGGAGTTCGAGGGGGGTATCGACGCCCTGTTCGGCGAGAGCGACGTCCACGTCGTCGTCCGGAACGACGGCGCGGCCGGCGACGTCGAGGTGACACTCGAACTGCTCGACAGCGAAGGGACCGTCCTCGTCGACGAGCGCCAGGTCGCCTCGTTCGAGGCCGACGAACAGAAGCGGGTGACGTTCACCGTCGACGTCCCCGAGGAAACCGACGACGTCAGGGCGGAAGCGAGTCCGGCATAGCGGACGTGAATGCGGCGCGAGGACGCCGCTTCGTCGGGCGTCGAGTGGGCTCGGGCGGATTCGAACCACCGATCTCGGCCTTGTAAAGGCCGCGTCATAACCAACTAGACTACGAGCCCTCGTCGCGAACACCGTCCCCCGGCCGAATAACGGTTTCTGTCTCCGCTCGCGAAACACTTAGGCTCGCAGGGGCGCGTCTGGAACACATGCGTCGCCGCGTGCAACTCGTCTTGGTCGCCGTCCTCGTCGTCCTCGCAGGGTGTTCCGGAGGCCCGGGACCGGAGCCGACGGCCACCGAGACCGCAGCAGCGACCGACACCGCCACGCCCGCCGATACCGCCACGGTATCGACGCCGGGGAGCGGCTACGAGACGACAGCGGTCGACCTCGTCGACGAGAACGGGACGCGTTTGGCGACGGTCGACGCGTGGGTGGCCGACTCGTTCGTGAAACGCTACACCGGGTTGAGCGATACCAGCGCCCTCGAACCCGGCCAGGGGATGCTGTTCGTCCACGACGAGGAGGGCAGGCACGCGTACGTCATGCGTGACATGGCCTTCCCGCTGGATATGGTGTTCGTGGCTGCGGACGGGACGATCACGACCATCCACCACGCGCCGGTGGAGTCGGACGGCGATCTGACGGAGTATTCGGGGCGTGCGAAGTACGTCCTCGAGGTGCCGATGGGGTATACAAACCGGACGGGCGTCGAGGAAGGCGACCAGGTTCGAATCGAGGACGCGTGACCGAAAGGCACAGGCCCGCAGTTCCCAAAGCGGGGCCATGAGCGGGAGTGAACCCGGCCGCGACGACGAAACGCCCGAGACTGTCGCGGCGCTCGACGACCGCGAGGGGTGGCGCGCCGAGGGGTTCGCGGCCCGTGTCCACTACCGCGGCGAGGGCGAGCGATACGCCGTCGAGTATTACGCGCCGAGCGACTGTGTCCTCTACTGGAAGGTAAAGGGGGACGGGGAGACGGCGGTGCCGGTGGGACGCAAGACGGTGCCCGACCCGCTCCGGGAGCGGGTGCGTGTCGACCTGTCGGCTGCGGGCGTCGACCCCGGGGTCGAGGAACGGTCGCTGTAGGGTGGGACGGCACCGACGGGTCAGCCTTTTGATCTCTCGTCCCCGAGTAGGGGCGATGGACGTCCCCGCGGACGACGATCCCTTCGAGGAGCAACGGGAGCGGACGGCGAACCCGATGCGACGGCTGTTCGCCGCGTACGGCGAGGAGCGGCGCGGCGTGTTCGCGGTTGGCGTCGTCGCCAGCATCCTGGCGCGGGTGCTCGACCTGTTGCCGCCGCTGTTGCTCGGCATCGCTGTCGACGCCATCTTCCTCGACGAGGGACCGTTCGACCTGCCGTTGGTGCCGGGGCGGTGGTTGCCGACCGACCCCGAGCGGCAGTTCTGGCTGATCGTCGGCATCGTCCTCGTCTCGTATCTGGGCGGGGCCGCCCTCCACTGGGTGCGAAACTGGGGGTGGAACCGATTTGCTCAATACGTCCAGCACGCCATCCGGACGGACACGTACGACGCGATGCAGCGGCTGAACATGACCTTCTTCGCCGACAAGCAGACCGGCGAGATGATGTCGGTACTCTCGAACGACGTCAACCGACTCGAGCGCTTTCTCAACGACGGCCTGAACGCCGCGTTCCGACTGGGCGTGATGGTGATCGGCATCGCCGCCATCTTGCTGTGGATGAACCCACAGCTCGCTGTGGTCGCGCTCCTGCCCGTCCCCCTGATCGCCGTCTTCACCTACCGGTTCGTCGAGACCATTCAGCCGAAGTACGCCGAGGTACGCTCGACGGTCGGACAGGTCAACTCGCGACTGGAGAACAACCTTGGGGGCATCCAAGTTATCAAGACGAGTAGCACCGAGGGCTACGAGGCCGACCGAGTCGAGGAGGTGTCGGGTGATTACTTCGACGCCAACTGGGACGCAATCGAGACGCGGATCAAGTTCTTCCCCGGACTCAGGGTGCTCGCGGGAATCGGCTTCGCGCTCACCTTCACCATCGGTGGGCTCTGGGTGTTTCGTGGCGAGGGACCGTGGCTCTTCACCGGGACGCTCCGCCCCGGCGAGTTCGTCGCGTTCATCCTCTACACCCAGCGGTTCATCTGGCCCATGGCGCAGTTCGGGCAGATCATCAACATGTACCAGCGGGCGTACGCCTCCGCCGCCCGCATTTTCGGGCTGATGGACGAGGACGCCGGCATCGACGAGGCGACGGACGCCGCGGAACTGGCCGTCACCGACGGCCGGGTCGAGTACGACGACGTGACCTTCGGTTACGAGGAAGCGCCAATCCTCGACGGCGTCTCCTTCGAGGCGGGTGGGGGCGAGACGGTGGCGCTCGTCGGCCCGACCGGCGCCGGGAAGTCGACGGCGCTGAAACTCCTCTTGCGGATGTATGACGTCGACGAGGGGGCAGTCAGGGTCGACGGCACGGACGTCCGGGAGGTGACGCTAGCCAGTCTCCGTGGTGCCATCGGCTACGTCAGCCAGGAGACGTTCCTCTTCTACGGCACCGTCCGCGAGAACATCACCTACGGCACCTTCGGCGCGGACGACGAGGAAGTCGAGGCGGCCGCTGCGGCCGCCGAGGCCCACGAGTTCGTCACGAACCTGCCGGACGGCTACGACACGATGGTCGGAGAGCGAGGCGTGAAGCTCTCGGGCGGCCAGCGTCAGCGCCTCGCCATCGCCCGGGCGATGCTGAAGGACCCGGAGATTCTGATCCTCGACGAGGCCACCAGCGACGTCGACACCGAGACGGAGATGCTGATCCAGCGGTCGCTGGACCGACTGACCGCCGACCGCACCACGTTCGTCATCGCCCACCGCCTCTCGACGGTGAAAGACGCCGACGGAATCGTCGTTCTCGACGACGGCGAGGTGGTCGAGCGAGGCACCCACGAGGAGTTGCTGGCGGCCGACGGTCTCTACGCTAGCCTCTGGGGCGTGCAGGCCGGGGAAATCGACGCACTCCCGGCGGAGTTCGTCGAACGGGCGACCGAACGCGGCGCCCGCGCCGACGTGGACGCCGACCTGGACGACTGACCGGCCGTTGAAGTCCCTCGCCGACGAGAGACGGATATGCACCTCAGCGATGCCACGTGGACGGACGTACGCGACGCCGACACCGACCTCGCGCTGGTGCCGGTCGGCAGCACCGAACAGCACGGTCCCCACGCCCCCCTCGGAACCGACGCCTACCACGCCGAGACGGTTGCCGAGGCTGGCGCCGACGAGTACGACGGCGACGTCGTCGTCGCCCCGGCGGTGCCGGTCGGGGTTGCGGAGGAACACCGACAGTTCGACGGGACGCTGTGGGTGTCACCCGACACCTTCCGGGACTACGTGCGGGACGTGGTTGGGAGCCTCGCCCACCACGGCTTCGACCGGGTGGTCGTCGTCAACGGTCACGGTGGGAACATCCCCGCGCTCGGCGAGGTGACGGCGACGATCAGCCGTCACGACGACGCCTACGCCGTCCCCTTCACCTGGTTCGAGGCCGTCGGCGACCACGGGAGCGAGATGGGTCACGGCGGGCCACTGGAAACGGCACTGTTGCGCGCGACCCATCCCGAACTGGTGCGGGAACAGCGGGTCGCGGCGGCCCGCGAGGAGGGCAGCGAGTCGTGGGGCGACTGGGTGCCGGGGACGGGGACGAACCTCGCTCACGACTCGGACGAGTTCACCGATAGCGGCGTCGTCGGCGATCCGGCGGCCGGCGATGCAGCGCTGGGTGAGGAACTGCTGGCGACGGCGGCCGACTCGCTCGCGCGACTCCTGACCGCGGTGGCCGAACGGGATCGACCGGCGTGATCAATCGTCGGCGGCGTTGAGTTCCTGTAGGGACCCTCGGAGTTCCGGCACCGCGTTCGTGAGGTCGCTCACGTCGTCGTGGGTCGTCCGAATCGTCTCGATCAGGCCCTCCAGGTCTTCGATGGCCGCTGCGAGGTCGGCGGCGTCGTCGAAGGCGTCGGCGCGTTCGCCCATCGTGTACCACTTTTTCGCCTGCCGGAGATGGTCCTCGGCTTCGCCGACGTCGAGCGCCGACCGGAGACCGTTGAGGACGCCGAGGACGTTGTCGGCCTCGGTCTCCCAGACTTCGTCGGCCTCGGGGAGTTCGGCGCGCGCCGCCGCGAGATGTTCCTCGACGTCGTCGCGCATCTCCGCCGCGGCCTCGCCGAAGAGTTCGTCGTCGCTGAACGTCGTCTGGCTCATGGGTGACGGTTCGCCGGCATGCGAGTTAAACGCACGCCCGAAAGTGAAAGTGAAACCGGACTGTCGGTCGCGTGTGCGCTACTCGACGGCGACCGGGCGCATCAGCGGGTAGCCGTCCGTCATGGTCATCTCGGTGCGGACGACGACACCCTCGTACTCGATGCGCATCTCCACCTCCATGAACCGCCCCGTGAGTTCGACGTAGCCGTGATCGTCGGCGGCCGCGGCGAGGGCGTCCGCGTCGATATCGACGGCGACCGACTCACAGAACGGCTGATTCTCGATGGCCTCGACCATCGCGCGTTCGAGGCTCGCGGCGCTGTCGGGCGAGACGGGCGTGCCCGCGAACTGGTGGTAGAGCGATCCGAACTTGATGCCCGCCTCGAAGCAGGCGTGTTGAGCGTCGGTGACCACGGTCGGTCGTCGGGCGGGCGGGGGTAAGGCTTGTCGCCCGCGCTGAATCGGTCCTTACTTGGTCTCGGTCGTCCCATTGACGTTCGAATGGACGACCCGGTGTTACTGACTGGCGCGGGGGGCCGCGTCGGGCAAGCCATCCTGCGCGGGATCGGCGAGGATCACGAGTGGCGGCTGCTCGACCGGGAACCGCTGTCGGCGGACCGCCTCCCGCCGGGCGTGACCGACGACGACGTGATCGTCGCGGACGTGACCGACACGGCGGCGATGGTCGAGGCCATGGACGGTGTCGGTGCCGTGATTCACCTCGCCGGCGATCCTCGGCCCGAGGCACCGTGGAACTCAGTGCTCGAGAACAACATCGACGGCGCGCAGACGGCCTTCGAGGCGGCGGTCGACGCCGGCGTGGAGAAGGTGGCGTTCGCCTCATCGAACCACGCCGTCTCGGCGTACGAAACCGACGCGCGTACCCCCGAGATGTACCGCACCGACGACGACTACGGTCTCGATGGGACGGAACTCCCACGCCCCGGCAACCTCTACGGCGTGAGCAAGGCGGCCGGCGAGACGCTCGGGCGCTACTACCACGACACCGAGGACCTCTCGGTAGTCTGTGTCCGGATCGGCAACCTCACCGAGAGCCACCCGCCGCGCAACTACGAGCGCGGCCAGGCGATGTGGCTCTCTCACCGCGACTGTGCGCACCTCTTCGACCGCTGTATCCGAGCCGACTACGAGTACGAAATCGTCTACGGAATCTCCGACAACGAGCGGAAGTACTACTCCATCGAGCGCGCCCGCGAGGCACTGGGCTACGACCCCGAGGACGATTCGGCGGCGTACACGCTCGAAGGCGAGCCGCGGGACAAGGCCTGACAGCGGATCGCCGAGGCCCTCTGTGGTCGTGAGAGGAGATCGAGAACCGACCGCATCCGTGACTCCTGTTTGGACACTGTCTTTCGGCGTGTCGAAAGGTACTCGGCGCTCAGGCCGGAAAGATGCGTATGGATCGCCAACAGATTATGGCTCTCGTGCTCGTCTTCCTGATGGTGTTCTCGTCGCTGGCGTACGCCGTCTCGTTACTCTGAGTCGGGATCAGTCGAACAGGCCGGCCACGTCGTCGTACTCCCGGTCCCGCCGGTCGACGTGCCGGCCCAGTCGACGGGCGACGAGTGCTCGCTGTGGTTCCTCGGCGGTGACGAACTCGAAGAGCATGCCGGTGAACAGCGTCCGCTCGCCGTCGGCCACCTCCTCACGAGCGTACGCGACGGCGCTGTCGACCGCCGTCTCGTCGTATCCGTATTCGGCCGACAGCGCCGGTGCGGCGGCGGCGATAGCCTCGAAATCGAGATCGCCCAGGCCCAGGACCCGGCCCTCGTGCCGGAGCGGCGGGGGGCGACGCCGGTCGATCACCTCGGGGTCGGCCGACAGCGTCGCTAGGGCGCGCCGCGCGGCGTCGACGTCGACGCCGTGGTACGACGGGTCGAGTCCGGCGAGGTAGTCGTGGGCGCTGGCCGCGAGGCCGGTCGCCCCGCTCCAGTTGCGGGTCGTGGCGTGATGAATCGCCCCGACGAACTGGATCAGGCCGTGGAGCAGTCGCTCGTCGTCGGTCCCCGTCTCCAGATCGAGCCACACCGTCTCCCAGGGGTCGTGTGCGGCGTGGTGTTCGCCGGCGTTGTGGAGGGCGATGCCTGCCCGGAGCGCCGCGTCCATGCGTCGCCGTTGACGATGGACGGGGAAAAGTCACGCCGTCGTAAGTCACATACCATGACAAGTGTTATGATACTACATGGACGACGCGAACGACGGAGAACTGACCGAGATCGAGTGCGAAGCGCTCCACGAGGTGGAACTAGCGGTCGAGAACCTCCACCGGGCCCACGGCCACCTGGTCGCCTTCCACCACAGCACCGGGCGGGCGATGGATCACCTGGCGACCGCCGAGAAGCGACTTCGGGCGGCGGGCCACGAGCGGGCGGCGAACCGCCTGCGTGACGAACATCTCCCACGAGGGGTGTTGCCGGCCTGTGACGACGAGACGCCGGCCGGCCGGTGGTCCTACGACGTGCTGGAAACGTTCCAGGCGACGTTCCTCGAGGACGTGGTGGCCTTCGGCGAGGAGGTCCACGACCGGGTCGCGGACGGCCGACGACACGTCGCCGAACGTCAGCAGGAACGGCAGTGGAAGGCGCGGGCTCGAAACACCGAGTGAGGGGCGGCTACGACTGATTCGCGACGCTGGTCGTCGTGGCGTCGAAAACGTCCTGACGGAGTCCCACGCGAACGAAGTGAGCGCGGGGCACGTCAGAGCGTGAATGGAAAGGAGTAACCTGAGGAAGTCAGGTTACGACTGAAATGAACGTCCTGACGGAGATTTGAACTCCGGTCCCTGGCTCCGCAAGCCAAGAGGATAGTCCACTACCCTATCAGGACTCATCTACTCATACCCGGGATCGACATAAGACGGTTACGATCCGCGACGGCGACCGACCCCGAGGGTCAAACACCCCGTTGAGTCTCCGGAAGGGGTATGTCCACACCCGTCGAGGGGACCGGTATGGATCGACGGACCCTGCTCGGGACGCTGTCGCTCCTTGCGGTCGGCGGCTGTGCCGCATCGCCGGGCGAGTCGTCGCCGGACGACCCGTTCCGCCTGACCGACGCGTCGGTTCGGGACACGGGGCGGTGTGACGAGTCGGAGACGGCGTCGGTCGACGCCTCGGCGTCTCGGGTCCGGGTGACGGGGTGTGTGACGGGGCCGAACGGCTGTTCGGTCGCCGGACTCGGGTCAGCGACGGTCGACGGCGACCGCCTGACCGTGGTCGTGACGACGCGGCGGGACGCGCCGCCCGACGCCGCCTGCACGGAGGCGCTCGTTCCCCGTGGGTACGTCGCGAGAATCGGGGTGGCGAGCGGCCGACCGGGGTCGGTACGGGTAGTCCACGACGCGGCGGGCGGACGGCAGCGGGTCGCGGACGTGGCCGTAGATTCATAGGCAATCGTGGGGAGAATCGTGGGCCGTGAGACGGCACCGAAAGCGGAAGGAATCGACGGACGGAACGGCAGCGTTCGGGCAAGGACAACGCTTAACCGGAGGGTTCGCCTGTTGCACGGTACGATGGGTGTAATCGAGGACGTCTACGAGGACCTCGACACCGACGTGGCGTTCGAGGAGTTCGAGGCCGCCGTCCACGACAAGGTCGAGCAGATGGGGGGGCTCGCCGACGAGGAGACGGCGGCGATGCTCATCGCCCACGAACTCGAGGACGAGGAGGTAAGCGGCGTCGCCGACATCGCCCCTGGGATGGACGAGGTGAAGTTCCTCGCGAAGGTGATCGGGGTCGGCGACCTGCGGACGTTCGACCGCGACGGTGACGGCGACGGGGACGAGGACGACGACGCCGACGAGGGGCGCGTCATCAACGTCGACGTGGCCGACGGCACGGGCCAAGTGCGGATCTCGTTCTGGGACCGGATGGCCCAGTCGGTCGCGGACGGCGAGTTGACGGTCGGTGACGTGTTGCGGATCAAAGGTCGGCCACAGGAGGGGTACAGCGGCATCGAGGTGAGCGTCGACCAGGCGGAAGTCGACGAGGACGCCGAGGTCGACGTCGAGATACGGGACACCTACCGGATCGAGGACCTCTCGCTCGGCCTCTCGGATGTGAACTTGCAGGGCCGAGTGCTGGCGACGGATTCGATCCGAACGTTCGACCGCGACGACGGCTCCGAGGGCCGGGTCGCCAACCTGACCCTCGGCGACGAGACGGGGCGGGTCCGGGTGACGCTGTGGGACGAACGCGCCGACCGGGCGACGGAACTCGACGCCGGGGCGAGCGTCGAGGTGATCGACGGCTACGTCCGGGAGCGCGACGGCGACCTGGAACTTCACGTCGGGTCGCGGGGCGCAGTCGAGGGGATCGACGAGGAGATCAGCTACGATCCCGAGACCGACGACATCGCCGACCTCGAACTCGACGAGATGGCCGACCTCGCGGGGGGCGTCATCGAAACCGACCCGAAGCGAACGTTCGACCGCGACGACGGCTCCGAGGGGCAGGTCCGGAACGTCCGACTCAAAGACGAGACGGGTGACATTCGAGTCGCCCTGTGGGGCGAGAAGGCCGACCTCGATATCGACCTCGCGGACTACCTCGTCGTCACGGACGTCGAGATTCAGGACGGGTGGCAGGACGACCTCGAAGCCTCGGCGGGGTGGCGGTCGACGGTGACGGTTACCGACCCACCGACGGACGCACCTGGCACCGACGGGGACACCGGGAGCGACGCCGGAACCGGCGGGCGCGACGGGAGTCCGGGACTCGGCGCCTTCGGCGACGGCGACGCCAGCGCCGACGCCGACGGCGGCGTGACGGCGGACGAACCGGCTGACGGAGAGACGATTCAGTTCACGGGGACGGTCGTGCAGGCGGGCGATCCGGTCGTCCTCGACGACGGAAGCGAGACGCGGAGCGTCGACACCGAGGCGGACCTCCGGTTGGGCGAGGAAGTGACCGTCCGCGGCCCGGTCCGGGGTGGCCGGATCGACGCGGACGAGGTGTACTAGCCGAGGACCGGAGTGGGCAGACGGGCGGTCGCTCGGGCGACGGAAAGGATTATACACGATACGGACGGGTATCACGGTATGAGCGTCGAGTTACCGTTCGCCCCGGTGGACACGATCATCCGTCGGAACGCGGGCGACCTCCGGGTGAGCGCGGGGGCGGCGGAGGAACTTGCCCGGCGTATCCAGACCCACGGGGCGGACCTCGCTATCGACGCCGCCGACCGGGCGACGGCGGACGGCCGAAAGACCCTGATGGCCGCCGATTTCGGCGTCGAGCAAGTCGTCGACAGGGAGTCGCTCGAACTGCCAGTGGCGCCCGTCGACCGTATCGCCCGACTCGATATCGACGGGCGCTACCGCGTGTCGATGGACGCGCGAATCGCACTCGCCGACATCCTGGAGGATTACGCGGACAACGTCGCGGCCGCGGCGGCAACGCTCGCGGACCACGCCGACCGGCGAACGATCCAGGCCGAGGACATCGAGACGTACTTCACCCTCTTCAAATAGATGCAGTTCGGCTACACCGAAACCTGTCTCGGGCACGACACCGGCGAACGGCACCCGGAGACCCCGGACCGTCTGCGGGCCATCCGCCAGCAACTCTCGCGTCGACACGGCGTCGAGTACGTGTCGGCCGACCCGGCCTCGGTGTCGGCCGTCGCCGCGGTCCACGAGCAAGAGTACGTCGACGACCTACAGGCGTTCTGTGCGGACGGCGGCGGGAACTGGGACCCCGACACCGTCGCCTCGGAGGGGACCTGGGACGCCGCGCTGGCGAGTGCCGGGTTGGCACAGTGGGCCGCTGAGCGTGCCCTCGCCGGCGACGATGGCCGCCGGACCCCCTTCTCGCTCGGACGGCCGCCGGGCCATCACGCCGTCGGGGACGACGCCATGGGCTTTTGCTTTTTCAACAACGCCGCCGTCGCCGCCCAGTCGGTCATCGACGACGGGGCGGCCGACAGCGTCGCCATCTTCGATTGGGACGTCCACCACGGCAACGGCACCCAAGATATCTTCTACGACCGCGGCGACGTGTTCTACGCCTCGATCCACGAACAGGGGTTGTATCCGGGAACGGGCGACGCCGACGAGATCGGTTCGGGGGCCGGCGAGCGGGCGACGTTCAACGTCCCCCTCGCGTCGGGTGCCGGCGACCCCGACTACCTGCTCGCGTGGGAGACCATCGGCGCGGCGGTCGAGCGCTTCGATCCGGACCTCCTGCTCGTCAGCGCGGGGTTCGACGCCCACCGCCACGATCCCATCTCGCGGATGCGCGTCTCGACGGAGGGGTACGCCCTCCTCACCGACGCGGTACGGGAGACGGCCGCCGACGCCGACGCCGGACTGGGATTTATCCTAGAGGGAGGCTACGGCCTCGATACGCTCTCGGAGAGCATCGCGACCGTTCACGAGACGTTCGACGGGCGCTCGCCGGTCGCGGACGACGGGGAGCCGACGGCGGCCACCCGCGACCTGCTCGACGACCTGCGGGACCGTCACGACCTGTAGTCACAGCCCGGGATCGAAGTAGCGAGCGAGGCAGCGGCCGAACTCGTCGGCCAGCACAGCCACATCGTCACCGACCAGCAGGTCATAGCCCGTCGCCAGCGTCGTCTCGACGTGGGCGCCGAGCGCCACGTCGAAGAGAGCGTCGCCGGCGAGGAAGTCACGGGCCGTCGTGATCTTGCGCTCGCGCTCAACGACGTAGCGGTCGGCGTCGAGGAAGGGACCGTAGGCGTCGGTATCGGCGTAGGCCTCGTAGAAGCCGGTGGCGTGCTCGCGGACGTGAACTGGGGGACCCTCGTGGCGTTCGATAGCCGGGAGTTTGGCGACCGCGAGTTCGACGAAGAGGACCGCCCGTTCGTCGGCGAACGTCGTAGAGCGAACGGGACTGAACCCCCGACGGTCGAGTTCACCGACGATTCCGTCGAGGGACTTGCGAAGCTGGGGGTAGAGCTGATCGTCCACGAGGTCCGGCGTCTCGAAGACGACGGCCACGGGGGTGGTACCCCGACGGTCGAGGTGAGCGCGGACCGTGTCTGGGTCCAGCGGGTCCGGGTCGGTCGGCTGAAAGGGGTCGTCGCGAGGGTCGGCCAGCAGGTCGCGGGCGTGATGTTGGAGGCGGGCGACGTTTTCGGCGGCGCAGACGGCGGCGACGTTGCGCTCGGGGTCGGTCGGATCGACGACGACGAGCGGGTCGTCGAAGGTCGCAGTCCCGTGATCCTCGGGGTCGAGTTGGACGGGGGGCTGCCAGTCGGCGGCGGCTCGGAGGAGCGCCTCGAAACCGCCGTATTCGAGGACGAGAAGTTCGGAGAGATAGCCCGAGAAGCCACGGGTGCGGAGATCACTCCCGTAGGCGCCGATGCCGGTGAGAAAGGCCTTGAGGAGGCGCACGTCCCGCTTCAGATCCGAGTCGAGGTGCTCCTGCAGGTAGGCGTCGTGGAAGGGGGTGCGGTCGACCGCCGACTGGATGGCCGTCGCGTCCGCCACGTCGTAACAGGGGACGAGGTCGACGTCGAACCCCCGAATGTCGCCGGTGACGTAGGGGTGTTCGGCGTACTCCTCCCGGCCGTCGGGGAGGGCCGCGCGACCGACGTCGAGGCCGTACCGCTCCAGGTCGGCGCGGTCGATGTCGGGCGGGAAGCAGACGAAGAGGTCGATATCGCGGTCGTCGGCGAGCCACGTACCGCGGGCCGTCGAGCCGACCTGGACGATCCGGGCGTCGACCGGGAGGTCCGCGAGGGCGTTTCGGACCCGAGCGGTCAGGTCGTCGACGGCCGTCCGGAGTCGCTCCCGCTCGGCCGGCGCGGGAGTCACGCGGTCGGCCACACGCACGAAGACCGTCTCCAAATCGCTCATGGAGGGGTCATCCGTCCGGGCGGGCGAAAGGGTGTCGGTCGCGTGTGACCGACCGACGGGACCGGGTGAAAACGAAAGCCCTTTGAGGCAACTTCGACTATCAGCATTCGAGCCGTCGTAGCTCAGATGGTAGAGCACCTCGCTGTTAACGAGGTGGTCCCAGGTTCGAGCCCTGGCGACGGCGCCTCCTTCGATTTTCGACCCGTAACTCGCCGTCTCAACCCTTCCACGTCCACCGCGAGTCGAGGACGTAGCGATAGACGCCGCTGATGACGATGCCGACGCCGTTGGCGACGAGATAGGGCACAGTCGCCGCCGAGACGAGGGCGTACAGCACGCCCACCTGGATCGGGATGGCCGAGCCACGGACGAGATTCGTCCGCAGGAGACCACGGCCGTACTCGCGCCAGCCGTCGTGTCGGGAGTCGTAAAATGTCCAGCGGTTGTTGACACCGTACTGGAAGATGATGGTCGCCTCGATGGAGAGGGTCGCCGCGATGAGATACTGAATGTTCCCCCACTCGACGAGCGTGCCGAGTAGGGCCGTCTGGAGGCCGGCCGCGAGGGCGCCGACGAGGAAAAACCGGCGGATCTGTGGCGCCTCCGGTCCGACCAAGACCGCTCGCAAGAAGCGTCTGAGCATCGTCAGCGATAGCCAAGTGCTTCTAACCGCGTCTCGATATCCTCGTCGACGCCGGCCGCGGGCGCGTCGCGGTCGACCGCGTCGAGGGTCGTCACGTGATCGAGGACGGCCTCGCGGAGACGCTCGCGGGCGGCGACGGCAGACGGATCGTCGGCCGTCGCCAGGTCGGTGCGCTGTTCGGGGTCCGACCGGCGGTCGTAGAGTTCCTCCGCGCCCGTCTCGGTGTTTCGGATGTAGAGCCAGTCGGCGTCACGGGCGCTCACCAACAGCTCCCCCTCGTCGAGCGACCGAGGAATCGGCTGCTGGGTCACGTCCTCGCCGCGGACGGTGACGGTCACCACTGGCTCATCTGGCGGCGCGACACCGTCACGGAGCGTCGGCAGAAGGCTCTCGCCGGCCCACTCCGGCGCGGGGTCGACCCCGAGTAGGTCACAGACCGTCGGCGGGATGGCGTCGAGGCCGACGTGTTCGGGGACACGGCCGGCCGGGAGGCCGGGGACGTCGACCAGCAACGGCACGTGGACGAGTTCGTCGTAGAGTTTGGGATAGTGAGCGAGGTGGCCGTGATCCATGAACTCCTCGCCGTGGTCGCCAGCGACGACGACGGCGGTGTCGTCCGCGAGGCCCGCGGTATCGAGCGACGCGAGCAGTCGGTCCAGGCTGGCGTCGACCTGACGGACCGCGGCCTGGTACAGGGTTCGCAGGTCGGCGAGCGTGCCGTCACCGACCGACCACCCCAAGCCCGTTCGGACGTGGGCGACCAGCATCCGCGCCTTGCCGACGCGGCGGTCGGTGACCTCACGCAGGTATCGCGGTGCGGGGACGTACGGCGTGTGAGCGTCCATGTAGTGGACCCACAGGAAAAACGGGCCGTCCGCCTCCTCGAGGAAGGAGGTGGCCTCGTGCTCTACGTCTAGCATCCGCGAGGCGTCGGTGAAGGGTTGTTCGTCGCTCCCGCCGCGGAGGAAGCTTCCGGCCCGGCGAAACGGGGAGGTGACGAGTTGGAGCCACGCCCCCCAGGTCGGGTGGGCAGCGACGAACTCGCCGGCACGGCCGTCCGCGCCGCCGCCGACGAACGCGTCGAAGTCGTCGAACCCGTCGTCGTACCCCCAGTGTTCGGTGAGAAAGCCGTTGGCGGCGTTGAAGCCGCCGGTGGCGACGCCCGCGGACCGGAGCCGTTCGGCGAGGGTGGTAGTCCCGTCGACGCCGATACGGCCGGTGTCGGCGAACACCGGTCGGGAGGCGAGAATCGACGGGAACGACATCGGCGTCCAGTTGCCGTGGGCGAAGGCGTTCTCGAAGACGGTGCCGCGGTCGGCGAGTGCGGCCAGTGTTGGCGTGGCGTACTCACCGCCGTACGGTTCGATGGCGTCGGCGCGCAGAGAGTCCACAGTGACGAGAAGGACGTTGGAGACGGGCGTGTCTGTCATGAGCGGTTGTCGGCGACAGCGATGGCCGTCGACTGGGCCGACCCGACGTTGTCGACGACCGCTGTTACTCCACCTTGAACGACGACCGTACTCAAGGTTTTGATCGGCGGCCGTCGCCGTCGGCGGATCGTTGCCGGCGAATTCGCGGCACGATCGACACGGGACCGCCGGAGCCGACCGGACGCCGGTCGGAGAGGGCGATGCGGTGTCCGGCACGTTCAAGACGCCGGAGCGTGGAGAGCCGTTGTAGGGCCCTTAGCTTAGTCCGGTTAAAGCGCCCGGCTCATACTGGCTCGCGGCGAGACTGCCGCGGTCATGGGACACCGGGTGATCGCTGGTTCAAATCCGGCAGGGCCCATCCCACTTTTTCCTCGGTCGCTCCGCTCCCTCGCAAAAACTTGGGGAAAAAGACCACACAAAGGATTCGAGCCCAGCGGACGAGCGAAGCGAAGTCCGCGCGGTTCAAATCCGGCAGGGCCCATCCAGAATTTACACGATTGTGAGCCAACGTATTCGAGCGCGTGACCGCCTGAAACCCATAGTTCCACGTTTGCCGAACCGAACATACATTTCGGGCAATCTGGAGTTCACTCATACGGTGAATGCGGGTCGCCGCTGTCGTGCCTTCGCTGATGACTGGGAGCGGTACCCCCGTAATCATTCGCTCGTTGTGGGGGCAACACGTATCTCATGAGCGAGGATAACGGGTCGTTTCTGCTGTCACCGTATTCTGTCCAGAAAACAATATTCAGATAGCCTATTTTCGGTTAGCCTATTCTGAATTAGTCTATTTGGGGGTCTTATTTGACTGGACGCCACTCAGAAGATATGGAGCGATTCGTGGATCGGGAGGACGAACTCAGTCGGCTTCGAGACTGCTACGTGTCGGATGATGCTGACATGGTCGTGATTTTCGGGCGTCGACGCCTACGAGACAGTCATCGAACCGGAGCTCGCGGATTTCGTGAGTCAGGAGTTTGAAAGTTGCTGTCAGGTCATCCTTCCTGATTGCTATCCCGATCTGAGGTTCACCGATATCGGCCGCTGGTGGTACAACGAGTACGAGGTAGCTGTAGTTGGGTTCGCTACAGGCGGGACGATGGTGACTGGGGAATGCAAGTTCACGTCCGCGCCTCTCGGTTACAGTGCGCTCGCCTCGCTTGAGGATCATACTGATGAGATTCGATGGTCGCCTGAAGGTAGCGAAATCAAGCACGAGTATGCGCTATTCGCCCGAAACGGGTTCACGCAATCTGTCCAGGATGCAGCGGCCGACCGTGACGATCTGCAGTTGTTCGACCTCGAACAGATCGTTGACCCAAGCGTGTCGCACTAGCGATGTGGAGTCCGCCACACCTAGCCATCACGTATCACGAGTGATAGTGGTGACCGTGATATTTTGTCGGTCGATTCGCGAGGATCGCAATGCATGACGGTAGAGTTACTCGAAGAGGCGGACGCGTACACCGTCAACTGGGATACAGAGCTCGACGTACCGATTTTTAGATGGGACGGATTCACCGAGGGAGAGGAGTTCCGAGAGAACTCCCGGCGGTGGGAAGAGATCATGGCCGAACGCGGTGTCGACAAGTACATCGTCGATACGCGGGAGATCACCGCCCACGAGGACGCTGACAAGCAGTGGCTCGCCGAGACGTGGATACCCGACCTCGTCGAACAGGGGATTCGCCGCGGTGCCGGCGTTTACGGCGAATCGACGATTGCCAGCATGGAGATGGAGCAGGTAGAGAAGGATCTGAGCGCCATCCATCCGGACTACGAATTCCGCGTGTTTCCGACGGAAGCGGAGGCCAAATCCTGGCTGGCCGAGCAGTAACGGGATCGGACCAGGTGTGTCGGAGCCGGCGGTCGGGGGTGGAACGAACCCCGCAGAAGGACGACACCCACGGCCCGCTACTCGAACAGCCCTTCCTCGTGAAAGCCGGTGAGTAGATCGTCGACGAGATCCTCGGCCGTCTCGTAGGGATACTCCTGGTAGTCGCCGTACTTGGCTCCGAAGTCCATCACGCTGACTGTCACGTCGCCGGCCTCGAATGTGGTTGCCGGGCCGTCCGGCAGCACTGGCACCAGCTCCATCGGGTCCTCGACCGGGAAGTCCGCGGCACTGAACACCGACTCCAGCTCCTGTCTGAGCAGCTCGGCTTCGTCCGTAGGCATATGGTTCCCTTTGCTGAGACGAGTAAAAGAGTTGTTCCCGTGAACGCACGGTCGACGGAATAGAGACTGCGGGTGGCGCAGAACTCGCACGCCGACGAACTCGGATTCGCTACAGGTCCGCGGCCTCGAACCGGCGGTAGCCGAGTGCGACGGGAACGAGCGTCCACGCGACCAACAGCCCGAGCGCCGTCAACCACGTGATAGACGCGACGCCGCTGTCGACGTACCGACCGGCCCGGTCGACGGCGAACCCGGTCCGGACGAGCAACTCGTAGGATTCGCTCGGTGCCGCGAGACGGGCGAAGAGGGCCCAGCTAGGCATATCGCGTAGTACCGCCGTGTCGAACCGGTGGAGAATCAAAAGCACCGCCGTATGAAGATCCTCCCAGAGGACGACAGTCGCCAGATACGCGCCGATGGCACCGACGGTCACGCGTCGACCGGTGGCTGTCGACAGCGAGACGCCGACGGCCACCCCGACGAACGCCACCCCATACAGGATCGTTACGCCGGCGAACCACGGCAACCACAGCCACGGGACACTCCCGTCGGCAAGTGTAACGGCGATGCCGCCGGCGAGACAGAGCGCGAGCGCTGTCGGTACGACGAAGACGAAACACCGCCCGACGAGCTTGCCGACTGCCAAGTCTCGGCGGGAGTGTGGAACGGAGAGGGCGAGCCGGAGTTGGCCGCCGGCCCGCTCCGCGAGGATCGATTTGTAGCCGAGCAGGAGTGCAACGAGCGGAATCGTCACCGCGACCACCCCCGTGAGACGCTCGATATACGTCAGGAACGAGCCGTCGTTGAGCACGAACTCCACGACGGTGACCCCCACGAACAGGAGGATCTGAACCCCGCCGACAATCCAGATGCCGGCCGACCGGCTGGCACCGCGGATATCTCGGGTGGCGACATCGCGCCAGGTCACGCGAGGTCTCTCCACTTGAACCGGAGGATCGCCAGGGATAGCGGGCCGAAAAGCCAGCCGATCAAGACGGGAAGCGCAAGCGTCGGACCGTCATACCACGCGCCAGCGCTCCGGTCGCTCACGGCGAGGGCGGTGACGAGCGTGTCGAAGGCGCTTCCGGGGTCGAGTTGTGCACCGATCTGAACCACGGTACGGATCGGACCGTCGGTGATTCCCGCCGCGACAACCCCGGCCTCGGCTCCCGCCGTGACAGCGTCCCAGACGATCACCAACACGAAGAGCGCGACGACGGCGAGGACGAGCGCCTGGCGGTTCGTCGTGACGAGTGCCGACGCGGCGACGCCGATGCCGACCCAGGTAGCACCGTGGGCGACAGTCAGGAGCACGAGCGCCAGAAAGCGAAGCGGGTGCAGCGTTCCAAGCGGGTAGACAACCAGCGCCCCTGCGATCATCATGCCGACGACGATGGCCGCCGCTAACACGCCTGCCCGCCCGACGAACCGTCCGAGCACGAGCGTCGAGCGGCCGTGTGGCATCGACAGCGCGAGTCGAAGCGCCCCGGATTCGTGTTCGCGGGCGATAGCGCCGTAGCCGAACAACACGCCGATTGCGGGGAGAATTCCCCCAAGCCAACCAGTGACGAAGGCCCCGAACCGACTCGTCGTGATCGGTTCGGTGCCGATAACGGGGTAGACGTACGCCGCGATGGACACGACGGCGACCAACCCGACGAGCGCAATCTTTGGGAGCCGAGCGTCGAGTAACAGCCGCCAGTCCCGACGAGCGATCACGCGCCACGTCACGCCCGCGCGCCTCCGGTGAATTCGACGAACATGTCTTCGAGCGATGCCTCCTCGGTGCGGAAGTTCACGACCTCGACGCCGGCGTCGTGGAGTTCGACCAGTGCGTCCATCTTCGCGTCGTTGGTACACGTCGCCTCGATGGCGCCGTCACGTTCGACTGCCGTCTCGACGCCGTCGATCCGCCGGACGGCATCGAGGGCGTCGTCGTCGACCGCCGCGGGCGTGATGACCAGTTTCGTGCCACCGCCGATTGCATCGCGCAACCCGCTGATGGTGTCGGTCGCGATCAACCGGCCGTTCTGGAGGATTCCGACCCGGTCACAGACCGCCTCGACCTGCTCGAGGACGTGACTCGAGAAGAAAATCGTCGCGCCACGGTCGGTCTCCTCACGGAGGATGGTTCGCATCTCGGCGGCGCCGTTCGGATCTAGGCCGGTCGTCGGCTCGTCGAGGACGAGAAGGTCCGGCTCCCCGACGAGCGCCATCGCGAGCGCGAGTCGCTGGCGCATGCCCTTCGAGTAGTCCGTCGCCGGGCGCGCGGCATCGTCACGGAGTCCGACACGGGAGAGCACGTCGACGGGATTCTCGTCGACGTCCTTCGACCGGATGGCGTATTCGACGTGCTGACGCCCCGAGAGTCCGTCGAACGGGGCGTACCCCTCCGGAAGGACGCCGACGCGTTCACGGACGGCCACGCCGTCGTCCTGGCAGTCGTGCCCGAACACCGACATCGTGCCGTCACTCGGCGCGACGAATCCGAGCAGGATGTCGATGAACGTCGACTTCCCCGCGCCGTTCGGCCCGAGAAATCCGAACGTTTCGCCGGCCTCGACGTTTAGGTCGACCCGGTCGAGGGCGAGCACGTCGTCGTAGCGCTTCGAGAGGTTCGTTGCGCTGATGACCGTCACGAACGACTCGACGGCCCGTCGAGGTATCAATACAGCACAGACGTCTCAGGCCCGGCAACACCGGCACCCGCAGACGGCCGAGCTTGCCGGGATTGCCGAACCAGAGACCGTGGACGACGTTTCATACGTCTCACTCTCGACGCGCCACGCATGGCCCTCCAGTTAGGCCGAGCGATCGGGCGTGGTGCCCGACGTTCGCTCTCGATCAGTGGCATCGTTGCACTCGTGTTGATGATCTGCTATCAGGTCCTGTTTCTCGGATCGTTCAACGCCGTCATCGTAAATCGACTCCCGTCGGAAGTGCAAGCCAACGGCGCCGGAGTCGGCTTCGCACTCCCGCTATCGACCGAGGTTGCAGCCGCGGTGGCCGTACTCGCGCTGTTGTTCGGCATCGGCATCTTTCTCGTGACCGCGCGTCTGTTGTCGCGTGACCTCTCCGCGCTCTCGTCGCTTCCCGGGAACCTGTTTACCCGGCGTATCGGGCGTGCGTTTCTGTCCGCGACCGTTATCAGCGTCGTCCTTGGAGTGGTGATTCCGATTGGGTTCGCGTTTCTCCTCGTCCCCGGACTGTTTCTCGCCGTGAGCCTCCAGTTCGCACTATTTGCCGTCGCCGTCGAGGACACCGGGGTGGTCGAGGCGTTCCGTCGGAGCTGGGAGCTGGCGAGCGGAAACCGCTGGCGACTGCTCGCACTCGTCGTGTTGTTCGGTGTCGTCGGCGCAATCGGTGGTGCAGTCGGCTCGCTGCTCGCCTTCGTCTCGCCGGCCGCCGGTCAGCTGGCCTCGCTCGTCATCAACTCGACGGTTGTGATCCTCATGTACGGTATCATCGCCGATTCGTTCGTGCAACTGCGCGGCGGCTCAGCGTCCCCGAACAGGTCTCTCGCCTGAGTCCGTCGGGTGCGGACGGCATCCACCGCGGCCCCTAGCTTACCCGGTCGTAGAGGCGAACCGTGACGACGCTGCCTTGGGGGTCGTTTTCCCGAAACTGAAGGTCGCCTCCCAACTGGGTAACCGCCCAGTTGACGAACCAGAGTCCGATACCGTGGCCGTGTTCGAGTTGTGTTTCGGTCCCGGCGGCGAGGATATCCTGTTCTCGCTCGGGGAGTCCGGGGCCGTCGTCCGCGACGGAAAGTTCGACCGTCTCGTCCGACACCTCCCGGACGGTGACTTCGACACGCGGCGAGTCCGTCGTGGTGTGTTCGAGTGAGTTTTCGACCAACTCGGAGAGCACCTGTCGCAGGACAGCGCGGTGAGAGGCGATCACCACCTTGTCGGGGCAGACGAGCGAGATGGTGGCCGAATCGTCCTCGGATCGAACCCGGTCGACGACGGTGTTCGCGACGTCGGTCAGATCGACCGATTCCGGTGTGCCGGTGCGCTCGGTCATGACAGTCTCCGCCTCTCTGACCTTTTCGCTCAGTTCCAGAAGACTAGTGGTGCCCTCTCGAATGCCGGTCCGTACGTCGTCGTCGGCGACGTGGTCGGCGTACGCGAGCACGACATCGAGGTCGTTTCGCACGTTGTGTCGGAGGATGCGGTTGAGCACTGCGAGTCGCTGTTCTCTGGTCTCCCGGTCGGTGATGTCGCGGAAGAGCACGGTTCTGGCAACGGGGTTGTCCGCGTCATCGGGCGTGGCTGCGTCGACGGCGGAGACGCTGAACTGGAACCGGCGGCGGCCCTTCGACGTCCGAAGCCCGACCGTTCCCGTCGCTCCCGTGGGGAATTCGGTTCCGTCGAGTCCGTCGATGACCGACCGGACTGGCTCGCCGATGATCCGCTCCGCGGAGCCGTCGAACAGTTCTGTCGCTGCCTCGTTGACGTCGAGGACGTGATCGTCCCAGTCGAGGACGACGAGCGCCTCCTGTAGGGTTTCGACCACGCGTGTCCGCGCGACGTAGTCGGCTTTCGGGAACCCGGTCATCACCGGATATCGTCGTATCGAAGCGGTCAGCAATACGCCCGACAGGAGTAGTCCGAACGTCGAGCCGTCGACCGGCTGGGTACTGTCCGCGACAAGCGTGAGGAGGGTCGGAGCCGCGACGCTGGACGCCAGCAGAACGATTTGTGTGCTCGAAACGCGCGGATGGCCCCAACTGAGGTCGATCAGGAGATACGTCGCATACAGGGAATACAGGAGCAGGGAGAGCCCGTACAGGATCGTCCACCCGAGCGCAAGCCCGATCACCGGCCCGACGACCGACTTGGAGGCATCACTAGTGAGGGTAATCCCGCCGATCACCAGCGGCAACACGATGCCTGACAGCAGGCCGATCCGTTTCCGTGTCGTCATCCGCCCGTGACCGGCATAGCTGAGTGCGTAGACGATCCAAGCGATGGGCAGAAACGAGAAGGTACCGAACCGCGCGATATCGAAAAACGGTTCGAGGACTTTCACGCCCGTCGCGCCGATGATCGTGGCGCCAAGTGCAAAGACCGCCCAGAGGGTCAGCGTGGTTACGAGTAGTAGAAACGGGTCCGCGTTGGGTTGTTCTCTGGAGTCGTAGGCCCGCCACGTCGTCCACAGTAGAAGCGCCGATGCCAGCGCATCGAGCACCAACGTTGTGAGTGTCGTGGCGAGACTCACCGTTCGATGCCTCGGACTACGGGCTGGCTGTCGTGCCGGTGAAGACGACAGTTGTTGTGTGGTTCACTTTCGGAACGTGGAGGGCCAACGTGCGAGGGAACGCACGATCAGCGATGACCGTCGGTCGGGGCTTGGGGATGTCGATCACCCGCGGAGAGATCGGGCATGCGAGTCGTGACACTTGACAGTAATAACTGGACGCCCACTGTCTCGCGCTCGGAAACTGATCGAAGTGGGACGTCCCACCGTGTGGTGTGTCGAACGGAGTGGCCGCCGGCACAGAATGTGCTTCGACCGACGCGTAGATAGGCTGGGTTCGGTGCGCGTCCGACTGCTAGCCGAGGGGGCGACGGCTCACACGACGCCGCGAACGTGATCGGTCGGTGGGAACTGACAGGCGTGTTTCTTATTATCGTCCTCCGAAAACGTGGCCGTGAATGGACAGTAAGGGCTTTCTGCCGGAAGTGATCCGCTCACGGTACGCGGTGAAGCTCTTTGCTGTCTCGTTGCTCATTACCGCCGTTATCGTCGCCGGCGGGACGGCGATTGCAAGTCAGGTCTCCGACCGAGTCACGGAAGAACAGTTAGACTCGGTCGAAGCCAACGCGGAACTCGAAGCAGAGAGTCTCGCTCGGTGGTTCGAGGGAGAACAGGAGTCGATTCGGCTGTTATCTTCACACCAAGGCATCGATCCGTCGAATCAGACGCGAACTGAAGCCACCCTTGCCAGAGAGCTGAATCGAACGTCGGACGAACTTGTCAGCCTGCACGTCGTCGAGCGGCCGACCGAGCAGCCATCGAACGGCACGACAGAACAGGTCGTCGCGAGCAGTGACGATGTGGCCGGCGAACCCCTGGCTGCGACCGCGATTGACTGGGGACAGACGGCGTCCAACGAGGAGGTGGTGTTCCGGTTTGGCGACACGGCGGATACCCTCATCTCGTGGGTCTATCTGGATGACGGCAACATGTCGGTCGCGATTGCCTCACCGACGCGCGATGGAGAGCACGTGTTGATCGGCGAGTACCACCCTAGCACGCGGGTCGCGGCGGCAGCCGACGCGGCCAACGGCACGAGCACCGTCGTTCTCGGCGGCGTGAGTGGGTACGTCATGTTCGAGAAGAACAGTCCAAACGAGTTTCGTCCGTACAAGGGCGAATCGACCGTTACCGAGGTCGAATCCCGAATCGAGGAGCGACCGACGCAGTTCACGCCGATCAGCGGTGCCGAACTGGATGAGACGGAGGTGAGAGGGTACCACAGCGTCCCGAGCGACGGAGTCAACTGGGTCGTCGTCAAGGAAGTTCCCAAGTCGACGGCGCTCGCGGTGACCAACCAGGTCCAGGCCGATCTGACTGGACTGATCGGACTCACCATCGGCGGCTTCGTACTGATCACCGCGATGATCCACTTCGGGCCGATCAGTTCGATCAGACGGCTGTCGCGTCAGGCGGAAGCGGTCGCCGAAGGGGATCTGACGGCCGAGATTCCGGATGGAAACCGGAGCGACGAGGTCGGACAGCTCAGCACCAGTCTTCACAGAACGAAGGCGTATATCGAGACGATCACCGCACAGGCCGAAAAGATCGCCCGTCGGGAGTTCGACGACACGGCAATCGGCGAGGAGATTCCGGGACCCGTCGGGGAGGCGATGGCCGATATGCGTGATGATCTCGAGCAGTTCGTCGAGGAACGCGAACAGCGCGAGCAGCGCCTCGAAGTGTTCAACCGACTGCTCAGACACAACCTCCGGAATCAACTCGACGTCATCAGAAGCCACACAGAGCAGCTAGCCGACCGAACGGAGGGCGACGATGTCGAGGCCGTCTTGGCGGCAACGGACCAGTTGGCGTCGATTGGCACTCGTGCCCGACGGATCGACCACCTGATGACCCGTGATCCCGACCCGGAGACGGTTGATCTCACGGTCGTAGTTCCCGATCTGCTCTCGCAGATCGAATCCGACGACAGTACCGTCGACACGGAGTTCCCACCGACGGCGACACTCTGGACCGACGCCGAGATTCTACGAACGGCGCTGACTAGCCCGTTAGAAAACGCAGTGAGATACGCGGAGACCAGTGTCACTGTCTCGATACGGCCGATAGCCGACGGGTACAGTATCGCGATCAGCGACGACGGCGCCGGGATTCCAGCGGCCGAACTCGAATCGCTGGCGGCCGGAACGGAGAGCCCGCTCCAACACGGCCGGGGACTCGGGCTCTGGCAACTCAGATGGGGGGTCGACGCACTCGGTGGTGACCTCTCGTTCGAAACCGAGGACGGCACGACAGTCACGATAACGCTCACCGATCTCACGGATCGAACCGAGAGTGGGAAACAGGTCGAATAGCACCGCTCGCACGGCCCTGTTGCTGGCCCGTCCTCGCGAATCGGTCACTCGGTCGTCGGCGTCCGTCGCCGAAACGGGGCGGGCCGGGGAGTGTGGGCCGACCGCCGTTGTCCGTCACGGTGACTGCTCGGTGGTCCCGAACTGGACGACGAGTTTCTCGGCGGTGAGCGCGTAGACGGTCATCTCTCTGCCCTTGACGGAGTACCACGCGTCGACCGGTTTGACGAGGTCGTTTTCCTCGAGTCGCTGGAGGTGGTGGTGGACGTTCTGTATCGACGTATCGACGATGTCCGCAATCTCGGAGGTCGTCTTCGGGTCGCCGTCTAGCGCCCCTAGGATCGCCTGTGCCGTCCCCGACGACAGCGCTTGGAGGGCATCTTCCTGAGAGTCACTGGAGACGGTGAGGTTCGTTCGCTCGTGTGGGCTATACTCGACGTGACTCTGGCGTGGAAAGGCACTCGTCATCGTCCGTACCAGTAGTGTCGCACCCATACCCTCTGTAATCGGTGGCTACCAATGCAGACGCCCCGGGGAGCGGCGATCTAGTTGTATAGAGTGCGTCCTCGGCGACGGGCGGCGTGACATTCCGGCGGGACGTCTGTCCGAACGCTGTGGAGCCACGACCGAACAGGTCTGGAAGGATCGACGCGGGGTCAACATCCGAGAGACTCGCCTGACTCGGCTATCGGGGGCCGGTCGTGGGATGGAGGCCCGATCCGTAAGCGGCAGAATCAGTCCGCGGCGTCGACCGTGACCTCAATGCCATCGCCGAGGGAGATGGAGAGAGACGTAGCCACGGACTCGAACCGTTCCTTGTGATGTCCATCGTCGCAGAGCATCATCTCGGTGCGAACGAGGCCCGCCTCACGAAGGTCGTTGAGGCGGCGGTATGCCGTCGCGCGGGAGACGTTCGCTGCCTCGGCGACCCCACGACCGCTTCGTGGCTGCTCCGTGATCGTACGGTACACGCGGCGAGTGTATTCGTCTCCGAAGAGTTCGAACAGTTCAGTCGCCGAGAGGTCGATATCCGCCGTCCACTCGGGTTGTTGCTTCGGCTTTTGGGTCGAGGTAACCGACATACGTCTACGAGAACGCCGTCCATACTGGATATCGGGGCTAAGTATGCAGACCGCACAGCGATCGACACTCTAGGAGTGCAGATGCTCTGTCTCGAAGAAGCTCACCAGTTATGTAGCTCCGGACTCGACAACGTGTAACTACCCGAGACAGATGTCCGGAAACGATAGTGCGGCGGTGCGGACGCTCGTCGTCGACGACGAACAGGAGGTGGCAGACGCGTATGCATTGCGACTGCGGGGCTACTGCGACGTCGAGACGGCATACAGTGGCGAAACCGCGCTTTCCGCAGTCGCGGAGACGTCGGTGGATATCGTCCTGCTGGATCGCCATATGCCGGGGATGTCCGGCGACGACGTGCTGTCGGAACTGGTCGAGCGTGGATACGACGGACGGGTTGTCATGGTGACCGCGGTCGATCCCGGGATCGAAGTACTCGATATGCCGTTCGACGACTATCTCTGCAAGCCGGTCGACCGCGAGGATGTCCGTGCGGTTGTCGATCAACAGCGACGAATCCTCGCCTACGAAACGCTCGGGAAGTATTTCAGTGCCGAGGCCAAGCGAGCGGTGCTCGAAACCGAGCTAACTCCCAAGAAGCACCGCGAGCACGAACGATTTGTCGAGGTGACCGAGCGGGCGGAACGACTCGAAGCCAAGGCCAGACGCCTACTGGCGGACGAGGACATCTTCGCTCAGTTCGACGAGATCAACCGCGGGGAGATGTGACGACCGGTCGCGCCACGACGAGCGGTCGATGAGGGAGCGAGGCCCTGCGTACAGTCGGAGGCACTGGGACCTGCGAGGGCACCTCACTCTCTCTCGGACGGCACACGCTCGTCGAGATAGGCGTCCAGAAGCTTCCGCTGGCCGGCACGCAGGTGATGGAGCAGCGTCGATCCCGTGATATCCAGTGACGCAGCGACTTCTTCGGCCGTGCTTCCCCGAGGCGACTCGAAGTAGTCGGCGAAGTAGGCGGTTCGGAGGACGGTCCGCTGTCGCGGCGTCAGCCGTTCGTCCAGTTCGTCACGGAACTCACGAGCGGTCGTGACAGACCGGTTCCGTTCCTCCTTGGCGACGAACTCGGCGTCGTACTCCCGGCCGACGGTCTCCACGATACGGCGGACGTCACCGTCCGGGGGCAGGTCCACGACGAGACGCCCCGTCCCGTCGTCGAAGCTAGCACGCCGGACGGTGCCGCCGAGCGAGGAGATGGCGAGTAGCGGAGTCGACCCGCGGACGGTGAGTTCGACGCGCCCACCGGACTCGGATTCGCGGATGACTCGCGTCCGCTCGATTGGTGTCACCCCCGCAGTCTCGTGATCGATGCGGTCGATGCCGTCGCCGTCGATAGAGACGAAACATAACAGCGCGTCGTCGGCCTGTGGCACCAAGCCCTCCAGTGTCAACGCCGAATCGAGCGACTGACTCAGCCGCGCCAGCACCGACCCGTCGCCGAGTTCGAAGGTGATCTCTGCGACGCTATCCGAAAGCAGCAGGTTCCGATTTCGAACCGCGGTGACCGCGAACCCAGCGACCTCACCCAGCGTCTCGAAGCTTGCCCGCTCTCGTTCGGAGAACGCTTCGGTACCACTCGCATAGACGCCGACCACCCCGTGGACGTTCGGCCCGTAGACGACTGGAATGCTCAAGACGGACTGGACGCCGTCGGCAAAGCCAGCCGTCCGGACCGGATCGGGAACGGCGGAACTGTCGGTGAGTGGCTGGACAGCCTGGAGTCGGCCGTCGTCGATTGCACGCTCCTCGGGCGTCGTCATCGTCTCGTCGGCGGCCGCGTCACGGACGGCTTCGAAGAGTTCGCCGGTCGCCCCCGCGACGGCCCGAACGACGACATCGTCGGCTCCCACGTCGCGTTCGCCAACCCACGCGAACTCGTACAGATCGGTCTCACCGAGTCCCCGACAGATCGTTTCGGCGATTTCCTCACGCGAGGTGGCATCGACGAGTGCCGCGAGGATGTCCGAACGGACGTGGTCGATAAGCTCCGTTCGCTCGCGCTCTTGTCGGAGTTGTTCGAGAGACCGCTTCTCGCGGGTTCGCTCTGTCACGTCCCGGAGATAGACCGTTCCCCCCTCGTCTGGCGCGACGACCGAGACAGCAAGCCACCGATCCAAGTGGGGGTAATACTCCTCGAACTCCGTCTCGGTGACGGAGTCACCGCCGAATGCGGCCAAGAGGGTGTCGTCGACAGATCGCGGAAACACGTCCGCAAGCGCCTCTCCAGCCGGATCTGTGGCGTCGGTGAGCGTCTGAGCGACCTCGTTGCTGTCCAATACGACCCCCTCGGCAGAGACGGCGAGAACGCCAATCGGTGCCCGGTGGAGTCGCTCATCCATGGGTGGAACCACCGCGTTGGGCCGCACGTTCGTTCTCGGTCATCGTCGTAGGGTCGACCATCGGCGCTAAAAGCGGACCTCGAACCGTGCCCCGCCACAGTCGGCTGTGGTGAGTGTGACGTTCCAGTCATGGGCAGCGATGATCTGTTCGACGATTGCGAGGCCGAGTCCGGTCCCGCCGTTCATGGTCGAGTGGCCCGGCCTGAAAACCGTCTCCCGCTCGTCCGCGGGGATGCCTGTGCCGTCGTCGGCGACGTAGAAGCCGTCCGCGAGCGCGCCGACAGTGATCGTCACGCTGTCTTCGGGGGCCTCCTCGTCGCTTCGGTCGGGCGACTGGTCACGGGACGCTGAATTCGGGTCTGCCTGTTCTCGGTCGGCGGTCGGGTCGTGAGCGTCCGCGGATCGACCCCGACTGTTCGTGGAGTCGCGCTCCACGCTGTCGCTGCGCTGTGTCCGGCTATCGGTGGCGTTGTGCTCCACACTGTTCCGGAACAGATTCTCGAACAGTCGTCGAACCCGATCAGCGTCGGCGGTGACGGTCGGGAGTGATTCGGCGAGTTCGAGCGTTGCCCCGGTCGTGTCGACAGATTGCCACGCGTCCGTCGCTGCGGCTTCGATAGCGACGTGCTCTGAGGGGTCTACGATGGCGTCGCCGCGCGTGAGGGTGAGAACGTCGCGAATGATCCGTTCCATCCGGTCGTGTGCGTCGGCGACCGAGTCGAAGTGGGCCGGGTCCCCCGTCTCCCGCGCTGCGGTGAGATGTGCCTTGGCGACATCGAGCGGATTACGAAGGTCGTGGCTGATCACACTACTGACCTGATCGACAGCGGGCATTTCCTCGATAGGGGGACACTGCTCTAAGTCCGAAAAGACGAGATATCCGGCGTCCCCGTCGGCGGGGATCACCCGCGCGAAAAACGGCCCCCGACTTCCGTCCCCGTCGAGATAGACTCCGACGGGATCACCCCGAACGAGGTGGGTCATCGGATCCTGCTCACCGGTCGTGGCACTGTGGCAAAATCGCTCGAATACCGTCGAGACGAGCGCGTCGGGTGACGTCGACTCGAACCGCCGCTCAAAGCTCTGATTCGTCGTCGTAATGCGGGCGTCACGGCCGTCTACGGTGTAAGCAAGAGCGGGATCCGGAAGCGCGCCCAACGGGATCGCTGCAGTACACTCGTCGGTCATCGGTCTCGCGTAGTCCCCCCGTACGACCGTTGCAGGGCTACCAGCCCCGATAGCTGGTGAGGACACCTCCGCTGGGAGCGGAGTTGAACGTGCCTCATATGTCCTCGTTAGGTCGGGCGCGTGTTTATTATTCCCCCTCTGACTCTGACTCAGAAACAGCGCGTTCGAGCCTCGTGAGCGGTATTTCGATCCGTGGCCCGCTTGGACGGGGACCCGCCGCCGCTGGGGAGATTCGTCCACGGTGAGACTTCAACCGCTGGTTAACTCAAAGGCAATCATATACACGAGCCAACACATGCGAACGCTGTGATCCCGTATTCGATCATCGGAGACGTCGCGACGACGCTGTTGCAGCACCTAGCAGTAGTCGGTGTTGTCGCCCTCGGCTGTCTGCCATCGCTGATGATCTCGGACGTTCGCACGCGACTCGGGAGGTGGCCAACCGACCGGCTTCCGGTCAATTATGCGTTGCTCGTTGGTGGTATCGCACTCGGTCAAATTGTCGTACTCGTTGCTGGCTGGAAGCTACTTCATATCGGGTCGACGCCGCAAGACCCACGGTTTCGAGCGGGGCGGCTCGGTGCGGTGCTGGTAAGCTACCCGATAGCGGTGCTGGGACTCGGCACCCTGGGTGTCCGTCTGTACTGTTGGCGACAGGCGGCGGAGCAGTGGTTGACGCTCCGGACGGTCGCCGGTCTGGGAGTCGCCGCCGGGATGTATATCGTCACGCTCACCGGAGCGGTAATCGTCCTCTTTATCGCCGCACTGTTCGTCGCGTTGCCGACCTGAGATGCTCCGAGACGGCTTCGCCGGTGTGGAGGCGTTCGAACCACAGGACCGACCGGTCAGGCAATCTTCTAGGCGTTGCCGACGGCGCAACACACGTTGGGCGGTCGATACTTCGTGAGCCGTTCGAACACGTATGCACCCACGCCCCCTCGCCGTCACGGTCGTTTAGTCACGCCAGCAACTCCGCTAAGATCCGGAGTTCCTCGTCCTCTGAGACGGTGTCGGCGTTCAAACAGGCGTGAACGACCTTGTGGACGAGTTCGGGGTCGTCGAACGCGGACGCTCCGTCGTCCGGGTCGTCGGACGCTTCGAGGGCCGCGATGCGCTCTTCGAGACGGTCGAGTTTCGTTGTGACGGGCGTCGGGGCGTTCCCGTCGGCTGATGCCGGGGACTCGGTCGTGGGGCCGCCGTCGGTCGTCACGTCGGGCGACGGCGGGTCGTCGAAGACGGCGTCGACGAACGACTCGCGGTCCCGCCAGTCGAACCCCTCGATGCTGCTCATCCACCGGCTGACGGTCGCACGGGTCACCCCAAGTCGTTCCGCAATCTCCCGTTGCGTGGCCGTCGGCCGTGCCGCGACGGCCGCCAGCGCCTCGCGGTGTTTCTCGGGAAGGTCGGCTACCGAGGGATAGTCGTCGCTCACTTGGTCGGCGTCCGGTTCCGACTCCGACGACGAGGCTGGCTCTGACTTCGGCGTTCCCTGTCCGTCGGTCATCGCCGTGCCGGGGTCGGGTGCGCTGCCGTTGTCGTCCGCCGTCGGCGACTTCGCATCGCCTTCTCCACCTGCCGTGGCGTCCGCGTCCGGCGTGTCGCTCCCCGTTTCCGCCGGGTCGTCGTCGGCCGCGGGGTCCCCGTACTCGTCGAGGACCCGCTCGACCAAATCCGCCGTCCCGGTCGACAGCATCGATGCAAGTTCGTCCACCGACGCGCTCGGATGGTCCTCGGCAAGGTCGAGGATCCGTCGCTGTCGCACCGACGGTGGACGTGAGTCGCTCTCGCTGTGTCCCCCCATATCACGGCACAACGTATCTATCAATTAATAAACCTTTCCCAGTGATAACTTATATTATAATACCACATACTGAACAATAGCGACCACCAATCTCGCGCGGTGTCGGACGGGATAGCGACGCGGGAGCCGATCAGTACCGAGCGACGGCGTGGAGAATACCGGCGGTCTGCCCGAGACCGACCACCGCGATACCGGGGACCGCAGCGGATGGCACGGCCGCGTAGACGACGATACCGAGCGCCGCAACCGTCCCGCCGCCGAGATACGCGGGTGCCGGACCGTCGATGGCCCGGCCTGTATAGAGCAGTCCGAGCGCCGGAAGTCCCATCCAGGCGTACAACGAGACGGCGAGCAACGGATCAGGGCCGGCGACGAATCCGACGACACCGAGGACCGTCGCGGCAAAGCCGACGGCGATGATGGTCCGCCACGCCCGGAGGACACCGGCCGACATCTCCGCCCACCCGGTGACGGTGAACGTCGCCAGGAGGGCGGCCATCACCACGTGGGCGACGAACAGGGCGTGCGACGAGACGGCACCGACGTGGGCGGCGGCGACGACGGACCAGGCGAGGGGGACGAGCAGTCCCGGACCGGTCTCGCGGAGGCGACGAAACATAGCGGGGCGTGGGACCGGCATCACAAAGAACGCTGTCGTCGCTACGCGGAGGTTAAAATACGGTCAGGGGGCCAGGGGGGCTGTGATCGCGTTCTCGGCGCTCGCCCGGGCGGCGTACTGTCCGCGTCAGCAGTACTACGCCGACCGCGACGGAGACGACGGTCAGCCACCGCCGACGGTCCGCAAGCGGCAGTCACTTGCCTTCCGGTATCCGGAACTCAGGGCAGCGGACGACGCGACGTTGGCCGCCGAACCCGTCGACCGCCCGCCTGCGGCGTACCGGGCGGCCCTGGATCGACTGGCGAGCCGCGAGGACTGGACGGAACTCGTCGATCCCGCGGCCCGCGAGGTTAGATTGACGGGACGGGAGTGCCGGGGGGTGGCTCACAAGATTCTGCCGGGCAACGAGGGCGATCCGCCGACGCCGTCGTTCGTCTCGCCGGGACAGCCACCGGACCGAGGCGTGTGGCACCCCCAGCGGGTGCGCGCGGTGGCGATGGCGAAGGCGCTGGCTTGGGAGCGCGAACGCGCGGTGCCGTCGGCGCTGATCGAGTATCCCGCCCACGGCGTCGTCCGACGGGTCGACCTGACGACGCGGAACAAGGCGGCGTATCGGCGGACGATTCGGACGGTGCGGGGGATGGACGGCCCGCCGCCGCGGATCGACGACGACGCGAAGTGTGCGGCGTGTGACTACCGCGAGGCGTGTGGCGTCCGGTCGCGGTCGCTTCGGTCGTTGCTCGGCCTCTAGGCCTGTGAGCTTACGATAGCCACGTCTCAATCGCGTCGGCCATCGCGCCGCGGCGGTGGATCACACCCCGGGCAGGATCGACGACAGTGCTCTCGGTGCCGGGCGTCTCGCCGCCGTCGACGACGGCGGCCGCGCCGTCCCGGACCCGGGCGTCAAGGTCGGCGACCCGGGTGACGCTGGGCGCGCCGGAGCGGTTGGCACTGGTGGCGGTCAGAGGCGGCGTCCGGTCAAAGAGAGCGAGTGCCGTCTCGTGGTCGGGGACGCGCACGCCGACACGGTCGCGACCGGCGGTAAGCGCGTCGGGAAGCGTCGGCCGCCGCGGAACGACGACGGTGACGGGGCCGGGGAGAAAGCGGCGCATGAACCGCTCGGCGCGGTCGGTCGGCCGGGTGTGTTCGAGCGCCGCGTCCACGTCGGGAACGCCGAGAGAGAGCGGCTTGTCCCGCGGCCGCTCTTTCAGGTCGAACACGCGTTCGACGGCGTCGGCGTCGGTGGCGTCGGCGCCGAGACCGTAGACCGTCTCGGTGGGGTAGACGACGGCGCGGCCGTCGCGGGCCGCGGTGACAGCGTCGTCGAGGGCCATCAGTCGGCGAGCGCGCGGATCTCTCGTTCGAGGTCGTCGTAGGGCGGGAAGTCCGGCCACTCCTCGGCGACCCACGCGTACTGCACGGTGCGATCCGCGTCGACCAGGAAGGTCGCGGGGCGGGCCTCGGAGACACCCGTCATGCCGTCGAGGTCGTGGGTGACACCGTAGGCCTCGGCGACGCCGTTCGCGGGGTCCGAAAAGAGGTCGAACTCCATGTCCCGTTCCTCGATGAGTCGCTTGTGGGCGTAGGGCGTCGAGATGGAGACGCCGACGACGGTGCAGTGCTCGTCGACGTTGCGGTCCCGGAGTTCGTTCCAGATGTACGTCGCGGGGAACGAGCCGTCCATCGAGTGGAAGACGAGACAGACGGGTCCCTCGGCCGTCAACTCGGAGAGACTGGCGTCCGCCCAGAACTCGTCGTTGACGAGCGGGCGGGTGAAGTCGGGTGCCTCGTCGCCCTCGGCAACGTGGTCGGTAGCGGGGAGGTCGACTACCTCGAAGTCGACCATCAGTCGGCACCCCCCGTGGCGTCGACAAGGCCGTCGCCGTACGTCGATTCGAGATAGTCGACGACGTTGGCGGATTCGGACATCGTCACGCCGGTTCGTTCGTCGACGATAGCGGGAACGGGACGCGACCCCGCGACCCGCTTGACGACGTCGCGTTCGGAGTGCATGGGTTCGACGAACCGCGACGTGTACTCGAGGTCGAGGTCCTGCAGCGTCCGGACGACACGCTCGCAGTACGGACACGCCTGCAGGCGATACAGGGTGATCGGAGGCTCCTCGTCGGGCATGCCGACGCGTAGGACTGGCGGCGGCCTAAGGCCTTCGTTCGGGGCGGAGAGAGGGCGTGAGGGCAACGCTTAATTCAGGGCCGTGAGTAGGGGAAACACTCCATGGGTTTGTCGCCGACAGCGAGCGCCGCGGGAGTCGGATATCCGGCACAGATTGCCGATATCGTGCCAGTGACCGATTCGACCGTCACCATCGCCGGGTCGATAGCGATTCTCGTGTTGATCGGCCTGTCGGCGTTTTTCTCCTCCTCGGAGATTGCGATGTTCTCGCTCGCCAAACACCGGGTCGAGGCACTCGTCGAGGACGGCGTCCCCGAGGCCGAGGCGGTTCGGGAGCTAAAATCCGACCCCCACCGACTGCTCATCACGATTCTCGTCGGCAACAACATCGTCAACATCGCGATGTCCTCCATCGCGACCGGACTCTTTGCCATCTACATGTCACAGGGGCGGGCGGTGCTCGCCGCGACGTTCGGAATCACGACGCTCGTCCTCCTGTTCGGGGAGAGTGCGCCGAAATCCTACGCGGTCGAAAACACCGAATCGTGGGCGCTGCGGATCGCACGGCCGCTCAGGTACTCGGAACTCGTGCTCATGCCACTGGTCATCGTCTTCGATTACCTAACCCGGATCATCAACCGCGTGACTGGGGGGCGGTCGGCCATCGAGACGACCTACGTCACCCGCGACGAGATCCAGAATATGATCCAGACCGGGGAGCGCGAGGGCGTCATCGAGGAGGAAGAGCGCGAGATGCTCCAGCGCATCTTCCGGTTCAACCGCACCATCGCCAAGGAGGTGATGACGCCACGCCTGGACATGACCGCGGTGCCGAAGGACGCCGACATCGACGAAGCCATCGAAACCTGCGTCCAGAGCGACCACGAGCGCATTCCCGTCTACGAGGGGAACCTCGACAACATCATCGGCGTCGTTACCCTGCGTGACCTCATCCGCGAGCAACATTACGGAGAGGGGGACGGTGACCTGACCGACGTGGTTCAGCCGACTCTCCACGTCCCCGAGTCGAAGAACGTGGACGAACTCCTCGAAGAGATCCAGGAAAACCGGATGCGGATGGTGATCGTCATCGACGAGTTCGGCACCACGGAGGGGTTGATCACGCTGGAGGACATGGTCGAGGAGATTGTCGGCGACATCCTCGAGGGCGACGAGGAGGAACCGTTCGAGTTCCTCGATGACGACGTGGTGATCGTCCGCGGCGAGGTCAACATCGACGAGGTGAACGAGGTGTTGGACCTCGATCTGCCGGAGGGCGAGGAGTTCGAGACGCTCGCGGGCTTTGTCTTCAACCGTGCCGGGCGCCTGGTCGAGGAGGGCGAGACCATCGACTACGACGGGGTCACGATCCGGATCGAGCAGGTAGACAACACCCGGATCATGAGCGCCCGGATCACGATCCACGACGAGGAAGACGACGAAGCGACCCCCGAAGAGGCAGAGGCGGAGGCCGAGGGCTAACTCAGAGCGCGTCGATGACGGAGAAGGCGGCGAAGGCAACCCCCAGCGCGAGGACGAGCGATCCGACCCACGCTAACACCGTATAGAGCATCTTTCGGCGGCTGACGCCGCTGCCGCCGGCGGCGTAGCCGGAGCCGATAATCGCCGAGACGACGATCTCGTTGAACGAGACAGGGATACCGAAGGCGACGGCCGCCTGCGCGATAGCAAAGGAGGGGATGAGCGCCGCGATTGACCGCCGGGGGCCGAGCGAGGAGTAGTCCTGTGCGAGCGCCTTGATCATGCGCGGGGCGCCGGTCCAAGAGCCGAGCAGGAGGCCGAACCCGCCGCCCGCGAGCACCGCGGGCAGGGGAATCGCCAGGTCGTCGAGGAGGGGAACGAGAGGGCCGATAGCGAGGCCGACCTGGCTCCCGCCGGCCGAGAAGGCGACCAGTCCGCCGAGTGTGAGCAGGAACCGCCGCTGAGTCGTCTCGGGATCGGTGACGAGGCCGCGAAAGAGGACCGCAGTCACGAGGAGCGCACAGGCGAACGCGACGACGGGCGTGCCACCGGGGACGGCCGTCCCGAGGGTGCTCGCGATGGAGCCACCCTCGCCGGGTGGGCCGAGGAGCGCGAAGTCGATGGTGGCCACGAGGGCGCCGACGAGGCCGCCAAGCGGGGCGATGGCGTAACGTTCGGGTATCGAAGGCGACCGAAGAAGCCGAGCGGTGCCGTAGGCGACGCCGCCGCCGACAAACGGGGTGAGCACCCACAACAGCCCGATCTGTCGATACTTCGCCCACGCTGGGTCGCCGCCGAGGGCGAGGCCGACGCCGACGACGGCGCCGGTGACGGTGAAGGCGGTAGCGATGGGATAGCCGGTGAAGACCCCGATAGCGACGAGGATGGCCGCGGTGAGCAGGCCGACGATGGCCGCGGTGGCGGTCAGCGAGACGCCACCAATCAACTCGGTGCCGACCGCCTCCGTGACGTTCGCCCCCTGGAGGACGGCGCCGGCGAAGCCAAGCAGGCCGACGACGAACCCGGCCCGCATCACCGAGATGGCGTTTGCCCCCACCGCGGCGGCGAACGGCGTCGACCCCGAGGAGCCGGCGCCGATGGCCCACGCCATAAACAGACTCGCTATCGCGGCGACCACGAACGTCAACAGCGTTCCGGTGGCGACCATCAGTTCGTGCCGTTCTGGGAGAGGGGGGTACTAATGGGTACCGGGCGCGACCCACGGCGCTACCGGTATCCCTCGTCGTATCCCTCACGGAGCGAGAGGAGCGTCCGGCGGACCAGCAGGTACCCGAAGAAGACGAGCAACAGCATCAGCCCCGCCAACGCGAGGAATACCGGGTCTTCGAGGAGTCCGGAGAGCTGGAGCGTGACGGCGGAATTCGACATGAAACGAGGGTCGACCGGATCGCACAAAGCCGTTTCGCCACGTCAGACAGAGTCAAATAGGCGTTTGAGCCTACGGTGTTTATATCATGTCGTCAATCGTATCGATAGTTGCGTGGTCTCCCCGACCTCGCTTCGGCCCTCCACGCGGACACTTCGGCCCTCCACTTCGCTTTCGTTTCGTGCCAGGACCAGTCAGTCCTGTAGCGGCACCCGAATCCGGTCGAATACGTCGCCGTCAGGCGTACGGAGGACGCCCACCAGCCCCGACGCCGGCCGGTCGGCGTCCCGTACGACCGGCGGGAGGTCGGCGTCGACCGACCAGAGTTCGGCGTGTCCGGGGCGATTTCCGCGCGGGTCGGCGTGACTCCCGGGGTTGAGCAGGGTCGGCCCGCCGTCGTCGCCGGCGACGGTCGTCGGTCGGTGGGTGTGTCCCGAGACGACGAGGGCAGCGCCGCGTTCCCGGCCGAACAGCGAGAGCCCGGTCGCACCGCCGCGTTCGGTGTGGGTGACCGCGACCGGGACGTCGGCGTAGGTCGTCGTGGCGGCTGGCGGCAGTCGCGCGCGGACGGCCTCGGTGTCGGCGTTGCCGTGGACGGCGACCAGTCGGTCGGCGAGCGAGCGGAAGGCATCGAGGACCGCCGGCGTCGTAAAGTCGCCGGCGTGGATCACGAGGTCGGCGGCGGCGACGGCCTCCCGCGTCCGGCCGAGCAGGTGGGAGTCGTCGGTGCCGTGGGTGTCCGAACAGACGACGAGCATGGGTCGAGCGAGGAGTCGCGCCGACAACACGGTTGCGGTCGGAAGGTTGAATCGGGGGCCGGCCGACGGGCGTCACATGGCTGGCAGCAAGTCCGTCGTTCTCGCCGCACTGGTCGCGAACGGTGCCATCGCGGTGCTGAAGTTCGGCGCCTTCCTGCTCACCGGGAGTCCGTCGATGCTCTCGGAGACCTACCACTCCATCTCCGATACCGGGAATCAGGTGTTTCTCCTGATCGGCATCCGATACAGCGCCAAGGACCCGAGCCGCGGTCACCCCTTCGGCTACGGAAAGGCGCAGTTTTTCTATAGCTTCCTGGTGTCGGTCCTGCTGTTCGGCATCGCGGGGTGGGAGAGCCTGAAACACGGCTACGACGCCATCCGACACGGCCACCAGGTCGCGCCCGGAACGGTGACGGTGGCGAGTGTTACCTTCGATACCGTCTACGTGAGCGTCGCCGTCCTCCTCGGTGCCATCGCCTTCGAATCATACGCGTTCATAAAGGCACACGCCGAACTCCGGAGCCAGATGGCGGAGTACGGCTGGACGGGGATGGTTGAGGCGTTCCGGTCGACGAGCGACGTGACGACACTCACCGCCTTCACCGAGGACGCCATCGCCCTCGGGGGGGCTGTGCTGGCGCTCGCCGGCATCGTCCTCTCGCGGGTGACGGGCAACCACATCTACGACGCCGTCTCCGCGGCGCTCATCGGCCTCCTCCTGATGGGGTTCGCGCTCGCACTGGCGTGGGAGAACAAGCGCCTTCTCCTCGGCGAGAGCGTCCCCGCGAACTTGGATGAAGACCTCCAGTCGCTCATCCGCGACCATCCGGGCGTAACACACGTCGACCAGTTCCGGACGATGTTCGTCGGGCCGGACGACATCCTCGTCGCCGCCGACGTGAGCTTCGCTGACGACCTCGATACGGCGGCCCTCGATGAGGATATCGGCCTGATCGAGTCGAAGCTCCGAGAGCGCGACGAACGGGTGACGTTCGTCTACGTCGAGCCGGAACTGTAGCGGCGCTAGGCGGCCGACGCGACGGCGTCTTCGATCCGGTCGAGCGCCCGCGAAACGTCCGTCCGGTCGACGTCCAGATGCGTACAGAAGCGGACGGTCGTCCCGCCGAACGGAACGGCACCCACGTCGTGGGCCGCACAGGCGTCGACGAACGCCGCGTCGTCGAGGCCGGTCCCCCCGACGTCGGCGACGACGATGTTGGTGTCGGGAGTCGGCGCCGACACACCGTCGAGAGCATCGAGACCGGCAGCGAGGCGCTCGGCGTTTGCGTGGTCGGTCGCGAGACGGTCGCGATTCGACAGCGCCTCCAAGCCGGGGGCGGCGACGATTCCCGCCTGTCGCATCCCGCCGCCGTGACGTTTCCGCTCTCGGCGTGCCGCCTCCACGAACGCCTCACTCCCGGCGAGCATCGACCCGACCGGCGCGCCCAGCCCCTTCGAGAGACAGAAGAGCACGGAGTCGACGGGCGCGACCATCGCGGCCGGGTCGACATCGAGGGCGACGCAGGCGTTGAACAGGCGGGCGCCGTCGAGGTGGACCGGAACGCCGTTGTCGGCGGCGGCAGCGGCCGTCTCGCGGACGCGCTCGGCAGGGACGGCCACGCCACCGCGGGCGTTGTGCGTGTTCTCCAGCCAGCAGAGGGCGGTCCCCGGACGGTGGAGGTCACGGTCGTGGCAGCCGGCGTGTACCTGCCCCGGCGAGGGGACAGCCCGGTCGCCGGCGTCGACGGTCCGGGTCTGGAGTCCGGCGTTCGTCGCGAGACCACCGAGTTCCCAGCGGACGACGTGGGCCTCGCTGTCGACGAGGACCTCGCCACCGGGGTCGGCGTGGACCGCGGCCGCGATCTGATTTCCCATCGTTCCCGTCGGGACGAACAGGGCGGCCTCACAGCCCACGAGGTCGGCCGCCCGCCGTTCAAGTTCGTTCACCGTCGGGTCGTCGCGATAGACGTCGTCCCCGACCGCGGCGTCGCGGGCCGCGTCGCGCATCGCGTCAGAAGGCGCCGTCACCGTGTCTGAACGCAGGTCGATCACGGATCGACTCCGTGGCCCGCGGTAAAAAGCGTAGGGTCGGCGGCCCCGAAGTCGTACGGGGGCTACGCGTCCGCCCGGGGCGATAGGACGATCAGCGCGACGCTCGGCTCGACGGCCCGGGGTTCGATGTCCCGTTCGCCCTCGAAGCGGGCGACCTCGCCCGCCGTCATCTCGTGGCTCTGGTCGTCGAGGCACAACTCGATCCGTCCCTCGACCAGATAGAGGACGATGTCGCGCCCGGGATGAGAGTGGGCCGGGACCGATTCGTCCGCATCGAGTGAGAGTCTGACCGTCTTCGGCTCGCGGTCGGGAAACACGTTCGCGTGGGGCTGTCCGTCCAGTTCTTGGAGGTCGTGGATCGTGGTCATGAGGTGTGGGTGACAGATCGTCGGTGTCCGTCGACTTGCGGGTCGTGCGTGCCGCCGGTCGGAGAGACGTGAGCCGGGGTCCGGAGTGGGCCGGTCGCCGGCGCGACGCTGACAGGTGGGCGTGCGGTCGGCCGCCCGGCGGTCGGCGGTGATCCGTGCTCTGACTCGGAGGCCATACCCTACCGTTGGTCGCGCCAGTGGGAAAGTCCCCTGCCGAACCGGTTCGTGGCGGGTGAAGAATGGACGGTCGAACGTCATCGGGAGAACGTATAGTCCGGGCCGTCCCCTACGGGGCGGCATGAGTTCGAACCGGGCGGACAGGGGCAGCGAGCGACTGGACGCCCGCGAAATCGAGGGAAACCCCTTCGACGACATCACGGCCGCCTTGGTGGAACTAGCCGAGGGCGAATCGCTCCTGCTGGTGAGCGGGTTCGAGCCGACACCGCTGTACGACGTGTTGGAACGGCGGGGCTTCGGGTACGAGACGACGCGTCGGTCCCCGACGGAGTGGCACGTCAAGATCACACGCGCCTGACGTGGCGGTACCCGGGGAAGACAGCCCTCGCGGTCGCTTGCCCGGCGGTCGCCGCCTTCAGGGTGCGCCGGTCGATCCTCCCGCCGGCCGCTGAATCAAGGCAGTCACACGACGGTAAAGAGCAGGAAGGGAAGAACGAAAAGGAGGACGAACAGGGCAAACAGCCCGAGACCGTAACTGGCGGCCGTGGCGACGCCCGCGATCCAAGCGGGGTGGTCGAACCCATCGAGTGCAGCCATCGTGGAGCGGTACGGCTACCGGAGACATAGTAGTGGCGTCGGCCACGGCCGTGCCAACCTTTATCCCGGGATTCGAGAACGTCACTACATGGCCGTCCAAGGGACCGTGACCAGACCGACGTTCTGGGGCATCGGGCATGTCGGGGAGATCGCCTTCTATCTGCTCTCGGCCGTCGCCATTTTGACGTTCGCGTACGGCGTCTACCGGCGAGTCGAGCGCTACACCACCGGACAAGAGGAACGGATCGACCGCCTCGACGACCTGCCAAACCGCGTCGTCGACGCGACGCGGACCGTCCTCTCGAACCGGACGCTCCTCGACCGCGACGTCGTCGGCGGGGTCATGCACGCGTTCATCATGTGGGGATTTCTCACACTCTTGATCGGGACGACGATCCTGGCCATCGACATCGACGTCTACCGACCCATTACCGGCGCCCTCGGGGCGGAGTCGTCCTTCTTCGTCGGCGACTTCTACCTGTCGTACTCGCTGGTGATGGACGCGATGGGACTCCTGTTCGTCGTCGGCCTCGGAATCGCGCTCTACCGACGGTACGCCGCCCGGAAGTGGCGGCTCCAAGGGAAACACACGGGACTGGAGGACGACCTCTTCGTCTGGGCGCTCTTTCTGCTCGGTGTCGGCGGCTACCTCACCGAGGGGGTTCGCATCCTCGGCACCGGGTTTCCCTCGTTCGAGACGGTGAGCTTCGTCGGCTGGTTCGTCGCGGACGTACTGGCGGTGGCAGGGCTGAGTGCGGCGACGGCGGAGGCAATCTACCCCGTGGTCTGGTGGGCCCACTCGCTGCTTGCGCTGGCGTTCGTCGCCGCCATCCCGTACGGCAAGCCGTTCCACATGCTCTCGTCGTACGCCAACGTCGTGACCCGTGACGAGGACGCGGGCGCCCGCCTCCCCGGGATTCCGGCCGACCTCGACGCCGACACCGGCGCCGAAGCCGTCGAGGACTTCACCTGGAAGGAGTTGCTCGATCAGGACGCCTGCACCAACTGTGGCCGATGTTCGGAGGCCTGTCCGGCCGAATCCGTGGGCCGGCCGCTCGATCCGCGGGACGTGATCCTCGATCTGAAGACGTACCGCGAGCGACTGGACGCGGGCGAGACCGAAGCGGTCGACATCGTCGCCGACGGTGGGACGAGCGTCATCGACGCCGGGACGATGGAGTCCTGTATGGCGTGTATGGCCTGCATGGACGCCTGCCCGGTCGAGATCGAACACCTGAGTTCGTTCACGCGTATGAACCGACAGCTCACCGATCAGGGTGACGTCGGTTCGAACGTGCAAGACGTGTTCGACAACGTCATGCGGAAGGGCAACACCTTCGGGGAGCGCCCCGAGGCACGCGGTGACTGGACCGACGACCTCGAGTTCGAGGTTGCGGACGCCCGCGAGACCGACGTGGAGTATCTCTGGTACGTGGGCGACTACCCGAGCTACGACGAGCGAAACAAGCGGGTGGCCCGGTCGCTGGCACGACTCCTCGAACGCGCCGACGTCGAGTACGGCATCCTCTTCGAGGACGAGAAATACGACGGCAACGACGTCCGCCGACTGGGCGAGGAGTTCCTCTACGTCGACCTCGCCGGTCACCACGTCGAGCAGTTCGAGGCGGTCGACCCCGAGGCCATCGTCTGTACCGACCCCCACTCGTACAACACCTTCGTGAACGAATATCCCGAAATCGAGTACGCCGAGTTCGCGGACGATCCGCTGATGGGGTTCGACTACGACGGCGAGTGGAACGCGGACGGGGCGGTGGAGGTGCTCCACTGGACGCAGGCGGTCGAGGAGTTGGTCGCCGACGGTGCGCTCGACCTCTCGGGGGACGAACTCGACTACACCGTCACGTACCACGATCCGTGTCACCTCGGCCGGTACAACGACGAGTACGAGGCGCCGCGCGAACTCATCCGGGCGACGGGAGCGACCCTCGCGGAGATGCCCCGGAACCGCGCGGACGCCTTCTGCTGTGGGGGTGGTGGCGGCGGCCTCTGGATGGATCACGACGAGGAGACCAAGCCGAGCGAGGAGCGGATGCGCGAGGCACTGGAGGACACGGACGGCGACGTCGAGAAGTTCGTCGTCGCCTGTCCGATGTGCATGACGATGTACGAGGACGGCCGCAAGACCGGGGGCTACGAGGACGACATCGAAATCGTCGACGTCGCGGAACTGCTCGTCGAAGCCGTCGAGGGCGGAAACGCTTCCAGTTAGCGGTCCGCGTGTTCCAGTGCCCGGTGGCGCGCGTCGTCGGCCTGGGCGTCGATTCTCGCAGCCCGTTCCTCGATTCCCGCGACGAACACGGGGTCCGCGACCCACGACAGGTTGTGCCGGGCGGTGCGAAGCGACGCCCGGAGCGCCGCGTCGATCAACAAGACGCCGGTTGCGGCGTCGGCAACGGTGGGAGGGGTTCCTCGCTCCGTGGCCTCGACGACCAGTTCGAGGGCGGTCAGACACGCCGCGGCCGTCGTGAGCGGGACGCCGACAGCCCGCTTGCGGCCCGCCTCGCTTGGGTTGCCGTCCGACGCGAACAGGTCGTCGACGACGGACGCGTCCGCCGCGGCGAGATCGGTGAGGTGATCGCGCGTGATGCGAAGGTCGGCGCGCACGTCGGCCAGTGTGCCCGCCTCGTTCCCGTCGGTGTGGAGGCAGACCATCTCACACAACGCGGTCCCGAGGGCGCCGGTGACGGCGGCGGCGGTGCCGCCAGCGGGGGCGGCGCTCGCGGACGCGACGTCGTCGAGCAGGCGGCCGAGCGCTCGCGTGTCGTCGGTCACTGTCGCTCGGTTCGCGCCTCGGGAGCAAAGGGATTCGCGTGGGCGGACGTGACGCGGCGGCGCGGGCAGACTCCGAAAGGCTTTGCCGCCCGCGACGGAACGGCCGTGCATGGACCCGCGCATTCGCACGCACGCAGAGATCATCGTCGATCACTCGACGCGAATCGAGGCCGGCGACGACGTGGTCGTCAGCATGCCAGCGGTCGCCGAGGATCTGGCGGTCGCGCTCCACGAGGTGCTCGGCGACCGGGGGGCGAACCCGGTGTACCTGAACAACTCCGAGCGAGCGAACCGGGCGTACCTTCGCGCGAGCGACGACGAGGGCTTCGAGACGCCGGCCCACCAACTCGCACTCTACGAGGAGACGGACGCGGCCATCATCGCCCGCGGTGGGCCGAACGTCTCCGAACAGGGTGACGTGACCCCCGAGACCAACGCCGCCTACCGCCGGGCGATGCGGCCCGTCCTCGACGAACGACTGGGGACGCGCTGGTGTCTCACGCAGTACCCCTCCTCCGGCCACGCCCAACTCGCGGGGATGAGCACCGAGGGCTACGAGAACTTCGTCTGGGACGCCGTCACGCTGGACTGGGACGAACAGCGCGAGCACCAGTCGCAGATGGTCGAGATCCTCGACGGCGCCGAGGAGGTGCGGATCCGGAGCGGCGAAGGGACGGACGTGACCATGTCCGTCGCGGGCAACCCCACGATCAACGACTACGGCGAGCACAACTTACCGGGCGGCGAGGTGTTCACCGCGCCGGTCAAGGAGTCCGTCGAGGGCGAGGTTCACTTCGATATGCCCCTCTACCGGAAAGGAAAGGAGATCGAGGGCGCACGACTCCGCTTCGAGGACGGGAAGGTCGTGAACCACAGCGCCGAGCGCAACGAGGAGGTGCTGACGGGGATTCTGAACACCGACGCGGGGGCGCGGTATCTCGGCGAACTCGGAATCGGGATGAACCGCTCTATCGACCAGTTCACGTACAATATGCTGTTCGACGAGAAGATGGGAGATACCGTCCACATGGCGGTGGGCAACGCCTACGCCGACACGGTCGGCGAGGAAAACGAGCGCAACGAGAGCGCCGAACACGTCGACATGATCGTCGATATGTCCGAGGACTCCACCATCGAAGTCGACGGAGAAGTCGTCCAGCGGGACGGGACCTTCGTCTTCGAGGACGGCTTCGAGTAGCGCGTAGGTCGGAGGACTCCGGGTTGGCGGGCCGTTGCGACCTTACTCGTCCGGGTCGATGTCGAGTTCGAACTGCTTGTTCTCGACGGCGGCGTTGAGGACGACGCTGGTGTTTGACTCTCGGATGTGCTCGTCGGTCAGCAGCGTCTTGATCTGCTCGTTCATCCCGTCGGTGTCGGGGAACTTGCCGATGGCGATGACGTCGTAGTCGCCGGTGACCTCGTAGACGCTGATCATCTGCTTTTGCTCGCGCAGAATCTCGGTGACGTCGGGGAGCGCGCTCCCTTCGACTTTCAACTGGAGGATTGCCGTCACGTCGTAGCCGATGGCGTCGTAGTTCACGCGCGGGGTGTATCCCTCGATGACGCCATCGTCCTCTAGATCGCGGAGGTGGTTGGAGACAGTCGTCACGGAGACGTCGAGTTCCTCGGCGAGGCTTCGCAGGCTAGCGCGGCCGTCGCCCAGAAGCGCATTGATGAGCTTGGCGTCGAGATTTTCGTACGTCATGGCAGTTACGAACGACCCCGGGGGTATAGAAGTTTACGAATATCCAATTCCGTTCGAGACCGAGGGGAAATTGCAGACAACAAAAAGGGCTTAATACTGGGAGTATAGATTATGCCTGTCCAGAACATGACGGACGAAACTGCGGCGACTGACGGCGGTCTGACGGCGGAAGAACAGGACGTCATCGACGAGATTGACGAGGAGAACGTCGACTTCCTCCGGCTCCAGTTTACCGACATTCTCGGAACGGTCAAAAACGTCTCGGTACCGGCGAGCCAGGCGGAGAAGGCGTTTACGGAGGGCATCTACTTCGACGGCTCCTCAATCGACGGCTTCGTCCGCATCCAAGAGTCCGACATGCGGCTCGACCCCGATCCGTCGACGTTCGCCGTGCTCCCGTGGCGCGACGACGAGGAGGGCGCGACAGCCCGCCTCATCTGTGACGTGATCGACACGTCGACCGGCGAGCCGTTCTCGGGTGACCCACGTGGCGTCCTCAAAAGCGCCATCGAGCGCGCGAACGACATGGGCTACAGCGTGAACATGGCCCCCGAGCCCGAATTCTTCCTGTTCGAGGAGGACGAAGACGGGCGCGCGACGACGGTCACCAACGACGCGGGTGGCTACTTCGACCTTGCGCCGAAGGACCTCGCAGGCGACGTGCGCCGCGACATCATCTACGGCCTGGAAAGCATGGGCTTCGACATCGAAGCCTCGCACCACGAGGTGGCCCAGGGCCAACACGAGATCAACTTCACGTACGACGACGCCCTGTCGACGGCCGACAACGTCGCCACCTTCCGGGCGGTCGTCCGCGCCATCGCGGCCGAACACGACCTGCACGCGACGTTCATGCCCAAGCCCATCGCGCGGATCAACGGGTCGGGCATGCACACGCACATGTCGCTGTTCACCGAGGACGGCGAGAATGCCTTCCACGACAGCGACGACGAGTTCAACCTGAGCGACACGGCCAAAAGCTACCTCGCGGGCATCCTCGAACACGCGCCCGCCATCACGGCCGTCGCCGACCCGACGGTGAACTCCTACAAGCGCCTGGTGCCGGGCTACGAGGCGCCCGTCTACGTCGCCTGGTCGGACCGCAACCGCTCGGCGCTCATCCGCAAGCCCGCGGCACGCGTGCCCGCCGCCTCGCGGATCGAACTCCGCTCGCCGGACCCGTCGTGTAACCCCTACCTCGCCTTCGCGGCCATGATCCACGCCGGTCTCGACGGGATCGAACGCGACCTCGACTGCCCCGATCCGGTTCGGGAGAACATCTACGAGTTCGACGAGGCCAAACGCGAGGACTACGGAATCACGACCCTGCCCTCGAACCTCGGCGAGGCCGTCGAGGCCCTCGAAGCGGACGAAGTCATCCAGGATGCTCTCGGTGACCACGTCGCCGAGAAGTTCGTCGAGGCCAAGTCCCAGGAGTTCGGCGAGTACATCGTCGAAGTCTCCGACTGGGAGATCGACCGCTACCTCGAGAAGTTCTAACGGCACTCGTCTGCGGATTTTTTCGGCGCGCGACGAACGTCAGCGACGCGTCGTCATCGAGCGTCGAGTTGTGCCTGCCTGTCGATGGCCGCCAAGACCGGGTAGTCGGCGGGGTTGGTCGCCGTCTCCCACCGGCCGCCGAACGAGAACGCGCCCATGTTGGCCGGGGCGTTGCTTCCCTGCATCTGGGCGGTGGTGAGCCCCGTCGCGCCGTCCTCTGAGGCGGTCTGTCCAGTCGCTCTCCTGTCCCAGTACGACCCGCTCACGTTCGCCCCGTCCGCGAGACCGTGTGTGTCGCTGGAGGTGGTGGGAGTCACGGTTCCAGCGGCGTACGAGTTGACCACCTCGCCGTCGGCGAGGCCGACCAGTCCACCGATCTGATCCGGCGGGTCCTGAGCCGCGTTCGACTCGCCGGTTACGTCACCCGTCGCGTAGCAGTACTCGACGCGCGATGGTTCGTCGACGGCTCGATCCAACTCGTTGTATCCGACGAGGCCGCCGATGTTCTTATTCCCGAACACCGCGCCCGCCGCGGCGGATTTCGAAACGGTACCGGAGACGTTCACGCCGACGAGGCCGCCGATGTTCCGTTTGTCGTCGCCGGAGGTGTCGGGGTTCGTCTCGCCCCGAACCTCGCCGGTAGCCAGACAGCCACGTATCTCGCCGACCGAGTACGCCGAGGATTCGTTCGCGCCGACGGCGCCGCCGACTTCGTTCACCCCAGTCACGTCGCCGGTTGCCGTCGATCCGCCAACTTCACCGGCCGAGTTGGTACCGACGAGACCACCGACTGGCCGGAAGCCCTCGACCGTCACGTCGGCGTCACAGCCGCTGACGACGCCGTCGTTCTCGCCGACGATACCACCGGCGACGCCGCGTTCCGCGAGGTTGCCGTTCCCACTCTCGGACGCCACGGCGGTCACCGATCCACTCACCGAGACGTTCCTCACGTCCCCACCGTTCTCGCCGACCACCGCACCGACCTTATCTTTCCCCGTCACCTCCGCGTTCGAGAGCGTGAAGTTCCGGATCTCGCCGTCGGAGTATCCGAAGAGGCCGACACCCTCCGTCTCCGACCGCCCGACGAACAGACCGTCGATGGTCTTGCCGTTGCCGTAGAACTCGCCGTCGAAGGGTTCTGCGTCCGTCCCGATCGGAGTGAGGCCGCCAGTGGTGGTACCCCCGCTCCCGCCCCCCCTCGGAGGCCCACCGATCGAGCTCGCGTCGAGGTCCTCGAGGAGGACGTACGTCCCGTCGAGCGGGTAAGTCGAGTTCGTCGGGTTACTGATGCTCCCCAGTTCTCCCGCAGTGTCGATAGCGGTTGCACCCGCGACCTGCGTCTCGAGTTCGACCGGACCTCCGTCCGCGTCGGTTGCCTCCACTGTGGCGACGTACGGTTCGTCGGGCACGTCGAAGTCACCGTCCTCGTCCACCGTCGCCGCCTCAACGGTCGCCTGACCGCCGGACATCTCCGTCGTCCCCGAGAACGTCGCGCTCGAGTCCAGTTCCCTCGCTGTGACGGTCACTTTCGTGATGTCGTCGTCGCCGTCGGCGTCGCTGATCACGGCAACGAGCGCGTCCTCGAAACTGTTCGCCCCCTGCGGTGTTCCGACGTCGAACGTGTCGACGCTGAAGCGATCCGCGGGATCGGTCGCTGGTGCCGAGACGGATACCGTCACCGTCGCGGTGGCGGTGGCGCCCGCTCCATCGGTCGCCGTCACCGTCACCGTGTGGTCGCCGCTCGACGAGAACGTCGTCTCGAGACTCGGCCCGCTCCCGGCCGCGGTGCCGTCGACCTGCCAGTCGTACGTCACGGAGCCGTCCGGATTCGACGCGCTCGCCGTGAACGTCACCGTCTCCCCGGTCGCCGGCGACGACGGCGCGCCGATGCTCACCGACAGCGAGGCGTCCCCGCCGCCGCCACCGCCGTACAAGTCTTGGTTGAGGTCGGCGAGCGTCGTGTTGATCTCTTCGCGCAGGTCCGCCGGTGGCTCGAGGTCGAGTTCGCTCGCGTCGATGAAATCCTGTAACGAAATTCCCCCGCTCATCGTCGCTCACCGGCCTTGGCCTTCGCGCCGCGGGTGACAACGGATACGGTGGCTGGTGTGTCGTCGGGTGTATCACTCGGGACGGCCCCGGGAGACGCTCGGAGCATATCAGACGGACACGCGACCGGGAAGTGAATAGTATTTGACGCGTTGAAGCCCCGTTAATGGGTGCTTTCGCGGCTGTGCGATCATCTCGCCGTCCGTCGACTCGGGGGGCGAGCGGCGTCAGCCCGCCGCCAATCCCGGAAGCGCGACCAGGAGTGCCACGACGCCGCCTGCGAGGCCGGCGGTGACCGGGAGCGAGACGCCCCCATCGAGAACGGCGGGGACGAGGAGCGCGACGGCAGGCAGGACGGCCAAGGCGGCGACGAGTCGGCGCGTCGTGTCGGGGGTGGCAACGACCCGGTCGGCGGCGAGATGCCAGCCGGCCAGGCCACCTCCGGCGGCCGCGACGGCGACCACGGTATCCCTGACGACGGCCACGGTAATGCCGGCGAGACCGACGACGAGGGCGACGACGAAAACCCGGCGGGCGTCGGCGACTGTCACACGCTCGGGGGCGACGCCGGGGCCGAGACGGAGCGTCGCGGCGAGAAAGGCGAGGCCGACGGCGACGCCGACGACGACGTCGACGAGGTAGTGAACCCCGATGACGACCCGCGAGAGGGCAATCAGGGCAACCAGCGTCCCGACGGCTGCAACGAGGGGTGCCGAGCGCTTTCGATCCGGGAGCAGCGCCACCAGGGCGCCATAGACGACGGTCGAGCCGATTGCGTGGCCGCTAGGGAACCCGTAGCCGTCGGCGCCCGCACCGGGCGGACGGGGGAGGGCGAAGGCGTGTTTGAGCGCGAGCGTCAGGGTGAACGCGCCGAGCGCGAGCGCGAGCGCGGCGGCCATCCGAGGGGCGGCCACGTCGAATCGGGTCGCCAGCAGGTAGGCCGCGACGACGAGGACAAACAGGATCAGCGGGTCGCCGAGGCGGGTCACGAGTTCCGCAATCGTGACGACGGCGTCGGGCAGCGTTCCGACGACCCCCGCCTCGCCGACGCCCCGGCTGGCGACACCGGCGACGAGTGACATATCTTGGGACTGTTGGGGAGGAATATATATCTCTCGGCACCGTCAGCGCCGGAACCGGCGCACGGCGTCGAGCGCCTGTGCGGGTTTCTCCAACAGGGAAAGCCCCGCACCCACGAGAACGAACAGCGCGTAGAGTCCGAGCGTCGAGAGGAAGATGACGATCATCGCGACGATGGCGAGCAGGTCGCTGCTGAAGAAATAGAAGGCGCCGAGGGTCATGGCCGTGCCGTAGAGGAGAACGAGGTAGGGGCCCCAGCCACGGGCGTGGCCGCGGCGCATCCGGCGGCGGACGTACGCCTTCAGGTCTTCCTCTAGGGCCGGTTTGTCGACCGTCCGGTCTTCGACGTCGGCCTCGAAGTCGTCTAGGTCGGCACGGAGCGCCTCGACCCGCTCGTTGAGGTCCTCGATATCCGGTGCCGGGGAGGGCTCCGCGTCGCGTCGCGTGTCGTCTCCGGTCATGGCCGTCGTCAAGTCGTCTCGGTCCCGCGGATGTTGTACCTGCCGGTTCGGGGCGGTCGCGCGGCCGCCGAGGACGGCGTTGAGCGTCGCGCCGACGAGCAAGACCAGTCCCGCGAGGTAGAACCACGTCACGAGGAGGAGGACGGCACCGAGGACGCCGTAGAGTGCGAACCGCCCGTTCGTCGTCGCGACGGCGGCATAGAGGGCGAAGGCGGTCCCGAGAAGCGTCCAGCCGAGCGCGCCGAGAAGGGCACCGGGAAGCGCCTCGCGGGGCGAGAGGTCGACCGCGGGCGTCACGTAGTACACCGGAAAGAGGGCGGCGAAGAGCGCCGAAAAGAAAAGCAACGGCGCGACGATGGACGCGGCGGGCAGGCGGAGGACGGCGACGGCACCGACGAGGGCGACGCCGCCAAAGGCGCCGACGCCGGCGGCGAGGAGAATTGTCACGCCCGCGCGAACGCTCCCGAGGAAGCGACGCGGGGTGGTGCCGTAGATCCGGGCGAAGGCGGTATCGACGCCACGAAACAGCTTGAGCGCACTCCAGAGTAGGAGTCCGAGTCCGACGAGGGTGATCCCGCCCTGGCCGGTCGTGTTCGTCAGCGCATCGTCGACGACCCCCCGGCCGACGGGAAGGAGATACCGGCCGGCGAGGTCGACGACGGTCGTCCGAAGCGACGGACCGCCGACGGTCGTCGCGACGACCGTCGCGAGGACGAGCAAGGGGAGCACGGAGATGAAGGCGTAGTAGGCGATACTGGCGGCCAACGTGGAGACATCGCGGTCGCGAACGTCGTCGGCGACGGCGCGCACGACGGTGAGCGGCCGGGCGAGTCGAACGGACACGGCGAGCGATTCGGCCGGCGACGGCAAAAGACCGTGGGCGCCGCCGGACGCCGTCAGCGCTCGCTCACCCACGTCGCGGCGAGCAAGACCGTGACTAGGGTGAACGCGACCAGCGAGAGGTTCGGGATGGAGAGACCGAAGACCGGCGCCCGCCACTGGACGGCCGCACACGGGCCGCCGAGGGTACACTGTGTCGTCGTCGCCTGGAGGACGGAGTGATACGCCGCGATGCCGAGGCCGGGAAGCGCAAGCGGCAGGGCGGTCCGATAGACGTCCGGTCGCCGGTCGAGGGCCGCGACTCCGAGGACGACCACGAGCGGGTACATGAGGATGCGCTGGTACCAGCACAGCGTGCAGGGCGTCAGCCCGAGACCGAGACTGAACCAGAGGCTGCCGGTCGTCGCAACTGCCGCGACGGCCGTCCCCAGAGCCAGACGGCGCCGTGTAGCGCCGAGGCGGTCGAACGCGTCGCCGGAGGGCATGGTCAGGGCGCCACGCCGACCGTCAAGAGCGTCCCCCACTCCCGGTAGCGGTCGACCATGTCCTCGCGCCGGTCCCAGTCCTCGGTCGGGAACGCCTCCGCCGGCGGGATCTCGATCTCACGGTCCGGGATGGTGTTCTGTTCGGCCACGTGGAGGCCGGCCGCGCGGAACGCCTCGCGGTACCGCTCACGGTCCCAGAGTTGCATCTCGACGTCGACCTGCTCTTGCCACTGGTGGGTGTGTTCGCTCTCCGCGAAGAAGTTCACGGCACAGAAGAAGGTGCCGCCGGGGCGAAGGACCCGCCGGATCTCCTCAAGTACCGTTGCCGGATCGGTGGCGTAGTAGAACGCCTCCATGGACCAGATATGGTCGATGGCGTCGTCCTGAAAAGGGAGGTGCTGGAAGTCGCCGGCGAGATACTCAAGCAGCGCCTCGTCGGTGTACGAGCGAGCGTTCGAGACCATCGCCGTCGAGGCATCGAGACCGACGCTCGCGCCGATATCGCGCGTCTCGCGGAGCGCTCGGAGGGCGTAGCCGGAGCCGGTGCCGAGGTCGAGGACCGTCTCGCCGGCCTCAACGGGCATCCGGGCGAGCGCCTCCTTTGCCGTGTGCCAGTGGCGCTCCTCCATCCCTCTGTCCTTGCCTGCCGCCGCCCACGCGTCGAACTCGGCCTGTACGCTCATTACCGGGTCACGAGGAGAGCGAGCCACAAACCTCTGCTGGAACGCCGTCGTTTCGGGCGGTCACAGCAGCCCTTTCACCGTGTTGATGATCGTCCACGTCACCTGTTTCACGGGTTTGCCGTCCGCACCGTTGATCACGACGCCGCGAACGGTCTGTTCGCCGTCCCGTTGGACGGTTCGGCCGTTCCGAACGGCGTCGACGAACGGCGGGACCGGGTTCTGTCGGGCGACCAGATCCTCGGCCGTCCCACGGGTCATCGACATCCGCAGGTCGGCGCCGTCGCGTGCCGACTGTCGGAGGTCGGTGATCCGACCATTGGGGCGCATCCGGAACGAGAAGACCACGTCCGTCCCGACGAAGTGGACGTTGACGACGTTGCCGGCGAGTTGGTTGAACACCTGGCGCTCGGCAAAGTTCATGTCGGCCTCCGTGACGTTCGCGTTGAACCGCGGCTGCATCTCCTCGAGGTCGGTAAAGAGGTCGTCCGCCCACGTCGGCTGATCGCTCGACTGGGCGGCGACGGGCGCCGGGGCGGCGACCAGCGCAAGGGTCACGAGGAGTGCGGCGACGATGCGTGTGACGGTGTGCATACGTATCACATGGAGTCCGGCGTATATGGAGATTTGGGCGGGTAGCGAGGAAATCACGCCGCTCCGTGGGTCGGGCGAGACGCCACCGTGCCGAGGAACCGGGAACCGGGAACCGGTCGGCACCGCCACCGACCGGCACCTGACGGGCCGGAGACTCACGGAGAGACAACCCGGCCGGCGAGACGGAAGAGTCACGGGAGTAGCCGGACGCGGCGGCCGCCGTATCGGGGCGGGGCCGTCAGTCGGCGGTTGCGACCCGAATCGCCTCGACGTCGGCGTCGGTCTTGAACGTCGTCCCGCCGTAGTGGGCGCGGGAGGCGTCGTGACCGGCCGCCCGGAGGTCGCCCAGGAACTCGTCCATCGCGTTCGCCGAGCGGCCCCACTGCTTGCAGAGGCGGTGTTGATCGTAGTGGGTCGGTTCGTCGAGTTCGGTCTCGACCGTCTCCAGCAGTCGGCGGGCGCGGTCGGCCTCGCCCATGTCGTCGTCGACGGCGTCGCGGACGGCAGCGACGAACTCGCGGTCGCGGATCGCCCCGAGCCACAGGGGACCGGCGGTGACGACGCGATTGCTCCCACAGGCCGGGCACTCCGCTGGCGGGTGGGTGATCAACCCCCACTCGGCGTCGCGGGCGAGGCAGTCCTCGCAGTGGTGGACGTAGCCGAGTTCGTCGATACACTCGTCGGCGCGGGTCGCCCGCCCGTCGAGTTCGAGGTAGGTGCGGGCGTAATGCCGGGAGACGTGCGAGCAGACCGGGCGGGCGGCGATGTCGTAGCGAGCGGCCGTCCGCACCATCGCCGAGAGCAGGACACGAAGCCCCATCTCGGGGTGATACTCGGTGTTGCGGGGGATCGCGCCGTACGAGCGGACGCCGCTCTCGAAGTGGGCGCCACAGAGGGGTGCGGTGTCGGTGGCGGTGACACAGACGAGATCACGGGCGCCGACGAACGCGGCGTCGGCAAAGGGAATCGGCGTGCCGAAGGGGTCGAGGTCGACCACGTCGAATACCGACTCGTGCATGAGGGCGTTGGCGTTCCGTTCGGTCACCGTTACGTCGGCCGCAAGGCCGGCGGCGGCGGCGTTCTCGCGGGCGAGGGCGACAGCGTCGGGATCGGTGTCGGCGGCGGTCACGTCCCACCCCTCGTTGGCGGCCCGGAGCGCCCGGACGCCGCTCGCAGTCGTGGCGTCGAGATACGAGTCGGCTCGAGGCTCGCGGTCCCGGTAGGCCCGGAGGACAGCCACGGTCACGTCGCGGTTCAGTTCCTGTGTGGGGTTGTAGAAGACGCCGTCGCCGCGGCCCTCGCTCGCGCCGTCGCGGGCGTCGGGCACCTGAAACTCGACTCCACCCTCGGTGACGCGCATAGCTGGACTGGGCAGGCCCGTGGCGAAAAGCGCCGCGGTTCGGTGGGCGGAGCGTCTGCCGTCCGTCCGCCGTGTGTCGGATCGACCGAACCCCTTTAGACGCCGAGGCCCGAGGTTTCGGGCCGTGAGCGAGGAGACGGACTGGCGTGCGGCGCTCTCGGCGGCCGGAGAGCTATCCGGGCCGATTGTCGACGCCATCCTCTCGGCCCACGGTGACCGGGGACAGCGGGCCATCGAAGCCGTCTCCGAGGAACGAGTCAAGCAGTACCGCGACTTTACCGTCGTCGTCGGTCACGACGACGAGTACGTCGTCGAGGACGGCGGCTGTACCTGCAAGGACGCGGAGTACAACCTCGATACCGCGGATCCGAGTCAGCGGTGTTGGCACGCGCTGGCCGTCGAGGTGGCCAGGCGAGTCGACGCCGTCGACCACCACGACATGTGGTACTCCGAGGTGCGGGAGTTCATCTGATCGGCGGGCGGCAGGCCGTGAGAAGCGTTTTTTACCCGACGGTACCGACACCTTCCATGCTCGATTACGTCGCCCTAGAGGCCGACCTGGATCAGGAAGAACGGCTGATCCGGGACACCGCCCGTGAGTTCGTCGACGAGGAGGTTCGCCCCGACATCGGCGAACACTTCCTCGACGGGACGTTTCCGAGAGAACTCGTGACCGAGATGGGCGAGTTGGGCTTTTACGCGCCGAACCTCGACGGCTACGGCCTGCCGAACGTGAGCGAGCGAGCCTACGGACTCCTGATGCAGGAACTCGAAGCCGGGGACTCCGGCGTCCGGTCGATGGCGAGCGTCCAGGGTGCGCTGGTGATGTACCCTATCCACGCCTTCGGGACACCCGACCAGAAAGAGCGGTGGCTGCCTGCCCTCGGACGGGGCGAGGCGGTCGGCTGTTTCGGGCTGACCGAACCCGAACACGGCTCGAACCCGTCGTCGATGGCGACGACCGCCGAACGCGACGGCGACGGCTACCGGCTCTCGGGGTCGAAGACGTGGATCACGAACGCGCCCATCGCCGACGTGGCGGTGGTCTGGGCGCGGGACCGCTCCGCCGAGGGCAGCCCGGTTCGAGGCTTTCTCGTCGAGACGGACCGCGATGGTGTGACTACGCAGGCGATCCACGAGAAGCTCTCCTTACGGGCGTCGATCACCGGGGAGATCGGGCTCTCGAACGCGTGGGTACCCGAGGAGGACGTCCTCGACGTCGAGGGGATGAAGGGGCCGCTCTCCTGTCTCACGCAGGCCCGCTACGGTATCGCGTGGGGCGCCGTCGGCGCCGCGCGAAACTGCTTCGAGACGGCCCGAGAGTACGCCACCGAGCGCGAGCAGTTCGGTCGCCCGATCGGCTCGTTCCAGCTTCAACAGGAGAAACTCGCGGAGATGGCGACCCGGATCACGACCGCACAGCTACTGGCCCACCGCCTCGCGGACCTGAAAGCGCGGGGTGACCTCCGGCCCCAGCAGGTGTCGATGGCCAAGCGAAACAACGTTCGGATGGCTCGCGAGGAGTCCCGACGCGCCCGCGAGATGCTCGGCGGCAACGGCATCACCGCCGACTATCCGCCGATGCGCCACCTGGCGAACATGGAGACGGTGTACACCTACGAGGGCACCCACGACATCCACTCGCTGATTCTCGGCGAGGATCTGACGGGGCTGTCGGCGTTCGAGTGACGGGAGGGAGCGGCCGTGCCGCGACGGTCAGCCCTCGTCGAGCCAATAGTCCACGTCGTCGTCGCGGCGGTAGTAGCCCGCGACCGTCCGCGAGTCGTCGCTGCCGGGCGGCGACCCCGCGTAGACGCCGATCTTTCCCGAGTCGGGGTAGACCGTCACGTCCGGATCGTCCATCGTCGAGACGGCGAGATACCGTAGCGGGCCGTCGCCGTCGTTGACGACGCGGTGGCCGCCGTCGGGGCCAGTCGGGAAGGCGACGTAGTCGCCAGCACACAGCGGTTCGACCCCGTCGGCGGTTCGGAGTTGTCCCGTCCCCGCGAGGACGTACACGGCCTCCTCGTTGCCGGTATGAAAGTGGAAGGGCCACGATTTCTCGCCTGGCGGGAGTTCGTAGAGCGAACAGCCGAGGCGGTCACCGTCGGCAGCGGCGGCGAGTCGCTTCCGCCGGAACCCCGTCTCGCCGTGGTCGACCGTCTCCCAGTCGAGGTCGGCCTCGTTGACGCGCATATGGGCGATTCGGGCGCCGAAGGCAAATGTCGGGGGGTAACCGGTCGTCGGTCACACGGCGGCCCACGCCAGTAACGCCACGGCCACCAGCAGGGCGGGACCGTCCCGCCACGTCGGCGAGAGTACGGGGAGCGTGGGATTCCACGCGAAACAGCGGGCCTGCAGGGCAAGCGCGAACCGGTCGGCGCGGCGAAACACCCGCCGGAGACCGGTGACGCCGATCAGCCTGATCCGCTCGCGGAGGGTGCGTTCGGCGCCGAGGCGGGCGTGCATCGCCGCCCGGACGGTCGCGAGATCATCGCGAAGGACGGGAAGAAAGCGGAGCACGAACCCGACGCCCGCACCGAGGACGACCCCGATCCGCCCGGGCAACAGCCACTGGATGGCGACCCGCGACTCGCGAACGCGGGTGGTGCGGATGTAGGCCGTCGAGACGAGAAGGAGGAGGAGAACCCGATAGCTCGCCAGTGCGGGGGTGACGGCGTCGGCGACGACGAACCACGGGGCGCCGACGGTCGCTCCCTCGACCAGTGGGCCGGCGACGAGAAAGGGCAGGAACGCACGGTAAGAGCGGAGGCTGGCGGTGACCGGCGTCGCGGCCAGTCGGCAGACGCCGCCGACGAACGCCGTGAGCGCGGCCAGTCCCGCGGGCGTCGTGTGGGCGAACGCCGCGACGGCGACGGCCGCCTGGACGAACAGTTTGCTCCGCGGGTCCAGGCGGTGGACGTAGGTGTCGCCCGCGACGTACCGGAGGTTCATGGAGGCCGGACACCGCGTTCGGCGAGCGCCGCGGGGTCGGGGTCGGGGTCGTCGACGGCGACCACCCCGTCCGCGAGGACGACGATTCGGTCGGCAAGCGCCGCCACGTCCCGCAGGTCGTGGGTGACGACGACGACGCCGACCCCCTCTTCGCGGAGTCCCCGCAGGCGCGCCAGAACGGATCGTCGGGCAGCCCAGTCGAGACCGGTGAACGGTTCGTCGAGGACGAGGTGGTCGGGGTCCATCGCCAGCGCGCCGGCGATGGCGACACGCTCCCGTTCGCCGCCGGAGAGTTCGTCGATGCGCTCCTCACCGCGGCCGGCCATGCGGACGGCGTCGAGAGCGTCGGCCACGCGGCGGTCGATCGCTGCACGCGAGAGGCCCAGATTCTCGGGGCCGAAGGCCACGTCGGCGCCGACGGTGGCGGCGACGAAGCCGTCGCGGGGGTCCTGGAACACCATGCCGACGCTGGACCGGGCGGCGACGGGGTCGTCCTCGACGGGACGGCCGTTGACCGAGACGGTCCCACGGTCGGGGGTGAGCAGGCCGTTGAACCCGCGGACGAGGGTGGTCTTGCCGGAGCCGTTGGCCCCCGCGAGGACGAGAAACTCGCCGTCCTCGACGGTCACGGAGACATCGTCGACGGCGAGGGTCTCGCCGTAGCGGTAGGTGTACCCCTCGACCGTGATCGTCATCGGGCGACGATAGCATCGCTGCGGGCGATGGCAACCGTCGCGGCGATCTTCAGTCCGGCCACGGGAAGGAAGGGGACGACGACGGCCGACACGGCGGCGACGAGACCGATAGCCTGCACCAAGGCGTAGCCGACGGCGCCGGCGGCGTAGACGACAGCGGTCCCCGCGACCAGCGCGAGGACGAGTCGGGGCACGGGGATGGCATCGGGCGCGGTGAGGCCGTCGAGACCGTGGGCGACGGCCCCGACTGTCATCGCCGCGAGCGGAAAGCCGATCAGGAAGCCGCCGGTCGGGCCGAGGACGACCCCGAGACCGGCGTTGCCGCCGGCGAAGACGGGCAGTCCAACGAGTCCGGCGAGCAAGTAGAGGGTGAACGCCACCCCCGCCCACAGGGGGCCGAGGACGACGCCCGCGAGATACACCCACAGCGTCTGGAGCGTGATGGGGACGTTCGGGGCGAGCGGGTGGACCATGTCGACCGGGGCTGTCGCGCTCGTCGCGGCCGCGAACAACACGGCACGAGCCACGTTGCCGGTGGCCTCCTCGCCGACCAATTCGACTGAGTCCGTTGCGGTCGTCATACCGGCCCGACGCTCGTAAACCACTTAGTACGTAGTGGTTGACGCGGTGTCGGGACGGCTCGGAACGCCGGGAACCGACGCCACCGAACCGGGACGCGGGTCAGACGATGGGTTCGGAGAGTGTGAGGCGGGCAATCTGTGTTTCGGCACCGGAGTAGCCGAAGTCGTTGTCGTTGATCAGGATCAGCGTCTCCGGGTTGGGCATCGCGACCCCCTCCAGTTTCGAGGCGAACCCGTCGTGATCGTCGGTCGAGAAGACGAGCGTCTTCTCGAAGTGGTCGACGGACAACTCGTCGCCGGACTGACTCGCCAGCGTGGGTTCACGGTCCAAGGCGTCGTACTCCGCCGGAATCGGGTCGGTCTCGTCCATCGAGACGACGTAGAGTTTCGTCGTCCGACTGACCCGTTCGAGCACGAGGAGGTGGCTTTCGTCGAGGACGCGGAGTTCGCTGATCTTGACGTCGCTCTGTGTCGGGTCACCGTTTCGGCTGTCGCGGGCGAAGGTTTGCGGTCGGTCGAGTCGGTAGAGGTACTGGTCGGTGACCGCGTTCTGGTCGACGTCGAACTGAGCGATCCGGATGTTCCGCGAAGCCTCGGAGGTGGCGACGTCGGGGTTCGCGAGCGGTGACTGGATGGCGAACACGAGTGATCCCTCGTCGGGAAGCACGCCGAGCGACTCGATCCCGCGGTTCAGCTTGCGCCGCCGCCAGACGGCCGGCAGACTGGGGGTGACGGGATAGGTCGCCGCCGAGAGGTCCTCGTCGACGCCCTCGGGGACGTGTCGGTCGAGGACACGCCCATCCGACGCGACGTGGGCGATGCTCGGGGCGTACTCCTCGGCGATCCAGAAGCTTCCGTCCTGCAGGCGGACGATAGCCTCGATGTCCATGCCGTTGGGGTCGTACGGGATCCGGTTGCCGTTGATCGAGTGTGCCCCCTCGGTGTTGGTCGACTCCAGCGGGTTGCTGATCGCGGTGATATCGTGTCCGTCACTGTCCTTGAGCGGGATGGTCTCGGTGACGGCTGCCGTCTGGGAGGGGGCCATGCTGTCGAGGCGAACGGTGTAGATCGACGGCGTGTAGCCCGGATTGGTGAATATCTTGCCACCCGTGTCGTCGCCACAGATCGACTCGACGCTTCGGTCGGCGACGGCCGGGGCGTCGCTACAGTTGATATTCGGGCCGCGGTCGGCAATCGTATAGAAGCGGTCGTCCGGTTCGTCGTCGCGGGCGTACGCCCCGCTCCCGAGGCCGACGACGAGGTCAAGTGTATTGCCGCCGCGGAACGTGACATCCCCGAGCGAGAGGTACGACTCGTCGACGTCGAAAAACTCGATCTGTGGGTCGCTGATCCGCGACGGATCGTGCGCGGCAGTCGAGTCGTCCCCGCCGAGAAGCCCACGCACGACGGACGAACCGACCGTCCCGAGTCCGAGTACCGCCCCGCCACCGAGTAGCACGGAGCGACGGTTGGTCGAATGGCTCCCGCGAGTCGCGTCGTCGCGTCGGGTATCGTCTGACATCGACGGATCGTCGCGCCGGGGATCGCAACTACCTTTATAATAGGAGTACCACTCATAGCCGAGACAACTGTTCACATACATAACACGCGCCGTGCGTTTTTTGCCCACGAGGAACGGTCATTTCGTATGGACGACAAAACCGCGGAGCTACGGGACGTCTTCCTCGACGCGACGGGGACGGAGACGGTCACGGAGCGCCAGTCGGAAGCCCGCGGTTCGCTCGTCGACGCGGTCGACCCCGAACGGGTAACCGCGCGCCTAGAGGAACTACTCGAAACGATGCGCGAACGGGAGGAGTTCGAGACTGACCTCGGGACCGCGGCGTACCTCCGACTGATCGACGGCTTCCACGACGGGGCGACCGACGCGACCCTCGCGGATCGGCTGGGGATCGACGCCGAGACAGTCGTTCGAGCGCGACTCGACTGTCACCTCGTCCGGGCGGACGACCGGGACCACCCCGACTTCGCGGCGATCCGCGAACGGATCGTCGACGGAGCAGACGACGAGGCGGTCGCCGCGGCTCTCGACTGTGACCTCGCGGCGGTCACGCGCGTCCGGCGGGTCGTGGCGGCGGATCGCGCCGCAACCCACGCGAACGAGCGATTCCGGGACGCCTTCGCGGACCTCCTGACGGACGCGGACCTCTCGGGGCGTCTGGCGAGTGACTCCCGGGAGGACGGCCTGCGCGAGGCGACCGAGGACATCGAGACGGACGTGTCGCTCTGAGCCATCGGTGCGAAGACTCTTAGGCGATCCGGGACCAGGGAGTGGCAATGGCGCAGTCGTCGCAAAACCAGGAGCTAATCGACCGGTTCGTCCGGTTCTACCGGAACTACTACAGCGACGAAATCAGCCGCCTCGCACAGCGGTACCCCAACGAACAGCGATCCCTCCACCTCGACTACGACGACCTCTACACCTTCGATCAGGACCTCGCGGACGACTTCCTCTCTCAGCCGGAACAGATCGGCGAGTTCGCGGAGGAGGCCCTTCGAGTGTACGACCTGCCCGCGGACGTCTCGCTCGGGCAAGCCCACGTCCGCCTGCGGAACCACCCCGAGACGGTCGACATCCGCTCGATCCGCGTCCACGACAACCACGTCGGCCGGATGATCGCCGTCTCGGGCATCATCCGCAAGGCGACGGACGTCCGCCCGAAGATCACCGAAGCCGCCTTCGAGTGCCAGCGCTGTGGCACGATGACCTACATCCCCCAGTCCGACGGCGGGTTTCAGGAACCCCACGAGTGTCAGGGCTGTGAACGACAGGGTCCCTTCCGTGTCAACTACGACCAGTCTGAGTTTGTCGACTCCCAGAAGCTCCGGGTGCAGGAGTCACCCGAGGGCCTGCGCGGCGGAGAGACACCCCAGAGCATCGACATCGACATCGAGGACGACATCACCGGAAAGGTGACCGCAGGGGATCACGTCACCGTCACCGGCGTCCTCCACATCGACCAGGTGACGGAGGGCAACGAGAAGTCCCAACTGTTCGACCTCTATATGGACGGGGTCAGCGTCGAAATCGAGGACGAACAGTTCGAGGACATGGAGATCAGCGAGCAAGACAAACGCGACATCGTCGAACTGTCCAACCACCCGGACATCTACGAGGAGATGATCGCCTCTGTCGCGCCCTCCATCTACGGCTACGACGAGGAGAAACTCGCGATGATCCTCCAGTTGTTCTCGGGCGTAACGAAGGACCTCCCCGACGGGTCGCGGATCCGGGGCGACCTGCATATGCTGTTGATCGGTGATCCGGGGACGGGGAAGTGTCAGAAATATAACACCAAAATCGTACTCGGCGATGGAACGGAGCGAATGCTCGGAGAACTCGTCGAATCGCGGCTGGAAGATCCCGTGTCGGTCGACGACGGAGTGTATCAGTCGGTCGACTTCTCCGTCCAGACAGTGACGGCCAGCGGGACGGTTTCCCGCGGACGGGCGACGAAAGTTTGGAAGCGAGAAGCACCCGATCGGATGTACCGCATTCGCACCAAATCCGGCCGTGAGGTGGAAGTTACGCCGTCACACCCGCTGTTCGTTCAGAGTAATCTCGGAATGGAGACCCGGAAGGCCGAAGAACTGACCGAAGGAACACACATTGCACTTCCGAGGCGTCTCGATGGCGAGTGGGACGACTCTCTCGATATCGATCATTACCGCGTCGACAGCGGGCCGGCAAACCGAATCGACACCCCGAAAAAATTGACCCCGGAACTGGCCCGCCTACTCGGATATCAGATTGGGGAAGGACACATAAATGGACCCGAATCGAGCGCGACGGCAACAGTTACGAACGCCGACGAAGCTGTCCTCGACGACGTCGCCGATTGTCTCGATTCACTCGGCCTGCACTGGTGGCGCAAACCACACCACGACCGTGACGGCGTCGAGATCATCGGCTGTTCCTCGGTCGAATTTGTCGATTTTCTCAGAGAGATCGAACCAGCAATTCTGGAACAATCGGCCGATCAACGCGTTCCGGACTGTCTGTTCCGCGCCAGCCCCTCGATCAAACGGGAGTTCCTGAAGGCATACGTCGAGGGGGAGGGACACGTCTCACGAACGGAACGCGAGATCACCGTCGCGTCGATGAGCCAGGAGTTGCTCGAAGGTGTCCGCAGTCTGCTCGTCAGTCTTGGAATCGAGACGTCGCTCGGAAGCCGTCAAAACGGGAGTTACCGGCTCCGGATCAGCGGAACCGACTTCGTCAGCTACGTCGAAGAAGTCGGATTCGTCACCGAACGAAAGACGGCTGCGTCGACTGCGTTCACGGATATTTCCGAGAATACGAATACCGACATCGTTCCGGATGTGTCCGAGGCCCTCCAACGCGTTCGCGAGGCACTCGCACTATCACAGTTCGACTGTGGCATCCCACGAACGACGTACCAGCACTACGAACGCGGCGACCGAAATCCGAGTCGAGAGAGCCTTCGGACGGTCCTCGATCAGTTCGAAGCGCGACTCGAATGGCTCGGTGAGGTTCGAGAACAGTTGGAAAGTGGGGACTGGAGTGAAATTGAGCGTCTTCGTCGAGAGCTGAACCTCTCTCAGGACGAACTCGCAGACGCGGCGGGCGTTTCACAGAAGTCGATCAGCAACTACGAGCGGAGTGTCGTGACCCCCGATGGCGGGGTTACCCGAGACGTCCAAGACGCGGTCCGAGGTCGGATCGACGAAGCGATGGCAGTCGCCGACGACCTCCGGGCACTCCGACGGCTCGTCGAGAACGATATTTCGTGGGACTGCATCGAGACAATCGAAACGGTCGACCCGGACTACAGTTGGGTATACGACCTCGAAGTCGCCGGGACGCACACGTACCTCGGCAACGGTATCGTCTCGCACAACTCACAGCTCCTCTCCTACATCCGGAATATCGCCCCGCGTTCGGTCTACACCTCGGGGAAAGGGTCCAGTTCGGCCGGGCTGACCGCCGCGGCCGTCCGCGACGACTTCGGCGAGGGACAACAGTGGAGCCTCGAAGCGGGCGCCCTGGTGTTGGCCGACCAAGGGATCGCCGCCGTCGACGAACTCGACAAGATGCGCCCGGAGGACAGGTCCGCGATGCACCAAGCCCTCGAACAACAGGAGATCAGCATCTCGAAGGCTGGCATCAACGCCACCCTCAAGTCCCGGTGTTCGCTTCTCGGCGCCGCGAACCCCAAGTACGGCCGGTTCGACCAGTACGAACCCATCGGCGAACAGATCGACCTCGAACCGGCCCTGATCTCACGGTTCGACCTGATCTTCACCGTGACGGACCAGCCCGACCCCGAGGAGGACGCCGCGCTGGCCGAACACATCCTGCGGACGAACTACGCGGGGGAGTTGAACACCCAGCGGACGGAGGTGGCAAACGCCAACCACAGCCAGGCAGAGGTGGAGTCGGTCACGGACACGGTCGATCCGGCCATCGATCCCGAACTGCTCCGGAAGTACATCGCGTACGCCAAACGCACCTGCTATCCGACGATGGCCGACGACGCGAAGGCGGCCATCCGCGACTTCTACGTCGACCTCCGTGCGAAGGGCGCAGACGAGGACGCCCCGGTTCCGGTCACCGCCCGCAAGCTGGAGGCACTGGTCCGACTGGCCGAGGCGAGCGCGCGGGTCCGACTCTCCGATACGGTCGAACGCGAGGACGCCGAGCGTGTGATCGACATCGTCCGCTCCTGTCTGCAGGATATCGGCGTCGACCCCGAGACGGGGGAGTTCGACGCCGACGTCATCGAGACGGGAACCTCGAAGAGCCAGCGCGACCGCATCAAGAGCATCAAGGACGTCATCGAGACGGTCGACGCCGAGTACGAGGGCGAGGCGGGGGCACCGCTCGACGCCATCGTCGAGCGCGCACAGACCGAGGGCATCGAGGAGGAGAAGGTAATGGATCAGATCGAGCAGTTGCGCCGGAAAGGCGACGTGTACAGCCCGATGACGGACCAGTACAAGGTAGTCTGATGGACCGCATCTCCGCGATCAGGAACGTCGAGGAGGCACTCAGGGCGTTCGAGGCGGGCGAGGCAGACCTCGCGGCGACCGAGGAGCGGGTGCTCGCGGCGCTTCGGACGTACGCGACGGAGTTCGAGGGGAGCGGTCTCGGGGCGTACGCGGGTCACGGTGCGGAGGCCGTCGAGGACGTGGTGGTGATCGCGTCCTCGCGGGCCGAGGCGCGAGATCGGATCGCCGAACACGCCCCGGCGACGCCGGCGTCGTTCGACGTCGAGCGACTGGACTGACTGCCGGTACCGACAGGGTTAGGTACTCCGTCACGACAGGGGAGGGCAACGGTGCTACTCGTCGTCACGTACTCGCGGGACGCCCGCACCACGCTCCGGAACGTCTGTCGGAGCCACGAGGGGACGGTCGTCCGACGGTTCGGTCGCGCGACGCTGCTGGAGGAGACGGAGTTGGGAGCGTTTCTCGCCCTGCGGCTCCGGGCAAAACACGGCGACGACGTCCAGATCGAACGGACGCGTCCGTTCAACGAGTTCGAGACCGTGCCCGAAGCGGTGCGGGCGGCCGCCACGGCCTACGAGGCCCGCGAGACACCGAGCACGCCCTACGACAAGTTCGCGGCGGGGACCGACCATCCCGATTCGGAGGCCATGCGCGATGCCGACCTGTGACCGGCGAGCCAATCGGCGACGACACACATGCGGGTGAGGATCGACGGGACCGTCCGGGAGGGATGGGCAGTCGAGGTCACGGGCGTCGAGGCGACGGCGCTCCGTCGGGCGATTCGTGGCGAGGCGTCGCCGGTCCACGTCGAGTGCCCCGAACCGGGAAGCGTCCACGACCACGTCGCCTGCCTGCCGCCGTCAGGGTTCGACCGGCGGGCGGCGCTCGCCGCCGTGGCGCGGGCACGGGGCCACGAGGCAGAACAGGCCGGGGAACTCGTGGCGGCACGGGACGAACTGGCCGCGGCGTCGCCGCCGGCGGTCGACGTCAGGGAGGCACGCCGGCGGGTCGCGGCGGCGGGCGCCGAGGAGGAGCGCCTCCGGGAGCGGGTCGCCGAACTCCGGGGGCGGATACAGGCACGGCACGAGACGGGTGCCGACACCACGGCTGTCGAGGCGCAGTTGGACGCCGCGACCAGTGACCTCGCGGAGGCCGAAACCGAGCGGATTGCGGCCGAACAGGCGCTCGACCGTGCGGAGCGAGCGGCACGGAAGGCCCGCGACAGACGGGAGGAGCGCCTCGAACTGGAAGACCGGGTGGCGAACCTCGAACGGCGGGTTCGCGAGGAGTTGGCGGCGAGGGTGTGGGAGACGTTTCGGACGGCCGTCGAGGCGGTCCCGGGGAGTGCGACGGTGGGCGAGTCACCGGGAGCCTACGAGGGCGACGCGACGACGGCAGCCCTCGGCGTCGCGCGTCTCGCACCCCTCGACGCGCCGGTCGTCGTCGACGGTCTCGACCGCTTCTCTGGGGCCGACGCAGCAGCGGCGACCCTCGACGCGCCGGTGATTTATGTCCGGTAACGCGGCCAGTCGGGGCCATGGAGTCCGACTGGACGCTCACGCGACTCGACGGCCGCGACGACGTCGCCCTCGTGACGGTCGAACTGCACAATCCGTCGCCGGTCGACCGCCGGGTTAGGGTGACAAACTGCCTGTCCGGCCCAGTCCTTCCTCCGCGACGCGCCGGCGTTCCCGAACGAGGGTGGGACCCCGACGGGTTCGCGGGCGTCGTTCCCGCTGGCGACCGCCGAACGCTCGGATACGCCTGTCCGGCACCCGACGAACGGCCGCCCGTCGAGGTCCGGGACGAAGGACGCGCGAGAGCGGAGGCGTCAGCGTCGACGGCCGCGGCGGCGATCCGAGGACTGGACGCGGCGCGCCCGCCGGCCGACGCACTGCCCGACGCGTCGGCGGCGCGCGGAGCGGGGGCGGCGGGCGCGGCGATGGAGACGGGCACGGGGGAACGCCCGGACGACGAGGCGGTGTCGCAGAATGGCGATGCGTCGGCATCGGACGGAATTCCGTCCGCGACCGGGACCGATCCGGCGGCGTCGAGCGACGACCCGACGACGGTCCCGCCGGCGGTCACGGCGTGGCTGGCGGCGGCCGAACGGCGGATCGAACGGGGCGAGCAACTGACGGACGCCTCGGCCGAGACGGTGGCGGCCGCTATCGACGGCACGGATGATCTCGCCACCCTCGACGAAGCGGTCGCGGCCGACGCCGAGCGACTCCGGGCCGTCTCGGCGCGAGCGGCGAGGCTCGCGGAGCGAGCGGCGGCGGTCGACGTGCCCTACGCCGCCCTCCGGAGGCTGGCGTGATCGTCGCCGTCGCCGGCGGGAAAGGCGGCGTGGGAAAGACGACCGTCGCGTACAACCTGGGGGCGGTGCTCGATGCGGTGGTCGTCGACGCCGACCTGGGAATGGCCGACCTGCCTCACAGCCAGGGACCGGACCTCCACGACGTGCTCGCGGGGCGGGCAGATCCGATGGAGGCCGTCCGTCACGGACGGGTGTCGCTACTGCCCTGTGGTCGGTCGCTGGCCGGCGCCCGGGCGGCGGACGTCAGCCGTCTCGCGGAGGCGCTCCGGACGGTGGCGGCCCGTGTCGGCGACGTAGTGGTCGACTGCCCGGCCGGTCTCCGTGCCGACGTCGGGGTGCCGCTGGCCGTCGCCGACGCCTGCGTCCTCGTGGCGTCGCCGCGTCGGTTCGCACTGGCCGATGTGGTCCGGACGCGAGAGTTGGCGCGGGAACTCGACGCGGGGCTGATCGGTGTTGTGCTCAACCGGACGGCTGCCGACGACGACGTGCCGGCCGACGCACTCCGGCGGACGCTCGGTGCCCCCGTCTCGGCGGTGCCGGCCGATCCGCGCGTCGGTCGGTCCGTCGACGACGAGCGACCGGTCGCGTCGGCGGCGCCGGATTCGGCCGCCGCCGAGGTCTTTCGCTCGCTCGGCGGTAGGGTTCGGACCTGCAAGCGGGAACGCCGCGGCCGCGACGGTCACTCGGTCAACAGCGTGTAGGTGTTGCGGACGGTGACCGGCGTGACGCCGGCCACGTCGGCGGCGTCCTGCTGGGTGAGCGACGCGCCGTTCTCGCGGGCGGCCGTGTAGAGACAGGCCGCGGCGACGCCGCTGGGGTTGCGACCCGCGGTATCGCCCGACTCGCGGAGGCGCCGTGCGTGGGCCTCCGCGTTCCGGCGGACGGCCTCGCTCACGTCGAGTTCGCTGGCGTACCGGGGAATGTACTCCACGGGGTGGATCGGTCCGGTTGCGATATCGAGATCGCGGTTCAGCGCGCGGTAGGCCGCGCGGTGTTCTGCCTCGCTGGCCTTTGCGGCGTCGACCACCTCGTCGACGGTGCGGGACACGGAACACACCCGGCAGGTGGCGTAGACCGTCGCGGAGGCAAATCCTTCCAGTGACCGCCCGCGGAGCAGGTCCGCCTCCTGTGCCGACCGGAACAGCGAACACGCCGACTCGCGGACGTGCCGGGGGAGCGACAGCGCCCCGACCAATCGCCTGATCTCCGTGAACGCGTACACCTGGTTGCGCTCGCGTTTCGTCGATATCTGGGCGCGGTTGTGCTGGGTCCGCATCCGCGACAACCGACGCCGCTTCCGTCCCTTGATGCGGGTCGACCGGCCGATGTCGGTCGAGAGCCCGCGGTCGTGACGCGACTGAGTGAGCGGCGCGCCCGTCCGCTCGGGCGACGTATCGTCGTCGGCGAACGAGCGCCACTCCGGCCCGTGGTCAATCCGGTACTCGTCGACGACGAGTCCACACTGTCCGCAGACCGTCTCGGTCCCCTGGGTGTTCAGTCGACCACTGCACTCCGGACACTCCGCCTCGCGTGCCTGACTCATCACAGTCGAAAGTTGGTCCCGATGGAGTATTTAAACAGGGGCGCGAACCCGTGGATTCGCGGTATTCGCCGAGCAGAAGCCTATCGGTCACCGGTACGTTCTGTCGTCGATCCCGCGGATCGGCGGTAGGTTTTACAACCGGTGCGGCGCCAGTACACGGTGATGGGGCTGTCCGACATCGCCGCGGGAATCGAAGTACACGAACGACAGCGCGAGCGCGGGGTGCCGACGGTGGACGCGACGGGCGACGACTTGGTCGCCCGCTTGGACGACCACACGGAGGCGTTGCCGTGTACGCCCGAGGCGGCGGCGACGGTGGTCGAGACGTACGCGGCGGGGACGAGCGTCGGCGACTGTGCCCGCGAAGCGGGAATCGCGCCGATGACGGCGGCCAAACTGCTCCACTGCTGTGGCGTCACGGGGCTGTCGCCGCTCGGCCCGACGGGGCGTCGGATCGTCCGGGACTGGTTGGCCGGTGACCTCGCCAGAACCGAAGCGACCGAACTCGCGGGCGCCGACGAGGCGGACTTCGCGCTGGCGACGTACATCGAGACGCACGACCCCGTTCCGGACCTGGCCGACGCCGTCGAGGGTGTGCTCGAACCCGACGGGACGGCGACGGTCGACAAGCGCGACGCGCTAGCTGAGACGATGAGTTCCGTCGGCGACCTGCGGTAGCTACCGCGAGACGAACCCGCCGACCGAGTCGAACAGTCCGGCTCCCTCCTCGACCGACAGGTCGGCGTCGAAGACGACGGCGGCGACGTCGGCAACGGCCGTTGCGACCGAACTCTCCTCCAGACAGGTTGGAGCGGCTGTCACCGCCGCCGCCGTTTCGGACACGGTAGCGTCCGCAACCTCCAGATCACCGCGAGTCGCGACGACAGCGTCGGCGGCCGATCCGACGTCGTCGAGGCGGCCACGGATTCGCTGGACGGCGTCGCGTCCACGGGTCGTGGCCGGGGTGACGACGGCGACCCGGTCGGCGGCGTTCACCGCGGCAACCGACTGATTCGACGCCACCGGCGGCGTGTCGACGACGACGTGGTCGAAGCCGTCGGCCGCGGCGGCGACCCGGGACTCGAACCGCTGGGCCGCGGCGGCGGATTTCGCGCGGGCGAGGCGTTTGAACGGTGCCGCGGCGGGACAGCAGGCCACTCGTCCGTCGACGTCGAGCGGCAGGTCGACCAGCCCGTCTTCGAGCGCCGCCTCCCGTCGGTCGGTGAGCAGCGCCGTCAGGTCCGGGTCGAGTCGACCGGAGAGGTAGTCGGACAGGCCTTGCGTGGCGAAGGCGGCGTCGAGGACGGCGACCGACCGCCCGTCGGCCGCGAGAAGCGCCCCGAGTTCGACCGACAGTCGCGTGGTCCCTGCCCCACCGGTCGCGCCGACCAGTGCCGCCACCGTTCCGGCGTCACCGTCGCTCATACCAGGGTGTGCGGCGCCCTCCGATTAAAAACTCGGGGCGAGAGCTTCGGGTGCCGTGAGAGGTGGTGCGGTCGGGCGACGAACGGGACAAGAGCCTTGTCGACGTCGGCCCCAGAGTGGGTATGGTCGCCGCCACCGACGACTCGGCGGTCACGTGGGCGGCGCTTCCCGACCGCGAATCCGACCGACTCAGACTGCTCGTCTTTCACCTCGGGGCCGGCGTCGTCGGCGTCGTCGGCCTCTTAGTCGTGGCGGCCCTCGTCGCACTGGCCGTTGGGGGGCGCATCGGCGGCGACACCGGGGCGCTCCTCCTCGTCGGCGTCCTCCTGTTCGTCGGCGGGCCGATGTCGCTGTGGTACCTCCGACTCGCGTCGACACACGGGACGGAGCGGGAACTCGGCACGGTCCTGCCGAGCGCCGGGTGGGTTCGCCGTCGCTACCTGCCGGTAGCCGTCGTCGGCGGCCCTCTCCTCCTCCTGCCGCTGGCGCTCCAGCCGGGACTTTTGCTCGCCTACCCGCTGGCGTTCGTCGCCGCTAGGTGGGCGGTCGACCTTCGGTACACGGTCGGCCGACTCGATCCGGCGACGGGACGGCTCCGGTGGGCGGTGGGCGCGGCCGCCGTGGAATACGGTCGAAGCGGAAGGCTCGATCCGAACGAGCGACCCGTCCGGACCTGCGATCTGACGCCACTCCGCCGCGTCCACCGCCGGCAGGTGGGCGACTACACCCTGTTTTTCCTCCGGTATCGGCGCCGCGGCTGGTGGGGGCGACCGCTCCTCCTCGTCGTGCCGAGCGGGGCGACCGAGCGGGTCGGGGCCGCCCTGAAGGCGGTCGCCGAGGCGGAAACGGAGGCGGACGAGGAGTCGACGGACGGCCTCGACCGGTCGGTCCGCGTTGCGCTCGGCGCCCTCGGGACGGTCTTCCTGTGTGCGACCGGGGTCTTCGTCGTCTTCGCCGTCGAGCGGTTGGCCGTCGTCGCGTACGCGGTGGCGACCCTGGGGCTGTTCGGGGCGGGAATGCTGGTCGCGGCACTCCGGGGGTAACCGCCGGTGTCGAACCCGTTATGCCGGTCGCGGCCGAAACGAGGCCGATGCTCGAACCCGGCGATCCGGCGCCAGCGGTCTCGGCGCGCAACCAACACGGCGAATCGGTGACGCCCGACTTCACGGAACCGACGGTCGTCTTCTTCTACCCCGAGGACTTCACCAAGGGCTGTACGGTCGAGGCCTCGGAGTTCCAGGCGGCGCTCCCGGAGTTCCGTGAACTCGGCGTCGCCGTCTACGGTGTCTCGATGGACGACGCCGAGCGCCACGCGGAGTTCGCGGAGGCGGAGGGACTCATCTTTGACCTGCTCGCGGACCCGGAGGGAACGGTCGCCGAGGCGTTCGGCGTCTCGACGGATCACGGCTACGCCGACCGCCGCACCGTGTTGCTCGCCGACGACGAGGTGCTCGCGACGTACGCCCCCAACCCGGGCGATCACGCGCGTGAAGTCCTCGACGATGCCCGCGAGACGTTCGTCGTCGGCGGGTAGTCACCACGCCGCGTCGAGGACCGACCTGATCTCGGTGGGCGTCGGATCGACACCGGCCGGCGCGGCGTCCATCAGCCCGTCGCCGTGGATTTCGGCCGCGATCCCGGACAGATCGTCGCGGGCAAGACCGTCGAGCGCGCGAAGTTTGGCTGGGAGTCCGAGGTCGGCGGCGACGCCCGCGACAGCGGTGGCGACCGCGTCGGCGGGATCGGTCCCGTCGTCGACGCCGAGTGCCTTGGCCAGCAAGTCGCGGCGGGCGTGGACCTGATCGAAGACGTAGCGCAGGACGTGCGGCGCGAGGATGCCGTGGACGACACCTTGGTGGGCGTCGTAATCGTGGGAGAAGCCGTGGCCGAAGGCGTGGATAATCGACGCCCGGTAGGTGCCGGGCGTGGAGATGCCGTACTGGGCGAGGACGACCCCACAGACCGCGTCGTAGAGGCGGTCCGCGTCCATCGACTCGGCGGGGAGGGTCGGGAATCCCGCGGACATGAGCGACAGCGCACGGGTCGCGGTGGCGTCGGTAACCGGCGTCGCGTACGGCGAGTAGAGACACTCGACGGCCTTATCGAACCCGTTCATCGCGGAGGCGGTGAGCACGGACGTTGGCGTCGTCTCGAACAGCACAGGATCGTAGCACAGCGCGGTCGGCATGAGTCGCGCGTCGCTGAGCGAGCCGTTGGGAATCTCGTGGGCGGGCGTCTCCGCGGGGTCGAGCGAAAGCCCGACGCCGGCGATGACCGAGAGGTCGGCGCCCGCGAGCGTCGTCGGCACCGCGACGATGGGCAGGGGGTCGGCGCCGACGGGAACGGTCCCCGTCTCGACGGCCTGTTCGGCGGCGGCCGCGGGGTCCTCGTGGCTCGCCAGCGCGACGATTACCTTCGCCACGTCGAGACTGCTCCCGCTCCCGACGGCGACGAGGGCGTCGATCCCCTCACGACGGGCGCGGCGGGCACCCGCCAACCCCGTCCGCAGGTGTTTCTCCGGAGTCGTCTCGTCGAAGACACCGGCGAGGCGGTCACCGAGACCAGCCGTGACCGGGTCCATTACGGCAGGGGTCGCGCCGACGTTCGATCCCGTGACGACGAGCGCGGTATCGAGGCCGCGAGCGGCCAGGATGTCGCCGAGACCGGCGACACAGCCGCGGCCACAGCGGAGTTCGCCGGGGTCGTAGTCGAAGGTAAACTGCCGGTCGGACGGAGCGTCGGTGGGCATACGTCCCGTACGGTGGGGTCGGTGTTAAGTGCGGGCCGGGCGACGGCCACCTCACTCGTGTTCGGAGCGCAACCGCTCGACGATGGCATCGGTGCGGTCCCGGTCCCCGAGGTCGGTCACGCCGTCGCCGACGGCGACGGCCCCGCCCTCGATCACGTCGGCACAGATTCCACCGCGGCCGTCGCCGAGGGCGCTGGCGACGCCCGCCTGCGCGGCGAGTTCCTCGAGGTGGGCACAGGGCGGACGGGGGCGGGTGCCGACGAGTGTCGCTTCACCGAGTCGGAACCGATGATCGAGGAGGTCGTGAACGTCGACGCCCGCGACGACGACGTTGCGCCGGTGTTGGCCGTCGGTGAGGTCGATACCCGTCTCGCGCTCGATTGTCGCGAGCGCCTCGCTGGCCACGAGCGTCACCTGACAGGTGTCGTACGGGGAGTAATACCCCTCGCCGGTGCAGTAGCGGTCGCCGCGCAGGCCGGCGTCCGCGACGGCCTCGACGCGGTCGACCGATTCCATCGGCTCGGAGCCTGCAGGCGCGACGAAGAGATCGGTGACGCGAGCCATACTGTCTCTCGGCGGCCGCGACGCATAATCGATGGGGTCAGAGCGTCCGGCCGACGAGGGTAACGAGCGGAACGAGGACGACCAGGTACGCGGCCGCCGACACCGCCCAGTCCCGGCGGACGGCGGGAACCCGACCGTCGGCGATCCGCGACCGGGGCAACACGACGACGGCGAAAAAGCCGACCATCAGAGCGTAGAGCAGGCCGGTCGTGGCGGCGGTCGTGACGAGCGACGGGCCGAGCAGGGCCGTCGCCGTCAGCGAGAGCCAGACGAAAAGTGGGCCGGTTAGAACCCCGGCGAGGTAGTGGACGACGACGGCGAGGCGACCGGGGGCGTCGTCGGGGGGACGCCCGGTCAGAACCCCGGCCGCGACGAACGGCGGCGTCTCGCCCTCGGGAAGCCGGGCCATCACTACGTCCATCACGAGCGTCGCGATTACGGCGGCGGCGACGCCAACCGGAAACAGGAGCGACACGGCGAGCGAAGCCGCAGGTGCCGTCGGCATGCGAGCCATACGTGCGCCCACGACTTCGGCCTGACGGTGGATCGAAGGCTGGAATCCACCCTGAAGAAACGATATTATTTCTGGTAGGTTTGGCCAAAGCACAAGGATCGGACCGTTCCAACGGTGATCAGATCGAACGTCGAAGTGTGCCGTAACGAGCTATACAGAGCCTATATATCAGAATATACCGGATCATTGTACACGGTTGTTGACAGACCATCCGGGTCGATCACGACATATCATATCACGGGAAGGTTTATAGAAGTGTAGCCAGATCAACTAATCGAGATGACAGCCACTACCCTCGACCCCGACACGACCGGGCGTGACCAATCGAACATCGACGTTCCCGAGACGCTCCAGTCCGCGGAGTCGAAACTCGTCTACGTGTTTCTCGCCGCCAGCGACGGGGCGACAGTCGAGGAACTGCACGAGGCTCTACACCTCCGAAAGATAACCCTCTTTCCCGTGTTGAGCACGCTAACAGAGCGCGACGTGGTCGGCCGTGAGGGCGCACAGTACGTCCCCTCGGCGTCGTAGCGAGGGACAGTCGGAGTCGGCGCTACGGAGCGAAGCGGATCGGTGCATGCGACGCTGACGACGGGTCGATTGCGGCGACAGGAGTAGGCTATCGTGGATCGATGCCCGTGGCCAGCGGGCGGGTGATGTGGCATGTCGCGAAAACAGGGTGGACGCACCACCGGGAGCGAGTGGGTGCGTCGGCCATGGACGAACTATGGGTAGCATTCCCAGTCGGCTCACCCTGGAGACTGACCGTCTCATGTGGCGTTGACGATGCGGTGGACCGAATCGGCGAATCGGTCACGGTGCGATCCTATTCGTTCGTATCTTCGATCACCTCTCGCACAAGAGTGGACGAATCCACAGTATAAATGCGTTTGCTTGCATGACCTTTGAATCATTTACCTATATAATGAATCGTGTGTGACGAGTTTCGGCGTCGGGCGTCGCCGTTCAGGCGGATTCGATGGCGGCGGCCACCTCGGCGCGTTCGTCGTCGTCCACGTCCGGGCGCTCGTCGATCAGAGCGTGGATCGGGCGGCCGCCGTCGTCAGCAAACCGTGGAACGATGTGGACGTGAACGTGTGGCACCTCCTGGCCGGCCAGTTCGCCGTTGTTGACGGCGACAGTCGTCGCCTCGGCGTCGACCGCCCGCTCTACGCGGTCGGTCAGATCGTGGGCCGCGGCGAAGACGTCGGCCGCGAGGTCCGCGGGGAGGTCGTCGAGACGTTCGTGGTGGGCCTTGGGGATGACGAGCGTGTGGCCGCGGGCCAGCGGGTTGGCGTCGAGGAAGGCCACGACGGTGTCGTCTTCGTATACGGTGTCACTCGGGATGTCGCCGTCGACGATGGCACAGAAGATGCAGTCGGTCATGGCTGTGGATACTGCGTCCATCATAAAGAAACTACACGGCGGGGCTTACCGGGACCCGTGTCTCACGGGAAAGCACCTATGTCGTCGCGTCGACGCCGCAGTCCCGGAGGACCGCGGCGAGCGCCACCCGATAACCCTCGCGGTCGTAGCCGAGCCGCGACCGCCACACGTCGGCGTAGGAGGGATGCAGGAGGGGGACGACCGTCGTCCCGAGGACGTCGACCGGGTCGAGAACCAAATCGAGAAAGCCGTCGAGCTCGCGGCCCGCAGCGGCGAAAAGCGTCACCGTCGCGTGTTTGCCGGTCGCGAGGACGACCGACGGGTCGACACGGTCGAGTTCCGTCTGGAGGTGGGCCCGACAGTTCGACCGCTCGGCGTCCGTGGGTTCGCGGTTCGACCCGTCGCCGTCGGCGGGAAAGCACTTCACGGCGTTCGTATAGAAGGCGTCGTCGACGCCGACACTCGCGAGCAGCGAGCGGACCCGCCGGCCGGAGTGTCGCGAGGTGTAGGCGAGGCCGGTTCGGTTACCCCCCGCCCACGCCTCGGCATCGGGGTCGCCCGCGGCGGGTGCCTCGCCCACGACGACCACGGCGGCGTCCGTCGGGCCGTTGCCCCACGCGATCCGGTCGCGGGCGTCGACGAGGGCGGGACACCGGCGACAGTCCGGATCGAGGACGAGGGCGTCGTCCAGGGATGGGGCCTCGGGGGTGGGGTCGTCCGTCACAGGACGTCCGCGACGGTCGGCGCGACGGAGACGGCGGTCACGTCGCGTTCGATGGTGTCGGTGGCGTAGATGGCCTCGACGCCGGCGCGTTCGAGTTTCGTCCGCGCCGCCCGCGCGAGCAGGGGGTGGACACAGGCGACGTACACCGCGGCGGCCGCCCGGTCGTCGAGGACGGCGATAGACTCGCTCATGGTCGTCCCCGTGGCGACGATATCGTCGACGACGACCACGTCCCGGCCCGCGACGGCGGCGTCGCTCGGCGTGATTTCGACCTCGGTGCCCGAGTGGCGCACCTTCTCGAAGTAGTCGACGGCACCGCGGCCGTAGGCGTCGCGCACCGACTCGGCGAGAGAGAGAGCGCCCGTGTCGGGCGAGAGAAAGAGCGGATCGGTCAGGTCCGCGGGCAGCGGGGTCGCCAGACGCGACGCCGCCCGCACGATGTCACAGGGGACGTCGAAGAAGTCCGCTACCGACGCCTCGTGGGGATTAACGAGGACAACCCGGTCGGTCCCGGTCGATATCGCGCGGGCGACGGCCCGGGCCGACACCGGCTGTCCGGGTTCGAACGCGCGTTCCTGTCGGCCATAGCCCATGTAGGGGAGGACCGTCACCACCTCGTCGACGCCCGCCTCGCGGACGGCATCCTGTAACTGCAGGAGTTCGACGTGGGCTGCGTCGGAGGTGGTCGCCGCGACGACCACCGCCCGGTCGGCGTCGTCGGGACCCGCGACCGACGCCATTCGTTCGCCGTCGGGGAACCGCTCGTAGCCGACCGCCGCGAGCGAGTGCCCCGTCTCGGCGGCCAGCGCCGCACCCAGCGCCTGTGACTCCGAACCCGGAACGATCATACCGGGCGGTCGACGGCCGGGCCGAAAACCGTTTCCGTTAGGCCTGGACCGCCAGTCGCGAGACGCCGGTGACACCCAGTGCCCGCGTCCGCCAACCGTCGCCCGCGTCCGTAAGCAGCGTCCCCGCGGCCGTCACCGCCACCGTCGCCGCCTCGGTGAACCCCACGTCGACGACCCGCTCGGTCGCGGGCGTCTCGACGCCCGTCCAGGACGCGACCCCTTCACGAACGAGGAGGCCGTCGTCGTCGACGGCGACGGCACGGTCGCCGTCGGCACTCACCGCGGTGGCTGCGCCGTCGCGTTCCGCCATCCAGCCGTTACCCAGTCGGTAGAGGCCAGCAGCGGTCGCCGCGAAGGGCATCCCCCGGCCGTGAACGTCGCGAGCGTCCGCGAGGCCGACCGACCGCAGGCCGTCGTCGACGACCTGGTGGACACCGTCGGCCGCCGCGATCATCCCCGCGTCGACCGCGCGCGGGTCGTCGACGGCGCCCAGTCGCGTCCAGTCGCCGTCGAGGCGGGCGACCCGGCCGTCGGGAGCGGCCGCCACCGGCGCCCCCTCGCCGTCGAAGCCGACGGCGACGGCCGGGCCGAAGTCGGTCGGGTCGTAACTCCCCACGAGGACGTCCTCGTCGGTGGCGACGACGCGGCGGTCGCCGGTCGCGGCCACGTCCCGGACGGTCGCCCGGTGGTCGAGGCCGAACTCGCCGACGAGATCGGCCGAGAGCGACGCGACGACCAGTCCCTGTTCGGCGGCGACGAGTACCTCGGTGGCGCCCGTCCGGTCGGCGTAGACGCGCTTCTCGTCGATGGTCAGATCGTGGCTCATACGCCACCTCCGTGGCCGGCGTTGAAAAACGTGTGAGAACTACCCGTCCGTCGCTGCGGCGGTTCGTGACCGCACCTGTGCCGTGAAGTTGTCGAACAGGCGTTTGGTCCGGCAGGCCGCGGCGTAGGCGTCGGCGTCGATCCCCTCCATCACGGCGTCGATCCGGGCGGCGGGGAGGTCCTTCTCGCGGGTGACCGTCTCGGCGCTCCCCCGGTCGTACTCGGGGTGGAACTGCACGCCCCAGCAGTCGCCGTGCCGGAACGCCTGAACACCCCGCTCGCTCTCCGCGAGGACGGTCCCGCCGGGCGGGAGGTCGACCACGCAATCGGAGTGAGTCTCGAAGGCGACGAAGGGGGAGTCGATCCCCGTGAACAGCGGGTCGGGCGCCACGGCGCGTATCTCCCGGTATCCGATCTCGATGTCGTCCATCGCTGCGACGCGACCGCCGAGGGCCGCCGCAAGCGCCTGGTGGCCGTAGCAGACCCCGAGGATCGGCAGGTCGCGGTCGGCCGCCCGCTCGATCCAGGTGAGCAGGTCGTCGATCCAGGGGTCGTCCCAGTAGACGGAGGCCCGCGACCCGGTGACGACGGCGCCGTCGTAGTCGAATCCCGGTGGCAGGTCGCCGGCAGTCACGTCGAACTCGACGAGGTCGGCATCCAGTTCTCGGCGGAAGTTACGGCGGGTGTGGTCGGCGCCGTGAGAGGCATCGAGGAGGACGAGACGGGGGCGAGACATAGAGACGGAAGGCCGTCGTGACGGTTGGGTCTTACGCCCCGAGGAAGCCGAACAGTCGGTCGTTGACCCCGCGAGAGCGCTCGATCCCGATCAGGTGGCCGCCGTCGAGGCCGACGAACTCCCCGCGGGGCAACTCGTCGGCGAGCCGACGGCCGTACGCGACCGGCCAGACGGCGTCGTCTCGGCCGTGAACCACCAGCGCCGGCACGTCGACCTCGTAGAATCGATCCGAGACGTCGAACGCCTCGACGGCGGCCGCCTGTGCCGCCCACGCCTCGGGGGTGGCGTCCTCGGCGGCGCGCCAGTCGACGACCTGTTCGACGACATCGGGATGCGCGTCGAGGAAGTCCCGCGAGAAGGCGGCGCCGAGCGACGTCTCCAAGGCGTCGGGATCGGACGGATCACCGAACAGCGGATCGAGGGTCAGGTCGGACCCGACCGGGGCGGTCCCGAGGAGAGCGAGCGACCGCGGGCGCGAGGAGACCCGCGCGAGTTCGAGCGCGACCATCCCCCCGAGACCGGCGCCGACGACGTGGACCCGCCGGCGACCGTGCGCTTCGAGGACGGCCTGGACGTCGGCAACCAAGTCGTCGACGGCGTAAGGCCCGGCCGGGGCATCGGAGCGACCGGCACCGCGGAGGTCCGTCACCAGCGTCTCGAATGGTCCCGTCAGCCCGGCGTGTTGCCAGCCCCACTGCCAGGCACCGTACCCCGCTTCGCCGAGGAGGACGACCGTTTCGCGGTCCGGATCGCCGTCAGCCTCGTAGTACAGCGACACGGACCCGTTGGACGCGGTAGGCATGATCGACGGTAGACGGGGGAACTACTTTAGCCGTTCTCGTCCCGGGCCGTGTAGCGCCGAGACTACCGAGACGCGCGGGCGAAAAGCAAGGAGAGACCGAGAGCGATGGCCGCGAGACCGACGGCGAGCAAGCCGCCGCCGATGGCCAGCGACGGTGCGTCGACGGGAACCGTGCCGGTCGCGAGTGCGAGCGGCGATACCCGCTTTAGCGCCGACCCACCAGGTACCCAGACGCTCGCAAGCGCCACCAAGCCGGCGGCGAGCAGTCCGTAACCTGACAACGCGGCGGGAGACGGTGGCCGAAACGACGTCACGTGTGCGATGATCCCGGCATCACACATCAACGCTCGGCCGTGAGCATCACGCGTGATACTCGCGCGCCGGTCAGGTGTTCCGGATCGTCCGGAGGACGTCGGGGGCGTCGTCGAGGGCGTCGTCGAGGGCGTCGACGTCGGGGCCGCCACCCTGTGCGAAGTCGGGCGGGCCGCCGCCGCCGCCACCGACGCGCCCCGCCAACTGACCCACGACCTCGCCGGCGTTGAGGTCGACGTCATCGGGCACGCCGACGACGAACTGAGCGCTGCCGCCCGCGGCGCTCCCGAGGACCGCCACCGCGCCCTCGTCGACGATGGCGTTCGCAGTCGCGCGCAATTCGTCGGCGTCGGCGTCCATCCGCCGGATTACGGCCGCAACGTCGCCGACGTCGACGGCGTCGGCGTCGGTCGCCGCCGCGCGCACCTCCGCGAGTTCCTCTTTCAGGCGGTCGATCTGCTTGCCCCGTTCTTTCCACTCCTGGAAGAAGCGCTCGGCCGTCTCGGGGACGTCTTCGGGGTCCACGTCGAGGGTGTCGGCGGCGGCGTAGAGGGCATCCTCGGTGTCCTGGGTCGCCTCGATGGCGGCCTCGCCGGCCGCGAAGACGAGTCGTTCGACCCCGTCCTGAATCGGCTCCGTGCCGAGGATCTTGATCGCGCCGATATCGCCCGTTCGGGAGACGTGCGTCCCCGCGCACGCCTGCACGTCGTCGTCGACGTGGATCAGGCGGATCTGTTGGCCCGGAGGAACGCCCCCTTGGTACAGGTCGAAGCCGTGTTCGGCCTCCGCCTCGTGTCTGTCGGGCCACTCCTGGGTGACCGGGACGTTGTCCCGGACGAGTTCGTTGGCGACGCGTTCGATCTCTTTGACCTCCTCGCGGGAGACTCGCCGGAAGTGGCGGATGTCGAGTCGGGCGCGGTCGGTGTCCTTCTGGGCACCGGCCTGTCGGACGTGGTCGCCGAGCACCTGCCTGGCGGCGTGGCCGACGATGTGAGTCGCGGTGTGGTGTCGCATCAGACTGAACCGGCGGTCGGCGTCGATCCGGCCGCGGACGAACTCCCCCTTGCCGGGGTCGTCGGCCGTCCGGTGGAGGACGACGCCGTCGCGACGCGTGACGTCCGTCACCTCGACGGTCGTCTCGTCGGTGGAGAGCGTGCCGGTGTCGGCTGGCTGACCCCCGCCCGCCGGGTAGAACATCGTCTGGTCGAGGACGACGTCGTAGCCGTCCTCGCGCTCGAACACGTCGAGGACGACCGCCTCGAACTCGATCCGCTCCTGGTCGTCGTAGAAGAGCCGTTCCGTCTCCGGGAGGTCGGCCAGTCGGGTGTCACGCTCGTCCGCCGACTCGGTGTCTCCGCCTTCCCCGTGACGGGCGGCGACCAGCCCGTAGAAGTCGTCGGGCACGTCGACCGCGGCGCCGTGATCGCGGGCGATGTCGGCGACCATGTCGGGCTGGATGCCGTGGGAGTCGTAGAGTTCGATCAGGGTCTGCCGGGGAATCGGCTCGGCGCGCTCGGCGTACTCCTCGGCGATGCTCTCGACCTTGCGCCGGCCGCGTTCGAGCGTCTCGCGGTACTTCCGCTCCTCGGTGCGGACCATGTCGCGGATGGTGTCGCGGTTGGTGTAGCCCAAGCGGTCGGCCTGCATGTCCACGAGTTCGTCCAGTGGCGCGTCGATATCGAGGCCGTCGACCAGGCGTTTGGTCCGCCGGAGCACCATTCGAGCGAGATATCCCGTGCCAACGTTCGAAGGGACGATACCGTCGCCGAGCATGTAGGCGAGCGTCCGGCAGTGGTCGGCGATGGCGTAGACGTCCTCCAGCGGTTCGAGGAGGGCGGTCAACTCGGCGGCGTCGACGTCGAGTTCGTCCGCCACCGCCGCCCGGGCGCTCGCCAGGTCGTCGATTTCGTCGACGTCGAGATAGCCGGAGAGGCGGGCGGCCTCCTGGATCAGGTCTCGCTCCGCCGCGGAGTGGTCGATCCCTGCGTTGTCGGTCAGGAAGTCGATCATGTCGGGGTAGACGGCCTCGTAGACCGTCGGCGTCCCCTGACTCATCCAGGTCCACCGCTCGAGCCCGTAGCCCGTGTCGACGATGTAGGTGTCCATCGGGCTGTAGCGGTTGCCGTCTTTCATCTCGTACTCGCCGTCGGGGTCCTGCTCCATCGACATGAAGACGAGCGTGGCGAGTTCGAGGCCGCGGTAGATCACCTCGAAGGCGGGGCCGGCGTTGCCGCCGCCGACCCAGGGGTCCTCGATGTAGACGATCTCCGTGGGGTCGACGCCCATGGACTCGAAAAACCGGTCGCAGTACTCGACGGTCTCGTCTTTCCAGTACACCTCGCCCTCGTAGGCGTACTCGCCGTCGGCGTCGTCGCGGGCGTTGAACGCGTGGTGGGCCATCATCTCGAAGGCCATCGTGTGTCGCCCCGTCTTGCCCACGTTGTCGATGTCCTGCATCCGGATACAGGGCTGGGAGATGGTGAGGGGGTTGGCGGGCGGCGGCGTCTCACCGGAGGTCACCAGCGGCTGGAAGTCGTAGATGGAAGCCTGAGTCAGGAGGACGTCGTCACGCCAGCGGTTCGCCGCGACGGGGTAGGGCTCGATGCGCTCGTGGCCCTGATCCTCGAAAAAGGAGAGGAAGGTCTCGCGCATCTCCTCCAGCGTGTACGTCTCGTCGAAGCCGGGGGTGCCGATGAAGGCGTAGTCGTCGCAGGGGGGCTCGCCACAGGTCTCACGGTCAACCCGCGCCCAGAAGTGTACGCCACACGAGGCACACTCCTGTCGTGTGAACCCCTCCTCCTCGAAGTACTCGAGGCGGTAGGCGTCTTCGAGTTCGCTCATTACCACCACGTTGGCCCGTCTCCGCCTAAAACAGTTCCGGGAAGGCGTCTCGCGGCGGTCGGCGTCCGGTGACCGGCGGTCCCCGCCCGACTCGACGGCTTATGTCGACCGGGACCCAACCGCGGCACATGAGCACGGCTCTGGGTGTCGACTGGGCGAGTGGCTGCTGGGTGGTCGTCGCCGTCGACGACGACGGGACGACGATCACGACCGAACCGGCGATGCTCAACGTACTGTACGAGTACGATGACGCGGAGCCGATTCTCGTCGACATTCCCATTGGGTTGCCCGAGACGCCGGGGCGGGCATGCGACGAGGCGGCTGCCGCCCGCCTCGGCGAGCGTCACGGCTCCGTCTTCGCCGTCCCCTGCCGTGCGGCCGTCGACGCCGACGACTACGAGGCGGCCCGCGAGGCCAACGGCGGGAGCCTCGGCAGTCAGAGCTGGGGGCTCGTTCCACGAATTCGCGAGGTTGACCGCGTTCTCGACGCCTGCGACGCCGCGGCCCGCGTCTACGAGAGCCACCCAGAGGTGTGTTACGCCACCTTCGCGGAGCGTATCGGCCACGGCCCGCTGGGCTCGAAACGCGACGACGACGGCCTCGACGCCCGGCTGTCGGTCCTCGAAGCGGTCGATCCGTCGGTCGGCGCGGCGGTGCGCTCGTTCGTCGACGACCGCCGCGACGGCGCCGCGTGGCACCGCCGGATTCGGGCCGGTCGGCTCGACGACGTCCTCGACGCCGCCGTTCTCGCGGTCACGGCGCGTCGCGGGTCGTTCGGCGTCCTGCCCGAGGGGCGGGAGTCGAGCGACGACCAGGTGATCGTCTATCCCGGGTGAGACGGGTGACGTGCGCCACCGGGTGGCTCACTCTTCGAGTGCCAGCGCCGCCAGCATCGCCTCTAACTGCACCCGCTCGTTGGCGCCTTCGGTGATGCGGTAGTCGGCCTCGCCGAGGCGTTCCATCAACTGGACGGTCCGGCGGTCGTCGAGGTCGAAGTCCCACGCCGAGCGGTGGAGTTGGTCGATCACGTCGCCACCGGCCATGCCGGAGTCGACGAGAAGCGTCTCCAGCGTCGAGCGAGCACGGGGGAAGTTGCCCTCGATAGCGGCCTCGACCATCGACTCGATCTCCTCGGGGCGGGCGGTGCCGGTGACGGTGTAGACGGCCTCCTCGTCGACGACGTCGCCGGTCGTCGCCGCCGCCTGGAGCGTGTTGATCGCCCGCCGCATATCGCCCCCAGCGGCGTAGACGATGGCGTCGAGACCGTCCTCGGTCGTGTCGATGTCCTCCGCATCGGCGATCTGTCGGACCTGTGCGCCGATGGCGTCGTCGGACAGCGGCGAGAACCGGAAGACCGCACACCGCGACTGGATCGGGTCGATGATCCGACTGGAGTAGTTACACGAGAGAATGAAGCGGGTGTTGTCCGCGAACTGTTCCATCGTCCGGCGGAGCGCTGACTGGGCGTCGGAGGTGAGCGAGTCCGCCTCGTCGAGGAAGATGATCCGGTAGTCGAAGCCGCCGAACGAGGACCGCGCGAAGTTCTTGATCCGGTCGCGCACCACGTCGATGCCGCGCTGGTCGGAGGCGTTGAGTTCGAGGAAGTTGCCCCGCCAGTCGTCGGCGTACACCTCGCGGGCGATGGCCGTGGCGCAGGTGGTCTTGCCCACGCCGGCCGGTCCCGAAAACAGGAGGTGGGGCAGGTCGTCGCGCTCGATGTAGCTCTGTAGTCGGTCGACGATGTCGCCCTGTCCGTGCACCTCGTCGAGAGTCTGGGGGCGGTACTTCTCGATCCAGATCTCTCGACCCGCCGACGACCCCTCGGCATCGCTCATACCCTATCGAGGGGTCGGTCGGCACATAAACCGAGCGGAACCCGAAGGTTCAGGCCCGTCGGCCGGCTCCACGTATCCATGCCGACGGTTGCAGTCGAGGTGGTCGGCGAGGGGACTCGGACGGTCGACCTCGCCGCCGACGCCACCTACGGCGACCTCCTCGCGGCCCTCGAGTTTAGCCCGCACGAGGCGGCCGTCCTCGTCGACGACGCTCCCGTGCCCGAGGACCGCGCGGTCGACGCCGAGGGCGACGTGCGCGTCCTCCGCCTGGTCAAGGGCGGCGGGACGGCCGGCGTCGACGACCGGGTCCGGGTCCGCCTCGCCGACGCCGACGACCACCTCGACGTCATGCGCGTTCTCGACGGGGCGATGCTGTCGACCGATGCCGGGACGGTCCGAGAGCGGATCGACACGGAGGCGGTCCACGTCGCGACCGTCGAGGGGCGGATCGTGGGCGCCCTCGTCCGCGACGGCGACCGCGTGACCGCGGTGGCGACCCGGCGTCGGTGGCGCGGTCGGGGGGTCGGCACCGCGCTGGTGTCGGCCGCCGCCGCGGAACGGGAGCGCCTCGTCGTCGCGTTCGACCCTGAGGTGCGTCCCTTCTACGAATCGTTGGGGTTCGAGGTCGAACCGGCCGGCGAGGGCGACCGCCTACGCGGACAGTTAGCGCGGTAGCCGGCGAGAGAGCGCGGCCCCGATCCGGTCGGCCCAGTAAAGCAGGGCGACGGTACAGAGAAAGACGAGCGTCGAGAGATCCCACGCGAGGCCGGTCAGCGCCGATCCGAACAGCGTCGTCGCTCCGAGGAGGGGGAGGAGCAGCGAGAAGGTACAGCCGACACAGGAGAATAGCCCCAGTACGCCGGAGAGTACCGCCCGCGTCGCCGAGAGCAGGCGAGCGTAGACGAGGTAGGTCATGGCGACGTAGCCGACGAGTTTGAACGGAATGATCGACAGCCTGACCCGCGGCGTGCCGTAGACGAGGATCGGCCCCAGCCCCGGGATGTTCCAGTGGATCGAGGCGACCGTACCGCCGTTGAGTGGGCTGTCGATGCCGAGTTGGAGGGTGCCGCCGACTACCAAGAGGAGGAGGAGATACGCCCCCGCCAAGGCGGCCGCGACGCCCCACTGACGGCGGTCGACGGTCGGCGTCTCCGTGCGAATCACCGCCCACACCCCCGCGTTGATCCAGAGGAAGGGGTAGACGACGTAGCGGGGTTCGGTGACGACCACGTTGGAGACGGCGAGGTAGGCGGTGACGACCGCGAGTTCGGCTGCGACGGCGAGCAGCCACCACCGGATGGCCGCCGTCTCGGCGGCGAGGAGCCGCCGAATCCGCGAGAGGGGTCCGTAGGCGCCGCTCACGGAGGGATCACGGCGTGGGTACGCCCGGATGGCATAGTCGAGTCTCGGGGGCGGAGGAACATGGAGGTGTCGACATCCGGGCTAGACGAGCGCCGCGACAAGCTCCCGGCCCTCGTCGAGGATGGCATCGACCCGCTCGCGGGTCTCGGCCTCGGCGTAGACGCGCATCTTCGGCTCCGTCCCGCTGGGACGGACCAAGAGCCACGAGCCGTCGGCGAGCAGGAGTTTGAACCCATCGAGCGTGATGACGTCCTCGACGGCCCGGTCGGCGACCGTCTCGGGGATGGCGTCGCCGAGGGCGTCGACGACCGCCGCCTTCCGCGCGTCGGGGCAGTCGACGCTCACCTTGTCGGCGACGATGTCGCCGTGGGTATCGAGCAGGCGATCCACGCGGGCGTCAAGCGGTTCGGCCGCGGCCACGTCTGCCGCGAGCAACGCCATCAGGACACCGTCTTTCTCGGGGACGTGTCCTCGGATCGAGAAGCCACCGGACTCCTCGCCGCCGATCAGGGCGTCGTGGTCGACCATGGCCTCGGCGACCCACTTGAAGCCGACGGGCGTCTCGACGGTCTCCTCGCCGTGGGCGGCGGCGACCCGGTCGATCAGGAACGTCGTCGAGACGGTGCGGACCGCGGGGCCGGAGCGCTCGGCCAGCAGGGCGTCGTAGACCGCAGCGAAAAAGAGATTCTCGTCGAGAAAGCCGCGGTCGGGTGTGACGACCGCGAGGCGGTCGGAATCGCCGTCGTTGGCGATCCCGAGGTCGGCGTCGTGGGCCGCCACGGCGTCGACGAGACCGGACAGATGTTCGGCGCTTGGTTCGGGAGGGACGCCGCCGAAGTCGGGGTCCCGGTCACAGCGCCGGCGGATGACCGTCGCGCCCGCGGATTCGAGGAGGGCGTCGGTCACCCCGCGGCCGCTGCCGTGCATGGCGTCGTAGACGACGGTGAGACCGGCACAGTCGGGGGCGATCAGGTCCTGGGCGTGGGCGGCGTGGGCGGCGACGAGGTCGGCGCGGTCGACCGAGCCTCGGGGACCGTCGGCACGGGGGTCGGCGAGACGGGCCTCGATGGCGTCGGTCACCGCGGGCAAGGCCGGCGCCCCGTCTCCGGGGATAAACTTCACGCCGTTGTACTCGGGCGGGTTGTGAGAGGCGGTGACCATCAGCGCCCCGGCGAGGTCGCGGTCCACGACCGACCACGCAATCACGGGGGTCGGACAGTCCCGCGTCGGGAGGAGGACGTCGATCCCGTTGTCGGCGAGGACCTCGGCAAGCGACTCGGCGAAGCCCTCGGAGGTCGCCCGAGCGTCGTACCCGACGGCAACCGGGGCGTCGAACCCCTCGTCGGCGAGGTAGTCGGCGACCGCCTGGCCGACCATCCGGACCCGTGCGTCGGTGAAGGTATCGAGACGGGCGCGCCACCCGTCGGTGCCGAAGGAGATGGCGTCCATACCCCACCCTCCCACGGCGGTGGCAAAAAGATGGGTGTCGGTCGGGTGGGCGAAGATTCACCGTCGGTACGGAGGACGAAGTCGCGGTATTGGGTCAACTAATAACATACACCAGCAGGCGTGTGAGAACACCGTGGACGGGAGACTCGACGGAGTGTGTGATCGGTGGGGCGGTCAGTCGGCGTCGCCGCCGGCGACGAGTCGCTCTTTCGCCGCCCGCGAGAGCGACTTGATCTCGTATTCGCGGGACATCGCCGCCGAACGCGTGTCGTAGCGTTCGACGTGGCGGAGTTCGACCGGCGTGCGCCCCCGGGTGTACTTCGCCCCCTCGCCCGCGTCGTGTTCGGCGACGCGTCGCTCCACGTCCGTCGTGTAGCCCGTATAGTATGTGCCGTCGGCACACTCGAGGACGTAGACGTAATGCATATCCGACGCACGGATCGGGCGCCCCTATACGGTGACGGTGTGTATCGCCGCCGGGCCGGGCGCGATGGGCGTGGCTGACGACATCGAGTGGACCGGAAGGTGGCTTCGCGTGGTGGTCGAACGCCGCTGCAGTGGTTACGCGTTTGGGGTGCGGCGTCTGGATGCTTCGGCGATGCCGGCGTTGGCCGAGCAGCTCGGGCAGGCCAAGATTTGGCCGTTCGCGTCAGCGAACACCCGTTCGAAGCGCTCCGAGACGTGTGACCCGCAGTGATCGCATCGTGCCATGATTGAGCCGGCTACCACCGGTGCCGGTACCCTGTGTTAGGCACACACACCTAAATGGCTAACGCGCGCGCACGCGGTCATGACCAACCGTCCAGAAGGCGCGGCAAAGGCGCCGTAGTCGACGAATTCGGGCACGTCGATCACGTCTCGCTGTCACCCTCGCGGGCGGCGGCGACGGCCTGCGCGATCAGTCCGGCCTGCGCGCCAGCGGAGAATCCGTCGTCGATATTGACCGTCGAGAGGACGGTACAAGACTGGAGGGTGCTGGCGAGCGCCGATTCGCCCTCACCGCCGTAGCCGTAGCCGGTCGACACCGGAAGACCGATCACCGGCGTGTCGATCAGCCCCGCGACCACCGTCGGGAGCGCGCCTTCGCGACCGGCGGCGACGACGGCCACGTCCGCGTCGCGAAGGGCGTCGAGGTGGTCGACGATCCGGCCGAGATGGGCGACACCCACGTCGTCGACACGTTCGACCGTGGCGCCGACGGCCCGGGCCAGGGTGGCCGCCTCGCCCGCCGCCGCGGCGTCGGAGGTGCCCGCGGTGACGACGGCCACCGTCGCGTCGATGCGCGGCGGGTCGAACCCCGGCGCTTCGACGACCAGCGTCCGGGCGCGTTCGTCGTGGTCGACCGTCGCCTCCGCCGGCAGGTCGTCGGTCACGGCCGCGACGTGGCCGTCGGTTGCGCGGGTGACGATGGCACGCCCAGTCGTCTCTAGGGCGGCGTCGACCATCGCCGCCACCTCGGTGGGGGTCTTGCCGTCCCCGAGGACGGCCTCGGGAATCCCTCGACGGCGCTCGCGTGCCGCGTCGAACCGGCCGGCGTCGGTCGTGGCGTAGCCGGCGAGTCGAGCCTCCGCCTCGGCCGGCGACAACTCGCCGCTTGCCACCGCGTCCAGAAGGTCGCGCATACCCGTCGTCCGGCCGTGAGACACTCGTAGGTGTCGGTTTTTCGCCCCAGTATTTATATATCTGCGGCGAACCGCGCGAGAACGGGCACTGTGGCGGTACGTGCGGCCGATTTGGGAAATCTTATTAATAAGGGTGGGTATGTACTGGTCGTATGGCAGACCTCATCGTCAAAGCCGCCGTCAAGGAAGCGCTCCAGGACAAGAACGTCGCTTCGGACTTCTACGATGCCCTCGACGCGGAGGTCGAGGAACTGCTCGACGACGCCGCCCGGCGTGCCGAGGAGAACGACCGGAAGACCGTCCAGCCGCGCGACCTGTAAGTCGGTCCCCTTCCTTCTCGACTTTTTTCGACCGGATAGCGGCGCGTGATCAGTCCGTCGTGCGGACACGGACGCCGTCGGCGTGGCCCACGTGGACCGCGTCGGCCAGGCCGACGAACAGGCCGTGAGCAACGACCCCGGGAACCGTCGCGAGATCCGTCGCCAGCGATTCCGGCGCCGTGATGGGGCCGAACGCACAGTCCAGGACGAGATTGCCGTTGTCGGTCACCACCGGCCCGTCCTTTCGCTCGGCGGTCCGGAGCGTCGGCGTCCCGCCGTGGTCGCGAACCGCCCGGCGGACCGTCGCCCGGGCGTCGGGCAACACTTCGACCGGAACCGGGCGGTCGAGCGTCGCCGTCTCCTTCGAGGGGTCGGCGACGACGACGAACCGGTCGGCGGCGGCGTCGACGACCTTCTCGCGGGCGTGGGCGGCCCCGCCACCCTTGATGAGCGCCAGGTCGTCGCTCACCTGGTCGGCGCCGTCGATAGCGACGTCGATCCGTTCGACAGCGGCGAGGTCGGTGAGTGGGACCCCCACCTCGCGGGCCAAATCGCGGGCGGCGTAGGAGGTGGCAACCCCGCGGACGTCGAGGCCGGCGTCGACCGCCCGCCCCAGCGCCCGGATGGCGTGGGCGGCCGTGCTTCCGGTGCCGAGGCCGACGACGTCGCCGTCGCTCACTGTGTCAGCAGCGTGTTCGCCCGCGCGACGCTTCGCCGCGTCCGATCCACCCGGCGCCTTCATGCACACGGGTGCGCAGGCGGCGGGCAAAAGCGCCGCGGTCCGACGGGGAAGCGTCGCCGGCGAGTGACCGCCGCGAACGGCCGGTCAGCGGCCTCGATGACGACGAGACCGACGCCGTCCGAGAGCCTCACCGCGGTCACACCCGACACACCGAAGCGCGTCGCTCGTGAATTCGGCCGAAGCACCCGAGGTGGCGTGGTGCCGGGGTCGCGCTACGCGGCCCCGGAGGTCACGGCCAGAGTCCGCGCGTGCTCTTTGCCTCCGCAACCCGAGAGAGCGCGACGATGTACGCCGCCTCTCGCCAGGTCACGTCCCGCGCGGTAAACTCGGCCCGAACGTCCTCCCAGGCGGAGAGCATCTCCGCCTCTAGCTCCTCGTGAACCCGTTCCAAGGACCACTGACGGCGGTTGATGTCTTGTAGCCACTCGAAGTAACTCACAGTCACGCCACCCGCGTTGGCGACGATATCGGGGATGACCGGGACACCACGCTCGGCGAAGATCCGGTCGGCCTCCGTCGTCGTCGGTCCGTTGGCGCCCTCGACGATAATATCGGCCTGCACGGCGTCGGCGTTCGCGTTCGTCAGCACGTTACCGACGGCGGCGGGAATCAACACGTCGACGTCGAGTTCCAGTAGCTCCTCGTTCGTGATCTGTGAGGTGCCTTCGGTGGGCGAGACGGCTTCCGGCCGTTCACCGTGCGATTCGATTGCGTGTGTATCGAGGCCGTCCGCGTCGTAGATCCCACCGCTCACGTCGCTGACCGCGACGACCGTCGCGCCCCATTCGTCGAGGAGTCGAGCCGCCTCGGACCCGACGCTTCCGAACCCCTGGACGGCGACCGTCGCCGTCTCCAGTGGGAGGTCGTAATGGTCGGCCGTCTCGCGCGTGACGAGGGCGACGCTTCGGCCGGGTGCCTCGGACCGCCCGTAGCTGCCGCCGATGACCGGTGGCTTCCCCGTGACGACACCGGGGACGGTCTCACCTTCCTGCATACTGTACGCGTCCATGAACCAGGCCATCGTCTGGGCGTCTGTTCCCATATCGGGCGCGGGGATATCCACCGTCGGGCCGACGAAATCGCGCATCTCCTCCGCGAACCGCCGCGTGAGACGCTCCTGCTCGGCGGCGCTCAGGTCCTTCGGGTCGACGACGATACCGCCTTTCGCACCACCGAAGGGGAGGTCCATCACGGCACACTTCCACGTCATCCACATCGCCAGGCCGATGCACTCGTCTTCGGTCACGTCCGGGTGGTATCTGAGGCCGCCCTTGTACGGGCCGCGAACGTCGTCGTGTTGTGCGCGGTACCCGGTGAAAATCTCGACGGTCCCGTCGTCACGCTCCAACGGGACCGACCCGCGGAGCACCTTCGTCGGATGTTTCAGACGTTCGACGATCCCCGCGTCGACATCGATGTGTGTCGCCGCACGCTCGAGTTGCGCACGAGCGGTCGCCAGCGCCGATTCCGCTTCCTCGTCCGCCGTTGTCACCGTCTTCTGCTCTGACATGGCTGAGATCTGTCCGAAGGTGTTGTCCTCCGGGAACCACCTATTTCACCTAATATTATTTAATGATATTGGAATGAACGATAAATCGTATTTTTGAAATATTTTTTCTCATATCCGTCTCTTGTTCGAATACTATTCAATAATCGGGGGGTGGCGGGTGTATCGGGGAGTGACCGCGGTCGGCCGCGGCGGTGGGAATGGCTACAGTCCAGTCCGCCGACCCGACCGGGCCAGCGGGGAGAGTGGACAGACGACGCTCGTCGGGACGGCACGAACGGCCCGACCGACGCCGTTGGGTCCGGTTAGACGCTGGTGAACGCGAACAGGCGGCCGTCGGTCGTGATGGCATAGAGGAAGCCATTGGCGGCCATCACGTCGACGATGGGATCGTATAGCTCCTGTTGCCAGCGCTGGCGACCGGAGGTGACGTCGACGGCGGCGAGAAGGATGCGTTGACTGGTGGGATCGCTCCGCCCGACCGCATAGAGGATATCGCCGACGAAGATCACGTCGCCACGGACGCCGAAAGGGACCGTCCAGCGCTCGTCGCCGGTCGAGAGGTCGAGACCGTGAAGCGTCCGCCGGGTGCCGTAGGCGACGATACCGTCGTCGACGGCGAGGGTGGCCGGGCGGACCGACGACTCGACGGAGACGGCCCACCGCCGGGTGCCCGTCGCGGCGTCGAAGCCGGCGACGCCGGTGCCGGTCGTGGCGACGACGAGGTCGTCGGCCACCGCGATGCGCCCGACCGGGCCGTTCATCGAGACGTGCCACCGCACGCCCGGCGAGGCGGGGTCGACCGCGTACAGGTGTCCGATCCCGGTCGTCGGATCGCCGTCGGGGTAGCCGGTCCCGACGTAGGCGACGCCGTCACCGACGGTGGCCGCGCGAATCTTCCGGTCGCGGCGCTCGCTGCCGCGGCCCCGGTTCGGCGCAAACGACCAGCAGTGCTCGCCGGTCCGGGCGTCGACGACGCGGTAGGTCTCCTCGCTCGGCATCACCAGACTCGTCCCCGCGGTCGCTAGCCCCTCGACGAACCGCCCGGGAAGGTCGTAGACGTTCCGGAGCGACCCGTCGGTGCGGTCGATAGCCTGAACGCGGACGTCTTCGGGCGATCCAAAGGGGACGTACACCGTGTTCCCGGCCGCGACCGGCGGCCCGACCGGCATGGCGTCGACCCGGCGACGCCACTGGATCTCGCCGTTGCGTCGCGGGTCGTGACACAGCACGGCCGACATCGGCACGCTCGGATCGGAGTCAGGATCGGCCGCCACCAGATAGACGAAGTCGCCGTCGGCGACGGGGAGGGTGACCTGTGCTTCGAGTGCCGACATGGTCCAGCGCTCGTTGAGTGGGAACCCGGTGGGGCCGTTGGCCGCCGGCGCAGCGTTCGTCCCCGCGGGGTCGTGGTGGGCCATCGGCCACGTGCCGTCGGCGACGGACGACGCCGTCAGGGCACAGCTTCCCGGCCCCCGCTCGAACGACCCCGCGAGGTCGGCCGTGTCGCCGTCGGGGGGGTCGGCGGCCGCGAGGCCGGCCGAGGTGGTGGCGCGGGCCGTGGTCGTCGGGGGCGGCGACGTGGCTGTCTCCGTCGCCGTTCCCTCGTCCGCACGGCTACCGCAACCGGCGGTCACCCCGCCGACGACGGCGGCGAGGTAGCCGCGGCGTGTGAACGTGTCACGTGCCATTCTCGTTCGTATGCTGGATTCCGCGGCTAAAGGTGTTCCGCCCGGGTTAGAGGCGGTCGAGGACAGCCTCGGCGTCGTACGAGAGGGTGAGCGACCGTGATCGGCCCCGGCCCTCGACGTCGGCGTAGTCGGCCTCGATGACCCCCAGTTGGTCGAGTTTGTTGACGATTTCCGAGTAGCGGGTGTAGCCGAGATCCGTGGCCTCGTGGAACGCCTCGTAGACTGTCCCGGCCTGTTGGCCGTCGTGTTCGGCGATGGTCTCGACCAACGCCCGCTCGGACTCCGAAAGTTCGCGCAGACAGCGCGAGAGGTGGACGTATTTCGACTTGTCGTAGGCCGCCTCGACGTCCTCGGTGCTGATCGTCTTGCTGGCGCGCATCTCGGCGTTGAGCCCCGCCCGGCGCAACAGGTCGATACCGACCCGCAGGTCGCCGCTCTCGGCGGTGAGTTCGGCCACCCGGTCGAGTTCGCGCGTCCCGATCACGCCGTCGTGGAAGCCGCGGTCAATCCGCTCTCCGAGGATGTCGACGATTTCGTCGGCGTCGTAGACGGGGAAATACACCTCCTCGGGCCGGAAGACGCTCTGGACCCGGCCGTCGAGTTCCTCCATGATGTCGAGTCCCAGATCCGAGGAGACGACGATGACGCCGATGCGGGCGCCCGCGGACCCCTCGTGGGCGCGCAACAGCGAGTAGAGCGTATCCGAGGCCTCGTTCTCGTAGAAGAGGTAGTTCACGTCGTCGAGTGCGACCACCAACACCTCGTCGTCGTCGACGAGGCGGTCGGTGATCTGCCCGAACAGCTTCTTAAACGAGATGCCCGACGAGGGAGGTTCGTAGTCGAAGACGTGTTCGAACACGCGGGAGAAGACGGCATAGCGCGTCGAGTCGAGTTGGCAGTTCACCCGGACGGTCCGCACACCCGGCTGCCCCGACAGTTCGCCAAACAGCTTCAAGACGGCGGTGGTCTTGCCGGTCCCCGGCGGACCGCGGACCATCGTGTTGAGCGGGCGGGAGCCACGCACCGCGGGACGGAGCGCGTATTTCAGGTTCTCCAACTGAGTCTCGCGGTGATCGAATGTCTCGGGCACGTAGTCGATTTCGAAGACGTGTTCGTCCCGGAACACCGACTCGTCCCACGACAGCATCCCCTCGTCGGGGTCCTCTGTCATCACTTTCACCTCGCTCGCGTGACCACTTAACAGTTGCCGCAGGTCGAGCGCGACGGCCGCGCCGAGGGCGCTACGCCTCGGTTTCCGCACCCGGGTCACTGCGGTACGGAATCGAACTGGGGCTGGCTCCGGCGAAGGGCCGTCGGTTCCGCGTCGAGCGCCTCACCGACGCCGGGATGCTCGTACGGTAACGCGTTTTTGCGCAGAAATGGAACGGTGTGTTGCTCAGAATTTCTCCAGCAAGCGCCGGTAGAAGTCGTCCTCGTCGGTCGGAGGATCGTCGTCGGGTGTTCGGTCGCCGGCTTCCGTCGCCAGTTTCTCCACGATAAGTTCGGGCGTCGAGCGCGCGAGGTGGTCGGTCACCGGCGAGCGGTTCACCCGCAGTTCGCCGTCGACGAGCCCCACCGCCTCGATGCCGTCGACGGCCACGTCGATGCCCGCGGCGTCCCGAATCTCGCCGGCGAGGTGAGAGACGAAGACGGCCGTCACGTCGCCTCCAGCGAGCGATTCGAGGATGCCGGCGATGATCTTCGCGCTCGCGCCCGGTTCCGTGATACTCTCCAACTCGTCGACGAGCACCAGCCGCGAGTCGGTACCCGTCACGAGGTCGGCGAAGTCCCGGAGCGTCGCCTCGAAGGCACCAGCGTCGAGGGTGCCCTGACTCTTGGCGTAGTAGTGAAGTTCGGAGACGCGTTCGACCCGGGCGGCCACAGCGGGAACCGGGAGGCCCATGTGTGCCAGGACCGTGACGAGCGCCAGCAAGTCGAGCGTCGAGGTTTTGCCGCCGCTGTTGACCCCCGAGAGGAGCGTCACCCCGGAGACGGTGTAGTCGACGGGGTCGACCTCGTCGAAGGAGACATCGAGCAAGGGCGACCGGCCGCCCTCGACGGCGACGCCGCGCACGTCGTCGCCAACCTCCGGCAGAGTGCAGTCGAAGTCGTCGGCAAAGCGGGCGAGAGCGAGTTCCACGTCCCGCTCGAGCGCGGCCCGGACCAGTCGCTCCGCGGGGTCGCGAAGCGCCCGCAGGTCGTCGGCCAACTCCGTCTTGAGGCGGGCGGCCCGACGGTCGCGGGCGGCCGTGAGTTCGGTACGGAGCCGCGAGACCGCCTCCTCCTCTCGCTTCAGTGGAAAGGTCGGGTCGCCGCCGAAGACCCGCTCGGCTAAGTCCGCCTCGTCGCTCAGGTCGAGGCTGTCGATCAGGTGATCGCGGGCCTTCGCGACCGCGCGGTCGAACTCGTCGGCGAGTTCCCGTGAGAGGAGGGTGTCGACGCGGGCGCCCTGCTCGACCAAGGAGAGGAAGTCGGTGCCTTCGATGGTCACGTCGCGCTCGCGGATGGCGGTGCGGAGGTGGTCGTTGGCGACGGACTCGGCCGTGCCGACCGCGGCGTCGAGGTCGTCGACGGCGGTCGTGAGCCGGTCGAGTTCGTCGTCGCCGACGGGCGTGCCGTCGTCGTCGAGTCGCGAGAGCGCGTCGCGAAGCCCGTCGAGGTCACAGGGTGGGGCCATTCCCGCGGCGTCGTGGACCCGCGCCGCCGCGAGCAGGGTGTCGCGGTTCGCCGCGAAGAAGGCGAGGAGGCGCTCGGGGACCACCTCGGCAGGGTGTTCGAGGGCGTCCGGGCGGACCCGGACATCGCCGGTCACGTCGACACCGGCGAACGACTCGTCGAGAGCGATCACCGTCGCGTACGAGCGAGCGAGTTCCGCGAGGTCGCGGGCATCGTCGACCACCTCGACCGAGAGTTCGGGGACGGCGTCCTCCGCCTCGGCGTACCGCTCGGCGTCGGCGGTGGCGAGACAGCGGTCGCGAACCCGCGTCGGCGGCGGATCGACAAGCGGCGTCACGTCGGCGAGCGCCTCGAGGGTCGCAGGGTCGACCTCACGGTTGGTCGCCTGCTCGACCAGGTCGCGAACCTCCGCGATCCGAGAGGCGGCCCCCGTCGGGACGAACGTCTCCATCCGGCGGGCGGCGTAGTCGGTGACCGTCCGCGCCTTCAGGAGCGCGAGGATATCCTCGTAGATGTCGCGGGCGCGGTCGGTCGCGAGGAACTCGCCGTCGGCGTCGTGTTCGTGGCGGACGGCTGCGCGGGCGATGGCGGCGGCCCGACCCGGAGAGATCCCCGGCGCCTCGGCGAGTGCGGCCACGTCCCCCTCCCGGAGCGCCCGTTCGGGGTCGGCGAGGTCGGCGAGCGCAGCCGCCGTCTTCTCGCCGACACCCGGGATGGCCGTAAGCTCCATGCGGGAACGAGTATCCCCGCGTCCGGCAAAACGTTGCGGGTCCGATGGACGGGGTCCGGGCGCGGCCGACGGGGGGATGGAGTCACCGGCGACCGCGGGAGACGAGGGCGCCAGCGCCGGCGACGACCAACAGGACGGCAGCGATGACGAGGGTCCCGTTTCCGAAGGCGGTGCCGGCCGCGATGCCGGCCCACGCCAGGCCGAAGACGCCGTGTGCGAGACCGAACAGGCGTCGGTCCCGCCGGAGGAAAACGACGGCACCGAGACAGAACCCACCGGCGAGCACCACCGTCGAGAGCGCGACAGGGCGGACGCGTGCCTGGCCGATCCGGACTGGGCCGACGAGCGGTTCCAGCAGGAAGAGCAGGCCACCCACACCGACGAGGAGGCCGACGGCCATGGGGCCAGCCTCGACGTCGACGGCATCGACGAGGCCGAGACCCGACTCGCCGCTCGGATCGTCGGGGGCAGTCACCGGGGATCGGCCTCCCGTGGCGGTCGAATCCCGCAGACGCAGGTCATACCCGCCGTTCGGCGCCACACGATTGAGCCTTTGGCCGAGGGACGGACGACGCGCTTTTGCCCGTCGGCGCGGAATGGCGGACGATGACCACACTCGACGCGAAACTCGACGCCGCCCGCGCCGACCTCGCCGCGCGCGACGGGGTCGTCGTCGCGTTCTCCGGCGGCGTCGATTCGGCGGTCGTCGCCACCCTCGCCCACGAGGCCCTCGGGGACGCCGCCCTGGCCTGTACGGCCAGAAGCGAGACGCTCCCCGCGTCCGAACTCGACGATGCCGTCCGGGTGGCCGAGGAAATCGGAATCCCCCACGAGACGGTGACGTTCTCGGAACTCGACGACCCCGACTTCGTCGCCAACGGCGAGGATCGGTGTTACCACTGCCGGACCATGCGCTTAGGAAAGATGTACGACGTGGCTCGCGAGCGTGGGATCGGCACCGTCTGTGACGGGACGAACGCCTCGGACCCGGGGGAGGGACACCGACCCGGACTTCGCGCCGTCGAGGAACTCGACGTGTTCTCGCCGCTGCTCGCCCACGACCTCACCAAAGCGGAGGTCAGGGAGGCCGCCGAGCGCTACGACCTCTCGGTCGCCGACAAGCCCTCGATGGCGTGTCTCTCCTCACGGATCCCGACGGGACTGGAGGTGACCGAGGAACGGCTCACGCGCGTCGAGAAGGCCGAACGGGTGTTGCGGACCTGGGGCTTCTCGCAGTTTCGAGTGCGCGACCACGACGGCCTCGCGCGCATCGAGGTGGCACCCGCGGAACTCGACGCCGCCCTCGACGAGGAGTTCGTCCGCGCGGCGCGCGAACACCTCAGCGACGTGGGCTTCGATCACGTCACGCTCGACCTGCACGGATACCGGACGGGGAGCGTCAGCCCGGACGACGACACCGAAGAGGAACCGGTCGTCGCCGACGTGTTCGCCCAGGAGTACCCCACCGGCGAGGACTAAGCGGCGACGGGCGCGCCGGTTTCGGGGCGTCGAACGAGACTCACCTACGCCGAGACGCCGTCGAGGAAGTCGGTTCGGTTCTCAGTGATCAGCCGTGCCCGACCGTCGGTCACGCGGAGTTCGTTCAGCCCGCAGTTGGCGTGTTCCCCGTCGACGACCGCCGAGACGACGTCGCGGCCCTCGACGGCGCCGAGAAGTAAGGAGAGCGGACCGCGGTGAGAGACGACAGCCACCGTCTCCGCGGGGCCGCTCTCGGCGAGGAGTCGCTCCCAACCGGCCAAGACGCGTTCCCGCACGTCCCGGAGGCTCTCGCCGCTCTCCGGGCGGGCGTCCACCGCGTCGTGGCCGGCACGGCGGAGCGAGAGGCGCTCGTGGTCCTCGAACATCGTCTCGTGGGGCAGGCCCTGGTAGCACCCGAAGTCGCGTTCGCGCCACGTCGACTCGAAGGTCGGCTCACGGTCCACGCACTCTGCGAGGTGGGTAGCGGTCCGCTTGGCCCGTCGAAGATCCGAGGCGAGGACGCGGTCCACGTCGTAGTCGGCGGCGACGGCGTCGGCGAGCGCTCGCGACTGTGCGTGCCCGCGGTCGGTCAGCGGCGTCGGTGCCCAGCCCTGGAGACGGCCCTCGCGGTTCCACGTCGTCTCGCCGTGTCTGGTGAGCAAAACGGTAGTCATGGCAACTGTTACGGCCGTCTCCGACAAGAGCGTTCCTGGGGACGATACCGGACGACACCCCGGCACTCGGTTCGTCAATCGATCACACGGATCAGTTTCCGGTCCACCGGAGCAAGGCGAGGGTCCCCTCGAACAGCGTGATCATCGTCGCCGCGACGATGATCGGTGCCATCCCCGTCGGGTCGGGGCTGACGAGGAAGGAGATTCCGAGGAACCCACCCCAGAACAGCAGGCGCCGGCCTTCGAGCCATTGCCGGGTGGTGAGATTCATCATGATCGCGAGCATGATGAACAGCGGAATCTGGAAGACGAGGGCCATATAGCCCATGAGCACGAGAATGAGGCCGAACGTCTCCTTGAGTCCGAAGGCGATGAGTTCGACCGACTGCTCGGTGTAGACGGTGAAGTACGCGAAGATGGCGGGGAGGACGACGAAGTGGGCGAAGCCGACACCGATCAGCGCCAACACGAGGCTAGTCGGGACGGCAGCGAGGTAGTAGCGGCGTTCGCGCGGGAACAGGCCGGGGCGCATGAACAGGTACGTCTCGTAGACGGCGACTGGCAGACCGACGACGAAGCCGGCCAGCGCGGCAACCTTCAGTTCGGTGAGCAGGAGTTCGAGCGGGCCGTACAGGCGCGGCCGCAGGTCGGGGTTCGTCGCCGCCCCCGGGATGTGAGCGTTCCAGAGGTAGTTGATGACGTTGTCGGCGATGGGAAAGACCCCGAGGGCGACGACGCCACCGACGACGAGGACGACCGCCAGCCGGCGCACCATCTCCTCGATGTGGGCGGCGAGGGGCATCTCCTCGTCCGAGGCCGGCCCCTCGCCGACGAGGCCGTCGTCGACGTCGCTCGACGGATCGGGAGCCGACGGTGGCTGTGGCTCCACGGTCGTCTCGCCGCTGACGACGGAGCCGCCGGTCGTCGCGGGCGTCGTATCGGAGCTTTCGGCGGCTGGATCTGCGCTGTCGGCGGTCGCCACCGGATCGGGCGGCGGCGTCGCTCCGGTGTCGGCCTCGTCCGTGTCGTCCTCGCGGGTCCAGCCCTGCGGGGCCGTGCTGTCGCGCAGGTCGCGGCCGGTCGGAGCCGCCCCGTCGGGCGCCCCGTCGTCGGCATCCCGGTCCGCCGACTCGGCGTCCGTCTCCACCTCGGCGTCGGCGGTCACCTCCGGGGCGAGTTCGAGTTCCGGATCCTCGTCGAGGGCCTCGTCCGGAGCGGGGGCGCCGACGGCGTCAGAGACGCTCCGGCGCTCGTCGATGTCGAAGGGGTCGTCGGTCCCCGTCGCCCCCTCGGGGGCCGTCTCGTCGGCGGTGAGCGAAGACTCGTCGTCGAGGTAGTCCTCGATGGAGCCGCCGGCATCGGGGGCGTCCGACGGCGAGTAGACGGTGTCGGTGTCGGAATCGAGCGCCGGATCGTCGGCGTCGGGAACGGATCCGGCCCCGGCGTCGTCGGACGCCGTGGTCCCGCGGCTATCGGCGGGATCCACATCGGCGTCTTCCGAGTCCGGATCGCCGTCCGCCGCCGCCTCGGACGGCGTGTCCGGCTCCGAGTCCTCAGCCATTCACCCGAAGTATCCCCCCGGCTGTTATAGGCCTTTTTCCATCGGATCGGCGGACGAGACGCCCCGCCCCGGGCAGGACCGGAGAGAAAAGATTGATGACGACGAGACGGGTTCGATGTAGCATGTCGAGTGCGCTTGACGAGGACACCCGTCAGACGTTGGACGCCGGGCGGGAGACGGCCGGTGCGATGCTCCGCTCCGCCCAGAAGGACCTCCAGAAGGTGTTCATCGTCTTCCTCGTCGGGTTCATCGGCTCGTTCTATGCCCTCCGGCTCTACATCTGGGAGTTCCTGCGCAACGTCACCGAAGCCCGGATGTCCGCGGTGACCGCCGAGGAACTCCAGATCATCGCGCAGACGCCGTTCGACGTGATCCTCCTGCAGGCGAAGATCGGTCTCGTCACCGGAATCATCATGGCGATTCCCGTCTTCATTTACTTCTCGCGCGACGCCCTCGAAGAGCGCGGTTGGTGGCCGTCGTCGCCGGTGGCACGGTGGAAGATTGCTGCCGGGGGGCTGCTCTCGGTGACGCTGTTCATCGCGGGTCTCGTCTACGGCTACGTCGTCTTCTTCCCCGTGATGTTCTCATTTCTCGCGAACAACGCCATCTCCGCGGGGTTCCGGCCGACCTACTCTATCGTCCTCTGGGCGCAGTTCATCTTCCTGCTGACGCTCTCTTTCGGCATAGCGGCACAGTTGCCGCTGGCGATGAGCGCCCTTTCCTACACCGAAATCGTCCCCTACGAGACGTTCCGCGACCGCTGGCGGTACGCCGCCGTCGCCATGGTCGCCGCCGGCGCGCTGTTCACGCCGCCGGACCCGTTCACGCAACTCATGTGGGCGGCGCCGATGCTCGTCCTCTACGGGTTCAGCCTCTATCTCTCGAAGCTCGTGGTGACGGCCAAGCGCGGCAGCGAGCGCCTCGACGTGTGGACGGCCGCCGGACGCCACTGGAACGTCATCGCCGGGATCGGCGTCGTCGGCGCCCTCCTGGTGTACGGCTTCTACGCCTACGGCGGCCTCGCGCTCGCCAACGACCTGCTAGCGCGGCTGGGGAGCAGTCGTCGCTTCCTAGAACCCGGATCGACGCTTCCGGTGGCCCGGACAGTCGCCCTCGCGGTGTGGGCGTCGATTGGGGCGCTCCTGGCCGGCGCCGTCGGGTTCATGTACTACGTGTACGCCGAACTCGACGCCGCGGTCGATCCCGTCACGGTCGGCGAGCCGACGGAGATCGACCTCGGAGAACTCGACGCCGACGGGATCAGGGCGGCGCCGCCCGAGGCGTTCGCCGACCTGAGCGAGGAGGAGGCGTTGACGATGGCCAACGAGGCGATGGACGACGACCGGAAGGAGAAGGCCGGAGCGATCCTCGACCGGTTCGACGAGGCCGAAGAGCGGCGGGCAGCCGAGAGCGACGGTGACGGCGACAGCAGCAGCGGGAGCGACGCCCCACAGTCCACGACCGAGGAACTGGGCGACCGGGCGAGTCGCGCCGGCGGGACCTTCCTCGACGAGTTCACCGGCGGTGAGGCCGACGAGGACGATGTCGGCGGCTACTACACCGACGTCGCGTTCATCCTCGACTCGCTCACTTCGCGGGCCTTCCGGATCGCCGCCGTCTTCGGAATCGTCCTCGCGTCGACGTTCGGGTGGCTCTACACCGGCGGGATCGGCCGCGTCTTCGAGCAGTTCCTCTCGCAGTTGCCCGACCAGGTGACCGCCGCCGACCGGATCGAGGTGGTGGCCCTCCACCCCATGGAGGCGCTAATCTTCGAGGTGAAGTTCTCGACGCTGATTGCCGTCCTCGTCACCGCTCCGATAGTGGCGTACTACGCGTGGCCGGCGCTCCGGGAACGCGGGTTCGTCCGCGGCAACCGGAACGTCATATTCGGGTGGGTCGCAGCCCTCGTCGTCGGCCTGTTGGGCGGGTTCGCCCTCGGATACACCACCGTCGCTCCGACGGTCATCTCCTATCTCGTCGCCGAGGGCGTCCGGGCCGAGATGGTCATCGCCTACCGCATCACCAACTTCTTCTGGCTCATCTTTTTCACCACCGCAGGCATCGGCCTCCTGACCGACGTGCCCGTTCTCATGCTCCTGCTCAACACCGCGGGTGTCTCCTACCGGTCCATGCGCGGCCGCTGGCGCGAGGTGACCGTCGGGGTGCTGGCGTTCGCCGCCGTCGCCACCCCTGCGGACGTCATGACGATGTTCCTCGTCACCATCCCGCTGATGGTCGCCTACGGCGTCGGTATCGCCGTGTTGTTCGTGGTGACACTCGGCGGTCGCCGCGACCTCTCCGGACGCGACTCGGCCGACAGCGAGGCGAGCGCCGACGCCGAGGTGTGACCGCGCCTCACGCCTCGACGAGCGTCAGGCGGAGGTCCATCACGTTCGTCCCCGTAGGGCCTGTCACCACCGCGTCGTCGACGGCTCGGAGCGCCGGCGTCGCGTCGTGTCGGTCGAGGTGGGCGGCGGGGTCGAACCCCGCCGCGTCGAGGCGGGACACCGTCGTGTGATCGACGATCCCACCGGCGACGGCGGTCGGGCCGTCGGTGCCGTCGGTGCCGAGCGCGAGCGTCGTCACCCGCGGCTCGTCAGCGAGGGCGACCGCCGACCGGAGGGCGAACTCCTGGTTCGGGCCGCCCGCACCGGCGTTTCCACCGACCCGGACGGTCGTCTCGCCGCCCGAGATCAACACACACGGTGGGGCGGCCGGCCGCCCGTGGGTCGCCGCCTCGCGGGCGAGCGCCGCCAGACAGGTTGCCACCTCGCGGCTCTCACCTTCGACCGTCGAGGAGAGGATCAGCGGCTCGTAGCCGCGGCCGGCGGCCCGATCCCGGGCGGCCTCGACGAGGTCGGTTGGTCCGGCGAGGACGAGGACGTCGCCGTCGGTTGTCCCGGGCGTCTCGGAGACCGCGCCCTCCCGGCCGCGACGGAGGTGTTGGGAGACGGCCGGCGGAACGGCGTCGGTCAGGTCGTGACGGTCGAGGACGGCGAGCGCGTCGGCGAACGTCGACGCGTCGCCGACGGTCGGCCCCCAGGGGTCGCCGGCGGGTTCGTCGACGACGACGAGCGTCGCGAGCGTCGCCGGCGCGACCCGCTGGGCGAGTCGGCCACCCTTGAGCGTCGAGCAGTGTTTCCTGACGGCGTTGATCTCGTCGATCCGGAGGCCCGCTCGCAGGAGCCGATCGGTCGTGTCCGCGAGGTCGGAAAGCGAGAGGTCGGCGGCGGGGGCGGCGAGCGTCGCCGAGGCGCCGCCGGTGACGGCGGCAAGCACCAGATCGTCCGGCCCCGCCGCGTCGGCGAGTGCGGTGATCCGCCGGCCGGCCCGCAGGCTCTCGGCGTCGGGGACCGGATGCCCGGCGCCGACGACGGTGAGGTCGTCGAGGGTGCGCTCGCCACCTGCCTTCTCGGCGACGACGCCATCGGTGAGGCGGTCCCCGAGCCGAGCGCGCAGTGCCGCGGCGACGGCGGCCGACCCTTTGCCCGCCGCCAGGAGATAGACCTCGTCGACGGCCCCGAGGTCGACGGTTCGCTCGCCGATCCGAAGGCAGTCGCCGTCGCGGGTCACGGCCGTGGGGACGGTCTGACGGGGGTGGACGGCGTCGACGGCCGCAGACGCGATATCGAGGAGGGCCCGTCTGGCCGCGACGTTGCCGTGGTCGACGAGCGCCGACCGGTTGCGGACGGTCGTCACGGGACGAGCGTCCCCTCGACGGGCGGGCCGAACGTCGCGGCGTCACCCAGTTCGGTCTCGATTGCGAGGAGGCGGTTGTACTGTTCGGTGCGCTCGCCGCGGGTCACGCCGGTCTTGATCTGCCCGGCGCCGAGGCCGACCGCGAGGTCAGCGAGCCACGTATCGGGGGTCTGTCCGGAGCGCTCCGACACCTGCACCGCGTAGCCGTTCCGGGTCGCGAGCCGCGACGCCTCGCGTGCCGCCGTGACGGTGCCGACCTGATTTACCTTCCAGAGGAGGGCGGTCGCGGCACCGCGGTCGATCCCCCGTCGCAGTCGGTCGGGGGTGGTGACAAAGAGGTCGTCGCCGACGACCTGCACGTCGAGGCGGTCGGTCAGGTCGACGTAGCCGTCGAAGTCGTGCTGGTCCAGCGGGTCCTCCAGCGAGACGATGGGGTAGGTATCGACGAGTTCCTCATAAAATGCGAGAAGCTCCGCCCGGGAGAGACGGTCGTCGAGGAGGGCGTAGGTCTCCGTCTCGGGGTCGTAGAAGTGAGAGGCGGCGACGTCCGCCGCGAGGGCGAACTCGCCGTCGTAGCCACACGCCTCGATGGCCCGGAGTTCGAGGTCGAAGGCCGTCCGCGGATCGGCGACGCCGGTCGGGTTGTACCCCCCTTCGGCGCCGACGTTGAGCGACGCCTCGCCGTACTCCGCGCGGACGATGTCGCCGAGTTCGTAGTACACCTCGGCGGCCATCCGGACCGCCTCGGCGACGGAGTCGGCGCCGACGGGGACGACCTGGTGTTCTTGGAAGGGAAGGTCGCCGCCCGCGAGTTCGCCGCCCTCGATCATGTCGAAAAAGGGGAGCGGGAGGACGTGCGTGTCGGCGCCGCCGACGTAGCGATAGAGGGGTTGGTCGGTCGCCACCGCGCCGGCCCGGAGGACGGCCAGCGAAACACCCGTGGTGGCGTTACCGCCGAGCGGGTCGTCGGGGTCGTCGAGCGCATCGAGGCGGGCGTCGACGGTTCGCTGGGCGGTGGCGTCGTGGCCGACGAGCGCGGGCGCGATGCGTTCCTCGACGTGTGCGGCCGCCTGCCGGACCCCGCGACCCCGATACCGGTCGCCACCGTCCCGCAGGTCGACGGCCTCGTGGTCGCCACGAGAGCGACCCCGGGGAACGTCGGCTTGGCCGGTGCCAGCGGCCGTCTCGACGGTGACCCGCAACGTCGGCTCCAGGCGATTGTCGAGAATTTCGCGTGCGGTGATGGCTTCGATGGACGCGTCGGTCATGTCGTGGCTACGTTACGTCGGGCGGCAGGCAAATAGATGGGGAGTGGGGACTGTATCACGCGGTAAAGCCGTCGCGTTTAACTCCTCCATCGGGGAATATGCCCGAGAGAACACCATGAGAATATTAGCACGTGTGATCGGGTGCGAACTGGGGGGAGTGGCGTGACCAAGATCAGCGTCGAGATTCCGGACGAACTCTTGGCCGACCTCGACGAACACGTCGGCGAGGACGGGAAGTTCGTAAACCGGAGCGACGCGATTCGGGCGTCGGTCAGGAAGAATCTGGATCTGCTCGACGAGATCGACGCCAGGCACGGGCGTCTGGAGTCCGACGAATGAACGGCAGACGGGACGCATTGCCGGCGGGCCGCGTCGCCATCCTCGCGCTGTTCGTGACGGCGCTGGTGACGGCGCAGTTGACCGCCTCGAAGGTACTCGCCGTTCCGCTGCCGGTCGCGCTGCCGCGGGTCGGCGCGACCGTCAGCCTGCCCGGGGCGGCGCTGGCGTACGCGCTCACCTTCTTGGCCTCGGACTGCTACGCGGAGCTGTACGGCCGGCGGGCGGCACAGGTCATGGTGAACGTCGCCTTCGTCATGAACTTCGTGTTGCTGGCGCTGGTGTGGTCGACCATCCTGGCGCCGGCGTCGCCGAACTCGCCGGTCGACCCCGCACAGTTCGCCGCGGTGCTCGGCGCGAGCACGAACATCGTCGCAGGCAGCCTGCTTGCCTACCTCGTCAGCCAGAACTGGGACGTGTTCGTCTTCCACCGGCTCCGAGAGGCGACCGACGGCGACTTCCTCTGGCTCCGGAACGTCGTCTCGACGGGGACGAGCCAGGCCATCGACACCGTCATCTTCGTCGGTGTCGCCTTCTACCTCCTGCCGCGGTACGCGGGCATCGGCACCCCGACACCGTGGTCCTTAGTCGTCGGGCTGATGCTCGGCCAGTATCTCCTCAAACTGCTCATCGCACTGGTCGACACGCCGTTCGTGTACGCCGTCGTTGGCCTCGTGCGCTCGCGGGCTGACGCGGCCGCGAAGGCCGCGGCCGCCGCGACGGGCGACCCCGAGCGCGAGTAATCCGGGGGCGTCCGCTCAGACCCGCTCGGCGAAGGCAAACCGCGGCTTGACCTCGTCGATCCGCACCTCGACCCGGTCGCCCACCTCGGCGTCGGGAACGAAGACGGTGAAGCCGTCGACGCGGGCAATGCCGTCGCCCTCGTCGCCGCGGTCGACGACGTCGACGACGAGTTCGTCGCCGGCGGTGATTGGCGCCGTGAGATACCCCTTGGCGACGAGATACACCTCCGAAGAGGAGTCCCGGGAGGCGTCGGGCCGGATCGAGCGCACGTACTCGAAGGAGTCGTCCATATCGGTACGGAGGGCCGCGAGGTCCGGGCCGTCGAAGGCCTTCACGACCAGGTCGCCGCCCGGCGCGAGGACGTCCTCGGCGACGCCGAGGGCCTGCCGGGCGAGGTGGATCGACCGGGCGTGATCGACGGAGTACTCGCCGGTCATGTTCGGCGCCATGTCGGAGACGACGGCGTCGGCGCCGGCGTCGCCGACGGTTTCGCGGAGGCGGTCGACCGTCTCGGCCTCGGTCATGTCGCCCCGGAGCGTCTCGACAACGTCGTGATCGAGCGGCCGGATGCGCTGGCGGTCGACGCCGACGACGGTGCCGCTTTCGCCGACCGCCTCGGCGGCAACCTGAAGCCAGCCGCCGGGCGCCGCCCCGAGGTCGACGACGACGTTGCCCGGGGCGAGCAGGCCCGCCGCCTCGTCGAGCTGTTTGAGCTTGTAGGCCGACCGGGCACGATACCCTTCCTGTTTCGAGCGGTTGTAGTACTCGTCGCGCCCGGTCATGGGCGACTCACCGGACGTCGCGGCCGCGAACGGACGGCCGACGGGTGTGTGTCCACGTTCATACGCGAACCGAGGCGGTCGACCCGGATATGCACGTCGGATGCGTAGCCTCGATCCGTCGCTAGCGGTCGCCTTGGCCACCGATGACTCCAGTGTCGCCCCGGCGCGGCCGTTCACAGGGGGAGAGGATCGTCACCCGTCTTCGGACAACAGGGCGTTGGTGACGAAGGTCACGATGCCGCGGCGCAGTCGCTCGGTGACGGCCTGATCCGAAATGCCGAGGTCGTCGGCCAGTTCGATGGTCGTACAGCGCCGGGGGATGTCGTAGTAGCCGCGGTCGACCGCGAGTTCGAGCGTTCGTCGCTGTCTGGGTGTCAGTCCGTACCAAGCGCCGGTCCCCGAGGTGGGGTTGTAGACGCGCTCGATTTCGATAGTAGCGTCGAGATCATCGGTGGCGGATCGAAACGACGAGAAGTCGTCGTGACTCGGGAACGCCGCCTCGAACGTCCACGCCTCCGAGGCACCCGTGCCGCGACGGATGGAGCCGCCGTGGTCGTCGAGAAGTCGGAAGAAGGGTTCGGCCTCGGCGTCCCACGAGACGAGACGGAGTGAGCAGTCCCCGGACACGTCGACGGGTTCGAACCGGTAGCCGTCCGTATCGGCGAACGGGTCGCGGCCGTCGAGATGGTCGGTGGCGAGGTCGGACAGCGAGAAGACCGGCGCCGAACAGTCTTCCACTGCGTTCACCCGTTCGAGTTCGGTCTCCCCGGAGCCAACCGGGAGTCGCCGACCGAACTCGAACTGGTGGGTCGGTATTCGCAGTTCGACGATGATGGCCATAGAGTGTACAGCAGTATCCAACGAGGGTTCATAGCAGGTATGCTTGGTTAACCAAGTTTCCTTCGCCATCGGGGTGTTCGTATAAACCGGAGGCAGACACGCGCGCTCGCCCGCGACGAACAGCGGGTATTTTTAACGCCCGGGGCGTACCACCGGGTACATGTTCAAGGCCATCGTGAGCGCGTCGACGCTCCGGGACGCCCTCGACTCCGTGAGCGTGCTGGTCGACGAGTGTAAGGTTCGGCTCAACGAGGACGGCCTGTCGATTCGGGCGGTCGATCCGGCGAACGTGGGGATGGTCGACCTCTCACTGGACGCCGCGGCGTTCGAGTCCTACGAGGCCGACGGCGGCGTCATCGGCGTCAACCTCGCCCGACTCGAGGATATCGCGGGGATGGGCAACGCCGGTGACCTCGTCCACCTCGAACTCGACGAGGAGACCCGCAAACTCCACATTCGGATCGACGGGCTCTCCTATACGCTGGCGCTCATCGATCCCGACTCGATCCGCCAGGAGCCGGATATCCCCGACCTCGATCTGCCCGCAGAGATCGTGGTCGAGGGCAACCAACTCGACCGCGGCATCACCGCCGCCGATATGGTCTCCGACCACATCGACCTCCGTGTCGACGAGGGGGCGGAGACGTTCCACATCGAGGCCGAGGGCGACACCGACGACGTCGACTTCGAGATGGGTCCTGGAGACCTCATTCACCTAGAGGCCGGTCCGGCCGACTCGCTGTTCTCGCTCGACTATCTCAAGGACATGAACAAGGCCATCCCCGGCGACGCCGAGGTAACGGTCGAACTGGGCGAGGAGTTCCCGGTGAAACTCCACTACGAGTTCGCCGAAGGTCTGGGACAGGTGACGTTCATGCTCGCGCCGCGCATCCAGAGCGAATAACCGTCGAGCGCCCGCCGCTCACGACCCCGTTCCACGTCGACCGGCGCCGCGATCGGCCACCCCATCATTTATTATCGTTCGGATTTTTCCCGACCGCCGATATCATACGTTTGCTGTCACGAATTGCGGGTTGTTTATGTACTCTCGTGCATTTCAGCGGTTGTTTTATATACCTAGAACACTAACTGTGGGTTAAGAACCGTCACGGCGGCACGGTCCCCGTCTCGGCCGTCGGTGGCGATTACCTCATCATGACAGAAGCACGTATCTGGACGACCGAGAGTACCGAAATTCAAGAGCACGAAGAGTCGACGACCGAACACGTCTGTCCCGAGTGTGGCGGCGCGCTGGTGACCGACGAGGAACACGGCGAGACGGCCTGTAGCGAGTGTGGACTCATCGTCGAGGCCGACGAGGTGGACCGCGGCCCCGAGTGGCGGGCCTTCGACGCCCGGGAGCGCGACGAGAAGTCCCGAGTCGGCTCGCCGACGACGAAGATGATGCACGACAAGGGGCTGTCGACGACGATTGACTGGCAGGACAAGGACGCCTACGGAAAGGCGCTGAGTTCGCGCCAGCGCGAGAAGATGCAGCGCCTGCGAACGTGGAACCGGCGGTTCCAGACCCAGGACCACCAGGAGCGTAACCTGCGGCAGGCCCTCGGTGAAATCGACCGCATGGCCTCGGCGCTTGGCCTCCCCGAGAACGTCCGCGAGACCGCGAGTGTCATCTACCGACGGGCGCTGGAGGACGACCTCCTGCCGGGACGTTCCATCGAGGGCGTCGCCACCAGCGCACTCTATGCCGCCGCTCGGCAGGCGGGCGTCCCGCGGACCATCGACGAGATGGCCCGCGTCAGCCGGGTCGAGGAGCGCGAGTTCAAGCGCACCTACCGGTACGTGGTGCGGGAACTCAACCTCGAAGTCGCCCCGGCCGACCCGGTGAGCTACGTCACCCGATTCACGTCGGACCTCGACCTCTCGGACGAGGCCGACCGACTGGCACGGCGGATGCTCGATGCGGCAAAGGAACGCGGACTCCACAGCGGCAAGAACCCGGTCGGCCTCGCGGCCGCCGCCGTCTACGCCGCGCCGCTGCTCACCAACGAGGAGATCACCCAGCGAGACGTAAGCGAGGTGGCCGACATCAGCGAGGTCACCATCCGCAACCGGTACCGCGAACTCCTCCAAGCCTACGAGGACGCCGGCCAAGCGGCCGCCGTCTGAGGCGACCCGAAACCGGCTCACAGTGGCCCACACGGGTCCCCGTACCCCGGAATCCTTTTACGCGAAAGTACCCTACCTGAAGCTACTCATGGGTATGGGATCGGATATGTACCGACAGCAGATCCTCGATCACTACAAGAACCCTCGCAACCACGGGGAACTCGAGGATCCCACGTTCACCCACGTCGGCGAGAACCCGTCGTGTGGCGATACGATCAAAATTGACGTGCGCCTCGACGACGACGGGGAGACCATCGACTACGTGAGTTTCTCCGGCGACGGGTGTGCGATCAGCCAGGCGAGTGCGAGCATGCTCACCGAGCGTCTCCCGGGCACGACGCTCGGCGAACTCGCCGAGATGGACCGTGACGACGTGGTGGAGATGCTCGGCGTCGACATCAGCCCCATGCGGATCAAATGCGCCGTCCTCGCGGAGAAGGTGATTCAGGACGGCGCGAAGATTCACGAGGGCGACCTCGACATCGACGAGACGACCACCGAGGAGTAGCCTTACTCCTCTCCCCGCTCTAGTTCTCGCCCGATCCCTCGCGCGAGCGCCACCAGAAACGCCAGTCCACGCTTGACCTCCGGATCGCGGAGCGCCCGCAGGAGACCGACGACACCGACCTCTCGATAGGCCGTCTCGGGGTCGCCCGCGTCACCGAGCGCTCGCAGGAGCGTCCGCGCCCCCCGGATCGTCTCCGGCTCCGTCGCTTCGTCGGCCAGTTCACCCAACGAACCGGCGGTGCCCGCCACCGACGACACCATCTCGTCGTCGGCCGCCTCGGTCGCGAGGGCAAGCACGTCGAGTAGTTCGTTCACATCGTCGAGACGGCGGACGAACGCCGCCACCGCTTCGGGGTCCTCGGCGACGGCAGCCGCCAGGTCGTCGTCGCTCATCTCAGATCAACCCCCGTGCGGTCAGCCAGTACGACTCGTTGTACGCGCCTTTCGCCCAGTGGACGAGTGCCGACTCCGCGCGCAGGTCGGGGAGGGAGTCGTAGTCGAACGAGACGAACGTCGCCTCGTCCATACCAGCTTCGAGGAAACAGAGCACCTTGCCGTCGTAGGTCGCTGTCGGCCGGTGGCCCCGGACCCGGGCCGCGATCCGGTCGGCGACGACACCCGCCTGGTAGTGGGCGACGCTTCCTGCCATCGGCCGTTCGATATCAGTCGTATCGCCGATAGCGTACACGTCGTCGGCGCGGGCCGCTTCGAGCGTCCGCGGGTCGGTCTCGACCCAGCCGTCGTCGCCGAGACCGGCCTCGGCAACCAGGTCGACGCCCGCGTGCGGCGGGATGGTCACGAGTAGGTCGTAGTCGAGCGTTCGCCCGTCGGTCGCGTGGAGCGTCCGCTCGCCCGGATCGACGCGTGCCACCGCGAAATCGGTGTGGCTCTCGACGCCCGCGGCGTCGAAGCGTTCGTCGGCCCAGTCCGCGACCGGCGGGAGTTTGTGTGACCGCTCGGTCGGCGCCGTGTAGACGACGTCGCTCTCCGCGCGCACCTCCCGGTCGCGGAGCCAGTCCTCGACCATCAGCGTGAACTCCACCGGCGCGGCCGGGCACATGTGCGGCATCCCGGCGACCGACAGGACGACACGGCCGCCGTCGAACGTGGCGAGGGCGTCACGGAGCCGTTCGGCACCGTCCTCGCTGTAGAAATCGTGGGCGCCCTCGACGAGACCGGGAATCCGGTCGGGCACGAGTCGTGCCCCCGTCGCGACGACCAAGTGGTCGTAATCGAGCGCCGACGTTCCATCGACGGTCACCCGCTTCGCGTCGGTGTCGATGTCCGTCACCCGCCCCGTTCGGAGCCGTACCTGCCGGTCGAGCAGGTCGTCGAGCGGACGCCGGCCGTCCGCCGGCTCCGCGTCGCCGAAGGCCACGTAGAGCCAGACGGGTTTGTAGACGTGGACGCCAGTCTCGTCGACGAGCGTCACCGCCGCGTCCCCGGTGTCGAGTTTCGATGCGAGCTTGTTCGCGAGGACGGTTCCTCCGGTCCCCCCGCCGAGGACGACGATCCGTTCGGTCATTGATCGATCACCGAGTCGGACGACGTGCCGCTACTACGTAAAATTGTGCGGTGAGTACAATAACGTGGGAATCCCCCAGATCGTGCCTACTCGGGGACGAGGCCCTCGTCTTTGACGCGCATCACGGCTTCGCCGTCGGCGAGGTTGGGCGCGTCGACGAGGCGGACGATCCGCTTGTCGCCTTTCGACTTCCGCAGATACATCCGGAACGTCGAGGTGTGACCGAGGATGTTGCCCCCGATGGGTTGGGTCGGGTCGCCGAAGTAGGAGTCGGGGTTCGAGGCGACCTGGTTGGTGACGAGGACGGCCGTGTTGTAGAGGTCACCGATCCGCATCAGGTCGTGGAGATGTTTGTTGAGCTTCTGCTGGCGGTCCGCGAGTTCGCCCCGACCGACGTACTCCGCACGGAAGTGCGCGGTGAGGGAGTCGACGTTGAGCAGGCGAACGGGCCACTCGGTGTCCTCGTGTTCGCTCGCGAGTTCCTTTGCCTTCTCGGCGAGCAGGATCTGGTGGTTGGAGTTGAACGCCTTGGCGACGTGGATCTTGTCGAGTACGTCGGTGACGAGTGCCTCCATCGCGTCCTCGTCGCCGGGCGATCCCTCGATGTCGCGGTCGTCCATCGTCGCCTGGATGATCTCGTCGTCGAGGCCCCGGACCATGTCGTCGATGCGCTCGGGACGGAACGTGTCCTCGCTGTCGACGAAGATGGCGCTTCCGCGGAGACCACCGTACTCGGTAGGCAACTGGACGTTGACCGAAAGCTGGTGGGTGACCTGGGACTTACCGGCGCCGAACTCGCCGTACACCTCGGTGATGGACTGGGTCTCGACGCCGCCGCCGAGTAGGTCGTCGACTTCGGAGACGTTCCAGGTGAGTTTGCCGATCTGTTCGCGTCGTTCGAGCACGGCCGCCCCGCTCTCGAACCCGCCGATGTCCGCTGCCTCGCGGGCCGCGTTGATGATGTCACTCGCCGTCGATTCGCCGATGTCGGCCGTGTTGGAGAGCTCCGCGGGACTCGCCACCGCGATGCTCTGATAGCTCTCGAAGCCCGCATCGGTCAGCTTATCGGCCGTCGCCGGGCCGACTCCCGGAAGGTTCTCGAGGTCGTCTTCTGCCATGTGACTTCGCTTGTGCCCCTCCGCACATAAAGCCTCGTTAACACCGTGGTGAAAGTAAAACGGCACGAGGGCGTGGCCCTCGATATCACGGAACGCGGAAGTTCATCCGGAGTGGCGCGCTACGTCCACGGGTGGCCGCCGTCGTCGTCGGGCCACAGCGGATACCAGTAACTCTCGTCGTCCTCCACGTCGAGTTCGCCGTCGAGGACGGACTGGAGTTTGAACTCCAGGCGGTTGTCACGGTCACGACCCGACTGCGGGGCGAAGGGGTAGTACGCGCCGCGGCGGAAGGAGTAGATCCAGTACGCGCGGGCGCCGTCGCGGGGGCGCTCGAAGCCGAACACCGCCGCGAGGAGGCGGGAGCCGTACCCCTGCTCGACGAACGTGTCGGCGGCGAAGTGGACACTCGTCACCAGGTCCTCGGGGTCGTCGTCCTCGAGGACGACCCAGTGGTAGCCGTGATCGTCCGTGTGGCGGTAGAAACGCGTCCCCGTCTCGGCCTCGCCGGCGTGAAGGATCTCCTCGACGTCGTCGACCGTCGCGTCGAAGTCGGTGCTATCGACAGCGGAAAAGCAGAGTGCCGCGGCGTCGACGGGGACGAAATCGAGGTCGGCCTCCATCGTGAGATAGGCAGTGCTCATGCCGAACAGATCCTCGGGGTCGGCCTCGCGGGTCGCGTCGGCGTCGGTACGAACGCCGAGGACCGACCGGAGCGCATCGAACAGGCCCATCAGCGCCGTTCCATCTCGCCTTCGAGGTTGCGCAGGCGGTCGACACGCTTCTCGGTCGACGGGTGCGTCGAGAACAGGCGGCCGACGACACCGTTCCGGAGCGGGATGACGAAGAAGGCGTTCATCTCGGACTGCTCACGGAGGTCACGGTCGGGGACGTCGTCCATCCGCCCGGAAATCTTCAGAAGCGCCGAGGCGAGTGCCGAGGGACGGCCGGTGATCGCGGCGGCTCCCCGGTCGGCGGCGTACTCGCGGTACCGCGAGAGCGCCCGGACGAGCAGGAAGGAGACGACCCAGACGACCAGAGAGACGAGGACCGCCACGACGACGCCGCCCCCGCCCTGACGGTTGCGGCCGCCGCCGAACAGCCACCCCCACCGGACGACCATGAACGCGAGCGTCGAGAGGAAGGAGGCAATCGTCATCACCATCACGTCCCGGTTTTTCACGTGGGCGAGTTCGTGGGCCATCACGCCTTCGAGTTCCTCCTCGTCGAGGGTGCGGAGGAGACCCTCGGTGACACAGACCGTCGAGTGCTGCTGCGAGCGGCCGGCAGCGAAGGCGTTGGGCATCTTCGTATCCGCAACCGCGACGTCCGGTTTCGGGAGGTCGGCCTGCTGACAGAGGCGCTCGATCATGGCGTGCAGGCGTGGATACTCGTCGGCGTCGACGCGTCTCGCGCCCATACTGTACAGCGCGAGGCGGTCGCTGAAGAAGAACTGTCCCAGCGAGAACAGCCCCATCACGAGGACGACGCTGAACAGCCCCATGTACCGCGACAGGATCACGACGAAGACGATGTAGAGGACGAAAAGGAGGAACATCGTCAGGACCATCCGGCCTCGAAGGCCCCAGTCGGGTTTCCACTCCATGCTCAACAGTAGGGGCGGACACCGGTAAACGTTATCGACATCCGACCGCGTGTCGCGGGGCTTAACCGCCGTGGGCGACTACGATCTGGCGATGAGCGACACCGAGTCTCGGGAGTTCTGTCCGCGCTGTGGCGACCCGGTGCCGACGCGAGCGGAGCCACTGCCCGGCGAACCCCGTGACCGGGACCGCCGGCTCTGCGACGCCTGTTACTTCGAGGACTTCGCGCTCGTGGACGCCCCCGAGCGGATCGAGGTGCTGGTCTGTTCCGGCTGTGGCGCCGTCCACCGAGGGAACCGGTGGGTGGACGTCGACGCCCGCGATTACACCGACGTGGCCGTCGACGAGGTTCGGGAGGCCCTCGGCGTACACGTCGACGCCCGAAACGTCACGTGGGCGGTCGACCCCGAACAAGTCGACGAGAACACCATCCGGATGCACTGCCAGTTCACCGGCGTGGTGCGCGAGACACCTCTCGAGGAGTCGGTCGTCGTCCCCGTGAAGATATCACGGGGGACCTGCGACCGCTGTGGGCGCATCGCCGGCGGCTACTACAACGCCATCGTCCAGGTACGGGCCACCGACCGGACGCCCACAGCGGCGGAGCGGAATCGCGCCGTCGAGCGTGCGGAGGCGTACATCGGTGACCGGGAGTCGGCGGGCGATCGGAACGCCTTCATTACCGAGGTGGAGGAGGTCGACGACGGCGTGGACATCCGCATCTCCACGACACAGATGGGTGAAGGGGTCGCAACTCGGATCGTCCGTGAACTCGGCGGGAGCGTCGAGAGCTACCCCACCCTCGTCACCGAGGACGGCGACGGAAACGAGGTTTACCGAGTCACCTACGCGGTACGACTGCCGAAGTTCACGCCCGGCGACGTGATCGCCCCGGACGACGACGCGGGGCCGGTGCTCGTTCGGAGCGTGAGCGGGAATCTGAAAGGGGTTCGCCTGGCCTCCGGCGACCCCTACGAGGCGTCGTTCGACGACGAGGAACTCGCCGCCAGACGGCTGACGACCCGCGAGGACGCCGTCGAGACGACGGTGGTGGCCGTCGAGGACGCCCACGCGGTACAGGTGCTCGACCCGGAGACCTACGAGGCAAAGACCGTGTCGCGCCCGGCATTCTTCGACGCAGACGCCGAGACGGTCCCCGTCGTCAAGACGCGGGCCGGTCTCCACCTGCTGCCCGACTAGTCGGCGTCGGCGAGGAGGCCACGGCCACCGACATCGGCGTCGGCGCTGTCGGCGTCGGTCCCCACACGCCGCGTGTATGCATCCACCGCGCTCGCCATCTCGTCGTTGGAACAGCCCGCGTGCCGCGCGGCCTGCGAGAGCGTGAGCGTGCCGTTGCGATACAGGATCACCGACGACTCAATCGAGTGTGTGCGCATTTGGGTACGTATCCGAGAAATAGTCGTAGGTACCTAAACCTTTCTAGGTACACAGACAGCGTATGATAGGTTCTGCCGTGGATAAGGAAACAAGTGGCCAATCAATATATGCGAACCGATACCACGGATCACTCGCCCCACACGTCCGACAGCGGGTGGTCGTCGCCGCCGTCGCTCGATTCGGACCCGCCGGACGCCGTTCCGGATGGGGGCGCGGTCCGGCCGCCGCTCTGTGTTCCGGGCGTCGTGTCCGTGCCGTCGAGCGCCGCTGCGGGGTCGAACGCCGGGAGAGTCGGCCGTCGCATCCGATCCACGGCGTCGGCGAACCAAGACGGGGTGTCGCTCCGGGCGCGTTCGAAGAGGTCGAGGAGGCTCGAATCCGCGAGGTAGGTGGCGCCGTGGTCGTCGGGCGCCCGCACGATCCGTCCCGCGGCCTGGATCACCGTCCGGAGGGCGACCCGGTAGTACCACGCCCACTGTCCGTCCTCCAGGCGACGGGCCACCCGTGAGTCAGCGGTGTTGAGGTAGGGGGCCTTACAGAGCACCTGCCAGCGGGCCAGGTCACCGCGCAGGTCCAGCGCCTCCTCCATCTTCACTGAGAGGAAGACATCGGGGGTGTCGACGGCTTGCCAGTCCGCGAGCGCTTGGTCGCGGTTCGCCCGGTCGTGGGTGCGGAGGCGGGCGTCGACCCCGAAGTCCGACAGGTGGTCGGCCAGTCGGTCCTGGATCGCGTAGGAGTGACAGTGGACGAGGCCCTTCTCGTCCGGGTGGCGCGCCATGAGCCGAACCAGCAGACGGGCCACGTCGGGCAGCGTCTCGTCGCGGTGTTCGTAGGTCATCTTTCCCTGGGTCACGTCGTAGAGCGGGCGATGCTCCAAGGGGAAGGTGTGTGGAACGTCGACCAGTGCGACGTTCGAGGGATCGAGACCGACGCCGCGGCAGAAGGCCGCCTTATCCAGGATGGTCGCCGAGAGGAGGGCGAACTTGGTTCCGCGGTCCCAGACGGTGTGATGGAGGTATCGCCCGGGGTCGAGTGGTTTGATCGTGATGGCGCTCTCCTCACCGTCGGGCTGGTCGACGACCCAGGTGGTCGCGCTGGTCGGGTCGCGGTAGTCGGAGACGAACCACTGAAGATCGGAGCGGAGGTCCTGTAACCGGTCGCGGCGGGCGGCCTCGCCCGGTGTCAGCTCCGACGACGTGGTCAGCTCCGTGGCAGCGCGTTCACAGACGCCAGCGAGCGTCTCGGCAAAGCGGGCCGTCCGGTCGAGCGGGTCGGCGGCGCCGTCCACATCGGGCACGCCCACCTCGTCCCAGACCGGGACGGTGTCGGGCCGGAGGTCGACGGTGGCGTACATCTCCGCCCACTCTGCGAGGCCGTGGGCCTCGTCGATCACCACCACGTCACGGGTGCCGAACACCTCCGAGCCGGCGGTCTGCATGAAGTAGGCGAGTGTCATCGCCGCGATAGACCGGTTGGAGGCGATGGCGCGGTCGGCGTAGTAGGGACACCGGTGTTGTACCGTGCAGTCGTAGCCCGACTCCCGGGCACAGGGCGCGCGGTCGACGGGCGTCGTCGTCTCGTCGGGGAGGATGCAGGTGTAGTTGCCTTTCCCCCGGATCACGTTGAGGTCGTCGAGCAAGTCGTCGGCGGCCACGTCGTCGAGCTGTGACACCTGGGGCGTGGTGTAGTATGCGCCGGTCGGCTCGGCGGGGTCGGCTTCGGCGGGCGTCCGGGCCGCTCCGGCGACGGCGCGGGCGAGCAGCGACTTCCCGCTCCCGGTGGGTGCGCGCACGAGTACCACGTCGTTGCCCGCGGCGAAAGCCGAGCGGATGTCCGCCAAGGCCTCGCGCTGGTTGCCACGGAACGACGGGGCCGGAAACGAAGGCGGGATGCGCTCGGGGTCCACGGTGGCCACAGCCGGGCGCCGCAGGTAATACTGTCGAACGTCGGCGGGCTAGTCGGACAGTGCCGCCACGTCGTCAGCGGTCACCTCACGGTCGTCCGGGAGGCGTTCGATGCAGTCGAAACAGAGGAAGTGTTCGGTGCCGTCCGCGAGTTCGAGTGTGACGCCGCCGGTGGTCTCGGCCTCGAACGTCCAGAAGTTCCCGGCGCCGCCCGCGACGGGGACGTCCGCCCCACAGCCGTCACAGGGATCGGAGCTCATACTCGGAGGACGGGCCGGGACGGCAAAGCCCTATGGATCAGCGCCCGTCGTCGGGGTGGCTCGGTTACTGCCACCGCCGTCGCGACGGCGTCGACGACAGCGATGGGTCTGCTGGGGCGAGCCGAAGAGTCACTCGCCCTGGAGTTGCTTGAACTGATCGAGGAGCGCTTCGGTGGAATCACCGGACTCGTACGAGAGGGTCCCTCGGAACTCCGACCGGTCGTCGTCGGAGAGGTCGACCTGCCCCGTCTTCTGCGCGCGACGCTCGTGTTCGGCCTCGTCATAGGCACCCATTGACATGGTAGATGCTGACTTGGACACGTCCAGATATATATGTAACGGACGATCCGGGGGAAGCGACGCGGAACGCGTAAATCGTCCGGGGACGTAGCGTCCCCGTGGCACGACCTCTTCGTTTTCGACACGCTCCCGGCCGCTGGACGGACGGCCGCGTCCGCGCCGAGGTGTTCGAACCGCTGGACGGCAACCTGGGTGCGACGAGTCGCCGCCCCTGGTTCAAACCCCCCGAGGGCTACGAAGCCCGGCGGTTCGACGTGGACAACGGCGACACTGCGCTTTTCTGCTGGAACGACGACGGCGCCTACTGGCTCGGCAACACGGAAACGCCGTCGAGCCTCTGGCGCACCGAGAAGTACGGCTTTACCGAGGTGCCGTCGGGCGTCGCCGACTGGGCAGAGCGTGAACTCCGGGCGGAGCTACACGAGCAGTCGCCGTGGCTCGAACCCTATCCCCATCTCTCGTGGTTTTTCCTTCCCGTGTTCCTCTCGAAGGACGGCCGGTGGACGACCCGCGAGTTCTTCGACGAACACGCGGCGGGGTTTCCCGACGCCGACCGCGACGACGCGCTGGGCTTCTACGAACGGTTCCTGTCGACGGGCGTCCTCGACGAGGACCGCGAGACGATGGCGGGCAAACTCGGCACCTCGGAACACCTGGATCTGACGCGTATGGCGGCGACCATGGGTGAGTTTCACGCCGCGAAGCTACTCGTCGACGCCGGCTACGAGCCTCGACCGGAAATCGAAGTGACGACGGGCCACTCCATCGACTTCCAGGCCCGAACCGACGAGGGTGAACAGCCGCTGGTCGAGGTGACACGGCCGTTGCCGCCGAACCAGCGCTCGGCGGGAACCCCCGCCGCCGCCGTTCGGGACACCGCGAAGACGAAGACGAACGGACAGCTGTCGGCACACGCCGGCGGCGTCGTGTTGTTCGTCGACTGCTCGTCGTTCCCCGATGACGACTGGCTGGCGGTCAGCCAAGCGCGGCCGGACGTGGGACACCGCCCGGCGGTTGTCTACCGGACGCGACCCGACGGACGGACGACAGGCTATACGAAGGGATCGGTACCGCTAGAATTGGAGTCGGTCTTCGACTAGAGCGACAGCGGCGTCGGTCCCGACTCGCCGAGCGCCGTCGGGTCTCGGTCGCTGTAGAAGCGTCGGCCGATGGCCTTGTGTCCGACCGCCGAGCGAACCGAGAGGCGGACCTCCTCGGGCGTGGTGAACTCCTCGGTCGCCAGTCGGTCGAGCACCTCGCCGACCTGCTCGGTTCCGCGCTGGAGTTCGAGTTCGTGGTCGCCGTGTTCGGCGATGATCTCGTCGGTGGTTGTGGGGAATTCGAGGGCGTCGATCATTTCGCCAGTGCCGTTGAACTTCATCAACAGAGTGGAGACACCGGAGAACTATAATGGTTTTCCATGCACGACCTTAGAGAGAGACAAGTCTTTAATCATCCTTAATTGTCGATCAGTGACGTGTGTGGGAGTGTCATGCTACCGTCGCAAGGCCTATCGGCGGGGCTGGCAAGGAGAAGGTATGGACGTGGTCGCCGATCTGCACGTACACACGCCCGTCTCCGACGGGCGACTGTCTCTCGATGCTCTCCCGTCTGCGGCGCGTGCGGCGGGCGTCGAGACGGTTGCGATCACCGACCACGACCGCCTCCACCCGGACCTCGATGCCCCCGTGACCGTCCGCGACGGAATCACGGTGATCCGGGGGATCGAACTCCAGGTGGAGACGGCGACGGGGCGGATCGACCTGCTCGGCTACGGGGTCGAGGAGACGGCGGCGCTGCGGGCGGAGTTGGATCGCCTCCAACGCGACCGGATCGAGCGCGCCCGCCGGATGACGGCGCGGGTCGAAGAGCACCTCGGCGTCGACCTAGACGTGGCGTTCGAACCCGGCGTCGGGCGCCCACACGTCGCCCGGGCGGTTGCGGAGAGCGACGCCGACTGCGACTACGCGGGCGCGTTCGAGCGACTCATCGGCGACGACGGCCCCTGTTATCTCCCCCGCAAGGTGCCACCGGTCGACCGCGCTCTCTCCCTGCTGACCGCGGCCTGTCCGGTCGTCTCGCTGGCCCATCCGTTTCGGTACGCCGACCCGGCGGCCGCGCTCGAACTCGCGCCCGAACTCGACGCAATCGAGCGGTACTATCCGTACGATCATCGGGTCGAGACGGAGCGTCTCGACGCGGTGATAGCGCGCCACGACCTGCTGGCGACCGGGGGGAGTGACGCCCACGACGACCGACTGGGTCGCGCTGGCCTCGATACCGCCGCGGCCGCCCGGATCACGTCGTGTCTGCCGGATTCGCAGGCTTAAACCGGCGGGAGTCCCTACCCTGGGTATGAAGTGCCACTACTGTGATCGCGAGGCCGCCTACGCGGCAGAGAAGGAGGGTATTCGCGTCGGCCTCTGCGAGAATCACTTTCGCGAGCGGTTGGAGGAGCTCGCGGAGTCCGACGACCTTGCCGCACTCCGCGAACGGATCGACATCGACCGCACCGAGTAGTCTTTCTCGCGTCCCGCACCGGCCCCACTGGTCCCCCCGTCCCCGCGCATGGAATCGCCGGCGCGAGGCGTCTCACAACACCGTCCCGAACCAGAGGTAGAGTCCGGCCAGTATCGCCTCGAAGGAGAGGGTGCCGAGCGCCGAGAGGAGCACGAACCGTCGGTCGTCCATTCCGGCGAGGCCGGCGGGCACCGTCACCATGCCCCGCGTGAACAGGAGGGTGTTACTCACGGGGACGACCACCGGTCCCCACCGGTCGAACCAGCCCTCGAAGCGGGCGAGCGTGTCGTCACTGACGCGGAACCACCGGGAGCCGAGGAGCCGTTCCCGCCCGACCCGCTTGGCCAGCGTGAACAGGGCGAACTGCCCCACCGTCGCGCCGGCGACAGCGACGCCGACGACGACGGCAGCCGTCCCCACGGACCCTCCGAGAAGCGCGAGGGCGCCGGGAACGACGAGTTCGCTCGGGACGACGTAGAGCAACATCGCCCCTTCGAGGACGAACACGCCGAACAGAACCAGCAGGCCGTAGTCGGCGGCGAGCAACTCGCGGAGGGCATCGGGGAGTTGCGCGATCTGAAGCGGCGACGCGAACACACCTCGCCTTGGGCCACCGAGAGACTAATCGGTTGCGTCTCCGCCGTGGGCGTGAGGCCAGCGGGTTCGCCCGCGAGTACGCGGGAACGACGGGGTTTTTGACGTCCCGGACGAGGTGCCGGTATGGACCAGACAGACCGCCCGCGGCGACTCCGCCGGGACGGCGTCCGCTCGCTGGTCAGCGAGACCCACCTTCGCGCAACCGACCTGGTGGCCCCCGTGTTCGTCGACGCGACGACCGACGAACGGGTGCCCATCGAGTCGATGCCCGGCCACGAACGGGTCCCCGTCGACGAGGCAGTCGCCCGCGTCGAGGAGGTGTTGGCGACGGGTGTCGAGGCCGTCATGCTCTTTGGCATCCCGGAGTCGAAGGATCACGAAGGCTCGCGCGCTTGGGCATCGGACGGCGTCGTCCAGCGGGCGACCCGCGCCATCACCGACGCGACGGACGCGACGGTGGTTACCGACGTATGTCTCTGTGAGTACACCGACCACGGCCACTGTGGGGTGCTGGAGGCCGACGCCCGCGACGATCCGACCCTGACCGTCGACAACGACGCGACCCTGGACCTGCTGGCACGGACAGCCGTCTCTCACGCCGAAGCAGGGGCGGAGATGGTCGCGCCGTCGAGCATGACCGACGGGATGGTCGGCGCCATCCGAACGGCGCTCGACGACGCCGGCTTCAGCGACGTGGCGATCATGTCCTACGCGGCCAAATACGAGAGCGCCTTCTACGGTCCCTTCCGCGACGCCGCCGATGGCGCCCCCGCCTTCGGTGACCGGCGGCATTACCAGATGGACCCCGCGAACACGCGGGAGGCGCTTCGCGAGGTGCACCTAGATGTCGAACAGGGCGCGGACGTGCTGATGGTGAAACCGGGTCTCCCCTACCTCGACGTGGTGAACGCCGTCCGGCGCGAGTTCGACCGGCCCGTCGCCGCCTACAACGTCAGCGGCGAGTACGCGATGCTTCACGCCGCCGCTGAAAAGGGATGGCTCGACCTAGACGCCGTCGCCCGGGAGTCGCTGCTCTCGCTCAAGCGTGCGGGGGCCGATCTGATCGTGACGTACTTCGCCGAGGACGTCGCGCCCGACTGCCGCGACGCGTAACCGACCGGGCGAGACGAGTAGTTCGTTTTACACTACATACGTCAAAATATTCGCCGGTTCTCGTTTTGAGAGTGTACACCTTACGACCTTATACACCCCTTATCTGCTATTAAACCGGACGAACATCCACGAAACCCCTGCTATATCTTCATTTGTAAACGCTAACCCTTATACTATGTCGTAACAGTATCTTCTATCGCAATTCGGAGAACGAACATGGCACGGAAACCTCAAAACGCGAACGTCTGTCCAAGCACTGATCACGAAGCACCGTCCGCGGAGGAAGCCGAATGCTGACGCCGCTGCAGGTTGACCCCTCGGCGTTGGCGTCCGGCGTCAACAACGTCTGGGTGTTGACCGTCACCTTCCTGATTTTCTTCATGCACGCTGGCTTCGCCATGCTGGAGGCGGGGCAGGTACGCTCGAAGAACGTCGCCAACCAGTTGACGAAGAACATGCTGACCTGGAGTATCGGCGTCATCGTCTACTTCCTGATCGGCGCCGCTGTCTCAGGGATGGTCGGCGGAGCTGCCAGTCCGTTCGGCTACATCGCCGGTGGCTCCGATGCGTGGATCGGCTGGCTGTTCGGCGCGGTGTTCGCCATGACGGCGGCGACCATCGTCAGCGGGGCCGTCGCCGGCCGCGCAAAGCTCCGTGCGTACGTCACGTACACGGTGTTGCTATCGGCGGTCATCTACCCCGTCGTGACGGGCCTGACGTGGGGGGGCGGCTACCTCTCGTCGGTGCTCGGCGTCGGGTTCAGTGATTTCGCGGGCGGCATGATCGTCCACGGAATGGGCGGCGTCGCCGGGCTCACGGCGGCGTGGGTCCTCGGCCCGCGGATGGATCGCTACAACGAAGACGGAAGCGCGAACGTCATCCCCGGTCACTCGATGACCTTCGCCGTACTGGGGACGCTCATCCTCTGTTTCGGCTGGTACGGCTTCAACGTCGGCACGGCGGCGACGGTGTTCGTCGTCGAGGAAGGCTCCGTCGCGCTGGGCTCGTTCGCCGAAACCGTCGGCCGCGTGGCGCTGACGACGACGCTCGCGATGGGTGCAGGCGCCATCGGGGCTGCCGGCGTCTCGCTGCTCCAGACGAAGAAAGTCGACACGCTGTACGTCGCCAACGGGATGCTCGCCGGTCTCGTCGGCATCACGAGCATCACCAACCTGTCGACGTGGTGGGGCGCCCTGCTGGTCGGCCTGCTGGCCGGCGGTCAGCTCCCCCTCGTCTTCAAATTCGTCGAGCGGAAGCTCAAGATCGACGACGTCTGTGCGGTCTACCCCGTTCACGGGAGCGCCGGCGCTCTCGGTGCGGTGCTGCTGCCGTTCGTCTCCATCAACGGCTTCTCGACGCAGGTGCTGCTGGCACAGATCGTCAGCGTCACCGTCATCGGCGCCTGGACCATCGTCGCGACCGCGGTGGTGTTCGGTGCCCTGAAGGCCATCGGTCAGGCTCGCGTCGACCCCTCCCACGAGCGTGAGGGCCTTGACGTCGCCGAACACGGTGTCGACACCTACCCCGAGTTCGGCGACCAGCCCGACGCGGTGCCGGACGGCGGCGAGGACCTCCGGACCGACGGCGGCACGGAGATTCGGACCGACGGCGGCGAGGCCGAACGCGACATCAAGATGGTCACCGCCATCCTCCGCCCGGAGATGCTGGGCGACGTGAAACAGGCCATCGCCGAGGTGGGCGCCCCCTCGATCACCGTGACGAACGTCTCCGGCCGCGGCTCCCAGCCCGCCAAGAAGGGCCAGTGGCGCGGCGAGGAGTACACCGTCGACCTCCACCAGAAGGTGAAAGTCGAGTGCGTGGTCGCGGACGTGCCCGCGGCGGACGTCGCGGAGGCGATCCGCGAGAGCGCGAACACGGGCGAACCCGGCGACGGCAAAATCTTCATCCTGCCCGTCGACAATGCGGTCCAGGTCCGGACCGGCAAGGAGGGTCCCGACGCGGTCTGAGATTTCGCGGCTGAACGCGACCCCGACTGCGACTATCTCGGCCCCGGCAGACGGTCTCCGTGGGTACAGTTCCGTCACCGAGGCCTCTGCGGCGAGCACCCCTTCTCCAACCCAGTACATTCTTTCCGCCGCCGTACACAGCGATAGGTATGACCCACGAGAACTCGCGGGAGCTGTACGACCGGGCGCTGTCGGTCCTGCCCGGCGGCGTCAACTCGTCGGTGCGGGCGACGATGCCGTATCCCTTCTTCGTCGAGGACGGCGACGGCGCACACGTCGTCGACGCCGACGGCAACCGCTATCTCGACTACGTGATGGGCTATGGCCCGTTGCTGTACGGCCACGACCTCCCCGACTCCGTCGAGGCGGCGATCCAGTCACACGCCAGCGCCGGGCCGATGTACGGTGCGCCCACCGAGGTGGAGGTCGAACTCGCGGAGTTCGTGGCCCGACACGTCCCCTCCGTGGAGATGCTTCGGTTCGTCAACTCGGGGACCGAGGCGACGGTCTCCGCGGTTCGTCTCGCCAGAGCCTACACCGGGCGGGACAAAATCGTCGTCATGCAGGGTGGCTACCACGGCGCCCAGGAGTCGACGCTCGTCGAGGGCGACCCCGAGGGCGCCGTGCCCTCCTCTCCGGGCATTCCGGACAGCTTCGCCGAACATACGATCCCCGTGCCGTTCAACGACACCGACACCGTCGCCGACGTGTTCGAAGCCCACGGCGACGACATCGCGGCCGTCCTCACGGAACCCATGCTGGGCAACATGGGCGTGGTCATGCCGGTCGACGGCTTCCACGAGTCGCTGCGCGACCTGTGTGACGAGTACGGCTCACTGTTGATCTTCGACGAGGTCATCACGGGGTTCCGGGTCGGCGGCCTCGGCTGTGCACAGAGCGAGTTCGGCGTCACGCCCGACCTGACGACGCTCGGCAAAATCGTCGGCGGCGGCTTCCCGGTCGGCGCCGTCGGCGGCCGCGCCGAAATCGTCGAACACCTCACGCCCGGCGGCGACGTGTTCCAGTCGGGCACCTTCTCGGGCCACCCCGTGACGATGGCCGCCGGTCTGGAGACCCTGCGGTACGCCGCCGAGAACGACGTCTACGACCACGTGAACGGGCTCGGCGAGCAGTTGCGCGCGGGAATTACCGATATCCTCGAGGAGCGGGCGCCGGAGTACACCGTCGTCGGCACCGGCAGCATCTTCAAGACCATCTTCACCCGCGAAGGCCGTGGCGGCGAGGATCGGTGTGAGGCCGGCTGTCGTCAGCGTACGGACTGCCCGAACTACGACGCCTGTCCCAAGACGGGGGCGGACGTCGCCGCGGCCGAGACCAACCGCTGGGAGCGAGTGTTCTGGCAGGAGATGAAAGAGCGCGGAATCTTCCTCACCGCCAACCAGTACGAGGCACAGTTCGTCAGCTACGCCCACACGGAGGCAGACGTCCAGCGGACCCTAGACGCGTACCAGGAGACGCTGTAGACTACCCGTCCGCGTCCCCCTGGCCGTTCTCGTCTTCGTTGCGCTCGTGGTAGGGCGGCACGAACACGTCCGCCTCGACCATCTTCTCGATCTGTCGCTCGGTCACCTCCTCGGCGTAGGTGTCGTGATCGACGGGCTGACGGTCGAGCCACAGGTTCTTCGGGTAGATCTCCCGGTCGTAGATGGGGCGGATCAACTCGGTCCGGAGGTCCTTGATCCAGTTGGTCAGCGGCGACGAGGTGCGGTGTTCGCGCAGTCCCTCCACGTCGATTGGCGCGGCACAGTACGACGACCCGGCACCGTAGGCGTGTTCGGCGAGGATCTCTCCACGGTGGTCGACGATCATCGACCCGCCGCCGAAGGTGTCGACCGGCGTGTCGGCGTCGGGAGAGACGTAGTACGTTCCCAGATTGGGCGCGACGACGTAGCAGGTGTTGTCGAGGGCGCGGGCGCGGTTCTGGATCTCCCAGCTATCGTTCGCCACGAGGGGTTCGGGGCAGGCGATCCGGCAGATCACCTCGGCGCCGTTCATCGCGAGACCGCGGACGTACTCGGGGTAGGCACCCTCGATGGCGAGCGAGATGCCGATGCGACCGATGTCGGTGTCGACGACGGGGAAGATGTCGTCCAGGTCGTCGCCGTGGTGGTCGGTCCAGTCGTCCCACACGTCGTGAGGGGAGACCGAGCGCTCGACGGGAAGCAAGGGGGTCACCTTCCGGTGGGTGTGGATCACGTCGCCGTCGGGGTCGATGACGAAGGCGGTGTTGTAGAACTTCTCGTCGTACTCCGGGGCCTTCTCCTTGGCCGAGGCGACGATGTAGGTGTCGAACTCCTTTGCGTACTCGCCGAGGGTCTCGGTCTCTGGGCCGGGAATCTCGACCGCAATCTCCTCGCGGTAGGTCGCGTGATCCATGTCGAACACCTCGTCGGTGAACCCCTGGAGTGCGCCCTCGGGGAGGACGGCGAGGCGGACGGGGAGTTCGAGGCCGCTGAGCCACGTGGCCGCCGAGAGCGCCTCGTGAATGTGCTCTAAGTTCTGCTCGATGTCGCTCCGTTCGTTGGCTCCCCACACGGTCGGGGAGAGGCCGACAGCGTTGTACTGCGGAATCTTCGACATGCGTCGGGGGGTCTCGGGTCCGACGGATATCGTTTGTGCCGGCGGCGGGAACTGGTGGGCTTTTCACCCTCGGGAGCGACCGAACGGACATGAACACAGGCGGGACCATCCGGCTAGCGACACGCGGGTCCGACCTCGCCCGCCGACAGACGGCGAGCGTCCGCGACCGCCTCGACGGGCGGCGTCGCACCGTCGAGACGGTGACGGTGTCGACTCGCGGCGACGAGATCAGGGACGAACTCATCCACCGCCTCGGCAAGACGGGGGCGTTCGCTCGCGCGCTCGACGAACAGGTGCTCGACGGCGACGTCGACGCCGCGGTCCACTCGATGAAGGACATGCCCACGGAGTCGCCGCCGGAACTCGTGGTCGCCGGCGTGCCGGAGCGTGCCCCCGCAGGGGACGTACTCGTGACCCCCGACGGCACGGACGTAGCGGGCCTCTCCGAGGGCGCGGTGGTCGGTACCTCGTCGCTCCGGCGCGGCGCCCAACTGCGCCGCGAGCGGCCGGATCTGGAGGTGGTGCCGCTCCGAGGCAACGTCGACACCCGACTGGAGAAACTCCTCGCACCGACCCTCCAGCGCGAACACCAGCGACGGCTTGACGCCGAAGACGAGGACGAGGGAGAGCATCCGGACGCCTTCGACCAGTCCGCCGAGGCGTGGTTCGACGACCTCTCGGAACTGGAACGGCAGGCGATGGAGCGAAGCGTCGACCACGAGTACGATGCAATCGTCCTCGCGGAGGCAGGGCTGGAGCGAAGCGGGCTACTGGGGACCGTCGAGACGACTCGGTTACCGAAGGCGCGGTTCGTCCCCGCGCCGGGCCAGGGCGCCATCGCGGTGACGGCGCTCGCGGAGGGCGAGGCGACGGCGACGATCAACGACCGGGTGGACGATCCGGTGACCCGCGTCGAGACGACCGTCGAGCGGACGGTGCTCGCGGAACTCGGCGGCGGCTGTATCGCCCCAATTGGCGTCCACGCCGTCGTGCAAGGGGAGTACGTCCACGTGACCGTGCAGGTGCTCTCGCTCGACGGCGAGGAGGCAGTCGAGCGAAGCGCCGACCTGCCGGTCACGGACCACGCGGACGCGGCGGCGTCGCTGGCCGCCGAACTACGCGAGGCGGGGGCCGCCGATCTGATCGAGCGCGCCCGAACGGAGGCCGAGGAGTGACCGGACCGTCGACCGACGACCGGCCACGCGTGGCGGTCTTTCGCCCGGACGACGACCGCCTGGCTACGGCCCAGTCACTCTTGGCTGATCTCGGCGCCGAGGCGGTCGCCGATCCGATGCTCGCGGTCGAGCCGACGGACGCGCGGCCGCAGGACGCCGACTACGTCGTGTTCACGAGCAAGACGGGCGCCGAACTCGTCGCCGAGGCGGACTGGGACCCGGGACAGGCGACGGTCGTCGCTATCGGGCCGAAGACCGCCGACGCGCTGGAGGCGGCTGGCTACGCCGTCGACCTCGTTCCCGAGGCGTTCTCCTCGACCGGGCTGGTCGACCTCCTTGCCCCCCGGGTTGGGGCGGCGACGGTGGAGGTAGCCCGGAGCGACCACGGCAGTCCGGTCCTACTCGACGGCCTGCGCGACGCGGGGGCGTCGGTCAACGAAACGGTGCTCTACCGGCTGGTTCGCCCGTCTGGCGCAGGCGAGTCGGCGACTCTCGCCGCCGACGGCGCCCTCGATGCCGCCTGTTTCACCTCGTCGCTGACGGTCGAGCACTTCCTCGACGCCGCCGCCGAGCGTGGGGTTCGCGCGGACGCGATCCAGGGACTGAACGCCGCCGTCGTCGGCGTCATCGGCGAGCCGACCCGGGAGACAGCCGAGAGCGAGGGCATCGCGGTCGACGTGGTGCCCGCGGAGGCGACCTTCGAGGCGCTGGCTCGCGAGACGGTCGCCCACCTCGAATCGGGCTGAGGGTTTATTCACGATGGCGCCCCAGGAACCGACGATGACGGGTCCCGTACCGGAACTCGCCGAGCGTGCGGCGGCGTGTGCCGACCGACTCCGGGCGGCCGACTCGGTGCTGCTTGCCTCCCACATCGACGCGGACGGACTGACGAGCGCCGCCGTCGCGGCGACAGCGCTCTCGCGGGCGGGCGTCCCCTTCGAGACGGTATTCGAGAAACAACTCGACGAGGCGGCGATCCGGCGGATGGCCGCGACCGACCACGACACGATCCTCTTTACCGACTTCGGGAGCGGTCAACTCGACGTGATTGCCGGCTTCGAGGAGCGCGGAGCGTTCGTCCCCGTGATCGCCGACCACCACCAGCCGGCGGACGCGACGACGACCTATCACCTGAACCCCCTGCTGGAGGGAATCGACGGCGCGAGCGAGCTATCGGGGGCGGGAGCGGCGTACGTTCTCGCGCGCGCCCTCGACGGCGAGGGTGTCGACAACCGCGACCTCGCGGCGCTTTCGGTCGTCGGCGCGGTCGGTGACATGCAGGGCGGAGTCGACGGGTTGACCGGCGCCAACGAGGGAATCGTCGCCGAGGGGGTCGCGGCGGGTGTCCTCGCCGAGCGCACGGACCTGGCGATGTACGGTCGACAGACCCGCCCGCTCCCGAAACTGCTCCAGTACGCGAGCGACGTACGGATCCCGGGAATCACGGGCGACGAGGCCGGCGCTATCGACGTTCTCACCGGGCTGGACGCCGACCTCCGGGAAGACGGCGAGTGGAAGCGGTGGGTCGACCTCTCCGACGACGACCGGCGGACGGTTGCGAGCGCCCTCCTCAAGCGGGCGGTCGCGAGCGGCGTGCCCGCGGACCGCGTCGACGACCTGATCGGGACGACCTACACACTCACGGCGGAGCCGACGGGGACCGAACTGCGGGACGTAAGCGAGTTCTCGACGCTTCTGAACGCGACGGCGCGGTACGAGCGTGCGGACGTGGGACTCGCGGTCTGTCTCGGCGACCGTGCGGCGGCGCTGGATCGAGCCCGGACGCTCCTCCGGAACCACCGTCGAAACCTCTCCAACGGGTTGGAGCTGGTGAAATCGGAGGGAGTCACCGTCGAGGAGAACGTCCAGTGGTTCGACGCGGGCGGGCAGATCAGAGAGACCATCGTCGGCATCGTCGCCGGGATGGCGCTCGGGGCCGACGGGATCCGCCGCGACCGGCCAATCGTCGCCTTCGCCAGCGTGGCCCCGGAGTCGGAGGCCGACGCCGCCGACAGTGAGCTGAAGGTCTCGGCTCGTGGCTCACACACGCTGGTGCGGCGCGGCCTCGACCTCTCGGCGGTCATGCGCGAGGCCGCGCGGTCGGTGGGGGGCGACGGCGGCGGTCACGACGTCGCGGCGGGGGCGACCATCCCCGCCGACGAGCGGGCGGCGTTCGTCGACGCTGTCGACCGTCTCGTTGGCGAACAACTCGGCTGACGAATCGATTCGGGTCAAGCCTTACCCGAGACACCGGGGTAGCGCGAGTATGAGCGAACGAGTGACCGCCGACCGGTCGCGCAAGGATGGCGTGGTCGACTCGGTCGAGGCGTTGATCGGCGACACGCCGCTGGTCCGCCTCGACGGGGTCGCCGAGAACCTCCTCGGAAAGGTGGAGGCGGCCAACCCCTACTCGGTCAAGGATCGGATCGCCCGGGCGATGATCGACGCCGCGGAGGCGTCGGGCGACCTCCAACCGGCCGGGACCGTCGTAGCAGCTACGAGCGGGAACACCGGCATCGGCCTGGCGACGGTGGCGGCCGCCCGCGGGTACGAGTGTGTCCTGACGATGCCGGCCTCGATGTCCGAGGAACGCCGAGCGATGCTGTCGGCACTCGGCGCGAACCTGGAGTTGACGCCCGCCGAGGAGGGAATGAGTGGGGCGAAGCGTCGGGCCGCGGAGTTGGCGACGGCAGCGGACGCCGTCCTCGCCCGGCAGTTCGAGAACGAAGCGAACCCGCGTGCCCACCGGCGGGCGACGGGGCCGGAAATCGACCGAGCCACCGACGGCGACGTTGATGCCGTCGTCGCGGGCGTCGGGACGGGCGGCACCATCACGGGGATCGGCGCGTACTTCGCCGAACGGGATCGCGACGTGACGACCGTCGCCGTCGAACCGGCGTCGTCGCCGACCCTCTCGGAGACCAGCGCCGACGGCCACGACATCCAGGGGATCGGCCCGGGGTTCGAGCCGGAGGTGTTGCGGACGGAGTTGGTCGACGAGGTGCGGGGGGTCACGGGCGACACAGCGCGGGACGCCGCCCGGCGACTCGGCCGGGAAGCGGGACTACTGGTCGGTATCTCCTCGGGGGCGGCGCTCGCCGCCGCGGCCGACTACGCGACCCACCATCCCGCGGAGACGACGGTCGTGATCCTCCCCGACACGGGCGAACGGTATCTCTCGACGGACCTGTTCGAGGCGTGACCTCGGCGTCTCGCGACTCGCGATCACTAGTCGACGAGATCCGAGTCGAGGAGGGCTAATCGTCCGACTTTTGCCCGCGCCCGCGAAAGGTCGTGCATGGCTGACTTCGATCCCGAGAAGTTCGAGGATAAGTACGCCAACTACTTTACCGAACTCCAGCGGGCGTACAAGGACGCCTTCGAGACGATGAACGAAGGGTTCGACTCCGACCTCATCCACGCCATCGACCAGCAGGTGCTCAACGAGTCCGAGCCGTTCTACGAGGACGGCGAGTTCCGGATCGAACTCCCGGAGAATCCGACTGAGCGCGTGACGGCCGTGGTCGTCGACGAGGAGAAGTTGGAGGCGACGCTGGAGCGGTACGTGGCGGAGATCGAGGCCGAACTCCGGTCGGTGTTTGGCCTTGACGACCGTGATGAACCAAAGGCCTAAGCCCGTCGGTGTCGTTGGTTCTCCTATGAGTACTGACGCTCAGGACGCCGACGGCGAGGACGACCTTCGGGAGCGCGTGACCAACTTTCTGCGGCGGAACTTCCCGCAGATTCAGATGCACGGCGGGAGCGCGGCCATCCAGCACATCGACCTCGAGACGGGTGAGGTGAGCATCCAACTCGGCGGTGCCTGTTCGGGCTGTGGCATCTCCCCGATGACCATCCAAGCCATCAAGAGCCGAATGGTCAAAGAGATTCCGGAGATCACGAAGGTTCACGCCGACACGGGCATGGAGGGCATGGGTGGCGAGGGCGGCCACGGCGGCATGGAACCCTCGTTCCCCGGCGAGACGACCGACGCAGACGACGGCGAGGGCCGCGACGAAGGCCCGCAGGCCCCGTTCTAACGCCCCGCTCGCCGCGGCGACTTTTTCCCGTTCCGAGCTACGGCCACGTCTCGCCCAGGGCCGTCGGCGGACCGAGTAAGGTTTAATCGGCGGCGGTTCGTCCCCCGTCCATGGACGTTCGCGAACTCGCCGTGAGCGCGGAGTACCGCGTCGCCATCGAGGCGGGCGACGACTGGCGGGGAGCGATCGAGGCCGTCGCCGCCGACGAGAGCGTCGCGTCGGCGTGGTTCACCGGCACGGGGACGGTCCGGGACGCCGACGTGTGGCACTACGACCCCGACGCCGGGGAGCATCGCGCGGTCCGATTCGACGAACCGCTGTCGGTGGCGGCCTGTACGGGCGAGGTGTCGACCGACGACGGCGGGCCGACGGCGCGACCATACGTCGTCCTGACGCGGCCGAGCGGCCAGGCCGTCGGCGGTTATCTCAACGCCGCCGAGACGGAGACGGGGCAGGTGTATCTTCGGGCGTTCGAAACGGGCTTCGGCGGCGGACGGGCGGAGCCGTGACCCCGGCAGACGAGCGGTACTTCGAGCAGATCGAGGATCGACTCGGCGAGGCGTTCGACCACGCAGAGCGGGCCAAATCGATGGGCGCGGATCCAAAGTGCGAGGTCGAGATTCCGGTCGCCCGCGACATGGCCGACCGGGTCGAGAACATCCTCGGCATCGACGGCGTCGCCGAGCGGGTGCGGGAACTCGACGGGCAGATGAGCCGCGAAGAGGCCGCGCTGGCGCTCGTCACCGACTTCGTCGAGGGGACCGTCGGCGATTACGAGAGCGACGCCGGCAAAATCGAGGGCGCGGTCCGGACGGCCGTCGCCCTGCTAACCGAGGGGGTCGTCGCGGCGCCCATCGAAGGGATCGACCGCGTCGAGTTGCTGGAGAACGACGACGGAAGCCGCTTCGTCAACGTGTACTACGCGGGGCCGATCCGCTCGGCTGGCGGGACCGCCCAGGCGCTCTCGGTGCTGGTGGCAGACTACGCCCGGTCGCTGCTCGGGATCGAGGAGTTCCGCCCTCGGGACGACGAAATCGAACGGTACGCCGAGGAGGTCGGCCTCTACGACTCCGAGACAGGACTCCAGTATACGCCCAAGGACAAGGAGACGAAGTTCATCGCCGAGCACATGCCGATCATGCTGGACGGCGAGGCAACGGGTGACGAGGAGGTCTCGGGCTTTCGCGACCTAGAGCGGATCGATACCAACGCCGCTCGGGGCGGGATGTGTCTCGTCCTCGCGGAGGGCATCGCGCTGAAGGCGCCGAAGATCCAGCGCTACACCCGTGACCTCGACGAGGTGGCCTGGCCCTGGCTCCAGGACCTCATCGACGGCACCATCGGTTCGGACGGCGGCGACGACGCGAGCGAGACGGAGGGGGCCGAGGACAGGGCGGACGGCGACGACGGCGGGCGCGAGGAGGCGGCCGAGGCGGGGCCACCCCGGGTCGATCCCTCGGGGAAGTACCTCCGGGATCTGATCGCGGGGCGACCGGTGTTCGGCCACCCCTCGGAGTCGGGAGGCTTTCGCCTCCGGTACGGCCGCGCCCGAAACCACGGGTTCGCGACGGCGGGCGTCCACCCGGCGACGATGCACCTCGTCGACGACTTCCTCGCGACGGGGACACAGATCAAGACCGAGCGCCCGGGGAAGGCCGCGGGCGTGGTGCCGGTCGACACCATCGAGGGGCCGACCGTTCGCCTCGCGAACGGCGAGGTCCGCCGCATCGACGACCCCGCGGAGGCCCTCGAGGTGCGCAACGGCGTCGAGGAGATCCTGGATCTGGGCGAGTATCTCGTCAACTACGGCGAGTTCGTCGAGAACAACCACCCGCTCGCGCCGGCGTCCTACACCGTCGAGTGGTGGGAACAGGAGTTCGAGGCGACGGACGCGGACGTCCAGGCCTTGCGGGACGACCCGCGCGTCGACCTGGCGGCGCCGACGGCCGCGGAGGCAATCGAGTGGGCCACCGAGTTCGACTGCCCGCTTCACCCCGCCTACACCTACATGTGGCACGACGTGAGCGTCGACGCCGTCGCGACGCTCGCCGCAGCGGTCGTCGACGGTGATCCCCGCGTCGCGGAGGGTGATGGCGGCTACGGCGCGATCCACCCACGGGACGAGGGCGACGGCGACGTCCTCGTGATCGAGCGGCGCGACCCGCTCCAGCGGACCTTAGAGACCCTCCTCGTCGAGCACGTCGCGACCGAAGGTGGGATTCGGATCCCCGACTGGCGGCCGCTGGCCCGGTCGCTGGGAGTCTCGCCGGAGGACGACGAGGCGTGGACGACGGCGGATCTGTCGGCCGCGGCCCGCGAGTACGGCGACGGCGACAACGCCATCCGCGCGGTCAACGAGGTGGCGCCGTTCACGGTGCGGGAACGGGCGCCGACGCGGATCGGCAACCGGATGGGTCGCCCGGAGAAATCGGAGCGGCGGGACCTCTCGCCGGCGGTACACACGCTCTATCCCATCGGCGAGGCAGGGGGCAGTCAGCGCGACGTCGGTGCCGCGGCCACGGCCCGCACCGACGAGGGGCGCGGCGTCGTGGACGTCCAGGTGGGCCGGCGGGCGTGCCCGGACTGCGGGACCGACACCCACCGAACGCGATGCCCGGACTGTCGGGCCCACACCGAACCGGTCTACGAGTGTGACTCCTGTGAACAGTTGATCGACCCGGACGAGTCGGGACGGGTCCACTGCGAGCGGTGTGACCGGGAGGTGACGAGCGTCGAGCGACGACACCTGAACGTCGGTGACCGCTACCACGAGGCCTTAGAGACGGTCGGAGAGCGGGAAGCCGCCTTCGAGATCCTGAAGGGGGTGAAAGGACTCACCTCCGCGAACAAGACCCCAGAACCGATGGAGAAAGGCGTGTTGCGCGCCAAACACGATGTGAGCGCGTTCAAGGACGGCACGGTCCGGTACGACATGACGGACCTCCCGGTGACGGCGGTCCGCCCGGAGGAACTCGACGTAACCGCCGCCGACTTCCGCGAACTCGGCTACGAGACCGACATCGACGGCGACCCGCTCCGCTTCGACGACCAACTGGTCGAACTCAAGGTTCAGGACATCGTGCTCTCGGACGGCGCCGCCCAACACCTCATCCAGACCGCCGACTTCGTCGACGACCTCCTGACGGAGTTCTACGACCTGCCGGCCTTCTACGAGGTAGACGAGCGCAACGACCTGATCGGCGAACTCGTCTTCGGGATGGCGCCACACACCTCGGCAGCGGTGGTCGGCCGCGTCGTCGGCTTCACCTCGGCGGCGGTCGGATACGCCCATCCGTACTTCCACGCGGCGAAACGACGGAACTGCTTCCATCCCGAGACGAAAGTGTGGTATCGGGACGAGGACGGAGCGTGGCATCACGAACGGATCGAGCGGCTGGTGGAGGAACGGCTCGATCCGGCCACCGCGGAGCGGGACGACTTCGGCACGCTCGTCCAGGAACTCAACGGCGATGTGCACGTGCCCAGTATCAACGACGAGGGAGAGCAGGTGCTGAAGCCGGTTGAAGCAGTGTCGAAACATCGGGCGCCCGATCATCTCGTCGGCCTCGAAACACGCGGAGGCAGGGAACTCACCGTGACACCGGACCACGAAGTCCACGTCTTCGACGACGGGATAACCCCGAAGCGAGCCTGCGAAGTCACGGAATCGGACTCCCTCGTGGTTCCCACCCGGATGGACGTAGCTGGATCCGCGACGCGGTTCGATCTCCTCGGAGAGTTCCTCGATAGTGACGATGTTCCGAACGAGTCGCTGATGCTGAAGGGATTGGACAAGGGCGAACTCTACGACCTCTTCACTGAGACGCTCGAAGCAGACTGGGACGGCCAGTTCTATCCGCTAAAAAGTACGGCGGAGTATCTCGGACTGACGAAGAAAGCGTTGAGCAACTATATCTATCGCAATAGCGTTCCAGCGTCCCTCGTCGTCGAGTTGCTCGGCTCGGCCGATGCCGTCGTCGAACGAGTGCCCGACGACATCGCTCTCGGAATGAAGCGAGACACCGTCGAGGTCGACCGGTTCGTCGACTTGGACGAGGAGTTCGCTACCCTCCTCGGCTACTACACTGCTGAAGGCTTCGCCCGCGAACAGTCCACGCCGAAGGGAACGATTCACCAGACAACTATCTCGGGTGTTGAAACGGAAGCACGCAACTTCTTCGTCGAGGCGTTCGATGCCGTACTCGGCGTCGATGCGTACCGAGAGAACGACGAGAAGGTCACCGCTTCAGGCCGGTTGCCACGCGCCTTCGTTGCGTCCGTACTCGACTGTGGCGTCAGCTCCGAAGACAAGCGTGTCCCCGACTGTATCTTCGACGCACCGGACGACATCGTCGCCGCGTACCTCGGGGGCTATTTCAGTGGGGATGGAACGGTTGACAAGAACACGCTGACGGTGTCGGCGACGACAATCAGCCGGGAACTGAAAGAGGATCTACTGGCGTTACTCACACGCCTCGGTATTACGGCACGTGTCGATACCGTCGACCCCGTTCCCCTCGTCGAGAAGTTCCCGGAATTCTACGACACCGACGATTCGATGTCTGCGGAGACGTTCGTCCTCCAGGTAACGTCGTCGGACGCTGTGCGGTTCGCAGAGAAGGTGGAACTGCATCTGTCGCGGAAACAGGAGCGACTGGAAACGCATATCGAGGAAATCGAGCCGAGAGGGCGGCGCGTCTTCGACGGGGGCAGCGGAGAGTACGCTGTCGACGAAGTTACCGACGTTTCGTGTGCCGAAGCCGACGTGGACCACACGTACTGTCTCACCGTCGCGGACACGCACTCGCTGATAGCGAACGGGACGTCCCAGAAGCAATGCGACGGCGACGAGGACTGCGTCATGCTCTTGATGGACGGCCTGCTCAACTTCAGCCGGGAGTTCCTGCCGGACCAGCGAGGGGGGCGGATGGACGCGCCGCTGGTCATGTCCTCGCGGATCGATCCCACCGAAATCGACGACGAGGCCCACAATATGGACGTGGTGCGGCAGTATCCGCGCGAGTTCTACGAGGCGACGCGGGAGATGGCCGATCCGGAGGAGGTCAACGTCGAAATCGCGGAGGCGTCGCTGGGGACCGACGGCCAGTACCACGGCTTCGATCACACCCACGACACCACCGACATCGCGCTCGGACCGGACCTCTCGGCGTACAAGACGCTGGGCTCGATGATGGAGAAGATGAACGCGCAGTTGAATCTGGCACGGAAGCTCCGCGCAGTCGACGAAACGGACGTCGCCGAGCGGGTCATCGAGTACCACTTCCTCCCGGATCTGATCGGGAACCTCCGGGCGTTTTCGCGCCAGGAAACCCGGTGTCTGGACTGTGGGGAGTCCTACCGGAGAATGCCGCTGTCGGGCGAGTGTCGGGTGTGTGGCGGGCGCGTAAACCTGACCGTCCACGAGGGATCGGTGAACAAGTACATGGACACCGCGATTACGGTCGCCGAGGAGTTCGACTGTCGGCCGTACACCAAACAGCGACTGGAGGTGCTCGAAAAGAGTCTGGAGAGCATCTTCCAGAACGACCGAAACAAGCCGTCACGGCTGGACGACTTTATGTAGCCGAGTGGATCTATCACGCATTCAAAGACATATATTGTCGTTACCCTGATTAATACACCTATATGCTGTTTCCCCGTGAACGCCGGCTCGAACCGCCGAAATCCCCGGTTTCAATCGGGGGGTTGTGTCTGGTAACGGCTGGTTACCGCACTCGTTGAATCCCGTATCGTTCCGGTAAGCAGTCACTAACTATGTCTGATAGGCGTAAGGATGGAGACGAATGATGACTGTGAGAACCGCGCCGAAACGAGGACGTTCCGTGACACCGGCGGTCGGCACGCAGAGCCGAGTCCGAAACGTACGACGCCGGCGGGCGGTGCAAGGGGGATGAGCGTACAGACGGTCATCCGTGACGGGGTAAGCGTCGAGAAGAGCGTCGAACGGACCGACCGCGAGGGGTCAGGGTTCGCCCGCGAACTGTGTGTCACCTTGATGGTGTCCTCCGATCACGACTTCCCGGTCGACGTCTCGATTGCCGACCGGTTACCGTCGGACCTCGGACCGCCGAACGTCGCGCTCCCCCCCAAGAGGGATCGTGACGAGACGTGGACGCTGGACACGGAAGCGGTCACCTGCCACGCCGTCGTGCCCGCGGACGGCTCGGTGACGGTGAGCTACGTGTTACATACGGACGCCGTCAGCGAGGCGGCGCTGGTCGGGGCGACGACGATCACGGAGGTTCGACCTCTCGATCCGGCACCAGACCCGGGAATCGAGAGCGACGGGCTGGCGACCGACGGTGACGCGCCGGCGATGTCACGTGCCGCCGAGACCAACGGAACCGGTGTCGTGAGCGGAGCCGGGAGCGCCGTCGACAACGGCGCCACGAAGTCGGCGCCGGACGGTGTGGCGGCCCCCGAGGAGGACAGCGGGATCAAGTCGGTCGACCTGTTCCGACAGAGCGAACAGGTGGCCGCGGACAGTCCCTTCCTCGTCCCTCGGCGGAGCGACGCCGATCCGATCGTCTCGTTCGTCATGCCGACGATGAACGAGGAGGAGGGCATTCAGGAGTGCATCGAGCGGGGGAAATCTGCCCTGGAGATGCTCGGGTTGACCGGCGAAATCATCGTGAGCGACAGCTCCGAGGACCGAACGCCCGAACTCGCGGCGGAGTTGGGCGCACACGTCGTGACGCCGGACGCCGCGGGCTACGGGTACGCGTACCGCTACGCGTTCGAACGGGCGCGGGGAGAGTACATCGTCATCGGCGACGCGGACACGACCTACGACTTCGAGGAGTTACCGAAGCTGTTCGAGCGCTTACAACGGACCGACGCGGACATGGTGATGGGAAGCCGGCTGGACGGCGAGATCAAATCGGGCGCGATGCCCCCCCTCCACCAGTACGTCGGAAATCCGCTGTTGACGCAGTTCCTCAACGTCTTCTACGAGGCGGGGGTCAGCGACGCCCACAGCGGCTTCCGGGTGATCGAACGCGACGCGCTGAACCACCTCAACCTCCACTCCGACGGGATGGAGTTCGCCAGCGAGATGATCATGCAGGCCGCGGAGCGCGACTTGGACATCGAGGAAGTCCCCATCGTCTATCACGAACGCGAGGGAGAGGCGACACTCGACAGTTTCCGCGACGGCTGGCGTCACGTGCGGTTCATGTTGCAGAACGCTCCGGGCTATCTGTTCACCGGGCCGGCCATCGGACTGGGCATCGTTGGCGTCGTCATGATGACGCTGTCACTGCTGAATCGCCCCTTCGCGGGCGTGTTCTTCGGACAGCATACGATGATCGCCGGCAGTCTCTCGGTGATCCTCGGCTACCAGATCGGGAGTCTCGGCCTGTTCAGTGCCGTCGCGGCGGAGCCGATCCGCTCGCCGCGAGATCCGGTGACGGAGTGGGTGCTAAGTCGGTTCCAACTCGAGCACGGGACGACCCTCGGGCTGGCGGTGTTCGCCGCCGGCGGGCTCTATACGACCTATCTCGTCGCCCGGTGGGTGCAGAGCGGCTACACCGAACTCCCCATCGTCCCGATGAACCTGCTCGCGTTCACCGCACTCGTGCTCGGCGCGCAGACGGTGTTTCACTCCTTTTTCCTCAGCCTGCTCGGGACGTCCGTCGGGGAGGCCTGAAACCCCACGACCGCCCCCTCGTTTCGACACTGATCGCGACGAGCTGCCAGTCTCCGATACCCGACTCCGAAGCGGCCCCGAACCGTGTAAATGAGTGACTGACACCTCTGTAACCAGTCAATACTTATACCATATTGCGCCGATCCATCGGGCATGGGACGTTACCCACGGGAAGTTCGGGACGCACAAATCAAGTGCATTCCGTGTAACGCACCGGTAACCAAGACCGTCGACGGGGAGTTCGTCTGTGTCGAGTGTGGTGGCTCGCCGATCGACCGCGCCCCCGCCGAGTGAGTGTCAGTCGGATATCCGCGTCGCGTCGGCCGGCCGGCGGGTGACGAATCGCCAGAGAGTGCCGACACCCGGAAAGCCGTCGAGCGCCCAGATCCCGAAGAGAACGAGCAGGAGTACGAGCTGGAAGCCGAAGCCACTCGCCATGATCTGAGAGGGGGAGAGACGAGGCAACGCTTGGAGATACGTCATCCACGCATCGAGATGTTCGAACAGACTATCCTTGGGGTAGGTCGGCGCCGGAACCAGCGGCCAGAGGAGGAAGGCCGCACGGCCAAACTCGCCCGACAGCAAGGCTTGATACGAGTCACCCAGCAGATGCGTGTACAGGCCGACCGAGAGTGCCCCCGCGGCGTCCAGCCGGTCGGCCCGGTACGCCACGAACGCGACGAGCAGGCAGACGGCGGTGACGGCGAACAGCGAGTGCCCGATGCCGCGACCGTCGAAGATTCCGAACCACCAGTTGAGGGGCTTGTCGACGAGGTCGGGAAGTTGTGTGCCGAGCGCCAAGACGAGCGTCGGGACGCCTGCAGGGGCTCGCTGACCGCGCACGCGCACCAAGACGGTGTAGACGAGGTAGCCGACGGCGAGATGACCCCAAGGCAACATATCGTATCGGCGGTACGGCGCGAGGATACTAAGCGTCTCGGCTCCGAACGGGATCGGAGACGTGGCGACACCCACCAGTCACCGACTCGCACGAGAGGGGACGGACCGCTGCGCCGGCAGGACCCGTCAGTTCGCCGTGCGAGGATTGATACTGTGAGACGATTGAGTCCGTACGAGGGCGAGCGAACTTGGACCGATCTCCCGCGGGGACCGCTCCGTGCCGCCCGCGCCCCCGACGGAGACGTGGGACGGTGACGAAATGACAACCGCAATCGATCCACAGCGACCTGTCAGTACCGGCGCGGAGCTGGAGGTACTCCTCCAGTGCGGTCGCGACATCCTCGACGGCGAGGACACCCCGTCGCAACGCTCGGTGGACAGGACAGCCGACTGGCGCCGAACTCTCGAGTTGGCCCGACAGCACGGGATGGAACTGTTGTTCCTCAGATGGTGTCGGGCGGGGTCGTTCGAGGGGTGTCCCTCCGACGAAAGCCGGTACGACGAGAAGTACGACAGGCTGCGGCGACAGAACCTCGGCACCATAGCCCATCTGGTCACCCTCACCGAGCGTCTTGACTCGGCGGGCGTGGAGTGTCTGGCGTACAAGGGACCGGCCGTCTCGAGTCGGGCGTACGGGAGCGCGACGGTTCGTCGATACGCCGACATCGACATCCTGATCTCCCCCACGGATCAGCGGCGAGCGAAACGCCTCCTCGAAGCCGAGGGTTACGAAGTGAAACAGGTCAACCATGCGGTGTTTCAATCCGTGTTGGGACACCCGGATCGGCAGTCGCCGGTCGACCTCCACACACACGTCGTCCCAGATTTCTTTCCACTCGAACTTCCCTTCGAGGAACTCTACGCCCGCCGAACACGTATCGACGTCGGCGGACGATCCGTGCAGGGTCTCTCTCTGTCCGACGCGATACTCGTCCACTCGATTCACGGGGCGAAACACCACTGGTATCGGCTGGAGTGGATTCTCGCCGTCGCACTGCTGATGCAACAGCATCGGGATCTGGCGTCACTCCTCGACCGGGCGGAGACGCTCGGCTGCGAGCGGATGGTCCTGCTGGCGATGTTGCTATCACAGCGGCTGTTCGACGCTCGGTTCCCCGAGAGGGTACAGCGGATGCTCGACCGGGAGTCCAAGTCGCTGCGCGTCGTCCGAACAGCCGCAGACAGGGTGATCCACTGGCTGGCTGACACTGACTGGTCGAACAGGAACGTCAAACGAACCCATCTCGCGGATTTCCGCTTTCGTTCCCGCCTGATGTCGGGACGGGCCGACAAGGCGCGGTTCTGGGCCGCCGCCCTCACCAACCCACGCCCCGAGGACGAGGAGGCCGTGCCGCTTCCGGCGTCACTATCACCGCTGTACAGGGTGATCCGGCCGTTCAGGTTGCTCTACGAATACCGGGGGACGCTGGCGGATCGGGTGCTGGGCTGATCGTCAGCCCTGACGGACCACCCGTGCGTACCGTTCGGCCGCCGCGGACGCGACGTTGTCCCAGTCGTACTGTCGTGCACGCTCGACAGGGTCACGCGGCGGCGCCCGCCCACCGAGTACCGCATCGAGCGTCTCGCGTAGCCTCTCGACCGTCGGCTCGACGACGAACCCGGCGTCGCCGATGACCTCGTCGGCGGCGGAGTCGGGATGGTCGGCGGCGACGACGGTGCAGTCGGCGGCCATCGCCTCCGCGAACGTGATGCCGAACCCCTCGCGGGTGGAGGGCGAGGCAAACACGCGCGCGGCGGCCATGTGACCGAGAACGTGTTCGTACTCGTCGAGAAACCCGAGCATGTCGACGCGGCCGGCGTTTGTCAGTCCCTCGGCCTGCCGCCGGAGGCGGTCACGTTCGGGGCCGTCACCGACGATTCCGAGGGTAGCGTCGTGCTCCTCGGCGACCGCGTCGAAGGCCTCGAGCAACAGGGAGACGTTCTTGTCGGCGATCAGGCGACCGGCGAAGAGCACATCGTAGCCGTCGGCGTCGGCCGGCAGAGTCGCCCGCTCGATCCGCCCGACGTCGATCCCGTTCGGGATCACCGTGATCGACTCGCGATCAGGACCAATCTGTGCGAGGCGGTCGGCGGTCACGCCGGAGACGGCGACGGGATGCTGGGGGACGCGGGCCGCGGCGCGTTCGACGATTTTGCCGCCGAACGCGAGCGGTCCCAGATACTCGTCCCAGTAGGACCGCCACACCTCGTGCCACGTCGTCACCACGGGCGTGTCGCCGACGGCGCCGGCGAGTTTCGCTGAAAACACCGGAAAGTAGGGGAACACGGAGACGACGAGGAGATCGTGATCGGCCGCTCGCAGGCGCTCACCGAAGGGAGCGACCAACCGAGCGCTAAAGTCGAGTGCTTCGGTGATCGACCGCCGGTCGTCGGTGTAAAGTTCCGTGCCGGGCGCGACAGCGCGGAGGGTAAGCCCCTCGTGTGTTGTCTCCGGTGGGCCGTCCCAGAAGTGGCGGCCGTACACCGTCACGTCGTGGCCGTCGGCCGCGAGGCGTGTCCCGATCTCGTGGATGCGCTTTTCGGCGCCCCCCTTGACGAACGGATAGACCACGTTCGAGACGTACCCGATGTCCATCGTTCCGTCAGTGTCGGGGGGAGTTGATGCCTGTTTCGGTGGTCGGAACGCGGCCGGGCGCTACCCACACCGAAAACGCTATTTTTCACACACTAAATCTGAAGTATGGAACTCTCCGGACAGCGGATTCTCGTGACGGGTGGGGCGGGGTTCATCGGCTCACATCTCTGTGATCGACTCGTCGCCGACAACGACGTGATCACGGTCGACCGGTTCTCGAACGGTCGACGCGACTGGATCCCCGACGAGGCGGAACTAGTCGAGGGCGACCTGACCGACGCGGCCGTCGTCGAGGAGGCGCTCACGCCGGACGTCGACCTCGTCGTCCACCTCGCGGCCGACAAGGCCGTCGACAGCGACGACCCCCTCTCGCAGTTTCGCCTCAACAACACGATCACCGAGAATCTCCTCAACCGCATGCAGGCCGTCGGCGTCGACGCCATCGCCTTCGCCTCGTCGTCGACGGTCTACGGCGAGGCGCCCCGGCCGACGCCGGAGGATTACGCTCCCTTGGAGCCGATCAGCATGTACGGGGCGTCGAAACTCGCAAACGAGAGCCTCCTCTCCGTGTACGCACACAGCTACGACTGCACGGCCTGGATCTTTCGGTTCGCCAACGTCGTCGGGGAGCGCCTGCAACTCGGCGCCGTCGTTCCGGACTTCATCGAGAAGTTGCGGGCGGATCCGACCGAACTCGAAATCCTCGGCGACGGGCGGCAGGAGAAGTCGTATCTCCACATCGAGGACTGTCTCGACGCGATGGAGCACATCATCGAGGAAACCGACCGCCCGGTGAACACCTACAACCTCGGCACCCGGACGACAACGTCGGTTCGCCGCATCGCCGACATCGTGAGCGAGGAGATGGACCTCGACCCGACCTACGAGTACACGGGCGGGGACCGGGGCTGGACGGGGGACGTCCCGAAGATGCGTCTCTCCATCGAGAAACTGAGCGCGCTGGGGTGGGAGCCGGCGTATGCGAGCGACGAGGCGGTTCGGGCGGCGACGCGAGCGTTGCTCACCGGCGAAGGCATCGAGGACTAACCACGTCTCGGGACGTGTCTCACTCGATGATCGCCAGGCAGGCATTACAGAGTGCGCCGATCCACGGTTCGTCTTGGTGTACCTCCGTTCGCTCCTCACACTCGGGGCAGTATTTCCGGTCGTCTACGGCCATCACCCAACACGTCACTCGATTGTCTATAAAACCTTCCGGAGAGTGAGGTCAATTGAAAGCAATACCGCTTGGGGACATCCACAGCCACTCAACCGCAGCGATTTGAGGACGTACGGGGGACAGACGTAGCAGCAGGAACGTGATCGGCTATGATACCAGTTAGCCGCGCGGAAGTAGAGATGCTCAGTATACGATAGACAGTAGCCGGGAACCACCTCGGATCGGCAGGTGGAAGTCAAATACGGAGACGGACCACCCCAAAGTGTATATCTTTTAGTTGATATAATCGGGACGAGCCGGCGCCCCCTGAAACATGACAGATCTGCGCGAGAAACTACAGGCTGTTTATAAAGCAGCACGATTCCGCCCCTGGCTCGGAACCACGATTGTCGTACTGAGCTTTGTCACCGCGTTGCTAGAAGGAATCGGACTCAGCTTCCTGCTTCCGATACTCGAGATCGCGCAGTCGCCGTCATCACCCGCAGAAGCCGATGGGATCTTCGGCTTTTTCACCCGTGCGTACGCCTTATTGGGGGTTCCGTTTCAGCTCGAATATCTGATTATTGGGATTGCAGCCGTTATGACCGTTCGATTCGCGTTGACGTTTCTTACTGCGTGGCTCCGCTCGGTGTTCGGACTGGGCTATCAGCGCGAGTTACGGAAGGAACTTTTCGATTCGGTCATGTACGGACCAATCGAATATATCGACGAAGTTGGGTCCGACGAACTCCTGAACAGCCTCATCACCGAGACGAACAAGGGTGGAGGGGTTCTGATGATGACGTTCAGTATTGTCGGGACTGGTCTGCGGGGTGTTGTCTATCTCTGTCTGGCAGCCGTACTCTCGCCAACGCTGACCGCAGTCGCACTGGTCAGCCTGGGGGTTAGTACGATAGTGGTCAGGTACGGCCTCGAGCCGGCATACGGTGTGGGAGACAAGTCAGCCAACGTGAATGATAGGATTCAGGCTATCTCACAGACTAGTTTTCAGGGAGTACGCGATATCCGACTGTTCAACATGCAAGAGGAGTTGTCCGGGCGAATGACCGATGCGCTCGACGACTATCTGAACATCAACGTTCGGCTCCGGCGAAATCAGGCCGCGCTAAACAACCTCAACAAGTTCACGAACGCGCTCGTCGTGTTCGGGTTAGTGTACGTCGGATTCACCTACACTGGGCTTTCGGTGTCGAGACTCGGGGTGTTTCTTTTCGCTGTATTCCGGCTGTCTCCCGTTCTAAACCAACTCAACACGCAGATATACGGCTTGGATGGACAGTTACCGCACGTGGTACGCATTCACGCTCGACTGCGAGAGATATCTGAACGAAAGTCGGCGATGTCTACCGACGGAGCTCCCGTTAACTCGGTGGAGACCATCCGATTCGAGGGGGTATCGTTCGCCTACGAAGGCGACAGTACGGTGCTTCAGGACATCTCGTTCGAAGTTGGCCGGGGTGAAGAGATTGCTCTCGTGGGACCGTCCGGAGCAGGTAAGTCGACCGTCGTCTCGCTGCTCGGCCGGTTACGGAACCCCAACGCCGGACGGATTCTCGCCGACGGAACGCCGATCAGCGAATTCGATACCGACGAGTGGCGGGATTGTATCGCAATCGTTCGGCAAAGCCCGTTCATATTCAACGGGACGCTTCGGGAGAACGTCACTATCGGCAACCGAGATGCCTCCCAGCGGGAGATAGAGCGAGTTTGTGAGGTGGCACAGGTGACGGAGTTCCTCTCCGGGTTGCCCGACAGGTACGAAACGGAGTTGGGCGAAAACGGCGTCCGTCTATCGGGAGGGCAAAAGCAGCGAGTAGCAATCGCCCGGGCACTCCTCAAGGAAGCCGATATACTCGTTCTCGACGAAGCAACGAGCGAACTCGACACCAACATCGAACGGGACGTGTACCGTGGCATCAGAGAACTCGAAAATCGATTCGCAACGATCAGTATCGCGCATCGGCTGTCGACCGTTAGCGATGCCGACCGAATCTACACGTTCGTGAACGGCCGCATTACCGAAGTCGGCACACATACGCAACTTCTCGACAGCGAAGGAGACTACGCGGACTTATACACGACGCAATCGTAAACCGGTGAGACGCTGTGCTACAGTCGGAAACCTCGGACGTGGGGACGACAACTCGACGCACAGAACATCCGAAACCGTGTTATAGCCGACATTCGCGGGTGCTGAGGGATTATGCGATGGTCGAACCGAAGCCGTAGAATCCGGTCGGACTGTTTCGGTAAGAGAGCTTCGCACTGATCAGGGGGAGTCGCCTCCTGAAGGCCGACAACGGCCGTTTCTCGGTCGAAGGGTCACCAGTACGGGCTGGAACGGTAGACTGAAAAATCGCGAATGGCCGGCCGTTATGAGTCTTGGACGAAGTCGCCGTCCAGCGGGTTCGGATCGTTCGTGTCGGTGAAGCCGTCGACGGCTGAACCGATCTTGTCTTGACTGTTCTCGGTCACCGCGCCGACAGCACCGTACGATTCCACCGTGGGGGTCTGGTACGTTCGTTTTCTTGTCATCAATTCAGTAACTATACCGAGATAACATAAAAGTTTGGTCGCGGGGTGAACACTATCCTAGCGATAGATTGCGGACGGCGATCTGAGGCCCCACAACGGCCGGACACGATACGAAGGCTGTCGTCCGAGAGCCTGTGGGCCTGTGTTCGTCGAGATGGGGTGACGCCACGCGAAACGCGAACGAACTACTGAGTGTTCAACCACGTCCACAAGGCAAGTGCTCGCCAGAGAACCCGAACGTCTCCACCGTCTCGTTCCGTATTGAATCGTTCGTAGGTGGACCGGAGTACGTCCATGTCGTGATACTGCGCGATGACCCCGGGGGCGTCGAGCATCCGCGAGATCGCCTCGTCTTCCCGTGCTAGCGCATTACGAACCGCGTCATCCATCGTCGTTTTCTGTAGCCGTGACCGGATTTCCTCGGGAAGAACGTCGTGAAGGGAGCGGCGGACGATAGAGCGCGGGCGCCCCTCGGAAAACTGCTGGGTCGGCGGAAGCTTGATCAGGAACTCGAGGAGTCGCCTATCGGTGTACGGATGTCGGGATTCGATACCGAACGCTGCGTCACGCTGGTTACACACTTCGAGTGCTTCGGTGAACATACCGATCATTATCGACGTGTAATGCTGCCGTCTGTAGTTCGGACGTAACGATCGGTCGGCCACGTTTAGCGTTTTGTACCTACTACGAAGTGCAATCCGTTCCGCGAAGTCCGGATCTATCGCCGGGTTCGCCCGTTCCTCGAGTACGGGATTACCCCGAATCTGTTGCAGCGTCCGAACGAGTCCGTCCGGAACGAGTCGCTTGATAACTTGATTGTAGAATATGTCCGTTTTTTTGCCGTTCCACGTCTCACTCGTTGTCTTGAGTTCGTCGTACAGTTGCAGCCAGTGGCCGGTTCGGAAGAGGTACAAAAATACGCCGAGTCCCTGACCGCCCGCTGCATCCCCCATGAGACCAGTCAACAACACATCGAGGCCGATCTCGTCGGCTTGCTTCGCTCGTTCCCACCCTGTAAAGTGTGCTGGATGATGTAGCGGTTGGTCGAAACAAGATACGAGATCGTCACGGTCAACGAGTATACTGACACCGTCGGTCTGGACGTACCACGGAGAGATCCCGTCCTGATCGGCCATGACGTCGATATACGCCCGCTCGTCGCTCCCGGGCGTGTCGTCAAAGACGTTCGAAATGGAGTGAAGGGTCTCGTGGTCGGGGACTAGCTCTCGGGCGACGGCAGTAACCGACGACGAATCGAGACCGCCGCTGAGCTCAACGCCGGCATCTCCGGAGGTGCGGAGGCGACACCGCACGGCCTCGGTGAACAGTTCTCGAAACCGGGTTTCGTACGCTGCATCGGATTCGAGACGGAGCGGAGTGTCGAGAGCGGGTTTCCAGTATCGTTCCATCGACCGCCCGGTGGCCGATAGCTGTAGTGTGTGCGCGGGGGGAAGTCGGCGCACCGATTGGTGGATCGTATTCTGCTTATCACCGAATCGTCCAACGAGAAAGTCGCCGATGCGTTCCGGATCAGATTCCGTCGGGATGAACGGTAACGAGAGGAGCGCTTTGATTTCCGAGGCGGCGGCGAACACGTCGTCAGCCCGGTAGTAGTACAGCGGCCGAACCCCAACGTGATCCCGCGCACAGAACAACGTGCCTGCGTCGAGATCGAAGATGACGAACGCGAACGCACCGACCAGGTGTTCGGCGCACTGGTTGCCCCACCTGCGGTACGCCGCAGCGATGAGTTCGCTATCCGAGATCTGTTCCGCAGGTTCGGAGATCGTGAGCTTCGAGAGGAGTTCGTGACGGTTGTCTATCCTGGCATCCGCGCTCACGACCGTGTCGCCATCGCGATAGGGTTGATCGTCGAGCGCAGACTGCGGGGTGGTCTGGAACTGTTGGTGACCAAGGGCAACGTGATCGTCGCACCACGAAGCACACCCGTCCGGGCCACGGTGGTCGATCGCCTCCAGCATCCGTCGAATATTGTTCCGGCTGTCGAACGCTCGATTCCGGTCGAAGAGTGCGACGATCCCGCTCACAGGTCATCACCTGTGCCGAAAGCGAGAGGCAGAGAGGGAGACGAAAAGCGGGTATCGGCGGCGGAATTCGCACCGTGCCCGATAGCGCCGAGTCTCTCGGACGGAGCATGAACGCGTAGTTCGGCACCCGTTCGAGATCTCGGGAAGCGTTCAAGCGGCGTATATATGGTTCCGACATAGAAGGGTGAATCTCCGAAGTCACCACGGCCGGGGAAGGAGTGCTCAGTCGTTACGGTGGTTCGACGGACCAAATCGGGGTAAGAGGCGCAAAAACTCTCACCACCGGCGGGTGACTGGCGGCGAGATGATTGCCGGGTGCTCGCGGATCGCGTCGGGGTAGTCGGAACGAGGCCAGATGACACACGTAGCGAGTGGAGCGATAGTGTTCTGTGTTGAACTGGTAACGCCTCGCTCGCAGATGGACTCATACCTCATCCTGAGGGTCGGGAGTGTGAACCAAATCTAGTTCGAGGAGTTCCGAAACCAACGTTCGAACGTCCATCTTGCACCGGTCTTTATCAACGTCGTACGCTTCGAAGATGGTCTCATATATCTCCTCAACGGTGTGCGGTTCTTGGACGATATTCCAGATATCCGCCCCGACCCGGTTGAAGCCATAGTACGTTCCGCCTTCAATATGAAGGATCACCGATTCGTCGTCGATCTCTGTCGAAAGACAGTCCTCACTGGCGACGATTGTCGTCGAGTCCGAGAGATTAGGATTCGAAGACATTCACGGTCAGGTATCAATATACTATCATAGGATATAAATTCTGCTGGTTCCCGGAGAGTCCGTATATAAAGCGTCACATCCTCACACGGTCTTCGACCCGTCGGACGTGAGTTACTACTGGTCGCCTGCTTTTCGACGGTGGAGACATGATGACAGTGGTTTCGGGTGGGCGTACCCTTCGCGCACAGCATCGTGGTATGTTTCCGGTAATCGCGTCACTGAACGCGGTTCGTGACTCTCGCGCACGATTCACCGTTGTACCGCGACGGCGGAGACAAGCGGATACGAGCTCTCGGCCTGCGCTCTTAGCAGGTGGAGCTATGGGAGTCGAAACACCGAATGTCAGCAAAGTATATGTTCACGTACCGTTTATACACCAACGACGGTGACTGATTATCTACTATAGAGTATACGGGCTGGTAGTTCGGTCGGATATCGAACTACCGGAACTCCGGTCCGTCGATCCCGAGGATGCCACGGCCGATGTCGTCATCCAGCGCGATCAGCTCTCATCGGTCCCGGAATCAGCGAGGGGAAACGCTGGCGAGCGGTTTCAAGCTGGCCCAGAGAAGTGTCACCTTACGTATGACGGGGTCGGGTCGTTTCTGATCGAATCCGGTGAGCGAATCCAGTACGATCCGGCCGCGGCTCGGGCAACACAGACGGGGGCGTTCCGAAAGATACTGTTGAATCAAGGGCTCGGGCTGCTTCTTCATCAGCGGGGAACCCTCGTGTTGCACGCTAGTGCCGTGTCGATCGACGGACAGGCAGTTGTGTTTCTCGGGGAACGGGGTGCCGGAAAATCAACGACTGCCGCAGCACTTCACCTGCGAGGGTTTCCGATAATCGCGGACGATGTCGTTGGCATCACCCTCAAAGATGGTGAGCCAACCGTCGTGCCCGGGGTTGCACATCTCCATCTGACGGCGGATGCGGCCGGCCTTCTTGACGTCGCTCACTCTGCGACAGAGGGTACGGCACGAAAGGAGCAGTATCGAGCCGAAGGTGTCTCGGCGGCGGTACCCCTGTGCCGGATATATCACCTCGAAGGCGGGGAGTCTGTTTCGCTTCGAACGCTATCGGGGAGAGAGTCGTTTTTAGCTCTGCTCGACAATAGTTACGCCACGGCGATCCTTTCAGATACGGGAACAGTATCTACTCACTTTCAGCTGTGCTCGGACGTCCTCACGAAGGTACCCTGCCGACGGCTGCGGCGACCAAAGGACGCCGAAACGCTGCCAACGGTCGTCGAGCAGGTTCGGGATGATTGTCCGCCACCGTCATCATAAATAGGTAGCGCCCGGGGGGAGTATCCAGCCGTCGACGCTAATTCAACTGCCGTGACTCGCAGATGACGACGGGGTTGTCAGTCTGATTCGACATCGCCGCTCAGGATTATATCACTCGTCGTCGTGACTTCCGAGTCCATCGCACTTCCGATCTTCTCGTCTCGTTCGGTCCGAGAACTCACGGTGCCGTACTCCTCGATCACGGGCGTTTCGTACGTCTTGCTCATTATACACCCCACATCATATTGTACGCTTCGTGGTATAAAACCAGGGACCAAACAGGAGAAACCGGGGTGCGACAGCGCGCCGGAGAATCAGCGTCGGGAAACTACGCGCGGGCTACGGTGCTGACCGGCGACGAATCGAGACCGCCACGGCACAGATCCCAGCGATTGGTATCTCCGACCGACGAGTTCGCTATCCGCGATCCCGCCACCCGCTACGGAAACAGACCGCGTCGCCCGTACCGGCTATCGATTCGGGTAAGGGCCGTCGCGGCGGTGGCTGATCGTCGAACCGAGATTCTGGCGTCGACTGGCGTTACCGGGGGCCGAGTCCGACCCGTCCACACACTGCGCCCGCTCGGACAGCGACCCTCAGGTGAGTTTGGTATCGCCGAAGTAGCGACGGGTGTGAACTCTCCCCGATGTCGCTCAGAGAGAACGGCGATACTGCTCACGGGTTGCCCCCGCCATCTAACGGTGGGAGAGGCTCGTATTGCGACAGATCGTCGAGATCCCCGATCAGGACATCCCCGTCGTATTCGAGCCAGCTGTGTGCGATGAAGCCGTCCTCGGAATGTGGGTTGACACCGATTCGATGAGTGGGTGCGTATCCGTACAGTCGGAGAAGCGTCTCGCCTGCTAGTGATCGAACGAGACAGGATCGACTGCCGGGGAGGTAATACTCTGTCACGTTGACTGCCCACACGATGCGCGAAGGGGGAGGCGTCCCGGGAACACGTCGGTTATCAGGTGTCGAGATACGCAGCAGTCCCGCGCGGACCTTCGAAAATGGCAGGAGGACGATACAGAAAGAGGTAAGCAGCAACAAAAGCGCCGAACAGAGCACTCTGAACTTATCGCCCGAAGAGAGAGACAAAAATCGTGTGATGCGTAGCATGGGTCTCAACTCGATCGCCGAACCGGGAGAGGGGTCGAGTGTCCGATCAGGAAGTGGTCCGTCCAGCTCCCGGGCCGGGGCTTGGCGATACGTGTCGATCCGATCGCGGACGTTTGGGGTCGTTCGAGTATCGGGGGGATGAGAGTACTGAATCGTCGCCACAGAGTACGTCCCGTCGTCGCGTGACCACTACCACTAGGACGACTCAGGGGATCGATGAACCGTTGCCGCGATACTCGGGATCGACAGCCACGGTGCGCTACAGTCGGTGTTGATATCGGGGAAGTTGGGTTCTGAGCCATCCGTAGGGTTTCTATCGATATACTGTCGAATAGTATAAATCTCCGATTGAGATACGAGGGACCGTTGGGATGAAATCATGTCATTACGTCCGTCGGAGGTCGTCGGTACCGGGAGCGACCCCCGCAAGACGAAGCAACCGTCGCAGGCAATCAGCGGTATAGAGGTGGGCAGAGTGTGGGGACCGAAACGGATCGCGCTCCCAGCTGTGGGACGTTTGGGCTGGGACTCACTCCGTCGTACAACGAGCCGATCGCGTTCCGTTATGCGGGTACAACTGGAACTCCCCCCGAAATCACGCGGTGCCTTTTCGGAGAGCGGTGGGCGGAGTGAGCACGGCGAGCCGGGGATCGGGGGACGCAACGAACCTCCGCCTTCAGCGGCTCGGGACCGTTTGAATGCAGTCGGCCACGCGAAGCCGACGATGGCGAGACCGCGCTTCCACGCGTGGCTACTCGGTTGGATCGGTACCAACTGTAACGGCGACAACATCACGAACAGGGAGAATTATCGGGCTTAATATTGAGATTGAACGCGGCCGCTATCGACGCGGGTGACCGAGCGGCGTAGGCGACGCGGGTAGAGAGATCCGAGCGCTTACGAGGCGCTATGGAGCGGTCAAGACTGTGAGAAGGAAAAACAGCGACCGAGCAAGAGCTCTGAGGGGGATCATCGTGTCGTTACCAACGAAGGGGAGTAGAGGCGTGGCCGGTCACCAGAGTTGGCTTCATTACCGCCCAAGGAGTACGTGGCTACGTGAATGTTCGACGTGTACCTACGTGGATTATACCACTTCTTGTCTTCGGGTGCTGTGGGATTGCTGGCGTGGCTGTTGATCTGTTTGGCATCGTCCGGCACCTCATCGACGGGCCGCGGTGGTTCAACCGATTCGATTTGGCGGTGGCACTGGCGTATACCGCTGTTATTGGCGGTGTGGACGCATATCGCCGCCGACGTGATTGAACACGGTCATCTCCCTCGGCTCGCCTCGGGACTGACGGAACTGTGGAGAGCGCTGGGTGGCTGATGTGACTGCCGCAGTATCGACTCAGTAGGGGTGTACCCGAATCGGACACGAGGGTGTAGTCGACAGGAGCGATAGAGCAGGGTTCGGGGTGTGCCTGTGGACGTACGACACGCGTGAGGTGTCGGAGTCGGGGGGACCCTCGAACGAACGGAAAGAAGGTGACGATATTCCGTAGGTCCAACCGCTCCGCAGCTCTGCCGGTCAATCGCGCCGCGGACACGAACGAAATGTGACACTAAGTAGGATAGTGGATGGCGGGCGGCCGTCCGAGTATGCTGACACCTAAACCAGCACTCAAGAGGACGAAAACGGGGCTGCAGTCGTTTCGCCGACGCGCCCGACAGAGGAAAAGGAAGTTCGGGGGCATCCAGAGGAGCCCCCACTTCACAGAGGCCGAGTCGCGCTACTTGAGCCCGAGGGTGGTCACGGTGACGCTTCCGTCGAAGAGGGGTTCGTCCGGATTCGCGTCGAAATCACGGGTATCGATGGCGATACCCATCGGCTGGCTGTCACCCGAGTCGAGAATCACACTTCGATTGATCCGGTCTCGGCCTTCTGGATGATTGATCGGCATCGGATCGTCGTCCTGCTCGTAGAATTCGAGGCCGAGTTCGGGCGTGGGATTGCTCGCGTTCGGATCGAGGCGGTCGGAGTCCACGTCGGGCATGAATCCCGACTGTGCGTCCTCGGGATCGTATGCGATATAGATGACTGCCCGCTGCGTCCCTTGGTTCGTGATCTGAAACATGTCGTCGAACGCCGTCCGCGCGTTCATGTTCACGCCGGCGCCGCCGGCGGTCGTCTCCGAGATGTCGATACCGAGCGTGCCGCCGTTGAGGCTGACGAACTCGTCGCTGTTGGAGCTATCGAGCGTGTCGAGGCCAAGAAACGCGTTTTCGTCGCTAGCCACCGCAACGTTCACCGTTCGTTCGGCGTCGACGCTGGTGAACGCACCGGTTCCCATCGCCGTCGCCGAGGCGGCGGCCAGCGATCCGAACCCCGCCAGGAACTTGCGTCGGTTCATGATGCTCTTATCTTTCGATGCCGGCCACAGGTCATAGTATTAAACCGATTGACCGGGACCATTTCCAGCCAGTCCCGAGTAAATCGCTCATATCCAGGGGAGTTGACGACCACCTCAACCCGATATTCGGCCGGAGGTTTCCGCCGAACCTCCGGGTGTCGAGTCCGACGGCCCACCGTGAGCGGACTCCGGCCTGGTGTGACCGGGGACGTTCGTCCGCCCGAACGATATTAGTCAGTGCGTCGAAGTATCCCCGGACATGATCGATTCGACGCGCGGTCGGCTCCTCGCAGTCCTCTGTCTGCTCGCCGTACAGGCCTCGCTATTTCCACTGTACGCACAACAGCCGATAGATCCGGCGGCACACGTCTATCCGGAGGGCCCAGACGTCGCTAGCGATCCGGCGGCGTACATCGGCGAACGCGTCGAAATAACCGGAATCGTACAGCGGACGGCGCCACTCGTCGTTCGGGTCGAGACGATGGAGGGATCGATGGCGATCAGAGTCGCCAATCACGGCCTCTCGCCGGAACGCGGCGCGAAGGTCCGCGTCTTCGGAACGCTCACCGCGGCAGGCGAACTCCGTGCGACCGACGGGTTCGTCGTCCCTCAGCGCGGACGGTGGTACGCCTGGGGAATCTCTTTTCTGGCCGGCCTCTGGGTTCTCTACCGACTCGTCGTACACTGGCGAGTGAAGGCCGCGACGCTGGGGTTCGTCCCTCGGGAGACGCCAGCAACGATTCGGGCGTTGCTTGAACGAATCACGCCGGGAGCGGAGGGACTGGACTGATGCCGGATTTACTGGCACACGCCTTCATCGCGTACGCTGTCTGTCGTGTCCTGTCGTGGCGCTGGGAGTGGCTCACGACGGAGTACGTCACCGTCGGGATGGTCGGGGCGTTGATTCCGGACATCACGAAAGTCTATCTCGTCGTCCCGAATCACGCGATGGAACGGCTCCTAGGAACCCCCTTCTCGTGGTACAGTCTGGGCACCGGCGGCGGCGTACTGGTGAGCGTCCTGATCGGCGTCGTACTCGCCGCTTCGGAGGTTCGTCGACCCGTCGGGGTCGCCCTGGGAATCGGCGCCGGGAGCCATCTCCTCGCCGACAGCCTCCTCTTGACACCGACAGGGTACAGCACGCAACTCCTGTGGCCACTGTCACAGGTCCGGACGCTGAGCCCGGGGTTGTATTTGAGCACGCAACCGGGGCCGATGGTCGTGACCGGAGTCGTCGCGGCCGTGGTCTGGATGGTGCATCGTCGTCGTGTTTCGGTGTCAGACGCTGAATCCGAATAACGGGGGACAACAGTCGGTACGCCGAGAGCGTAACACGGAATCGACAGCCCGGCGGCGATCCGCGTCTGGTAAAGAAATATATGTATCCGGAGTCGTCCTGCATTCGTAATGCCCGCTGACTGGGATCACGTGATCCTCCTCTCGGCCGACGCTCTCAGGGCGGATCACCTCTCGTGTTACGGGTACCACCGTGATACGTCGCCGATCCTCGACGAACTCGCAACGGAGAGCATTCGGTTCACGAACGCCTACAGCGCGAGTTCCCACACCCGCGAGGCGGTGCCGGCGTTGCTCACCGGCGAATATCCGGACACAGCTGTCGGGGACGACTTCCGACTCGCGACGGAGACGGTCGCTTCGACGCTCTCGTCGGCGGGATACGCGACGGCCGGCTTCCACTCGAACCCGTTTATTTCCCGAGCCTACGGCTTCGACCGCGGATTCGATACCTTCGACGACGACATGCATTTCGGGTCGAACAAACTTCTCGCGCTCGCCCAGCGGGCGCTGGATAAGCTCCGCAACCGCCACTACGCCCGCGCCACGGAGATCAACGAGCGGTCGCTCGACTGGCTCGATTCGCGGGGTGACGAGCCGTTGTTCCTCTGGAACCACTACCTCGATACGCACGGACCCTACGAGCCACCGTCGGAGTACGCGACCGAGTATCGCGCGTCGACGGTGTCGGATCGGGAGGCCCAATCGCTGTATCGGCGGGCGATCCGCGACCCCGAGTCGATCAGCGAGGACGAACGGGCGCTGTTGATCGACCTCTACGACGCTGAGATCCGGTACAACGACGCGAAACTCGGCGAGATGCTGACGGCGCTGCGGGATCGGGGACTGCTAGAGCGATCACTGCTGGTGTTCACGTCGGATCACGGCGACGCGTTCGGCGAACACGGCTACTACGAACACCCGCGCTACCTCCATGAGGAGATCACGCGCGTGCCGCTGTTAGTGCGGCCGCCCGGCGGCGTCGACGGGGAAACGGTGTCGACACCGGTGAGTACGCTGGATATCGCGGCGACGATCCGGGCCGGGCTGGATCGAGAGGTAGGCGAGGGGCGGGTGTCGTTGCTCGGTGAACTGCCCGCGGAACGGACGGTGTTCGTGCAGGCTCGCGGCGAGGACGAACACAGCCACCTACGGCGGTACGCCGCCCGGCGGAGCGACGGGGCGTGTTTCTGTGAACGGGATCGGGAGACCGAGACGGTGGAGTTCGGGGAGTGTTCGGGGCGCGAGCTTCGGGAGGAACTCGACGCGCACGTTGAGGCACGGGTGCGCGAAGGGGGAGAGACGAACGACGCGGCCGGCGAGGATGACGCGGTCGACGAGGAGATCGAACGGCGGCTGAGCGCGCTGGGGTACAAAGAGTAACATGCACACGACGAACCACGTCGAACCGATGAGGACGAAAAAACAGGATTGCCGATGACGGAGATTTCACTCTCGGACGACCTCGCGGAACGTATCGAGGGACGGATCGACGGCACCGAGTTCGACGGCGTCGACGAGTATGCCGAGTTCGTCCTTGGAGAGGTACTCGCACGGGTCGAACACGACGCCGCCGAGTCGCAGGAGGAGACGGCGTCGCGCGAGCAGGTGCAGAACCGCCTCCAGTCGCTCGGCTATCTGGAGGAGTGACTGTGGCGACCGACCCGGCCCCGAATCTTGTCTTCGTGACGGTCGACAGCTTGCGGGCCGATCACTGTGGATACGTCGACGCGGGAACTGGACCGACCGACGACCTCACCCCGACGATAGACCGACTCGCCGACGAGGGCGTGGCGTTCACGCAAGCGGTCGCACCGGGCCCCCGGACGCCGTCGTCGGTGCCGGTCTTTTTTACAGGGGAGTTCATGTCGGACGACCCGGACTGGACGATGGCGGATTGGCAGGGTCGACAGGGACGGATCGGCCGGCACATGGCACGGTTCACCCACCTGAGCGAGCGGTTACAACGCCGTGGCTACGAGACGGCGACGTTCACCGCGAACCCGTGGACGACGCGGGAGAGCAACTTCCACCTCGGCTTCGACGACTTCAACGAGGTGAGCGCCGACAGCGACGACGTTCAATCGAGCTACCTCTCGGATTCGACACTGTTCAAACTCGCCGACGCAGGTTTGGAGACGCTCCCCGTCGACCCCGTTGGCTGGGCCGATAAGAAGGAGTGGTTCTCCCAGTGGACGGGCTACTTCGAGTTGCTTCAGGAGCGACTGGCCGACCTCTCCGAACCCTTCTTCCTCTGGGTGTTCGTCCTCGACTCCCACCAGCCGTACATCACCCCCCGTCGCTTCCGCGAGGAGTGTGCGGCGTGGGAGATGTACTACTCGATCCTTCGGTACTGGCACGGTGAGACCGCCGACGAGGCGATCCCACCCCACGCCCGGAAGATGATCGCAGCGACCTACCGCGACGCGGTGCGCTCCGTCGACGCCTTCGTCGACGCCGTCCACGAAGCGACCGCACCGTACGATCCCGTGACCGTGTTCTGCTCCGATCACGGGGAGGCCCTGGGCGAACACGGCAACTTCGGCCACGAACAGACGCTCTACGAGGAGAACCTCCGAGTGCCGTGTTTCGTCCACGGCACCGACGCGTCGGCGACGGTCCGCGAGCAACTCCCCTTGCGGGGGTTGCCGGAACTACTGACCGAACTGACGGAGCCCGGGACGTTCGACCCGCGGCGACACACGCGGCCGTTCGCCGTCTCACAGATCGAAGACAACCGGGCGACCGCGGTCCGGACGACGCGCTGGAAACTCGTCACACGCCAGGAGGGCACACGACTCTACGACCTCCAGGCTGATCCCGACGAAACCGCTGACGTTCGGACCGACTATCCGGCCGTCGCGTCCGCGCTGGCCGACCTCCGCGACCGGCACGAAGCGACCCAAGCCGAGAAGGGGGCGACCGAGACGGCGACGGCCGACCTTGTTACCGCCGAGAGGGGATCGCTGTGAGCGACGGGTTGAACATCTGTTTCGTGACGAAAATGTACCCTCCGCGAACGGGTGGGGGGGCAACGTACGCCTACGAACTGGCGAACGCCCTCGGCGAACGAGGCCACGAGGTCGACGTCTACACGCAGGCCGTGCCCGGCGAGGAGATGGCAGGGGATATCCACCCGAACGTGGACGTGACGCGGATCACGAAGGCCCGACCGCTCGTCGTCTTCTCGACGCTGTATTTCAGTATCGCCTGTCGCTTCCGGATCGACTTCGAAGCGTACGACGTGATCCACGGGACGCTGATGCCGGCATCGACGATTGCGTTCGATCCCGTTCTCTTGCGCTCGCTCGACGCGCCGCTGGTGTTGACGAGTCACGGCACGTCGTACGACGAGGCGCGGTCAGTGGCTCCACAGCGTCCGGTCGACTACGTGTTTCGGTACTTCTTCCACCCGCTCAATATTATTATGGACGCAGTTGCAGGACGGTCGGCCGACCGGATCATCGCCGTGAGCGATCACACGCGCGAACAGCTGCGCGAACTGTATCGGTTCGACGAGGATCGGTTGGTGACGATTCCGCCCGGGATCGATACAGAGCGGTTCAGGCCGGTCGAGGAGCGCCACTCCGCGGTTGATCCGGATCGCGAGTCGATACTCGTGTTGAGTCGCCTCGATCCGCGAAAGGGGATCGACACGGCGATCCGAGGGTTCGCGGAGTTGGACCGGCCTGATGCGGAGTTGTTGATCGCTGGGACCGGGCGGCTGGAAGCGTCGCTGAAGGAACTGGCCGAAGAGTTGGGTGTTCGTGAGGACGTACGGTTCCTCGGCTTCGTGCCCGACGAGGAACTTCCGTCGCTGTACTCCTCCGTCGATCTCTTCGTGTTACCCTCGGAGTACGAGGGGTTCGGCATCGTGTTCATCGAGGCGATGGCGTGTGGAACGCCAGTGATTGGGACGGACGTGGGTGGGATTCCGACGGCCGTTAATGAGGGAGAGACGGGGTATCTGGTTTCTCGCGGTAGGATCGAGGACCTAGCGGATCGGATGGCCGCTCTTTTGATCGACCCCGGACAGTACGAGCGGATGTCGAGACAGGCGCGTGCCCGCGCCGAGGCGCACGACTGGAGCGAGATCGCTATCCAGATCGAAGAAGCGTACGCGATCAGTCGTCGATAGGGGACGAACCGTCCATGGCGTTGTAGTAGAGTTCGTCACGTCCAGTGGTGTAGACACGATTCGACTCGTGGAACGACGGGAGAGGTTGGTACGTAAAGTACGTGAATCCTATTAATCCGTCAGTATTCGTCCCGGTCACAGTATCCGCCTCGGACAGATACACGTATTCGGGACGGGGTTCGCCGATGGCACCCAGTTGTGTGAAACCAAGGTTCGGTCTTGGGCCGCTGTGGAACTGCTGGACGAACTTCCCCAACGTGGTCGTGCCGAGAGTCGATCTGTCCGGCACGTGATCGAGGACGAAGGTCGAGGCGACGACAGTGTTCCGATGGGTCGAGACCTGGTAGTAGGTGAATCGCTCCAGCGTCGATCCCGATTCGACGATGTCCTCCCCGTCGATCTCTGGTTGAGGTGAGACGTCGTGGGTCACGGTCGCGGAAACGAACCCGGATGTCACCAGCAGCAGGGCAAAGAGGGACGCTAGCGCCGGTTTGGCCCCGATCCGTTCGAACCGTGTCGAGCGTAACAGCAGGATCGGGAACGGGGCCAGCAGCATCATGACGAGCCCAAACGTACGACCGGCGCTCAGGACCTGTGGGCCGAACGACAACGGGAAAAATAGGTAGATGCCCGCCGCGAGGTGGAGGTAGTTTGAGTCCGTGAGCGTGCGTTCGGACAGCCCCGAGTAGATGGTCCGTCGTAGCCAATCCGTGACTTGCTGTCCATACGGGAACCCGTCACCGAGATAGCGGAGGTAGACTAGACCGAGTCCCAGCGACGTCAGGACGCCGACAAGCAGGTGGCTGAATAACATCACCTGATACGAGAACGACGGCATTGCGAAGCTGATCGATCTCGTTGCGGTACTCGAACTGGTCATCAATACTTCGCCGGTGAAGCTTTCGGCGATCACGTTTGTCACGAACCCGAACGTTCCGGACGTGAGATACATGTACCAGATGATGGTGAGCATCGCGTATAGTGTGATCCGCTCAAAGGGGAGTTCCGTTGGGCGCTTGTCCTCCAACACGACCGACGAGAGGAAATTCAGCCCGAACGCGGAGACGATCGCGAAGAGCACCAGCGGGCCGATCCCGTAGTGCGAGGTGATTACCGACCAGAAGAACGCGAACGCTAAGAAGGACTTGTACCGCTGGGGAAAGTCGTCATCAAGGAGGACTAACAGAAGGAACGCCGTGAACATGATCGCGGAGCCGGTCCGCGTGTTCCGCCCGAGGAGCTGGTATGTCCGTGGCAGGAATATATAAAGCGTCGCACTCAGAAACGCGATGTCTTTGCAGAAGTACCGGGACGTGATCTCGTAGGTGATGACAGGCACCAGCGCAAACAGGAGCGGGTGAATAAGTTTGTACTCCCAGAACAGGTTTAGATCCATGATCAGCGCGTAGACAGGGTGGAGAACCCCAATCCGGGGCATCCCGGCTTTGCCGCCGAGAGGAACCCAAAACCCGTTCTGGAGCACCTGCCGCCCGATTTCGTACTCGACTAGCCCGTCGCCTCGACCGAGATACGTCACGATAATCGTGTTCTGCAGGACGAGTGCGAGCGAGATCGCCGCGATGGCGGCTGGGTAATACTTCCGAGCCGTGTCGAACGTGTAAACACACACGGGGACCAGCCCGACGAGGAAGATTGTGAAGAGCGTCAGCCCGTTGAATCCAGTCCGGTTGATCAACACCGCGCCGGTGATTGACAGCGTCGGCACGGTCAGCAGGACGAGCAGGATTCTGGGATCGTAGTCGTTGAGGAGGTAACCCAACGGGTGTCGTGGTGTCCGATCACCGAAGTACCACACAGCGGCGGTCAGGAGCCCGTACGCGCCGACGTAGACGAACGAAATGGTGGGCTGTGACAGGGGTCTCGGCCCGGCTTCCAGTTGCAGGTAGACGGAGTTCGGAACCCAGCCGACGAACATGGAGAGGGTGACGCTGAGTCCGACCGCGTACAGCACGTCAACCGCGTGGAACTCGTCTTTGATCGCGTCGACGACCAGGTAGCCGGGCACGAACGAGAGGAGCACGAACCCGGTCACGTCGCGGACGAGCGAGAATCCCAGTCCGCCATCGGCGAGAAACACCACCGAATAGACGAACAGCACGAACAGCGAGAGGCGGACGGAGTGGGGCATGGGCGGCAACTCCCGGTCGAAAATCAGCCGCGTGGTCGGAAACGACGTGCTCATGTTATCGACTTGTATTAACGTCTCGGCTGGGATACATATTTATTTCTCCTTGATGACCGCTTCGAGTTCTGCCTCGAACTCCCGCCGGTCTCCGTCTGCCGCTAGGCGGGCGTCCTCGATTGCGTCGGCTGCGGGAATCGAGTCGTAAGCGATGATAGGCGTTCCGAATCGGTTAGCCTCTGACAGCGGGAGCCCCCACCCTTCGGAGTGCGAGCAGGTGGCGTAGACATCACTCCGGTCGTACAGCCCGGCCAACGTCTCGTCGTCGACGAATCCGGTGAGGATCACGTCGTCGCTGGCACGGTCTCGGACGGTGGCGGAGTACTCGTTCATGTTCTCCTTGCCGACGAGGACGAGCTTGTACCCCGCCTCGCAGTCGGTGACTCGTTCGAAGGACGCCACCAGTTCGTGGATGTTCTTCCGGGGCGTGATCCGCCCGACGTGGAGGACGACCGTGTCCGACGGGTCGATGTCATACTGGTCTTCGATCTCCTCTCTTGACGCAACGCTTTCGAACCGCGACTCGGGGACGCTGTTCGGGACGAGGATGGCGTCCCGGCCTGTCTTGGACTCAATGTACGCTCTGGAGCCCTCACTCACGGCACAGACGTAGTCTGCCCGCCCGACGGTCAGGTGCTTCGTCTCCAAGTGGTGCTGGAGTTTCGCCCAGATCTTCGCCACGCCATCGAAGAGGTCGTCCGAAGACTGCGAGGGGTGCGACCAGAAGACATAGGTCGTCCCGTAGAGAGTTGACGACAAATACCCCAACACAGAGAACGGGAACCGATGGGCGATGACGAGGTCGGCGTCGCCGAGTCGCGAGAGCGAGCGCCACCCTGGAGGCGTGACCGGAACAAGGAGTTTATCCAGTTCTTTGTAGGGCGTGGTCTCGAACCGGCCATACTCATATAGTGTGACGCCGTCTGGGGGGTCCTTGGTCGCCGTCAGAGTGTGGATCTCGACATCGTAGCCCTCGCTGGAGAGATCGATGGCCTGCTGTTCGACAACTCGGGCAACGCCGCCAGTGTCAGTATAGGAGGTGGCGCAGATTGCAACCGAATAGATGGTTTCGGGGAGTGCATTCACAAAATCCGCCATTGTGGAGTAGCGGTTATTCATGTGGGGAGTATCTGGATTTATTGACATATCTGCTCTCAAGATTAAAAAAGCATGAGAAACAAGTTGATTTGGCCGCCACCTCCGCATATTACAGCGGGTAGTAGGACTGTATCGCCCTATGAGGAGGTGCGCCAAACGGTACATGATCCCTATAGAATAGTCGTTATCAGGAATTAGTAGATTACCCCACTCCTCTGAGAATACGGCCACTTCGGTATCACGATTCAATCGTTTATGTAGGGGTGCCACAATTTTTACAAAAATTTTATGAGGTAGAATGGTCCACGGTTCCACTTCTATTTGACTTCTAAAATAATACTATCAATCCTCATCTTAGGGAGATATGCTGCTGCTTCCAAATGACTTTAGTCTTCCATGATTAAGCGCAGATCAGACCTATACAGCGACTCATCAAGATGAAAATAAGTATAATTTCGAGTGCATACGATGAAGAGTGTGGGATCAATCACTATACCACTAGCTTGGAGTCTGTACTAAGCGTTCAGTACGAGAGGATAGGAATTAAGTCCTATTCACTAGACTTTCTACATTATATAAGGAGAACGTGGTCAGCAGTAACCAATGACTCTGATATAATACATCTTCAACACGAGTACAATATGTTCGGTCCTGGTTCTATCTGTAGCTGGCCGGTCATATTCTTATTAATTCTATCGAAAATATTCGCCAGAAAGAGGATCGTGATTACGCTTCATACTGCTTGGGAAAGCGAAACACTGGAGCGATTTGTATTCCCGCTTAATCTCCTAGGAAGATTCTACATTTGGCTGAATAACCAATTGTTAGTGTGGTGTGCTGATCATATGATTTTCCTCTCAGAGAACGTCGAAGAGTACTTTATCAACAATTTCAATGTGAAAAGCACGACTAGAGTCCCCCATGGGGTGCAGGCACAGAAAGTAGACTTAACAAGGAATGAAGCTAGAGATATCCTAGGATGGGATGTCGAAGCCGAGATAGTAATTTTACCAGGATATATCCGCCCTCAGAAGAATCACGAATCATTCCTTAGTTTGGCAGAAGAGGATAAGTCTCGGCAGTATGTTATTGCGGGTGGAGTAAGAAATAATAAATTTGAACAGTACTCAGAGAAGTTACGATCCAAATCTTCTGAGAATGTAGAAATAACTGGCGTACTCAACGACGAAGAATTCGAAGCAGCGTTCATTGCGGCAGACCTCTGTTATCTACCGTACCAAGACGTGAGTCAGAGTGGGATTGTTAATTGGTCACTCGCTAGTGGACTTCCCGTATTTGGGAGTGAAATAAAATATTTTCGGGAATTATCAGAGAGTACGGAAGCAGTAAAGATAGTGGGGATTAGTCCCGAGGGTGTCATCCCTGAAATCCGATCATACTTCGATAATGAAAAGCTCCGAACTCGAATGTCCAATTCAGCACAGGAATTCGCAAAAAATAATAGTATGAAAGAGGTAGCTGATGAACACATTCGGATTTATCGCTCGTTCTTTGATTAATACCTGTCGTGATTCGTTATGAATTAGAAGATTTGCCAAGAGTGTTACCCAGAAAGACGCCATCTCAGCAAAGAGCTGATTCTGTGAATATCACAAGTTCATCCATAAATACTCTTCTTTTCACAAATATTTAACTCGATGATAAGTTTCGTCGCTATCAGAATGTTTCCCGTACATTGAGATCCGCTCCGCTTGAAGCATATTATCTGTTTATACCTTTGTTCAGAATCATTACTATTCGTTCAAATATGGGAATGAGCGGGGCAAAGAGAATCAGTAAAGGCCAAAATAAGGAAGGGTAGGCGAGACAGCGATCATAGAGGTTGTGCGCCCACTCAGCTAGTTGGTAGTCGGGTACGCACTATTCACTCAGGGGTTCGGTATCTACGCGCTGGTATATAGTTATTTGATCGGGTCTCTTCTCAGGGCTGTAATCGATTGATGAAAAATCTCGGTAGTGTATAGATAAGCTGGTTCCATGCGAAAGAAAATACTCACAACCAGTTTTCGGCTGTATTCGGTTCAACGTGACTAAATATATTGAGGATTGGTCAGTCGTTTTACTTCACGAAAGACACGGTCAATGGCATTCCGATTTCCACGTGTAATATGCTGAACTCGGAGCCCGTGTCGGTGATAGACTGCCTGCAGCCACGGTGCGCCGTTGACGGGAAAGACTGTGTCGTCGGCCTGATTTTTTCGCGCAATTCTGAGAGAAACATCGAGGTGATCGCGATGTTTCTCGTCGGATAGAGCCGTACATGGAGCAGGCGGTTGGTGCCGAGATCAACAGCGGCATACAGCCAATATCGCTCGTCATTGGGTTAGATCACGTTTCATCAACCGCAACGTGATCCGAGTCGGCACCGTCTGTAGGCTGTGGATCGGCCTTCTGCACCCAGTTGTGAATAGTGGAACGGCAGCGCTCGACACCCAAACTATCAAGAATTGAGATGGTATTTGAAAGTGATAGTCCAGCCAAATGGAGTCGAATACCAAGCTTCATCGCTGGCTCGGGTGTCGACTCTCGTTCCTCAAATCCTAATTTGAAGCGGTCGCTACCGTCGCTGAGGAGTGCGATTTCGAGCATATGTACTCAAAAATCGTACCACCACATCTTTGCTGCTTATCTGAACACCGCCATCAAAAAATATATAAAAACAGAGACAAGCTCAAATGTGTGAAAAAGAACCAGTTAATGAGAGAGGTTTATGCTGGATATCTTTTATTATGGTTAATCGTCACCTCACGGTATCCCTTAGGAACTAATGTGTACGAAGAAGACTGGGACGTACTGTTAGTACTTGATACATGTCGTGTAGATGCTCTTCAAGAGGTGGAAGATGAGTACGATTTCCTGGGTAATATCGGTAGTATCTGGTCTGTCGGTAGTACATCGAAGGAGTGGGTCGAACAGACGTTCATTGATAAGTTTCACCAAGGAATATCAAATACTGCCTACATTACCGGAAATCCATTTTCTGATACCCTAGCCGGCGATAGGAACCAATTCGACTATGGAGCAACAACTAGAGGCGCCTGGATCGAAAACGCAGAGAGATTAGCGGGTCTGGTGAAATCCAATATCGTATCTGATACGCATATTGGGCACGTTGAGTTTCTCCAGCCCGGGGATTCAAAGACGGTTAAGCCACGCCCAATCACAGACCATGTTATAAAAGCCGCTAGATCTAACGATTTTGACCGAATTATAGCCCACTACATGCAGCCACATACACCATACTATTCGTCTTCAAAAATATACGATGAACTGGCAGAATATGAAAAATACCCATTTAGAGCCATCAGAAGAGGTGATAAAAACAAAAATGAAGTATGGGAGGCCTACATAGATAACCTGCGATATGTCTTGAACGACATACAGTTGATAGTAGACAACGTAGATGGGGAGGTTATCATAACGGCAGATCATGGTGAACTATTTGGAGAATGCGGTATGTTCTATCACCACGCTGGAAATATCCATCCCCATCTTAGGAAGGTGCCTTGGGTGAAAATTGAAACCAACGATAGAAGAACGTACGAATCTGATGTTGAATTTCGGGGAAAGTCGGTAGAAAGGATGACCGATGAGCAGCTCGAGGCCTTAGGATATTTGTAACCCGACAGTATCGTACTAGAGGTATTTTTACAATAAACTTCCCCCATTCGAATAACCAGTCTATAAGTTCAAAAGCAGTGTATTTCCATTTTTGATTTCTTCAATGACCGCAGCAAAAGCTACTTGAACACCCCTTAGGAAGTTATGTATGCACATAAAAAATAAAAATAGGGAACGTGACTAATACATCCTATTGACGGTGAGATCTTTTTCGTTAATTCTGCACCGTGGTTGCAAGCTGCGCTCCACCGAAATGGCTTTGATTACAAATACGAAAAACATGGTAATGGGAACGACGTCGAACGTGGCTTCTGAGAATCAAAACGCAGAACAAGTTGGTTCTCAAACCGTTTTAGCCACGTTGAACTGAGTACCGCTGAAAGTCGGGGACAAGCACTCACTCTCCATGGAACTCACCTGAACACTACCTTCCCTAACAACTTAAGATACTAATTCTGTCAACAATGGTCTCAAAGTCCGCTGTGCCTCCAGTCGGATCGGGCTATATGTAAGAATTGCTACTGTATAAATGATCACACCAAGTACAATTATCGCAAGTAGCTGAATGATGCTATTGAGTTCGATCATCAATCGAGCACCGTACACTCCGATCCCCATAGCAGCGGAAGCAACGACACTCCAGATTGCTTCACGCAAGGGGAGTTCGATATCCAAGAACTGATTCAGATAATGTGCATGAAGAATGGTGTTTATCATAAACGAGCCGACCGTCGCAATGGCAGCACCGACGATTCCGAACTGCCAAATCAACACGATGTTGAAAATCATGTTGAGTAACGCCGAAGATATCGCCGCGTAGGCGGCCAAGTCTGGATAGTCAATCGCATTGAGTGATCTGCTGAGTAGAGTGTGGAGTGACTGCGGAATCTTCCCTGCAGCGAGAACGATCAGCGCAAGCCACGCAACGGTGAATTCCGGGCCGAACAGAATTCGGAGAAGGTCTTTCGAGAGGATCAGCGTACCGACGAATGCAGGGATGACGAGTAATAACGAGGGAAGAAGCGCCGTCGGGATAGCAGACTCGATCCGGTCGGTCGCATCGTCTGCGTCCCATCGGCTTATCTGCGGGAAAAGAGCAGTCGCTATTGACTTACCGAACAACATGGTGACGAGCGACAAGCGCCAGGCGTTCTCGTAGGCACCGATATCTGCTCGAGTTACACCAATTCCCCAGACGACAAATAGTGTCAATATACCTACATCGGTCCAGCTATAAAAGTAGCCACCGACCGAAGAGATTGCACTGAAACGGGCGTAGTCGAAGAGAGATCGTGCGTGTTCGACTGTCGGTCGACCAATTGATACTGAAACCTTCCACCAACCTACCATCGATGCAAGTATTGTTCCAACAAGGTAACCGTAAACGAGAGCGTAAACTCCGTATCCCCGGAGGTAGAGGAAATACCCCACGACAAGCCAGCTTAACGGACGGATGACTTCTAGAATAGCAGTTTCACCCACACGAAGTTCCCCATGAAGAATACTTATTGAAAATCTTCCCAGCTGATCAATTATTAATGTTATAACAACTAACTGAGCAAGATTCGCCCCGAGAAATTTATTTATATAGGTCCCAGAGAACCAAAGTATGCCCGAGATAGCAAAAACTATTGCCGACTTAAGTATTAGACCAGTCCCGAGATACGCACTTTTGTCGTTGCCTTCACTAATGCGCTTTTTAGTAGCCTGTCTTATCCCGAGGTTTGCGGGAAGCCCAATTATTCCGAGTAATGCTAGAAACGGATAGTATGTTCCTAACGGTGAAGCGCCTAACTCTCTGGAAAACACAGTCACTGCTAAAAATCCAATAGCAGCTTTGCAAACACGTGCCGAAAATATTAGTATACTTGATTTCGCCAAATTCATTCTATGAGAACTACTCGCGTAGTTGTCACCCAATGCATTATTTTAACTCTATTGATTCTATAAAATTGAGATATATTGTTCTGCAGCAGCGTTAGTAGAGAATTTTCTTGCCCTTTCTTTTAACAAACGTGGTTCATATGGGTCGGCAAGTGCAGATTTCAGTCCCTCAGCAACAGCCGTAGGATTATCTTCCTCAACTAAGTACCCGATTTCTCCGTCCAATAAGACCTCACTTGGACCACTCGGGCAGTCCGTCGAAACTACTTGGGTTCCACAAGCCATCGCCTCGATAAGGATGTATGAAAGACCCTCCCAACTACTTGTGAGAGCGAAGACATCCGTATGATAGAGATATGGATAAATATCTTCAACTAATCCAATTATATCTACATTATCAGAAATATTTAATCGATTCGCTTTCTTTTTGAGCTTATTTTCCTCATTCCCTTGTCCAACAATTATAATTCGTACCTCTCTCTCCAATTGGGTGACAGATTCAAGCAACAGCGACAGATTCTTCTGTGGTTGCGGTTTCGCTGCAAGGATGACAGGCATTTCTCTGCTGGAACTCAGCCACGCGTGATCTGGTGGCGGAAAGTCGGTATTAAGCAATTCTTCAGTAACGACGGGATTGTAAATAGTTGATACCCTATCTTGTGAACACCCTAATTGGTCGGCTACACTCTTGGACACACCTTTCGAAACTCCTATTAAGTCAGTGTTTGAATCAATGGAGTGTTTTATACCACGATATATTGCCCTAGATCGGATACGCCGAAATAGGTCTCTTTTTTGAGTTAATCTTGATGCGTTATTATGAAATGTCAGAATCGTTTTTGGAGACTGGTAAGAAAATTTCGCTGCCAACAGTACTGACAGATTAGCATGACGCATCGCACTAATCATGGTCCCAGGATTTTGTTCATTAATATATTCACATAACGCTGGTACCGTAGCCAAAACACCGGGTCCAAGACTCATACCTTTTGAAAGCTCTTGTACAGCTACGGTTTGAGAAATGTCGCTTACTAAGGGACCTTGAGAGGCACCTTCTGGAGTAAGTACCGTCACTTGTTTATTTTTACTCAGGCCATTAGACAAATTGACGGCATATCTTTCAACTCCTCCCGCCCCCGACAAAGTAGGCGTGAATAAAACAACACCATCGGAGGTGGCCATATTAACAAATGGTAATTCTTTCCACATAACCGTTTCTATAATAGAGGACCTCACAGAGGTCCAGTGTCATATTCTTTCATATAAATATATCATTAGACACACTGAGTAGGTAGTCAAGTGGTTCCATGCGAAGGCGAACACTTGCACCTAACTTTCAGCGGTACTCGGTTCGTTGTGACTAAATATGTTTAGATCTGATATTTCATTCATTTTAATTCTCATAAGATACGTTCGATGGCATTCTGGTTCCCATGTGTAACATGCTGGGATTGGAGTCCCAGACGGTGACAGGCCGCCTGCAATCACGATGCGCCGTCGGCGAGAAAACCATTATCAACGAGATACCTTTCGCGGAGTTCAGAAAGGAGTATCTCGCTCAACGCCTATATTCTCATGGAACAGTACCGCACATAGAGCAGGGAGTTGGTGTTGGAATCAACCGCGGCGTACCGCCAATATCGCTCGTCACTGAGTTGGATCACGGTTTCATCAACCACAACGTGATCCAGATCGACACCGCCTGGGGGATGTAAGTCAGCCTTCCGAACCCAATTATGAACGATTGATCGGTAGCGTTTGACAATCAACTAAAAAATGGAGATAGTATTTAAAAATGTTAATTTATCCAAATGGAGTCGAATACCAAGCTTCATCGCTGGCTCGGATGTTGACCCTCGCTCTACAAATCCTAACTCAAAACGATCGCTAGCACCGCTGAGGTGTGTAACTTCGGGCATGGACCCCTTAGAAATCATACTGTTTTATTCTTGACACTTATTTGAACACCGCCTATGACCGTTTCGACAACTTCAGCGTCACAGTGGTTGTATTAATTAGAGCGGTATCTGGTTGAGTTAAGCAGAAATCTAGCTACAAATTCAACCATTATCTGACTGAAGTAGATATTTTCAGGAATCAGTTCTCTTAAAACTATTTGGGTTTCAGCTGTATTCGCTTCCAATGAGATAAGTCAATACCAAAATTAAATACTCGCTTCTAGGTCAACCATCTCTACCCACTTTGAACCATTCCAGATAACGATCTCGGCATTTCCATCATTATCTGGGTCCCAATTGGTTCCATCTGCTAATGCCATTGCTCCTGTTTGATAGAAGTTTGGTTCTGACTTATGAACCTGAAAATACGTTTGTGTTTGGGGTGCCTCATCATCGCCACCAATCTGAAATCCGCCACTCTGACTCTGTGGATTAATATGCGTAACAGTATGGGGTAAGTTTCCCCGGGCACGTACTTTGTTCCCTCCCCAAACAGTTACATGGGCTTTTGGTGAAGAATCCACTTCTTCAATCTCAAAGATTATGTCATTAAGTGGGTTCATAAACGTCACATCATCTATTGCATTTTCCACTTTGATCACAGCGAATCCCTCGTCCGGTTTTCCCTGTTCACGCTCGTTCATGCTTGCTCCAAGGATAACCGCGTGGTTGCACCCTGTGCCTGTACTTTGAGTAAGTCCAAATTGCATATTGTACTCTTTGCTTGACTCGTATGAGCATGGCCCGACCAACAGTCGGCTGGTTCCGTTAAACAGTATATCACGGTTTCCACCACCGGATCCACCGACGTTGGTGAACGTTACACCCCCTGTAATACTACCAGACCCCGTTGAAATGTATGCCGCTTCATTTGCGTATTCCGAGCCAGCTTTATTTGAATATGTACCTCCAACAATAGCAAACGTTGCTCCGGTCATGCAGAGCGCCGCAGTAGTTTGATACGTGTACTGTTTGTTCCACGGAATTGTGATAGGGGTTGTGTGGAAACTAGCGCAGGTGACATTGCGAAGCGTGTTTCGTGGTCCGTTCATTACAATTGGACCCGCACGGAATCGGCAATTATAGACCTCCCAGTTGACAGCGCCCGATTCATCCTGAAACCCGTCTCGATTGGTGTATATCGCGGGGCCGCTATCATTACCGCCAACTACTTTGAGGCCCTCAAGAGTGATATGAGCAACTCGATTATCACCAGTATGGAACACAGGATTTCCATCCTGTGGATCGTTAATTACAGAGAACGTCCCCGAACCATATCCTGTAATTGATATATTATCTCTTTCTAAGAGTATGTTACCTTCAGTGATTTCCTCTGCCAATATTATATCATCAAAACCTTGATCAAGTGCACCCTGAATTGAATCGAAGGCACTACTCACTGACGGTGCAACGACCGCTGTTGACGACTCCCCTGCTTTCAATAACTCACCCGCCGACACTCTTCCTGCGTTCATCGATTCTACCTTCCGATCGGCCAGCACCCACGTATCGCCATTCCCGTAATACACCGCGCCTGAATCGGTCGCCTCGTATTTAGCCCCTTGTTTCGGCTTGTAGTCACTCTTGTCAGCCTCGGTGCCGCGAATCTCGATGTCAGCGTCGATATTCTCGAAGTTCTCGTTCAGCGCGAGATGCCAGTCTGTCGCACCCTTCTTTGGCCGATTGTAGCCGTGGTTGGGCGTATCAGTCATTAATGACCCCCCAAGGCGCGGACGGGAATAAGATATGGGTGATGTGTCGGTACGTGAGTTCTCGGCGGAAAGCGGCTACCATACTTTAGTATGTCGTGTCGCTACTAATGTTTTCTTGGGCCCCGCTATCACCGTTGATACCCTTATGAATTATGTTGAATCGCTACGATGAAAAGCCGTCAAATTCGTTATATTTGATTATTTTACTACACACTCAAAATTTATATTTATATCTAAATCAATCTAAAGATGTTTTTCGCTCGGGCGGGTGAAACTGTCGCTCAAATGACAAAAGGTATTCGCATATGGTAACTTTAATTCATACACAAGTAATAGATATCCCGGTGTTGACTTGATCAATCAGCTCTGTAGTATCGGCCTGCAGGCTTTGAATATACTCGTTAAGATTATACTAATTGAACTACCGTTTTATCGTGTGATCAATATGGTAAAGCGCGAGTTGGCGGGCGTATGGGGTGTCGGGTGGGCAATAGCACAGTCACATTTACGCTTCGGTTTCAACATCTACGATTACGAATGGGATGCTCTCGTTATCCTCGATGCATGTCGGGTCGATGCTCTTCGTCAAGTCGCGAACGAGTTTGATTTTCTCGACACCATCGGGTCTAAGTGGTCACGCGGGAGTACCTCGAAAGAATGGCTTGACAATACATTCGTGGAAAAACACCGAAGCAAGGTGGCTCAAACAGCATATGTGACGGCTAATTCGTTTGCACGCAAGTTACAGTGGGATAAACTTGACCGGCTGGATTATGTTTTATGTTCGGGTTCCACACTCGCTAGCAGCAACTTTCTCGAGGGTCTAGTAAAATCTGATCAGTTAAGTGCCTCTGATTTTTTATACTTCGATTCGTTATGGGACAGGATGGTAGGTGAATCAAGTCATCACGAGATTCATCCAAAGGTAGTAACCGATAGAGCGATTGATGCTGGTCGGAACACGGACTGCGATCGTCTGATTGTTCACTATATGCAGCCCCATCACCCATTTATATATAAAGATCAGTTGGATGACCTGCATCAAAATCCATTCCAATATCTCGATAGTCAAGATGCGCGAAATAAAGTCTGGAATGCATATATTGAAAATCTCCGGTTCGTATTAGATTACGTCAGCACATTACTTGATAATCTCAACGCCAAAAAAGTTGTAATTACCTCGGATCACGGCGAGTTATTTGGAAAATATCTCAAGACACATCCGGTAGGAGTTATGCACCCAAACCTACGAAAGGTCCCGTGGACAACAGCAACAGCAACTGATAACAAGACACATCAGACAGACAAGTACAATATTGATGACAGTTTGAAAGAAAAAGAAATAAAAGATCGATTGGCGGACCTTGGTTATCTTTAACTTACTTACTCGTGAGCCAATTGACCTATGTGGGCGCAGATATATTTCATGGGAAGTGAAGTAAGTTTCAGATGGCAGAAGCAATCCGCTTGAATAGCCTAGATGGGATACTTTAACTACAAATTTATTTGTTTGTAGTGTACTTACTTTGTTGATGTACTATAGCGAGTGTCAGACGGCCTCGCCACCGAACGATCAAACAAGCAGCACTTTACTTACAAAATGAAAGAAAAATTAAGGGAACTATACGCCGCCTATTTGATTGCATGGCTATCAATTACTTCAAGACAGACAATTGGAACTAATATTTTCGAATCGGACTGGGATATTTTGATAATACTTGATGCGTGTCGGACGGACGCACTACGCGAGGTTGAATCAGAATACGAGTTCTTGCAGGATGTTGATCAAATATGGTCAGTAGGAAGTACTTCAATGGAGTGGATGCAAAAGACGTTCGTCCGGGAATACGAGGAGGAGATATCGAACACCGCGTATATAACCGCTAATACATTTTCTAATGTGCTCACAGGAGACCGAGAGAAGCTTCAATATGGAGCAATTAAGAACACACGTATACAGCAATCAAGCTTGGGAGATAGACTAATCAATTACGGAACTGTCCGGGCAGAAGACTTTGCACATATTGAGCCACTCTGGGCTGACGCGGACTCAAATGATAAGTTTCAGTCAACACAGAAGCCTGGTACTGTGACAGACCATACTGTGAAGGCAGCCAGAAACAGCGACTTTGACCGGGTCGTCGCACACTATATGCAACCACACGCACCGTATTTTTCCACATCAAAAGAGTATCCTGAATTGAACGAATATGAGAAATATCCGTTTCGTTTCCTAAAGACTAAGTCTGAAAAAGAGAAAGTTTGGGAATCCTATATCGACAATCTTCGATACGTGCTTGACCATGTTGAGAGGCTATTGAAAAATGCAGACGGAGATGTTGTGATAACTGCAGATCATGGAGAACTATTTGGAAGGCAGGGAATCTATTCACACATACCAGGATTGCCCCATCCAAGATTAAAACGGGTGCCATGGGTTCAAACTGAAGCAACAGATACGAACACAGTTAACCCCAGTATCAAATTGAATGGAGTTGAAGCGGCTCAGGAGGTTTCTGAGGAGCAGCTGGAAGCACTAGGATATTTAGATTAACTTATTAAGCCACAGACACTTGTGTATCCCGTTGGTTAGCCTATCTTGGGATAGTCAGAGACTCCATTCCACGATTGTTCTTAATGTCATAACAAATTAGAACACGGATATCGATGGGTCATGGAGTTCTCCTAACATCAACTACTTCTATGCATGAAGATTGGTTATACATAACTAGTTCAGCTTTATTATCGCCATCGGGGCCTCACTTTGAACTATCTGCCACGATCATTCCTGCTTTAGTCGGATTTGGTGGTTCGGAGGTATGATTGTGCGGGACGAACTGCGTTGAAGACGGTTCCCACGTGCCGCCTATGAATGACGTTTCTTGTTCGCTCAGCAACGCACAGTATCACACTCGGTCCATGTTGGCCCACACAGTCCTTCTTGTATTGCTTCGACTCAACGGTGACTGTTCGCGACCCCCACAGATCGACGGAAAGCGTCCAGTTCGAGCCGTGATCCGGGTGTGTAAGACTATCGGGTAGAAAAATGATTTGTGCCGCGGTTCACGACTGACTTGATTGGCGAACAATTGTGCGAAATCTCCGCCATCTGAGGATGGCCTTTGGACAGTCTTCTGGCGCCCGTCGCGGTGTTTTATAATGGTCGGGGGTATGATACGATTACATGCGAGCTACGCGCCGGTACTGGAGTACCGTTACCCTTACCGGCGGCCTCACCGCTCTCGGCGTCGCCGCCTCCAATCCGATTCTCCTCGCCGGCGGCGTCACGCTCGGCGTGTGGCTCCTCGCTAACCAAGTCGCGTTTCTCCGAACGCTTCGAACGCTCGCCGCGAGTGACCTCTCGGTCGGGACACTCCGGGAGCGCGTCGCCGTGGGCGAACCCGTTCTCGTCCGCCTGCAGGCGCATCTCGACGAAGCGCTTCCGTTCGGCGTGAGCGTCGATCCGACCCTCCCACCGAGCGCCGAGTGTTCCGAGCCGTCACCGACGGTGTCACTCGAGGCGGGCGACCGATCCGTCGACACGACGTTCGAGGTGACGAGTCCACTGGTGGGTGACCTGATGCTCGGCCCGCCACGCGTCGCAATCCGGGCCGCCGGCGGTCTTTTCGATACCACCATCTGGACCTCGACGGCGGCCGAAGTGACCGTCCGCCCCCGTGCTCCGCGGAACCTCCACGTCGGCGAGGGTGGCAGTCCACTCACCAGCCGCTACGGCGAGCACCGCTCCGACACCACCGGCTCGGGACTGGAACCGTACGAGGTGCGGGAGTACGCCCCAGGCGACGAACTGGCACGCATCGACTGGAAGGCGACGGCGCGTCTCAACCACCCGCACATCCGGGAGTTCGAACTCACGACGACCCACGAGACGGTGCTCGTGGTCGACCACCGGGCGACGATGGGAGTGGGGCTGAACGACGAGAGCAAACTCGACTACCTGCGCGGTATCGCCCACTCGTTTATCAACGCCGCCGCGAGCTTCGGCGACCCGCTGGGGCTGTACACCGTCGGCGACGAGGGGACGACGACGACCCGGAAGCCGACAGCAGGCATCGAGTCCTACGATCCGATCCGAGGGCTCGTCGAGAACATCGAACCGACCGAGTCGAACGCCGAGCGGAGCGGGAGCGACGACGTCTCGCCGAGTCGGGCGCGGAACAGGGCCTCGCGCCTCGACGACGGGTCGGCGCTCGGCACCACGCTTCGGCCGTACTTCGAGACGACGACGACGTACGTGCGCCGACTGCGCGAGCGTCCGCTCTTTCGGACGATGCAACTCGCCCACTCCCGTCTCGGGGGCGGCGCTTGGACGGTTCTGCTCACCGACGACTCCAACCCCACGGAGGTCCGCGAAGCGATCAAACTCGCCCGCCGGAACGGCGGTCAAGTGCTCGTCTTTCTCGCCCCGTCGGTGCTCTACGAGCCGGGAGGGCTCGACGACCTAGATCAGGCGTACGACCGCTACCTGACGTTCGAGGAGTTCCGTGCGTCGCTCGCCCGGATGGACCGCGTCTCGGCGTTCGAGGTGGCGCCCGGCGACCGTCTTGACGCGGTAATCGACCGACACGGCGCGCTGACCCGCCGGGAGCGGAGCCGCGACGTCGCACGCGCGAGCCGCCGATACCAGGAGTACGGCGAGAACCCACGGCAGGGGCTCGCGTACGGCGACGATCCGATGCGTTCGAACGAGGGAGGAGATGTCGATGAGTGAGACGGCGCGGTCAACCGATCACTACAGCCCGATCAGCCGACTGGAGGAGCGTTCACAGCGGGTACCGGAACTGCTCGCCGTGCTCGTCGCCCTCGCCGGCCTTCTGCTTCAAGGCGAGCGTCTCGGCGTCCTCGCCGGCGTCGTCCTCGTCGTCCTCTGGCTGTTCCTCCGAGTGGAGTTCGTGTTCGCGACGGGCGTCCTCGCCGTCGCCGGCCTCGGTGATCCGCTCTCACTCGGGACGGTCCTGACGCTCTCGGGGCTTGGCGGCTTGCTGGCCGTCGACTTGGCTCGCACCTGGGACTCGATTGGCGCCGTCGCCCTGTTCTTGGCCCTGTTCGTCGTCGCCGGGGGAATACTCGCCGCGACTCAAGTCGTCGCCGTACGGGGGCTTGGACTCGGCGCGGCCGCCCTCCTCGCGGGGCTGGCGTACGCCCTCCACCGGTACGAGCGCTTTCGTTTCGGGACGATCGACACCGCGACGGCCGGCGATACCGGTCCCGTCGGGGAGAGCGACTGGCCGGGCGCCGACCGCGACACGGGAACTCCGGAGGATGAACCATGAACGACTCAGTCGAGGTGTCCGTCAATGAGTAGTCAAGAGGAGACGACACGCGAGCGGGGAGACGGGAACGCGTCGGCCCGCGACCCGGGGGAGCGTCGCCCGGATCAGAAGCCCTCGCTCTCGGAGTTCGACGAGGCGGAACTGACGGCACTCGTGGAGGAACTTCGGGCCGAGAATCGACGGCTCCGGGAGGAGTACGCCCGCGCACAGCAGGCGGAGTACCGGCGTTCTGCGGCGGCACTACTCGCGCTCGGCGTCCTCGCGGTCCTCGGAGGACTCGTGTTGCCCATCGGGACCGAACTCCTCTTCATTTTGGGGGCGATCGGACTCTTCGGCGGCGCGATGACGTGGTTTCTCACGCCCGAGCGACTCGTCACCACGACGGTCGGGCGCTCGGTCTACGGGTCGGTCGCCGACACGGGCGAACGCTTACGGGCCGAACTCGGACTCCGGGAGACGAACGTCTACGTGCCCGTCGATGGCGGGGCGGGCGATGGGGTTCCGGTCCGGCTGTTCGTTCCGCAGTCGTCGAGTTACGAGCTCCCGGCGAGCGAGGAGTTGACCTCGCTGTTTGTCCTGCCCGAGTCGCGGACGCGGCGAGGGATCGCGGTGCGGCCGACCGCCGCTCGCATAGTCCAGGAGTTCGAGACTGCAGTCGGGGGCATCGCCGAGACGCCGGCTGATCTCGGGGCGCAGTTGGCCGACGCGCTCGTCGAACAGTTCGAAGTCGTCGACGGGGCGGAGCCGGAGATCGACGCCGACGGCGGGCGGATCACACTCGTGATCCGGGGAAGCGCCTACGACGACGTCGCCGCGTTCGATCACCCGGTCGCGTCGTTTCTCGGGACGGGAATCGCCTACAGCCTCGACCGACCGGTCACCGTCGAAACGACCGAGGACGGGGGGCGGACGCTCGTCACCTGCCGGTGGTGAGACGCCCGAGCAGCGCCGTCACTCGCCGTATCCTCCCGTACCGTAGCCGTCGACGCCGTAGGTCCCTGTCTCTCCACTGAAAGCCGACAATCCGGACTCCGACGGCTCGGAGACGCTCGTGTAGGCGGCGACGGAAGCCGCTGCGACCGCGATGGCGACATATTCACGTCGAGTCAACGACTGTTCTGGCAGATCCATAGGTGCGTGGTCGACGGTGACGTGTTGGTCGACGTGATAGTTGATAATTGTGGTGGGAATGGAGTCTATCGGGAGATACAGAGGGAATCAGGTGTCGTCACGCCGTCGTTCGTGGCTCCCGTGTCGTCGATGCCACAGCCGGTGACAGCCCCTCGGGACGGACCGAGGGCTCGGCCGTCCCGTTCGTCGGCGCGGTCACGTTCACCCAGAGGTGGACCTCGCGGTACGCGTTGTCGGTCGTCGGCTCAGCGGGCAGATCGCCTCTGTACAACATGTAGGTCAACCGGAGACGTTCGCCCGTCATCGTCGGGGTGAAGCGGTGTCGGTAGTGCCAACTTTTGTTATGGGGCACCGTCGACGAAAACTGCTCTAACGGTTCGACTTCAAGCACACGCGTCGAGTTGTCTTCGATGCGGACGCGTTGAAGTTCGCTGACCACGGTGTAGGTAACCGTTTCGTACTCGTAGTTGCCGACGCCGACGATCAACTGCTGAGACTCGCCGGCAGTGAACTCCGTCGGGTAGTCGTCGGCAACAAGCTCGCCGCTCTCGTCTTCTGTTAAGATGTAGAACTCGGAGAATGTCCCGGCCTGTCGTGGGGCGCCGACCGCGTAGCCGACGCTTCCGAGGGCCAAGATGACACTCACCACCACCAGGATATTAAGTGCGAGGTCGGTTCGCGTGTCCGGTTCAAGTAGCGTCGAACGGGCCCGCTCGATCCATCGCTCGTACGGGATGTGCAATCTGTCCGAAGGGTCGAGAGCGGTTCGGCGGCGGGCTGCGAGATACGCCAACGCAAGTGTGAGCGCACCGATCGGAGCCACGGTTGAAACGAGACGGCTTGCTCCTGGGATGAGGCTCAGTATCAGATCGGTGGCGACAACGATAGCGAGACTCGCGCCGAATGAAAGGGCGGCCCGCTTGGAGCCGCTCATCCCACGACTGCCGAGATCGGTCGTCGTTTCGTCGACATCCGGTGCGCTCTCTCCAGCGTGACTACTGGCCGCGGGAAAGAGCACCGCGACAACGACGTAACCGGGGGCGAACAGCATGATCGGGAGAGTGATCAAAGTGCTTAGCGTCGTTCCACGTATTCCCGGAAGCAATGAGAGGGCAACAGCGAGAACGACGAAGATCACAAGACCCACAAGATCGACCGGAGGGGCTCGACGGTCGGCGTCGTGATCTGCACTCATCAACGCCCACTATTCAGACGAGCGACAAAAATTGGTCGCCCGTGATCGAGACAGCTCGACACTGTCCCGTGATCGATATCAATCATCCGCATGGGACGTTCGATCAGAGACACGTTCCCGCCCGAGAACGTGTGCTGCGCTATCGAGGGCAGCATGAGCTGTCTCAACCGTGCTCCGAGCGGGTGAGAACGCCGCACTCTCATAGGCCGCGGTGAGTCGTTCGAGCGCCTCGCGCTGGTCGTCGGCGAGCGCGTCTCGGTGGACGGTCAGAAGTTCCCAGTGTGTGAGTGACGGGTCGACGCCGAGTCGCGACTGCAAGTGGTGCCTGACCGCACCGTAAGCGACGATGACGGCGTCGTCCGTCCGTCCGTCGTTGAACCGGGAGTGAGCCGCCTGCATGAATGTTTCCTCCTGGTCTACGTCGGCGTCAGCGGTGTCGCCGTCGCCTCCGCGCTCCGTCGCGGGAGACGGCATCTCGGCCGGCCAGTCCGTCCCAGCACTACCGGAGTCGTGTCCGAGCAACGATCCTACGGCGCCGATACGTCGGCTCATGCCGCCAAATCGGAGACGACCACGGCCCCGGAGGGCCGCCCCCGACGCGACGAGAAAGATGAGGAGGACAGCGAGCGAGCCGACGGCGAAGGGCACGGGATCGAGGCGCAACAGCGGTTGGATGCGGTCGGCGACGACCTCACTAGCGGGGGGTATCTCCGGTAAGCCCGTCGAGACGGGTCCGACGCCCGCCCGAAGTTCGACCGGTTCGAGATTGCCGCCCGGGGGATCGTAGACGACCGTCAGTACCGCCGTCCCGTTCGCAGGGAGATCGAGAAGCGAGACGTTGCGCTCGAAGGTGCCTTCGTCGGAGAGCGAGACAGTCGTGATGGGGTTCCCGTCGCGGCGAATCTCCAGACTCGCATTGGAGACGCGCGTCGTCCCGACTCGCATGGCGCCAAAGATCCGAGCAGTATCGGCGTCGAGGCGTTCGGTACCGGCGAAGAGTCGCGGAGTCGTCCGCTCCACCTCGACGGAACGGGATACCGGATCGGCCCGGAGCGCGCGGTCGCCCGGCGCCAGCGAGACGGTGAGTGACGACGATCCGGAGGGGACGGCCGCGGGAACTTGTCCCGTCGCCACGAATCTCCCCGTCTCGTTGGTTTCCGTCGTGGCCAAGGGAGTCCCGTCGACCGAGACGATCACGGAGGCGTTCGGCGCGCCGACGCCGCCAGCGCCGAGTCGCCCGCGGACCCGCAGTTCGTCGCCGAACCCGACCGTGGAGGTCGTCTCGTTCAACTGCAGGGTCGCCTCGGTCGGCCGGACCGAGACGTTGGTTCGGTTCTCGACCGGCGTGTATTCGGAGTCGTCGCGGGGACGGTACCGGACGACGACCGTCGCGTTCCCGACGGGTGCCGCGGTCGGCCGGTAGGTGACGTTGAACGTTCCGTTCGCGTTCGTTTCGGTTCGAAGGGTCATCTCGGGGGTCTGAACGACGATGGAGCGGTCCGACAGCGGGCGTCCGTCGTCGGGGTCGGACAGTCGTCCACGGACGACGGCCGGATCGTCGAACGACGCCGGGGTCACGTTCCGGGAGAGAACGAGTCGGGGCGGGTTGAACGACGCGGTTCGGACCTCCTCGGTCGTCGCGGAGGCGTTCGACATCGTCGACGACGTGATCGAACGGGCACGGGAAACGGGGATGGTGCTGTTGCCGGCGAGGATCCGATAGTCGGATATAACCCGGTCGCCCGCGGCCACGACGGCGTCACCCTGCTGTGAGACGCGGCGGGCGAGCGCCTGTGCCCGCCGAACCCGACCCTGCTGGCGCACCCGACGGTAGGTTTCGAGCGTCGAACGGTAGCGAACGACCGCCCGGACGAACGCGAACTGGTGTTCGGCCGTCCGGTTCAGTACGCGACTCGCCGCGTCATCGCCGGGATCGCCGGTCAGTCGCGCCACGTTGGAGTATCGCGCCGCGAGAGACGAATACGCGCCGCCCTCGGTGAGAGCGGCACAGGTACCGTTGGCCGCAGGGTCAGTCCGGCGGGCGCAGTCCGCAAGCGTCGTCCCGATCCGGTCGCCGAGCCAAGATTGGACGGCCGTGAGGTTGCCACGCGCACGCACGTTGTCTGGGTTCTGATGCACCGTCGTCGAGTTGTTCGTCGACTGCATCTGTGCCGCCGTCGGGTCGGCGGCTGGCTCGGTAGTCTCGGCGGTCACAGGTGTCGTCGCGGGCATCACGACCGGCGTGACGAGCAACAGTACCCCGATCACGACGGCCGCCCTCTGGCGCGTGTCGGTCATCGGTCGTTCGTGTCACTACCGGAGCGGTCGGATGCCGATCGGGATGGGGGTCGGCTGGGTGACACGAGGATCAGTCGTCGGTCCCGTCGGCGTCGTCGGGGGCGTCGCCGCCGTCGCCGACGGGGGTCGCAGCGGTGGTTTCCGCGCTAGCGTGCGTGTAGTCCGCACTCGCATCCGGCGGCGTCACGTCGGCGAGAACGTTCCGGATGACCGCCCGGGGCGCGACGTCGCTCAGTTCCGCGTCCGTCGAGAGGACGAGTCGGTGGGCCAACACCGGCTCGGCCAAGGCCTTCGGATCGTCGGGGATGGCGTAACTGCGCCCTCGGATCGCGGCGCGGGCCTTCGAGGCCTGGAGCAGGGCGATGGCAGCACGGGGAGAGGCCCCGTAGGCGACGTCGGCGCTCTCTCGTGTCCGCTCGACGATGTCGAGAACGTAGTCCCGGACCTCCGCGTTCAGAAACACGTCGTCGACGGCTCGCTGGGCGGCGAGGATGCCGTCGGCGTCGACGACGGGCGTGACGTCGTCGGAGTCTTGGGCGGGGTCGGCGTCGAACGCGTCGAGCAGTTCGGTTTCGAGCGATCGATCCGGAATTCCGACCCGGAGCTTCGCCAGAAAGCGGTCGCGCTGGGCCTCCGGCAGGCCGAACGTGCCCTCCATCTCGATTGGGTTCTGGGTCGCCACGACCATGAACGGCTCCGGGAGGTCGTGAGTCTCGCCCTCGATGGTCACCTGTCCCTCCTGCATGGCTTCGAGCAGCGCGCTCTGTGTCTTCGGCGTCGCGCGGTTGATCTCGTCGACGACGACGAGATTCGAGAAGATCGGCCCCTTCTGCAGATCGAACTCCCCCGTTTCGGCGCGATAGATCCGGGTCCCCGTGATGTCCGCCGGAAGAAGGTCTGGGGTCATCTGGATGCGGCGATAGTCGAACCCGAGCGTGCGCGCAAAGAGGGTCGCTATCGTCGTCTTGGCCACCCCCGGGACGCCTTCGAGCAGGACGTGTCCCCGCGTGAACAGCGCGATAGTGAGCCCCTCCAGGATCTCCCTGTTGCCGACGAGCACCTGCCCCGCTTCGGTTCGTATCCCGTCGAACAACGCAGCGGGGTCACCCATTGTCTCCTCTGTTGTCATTGGTCGACTCAAGTGTCTCTTGTTCACCATCAGTGATAACTCCTGCCACCAGACGTGTCAGAACCTCGTTATTCCAGTCGGGATGTCGACGGGCGAGCCCACGGCGGAGGCGGTCGCGTGAGGCAGCCGTCGGGTCTCTCGATTTCGACCGCGACCTCGACAGGCGATCCCTGACGAACCGTGTGTTCACGGCCAGCAGAATCACCAGGAGACCGACCCCGACGAGAACCAACAGGCCAGGGCTCTGCTGGAGCGCGAGCGTCGCGCTGGCGAGCAAGGGAAGCCCGCTCGTGTGCGAGTAATCGAGGACCGTCGTCCTGGCACCGTCGACGAGTCCACGAACGAAACGTCGGTTTCCCTCGTGTTCGAGCATGGCGTTGATGAAGAGACTGGAGTCGGCGACGACGATAGCCTGCCCCTCCCCGACCTGTTCGACGGTGACGACGGGGTAGCGCCGCAGCGACTCGGTGCCGTCGAGTCGTTCGTTCCCGTTCGCGTCGACGTACGCGAACGGCGATGTTTCGACGAGAACGTTCGCGTCGCCGGGGCGGAGAGCGGTGCCGTGATTCAAGACGAGTTCGTCGACGCCAGCCGTCGGGCCGGCATCCCTGACACCGGTCGCGGCCGTGATATTCGGCGATCGGTAGTAGTGTCGCTCGTCGCGCACCGGCCGGCCGTCGACGCGGGCGCTGGCGCCGATTCGCTGGAGCAGCGGGTTCGTCTGCGGGCCGAAGTCCTCCGCGACGACGAGCGTCCCGCCCGCACGAACGAACCGTCGGAGTCGTGTCGCCTCCGCGTCACTGTACGGCTCGTCGGGCGAGAGGACGATGGCGACAGTGCCCTCAGGCGCGACGCCGTCGTAGGCTGTCATCCGGGGAGCGAGCAAGAGCGACGTCTCGGCCGCACCGACCTCGCTCCGAAGCTCCGACGTACCCGACCAGCCCGGGTTGTACGCGCCGAAGGCGTCGTCGGAGACGGACACCGCCCACCCGCCGGTGACGAGGAGGGCAACGGCCAGTCCAACCGCGAGCATGCCCGGAACGCCCTGAAGTCGGACCATCAGAACACCTCGGGCGGGAGCAAGGCCAGCAGGCGCCGGAGGAGAATGTAGCCGAAGCCGGCAAGCCCGAGCAGGACCACCCAGCGCAACCGTCGGCGCCAGCGGGGTGTCACCCTGAACGGCGCGGTCAGTTCGACGGCGATCAACAGGCCGATGAGCGAGACGATAAAAAATAGTTCGTACGTAAGCGACTCCAAGAGTGTGAGCACGAGCGCCGCGGCCAGCATCCACGCGACGTGGATATGAACGAACCGACGGCGTTTCGTGACGGGCATACGATCAGCCACGACACCCACCGATTTGAACGTGACGCCTGTTCGACAATCTATCGGGGTGTCATATCCATCTGTCCGCGACTCGGGTTGGCAATCAGCAGTGATAGATGGGCGAAAAGGTACATCACTGACTTCACGAAAACACGCGAGCATGAAGCAATACGAGTCGCCGGAGGTCGTCGAACTCGGCGACATCGATGAGGTGACCGACACGTGGAACCAGTCACCAGCGGGAAACGATCACACGACGAAATGGGATGACGACGGCTGGGACTGGGGCTGGGGAGATGACGACCACGACGACTGGGACTGGGGTTGGGGGGACGACGATGACGACGACTGGGGCCGGTAAGAGCGAAACGAGGACGCGGTCGTGACGAACCCCGGGCGAGACAGATACGAGGCGTTCGGGCTCTCGGTCGCGTCGGCGTGGCCGCTCTCGCAGCTTTCGCCCGTCGAGGGACAGTCCGCCGAGCCGGACGTGATCGTCGAAACCGGAGCGTTACCCCAGCGCCCCGAAGGCGTCACGGAGGAGTCGACGACGATCCACGCGGACGACGACCGAGGATTCACCACCCTCCGAACACCCGATGCACTCTACTGGTTCTACGAGGGTGTCGGCACGCTTCGGATTCGAGAGGGACGTGACATCGTCGTCGACCCGGCACCGGCCGCCGCGCGAGCGGCAGTCGAGCGACTGCTCCTCGGACCGGGGATGCAGTCGGTGCTCGTCCAGCGGGAACACCTAGTATTGCACGCCAGCGCGGTCGTGATCGGGGATAGCCTCGTCGCGGTGGCCGGCCCGTCCGGGCGGGGGAAGTCGACGGTGGCCGCGGCGTGTTCTGCCGCGGGGCACGTCGTTCACGCCGACGACACCGTGGCGGTCGACTCCGGTGACTGCGGGCCGTGTGTCCCGCCGGGAGTTCCGTCGCTCGGGGTGGCTCCCGTGGTCGCCAACTCGCTGTCGCTGGGGGGCGACGAGGTTGAAGGAAGAATCGCGGTCGACGACGACCGCTTCTCGGACGGAGCACGGCGGATCGAGCGGGTCTACCTGCTGGCGGACGACGAGGCGTTCGGCGTCGATCCGCTACCGAACGGGGCCGCCGTGTTCGCACTGTTGCGGGCCTCGTACTCCCTGTACGACGACACGAACGCGGACAGGGCGGCCAGCCACCTGAGCGCCTGCGGGACGCTCGCGGGTACGGCAAGGATTCGGCGACTTCGGCGGCCTCGGTCGCTGGATCGACTCCCCGAACTCGTCCGGTTGTTGGAACGGGATCTGAGCGACTAAACTGTGCCGCCGTATCCGCCCTCGCCGTACCCGAACTCGCCGTAGTCGTCCACATCGTCGTCCGGAACCGGAGTTGGCGTGCTGGTGGGTGTCTCTGTTGGTGTTGGAGTGCTGGTAGGAGTCTCTGTCGGCGTTGGCGTGCTGGTAGGGGTCTCCGTCGGCGTCGGCGTTGGCGTTGGGGTGCTGGTAGGAGTCTCTGTTGGCGTCGGCGTTGGGGTGCTGGTAGGAGTCTCTGTTGGCGTCGGCGTTGGGGTGCTGGTAGGAGTCTCTGTTGGCGTCGGCGTTGGGGTGCTGGTAGGAGTCTCTGTTGGCGTCGGCGTTGGTGTACTGGTAGGAGTCTCCGTTGGTGTACTGGTAGGAGTCTCCGTTGGTGTACTGGTAGGAGTCTCTGTTGGCGTCGGCGTTGGGGTGCTGGTAGGAGTCTCCGTCGGCGTGCTGGTGGGTGTCTCCGTCGGTGTACTGGTAGGAGTCTCCGTCGGCGTACTAGTAGGAGTCTCTGTCGGCGTACTAGTAGGTGTAGGAGTCGAGGTGGTCTGTGACGAGCCACCACCACCGCCACCACCACCGACTGCAGCGGCGGGGGACGGCGAATCGGGCGTAGGTGTTGGCGTTGGCGTTTTGGTTGGCGTCGCCGTCGACGTGTCGGTTGGTATCGCGGTCACCGTGTCGGTTGGCGTCGTCGCCGCGGATTCGGTCGCAGTCGCCGTCGGGGTCGCGGTTTCGTCGTTCGCCGCGATGGAGGTGGCGGTCCGGGTCGCCGTCGCGGTCGGCGATTCGGTCGTTGCCGTCCCGCCGTTGTTCGTGAGCGGCGTCCCTCCGTATCCGAAGCCCTCGACGTCGGGAACCGATTCGGTCGGCGCCGCGTTCTCGACGTCGCTCGGGCCGAGAAGACCGGTCGAGAACGCACCCACGATCCCCATGACGAGCGTTACGAGGGCGCGACGGGTAGTCAGGAGGGGCGCGGAGTCCTCGTCTGGCCCCGCGGACGGCTCGCCGTCTGTGGACGCGGTACCCCGCCCGGCAGGTGCCGTATCGGCGTCGGCTCCGTCCGACGAGTCGCCGCCCGATCCATCCGTCACCGCGTCCCCGGCGAGCGACGCTTCGAGTTCGTGGACGGGCGTCTCGCCCTCGGCGACCGCTCCGTCGTCGGTTCCGAGCGCCGTCTTGGGAGAATCGATCAGGCTCGTCGCAAGGTCCTCGGCAGCCAGCGACAGCGGGTGTTCGGGCGCGTTACTCAGGAAGGAGAGATCCGACTGATCGCCGTCTATCTCCGGGATCCGACCGATTTCCGGGGCGTCACGGTCGAGCGGTTCGGGATCGGACCCATCCTCGACACGCGTCAAGACGGTCCCGATGGGTTCGTTGCCCCGGTCGTCTAGGTGTTCGAGGAGGATCGCGGAGTCCTGTCGGGCGATACGTCCCGGCGTCGAGACGACGAGAGTTCCGTCGGCGGCGTCGAGTGCCACGCTCGTATCCGGCGCAGTCGGGCGACCTGTATCGAGAAGGACGACGTCGAACGTTTCGACTCGTTCGGCGAGTTCGTGCAATCCCGACGGATCGACGGTCGCGAACGCGTCCGCCGTTCGTGAACCCGACAGGAGTGAAACGCCCGTCGGCGTCGAACACACGGCGTCGTCGAGGGATACGTCCCCGGCGAGGACGTCGTGAACCGTCGGTTCGTCCGCGTCAAGGCCGAGATACGCTCCCAGATCGGGACTCGTGAGGTCAAAATCGACTAACAGGACGGCGTGCCCGGCATCGGCGAGTGCGTCGCCGAGCGCCGCGACGGTGACGGTTTTCCCGACACCGCGTTTTCCGCTCGCCACGGCGTAGATGTCCACCATTTGGAATCACGACGGACTCAACGGTCCCGAAATATATGCTCGCGGGCGCAATTATCAACAGAGAATTTTGTGGCGTCCGCGTGAATCAAGATAATGATAAGGAGGAGTACTGCTGAGATAGACGTTAGCGAGCCGAGATTAGAAGATAAGCCAGCGGTTCTGATGCCGAGGACAGCTCCGATTATCGAGAGCGAACTGGTGAGGTCGCGTACCCCTCTCGTTCGAGTTGGTCCGCGAAGTGCTGCGGGAGGTACTCGTGGGCCCGAGGGTCATCCGGTTCGTAGCGGGTCCACCCACTTTTCGTAGACCTGTCCGAAATATCGTCTTCCGGATCAGGAGGCTTGTACTGTGGGTCCGGTTCTCCCAGAATATTCTGCAGGAGTCCGCGGATAATGAGTCGGTCACGGTATGGGATGGTTCCTCCCCGCGGAGCCCTCTGGTCCTCGTCGACTAACACCACGCGTCCGGGCGTCTCGGCCCATCCATCGTAGTTGATCTCTTCATCGTGTAGTCGCGCGAGTATCACGTGGTGATAGACTTCCTTGCGGGAACCCATCGTGTCAGTCGTTGAGTTCAGCCGAGCAGCCCACTGCGCTGTGACTCCATGAGAAAACTCACGCTCCATCGGGACTGACCCACCACTAGCGAAGTGCACGTCGATACCCGTCGTTCCGTCTGGATTCTCGACGTTCATGTTCTTGAACGCCGCGCGGATGGTCGTCCGTTCGCTGTCCCGGAACCGCCACGCCTCCTCGGAGTGAGAGACGAGAACGTAGAGATCCATCGCCAGGGGGTCCGCGCCGGGCAGGTCGGCGCCGCCCGGCGTCTCGCCCCGCACCTCCCAGCCGTCCAACAGCGAGTCGCCGTCCGTGTCGGGGTTGGTGGCGTTCGTGCCGAGTTCGAGTTCGCGCCCGTCGTCGAGCGCGTCCTCGTCGGTGTCGTTCATCGTCGCGTTGGTCGGTCCCGTGATTTCGGTGTTATCGTCGAGGCCGTCCCCATCCGTATCGACAGTCAGCGGATCCGTTCCCAGCGTCACTTCGCGCCCGTCACGAATTCCGTCGTCGTCCGTGTCGACGGACAGCGGATCGGTTCCCCGCTGTAGTTCGGCGCTGTCGTTGAGGCCGTCCTCATCGGTGTCGGCGAGGGTGGGGTTCAATCCCGCTTCGATTTCCCGCCCGTCGAGGACGCCGTCGCCGTCCGTGTCCGCGACCAGCGGATCGGTCCGACCGTCGAGTTCGGCCGCGTCGTCGAGTTTGTCATCGTCGGTATCGACCAGTAGGGGGTCGGTACCGAGTTCCCGCTCTCGACCGTCCTCGAGTCCGTCGCCGTCCGTATCGGCGACCAGCGGATCGGTGCCGAGTTCCACCTCTTTGCCGTCGTTGAGACCGTCACCGTCCGTGTCGGGATTGGTCGGGTCGGTGCCGACGAGCCGTTCGCGTTCCGCGGAGAGCCCGTCGTCGTCAAGTTGTCCCGTCGATTCGGCCCCGGAACCGGACTGTCCCCCAGCACCCGACATGGACTCGGTCGGCGCCGACGTCGAACTGCCGGACTGGGAGGTCGATGAGGTACCGCTTGGAGTCGCAGTCGACGTCTCCGTCCCCGGCTGGTCGTCGGAAGCGATGCCGGCACAGCCAGCGGAAAGCACCAACAGCGAGGCGATCAGCGTCGCAACGAGCCGACGCGTCGAGCGACTTCGGGACTCGGACGTCGCTCGTTCCGAGCGCGAGTCTCGGCGTTCTCTCCGGGCCTCATCTGGCATCGGTGGTCGTCTATGTCGAAACAGTCAAACAACATAGGTCTTGAGGTGTTCGGGGGACCGAAACGTGAGCGTTCTCTATTACGTGAGCGTTCTCTATTCCTTGTACGCCGCGCACACACGCGCGACGCCGTCCTCGAAGTCGACAGCGGGCTCCCAGCCGGTCGCCTCGTGAAGCTTCGTGGCGTCTGCCATCGTATCGTGGACGTAGACGTCGAGCGGATTCTCGATGTACTGGGGGTCGATATCGGTCCCGAGTTCGTCGTTGATCATCTCGACCATCGAGTTGAACGTGTAGCTCTCGCCGGTGCCGACGTTGTAGATACCGTCGAGTTCGTGGTCGGCGGCGAGTTCGGTGGCCCGCACCACGTCGTCGACGTGGGTGAAATCGCGGGTCTGCGTGCCGTCGCCGAACAGTTCGGGCGACTCGCCCGAGGCGATGGCGTCGGCGAACTGCGCCACCGTGTTCGCGTACTCGCCTTTGTGTTCCTCCGCGCCGCCGTAGCCCTGGTAGACCGAGAAAAATCGCAGGCCAGCGAGGGTCATGTCGTAGTGGTTGCCGAAGTACTCACCGTACTGCTCGCGCGCGAGCTTCGACGCCTCGTAGCAGGTGCGTGCCTCGATGTCCATATCCTCGGGCGACGGTTCGGTTCGAGACCCGTAGATGGAGGAAGTGGTGGCGTAGACGACGGTGTCACAGCCGTCGCGGCGGGCCTGTTCGACCGTGTTGACGAACCCCTCGACGTTGACCCGCGTGGCCTCGCGTTTGTGCTCCTCGACCATCGTATACGAGGAGTAGGCCGCGAGGTGAAAGACGACGTCGACGTCCGTCGGCAGGTCGTCGTCGAGGACGCTCCCGTCGACAAACTCGACCGGCCCACTGGCGTTGCCTTCGGCGTCGACGCCGTCGAGATTCTCCGGCGTCCCGAGGTGACAGTCGTCGAGCGCGATTACGTCGTTGTCGGCGGCGAGATGATTCGCCAGATTCGAGCCGATGAACCCCGCCCCGCCCGTCACGAGGACTCGCTTTCCTCTCATAGCCTGGACAAGTTTCGGCAGCGTCAAAGCCGTACCGGTTCTTGCAATCTGTTCGTTCGGGGAGTACGTCGGGACACGCTCGACTCGGTGTCGCCCGACCACGGCTTCCGGAGACTCACTCGCCTCGGGCCGTGAGGTTCACGTCTCCGGAACACTTACCGTAGTCAATTCTACACCGATATGGTATGGGGAGAGGGACCCGGAGACGCGTCGTAGCGACGGGAGTGATCGTGTTGCTCGTCATCTCGGGGATGGCGTCGACAGTCGCGGCCGCACCCACGCTCGATGTCAGGGTGGATGGGGCAAGCGTCGACGACGGGGCGACGGTCACCGTCACCGACGACCCGCGGCTCCGCGTCGAGGCAAGCGGCGAGTCGGCCGTCGCGTCGATAGCGGTCGAGGTCGATGGCGAGACCCGCCACTCGTTCCAGCCGGACGCCGAGTCGGTCTCGGAACAGGTGACACTCGACATCGACGACGGGGAACACGAGGTACGAGTCGTCGCCGAGGGATCGGGGACGACCGAGTGGACGGCGACGATTCGGAAAGACTCGGACGGCCCGCGCGTGAGTTACACGTCGCCGTTCACCACCGAGCGAGGACGGCCGTCCGAGGCGGTGGTGCTCGATCACGCGGACACGACGCTCGCCGCCGACCTCGCGGACGAGAGCGGCGTCCAACTGGTCCGGATCGAGCGAGACTACGAGTGGACGTTCGGCGGCCGGTCACGGCGTGACCGGCAGACCTACCGCATCTCGGATCCCGGGGACAACTTCTCCCGGCCGATGCTGTTTGGTCTCGGAGAGAACGATCTGACCGTCGAGACCCGCGACGTCCACGGACAGCGAACCACGCACGACATCACCATCAGAGTCGAGGACATCTCGCAGCCGTCGATCGACCTCGACCGATTCGAGCGGAACGGGAACACGCTCGAAATCGCGGGCGTCGTCGAGGACGAGGTGAAGGTACGGTCGCTCGACGTGCGGGTCGACCGGGACCGCAAGTCGGTGGTGACCGAAACGTCGCGGGAGCCGACCCGCGAACGGCTCTCGGTGGCCTTCGAGGATCGCGTCCGTCTCACAGGCGACGTACAGGAGGTTACGTTCGTCGCGACGGACGTGGCCGGCAACACCCGGGAGTGGACGGTCCCGCTCGATTACCGGGGCCACATCGTGCCGACCATCGACATCGACGACGAGGCGACCCGGGTCGACGGCGACGCCGTCGCCGTCGAGGGGACGGTCACCGACGGCCAGGTCCGGCGGGTCGTCGTCGAGACGCTCGACGCCGACGGGAACACCGTCTCGACGGCCACCGCCTACGACGGCGAGGTGACCGAACGGGTCGACGTACGAGCACGCCTCGGCCGCGCCGAGGGGGAAACGACCGTCGTCGTCCGCGCCGTCGACGTCGACGGGCAGGAACACGAGCGGACGCTGACCCTAGACGCGGGGGGGACGCCGACGGCGACGAGTGCGCCGTCGACCACCGCCGCCACGTCGACACCCGCGGCGAGCACTCCGGCGACGACGGCGACGACGGCCGCGGCCGACGTGGACCGTGCCACGGCGACAGCCTCGTCCGGGGCAGGGGTCGACTGGTTGGTCCCGCTTTCGTCGCCGCTCTCCATCGTTGTGGCCATCTTGGTCCTCGGCCTTGCCCTCGTCATCGGCCTCGTGACGAACGCGAGGAGTGGATCGGGTGGGCACGCGGCGGCCACGGACTCCGACGACGGGGCGAGAGGTCGAACCGACGAGGATCCGTCGGCCGACCGGCCGGACGACGTCGCGTCGGCTGTCGGCGGGGAGAGCGACCCTGTGTCTCGCCACCCCAGCGGCGAGGACGAGCGAGAGTCACCGCCGGTTGACGACGGAGTGACCAACACGGATCGCGGCGGACCCGATGTCGACGGTCCGGCGGAGGGGGCAGAGCCGCCGGAGGTGGACGAGGATATGCCTCCGAACGGTGATGTCGAGACCGGCGCCGATTCCGACGGTCCCGACGTCGACAGCCTGGGGGACGGGACAGAACCGCCAGAAGTCGACGAGGATGTTGCGCCCGAGGACGGTGTCGAGACAGATACCGCACCCGACGGAACCGACGCCGACGACCCGGCGGAGGGGCCGGGGACGGCAGAGGGCGACGAGGACGGTACCTCTGAGGACGGTGTCGAGACCGATCCCGATTCCGACGGAACCGACGCCGACAGCCCGGCCGACGAAGCGGGGACGACGGAGGTCGACGGGGAGATGACTCCCGAGGACGGCGGCGAGACAGGCACCGATCCCGACGGGACCGACGCCGACACACGGATCGACGACGATTCAGCCCCGGCGTTCGACGTGACCGACCACCTGGGGGTGGCGTCGATAGACGAGGTCGGGACGGCGGAGGTGTCGACGCTCACCGCGGAACTCGGCCGCGACGACCCGGACGCCGTGGTGGACGCAGTCCGCGGATTGGCGGCCATCGCCGGCGAGCGGCCGGAGTTGATCGCGGGGACCGAAGTGGAGTTCCGCCTCCGTGACCTCCGTCTCGAACCGGACCGGGCGGTGAGCGACGCCGCAGACGCGGCGATCCGTCGGCTGTCCGAGGCCAGAGAGGAGTGAGAAGCGACCGTCGCGAAGGCGACGATCACGCCACCAAGGCGTGACCGCTCGGTGATCCCGACGGAACCGGCCGGGCGCTACTCTAGATAGCCCAGGTCGCGCAGGCGCTCTTGGGCGTCGTCGTCCATGTCGGCGACGGCGTCGTCGGTCACGTCGGCGTCGGCGGTGCCGGTCCACGCGCCGCCGACCGCCGACTCGAAGTCCGCGAGGGTGTTTTCGGCGGCACGGATCGCGGAATCGTCGTCGACAGCGGCGGCGTGGTCCGTGGTTTCCTCGGGATCGGAGTCGAGGCGGTAGGCCTCGTCGGGGATACGGTCGATCCGGACGTACTTCGCGTCGGGCCGGCGCGCGGCGCGCATCCGGGCGTAGAACCGGGAGTCCTCGGAGATTTCGATCCCGGCGGCCGCGGCCTTCTCCTCCAGTTGCTTGAGTTCGACCACCGGCCGGGAGTACTCGACGAAGCCGAACGCCCCCTCGGGCGCGGCCGCCTGTCCGGGGTCGGGGTCGGCGACGGTGTCGAAGGCGCGGTAGTCGTCGGCGAGCAGCGAGCGGGTCTGGTCGCGGGCGACGGCCGTCTCGCCGGGGGCGGCAGGCTCACCGCCCGCGACATCGAGGGCGTCGAGCACGGTGTGATACAGGTCGACGAGTTCGACGGTGTCCGTCCGTCGGTCGGGGGACAGGTCGGGGTGTTTCACCATGAGCGGGACGTTCACCAGCGGGTCGTAGAGGCAGAACTCGTGGCCGTAGAGGTCGTGTTCACCGTGGAGTTCGCCGTGGTCGGCCGCAACGATCACCGTGGTATCTTCCCACTCGCCGCGCTCCTTGAGCCAGTCGAACAGACGGGTGAGTTGAGCGTCGATGTGGGCAATCTCGGCGTCGTATAGGTCGCGGATGTCCGCCCACTCGTCGTCGTCGATGGCGCGAGCGCCCGCGTTGAACTCCTTGGAGTTCTGGCAGACGGCGGTCGAGTCGACGCCGGGCGCGAACTCGTCGGCGAACTCGTCGGGCGGGTGGTAGGGGAGGTGAGCGTCCATCAGGTTGACGAACGCGAACCAGTCCTCGGAGTCCGCGACGAACTCCATCGTCCGGTCGATCACGGCGGGGGTCTTGGAGTCGGCGCCCTCGCCGCCCGCCAGATACTCGTGAGCGACGTTGCCGAGGGAGACGAGTTTGTCCGCGAGGGTCCGGAGACGGTCACTGTCGTTCATCGTCTTCCAGGCGCGGGCGAGGGGGCCGGAGAGCAAGTCGCCGGGCATCACCTCGAAGAAGTTATCCTGGGCGTCGAAGCCGTCGGTGAGGTGGGTGTAGGGGGTGATCCAGGCGTTCGAGGAGTAACAGGCGGTGTCGTAGCCGGCGGCCGAGAGCGTCTGGGCGAGCGTGGTCGCGCCCTCCAGATAGGGGTTCTCCTGATCGGCGCCGTGCTGACTGGGGTAGAGGCCGGTAAAGAGGGAGGCGTGGACGGGAAGCGTCCAAGGCGCGGGCGCGACGGCTTCCTCGAAGACGGCCGCCTCGGTCGCGAACTCCGCGAGGCCGGGCGTGGTCGGCCGGTCGTAGCCGTACGGCGTCAGGTGGTCGGCCCGAACGGTGTCCATGACGACGAAGAGGACGTTCCCGGGGGCGTCACGCGACATGTCTCTCCGTGGGTGGGTCGAGCGAATAAAGCCCGCGGTCCCGGATCGTGGCCCGTAAAGCGCCGGCTACCGCCAGTCGTCGAGTCCGGGGGCGTCGGCGAGTTGGACGGACATCCAGGCGTCGTCCCGGGAGACGTCGGCGATGACGAACTCCGGAAGCCCGGTCCCCTCGTCGACCGCGGCCATGACATCCGAACCCTGCCCGCCTGCTGCCGTCACGTCGGGCGTCATGTGTGACACATGGTCACACCCTCATATAAACACGTCGATACGACGGCAGGGGGCGGGATCGAGACGGGAGCGGCGGCGGGACGGTGTTCGCAGAGTATTAGAGGGTGGGCGGCGGAACGGGGAGCATGCACGTAGCCGACGCGATGACGCCCCGCGCGGACGTCGTCACGGTCGAACTCCCGGGAACCCGGGACGACGCCCTCGAGTATCTGCAGGAGCGGGGCTTCTCGTCGATCCCCGTCGTCAAGCCGACGGACGACGGCGAGGTGTACCGCGGGCTGGTCTCGCGGGACGACCTCATCGAAAATCCCGACGAGGACCAGCTCGCGCTGTTGATGCGCGAGGTGCCGACGACGACGGCCGACGCCGACCTCGTCGAGGTGGCCCACATGATGGCCGCCGAGGGCGCTCGTCGAGTCCCCGTCGTCGACGGGACACTGGAGGGCATCCTCACCGTGACGGACGTGGTCCGGGCCATCGCCCGAGGCGACGTGGACGGCGAGACCGAGGTGGGTGCCCTGGCGTCCCGCGACGTGAACGCCGTCTACCACGAGACGCCGCTGCCGGTCGCCGAGCGAGAGATCAACTACGCGAACGTCCCCTACGCGGTCGTCCTCGACGACGACGGCAAGATGTCGGGGATGCTGACCGAAGTGGACATCATCGAGGTGGCCCGTGTCGTCGAGGGCGAGGACGACACCGGCGAGAGCATCGCCAACCAGGACGACGAGTGGATGTGGGAGGGGATCAAGGCCGTGGGGAACCGCTACTATCCCACGCGGAACGTCGAAATCCCGCGCGAACCCGTCAGCACCTTCATGACCGACGAACTGGTGACGGTGTCGGGCCACCGGACGGCCAAGGAGGTGGCTCGCGTCCTGCTCTCGAACGACGTCGAACAGGTGCCGCTGGTCGACGGCGGCACGCTCGCCGGCATCGTCCGGGACGTCGACCTGCTGGAGGGTGTATGAGCGACGCGCGCGCCATCACCGAACTCGCGAAGCGCCGCGGCTTCTTCTTCGGCTCGAACGAGGCGTACGGCGGCGTCGCCGGGTTCTACACGTTCGGACCCGAGGGGGCCGCCCTCAAGCGCAACGTCGAGGCGGCGTGGCGGGACCGCTTTACCGTCCGCGAGGGCAACGACGAAATCGAGGCGCCGACGATCATGCCCGAACCCGTCTTCGAGGCCTCGGGTCACCTCGACGGCTTCGACGACATGCTCGTCGAGTGTGGCGAGTGCGGTGAGAGCCACCGCGCCGACCACTTAGTCGAGGACGCGAGCGACGTCGAGGAGGCCGAGAGCCTGCCGATCCCCGAGGTCGAGGAACTCGTCGCCGAGTACGAAATCGCCTGTCCCTCCTGTGGGGCGGCGCTCGCCGGCCGGTCCATCGAGGAGTTCAACCTCATGTTCGCGACGACCATCGGGCCGGGGTCGGGTCAGCAGGGATATCTCCGCCCCGAGACCGCCCAGGGCATCTTCGTCGAGTTCCCCCGGCTGAAGGAATACGCGCGAAACAAGCTCCCGTTCGGGGTGACCCAGATCGGCCGGGCATACCGCAACGAGATCAGCCCCCGCAAAGGGATCGTTCGCACGCGCGAGTTCACACAGGCGGAGCTGGAGCAGTTCGTCGACCCCGACGACGACGACCCGCCACTCGACCGCGTCGCGGACGTGTCGCTGCGCCTCTACCCCGCCGACCAACAGGAGGATCCCGACGGCGAGTACGTTGAGGCGACGGTCGCGGAGGCCGTCGAGGAGGGAATCGTCGCGAGCGAGTGGGTCGCCTACTATCTGGGAGTCGCCCGCGAGTGGTACGACCGGATCGGCGTCGACGGCGACCGCTTTCGCTTCCGCCAGCACCTGCCCGGTGAGCGCGCCCACTACGCCGCGGACTGCTGGGACGCCGAGAGCGAGGTGAGCGGGGTCGCGAGTGCGGACCCCACGGCGGGCGACTGGATCGAGATTGCGGGCTTTGCCTACCGCGGCGACTACGACCTCTCGAAACACGCCGCCCACGGCGACGACGACTTCACCGTCTTCGAGCAGTACGACGAACCCAGAACCGTCGAGCGGGCGGTCGCCGATCCCGACATGAGCGTCCTCGGCCCCGAGTTCGGCGGGCGGGCCGGTGACGTGGCGGACGCGCTCCGCGCCCTCGCCGAGCGCGATCCGTCGGCGTTCGAGGGCGAGACTGTGACCGTCGAAGTCGACGGCGAGGCCGTCACCGTCGACACCGACGTGGCGAACTTCCGGATCGAGGAGCGGACGGAGGCGGGCGAACACGTCACACCCCACGTGGTCGAACCCTCCTTCGGCGTCGACCGGACGGTCTACACCCTGATCGCTCACGGCTACGGCCACGACCTGATCGACGGCGAGGAGCGAACCTACCTCTCGCTGTCGCCGGAGGTGGCGCCGACGGACGTGGCCGTCTTCCCGCTCGTGAGCGACGCGGCACTGGAGGAGGTAGCCGACGACATCGTGGCCGACCTGCGGGCGGCGGGACTCTCGGTCGCCCACGACGACTCCGGCAACATCGGGCGGCGCTACCGCCGGCAGGACGAGGTGGGCACGCCGCTGTCGGTGACCGTCGACCACGAGAGCGTCGAGGAGACGCCGACGACGGTGACGGTTCGCGACCGGGACACCACCGCCCAGGTGCGGGTCCCAGTCGACGAACTCGCGGCGGAACTGGAGGGTGTGCTGGAGAGCGGTGGGAGCTTCGAGACGCTACTCGCGGGCTACGACCGCGTCGAGACGGACGTCACGCGCTCCTGAAGGATGGGCGGGGAACTCCGGCGGCGCGCCGTCCACGCCAGCGGCGTCGGCTTCCCGGCGCTGTACCTGCTGGATCTCACGGCGTGGCGGACCGTCGGCTACCTCCTCGTCGCCGGCTCCGTCGCCGCCGCGGCTCTCGAGGCGGTACGGCTTCTGATCGGACTGGACTGGGCCGTCTACGAGACGCTCACCCGAGAGTACGAACGGGACAGCGTCGCCGGCTACGCGCTCTATATGTTCAGCATGACCGCCGTCGCGTGGGTGTTCGACCCGGTGGTCGCGGTCCCCGGGATGCTCATGCTCGCGCTCGGTGACCCCGTGAGCGGTCTCCTCGGCTCGAACGAGGCGGGACGGGCCAAGCGCGCCGGCGTCGTCGCCGCCATGTTCGCCGTCTGCTTCGCGCTCGGCGCGGTCGTGTTGCTCCCGGCCGTGACGCTCCCGAGGGCGGTGTTGGCCGCGGCCGTCGGCGCCGCGGGCGCCACCGTTGCCGACGGCTACACGCCCGTCGTCGCCGGCTACGTAGTCGACGACAACATCACCATTCCCCCGGTCGCCTGCCTGGGAATCTGGGTCGTCTTGCGCGTCGGGGGCTGAGCGTCGACGACGATACCGAACTACGTCGGATAGCGGTCCGCCCACGGGCGTCGCCGTTCGAGGGCGGCGCTGGCCGCGAGCACGTCGTCGTCCGCGTGTCGTCGGCCGGCGACCTGCATCCCGACCGGAAGCCCGTCGACGAACCCCGCCGGGACGGACGCCGCGGGATGCCCCGTGAAGTTGTACGGTTGCGTGAGCACCCACCCGCGGTACGGTTCGACCTCCTGTCCGTCGACCGTCGTCGGCTCCGCGCCGTGTGGGAAGGGAAGCGTCCCGAGCGTCGCGGAGACGATCAGGTCGTATCGGTCGAAACAGTCCTGAAGACCGTCGAAGACGTCGGTGCGGACGATATCGGCGCGCTTGTACTCCCGGGCCGACGGGACCGGCGTCTCCATGACGAGGTCGACGAGATAGGGGCGGAGGCGGTCCCGGTCGTCGCCACGGGGGTCGAACCCCTGTCGTTCGAGGTCGTCGAGCAGCGACTGCCACAGGACGGTCGCCATCGTGTAGTAGGCATCGAGAATCTCCGTCCGGTCGTGGTCGAAGTTGGGGTCGACCTCGTCGACGGTCGCCCCGGCTCGTTCGAGGGCGGAGACGGCGTCGTCGAGCGTCTCCCGGACCGCCGGGTCGACGGGGTAGACGCCCAGATCCGGGCTGTACGCGACCGTGAGGTCGTCGATTGGGCGGTCGACGGCGGCTCGGTACGCCGTCGTGGTCGGCACAGAAAAGGGGTCACGGGAATGGGTCCCGGCCACGACATCGAGGGCGAGTGCCGCGTCCTCGACCGTCCGTGCCATCGGCCCCTTGTGGGACATGGGCGTGTGGCTGACGAAGGCATTCGGCCGGGCGGCCTGTGGCACGAGGCCGTACGTGGGCTTCAGGCCGAAGACCCCACAGAAACTCGCCGGCGTGCGGATCGATCCGCCGACGTCCGATCCCTGGGCGAGCGGAACGAGCGAGTCGCCGAGCGCCGCCCCGGCACCGCCGGAGGAGCCGCCAGCCGTTCGGTCGGGGTCGAAAGGGGTGCCCGTCGGCCCCACGATCCGGTTGTCGGTGGTCGTTCCAAGCCCGAACTCCGGGGTGTTGGTCTTCCCGACGACGACGGCGCCGGCCGCCCGCAGGCGCTCGACAACGGGCGTGTCGGCGTCGGCAATGTGGTCCTCGAATAGCAACGATCCAGAGGTCGTCGGGACGCCTTCGACGTCGTCGAGGTCCTTGATCGCGACGGGAACGCCGTGGAGTGGTCCGAGCGGCTCGCCGTCCGCGATGGCGCGTTCGGCGTCCGCGGCCATCCGACGGGCGAGTTCGTCCGTGACCGTAACGAAGGCGTTCGTGCGGTCGTTGCGCTCGTGAATCCGGTCGAGGTGCGCGTCGACGACATCCACCGGCGAACGGGTCCCCTCCTTGACGTCCCTAGCGATGGCGGCGGCCGTCATGCGGGTCGGCTCTCGGGTCACGTCGAACGCTCTCGCTCACGAAGACAAAAATAGTTCGCCCGTTGACACCCAATGCGCCGACGTGTCGACCCGACAACCGCGCGCTGTGGCACCTGCGCTGATGGGCGAACCGCGCGTCAGTCACGGATTCGGTGAACGAACGTCGATTCGTATCCGGTTTAGTGAACAGAATACAACCTTATATCCCGGATATTCCATAATAAACCGGACATCCATCCGGCGATACAGCGTGCAATACAATAATGTAAACGGTTATGCTTATACATCGCTGTCAATAGATACTCTCTCATGCGAAATATTGAATCTGCGGGGCGTAATCAGCCAAAAGCTGGACGTACACTAAACGACGGTGGGCGAGATGAGTAGCAAAAAAGAGACGTGGAAGGAAGGGATGTACGGCGACGAAGTCCGCGAGAAGTTGCTGGAGTTCGCCGAGAAGGGATGGGAGTCCATCCCCGAGGACGAACGCGACATGTGGTTCTCGCGGTTCAAGTTCTGGGGGGTCTTCCACCAGCGGAGCGGCCAGGAGAGCTACTTCATGATGCGGCTGACGAACGCGAACGGGCAACTGAACGCCGACCAACTCCGGGCCATCGGCGAGGTGGCCCGCGACTACGCCACCGGCCCGGTCGAGAACCCCGAGTTCGGCGACGCCTGGATCGACTTCACGACCCGACAGTCGATCCAACTGCACTGGATTAGCTTGGCGGACGTGCCCGCCATCTGGGAGAAGTTGGAGTCCGTCGGCGTGACGACGCGGTCCTCGGGCGGCGATACGATGCGCAACATCGTCGGCTGTCCGGTCGCGGGCAAGGACGAAGAGCAGTTGATCGAGACCGAGTCACTCTTAGAGCGCCTCCAGACGGACCTTCGCGGAGACGACGACCTGGCGAACATGCCCCGGAAGTTCAACATCAGCGTCACGGGCTGTCGCGAGGGGTGTGCCCAGGACGCGATCAACGGAATCGGCCTCGACCCCGCCGAGAAGGAGGTAGACGGCGAGGTTGTGCGTGGGTTCAACGTCCGGATCGGTGGCGGCCTCGGCGGCCGCGAACCCCGTAAGGCGCGGGACCTCGACGTGTTCGTCACGCGAGAGAACGCCTACCACGTGATCCGCGGGTTCGTGGAACTGTACCACGACCACGGGCGGCGGGACAACAGACAGAAAAACCGGAGCCGCTTTTTCGTCGACGACGAGGGGACAGAGGCCATCCGGGACCTCCTGCAAGCGGAGTACGTTGACGTCGACCTCCACCGCGCCGGACGGAGCTTCCGCGAGGAGTACACCTACAACGCTGGCCGGCCCCCCGAGGAAGGGAAGACCGACCACGTGGGCGTCCACGACCAGCCCGACGGCCGGAAGTACGTCGGCCTGAACGTCCCCGTCGGCCGGATGACCGCCAAGGAGGCCATCGCGCTCGCCGACGTGGCTAAGGCGTACGGCTCCGGCCAGATTCGCCTCACCCGACGCCAGAACCCGATCATCATGGACGTCGAGGAGGCGGCGCTCAACGACCTGCTTGCCGAGCCACTTCTCGACACCCACCAGCCGAACCCGACGCCGTTCGACCGCGGCGGCATGGCCTGTACGGGGACGGAGTTCTGTGATATCGCGCTGACGGAGACGAAACTCCGCTTGACGCGGATGCTCCGCTGGCTCAACACGAACGTCGACCTGCCGGACGACGTGGAGACGCTCAAGATTCACTACTCCGGCTGTACCGCCGACTGCGGGCACGCCTACACTGCCGACATCGGGTTACAGGGGATGCGCGCCCAGAAGGACGGCGACATCGTCGAGGCACTCGACATCGGCGTCGGCGGTGGTCTCGGTCCACACCCCGAGTTCGTCGAGTGGGTTAGCCAGCGCGTGCCCGCCGACGAGGTGCCGGGCGCCATCGAGAGCCTGATCGGCGCGTTTGCCGCACACCGCGAGACGGGCCAGACCTTCCGCGAGTGGGTAGCGTCGTTCGGCACCGAGTCGGTCGTCGATCTCTGTGAGCCAACCGAGACCACCTACGAGGACCCGTACATGCACGACGCCAAGCAGACGTGGTACCCGTTCGCGGAGGGGGAAAGTCCAGCACCGACCACCGTCGACGACGTGCCGATCACCTCGGACTGATGCCCATCAGACTGCTCGATGTGACCGCGTACACGACGTTCGACTTCGTATCGGGACGGGCCGTCGGCCCGGACTGGAGCGACGAGTCGGCGGCCGTCGTCGACGTGGACCGTCCGGACGAGGCGCCGGAAACCGTCAGGCTGCGGATGGAGTTCGACGGCTCGGACCTGGAACACGTCGCGCCTCACGCCGACCACCTGTCGCTGTCGCCGGAGCAGGCCCGTGGCCTGGCGGCCGAACTGGAACGCAAGGCGGCGAGTGCCGAGGCCGGCGAGGACGTCCCCGGAGGCCGAGGGCGATGACCGACTACGTCGGCGGGGGACGAGAGATGCGGCCCGGGACGGTGTCGCTCGTCGGCGCGGGACCGGGCGACCCCGAACTCCTGACGGTAAAGGCCCGCCGGCTACTGGAGGAGGCCGACGCCGTACTCTACGACTCGCTCGTGAGCGAGGCGATCCGAGAGCTACCACCGGCGTCGGTCGAGCGGATCGACGTTGGCAAGCGAGGCGACGGCGAGCGGACGACACAGGCGGCGATCAACGGGCTGATGGTCCGGCGGGCGGCCGCGGGCGACGACTTGGTGCGGCTGAAAAGCGGCGATCCCTGCGTGTTCGGTCGGGGCGGGGAGGAGGCCGAACACCTCGCGGCGGCGGGGATTCCGGTCGAGGTGGTCCCAGGGATCACCAGCGCTATCGCCGGGCCGGAACTGATCGGGGTGCCGGCGACCCACCGCGATCACGCGTCCAGCCTGACGGTCGTGACGGGCCACGATGACCCCACTAAGACAGAGGGCGCCCTCGACTGGGACGCCCTCGCTGGGTCGGTGACCGCCGGCGGCACGCTGGTGATCCTCATGGGTGTCGGCCGACTCCCGGACAACATGGGGGCGCTTCGTGCGGGCGGCGTCGACCCCGAGACGCCCGTCGCGGTGGTCGAACGCGCCTCCCGGCCCGACGAGTTCGCCGTCACCGGAACGGTCGAGACGATCACCGACCGCGCCCGCGAGGTGGGGATCGACCCCCCGGCTGTCACCGTCGTCGGCGACGTGGTGTCGGTCCGCGACCGGGTGGCCGACGCCTTGCGGGCGGCCGGTACCGCGCGGCCCCCGGGTGGAGCCGACGACCCGGCTGTGCCGACGGAGTGACGCCAGCGGTTCGCAAGATATTAGTACCGAGACGGGCTGTATTCCGATAATGGACCGGACGGTGTTCCGCTCGTCCGCACTCGTCTCACCGATGCCCGTAGTCCGCCGACCGCGACGACTGGGCCGTTAGGCCCACCTACTACACTTCTCCAGTTCCACGTGCCGATTTCCCGCTTTTGTGTCCGTGAGCGTCCCGTTTCTAATTTAATTTCGATAATAAAAACGTAGAATATAAGTCCGACAAGGGCGAAGTCGCCGGTAATGACACGTGTGGCACTCGCGTTCTCCGGCGGACTCGACACGACAGTATGCGTTCCGCTCCTCGAGGAGGAGTGGGGATACGACGAAGTCGTCGGCGTCACGGTCGACGTCGGGCAGCCCGAATCGGAGTTCGCCGAGGCCGCGGAGACGGCCGAGGCGCTCGATCTGGAACATCACGTCGTCGACGCCAAGGCGGAGTTCGCGTCGCTGTGTTTCGACTCCGTTCGGGCCAACGCCACGTACCAAGGCTACCCGCTCGGGACGGCGCTCGCGCGGCCGGTCATCGCCGAGGCCATCCTCGACGTGGCCCAAGAACACGACTGTGACGCCGTTGCCCACGGCTGTACGGGGAAGGGCAACGACCAGTTGCGCTTCGAGGCCGTCTGGCGTAGCTCCGACTTAGAGGTCATCGCGCCCGTGCGCGAACTCGGCCTGACCCGCGAGTGGGAGATAGAGTACGCAGACGAGCAGGACCTGCCGGTCGAGGGCGGCAACGAGGGCGTCTGGAGCATCGACACGAACCTCTGGAGTCGGTCCATCGAAGGTGGCGACCTCGAACAGCCCGGCCACGTCCCGGGCGAGGAGATTTACGACTGGACCCGCTCGCCGGCGGGCGACAGCGAGGAAATCGAGATCACCTTCGAGGACGGCTACCCCGTCGCCGTCGACGGCGAGGAGATGGCGCCTGTCGCGCTCATCGACCACCTCAACGAGGTGGCCGGCGAGTACGGCGTCGGCCGTACCGACATGATGGAAGACCGGATGCTCGGGCTGAAGGTGCGCGAGAACTACGAGCACCCGGCGGCGACGGCGCTGTTGAACGCCCACGAGACGCTGGAGAGCCTGGTGCTGACGAAAGAGGAGCGGGACTTCAAGAAACTCGTCGACGACGAGTGGTCCCAGAAGGGGTACGAGGGGCTGGTCGACGCCCCCCTGATGGGCGCGCTGGAGGGCTTCATCGACGAGACCCAGACCCGCGTCACGGGCACGGTGACGATTCGGTTCGAGGGCGGGCAGGCCCGTCCGGTCGGCCGTGACAGCGAGTACGCCGTCTACGACGAGTCCTTCGCCTCGTTCAACACCGAGGACGTGGGGTCGATTACGCAGGCGGACGCGACGGGCGTGGCGAAATACCACGGGTTCCAAGAGCGCATGGCCGCGACGGTACTGGCGAAGGTCAAGGGTGACGAACCCGAAGCGGTGACCGACGGCGCGGACTGGAGCGAGGAGTGATGCACGTCGGACTGCTGTACTCGCGGATCAGGCGGGACGAGAAGCTCCTGCTCTCGGAGCTTCGGGACCGCGACCACGAGGTGACGAAAATCGACGTCCGGAAAGAGCGGTTCAACATCGGTGAGACCGCCGACGTCTTCGAGGACATCGACATCGCGGTCGACCGGTGTCTGGCGACGAGTCGGAGTCGCTACGTGACGCGCTTTCTCGACGCCTACGACGTGCCCGTGGTCAACACGGCCGACACCGCAGAGTTGTGTGCCGATAAGGTGAAAAATAGCCTCGCTCTGGAGGCCGCGGGCGTGCCGACGCCCAACACCGACGTTGCGTTCACCACCGACAGCGCCCTCGAATCCATCGAGGCCTTTGGCTACCCCTGCGTGCTCAAACCCGTCATCGGCTCGTGGGGCCGGCTGATGGCCAAGGTCGACTCCCGGAGCGCCGCCGAGGCAATCCTCGAACACAAGGCCACGCTCGGTCACTACGAGCACAAGGTGTTCTACATCCAGGAGTTCGTCGAGAAGCCGGGACGGGACATCCGCGTCGTCGCCACCGACGGCGACCCCGTCGCGGCGATGACCCGTAGCTCCGACCACTGGCTGACCAACGCCGCGAAGGGCGGCGAGGTGGATCAGTTCCCGGTCGACGACGAGGTGGCGTCCCTGGTGGAACGGGCCTCCGACGCCGTCGGCGGCGGGTTACTGGGCGTCGACCTCATGGAGACGGGCGACTCCTACACCGTCCACGAGGTGAATCACACGGTGGAGTTCAAGGCGCTCGACTCCTGTGTCGACTTCGACGTCCCCGCGGCCATCGTCGACTGGCTCGAAGGGAAGGCCCGGCAGGAGGCGACGGCGTGACCTACACCGCAAGCGTCGTCGGCGGCAGCGGCTTCACCGGCGGGGAACTCCTCCGCCTGCTCGACGGTCACCCCGAGTTCGAGGTGGTCCAGGCGACCAGCCGGAGCTACGAGCGCAAGACCGTGGGCCACCAACACCCCAATCTGCGGGGGATGGACCTCCGCTTTACCGATCCGGCGGAACTCGAACCCGTCGACGTGCTCTTCGCGGCGACGCCACACGGCGTCTCGATGGAGCGCATCGACGCCTTCCAGGCGGCGGCCGAGACGGTCGTCGACCTGAGCGCGGACTTCCGGCTGGGGAGCGAGGCGCAGTACGACGAGTGGTACGACGGCCACGACCGGCCGGAACTGCTCGCCGACGCCGAGTACGCCCTGCCGGAGCTCAACCGCGAGAATCTCGCCGGCGCCGACCTGATCGCCTCCGGCGGCTGTAACGCGACGGCGACCATCCTGGGCCTGAAGCCCCTCTTCGACGCCGGCATCCTCTCGGGCGACGAGGACGTCGTCGTGGACGTGAAAGTCGGCTCTTCGGAGGGTGGCGCCGGCGGCGGCGCGGCCTCCTCCCACCCCGAGCGCTCGGGAATCGTCCGTCCCTACGCCCCGACGGGCCACCGCCACGAGGCAGAGATCGAGGAGTTCCTCGGCCTCTCAGTCTCGTTTACCGTCCACGCGGTCGACATGACGCGTGGGGCGGCCGCGACCTGTCACGTCTTCCCGGACGGCCCGGTGGGAAAGAAGGACATGTGGAGCGCCTACCGCGAGAGCTACGACGACGAGCCGTTCATGCGGACCGTCGCCGGCGGCGGCGGTGTCTACCGTTATCCCGAGCCGAAGGCGGTCGCGGGCACCAACTACGGCGAGGTTGGGTTCGACATCGACCCCGGAAACGAGCGGGTAGTGGTGTTCTCCGCCATCGACAACATGATGAAAGGCTCGGCGGGACAGGCAGTCCACGCCGCGAACGTCGCGCTCGGCGTCAAGGAGACGGCCGGCCTCTCGTTCCAGGGGCTACACCCGGTGGGGGCACCCTGAGATGACGTCGGAACGCCGTTCCTGCACGGGGACGCAGGGGCTTGCCGCGGGCCGCCAGCGTCTGGCGAGCCACGGGAGGTGTCTCGGGTGACGGTCGTCGTCAAGATTGGGGGCGCGAAGGCGGTCGATCCAGCCGGCGCCGTCGGCGACGTGGCCGATCTGGTCGCGGCGGGCGAACCCGTCGTCGTCGTCCACGGTGGCTCCACGGCGGTCGACGACCTACTGGATCGGCTCGGCATCGACCCGACGTACGTCGAGACACCGGGCGGCGTGGTCGGGCGCTTCACCGACGAGGCGACGATGGAGGCGTTCACGATGGCGATGGGAACGGTCAACACGGATCTGGTCGCGGCGTTCCGCAGGGCTGGCGTCGACGCCGTCGGCCTCTCGGGGGTCGATGGCGGCCTGCTCACGGGCGCCCGGAAGTCCGCGGTGCGGGTGGTCGAGGACGGCAAGAAGAAGATCAAACGCGGCGACCACTCGGGGAAGCTCGAGTCGGTGAACGCCGAGTTGCTGGAGACGCTGTTGGAAGACGGCTACGTGCCCGTCACGGGGCCGCCGATGCTGGCCGACGACGGGACACCGGTCAACACGGACGCCGACCGGGCGGCCGCGGCCGTCGCGGGCGCGCTCGGCGCCCGGCTGGTCGTCCTCACCGACGTGGCGGGCGTGTACGCCGACCCCGACGACCCGTCGACGCTGATCGACTCGGTAACGACCCCCGCGGAGTACGACGCGCTGACCGACGCCGCGGAGGGATTCATGACAAAGAAGGTGATGGCCGCGACGGAAGCCCTCGAGTCGGGGGCGTCCGAGGTGGTCGTCGCCGACGCCAACGCCGACGCGCCCGTGACGGACGCGCTCGGCGACGACGGTACACATATCCACGCGAGCGCACTGGAGGACACATGAGCGGATTCGTCTTTTCAGAGAAGCCGATACAGATCGAACGCGGCGAGGGGGCGACCCTCTACGCCGACGATGGAACCGAATACCTCGATTTCGGCGCGAGTTACGCCGTCGCGGCCGTAGGACACAGCCACCCGCGGGTGGTCGACGCCGTGCAGTCACAGGCTGAGGACCTCATGTACGTCCAGGCGTCCTACCCCGTCGAAGCGCGGACGACGCTGTACGAGAAACTGGCGACGGTGTCGCCACCCGGCCTCGACAACGTCTGGCTGTGTAACTCGGGGACCGAGGCCAACGAAGCGGCGATGAAGTTCGCACGCAACGCCACCGGCCGGTCGAAGATTGTCGCCACCCGCCGAGGGTTCCACGGCCGGACGCTCGGCGCCCTCGCGATGACGTGGAAGGACAAGTACAAGAAGTCGTTCGAGCCACTTGCGGGCGGCATCGAGTTCGTCTCCTACGGCGATAGCGAGGAACTCGCCGAGGCGGTCGACGAGGAGACGGCCGCGGTCTTTCTCGAACCCATCCAAGGCGAGGGCGGCATCCACCCCGCCGACGACGCGTACCTCCACGAGGCACGCGCGCTCACCCGGAAGGCGGGGGCGGCCCTGGTCTTCGACGAGATTCAGACCGGCGTCGGGCGCACCGGGACGCTGTGGGCCTGCGAACGCGCGGACGTCTCGCCCGACATCCTCACGACCGCGAAGGGCATCGCCAGCGGCCTGCCACTCGGCGCGACCGTCTGTGCGGACTGGATCGCCGACGCCGACCCGGAACACGGATCGACGTTCAGCGGGAGTCCCGTCGTCTGTGCGGCCGCCAACGCCACGCTCGACGTCATCGTCGAGGAGGACCTCCCGACCCACGCCGCGGACGTTGGCAACTACCTGATGGAGTCGATTGAGGCCGCGGACCTCCCGATCCGCGACGTCAGGGGCCAGGGACTGATGATCGGCGTCGAGGTGAAGCGAGGGTCGAACCGCCTCCTGCGGGACTTGGCGCTCGAAGAGGGGATTCTCGCGTTACCGGCCGGGCGGACCGTCCTTCGCCTGTTGCCGCCGCTGATCGTCGACGAGGCCGACGCCGACCGCGTGGTGGAGGCACTGGAGGCGGTACTGTGACGGTGAGCGAGTCCGAGGAGACGGCGGAGACGGCCGAAAGCGAACTGAACGAGGCCCGTCGACTCCTCGTCGATCTGGTCGAGATTCCGTCGCCGTCGGGCGAGGAGGGGGCCGCGGCCGACCGCCTCGTCGACTTCTTCGAGACCCACGACCGCGAGGCTTGGATCGACGAGGTGGGCAACGTCCACGCGCCGGGCGACGACGCCGTCCTCCTGACCTCCCACATGGACACGGTGCCGGGCGACATCCCGGTCGAGATCGAATCGACCGATGGCGAGCCGGCGCTGTGGGGTCGGGGAAGCGTCGACGCGACCGGATCGCTGGCGGCGATGGCCGTCGCGGCCGTCGAGACGGGCGTGAGCTTCCTCGGCGTCGTCGGCGAGGAGGTCGACTCGCGTGGCGCCCGACACGTGATCGAGAGCGACCGGGCCGAACCCGGCGCCGTCGTCAACGGCGAGCCGAGCGGGTGGACGGGCATCACACTCGGCTACCGTGGCCTTCTGGCGGGGACGTACGTCGCCACCAGCGAGTCGGGCCACACCTCGCGTCCGGAGAACAACGCGATCCAGGACGCGATGGACTGGTGGTCGCGAGTCGAAGCGGAGTTCGACCCCGACGAGTATCTCCCCGTCTTCGAGCGGGTCACCTGCAAGCCCACGTCGTTCGAGGGCGGCAGTAGCGTCGACGGTCTCTCCGTCGAGGCGACGATGGAGGTACAGCTCCGGGTCCCCCCGAAATACACCGTCGAGGACGTCCGCGAGGTGGCCGACGGCCAACTCGATGCGGGCACCGTCCACTGGTACGACCGGGTGCCGCCGGTCATGGAGAGTCCGCGGACGGCCGCGGCGCGGGCGTTCCGGGCGGCCATCCGGGAGGCCGGCGGCGACCCGCGGCTCCTGCGCAAGACCGGGACGGCCGACATGAACGTCTTCGCGTCGGCGTGGGACTGCCCCATGGTCACCTACGGCCCCGGCGACTCCGACTTGGATCACGCCCCCGACGAACACCTCCCGCTCACCGAGTACGACCGGTCGATCAACGTGTTGACCGACGTCTGCGAGCGGCTCACGGAGGTGGACGGATGAGCGTCGAGACGACCGACCTGCTGGACGTGGACGACCTCACAGCCGCCGAACTGGAGGCAGTGCTCGACCGCGCGGCAGCGATCAAAGCCGGCGAGGACGACACCGACCTCGACCGACAGACGCTCGCGATGGTGTTCGAGAAGCCGAGCACACGCACCCGCACCTCCTTCGAGACGGCGATGACACAGCTCGGCGGCCACGCCATCTTCCTCGGCCCGGACGATATCCACCTCGGACGTGGAGAGCCGGTGAAAGATACTGCGCGCGCGCTCGCGGGATACGCCGACGCGGTTATGGCGCGGCTGTTCGACCACGCGGACGTCGAGGAGTTGGCCGCGTACGCCGACGTCCCCGTCGTCAACGGCCTGACCGACGACGCCCACCCCTGTCAGACGCTCGCGGACCTGCTGACGATCCGCGAGGCGTTCGACGGCTTCGACGACGTGACCGTCGCGTGGGTCGGCGACGGCAACAACGTCGCGCAGTCGTTCGTCCTCGGGGCGGCGCTCGCCGACCTCGAGTGTACGGTCACGACCCCGCCGTCCTACGGCGTCGACCCGGCGGTGATGGACCGCGCGGCCGAACTCGGGCCCGCACCCACCGTGGTCGACGACCCTCACGACGCCGTCGGCGACGCCGACGTGGTCTACACCGACGTGTGGGTGTCGATGGGCGAGGAAGACGTGCGCGAGGAGAAACTGGCCGCCTTCGAGGGCTACCAGGTGAACGCCGACCTGCTTGACGGGAGCGACGCCAAGGTGATGCACTGCCTGCCCGCCCACCGCGGGGAGGAAATCACCGACGACGTCATCGAGAGCGACCGCGAGTTGATCTGGCAACAGGCGGAGAACCGCCTGCACGCCCAGGCCGGCCTGCTGGTCGAACTGCTCGACTGACCGGCGACCGTCGGTCTCGCGCCGACTCGCCCGCACAGCAATCGACGATCCAACTCTTATACTGAGGCATGTGACCGTATAACTCCGGCGGCGGCGTGTGTCTCGGGCGTCAGATTCCCGAACGGGGTTGTTCCCACTCGTCGTGTGGTGTGGTATGTCAACACAAACTGCGGCCGAAACGGGCAAGCTGGACGGCAACTGGCGAGCGGGGACTCTCGGCGGTATCGCCGGTGGACTGGTGATGGGAGCGCTCGTCGTGGCGATGAACGCTCCGACGCTGGCGGTGGCCATTCCGTCGCTGTATGCGCTGGCACCGCCCCCGACCCTCGGGCTGGGGATGGTCGTCCACGTCTCTCACGGGGCGGTGCTGGGCGTGGTCTTCGCGGCGCTCGTCGGCGTGAGCGGCGTGCGGACGCCGACAACACAGGTGGGGCTGGGAATCGCGTGGGGTGTCGCGGCGTGGGTGGGCTTCGCGGCCCTCCTCATGCCCCTCTGGCTACGTGCGGTCGGATCGCCCGCGTCGCCACCGTTCCCCAACTTCGCGCTGCCGTCGCTCCTGTGGCACGCTGTCTACGGCGCCGTGTTGGGGGCGGTCTACGTGGCGACCGAGGAGGCGGTGTAGACCGGTCAGTGCCCGTCCCAGTCGTCGAGGGCGTCCTCGATGGCGGTGACGGTGCGTTCGAGGTCGTCGCGTGGGATGGTCAGCGGCGGCTGGAATCGGAGGACGTTGGAGTGGAAGCCGCCGACGCCGATGACGATGCCCGACTCACGGAGGTGGTGGCCGACGTGTTTCGCGAGTTTTGGGTCGGGCGCGGGGGCGACGTCCATCGGCCCGGTCTCGGCGGGGTCGATGAGTTCGACCCCCTGCATCAGTCCGAGGCCGCGGGTCTCGCCGACGACGTCGTACGCTTCCAGATCCGCGAGGCGGTCGCTCAGCCACGCCCCTCGGTCACGGGTGTCGTCGACGATGCCGTCCTGTAGCTCCTCAATGGTCGCGAGCGCCGCCGCGCAGGCGACGGGGTTGCCGCCGAACGTCGAGAGGTGATCGCCGGACTCGAAGGCGTCCGCGACCTCCGGGCGGGCAGTGAAAGCCCCCAGCGGCAGGCCGTTGGCGATTCCCTTTGCCTGGGGCATGATGTCAGGGACCACATCGAAGTGGTCCGACGCCCACAGTTCGCCGGTGCGGCCGTAGCCCGACTGAACCTCGTCGACGATCAGCAAGGCGCCGTGGTCGTGGGCGATTTCCTGCACGCGGGAGAGCCATCCCTCCGGCGGGACGATGATGCCACCCTCGCCCATCACCGGCTCGACGACGACCGCCGCGAGGTTGTCGGCAGTGTGAGTGTTGATGACACGCTCGACGTCCTCGGCACAGGCACAGGAACAGGGGCCGCCGTCACAGAGCTGGCACCGGTAGGCGTAGGGGGGTGCGACGTGAGCGACGTCGTTGATCGTCGGCGCCATGTCGGACTTGTAGGCCTTGTTGCCGGTCAGCGCGAGGCTCCCGAGGGTCCGGCCGTGGAACGACATCTCCAGGGCCAACACCTCCTTGTTACCCGTGTACTTGCGAGCGAGTTTGATCGCCCCCTCGACGGCCTCGGTCCCGGAGTTACAGAAAAAGGACTTCTGAAGGTCTCCCGGCGTCACCTCGGCGAGTTTCTCGGCGAGGTCCGCCGCCGGCTGGTGGGGATGGACGTACGTACAGCCGTGGACGAACTCGTCGAGTTGCTCCTTGGCAGCCTCGACGACCGCGTCGTTGCCGTGGCCGACGTTGGTCACGGAGATACCCGAGAAGACGTCCAGATACTCGTTGCCGTCGAAGTCCTCGACGGTACAGTCGTCCGCCCGCCGGATCGGAACGTTCAGTTCCTTCCAGATCGGCATCAGGTACTCCTCGTACTGCGCTTGGACCGTCGCGTTGGTGGCCCTCGATGTGTAGTCCTGTGACATTCGTTACCCGTGCCTATGTGAACTCTTTCCTACTAAATTAAACTTTCTCGAATATTACGCCAATATTCGGATCGAAAGTGGACCGTGTACGAACCTGTTCGCGTTCAGGCCTCGGCGGTCGTCGCGCGATAGTCCGCCGGGAGCGCCTCCTCGGGAACGATCCCATCTTCCCACCCGCGGCGGTCGTAGTACTCGTCGAGCGCCCGGTCGAACTCGGGCAGTTCGTAGGGGAGTTGGTCGTCTTCGCGGTCGAACCCTCGCTGGTTGTTGAAGTGACGTTCGAGGGTGACCACGCGGCCCCCGACCGCGAGGAGGTCCGCGAAGTCGGCGTCGAACAGCCGTTCGTAGCGGTCGGGGTTCATGTACTGCCGGGAGAACTTACAGACGACGCCGCTGTCGTTGAGCGCCATGAGGTTCTCACGGTGGACGAGCGTGTCGGCCTTGCCGAGCGTCCCCGACGGCTCCAGAGCCTGATCCTCGTCGACGAGCGGGTACTCCACCGAGTAAAACGTCGCGTACATGTGGTCGGCGCCGCGGTTGGCGACGGCGTAGGAGAGTCCCTGACCGTTGAGGACGCGCCCTTCGTGGGCGGCGAAGTCCATCCCCTTGACCGACCAGTTCTCGACGCCCAGGTCGTCGTGGACCCGGTCGATGCCCTCCGCGAGCGTGTCTCCGACGCCCTCGCGGTAGGCAATCTGTTCGACGGTGTCGTGGATCAACTCAGTGTCGCCGAACGCGTCGTTCGCCGCCAGATAGGCCGCAACCGTGTTGCCCGCGGAGATGGCGTCCAATCCGTACCGGTCACAGAGCTCGTTGGATTTCATCACGTCGACGATGTCGTCGACGCCGGAGTTCGACCCGAAGGCCATGGCCACCTCGAACTCCGGGCCTTCCGTCTCGACGCCGCGTGCCTCGTCTTTCGTCGGGAGCTTGCAGGCGAACGCACAGGCCGAACAGGTTCCTTTCTTGTACTTTTTCGACTCGACGGCCGCGCCGTCGATTCCGTCGACGCCCTCGAACTGCCGCTCGGAGAAGTAGTAGGAGGGCAGTCCCTCGACTTCGTTGGCCAACTCCATCACCGCGACGGTACCCTGCCGTTTCATGATGTCGTCGGCCGTCGCCGCCTCGCGGTGTACCTCGTTTTGGGTCGCGTCGATGTCGATGTCTCGTTTCGCGTCGCCGTCGACGGTGATCGCCTTGACGTTTTTCGCTCCCATGACGGCACCGAGACCGCCGCGGCCGAAGGCGCGTTCCTCGGAGGTCATGATGGACGCAAAGCGAACCTCGTGTTCGCCCGCCGGGCCGATGACCGCCGTCTGATCGGCGGTGATCCCGTGTTCGGTTTCGAGATAGTCGACCGTCTCCGGAACGGTCGCCCCCGCGAGACCGGGGACGGGTTCGAACTCGACGCCGTCGTCACGGACGTGAATCGCCAACAGTTCGTCGCTCGCCCCCGCAATCTCGATGGCGCCGTAGCCCGTGGCCGTGAAGTTCCGCGACATGAACCCGCCGGCGTTGCTCGACAGCAGACCGTCAGTCAGCGGCGAGACGCCAGTGCAGTTCATCCGGCCGGTGAAACTCATCGTCGAGGCCTGCATCGGTCCCGTGGTGAACACGAGTCGGTTCTCCGGGCCGAGTGGGTCGACGTCGAAGGGGATGCGCTCGTGAGCCAGTCGCGTCCCGACGCCACGACCGCCGATGTACCGCTCTTGGACCGTGTCGATGTCGGCCGTCGTCGTCTCGCGTGCCCCGACATCGAGCGTCAGTAGCGGGCCGGTGTCGTGTATCATGGTTGGAGACTGTTCTGTGCTATCAATAAATGTTGTTGTGTGTCCCCTCGAAGGCTTCCGATACGGAGGCTATTCAGATTACGTTCGGATGTTAGAACAAAATACAATTAGTCGTCGACAAGCGTGTCGACCAGCGCCTCGGTCCCGAAGTCGTTGATCGGATACGGCTCGCGTTTGACCGTCGCGATGACGAACCGCGAACTCGTTCGTCGGATCGCGTCGATGGCCTCGTACTCCTCGATCAGCGTCTCGACCATCTCCCGACTCGTGACGTGGGAGACGACGATGAAGTCGGTGTCGCCCATGGTGAAATACACCTGATTTACCCCTTCGATTTCGGAGAGTTTCTCGCCGACAATCGTGTGGTATCCCTCGTCGAACTCGGCGTACACCTCACTGATGACCGTGATATCGAGACCAAGCTCCGAGAGATCCATGTCGCCGAGGTCATTTTCTAGGACGCCCCGCTCGCGAAGTTGGTCGAGGCGGTAGTGAACCGTCGATTTCGGAATTCCCGTGTGTTCTTGGATACGATCCGGGCTCGTGATGCCCTCCGCCGCCACCGTCTTCAGAATACGAATGTCTTTCTCGTCCATTGTCGAAGAGGCGTCGTCACGTTCACCGCAGTCCGTCTGAAATCGACATCGACCCCTCCCGACATCAAGGTTTCCAATTCTTGGACGAGGTTCATCCTTCGGCGGCTGAGTGAGACGACGTTTATTCGAAGATGAGTTCCCCGGAAGTGGCGGGGAAGCCGACGGTTACCGTCTCACCCTCGTCGAAGGCACGGGTCGTCTCGTTGATCTGTCGCTCGACGTGGAGTTCGAGGGGACCGACGTCGACGTGGTACTGCTGGATCGACCCCTTGTAGATGGCGTCCTCGATGGTGCCGGTCCACTCGTTGACCGTGTTCAGCGTCTCGGCGCCGTCGGCCAACTGGACCCGTTCGGGACGGACGGCGACCGCCGCAGACCGGCCGTCCGCGTCGGCGGCAGCCGTAACCGTGACGTCGAGGCCGTCGGTCCTGATGATGCCGGTGTCGTCGCCGGCCTCGTAGGTTCCCTCGAAGAGGTTCGTCTCGCCGAGGAAGTTCGCCACGAACGTCGTCTGAGGGTGTTCGTACACCTCGCTGGCCTCGCCCACCTGCTCGATTTGCCCGTCGTTCATGACCGCGATCCGGTCGCTCATCGTCAGCGCCTCCTCCTGATCGTGGGTCACATAGAGGAAGGTGATGCCGAGTTGCTCCTGGATCTTCTTCAGTTCGACCTCCATGTGCTGGCGGAGCTTCCGGTCGAGACTCGCCAACGGCTCGTCGAGAAGGAGCACGTCGGGTTCACGGACGAGCGCCCGAGCCATGGCCACGCGCTGTTTCTGGCCGCCCGAAAGCTCCGTCGCCCGCCGGTCGTGGTAGTCCGGGAGTTCGACGAGTTCGAGGATGTCGTCGATGCGCTGGTCGCGCTCGTCGGCCGGGACGCCGTCCATCTCGAGACCGAACGCGACGTTTTCCTTGACGGTCATGTGCGGGAACAGCGCCCACTCCTGGAACACCATGCTGGTGTCGCGCTCGTTCGCGGAGAGCGGGGTCGAGCGGTTCCCGCTGATGAACACGTCGCCGTCGGTCGGCGTCTCCAGGCCCGCGATCATGCGGAGCGTCGTCGACTTGCCACACCCCGACGGTCCAAGCAGGGTCAGGAACTCCCCGGCCCTGATCTCGAGGTCGATGCCCTCGACTGCGAGGACGTCGCCGTACTCCTTTCGCAGCCCTTCGAGCTGTATTCGGCCGGTCCCCTGGACAGTACCCTCGGTCATCTCACTATCGCCCGATAGTTGTGGTGAACTCATGGATCGTTCGGTTCCGCGCTCAGATTCCGGCCCGGGCTTTCGCCTCGGTCCAGAGGTCGGTCCACGTGTCGGTGATCGGTGAGAACTCGTAGGGCGTCGTGTTCTGGGAAATCTCCGCGGCCGCGTCGAACCCTTCCTCGTTGAACATGAGCGCCTGCTGCTGGCTATCGTCGAACATGTCGAAGGAGTCGGTGTTGACCGGCGGACTCTTCGCGGAAGGCTTCCAAGAGACGTTGTACTGTCCCTGCGCGGAGATGATCTTCCGCTGGAACTCGACGGCAAGCTCCCGGTTGGACGGGTTCTTGACGATACAGAGGCCCTCGGTCCACTGCATCCCGCCTTGCTCCGGAATGACGACGTTGACCCAATCGTTGCCCTCGGCGCGAAGCTGACTCATCGCGAAGTTACCGACGGGCGCCATCACGATGTCCTCCTGCAGGAACGCCTGCCGGATGGCGCTGGTTCCCGAGTAGACGGCGTTCATATTCGAGAACATGTCGACGAGCTTCGACCGGATGTCCTCGATCTGGGATTCGGTCTGCTCGAAGGCGGGGTAGCCGAGCGAGAGCGCAATCTTCGGGATATTCCACGTCGGCCAGTCCATAATCCCGATTTTCCCCTCGTACTCCCCGTTCGGTCCGCCCGTCCAGAGAGTCTCGTACGACTGGTAATGCTCCTCGGGGACCTGATCCGTGTTCACCGTGAGCGTGTCCCAGCCCCACCGGGTCGGGAGGGCGTACATCTCCCCGTCGTGTCGGAACGAACTGAACGGCTCCTGGAACCGCTCCAGGAAGTTCTCTCGCTCGGGGTAGTCGGCGGGGTCGAGCGGTTCGATGGTGCCCGCTTGTGCGTGGCGCTGTGCCCACGTGTTGTTCAGCGTCAGGAGGTCGAAGGTGTCGGTCCCCCCGCTTTGGAGCGTATTGAACCCCTCGGGGTCACTCGAGAGGAGTTTGATGTTGACCGTCGCGTCGTGTTCGCTCTCGAACTCGCTGACGATTTGGTCGGTGCCGTACCCCTCCCAGGTCAGGATGTTCAGCGTGTTTCCGTCCCCGGAGGCGTTCCCGGTCGTCGTCCCCGTGGAACCGCCCTCGCCGCCGTCACCGCTGCTCTCGCCGCCGTCGCCACCGTCGCTGCCGCCGACGTCTCGCCGCCCGGCACAGCCGGCAAGCCCCGCGGCTCCGACGCTACCCGCCGCAACCAGAAAGGCACGACGACCCGATCTGTTCGATGCATCACCCTCGCCCGTGTTCCGCCGGGAGTTCGTCATACACACACACTGCAAAATCTAACGACTTATACTTACTCCTTGTTTCGGACAAGATCTGATTATATACCTGAATTATGAATGAAGTCCACGTATTGTTCGTTTCACCGTACCACGTGTCTACTTTCGGCCGCCGCCGCCGACGGAACCACGACCGGCGGCCTCGAAGGACAAACAGTCGGAAGCCACCACAACATATATTGGACAGAGTATCACTAACCTGAGCCATGTCAGAACAAACGTCTCAAGAACCAGGGGGAGGTTGGTCTCTGTTCGAATCCTCTCCGGTCTCCCGGGACCTCCTTGTGACCGCAGGGCCGCTAGTGTTGCTGGAGTTGCTCTTTTTCATCGGCCCGGTGCTCATCATGTTCTACATCGCGACGATGCGCATGGAGGACCTGGTGTTGATCCCGAACTACGGCATCGGGAACTTCCTGTCGGTGTTCACGGAGTTCGTCAACCGGACCGCGTTCGTGAACACGACGACGCTCGCGGTGTTGACGACGGTGACGGCGGCCGTCATCGCGTATCCGCTCGCGTACTACATCGCCCGGTTCGGCGGCCGGTACAAGAACCAACTCGCGGTGCTGGTGATGATCCCCTTCTGGACGAACTTCATCGTCCGCGTCTACGGCTGGAAGATCATCCTCGGCTCCCAGGGGGTCCTCAACTCCGCGCTGATGGCGCTCGGGGTCGTAAACCAGCCCATCGAGTGGATCATCAACTCCAGTTTCTCCATCTGGCTCGGGCTGACGTATCTCTGGTTGCCATTTATGATCCTCCCGCTGTACTCCAGTCTCGAAAAGATCGACGGCGAGATCATCGAGGCCGCCTACGACTTGGGCGCCTCGCGGTACGCCGTGTTTCGCCGGATCGTCCTTCCGCTGTCGCTGTCGGGGCTCGTCGGCGGCTTCATCTTCGTGTTTATCTTCAGCATGGGGGCGTACATCGTCCCCGCGATGCTCGGCGGCGGCGAACTGTTCATGGGGACGCGGATCGCCTACGAGTTCGGCATCGGCGGTGACTGGCCGATGGGCGCCGCACTCGGGAGCGTTCTGATGATCGTCGTCGTGGGGGTCCTGTGGTCGCTGCTCGGCTACGTCAACCTGGAGGAGATGTTCCAATGAGTACCCAATCGGAACACGAGCGGGGAACCTCGTTCTCCGTCGCGTCGGTCGTCCGGTTCGTCGAACGAAACTGGATCCGCGCCTGGTCGGCGCTGGTCTTTCTGTTCCTCTATGCGCCCATCGTCGTCCTCATCGTCTTCTCCTTCGAACAGGGGAACTTCTCGACGGTCCCCTGGGACGGCTTCACGCTTCAGTGGTACCGTCAGCTTGTGGCCAACAGCCGACTCCTCGACGCCGCAGTGAACAGCCTCTACGTCGGGGCGGTCGTCACGACAGTCGCGACGGTGCTCGGCACCCTCGGTGCCGTTACCCTCGTCCGGTACGACTTCCGACTTAAGAGCCTCTATCGGTTGCTCGTGGTCGCCCCGATGACGATCCCCGGTCTCATCCTCGGGGTGGCGCTACTCAACTGGTTCAACTACATCGGCATCTCGACGTCGCTGAAGACGGTCATGATCGGACAGTTGGTGTTCGTTACGCCCTTCGTCCTCATTACCGTCACCTCGCGGCTCCGTGGGTTCGATCCCGCGATGGAGGAGGCGGCACGCGACCTCGGCGCGAGTCGGTGGCAGACGTACCGCCGTGTCACCCTCCCGATCCTCATGCCCGGCATCGTCAGCGGCGCGCTCTTTGCCTTTACCCTCTCGTTCGACGACTTCCTCATCGCGTTTTTCACCAGCGGCGTGAAAAACACCCTCCCCATCTACATCTGGTCGAAGATCCAGCACGGCACGAGTCCGGTCATCAACGCCATCAGTACCCTCGTGCTCCTGTTTAGCATCTCGCTGGTGCTCGTCAGCTACTACTTCACCGACTGACGCCCTCTCTACACAGCGTACGACTATCGGATCGAGTAATGTACTGAGTTCTATAATATCTCTGAAGATAGTACACGATACAAAATTTTAAATTTCGAGCGGTCTAGCCGAACGTATGGATCTCTGGAGCGACTACGAGGCGCGGTATCGCGAGCGGACCGCCGAGAGCGAGAGGGCCTACGAGCGCCTCAAAGAGGACGTCCCCGCGGGCGTGGCGAGTACCTACCGCGCCTGGGACCCGTACCCCTTCGTCGTCGACCGGGCCGAGGGCGTCCACCTCCACGACGTCGACGGTAACGCCTACGTCGACTTCGATATGAACAACGGGGCCGGCATGGTCGGCCACGCCCACCCTGCGGTGACCGAGGCCGCGGCCGATCAACTCTCGGATGGCACGCTGTACACCCACCCCCACGAACTCCTCGGCGAGGCCGCGGCGGAGTTGAAAAAGCGGTGGTCGATGGTGGATAAGGTTCGGTTCACGAACAGCGGCACCGAGAGCACGATGCACGCCATCCGGGTCGCTCGCGCCTACTCTGGGCGGGACAAACTCCTGAAGATCGAGGGCGCCTACCACGGTGTCCACGACTACGCCCTCATCAGCAAGTCCACCCCGGCGGGGCAGGTCGGTCACCCGAAGCGCCCGAACAAGGTCGTCGAGAGCGACGGGGTCCCCGACGAAATCGCGGAGACCGTCGAGGTCGCCCCATTCAACGACCTCGACGCCGTCGAGGAGATTCTCGAGGAACACGTCAACGAGATCGGAGCGTTGATCGTCGAACCGGTCGTCCTCGCGAAGGGCGTCACGCAGCCGTACGACGGGTTCCTGCAGGGTCTCCGGGAACTCTGTGACGAGTACGGCGTCGTCTACATCTTCGACGAGGTCAAGACGGGCGTGAAGATCGCCCCCGGCGGCGCCGCGGAGTATTACGACGTCGACCCCGACCTCGTGACGATGGCCAAGGGCATCGGCGGCAACTTCCCCGTGGGTGCGTTCGGTGGCCGCGAGGAGGTCATGTCGGTCATCGAGGATCACACCGCCCACTACGGCACCTACAACGGGAACCCGCTGGTCGCACGCGTCGTCAAGACGGTCCTCCAAGACGTCCTCACCGAGGACGCCTACCACCACGTCAACGACCTCGGGGAGCGACTCGTCGCGGGCTACGAGGACATCATGGCAGACGCCGGCATCACCGGCCACGTAGAGAACGTCAACTCTCAGGGGATCGTCTCCTTCACCGACCGCCGGATCGAGAACTACCGCGACTTCCTCGATCACGTCGACGTGGAGTTCCACGAGAACTTCTGGTTCGGAATGCTCAATCAGGGGGTCGTCCCCCACCCGCACGACGCGTCCCAACAGTGGACGATATCGGTCCAACACGAGAAACGCCACATCGACGAGCATCTGGAGGCGTTCAAGGAGATCGCACCGCGACTCGCCGAAGAACAGGATTAGAGCGTCTCGACGTACTGAGTCCGCTCCCAGTCGGTCACCGTCTCGCGGAAGGATTCCAGTTCTCGCCGCTTGCTCGCCGTGTAGGCCCGAACGAGTTCCTCGCCGAGCAGTTCTGTGAGCGTCGCATCGGTCTCGAGGGCACGCAGGGCCGCCCCGGGTGACTGCGGCAGTCGCGGCGCCTCGCCGATGGGGTCGCCCGCGATGGGGTCACCCGGATCGAGTTCGCGACGCAGGCCGTCGTAGCCGGCCGCGAGGGTCGCCGCGGCGACGAGATACGGGTTCGCGCCGGCGCTCGGCATCCGGTTCTCGATTCGCGGGGTGCCCTGGGGGACTCGCACCCCGGTCATGCGGTTGTCCGCTCCCCAGGACGCCGTGTACGGGGCGAACCCGTCCGGGTCGAACCGCTTGAACGCGTTGAGCGTCGGCGTCCCGACCGCGGTGAGGGCATCGGCGTGTTCGAGGATGCCGCCGACGAACTGTCGGCCGAACGTCGAGAGGGCGCCGTCGTCGGAGGCGAAGGCGTTCTCGTCGCCGTCGAACGCGGAGACGTGAATATGGTAGCCGCTCCCCTCACAGTCGCCGAACGGTTTCGCCATGAACGTTGCCCGCTGGTCGACGAGGCGTGCGGTCTGTTTCACCAGTCGCTTGAAGTCGAAGGTGGTATCGGCCTGAGCGAGGGGGCGACCGTAGTCGAAGAGCACCTCCAGTTGCCCGGGACCGTGTTCGTGCTGAAGCGAGGTCAGATCGACGCCGTAGTCGTCGGCGTAGTCGGTCAGTCGGTCGTAGAAGGGGGCGACCGACTCGGTGGCCCAGGTGAGACACTCGTGTTTGTGGTCGGTCGCGGGTTCGTAGCCGCCCTCGGCCGGGTTCAGTAGGTAAAACTCCAGTTCGCTCCCGAGATACCACCGGTAGTCGAAGGCGTCTTCGAGTCGCGAGACGACGGTGTCGAGGACCGTCCGCGGCGCCGCCGCGGCGGGGGCGCCGTCGTAGTGGAGGTCACAGATAACGCGGGCGGCGTCGTCTCGCCACGGAAGGAGCCGGAACGTCGAGGGGTCGGGGTGGACGGTGCCGTCGCCGTAGTCGATTTCGCTCCCGAAGCCGCTGTCCGTCGGCACCTCGCTCCGGGGGGTCTGGACCAACAGCAGCATGTTCATCGGGAAGCCGTCTCGCCAGTTGTCGAGGAAGTAGTCCGCCCGGATCTGTTTCGAGCGGGAGAGGCCGTTGATGTCCCCGAACTCGACGAACACGTGGTCGACGTCCGCCGACTCGATGCGCCGCTCCATCTCTGTCCCGTCGTCACCGGTCATGGGTCCCTCGATGAGCCTGCATCGTTGTCCGTGTGCGACGCGGAGTATTTGAATGTTCCTCACGGCGTGGAGGAGGTCCAACGTACCGCGCTCGATTCGAACACGAGCCGATCACGGAACGCTTTATTATACCGGGGGTCCTGAATCCCACGATGACGATACTCGTCCTCGACGACGAGGTACAGCCGGATTACCGGTATCTCGGGCCGGAAATCGACCGTCTCACCCCGGACGGCGAGTATCACGTGTACGCCGAAGACCCGATGACTCCCGACCTGGACGCCTACGACGGGGTCATCATCAGCGGGAGTACCGCCAGCGTCTACGAGGAGGGGCACCCGTTCATCGACCGACAGCACGACCTGGTGACGGCGTGTCTCGACGCCGGAGTGCCGCTGTTGGGAATCTGTTTCGGCCACCAACTCGTCAACGACGCCCTCGGCGGGCGAGTGATCGAAGACCACCGGCGGGCGACGTTCGTCGAGATGGACGTGACGGCACCGAACGATCCGGTCCTCGACGGCGTCGGGCGCGTCGTGCCCGTCCTGCATGCCGATCTCGTCGTCGAACCCGGCCGGGGAATGGAGCCAATCGCGACGACCGACTACAACGACTACTTCTGTACCCGCCACGAGTCGGCGCCGATCTGGACGGTCCAGTATCATCCGGAGTTCACCGAACGCGTCGAGGACAACCCGAGCGACTGGGCGCGGGGCGAGTACGACTTCGCGGACGCGAACGCGACGGCGACGATCACCAACTTCGCCGCGGTCTGTGCGCGGCGCGCGGCGGCCGACTAACCCTCGGCGAACTGCCGTTCGAGGAGCGTCACGAGGAGGAAGGCACCGAGGATGCCGGTCACCTCGGTCGGATCGTGGGTCGGTGAGACCTCCATCAGATCGGCGGCACCGACGGCGTCGTGGGTGCCGAGGACCTCCATCGTCCGGAGCGCCTGGTGGGCGCTGAGGCCGTCGGGTTCCGGCGTGCCGGTGCCCGGCGCGACGCCCGGGTCGACAGCGTCGATGTCGAAGGTGACATAGACCGCGTCGGCGTCCGCGGCGGCAGCCTCGACGGCGTCCGTAATCACGTCCTCGATCCCGCGTTCGTGGACGTCACGCATCGTATAGCAGTCGATCCCCGACTCGGCGACGAACTCGGCAAAGTTCGGACCCTCGTAGCCGCGGATACCCACCTGGCTGACGTGGTCGTAGTCGCACCACGGACTCTCGGCGACGAGTCGCGTGCTCGACCCGTGGTAGTGCTGGCCGAAGACGGGACTCTCGGTCACGGTGTCGCTGTGGGCATCGATCTGGACGAGACCGACGGTGTCGTGGCCGGCGCCCTCGGCGAAGCCACGGACGGCGGGGTAGGTGCAGTAGTGATCGCCGCCGAGCAACACCGGGAACGCCCGCTCGGCCACCGTCGCGACGTGAGCCTCGATGCTCGCCGCCGTCCGCTCGCGGTCCATGGGAAAGACGGGAACGTCGCCGCAGTCGGCGACCGAGAAATCGGAGAAGTCCACCTGGGCCCCGGTGTTGACGTTCGTGAGCCCCCCCTTGTAGTTCGAGAGGTAGGCCCACCAGGCGCTCGCCCGCCGGAGGGCTTCGGGACCGTACCGGGCGCCGGGGCGGTTGCTCAGGGCGCCGTCATAGGGGGCGCCGAGGACGCCCACGTCTGCGGCGAGGTCGTCGACATCTTGCGGATCGCCCTTGAGAAACGTGTTGTGTCCGGCGTAGGCCATCTCGACGCCCGCCCCCTCGGTGTCGGCGCGAAACTCGGTGGCCGGCGTCCGGCGGCGGTCGGTCATCGGGCCCTCCGTCGGCGAGGCGGTCGACCCGCGTCTCGTAGCCACAGGCGTCGGCGACTCGGTGGGGACTGGCGCATGGCGCACGATATTCCACCGATGCCGTAAAAGTTGCCGACCCGCGTGGGCGCAGTCGACGAGACGCCAGACGGCTTAGAGTCCGAGCAGCGTCTGGATGGAGCCGCGGGCCTCCCAGACGCCGGAGACGATCATGACGACGCCGGCGAAGATGGCGAGGGCGACGGCCCAGCGCCGCGTCGGCGAGAGCGAGTCGATGTCGATGTCGAACGACATGTACATCACCGAGAGGTACATGAGGCCGATGACCGGGGCGAACAGCGCACCGGAGAGGGCAAAGAGGATGAGCGGCGCCTCGAACAACAGGTTGAGCGAGAGCGGGATGGCCGCAAACAGCAGGACCGTCCCGCGGAAGACGGTGTCACGGGTGATATCGAAGTTGTCGAAGAGACCGTGGAGCGCGAAGGCGTCCTCCCAGAGCCGCGACATGCCGTAGAGCGGGCCGATGAGCGTCGAGAACAGGGCGGCGACGGTCGTCAGCAGGAAGAGGGTCGCCGACCACTGGCCAAACTGCGTCGTGAAGATAGCCGCCATCTCGGGGATGACGGTGAAGCCGCTTGGCTGGATCCCTTGGGTGTGCAGCGTTGCGGCGGCGGCCGTCCACATGAAAAAGGAGAAGACCGCCAGGATGACCGAGGAGAGTAGGTTCTGCCAGAGGACGATGTCGCCCCAGCCCTTGAGACGGTCGATCTCCTCGTCGGAGAGGTCGTACTTGTCGATATCGTGGCCGTCGTCGATGGGTTCGAACATCCCCATCACCTTGTCCTTCGCGAACCAGACGTAGGAGACGGTCGGGCCGAAGCCGGCACCGATCCAGCCGAACATCGTGAGGACGAAAGCCATGCCGCCGACGCCGAGACCGGAGACCTGCCCGGGAACCGAGGGAATGAGGCCGCCCGCGAGGCCACTCATCCACTGGTTGGCGGTGCTGAGCGAGACAAAGGCGATCAACACGAGGAAGATCCACAGAAGCGAGGTGGCAATCTTCTCGATCAGATCGTAGGACCGCGTCATGACGATGCCGAGGCCGGCTAGCACCGTCAGCACCATCCACAGGTTCGTCGAGATGGCCGGGTACAGTTCGAAGAACGCACCCGCCGTCTCGCCGAGGTGGCCCGAGAGCCCGATAGCGTAGATCAGGCCGCCCAGGAACACGTAGTAGAAGATCCACTTCAGTGCCCAACTCTTCTCGTAGAGGGCGTCGAGGAACGTATCGCCCGTCATGACGCCGTAGCGGACGAGGTAGTACTGGCCGAAAATCTTCGTGAACGTGATGAGGGGAATGAGCCAGATGCCTTCCATGCCGAGGTAGGCGCCGCCGAGCGGGACGCTCAGCACCTCGCCGCCGCCGATCTGTGACGCGGTGAACACCCACGCCGGTCCCATGTAGCTCAGAAACTCCTTCAGCGTGGACGGCGGTTCGGAGATACGCGACTCCGTCGCCGCGTCCACGGACCCGGTACTCACCGCCACACACCCCCCGTCGGGGCGTCCGCGTCGAGGTGGAGTCGGGGCCGCTGACGGTCGATGCCTCGGGACGCGTCGACGCATGTCGACGCGCGGATAACTCGATGAACTCGCTGACCCATGTTCGATCCGATGAAAGATAGTGAAGGTAGTATAAACGCGGAATGGCGCACTTTTTGCATGATTTATCATGAAAGCCATATTCCTTAAGGTCATATAACCATCCAGCGCGGCCGACGGAATCGGCCGACAGCGCGTCGACGGCCGCCGTTGAACGGGAGATACCACGAACCGGCAACGGGCTGGGGCGTAGTAACGAATGACGCGGTCGAAAGTGATTTAATTATTGTGAGGAATTACTGTTGGTATGGTGATACTGGCGGCGATAGACAGAGATCCCGGGTGTAAGGGCGTCGTGGAGACGGCACACGACCTGGCGACGAGCATGGACATGGAGCTAGTGATCCTCCACGTGGTCCCCGAGGACGGTGACGAGGAGGGGGCCCGCGAAGAGGTGAGCGACATCGTCCGCTCTGTCATCGGTGACCTAGAGGGGGTCGACCTCCGGATCATGCCCGAGCAAACGCGCCGTGACCTGCCCACCGGGCGGACGGCGAACCACATCCTGCAGGTGGCCGAGGACATCGACCCGGATTACATCGTCATCGGGTCGCGCAAGCGCACGGGGTTGGGGAAGATTCTGCTCGGAAGCGTCTCGAAGCTGATTCTCTCGAACGCGGAGGTGCCGGTCGTGACCGTCGAGCAGAAGCGGCGGGCCGAGGCCTGATCAGCGTCGCAGAGACAGGTAGATGCCCGTACCGGCGAGGGCGGCGGCGACGCCGGCGGCGAGAAGCAGGACGCGGTAGCCACGAAGCGGCGAGTCGAAGGCGACCCCCGCGGTGGCGGTGAAGCCGACGGGGCCGAGCGTCTGTCCGAGCCGTAACACGCTGGTCCGCATCCCCATGACGCCGGCACGGAGGTCGTCGTCGACGAGCGTAACGACGGCGGTGTCGACGGAGGGCATGACGACGCCGAAGCCGACGCCAAAGACCAGCAGTGACGCTCCGACGGCCAGCGGTGAGGGGGAGAGGCGGACGGCGAGCAGTCCCACGCCGTAGGCGACGAAGCCGAGCGCGACGAGTTCCGGCGGCGACCGCCACTCGGCGAGTCGGCCGTACTGCGAGGAGACGGCGGCGCTCGCGGCCGCGACGGCCGCCAGCGTGGCACCGATGCGACCGGCTCCGAGGCCGAACGCGTCGCTCAGGAGCAGCGGCAGGACGGTGAGGACGGCGCCGTAGAAAATGAAGAAGGCAGCAAAGAGCGCGGCGAAGATGGCGAGCGCCCGCGGGAGGACCGCGACGGTTCGCAGGCGGGCGAGGTAGGTGCGCACGTCGGTCGCAGGCGTCCTCGTCGGCTCGGTCAGCGCCACGAGGGCGAGGAGGCCGACGAGGGCACCGACGCCGAAAAAGAGAAACGGGGCGTTCCAGCGGATCCCCGCGAGCACGCCCCCGAGAAGCGGGTAGAACGCGGCGCCGGTGCCGACGGTGCTCCCGTTCAGGCCCATGACGGCGTCACGACGGCGGCCGTCGTAGACGTCACCGATCAGCGTCACGGCGAGCGTGACGAGCGCGCTCGCGCCCACGCCTTGGAGCAGACGGAGAGCCACCACCTCGGTGAAGGTGCGGGCGAAGGCGACACCCGTCCCCGCGACGGCAAACAGGAAGAGAAGAGGGATGACCACCCGGCGACGGCCGAACCGGTCGGCGACGAGGCCGACGAAAGGTGTGACGACGACGCCGGGGAGGGTGTAGGCGGTGATGACCAGGCCGATCCGGGCGTCAGAGACGCCGAACACCGAACGCAGATCCGGGAGGGCCGGGCTGACGAGGGAGACGCCCATCACCCCCATCAGCGAACACGCGAGAACGACATAGAGCGTACTCGACCGCCACGGAACCAGCGCCAGCCCGCGGTCTTCGTCGAGATCCAGCACGTAGACCCCGTGGACCCTCCGGCTTGTTATCGTTCCGCTCCCGGCAGGTGACGCTCCCAGGACTCGACCGTCGGGGGAGGCCGAACGTTCATGCGCGACGGTGTCGTATAACTCCGATACAGCGCCGATCCACCAATGACGAAACTCCGCGCCGACGAACTACGGTACGAAGTCGACGGCGACACCATCCTCGACGGCGTCTCCCTCGCCGTCGACGCCGGGGAGACGGTGGCCGTGGTCGGCCCCTCGGGTGCCGGAAAATCCTCGTTGCTCCGCCTGCTCAACCGGCTCAACGAGCCGACTGGCGGGACGGTGTCCCTCGATGGCACCGACTACCGGAGCCTCGACCCAGGGACGCTCCGGAAGCGGGTGGGACTGGTGCCCCAACAGCCGGCACTCCGGGACGGCACCGTCCGCGAGAACGTGACCATCGGGCCGCGGCTCCGCGGCGAGTCCGTCGCCGAGGAGCGAGTCACCGAGTTGCTGGCCGACGTGGGGCTGGCCGGCTACGCGGACCGCGACGTGAGCGACCTGTCGGGCGGCGAGGCTCAGCGGGTCGCCATCGCACGGACCGTCGCCAACGACCCCGACGTGCTCCTGCTCGACGAGCCGACGGCGAGCCTCGATAGCGAGGCCGAAGCCGCCATCGAGCGGCTGCTGACCGACCTCCTCGCCGCCGGAAAGCGGACGGCGATTCTCGTCACCCACGACGAGCGACAGGCGGCGCGACTGGCCGACCGGGTGGCCCGCGTCGCCGACGGACGGATCGTCGACGTGGGCACCCCACGGGAGGTGATCGCGTGATCGCCGTCCCCGACCGGGTGACCGATCCGGTGGTCGTGCGCGGCCTCGTCCAAGTCGCCGCCGCGACGGCGCTCGCGGCCGTCGTCGTCGCCGTCTCCTCGCTCCGAAATCTGGACTTAGAACGGGAACTCGGCGGCTCGTTCGTCCGCGGGTTCATCCAGGTGCTCGCGATGGGCGTCCTCATCGGCGCACTCTTTGCGGTCCCACTCTCGTACTCCGCGCTCCTGCTCGCGGCGATGGTCTGTTATGCCGCCTGGGAGTCGCGCAAGCGCGGCGACGGCGTTCCCAACGCCTTCCGCATCTCCGTGGTCTCGCTCGCGCTCGGCTCCTCGGTCGTCATCGTGACGATGGTCGCGGCGGGCGCCATCGAGCGGACGGTGCGCAATCTCGTCCCCGTGGGAGGCATGATCATCGCCAACGCGATGAAGACCAACTCGCTGACGCTGGATCGGTTCCAGGGCGAGGTGGCGTCGAATCGCGCCGAAATCGAGGCCGTCCTCGCGCTCGGGGTGCCCCCGGAACGGGCCATCTCCGAGTTCGTCACGGAGTCGGTGCGGGCCTCTCTCATCCCCGTCGTCGACGCGATGCGGACGCTCGGCCTGGTGTACATCCCCGGGATGATGTCTGGGATGATCCTCGGCGGCGCCAACCCGATCTACGCCGCCGAGTACCAGTTTGTCATCATGGGGATGATCTTCGCCGCGGGCGGGCTGACCAGCATGACGACGAGCCTCCTCCTCGCCCGCTCGGCGTTCACCGACGCCGCCCAGCTCCGAGCGTTCGAACCAACCGAAACGACGCTGCTCGGAACGCTTCGGGCGGCCGTGAAGCGATGACTGTTGCTACGGTCAAGTCAGTCAAACACTTATACGTCCACCCCCCCAGAGAGGGGTAGAAGCTTCGATGAGTGCCACGACCAACCCGATTCGGGTGTTACACGTCGACGACGACTCCGATTTCCTATCGCTGGCGTCGACGTTTCTCGAACGGGAGTCGGAGCGACTAGACGTGGAGACGGCGATGGGGGCCGCCCAGGGGTTAGAGCGACTGGCCGCCACCGAAATCGACTGTGTCGTCTCCGATTACGACATGCCCGGCCGGGATGGCGTCGAATTCCTCGAGACCGTCCGCGAGCGACACGGCGACCTTCCGTTCATTCTGTTTACGGGCAAGGGGAGCGAGGAGGTGGCGAGCGAGGCCATCTCCGCAGGCGTCACCGACTATGTCCGGAAGCGGGCGGGTGCCGACGGCTACACCATTCTGGCAAATCGGATCGAGAACGCAGTCGAGGCTTCGCGGGCGCGAGCGCGAGCAATCAGACAGGAGCGCATCAACACGCTGATCAGGGAGGTCAACCGGCGGCTCGTGGCGGCCGAGACGACCACAGCGGTCGAACGCGCGGTCTGTGGGTCGCTGACCGACGCCGATCCCTACTGCTTCGCGTGGATCGGCAAGCCGGACGGGTCGACGGTGACGGCACGGACCTCGGCGGGCGACGCCGCGGCCTACCTCGACGAGGTGACCGTCCGATGTGACGAGCGGCCGGGGGGCGCGAGGCCGGTTGGGGAGGCGCTCCGTACGGGCGAACTCCAGGTCGTCCAGCATCTGGTCTCGAACCCCGACATCGAACCCTGGCACGACGCCGCCGAGCGCTACGGCTTCGAGTCGATGGCAGTCGTCCCGCTCGGATACGGCGACGGGGACCGAGGGGTACTGGCCATCTACGCCGACCGGCCGGACGCCTTCGGCGAGGTAGAGCGGACGGTCCTCGCGGAGCTCGGCGAGACGACGAGCAGCGCCCTCGGCGCGGCCGACACCAAACGGCGACTGGAGAGTCGCGAGGCGGCCGACCGCCGGCGCAAGGAACACTACTACCGAACGCTCGCGGAGGCGCTCCCTAACGGCGCGGTGGCACTGTTCGATACCGACCTTCGGTATACGGTCGTCGGCGGCGCGGTGTTCGAGGACCTGGACATTTCGCCGGCGGCGCTGGAAGGGGAGGCGCTCGCCGAGGCCCACTCCGCGACGTTCAGACAGCGGTTTCTGGATCACTACCGGGCGGCACTCGACGGCGAGGAGACGAGTTTTGGCTTCGAGTACGGAGAACGGCGGTTCGAGGCCCACGTCGCCCCCGTCCGGGACGAGGAGGGGACCGTCGTCGGTGGGCTAGCGATGACACAGCGAGTGCTCGCGCGGTCCGAACAGTCGGCAGAGTGAGTCGGCTGGCTTAGGCCGCCTCGACCGCGTCGAGGACGGCATCGTAGTCGGGTTCGTTCGTCGGATCGTCGGCCACCCAGCTGAAGGTGACGGCGCCGTCGTCGTCGAGGACGAACACGGCGCGGTTGGCGATGCCGTGGAGGCCGAGATCAGGGATCGACATCTCCAGGTCGTACGCCCGGATGGCGTCGCCGGCCATGTCGCTCACGAGGTCGAACTCCAGGCCGTGCTCCTCGCGGAACGCTCCCTGTGAGAACGGCGAGTCGGCGCTCACGCCGAGGACGGTGGCGCCGGCGTCGTGGAAGTCACCGAGACGCTCCTGGAAGCCGAGCAGCTCGTTACGACAGGGCGGCGTGAAGGCCCCGGGGAAGAAGGCGAGAACGACAGGCCCGTCGCCGAGGTGGTCCGCGAGGTCGAACGGTTCGTGATCGGCCGTGCCGAGCGTCGCCGTGAAGGTGGGTGCGGTGTCGCCGGAAGAAACCATACCCTGTGATACGGCCGCTGCCGGTATAAATCCAACCACGAACGGGCGCGGGGAGAACGATCCCGATCCGTATACTACTAACAGGGTGCCGCCATAGCGGATAGTATGGCCGAGTTCGGCGCGCTCTCGCTCGTTCCCCCGCTGTTTGCCATCGGGCTAGCGATCATCACACGAAAGGCGGTGCTGTCGCTGTTCCTCGGGGTGTGGTCCGGCGGCGTCATCTACACCGGTGGCGTGGGACTGGGACAGACCTTCGACTGGATCGCCGCCGCGGTGGGCGAGAGTACCTTCCACGCGCAGATTCTCATCTTCACGCTCCTGCTTGGATCGGCGGTGGCGATGATCTGGCAGCTCGGCGGCTCACACGCGGTGCGTGACTGGGCCATCGCCCGCCTCGACACCCGGCGGAAGGTCGGGATTGTGACCTGGCTGCTCGGGATACTCCTCTTTTTCGACGACTACGCCAACACGGCAGTCGTCGGGAGCACGATGCGTGACGTCTCCGACCACTTGCGCATCTCGCGGGAGAAACTCTCCTATCTCGTCGACTCGACGGCGGCCCCGGTGGCGACCCTCGGCATCTCCTCGTGGGTTGCCTTCCAACTGTCGATGATCGAGTCGGGCTACGAGGCGACCGGCCTCGCGGCGAGCGAGGTGCCCGACGCCTTCGCCGTCTTCCTCCGGTCGATTCCGTACAACACCTACGCCATCCTCGCGGTGGCGATGGTCGGCATCGTCGTCCTGAGCGGCCGAGACTACGGCGAGATGCTCACCGCCGAGCGCCGTGCGACGACGACGGGGGAGGTCACCCGTGAGGACGCCCGGCCGATGCAGGATGTCGCCGCCGAACTCGGCGAGCCGAACGTCGAGAACCCGAAGCTGCTCGCCTTCTTTCTCCCCATCGGCGTGTTGATCGCCGTCACGCTGGGGACGGCACTGTACACCGGGTACAGCCCCGATGCTTCGCTCTACGACACCATCGTCGACGCGGACTACGCGGTGGCGCTCATCTTCGGCTCCTTCGGCATGGTCGCTTCGACGTACGGGATCGGGATCACGACCGGTCGGCTCTCGCTCGGCGAGAGCGTCGACACCACCATCGACGGGTTCGGTCTCATGCTCACCGCGGTGACCATCCTCGTGCTCGCGTGGTCCATCGGCAACGTCGTCGAGGCACTCGGCACCGGGGAGTACGTCGGTCGGATCGCAGGACAGGTGCTCGACCCCGCGCTTCTGCCCGTCGTCGTACTCTTCACCGGCGCGTTCATCGCCTTCTCGACCGGGAGTTCCTGGGGGACGATGGGCATCGTGACGCCCATCGCCGTCCCCGTCGCCTGGGACCTGACCGGCGGCCACGCCATGGTGGCGGCAGTCGTCGGCAGCGTCTTCTCCGGCGCCATCTTCGGCGATCACGCCTCGCCCATCTCCGATACGACCGTCCTCTCGGCGACCTTCACCGGGGCCGATCTGGTGGATCACGTCCGCACACAACTGTACTACGCCGTTACCGTCGTCATCGTCGCGGCGGCCCTGTTGCTCGTCTGGGGCGTCACCCGCGTGAACCCGTGGCTCTTGCTTCCGGTTGGCGTCGTCACGCTCACCGGCCTGGTGTACGGCCTGTCGTCGCTCGACGCCCGCCGCCGCGGGATCGAGCCGACGGAGACCGACGGGGACAGGCCGGGCCGTGCCCTGGACGAGACGGACGGCTAACACGCCCCGGCGAAACGGGTGGTCACGGCCCGTCAACCGTCGGAATGACTTTGACGACCGCACCCCAATATCAGGACGAGATGGGGACACCGATCCAGGTGTTGCACGTCGACGACGATTCAGCGTTCGCCGAGATGACGGCCGAGTTTCTAGAGCGGGAAGATGAGCGATTCGACGTCCAGACGGCAGGCAGCGCCGCCGAGGGACTGGAACGGGTCCGAGCAGGTGGGATCGACTGTATCGTCTCCGACTACGACATGCCCCGGCAGAACGGCATCGAATTTCTCGAATCTGTCCGGGAGAACCACCCCGACGTCCCGTTCGTTCTCTTCACCGGGAAGGGAAGCGAGGAGGTGGCAAGCGAGGCCATCTCCGCGGGCGTCACCGACTACCTCGAGAAAGGTGGGGGACCGAGTCAGTACACCGTCCTCGCGAACAGGGTGGGAAACGCGGTGGAGCAGTACCGCTCGCGTCGGGAACTCGAAGCCAGCCGCGAGCGGCTCTCGCTGTTCTTCGAGCAGTCGCCGCTCGGGGTGATCGAGTGGAACGACGAGTTCGAAATCGCCCGCGTCAACGAGGCGGCCGTGGAGATTCTCGGCTACGACGCCGAGGTGTTGCGCGGGAAGTCCTGGCGGTGGATCATCCCCGACACCGAGGTCGAACATGTCGGCGACGTCGTCGATGCCCTGTTGGCGAATCGGGGCGGCTACCGGAGCGTCAACGAGAACGTCCGCCCGGACGGCGAACGGATCGTCTGTGAGTGGCACAATCGGATCGTGACCGACAACGACGGGAACATGCTCGCCGCCTTCTCACAGTTCCAGGACGTCACCGAGCGCGAGGAACGCGAGAAACGGCTCCGGCGGAGTACGGCTCGGCTGGAGGCCCTCTTCGAAGAATCACCGGATATGATCAACGTCCACGACACCGAGGGAAACATCGTCGATCCGAACCCCCGACTGTGCGAGGAGACTGGATACGACGCCAACGAACTCACCGGCATGAAGGTGTGGGACCTGGATCAGACGGTCGACCCGGAGGAGTTGCGGACGGTCTGGGAGCGGATGGGCGCCGGCGACAGGCGCCGTTTCGAGGTGGTCTATCGCCGGCGCGACGGGTCGACGTTTCCGGTCGAGGTTCACGTCAGGCGCCTCGACCTGGAGGGGCAAGGGCGGTTCGTCGCCATCAGCCGCGACATCTCCGCACGAAAGAAGCGAGAACGCGACCTGAAAGAGACCAAAGAGCGGCTAGATACGGTGGCCTCGAACGTGCCGGTGGTGCTGTTCGCGCTCGACGCCGAGGGCGTCTTCACCCTGTCGGAGGGGCGCGAACTGTCGACGCTCGGTCTCGAACCCGGCGAGGTGGTCGGCGAGTCGGCGCTCGACCGCTACGCAGGGGAGCCGCAAGTGATCGACGCCATCGAGCGATCCCTCGACGGCGAGGCGGTCACCATGGTACAGGAGATCGATGACCGGTTCTTCGAGACGGAGTATCAGCCGATCTTCGACGACGACGGCACCGTCTCCGAGGTGATCGGGATCGCCACGGACATCACCGAGCGCCGGCGCCGGGAAGCGGAACTCGAACGGAAAAACGACCAGCTAGAGGAGTTCGTCGGCGTCGTCTCCCACGACCTCCAGAACCCACTGAACGTGGCCGAAGGGCGCCTCGAAATCGCCCGCGAGGCGTATGACAGCGACCACCTCGACGAGGCGGCGCGGGCACTCGACCGGATGGAGGAGTTGATCACGGACCTCCTCAGGCTGGCACGGGAGGGTGAACGGGTGAACGAAATCGAATCGGTCGCGCTGGCGGACCTCGTCGAGGACTGCTGGTACAACGTCGAGGCACCGGCCGCGGACCTCGCTGTCGAGACGCGACTGACGCTGCGGGGCGATCCGGGGCGGCTCCGACATCTGCTGACGAACCTCCTCCAAAACGCGGTCGAACACGGGTCGACGGACGGGCCGGTGACGGTGACGGTCGGCACGCTCGCCGACGGTTCGGGGTTCTACGTCGCCGACGACGGCCCCGGCATCCCCGACGACGAACGCGAGCGAATCTTCGAGAGCGGCTACTCGACGGACACGGACGGAACGGGGTTCGGCCTCGCCATCGCCAAGGAGGTCACCGAGGCCCACGGGTGGTCACTCGGCGTGACCGAGGGAGCGGCCGGCGGCGCTCGCTTCGAAATCCGCGGTGTCGACATCGTCGAGTGACAAGCGCCGACAGCGCTCGACGGTCACCACAGGTCGTCGAACGGGTTGACTGCCTCACGAGTCACTACGGGGTCGAACGCGAGACGTGAAAAGGCGGCACCGATCCGGTCCGGCTACGACGGGAACGACGGCGTCGTGGTCGCGATCAGTCGAGGTCGAAGCGGTCGAGTCGCATCACCTTGCTCCAGCTTTCGACGAAGTCCTCGACGAACTGCTCCTCTTCGGCCTCGGAGCCGTAGACGTCCGCGATGGCGCGAAGCCGGGCGTTGGAGCCGAAAACGAGGTCGAAGCGGGTCGCCTCCCACCGGACCTCGCCGGTGTCCCGGTCGACGCCCTCGAACACGGGGTCGTCATCAGCGGTCGACTGCCACTCCGTGTCCATGTCGAGCAGGTTCGTGAAGAAGTCGTTTGTCAGCGTCCCCGGGCGGTCGGTGAGGACGCCGAGGTCGGAGTCCTGGTAGGTCGCACCCAGCGTGCGCAGGCCGCCGACCAGCGCCGTCATCTCGGAGGCCGTCAGATCCAGTAGCTCCGCCTTGTCGACCAGCAGTTCCTCGGCCGGCCGGTCGATATCGTCACGGAGGTAGTTGCGGAACCCGTCGGCCCTGGGCTTGAGCGCCTCGAACGAGTCGGCGTCGGTCTGCTCCGCCGAGGCGTCCGTGCGTCCCGGCTCGAACGGGACCTCGACGTCGTAGCCGGCCTCGGCCGCCGCCTCCTCGATGGCCGCGTTGCCACCGAGAACGATCAGGTCGGCGAGCGAGATGCGCGTGTCGTCCGACCGGGAGTCGTTGAACTCACCCTGAATCTCCTCGAGGGTGTCGAGCACCGTCTCCAGTTGCTGAGGCTCGTTCACTTCCCAGCTTCGCTGCGGTTCGAGGCGGATCCGGGCGCCGTTCGCGCCGCCGCGCTTGTCGCTATCGCGGTACGTCGACGCGGACGCCCAGGCGGTTTTGACTAGCTGGGCGGTGGAAAGCTCCGACTCGAGGATCGTCTCCTTGAGTTCGGCGACCGCCGCGTCGTCGACGAGGTCGTAGTCGGCGTCGGGGACGGGGTCCTGCCAGACCATCGTCTCCTCGGGGACCTCGGGACCCAGGAACCGCTCGGGCGGCCCCATGTCACGGTGGGTCAGCTTGTACCAGGCCTTCGCGAAGCTGATCCCGAACTCCATCGGGTTCTCCTGGAACGTCTCCATGATCTCGCGGTACTCGGGGTCGCGCTTCAGCGCGATGTCCGTCGTGAGCATCATGGGCGTGGCCTCCTCGTCGGGGTTCTGTGCGTCGGGTGCCGCCTCGACTGCTTCCCCGTCTTTCGGTTTCCACTGCCAGGCGCCGCCCGGCCCTTTCTCGGGTTCCCACTCGTAATCAAGCAGGTTGTTGACGTACCCCATGTCCCACTCGGTCGGCGCGGACGTCCAGGGACCCTCGATGCCGCTGGTGGTCATGCCACCGCGTTTGACGTCGTCGTCGGTCTGCCAGCCGAGGCCCATGTTCTCTATCGGGGCCGCCTCCGGCTCGGGACCGTGTGCCTCGTCCGGGTTCTCGGCGCCGTGGACCTTTCCGAACGTGTGTCCGCCGGCGATGAGAGCGGCCGTCTGCTTGTCGTCCATCGCCATCCGAGTGAACGTCTGGCGGATGTTCTTCGCGGAGGCCATCGGGTCCGGATTGCCGTCCGGTCCCTCCGGGTTCACGTAGATGAGGCCCATCACGGACGCGCCGAGGCCCTCCTGAATCTCGCCGGGTTCGTCGAACCGGTCACTGGCCTCCCACTCGTCTTCGGGACCCCAGTCGACGGCGTCGTCGCCGTCGAAGTCGTCCTCGCGGCCGCCGGCGAAGCCGAAGGTCTGGAAGCCCATCGATTCGACGGCGACGTTCCCCGCGAGGATGATCAGGTCGCCCCACGAGAGCTTGCGGCCGTACTTCTGCTTGACCGGTTCGAGCAGTCGGCGCGCCTTGTCGAGGTTCGCGTTGTCGGGCCAACTGTTGATCGGCGCGAAGCGCTGTCGACCGCCGGCCGCGCCGCCGCGGCCGTCAGCGGCGCGGTACGTCCCGGCGCTGTGCCACGCCATCCGGATCATGAACGGCCCGTAGTGGTCGTAGTCGGCCGGCCACCACTCTTGTGGGGTCGTGATTACCTCCTCGATGTCGGCTTTCACCTCCTCGAGGTCGAGTTTCTGGAACTCCTCACCGTAGTCGAAGTCGTCACCGTACGGGCCGAGGTTTCGGGCGTTTCGGTCCAGAATATCGAGGTTCAGCCGGTTCGGCCACCAGTCCTCGTTTGACTTCGGGCCGGTCTTGGTGGGCGTCGCGCCACTGTCGGCTGTCGCGCCACTATCGGCCGTCGCGCCACTATCGGCCGTCGCGCCACCGTCGGAAGCGAGGGTGTCGTCGTCCGCGTCTTCCGTACCGCGGGAGGGTGTGTCGTCCGTCATTGCTGTGTACATCTAGATGTGGATACGAGCGTACTAATCGTTGTTGTTGGCAGATGATGAACGGAGCGACGAGCGGCGGGTTGGGGGTTACTCGTCGGCGTCCGTCGGCACGCCACAGAGATTGCCCGCGTCGTCGAACAGTTTGGCGCGGAGATAGCGCGCCCGGTAGCGGTTGGCGTCGTCGCCCGTGTCGGCGTCACGAATCTCGCCGGCCCGGCCGTCGGCGACGGCGTCGATGATCGCCTCGACCTGTTCTTTCTCGCTCGGTGTGAGGTCGAACTCGTAGGTACGGGACTGTTCGGCCTCCAGTCGCGTCCACTTGCGTGCGGCGGCGATCACCAGCGAGCACGGCTCTCGACAGGGGAAGACACCCGTCCCGCCGTCACCGGACTGCGTCCGGTTGTCGTCGGCCTCCGGCCGACTGCCCGGGGACCGTCGGTCCCCGCCGTCAACATCCAGCGGCGTCTCGTCGTCGTACTCCCACTCGCGGCGCTTGAGACACTGGGAGTCGTCACAGCAGGCCTCGGCGACCCAGTTCACGTGGTCGTGGCCGTCACCCCGGTCCCACGTCTCCACGACGCCGTAGATACCGGTCTGGCGCGAGACGGCCTCGTGCCAGTGGGTGACATCGAGTGTCCCCTCGCGCTCGCGGTGCCAGTTGGCGACCGTCGCCGGATAGAGGCCGTCGACGGCCCGCACCGCCGCCGCGGGGTCGAGGTCGACGAACACCCATCCGTGGGGGAGCGTCGGCGCCGTCGACAGCGGCCGGTAGTCGCCGTCATCGTCGGTTTTCCGGAGTCGGCGCGCCTCGTGGGGGTCGGCGTGGACGGTCAGCGCCGACCGGTCGGCGTCGGCGTCGTCGACGTGTCGGAGTTCGTAGCGACGACGGCCACCCTCGGCCGCGCGGGCGGTGACGGCAACCTGTCCCCACTCGCGAGTGATCCCGTCGGCGTCGCGGAGTCGGGCGTCTCGCTCGGGGACCGATAGGTCGTCCGCCCGCTCAACCCACCGGAGGAACGCCCACTCGGCCTGGCGCTGGGGGGCGTGCTGGTGCCAGAACAGCCAGTTCTCGACGTGCGGGCGGTGTCGGTCGACGGCGTCGGCCAACTCGCTCGCTGAGAGACCGTCGTAGCGGGCGTCGGGCACGGCGAATCGGAAGCCGTCGGCGTCGCGCGCCACCGTGAGACCGTCGAAGTCGACGCCATCGGCGGCGGCCTCGCGGAGCGCGTCGACGGGCGTGGGGTCGGCGTCCGACATCTCAGTCACCGTCGGCGGCGGCCGTCGGCGCGCGTGAAATTCGCATCTCGGCGTCGACGTCGGCGCCCGCGTCGGCCGCGCGTTCGAGGATCACGTCGGCCATGAGCGGTTCCGTCCCGATGGCGCCGGCGTACCAGATGTCGTGTCCGTCGAGGCGCGCCGGAACCGCGTACCCGTCGTCGTCGGCGATACCCATATCCGCCGGAATGTCCTCCTGGGTGTGGTAACCGTCGGCGACGAAAAGTGGGACGACGACGATATCCTCGCTCTCGAAGTGGTCGGTCACGTCGTCGACTTCGGGCGCTTCGTCCATGAACAGTGCCCGGACCTCCGCGAACCGGTCGCGGTCACGCACCCGGTCGGCGTGGTACTGGATGGCTTTCGCGGAGTTCTCGTTGCGCTTGGTGCCGTGGCCGACGACTGCCAGTCCGACGCCCTCACCGACCGCCGAGTCACCGGTGACCGTCTCGGCCCGGCGAACGATCACGTCGGTCATCGCGTCGTGGGTCCCGACCGGGCCACAGTAGTGGACGGTCTTGTCCACGTCCGTGGGACGGAGCGTGACCGAGTCGGCGCTCGTGCCGTCGGAACCCCAGTCCGTGACGTCGAAATCGAGGCGGAGTTCCCGCGGGATCACCTCCTCGGTGAAGTAGCCCTCGCTGACGAACAGCGGGACGACGTACACCTCGTCGGCGGCCACCGTCCGGAGAGCGTTGCGAAACGACGGCTCCTCCTTCCAGTAGGCCTCCCGAACCTCGGCGAACGCGCCTGCGGCCCGGATGGCGTCGGCGTGGTCCTGTGCCGGCGTGCTCGACCGGGGGTTGAGGTGAGAGCCGTGCGCGACGACCAGTAATGCCTCACTCATTGGCGGGGGTACGTTCGTCGGAGGCTTAGGCCCTCCGTCCCGCGGAGCCGTGAGAGCGCCCGGGAACCCCTAGGCCGCGCCGATCTTGTACACCCCGCCGGCCCGCCCGTCGCCGCCGTCGAGGAACGACTCGGCGGCGCGGTCGGCGAAGTAGACAGCCCCATCGACGACTACCGGCGTACTCGTCACGTCGCCGACGCCGTCGACCGCCCAGACGCGGTCGCCGGTCCGCTTGTCGAGCGCGTAGCAGGAGCGGTCGTACGAGCCGACGAGGACGTGATCGCCGGCGACGGTCGGACAGCCGGTGATCCGGCCGCCGGTGTCGAACGTCCACCGGACGGCACCGCTCGCGGCATCCAAGGCGTAACACCGCGAGTCGTGACTGCCGACGTAGACGGTGTCCGTCGCCGCTTCGACTGCTGGACCGGACATCACGCGCCCGTCGGTCTCGGCGGCCCATTCGTGGCGACCGTCCGCGAGGTCGACACGGTAGACGCGCCGGTCCCAGGAGCCGAAAAAGGCACTCCCGTCGTGGATGGCGACGGGTCCTTTGATCGCGTCGCCCGTCTCGAACGACCACGCGAACGACAGGTCAGGATACGTCCAGGCGTACAGGTGACCGTCGTTGGCGCCGACCACCAGCCGACCGGCCGCGGGGTCGATGGCGGCCGTCGAGTGGGGGTGGTCGGTCGGCCGCCGGTCGTCCCACACCACCTCACCGGTGACGGCGTCGACGCCAAACATCGCGCCACTCGGCTCGTAATACTCGACGGCGATGTGGACGACCCCGTCGTGATACCCCGGACTCGATCCGATGGCGTCACCGAGGCTCCGACGCCAGAACCGCTCGCCAGTCGCTAGGTCGAACGCGTAGAGCGCGCCGTCGTACGCGCCGACGTAGACCGTCTCGTTGGCGAGAGCGGGAGTGCCGTGAATTCCGCGCGCCGTCTCCTCGACGGCGGCGGTCCAGACGATATCTCCGGCGGGCGTGACCCGGCGGACGACACCGTCGTCGCCGGGAACCACGACGTCCCCGTCCGGCGCCGGGACGGGACTGGCCTTCGCGGCCGTGTGATCGCCCGTGTTCACGCCTCGGTGGACCCACTCGACGGCTGGGTCGACGGGGACCGTCGCGTCGGGGAAGACCCCTTGGCGTCGCGGGCCGCCCCGGAACTGCACGGTGGCGGCCGCCGACGGCGGGGGGCCGTCGTCGTCGATGGGGTCGGGATCGGTCCGCGGGGCGGAGAGACACCCGGTCACGGCGCCGGTCAGGGCGAACGCGGCGGTTCCGAGGACGGCACGGCGAGAGCGCATACGCCCACGACCGACGCCCGACGGATATACGCTGTGTCGGCCGTGGTGTCGCCGTCACCCGCTCCCGACGCCGTCGGCCGGCGCCCCCGCCGTCTCGAACACCGCCACCTGTTCGTGGAGTTTCGTCCCGGACCGGTTCACCCGCTGAGCCATCGTGGACACCTCCTCCATCGCCGAGGACTGCTGTTCGACGCCCGCCGAGATCTGGTTGACGGAACTCGCGATTTCCTCGGACATGGCGGACGTATCCTCGACGACCACGTTCACCGCCTCGGCCTCCTCGGCCTGTGACCGAACCGCATCGCTGATCTCGCTCACCCCCTCGCTGGCCTCCTCGGCCGCCGCGTCGATGTCGTCGAGAACCGCGACGACCTCCTCGACTGCGGCCACCCCCTCTGTCACTTCCGCCATCGTCTCCTCGACCCGTTTGGCGACGGTCGCGGTCTGTGCCTGTGTCGCCTCGATAATCTCCGCGATATCTTGGGTTGCGTTCTGTGAGTCCTCCGCCAGCGACTTGATCTCGTCCGCGACGACCGCGAACCCGTCACCGTCGGCGGAGTCGCCACCGCCCCCGGCGCGGGCGGCCTCGATGTTCGCGTTCAGTGCCAGCAGATTCGTCTCGTCGGCAATATCGGAGATGAACGCCGAGATGTCACCGATCTCGTCCATCTGATCCTCCAAGTCGTCGATATCGTCCTCGATCCGGTCGGCGGCGGCGGCCGCACTCCGGATCCGGTCGATTGCCTCCGTCACTTCGTCGGCGCCCGCGGCCGCCAACGACGCCGCACGCTCGGACTGGTCGTTCACCTCGCTGGCCGAGGCGCTCACCTCCTCGACCGACGCCGAGAGGTTCGCGATGTTCTCGCTGGCCTGTTCGGCCTTCGTCGCGAGGTCGTCCGTCCCCGCGACGATTTCACCACTCGACGAGTCGATCTCCTGGATGGAACTGGTCACCTCCTCGGCGGTACTGCTGAGGGCCTCGCTGGTGTCGACCAGTTCGTCGGCGACGGACACGATGCCGCCGATCATCTCCTCGAGGTGTGCCGCCATCTCGTTGAGACTGTCTGTCACCGCCAGCAGATCATCGTCGACGAACGCCGGGTCGTCGAGCGAGGCACGAGCGCCGAGGTCACCGTTCTCGATTGCCCCCATGGTAGACTGGAGTTCGCCGACGAGTTCGCGGAGTTCCGCCTGTTTCAGGGCGTCCTCGGTGCGGTCGTGAATCATCTCGACGACGGCCTCGACGTTCCCGTCGTCGTCGTAGAGCGGCGCCGCGTTGAACTCGATGTGGCGGTCGTCACCGTTCGCGTCCTTCATCACGCTCTCGTCGGCGTAGAGGGTGTAGCCGACGTCGTCGACCCGTGGGACACCGTACTCCTCGTCCGCGCTCTCGGGGGCCGCGAGAATCTTATCCGCGAGGGTCTCCGCTCGGCGTCCGTCGTGGTAGAACGCCGGGCCGACCACTCCGTGTTCGCGGGCGAGTTGTCGTGCCCGCTCTTGATTCTCGCCGGTCAGCATCTCCAGCGCACGGTTCCACTTGACGACGTCGCCGTCGGCGTCGAGAACGAAAATCGGCGTGTCGATGTGATCGAGGATCGCCCGAAATCCGACGTCAAATGTCCCCGCCCCGTCCGCGTTCGGTTCCGGGTCGTCGTCCGTCGGTTCGGCCCCTGCCCCAGAGGGGCTGTCTCCACCGAGCAGCGAAAGAACGTTCATACACGAATTTCGGCCGTTCGGCGATATAAAAACCACGTGGCCGGTTTTCAGTTCCGAAAATCGAATCGGAGACAACTACTGTGAGCGCTCGTTCATTCCGAACACGCTAGAGCCGACGAGGCGGGACAGAATCCCGGTCGACGCGACACGCGTCACTGCCGGTTGTGTGAGAATGTCGAGTAGTCCCACCAGGATTCGAACCTGGGTCGAAGCCCCCAGAAGGCTTCAGGATTGGCCGCTACCCCATGGGACTGACAGTCCCGGACGGTGATGTCCGGTGGACACCAGCTACTACCCGCGAAGCGCATATGAGTGTTGCGAAGTCGGAGCGGACCGCAGGGGACCGAAACCTCGGGGGACCGCCATTCCGTGCCGTCCTCGCGGCGGTGAGTCGTGTGGCGGGACGGGCCGGACCGATCAGTCGTCGACGCCAAGCAACCGAACCACGTGCGCGAAGCTCAGGAGGTGATCCGCACGGTCGAGTTCGCCGTCACCGGGGTCGAGAGCGGCAACGGCGTCGGCGACGCGGGCGTCGAGTGTCGCCGCGGCGTCCTCGCCGAGCCAGCCGAGCGCGCGGTAGCGGTCGATAGCGTCCCGCGTCGCCGTCTCGCCCGCGGTTCGGACGAGGTACGCGATCCAGTCGCGCCCGACGCGGCGGGCCGCAGCCGCGTTCGGGAAGGCGGAGAGGTAGGGCCGCTCCCCGAGGGCGGCCGGATCGACGCCGCCGATGGCGACCAGCCGTTCGCACTGGGCGCGGGAGGGTTCGTCGGGTGCGGCCGGCCGGTAGCCCGATCCCTCGACTGGGGGAAGGTTGACGTCCGCGTCGGCGTCGTCGCCGGCGAGCGAGCGGAGTTCGCTCGCGTCGTACTCCGACGGATCGAACACGGGAGCAAATTCGGGCGGGAACGCTCAAGGCTCTTTGGGCGGCCGGCGACCGGCGTGTCGGTGGCGGTATCGCTCGTTTCGTGCCGCCAACCTCACTCAACCGGAATCCGCAGGGTTGCGACGGTCCCGCGAGGGCCCCGGTCGGTGTACGTCGACTCGGCCCCGAGTGCCCCGGCCGCCCAGTGGACGATCCACAGGCCGAGACCGGAGCCGTGACGGAGGGCCGTCTCCTCGCCGGCCTCGACCGCTTCGAGTTCGGCGTCGGGAATGCCAGGACCGTCGTCAAGAACCCGCACGAGCAACGTTCCGTTGGCCCGGTCGACGACGACGCGGGCCCACGCGCCACCGTCCGGACGTTCGACACCTGCGCCGTCGTGGTGGCGGATCGCGTTCTCGACGAGGTTCTCGACGGCGGCGACGAGCGCGCGCTTCGACAGGGACGCGGTGACGCCGGTGTGGACGTCGAGAGCGAGGTCTGCGCCCGGGTGGGCCTCGCGGGCCGCGGCGACGACGTCGTCGAGGGTCGCCTCGACGTCGACGGACTGTGGCCGTTCGCCGTCGATCAGGCGTTCGACGGTCCCAGCCTTGTCGCCGAGAGCGGCGAGGGCGGCCGACCGGCGCTCGATGGTGTCGGCCATATCCCGGGTCGCATCGTCGTCCAGTCGGTCGACGAGAATCTCGGCGTAGCCGTGGACGGCGCCCGCGTCGTTCCGGAGGTTGTGCCGGAGGACGCGGTTGAGCACTTCGAGTTGCTGGCGGCGGCGCTCTCGGTCGGTGACGTCCGAGCAGACGACGGTCCAGCCGACGTGGGTGTCGCCCGGGTCGCGGAGCGGCGACGCCGACACCGCGTACGTCCGGCGCTCGCCGTCGACGGTGGACTCGATGACGTTCGGGTCCGGGTCTCCCTCGGCGTCGATGTCGACGCCCACCGTCTCGTCGAGTGGGCTATCGAGGGGGCTGACGCCGGCGGCCCCGTCGACGAACGCCGACCGAGCGGCGGCGTTACACCTGACGACCCGCCGTTCCCGGTCGACGACGATGATCGGGTCCGCGAGGTCGTCGATGGCGGTTCGCTCGGCCGCACGGAGTGTCGTCGGGTCGCGCTCGAACAGTTCGGCGCGGCCGAAGGCGTACGCGTCGAGGGCGACGTGCGGGACGAACATCACCGGCGCGAGGTTCAACTGGGGGATTGGGCCGAGGCCGCCGGCCCAGGCGAGCAACGCAAAGCCGGGCGGGAGGGCGCTGACCGCGACGGCAGCCGTCTCGCGGCGGTAGAGCGGGCCGTAGTTGAGGAAGGTGTCGACGAGGAGGACGACCCCGACGGTGACCGCGAGCGTCGCCCCGCCGATGGTCAGGTAGGCGGCAGGTTCGAGGGCGTACGCCGCCGTCGCGACGCCGAAAACGGGATCGAGTCGAAACCCAGTCCACATCGCGCCGTGGAGCGGGTTCGTGACGGCGAGTCCCGTCGCGGCGACGCCGAGGGCGGCGACGGTCCCGAACGCCGGACCGGAGACGACATCGCCCCGGCCCGTGTATTCGAGCGCGAACGCGAGGAACGCGAGACCGGTCCAGACGGTTCCGGCCCAAACGAGCGATTCGAGCACGACCCGGAGCGTTGGGTCGAAGGTCAGCAGGGCGACGCCGTAGGCGCCACACCACACCGACTGGGCGAGGAGAACGCCGAGAAACCACGTCGCCCCCGGCCGGTCGCGGTAGGCGAGGACGTACCGTGCGAGCACGAGCGTCCCGGCGACGGCCGCGAACGATCCGACAGCCGGCCACGCGGGGACCGTCGCGGCGAGTGCCATACGCGGGGAGATTGATGGCGAGGGTAAAGAGGGCGTGGGTCAGACGGCGGTGACGCGGGCAGGGCCGGCGCAGGTGGGATTCACTCCGCGTCGACGGCCCGCCCCGACCGCTCCTCGATATCGAGTGCCCACACGTTGGGATGCTCCTGAAGGTTATGTGCCGAGAGGAGATCCGACTCGAAGGCGTTGTCGGCCAGTGCCGCCCGTGCGGCGTCCCACTCTCCGGGGGTGATCCGGTCGAGCGATCCCGCGACGATGACGCTCCGCCAGGTGCCCCCGGAGTCGACGTCGAAGGCGACGAAACTCGCCTGGTTGGACCGCTCGGCGTAGGTTTCCTTTCTGAGCTCCGCGGAGCGGCCGACGAACAGGAAGTAGAGATGGCCGCCGTCGTAGCCGAAGGATAGCGGGACGCCGTAGGGCACGCCGTCGGCGGTCATCGAGAGCACCCCCACACCGGTCCGCGTGAGGAACTCGTCGATTTCGGCTTCGTCCATCTCCGAGCCGAGTAGGGTCTGGTACGACGAACTCATACCAAGAATAGTCAACGATGCGAAAGGAAAAACCGGCGCGTCGTTTTCAATCGGTGGGAACAGGGTGTCCGACGGCGCGGCGGTGTCACTCTCTGCGGCTCCCGCGGGAAAAGAAAGACCCACGTAGCCGGTGACGAAAGGGTCGAGCATGTACATTGGCCGCTTCGTCGTCGTCGGCCCGGGAATCGGCGCCTACCGCGTCTCCTCCCGGTCGTTCCCGAACCGTCGGATCGTCGAACGCGACGACGCGCTCACCGTCGCGCCCACGCCCGATGCACCCGAAACAGACAACCCGTACGTCTCGTACAACTGCGTGCGGGAAAGCGAGGGGCAGGCGGTGCTCGGTAACGGCTCGCACGTCGATCCGGTGACGGAGAAACTCGATCTGGGCTATCCGGCACGGGACGCGCTGGCGACGGCCCTGCTCTCGCTCGACTACGAGAAAGACGACTACGACACCCCACGGGTCGCCGGGGTCGTCGGGCCGGATGCGGCGACGGTGGGTATCGTCCGCCGGAACGCGCTGGTGGTCGAACAGGTTACGGAGCCGACCCTCGTCGCCACCTACGAAGAAAATCGGCCGCGGGCGTTCGGCTTCGACGCGGACGACGCCACGGCGGCGGCCCGCGAGGCGTACGACCTCGACTTCGAACATGCGGTCTGTGCGGCGGGGGTCGCCGTCGACGACGGCATCGAGACGGCCGTCGTCAACGGGGAGTAGCGTCGGGAGCCACTGTGGGGTCGAGGTGGACGTCGACGACCGACGGGCCGTCGACGGCCAGCGCCGCGTCAAGCGTTCGCTCGACATCGTCGGGGTCGTCGAGACGAAAGCCTTGAGCACCGAACACCTCGGCGAGGACGTCGAACTGCGGGACGCCAGCACGTGTCGGTGCCGTCCGGGAGTCCGCGGACGAGTTGTCTCCGGACCGACAGGCCGACCCGGGGTCGGCGTCGTTCAGGACGACCACCGTCAGATCGAGCTTCTCGCGAACGGCCACGGCCAGTTCCTGCTGTGTCGTCAGAAACGAGTCGTCGCCCTCGAAGCAGACGACCGACCGGTCGCCGCCGGTGGCCACGCAGGCACCGATGGCCGCGGGCAGTCCGTAGCCCATCGTGCCTAGTCCATTCGGGGCGAGCCACGTCCGCGGGTGCCCGAAGGTCCAGTACCGCATCGCCCACAGTCGGTGTCGACCGCCGCCGGCCGTGACGAGCGTGTCGTCGGGGGTCAGTTCGTCGAGGCCTTCGACGACGGCCCGTGGATGCAGCGATCCGTCCGTAGGCGTATCGTCAGGCGAGTGCTCACGCCGCCACGCTTCGAACTGCGCCCGCCACGCCGCCAAGGCCGGTGATCGGGGCATCGCGTCGAACAGTCGGCCGAGGAGCGTCCCGATGTCGCCGACCAGCGAATCGTCCGGAACACCCCCATTCGTCGCGGTGGCGTCGACACCGAGGTGGACGAACTCGGCGGCGGGAGCGATCGACTCGCTACCCGGGCGCCGGTCGGCAACGCGCGTCCCGACGGCAAGGACGAGGTCGGCGTTGGCAAGCGTCAGGTTCGCCGTCGCGGTGCCGTCGGTCCCCGCAACCGAGAGGGCGAGCGAGTGGTCCTCCGGAAACGAGCCCAGGCCCAACGGGGTCGTTGCCACCGGGAGACCGTGTGCGGTCGCGAACGCCTGGAGTTCGTCGCTAGCCTCGGCCGAGATCACGCCACCGCCCGCGAGGACGACCGGACGCTCGGCGTATGCGAGGGCCTCGGCGGCCGCCCGCACCGACGCCGGATCGACACGCGTCGGGGCGTCGGTCTCCGTCGGAGAGGCCGGCGAGCGCTCGGTCGTCGCCAGCGTGACGTCCTTGGGGAGGTCGACCAGCGTCGGACCGGGGCGGCCCGCACGAGCGAGGGCGAACGCCTCGGCGACGGTGTCGCCGGCCGCGTCGACGTCGGTCACCAGGTAGTTCGTCTTGGTTACCGGCTGAGTCACGCCAATCGTGGCTGCCTCCTGGAACGCGTCCCGCCCGATGAGGTGGGACGGCGCTTGGCCGGTCAGGGCGAGGACGGGAGCGGCGTTCGCCCTGGCGTCGGCCAGTCCCGTAACGAGGTTCGTCGATCCGGGGCCGGACGTCGCCAGGCAGACACCGGGCGAACCGGAGACGGCGCCGTACGCCTCGGCCGCGTGGACCGCGCTCCGCTCGTGGGCCATGGTGACGTGGTCCATTGGCGCGTCGTAGAGGGCGTCGTAGACGGGCATGATCGCCCCGCCCTGGACGCCGAACAGGTGGTCGATACCGGCCCGTTCGAGCGTCGCGACGGCCGCCTCGCCGCCGGTTCTGGAAGTCGTTGTCGATACGTCGTCCGCGTGCTGCGCCGGTGCCGATTGGTTTGACATCTGGTGGATTGGGGGGTCTGGACCGCCACGACCGCCAGACCGACGGCGTCACTCCGAAGCGATTCGAACGGGCCGAGAACAGAGGATAGTGAGGTGGGGCGTTACTGGGGAGCCCCGATAATGGCGAGGCGAGCGACGCCGCCGACGGTCCCGCTGCTCCGGAGGGGTGACCCCGTCCGCGCAGCGAGTCGACGCATACGTGATACGTCTTCGTACCGGATCTTAACTATTTCGCTGCCGTGCCCGGCGTACCTCAGGAACCGGGCGAATCACGCCGAACAGCAGTCGATTGGCGGCGAATCCGATGGCGAGGCCAAAGAGGAGGAGTGGAATCGCCGGGAGCGGGTCGGACCCGGTCGCCACCCACCAGACGATGCCGACTACGGCGAGGACGGCGGCGGAATACAGGAGATAGCGACCGAGACGGCTGCGGTCCGCGGCGGCGGTGAGGAGACTCCACCCCAGTGCCACGAGAGGGACGGACCACCAGCCAGTCGAGGGGAGGCCGCTCGTCGAGACAGCGTCGCGGTGACGAACGTCAAACAGGCGACGCCGAGTTCGAGGCGGACGATGCGCTGGTCGAGAACGTCGTCCGGATCGGTGGGAGGGACGGACTCGGTGGCGGGAGCGGACACGGTGTCTGTTACGGCGACAGCCGTTCTAAGCGTTGGGCCGAGGGCAGGGGTCACGGCAAGGCCTAACCGCCGCCGTGTGCAAGCGACGCCATGCGCCTCGGCGTTATCTCCGACATCCACGGCAACCGAGTCGCCCTCGAAGCCGTCCTCGACGACCTGCCGGACGTGGACCAACTGGTCTGTGCGGGCGACGTAGTGGGCTACAACCCGTGGCCAGCCGACTGCGTCGCGGCGGTCCGCGAACGGTCGATTCCGACGGTGATGGGCAATCACGACCGGGCGGTCGCCGGTGACACGCCGTTTCGGTTCAATTCGATGGCGGCGGCGGGCGTCGACTACGCCCGCGAGCGACTGGACGACGACGCGCTGTCGTGGCTGGCCGCCCTCCCCCCGACGCGGACCGTCGCCGACGGCCGGGTGAAACTCGTCCACGGCCACCCTGCCGACCCCGACCGATACACCTTCCCCGACGAGTTCTCGGCGGCGATGCTCGACGAGGAGGTGCTGCTGGTGACAGGCCACACCCACGTCCAGGGTCACCGTGTCTTCGACTCGGGAGTCGTGATGAACCCGGGGAGCGTCGGCCAACCACGGGATGGCGATCCGCGGGCGGGATACGCGGTGGTCGAGGTGGGCGACGAGGCGGGCAGCGACGGGGTGACAGTCGAGGAACGCCGCGTCGCATACGACATCGACGCCGTCGTCGACGCGGTGAAGGAGGCAGGATTGCCCGAACGGATCGGGACGCGTCTGTACGACGGGGGGTAGTCGTTCCCCTCAGATCGTCTGTTCCTGCACGATTTCGAGGGTCTCCTCGCGGTCCGCCCAGTCGACGAAGATGGCGACCGAGGTGGCCGAGGTGATGAAGTCGTGGATATTGATGCCGGCCTCGGAGACGGGTTGGACGATGTCGAAGATGATCCCGGGGCGGTTCGGAAGTTCGCCGCCGGTGACCCGGATGACGGCGAACCGGCTCTCGACGGTCACCGAGGAGAGCGTCTCGTCCTCGACGACCTGTTCGTGGAGGATATACTCGGCGTCCTCGGCCAGATCCTCGTTGACGTAGAAGGTGACAGAGTCCATGCCGCTGGCGACGGCGTCGATGTTGATGTTCTCGCTCCGGAGCGCCTCCGCGAGGTCGGCGAGGATGCCCGGCCGGTTCCGCAGGGCGCGGCCGGCGACGGTGATGCAGGCGAGGGGTTCGTCCTGCATGTCGATGAGATTCTGGAACTGACCCTCGATTTTCGTGCCGCCAGTCAGGAGGTTGCCGTGCTGGTAGTGGACGACCCTGACCGTCAGTTCCTCGTCCTTGTAGGAGAGCGCGCTGGGAGCGACCACCTCGGCCCCCCGAAAGGAGAGATTCCGGAGTTCGTCGACGGTGATATTGCCGACGTTGCGCGCCCCTTCGACGACCCGGGGGTCGCCGGTCATGACGCCCTCGACGTCGGTGACGATGACCACCTCGTCGGCCTCCATGAACTTGCCGAGCATCACGGCCGTGGTGTCGCTGCCACCGCGGCCGAGCGTGGTCACCTTGCCGTCGAGAGTCTGGGCGAGAAAGCCCGTGATGACGGGGACGACGTGGTCGAGGTCGTCGGCGAGCGACTGGGCGCGTCGGAGCGTCTCCTCGGCGTCGACCTCGCCGTACTCGTCGGTGATGATCGGCCACGCCTCCGTGCCGGGTTCGACGAACATGGCCTCGACGCCGCGGGAGGCCAAGGCCGCCTTCAGCATGCGGACGCTCGTCCGCTCGCCCATGCTGACGATTTCGGCGCGGTCGGCGTCCTCCGCCTCGAACGTGATCTCTTCGAGGAGTTCGTCGGTCGTCGAGCCCATGGCACTCGCGACGATGGCGACCTCGTGGCCCTCCGTGACCGCCTTCGCGACAGTGTCGGCTGCGCGCTCGATGCGGTCGCCGCTGCCCAGCGAGGTACCGCCGAACTTCGCCACTACACGCATCGTGGAGCCTCCGCGGGTTCCGACCGGTACGCAATCATGCCATGGGGTAGCGAGGTGGACGGTAATAACTGTGTTCACTTGCCTACGGGAGGAACGAGCGCGGAGACGACAGCGGCGGGGAACGGCCGGCGAGCGGGAACTCGGGGCCGGCGAAGCGTGAACCCCACGCGAGCGTTTAAGCGGCTCCCGCCGCTACAGCGGGTATGGAAGTGCGTGACGCGGTCGAGGCCGACGCCGACGCGCTCTCGGCCATCGCGGACGTGCCGGCCGACGTGGTCAGGAACCTGATCCACGACCGGACGGTCCGGGTCGCGGTGCGCGAGCCAACGGCGGCGGGTCCGAACGCCGACGCCGACGACGACGAGGCCCGCGACGTAGACGGGTTCGTTAGCTTCGACGTCCGAAACGGGACTGTCCACGTGACGCAGTTGGCGGGGACCGAGACGGCCTGCGAGCGACTGCTCGGCGAACCCGTCCGCTTTGCGACGAGCGAGGGGATGACCGTCGAAGTGCTAGCGATCAGTGACGACGACCCCGTCCGGAGGGCCGCGGAAGCGGCCGGCTTCGAGCACGACGGACGCGGGCCTACCTTCGACGGGAAGTCGACGGTGCGCTACCGGCTCGATCCAACCTGAGCGCCGTTCGTCGCCGTCAGGCGAACTTCCGGACCGTCAGATCCAGCGTGTCCAGGTCAACGATAGGAGCGAAGCCGGCGTCGGGGTCGATGTTGACGCTCTTCTGGAAGGCCGTCTGTGCCTGCCAGCACCCGCTGTTGACCGCGAGGACGTTGTGATACTTCCCGTAGCCGAGCTTGTGAACGTGACCGGTGTGGAAGACATCGGGAACGTCCTCGACCACGAGGTAATCCCGCTCCTCGGGGGCCAGACGCATGTGTCCCCCGTACTTCGGGGCGACGTGGCGTTTCTTCAGCAGGTGGTACATCGCGCGGTGAGGGTCGTCGTAGCTCGCTTTCGCCTCGGGGAGTTCGGCGATCACCTCGTCCAGTGAGACGCCGTGGTACATCAGGATCGAGACGCCCTCGACGGTCACCGTCGAAGGGTTCCCGACGATCCGTGCGTCGTGGGCGGTCATGATGTCGCGAAGCTCCTCGTCGAAGGCCGGCTGAGGTTCGGCGAGCCGAACGGCGTCGTGGTTCCCCGGAATCATCACGATCTCCATGTCGCCGGGAACCGCCTTGAGATGCTCCGAAAACCGCTCGTACTGGTCGTAGATGTCGACGATGTCGAGTTCCTCGTCCTGATCGGGGTAGACGCCGACCCCCTCGACCATGTCGCCCGCGATCAGCAGGTACTCGACGGCCGCGGCCTCCTCGGTGTGGAGCCAGTCGGCAAAGCGCTCCCACGCGTCGGCCATGAACTCCTGGCTGCCGACGTGGACGTCGGATATCAGCGCCGCCTGCACGTGGCGGTCGGCCGTGTTCGGCCGATACGTCCGGGGCACGTCGGGGAAGTAGAGCGCGTCCACGAAGACGATGCCCGCGTCGTCCGAGAGCGTGCCCTCGACGGCGACACACTCGTCGAGGAGAAGTTCGTCGACCAGGTCGGCGATATCCCGATCCTTCGTGACCAGACAGGGGAAGGTCCCGGTCGTATCTTCGAGTTCGACGATCCAGTGGCCGTTGGCCGACGAGCGAATGTCGTTCACCAGCCCGATCATCGCCACGTCGCTCCCGCCGGGCATGTCGTCGATAGCCGACGCCGGGCGGTGGTTCACTCGCCCCCTGAGCTGTCCCGAAAGCTTCTCGTAGCGGTCGCGAAACACGGAGACGAAGTCGCCGTACTCGCCGGTACCGGTGCTCCGGCCGGTGATGTCACCGACGACCGCCGGTGGTTCGGGCTGGCGAGCCGGGGTTGCCGAGTCCGGAGACCCCTTTGTTTCAGGTGGAGTACCGCTTTTTGTCGTGGAAATATCTGTATTTTTGTTCGGAGTTGAAGCGGTGGTGTCGTCGGAGGTGGGGGCGGTACGTGCGGAATCGGGGGACGTGGCGTCGGGGGGGGCAGTGTCGGGGGACGTGGCGTCGGGGGGGGCAGTGTCGGGGGACGTGGCGTCGGGAGTCCCTGTTCCGGCGGCCGCTTCCGGGGACGGCTCGTCGTTGGCGACCGACAGCGCCGAGCGGACGTGGTCGGTCGTGAGACGGAGTGCGTCGTCGGGAGCCGTCTCGACGGCGGCGTCGACGGCCGTCGCAGGGTCGGCGGCGCCCGCCAGGAGCGTCACCGCTTCGCGTTCGGCGTTGTAGCCACGGCGGGCGAGTTCCCGGACGATCCGGGCTGGCGTCTCGAGGGGCACACGGGAGGCACGGGGAGCGCCGGCAAAAGCATGCTGGAAGGCCCCGCCGTCCAGAAGCTTCAACTCCGGTGACGGTAAACGCCCACCGATGAGTGCCGACGACGGTCCGCGACCGCCCGACCGGGAGACGGACCACGACTCCGAGCAGCGTCGGGGTCCCGGAGGGACGCTCGATCGGCTGTCGAGAAACGACGGGCTCCGCCTGGTCGTCCGTGAAACGGCACTGAGCGTCGGTGCCGTCGTCGCCATCGGGCTGTTACTCTTTGCCCTCAGCGGCGTGTGGCCGCCGATGGTCGCCGTCGAGAGCGGGAGCATGGAGCCGCACATGCACAAGGGCGACCTGGTGTTTATCACCGACACCGGGCGGTTCACACCCGACGCCGCCCACGAGGGGTCGGGCGTCGTCCCCCGGTCGGCGGGCCGTGAGGTCGGCTACTGGAAGTTCGGCGCCCACGGCTCGGTGATCGTCTACGACGAACCCGGGGGCGCGGGACCGCCGGTGATCCACCGGGCGCAGTTCTGGGTCGACGAGGGCGAGAACTGGTACGACCGCGCGAACCCCGACTACGTCGTCGGAGACAACTGCGTCGAGACGCCCAACTGCCCGGCGCCACACGCCGGGTTCGTGACGAAGGGAGACGCCAACCGCCGCTACGATCAGGTGAACGGTATCAGTCGGAGTGGACCGGTCAAACCAAGCTGGATCGTCGGGACCGCCCGGGTCAGAATCCCGTATCTCGGCTGGGTGCGACTCGGCGTCTCCGGGACCGTCCTCGGAACAACGCCGGGAGCAGCGGCGGACCCGACGGCAGTAACGCGGGCACCGACACCAGAAGGCCCGGGCACGGGTCAGGCGGCGCGTTCGACGCAGGCGAGCGCACCGACCCCGCCGAAGATCAGGAAGCCGGCACCGACGGTCACGCCGACGAGAGTGGGGAGGAGTTCGGTGGCGACCCAGTAGCTGTCGGTGACCGTCGCGACGAACGCGGTCAGACTCCAGGCGAGACAGGCGATGCCGGCGGCAACTGGGAGCGCGTAAGGAAGCGCCCGGAACGCAGTGCGTGAGGGTGGCGTGTCGTCGGAGGGCATCGTCGGCGTTGTGACCACGGAGATGGTAGTAGTGTCGGTGCGTCGCTGGGTGGACAGCCGGCGGTCACCGGCCTCAGTTGTCGAACCGGGCTTGTACGAACGGCTGGGCGTTCTCGATGTCGCCGAGTCGGGAATCGGAGAGCAACACCGCCTCGGTCTCCTCGACCGGCACCGAGAGGCTGATCTCCTTTGTCCGCCCGTAACGGCCCTTGCTTACCACGACGGCGTTGACGATGCCGAGCATGTCGAGTTCCGAGATGAGGTCGGTGACGCGTCGCTGGGTGAGTACGTCGGCGTCGATCTCCTCACAGAGTCGCTTGTAGATGTTGTAGACCTCGCCCGTGTTGATGTTGTGGACACCATTCTTTTCGAGGAGGATGATCGCAAATAGAACGATCTTCGACTGCGTAGGGAGGGTTCGCACCACCTCGATGACCCGGTCGAGTTCGATCTTGTCTTGGGCCTGCCGGACGTGTCGCTCCTCGACGGTGTCTGCCTGCCCGCGTTCGGCGAGTTCGCCGGCCGTCCGGAGCAAGTCGAGGGCGCGGCGGGCGTCGCCGTGTTCCTGGGCCGCGAACGCCGCACAGAGAGGGATGACGTCCTCGGTGAGCGAGTCGTCCACGAAGGCCACATCGGCACGGTGTTGGAGGATGTCCCGCAACTGGTTGGCGTCGTAGGGCGGGAAGACGATTTCCTCCTCCCCGAGGCTCGACTTGACGCGGGGATCGAGAAAGTCGGTGAACTTCAGGTCGTTCGAGATGCCCATAATCGAGATGCGGGAGTTGTCGAGTTCGGAGTTCATCCGCGAGAGGTTATAGAGCGTGTCATCGCCCGACTTCTCGACGAGCTTGTCGATTTCGTCGAGCATGATGACGACGACGCGCTCGTGGTAGTCGACCGCCTCGAAGAAGGAACTGTATACGCGATCCGTCGGCCAGCCCGTCATCGGGACGGACGCCATCCCCTCGCGGTCCGCTTCGAGCGCCTCGATCCGCTCGTCGATCCCGTCGACGGAGTCGAAACGAGTGTCCCCGAGCGTGCCGTCGCCGTCGACGACCGCCGACCGCAGCGCCGCGAGGTCGTCGAGTCGTCCGTCGATGACGTCCCGATTTTTCTCGATGAACTTGTTGGCGAGCTGTGCCAGCACGCGATACTGCGTGTCGGTCACCTCGCAGTTGATATACTCGACCTCGCAGGGAACGTCGTATTTCTGGGAGGTCGACTCGAGTTCCTTGCTGACGAACTTCGCGCTCGCGGTCTTACCCGTCCCGGTCTTTCCGTAGATGAGGATGTTCGAGGGCGTGTCCCCGCGCAGCGCCGAGACGAGGATGGTCGCCATCTGGTTGATCTGCTCGTTCCGGTGCGGGAGTTCGTGTGGCGTGTACGACGGGCGGAGCACCTCCTTGTTCTCGAAGATCGGCTCCCCGGAGAGGAGGTCGTCGAACAATCCCTGGTTTTCGTCTGCGTCCTCGCCCTCGTCGTCGAGAACGTCGTCGATGTCGACATCGCCGGAGATGTCGGTCGCCCGGTCGCGGGCGGGCGCATCTAGGTCACGCTCTTCGGCGTCGATATCGGGGCGCTCGTCGGAAGGTGAGTCGTTCGCGTCCATTCGGTGTAACCCCGCCGTTTCCACTGGAAGACGCGCCGAGACGGGAGTGATTCCGCTTCCTGTGTCCTCCCGGCGCGTCCAAATGATCCAGAGGAAATAGAGGAACAGACGGTAGAAAAACCTTCCCCCTGAGCGCTCCAAACAGTCACGACGACACAAACGCCCGTTCACGGATCGCTACGGGTGGTTTAGGCGGTTCTTGTCTGTGTCGACACGCCAGTCAGGTGAACACGAACCGGCTGGTTCGCCGGCGCCCCCCACCCCTTCGTTTCAGGTGGAACGTGCAGAGAGGGGGTGGGGGGTGAGAGTCGGGTCTAGATCAAAGAGCAAGCTATAATAACAAAGACAAGAAACGGTACCCGTATTGCAATAGCACACCTGTTTTCAACGGGGAGTTGTGTGGATTCTAGGGATCGCCCCCGCTTCGTGTCACTGCTCCGTCACCGCCGAGGCTGCGTGGGTCGCGGGGTGGACCGTCTCCACCCGAAACGAAGGGGTGGGGGGGAAGCCCAGCTCCCGTCCCAGTCTCGTGTGGGTGGGCGACGGCCTGCCGGTCCGTCGCATCGGCGAACGGCCTCTCTCCGTCCGCGTTCGGCCGTCGTACGCCGCCCGCTACTGACAGGTCGGTTATGGTTGTCTGACGCACACTTAAGTGAACGCGGCGACCTTCATCCCGCATACGCCCTCTCGCGGCGGTAGACGGGAGGTGCGGGAGGATAGGATGGGACTGCTCACAGGACTCAGAGACAGCATATCACGCGTTACGGAACGACTGTTCTCGGCGAGTGATCCCAAGCGCATCGGGATCTACGGCCCGCCCAACGCCGGGAAGACAACGCTCGCGAACCGGATCGCACGCGACTGGACGGGGGACGCCGTCGGCCCGGAGAGCCACGTCCCTCACGAAACCCGGCGGGCACGCCGGAAAGAGAACGTCGAAATCGAACGGAACGGCAGCACCGTCACCATCGACATCGTCGACACCCCTGGTGTCACGACGAAGGTCGACTACAAGGAGTTTCTCGAACACGACATCGACGAGGAGGACGCGGTCCGTCGCTCCCGCGAGGCGACCGAGGGGGTCGCGGAGGCGATGCACTGGCTCCGCGAGGACGTCGACGGCGTTATCTACGTCCTCGATAGCACCGAGGACCCGTTCACGCAGGTAAATACGATGCTCATCGGGATCATCGAGAGTCAGGATCTCCCGGTGCTCATCCTCGCGAACAAGACGGACCTCGAGGGATCGAACATCAAGCAGATCGAGAACGCCTTCCCGCAGCACCAGACAATCCCACTTTCGGCGCTGGAAGGCGACAACATGGACGAAGTGTACGACATGATCGCGGAGTACTTCGGGTGACGGACCATGCCTGAAGCAACTCCACCCGACGTCGACGGCGTCCAGATCGACCTCATCAGCGGCGCGCGAATGGAGAATCTCACGGGGATGGAGAAGATTCGGCTCATCCTCGACGGCGTCCGCGAGGGCAACATCGTCATCCTCGAGGAAGGCCTCTCCCCCGACGAGGAGTCGAAACTCATCGAGGTGACGATGACCGAGATCAGCCCCGACGAGTTCAACGGGATCGAAATCGAGACTTACCCCCGCTCCGAGACTGCGGATCGGAGCTTCCTCGACCGTCTGATGGGGCGCGAGTCGACGAAGAAACTCACCGTCATCGGACCGGCGAACCAGATCCAGACGCTCCACAAGGACGAGAACCTCATCAGTGCGCTCGTCTCACGTAAGTAATGCCCCACCAGTGTACGAACTGTGAACGGGTGTTCGCGGACGGATCCAAGGAGATGCTCTCCGGCTGTCCCGACTGCGGCGGGAACAAGTTCCAGTTCAAACCCGACTCGGCGACCGAGACGCCGACGCTCGGCGACGACTCGGGAGGTGGCGACGACGCCGAAACGACACCCGACCCGTCCGCCGACGCGACGTCGTCCCCGACGAGGGAATCGACACCCCGGACGCCCTCCGCCGACGCGGCGGCCGCAGGCGACCCCGACCCCACGCCAACTCCGGAGCCGTCCACCGCGGCGGACGCCACCCCCGGCGACGACGTCATCGAGGCCGAGTCCGACCCGAGCGTCCTCACCGAGGACACCGCCCAGGCGGACGCTCGGAGCGACGTGGTTTCGGCCGACGAACTCGACGACGCCGCCTCCCCCCCACCGTCGGCCGACGACGCCGCCCGCGCCGTCCCGCCGACCTCCGACGAGTCGCCGGGCATCGATGATCTCCGGGCGGAGCTCAACGACCAGTTCGAGAGCATCAAGATCCTCGAACCCGGACAGTACGAACTCAATCTGATGGAACTGTACGACCGCCAGGAGTGTATCATCTCCCTCCAAGAGGACGGCCACTACGTCATCGAGGTGGCCGACACCTGGCGCGACGACGCGTGACCGTTCCGCCGGATTCATACACTCCCGTTCCATTCTCTCCACAGCAACGCTGTTGTCCCTCCCCTTGCGTCACCGTTTCACCCTCCCCCTGCGTCACCGTTTCACACCCCTTCGTTTCACTTGCAGTACATCCTTTCTCCCGGTTCGGCGCGCGTTACGGGAGTGATTAGCGTGGAATAGAAATAGGGGTAGTACGTGGGTGAATCGCCGACGATACTCCGGCTGTCGGTGCGCGACGCCGAAGACTACAACGTTTATGCGGGACCGCGACCACCCACCGGTATGAGTCAGGCAAGCAAGATCGTGGTGGCGACGGTCGGCGTATCGGCGATCATCGCAGCGGTTCTCGTCGTCGGCACCCTGCTCGGGTGATGTTCGAGCGCCGGGCGCTCCCCGACCACCTCGCGGCCGTCCGCGAGCGACACGCCAAGGATTCGATTGTGCTCGATGTCGACACCGACTTCGAGACGCTGCCGCCGGCGACCGCGGAGGATCTCGGGTTGCTGGTCGACGCTCTCGATCCCGCGACGTATCCCGAGTCGTGGGTCCCCGCGGACGCGCCCCGCCCGCTCCATCGGTACGCGGGTTCCGATTTCACCGTCGGCCTTCCGGGCGACGGGACGGTGATGTGGACCCGTCAGACCGTCCCGCCGACCGTCCTCGTGAAAGCCCGGGCGACGGGGACACCCGACGCCTTCCTCGACTTTCTGCTCGCGGAAGCGTTCGTCCAGATCGGCCTCGACGCCCCCGAGTCGTTTCTTCCCTTCTTCGGGGAGGCGTATCCCGACCTCGACGTGGCGATCCCGCTCGGCCCGGCAGCAGTCTACCAGATCGCGGCGGCCCTCTACGAGGGGTGGCTTGGCCTCCGGACCCGACAGATCTTCGCCGAGTGGGAGGACGACCACCCCCGTCTCCACGAGGCGTGGGCCGACGCCGGCGACAGCCTCCGGGACCGCGTCGCGGATCTCCCCGGAGCGGTCGCCCGCGGCGAGACGGAGTTTGCCGACGCGACGGAACTCGCCTGCTCGGCGATCAAACACGGACTGGATCTGCCCGCGCCCTTCGCCGCCCTCGATACGACGGCCTACGTGGACTACGGCCCCGAGTACGCCGTCCGGTGGGCGTCGACGACGTTCGAGAAACTGGCCGAGGATCAGGACACCGTCGACTGAGCCGTCAGGTGTCGAACGTCGCGGTGACGTCGCCGTCGATACCCAAATCGAGGACGCCGTCGAACAGTTCGCGGAACCGGTTCAGCGTCGCCTCGTCGTGGACCTCCTTCGAGAGGTGGAACAGTCCGACAGCGTCGTACTCCGCCAGCAGGTCGAGGAGCGCTCGGGTCGCCTCGTACACTCGGTCCTCGTCCGCGTAGTACGCCATCTCGGTGAGTGAGTCGACGCTCACCCGTCGTTTCCCGCCGTGACTCTCGAGAAACGCTTCCGTCTTGGCGACGACGCCGTCGAGGTCATCGGGCGAGGCGACGTAGTGGACACGCTCTGACGGGCGCCGGGAGTAGCCCCGCTCGACGGAGAGTGTGTCCAGGATGTCCGCGCGGGACTCGTCGACGTCGTAGTGTTCGAGTTTCTGTTCGACTTCGCGGGCGGTGGTCCGGGTCGAGACGACGAGGAAGTTGTCGGTGTCGGTCTTCAGAAAGTCGGTGTCGATCCGGTCGGTCTCGCCGATGCTCGGGTGCAATAGGAGGACTCCCGTCCCGCCGGGAACTGTCTCCGGCGCGCCGTCGATGGCGAGCGTGTAATCCATACCCGTCTCTCCGACCGAACAGACTTAAGACTGCGGGTGAGCGACGGCCCGGTCAGAACAGCGAATCGGCCGTCGCGGCGCCGATGACGCTGAACACCGCGCCGACGCTGACTGCCTTGAGCGTCACCTCGATGGTCTCGACCGCGACGCCGAAGCCGCCGACGCCGACCGTCGTCCCCGTCCCGCCGTCGAGGAAGGTTCCCGGGGCCCCGAACGCCAGTGCCAGGACGAGCACCGAACAGTACGAGACGAGGACGAGCGAGACGAATCGGAGCGGCACGCCGCCCACCTCGGACTCGCTGTCCGGGTCGCGGTCGTCGGCCTTGTAGAGTGTCCCGTACCCGATTCCGAGGACGATACCGACGGTCGCCAGCGCCTGCACCCACGTCATGTCGGCGGCCAGGGTCCACACCTCCTCCGTGACGACGAACGGTCCCGCGAGCAGAAAGCCACCGACGATCTGTTGGGCGGTGTCCGCCAGTTTGAACCGTCGAGTCGCGCCGACCATACCGTTCTCTCACCTGCCGATCATAAAGGCGCGGTGTTTCGGTGGTCGCGGGCGCCGCCGACTCTACGACACCCGAACAGACCTCTCCGGTGACCGACGCCTGGGAAACGACTTTGCCCGCGCCCGCCGCAGGTGACGCCGTGACTCGCCAACGTCGATACGTCCTGGGTGGGCTTCTGGCCGTCCTCGCTCTCCTCGCCGGCGCCCTCCTCGCGGACGTCCTCGCGACGGTCTTTTTCGCCATCACCGTCGCCTACCTCCTCTTTCCCCTCCGCGAGGAGCTGACCCGGCGGGGACTCTCGCTGTGGCGAGCCAGCTTCCTCACGACGCTTCTCGCCGCCCTCGCCGTGCTCGTTCTCGCCGCCCCGCTGGTGTTGGTGGTCGTCGCGCGAGTCGACGCCATCGTCGCCTTCCTCGCGTCCCTTCCGCCGACGCTCTCTGTGGAACTCTACGGCTACTCGGCGAGTGTCACCCTCTCACAGGCCCGAACGATGGTCGTCTCGTTCGGCCGACAGCTCGCCCGCTCCTTTGCCGTCGTCGCTCCTGTCCTCGCGCTCAAGCTGACGGTGTTCGGGATGGTCCTCTTTGCCCTCCTCTCTCGCCCGGCAGACTCCCACCGGGGGAGCCTCGCGGTCGTTCCCGCCGGCTATCGGGACGTGGTTCAGGCGCTGAGCCGACGGACCCGAGCCACGCTCTTTGGCATCTACGTCCTGCAGGCGGCGACGGCTGCGGGCACCTTCGCCGTCGCGCTCGTGCTCTTTTTCGTGCTCGGCTACCCCTACTTCCTCACCCTCGCCGTGCTCGCCGCCATTCTACAGTTTCTCCCGGTGATCGGTCCGTCGATCCTGATCGCGGTCCTCGCCGTTGCCCATCTGGCGGCCGGCGACCCCACCCGGGCGATGCTGGTGTTCACCGTCGGATTGCTCTTCGTGGCCTGGCTTCCCGACGTGGTGATCCGCCCCCGGCTGTCGCGGGAGACGGCCGATCTGCCCGGGAGCCTCTATTTCGTCGGGTTCGTCGGCGGCCTCCTGACGGTCGGTACCGTCGGGGTCATCGCCGGGCCGCTCGTCGTCGGCCTCGTCGTCGAGACGGCCGAACTCCTCTCGGCGGAGCTCAACGACGTCGGCGTCTCGGAGGAGTGACTCGTCACTCGGTCTCGCCGTCTTCACGGCTCGCGTCCGCTCGTCGTTCGGTACGGGGTCTCGTTACAGTCACTCGACCTCGCTCCCCTCCAGCGGCCCGCCCCGCTGGGTCCACTCCGTGAGGCTCCCCTCGTAGAAGTCGACCTGCTCGTACCCCAACTGGTTGAGGACGACGTACGTGTGACTGATGCGCCGGGCGGTGTTGCAGTAGAGGACGATCCGTCGGTCCGGCGTGATTCCCCGGTCGGCCAGCAGCGACTCCAGTTCGGCGCGGGGCTTCAGCCCGCGGCTCTCCTCGTCGACGAGTTCCCGCCAATCGAGTTGCACCGCGCCCGGGAGATGCCCCTCCGCGTACTCCCACTCCTCGCGCGTGTCGACGATGACGGCCTCGGTGTCGAGTGCCGCCTGCACCGCCTCGAAGTCCACCAGCGGCGAGGAGTCCGGCTCCCGCACCTCGTAGCTCGATGGCGACACCTCGGTGGCGTCCGTCGTCGTCTCGTACTCCCGGTTCCACGCGCTGAAGTCGCCGTCGAGTAGGTGGCACTTCCGGTGGCCGTACAGTAATGCCGTCACCACGAACCGGGCGGCGAAGACACCGTGTTCGTCGTCGTACGCGACCAGTCGGTCGTCCGTGCCGAGTCCCGCTTCCGTCATCAACGCCGTCCAGTGTTCCGCCCCGGGGAGCATCCCCTCGTCACCCGCCTCACTCCGAAACCGGTCGAAGGGGATGTTGACCGCGCCGGGCACGTGACCGATGCCATCGAACTCCCAGGCGTCGCGCACGTCGACCACGCACACCTCGTCGCGGTGGGCCGCGAGCCACTCCGACGAGACGACGATGTCCTCGTTCATACCTGCCGATACAGGCCCGCTGGATTTAGTGACGGCGCTTCGGCGCCGTCCCACACCGAGACAATATTTGCCGCTTTTGTCCGCACCCTGCGCCCGTCAGTCGGAACTGGCGGCGTCCTGCCGCGTTCGGTCACGGTGGATGTCGCAATATTTTCCGGTTCAGTGGAGGAATGGCCGCCTCTGCCGTCAGTGTGGGGATTATAGGGGAGGGTGCCGTATCGACTGTTGCTATGTCAGACTCAGCGTACGCGAAAGACGTTCTGGTGTCGGCGGACTGGGTGGAAGACCACCTGGACGACTTCCAGAGCGACGACTCGGACCATCGGCTCGTGGAGGTCGACGTGGACACCGAGGCCTACGACGAGGGCCACGCGCCCGGCGCCATCGGATTCAACTGGGAGACGCAGCTTCAGGACCAGACGACCCGCGACATTCTCTCGAAGGAGGACTTCGAGGACCTGCTGGGGAGTCACGGCATCTCCGCGGACTCCACCGTCGTGCTGTACGGTGACAACTCCAACTGGTTTGCGGCCTACACCTACTGGCAGTTCAAGTACTACGGCCACGACGACGTCCGCCTGATGGACGGGGGCCGCGACTACTGGCTCGAACACGACTATCCGCTGACCGAGGAGACTCCCGAGTTCTCCGCGGTCGACTACGAGGCCGCCGGCCCGCGCGAGAGCATCCGTGCCTACCGCGAGGACGTCGAGAACGCCATCGAGCGCAGTCTACCGCTCGTGGACGTCCGAAGCCCCGAGGAGTTCAGTGGCGAGATTCTCGCGCCCCCGGGACTGCAGGAAACCGCCCAGCGTGGCGGCCACATCCCCGGAGCACGAAACATCTCGTGGGCTGCCGTCACGAACGACGATGGCACGTTCAAGACCCAAGAGGAGATTCAGGAGCTCTACGCCGAGGAAGGTATCGACGGCGAGGGGACGACCGTCGCCTACTGCCGGATCGGCGAGCGATCCTCGGTCGCCTGGTTCGCGCTCCACGAACTCCTCGGCTACGAGGACACCATCAACTACGACGGCTCCTGGACCGAGTGGGGCAACCTCGTTGGCGCCCCGGTCGAGAAAGGCGAGGCCGACGACTAGTCGGTCTCGAATCGAGCGGGGAGGAACGACCCGTGAGAAAGGCGAGGCCGACGACTAGTCGGTCTCGAATCGAGCGGGGCCGCGTGATCACTCTCACGTTTTTTTGACCGCCGACCCGCCGAGCACTCGCGACAGCGGTCGCCGCCGAACTCGGGAGCCGAGCCGCTGGCGATGCATACAAACCGGGGCCTCTCGTACCGCGCTTCATGGACGGCACGACACTCGTCGAGACGCTGACCGACGACTTGGAGACGGAGCTTTCGCGGCTCGGATCCTCGAAGTGGCTGTACGCACTGACGGACGGAGAGATGACCGGCTCGGCGGTTCGCACCGCGGCGGCGGCGGACGCGGCGGCGGCGGCCGAGTGCTTCGAGGCGTGGGCGGCCGACGCCGACGGCGGGACCCCGGACGTCTTCACAGCCCTCGCGGACACGGCCACCGACCGGGCCGAAACCGCCGACGCCGACCCTACCGACCGCCGGACCTACGAAACTCTCGGGGACTTCGAGGATTCCGTCGCCCGCCTCGGCGGTGCCCTCGGGCACTCGCTCGTCCTCGACCGGACCGTCGGACAGATGGTCGGCTTCTTCGTCGGCGACGCAGACCCCTCGACGGCTGGCACCTTTCGTGACCTCCGGGACGACGCCGATGCCGACCGCGACCGGATCGTCGCGGCTCTCGACGACCGCTGTGACTCGGAGGACGACTGGGACCACGCCGCCGACGCCGCGACGGCCGTCGTCGAGGCGACCTACGACGACTACGTCGAAACGCTGGAGTCGATGGGCGTCAAGCCGAAAAACGTCTGCTGAGCCGACGCAGCGTCTCGATTTCTGGAGTAATCTCCACCCGAAGCGAAGGGGTTCGGGACACACTCACACCCCGGCTACACGCCGTCGAGTGTCTCGCGGTAAGCGGTGATCGCATCCATCGCCGCCTCGATCCGTGCCCCCACGTCCTCGCCCGTCGCGGCGTTGACCTCTCGCAGCGTGTTCTCGTGTCGGGCGAGGCGGCCGTGGTCGGTTCCACGCTCTGCCAGTTCCGCGAACGCCTCGGCCTGGTCCGCGAGACGCTCGCGTTCCTCGCCGTTGGCCGCCTCGGCCGCGGCCTCCAGTTCCTCGCTCGCCCGTTCGAGTTGTTCGTGGGCCATACGAGAGGCGTACTCCGTCCGGGGTTCAAATCCTTTCGGACCCGTCGCGTTGCCGGTGCCCCGACGTCACGCCGTCGTGCGCCGGCGTCTGCCGTCGATAGAGGAGAGAGACACCGACTACGCCCACAAGGTCAGCTAGCACAACACATACCACGCCACCGACACGTACTCCGCGCATGTCGATACTCGAAACGGTCGGCAAACTTCTAATCGCCGTCGGCGTCGTCGTCGCCGTCGCCGGACCCGTAGTGGTGGCCTTCGGGTGGACTGTGGCGGCTGGCCTCCGATTTCTCTGGGGTGGCGCACTCTACGCCGTCGCCGGTCTGGTCCTTCTCCCGCGGCTCTATGAACCCATCTCGCTGTCGGGATTCGACTCGCGGCCCAACCGAGTTCCCTGGCTCTCCTTTATTCTCCTCGTGTTCGGCACCGCCGTCCTCCCGTGATCACCGGATCGAGACTCCGGCGAACAGTCCGACGACGCCCCCGACGATGGCCGTCAGGAGCAGGAACACGCCGAGGCTTCCGGCATCGACCCCGCCCGCTTGGGGGAGCGCCGACAGGACCACCGAGCCGCCGACGAGGAGGGTGGCAACCACCCCGAGGTAGGTGCCGGCGGACTCTGACTCCGCGCTCACGTCCCGATCAGCCACCGTCGCCGTCGAATCGCCCTCCGTGATCACCTGCCCCGTCGACGTCGCGTCGACGCCCGCCGCGGACGCTACCTCCCCAAGCACCAGCCGCCGGAGCAACGCTCCCGCAGCGGAGCGCTCGGCGCCCCACCAGAGTCCGACGAGGACGACGACTCCCACCGCCGCGAGGACCGACCCGTCCTCGTCGTCATCCGCGTCCCCGAGCGCCTCCGTCATCGACCACGCGGAGATACCCGTGACGAGCGAAAGTAGGCGCACCGCCCCGACGAGCAGCGATAGCCCCCCTTCGGGCGACGCGAGCGTCAGGGTGAAGAAGACGACACCGGCGGCAACCGCGAGCCGTCTGACCCGTTTTCGAATCGCGCCGATCTGCCCTTCCTGCCGCCAACGGTCCACCGGAACGTACTCTCTGGCGTCGACTGCTATCTCGCTCATCCTCGCCCCCGGCACCCGTCGTGTTTGCCCCCGACGAATCGCCGGCGACTCTCGCCCGTGCCGTCCATACGGCTCGGTTAGTGACCCACGCGAATATGCGTTCGGCCCCAGCTACGCCCGTCTCTGCCCCGTCGGTCGTCAGTCCCCGCCAGCCGAAGTCGAATCCTCGGCCGGCGTGACCGGAGCGACGACCTCTCCGCTAGTACGCCGAAACCGAGCCAAGCGAATCCGTCAAGTCTATCGAGCGACCAGTGTCTGGTACCGTGAGCGACGCGAACTCCGGTCCGCTCCAGCCGGACCGGCCCGACGCCGACCGACCCTTCCGGGTCGACGCACCCTTCGACCCCGCGGGCGACCAGCCCGACGCTATCGAGGAACTCGTCGCCGGCTACGAGGCCGGCATGGACGAACAGACGCTTCTCGGTGTGACGGGGTCGGGCAAGACCAACACCGTCTCGTGGGTGACCGAAGCGCTCCAGCAGCCGACACTCGTCATCGCCCACAACAAGACGCTGGCCGCACAGCTCTACGAGGAGTTTCGGAACCTCTTCCCCGACAACGCCGTCGAATACTTCGTCTCCTACTACGACTACTACCAGCCCGAGGCCTACGTCGAGCAGACTGACACCTTCATCGACAAGGACGCCTCGATCAACGACGAAATCGACCGCCTGCGCCACTCCGCGACCCGGTCGTTGCTCACCCGGAACGACGTCATCGTCGTCGCGTCGGTGTCGGCCATCTACGGGCTGGGCGACCCCGCGAACTACGTCGACATGGCCATGCGACTGGAGGCGGGACAGGAACTCGGCCGCGACGACCTGCTGGCCCGCCTGGTCGACCTCAACTACGACCGCAACGACGTGGACTTCACCCAGGGCACCTTCCGGGTCCGTGGCGACACCGTCGAGGTGTTCCCGATGTACGGCCGCTACGCCCTCCGGGTGGAGTTCTGGGGCGACGAGATCGACCGCCTGACGAAACTCGACCCGCTGGAAGGCGAGGTAAAGAGCCGGGAACCCGCCGCCTTGATCCACCCGGCCGAACACTACTCCATCCCCGAGCAACGCCTCGAGGACGCCATCGAGGAGATCGAGGCGCTGATGGAAGACCGGGTGGCGTACTTCGAGCGCCAGGGCGACCTCGTCGCCGCCCAGCGGATCGAAGAGCGCACCACCTTCGATATCGAGATGCTCCGCGAGACGGGCTACTGTTCGGGCATCGAGAACTACTCCGTCCACCTCTCGGATCGCGACTCCGGCGAGGCGCCCTACACCCTCCTCGATTACTTCCCCGACGACTTCCTCACCGTCATCGACGAGTCCCACCAGACCCTCCCACAGATCAAAGGCCAGTACGAGGGCGACAAATCGCGCAAGGACTCGCTGGTCGAGAACGGCTTTCGTCTCCCAACCGCCTACGACAACCGCCCACTCACCTTCGACGAGTTCGTCGAGAAGACCAGCCGCACTCTCTATGTCTCGGCAACGCCCGGCGACTACGAGCGCGAACACTCCGAGCAGGTGGTCGAACAGATCGTTCGACCCACGTATCTGGTCGACCCCGCAGTCGAGGTTGCCGACGCCACCGGTCAGGTCGAGGACCTCATGGACCGCATCGACGAACGGATCGACCGCGACGAACGCGTCCTCGTCACGACGCTCACCAAGCGCATGGCCGAGGATCTCACCGAATACCTCTCAGAGGGTGGAGTGGCGGTCGAGTATATGCACGACGAGACGGACACCCTGGAGCGCCACGAACTCATCCGAGGGCTTCGCCTCGGCGAGTTCGATGTCCTCGTCGGCATCAACCTCCTCCGAGAGGGCCTCGACATCCCCGAGGTGTCGCTGGTGGCCATCCTCGACGCCGACCAGGAGGGCTTTCTCCGCTCGGAGACCACGCTCGTCCAGACGATGGGGCGGGCGGCCCGCAACGTCAACGGCGAGGTGGTGTTGTACGCCGACGAGGTCACCGACGCCATGGAATCGGCCATCGACGAGACCCGCCGCCGCCGCCGTATCCAGCGCGAATTCAACGAGGAGCACGGCCACGACCCGACGACCATCGAGAAGGCAGTCGGCGAGACCAACCTGCCGGGAAGCGAGACGGACACCTCGGGTGTGACGGGCGACGCCCCCGACACCGACGCGGAGGCCCGCGCCCGAATCGAGGCGCTCGAAGACCGGATGGCGACCGCCGCCGACAACTTGGAGTTCGAACTCGCCGCGGACATCCGCGACCGTATCCGCGAACTCCGCGCCGAGTTCGAGTTCGACGACGCCGACGACGGCGTCGCCCCCGAGGTCGACTCCGAGTTCTGATCTCGGGCCGTCCTCCAGCCATTGGTGTGACTCCCGTGTCGGCGTCGGCTGCCGCCGCTACCCTTTTGGACGCGCCGCTCCCAGACTCGGGCATGAATCGTGCGCTACTCGACGTCGAGGACCTGCTCAAACTCGTCCTCGTCCTCGTCCTCGTCTGGCTCGTCCTCAGGGTGATCGGCGAGGCGTTCGACATCTTCTTCGGCTTGCTCGGCTTCCTTCCCGACCTGCTCGGCCTCGTCGTCGTGGTCCTGATCGTCCTCTGGCTCCTCGACCGCATCTGACGTGTACAGCCTCAACGTCCCCGTTCCCGGCGCTGTCGAGCGTCTGGCGAACGATCTCCACCCGAAACTGACGGGGTTCGACCAGGTCCGCGACCGCCACGCCGTCGTCTGCAAGCGGTTCGCGGCCGCGGAGGACGAGTACCACCGCCTGCGCGAACGCCTCCGCTCGTCGCTCTCGCCGACGCCCGCGTTCGAGGCGACGGTGACGGGTATCGACGCCTTCGAGACGCCGACCCACGGCCTCGGTCCCGTGGTCTACCTCGCCGTCGAGAGTCCGGGACTCTACGACCTTCATCGGCGCTTAGTCGACACCTTCGGCGCCGTTGACGACGAGTTGGAGGGACCGGCCTACGTCCCCCACGTCACCCTCGCCCGCGACGGCCCGCCCGAGGCCGTCGACCGACTGTTGGCGACGGATATCGACCCCGTCACGTGGACGGTCCCGGAACTCCACCTCTGGAGTCGTGCCCGGCGGGCGACGGCGTGGCGTGTCTCGTTGCCCCAGCCCTGAGCGAACGGCCGATTCTGTCGGCTTACGCGCCACTATCCGGGCGGGCCTAAGGTGGCGCCCCCGTCGACTTCCGGGCCCGCTGGACGAGATAGAGTCCGGCGACGTAGTGCGTCATCGGGTTCAGAAACGCCACGCTGCCGAGCAGCGAGACGACTACCCCGCCTGCGGCCCAGACTCGCGGGTTCGGACGCCAGGGGCCGTCGGCCGCCCGAACCGCCCCAGTCAGCCGGTACAGCGCGTAGTAAAACACCGGCGTGAGCAGGAGTAACGCGCCGCCGAACAGCACCCACCCGCTCGCCGGGCCAACGGTGAACCGCTCGCCCGAGAGCACGCCAGCGAGCGACCAGACGACGTTGAGCGTGGCGATACCGACGACCGTCCGTCGCCACCGGCGTCGTTCCATATTTCCGGTAGCTCTCCGACGGTGATAAACCCACGCGGCGATGCCGGCCCGCGAACGGGTGACGGCGTCGGGGTCGCTACCCGCCGTCCGCTCGCTCTCGCACCCGCATCGGCATCCCGTTCTCGGGGTGCATGGTCAGCGATCCCCGGAGGTCGAACGGCTCGTCCCGGCCGTAGTCGAGTCGGTACTCTTGGCCGATGACGGCGAGGATGATCTTCGCCTCCAGGAGCGAGAACTGCTTGCCGATACAGGCCCGTGGCCCGCCGCCGAACGGGAAGTGCGCGAATCGCGGGCGGTCGGCCCGCCGCTCCCGGGTCCAGCGGTCGGGGTCGAACTGATCGGGCTCCGTCCACCACCGTGGCGAGCGGTGGACCGCCCACTGTGGCAGCATGATCGCGGCGCCTTCGGGCACCCGGTAGCCCCCGAGTTTCACGTCCACCACGGGCTCCCGGAACATCACGTAGACCGGCGGATACAGGCGCATTGTCTCCTGAAGCACCCGATTCAGATAGGTCAGATTCCGGGTGTCCGCGAACGTCGGCGGGCCGTCGAGGACGTCGTCGAGTTCCGCGTGGACCTGCCGCTCTGCGTCGGGGTTCTCCGAGAGCAGGTAGCAGGCGTAGGTAAGGGTCAGCGCCGTCGTGTCGTGGCCCGCGAGCAGCATCGTCACCACTTCGTCGCGGAGCTGTTCGTCGCCTTGCTCGCCGCGCTTCTGGGCCCGCAGGAGGATCGAAAGCAGGTCCATCGGCGGGTCGTCGTCGTCCTCGTGGCCCTCGGTGCCGCGGCGCTCGGCGATTACGTCGGCGACCACGTCCTCCAGGCGCTGGACCGCGGCCTCGTACTCGCGGTTCTCCTGGGTGGGTAGCCAGTCGGGTGTGACGAACCGAATCGGGTCAGGCTCGAACCGCGCACCCAGTGGTTCGAGGTTCTCTTGGATCGTCCGCACCCGCTCCTCGCCGAGGTCGACCCCCAGCATGGCGTTGGCGATGATCCGCACCGTCAGGCGCGCCATCTCCAGTTCGAGGTCCAGTTCGTCGCCCGCCGACCACGACTCCACGGCTTCGACCGCGTCTTGGGTCATCACGTCCGCGATGTCGGCGATCCGTGACATGTTGAACGCGGGATTGGCGAGGTCACGTTGCTTCTCCCACCGGTCGCCCTCGCTCAGCAGGAGTCCGTCGCCGAGGAGGCGGCCGAGCGCGTCGTCCTGGAACGCCGGCTTCCGGTACTTCTCGTGGTCGCCGACCAGCACCCGTTCGATGTCGTCCGGGTTCGTCGCGATGTAGGTTTCCATCGGTCCGAGGTCGGCAGCCACCACGTCGCCGTAGGCCGACTCACACGCCGACAGGAACTCGAATGGGTCCCGGGCGTACTGTCTACTGTTACCGAAGACGGGCTCTCCACGGGGACCAGGTGGCCGTGACTGCTGACGCATCGGACTCTGTTAGGCGGGGATCGACATAAGCGCGTGGCCTAGCCGTCGCGTTCGGCGACGAACCAGAAGTCGTACGGCCGGTCCTCGCCCCGGTACGATTCGAGCGAGAGGGTCACGCGGTACGGTCCCGCAGGCTCGCCGTCCACCACCGCGGCGCGCTCGTCGACCCGCACATCGTCGACTGCGGTGCCGTTTCGGTAGGTCACCGTCACGTTCGTGACCACGAGGGCGTGGCCGGCGTCGAACCGGCCGGGCGCAGTGAGTCGCGCGAGCGACCGGTCACCGTCGAGGTCGGTCAGGTCGAGGGTCACCGTCGCCGACCGGTGACATTCGCCGTCCGGTGGCGCGATGGGCGTCACCGTCGGCTTGAACGGCCCGGCGAACGTCTCCCGCCAGCACGGGCCTGCGTCCGCGCTCCGTTCGACGAAGACCACCTGCAGTGTCGCGGTCACCGATCCGATGTCGTCGGGGACCGAGCCGGCCTGTACGACGTACTCGACGCCGACTGGGGCTGGCGTCGCTGTCTCCACTGTCGTTGGCGCTTCCGCTGTCGCGTCGGTCGATGTCGTCGCCGTCGTCGACACACCGGGTGCGCTCACACACCCGGCCAGTGCGACGACGAGTGCGACGAGTAGGGGGACCAGTCGTCGCATATCCGACACCAGCGGTTCGCTCACAAAATCGTTTGCGGACGGTCACGGCGTCGGCGGGTCGCCCTCGTAGGCGTCGAGGTCGGCGAAGAAGTTCAGGAGCGCGAACTCGAGTTTCTCGGGGGCGACGTCGATGAGTTCGTCCCGTTCCTCCGGCGGGAACGAGTCGCGGACGCCGTATTTCCCCATGTCCCGGCCGGCGCGCGTGTAGCGCTTATCGAGGAGGACCCGCACCCCGTAGTCGTCGGGCGAGCGGATGACCCGCCCGAGCGCCTGTCTGGTCTTGCGGATCGTTGGAATCTCGACGGCGTAACGCCATCCCGCGTCGAGTCGGTCGTCGTAGACCCGGTCGTAGGCAGCCTGCACCGCCTCCAGGCGCTCCGAGAGGTTCGGATACGGAACGCCGACGACGACCACCGCGCGGGCGTCGTCGCCGTCGAAGCTCACCCCCTCGCCCAGGGTCCCCCACAGCGACGTAAACAGGGCCGCATCGTCGTCGTCGACGAACCGTTGGCGGAGGGTTTCCGTGGGCGTCCCCGCCTCGTCGAGGTAGGTGTTCGACGCGCCGAGCAGGTCGTGATACCGCTCGGCCTCGGCGTAAGACGGGAAAAAGCAGAGCGTGTTTCCGGGTGTCATCCGGATCACGTCCGCGAGTGCCTCCGCGACGGTCGCTTGGGTCTCTGGGTCCTCCCGGTCGCTGGCGAACAGCGCTGGCCCCTCGACGGCGAAGGTCCGTCGGCGGTCCTCGGGGTACGCCAGGCCGTAGGTGAGCGTCGCCGGGTCCGACAGGCCGAGGACGTCCGCGAGTACGTCAAAGGGGCGGAGCGTCGCGCTCATCAGCACGCTCGCGGCCACCTCGTCGAACAGTCCTTCGGTCACCTCTCGTGGGATCGCGGTGTAGAGCTCCGCCCGCCCGTACACCTCGTCGGTGCCCGCGTCGCGACGAACCGCGGCCATCGGATGCCGGCCGAGGTCGCTCCCCTCTGACATCCAGTCGGCGACGAACCCGGCCGCTTGGAGGGTCGGCGACTCCTGGCGGGTCGTCGTCTCGCCGCGTCGGTAGGCCTCCTCGTAGGCTTCGTCGAGCGCCTCGCCCACCTGCAAGGCGAGGTCGACCTCGGCGCCGATCCCGCTCCCCTCGTAGGCGTCAAGAAAGGCGAGCGTGAGGTCGTTCCGACGGTCGTCGTTGGCGATGTCGAGGTCGTGCCAGTTCTCGCCGACCTGTTCGCGCTCGCCGAACCCCAGAGCGTCATCGACGGCCGTCTCCAGCCCCGTCAGAAACGCCTCGATCACGTTGCGTGCGCGGCCGGCCCGCGAGTCGTCGGCCTCGTCGAGTTCGGCCAGCGCGCCCTCCAGCGTTCGCGCCGAGAGCGTCCGCGTCGCGTGGTCTCGGGCCGCCGACTCGACGTTGTGTGCCTCGTCGAAAACGGTGACGACCTCCGAGGGATCGCGGCCCAGCCACCGGAAGAAGTGCTCGCGGATGGTCGGATCGAGCAGATGGTGGTAGTTACATACCGCGAGGTCGACCCCCTCCATCCCCTCCTTGAGGAGTTCGTACCCACAGAGTCCGCGTTCGTCGGCGTAGGCGTAGATTTCCTCGGGCGTGCGAACGTCGTCGAACAGCCACCCCTCGAACTCCTCGGTGTCCCGCGTCAGGTTCGCGCGGTAGTGCTCACAGACGTTCGCCGACTCCAACTCCTCGATATCCTCCTCGACGGCTTCGAGTTCGTCGACAACCGCTGCCCGGGCCTCCGCGGCTTCCTCCTCCCCGGCGCGTACGTCGTCCAAGAGCGCCTCGCTTCGCTTGGCGAGGTCCTGGCGGTCCGCCTCCGCCTCGACCAGCGACCGCGTGGTCTCCTTGAGGCTCCGACACTCCTCGTAGCCGACGTCGAGGTGGCACATCGAGGCCTTGCCCTTGAATACGACCGCCCGGATCGGCTCCTCGCCCGCGATGGCGCGGGCGTCCTCGACGAACTGGCGCATCTGCTGGTGGACGTTCGTCGTGATGACCACCGTTCGGTCTTCCGCACGGGCGTGTGCGAGTGCGGGCACCAGCGCCGACAGCGTCTTGCCGGTGCCGGGGGCGCCCTCTAGCAACACGTCCTGGCCGCGGGCCAGCGAGTTGGCGATGCGGTCCATCGCCTCGCGCTGGTTCGGGTACGGCGACTCGTACGGAAAGAACCGCTCGTGTCCCGCCGTGTCTGCCACGGTTCGGGCTTGCGCGTGCCGGGATTAAAACCCTCGGTGACCCCCGCCACGAGCCGTTCGGCGCGAAACGAGGACGCCGGTGTCAGTCGATCCGCGGTTCGACGTCGTCGAGGCTCTCGCGGGCGGCATCGAGCAGGAGCTTCCGCTCGGCGCGGGCGACCACCCGGCGCACCTCGTCCACGGCGTCGATGTTCGAGGACAGCGAACTGATCCCCTTCTCGACGAGGAACTTCGCCATGTCCGGATGTGATCCCGACTGGCCCGTGATGGTGGTGTCGACGTCGTGTTCGTTGCACGCCTCGATGACCTCCGCCATCGCCTCTAGGATGGTCGGATGGAAGTCGTCGAAGCGATCCGCCACCATCGCGTTGTTGCGGTCGACTGCGAGCATGAACTGGACGATATCGTTCGTCCCGAGCGCGACGAAGTCGATCCCTTCCTCGATGATCTCGTCGATGGCACGGATACTGGCCGGCGTCTCGATCATCGCGCCCCAGTCGTGTTCCTCGCGGTCGATGCCCACCTCGTCCATCAACTCTCGTGCCCGCCGCACGTCCTCGGCGTCGTTGGGCAGCGGGAACATGACCTCGACGTTGTCGTAGCCCATGTCGTGCAGGCGCTTGAACGCCCGCAGTTCGAGTTTGACCATCTCTGGCTCCTTGAGACTCCGGCGGATGCCCCGGTAGCCGAGCATCGGGTTGTGTTCATGGGGTTCGTCCTCACCGCCTTCCAACTCCGCGAGTTCGTCCGTCGGCGCGTCGAGCGTCCGGGCGCGGACCGGCCGCGGGTAGAAGGCGTCCGCAACCTTCCGGATCTCCTCGGAGATTTCCTCGACAAAGGCGTCCTCGCCGTGGTCCGCGACGTACTTCTCGGGGGTTTTGCTCGTCGAGAGCAGGATATGCTCCAGTCGGAGTAGGCCGACGCCGTCGGCGCCCGTATCCGCGGCGCGCTGGGCCGCGTCGGGAATCGAGACGTTCACCTTCACCTCAGTCGCCGTCGTGGGCGCCCCGCCCGCCGTCGGGTCGGGGCTCTCGCCCGCCGGATCGGCGTCCGCGACGGCCTCCTCAGCCGTTGACGCCGCGTCCGCGTCCGGAACCACGACGGTCCCCTTCTGGCCGTCGAGCGTGATCCGCTGGCCGTCGGCTAGGACCGCCGTCGCCTCGCCACAGCCCACGATGGCCGGGACGCCGAGTTCGCGGGAGACGATGGCCGCGTGGGAGGTCATCCCTCCCTCGTCGGTGACGATGCCCGCGGAGCGTTTCATCGCCGGGACCATGTCGGGGGCGGTCATCTCCGTGACGATCACATCCCCCTCGTCGATCCGGTCGGCTTCGTCGATGTCCTCGACGATTCGCACCGGCCCCGTCGCGACCCCGGGGCTCGATCCGTAGCCGCTGACCAGTTCTGTCCCCGGTTCCTGCGTCTCGTCGACCGCTTCGGTCTCGTTTGCCGTCATTTAGATGTCGCCGATCTCCATCACGTCGTTCGTCAGTTCGATGCTCTCTGCCGCGTCGGCCTCGCCCATCATCGCGCGGATGGCGTCCACGTTCTCCGGCACCACGTCGCTCTCGCGGTGGATCGACTGGAACAGGTGAAGCTGTGACCCATCCATGGTGATGGAGTCCTCGAAGATCTGGTTCTCGTAGAGGTTCATCCGGTCGCGGCCACGGTCGAGGGCGAACTCCTGGAGTTCCCACCCCGAGTCGACGCCGAGGTCGCCGTCGACGACGTGAATCCGCGACTGCGAGGCCAACAGATCGCGAACCGCCGCGGCGCTCGGCGTCTCGCCGAGTTCCACGTTGATCCCGTGGAAGTGGTGGCGTACCGTCGGCACCTTCATCCCCATCGTCGTGACCGGGCCCATGTCCGGGATGACCTCGAGGGCATCCGGGCCGTGGTGGGACGGCAGGGTCACGGGATCGGCCGAGATGACGGCGTGTTCGCCCCGGCAGCGGACCAGCGTGATGCTCGCCCGTTCGACGCCGTACTCCTCGTGGAGCGGTGCGAACATCCGGTTCAGGCCCGTCGTGTTACAGGAGACGATCCGGACGTAGTCCTTGTCGGTGGCCTCGGAGTAGTTGGCGCGAGCGGTGAAACTCGCCTCGGCCACGTCTGCCTCCTCGCCGCCCTGGAACAGGGCGGGCGTGTCGTACTCCTCGTAGATCGGACGGTACTCGGCACCCATCCCGGCCGGCGTCGCGTCGGCGACGATGTCGCTCGCTTCGATGAGGTCCTCGACGTCGCCGGCGACGGCCATCCCCACCTCGTCCCACCGGTCCTCGCGACCCTCGGGCACGTAGATGTCGTACCCGCGGTCGGCGGCCGCGTCCGCCGTGTGGTTCGGACTCGCCTTCCCGATGCCGACCAACTCCATGTCGGGCATCGCATCCACTGCGTCAGCAACCCGCTTGCCGATGGTACCGTACCCGTTGACGCCTACGCGAATCATACGCTCCGTTGGCTACACCCGCATATAGTGTCGACGTATCTCGCAGGTTTTGCATTAACTTTCGTGCTTAACCTTGGGGGACTCCCATCTCAGATGTCGACGCTCGACGACGCTTCACCATGGCCAATCCGAAACAACAGGTCTCCAGTCGCGGTATCCGCGTCCTCGGAGTCTTCGTCCTCGCGTATCTGCTGGTCGGCTCGTATCTGTACTTCTACCTGGACCTTCCGACGCTCGCCTACGTCGCCTACGGGGTCCTCAGTTGGGCCGGCGGAATGTTCCTATTCTACCGACTCCACACCAACTTCATGGCCGACTTCGATCCGTAGTCGCCCATTCTATCACGGACGTTCATTTACTTCCTCGGCAGAATTCCTCAGGAACGAACGTTTTAATCACGGTTGATAATTACCTCGGTAAGTATATTTGGGTCCAATCATAAATTGCTAGGAGAACAATGGCCGCCGTCTCAGACTCCCACGACGAACAATTTGGTCCCGCGTCCGGGGGACGGACCCCCGACGCACAGGTAGTACTTGGGACCGTAATGCTCGCGACGGTTCTCGCCGTCGCCGCCGCTGGCTACATTTTCGACGCGACCGCCGCGGCCCAAACGGCTGTGGTGATGCTCCCGCTTCTGGTCGCCACCTCCCTTCGCACCTCGCTCGCCGACCATTCGGCGTACGTCTCGCTCGCTCGGCGCCGCTGAACTACTGCTCAGGGCGATAGAGCACGTCGTACCCGTGGGCAACGTAGGTCAAGCTTCCCGCTTCTAGCTGCCGACGCCGACTCGTCAGCCACGACTCCGCCGCCGGCACCTCGCCCTCGGCGGCGTCCGCGACGAACGAGAGGATTCGTTCGAGGAAGTACCGCTCGTCGGCCGGGTAGCTGCCGTCTCGTGGGTGGACCACCCAGTCCGACGCCCCGGCCGCCAGTAGGTCTCCGTCGCGTGCCCGACAGCGGTCGAGCAGGTGCCGGCCCGCCCGTGTGTCCCGTCCCGGTTCGTCGTCGATGGCTTGGTGGTACGCGTCGATCACGGCATCGTCGGCCGGGTGGTCGGGCTGAAACATCGTCACGCCGTCGAAGGTGATCGGAGCGTACACCAATCCGTCGGGGCCAAGTGCGGCCGCAAAGGCGTCGAGCGCCGCCTCGACCGGCACCAGATCCACGAACGCTCCCGCAACCACGAGATCAGCCCGCTCGTCGTCGAACGCCGTCAGCGCGTCGCCCGCCTCGAACCGCCCCGTCAGGTCGCCGACGCGGAACCCGGCGTCGGTGCGCTCGGCGTCGAGTTCGGCCGTCCGGAGGGCCTGGGCGCGTTCGACGATTCCCGGATCGCTGTCGACGCCGCGGTACGACCCCGCACGCACCCCCCAGTCGAGGAGTCGGGGGACCGTAACGCCCGTGCCGGCTCCCGCCTCCAACACCCGCGGGGCTGTCGGGAGTTCCGCGAGGAGGCGGTCCCGGACCCGCCGGTCGAACGCCCGTTCGTCGACCGTCCGTTTCGCCTCCAGATACCGCTCGTCGGCGTGGTCCATCAGAGCGCTCGCTCGTGGCTGGCCCACGCGTCCTCGTCTTCCCACATCCGGACGGTCAGGCCAGTCGGCGTCCCCGTCGGGACGGCTTCGACGAACCGGTCGCCGAAGACCCGTGCGAAGCGCTCGACGCTCGGGTTCGCGTCGGCGAACTCCGGCAGGTCGTTCAAGAGTGCGTCGCGGTACCGAGATTCGAGTTCGTCGAGCGCCGCGTCGACGGCGTCGATGTCGACAAGATAGCCGTACTCGTTCAGGTCGGGGCCGGCAAACTGCACCGCCACCTCGAAGTGGTGGCTGTGGACCTCGCCCTCGGGGCCGGGGTCGGGGACCGTGAGGAAGTGTTGGGCCACGAAGTCCCGCGACACGGAGAGCCGATACATACCTAGCGGTGGGTCGCGAGCGTCTTATGCGCTGGGCCTACTCGAAGGTGAGCAACACCTGCAGCGCGTTCTCGGGGCCGTCGTCGAGCAACTGGTACGCCTCCGTGGCGTTCTCGACGCCGATTCGGTGGGTGATGAGACGCTCGGTCGGCAGTTCGCGGAGTCGATCCCACGCCGTCTCCATCCGGCGCTCCTTCGTCCACCGGCCGCGGAGTTCGGGCGCGAGCGTGCTCACCTGGCTCGACGACACGTCGATCCGGTTGCGGTGGAAAAACCCCCCGAGATCCGTCTCGGCGCGCTTGCGCCCGTACCACGAGCCGACGATAATCCGGCCGTCGTAACCCACGGCGTCGACGGCGTCGTCGAGCGTCTCGGGCGACCCCGAGAGTTCGTACACCAGGTCGGCACCCGCAGGGTCGCCCCGCTCACCGACCTGCGCTGCCGCGTCGGGCCGGAGCGTCTCGTCGGCGCCCAGGTTCGCGGCCATCTCGCGGCGCTCCGGGACGGGTTCGACCACCGTCAGTCGCTCCAGCGGGAACGCCGAGAGGACGTGTGTCGTCACGAGACCAACCATCCCGGCGCCGAAGACGACGACCCGTTCGCCCACACGGGGGTTGCTGTCCATGCACAGCGTCGTCGCCGTCTCGGCGGTCGGCAGGAGCGCCGCCGTCTCCGTCGAGACGTCCTCGGGGACGGTCACGAGGTCCGCCGGCGACGCCGCGAAGTGACTCTCGTGGGGGTTGAACGCGAAGACACGGCGGCCGCGCCACGCCTCGTCGACGTCCGCCCCCGTCGCCACCACGTCGCCGACGGTGGCGTAGCCGTATTTCAGCGGGTACGTCAGATCGTCACCCAGTGCGTCGATGGTCGCGTCGGCGGCCAAGTCACGCGGCATCTCCCCTCGGTAGATCAGGAGTTCGGTGCCCGAACTCACCGCCGCGACGCGTGCTTCGACGAGTACCTCGTCGGCCTCTGGTTCGGTCACCGGTTCGTGTTCGACGCTGACCGTTCGGGGCCCGGTGAAGTACAGCGCCCGCCCGGTCGCGGGGACGGCCGTCTCCGACTCGTCCGCGTCCTCGACACTCCCTGTCACGCCCTCCTTAACCACGCTGCTCACTTCATACTGCCGCCCGTCCCGACGGAGGCTCTAGGCCCCGAGTCGGCCCGTGACGACCAGATAGTCCCGGCCGAACGTCGCGAGCGACGGCACGACAGCGATCAGCGCCGCCGCGTGGACCGTTACCGCCGGGAAGAGTGGCGTTAGCGCAACCGCGATGAACGCCATCTGCAGCGCCGCCAGCGGCCGCCGGACCCGGCTCTCGGGCAGGTCGCCGACGGGACGCCCCCGCCACCGACGCCACGTCGTCGCCGCGCGGTACACGTAGCGCGCGGCCGACAGCGCGAGGTAGGCGACGGGGAGTCGGCCCCAGGCGACGCCCACCAGCGGCGCGACCAGGAACCCGAGCGTATCGAAGGCGTGATCGAGTTTCGTCCCGAGCGGCGTCGTTCGGTCGGTCCTCCGCGCGAGGCGGCCGTCGGCGAAATCGAGGGCGACCCCGGCGCCGTAACAGAGGGCGGGTGCCCAGCGAATCGCGGCGGGCGGCGCGCCGACTCCTGTGACCCCGAGGACGCCCGCCACCGACGACGGCGGGACGGCCAGAAACCCTGCCGTCGCGGCGTACAGCACCCCCCGAATCGTCGTCACGAGGTTCGGCGGCGCGGCGGCCGCGGCCAGTCGGTTGGCGTCGACGTGGTAGGCGAGAAAGCCGACCACGTAACACAGCACCACCCCCGTCACGAGCGTCCAGCGGTTCGCGACACGCGGGGTCGTCGCCGCGGCGACGACCGCCCGGCCACCGGCCGCGACGCCCGCGGCGGCGACGGCGGTTCCCGCCACCGCCGCGATTCCACGCCGCCGTCGGCGGACGGTCCCGCCGCCTTCGCCCCCTCCGGCTCTGCACCCGCCAGCCCCGCTTTCACTGTCGCTCATCGCTCGAACGTGGGGTCTTCGAGCGCCGCGAACCGCTCGCGACCCTCCGGCGGCAGACGGTATCCCGCCGCGGCGAGGTTCTCGACCACGTGGTCGGAGTCGGTGCTGGACGGGATGGGAACCACGCCGTCCCCAACGTGCCACGCCAAGACGGCCGTCGCGGGCGACACGCCCATCTCGGCGGCCACGTCCGTCACCACTGGGTCGTCGAGGAGGCCCGGCACCGAGAGCGGCGAGTGGGCGATCACCCGGATTCCACGCTCGTGACACCACGCCACCAGGTCGTCGCGCGGCCGATACGGATGACGGGCCACCTGGACGACCGCTGGGGGGACGCGAGCGAACTCGACGAGGTCCGCGAGCGTCGACAGGTCGACGTTACAGATCCCGAGGGTCGCCGCCAGCCCCCGGTCGTACACCGCCTCCATCCGCCGCCAGGTCGATTCGAGGCTCACGTCCACCCGGTCACGCTCGCCGTCCGCTGTCTCGGGGAAGGTGAGCGCCTCCTGTTTCTCGACCGGCAGTTCGGCGAGACGACGGAGTGGCCCGGTGTACGCCCACGACTCCGGCCAGTGGATCATGTAACAATCGAGGGTATCGAGACCGAGGTCGGCGAGTGTCGTCTCGCAGGCTTCCGCAACGTGGCCGTGGTTGGTGTTCCATACCTTGCTCACGACGAAGAGGGCCTCGCGGTCCGGACTCCCCGGGGCGGCGATGATCTCGCCGATCCGGGCCTCGTTGCCGTAGAGTTCCGCGGCGTCGAGGAGACGATAGCCCGCGTCCAGCGCCCGCTCGATGGACGCCCGGCGGTCGACGTAGGTGTCGTCACGGTAGCGCGAACAGCCGAACCCGACGGGTGGCAGGCGGAGCGCGGCGGTTGGGGGGGTCGGTGGGGCCGTGCCGCCGGTCTCGTCACCACCGACGCTCCACACCACCGGCCGGCGGGCGGCGTCGTCCACGACGCTCCCGTCGACAGCCACCGACTCGCCGAGATCAGACGCCCGCTCGATGGCATTACAGATCCCGACGACGTGAGCGGCCCGTCGCGCGGTCGAGCGGTCCGGACGCCCCTGGCGAACGCTCGCCGCGAGTCGCTCCGGCCCGGCCAGGTATCGCGTCCGCTGTGGCGGCGTCGTGAGTGGGTTCGGGGTGTACGCCCGCCCAACACGGCCCACCGAGACGGGGGTGTGGTCGTCGCCGCCGAGTCCTCCCGCGTCAGCGAGATATAGCGACCCGTCGTCGCCGTGGCATTCGAGGCTATAGAACTCCCGGCTCCGGTGGGGCGCATAGAGGCTCGCGGTGAGGCGGACGAGCGGGCCGTCCGCGAACGCGACTGTCGCCTCGACGTGGCTCGGGCGCTCCGGCGCGCGCGATTCGCGGTCGGGCCAGGGGTCGATGGCGTCCGCGACCCGCACCCGGCGCGCCGGGCCGAACCACGACACGAGAAGGCTCAGGGGGTACACCGCGCCGTCGTACAGCGGGCCGACTTGGAGGAAGGAGTCGGGAGCGTCGTGCCACTCAGTCACCCGGCCGACGTGGGCGTGGGCGTAGGCCAGACGCACCGGACCGAGTCGCCCGTCGTCGAGCGCCCGGCGGGCGAGCCGCTGCCCCTCACAGCCCGGGGTGAGCGGCGCACAGCCGAGCGCGCGGTCGTGCCGGGCCGCGAACGCGACGAGGTCGCGCGCCCGTTCGGCGCCCAGCGCGAGGGGCTTCTCGCTCCAGACGTGTCGCCCCGCGCGAAGCGCCCGCTCGGTCACCGCGGCGTGAGCGCCGTGGCTGGTCAGATTCACCACGAGCGGCGCGTCTGTGGTGTCGAGGAGAGTGTCGAGATCGGTGTACGCTGTCGCGTCGGTGGCGGCCGCGAACGACGCCGCCCGGTCGGCGTCGAGATCACACACTGCGACCGGCGAGAGCGGCGACGAGTCGAGGTCGGCGGCGTACTTCTCCGCCACGGCCCCGCAGCCCACGAACGCACACTCCATACCCCTCGGCGGGCGGCGGCGGTGAAAAGCCTCCCGCCCGGCTTAAGCCCGTCCCGCCCGCAGGGAGGACGATGGCCCGGATCGCGGTCCTCCACAACACCCTCGACGGTCGCGGCGGCGCCGACGCCGTTTGCCTTCACGTCTGTGCGGCCCTGCAGGACATCCACGACGTGACGCTGGTTACCCTCTCGCGGTCGTCACTGTCGACGCTGAACCGCCTGTTCGACACCGACGCGGCCGTGCCCGTCCACCGCCCGCCGGGCACCGCGCTGGTCTCCCGGGCGTTCGACGCCCTGCCCGAACGGGTCGGTCCGGCGCTCGCTCCGCGGAGCGTCCTCCTCGACCGTGCCTTCGCCCGTCACGCCTCCCGGTTCGACGCGGCCGTCAGCACCGCCAACGAGTTCGCGCTGTCGCTCCCGTCGGTCCAGTACGTCCACTTCCCGCAGTTCAACCGGCGGTGGACGCCGGTCGGCGAGGGGGGTCGCCTCGACCCACTCTGGAGTCGGCTGGCCGGTCTCGGCGACCGCCAACTTCCGGCTGACGCCCGCCTTCTCGCCAACTCGGGGTGGACGGCCGACGCCGTCGAGGACATCTACGACCGGCGGCCGACGGTTTGCCATCCGCCGGTCGATCCGCCGCCGACCCCGCGCCCCTGGGACGACCGCGAGGACGGCGTCGTGGTCGTGGGACGGCTGGCGCCGGACAAGCGGCCGCTCCGGGCGATCCGGATCGTCGACGGCGTCCGCGACCGGGGTCACGACCTCCACCTCCACCTCGTTGGGTCGTCGTCCATGTACCCCGACTACGCCGACCGCGTCGCCGCCGCCGCGGCCGCCCGACCGTACGTCAACCTCGACCGCGACGCGCCCCGTGAGCGGATCGACACGCTCCTCGAAACGCACCGCTACGGTCTCAACTGCAAGCCGCGAGAACACTTCGGGATGGCGGTCGCGGAGTACGTCGCCGCTGGGATGGTGGCGTTCGCCCCCGATGCGGGAGGGCAACGAGAGGTACTGGACGGCCGCTCCGACCGACTGTTCGAGTCGACGGCCGACGCCGTCGAAACCGTTGCCGCCGCCGTCGCGGCCGACGCCCGTCCGACGCTCCCCCGCGACCGCTACGCGAGCGAGCGGTTTCACGCCGCCGTCCGGGACCACGTCGCGGCAATCCTGTAGCCGTCGCTCGGAGCTAGATCGTCACACCGCGCCGGTGTGGACGGCGTACATCGCCCCGCGGCCGTCAGCGTCGGCGTGTCGACGAATCTCGGCACCCCGGTCGAACCGCAGAAGAACGCTCAGTCCTGCCCGGCGCCGTCGCGCGTCTCACTCAGATGTTCCCAGATTTCCGTACAGCCCGCGCCGGCTTCGACGTCGGAGAGATGATTTCGCTCTTCGGCGCCGTCGTCTCGCTCGGCGTCGGCCTCCGTCGAGCCCGTCACGGTCTCGCTTTTCTCGGTCATCGATACGTTCTAGGCGATACGGTACCATAAGGCCGTGCCCCCGCGTAATCGCTACCCGTTCTCCCGCATGGAGGCGGTCCTTTCCGGTATCCGTGACGGGGTGATACGCCGAAAATCGGCCGCTGTCGGTCGATTCGGGGCGTACGTCGGAGCGTGACGACCGGCAATCGTCACGGACGCCGACGGGCTTACCGCCGTCGGGCTGTAAGCTGCGGCTATGACGACCGACGTTCACCAGCTCGACGACGGTGCCTGGGTCAGTGTCAACGACTCCCGCGAGGTGAACGTAAGCGACCTCTGGCGGCTCGCAGCCCACGATTTCTGTGCGTGTGCGCTCGCCGACTTCCTCGCCGAGGGGTTCGTCGAGGTGAGCGCCGACGGCGCGAACGTCGAGGGACGGATCGCCGGTCGCTGTATCCAGTGTGGCGCCGAGGGCGTGACCGACTGGCTGACGCTCGGCCGCGTCGATCCGGACACCGGCGAGTTCCGGCCTGTCGTCCCCGAGAGCGTCCACCTTCCTGGCCGCCGCCGTCGCCCCGCCGCGCCGCGCTGACCGCTCGCCGCGTGACTCGCATATAGCGGCAACAATCTCCTCGTCCCCGGAGAGGCGGGAAGGTTGGCGGTGGGACCGACGGTATATACGTTTGGGTCTATTCTAGCCCGCCATAATGCCGTCAAAGGTCGAGCGCTGGAAAGACGAAACCTACGGAATGGAGATCCGGGAGCATCTTCTCCGGTTCGCGGAGGAGGGCTGGGACGCCATTCCGGAAGACGAACACGACGCCTGGTTCGAGCGGTTCAAGTGGTGGGGGCTGTACCACCAGCGGAAGGGCCAAGAGAGCTACTTCATGATGCGCATCGGGACGCCGATGGGCCGCATGACGCCGGAACAGCTCCGCACCGTCGGCGAGGTGGCCCGCGACTACGCCACCGGCCCGGTCGAGAACCCCGAGTTCGGTGACGCCTACGCCGACTTCACGACCCGGCAGTCGATCCAACTTCACTGGATCAAAGTCGAGGACATCCCCGACATCTGGGACGAACTCGAATCCGTCGGGCTCTCGACGATCCAGGCCTGTGGTGACTCGTGGCGCAACATCGTCGGCTCGCCCGTCGCCGGCCGCGACGCCGACGAACTCGTCGACGTCTGGCCCATCGTCCAGGAACTCCACGAGAAATTCAAGGGCAACGACCTCTACGCAAACCTGCCCCGGAAGTGGAAGGTCGCCATGACTGGCGACCGCCGTGGCTCCGGCCAGGGCGACATCAACGACCTCGCCTTCGAGCCCGCGATCAAGGAACTCGACGGCGAGGAGGTCGAGGGATTCAACGTCAACGTCGGCGGTGGCCTCTCCCGCAAGGAACCGCGGTTCGCCCGCGACATCGACGTCTTCTGTCGCCCCGAGAACGCCGCGGACGTCGCCGCCGGCATGTCCTCGCTCTTCCGTGACTACGGCGACCGTGACGACCGCTTCAACGCCCGCATCAAATTCCTCATCGACGAGTGGGGTCCCGAGAAGATGCGCTCGGTCCTGCAAGAGGAGTATATGGACTACGAACTCCCGACCGCCGGCCAGGGACTCCGCGACGAGTACGACTACAACGCCGGCCGCACGGACGCCCACGGCGACTACATTGGCGTCCACGACCAGAGCGACGGGCAGAACTTCGTCGGCCTCTCGGTGCTCGTCGGTCGGATGAGCGCCGACGACGTGATCGAACTCGCTGACCGCGCCGAGGCGTACGGCTCCGAGATGATCGGCCTCACCCAGCGACAGAACCTCATCGTTGGCGACATCGCCGATGAGGACCTGGACGACTTCCTCGACGAGGATCTGTTGGAGGAGCACTCGCCTGACCCCCACCCGTTCATGCGCGGCTCCATCGCCTGTACGGGCACCGAGTACTGCTCGCTCTCTATCGTCGAGACGAAAAATCGGATGGTGCGGTACGGGCGCTGGCTCCGGGACAACGTCGACCTCCCCGAGGGCGTCAACGACTTCCACATCCACCTCTCGGGCTGTACCGCGTCGTGTGCTCAGCCACAGATTGCGGATATCAGCCTTCGTGGCATGAAAACGCGAAAGGACGGCGACGCCGTGGAGGCGTTCGACGTCGGCCTCGGCGGCGGCCTCGGCGAGAACCCGACCTTCGCCGACTGGGTGAAGATGCGCGTCCCTGCCGACGAGGTTCCGGGCTACATCGCCAACCTGCTCGAGGCCTTCGAGGCGGAGCGGGAGAGCCCAGAGCAGTCCTTCCGTGACTTCGTCGCCGAACGCGACGAGGACGAACTCGCCAACCTCGCGGAGTCCGCGGAGACGAGCTACGAGGACCCCTATCTCGGCAACACGAAGCTGACGTGGTACCCCTACGCCGAGGACACCAGCATGGACGCCTCGCCGGCGCCGACCGACCCCAACGACCAGCCGCTCCCCTCGGACGACTGAGATGGCCGACCGCGTGCTGAAGGTCAACGCCTTCACGACGTTCGACCTCCTCGACGCCCGTATCGAGGGCCACGGATTCGAGGAGGAGGCCTTCGCCACGCTCAACGTGCGGACGGCCCGGAACGACCCCGAGGAGGTATCGCTCGACCTCGAACTCGACAACACCCAACTCGACAGCGTGCCCGCCCACGCCGACCGGGTCAGCCTCTCGGCCGCGGAGGCCCGGACCCTCGCGGCCGAACTCCAACAGGCGGCCGAGCGCGTCGACGAGGCCGGGGACGCATGATCCGCCGTCTCCCGACCCTCGTGACGACGGACGCGGGCACGTGGGCACCCCCACAGGCAACGAATTACCACGACACACCCCAACGATGAGCACGACGACCACCGGCACGGTGTATCTCGTCGGGGCCGGCCCGGGCGACCCCGAACTCATGACGGTGAAGGCCCGCCGACTCCTCGACGAAGCGGACGTCGTCCTCCACGACTCGCTCGTGGGCGACGGCGTGATCGAATCGATCCCCGACCCCACGCGGGTCGAGAACGTCGGCAAGCGCGCCGGCGGCGAGCGAACCCCCCAGGCCGAGATCAACGACCGCCTGATTCGCGAGGCACAGGCCGGCCGGGACGTCGTCCGTCTGAAAGGCGGCGATCCGACCATCTTCGCCCGCGGCGGCGAGGAGGCCGAACACCTCGCGCGCCACGGCGTCCCCTTCGAGGTGGTGCCGGGGGTCACAAGCGCCATCGCCGCCCCAGGGGTCGCTGGCGTCCCAACGACTCACCGGGACCACGCCTCGGCGCTCGCGGTCGTCACCGGCCACGAGGACCCGACCAAGGCCGATAGCGCCCTCGACTGGGGGGCACTCTCCGGTCTCGTCGCCGCCGGCGGCACGCTGGTAATCCTCATGGGCGTCGGCCGGCTCCCGGACAACGTGGCGGCGCTCCGCGCCAACGGCGTCGCGCCCGACACGCCCGTCGCCATGGTCGAACGCGCCACCCTCGACGACGAACGCGTCGTCGCCGGGACGCTCGACACCGTCGTCGACCGGGCCGACGAGGCGGCCGTCGAACCCCCCGCCGTCACCGTCGTCGGCGAGGTGGTGGGTGTCCGCGAGACGGTCGCCCACTGCCTCGGTGGTACCGACGCGGCCGTCGAGGGGTCGACGCTCGCCGTCCCCGAGCGAGTCGTGGGGGTGACCGACAGTGACTGAATCTGACGGCGACTGGCCGCTCAAGCGCCTCATGACCGAGGTTGTCGGCTCCGGCACCAAGTCCGCCGAGGACATGACCCGCACGCAGGCCGCCGAAGCCATGCGGCGCATCCTCGACGGCGACCCCGATCCGACGACGCTCGGCGCCTTCTGGCTCGCTAACCGCTGGAAGCACAACACCCCGACCGAACTCGCGGCGTTTACCGACACGATGTGTGACCGGGTCGAGTACGTCACCCCCGACGCCGACCCCGTCGACTGCGGCGCGAACTACGACGGCAAGGGACGGTCGGCCGTTCTCGGCGTCGCCGCCGGTGTCGTCGCCGCTGCCGCCGGCACGCCCGTCGTCGTCCACTCCGGCGACCGGGTGCCCACGCAGAAACAGGACGCCTACAAGCACGTCCTCGACGAACTCGGGGTCGCGACCGAACTCACGCCCGGGGACTCCGCGGCCATGGTCGACGACGTGGGCTTTGGCTTCTACTACCAGCCGTCGTTCAACCCTGTCGTCGCCGACCTGTTCGACCGCCGCGACCGGATGGGCGTCCGCACGTTCGTCAACACCGTCGAGACGCTCGCCAACCCCGCCGGCGCGAGCGTCCACCTCGGCTCCTTCTATCACCTCGCCTTCGCGAAGAAGGTGGTCGAGACCTTCCAGCAGAGTGCGTTCCACGACCTCGACCGGGTCGTCATGTTCCAGGGCATGGAAGGGTACGACGACATCCGCCCCGGCTACACGAAGGTCGCGGACTGGCGGGCCGACGGCGAGTTCGACGACTACGAGATCGAGACCGCCGAGTACGGTATGGACTTCGAAACCGAGGATCTGGGCGTTGCGGACGTGGCCGCCGACAGCGCCCGTCTCACCCGCGAGGTGCTCGACGGCGACCGCACCGACCACTGGTACGACGCCGTCGCGCTCAACGCGGCGGTTCGGGTTTACGCCGGCGACGGCGCCGACTCGCTCGCGGACGGTCTCGACGCCGCCCGCGACGCCATCGACGACGGCTCGGCCGCGGCCGTCCTCGACGACCTTCGGGCCTTCTGACGGGGTTTAACTCCCTACCCAACCATCCACGATTATGAGCGACGACACCGACGAAGTCCGGCGTCCGAGCGACGTCGGCGACGCCGACGCACCTCCCGTCGAGGCGAAGCCCTACAAGGTCATCTTCGAGGCGAACAAGTGTATCGGCACCGGGAAGTGCGCCGAGGTGTCTGACAACTGGGACCTCGATCTCGACACCGGGCTGGCACGGCCGAAGACCTACTACGTCGACGAGGCCGACCTCGGGCACAACGTCCGCGCCGCCGAGGTCTGTCCGGCGAAGAAAGGGCGAGGAGTCATTCACGTGATCGACCGCCGCACCGACGAGGAGATTGCCCCCGATCCTGCGGGTGACGGGACGCTGAGCGTCGACTGGTAATCAGTTCTCCAACGCCGCCTCGACCACCCGCTCGGCCACGGCCCGCACCTCCGCCTCGCCGTCCCGCGCGGCCGCCCACACGGCCGACGACTCGGGGACCGCCCGGATCGCCGCACGGCGGGCGTCCGGAGAGACGTCCCGTTCCTGTAACTCCGTCCGCAGATCGCCGACGACTGTCGCTACTGCCCCCGCGCCGGCCACTGTCGACTCCAGTTCCCGGCGCAGGTGCCGGCTCACCGCCGGACTGGTCCCGCTCGTCGTGACCGCGACGGTGACGGGACCGTCAGCGACGGTGGCGGGGACGACGACGCTTCCCGTCTCGCGGTCCCCGCTCCGGTCGGCGCGGTTGACGAGGACGCCCGCCTCACGGGCGTGACGTTCGATTGCGGCGTTGAGCGCGCCGTCGTCCGTCGCCGCGATGACCAGGGCGGGAGCGGCAGTGTCGAGCCACGCGGGCACGTCAGCGGGGGTGGGCGCCGCGCGGACGAACTCGCTGGCGCCGAAGTCGGCGTCGGCAAACGCCGGGCTGACGACGACGACGCGTGCCTCGCGGGCGAACCGGCGCGCCTTCCGGGCGCCGACGGCGCCGCCGCCGAACACCAGCACTACCTCGTCGTGGAAGTCGTGGACGAGCGGGATCACGGTGACACCTCGCGGCCGTCGGTGAAAAGTCGTCCCCCGCAGTCCGAACCGTTATGACGCCGACTGCGTATCCTGTCCTATGCTCGGACGGGTACTGGGCTGGCTTGGGGTAGGTGACGGCGGCGGCGAGGACGCCGGCACCGACACCGACCTCGATTGGGTCGATCCGAACGTCGAGTACGGCGGCGACGGACCGCTGCGGCGGTACACGTGCGCCGAGTGTGACGCTCCCATCGAGGGCTTTGGCCCCGACCGACAGGTGACCTGTGCGGACTGCGGGACGGTGTTCAAAGGCGTCCTCGTGCCCGATCACGCGGTCTGCCCGGACTGCGAGTCGCGGATCGACGACGCCGAGTTCTTCCCCGAGACGCGGCAGGACACCGAGTTCGCCGACTGCGGGGCGTGTGGCTACCGCTGGGAGAGCGATCCGCGGTAACGCCTCCCGTCGCTCTTCGGTGGACGGCCACCGCTTCGCCCGCGGCCCCGCTTGCCCCGTTCACTCGGCCCCGCTCACCGTCTCCGTCCCGCCGTCCGCGCCCTGTAACGTCACCTCGTGGCGAGTGTGACGGGCGTGCGTCTGCGCCCAGCGCCGCGCGGCCGACTCCGAGAGCCGTTCGACGCCGCTGGGACAGTGCCGGCAGGCCGCCCGCCACGTCGCCACGTCGTCGGGGTAATGCCCCGTGTGGCGCTCGTGGTCGAGCGCGAACTGTTCGACGGCACGATTTCCTGCCATCAGTTCGTCGAGTTCGTACGAGAGGTCCCACTCCCGTCCACAGCGCTCGCAGGTAACCGTCGGGAGGTCGTCGATCCGGTCTGACACGGCGGCGTGTACGTCGCCAACGCTATTGAACGATTGGACGGAGGCGGCGGTGGGGGGACACCCGCCGCGGTCCGTCGTCGTCCGCCGGAGGATATCCGACGGACGTGATAATATCGTGGCCGGACTGAAATAATACTCCCGCCGATTGTGGCCTAAAACAGGCCGCTGACGTTCCCGTCGGCGTCGACGTCCATCCCCTCGGCGGCGGGTTCGGCTGGCAGGCCCGGCATCGTCAACACGTCACCGGTGAGGACGACGACGAAGCCCGCTCCGGCGTCGGGGTAACACTCGCGCACTGTGAGCGTCCAGTCGAGCGCCGGTGCGCCCTTCCGACTCGGATCGTCGGTGGTCGAGTGCTGGGTCTTCGAGAGACAGACCGGCATGTCGCCGTACCCCTGTTCTTCGAGGCGTTCGAGGTCCTCGCGGGCGTCCTCGGTGAAGTGGACGTCCGAGGCACCGTACACCTCGGTGGCGACCGTCCGGATCTTCTCTGTGAGGTCTTCCTCGATGCCGTACAGGGGTTCGAAGTCGCCTTGCTCGCTGTCCGCGAGGTCTTTCGCCGTCTCGGCCAGGTCGGCGGCGCCCGCGCCCCCGTCGGCGAAGGCGTTCGAGACGACGACCGGGTAGCCCTCTCGCTCGCAGTGGTCGATGATGGCCTGAATCTCCGCGTCGGTGTCCGTCGGGAAGCGGTTGATCGCGACGACGAAGGGGACGCCGAACTGTTCGATGATGCCCGCGTGGTGATCGAGGTTCGTCATCCCGGCCTGGACCGCCTCGGCGTCGGGTTCCTTCAGGCGGTCGTAGTCCACCGGCCACATCTCGAGGCCGTGATACTTCATCGACCGAACGGCGGTCGTCAGGACGGCGGCGTCGGGCGCGACGCCCCGCCGCGAGACGATGTTGCCGAACTTCTCGAAGCCGAGATCCGCGGCGAAGCCCGCCTCGGTGACGAGATAGTCTCCGAGAGCGAGACCGAGTTTGTCCGCCACGAGCGAGTTCGTCCCGTGGGCGATGTTGGCGAAGGGACCGCCGTGGACGAAGGCGGGCGTCCCCTCGATGGTCTGGACGAGGTTCGGGCGCAGGGCGTCTTTCAGGAGCATGGCCATCGCGCCTTGGATGCCCAGGTCGTCGACGGTGACGGGGTCGCCCGCCGAGTCGTAGGCGACGATGGTCCGTGCGAGACGCGCTTTCAGGTCCGACAGTGAGTCGGCCAGACAGAGCACCGCCATCACCTCGGAGGCGGCCGTGATCTGGAACCCCTCCTCGCGGGGCGGGCCGTTGGTTGACCCGCCGAGACCGACGACCACCTCGCGAAGCGCGCGGTCGTTCATGTCCAGCGCCCGCTTCCAACTCACCTCGTCGACGTCCACGTCGAGGTCGTTGCCGTAGTGGACCTTGGTATCGAGCGTCGCCGAAACGAGGTTGTGGGCCGTCGTCAGCGCGTGGAGATCACCCGTGAAGTGGAGGTTGATGTCCTCCATGGGAAGCACCTGGGAGTGACCGCCGCCCGCCGCGCCACCCTTGATCCCGAAGACGGGTCCGAGCGACGGTTCGCGTACCGCGACGACGCCACGCTCGCCGATGTGGTTGAGTCCCTGCCCGAGACCGACCGTCGTGACGGTCTTGCCCGCCCCCTTGGGCGTCGCTGTCGTCCCCGTTACGAGGATCAGTTTCCCCTCGTCGGCGTCCGACAGCGTCCGCTGGATCGCGTCCTGTTCGATCTTCGCGATGCCTTTGCCCTGTGGATCGAGATCCGACTGCGAGAGTCCGAGGTCGCCGGCAACGTCGGCTATCGGGCGTGTCTCCGTCGCCCGTGCGATCTCCATGTCCGTCGGTGCGTCGTCGCCGCCTGTGTCGTCCGAAGTCATCCGTTCGAGATAGACCACCGCCACATATGTAAGCCGCGACCCGGGCGATTTTCACATCATCTTTTGCCGACGACGCCCCTCGTAGCCCGTCACTTCTCCACGTCGAGCAGGGCGACGCGTTCGTGAACCAGATCGGTCAGGTCGCCGTCGACAGCGTCGAGTTCCGCCGCCGGCACGTCGAAGAAGGCTCGTACGCGCTCGGCGTCGACCGCGTCGAGCGTCGGCGTCGGATCGAGCGCGAGTCGGTCACGCAGGGCGGTCGCCGCGGCCGATTCGGCGTCGCTCTCACCCGTCGTGCCCGCGTCGTCGACGACAGCCGCGACCGGCATCCGCCCCTCGCCGACACCCATCTCGAGGGCGTCGTCGATCTGTCGGCGGCCCGCGGCGTACAGCAGTATCTCGACGCTCCGCTCGCGTGCGACGTTCTCCCCGCGGTCGAACGCGCGGTCGGCCAACGCAACCGCCCGCTCCAGGTGCCTTCGGTCGACGAGATAGCGCGCGTCGAACGCTTGGACCGTGACGCCGTACTCGTCGGCGACGGTATCGAGCGTCGACAGCGTTCCGTCGAGGTCGTCGATGTCGGCGACCCCCTCGACGACGATCATCCGAAATCACCCAGGTTGGCCTGGCCGTCGGCGTCGGCCGGTCGGTCGGTCGTCGAGTCGTTCGTGTCGTCGTCGACGGCCGTCCCCTCGGCGGCGCTCACGCCGTCCATCGAGGGGTCCTGCCGGCCGGCGTTCTCTAGGACTCGCTCGGCGGTGCGCTCACGCCCCCGCAATGCCCCGAGGACGACTGACTTCTCGGCCTCCCGGAGGTCCGCCCGGGACTCGACACCGGCCTCGTAGAGCCGCCGCGCGCGCTTGCGGCCCACCCCGCGGACGCCCGTGAGGTCGAGCAACTCCTCGCGGACGCCGTCGGCGACCCGCTTTTTCGCCTCGCGCACCGCGACGGCCGAGTCGAGTTCGAGTTCGACCGCCAGACGCTCGGCGGCGCCCAGCAACCACTCCGCGGTGTCGACCTTGCCGCGAACGTCGCCGGGACCGACGCCGTATCGCTCGGTAACCCGGTCCTCGTCGACTTCGCTCGCCCAATCCTCCAGCAGTTTGGCCGTCTTCAGCGCCGACAGCCACTCCTCGAAGCGCACGTCCTCGAACTCGGAGGGGACGCGGCCGAGCAGTTCCGTCTCGCGTTCGTAACACAGTTCGGTGTAGGTCTCCCGGTCCCCCGACTTCAGGTAGAGCTGGTACATATCGGGCGTCCGACAGACGAGGTGATAGAGGCCGAGAGCGGTCGGCTCCTCGCTCGCCCGCAGGCCGTCGACGATTTCAGCTGCGCTCATCGGATCTAGGTAGAGCCGGGAGACGGTGTGGCCCAAGTTTGTCGCCGCGAGGTCACCGTCCGACCGCTCGACGAAGTCGTTGGCGACGAGATACTCGATCACGCTGTCGACGACCGACTCCAAGCGCTCGGTCGTGTCGCTCTGGGCCGCGTACAGCGTTCGGTCGAGGAACTCGAGGAGGCCGTCGCGACTCCGGGCGAACCCGGAGGCGACCGTCGCCAGCAGGTGGGTCCGCATCGCCGGCTCCCGGGCCAGTTTCGACTGCACCGGCTCCGGGTCGGCGTGGACGTATCGCTCGAACAACTCGTCCATGGTGTCGTGATCTTTCGCCAGCAAGATCGCCTCGCCGTAGGGGTCGAGTCCCGGCCGCCCGGCGCGGCCGAACATCTGGTGGACCTCGAGGACGTCGAGGGGTTTCATGCCCCCGAATTCGCCGTCGTATCGCCGCCAGTCGCGGACGATCACCCGTCGACTGGGGGTGTTGACCCCCGCCGCCAGCGTCGGCGTCGCACAGATGGCCTTCAGCAGGCGGTCGCGGAAGGCGTCCTCGACGAGCGACCGGTGTTCGGCCGAGAGGCCGGCGTGGTGGAAGGCGGCGCCCGTTCGCACCACTGCGGCGAGGTCGTCGCTCGTCTCGGTGTCCGAGACGCCCGCCACCTCGTCGGCCAAGGCGGCCAGTTCGTCCCGTTCGTCGTCGGTGAGATGTCTCTCGGTCACGTCGGCCTGTCGGCGGGCCGCCGCCTCGGCGTTCCGCCGGGAGTTGACGAACACGAGCGACGAGCCACCCTCCCCGAGGGCGTCGTCGACGAGTGCGGCGGTCGGCCGCTCGCCCCGGCCCACGGGCACCTTCCGCCTGCTGTCGTCGCCAAAGGTGATGGCGTCGCCGTAGTGGACGCCGGTCCGGAGGTCGACCGGCCGCCAGTCCGACGCGACGAGTTCGGCGTCCAGCCAGTCGGCCACCTCGTCGGCGTTGTCGACGGTCGCCGAGAGCGCGACGACCTGCAGGTCCGGGTTGATCCGCCGGAGTTTCGCCAGCGTCACCTCCAGGGTCGGCCCCCGGTTCGGATCGTCGACGAGGTGGACCTCGTCGGCGACGACGCAGGTGAGGTTCTCGATCCACGGCGCGCCGTTGCGCACCAGTGAGTCCACCTTCTCGCTCGTCGCGACGACGATGTCGCGGGAGGAGAGCCACTCCTCGCTCGACTCGTAGTTACCCGTCGAGATACCCACCTCGACATCGAAGTCGGCCCAGCGCTCGAACTCGGCCTTCTTCTCGCTGGCGAGCGCGCGGAGCGGGACGACGTACAGCGCCTTGCCGCCTCGTTCGACGCTCGACAGCATGGCGAGTTCCGCGATCAGGGTCTTGCCGCTCGCGGTCGGGACGCTCGCGACGAGGCTATCGCCCCGGGTGACGCCGGCCTCGACGGCCGCGGCCTGTGGCGGGTAGAGTTCCTCGATCCCCGAGTCGCGGAGAAACTCGGGAACGCCCGACGGGAGGCCGGGCACGTCGGTGGGGTTCATCGGTCGGTGGCCCTTGGCGCGGCCCCGCGTTTACGCTTTCGGGTCGGCGACGGCCCCACGACGGTCGTCTCAGCGGCTCACGAGGACGCCTTTCATCCCTAACGCCCGGTGGGGCGTACAGTAGTACCGCCACGTTCCCGCCTCCGGGACAGTGTACTCGAACGTCGCGGCGCCGCCCGACACCGGCTCTCCGCTGTCGAAGTCGCCGGTTGCCGCGACGATGTTGTGGAGGCCGCCGCTCCCGGTCCACTCCCAGACGACCGTCGTCCCCGGGTCGACGCGGACGGCGGCCGGATCGAAGGCGAACCCGCCGCCGTTTCCCTCGGCGCCGACGGCGACGGTCACCTCGTCCCGGCCGGTGCGGTCGACAACCGTCCCGTCGTAGTTGCTCGTCCCCGAGAGGTAGTCGTCGATCCCGCTCTCTCCCTCCGTCGCCGACCCTTTCTCGGTCGGCGTTGGCGTGTCGGTCGCGGCCGTCGTCGCCGTCGGGCTGGGTGTTCCGGTCGGCGCTGGCGTGTCGGTTGCCGTCCCGGTCGCCGTCGATGTGCTGTTCGCTTCGGTGTCGCCCCCAGAACAGCCGGCGAGGGCGAGACCGACGGCGGCACCCAGCGCTCGCACGAATCGCCGTCGTTCGCGTCTCATCGGGCCGACGTTTCGGCGACGCCCTGTTAAGTCGTTCGGTCAAAATTCCTTAATCCGGGTACAATACTAGGAAAAGCGGACGAATGATTGTCTAAATGCCGAATAAGAGGATATTAATACAAAGATATATTATCTCTCTGAGCACCTGTTCTTTCACACACATGTCGAACAACGGTACGGAACGGTTGATAGACGAGGGGCGACGGCGGTTTCTCTCGTCGCTGGGCGGCGTCATGCTCGGCGCGGGGAGTGCGACCCTTGGGGCCGAGTCGGCGGTCACCCGTGTTGCAGCCCAGGAAGGTACCCCGGACCCCGGTGAGCGGATCACGAGCGCCCGCCGGATCGGACCGCGTGACGTGGGGGCGGAGCAGTATCACACGCTGTGGGCCTACCGGAAGCGCCAGTCGGTCGAGACGCTGTTGCAGGACCCGGCGGTCAACGACCTCGCGAGCGACTGGATCGCTTCCTTCGAGGCGTACGACCCGCTGACGAACGGGCTTGACGCCATCAGCGTCCAGGGAACGACGGACCTCTCGGTCGAGGGGACACGGGACGGCGGCGCCTTCGACGTCACTGCGGTTGACCGGCAGGTGGCCTACGGGCTGGTGGATCGGACCACCGACGAACTGGTCGGACTGGAGATCACGGACCCGATGAACATCGAGTGGGAGCGAGGCTATACGGCCCCGTCCCGTCGCCGCCGTCACGAGTTCGTCCTCGGACACGACGAGGTCTGGCAACACCTCGAAGGGCGGGAGTGGTACCCCTTCGTGAAGGTTGCGGAGGTCATCACGGCCTACGACGACTACCCCCATGGCGAGGTGACACCCATTGCGTACTACTTCAAAAACGAGGACAGTGGCCTCTCACTTTTGAGCACCTTCGTCGACGTCTCCGGTGAGGAGTTCGAACTGCTCGATGTGACGCGGGTCGACCGGTTCGTTCGGACGTCACCGATGGAGATGGCGCGAGCCGTCGAGCCGACGGGCGAGACGGCGCTTGGCTCCCTGCCGGTACCGCCGATGACCCAGCGGCCCCAGATCACCGGGCCACAGGGCTTTCACAACATCGAGACGCCGCCAAACACCATCGAGCAGTCGAGTTGGGAGATCACTTGGCAACCTCCGGAGACGGAGGGTGCCGTCGTCGACGCCAGCTACGACGGGACGCCGGTGTTCGAGAACCTCGGCGCGATGGCCACTCCGACCGGCTACGACCTCCCCGAACGTAACGGGCGCAACACGCGGGAGTGGTTCTTCCCCGACGACTCGCCCGTCTTCAGCGGTAACCTCCTCTACTGGGACATCCACAGTCCGACCTTCGGCGGACCGGGCGTCCTGGGAACCACCGACCACCCCGAAACCGGCGACCACCCGGCGGGCTTCCGGCTCCGGACCCACTTCCATACCGGCGCCTTGCCCAACGCCAGGGACTTCCACTCGGGGCACCGCTTCGGGCCGTACAACTACTACATCAACTTCGACTTCTACGAGGATGGGGTGTTCATGCCCTCCTGGCAGCGCCAGGGGCCGGGCTACATCACGGAGTATCTCTTCGATCCGGACCGCCGCGACAACGAGGGTCCCGTCCAGTACTACCTCTCGCTCTGGGCGTTCCGGCCGACGCCCGGTGGGGGTGGGGGCGTCGAGACGCACGTCTTCGACGGCGACGAGTGGCGACAGCCGGAAGAGGAGGTGTATATCGAGGGCGACGACCGCACCATCGTCCGGTTCTCCCACCGGACGTTCTCCCAGCGCATCGACATCCCGCTCGATGACTACACGGAGATGGTGATCGTCAGGCCGGACGAAGACGAGATCGGGGAGGCAACCCGGGTGCTCGACGCCGACGCCGAACTCGACTTCTATCACCCAGCACAGTACGTCGACGGCGACCGTATCCAAGAGCAACCGGTCATCGCGTGGCTCATCTTCGAGGCGCCGATCCACGAGGTTCCCCACCCATCCGGCATCTCGACGTTCACGGCGCTTGGCGAGTTCCACCTCTCGGGGTACTGACCGATACTCTCGGCGGGAATTTTACGCGTCGCGCTCCCACACTCGCCCATGTCAACGCTCACCGTCGACGCCGGCGAACTGACCGTCGCCGAGATCATCGACGCCTTGGAGGAGGGGACACGGGTCGTCGTCCGTCTCGAGATGCTCGGCGGCGTCCACGAGGTGACGCTCCGGCACGACGGCACGACCTACTACTGTGATACGCCGACGACGCTTCACAAGCACGACTCGGCCGACGAGATGCGGACCTGCATCGAGAAGATGGGCTACGGGCGAGACTGAACGGCGGCAAGCAATGCGACCCTGCCGCAGTTTTAACGTCGCGCGCGGCAAACAGCGGGTATGTCCGATGCTCCTGAACTCGACGAACTCGTCGGCGTCGAGGAGCCAAGCTTCCAGCACGTCCTCTCCTGTGTCTTCGGCGTCCAGACCCACGAGAGCCGGACGTATCTGACCCTGCTCGACAACCCCGGTAGTACGGTCGCGGAACTCGCGGAGGAACTCGACCGCGACCGGAGCAACGTCAACCGGTCGCTGACGACACTCCTGGAGAAGGGGTTGGTCGAACGGGAGCGACGCCTGCTCGATCCGGGCGGGTACGTCTATCAGTACACCGCGACGCCGCTTCCGGAGGCCAAGGAACTGATGCACCGCACTCTCGACGAGTGGGTCGACCAGGTCCACGTCGCCATCGACGACTTCGGCACGGACGTGGAATGAACCCGCCCTGTTTTTGCCTCCGCGGCCCATCCTTCCGCCAATGAGTCTCGACCTGACCGCGGCGGCCCCGGCGGCACCGACCACCGCCGACGACGGCGTCTGGCTCGCTTGCATCGAGTGTGGCGAGACCTTCGCCCCCTTCTCGTCGATCCGGTACACCTGCGATCACTGCGACGGCCTGCTAGAGGTGCGCTACGCCGACCCGCCAACCTTCGAGGACTTCGCGGGCGACGGCGTCTGGCGCTACGCGGCCGCGCTCCCCTTCGAGGAGGGCGTCTCACTCCCCGAGGGGTCGACGCCCCTCCATCACGTCCCTCGGCTGGAATCGGAGGTTGGCGTCGAGCGTCTCCGCGTCAAACACGAGGGGATGAACCCGACGGGAAGCTTCAAGGACCGAGGCATGACCGTCGGCGTCCGCGTCGCGAAGGAACTCGGCGTCGGCCGCCTGGCCTGTGCCTCGACGGGCAACACTAGCGCCGCGCTCGCCGCCTACGGCGCCCGTGGCGGGATGGCGACGCTCGTGCTCCTCCCGGCGGGCAAGGTAGCCGCCGGCAAGATCGCACAGGCCGCCCTCCACGACGCCCGGATCCTCGAAGTCGACGGCAACTTCGACGACTGTCTCGACATCGTCCAAGAACTCGCGGCCCGCGGCGAGGTGTACCTGCTCAACTCGCTCAACCCCTTCCGCTTGGAGGGACAGAAGACCATCGGCTTGGAGATCCTCGAGGAGTTCCGCGCGGACCACGACACCTACCCCGACCGGATCGTCCTCCCGGTGGGCAACGCGGGCAACACCTCGGCGCTGTACAAGTGCTTCCGGGAACTCGTCCAGAGCGGGGCGCTCGACCCCGCGGACGTGCCGAAACTCACCGGTGTCCAGGCTGAGGGCGCCGCGCCGCTGGTCGAAGCGGTCGAGGAAGGCAACGACGGAATCCGCCGCTGGCCCGACGTCGAGACGGTCGCGACCGCCATCCGCATCGGCAACCCGGTGAACGCACCGAAGGCGCTCCCGGGAATCCGGGCGACCGGCGGCACCGCCGTTGCGGTCTCCGACGAGGCGATCACCGACGCCCAACGGGCGCTCGCCGGCGAGGGTGTCGGCGTCGAACCCGCCTCGGCGGCCTCTATCGCTGGCTTGCGGAAACTCCGCGACCAGGGCGTCGTCGACGCCGACGAGCAGGTGGTCTGTCTCACCACCGGCCACCTCCTGAAAGATCCTGACGCCGCCTTCGAGGCGGGCAATGATCCCGAACCCGTCCCGAACGACGCCGAGGCTGTCCTCGAGCACATCGCGGAGTAATTGCCGTCCGCGGTGTCTCTCCGCGGTCAGTTTTTACGCCCCGATCTCGGGGTCGGCCGCCAGGTCGTCGAACCCGGCGAGTCGGTAGGGTCGCGAGTCGGTGCAGTCCTCGTGCTCGGCCGCCAGGGTGCCGATCACCAGATCGTACCGGTGGGCGACGTCCTCGTAGTCGTCCGCGTCGGCGACGGCGTCGAGCAGTTCCTCGGCGGTCAGATCCTCGGCTACCTCCGACCGGAACGCCGCCGCCTTCGACGCCGCCGCGTCGGCCGTCTCGGCGTCGGCGTCGAACTGTGACTGGAAGCCCGCTGCGACCGTGGATCGAAACGTCTCGTCGTCCTTACTCATAGACGAAGCCAGGACCGCCCGCCACCTATACGTTGCGAGTTCGCCGCCGTCGGACGGTCGTCTGACGGGGCTTTTTGATCGCGTGTGCCAACGTGTGACACATGGTTCCGAGCGGGCTCCCGACGGGGACGGTCAGTAGCGGTCGCGACGGCTCCGACGCCACGCGCGACGGCGGTGACACCCCCGACGCTCGGGCACGTATCGCCGAACTGGAGCGGGAAAACGAGGCGCTCCGTGCCGCAGTCGAGAAACAGCGCCGCGAGAACGAGCGGATCGTCGAGCGATACGAGCAGTTGCTCGACCGACAGCAGACGGCGTCGAACGGACGGCCGGCCGCCGAGAGCCACGCCGACGACGCCGGTGACGACGACGGCCCCCTCGAACGCCTCGCCGGCCTCCTTCGGCGCTAGTCGTCCGCCGTCGCGTCGGTGTCCTCGTCCTCGCCGTTCCCGAGCGTGATCTGTTTCACCTCGATGATACGCTCGTCGGCTCGGATCTCTCCGGCGGCGTCCTCGGGCACCGACGAGTCGAGATTGTAGACGGTCATCGCCTCGCCGCCGAGGGTCTCGCGGCCGTTGAACATCCCCGCGATGTTGACGTCGCTGTCGCCGAGGACGGTCCCGATCAGGCCGAGGACGCCGGGGCGGTCGTAGTTGCGTACGACGAGCATCTGGCCGTGGGGGACGGCGTCGACCCGGTAGCCGTCGATCCGGACGATCCGGGGATCGTCACCGGTAAAGAGCGTGCCACAGACGCCGACTTCGTCCTCGCCGTCGCCGACGGTGACGGTGACGAGGCTCTGGAAGTCCTCGCTCCGTCGGGTCTTTTCCTCGGTCACCTCGATGCCACGCTCCTCGGCAATCTTCGGCGCGTTGACGGCGTTTACCTGCCACTCCAGCGGCTCGAAGACACCCTTGAGGCCGCTCGCGGTGACGAACTCGATGTCCTCGTCGGCGATGTCGCCCTCGTAGCGCACGCGGACCTCCGAGATCCGGCCATCGAACATCTGGGCGGCGACCTTCCCGGCCGTCTCCGCGAGTTCGACGTACGGCTGGACCCGGGGGAACGCGCTCTCGTCGATGGAGGGGGCGTTCAGCGCGTTCGCGACCGGCTCGTCCGCGAACGCCGCGAGAATCTGGTCGGCGATGCTCGTCGCGACGTGTTCCTGTGCGGCCTCCGTCGACGCCCCGAGGTGCGGCGTGACGACGACGTCGTCGAGGGCCAGCAGTGGACTGTCCGGCGAGACGGGTTCGTCAGCGAACACGTCGACGGCGGCGCCGGCGAGCGTGCCGTCCTCGACGGCCGCCGCGAGGGCCGTCTCGTCGACGACGCCACCGCGCGCACAGTTGATGAGATACCCCCCTGCCAGCAGTTCGAGTTCGTCCTCGGCGATCATGCCCTCCGTCTCCGGGGTCAGTGGCGTATGGACCGTCAGGAAGTCGGCCCGCTCCAGACACGCCTCGAAGTCGACGAGTTCGGCGCCGAGTTGATCGGCCCGTTCCTGTCCGATGTAGGGGTCGTACGCGACTAGCTCCATCCCGAGTGAGCCGAGGCGTTTCGCCACCTCCTGTCCGACGCGGCCGAGGCCGACGACCCCGAGGGTCTTGGCGTTGAGTTCCGTCCCGAGGTAGTCGCTTTTCGCCCACTCGCCGGCCCGCAGGCGGGTATGGGCCTGTGGGATGGAACGAGCGGCCGCGAACGACATCGCAACGGTGTGTTCCGCCGCCGCGCGGACGTTCCCCTCGGGGGCGTTGGCGACGATGACGCCGTGATCGGTCGCCGCGTCGATGTCGATGTTGTCGACGCCGATCCCCGCCCGGCCGACGATCACCAGGTCGGACGCGGCTTCGAACACGTCCTCGGTCACGTTCGTCCCCGACCGCACCACGAGCGCGTTGGCGTCGGCGACGGCGTCGCGCAGCGCCGCCCCCTCGATATCGTACGCGGTTTCGACGTCGTGGCCCGCGTCGCGAAGGCGGTCCAACCCTGCGTCGGCGATGGGATCCGTGACGAGTACCTTCATACCCGAATCGATCCGAGGACGGCTGTTAAGGGTTTCCAAACGCGTCGTCGGTCGGGGCTGCCCGGAGGCAAATCTCGATCCGGGCGCCCGTCTCGCGGTTCGTCACCGTCATCTCGCCATCGTACCGTTCGACCAGCGTCACCACCAGATACCGCTGGAACTGAAGGACGCCCCCGTCGGTGTCGATGGCCTCGGGGTCGACCGTTCCGACGGCCGGATCCGCGGCGTCGTCGTCGACGGTGAGGACCACGTCCCCGCCCGTCCGGGTCGCGCTGATGCGGACCGTGACCGTCCCACTCGCCCGGTCGACTGCCTGGTTCAGGAGCGCCTCCACCAACACGTCGAGGGCGTCGTCGGCAAGTACCGAACACGGCTCGGGAACCTGATCGACGACGCGGACCTCGGTGCCGAACCCCTCGCTCGCCGCCGTCACCGACGCCGCGAGGTCGACGGGCCAGCACGCACCGTCGCTCGGCACCAGCGCCCGCATCTGCTCGACGTGTCGGGCCATCCGGCGGCCGGTGTCGGCGACGACCGTCGCGTCGGTTTCGTCGGTGCGCTCGGCCACCAGTTCCGCCCGGCCGACGATCACCTGCGCGGCGTTCAGCACGTAGTGTCTGAGTAGTTCGTTCAGGAAGTCGATTCGCTCGCGTTCCCGGCGGAGCGCCCGCTTGCGTTCCCGCCAGCGGGCGTTGTTCGTCCCCACCCACAGCCCGGCGACGGCCCCGACCGAGGTGACGACCGGGGTGAGTGCCGCGAACGGAAGCCCCGTGGCGAGGAGGCGGCTCAGGGTCGTGATCCAGAGTGCGACCACGACCATCCCGGCGACGACCGAGAGGGTCCACGCCGTCACGACGGCGGTGAACCCCGGCGACCGCCGGCGGGCGTACGCCACCCCAGCGTAGGTCACGCCACCGAGCAGCAAGAGCGGCACCACGCCTTCGAGGAGCGCCGCTACGCGGTCCGTATCGACGAGTAGTCGCGTCCCGGGGACGGTGGCGAGAGCCACCCCCGTGATCGCGAGCGACCAGCGTTTCAGCGGGTGGGGAGCGTCGACCATCGCTCGGGGACCAGGTGCACGTCACGTCCCTCACGGGACCGACATAAACGTTGCCGCGGCGAGGGATTCAAACCCCCGGCCGGCGAGGGGCCGATATGCGACTCGTCGCCTTCGACTTCGACGGCACGCTGTCGGACTCCGAGATGACGGTCCTGCTCGGGGGCCAGCGCGGCGTCGCCGACCGCATGGCTTCGATCACGGAACGGGCGATGAACGACGAACTCAGCTACGCCGAGAGCCTCCGCGAGCGCGCGGCGTTACTGGAGGGACTCTCTCTCGACGACGCCGACGACGCCTTCGACCGGGTCCGACTCCGTGAGGGCGCGGCCGACCTGATCGCCCGTCTGAACGACGCCGGCCACCACACGGCTGTCCTCACCGGCGGGTTCGAGCGCGGCGTCGAACGCGCCCTCGACCGCGAGGGGGTCGCCGTCGACACCGTGGTCGCCAACCGCCTCCCCGCCAGCGACGGCCACCTGACCGGCGCCGTCGAGGGGCCGCTGATCGAGGGCACCAAAGACGAGGCCCTGGAGTCGCTCACCGCCGAGCACGACCTGCCGCTGTCGCGAACCGTCGCCGTCGGCGACGGCGCAAACGACCTCCCGATGCTAGAGGTGGCGGGACTGGCCGTCGGCTTTCTCCCCAAACCCGCCGTCCGGCCCGCCTGTGACACCGTGGTGGCGTCGATGGATCGGCTGGGACGGGTGTTCGAGGAGCGCGGCCTGCTCGACGCCCGATGACCGTCGCCGTCGTCTCTACTGGCGGCACCATCGCATCGACCGACGACACGGGCGGCGACGCGGCGCCCGACCTCGGCGGCGCGGAACTCGTGTCCGCCGTGCCTGCCCTCGACGACGTCGACTTACGCGTCGAGGAGTTCTCGACCGTCCCCAGCCCACATTTCACCGTCGACCAACTGTTCGACCTCGCGGCGCTTGTCGAGACGCTCGACACCGACCCCGACGTGGACGGCGTGGTCGTCACACAGGGGACGGACGTCCTCGAGGAGACGGCGTACTTCTTGGACCTCTGTCACGGTGGGTCGACGCCCGTGGTCGTGACGGGGGCGATGCGAAACCCGTCGCTCCCCAGCCCCGACGGTCCCGCGAACCTGCTTGCGTCCGTCCGAACGGCGCTCGATCCGGGCGCACGCGACCGAGGGGTCCTCGTTGCCTTCGCCGGCCGCGTCATGCCCGCACGCGAGGCGACCAAGACCCACTCCCAGGCGGTCGATACGTTCCGGTGTCCCGAGTTCGGTCCCGTGGGGGCCATCGACGAAGGGTCGGTCACGTGGCGACGGCAGGCGGAGAACCCCGACCAAACGTTCGATCCCGACCCCGACCGTCTCACGAACGACGTCGCAGCGGTGTACGTCACCGTCGACGCCCCGCCCTCCCATCTCGCCGCTCACGCGGACGCGACCGCCGTCTGTCTCGCGACGACCGGCGCCGGACACGTCACCGAACGACTCGTCGATCCGCTCACCGACCTCCGCGCGGCCGGTGTGCCGGTGATCGCCACCACCCGCTGTCCCGAAGGGCGCCTCGCGCGCAGTACCTACGGATACCGGGGGAGTGAGCGGACGCTACGGGAGGCCGGCTGCTTGATCTCGGATTTGAACCTCCAGAAGACGCGGATCAGAGCGATGGTCGCCCACGCGGCCGGTCGACTGGACGAGGCGTTCGACGGCGGCTGAGACGTATCAGGTGGCCGCGTCGATGGCCTGATCCAGGTCGGCGACGATATCCTCGATGTCCTCTAGGCCGACCGAGAGACGGACCATGTCGGGCGTGACGCCGGCCGCCGCCTGCTCCTCGTCGGTCAACTGCTGGTGGGTGGTGGAGGCGGGGTGGATCACCAGCGTCTTCGCGTCGCCGACGTTCGCCAGCAGCGAGGCGAGTTCGACGTTGTTCACGGTCCCTTTCGCGGCCTCGTAGCCCTCGGCGAGGCCGAAGGTGATCATGCCGCCGTAGCCGCCGTCGAGATACTCACTCGCCATCTCGTGGGTCTCGTGAGAGTCGAGGCCGGGGTAGTTCACCCACGCGACTTCGGGGTGGTCCGCCAGATGTTCCGCGACGGCCATCGCGTTCTCGCAGTGGCGCTCCATCCGCATCGGGAACGACTCGAGGTTCTGGAGGGTGACCCAGGCGTCGAACGGCGACTGGGTGTTGCCGAGGTCACGCAGGCCGCGGGCGATGGCGGCGTAGGTGAACCCCGCGGGAGCGAACGTCTCGTGGAAGTTGACGCCGTGGTAGGCGGGGTTGTCCTGGCCGATTTCGGGGTAGTCGTCGGCGTGCGTGCCCCAGTCGAAGGTACCGCCGTCGACGAGGACGCCCCCGACGGTCGATCCCGATCCGTGGAGCCACTTGGTCGTCGAGTCCCAGACGAGGTCCGCACCGTGTTCCAGCGGCCGGCAGAGATACGGCGTCGCGAAGGTGTTGTCGACGAACAGCGGCACTCCGTGCTCGTGGGCGATGTCGGCGACCCGCTCGATGTCGGGGGTGACGAGCGCGGGGTTGCCGATGGTTTCGAGGTGGACGTAGGCGGTGTCGTCGTCGATGGCCTCGGCGTAGGCGTCGTAATCGAGCGTATCGACGAAGCGGGTACTGATCCCCCGGCGTTCGACGGTGTGAGTGAAGTAGGTGTAGGTCCCGCCGTACAGCGCCGAGGCGGTGACGATGTTGTCTCCTGCCTCCGCGAGGAGAAACGTCGCGAGGTCCAGCGAGGCCATGCCCGAGGCGGTAGCGGCGGCGCCGACGCCCCCCTCCAGCGAGGCCAGACGCTCCTGCAGGGTGCCGACGGTGGGGTTCATCAGCCGCGAGTAGATGTGGCCCTCCTTCTCGAGGGCGAACTGCCCCGCGGCGTCGTCGGCGTCGTCGAAGACATAGGAGGTGGTCTGGTAGATGGGCGGCGCCCGCGCCCCCGTCGACGGGTCGGATGACTGGCCGGCGTGCAGGCTTCGCGTGTGGAATCCGGGTGCGTCGTCTTCGTCTGCCATGGCGTGACCTTCGAAATCGACCCTCGTAAAACCGCCGGCGAACGGGCGCGACGGCCGATGGCGGGTCCACCGACGCGGCGCTCACCCGCTGAAAAGCGAGTTGTGGACGGGGGCGAAGTCCGCCTCCCCCTCGTCCTCGTCGTCCTCGCTCACGGTGTCGTGAATCGCGCGGCCGTCGAGACCGTCGGCGAGGAAGTCCCGCAGCGGCGGCCCCACCTTCTCGGGTTCGACGAGGAAGGCGTCGTGACCGTGGTCCGACTCGACGACGTGGTGGGCGACGGGGACGCCCGCCGTCCGGCAGGCGTCGGCGAGCGACTCGGACTGTTCGACGGTGAAATGCCAGTCGCCGGTAAAGGACATGAGCAGGGTCTCGCCCTCGAAGGCGGCCAGGGCGTCGGCGTCGCCCTCGTACCCCTCGCTGAGGTCGTAGTCGTCCATCGCGCGGGTGAGGTAGAGATAGGTGTTGGGATCGAAGCGGTCGACGAACTTCTCGGCCTGGTAGTCGAGGTACGACTCCACCTCGCGGTAGGGGAAGTAGGCGGCGGCGCGGTCGGCGGGGAAGGATCGCACGGCGTCCCGGCCGGCCGCCCGGCGGCCGAACTTCTCGCCCATCGACGTCTTCGAGAGGTACATCACGTGGCCGATCTGTCGGGCGAGTGCGAGGCCCTCGGTCGGTCGCTCGTCGCCGTAGTAGTCCCCGCCCTGCCAGGCGTCGTCGGTGGTGATGGCGCGGCGGGCGATGGCATCGAGAGCGAGACACTGTGCGTCGAGGCGTGCGGCGGCCGCGACGGGGACGATGCGCGCCACGTCGTCGGGATACTGGACCGCCCAGTCGAGCACGTTCATGCCGCCCGCGCTCCCGCCGACGACGGCGTGGAGGCGGCCGACGCCCAGATCGTCGAGCAGGCGTCGCTGGGCTCGCGTCCAGTCGCCGACGGTCACCGGCGGGAAGTCGGTCCCCCACGGCTCGCCTGTCTCGGGATTCTCGGCGGGCGGGCCGGAGCTTCCGTAACAGGACCCGGGGACGTTCGCACAGACGACGTAGTACTCGGTGGTGTCGATGGCCTTCCCCGGGCCGACGATGTCGTTCCACCACGCCCGCGCCTGCCCCGCCGTCTCCGCGAGGCCGGCGCTGGCGACGTTCTGACTCCCGGTGAGCGCGTGACAGACCAGGACGGCGTTGCTCCCCTCCTCCGTGGCCTCGAAGTCGCCGTAGGATTCGTAGGCCACCTGCAGGTCGTCGATGGACTCGCCACACTCGAAGGTGAACTCGCCCAGACGCCGCGTGCCGCTCTCGACGGCGGTCATCGCAACCCACGCTCCAGGTCGGCGACGATATCCTCGACGTCCTCCAGTCCGACCGAGAGGCGGACCATATCGGGCGTGACGCCCGCGGCGCGCTGTTCGGCCTCGCTCAACTGTGAGTGGGTGGTGGAGGCGGGATGGATCACCAGCGTCTTGGCGTCGCCGATGTTGGCGAGGAAACTCGCCATCTCGACGGTCTCACACAACTCCTTGGCGGCGTCGAAGCCGTCCGCGAGGCCGAAGGTGACCATGCCGCCGCCGCCGTCGAGGTACTCGCTCGCCGTCTCGTGGCTCTCGTGGGACTCCAGCCCGGGGTAGGTCACCCAGCCGACCGCCGGGTGATCCGCCAGGAACTCGGCGACGGCGGCGGCGTTCTCGCAGTGGCGCTCCATCCGCAGCGGGAGCGTCTCTAGGCCTTGGAGGGTGACCCAGGCGTCGAACGGCGACTGGCCGCTGCCGAGACTCCGGAGCGAGCGGTACCGCGCGGCGGCCGCGAAGGCGCGGTCACCGAACCGCTCGGTGAAATCGAAGCCGTAGGCCGGATTCTCCCCGGCGAGTTCGGGGTAGTCGACCGCCGAGTGGTCCCAGGGGAAGGTGCCGCCGTCGACGAGGACGCCCCCGAGCGTGGTGCCGGAGCCGTGGATCCACTTGGTCGTCGACTCCCAGACGATGTCCGCGCCGTGTTCGAGTGGCCGACACAGATACGGCGTGGCGAAGGTGTTGTCGACGAACAGCGGCACCCCACGCTCGTGGGCCACCGCGGCGAGTCGTTCGAAGTCCGGCGTCAGCAGCGACGGGTTCGACAGCGTCTCGACGTGAACGAAGGCGGTGTCGTCGTCGATGGCGTCGGCGTAGGCGTCGTACGCGAGGGTGTCGACGGTGCGAAATTCGATTCCCCGGCGCGAGGCCATCTTCGAGAAGTACGTGCTGGTCCCACCGTACATATCGGAGGCGGCGACGACGTTGTCGCCGGCCTGTGCGAGGATGCTCGTGGCGGCGTCGAGTGCCGCCATGCCCGCGCCGGTGGCGACGGCGTCGGTTCCCCCCGACAGCGCCGCCAGTCGGCGTTCGAGGGTCCGGGTCGTCGGGTTCGAGAACCGTGAGTAGATGTTGTCCTCGACGTTCAGGCTGAACCGCTCGGCCGCGTCGTCGGCGTCGTCGAAGACGTACGACGTGGTCTGGTAGATGGGCGGGGCACGGGCACCCGTCGCCGGGTCCGGTTCCTGCCCGGCGTGGAGGCTTCGGGTGTGAAAGCCGTCGGTCATGTGTACAGTGCATATTTCCGGAGCAACTTATAACCGTCAGATCCGGTGCGGAACGGGGGGTCGGCGGCCGCCAACGGGGGCGGTATCAAAAGGACCATGACGCCGCGCGCCTCCATTTCGGTCAGTAGTGGCATGACCGAGCAACGCGAATACACGGACGACTACCCCGACAAGACGCTGTACATTCCCGGTCCCACCGAGGTGCGCGAGGAGGTCATCGATGCGATGGCCCAGCCGATGTTCGGCCACCGGATGGACCGCATGACCGACCTCTATACGACCATCGTCGAGGATACGAAGGACTTTCTCGGCACGGACAAGGAGGTCATCGTGCTCACGGCGTCGGGCACCGAGTTCTGGGAGGCGTCGACCCTCAACCTCGTCGACGAACACATCCTCTGTACGACCTGTGGCGCCTTCGGCGAGCGTCACGCCAACGTGGCCGAGCGCGTAGGGAAGACGGTCGACCGCCTCGCGTACGAGTGGGGACAGGCCGTCAAGCCCGGTGACGTGCGTCGACGACTCGAACAGAGCGACGCCGACTACGACGTCGTCACCTGCGTGATGAACGAGAGTTCGACCGGCGTCCGGAATCCAATCGAGGAGATTGGCGACGTGGTCGCCGACTACCCGGACACCTACTTCGTCGTCGACGCGGTGTCGGCACTGGGCGGCGACTACGTCGACATCGACGCCCACGGCATCGACGTGATCTTCGCGTCGACACAGAAGGCCTTCGCCATGCCCCCCGGCCTCGCCGTCTGTGTCGTCAGCGACGACGCCTACGAGCGGGAACTCGACGCCGATTCCGCGTCGTGGTACGGCGGCTTCCAGCGCTGTCTCGACTACTACGACCGAAAGGGACAGACCCACTCCACGCCCGCCATCCCGGTCATGCTGGCCTACCGTGAACAGATGAAACACATGCTCGAGGAGGGACACACATCGCGAGCCCACCGCCACCGCGAGATGGCCGAGTACACCCGCGAGTGGGCCCGCGACCACTTCGATCTCTTCCCCGAGTCGGGGTACGAGTCGCTGACGGTGAGTTGTATCGAGAACACGCAGGACATCGACGTCGCCGCGACCATCGACGCCGTCTCCGAGCGGGAGGATATGGTCTTCTCGAACGGCTACGGCGACCTCGGCGAGGAGACGTTCCGAATCGGCCACATGGGTGAACACACCGTCGAGAGCATCGAGGCGCTCACCGACGCCATCGAGGACGTCGCCGACCTATAAGTCGGCTTCGCGGAACCACAGCAGGCCAAGCAGCGGCGGCACGAGGATCCACAACACCAACATCAGCGTCGCGGACACCTGCATGCTCACCTGCCCGCCCGTGTAGAGCGACCCTTGGAGGAACGCGTTCGAGACGATTTTGAACGAGCCGGTGGGATTGAGCAAGCGGAGCATCCGCAACACCTGCTGACCCGTGAGCGGAAGCCACGACGGACCACCGCCCATGCCGAGGTAGAGTTGGAGCGGGAACCGCACCGCACCCCACAGCGGCACGAACAGGAAGTAGATCCCGATAGCGCCGGCGACTGCCCGCCGACTCGACGACGCGGCCGCCGAAAAGCCCACGGCGATGCCGACGAACGCCACCGCGAGAATCGCCGTCAACAGCGTGTAGCCGACGTAGGACACGACGTCGAAATTCACGGGCGGTGCGACGAGCAACACTACCGCGGGCAGGAGAAAGCCGGCCGAGATTGGCGCGGCGATGGCCGCGGCCCGTCCAGCTACCTTCCCGAACACCACGTCCGCCCGCGAGTGCGGAAGCGAAAGCAGGAGTTTCAGCGACCCGGACTCCCGCTCGCCGACGACGGCCTTGTACGCGACGACGAGGGCGAGCAACGGCACCAGCGTCGTCACCAGGGCGTCACGGACGACCAACGAGTTGAGCACCGCGTTCGAACTGATCGTCTCACCCGGCGCCGGGCGGACGAGATACGCCGCCGCCGACACGAGCAGGATGAACAGTACCGACAGCCCCGCGACCCACCGCGACCGGATGGCGTCCTGGAAGTCCTTGCGCGCCACGGCGGTCCACGTCATGCCGACACCTCCCCTTCCTCGCCCTCGGTGTACGCGAGAAACAGGTCTTCCAGCGACGTTTCCTCGGTCTGGAAGTCCTTGACCGTCACCCCGGCCTCTTCCAGCGCGCCGATGACCCCCGTCTTTGCGTCGGCGTCACAGGAGACGGTGACGGTGCCACCGTCGGTCGCCGCCGAGCTGACACCGTCGAGCGCCCGCACCGCCGTCAGGTCGTCCTCGCTCGCGGCGTCGACGGTAACCGTCAGCGTCTCGCCCTCGTCGACGGCGCCGCGTAGCCCCTCGATGCTGTCCTCCGCGACGAGGTTGCCCCCGCGCATGATGCCCACGCGGTCACACACCGCCTCGACCTGTCCCAGCACGTGACTGGAGAAGAAAACGGTCGTCCCGCGGTCGGCCTCTGATCGGACGATTTCGCGCATCTCGCGGGCGCCACCCGGGTCCAATCCGGAGGAGGGTTCGTCGAGGATCAGCAGGTCGGGTTCGCCGACCAGTGCCATCCCGAGGACGAGTCGCTGGCGCATCCCCTTGGAGTAGCCGCCAGCCTTGCGGTCGGCGGCGTCGGCGATACCCACTCGTTCGAGCACCGCGCTGGCGTCGTCGTCGACCTCCTTCGAGCGCATGGCGAACTCGATGTGTTTTCGCCCGGTGAGACGCTCGTACACGTCGTATCCCTCGGGGAGGACGCCCGTCCGACGGCGCACCGCGACGCTGTCACGACCCGCATCGAGGCCTAGCACGCGCACCTCACCGGCCGTCGGGCGGACGAAATCGAGCAACATATTGATGGTCGTCGACTTTCCCGCGCCATTCGGCCCGAGAAAGCCGAACACCTCGCCCTCGGGGACCGTGAGGTCGAGGTTCGAGACGGCGGTGACGTCGCCGAAGCGCTTGGTCACGCCGTCGAGTTCGATTGCGGCCATGGGAACCCCTTGGTCCAGTCCCGGTTAAAGAGTTTAGGTGTCGTTCACACCGTCTCGTCGGGGTCGTGATTCTCGGCCATCCGCCGGGCCTCCGCCGCGTACCGCTCCCGCAACGACGCCTCCTCGACGGGGGCGAGTCCGTCCCGTTCGGCCTCGACGGCTGCGGTGACGCCGCCCGACCGCTCGACGGCGATCGGTGCCCGCTCGATCCGCCGGACCGCCTCGCCGTCGGTCGTCGCGTACACCAGCGCGATCAGCCCCTTGTCGTCGTAGGTTCGCTCGACCAGCCACAGCCGCGTCGTTGCGTCGTCGCTCATAGTCCGGCATCGTCGCCCGCGGGTTATAGTCGTCCGGATCGCCCCGACCTACCAGCCGCCGTCGCCTCGCGCCTCGCCTGCCCGCAGTTCGTTTACGCTCCGCGTGAGTTCGTCGACCGCCGCGTCGGCCTCGTCGGCAGCCGCGACGATCCGGTCGGCGGCCTCGGCCGTCTCCGTCGCCCGATCCCGGAGTGTCTCGATGGTCGCGGTCAGTTCCTCGCCGGTCGCCGCTTGGTCGTCGGCCGTCCGAGAGACTTCCGCGACGCCGTCTGCGACCCGGTCGATGGTTTCGGCAATCTCCTCGAAGGTCTCCAGTACCTCGTCGATCTGCTCGCTCGCCGTCCCGATCCGTTCGACGGACCGGGTGGCGGCGTCGACCGTCTCGTCTGTCTGTGTCTGGAGCAGTCGAATGTCGTCGGTGATCTCCTCGGTGTGGTCGTGGGTCTGCTCGGCGAGGCTCTTTACCTCCTCCGCGACCACAGCGAACCCGTCGCCGTCCTCGCCCGCTCGCGCCGCCTCGATGTTGGCGTTGAGCGCCAGCAGGTTCGTCCGGTCGGCGACCTCCGAGATCACCTCGACGACCTCCTCGATTTCGTCCATCCGGTCGCCGAGGGCCGTCACGTCCCCGACGAGTTCCTCGCCCACGTCGACGACGCTCTCAGTCGCCTCGCGGGCGTCCTCGCTCGCGTCCAGTCCGTCGGTCGCGGCGTCCCGTGCCTCGTCGGCCGCCGACTCCACCTCGTCGGTCGTCGCCGCTACCTCCTCGATGCTCGCGCTGAACGACTGCATCTCCTCGGCGCCCTCCTGGAGTAGCCCGTTCTGGTCGTCGACGTTCTCCGCGATGTCGACCGCCGCCGTCGCCGTCCGGTCGATGGCGTCGGCCAGCGACCGTGTCTCGCCGTCGACTTCGCTGGCGAGGCTCTCGAACTCCTCGGCCGTCCGGTTCAACTCCGTGATGACATCCGCGAGGCGGTCGTCGACCGCCCGTCCGTCGGCGTCGAAGGCCGCCCGGGAATCGAGGTGGCCGTCGGCCAAGTCGTGGAGTGTGCCCCGCACCTCATCGACCAAGTCCGCGACCGCCTCCTGGCGTTTCACTTCCTGTGTCCGGTCGCGAATCGCCTGGATGACGGCCACGAACGCCCCATCCTCGTACAGCGGCATCGAGGTGTGTCGGACGTGGCGGGTGTTCCCCCAGCGGTCGGTCAGCGTCTCGTCGGTTGCGTACAGCGACAGCGTCTCGTCTTCGAGTTCGATGCCCTCGCGCTCGTCGGCCGACTCCGGGCTGTCGAGTACGGTCTCGGCCAGCATTTCCCGCGTTCGTCCGTCCGGATAGAACACGGTGCTCGGCGCCGTCGATCCGATGGCGGCGTCGTCCCCGTTGCCGGTCAACTCCTCGATGCTGTGGTTCCACGCCGCGATAGCGCCGTCACGGTCGAGGATGAACACCGGCATCCCCACGCCGTCGATCAGGACGTCGTCGTCGACGTTGAGTTCGACCTCGACTGCCCCCTCTGCCTCGTGGGTTCCGTTCGTCGCTCCCGTCTCGTCCGCTTCGACCTCGGCGTCCCTCGATTCGATCGTGACGGCGTCGTCTCGACCGCCGTCGGTCCGACCCCGTTCGGAACGGGTGTCGGCCGCCGCCGGCTCCGATCCGTGTGAGTCGGGAGCGTGATTCATGTGACAGGCGACACCAGGGCACTGCTTAACATTTTCCGACGATTCTCAGCGCTGAAACTCGCGCCCGACGCGTCAGGCTCATGGGTGCGGACTCGCTACAAAATCGGTGATGGACGCAAGTGCGGTTCGCGAACACGCCGCCGACCTCCCGACCGACCCGGGCGTCTACCTCTTCTACGCGGACGAAGCCGTCCAGTACGTCGGCAAGGCGGTCGATCTTCGGGACCGCGTCCGCGCCTACGCCGATCCGCGGAGCGACCGCATCCGGCGGATGGTCGACCGCGCCGACCGGATCGACGTGGCCGTCACCGACACCGAGACCCAGGCGCTCCTGCTGGAGGCGAACCTCATCAAACGCCACCAGCCGCGGTACAACGTCCGCCTGAAGGACGACAAGTCCTACCCGCTGGTCCAGTTCACCGACCACCCGATCCCCCGGATCGAGGTGACCCGAGACCCCGACGAGGGAGCGACCGTGTTCGGTCCCTTCACCGAGAAGGGCCGCGTCGAGACGGTGCTGAAGTCGATCCGAGAGGTATACGGCCTCCGAGGGTGCTCCGATCACAAGTACCGCGGCCGGGACCGTCCCTGTCTCGACTACGAGATGGGGCTGTGTAGCGCCCCTTGCACCGACGAGATCGACCCGGCATCGTACGCCGAGGACGTGCAAGCCGCGGTTCGATTTTTCGAGGGTGAGACGGGCGCGCTGGCCGACCCCCTCCGCCGGCAGATGACGGCCGCCGCGGAGTCTCAGTCCTTCGAGCGCGCCGCCAACCTCCGGGACCGCCTCGACGTCATCGAGTCCTTCCACGGCGCGGGTGGCGAAGCGGTGACCGCCCCCGCCGACGAGCGGACGGTCGACGTCCTGGGCGCGGCCGTCGAGGGCGACCGGGCGACGGTCGCTCGCCTCCACAGCGACCGGGGACAACTCGTCGACCGCTCGCGACATCACCTCGACGCCCCCGACGGCGAGGACCGAACCGCGGCCCTCCTCGCGGCCTTCATCCCACAGTATTACGCCGACCGCGACCTCCCCGATGCCATCCTCCTCCCCGAACGCCTCGACGACGACGAGGTGGGCGCGTGGCTGGACGCCGCGGGCGTCGCCCTGCGGGTCCCCGGCGCCGGCCGCGAGGCGAAACTGGTCGACCTCGCGCTCAAGAACGCCCGTAGTCGGGCCGGCCGCGACGACGGTGGCGCCCGCCTCGCCGAGGCACTCGGCCTCGGCAGCCGCGTCGAGCGGGTTGAGGGGTTCGACGTAAGTCACACGGGCGGCCGGGCCGCCGTCGGCAGCGACGTCTGTTTCGTCGACGGAAGCGCGGCGAAGTCGGCCTACCGCCGGAAGAAACTCACCGACCGGAACGACGACTACGCGAACATGCGCGAACTCGTCCGCTGGCGGGCCGGCCGCGCCGTCGACGGACGCGACGACCGCCCCGATCCGGACCTCCTCCTGATCGACGGCGGCGAGGGACAACTGGCAGCCGCGCGCGATGCCCTCTCCGAGACGGGGTGGGACGTGCCCGCCGTCGCGCTGGCGAAAGCCGAAGAACGGGTGATCACGCCCGACAGCGTCCACGACTGGGACGACGACGCGCCACATCTCCACCTTCTCCAGCGCGTCCGCGACGAGGCCCATCGCTTCGCCGTCCAGTATCACGGCACCGTCCGCGACGAGGTGTCGACCGCACTGGACGAGGTGCCGGGCGTCGGCCCCGAGACGCGCCGGCGCCTCCTCCGGCGCTTCGGGAGCGTCGAGAACGTCCGGGCGGCATCGACAGCGGATCTACGGGACGTCGAGGGGGTCGGGGAGAAGACGGCGGAGGCGCTCGTCCGACGCCTGTAGCGTACAGGTGACGCCCCGCCGGCCGTCGGCGCGGGACACGGCGTCACACTTCTGTGAACGTTTCGTGGCCCCCGTTAGGACGGGGGAGCGGCCCGACTCAGGCGATCTTCTCGTACTGGTCGGCGAGTTTCTCGGCGGCCTCGTCCATCAGGTCGGTCTCGTAGTCGGCCAGATCCCATTCGACGACCTCCTCGACGCCGTCCGACCCGAGTCTGAGGGGGACGCCGAACGCGGTGTCCTCGTAGCCGTACTCGCCGTCGAGGGCGATGCTCCCGGGGAGGACCGCGCCGGTGTCCCGAAGGATCGACTCGACCGTGTGGGCGACACCCGTCGCGGGTCCCCACTCGGTGGCGCCCTTGCGTTCGATGACGTCCATCGCGGACTCTTGGAGGTTGCCGAGTATCTCCTCGCGTTCGTCGGGCGAAAAGGAGGGGTCGCGGCCGTCGACCCGGACCTTCGAGAAGACGGGAACCTGCGCGTCGCCGTGTTCGCCGAGAATCGTCCCCTCGACGTTCCGAACGGGCGTGTCGAACCGCTGGGCGAGGACGTACCGAAAGCGAGCGGAGTCGAGGCGGCCGCCGAAGCCGATCACCTTGTGCCGGTCGCGGTCGCCTGTTTCGTAGAGGTGGCGGTTGAGAAGGTCGACCGGGTTCGAGGTGGTGACCGAGACGAAGTCGTCGTTGTACTCGGCGACGGACGCACCGATGTCCTCCATGATGGGCGCGTTATCGCCAGCGAGGTCGATCCGGGTCTGTCCCGGCTTGCGTGGGATGCCCGCCGTGATGACGACCACGTCCGATCCCTCGGTCGCCGCGTAGTCGCCCTGCCGGACGACCGTGTTCGAGTCGTAGGCGATGCCGTGGTTCACGTCGGCCGCCTGGCCAACCGTCTTCGCCTCCATGTCCGGGATGTCGACCAAAACGAGTTCGTCCGCGATATCGCGGAGCGCGATGTTGTACGCCGTCGCGGCCCCGACGGTGCCCGCCGCGCCGATGACGCTCACTTTCGTCATGTCACCTACTCTTGGCCCGGGACCCAGATTAAACGCTTCGGAACACCCGACCGTTCGACCGCGACGACGGCCCCGTGACCGCCGTCCCGTGGGGTTTTTCGACCTTGGCCGTCTCTCATCGTCCATGAGCGAGTTCGACAAAGAGGCCGAGCGCGAGCGACTCCGGGAGAAGTACGAACGTGACCGGGAGAAGCGCGCGGCGACACAGCGCATGAGCGAACTCCTCCTGAAGGGGGCGACGATGACAAACAGCCACTGCGATTCGTGTGGCGACCCCATCTTCCGCTACGACGGCGAGGAGTTCTGCCCGACGTGTCAGGCGCCGGATGCGGACCCGGACGCCGAGGCGGCGTCACCCCCGGAAGCGGAGACGAGCGCCGCGGACCCCTCGGATGCCGACCCCGCCGATGCGGCGGCGACCGACACGACCGCCGACGCGGAGACGGCCCCGGACGAGACGACGGACGCGGCACGCCCCCGGACGCCGGCCGTCGCCCGGGACCGCCAGCCGGCCCCCGCCGACGGGGCCGACCCGTCGACCCCCGTCCACTCCCGTGACGCCGGCGCCGACGATGCGAGCGTGTCCAGCCCGCGGTCCGCGCCGGCGCTCGACGACACCCGTGCCTCGCTCTCGCGGACGCTCGACCGGTTCGCGCGGGCGGCCGAGGAGACGGACGACCCGCGTCGCGCCCGGGACCTGTTGGCCGCCGCCCGCGAGGCCGCCGAGACGCTCGCGGCGCTCGACAGTCGCGGTCGACGTTAGTCGTAGTCGCTCCCGATGACGGTCCGAACCCGGTCGGCGGTCACCTCGCCCACGCCGTCGACCTCCAGCAGATCCTCCTCGCGGGCGGTCATCACCGCCTCGACACTCCCGAAGTGTTCCAAGAGCGAGCGGGCGGTCACGGGGCCGATGTCCGCGATGGCGCCCACGACGTACTCCTGTTGCTCGTCGAGTGTCTTCGCGCTTTTCTCGCCGTGAACGCTGACAGCGCGGTCGCGGGTCGTCTGCTCCCGTTTCGCGAGCACCGCCAGCAGATCGGCCGTGTCCGCCTCCCCCGTGGTCCGCAGGACGCTCACGCCGAAGTCCACCGAGAGCGACGCCAGCGCCCCGCGGATGGCGTCAGGGTGGACATTTCGCTCCTCGTAGAGGTCCTTGCCCTCTAGTAGGACGACCGGGCGGGCGTAGTGACGCGAGAGGTCGCCCACCTGATCGAACAGCGAGCGGTCGCCGCCGGTGAGCGTATCGAGGAAGTCCGCGACCGTCTTGCGCTCGACGGCCACGCGGTCCGAGACGACGTAGTCACCGACCGCCAGCGTCTCCAGTCGCGTCTCGATTCCCTCGCGCGTCGAGAGGTCACGCGCGATGGTCGCGTCGAGTTCCCGCTGGTCGACGACGACTTCGACCGTTTCCTCGTCGCCCTCGGCCGTCGCGACGACGGCGTCGTCCGCTGTCTCCGACGCCGAGTCGCCGCCGTCCTCGTCGGCTCCGAATTCGGTCAGCCCTGGCTGTGTGCTCGCGCCGCCGTCGGCCTCCGTGGCGCTCCCGTCGGCGTCCCCGGCCGGGTCGTCGGTCGCCGTCCCGTCGTCGAACGCGTCGAGTGCGGTCTGGCCGTCGTCGAGTTCCGCCGCCATCTCGTCGGCGACGCCTTTCAGCTTCGCCAACTCGTCTTCCATCTCCTGTTCTCGCCGGCGGGAGATCCAGAAAAACGCCTCGTCGCGGGTGTCCTCGGCCATGAGGACGACGACGCGGCCCTCCTCCTGGCGGCCGGTTCGCCCCTTCCGCTGGATCGACCGAATCGCCGTCGGAACGGGTTCATAAAAGAGCACGAGGTCGACCTCGGGGACGTCGAGGCCCTCCTCGGCGACGGAGGTGGAGACCAGCACCTCGAACTCGCCGCCCCGGAAGGCATCGAGCGTCTCGCCTTGCTCTTTCTGTGTCATGCCGTCGGAGCCGTCCTTGTCGCCCTGGCCGACGAACCGCCGCACGTCGAAGCTCTCGCTCAGGAACTCGGTGAGCGCCTCGGCGGTGTCCCGTGACTCCGTGAAGACGATGACTCGCTCCCCGCCGCCGATACCGAGTGTCTGTGCCAGCAACACTCGCGTCTGCCGGAACTTTGGGTGGAGGTCGTCGAACTCCTCGGCCGTCCGCATCGCCTCTCGCACCTTCGGCTCCGCGACCAGCCGCTGGCTCGCCTTCGACGCACCGGAGGCGCGGGCGGCGTTGCGCTGGCGCTCGAAGTACCTGCGAAGCGACTCCACCGACTGTGTCTCCGCGAGTTCGACCGCCCGTCGGAGCTTCATCACCTCGGCGTGGACGGACATCCCCTCGTACCCCTCGGACTGGTCGGCGTCGATGAGGTCCTGCAACTCCCCGCGCATCCGGTTGAGGTCCCGCTGTGAGAGGTCCGGACTCGTCGTGTTCGTGACACCGAGTTCCTTCAGCGTCTCCAGACGGTCGACGATCACCTCGTTGAGTGCGTCCCTGATCGTCAGGATCCGGTCGGGGAGGGTGACCCGCTCCCACTCCACGTCCGTGTCGTGGGTGTACTCGGCCACGTCGGCGTCGTCCTCGGTCATCACCGCCACCTCGTGCAGGCCGAGGTTCTCACAGACGGTCATGATCGCCTCCTCGTCGCCGCCGGGCGAGGCGCTCATTCCCGTCACCAGCGGCGCCTCGGCGTCCGTGTGGTACCGCTCCGCGATGTAAACGTAGGCGTAGTCGCCGGTCGCGCGGTGACACTCGTCGAAGGTCAGATGTGTTACGTCGGCAAGCGAGATACGGCCGCCGATCAGATCGTTCTCGACGACCTGTGGCGTCGCGATGACGATCCGGCTCTCGGTCCACAGGTCGGCCCGGTCCTCCGGGCGTACCTCCCCGGTGAAGACCGTAATCTCGTCGTCCGGAACCGTGAGCGCCTCGCGGTAGAACGCGGCGTGTTGCTGAACAAGGGGCTTGGTCGGGGCGAGAAAGAGCGCCGTCCCGCCACTCTCGTGGAGGCGGTCGGCGGTCACGAGCAGACTCACCGTCGTCTTGCCCAGCCCCGTCGGCAGACAGACGAGGGTGTGATCCTCGCTCGCGGTGTCCGCGAGTTGCCGCTGGTACTCCCGTCGCTCGATGACCTCGGAGACCAACAGGGGGTGGTCGACGTACGCCTGGTCGCCGTCGTCGGTGGCCGCCATCGTCCGAACGTGGTCGGCGGCGGGGTTAAGCGTTGGCGAACCGTGGTGAAAGTGATCGCGTCGCCGGACAGCCGGCGTCGCCCGTCTCAGACGACCTGCTCGCCGTCGTCGTCGTACAGTTCGATGGCGTCGACCGGGCAGGTGCGCGCCGCGAACTCCGCGTCGAGTTCGGCCGCTTCGGGCACCTCGCGGACGAACACGTCCGACTCCGTCTCCTCGCTTTCCGCGAGGTCTGCCTTCCCGTCGTCGCGGTTCTCCTCGAACGCCGCCCACTCCTCGACGCACTGGAACATCCCGATGCAGGTGTCACGGTCGAACTCGACGTGCATACGCCCCCTAGTGCGTTCCCGGGCATAGGTGTGGTGCCCGCGCCGTGTCACACGCCGGTCGCGGTCAGTTCGTCGTCGACTTCGACTCGCCGCCGTTCTCCGGCGGTTCGACGCCCTCGACGACCTCCGCAACCTCCGTCTCCTTCTCCGTGTCGACGTGCCAGCGGTCGACGCTGTCCTCGTAGGTCGCCAGCCGCTCGCTCACCGCCGTCTTGAGGTCGTCGTCGTTGACGTTCACCTCGAAGACGAACTGGTCTTCGTCGCCGCCGCGAGCCGTCTTCTGGACGTTGGCGCTTACGAGTTCGTTGTCGAAGTAGTAGGGGGCGAGCTGTGTCATCACCTTCCGGTAGACGGTGTCCTCGACCGCCCGGAGGGCCTTTCGACCCGCCGAGTCGGCGGCGCGGGCGACGTAGTTGATCGAGTCCTGCCACTGTTCGACCGCGCCCTCGTTGTCGCCCTCCTCGACGCGCTCGTAGGACTCGGAGAGCTTCTCGCCGGCCGTACGGAGGTCCTCGTCCGGGTTTTTTCCGGCCTTCTCGCCTTCCCCTTCCGCGACGCTTGCCTGCTCGGCCGTCTTCTCGTTGACGTCCTCGCCGAGACGCTCGTGAGACTTGGGCCGCCACTCGTCCCACTCCGCGAACGCCGGCCCGTCGGCGCCGGCCTCGCGGAGCGCACGCGTGATACGTTCGCCGTGTTCGACGATCTCCGACCACGTCCCCCGGCGTTTGAATCCGGACACGCTCTCTTCCATCGCTCGTCAGGCTCTCATGGCGTCAGCGCACAAAACCGTTCCGTGCCACGGCGGGTCGTGACCCGCGACGACGGCCTTTTTGCCCCGCCCCGACTCCGTGGGGGTATGGGCTATCACGTCGTCGATACGGACGCAGTCGACCCCGATCCGGACCGCCCCTGTACCCGTCGGTCGCTGTCCGACCCGGCCGGCCTCTCGGAGATGGCGATCAACCGCTACACGGCCGACCCCGGCGAGGAACTGCCGCTCGCCTACCACTACCACGACGATCAGGAGGAGGCCTTCTACGTCCTCTCGGGGACGCTTCACGTCGACACGCCCGAGGGGACTCTGGAGGCGGGGCCAGACACGTTGCTCACGGTCGAGCCTGGCAGCCCCCAGTTTGCGTACAACCCCGAGAGCGCGACCGAGGCCGTCGACGTCGTCGCTGTCGGCGCGCCGCCGTCCGCGGACGACGTTCACGCCTACGAGCCGTAGCTAGCGGTTCCAGACGAACCGCGTCACCGCGTCGTCGATCCGTGCCGAGACTCGTCCGAGCCACGCCTCCGGCGACGCCCGCTCCATGGACTTGCGGTCGACCTCGATCCGTTCGTCGCCGAACGGGTCGCGGTCGTCTCCGTCGGCGGCGTCGACGACGACGCTCATCGAACAGCGGCCGCACGCTTCCGTATCCTTCGCCATCACCCGCTGTTGGGCCGCCAGCGGCTTAAATCCCGGCCGCGATGCGCTTTTTACTGTCGCCGGAGTACGCCACCCCATGCATCGACTCGCGACGCCGATACCGCCACGCGGCCGTCGACGCCGATGAGCGACGATCCGGCCGCGACCACGGAGTCCGGGCCTGCGTCCGGCGCGGCGGACCCGCCCGAAGGACCGGCCGACCGGGCGCCCGACGACGACTGGGGGGCACCCGAGGAGGTTCGGGCCGCCGACCTGCCCGAGGAGGTAGTCGAGGCGGTCCCCGACTGGCCCGACGACCCGTATCTCGACCGCGTGAGCGACCGGCTGATGCACAGCTACGACCTCGACAAGGACGCCCACGTCGCGGGCGAACGCTGGGACCTCTACGGCGAACTGCGGGTGGTGAATCAAAAACAGTTCGTCCACCCCGCGCTCTCCTACGCCGACCACGAGTCCGAGGAGTATCTGTTTGCCCGCCGGGTTGGTCGCCCGACCGTTGCCGACCTCGAACGGCTGGTTGACCTCGGACACGACGTGGCCGACGAGCGTGTGACCGGCCACGAGGAACATTACCGTACCGACGTCACCTTCGTCCTCGTCGCCGACGAGATTCCCGACGACGTTCGCGAGTTCGTCGTCGGGTTCCGGGACCGCACGCTGCTGAAGTTCGGCTACTACGGCCACTACGAGGTGAACCTGATCGTCGTCGCGCCGGCGCGGCGTACCGCCGCCGCCAGTGAGGTCGCTGACGCCGTCCAAGCGTTCGCCCTCTGGGAGGACCTCGCCGACCCCGACCCCGGACTGCTCGACCGGATCGCCCGCCGGTTCTGGTCGTAGCGTGCGCCGACGCGACCTCCTCGCTGGCGGACTGGCCGGCCTCACCGGTGTGGCCGGCTGTGGACTGGTCCCCGAGGAGAGCGATCCGGTCGAGGCGAGCGCCACGGCACCCGCGACGCTCCCCGCGGCCGCCGCCGCCGACGCGGGCTACGAGCGAACCGTCGCGGAGACGGCCACGGTCGAGACGACGCTCGACGCCGACCTCAGCGGCGACGTCGAACTGAGCGCTAGCCGTGACGCGGTGATCACGCTGTTCCGACGAGCCTACCGCGGCGACGGCGGGCGACGGTTCGGACTGGCCACTGCGCCGACGGTCCGGATCATCGAGAACTCGGAGTCACGCTACGACCCCATCCCGTCGCTCGACCCCGCTCGCGTCGTCGCCCTCGCGACCGACCGGTCGGTCGACGCCGTGCGTGATCCGGGCGCGTCGGGGTCGGTCACGCTCCTCGGGACGGAGACGCCCCGCGAGACGGCGACGGCGAGTGACGGGGGCGCCGACCTCGCACTCGTCCGGGCACGGGTCCGTGCTGGCGGCGACGCCATCACCGCCGTCGCGCTCGCTCCGACGGCCGACGCCGTTCGCGCGCCCTTCGACGCCGTCGCTCGCGAGCCGTAGCGACCGAAAAAACTGCGACAGAGGTCCGCGCCGCGCGTCAGTCGTCGCTCGGGGCGCCTGCCGCGCCGCCTTCGCTCCGGACGCTCCGGATGTTCGCGTAGCCGATGCGGACGAGCGACAGCGCGAGGTAGATGAGCACGAACGCGAGTCCCGCTTGGACGGCACTGGAGATCATCGCGGACGTCGACTCGGCGCCGCCTTGCAGGATGTTGATGTAGATGTTCTCGTAGACGGCCAGCCACAGCAGCCCCAGAATCGTGATGACCGTCATGACGGCCATCGGGACGCCGGTGGAGATGAGCTGTTTGGAGTCGTCCCAGTTGGCGAGCCACACGGTCGCGGTCAGGAGCGCGAGCGCGGCGAGCAACTGGTTCGCGCCACCGAACAGCCCCCACAGCACGACCCACTCGCCGGACGCGACGAGCGCGTAGGCGGCGAGGGTCTGGATGACTGGGTTGGTGTAGCGGCCGCGGGCGAGGTTTCCGAGGCCGAAGCTCTCCAGCCCGGTCGCGGTCTGTCCCGCAGGCATGCCGACGATTTCCTCCATCATGTATCGGCCGAGACGGACGGCGGTGTCCGTCGAAGTGAGGAGGAAACTCACCAGTACGAGCGCCATGAAGACGCTGGCGGGCGTCTCGGGCAGGCCGAAGCTGGTGAGGATGATGCCACCACCGGAGGCGAAGTTGGGGAGCGCGCCGCCGATGCCGCCGGCGGCAGCGTCACCCGCGAACCCTGCGACTGCGAGCGTCGAGAGCGCGACGGCTGCGAGTAGCCCCTCACCGAGCATCCCGCCGTAGCCGATGAGGCGGGCGTCGGTCTCTTTGTCCAGTTGTTTCGCGGTCGTTCCCGAGGACACCAGCGAGTGGAACCCGCTGATCGTCCCGCAGGCGATGGTGATAAACAGCAACGGGAACAGCGGGAGGAAGACCCCCTCGACCCCCCAGAAGCCGTTGAACATCCCGATGGAAGGGTCGACGGTGAGCGGCTGACTACTGGTTCCGAAGATTGTACCGACGATGACGGCGAGCAAGGCACCCCCGACGCCAGTATACAGGAGGAACGACGAGAGGTAGTCACGCGGCTGGAGCAACACCCACACCGGCAGCGCGCTGGCGATTCCGGCATACACCAGCACGACCGGGATCCAGGCCGCGGTGTTGGCACCGAGCGATCCGGCGGCGGGCACCCAGTTGCCCGCTCCAGAGAGCAACACGAACGTCCCGGCGGGGTGGGAGCCTTCCGCCAGCGAGAACAGTGCGAACGGATACTGCAGTCCGACCCAGACGCCGGCGAAGACGCCGGCGACAAACAGGATCGTTCCCGGGATGAACGGCCCGTCGAGTTGATACAGATAGACGCCGAACACGAGCGCGAGCGCGACGTAGACGAAACTCGCGGTCGCTACCTGCGGGAACGCGTTGAACACAATCGCCACCACGAGGGCGAACACCGCCACGACGAGGACGATGGTGAGAAAGGCAAACCACAGTAGCATGTTCTTGCCTTTCCGCCCGACGTACTGGCCGATGATGTAGCCAATCGACTTCCCCTCGTGCCGGAGTGACCCGGACAGCGAGACGAAGTCGTGGACCGCGCCCATCAGGGGGTTACCGACGGCGATCCACAGAAGCGCCGGGAGCCACCCCCACACGGCCCCGGCGGTGATCGGACCGACGATGGGTGCACCGCCGGCGATGCTCGAGTAGTGATGCCCCAACAGCACCGGTTTCTTCGACGGCACGTACTCCTGTCCATCCTCGTATTTGTGTGCTGGTGTCTCGGCGTCCTCTTCCAGCCCCACGAACTGCGCGAGGTAGCGCGAGTATCCGACGTAGCCGAAGGTGAACGTCACCAGCACCGCGAGTACGATCCAGATTACTTGTGTCATGTGTCGCCTCGGTCACAAAGATGATGAAAGTCGGACTTAAGCGTTGGCGTCCCGTGCGCGCGTGCCGGTTAGCCGTCGCGGTCGACGAACGTCGGCGCCTCGGCGCTCGGGTCGATGGCAAGTTCCTCGGCTACCGCGGCCAGCAGGTCGCCCCGCACCTCGCGTGATCGGGACTCGATTTCCGCGACGAGCGGGGGGTCGAACCGCTCGCGGACCTGCGCCAGTCGCTCGCGCTCCGTCTCGATTCGATCCCGAAGATAGCGGGCGCCGCGGCCGTTCTCGTCCTCGTCCGGTGAGGGTGTCAGCCGATTCGCGACCAGTCCGCGAACCGATAGCTCTCGCTCTGCCATCCCCTCGATTGCCCGCCCGGTTTCGTTGACCGACAGCTGATCCGGGTTGAGTACGAGAAAGAAGGCCGCGTCGTTCCGGAGCGCACCGCCGGCGAACTCGAAGAAGTCCCGGCGCTCTTCCAGGCGTTCGAGGACTGGGTCGCCCGCCATCACCCGCCGGGGTTCGTTGTTGCCGATGGCGGCCTTCTCGAAGAGGTCGATGCTCTGCCGGCGCTTGTGCGTTAGCCGGTCGATCCAGTCGCGCAGGAAATCCGGGAGCCCGAGCAGTCGGAGCGTCGCCCCCGTGGGCGCCGTGTCGAACACCACCCGGTCGTAGTCGTCGCGCTCCCGCATCACCTCGACGAACCGGTCGAACAGTGCGGCCTCGTACGCGCCGGGCGTCTGGTGAGCCATCTCCAGTTGTCGGTTGATCTCGTTGACCATCGACGCCGACACCTGTTCGGAGAGCTGTCGCCGGATGCCGTCGAGGTGGTTCGCCACCTCCCGTTCGGGGTCGATCTCCATCGCCGACAGCCCGTCGATCCCCTCGACCGACCCCGGAGTGTCGTCGAACGACTGATCGAACACGTCCGACACCGAGTGCGCGGGGTCGGTCGAGACGACCAGCGTCTCCACGCCCGCGGTTGCACACCGCCGGGCGTACCCACAGGAGACGGTGGTTTTCCCGACGCCACCTTTCCCGCCGAAGAAGACGAACGGTTCCATCTCAGAAGTGGTACTGCTGGCCCTTGCGTTCGAGATACGAGTCCCGATCCCACAGGCGCCGCTCCCACGCCTCGAACTCGTCTTCGAGGTAGGGGAGCAGTTCGGCGGTGTAATAGGAGACCGGTGAGGGGATGCCGAACGCGTCCGGGAAGCAAGCCAGCAAGAACGCGTCCTCGCTGTCCTCGGCCTCCTTCTCGATTTTCTCGTAGGCTGGATGTGAAATAATGCCATGGTACAGCCCCTGGAGCCACTCCCGCAGGATCTCGCGGTAGGCCGCGATGCGGTCGGCGACTGTCATCGTTTCTCATCCAACCGCTCGCCGAGACATAAACCCCGTGCCGTCCGCGACGGTGGTGCCGAGACGACGGGCTTGAAGCCGCCGCAGGCCTCACCTCCTCCCATGACCGACACGGATCGCATCCCCGTGACCGTCCTGTCCGGGAGCCTCGGCGCGGGCAAGACGACGCTGTTGAACCACCTGCTGGCCAACGCCGACCGCGACGTCGCGGTCCTCGTCAATGATATGGGCGAGGTGAACGTCGACGCCGAACTCCTCGCCGAGGGGTCGGATCTGGGCGGGGCGGTTGCCGAACTCTCGAACGGCTGTATCTGTTGTGAACTCCGCGACGACTTGGAGACCGCAGTGGTCCGTCTCGCCCGCGAGCGCGACTTCGACGCGCTGGTGGTGGAGTCTTCGGGCATCTCCGAACCCGCGCCGGTCGCGCGCCTGTTCACCACCGACTCCGCCGCCGCCGCCCGCTATCGCCTGAACGCGCTCGTGACCGTCCTCGACACCCGGCGCTTTCTCGACACCTTCGACGACGACACGGTCCCCGAACGCCGCGGAAGCGCGGACGACCGCCCTCTGTCGGACCTCCTCGTCGAACAGGTCGAGGTGTCGACACGCGTCTTGCTCAACAAGGGCGACCTCTGTACCGACGTCGAACTCGACCGGGCCGAGTCGTTGGTCGCGGCCCTTCGCCCCGGTGCCGAGACGGTCCGGACGGAGTTCTCGGCGGTCGACCCCGCCCGTCTCCTCGACGCCGGGGGCGTCGACGCCGATGCCCTCGCCACCCTCCCTGGCTGGAAGCGAGCCATCGAGGCCGACGACGACCACGCTGACCACGCACACGCCCACCCCGACGAGGTGTACGGCGTCACCTCGTTCACCTACCGCCGTCGCCGCCCGTTTCACCCCGAGCGGATCGCGTCGGTCCTTCGGAACCTCCCCCCGGCTGTCGTCCGCTCGAAGGGCACGCTCTGGGTCGCCGGCACCGACCGCCGGCAGTCCGTGAGTCAGGCCGGATCGTCGATTCGGGTGACCGCACAGGGTCCCTGGATCGCGTCGCTCCCCGACATCGAACAGAAAACCTACCGCGCGAACCGGCCGGACCTCGACTGGCACGACACCTACGGCGACCGCCGGACGGAGTTCGTCGTCATCGGCACCGACCTCGACGAGGCGACGCTTCGTGCCCGACTCGACGACGCGCTCCTCACCGACGAGGAGTGGGGCGACGGCGGAGACGTCGCCGTCGACGCCGCCCCGTTTCCCACGACTGACGGCGAGACGGCCGTCCTCCGTGAACCCTGATCAGCAGGCACACCCCGACCCGGCCGCCCGCTCGAAGCGCATCGGATCGCCGCAGTCGGGACACCGCGGTGTTCCGTCCGCGGTCCGGTCGAGGCCCTCGTCGTCGACGGCCACGTCGCGGACGCGGACGCCACAGTCGTCACACCAGAAGGCACCGGCGGAGCCGTCGTCGCCGGCGTCGTCGGGCGCGCGACTCGTCGAGGCCGAGAGCACCGCCGACACCGTGTCGATGAGTCCCATACCTGAGACTTCCTATCCACCGGGCTAAATCCGCCGCGTTCGTGTGAAAGACACGCACGACCGTTCAGACGGCCGCCGCTAATCCGTCGAGCAACCGGTCGAGTTCGCCGCCCCGCTTCCAGGCCCCGAGGCGGTCGGCCAGCGGCAGGGACAGAGAGAGCGACACCCGCGACCGGACCCGAACTCGCGACCCCTCGTCCTCGGGGGTCACCGTGATTCGCGTCTCCATCTGCTCGAAGGGGCCGTTGCCCGTCCCCTCGTATCGGTAGCCGTCCGGCAGTTCCTCGAACCGGAGCTGGAAGGACATTCCCGGCCCGGTGGCGGTGACGAGCGTCGCCTCGCCGTCTTCGGTCACGTCCCCCACCTCGAAGCTCCCCTCCCACGCCAGCAACGCCCGCGGCGAGAGCCGTCGTTCGATCTCACGGGGGCTCGCGGCGACGAACCGGTCGCGTTCGACTTCGCGCACGAACGCCCATGGGGGACGGGAGCCTATAAGCGCCGCCGGAGTCGCGCCGGAACGATCAGAGCAACGGGATCGATAGCCCGAGGAGGATGGCTCCAAGTGCCAGCGCGAGATAGCACAAGCGGTCGGCGTCGGCCCGCCGGACGTCGGCGGCCGCGGGCGTCCCGTGGCGGACGAACTGTTGGTACGCGCCCCCGACGATTGCGACAGCGGCGGCGGCCGATACCGTCAACGCCGTCCGGAGGGAGAGGCCGTACGCCAACCCGTAGAGCGGGCCGAGCGAGAACGCGAGCATCGCGCCGATGCCCGCGACGACGACGAACGGGACGGGATCGACCGGCCGGCCGTCCCGGTTTCGGGGGCGCCGGTCCATGCTCGCCGGTTGGACGCCAGGGACAAGAGGTAAGTGGCGCTCGCACCGCTCCACACGCATGGCCGACGACGCCGAGGGGTTCGACGACGCGGTGGCAGACACCGAGGGTGACCCCCGGGTCATCCTCGCCCTGAACCTGGTGTTGTCCTCGCTGTTCGCGTGGGTCGTCGTCTGGGGACTCTCGATGATCGATATCGTCGCCTACGGCGCCGTCAACGTCGTCACTCTGGCGGCCGTCCTCGTCGGCGTGACCTATCTGATTACGCAGCGCTAAGGCAGGCGTTTTAAGTCCGCTGCGGCCGGTTCCCCGACGATGACCATCGAAGACCGCGACGACGCGTATCTCATCACGCACGCACTCGCGAAGGACACGCTCTCGAAGATCCGTGACGCCGACACCGAACAGGTCGCCTTCCGCAAGGGCCTCGTGAAACTCGGGCGGATCTGTGGCTACGAGATCATCGACGGCGCGATGGAGACGGAGTACGTCGCCATCGAGACGCCGCTCGCGGAGACGACCGGTGAGCGCGTGAAAGGACTCGACGACGTGGTCATCATCAACGTCCTGCGGGCGGCGACGCCGTTCGTCGAAGGGCTGTTGAAGGCCTTCCCGCGCGCCAAACAGGGCGTCATCAGCGCCGGTCGTGACGAGGAAGCCGGCATGAACGAGGACGGCGAGTTCCCCATCACGGTCGACTACGTCAAACTCCCCGAGATCAGCGAGGACGACACCGTCATCGTCGCCGACCCGATGCTCGCCACCGGCTCGACGATGTCGGCCGTCCTCGATTACGTCCTCGACGGCCAGACGACCCCAGAGAACCTCTTTGTCCTCTCGGCGGTCAGCGCCCCGGATGGCCTGCTTCGCGTCTCCGAGGCCGTCCCCGAGGCGGACCTCCTGACCGTCGCCATCGACGATCGCCTCGACGAAAACGGCTTCATCGTCCCGGGCCTCGGCGACGCCGGCGACCGGGCGTTCCGGACGGCCTGAGACTGCCGCCCCACCAGCGAACCCCTTCGCTTCAGGTCGAACACCGCCAGACGGCGGCCCGACGACCGCGAACGAATCTCCACCGAAACGGACCCGTCGAGCGCTCCCTACCGCTCCGGAGCACTCTGAAACTCAGCCCAGTTCGACCCGGCCGCCGGTCGCGGAGCGCAGGCGGTCCCGGAGGCTCTCGGCCTCGGCGACGGGCACTCGCACCTCGAAGGCGACCCGTTCCTCGTAGGCCGCCTCGAAGTCGACGCCCTCGCTTTCGAGGATTCCGCGGACGGTCCCCGAATCGTCGTAGTCGACGACGGCCGACACGCGTTCGTGGGGTCGCTCTTCGACCACGCCCGCGGCGTCGACCGCGTCGCTCACACCGCGGGCATACGCCCGAGCCAGCCCCCCGACACCGAGATTGACGCCGCCGTAGTAGCGGGTCACCACCGCGACGACGTTCCGCAGGTCACGCTGGACGAGGACGTTCAGCGCGGGTTTGCCCGCCGATCCCGTCGGCTCGCCGTCGTCGCTCGCCCACTCGCGGAGCATCGCTCCACCCTCGGCGGGCACGCGGTAGGCCGGCACGTTGTGTGTGGCGTCGTCGTACGCGGCTCGCACCTCGTCGACGAACGCCTCGGCCTCGGCGACCGACTCCGCGGGGGCGACGTGGCCGAGAAACTCCGAGCCTTTCACCTCGAACTCGGCGTCCGCGCGCTCGGCCACCGTGCAATAGGGCTCGGACATTAGAACTCGACCCGGCGAACGTACGGCAACTCACGGATCTCGACCAGTAGCTCCCCGGGGAGCGCCGCGTCGGTGATGACGTACAGTTTTGCGTCGTCGACGAACTCCGGGTCCTCGCTGATGACCTGCCGGATGGAGATTTCGTGGGCGGCGATGGCCGTCGTCACCTCGGCGACGATGCCCGACTCGGTCTCGTCGTCGACCCAGACTGTCAGCACCGAGAGATCGAGTACCGGCGCCAGATCCATCAGACTGGGGATGGCCGTGATGTTCTGGAAGATACGGCGAAGCTCCGGATCGTCGAGGATGGCGTCGGTCGTCGAGTCGACCACCCGTCGGTCGACGCCAATCTCGCGGGCGATCCCCGTGTTGGGAATCTCGATGCCGCCGGAGACGACCCGCCCCTCGTCGTTGACGGAGAAGCCCCGTTCGAGCAGGAGGCGGATCACCTCCTGTTGGCTCGGGCTGCCCTCGAACTTTTCCATGATCTCGTCGAACATTCGTCCGACGACTTGTCCGGGGCGGTTGATATACCTGCGGCCATTGGGGTGCCCTCGTGGCTGGCCCTCCAGGTTCGACCCTATAATTATTCTTTATGAAAATTTGGCCGGAACGCTGTATATATCCCACCTATCACGAACTGATGGAGGAACAGACCTTGTCAACCGTATTCGAAACGTTCGGTGCGCAGACGACCGTCGTTCTGATCGTCGCACTCATCGGTCTCATCCCGGTGATACTGTACCGTCAGAAGACGCCGCGCTGGTTCGTTCTGGCATACGGCTTCCTGTTTGTCGCCGCGTTCGCGACGAACTTCGAGAACGTCCTTTTGCCAACCGCGCTGAATCTGACGGAACACTTCGTTGGGAACCTCGGGGCCGGGGTTGCCTTCGCCGTCGCTGCGTACACGTACAGACGGCAGCACATCGACACCGAGGGAACCGGAGGGGAGGCCTGACGATGGTGGGTGACCAGATCATCCCGTTCGTCGACGCGACTGCTACCCTCGGATTCGTCGCGGCTGCCGGTATCGGGGTCCGGAACTACCAAGACACCGAGTTAGAGCGGACGTTTTGGGCGAGCTTCGTGCTCGTCTCGGTCACCGGGGCCCTCTGGATGGGGCTCGTGACCGTCGAGTGGCTCGGTATCAGCGGCGAGTTGATGGACACACTCAGCACCTCGCTCCAAGCCATCGTTCTCGGCGTGTTCTCCGTCGGGTCGATTGGGACCATGGCCGTCGTCGCGGACCTCAAGGAGTCACAGGCCGAGACGGAGCGGCGACGGGCGGAAGCGGAACAGGCACGCACCGAGGCCGAGCGTTCGAAGGAGGAAGCAGAGACGGCCCGTGAGGAGGCAGAGACGGCCCGCGAGGAGGCCGAAACGCTCAACGACCACATCGAGACGAAGGCCACGTCGTTCAGCGCGGTGATGGACCAGGCGGCAGAGGGGGATTTCACCCAGCGGATGGACCCCGAAAGTCACAACGCCGCCATGACCGAAATCGCCGAGTCGTTCAACGGCATGATGGACGAAATCGAAGCGACGGTCGCACGGATTCGCTCGTTCGCCGACCGCGTCGCCGACTCCTCGCGGGAGGTCACCACGGGAGCCGAGGAGAGTCAGCGTGCCAGCGAGCAGGTGAGTGACTCCATCCAGACAATCTCCGCCGATGCCGAGGCCCAATCGGAGCAACTCCGCGAGGTCGCCGCCGAGATGCAGAGTCTCTCGGGGACCGTCGAGGAGGTCGCCTCGTCGGCCGACGAGGTGGCAACGATGTCACGGCAGGCCGCCGAAACCGGCCGGGACGGGCAAGACGCGGCCACCGAGGCGATGGACGAGATGACTGCCATTGAAACGAAATCTCAGGAGACGATCGACGAGATCGAATCGCTCGCCGACGAGATCGACGAGATCGGAGAGATCGTCGACGTCATCAACGACATCGCGGAGCAGACGAACATGCTGGCGCTGAACGCCTCGATTGAGGCGGTTCGTGCCGGCGAGGCCGGCGACGGGTTCGGCGTCGTCGCCGACGAGATCAAACAACTCGCCGGGGAAGTCGCGGACGCAACCGACGACGTCGAAACGCTCATCACGGAGATCCAGACCTCGACGGATACGGCGGTCGCGGACATCCGTGAGATGGGCGACCGCGTCGCCTCGGGGACCGAGACAATCGACGTCGCCCTCGACTCCCTCGACGAAATCGCGTCGAAGGTCGAGGAGTCCAACCGGAGCATCCAGGAGATTAGCGCCGCCACGGACGACCAGGCGACCTCGACCGAGTCCGTGGCCGGGATGATCGACGACGTCGCCGAGAAGGCCGACCAGGTGAACACCGAGTCCGAGAACGTCTCGGCCGCGGCCGAAGAGCAAACGTCGTCGCTCACGCAGGTCGCACAGAACACTCGGACCCTCTCCGACCAGGCCGACGAACTCCAGCACCGGCTCTCACAGTTCGACATCGACGAGACTGCCACCGCTGGCGCGGCCACGACGGCCTCTCGAACGGCGACGGCAGATGGCGGGGCCAAAGAGCGGACCACGAACCGCGACTCGTCGGGCGGTGGGCGGTGACCCCACCCACACCCAACTGAACGCGGCGACTACGCCGGTTCCGGCGTCCGACGCTCGTCCCGTTCGGTCAGGACGATCCGATCCGACCCCTCGAGTCGGCGGATCAGCCCCGCCTCGTCGAGGTAACTGATCGTCGCTAGCACGGTCAACAGCGGGAGTCGCAGTCGCTCTGCGATCCGCCCGGGCGTCGCGTCGCCGACGCGTTGCAGGTACAACACGACGAGTTTCGAGGTGTCGCTGTCGAGCCTCTCCAACGCCTGCATACGCGACTCCTTCGCGGCCACCGACAAATAACTAACGACGCATGTCGAAACCGAGTACGACAGCGGTCGTATCGCTTTACAGTTCGCCTTTCGTACTCGGTGTGTCCGACCGGCGCTCGTCGATCCGGGTCGCATCGTCGAGGGTGCGCGCGAGTGCCTTGAACAGCGCCTCGACCTCGTGGTGCGCGTTCTCGCCCGTCACCTCGGCGTGGCAGGTGAGGTCGGCCGCCGTCGACAGCGAGCGGACGAAGTGGCGCGCCATGACGCTCGTGAACTCTCCGACCCGCTCTTCGGAGAACGCGCCGTCGAAGCGAAAGAGGGGGCGCCCGCTCACGTCGATGACGACACTCGCCACCGCCTCGTCGAGCGGGACGCGGCGGTCGGCAAACCGGCGGATTCCGCGCTTGTCACCGAGTGCGTCCGCGAAGGCGGCGCCGAGGACGAGTGCCACGTCCTCGACGGTGTGGTGGTCGTCGATTTCGAGGTCGCCGTCACAGTCGACGGTGAGGTCGAACAGGCCGTGCTTGGCGAACGATTCGAGCATGTGATCGAAAAAGCCGATCCCGGTGTCGACGCGGGCGTCGCCGTCGCCGTCCACGTCGAGTGTCACCTCGACCGTCGTCTCGGCGGTTTCGCGGCTTCGAGCGGCGGTGCGGTCCATACACGCCCCTCTCGGGGCGTGCGTAAGTCGGTTTTGGGCGCGTCCGGCCCGGCGTCGTCGCCGTCTCTCACGCGTCCATCGCCGCGTCGAGCGTGAACGCCCCCTCGTAGAGCGCGGTGCCGACGACCACCGCCGCGGCACCCGCCGCCCGACACGCCCGCACGTCATCGAGGGAGGCGACGCCTCCGCTGGCGATCACCGGGATGTCTACTGCGTCGGTCAGCCGCTCGATTCGCTCGGCCCGAACCCCCGACAGCTTCCCCTCGACGTCCACGTCGGTGTAGAGGATCGCACCCGCACCCAGCGCCTCGTACCGGCCCGCGGCCTCGACCGGGTCGAGGCCCGTCCCCTCGGTCCACCCCGAGACGACCACCTCGTCGCCTTTCGCGTCGAGACTCACTACCACGCTCCCGGGGTAGTGCTCGCTGATCTCGGCGACGATGTCCGGATCCTCGACGGCCGCCGTCCCGAGGATCACGCGGTCGACGCCCCGGTCGAGCAGGGTCGTCGCGTCCGCGACGGTGCGGATACCGCCGCCCAGTTGGATCGGCACGTCCACCGCGTCGACGACCGCTTCGACCGCCGCCGCGTTCGCGCGGTCGCCCTCGAACGCACCGTCTAGGTCGACGAGGTGGAGCGTCCGCGCGCCGGCGTCGACCCACCGCTGCGCTGCCGCGACGGGATCGCCGTACTGCGTCTCGGTGCCGCGCTCTCCCTGGACCAACTGGACCACTTCGCCGTCCTGCATGTCCACCGCCGGGATCACCTCGAACGCTGGGAACTCCGTCATGTCGGCACCGGACGGGGCGGCGGCGTAAATGCCGACCGGTCGGTGGGGGCAGGCGGCCGGGTCGGACGTCATCCCGGGTCGTTCTCGGCGAGCGGTCGCAACGGATTTGTGGACCGGGCGTCCACCTCTCTCTGAATGCAACTGTTCGGCTCCAGCGGCACGCGCGGGGTGGTCGGCGAGGAGTTCACGCCCGACCTAGTCCGACGGGTCGCGAGCGCCGCGGCCGCCGTCTGGGACGCCGACCGCGTCGCCGTCGCCCGCGACACCCGCCTCTCCGGGGGGCCACTCGCGGACGTGGCCGCCGGCACCCTCGCGGCCGCCGGTGCCGACGTCGACCGTCTGGGCGTCGTCCCCACGCCCGGGGCCGCCTACTACTGCGCCCGCGAGGGCGTCCCGGCCGTCCACCTCACCGCCTCCCACAACCCGCCGGCGTACAACGGCATCAAACTCCTCGGGGCCGACGGGACGGAACTCTCCGTCGACGGCTACGACGCGGTCGAAAACCGGGTCGACGCCGACGACGCCACCCTCGCCTCGTGGGACGGCGTGGGCCACGCCCGACGGGTCGACGGCGTGAACGACGACTACCGCGCGGATCTGCTCCGCAGCGTCGACCGCGAGGCTATTGCCGCGGCGGACCTCACCGTCGCCGTCGACCCCGGTCACGGTGCCGGGGCGCTTGTCTCGCCGCCCTTCCTCCGCGAACTCGGCTGTGCCGTCCGCACCGTCAACGCCGACCCGGACGGCCACTTCCCCGGGCGCGACGCCGAACCCGTCGCCGCGAATCTCTCTGCCCTCCGGCGACTCGTCCGCACGACCGACGCCGACGTGGGAATCGCTCACGACGGCGACGCCGACCGGGCCATCTTCGTCGACGAGACGGGAACCTTCGTCGACGGCGACGCCTCCTTCGCGGCGCTCGCGGCCGCGGAACTCACCCCCGACGATGTGGTCGTCTCCGCGGTCAACGTCTCCCAGCGACTCGTCGACGTCGTGGCCGACGCCGACGCCGAACTCGACGTGACCCCCATCGGCGCGACACATATCGTCACGCGGGTGCGCGAACGCCGCCGCGCGGGTGATCACGTCCCCATCGCCGGCGAGGGCAACGGCGGCGTCTTCTACCCGGAGTACCGCCTCACCCGCGACGGCGCCTACGTCGCCGCGAAGTTCCTCGAACTCCTCGCTCGCGCCGACACCTCCGCGAGCGACGTCGTCGCGCCCTTCACCGACTACCATCTCGTCCGCGAGGGCCTCACCTACGACGACGCCGCCGAGCGAGCGGCGTTGCTCGACGCCGCCGAGCGCTACGCCCGTGAGGCCGACGTCGACCTCGATACGACCGACGGTTACCGCCTCGATTACGGCGACGCGTGGGTGCTCGTCCGCCCCAGCGGCACCGAACCGAAGATCCGTATCTACGCCGAGGCCGGCGACACCGACCGAGCGTCGACGCTCGTGGCCGACCTGCGCCGACACCTCGACGCGACGCGTTAGTCCGCCGTCTCCGCGAGCGCCGCCTCGATCCGGTCGCGCTCCTCGCGGGCGGCCGCCAACTCCTCCGCGACGGCCCCCCGCTCTAGCCGGTCGCGCTCCCGTTCGTCCAGTTCGTCGCGCGCGAGCGCCGACTCCCGGAGACGGTCGTACTCCGCCCGGTTGGGCAGTTCGCGAAGCCGTCGCGCCGCGGCGACGACCGCCTCGGGGGCAAAGCGAGCGACGACCGAGACGAGTTCCGACGCCCGGTAGCGGAGCGACTCGGCGTCCGGCGGCGGCCACGATACCGTCAGCGGCGCGGCATCGAGCCGTTCGAGGTAAGTCCGGTGGGTGCCGACCCGCGTCCGCAGGGCCGTCGGGTTGTCCACGTAGTGTGAGAGCTTCGAGCTCGAGTAGTCCGCGTACTCCAGAAGCGTCGGGACCGACTCCTCGCCCGCGGGTGCCGTCGTCACGTACTCACGGAGGTCCGGCGGAATCTCGGGGAAGGCCGCGAGCGGGTAGGCCTGACTCGCCTCGACGACGCGGAACACCTCGCGGGCGCTCGCCTCGCGTCGGAACTCGCTCCAGGCCTCCGACACCGCGTCGTTGTAGTCGGTGATCGGCTCCCGCAACCGCTCGACCGGCGCCTCCAAGTCCGCCTCGCCCAGTCGTTGCAGGCGCTCCAACGACTCGATGCGCTCGCCCAGGTCTCGGAGGCGTCGCCGCGCGTCACGGCGGGCTGCCTCGAAGGTCTCCGCGGCGGCATCGCGCTCGTCGAGCATGGCGGCCAGGTCGGCTGCCGGCTCCAGCGCCTCGCGTGCCTGTTCGAAGTCATCCTCGCCGAGGCGTCGCTGATCGAGCAAGTCGTTCGCCGCCTCGAAGGCTGACCGGGCCGGCAGGTCGTCGTCGAGGCCCTCTGTCAACTCGACGAACGACTCCTGAAACTCGACGAACGCCTTGAAGTCGCCGGTGCCGGTCGCTCGCCCTTCGTATCGCTCCAGCAACCCCGTCGCCTCGCGGTAAGCCTCTTGGACCGCCCGCAGTCGCGTCTCACCGTGGTCCGCGACGGCCGCCCGGGCGTCGTCGCGGTCCGCCCGCGCCGCCCGCAGCGCCGCGGCTACGTCGTCGTCCCCGCTCATCCGTCGTCGTAGACGTCGTCGGGGTCGAACACTCGCTCGCCGACCGTCTCGCCCTCGACGGTCCGGTGGAAACAGGAGCGGTGACCGGTGTGACAGGCGCCGCCCTCCTGGTCGACGAGATAGAGCAAGGCGTCGGCGTCACAGTCCACCCGCACCTCCTCGACGCGCTGGACGTGTCCGCTGGTCGCACCCTTCTCCCAGAGTTCGTCACGGCTCCGCGAGTAGTAGTGTGCCCGTCCCGTCTCGCGGGTGCGGTCGAGCGCCGCCGGCGAGGCGTACGCGAGCATCAACACCTCGCCCGAGTCGGCGTCCTGTGCGACGGCGGGGACGAGGCCGTCGGCACCGAAGTCAACGTCCACGTCCGCAGTCGCGTCGGCGTCGGCAGTCATGTCCGTTTCTGGGCGCCTCCACCCGATAGGTCTTGTGTCGTCACACGACGCCGAGCGCACCCAGCAGGCCAAAGAGGACATCCCCGTAGGTCAGGGCGATGCAGAGCCCCAGAAAGAGGGGGACAATGAAGGGGACTCCAGGTGAGAGCCACACCGCATCGCGGGTCGTCACCACCGTCAGCCCCTCGCGGAGCGTCTCCGGGGTCGTCCCGTAGGCGCTCCCTTCGATCTCGTCGAGGAAGCGCTCCGCGGCCCAGGGATCGTCGTGGTCGGCGTCCGGATCGGTGTCGGTGTCGGTGTCGGGGACGCCGCTGGCGTCGGCGGCGCTTTCCCCGCCCGCGCCGACGGCCCCGTCGGTCGGATCGTTGGTCGCCCCCACGCTCGACGGGTCGCGGTGGGCCGCCGGCGCCGCCCGGAGCGCTTCGAGCGAGGTGCCCCGCCACCGCAGGTACATCCGCAACGCGTCGATATCGAGGCCGTGTCGGGTGAACCCCTCGGTCGTCTCGAACAGGCGGCCGTGTTCCGTCGGAAGCGCGGCCACATCGGTGCGGCGACCGAGGAACATGACCGAAGATCGGTCACCCTGCAGACCGTTCCGGACGCCGAGATAGACCGGGTAGGCCAGCCCGACCAGCACCGCGTTCGTCAGAATCGTCATCGAGAAGACGCCGACGTCCGTGGCTACCGGCGGATAGGCGCCGCTGGCGAGATAAAAGACCGGATAGGTCGGAAAGAGGATAGCGAGGGTCATCAGCGCCTTTGCGTCGGCGCCGCCGAACCCCCCGATCCACCAGAGCCCGTAGGCCAGCGGGACGACGACGAGGAGGCTGATCCCCACCCGGACGAGAAAGAGTCGGTCTTCGACGCCCGCGACGGGGAGGTGTCCGAGGCTGTCCCACACGAGCGTCAGGAGGCCGACCGCCAGCAACGGATACCAGAGGCGGTTCGGGAGGCGACGGGTCTGCACGTCGCGCCACGCCGCCCATCCCAGCGCCGGCACCGCGATCAACCGCAGCAGGTCCGTTTTCGCCGCGAGCATTACCCAACCCCGAGGCGCGGAGGAATTAGTATTTTCGACGGCGCCGCCGCTACCCGGTGTGAAAAAATGGAAGATCGGAACCGTGTGGCCTCAGATGACGCGGTTCTGGAGGTAGTCGAGGTGCTTGGCGTTGTAGACCAGTTTCACTTCGTCGGCCGCCGGGCTGCCGATGCAGGTCAGCCGGACGTCCTTCTCCTCGACTTCCTCGTCGGAGAGGATCTGCTGCATGTCCATGTCCAGATCGCCCTCCTGCACGATGGCCGCACAGTTCGCACAGGCGCCGGCACGGCACGAGAAGGGCCAGTCGTAGCCCTGGGCCTCGGCGGCTTCGAGGACGTACTCGCCCTCGTTGACTTCGAGGCTGCCGTAGTCGACGTCTTCGAGGTCGGCGTCAGCGGCCTTCTCGAAGAGGTCGTCGTCGTCCATTTCCCAGCCGTGATCGTCCAGTACTTCGTAGTTGAGGTATTCTACCGTGGGCATCAGGTGATACTAGCGTGGCCACCCAATTAGACCTTGCTGTTCGGCAGAGCGTCGCAGCGTCGCCCCCGACGAGTGGGTCCGTATTGGTGAGCGACGCCCTCCTCTCTCCGTTCGTGACACGTGACGTATGTTATTGGGCGCCGGAATTCCCACCGTCGCCGAACCGACTACCGATTTAGGGTGTGGATCGCCTGCCCGAGGGCGTTCTCGACGGCCTCCATCGTCGCCTCCGAGAGCGTCGGGTGGGTGTGTACCGTCGCCGCCACGTCCTCCAGACGGGCGCCCATCTCGATGGCCAGCGTCGGTTCGGCGATCAACTCCGAGGCCTCGGGGCCGACGATCTGTGCGCCGAGCAGGAAGCCGTCGGCGCTCGCGACCACTCGGACGAACCCCTCGGTCTCACCGGTCGTCAGCGCCCGCCCGCTGGCGTTGAACGGCATCTCACCGACCACCGGATCGTACCCCTCCTCTGCCGCCGCCGCCTCGGTCAGGCCGACTGTCGCAATCTCGGGATCGGTGAACACCGCCGCCGGAATCGCCCGCGCGTCGAAGGCTGCCGACTCGCCCGCGATAGCCTCCGCCGCGACGACCCCTTCCGCCGAGGCCGCGTGGGCGAGCATCGGCTCTCCCGCCACGTCGCCGACGGCGTAGATTCCCTCCACGCCCGTCTCGCACCGCTCGTCGGTCGGCAGAAAGCCCTCCGCGGTCGGCTCCAGCCCCGCCGCCGCCGGATCGAGCGGGTCGAGCACCGGCTCTCGCCCGACGGCGACGAGCACCCGGTCGGCGCCGTAGGTCGACTCCGCGCCGTCCTCGGTTTCGGTGGTGACGACGATACCGCCGTCGGCGGCGTCGCGCCACCCGCTCGCCCCCTCGCCGAAGTGGAAGTCGACGCCCAGCGATTCGGCGCGCTTCCGGACGATTCGCGCGATGTCGTCCTCGTACCCCGGGAGGGCGTCATCGAGCATCTCCACCACGGTCACGTCGCTCCCGAGTTTGGCGAACACCGTGGAGAGCTCCATCCCGATGTAGCCGGCGCCGACGACCACCAGCCGGTCCGGCACCGTCGTGAGCGAGAGCAGGCCGGCCGAATCGAGGACCGGCTCGTCCGCGAAGTCGAACCCCGGAAGCGAGACGGGTCGGCTCCCCGTCGAGACAATGCAGTGGTCGAAGGCGACGGTTTCCGAGCCCTGCCCCTCGCCCTCGTGTTCGACGCGGACAGTCTCGTCGTCGACGAACGTGGCCGTCCCCTCCAGCAGGTTCACGCCGTTTGCCTTACAGAGCTTCTCGACCCCACCGGTGAGGCGGTCGACGACCCCCTCCTTCCACTCGTGCATTCCCCCGAGGTCGACCGCCGGGTCGGCGTGGATTCCCATCTCCTCGGCCGTCGCGGCGTCGTGGGCGATGTCGGTCGCCGTGATGTACGCCTTCGAGGGGATGCAGCCGCGGTTGAGACAGACGCCGCCGTACGCGTCGCGTTCTACCAGCGTGACGTTCAGGTCGCGCTGGGCGGCGCGGATGGCGGCGACGTAGCCGCCCGGTCCCGCGCCGATGACCAGTACCTCCGTTCCGGTAGTCACGTCTCCGACGACCATTGGTGAACGTCGCGACGGCCGCAATATAAAAGCTGGCGGGGCCGGCCGACAGGCAAGTTGAAAACGGCCGCGGCGGCTCCATGGGGCGTGCTCGAATCAGCCGACCGGGTGGGATCAAGACAACTGCTGGTCGAACGGCTCGCCACGTGGTTCGGGGTCGAGGCGCTCGCCGGCCGCTTCCCCAGCAACGGCTCGCATCCACCGTATCCCCTCGTGGGAATCGTTCTCTGCGCCAACTTTGGGATCGGCAATACCGTTCGGCAGTTGCTCACGGGGTCGGCGCTGTGATTCCTCCGCAATCCCTTCGCGGTGACGATTCCGGTCGGCCACGTTCTCGCGGCCGTCGGCATCCGATACATGAACGAGGGAGTGACCGAGGGACTCCGACGTCTCGGGGAACGGCAGCGCGACGACGGGGACCGATCCGACGACGTTCACGATGTGGGCACAGATCCTCGCCAGCGTGATTCTCCCACAGGTCGTCCAGCTATCGGTCCAGACGACGCTGTGACGGATGGCCTACTCGTACACCGGGAACTCCGCACAGAGTCGGTCGACCTCGTCGCGCACCTCGCTCGCCACGCCCGCGTCGTCGGGGTGGTTCAGACGCTCGACGATGAGTTCGCCAACCGTCTCCATCGCGTCCGTGCCCATGCCACGGGAGGTGAGCGCCGGCGTGCCGACCCGGACCCCGCTGGTGACGAAGGGTGACCGCGTCTCGCCCGGAACGGTGTTCTTGTTCACCGTGATGCCGACGTCCTCGAGGGCGTCCTCCGCGTCCTCGCCCGTGAGATCCGGATGTGACTCCCGCAAATCGAGGAGCAGGAGGTGTTTGTCCGTGCCGCCCGAGACGGGTTGGACCCCCGCGTCGGTGAACACGTCTGCGAGCGTCTTCGCGTTCGCGACCACCTGCTCGGCGTACTCGGTGAACGCCGGTTCGAGTGCCTCGCCGAAGCCGACGGCCTTGCCCGCGATGTTGTGCATCAGCGGCCCGCCCTGACCACCGGGGAAGATGGCCTTGTCCACCGCCTCGGCGTGTTCCTCGGTCGTCATGATCATCCCACCGCGGCCGGCGCGGATGGTCTTGTGCGTGCTGCCGGTGACGAAGTCGGCGGCGCCGACGGGACTGACGTGGACGCCCGCTGCCACCAGCCCCGTGATGTGAGCGATGTCCGCGAGGTGGTAGGCACCGACGTCGTCGGCGATGGCGCCCAATCGCTCGAAGTCGAACTCGCGGGGGTACGCCGAGGAGCCGCTGACGATCATGTCGGGATCGAACTCGGCGGCCTGTTCCGCGACGGCCTCGTAGTCGATGTAGCCCGTCTCCGGGTCGACGCCGTACTGTTCCACCTCGTAGAGCTGTCCCGAGAAGTTGACGTGGTGACCGTGGCTGAGGTGGCCCCCGTGGTTCAGGTCCAGCGAGAGGATGCGGTCGCCAGGCTCCAGGGCCGCGAAGTAGACGCCCATGTTCGCCTGCGTCCCGCTGTGGGGCTGGACGTTGACGTGTTCGGCGCCGTAGAGCTCTTTCGCCCGCTCGATGGCGAGATTCTCGACGGTGTCCATATGCTCGCAGCCGCCGTAGTAGCGCTCACCTGGGTAGCCCTCCGCGTACTTGTTCGTCATGACGCTCCCCTGGGCCTCCATCACCGCCTCGGAGACGTGGTTCTCCGATGCGATCATTTCGAGGTTCTCTTCCTGTCTGCGCTCCTCGCCGGCGATGGCCTCCGCGACTGCCGGGTCGGTCTCCCGAAGATGCGAGTGGTTCACAGTCACGGGCTAGAGCACGGAAAACAGAAAAATAAGTAGCGTGGTCCGCTCCAATCGTTCACACCGTCCGACGGCCTACGTGTCGTCGAGTGCGTGCCACGACAGTCGCGGGTTCCGGGCCGCGTCCGCCTGATCGATCCGACGGGCGGTCGTCTCGTTCGGCGCCGCCGCCAGGTCCTCGGGGTCGGTCGCCGCGACGGCGTTGAACGCCGCCGCGAGGTCGTCCAACCGCGCCTTCGATTCGGTCTCTGTCGGCTCCGTCATCAGCGCCTCGTCGACGATTTCGGGCCACTTTGTCGTCGGCGGGTGGACGCCGTGATCGAGCATCGCCTTCGCCACGTCGGCGGCGTCCTCGTCCGCGCTGGCGACGAACTCGTGGTGGAAGGGACCGTAGGGCACCTCGTACTCGATCCGCTCGGCGAGGTAGTTGGCGTTCAGGACCGCCGTCTCGCTGATCCGCTCCAGTCCCACGTCGCCGTGCCGGAGGATGTACGCGTACGCCTTCACCAACACCAGCCAGTTGCCCATGAACTCGTGGACCCGCCCGATGCTGTGGTCGGGTTCGTAGGTCTCGTAGCCGCCGTCGGCCTCTCGTACCTGCGGCGTGGGGAGGAAGGGCGCGAGGTCGGCGCTCACGCCGATGGGGCCCTGTCCCGGCCCGCCGCCGCCGTGGGGCGTCGCGAACGTCTTGTGCAGGTTGAAGTGCATAACGTCGAAGCCCATGTCACCGGGCCGGGCCTTCCCGAGCAGGGAGTTGAGATTCGCGCCGTCGTAGTAGAGCAGGCCACCGGCCTCGTGGACGATGTCCGCAATCTCCGTGATGTCGCGCTCGAACAGCCCCAGCGTGTTGGGGTTGGTGAGCATCAACAACGCCGTGTCCTCGCCCGCGGCCGCTTCCAAGGCGTCGACCGCGACCCGCCCGTCCTCGTTGGACGGCAACTCCACCACGTCGTAGCCGGCCATCGCCGCGCTCGCGAAGTTGGTCCCGTGGGCCGACTCGGGGACGATCACCTCGCTTCGCTCACCCTCGCCGTTGGCCTCGTGGTAGGCTTTCGCCACCTGGATACCCGTGAACTCGCCTGCGGCGCCCGCTGGCGGCTGGAGTGTCACCGCGTCCATCCCGCCGACCGTCGCCAGCGTCTCCTGCAGTTCGTACAGCAGGCCCAAGATCCCCTGTTTGTCCTCGTCCGTCCGGAGGGGATGCACCCGGTTGCCCGGGTGGGCCGCCACGTCCTCGGTGAACGCGGGATTGTACTTCATCGTACACGATCCCAGCGGGATCGGCCCCGAGTCGATGCCGTAGTTCATCTGTGAGAGCCGGGTGTAGTGGCGGGTCACCTCCGGTTCGGAGAGATCCGGCAGGGTCAACTCCTCGCGCGTCAGGTCGTCCGGCAGCGACGACTCCACCGTGACGGTGTCCGTGCTCTTCTCGTCCAACAGCGGTTCGTACCGGTCGCCGTCGTACCACCGCGCCTGCTGGTGTGGCGCATCGCCTTCGTCGTCGCCCTCGGCCGCTTCCTCAGTCCGCCGTTCGTGCCGTTTTTGGCTCATGCGCCACCCCCGTAGCCCGCGAGGGCGTCGACCAGGTCGTCCACGCTCTCTTGATTGGTGTCGGTCACACAGACCGCGAGTCGCTCCTCGCCAGCGTCCTCGACGGCCCGGACGGCGAGGCCGGCGTGCCGGCAGTGGTCGACCACGTCCGCCGCGGGCGCCGCCGTGTCGATCAGCGCCTCCCGGAAGTGGTGGCCGTCGTAGACCGGCGCCGTGAAGCCGTCGAGGGCGTCGATCCGCTCACACGCCGCCGCGATTCCCGTCACGCACTCCTCGGCCAGGTCGACGAGACCGTCCGGCCCCAGCCACGCCGCGTGGATGGCTGCTCGAAGCGCCAGCCACGCCTGGTTGGTACAGATGTTCGAGGTGGCCCGCTCCCGCCGGATGTGCTGTTCGCGTGTCTGTAGGGTCAGCGTGTACGCTCGGTTGCCCGCGTCGTCCTCGCCCGCGCCCACGAGTCGCCCCGGTACCTGCCGGAGGAAATCCTCACGACACGCGAACAGGCCCAGTCCCATGCCGTAGGTGGTCGGCAGGCCGAGGACGCCCGCGTCGCCCACCACCACGTCGGCGCCGTACGCCGCCGGCGATTCGAGCAGTGCGAGGGCGACGGCGTCGGACCCCACACAGAACAGCGCGTCGTTGTCGTCGGCAAGGTCACCGACCGCGGCCAGGTCAGGTTCGAGGACGCCCCGCGCGTTCGGCGTCGCGGCGTACACCAGCGAGGTGTCCGCGCCGATCTGATCGGCGAGGCCGTCCACGTCGACCGTTCCCCCGCTCGTCGGGTAGGTCTCGACCGTGATCTCCGGGCCGTCGGTGTAGTTATCGAGCACCGACCGAACCCGGTCGGGGAGGTCCGCCGGGATCAATACGGTGTCGCCGTCAGTCGCCCGCACGCGGTCGGCGAGGAGGACCGCCTCGCCCAGCGCCGTCGCACGGTCGTACACCGAACAGTTGGCGACGCCGAGACCCGTCAACTCGACGACGAGCGACTGGAACTCGAAGAGCGCCTGGAGGAACCCCTGTGTAATCTCGGGTTGGTACTGCGTGTAACTGGTCAGAAACTCGCCTCGAAGCGAGAGGTGATCGACGACCGACGGGACGTAGTGATCGTAGTGGCCGCCACCGAGAAACTCGGTCAGGTCGGGCGACTCGTCGAGCAACCCCTCGACGGCCGCTCGCGTCTCCCGTTCCGAGTGTGCCTCGATCCCGTAGTCGCCGTCGAACCGGACGGAGTCGGGGATGTCGAACAACGCGTCGGGGTCGGATACCCCGACCGTGTCGAGCATCTCCGACCGCTCCGCCTCGGAGTGAGTCACGTACGGCATAGTACTCGGTTTCGGGACGCTCGACGTATATATTCGGCGCTGTGTGCTGTCCTACCGGGTCTATCATGCTGGTTTCGGCCTCGACTGGCGATCCTCGGGCGCCAAGAGCACCCGTCCTCCCGTCAGTTCACGCGCTCGACCTCGTAGCCCGCGTCCTCGATGGCGCTCATCACGTTTTTGGCGTGGCTCTCGCCGCTCGTGACCACTCGGAAGACGAGGTAGGCGTCGCCCACCTCTAGGTCGCCGACCGCTCGGTCGTGACGGACCGTCCGGATGTTCGCCCCCCGGTCGCCGATGATCCCCGAGATGTGCCCCATCTCGCCGGGCTGGTCGCGAATGCGGATTCGCAGGCGGAGCAGTTGACTCCGGTCGGTCAGGGCGTGTGTCAACACCGTCTGGAGCATCGACATGTCGATGTTGCCGCCACAGAGCAGGGGGACGACCGTCTCCCCCTCGACGTCGACGTCGTCGCTCAGCAGCGCCGCCACCGACGCCGCGCCCGCTCCCTCCACGAGCTGTTTTGCCCGCTCCAGCACGACGAGAATGCTGCGCGCGATGTCGTCGTCGCTCACCGTTATCACCCTATCGACGTGGTCCTCGATGAGACCGAGGGTCAACCCAGAGACGCTTCCCGTGGCGATGCCGTCGGCGATGGTCTTCGGCGACTCCTCGTCGACCGGCATCCCCTTCTGCAGGCTGTCCGGCACCGTCGCCGCCAGATCCGCCTGGACGCCGATCACCCGCACGTCGTCGTTGAGCGCCTTCAGCGCCGTACTGATGCCGCCGATCAGCCCACCGCCACCGATAGGGACGATGACCGTGTCCGCGTCCGGCACCTGTTCGTTGATCTCCAGACCGAGCGTTCCCTGGCCGGCGACGATGGCCGGATCGTCGTACGCGTGGACGAACAAGTTCTCGGGTTCCGCACCCAGAGACTTGGCGTGGTCCATCGCCTCGCCGAAGGTCGCCCCGTGGAGTTCGACCGTCGCCCCGTAGCTCCGGGTCGCATCCACCTTCGCCTGTGGCGCGTTCTCCGGCATCACGATGGTCGAGTCGAGTCCGACCGTCGTCGCCGCCAGCGCCACCCCTTGGGCGTGGTTCCCCGCACTCGCCGCGACGACGTGCTTGTCGCTTCCCGACTCGGCCTCCTGTTTCAGCTTGTTGTACGCTCCCCGCGTCTTGAACGACCCCGTCCGCTGGAGGTGTTCCATCTTCAGGTGGACGTCCGCCCCCGACATCTCCGCGAGCGAACGGTTCGTCTCTATCGGTGTCTGTCTGACGATGGCCGGGTCGTCGAAGCGTTCCTGGGCGGCCTCGATGTCCGCGAGTGTGACGGTCTCTGTCATGCTCTCTCCTCTCGCATACGGCCGAATAAAGGGCGTGCTTGCCGTAAGGTTACCCGAGTCGGCCCTACTCGACCAGCAGGCGCGACGGCTGTGCCAGCAGTTCCATCACGCGGTTGGTGAAGCGGGCCGCGACCGCCCCGTCGACGACACGGTGATCGACAGACAGCGATAGCGGCAGGGTGTGCCGGGGAACCACTTCGCCGTCGACGACTCGCGGTCGTTGCTCGATCCGTCCGAGCGCCAAGATCGCCACCTCGGGGTAGTTGACGATGGGCGTCGCGTACTCGCCGCCGATCACCCCGATGTTCGTAATCGTGAACGTCCCGCCCTGCATCTCCGCCCGGGAGATGCTCCCGTCGCGGGCCCGGGTCACCTTCTCCGCCGTCGTCTCGGCGAGGTCGAGAAGCGACCGGTCGCCGACGTCCTCGACCACCGGCACCAGTAGGCCCGCGTCCGTCGCCGTCGCCACGCCCAGATTGTACGCGTCGTGACAGACAATCTCGCCGGCGTCCGCGTCGAGTTCGGCGTTGACTCGTGGGAACGACGCGAGCGCCCGCGCGACCGCTCGCATCACGAACGGCATGTAGGTGAGGTCGATGCCCCGTTCGGCCGCGTACGGTTCGAGATCCGCCTTCGTCTCGACCAGGGTCGTCACGTCCACCTCGTCGGTGTGGGTCGCGTGGGGGACCGTCTCCTTCGACTGTTCCATCCGCTCGCCGATGGAGCGTCTGATCCCGCGGTACGGGAGTCGGTCGCCCGGCTTCGGTTCCCCCTCGGTGGCTGTCGCCGCGTCCCCGTTCGTCTCGGCCGTCGTCGCGTCCGCCGTCGCGTCGGGCCTGTCGGTCGTCGTCGCACCTGTGGATTCCTCCGCCTCGGCGCGCTCCGCCGCCGCCGCGTACTCGCGAACCATCGCGGCCGTGACGAAGGGGACGCCGTCGCGTTCCCGATCTGTCGGCACCGCATCGAGGTCGACGCCGTGTTCGTCCGCTAGCTGTCGGGTCGCCGGCGCCGCGAGCGTCCGGTCCCGGGCCGTCTCCTCGAACCCTTGCCCGCGCTCACGCTCGACTGCCTCGCTCGCCGCCTCGACCGTCGCGGCCGACTCCCGGCGGGTGCGTCCTGCGGCCTCTAGGCCGCTCGCCGTCGACACGACCGTCGCGTCGGGATCGAGCGACCGCGGCTCCGGACGGGTCGCGGCCGCGTCCCCGGTGTCAGCCTCGGCTGCGGCCCGCACGTCCGCGTCGGTGACGCGCCCGCCCGGTCCCGACCCCGTGACTCGGTCCACGTCGACCCCGAGGTCACGCGCCAGTCGACGGGTGCTCGGGGCGGCGAAGGCACGCCGACCGCCGGCGTCCTCGGCGGTCCCCTCGTTGCCGGTGTCGGCGGCGGCGTCGGCGTCACCCACGTCGTCGTCGCCGTCGACCTCGACCGAGACGATGCCGGTTCCGACGGGTACCATCTCGCCTTCCGTGACGTGCAGTTCCGTCACCGTCCCCGCGTACGGCGACGGGAGATCGACGACCGCCTTGTCCGTCTCCACCTCGGCCAGCGGTTGATCCTCTGTGATCTCCTCGCCCGGGTCGACGAGCCACCGGAGGAGTTCCCCCTCCGCGACCCCCTCACCGACATCGGGGAGGTGGAACGTCTCGACGGTCATGGGAACGCGACTACCTCCCGGATCCCCTCCTCGATGCGCGTCGGCGACGGCAGGTAGTGATCCTCCAGGGCGTACAGCGGCACCGGCGTGTCGAAGCCCGTAATCCGCCCGACCGGCGCCTCCTGGTAGAGCAGCGACTCCTCCTGGAGGATCGCCGTGAGTTCGGCGCCCAGTCCGCCGGTCTTCGGCGCCTCGTGGACAACCGCCGCCCGCCCCGTCTTCTCGAAGGAGGCGACGATTGTCTCCCGGTCTAACGGCGAGAGCGTCCGCAGGTCGATCACCTCGCAGTCGATCCCCTCCGCGGCGAGGGTCTCGGCCGCCTCCATCGTCGGCCGGGTCATTGCCCCCCAGGTGTAGACGGACACGTCACTCCCCTCGCGCCGGACCGCGGCCTCGCCCAGCGGCACCGTGTGATCGTCCGCCGGCACCTCCTCGCGGAACGCCCGGTAGATCAGTTTGGGTTCGAGGAAGATCACGGGGTCGGGGTCGCGGATCGCCGACGCCAGCAGCCCCTTTGTGTCGGCGGGCGTCGACGGCACCACTACCTTCAGTCCGGGTTCGTGGACGAAGAATGCCTCCGTGGACTCCGAGTGATGTTCCGGGGCGCGGATGCCGCCGCCGTACGGCGCTCGGACGACCATCGGACAGGTGAACCGCCCGCGACTCCGAGAGCGGATGCGAGCCGCGTGGCTGACGATCTGATCGAACGCGGGGTAGATGAACCCCATGAACTGGATCTCGGGCACCGGCCGGAGACCGTAGGCCGCCATCCCAATCGAGGTGCCGACGATGGCCGACTCCGCCAGCGGCGTGTCGATCACTCGATCCTCGCCAAACGTCTCGTAGAGGCCCTCGGTCGCGCGGAAGACACCGCCGTTCCTCCCAACGTCCTCCCCGAGGACGATCACGTCGTCGTCCCGCCGCATCTCGGTTTCGAGGCCGTCCCGTACCGCCTGTACCAGGGTCAGGTTCCGTGTGTCGGTGCTCATGTGTGTTTCGGCCGTGAGTCCGCCGTGTCCACCGTCGATCCGGTTTCCCGCCTCGGGACCTGTCCACCGCCGTCCGCGAGGCACTGCTCCATGACCGGCCTCTCGCTCCCCCGCGTCTTATGCGTTCGGCCCGTCAGGTCGCGGCGTGGGCCTCGCGGCGCGCCTCGTCGATACTCCGGCCGTCCCGGAGGACGGCGTCGACGAACAACTCGCCTGCGCGGTACGACGACCGCACCATCGGGCCGCTGGCGCAGTAGAGGAAGCCGAGTTCCGCCTCCGCCACCCGGCGCCACGTCTCGAAGGCGTCCGGGTGGACGTACTCGTAGACGTCTAGGTGTGAGCGCGAAGGCTGGAGATACTGCCCCAGCGTCACCACGTCCACGCCCGCCTCGCGACAGTCAGACAGCGTGCGATAGATTTCGTGGTCGTACTCGCCGACCCCGAGCATCAGACTCGTTTTCGTGTATACGTCCGCCGTGTCGGCGACGCGTTCGAGCACCGAGAGCGACTGCTCGTAGCCCGCCCGGCGGTCCCGGACCGGCCACTGGAGGCGTTCGACCGTTTCCACGTTGTGGGCGATGACGTCCGGCCCGGCCTCGACGATCCGATCCACGAGCGCCGGGTCGCCCCGGAAGTCCGGGATCAACACCTCGACCAGGATTCCCGGATCGCGCTCCTTGATCGCCTCGACTGTCCGTGCGAAGTGGCCGGCCCCCTGGTCCGGCAGATCGTCCCGATCCACGCTCGTCAGGACGACGTAATCGAGACCGATCTCGGCGACGGCGTCGGCCACCTTCGACGGTTCCTCGGGGTCTAACGCCTCCATCCCTCCCGTCTCGACGTCACAGAAGTTACAGGCCCGAGAACACCGGTCGCCCATCAGCATGAACGTGGCCGTGCCGGGGCCGTTCCGCCCGCTCCAACACTCCCCCAGGTTCGGACAGTTCGCCTCCTCGCATACGGTGTGGAGGTCCCGGTCCCGGAGTGTCTCCTTGATCTCCGTGAACCGCTGGCCCGACGGCGGCCGCTGCTTCAGCCAGTCGGGCTTGCGCCTGCGTGCCATATGCGCCTCTTTGGCCCGCCGCGCAAAAACGTGTGGGCTCTCTACCGGTGTCCCCGTGACCGACACGTCTATGCCAGTGGTTCGTGAATCCCTGGCCGATGAGCGACCGGCGGGCCGCCATCGTCGAGGATTCCGTGCCCAGAACCCTCCTTTCGCTCGCCGTTCCGCTGGTCGCACAGAACGTCGTCCGCGTCGCCCAGCAGGTGGTCGACACCTTCTGGCTCGGCCGCCTCGGCGAGACAGCCGTCGCCGCCGTCGGCCTCACCATCCCCCTCCTCGGGTTGCTCTTTGCCCTCCTAGTGACGCCCTTTGTCGGCACACAGATTCTCGTCTCCCAGCGAGTTGGCGCCGAGAACGACGACGGCGCGCGGCGACTGGTCGTCCACGGGGTCGGTCTCGCCATCGCACTCGGCGCCCTCGTCGGCGGCGGCGTCGCCGCTGTCTCCCGTCCGCTCGTCGCACTGGTCGGCGCCGGCCCCGACGTGGCGCCCGCCGCCGCCCTCTACCTCGGCGTCGTTGCGCTCGGCCTCCCGCTCGCCGGCGCCAGTGACGCCCTCGAAGCCGGGTTCGTCGGTCGCGGCGACTCCCGGGCCTCACTCTACATCAACGTCGCCACCGTCGCCGTCAACGTCCTGCTCGACCCGCTGTTTATCTTCGGCGGCGGCCCGATCCCCGGGATGGGGATTCGCGGGGCCGCGCTGGCGACGGTCGCTGGCTACGCCGCCGGCCTCGCTCTCGCCCTCGCCCTCGCGGTCGGCCCGCGGATGGGCCTCTCGTGGCGCCACCTCACGCCCGCCCGTTCCGACCTCCGTGCCCTCCTCTCGGTCGGTGCGCCCATCACGGGCCGACAGGTCGTCAGCCAGAGCGTCCGCGTCCTGTTGGTCGGTATCGTCGCCCTCGCCGGCGGCGCCGCCGGCCTCGCGGCCTACACCGTCGGCGCGCGGGTGGCGAGTGTCGCCGTCCTCCCCTCACGCGGCCTCGCGCAGGCCGCCCAGAGCATGGTCGGACAGAACGTGGGGGCGGACCGCCCCGACCGCGCCGTCCGTACCACCCGCGTCGGCGTCGGGATTGCCGCCGCCGCCCTCGCGCTCCTCGGGGTCGTCCAGTGGCTCGTCCCCGGCCCGGTCGCCCGCCTGTTCGTCCCCGACATCTCCGGCGACGGCCTCGCGCTGACGGTTCAGTACCTCCGTGTTCTCGCCTACGGCTACCCCGCCATCGGCGCCGTCGACCTCATGCTCGCCGGGTTCAACGGCGCGGGCCGCACCCGCACGAGTTTCGTCGCCGACCTGCTGAAATACTGGGCGGTTCGCCTGCCGGTCGCGGCGCTTGCTCTGCCCGCTGCCGCCTCCGTGTCGATCCTCGGTGTCACCGTCGTTCCCGGCCTTGACCTGGGAACCCCCGCCGTCTTCTGGGCGGTCACGGGGTCGAACGTCGCCGCGGCCGTCGGCGTTGCCGCCTACTACGTCCGCGCCGTCCGCGGGGGGCTGTTCGCCGACGGGGTCGACCCAAGCGAGGCCGACGGCGACGACGCCGCGACGCCGACGGACTGACCACGAAACGCCTTTCCCCACACGGCCCCCGGAAGCGGATATGACCCGTCACGGCCGCCCGCTCCACGCCCGACCGGGGGTGCCGACCGCGTGAAGGTCGCCGACGCCGTTCCGGAGTTCGCCGACGCCTTCGACTTCGAGGAGTTCAATCGGATGCAACGCGAGGCGTTGCCTGTCCTCGTCGACAGCGACCACAACGTCGTCGCGTCGGCACCGACGGCCAGCGGCAAGACGGCGCTGGCGGAACTCGCCATCTGCAAGACGCTGAGTGAGGCGGGGACCGCCCTCTTTATCGCCCCGATGCGCGCGCTCACCAACGAGAAGGAAAGCGAGTGGGAGCGCTTCGAGGACCTAGGCTACTCGGTGTATGTCGTCACGGGCGAACGCGACCTGAACCCGCGCCGGGCGCGTCACGCCGACGTGCTCGTGATGACCCCCGAGAAGGTGGACTCGGCCACCCGCAAACACGACTCCCGGCGCTACGACTTCGTCACCGACGTGGACTGTGTCGTCATCGACGAGGTCCACCTGCTGGACTCCGAACGCCGTGGGGGCGTCCTCGAAGTCACCGTCTCCCGGCTGCGACGACTCTGTGCCCCCCGCTTTGTCGCGCTCTCGGCGACGATGCCCAACGTCGGCGACGTGTCCGACTGGCTGGACGCCCCGCCCGAGGCGACCTTCGCCTTCGGCGACGACTACCGTCCGGTCGAACTGCAGACCGGCGTGAAGACCTACACTCACGGCGAGAACAGCTTCGCCGACAAGTACCGTCGGCTCTACCGCGCGCTCGACACCGCCGAACCACACGTCCGCGAGGACGGCCAGGCGCTCGTGTTCGTCGCCTCCCGACAGGACGCCGTCAGCGCCGCGGCCAAGACTCGCGACGAACTCGCCGAACGGGACGTGCCCGTCGGCTCCCGCGGAGACTACGACTTCCACCAGGCTGCCGAGAACCTGGGCGACGACGACCTCCGCAAAGCCGTCCTCGACGGTGTCGCCTTCCACCACGCCGGGCTCTCGAAGGACGACCGCGACCGCGTCGAATCCTGGTTCCGCGAGGGGAAGATTGCCGTCCTCTTCTCGACGTCGACGCTCGCCTGGGGTGTCAACCTCCCCGCTCGCTGTGTCATCGTCCGCGACACCAAATATCACGACCCCTTGGAAGGCGAGGTCGACATCAGCCCGCTGGACCTCCTGCAGATGCTCGGTCGCGCCGGCCGCCCGGGCTACGACGACGTGGGCTACGGCTGGGTGATCTGCGACCGCTCCGACGCCGACCGCTATCGCCGCCTGCTCCGGGAGGGCACCGAAATCGAGTCCCACCTCGCCGCGGATCTCGATGCCCACCTCAACGCCGAGATTTCCATGGGGACCATCGCCGACCTCGACGACGTGCTCTCGTGGCTGGAGACCACCTACTACTACGTCCGGGCGTCCTCGGAGCCGGCCGCCTACGACTTCGACGGCCTCCGCGACCGCGTTCGCGAGACGCTCGAATCCCTCGTCGACCGCGGCTTCGTCGCCATGGGTGAGGACCTCACCATCGATCCGACGCCGCTCGGCCGCCTCGCCTCGAAATACTATCTCCGGCTCTCGACCGCGGCCGCCTTCCACGACCTGGCCGAGCGCGACCGGATCGACGCCGACGCGGTCCTCGAAACCGTCGCCGCGGCCGCGGAGTTCGACTCCGTCTCCGCCCGTCAGTCCGAGGCCGACGCCGTCGACGCCGTCCTCGGGAGCGAGGCGTCGGCCCTCGACGACGGCGGCCGAAAGGTGTTCGCCATCCTCCAGGCGAGCACCAGCGACTCCGTGCCCGCGGACCTGCGGAGCGACGCGTGGATCATCCGCCGGAACGCCCTCCGTCTGCTCGCGGCGCTCCGGGAGTTTCTCGACCGCTTTGCCGGTCCCCGCGCGGCCAACCTCGCCCGTCGGCTGGAGGCCCGGGTCGAACACGGCGTCAGCCGCGACGCCGTCTCGCTCACCGCCGTCGACGGTGTCGGCGCCGGCCGAGCGAGTACGCTCGCCACCGGCGGTCACTCCCGCCCCGCAGACTTGGTCGCCGCCGGCGGAGACGAACTCGAACGCGCCGGCCTCGCGGCGGGCGTCGCCGAACGAATCGTCGACGCGGCCGCCGACCTCCCGGCGGTCGCCGTCGCGTGGGACGACCTGCCCGACACCGTCGCCCCCGGCGACAGCGAGATGTGCGAGGTGCGGGTGCGAAACGACGGCGGCGGCGCCCGTGTCGGCGTCCGCGTCACCGTCAACGGCGTCGAGATGCACGAGAAGACGGCCTACCTCTCGGATCTGACGACCGTGCCGGTCGGCGTGTTCGGCGCCGACGCGGACACACTCGCGTTCCGGGTCGAGGTGTCCTTTCCCGAGTTGCCGTTGCGGCCGTTCGTGGCCGAGCGGACGGTTCGGGTAACGTAGTCGCCGATATATCAGCCGAACAACTATATCGGGCGCGTGCGAAACATCCACACACTAGCCGCTTCCGAGACTCCATGAGAGACGGTCGCTCGCGGTTCGTCGTCTGTGCCGTCCTGTTCGCCCTCGTGGTCGGGCAGGTGAGCGGGTTCGGCGCTACGGTCGCTCGCGGCGCGAGCGGCGACGCAACCCTCAGCGAGGGCGGCACCTACTTCGTCGGACAGACGCTGTCCACGGATCGGTACGACTCGACCGACAGCGTCGACCTCGAACGCGCCGACGGGACCCTCGTGACGCCCGTTCGCGTCGCCGACGACGGGACGCTGACGTTCGAGACAGCGCGACTCTCCTCTGGTGAGTACGCGCTCACCAGTCCGGCGGGACCGACCATCTCGTTCGACCTCGTTCGGCAGCCGTACTCGGTCGAACCGAACCGCACCACCGTCTCCACGGCCGACCCGACTCTGGACATCGCGGTGCGCTCGAATCGGGCGAACTACACCCACGCCGTTCGGTCGCCGGACCTCGACGCATCGACGCTCCAGACGATCTTCGGTGGTGTCGGCACCGTCGACTCCGCGGATGACACGCTCCGGTTATCGGGCGGGGATCGACAGGCGCTATCGGCGAACTTCAGTGGCGTCTCGCCGGGAACGTACCGCCTCGTCTTCGCTGTCACCGATACGTCCGCGAGCGAACGCGTCACCGTCTCAGTCGACGACTCCGGGCCCGGACAGGTCACGTTCGCTTCGAGGATCGTCCAGGCCGAAGTCGGCGACGTGGCCACGATTCCCCTCCGGTTCGATGGGACGGACACCGCGCGCCTGACGGTCGGCTCTGCGAGCCTCAACTGGCGCGTCACGCTGAACGTCACGGACGCCGACGGCGACGGCTCGGTCGCGGTGCGGGTCGATACGGCCAACGTCCGTCAGTCGGGAACGGTGTTCACTGCGACCGGAACCGATCCCGTCTCCAACGTCACCGTGACCCACGGCACCCAGTTCGCGGACGCCGACCGCCGCATCGCCGCCACCACGTATCCGCTCTCCGTCCAGACGGGCGGCACGGAGACCGACGTCGGGACGCTGTCGTTGCGCCGGGCGACCGGGAGCGACCGCCTCTGCAACCGGAGCGCCGACTCGCTGGTCGGCGCGTACAACGACAACGTCGACGCCGTCCCCGGCTTCTTCTCCGGAACGGTCTCCGATGCGACGATTCATGGGGTCGTGACCGACGCCGAGACGCGCGACTACACGGTCACCACCGGCGCGGATCGGGAGGTGTCCGCGTTCCGTACCGGCGCTCCCGCCGACGCCGCCGTCGAAGTCGAAACGGATTGTGCCACGATCCGGCAGATCGCGGACGCCGAAAGCCGGACCGATGCCTTCGGGACCGCGTACGGTAACGGCGATATTCGAGTCCGGGGCGTCGGGCCGATAAACACCGTCCTCGTCGAAGTGCTCGAACTCGGCGTTCGGATCGGGAGCCTGTTCGGACTCGGGTGATGCGGCGATTCTCGTGTGCTCCCGGCCTCTCACTCCGTCAGGGCGCCGAGTGCCGTGAGTACGTCGCGAAGTGCAGCGGGGTCGGGCGCCTCGTGATCCGCCAACTCGACGGCCTCGGCGTCGCCACCGTAGGCAATCGTCGGCGCGCCCGCCCGTGTCGCCGCCCGCACGCCGTTCGGCGAGTCCTCGACGGCAACGCAGTCCTCGGGCACGGCATCCACTCGCTCCGCGGCGGCGACATACACGTCCGGCGCCGGCTTGCCCGGGCCGTCCACGTCCTCCGTACTCAGAACCACGTCCACGTCCAGGTCGAACCGTTCGACCACCCGCTCGATCCACCGCCGTGGGCTGGAGGAGACGATGGCGACCCGCACGCCGTTCTCGTGTAGGGCCGCCAGCAGGTCCCGGAACCCCGGCATAAGATCGGCGGTGTCGTAGAGGTCGGCGGCCGCCGACTCGTAGAGGTCGAGAAACTCCGCCCGATCCAGCGCCATCTCGTAGCGCTCGGCGAGGTGGTCGTAGGTCTCGCGGTAGTTGACACCGCGGATGTCGGCCTCCGTGGGGTCGCCGTCGACCACCGCTGCGGGGAGGATTACGTCACGCTCACGGGCGCGCCAGAACTCCTCGGTATCGACGATCACCCCGTCCATGTCGAAGAGGACCGCGTCCATACCGGCCGACTGCGCCCCATCGCCGAAAGGGCTTCGTCCGAGGCTTTTCACCCGGAGACGGGGCCAGCCCGGGGCATGGCAGACGCCATCCGCACGTTCGCCGGCGACTGCACCGTCGAAACCGACGACCGAACCCACCGCGGCCGGGTGCTCGTCCTCGTCAAACCCGACCGGACCGTCCTCGTCCACGACGCCGAGGGCTACCAGCCGGTCGCGTGGCTCACCCGCGCCGACAGCGTGGCCGTCGAGTCCGACGACGGCTTCGGCCTCACCGCCCGCCTCGACGACCGGACCCTCCGGGTAACCGGCGACCGAATCCGTCGCTCCGTCTATCCGGTCACCGAGGCGGGCGTCCCCGTCGGCACGAGTCCGGAGACGGGCGGGCCGTTGATTCGCACCGGCGGCGCGGTTGTCGACCTCGATGCCGGGGCGCGCTACCCGCTGGTCGCGGGGGCGACCGTCCTCGACACCCGCTGTTCGGACTGTGGCCTCCCGACCATGCGCGTCGACCGCGGCGCCACGTTCGAGGTGTGTATCGACCGCGCCTGTGACCCACTCGACGACGCGGTGCGGGCGCGGTTCGACCGCGAGTGGACCTGTCCCGACTGCGGGTCGGCTCTCCGGATCATCCGCCGGAGCGGGCGACTGCTCGCGGGGTGTGACGCCTACCCCGACTGCGAGACGGCCTTCACCGTCCCTGCCGGCGTCGTCGTCGACGCCTGCGCGTGTGGGCTTCCGGTCTTCGAGACGGCGACCGGGCGGCGGTGTCTCGACGGCACCTGTGACCGGTGGACGGGGTGACCGGGCACCGCAGGCCCTTTACCCCCACCGCGCCCCCATCCGGGTATGCAGGGGACCTTCGAGGACGGCGTCGTCCACGTCGGGGGCGACGCCAGACAGCGGTTCTACGACGCCCGCGGCTACGGGCGGCCGCTCTCGGGCAACCGGATCGAACTCGCGCCCGTCGAGGCCGCCCACCTCCTCTTTCGGGGCGACCTCGACGCCGTCGTCGCCGGCGACGACTCTCTCGACTTTCGAGCCTTCCTCGTCGCCACCGACACCGCCCTCGCGTTCGTCGTGTACAAGGACCTCCGTGACCGGGGCTTTTACCTCTCGCCCGCCCGCGACGGCTGGGTCGACGACCCCGACGGCGCCGACTTCGTCGTCTATCCGCGGGGGAGTGGCCCCGAGGACGACGCCGTCGCCTACCGGCTCCGCGTCGCCGGCGAACGCGAGTCGATCCCCGCCGCCGCACTCGGCGACGTGACCCTCGCCGTCGTCGACGAGGAGGGTGAACTCACCTACCTGGAGACGGCACGGCCGGCCGCCGCCGGCGACGCGGACGGGGGCGAGCGATACGACCCGCCGACCGACCTCGATGCTGCGCTCCTCGCCGACCGGGCGGTGGTGTGGGAGCCGCCCGCGGCGCTCTACGACCGGGGGTTCTACGGGCAGCGGCTCCTCGGACGGAACGCCGAAACCGGCCCTCTCCAACTGTCGCTCGTCGAGGCGGCGTATCTCGCCCGCCGTGGCACCCTCGACCTGGCCGAACCTCGCGTCGTCGAGCGCGGTCGAACCGTCGAGGGACAGCGGTTCGACCGCCGACTCCGCGCGTACGCGGCGCTCCGAGCGGCGGGTAGCGTCCCGAAAAGCGGGTTCAAGTTCGGCGCCGACTTCCGCACCTACGACGCCTTCACCACCGTCGAAGAGATGGACCACTCGGCACGGCTGATCCGCGTCGTCGCCCCCGATCACACCTTCCTGCCCCGCGACCTCTCGCTCGACGTGCGCCTCGCCGGCGGGGTCCGGAAGCGAATGGTTTTTGCGCTGACCGACGTGAACGAGGGGATAGACTGGCTCTCTGTCGCCCGAATCACGCCCTAACATGACACGAGACACACCGGACGAGACGGAGGACGCGGCCCTAGAGACCGACGGCGGGAGCGACACCGCTAGCGGCGCAGACGACGTCGCGCTCGACCCCTGGGGTTCCTCGACCGTCTCCGACTACCGCAAGCTGTTCGAGGAGTTCGGCATCGAGGCCTTCGACGAGGCGCTCGGCGAGGTGCCCGAACCCCACTATCTGATGCGTCGGGGCGTCATCTTCGGGCACCGCGACTACCGCCCCGTGGCCCGGGCGCTTCGCGAGGGTGAGGACGCCGCCGTCCTCTCGGGGTTTATGCCCACCGGCGACCCCCACATCGGCCACAAGCTCGTCTTCGACGAGATCATCTGGCACCAGCAGCGAGGCGCCGACGCCTACGGGCTGATCGCCGACCTCGAAGCCCACAGCGCCCGCGGCCTCTCGTGGGACGAAATCGACGACCACGCCCGCGACTACCTGCTCTCACTGCTCGCACTCGGGTTCGACCCCGAGGAGGGTGAGCTGTACCGGCAGTCGACCAACCGCGAGGTGCAGGACCTCGCCTTCGAACTCGGGTCGAACGCCCGCTTCGCGGAGTTCGAGGGAATCTACGGCTTCGACGGCGAAACCTCCGTCTCCCACATGCAGTCGGTGGTCACGCAGATGGCGGACATCCTCTATCCCCAACTGGAGGAGCCGAAGCCGACTGTCATCCCCGTCGGTCCGGATCAGGACCCCCACATGCGTCTCGCGCGGGACGTGGCCGCGCGGATGCGCTACTTCAAGGTAACCGAGGCGTACGCGAGCTTCGAGGCCGACGCCGCCGAGCGCGACCACTTGGCGGCCGCGTACGCCGCACTCGACGACGCGGACGGCGTCCGCTGTGAGGACGCCGCCGACTGGCTCGACGCCGAGATGGCCCCCGACGCCGCCCGGGACGCCGCAATCGACAAACTCCGTGCGGCCGGCAAGGAGCCGCTTCGCCCCCGGGTTCGGTTCCTCGACCGCAACGCCACCGACGCCGCCTTCGACGCCCTGATCGAGGCTGTCCCGGGCGAGAAACGCCGCTACGACGAACATATCGATGCCTTCGAGATGGACCGTGCGGCCGCCGAGGACCTGGCCCGCGAGGTGGAGGTCGACCACGGCGGGTTCGGCTTCGTGCCGCCCTCGTCCATCTACCACCGCTTCATGACCGGACTGACGGGCGGGAAGATGTCGTCATCGGTACCCGCCTCCCACATCTCCCTGCTCGACGACCCCCAGGACGGCTACGACAAGGTGAAAGCTGCGACGACGGGCGGCCGGGAGACGGCCGACAAGCAGCGCGAACTCGGCGGCGAGGCCGACGAGTGTCCCGTCTACGAACTCTACGCCTACCTCTTAGCGGGTGACGACGACGAGTTTGCAACCGAGGTCTACGAGGAGTGTGTCGGCGGCGAACGGCTCTGTGGCGGCTGTAAGGAGCAGGCCGCCGAACTCATGCGCGAGTTTCTCGAAGAGCATCAGGCGAAACGCGCGGAGGTCGAAGACCTGCTTGCCGACCTGGATATCGACCTCGAATCGGAGCGTCGCGGCGTGCCGGGCGACGGGCACTGACCGGCGATTCGGGCGTGCAGAACGCTTTTGCCGCGCGACCCGCACCCTCGTGTATGGCGACCGACCCCGCGACGACCGACTCGCTTGCCCGCGAAGCGACCGCGTCCGGGGTCGGGTTCTTTTTCGGCTGCTGAGGCCGGCGGACTCCGCCCGCGGCGGGCGGACAAACCCGACCTCCTCGGCCGCTCACGCGGACGACCGCGTGAGCCTTCGGAACTGCTAACTGACCGTATTCGGTGGACGTACACAAGAGATGCGACTCCCGGAATCACAGGTCGCGGTGTTGGAAGCCGCGAGCGCGACGGAGCAACGGACGATAGAACAGGTGAGTGAGGCGACGGGCCTGAAACCGGAGACGGTGACCGGCGCCGCCTTCGACCTCGAAGACGCGGGGCTGATCGAAGTGTCGGAACGCACCGACGCGTCGACCGAACTCACCGACGAGGGACACCGGTACCACGAGGCCGAACTCCCGGAGGTGAGCCTCCACCGGGCCGCCCTCGACGGCGCCGGCGGCGACGACCCCGGTGTGGATATCGGCCGCGCGGTCGCCAAATCCGAACTCGGCGACCGGGCGAACATCGCCCTGTCGAACTACGAGCGAAGCGGGTACGGCACCGTCTCGAACGGCGTCGTCGTCCCCGACGAGGTCGACCCGGGGGCCGACGAGGTGACGGCCGCTCTTGCGGCTGTCGCCGACGGCGACACCCCGGGTGACGACTTGCTCGACCTCCTCGAACGCCGTGACCTCGTCGTCCGTCAGGAGCGGACCGTCCGTTCGGTAACCCTCACCGACGAGGGCGTGACCGCGCTGATGGAGGGTGTCGAGGCCGCCGAGACGGTCGACCGCCTCACCCCCGAGTTGCTCACCTCCGACGAGTGGCAGGACGTCGAGTTCGCCGACTACAACGTCGAGGCCGACGCCCCCGAACGGCGCGGCGGCAAGGTACATATCCTCCGTCAGACCGCCGAGCGCGTGAAAGACACCCTCGTCGGCATGGGATTCCGGGAGATGGACGGCCCGCACGCAGACTCGGAGTTCTGGATCAACGACTGTCTGTTCATGCCACAGGACCACCCGGCGCGAACCCACTGGGACCAGTTCGCCCTCGACGTGCCGCCGATGGGAGAGATTCCGGCGGACCTGCTCGACCGCGTTCGCTCGGCGCACCTGGCTGGCGTCGGTGACGACGGACAGGGCTATCACTCGCCGTGGACCGAGGAGGTCGCCCGCGGGGTCGACCTCCGGGGACACACCACCTCGCTGTCGATGCGCTACCTGTCGGGACACGAAATCGGTGACCTCGAACCCCCGGAGCGCTTCTTCAGCGTCGAGAAGGTGTACCGCAACGACACGCTCGACCCGACTCACCTCCTCGAATTCTTCCAGATCGAGGGTTGGGTGATGGCCGAGAACCTCTCGGTGCGGGACCTGATGGGCACCTTCGAGGAGTTCTACGCACAGTTCGGCATCACCGACCTGCGATTTAAGCCGCATTACAATCCCTACACCGAGCCGAGCTTCGAACTGTTCGGCGAACACCCCGAAACCGGGGACCTCATCGAAATCGGCAACAGCGGGATGTTCCGCGAGGAAGTCCTCCGCCCCCTCGGCGTCGAGTGTGACGTGATGGCCTGGGGCCTGGCGCTCGAACGACTCCTGATGCTCATGTACGGCTTCGACGACATCCGCGACGTACACGGGACGCTCTGTGACCTCGACCTCCTGCGGAACACGGAGGTGTTGCACTGATGCCCGTCGTCAACGTCGATCCCGACGAACTCCGCCGGCTGACCGGTCACGACGAGAAAAGCGACGAGGCGTTCAAGGAGGATCTGTTCGCCCTCGGCCTGGAGTTCGAGGGTGAGACCGAGGATGGACAACTCCAACTGGAGTTTGGCCCCGACCGCCTGGACCGCCTTTCGGTCGAGGGGGTCGCCCGCTCCCTGCGCTACCAGTACGGCGACGACCGCGGGGTGTACGTCCCGAACACGAACGATCCCGACTGGACGGTCGTCGTCGACGACTCGGTGCCCGACGAGCGCCCCTACGTCACGGGCGCGGTGATTCGCGGGGTCGACCTTGACGACGACGCCCTCGACTCGCTGATCCAGTTGCAGGAGAAACTCCACGCGACGATGGGGCGGAAACGCGCCAAGGGCGCCATCGGCATCCACGACCTGACGATGCTGAAAGGCGCGGGCTACGGCGACGACGGCGGTAACTCGGTTACGTACCGCGGGGTCGACCCCGAGGGCGACCGCTTCGTCCCCTTGGACGCCGACCGCGAGATGACACCGGCCGACGTGCTCGAATCCCACCCCACCGGTGAGACGTACGCCCCGCTGGTGGACGAATACGACCGCTATCCGGCCATCTACGACGAACTCGGCCTGTTCTCGTTCCCGCCGGTCATCAACGGGCGGCGGACGGAGGTGTCGACCGACTCCCGAGAACTGTTCGTCGAACTCACGGGCACCGACCAGTGGACCATCGACCGGATGTGTAACGTCATCTGCTATGCGCTCGATGCCCGCGGCGCGACCGTCGAGGAAGTCACCGTCGAGTACCCCGACGAGCGCCTCGTCCGCCCGAACTTCGAGGTGGACGAAAAGACCGTCGCCCACGAGCGCATCGAGGGGATGCTCGGCGTCGACCTCGACGTCGAGGAGGCGGTCGACCTGTTCGAGCGCTCGGGACTCGACGCCGATCCGGAGGCAGACGGCGAGACCGTCACCTACGAGGTGTCGATTCCGCCGTACCGCACCGACGTCCTCCACCCACTCGACCTGATCGACGACGTGGGCCGGGCCTACGGATTCAACGACCTCGATCCTAGCTATCCCGACGTCTCGACCGTCGGCGGTCGACACGAACGCTCGGTCCACGAGTCCGCGGTCCGCACCTCGCTCGTCGGCCTCGGCTTCGAGGACCTGCTCAACTTCCATATGATCTCCGAGGCCGAGAACTACGACCGGATGGGGATCGGCCCCGGAACCGACGTCGTCGGCGGGGGAGCGCCGGTCACCATCACCGAACCGTACAGCGAGGACTACACGATGCTCCGAACGTGGGCACTCCCCTCCCTGTTGATGGTCCTCGAGAACAACACGCATCGGGCCTACCCGCAGGATCTCGCGGAGGTCGGCTTGGCGGCCGCCGCCGACGACGGCGAGAACACGGGCGTCGCCGAGCGTCGCACCGTCGCGGGCGCCGTGGCCCGCCACGACGCTACCTACGAGGACGCCAAGTCCCGACTGGCGGCGCTATGTCACGACTTCGACGCCGACTTGGCGACGCCCGCGACGACACATCCAACGTTCATCGACGGCCGGGCCGCCGACGTGGTGATCGACGGCGAGACCGTCGGCGTGATCGGCGAGGTTCACCCGCGCGTGCTCGTCGAACACGACCTTGAACTGCCGGTGGCGGCCTTCGAGTTCCGCCTGGACGCGCTGGCGTAGTCGCTGCCCCGACGCCGCCCGTCATCACCCAACCGAGGCGTTTAACATCGGTCACTCCGGTAGCGTCACGCGAGCAATGCCGAGCGGAGAATACGACCCCGAGACGGTCGAACGACAGTGGCAGGAGCGGTGGGTCGAGGAGGATCTGTACGCCTACGGTGACGGCGCGGTAGATCCGGACACCGTCTTCTCCATCGACTCCCCGCCGCCGACCGTCTCCGGAAGTCTCCACTGGGGGCACGTCTATGGCTTCACCCTTCAGGACTTCGTCGCCCGCTACAACCGAATGCAGGGCGCGGACGTGTTCTTCCCGTTCGGCTACGACGACAACGGCATCGCCTCCGAGCGCCTCGCCGAGGACGAACTCGACGTCCAACACCAGGAGTACGACCGCGACGTGTTTCAGGAGATGTGCCGTGGGGTCTGTGCGAAATACGAGGCGGACTTCACGGAGAAGATGCAGGCGCTCGGCATCTCCATCGACTGGACCGAGACCTACCAGACCATCGAACCGCGGGTCCAGCGCATCTCGCAACTCTCCTTCATCGACCTCTACGAGCAGGGGCGGGAGTACCGACAGCGCGCGCCCGCCATCTGGTGTCCGGACTGCGAGACAGCCATCTCGCAGGTCGAGATGGAAGACTCCGAGCAGGACTCACACTTCCACGACATCGCGTTCGAGGTTGCCGACCGCGACGACTCCTTTACCATCTCCACGACGCGCCCCGAACTCCTGCCGGCCTGCGTGGCGGTGTTCGTCCACCCCGACGACGACGAGAACGCACATCTCGTCGGCGACGAGGCCGAGATTCCGATCTTCGGCCAGACGGTGCCGATCATCGAGGACGAACGCGTCGACATGGAGACCGGGTCGGGCATCGTGATGTGCTGTACGTTCGGCGACCAGAACGACATCGAGTGGTACCAGGCCCACGACCTGCCGCTCCGCATCGCCATCGACGAGTCGGGGACGATGACCGACGTCGCCGGCGAGTACGAGGGACTCTCCGCCGACGAGGCCCGCGAGGCCATCGTCGACGACCTCGACGAGGCCGGGGCGCTTCTCGACCGCTGGCCCATCTCTCACGTCGTCAACGTCCACGAGCGCTGCGGGACGGAAGTCGAGTTCCTCGTCACCGAGCAGTGGTACATTAAACTGCTCGACAAGACCGACGAATATCTCGACGCCGGGCGGTCGATGGACTGGTTCCCCGACAAGATGTTCACGCGGTATAAAAACTGGATCGAAGGTCTCCAGTGGGACTGGGCGATTTCCCGTCAGCGCTCGTCGGGCATCCCGTTCCCAGTGTGGTACTGCGAAGACTGCGATACGGAGGTGATGGCCGACCGCGACCAGTTGCCGGTCGACCCGCTCTCGGACGATCCGCCGGTCGACGCCTGCCCGGAGTGTGGCTGTGAGACGCTCGTCCCCGAGGACGACGTCTTCGACACGTGGGCTACCTCCTCGTTGACGCCGCTGATCAACGCCGGATGGGAGTGGAACGAAGACGCGGGCGAGATGGAGATCGAGCGTCCCGAACTCTACTCGATCAACGTGCGTCCCCAGGGCCACGACATCATCTCCTTCTGGCTGTTCCACACCGTCGTGAAGTGTTACGAACACACCGGCGAGGTGCCCTTCGACAGCGTCATGATCAACGGCATGGTGCTCGACGAAAACCGGGAGAAGATGTCGAAATCGAAGGGTAACGTCGTCGCGCCCGACGAGGTGCTAGAGGAGTTCCCGGTCGATGCCGCCCGCTACTGGGCCGCCGGGAGTGCCGTCGGCGACGACCTGCCGTACAAGGAGAAAGGGCTGCGTGCCGGCGAGCGCCTCATGCGGAAACTCTGGAACGCGTCGAAACTCGTCGACGATCTCACCCCCGAAAAGCAACTCTCGCGGCCGGATCTCCGCGAAATCGACCGCTGGATGCTCGCCGAACTCGACGCACAGATCGACACCGTCACCGAACACTTCGAGCACCGCGAGTTCTCGAAGGCGCGGGACAGCCTCCGCTCCTTTTTCTGGCACACCTTCTGTGACGACTACCTCGAAATCGCCAAACAGCGCCTGCACGACGGCGATGATCCGTCGGCGGCGTACACGCTTCAGGTCGCTCACCGGCGATTCTGCACGCTGTTCGCCCCGATTCTCGCTCACGTCACCGAGGAACTGTGGCGTGACATGTACAACGAGGGGAGCGTCCACACGGCCGACTGGCCCGAACCGCTGGGCGTGACGGCGGATCTCACGGCCGGTGAGCGGGCGATGTCGGTCGTCGCCGCCCTCCGGAAGTACAAGACCGATCACCAGTTGTCGATGAACGCCGACGTGGACGCGGTGCGGGTGTACGGCGACGTGGCCGCCTTCGCCGAGGACATCCGACGGGTGATGCACGTCGGCGAACTGGAGTCCGTCGACGAGGAACCGCCGGTCGAGTCGGTCGTGACCGGTGTCGACCTCGATTACTCCTTGGTCGGTCCCGAGTTCGGCAACCGCGTCTCCGATATCGAGGCCGCTATCGCCGACGGCGACTACGAGGTGGTCGACGGCGACCTGCACGCCGCGGACGCCGAACTCGACCCCGAGATGTTCGAACTCGAAGAAGAACGGCAGTACACCGGTGAGGGCGAGATGGTCGAGGCGGGCGAGACGGTCGTTATCGTCCGAGACTGACTACAGGTCGGCGCCGACGGCCGCCTCGACGGAGTCGAAGCCGTCCCGTTCTAACAGGTCGACGAGGCCACGGTTGATGTCGCGGGCGAGACTCGGCCCTTCGTAGACCAGGCCCGTGTACAACTGTACGATGCTTGCCCCCGCGCGAATTTTTCGGTAGGCGCCCGCGGCGTCGGTAACTCCGCCGACGCCAACGACCGGCACGTCGGTGCGCTCGGCGATGAACGAAACCATGCCCGTGGCGCGCTCCTCGATGGGGTCGCCTGAAAGTCCGCCTCGCTCGGCTCGGTTCGGGTTCTCGAGGTTGTCCGGCCGGTCGATGGTAGTGTTGGTCGCGACCACCCCATCCAAGTCTAGGTCGTCGACGACGGCGAGGGCCTCGTCGGCGGCTGGCCCCGCTAGGTCGGGGGAGAGCTTCACCAACAGTGGTTCGGCGCCGGCGTCGACGAGGCTGCCGAGAATGCGCTCCAGTGACTCGCGGTCCTGGAGTTCGCGCAGTCCGGGCGTGTTCGGACTGGAGACGTTCACGACGAAGTAGTCGCCGGCGTCGGCGACCCGGTCGTAGGTGTAGCGGTAGTCGTCGGCCGCGTCGGCGAGGGGCGTCGACTTCGACTTGCCGATGTTGATCCCCACGGGGGCGTCGGGCAGGTCGGCGTCCGCGAGGCGTGCCCCGACCCGGTCGGCCCCCTCGTTGTTGAACCCCATCCGATTTATCAGCGCGCCGTCCTCGGGGAGGCGAAAGAGTCGTGGCCGGGGGTTGCCCGGTTGGCGTTCGGCCGTGACGCCGCCCACCTCGACGTGGCCGAATCCGAGCGCCGTCAGCATCGACGGGAGTTCGGCGTTCTTGTCGAAGCCGGCGGCGACGCCGACCGGGGTATCGAAGTCGAGTCCGAACACGTCGGTCCGGAGTCGCTCGTCATCGACGGCGTACCGCTCTCGAACCAACCCTTCGATGCCCGTTCCTTGGGCGGTGCGGAGCAGTCGGTGTGTGGCTCGGTGGGCCGTCTCCGCGGGCAACGCGAACAGGAGCGGCTTGCACAGGTCGTAGGCTCTCATTGGCTCGCTCCGTCGGTGCCGTCGAGATCGGTCATCGGATCAGAAATCGTGTTCCACGTCGTCCTGATCGGCCTGCTGGATAATTATCTTCCCGTCCCGAACCCGGACGAACACTTCGTCGCCGATCTCCATCCCGGCCACGGCGAGTTCGTCTTCGTGCAGGTTGACGTGGACGTTGTGGTACTCGCCGTTCTCGTCCTTGGCACCGCTTGGACTGAGCTTCTTTTTCCGGACCATCGGGGGTGTCTAGGCCCCTTTCGCCACAGGACACACATAAGTGTTGTCTACTGTCCGACGGCAACGCCTGTGGGTAACTCGCCGCGACCCGCTCGGCTGGATCGGACAGAGCAACGACCCTGTATTCGTGCCGTGATCCCCGTCAGGGCCCCTGATTTGCCGGTATATTTATGTTGTGCCATGTGTTCGATTCCCATAGAGGTGCAAAATCATGGTACGAGAGGACGGTAAACGGAACTTCGTGATGCGTGAGGAGGGTGAGGAGGACAGCGTGTTTTCAGGGAACATGCCTCGGCAAGCGGCCCTGAAAGCGGCACGCCGTCTCGATCCCGAAGGTTCAGAGGAGCAAGCGGAGGCGGACGCAGAGGAGATCCGACTTCGGGAGAAGGGGACCGACAAGGTCCACATCTTCGAGGCGTGGGCCTGGGAGCAGGAGGCACCGGACGACAAACCCGACTGGATGGGCGACGAGATCACGAAAGGCAACGTCTCGAAGAAAGGCATCGAACATCTCGACGAGTGACGGCGGCCGGCGGACGGGGCGACAGGTGCCGACAAGGCTTTGTTCGCTCGCCGATCACCTCCCTGCGCGCGGCCGCTCCCCGGCGGGACCACCCGTACGAGCGGGGGATGACCGACCGGTCTCCAGCCGCGCGACATTACCTTACATCCTCTCCGTGACGACGCCCGTGAGACAGTCCCGTGTAATCGACTGACGAGGCGCCTCCACTTCGACGGCCTTATTTATACCCCTCTCCTCTCCAGTAGTACGCACGTCGTCGGCGTCGATTCGGCGTTCGGAGTTGGTCCGAACGATCCGTAATCGGCGGCCGGCGGCGGGACGCTTCCGACGCCCTTAAGTGTATAAGGGCGTTCGGTGGTAATGCGAAGGGCGAGGGCGACGGTGCCCTCGGCTACACCCGGATCGGTTACGCCGACCGGGGGCGACTCGAAGCCCGATCAACGGGCTTATATGGGTCGCCCTCCTCGGTTCAGATCCGGACGAAACATGAGGATTCCACCCCTGCGGTCCGCCGTAAGCCGGAATCTGATGTGAGCCTTGGTGGTTCGGTGTCACCCGGTCGATCCGGTGACCCGAACCATGGACCTCAGTGGTCTACACGACGCGGAAACACTATGTTTCCCGCCACCCCTCACTCGCAAGAGTGAGTTCATTCCGGTTGATCCTGCCGGAGGCCATTGCTATCGGGGTCCGATTTAGCCATGCTAGTTGTACGAGCTTACACTCGTAGCAAATAGCTCCGTAACACGTGGCCAAACCACCCTACAGAGAACAATAACCTCGGGAAACTGAGGCTAATAGTTCATACCCGTCTCACGCTGGAATGCCGAGACGTGCAAACGTTCCGACGCTGTAGGACGTGGCTGCGGCCGATTAGGTTGACGGTGGGGTAACGGCCCACCGTGCCGATAATCGGTACGGGTTGTGAGAGCAAGAACCCGG
>NZ_JANHDK010000003.1 GCF_024494725.1 Haloplanus ruber
ACCACGGGGTAAGAGCTGAACGCATCTAAGCTCGAAACCCACCTGGAAAAGAGGTACCACCGAGGACACTCGTAGAAGACGAGTTAGATAGACTCGGGGTGTACGCGTCAAGGCAACGAGACGTTCAGCCCGCGAGCACTAACAGTCCAAGCCACATTCATTGGAGTCCGCGCTGTGACCCGATTTGACTGTCGGGTCCAGGCGCTAACTGGATCGCACGTACACACGGTTGAGAGACCCTCACCGACACTGGTATGGCGACGGTTCGAATCCGTCGGTCGGCATGAAGGCGGCCAGAGCGGCAGGGAGACACCCGTACCCATCCCGAACACGGACGTTAAGCCTGCCTGCGTATCGGGCAGTACTGGAGTGGGCGACCCTCTGGGAGTGCCGATTCGCCGCCTCACCATTCATACTTCATCAACCTTGGCGAGCGACAGTGCTGTCGCTCGCCACTTTTCATACACACTACCGGACAGCGACCGCTAGGCTTAAGCGCCGGACACCGGTACTATCGACTGCGCCAAGGTGGCAGAGTCCGGCCTAACGCAGCGGCCTGCAGAGCCGCCCATCGCCGGTTCAAATCCGGCCCTTGGCTTTCTTACGCTGAGCAACTCGACAGCGCGGCCTCAGCCCTGGTTCTCGGACAGGGCGTGCTCGATGCCCCGCTTGATTGCCTCGTCCTCGTCGGCGTCGTCGACGGCAGCCTCGTAGCCTGCGGTAAAGGAGTCCATCACGTCCTTCGCCAGCTCGCGACCATCGGCTTCGGAGGGTTGCACGTTGTCGACGGCGGCCGAGTCGTCGCGTTCCTCGTCGACGATCCACACCTCGAAGTTTCCGTCCTGATCCGGCGTCGGCTGGAACTTCACCTCGACCTCGACGGTTCGGTTCTCGTACTCCCGCCGCCCGGTTTTCAGCCACCCGTCGGGTACTGCTCGACTCATAACCGCTACTGGGACCGTAATCGGGATAAGCGTATCCGTGCCGTGCCCCTGACGGATCGTCAGTCGTCGGCGGGCGTTCGGCTCTCGGACTGTGCGTGCCAGAGTGCGGCGTAGTCGCCTTCGTCGGCCAGAAGATTCGCGTGCGTTCCCGATTCGACGATTTCGCCGTCCTCGAGGACGACGATGCGGTCGGCATCGCTGATCGTCGAGAGGCGGTGAGCGATGACGAAGGCGGTGCGGTCCTCGACGAGACGGTCGAGGCTCTCCTGGATGCGTTCCTCGGTTTCGGTGTCGACGTCGCTGGTCGCCTCGTCGAAGACGATGATCGCGGGGTCGTTGACGAGGGCGCGGGCGATGGCGAGGCGTTGGCGCTGGCCGCCGGAGAGTTTGATGCCGCGTTCCCCGACGAGCGTGTCGTAGCCGTTGGGGAGGTCGCTGACGAAGTCGTGGGCTTCGGCGGCTTTCGCCGCCTCGATCACCCGGCTGCGGGCGGCATCGTCGGCATCCCGCTCGGCGGCCAGCGCCGTCTGGTCCCCGTAGGCGATGTTCTCGGCGACGGTGCCAGAGAAGAGATAGGGGTTCTGTTCGACGACCGCAATCTCCTCGCGCAGGGCGTCGAGGTCGTACTCTCGAACGTCGACGCTGTCGACCCGGACGGCTCCAGCGTCGACGTCGTGAAACCGCGGCAGAAGCTTCACCAGCGTCGACTTCCCTGCGCCGGTGGTTCCCGCCAACCCGACGGTGGCACCGGCGGGCACATCCAACGAGACGTTTCGAAGCACCGGCTCTCGGTCGCCGTAGCCGAAGGTCACGTCGTCGAAGGTCACGTCGCCGTCCACGTCGTCCGGGCGGTAGGGATCGGGCGGCGAGGTAACCGTCGGTTCCCGTCCGAGGAGGCCGAACACCCGTTCCGCGCTCGATTTCGCGAGCTGATATTTGTTCGCGGACTTTCCGACGCGGCGCATGGGCGAGTAGAGCCGTCGAAGGTACAGAAAGAAGAGGGCGAAGCTCCCGGCGGTGAGCGCCCCCTCGGCGCCGTTGATGTTGTCGAGACCACCGACGTAGAGCACGAGGACGAACACGACGCCGGTGAGGAGGCGGAGACCGGCGAAGAAGGCCCGTCTGATCCGCAGGGCGCCGATCTTCTCGTCGTGATAGTCCTGGCTTCGCTCGGCGACCCGGTCGCGCTCGAAGCCGTAGCGGTTGAACGTCTTGATCACCGCCGCGCCGCCGAGGTTGTTCTCCAGGCGGGTGTTGAGTCGGGCGACCGACTCCCGAATGGACTTGTAGCGTGGCTCGATCCAGGTGAGGAACCGACCGCTCGCGAGGCCGATAACGGGGACGGGCGCGAGTGCGATGGCAGCGAGTTTCGGTGAGTAGTGCCAGAGGACGACTGCGATGCCGCCGACGGTGGCCACAACACGGATCACCTGCCGGAACTCGGTGTTGAGGAACTTCTCCAGTCGGTTGACGTCGCTGTTGAGCACCGACATCATCGCGCCGGTCTGGTGGTCGACGAAGAAGTCCATCGAGAGGCGCTGGAGGTGGTCGTAGGTGTCGTTCCGGAGGTCACGCTGGATCTTCTGGGCCGAGGACTGGAGGAGATAGCGGGAGGCAAAGCGGGTGCCCGACCGAACGAGGTACGCGAGCGCCGCGATGAGCACCAGTCGTTCCAGGAGCGCGACCCGGGCCGCCCGGCCGACGATGGGTTCGGCCGGGAGCAGCCCGACCGAGGCGAGCAGTCCCGGGTCGGCGGGACCGTTGATAACTCGGTCGATGGCGGTGGCGACGAGTATCGGCGGGACGAGGCGGGCAAAACGGGTACAGAAGGAGGCGAGGACGCCGAGGGTGAGACGCGGCCAGTAGGGGCGGGCGTAGGCTAGCAGGCTCACCATCGGGTGTCCGTCGAGCGTCTCGCTGACGTCCTCGAATCCCCCGTGTTCGTCGGCCATCGACGCGCGATACTCGACGAACGGTCAAGTACTGTGGGATTCCGGGTCGGCCCGCCGCAGTTCCACACAGAAAACGGCGCCTTCGGGATCGTTGTCCTCGACCCAGACTGCTCCGCCGTACGTCTCGGCGAGGTTGTCGACGAGATAGAGACCGAGACCGCTTCCAGGACTGCCGAGTCCCTTCTCGCCGCGGCCGAAGATGGCCGGCTTTCGCGCGTCGGGAACCCCGGGACCGTTGTCGGCGATTCGGACGACGACCGTCGCGTCGCTCACTTCGGTGTCGACCTCGATTTCGATGGCTGGCTTGTCGTTGTGAAAGACGGCGTTGTCGAGGAGGTTGCCGAAGACCGACGAGAGAATCGAGGTGGCCCACACGTCCACTGTCGGCAGGTCGTCGTCGCCGCGGATCGTGAGCGACTGTGACCGATAGTCGAAGTTCGAGCGCACACGGTCGACCTCTGTCCGGAGCACCGGCGCCAGGCAGACCGCTTCGAGTTCCGGATCGGTCGTCCCTAGGATGTCGATGAGATTCCCCACCGACTCGGTAAGTTCCTTGGTGTGAGTGGCGGCGGTCATGATCCGCTCGAAGGCGTCCTCGTCCTCCGGGCCGATCCGCTCGGCGAGTTCGCCGCCCCACCCTAGCGCGACCGACATGTCGTTGCGGATGTCGTGGCGGACGATCTGGTTGAGGAGTGCGAGCCGATCCCGCTCGGTTGCGAGGTCGCGTTCCGCCTGTTTGCGGTTGGTCACGTCTTGTTGGAACCCGACGTAGTGTGTGAGCTCGCCGTCCTCGTCGTGCAGGGGCGCGATGGTGACTTGATTCCAGAACTCCTCGCCGCTCGGCCGGTAGTTGCGTACCTCGACGGTAACGGGTTCTCCGTTGTCGACCGCGCGGCGCATTCGAGCGACCGGCTCCGGATCGGTGTCGGGACCCTGCAGAAACCGGCAGTTCCGCCCGAGCACCTCCTCGACGGGATAGCCCGTGATGCGCTCGAAGGCGTCGTTGGCGTAGACCACCGGCATGTCCGGTTGCTCCGGGTCCGCGATGGTGATTCCGATGGGCGCCTCGTCCATCGCTCGCTGTTTGAGGCTGGCATCGACGTCCGCCCCGTTCTGTCGGCCGCGCGCTCGGTCGGTGTGAGCGAGGACCGCGTACCGGTCACCGTCGCGGAGCACCGCGGCGAGGTGGATGCGCAGTCCCCGGCCGTCGTCGTCGGCTCGGTACGCGAGAGTGCGCTCGTCGTCGTCGCCGTCGAGAAGCGACCGCAGGTGCGCCGCGACCGCCGACACCTGTTCGTTCTCCGAGCGGGTGAGCGCGCCGAGATACGACTGTTCCTCGGACACAGACGCGGGGACAAGCGGGTGGTCGTGGTCCGTGGCGAACGCACGCCACGCGGCGTTGGTCTCGACGATTCGCCCCGTCTCGTCGAGTACCGCGACCCGGTCGGGGAGGGCATCGAGCACCTCGCGCATCAGTCCCGGTGCCATGCTATCGCCGTCACGTTCCGCTCTCTGTGGCCACAGTATTAGAACTGTTCGCTCCCGGCGGGCAGCCCCATCGCGGTGCAGTCTGCGAATCTTTCCGCCGGTCGACGAGCGACAGTCGATGCGATCAATCGCTCACCGGAGGGCGCCCGTGACCGGGACAGCCGTCTCGTGCGGAGCGGCAGTACGCGAATCGCACCGACGCGACCTTCGGGACGCCCAACGATCCCAACTGATGGCGGCTGTCGGTCCGGAACCTCTCGACCCCCGTCGGTCACGGTCGGATGCGGGCGGCCTTGCCCCGAGCGCACGCGTTTTCCCGTGTCGTCCCGTCGGTCGGAGTATGACAGACACGATGCGAGCGGCTGTCGTTCCCGAAGCGGGCGCCGACTTCGAAGTGGTCGAACGGGAGGTGCCGGAACCGGCACCAACCGAGGTACGCATCGACGTCGACGCCTGTGGCGTCTGTCACAGCGATGCCTTCGTCGTCGAGGGGGGCTTCCCCGGCGTGAGCTACCCCCGGGTTCCGGGTCACGAGGTGGTCGGTCAGGTCGACGCCGTCGGCGAGGACGTGACCGCTTGGGACGAGGGTGACCGCGTCGGCGCCGGATGGCACGGCGGCCACTGTTTCACCTGCGATCCCTGTCGTCGCGGCGACTTCCTCCAGTGTGAGAACGCCGAAATCACGGGGCTGACCTTCGACGGCGGCTACGCCGAGTACACAACCGTCCCTGCCGAGGCGCTGGCGGCCGTTCCCGGCGATCTGTCGGCCGTCGACGCTGCGCCCCTCCTGTGTGCCGGTGTCACCACGTACAACGCGCTCCGAAACAGCGATGCACGTCCCGGTGACACCGTCGCGGTCGTCGGCGTCGGCGGCCTCGGTCACCTCGGTGTCCAGTATGCCCACGCCGCCGGCTTCGAGACCGTCGCCATCTCCCGAAGCCCCGAGAAACGCGAGTTGGCGCTCGACCTTGGCGCGGATCACTTCGTGAACGCGACCGAGCGCGACCCCGCCGAGGCGCTTCAGGAACTCGGCGGCGCCCGAGTCGTCCTCTCGACGGCCCCCTCCGCGGACGCCATCGAATCGGTCCTCGGCGGCATCGGCATCGACGGCGACGTCGTGATCGTCGGTATCCCCGGCGAACCGGTGCCAACGGACGTCCAGCATCTGGTCGCCACCTGTGGCTCCGTCTCCGGATGGGGTTCCGGACACGCCCGCGACTCCCAGGACACCCTCGAGTTCAGCTCTCTTCGTGAGATCACGCCAGTCGCCGAAACCTTCGATCTCGACGATGTCGGCGAGGCCTACGACCAGATGATGGAAAACGAGGCTCGCTTCCGCGCCGTGCTCGATCTCTAGTCCGGGCGCTATCACTCCGGATAATCGACCACCAGATATATTCGCTCATACGTTCGTCTCGATGCTAGCCACGGCGAGATCCATGAGCACACCCAAACAACCTAACCGACACGCGGCTGCGTTTCCCCTCTCGTTCGACGCGATCATCGGCCGGATCGGCGCACCCATCTTCATTCTCGACGCCGACCACGATGTCGTTCTCTGGAATCGGGGGATGGTGGAGTTAACCGGGAGCACTGAAGCCGACGCCCGGGCAGCGGACACGGTCGGGGAGGCGTGGTACCAGGACGGCCGGCGGGCCAAGACCCTCGCGGACAAGGTCCTCGAATCGCCCCGCGACGCCCATCGGGAGTTCGACGTCGAGCGGATCGACGACGGCGATCACCCCGAGTATCAGGACCGGAGTACGTTCACCGACACGCGCGGCGACACCCGGCATATCACGTTCAGCGCGTCGCCGCTGTACGACGACGACGAACTCGTGGGTGTGGTCGAACTCGTGACAGACCGTACCGAAGAGGTCCGCCGCCGGCAGCGTATCGAGGATCTGGTCGCGGAGGTCACCTCGGCCATGCACGCGATTCAGGACGGCGACCTGGGTGCTCGCGCCGAGTTCACCGCCGACGAGTACATCGACGAGGAACTGCTGACGGTCGTCGACTCGCTAAACGAGATGGGGGCGACCCTAGACGGACTCGTCGCGGACGTGGACGAACAGACACAGGAACTCCGAGCGATCACCCAGGAGGTTGCCGACAGCGCTACGCGGATGGAGGGGATCGCCGAGGAGCAGGCCGACCGCACCGAGGAGGTCGCCAGCGAGGTGTCGAACCTCAGCGCCACCGTCGAGGAAGTCGCCTCGACAGCCGACTCCGTCGCCGACACCAGCCGGCAGGCACGGGATCACGCCGAATCGGGGCGCGAGGTCAGCCAGGAGGTCCGCGACGTGATGTCGTCGGTCCGGACGTCGAGTCGGGAAGTCCGAACCGACGTCGACGAACTCAGCGGCACCGTCGACGAAATCGACGCGGTGATCGACGTGATCAACGACATCGCGGACCAGACGAACTTGCTGGCGCTCAACGCCAACATCGAGGCGGCCCGTGCCGATCACGACAGCGACGGATTTGCGGTCGTCGCCAACGAGATCAAGTCACTCGCTCAGGAGGCCCAAGCCCAGGCAGGGGAGATCGAGTCGATGATCGTCGAGGTCCAGCGACGGACCGAGGGGACCGTCGAGAGTCTCGAAACGACCGAGGGAGAGATCGACGACGGGGTCGCCGAGGTCGAGGCGAGCATGGCGAAACTCGACGAAATCGTCGAGGCGGTCGGCGAGGCCGTCGCGGGGATTCAGGAGGTGTCGACGGCCACCGACGAACAGGCCGCCAGCGCCGAGGAGATTGCCGCCATGGTCGACGAGGCCCGCGACCGCGCCGACGAGGTCGCGGAGGAGGTCACAGAGGTGGCTCGCGCCGCCGAGCGCCAGACCGAGAAGGTCACCGAGATCGAACGCAGCGTCGGACAGTTGCGCACCGAGTAGCCCTCGGGCGATTGGCGACAACATCCGCCGTCACCAAAACGCCGTAGTGGTCGCCGCCTCTATCTTCCTGGCGACCATGGACCGACGCGCAACCCTCGGCATGTCGTTCGCGGAACTGGTCATGGCACGGGTCGGCCAAGGAATCGGCGTGCTCTGTCTCGTCTTCCTGTTGCCGATCCTGCCCTTCCTCACCGTCGGTGCCCTCGTTTCGTCGCTCGTTCGACCCGACCCCGACCATCCCGAACCCTCCTACCGTCCGGACTGGGCGGAGTGAGGGCGTGACCCGTTCTGGGTGGCGGCGGCTGTTCGGGGGTTGGAACGGCGCTCGATGGTCGAGAATCGCTTCGAACTCGGCGAGCCGTCAGTGGTCGTGATCGTGGTCGGCGTGTCCGCCGTCGCCCGCGACCAACGTGTCGGCGTCGCCGTCGATCATGTCCATGTTCTTGAGGTTGTCCCGCTCCTCGAAGTCCTCGACCGCGTCGAGGATGTCCGCCTGGGTGAGTGTCGTCCGCTCTTCGGTGAGTGCCTCTAGCACCGCCTCCCGGAGGACCATCCGGAGGTCGCTCCCGGTGAGGCCCTCGGTGCGGTCTGCGACCGCGGCCGGATCGAACTCGGCGATGTCCATTCGGCGCGTGATCACGTCGAGGATGTCGGCCCGCATCCCGCTGTCGGGTTTGGGGAAGTTGACAATCTCGTCGAACCGACGCCAGGCGGCGGCGTCGAGTTGATCGGGGTGGTTGGTCGCACCGATCAGGAGCACCTCGTCGCGGATGAGGCTGATGTCGTCGATGCTCTTGAGCAGCGTGTTCACCGCGCGTTTGAGCGCCGCGTGTTCGTCCGACCGGCGGGTCTTGGCGACCGAGTCGAACTCGTCGATAAAGAGGATACACGGGGAGAGTCGTTTGGCGACCTCGAAGGTCTTTTCGACGTTCTTGGCCGTCTCGCCGAGGTACTGGCTGGTGATCATCGACAGCTTCACCTCGACGAAGGGAAGCCCGAGTTCGTGTGCGAGCGCCCGCGAGGCGGTCGTTTTCCCCGTCCCCGGCGGCCCGACAAAGAGGAGTTTTCCGATCTCGCGGAGTCCGATCTCGGCCAAGTACTCCCGGTGTTCGATGGCCTTGACGATCTTCTGAATCTCGCCTTCCTGATCCCCGGTGAGCACGAGGTCGTCGAGTGTCATCTCGATTTCCTCGGGGGCGCGGACCTGGACGAGATCCAGCATCTCGCCGTCCTCGTCCTCGTCGAAGTAGGCCTCCAGCAGGCTGTCGATCCACACCCGGTCGGCGTGGATCGGCCGGGTCTGCTCGCGCGCCTCCGCGAGTGTCACGTCGACGTCGTCCCGGTCGGCGACGACCGACGCGACCGTCGGGTTGGTCGCAATGCGGTCGCGGTCGGCGCGCTCGACCAGCCAGTCGATTGCCATATCGGCCTGCGTGAGCGAGATACGTCCGGAGAAGTTCTCCTGTTCGGTGAACAGCAGGTCCGAGACGGCGTCCCAGGGGTGTTCGACCCCCGTTGCCTGTCTCGCGGTCGTCTCCGTGACGACCAGCGGCCGCTCGATGCCGCCGGTCGGCGTCCGGTCGTCCGCCGCGTCGTCGTCGTCCCCGTCCTCGTCGGTCCAGAACACGCGACGGTATCGCGGCGGCAGGTCGTTCTCGTCCAGGCTCCGGTCGTCCGTGTAGACGTGAGCCGTTAGGAGAAACTCTACGACTTCGAGAGCCGGGTCGGTCATCCCTATCCCGTTCTCGTGGGAGCCGTTTAAGCGCGTCGGATCGGGCGACGGCACCGACACGGTGTGTCAGGCCGTCTGTGGGCGTCCTACTTATCGGGGTGGACGAAGGCCAACGCCTCGGCGATAGCGTCGTCGTCCCCGATCAGGGTGATCTGGTCGCCCCGTTTGAGCTGGCAGTCGCCGTCGGGAACGATGCTTTTTCCGTCGCGGGTGATCAGCGCGATCAGACACCGGGCGGGAAGCTGTGGGCCGATCTCCGAGATAGTCTTGCCGACGAGGTCGTCGGCGGTGACCTCGATCTCCTGAACCTCGCCTTCGTGTCCGATCTCACTCGTCCAGTTGACGAGCGACGGGCGCTCGATGTAGTCGTCGAAGGCCATCGCCGTCGCCTCGGTCGCGGAGATGGCTCGCACCCCGAGATCCTCGAACGCGTCGACGTTGTCGGGGTTGTTTACGCGCGCCAGGATGGTGCCGGGCGAGAACTTCGAGTCGGCCAACTGGGCGACCAGCAGGTTCACGTCGTCGTCGCCGGTGGTTGCGGCGACGATTTTGGCGTTCTCGGCGCCGGCCGACCGCAACACCTCGGTGTCGGTTCCGTCACCGTGGTGGACGGTCAACCCGTCGTTGCGGGCTTGCTCTACGTTGTTCACGTCCTGTTCGATCAGGACGACGTTCTCTCCACGGTCTTCGAGGCGCCGAGCGAGGGTTCGACCCACGTTTCCGGCGCCGATGATGATTACACGCATTGGTATCACGTCGAGAAATTCGGCGATCTGTCTGGCGAATCCGGCCTCTAGCGCGACCGTGAGGAAGATGACGAGAAAGACGGTGCCGACGAGGACATTCGCCTCGGCGACCATCCCTTGGGCCCGGAACTCGACGGCAAAGAGCGTCGCGACCGAGGCGGGGATGATCCCCCGTGGCCCCACGAAGCTCATGAAGAGGCGCTCTCCGCGGGTGAAGCGGTCGCCGGCGGTGCTGATGAACACGAGTAGCGGCCGGATGATTACCGCGACGAGAGCGGCCACGAGCAGGCCGCCCACACCCAGCGCAAGCAGATACTCGACCTGGAGCAACGCCGCGAGCGTAATGAAGACAAAGGAGAGGACGATCAGCGTCACGTCGCCTTTGAAATCCGTGATCTCGTCCTCGTAGGGCACGTCCGTGTTGCCGAGCAGAATACCCGCGGTGGCGACGGCGGCGATGCCGGCCTCGGTCGCGACGACTTCGGCGGCCCCGTACGCGACTAGCGCCCCCCCGAGTACGAGCAGTCGGGCGTTCTGTGGCGCGTTCCCAGGTGAAAGGTTGACATACCGGAGCGCGTAGAAGACGACGGCCGCGACGGCGAGGCCGACGGCGATGCCGCTCCCGAGTCGCTGTGTGAACAGCACGAGCAGTTCACCCGGCGCGCGGACGTCTTGGATGATCGCCTCGAAGATGACGACCGCGAGAATCGCCGCCGTCACGTCGTTGACGATCCCCTCGGTCTCGAGGGCGGTCCCGACGCGGTTTCGCACCGGCACCACCTCCAAAATAGGGGCGATGACGGTCGGACCGGTGGCGACCAGCAACGCGCCGATCAGCGCCGCGACCATCCACCCCGTGCCGAGGGCGTAGTGGACGACGACGGTGGTTCCGATCAGCGCGATGGCCGCGCCGAGTGTCACCAGTTTGAACGTCGCAGCCGGGGCTTCGCGCAGGCGGCCGACCCGCAGGTGGAAGGCGCCTTCGAAGACGATGATCGCCACCGAGAGGCCGACGATGGCCGAGAGTGCGTTTCCGAAGGAGTCGGGACCGACGACGCCGAGTACCTCGGGACCGAGGATGACACCCGACGCCAGGAGGAAGACGACGCTCGGAACCCGGAAGCGGTCGGAGAGTATCTGTGCGACGACTCCGACCCCGATGAGTGCGGCGACTAGCGTGATGAGGTTCCCGCCACCGGCGGCCATTCAGTGCACCTCCATGTACGTCCGTGATCGAAGAGCGACACCGATAAAACCCGACGTTTCGCCCCGGCGATACCGGGGCAAAATACGACAGATGGAAATTGATCGCCGGGAGGGTGGACGATCAATCACTCTTCGGCCGTGTCGAGGTAGCCGAGGACGCCTCGGACGTTGAGTCGGTGCTCCGCGCGTGTCTTGCGTCGCCCCCACGGTTCGATTGGGTCCGCCGTCTCGGCGAAGTGTTCGATCACGGCCTCGTCCGTGTCGAGCTCGGCCCGTTTCTCGCGCACCTGTTCGACCCACGAGGACAGGACGTCGGCGTACTCGTCCATCAGATCCGGGCTGAAGGTGGCGTCGCCGAAGTGGCCGAAACAGATCGTCTCGGGGTTTCGCTCGGCGATGGTCGCCGCGTCGTCGAGACAGGTCTCCAGGTCGAAGTTGACCGGCGGCGAGGTGGGGTGGAGTTCGTCGGCGCCTCGCGGTCGGATGCCGGCGGCGTCGCCCGAAAAGAGGACGTCGTCGGCCCGGTCGTGGAGGACGACCTGGTGGGGGGCGTGTCCGGGAGCGTGGACCACGTCGATAATCCGGTCGCCCAGATCGATCGTGTCGCCGTCGGACAGCGACTCGATTCGCTCCTCGGGGACCGGCTTCGGGTCGACGTAGTACTGCCACTGGTCGCCGACGGCGGCTTTCGTCCCCGCGACCAGCCGTGAGGGGTCGATCAGGTGCGGCACGCCGATTTCGTGGGCCAACACGGTCGCTCCGGGGTAGGCGTCGAGCAGGTGGCCCGCCCCGCCTGCGTGGTCCAAGTGAACGTGTGTCGTCACCACGTATTCGAGGTCGTCGATCCCGCGTTCGTCGAGCGCGTCGATCACCAGGTCGACGTTCGTGCCGAGTCCGGGGTCGACGACCGCCGGGCGCTCGGCGTCGATCAGGTAGACCGACCCGTAGCCGGGGACGTCGTAGGCGCCGACGTCGACGTAGTGGATGTCGGTACGAGGGACCGTCGCGAGGTCGCCGATGGCCATGGACGAACCCCGACGGCGGTGGTGAAAAGCGTTCGGTCCCGACACGGTTTTGTCTCGGCCCCGAGAAGTGCGTCCAAATGCTCAGCAGGCAGTATCTCCGGGAGAACCCGGACGTGGTGCGACGGACCCTCGCGGACCGGGGGATGGCCGACGACGTCGATCTGGACCGACTCCTGGAGATCGACGAGGAGTGGCGGTCGCTCAAAAGCGAGGGCGACGACCTGCGACACGAGCGCAACGAGGTGAGCGACCGCATCGGTCGCCTGAAGGCCGAGGGCAAAGACGACGAGGCCCAGGCGGCTATCGAGCGCTCCCAGGAGCTCAAAGAGCGCCTCGCGGAGGTTGAGGCCCGGACCGACGAACTCGAAGCCGATCTGGAGGCGGGGCTGATGGAACTCCCGAACGTTCCGCACGACGACGTGCCCGTCGGTGCGGACGAGAGCGACAACGTCGAGACGCGCCGTCACGGCTTCGACGACTCCCGCGACCTGCCCGACACGATTGTCCCTCACTACGACCTCGGGGCGGACCTGGACATCATCGACGAGGCCCGCGGCGCCAAGACGACCGGCGCCGGCTTCTACTTCCTGAAAGGCGACGGCGCCCGCCTCGAACACGCCCTCATCCAGTTCATGCTCGATGTCCACCGCGAACAGGGGTACGTCGATCTCTTCCCCCCTGTCCCGGTGAAATCGGCGTCGATGGAGGGGACCGGCCAACTGCCGAAGTTCGCGGAGGACGCCTACCGCGTCGGCGGCGCCGAGACCGACGACTACGACGACGACGACCTCTGGCTCTGTCCCACCGCGGAGGTCCCCGTCACCAACATGTACGCCGACGACATTCTCCTCAGCGACGACCTCCCGCTCAAACACCAGGCGTACACGCCCAACTTCCGGCGCGAGGCGGGTGAACACGGCACCGAAACCCGTGGTATCGTCCGCGTCCACCAGTTCAACAAGGTGGAACTCGTCAACTTCGTCGACCCCGCCGAGAGCTACGACCGCCTGGACGGGTTGGTCGACGAGGCCGAGGAGGTCCTTCGGCGCCTCGGCCTCCCGTACCGGGTTCTGACGCTCTGTACCGGCGACCTGACCTTCGCCTCCGCGAAGACCTACGACATCGAGGTGTGGGCGCCGGGCACCGACGCCGACGACGGCCCGGATCGCGGCGGCCGCTGGCTCGAAGTCTCTAGCGCCTCGAACTTCGAGGACTTCCAGGCTCGGCGGGCCGGTCTGCGGTACCGCCCCGAACGCCACGAATCGGCGACGTATCTCCACACGCTCAACGCCTCCGGGACGGCCGTGGGCCGTGTGATGGTCGCCATCCTCGAATACTACCAGAACGACGACGGGACGGTCACCGTCCCCGAGGCGCTCCGGCCCTACATGGGCGATCAGGCGGTCATCGAGGGTCACGAGAAGGTCGGCGAGAGCGCCGTCGGCGCCGGCGAGCGGGAGTGAGACGGTCCCGAACGCGGTAAGGGGCTCATACTTATCGAGTCGGTGCGCGATGGGACTGACATGGCAGAGCTTCCAACCGACGACACGGACCACGACGACGCCGTCACCGACGACTTCTTTACACGGGAGTACGGCGTGAGCGCCGCCCACGCGGGGGAGTTTCTCGTCGAACTGGGTGAACAACTCCAGTCCGGCGACGGCGACGTGACGATCTCCGGTGACGACTGGGAGATCCCCTTCACCTACGGGGAACCGGTCGAACTCGAAATCGAGTTCGTCGGCGGCGCCGACGCGGAACTGGAGATCGAGGTCGAACTGTCGGCCGCCCGCGACGGTGAGATGCCGTCGCTCGGCTGACCGGGCGCCATCGCCGCCGTCAGTCGGTGTAGGTCGTCAACGACTCGATCACCCCGTCGACGCGGTGGACGTCGACGAAGCCGAACAGGTCTTGGCCGTCGGTCGACCGGAGGCGCCCCCGGGCGAACGCCGTCGCGGGAGCGTCGTCGGTTGACACGCACAGGGTCGTCAGCACGTGTTCGGTGTCGGTGCGTGGGCGCTCCTCGCGCATGAACCGCACGAACTGCTCCCGGCCGTCGAGGGTTTGGTCCGGGCGGCGGTGGACGAACGAGGGGCCGAGAAGGCGTTCGAGGCGGTCGTACGCGCCCTCGTCGATGGCAGCGTAGAACGACCGCACGGTCCGTTCGACGGCGGCGCTCGACCCGTCTCCGCCCGCATCCACGTCCATACTCCGTCGATGCGTGCCGACAGGCAAAACCGTTCGGTCCCGAACGCGGCGCTTTTGCCGGTCGCCCGTCTGGGTCCGCCGTGGACCTACACGTCCGCTACGAGGGCGACGACGACCCCGAGAAGTGTACGGCCCGGAAGCTCGCGCGATTTGACCTGGTCGATCTGCACCGCTCGGATCGGGCGACGCCCTACGGCGTGGTGCTCAATCCGCACGCGGAGCGTGCGCTCTCGCCCGCCGACGCGAATGGGACGCTGGTCGCGCTCGACTGCTCGTGGGAGTCGGCCGGCGAGGCGCGTTTTTCGATCCCGGGCACACACCGTGCGCTCCCCTACCTCGTCGCCGCCAACCCCGTCAACTTCGGCAAGCCGTTCCGACTGACGACGGTGGAGGCCCTCGCCGCGGGGCTGGTCATCCTCGGGGACCGCCCCCATGCCGAGCGCCTCCTCGCGAAGTTCACGTGGGGAGAGACGTTCCTCGAACTCAACGCCGAACCCCTGCGGCGGTACGCCGACTGCGCGGACTCCGAGGCGGTCGTCGCGGTCCAGGCAGAGTATCTGGACCGGTAGCGGCGACGACCGTCGCGTGGATTGATATGCGCCGGCCGGCAAAACGAGCGTATGCGCCCCCGACGATTGGTCCCCGTCGCGCTCGCGGCCGCTGGTGTGGTGGCTATCGTGATCGGCGTCCAGCAGGAACTGGTCCACGTCGCCTCGGGGTACGAAGGCAGGGTCGTGACCGGCTGGGGTGGCAAACTCAACCACGAGGAGCGACTGCTCGCCCGACTCGGCGCTGTCGGCGTCGCCGGTGCCGTCGCCGCCCTCCGGTGGCGACGGCTCGCCGTCGTGCCCGTCGCGACGGGTAGTGTCGTCCTGTGTTACGCGCTCCGGGCCGTCCTGTACTACGCCTTCGATCCGGGCCTCTACACGACCGTTCCAGTGTACGGCGGGACGACGCGACTGGTCCTCGGCGCCGAACCGGCGTTGCTCGCCGTCGGCGGCACCCTCCTTGTCGTCGCCGGCGTCGTCCGCGGGCGGGCGACGACGGAGCGCGTGGCCGAGGGAACGCCGCTCACGCCGACGTAGCCGTCGCGAACGGACGACCTTTTATCCGCCCGTGTCGAAGCGCCGACAATGATTTTCGAAGGCCTGCCGACCACGCCCCGGTCGGAGGAGCTCATCGACAAGGCGTTCTCGCGGGCGGCCCGCTCCGGGCGTGCGAAGTCGGGCCTAGAGGCCCAGCAGTCGATGTTACAGACGGCAGGGAACATCCTCTCAGACAATCTGGAGAACGTAGTGACCGAGTGGCCCGATTTCGGCATCGTCGATCCCTTCTATCGGGAACTCGCGGACGCGGTGTTGCGACGAGAGATCGATCAACGAATCGCCGAGGACGGCACGGAACAGTGGGGGCTAGACGCCCTCCGGGCCAGCCTCTCCGAGGTGACGTGGGCGAGCCGCCAGGTCGAGACGATCCAGCGGGAGTACAACTCGAAGCTTCGGAAGACCGACCCCGAGACGGCGCGCAAACACCGCAAACAGGCGTTCGCGCGGATGGCCGACGTGGTCGAGGAGGTCGAATCGGACCTCCTGCGGGTTGGCGAGGCGCGCAACGCGCTCCGTGACCTGCCGGATATCCGGCCCGACGAACCGACCATCGTCGTCGCTGGCTACCCCAACGTCGGCAAGTCGTCGTTCGTAAACGAGGTCACCCGCGCCGACAACGAAATCGCGCGCTATCCGTTCACCACCCGAGGGATCCAGATCGGACACTTCGAGCGTGATCACATCCGCTATCAGATTATCGACACCCCGGGGTTGCTCGACCGCCCCGCCGACGAGCGCAACGACATCGAGAACCAGGCCGTGAGCGCGCTGTCCCACCTCGCCGACGCCGTCGTGTTCGTCGTCGACGCCAGCGGGTCGTGTGGCTACCCCCTCGACGCACAACTCGCCCTCCGAGATGCGGTCCTCGACCGCTTCGACGCGCCCGTCCTCACCGTCTGCAACAAGAGCGACCGCTCGCGCGACGTGGAGGCCGACGCCTACATGAGCGTCACCGAGGACGAGAACGTCGACGCAGTCCTCGATCTGGCCGTCGAAACCGTCGACTGGGAACCCGACCTCCCCTCCCGTTCGGGGTAGTTCAGAGCTACGTCCGCCACGGCGTGCCGACGGTGGCGGGCACCGTCACCGGCCCGATCAGCCTCGGCACCCTCGGCGTCCGCGAATCGATCCGCCGGCACGGGATCGAACGCTGTCCCGACGGTGACGCGGTCGACGCCCGTCACCGAGCGGTCCGCGGCGGTCGCACGCTCGACGACGACAGAGCGCACCTCGATGGCGACGGGGCGGTCGGGTCGGAAGGGTGTGTCGCTGATCGTGTTGATCCGCTCGGCGAGGCGGCCTGCCAACGCCGGTGTCTCGCTCCCCGGCGGGTGGCCCACGACGACGGTCACCCGCTCCGGTCGGGTGAACGGAAACGTCTCCTCGTAGCTGATCGTGATCGAGATGCGTTCGAGGGCCGCGTGCTCGTCGAGGACGTCGTCGACGACGACCCGCGTCTCCTCTTCGAAGGTGGATGTCCGGTAACTGCTGTACGTAACGCCCGCGAGCAGGGTCGAGAGGACGAGCAACACGGCCCCGAGGGCGGCGATGCGTTTCAGCGTCGCGACCCGCGCCTCCTCGTAGCGGAGCCATCCCTTCGGGCGGTAGCCCATCGCCCACAGCACCGCGAGCGCCGCGAAGTTGACCGACAGGAAGTTGACGAGGACGAGAACAACGGCGCCGGTGACGGTGCGGGGCGACCCCCACGCGAGGCCGATACCGACGACGGCGGTGGGTGGGACGAGCGCCGCGGCGATCATGACGCCGACGAGAGCGGTCGAGACGCCGGTCGAGAGGGAGAGCGCGCCCGCCGCCCCCGCCCCGAGCGCGATGACCAGCGAGAGGACGTCCGGAACGAGTCGCTCGCGCACCTCGCCGATGGCAAAGATATCGGCCGTCTCCAGCGGCACGATGTGGGTCGTTCGCAACAGGATCGCGAACGCCGCAGCGGCGAGGACGGCCAGGACGCCCCCGGCGACCTGCTGTTTCACCCCTCGGCGGAGGAGTTCGTGGTCGTCGACGACCGATCCCGTACTCGTCGCCATCGCGGGGCCGATCAGGGGCGCGATCACCATCGATCCGACGACGACCGCCGGGGAGTCGAGCAACAGGCCGGCGGTGGCGACGACCGAACTCACGACGGTCATAATCGCGAACGTGCGCCAGTTGGGCGCCAGCGACCGGGCTCGCGCCGCGAGCTCTTCCCGGGCGATCCGGTCGCCGTTTTCGTCGTCGGCCTCGTAGCGGTCGACGAGGTCGTCGAAGCGGCGCGATATCACCGTCTCAGCGTTCAAAACCACAGTGTAGGCCTCCCGATCTAGCCCTGCCTCGTGGAGGCGTTCGAGGACGGGTTCGACCGCCGCCTGCGGGAGCGGGAAGGTGATCGACGCGGTGTACTCGCGGTTACTCGTCTCGTCGGCGACGACGTAGTCGATGCCTTCGTCGTCGAGGGTCCGCAAGACCGCGTCGCGTTTCCCCGGCGGCACCATGACCTGGACGAGTCGCACGCCGACACGTCCGTCCCCCGGGGAGATATAGCCTGTCGTCGCCGTCAGTCCGCGGTCGCGGCGTCGGCGTTCGCCGCCCGATCCTCGCGCCAGGTGAAGTAACTCGCCAGCGCGGGACCGGTGACGTTGTGCCAGACGCTGAACAGGGCGGGAATCAGGGCCGCGGCCGGCGAGAACAGTGACGTGGCGAGCGCCACCGCCAGCCCACTGTTCTGGAGACCGACCTCGAAGGCGCAGGTGCGCACGCGGTCCTCGGACATGCCGGCGGCGCGACCGACGCCGAACCCGGCGCCGAGACCGATTCCGTTGTGGGCGACCACCGCGAGGACGACCAGTGCCCCGGCAGTGCGGATGTTCTCGACGTTGGCACCGACGACACCCGCGACGATGGCGACGATGGCGGCGACGCTGATGACGGGGAACACGTCGACGCCCACCTCGGCCGCCCGTGGTGCCTTCCGGTCGAGGACATAGCGGATCGCGAACCCGAGGACGACCGGGATGATGACGATCTGGACGATGCTCGTGAACATCTCGATGAACGTCACGTCGACGCTCTCACCGAGAATAAAGAGCGTCCACGCGGGCATCACGATTGGCGCGGCGAGGGTCGTCAGCGTCGTGATCGCCACCGAGAGGGCAACGTCACCCCGGCCGAGGTAGGTCATCACGTTCGAGGCGGTCCCGCCCGGTGCTGCGCCGACCAGAACGAGGCCGAGGCCGATGGCGTCGGGCAGATCGAGGACGAGATACAGGGCGTAGGCCGCAAGCGGCATCACCAGCCACTGTGTCACGGCACCGATTCCCACGTCGACGGGACGGGCAACCAATCGCTCGAAGTCGGCGGGCTGGAGGGTCAGCCCCATGCCCAGCATGATCAGGCCGAGCAAGGGCGTGACGTAGCTGAGCACGGGAACGAACGGGTCCGGGTTCGTGAGCGCCGCGCCCGACGCGAGCACGACCCAGACGACGAAGTATTTGCTTGCGAGACGGCTGATGTGTGAGAGTCTGTCAGTGAAGCTCACGGGAACAACGTCGATGCAGTGTCCCGGATAGCTCTGACTATTTCCTCGTGCGGGCGTCGAGCGTCCGGTGGCTGTCGTGTCACCCGCCTCGCCGGATCATGCCCCCCGCAGTCGCTCCAACAGCGGTATCTCCGCGACCCGCTCGGCCGGGAGCGCGTCCCAGTCGATCCCGGTCGGCTTCGCGCCCGCCGCCGTTCGGACCGTCCGCGACGGCGTGACGACGCCGTCCATCGGCACGTCGTGGGCGGCGGTCGGCAGGTCGTCCGCGAGTACCTGTCGTTCGTGGACGGTCGTGACCGTCGTCGTGTCCGGTCCCACGCAACCGAACTCCCGGAGGACGGCGAACTCCAGGTCGCTGTACCCTTCGCCCTTGCCGATCCGCGTCCCCGCCTCGTTCACCGCGACGCTTCCGCTGACGATCAGGTCGATGGCCTCCATCTCGTCGGGACCGACCGGCGTGCCGTACTCCTCGATACCGCCGACGGTGGTCGCGGCGTCGTAGTCGTCGACGTTCTCGGGGTCCAGCCGCCGGAACGCCCGCTCGTCGCGTAACCGGGGGACGGCCACGTAACACACCTTCCCGTCACGGAGCGCCGCCCGTCGCACCGGCAACTGCGGGGCGTCGGGGTTCGCCTTGATAACCGCCGTCGCCGCCCACTCGTCGGTCGCCGCCAACCGCTCGGCGGCGTCGGCGGCATCCGCGAAGTTGGGGATGCGACCGTGGGGCGGGAACGGGAACCGGGCCACACCGCTTTCCTCCAAGTCGTCCCAGATGCGCGCTCTGATCCGATCCTTGTCCATGGTCGGTCACAGCGCTGGACGCCCATACGTCGCTCGGGGTGGCGCCGCGCCGACACGCCGACTTTAACCGCCCGAGCGTCCAAGCGAAGATATGTTCGAGGACCGCCCGGACCGCGACGAGGTCGTCCTCGTCGGCCGGTCGAACGTCGGCAAGTCGACGCTGATGCGCGAGTTGACCGGGCACGACGTCTCTACGGGCCGCAAGCCGGGCGTGACACGCCAGCCCAACCACTTCGACTGGGCGCCCGAGGGGTTCATGTTCACCGACCTCCCGGGATTTGGCTTCATGTCCGGCGTCCCGGAGGAACACCGGGAACAAATCAAGACGGACGTGGTGCGGTATATCGAGGACAACGCCGACGACATCCTGGCCGGCGTCCTCGTCGTTGACGGCAAGAGCGTCGTCGACATCATCGACCGCCACAGCGGCGAGGGCGAGGTACCCCACGACGTGGAACTCTTTCACTTCCTCCGGGACGTGGGGGTGCCGACCGTCGTCGCCGTCAACAAGATGGACAAGGTCGACGACCGAGACGAACGGCTGGACGACCTCTGTGACCGCCTCGGCATCCTCCCGCCGTGGCAACAGTGGCGCGAGACGGTCGCTCCGATCTGTGCGAAACGCGGCGACATCGACCCGCTGGCCGACGCCCTCGAAACCCACTTTCACGAGGCGAAACGCGACGACCTGCTGAAATTTTTGTAGGTCTCACCCGCCGAGACCGAGGCGGTCGTCGCCCATCCGCTTACCGCGTTCGACGAGGCGGCTCCCCGCGTCGGTCCGGTCTCGCCCCCACGCCGCGAGTGCGGCGGTAAGCGTGTCGTGATCGTCGAGCGCCGACGCCAGTTCGACCGCGTCCTCGGCCGCCTTCGCGGTTCCGGCGGCGGTGTGCGGGCGGGCGACGAACGCCGCGTCGCCGAGCAGGCACGCTCGGTCGACGACCATCGACGGGGTCGTCAGATCGTAGATGGCCTGTACGAACGGCTCGTCGGTCGCCGCCACCACCGCCGCGAACGTCGGCGGGAGAGCCGTCGACGCCCGGTCGCGCTGCCGGCGCTCGACGGGGGCACGGAGCTTGCCTGGCGGAACGCCGAACCGCTGTTCGGTCCCGCTCGCGTCCGTGAAGAGTTGCCCACGGTCCCGTCCCGCGAGCGTGTCGTACCAGACCCAGTTGAGGCGGCGGTCTCCGGGGTCGATCCCGCCGTCGGGACCGGGGATGAAGTACGCCAGGATCAGCGACCCCGTCCCCTGATAGAAGGTGAACCGGTCGTCGAAGGCGTCGGCGACGTCCGCGGACAGGTCACTCTCAGGCACGACCCCCCGCCAAGCGACGTAGTCGGCGAATTCGGGCGACACGTCGGGAAACAGTTGCTCGCGGGTCGACGACCGGCCACCCTCGGCGGCGACGAGGAGGTCCGCCGACCGCTCGCTCCCGTCCGCGAACGTCGCCGCGGCCGTCGCCGGCGTCACGTCGGTCACCCGCCTCCCGGTGTGATAGCGGTCGTCGGGGAAGGCGTCCCGTAGCGCGCGGTAGACGGCGTCCCACGAGGTGAACGTCATCGAGTCGGAGGTCGCCGTCCGAACGTCGCCGTCGGCGGTGAGAAACCGTCGCTCGCTCGTCGTCGTGGTAACGTGTTGGGGTGTGACGGCGGTGTGACGGGAGAGAAACGACCGGACGGACCGCTGGGCGACGATGCCGCCACCGCGGCTCCGGAGTTCGCCGGCTGACTGCTCGAAGACGGCGACGTCGTGGCCCGCCCGGTCGAGCGCGACGCCGGTGAACAGCCCACCCATCGATCCGCCCGACACGGTGACCGTACACTCCTCCGCCGAACAGGCCGCGTCGTCGTGGGGCACGCTTTCGACTCGGTGCCCGCGGACCGAAAGGGCGTCGCCTCCAGTCGCCCGTCGCCGCCGGGCTACACGACCTGGTTAGTCAGCGACTCGCCCGCCGCCAGCCGGCGCAGGTTCTCGCGGACAATCGTCGCCACGCGCTCGTAATACTCGTCGTTCATGCCTGCGGCGTGTGGCGTGACGATCACGTCCTCGCGGTCCCAGAGCGGTGAGTCCGCCGGGAGCGGTTCGGTCTCGAAGACGTCGAGACCGGCGCCGGCGATGGCCCCCGATTCGAGGGCGTCGACGAGTGCCGCCTGATCGACGACCGGGCCGCGGGCGACGTTGATCAGATACGCGTCCTCGCGCATGGCGGCCAGTTCGGTCGCCGAGATCATGCCCTCGGTGTCGGGGTTCAGCGGGACCGCGAGCACGACGAAGCCGGCGTTGGCGACGGCCTCGTGGAGGTCCTCGGGCGGGCGAACCCGGTCGACGCCGTCGACGGGCGTCGGTGTCCGCTTGACGCCGGTCACGTCCATCCCGAGCGCCGACGCGCGGGTGGCGATCCCTCGGCCGAGCGTCCCGAGACCGACCACGCAGGCAGATTCCCGGCGCAGCGAGAAGGCATCGTCCCACGCGGGCTTGCGCCACTCGCCGCGCTCCTGATTCGACCGGTGGACGTGCAGGCGGCGAGCGAACGCGAGCATCATCCCCACCGCCGTCTCGCCGACCACGTCGCCGTGGATGCCGGTACTGTTGGTGAGTGCGACCCCCCGGTCGGCTAGGTCGTCGAACGGGAAGCGGTCGACGCCCGCCTGAATCGAGTGGATCCAATCGAGGCCGGCGTCGAGAAACTGTTCCTCGTAGGCGAAGGTCACGAGGGCGTCACACCCGGATGGGTCCCCGTCCACGACCCGGACGGACGGGTCGGCATCCGCGAGGGCGTCGCGGAACACCGATACAGGAAACACTTCACCGACCGATTCGTGGACGCCGAGCGTCGAAACGGACATACTGGCGGCTACCGAAGCCGGCACAAAAAGCTTGGCTGCAACCGACGGTGGCTCAGGAAATGGGTGTCATCACACGGGGCTGAGTGGGGGTAACCGTCATCATCGCCACCGACCGGTCGTTGGGTCGGCGGTGTAAAGAATCCACGGCCTCGGAGCCGTCCGGCGCCGCCGCGTGCGGCGACCCGGCACGCCCCGGTCTCCCCATCGCCGGCTCCGCCCCGCGCCCACCACGCTTCATCGGGAGTAAATTCGGCTTAATGTGGGTTCAAACCGCCGAACATCCGGGTTCACGGCGTCGGGGGTTCAATACCCCCTGGCTACAGGCCCCAAGCGCAACGATGACCCGAACAAAACTCGTCGCCGTCGTGTTCGCGGCGCTCGTGGTGACCGTCGGTACGGTCGCCGCGGCCCCCGGGAACGCGCCCGTCGACGTCGGTGCGGACGACCAGCACGACGACCAGGCCGCGGCCGACGACGCCGCGGCCGAAAACGAGTCGACGGATGGCGGCCCGCCCGCCGATCTGCCGTCCGACGACGCCGACGACGCGGCTCCCGACCCGGCTGCCCGCGGCCCGCCCGCTGACCTCCCCACGTCGGTGCCCGATCACGCCGCCGCGATCCACGACCTGATCGGCTCGTTCCTGCGCGGTGACCTCGACGGCTCGCTCGGCCCCGCGGTGAGCGACGCGACACCCGACGACGCGCCCGACGAATCGGCGGACGACCAGACCAACACCGCCGACGCGAGCGCGGCCTAGCGGACGCCGACCCAGTATCGAAGGCCGTCTGCTCACGCTCCTCGTACGCGCTGATCGGCGGTGTGGCCATCCACGCCGGCGCTCGGCGTCCCGGGCGCCCGACCTCCCGACCCGGCCCTCACTCCGCGTCCCACGCGGCGTTCGCCCGATGTTCGGCGGCGACCGACCGGACCGCGTCGCCGTCGAGGACGCCCCGCTCCGTGACGACGCCGGTCACCAGATCCGCTGGCGTCCGGTCGAAGACGGGGTTCGCGACCGACACTGGCGCCGCCCCGTCGTAGATGTCGGCGGCGTCGCCCGTCTCGCCGTGGACCGTCTCGTCGGGGCGCACCTTGGCCGCGGCGGCGACGACGTACACCGGTACGCCCTCACGGGCGGCCGCGAGCGCCAATCCCCGGGTGCCGACCTTGTTGACGACGCTGCCGTCGGCCAGCACCGCGTCGGCGCCGACGAGGACGGTGTCGGGGTCCCGCGTCGCCAGTTCCGACGGGAGCGCGGCGTCGGTCGTCAGCGTCACGTCGAGTCCCGCGTGGGCTAGCTCCGCGGCCACGTCCGCCCCCTCGCGGGCGGGCCGGGACTCGCCGATCAGGACCGCGGGCTGTGCCCGTTCGAGCGCCGCCCGGACCGTCCCGGACCGCGAGAGGGTTACCACCGACTCGCCACACAGATCGGCGGCCCGCGTGGCGGCCTCGCCGTCGGCTTGGCGGGCCGCGTCGGCCACCCGTTCGGTCGCCGCTCGGATCGACGCGGGCGTCCGCTCGGCCGCGCTCATCACCCGGTTCACGCGGTTCGCGACGGCGGCCATGCTCGGCCTGGCAGTCCGGAGGTCACGGGCGACGGCCGCGACGACGCCGTACTCGTCGGCGACGGCCGCCCGATCCCGGAGCACGTCGAGTGCCCGGAGCGAGAGCCACGCCGACCCGTGGACGGTGTCGGTCGCGACCGTTTCCACCGTCGGCGCGACGGCCTCGTAGGCCGCCCACAGCCCCGGCACCGTCTCGCGCTCGCGAATCGCCGGCGGCAACACCCACTCGTGGGTCGCAATCTCCTCGTTTGGCGTCACCTCGCGCGAGTCCACCTCGAACAGGAAGGGGTGGACGGTCCAGGTTCGGTCTCCGTCCCGAAGCTCGACGGGGTCGCCGGCGCGGACGAGTGTCGCGTCCGCTCGCCCTGTTTCCTCGCGAACCTCGCGCCGGGCGTCCCGTTCGGCGTCGCGCGGGTCGCCCTCGACGTAGCCCGAGACACCCGCCCACCGGCCGACGTAGGTGCCGACGGCGTCGCTCCGACGGCCAAGGAGGACGTCGCGTTCGTGGCGCAGGAAACAGGTGACGACGTGGGTCATGCGATACCCTTGGGCTGCCCGCGGCACGGATCTTGCGGCGTCGGTGGGACAACGATTTGACCGTCGGCGCTCAACCCATCCCCATGCGACTCGCGATCATCAGCGACACGCACATCCCCGACCGCGCGACGGGGATTCCGGACTGGGTCCGCGAACGCGTCGAGGCCGCGGACCACGTCGTTCACGCCGGGGACTTCGAGGCCCCGGCGGTCGTCGAAACAGTCCGCTCGCTCGCCGGCGGGAACCTCACCGCGGTCCGTGGCAACGTCGATCCGCCGGGCGTCGATCTCCCCACGGTGGCGACCGTCGAACTCGGTGGCGTCGCGTTCGTCGTCACCCACGGGACGGGCAACCGCGTCGGCTACGAGGACCGCGTCGCCGCGACGGTCCGAGAGCACGGGGGTGACGTTGGAATCGCCGGCCACACTCACGACCATCTCGACACCGAACACGACGGCGTCCGCCTCCTGAACCCCGGGTCGGCGACCGGCGCCGATCCGGCCACCGAGACGACAATGCTCTCGGCGACTGTCGCCGACGGTGACCTCGACGTAACGCTACACCGCGGCGAGCGGTGAGTGGAGGTGGGGGACGACCGCCCCGATACCGGTCGCTCTCGCCATTGGCGCGGCGCTTTTCACCCCGCCCGACCCAGACCAGCCATGGATGTCTTCGCCGTGCCCGACATTCCGGAGGTGCGCCCGGGCGATTCGCTCGCGGCGCTGATCGACGAGCGGGTCGATCTTCGCCCGGACGACGTGGTCTGTGTCGCGAGCACCGTCGTCTCGAAGGCTGAGGACCGAATTGCCGACCTCGACGCCTTCACCGCCGATGGGCGTGCCCGCGAACTCGCCGTCGGCCTCGAACGCGCCACGGGCGAAACGAAGGACCCGCGGTTCGCACAGGCGGTACTCGAAGAGAGCGCCGACCTCCTGATGGAGGCACCGTTCCTCCTGACCGAGACGAACTTCGGCCACGTGACCGTCAACGCGGGCATCGACCGCTCGAACGTGCCCGGCGGCGACCTCCTCCTCCTGCCGGCGGCCCCGACGGAGAGCGCCGCCCGGATCGAGGCGGGACTCGACGCCGACCGAGTGATCGTCACCGACACCTGCGGTCGCCCATTCCGCCACGGCCAGCGGGGCGTCGCCATCGGCTGGGCGGGGACGCCCGCCGCCCGCGACTGGCGGGGCGAGCGTGACCGCGAGGGGCGCGAACTCGGCGTGACCGTTCAAGCGGTCGTCGACGAACTCGCCGCCGCCGCCAACCTCGTCGCCGGCGAGGGCGCGGGCGGCACCCCGGTCGTCGTCGTCCGCGACTTCGAGTTCGGCGACCACGCCGGGAGCGACGCGCTCTTTCGCGACATCGAGGGCGACTTCGTGCGCCAGGCGCTCCACGAGTGGTCATTCGCGGAGTAACGGCGTCTTCGACACCGGCAGGTCCCGCGACTGACGAACGGTTTTTCCGCCTTCGCGCCAATCGGCGGACAGATGCTCTCGACGCGTTCGCCACCGACAACTGCGAGGTGCCGATACCGCTGATGCTCGGGATCGAACTCACCCCCGAACACCCGATCGACCGACTGGTGGACCTCGGCACCGCCGCCGAACGCGCCGGCTACGACACCGTCTTCGTCGCCAGTCACTACAACAACCGCTCGCCGTTTGCCGCCCTGTCGCGACTGGCGACCGCGACCGACGACGTCCGACTCGGCCCCGGCGTCGTCAATCCGCTCGAACGCCACCCAGTCACCCTCGCGAGCGAGGTGGCGACCGTCGCGGAGGCGAGCGACGGCCGCGCCGTCTTCGGGATCGGTCCCGGTGATCCCTCGACGCTCGCCAACCTCGGGCTTGCCGACGACCGCGGCCTCCGCTCCGTGCTGGAGGCGTTCAAGATCGCGAACCGCCTCTGGGACGGCGAGCGTGTCACCCACGACGGCACCTTCACGGCCGACGACGCCGGTCTCAACTTCGACGTTCCCACCCCCATCCCCACCTACGTGGGTGGCGAGGGGCCACACATGTGCAAGATGGCCGCCAAACACGCCGACGGCCTCCTGTTCAACGGCTCTCACCCCGCGGACCTGCGCTGGGCGCGCGCACAGGTCGCGGACGGCCTCGGCGACCGTCTCGACGGCCTCGGCGCGTTCGACCTCGCGGCCTACGCCAGCGTCAGCGTCGCCGCCGACGCCGACGCCGCCCGCGAGGCCGCTCGCCCGCCGGTCGCCTTCATCGCCGCCGGCGCCGCCCCGCCCGTCCTCGACCGTCACGACATCGATCACGACCGCGCCGACGATATCGGCGCGGCGCTCAGCGCCGGCGACTTCAAGACCGCCTTCGACCGCGTCTCGCCGGCGATGATCGACGCCTTCTGCATCGCCGGGACGGTCGAAACCGTCGCCGACCGGATGGCTGCCGTGCTCGAGCACGCCGACAGCCTCGTCGTCGGGTCGCCGCTCGGCCCAGATATCGACGACGCCATCGACCTCGCAGCCACGGCCCACGACCGGGCCACCGCCGAATCGGCGGACGACTGAGGTCGATCAGGGGGCCACCGCTTCGCGCACCCCGTCGGCCGCCGCCCCGAGGACGAGGACGGCGAAGAAGCCGGCCGCGAACGTCGTCAACGCCGCTCCGGCGAGGAAGATCAGCAGTGTGATCGGTCCGTGTGCCGCCACCTCGGTCACGAAGATAACCACGAGTTCGACGATACTCCGCACCAACTGGACCACAAACTCGGTGACGGTCGGCATACGCTCGGTAGGAACGGGGCGGACTTGGTGGTTCCGGGCCGACGGTCGTCACGGCTAAGCCCCTCGAAGCCCGGATAGCGTCCATGGGCGACCGTTCACTCGACGAGTTCTCGACGCCGGCGGAGCGTGCGGAGGGACACGACGGGGACGACGCGGCCGATTCGCCCGCCTCCGACCCGACGCCGGCCACGCCGACGATGCGGTGGTCACCCGACGGCGCCGCCTGCGCGGCCTGCGGCGCGACCGCTTCCCGTCTGTGGCACGCCGGAGACGGCGACGCCTTCGTCTGTGCCGACTGCAAGGAGTGGTAACGAGGCCGCGCCGTCACCCCCGCCGCGGGTGGCGCTCGAACCCACGGGCGAGATGTGTCTTCTCGATGGCGAGGACGGTCGGCCGCCCGTGCGGGCAGGCGAAGGGTTGCTCGCAGGCACCGAGGCGGTCGACCAGTCCCGCCGCCTCCGCGTCGGTGAGGGCGTCGCCCGCCTTCAGCGACGGGTGACAGGCCAGATCCGCGAGGAGCGCGTCCCGGTCGTCCGGATTCTCGCCCGCCCGCAACGCCGCGAGGGTGTCACGGAGCGACTCGGGGTCGGCGACCCGCCCCACCGGTGCCGGGACGGCACGCACCCGGACGGTCCCGCCGCCGAAGGGGTCGACGTCGAAGCCGAGCGCCGCGAGTTCGTCGGCGTACCGCTCGACGGCCGCCGCCGCCTCGGGCGCGAGCGAGAGCGTCGCCGGCGGATCGAGGGGGGTCGATGGAATGCCCTCCGACCCCACCGCCGCCCGTAGGCGCTCGTAGTTGATCCGCTCGTGGGCGGCGTGCTGATCGACCACGAGCAGGTCGTCACCCGCCGCACAGAGCACGTAACAGTCTCGAAACTGCCCGATTACCGCGGCCTCGTCGAGCGCCGAGGGCGCCGACTCGACCGGATCGAGCGCCGCTTCCAGGTCCATCGCCACGTCCGCCGACCGCCGCAGGTCGGCCGTCGAGAGCGCGTCGCTGACACCCTCCTCGACGGCGTCGGCAACGGCGTCGGCCCCCCTGATCGCCACCTGTGCTTTGGTCGGGTGGACGTTCGGATCGACCGCTCGTGCCGGCACCGACACCGACAGCGCCGCGACCGGGTAGCGGTCGCCCGGGAGGAGTGAGCCGTAGCCCCGCGTAATCGCCCGGCGGAGGTCGGGCATCGCGACCGGGCGCCCGTTGACCGCAATGCGGACGTGGTCCGCCGACGCGCGGGTGATCGAGGGGTACGCCAGCAGGCCGCGGACCCCGACCGACGCCTCCTCGTCGCCGACCGGAACGCTCGCCGTGGCGGCGAGGGTCGTGCTCTCGCGGGCCACCTCCCGGTCGTAGACCGCCAGCGCGGCGTCCGCGAACGATCCCGATCCGGGGGTGGCGAAGGTCCGCCGGCCGTCGTGTTCGAGGGAGACGGCCACCTCGGGACGGAGGAGTGCGTACGCGGCGACGCGGTCGCTGATCCGCTCGAACTCCGTCGCTGGCGCGGCCATCGACGCCCGCCGCGCCGGCCGGTTGTGGAACAGGTCGGTCACCTCGACGGTTGTCCCCCGGCCCCGGCCCGTCGCCTCGACGGTCACGTCACCGTCGGCGACTTGGACCCGTGTCGCCCGCGACCCGCCGTCGTTCGTCGTCAGCGTCAGCGTCGCCACGTCGGCGATGCTGGCGAGTGCCTCGCCCCGAAACCCGAGCGTCTCGACCGCCCGCAGGTCGCCGTCCGGGAGTTTGCTCGTGGTGTGGCGCTCGACGGCACGGGCGGCCTCGTCGGCGCTCATCCCCCGGCCGTCGTCGACGACGCGCACCCGTTCGGTGCCGCCCGCCGACACCTCGATTTCGATCCGCTCGGCGCCGGCGTCGAGGGCGTTCTCCAGCAACTCGACGACGACGCGGGCTGGCCGCGTCACCACCTCGCCGGCGGCGATACGGTCGACCGTCTCCCGGTCCAGTCGCCTCATGACTCCTCGATCCGGTCTTTCAGCTCCGCCAGCAGATTCAACGCTTCGATGGGCGTCGTCGTCGCGAGGTCGACCGCACGGAGGGTGGCCAGCGTCTCGCTCGTCACGCCCGCTGCTGCGTTGGCGTGTCGCTCGTCGGTCGCCGGGGCGTCGGCGTCGGCCGTTCCGTTCTCGGCACCGTTCGCGGCGTCGCCCGCCTCGACGGCGTCCGAGAGTGTCACTTGCGTTCCCGCGTCGTCCGCGTCGTCGACGAGCGCTCGCGCCCGCCCGACGACCGGGTCCGGAACGCCGGCCATCCGCGCCACCTCGACGCCGTACGACGACGAGGCCGGTCCCTCGGCAACCCGGTGGAGGAAGGTCACGTCGCCGCCGGGCGAGGCCTCCTCCTCACTTTTGCCACCACTACGTTCCGCGGCGAAGTGGAGGTTCCGGACGCGGTCGCGTTCCCCGGCCAGTTCGGTCAGGTCGTGGTAATGGGTGGCAAAGAGCGTCGTCGCCCCAACCTCGTCGTGGACGAACTCGACGGTGGCGCGGGCGATGGCGCGGCCGTCGGCGGTGCTCGTGCCACGGCCCACCTCGTCGAGCAGGATCAGCGACTCGTCCGTTGCCTCGTGGAGGATCTCCGTGAGTTCGGTCATCTCGCGCATGAACGTCGACTGCCCGCCCGCGATGTCGTCGCTCGCGCCGACGCGGGTGAACACGCGGTCGATCACCGGGAGGCGGGCGGCGTCGGCCGGGACGAACCCGCCCGCCTGTGCCAGCACGACGATCAGCGCCACCTGGCGCATATACGTCGACTTCCCGCTCATATTCGGTCCCGTGACGAGCGTCACGCTCCCCGGCGGCAGGGCGGCGTCGTTCGGGACGAACCGCTCTTGGGTCGCCTCGACGACGGGGTGGCGCCCGGCCTGGATCTCGATTTCGCCGCCGGGTTCGCGGACGGCCGGGCGGACGTAGTCGCGCTCGACGGCGACCGTCGCCAGCGCCGCGAGCGCGTCGAGTTCCGCGAGCGCGTCCGCCAGGGCTTGGATTCGGCCGGTTTCGGCCGCGACTGACGACCGAACCTCGCGAAAGCGCTCGTACTCCAGTGCGTCGGCCCGCTCCGCGGCCCCGATGATCTCGTCTTCGCGTTCCTTGAGTTCCGGTGTGTAGAACCGCTCGGCGTTTTTGAGCGTCTGTCGGCGCCGGTAGTCGTCCGGCACCCTGTCCAGGTTGGGGTCGGTCACCTCGATGTAGTAGCCGTGGACCTGGTTGTGCCCGACCGATAGGGAGTCGATCCCCGTTCGCTCCCGTTCCTGGGCTTCGAGATCGGCGACCCACTCTCGCCCCTCGCGTTCGGTCGCCCGCAGGTCGTCGAGTTCGTCGTCGAACCCCTCGCGGATGACTCCGCCGTCGGTCACCTCGACCGGTGGGTCGGCGCGGATCGCTCGCTCGATCAGGTCGCGGACGTCGGTACGTGGGTCGATCCGCTCGCCGAGGGTCCGCAGACGCGCCGATTCGCACCCCTCGAGGGCGTCGACGACGGCCGGCACGGCGTCGAGAGTGGCCGCGAGCGACCGGAGGTCACGGGCGTCCGCGCGCTCTCGCGAGATCCGGCCAGCCAGGCGTTCGAGGTCGTACACCTCGCGGAGCGCCTCGCGGATCGTCTCTCGGGTCAGCGCCTCGGCGGCGAGTTCGCCGACTGCGTCGTGTCGCGCCGCGATCCGGTCGCGGTCGACCAGCGGCCGCCGAAGCCAGCCGTCGAGTTCCCGCCGGCCGAGCGCACACGCTGTCTCGTCGACGACCGAAAAGAGCGTCTCGCTCGCGCCGGCGCCACGGTTCTCGAACAGTTCGAGGCTTCGGATGGCCGTCGCGTCGAGAGCGAGGGCGTCACGCGGATCGTACCGTCGGACCCGGGTGACGTACTCCAGTGGTCCGTCGTCGCCCTGGGTCCACTCGGCGTAGGCGAGGGCCGCGCCGCAGGCCCGGCGCTCGGCGGTCGACTCGACTACCGCCGACGGGGTGGCGACGTACGCTTCCAGGCGCTCGGTCGCGGCGTCGTCGTCGAGTCGTGCGGCCTCGTGGTCGGTCACCATCGGGTCGACCGACAGCGCCTCCGGATCGACCGACGCGTCCGGGCCGACGAGTAACTCGGCGGGTGCGAGGCGGTCGAGTTCCGCTATCAGTCCGGGGTCGTCCGGCGGACTGGTGACCCGACACTCGCCGGTCGAGGCGTCGACGGCGGCGACGGCACGGGTCGACCCCTCCCGGGCCACCGCGGCGACGTAGTTGGTCGTGCCCGCTCCCAGGAGTTCGTCGTCGAGAACCGTCCCCGGGGTCACCACCTGCGTCACCGCGCGGTCGACGAGGCCCGTCGCCTCGGCGGGCGACTCCACCTGTTCCGCGATGGCGACCCGGTAGCCGGCATCGAGCAGTCGCTCGACGTACGCCGCGGCGTCGTCGACGGGGATGCCCGCCATCGGGTAAGTGCCCGTGCTGTCCTCGCGCTGCGTGAGCGTGAGTTCACAGACCCGGGCCGTCTCCTCGGCGGCCTCGCAGTACGTCTGGTAGAAGTCACCGTTCTGGAAAAGGAGGAGGGCGTCCTCGTAGTCGGCACAGCACTCGAAATACTGCCGCAGCATCGGCGTCAACTCCGCCTCGGCGTCGACCATCCCGTCGGGGGGGCCGGTCACGGCGTCCGCGTCCATACCCCCAGTCCGGCGGCCGAGGGATAAAAACCGTCAGGTTAGCCGAACAGCCGTTCGAGCAGGCCACGGTCGCGTTTGCGCTCGGCCAGCAGGACCGAGCACTCCACGTCGTCGACCACGTCGATTGCGAGGGCGCCCCCGATCAGCCGTGAGAGGAGTCCGCGCTCCGTTGCGCCGATGACGAGCATCGTCGCGTCGGTGGTCGCCTCCTCGATGGCCGTCTCGACGTCGCCGGAGCGCACGACGAGTTCGGCGTCCTCAAGGTCGTTTTCGGCTGCCCACTCCGCCAGGAACGCCTCCCCTTCGGCAACGTCGTCGGCGACGTGTAACACCTGTACCTCGGCGTTTCGGGCGGTGCGGAGCAGCGTCGCCACCTCCGCGGCGAGTTCGGAGTCGGGGCCGCCGGCGGTCGGGACGACGATCCGTGAGGGGTCGAACCCGCGGTCTTTCATCACTAGTATGTCACAGGGCAGCGAGTGAACGAGTTCGTCCATCGTCCCCTCGATCCGGCCGGGTGCGCCGTGGGCGCCGGGGTTCCATCCCATCACCACGAGGTCGGCGTCGTGGGTGCGCGCGGCGTCGAAGACTTCCTCGTAGGAGCGATGCGAGAGGATGGTGTGTGTCTCGATGTCGACGCCGAACGTCTCGGCGTCCTCGCGGGCGCGGTCGAGCAGATATTTCGACGTCTCGTCGATTTCGTCGGCTCGGCCCCTGGCCCGTTCCAGTGCCGTCTGGTCCGGCACCGTGATGATGTGGGTGGCGACGACGGTGCCGCCCCGCTGTTTGGCGACCGTGCTGGCGAGTTCGATCAGTTCGCGCTCGTGTTCCGGGTTCGCGAGCGGCACCATGACGCGGTACTCGCCGCCGTCGGGTTGGACGCTCGTGGCGGCGTCGACGGCGGCGTCGGGCATCCGCTCCGCGCGGTCGAGGACGTACTCCGAGAGCACGCCCTGCTTGGTGGCACGCGAGCGGGCGTAGGCGAAATACCAGACGACGGCGCCGGCGACGAGGAGGGCGCTCAGCGCGATCACCAGCGGCGCGATAAAGACGATCAGCCCGAGCGCCGTGAGCGCCCCGAGGATCGGAACGACCGGGTAGAGCGGGATCGTGTAATCCGGATCGTAGTCGGCCGGCTCCGCCTCCCGCATCACGATCAACGCGACGTTGAGGAGCGCGTAGATGACTAGGTGGAGGACACTGCCCATCGCCGCCAGCGTCTCGACGGTGCCGGCGGCGATGAACACGAGGATGAGGCCCCCGGTAACGGCGATGGAGCGATACGGCGTCGCGAAGCGCGGGTGAATCTCGTTGAGCGACTCGGTGACGATGCCGTCCCGGCCCATCGCGAAGTTGATGCGCGAGGACGCGAGAATCGAGGCGTTGGCGCTGGAGGCGGTGGCTAACAGTCCGCCGAGTAGCATGGCGATGGCGCCGGCGGGACCGAGGAGGAGTCGCGCCACCTCGACGACGGCGATCTGTTCGGTCGGCAGGGCGTCGATGAATCCCTGCTCGACCGCGGCGGCCATCGTCACCAGCACGAGTGCGTAGATGACAGTCACGAGGACGACGCTGCCGATGACCGCCCGCGGCAGGTTGACCCCCGGGTTCTTGATCTCCTCTGCGACGCTCGTGATCTGGACGAAGCCCAGATAGGAGACGAAGATGATTCCGGTCACGGCCATCGTGTCGCCGAAGCCGGCGGCTGGCGGCAGGTTCGCGGGATCGGCCCGGAGCGCGCCGTAGGCGGTGAAGACGGCGAGAATGGCCACGAGAACGATCACGATAATGTTCTGGAGACGCCCGGTCTCCTTTGCGCCCACGTAGTTGACGCCGACGAAAAAGGCCCCACCGGCGAGGGCAATGAGCTTCACCGGATCGAGACCGACCGGGCCGAGCCCGACCGTTCCCGTGATCCCGAATATCTGCTGGATATACTGCCCGAACCCGACCATGTAGAACGCGGAGGCGAAGGCGAGACCGAGCCAGTTGGCCCACCCCGCGACCGACCCGAACAGCGGGCCGAGTGCGTGGTTAACGTAGTAGTACGCGCCTCCCGATTTCGGCATCGCCGTCCCGAGTTCGCTCGCGGAGAACGCCGTCAGGAGGGCGATACCGCCGCCGAGCACGAACGCGACGACCGCGAAGGAGCCGGCTTGGCTGATCGCGGTGCGGGGTAACACGAAGATGCCCGCCCCGATCATCGTCCCCACACCGATGGTCAGCGCCGCCAACGGACCTAGGTCCTTGGCAAGTTCCTCGTCGCTCACCGGCTCTCCTCCCGGTCGTCGTCCTCGGCGCCCGGCAACACGATCACCGGCCGGTCGCTTCTCGCCACCAGGCTATCGCGCACGTTGCCGGTCAGCAGGTTGAGCCACCACGACCCGCCGCGCGGGCGGAAGACGATGGCGCTGGCGTCGGCGTCCCGGGCCGCGTCGACGATGGCTTCCGCCACGTCGGTGCCGTACAGAATATCGGTCTCTACGTCCAGGTCGTAGTCGGCCGGACAGCCACGGGCGGCCGCGAAGGCCGCCCCGGCAACCTCTTGACGCTGTTCGACGCTCGCCTTGTCGGGTGCGCCGCCCGCCTACTCGATGACGGGGACGACCAGCGGCCGACCACCCGTGGCGGCGATGCGCGGGAAGGCCACCCGGCAGGTCTCTCTCGCGTCGGCCTCCGTCGCCACCGGCACGACCGGTCAGGAGAGGAGCGCGTCGCTCATAGCTCCGTCACCCACGCGTGGTAGTCGTCGTCTAAGTCGTAGGTGACCTGGAGCGCCCGGTCGAGAAACTGGCCGAGGCGACTGGCGTCGGAGCGGGCGGTGACCCGCACGTTCGCGCCTTCAGCTTCCTCCGGCCGCTCGATTTGCTCGATGCGGAACTCCGGGAACTCGTCGAGTAACCCCTTCAGGCGGTCGAGTTCCGCGTCGGTGCAGTCGAGGTTGACAGTCTGCTCCGCGAACTGGACCCAGGGGACCGTCGTCCCCTCGTCGTCGTCGTCTCCCCCCGGTGTGTCAGCGGGGTCGACCTCGACGGTGAGAAACGGACTGCCGCGGTTCCGGTGAGCGAGCACCGCCTCCGCGAACAGCTTGCGTCGACCAGCTGCGTCGGCGGCGTCGAACCGTGTCATGTCCACCTGTCGTACCCCAGCGGCAAAAAGAGGGTTGGGTTGTGGTGGCGTATCCGAACGCCTTTTGGCGTCGCGGCCTTCCTTCGTGACGATGAACACGCTGCTGTGGGTGCTCGTCGGCGTTCTCGTCTACTCCCTCGTCGCCAAGGCGCTCCAGATCCGGGGCTATCTCCCCGACTCCGTCCGGCTTCAAGGCCCCATCGCGACGATTCACACCCAGCGCGGCCGCGCCCTCCTCACCCGTCTCGCCAGCCCTAAACGCTTCTGGCGTGCGTACAGCAACGTCGGCGTCGGTGTCGCCCTCGTCATCATGGCCGGGATGTTCGTCCTCCTGCTCTTTCAGGCGGTGACTATCCTCCGGAACCCGCCGGCGCCGTCGGCGGTCAACCAGCCTCAGAACTTCCTGGTCGTCCCCGGCGTCAACGACTTTCTCCCGCTCGCGGTGGCGCCGGAAATCGTCTTCGGCCTCCTCCTCGGCCTCGTCGTCCACGAGGGTGGCCACGGCCTCCTCTGTCGGGTCGAGGACATCGACATCGACTCGATGGGGGTCGTCCTCCTGGCGATTCTGCCGGTCGGAGCGTTCGTCGAACCCGACGAGGAGAGCCAGCGGACGGCCGACCGCGGCGACCGTACCCGGATGTTCGCGGCGGGCGTGACCAACAACTTCGTGCTGACGGCCGTCGCCTTCGCCCTCCTCTTTGGCCCCGTCATCGGCGCCGTCGGTGTCGCCCCGGGCGTCGCCGTCGACGGCGCCTACGAGGGGTCGCCCGCCGCGACGGCGGGAATCGGGAACGGCGACCGGATCACCGCCGTTGGCGGCACTCCTGTCCAGAACGACGGTGACTTGGACGCCGCCCTCCTCGCAGCCGAGAATCGCACCGTTACGGCCGAAATCGACGGCGGCGACCGGGCCGTCCAAGTCGAGCGCTCGCTCGTGATCGTCGGGAGCGTCTCGGGCAACCCCGCGAACCTCTCGGTCGAGAGTGGAAGCGATCCGATTCGGGTGACGGCCGTCAACGGCACGCCCGTCGACACCCGCGGGGAGTTCCGCGCGGCGACGGCCGACCGGGAAGTCGCTCGCATCGAGACGAGCGCCGGCGACGCCGTCGTGCCCGTCGGTGCCTACGTCACCCGCGCCGCGCCGAACGGCCCGCTGGCGAACGCCAGCGCACCGACCAACGCCAGCCTGATCGTCACCGCAATCGACGGCCAGCGGATCACCTCCTCTGCCGACCTGGCGCGTGTTCTCGACGAGTACGAGGCGGGCGACCGGGTGCCCGTTCGTGCCTACGCCGACGGGTCGGTCGAGACCTACGACGTTCGCCTCGGCGAGAACCCCCGCGACGGCCGGGGCTTCCTCGGCGTCGACATCTTCCCCGGCACGAGCGGCCTCCTCGTCACCGACTTCGGCGTCAGAGACTACCCGGCCGGCACCTATCTCGAACTCCTCGGGGGCGACGGCGGGTCGGGGTCGGCCAACCCCTTCCCCGGGCTGACCGACTCCCCCCTGAGTCTCGTCTACGTTGCGTTGGTCCTTCCGCTCGCCTCCTTCGTCCTCGGGATTCCGAACTTCCCGGGCTTTACGCCGTCGGTGACGAACTTCTACGTCGTCCAGGGGCCGCTCGCTCCGCTCGGTGACGGGGTGTTCATCTTCGCGAACGTCCTCTTTTGGGCCGCGTGGGTCAACCTCCAACTCGGTCTGTTCAACTGCATCCCCGGCTATCCCCTCGACGGCGGCCGCATCCTGCGGATGGTCGCGGAGGCGGTGGTGTCGCGACTCCCCGTCGGCGACCCTGAACGCCTCGTCCGCACCGTCACCACCGGCGTCGGCCTGACGATGCTCGCGTCACTGCTCCTGATGATCTTCGGGCCGCAGTTGCTGTCGTAGGTGGGGCCGCGACGGGCGACGACTGACAGGGCCACCAGACCACCGTCGAAACGACCCCAGCGGACTCCCGGTTTCTGCGAAGACACGCAACGCCCATACCGCACCGGTTCCAACGAGCGACCATGCGCGAGCCACCCCAGACGGACGAAGGCTGGTACGTACTGCACGACTTCCGTCGGATCGACTGGGCGGCGTGGCGTGACGCCCCACAGCGAGAGCAGGATCGGGCGGTCGACGAGGGGGTCGACTACCTCCAGACCCACGAGAACGTCGCGGACGACGAGGGCGCCTCCGCCGTCTTCTCGATGGTCGGCCACAAGGCCGACCTGCTGATCGTCCACATGCGGCCGACGCTGGACGACCTCTCGACGGCCGAACGGCGCTTCGACCGGACGGCGCTCGGCGCCTTCACCGAGCAGTCCACCTCCTACGTCTCCGTCACCGAGGTGAGCGGCTACGTCTCCGACGCCTACTTCACCGAAGACGAGGAGGAGGTCGACACCGGGCTGAAGCGATATATCGAGGGAAAGCTCGAACCCGACATCCCCGCAGACCAGTACGTCAGCTTCTACCCGATGAGCCGGAAGCGCGGCGAGCAGGACAACTGGTACGACCTGCCCTTCGAGCGACGCCGCGAGATGATGCAGGAACACGGAGAGCACGGCCGTGAGTTCGGCGGGCGCGTCAAACAGATCGTCGGGTCGTCGGTCGGCCTCGACGACTGGGAGTGGGGCGTGACCCTGTTCTCGGAGGACCCCACTGACCTGAAAGACATCGTCTACGAGATGCGCTACGACGAGGCGAGCGCCCGCTACAGCGAGTTCGGCCCGTTCTACGTCGGTCGTCGGTTCCCACCGGCCGATCTGCCGGCGTTCCTCGAGGGGGAGTCGGTGCCGACGAGTGACGCGGACGCTCCCGCGCACGCCCACGGCGACGACGGCGACGACGCGCCGGTCCACCCCGACGACGCTGTCGACGACGACGGCGACGACCACGGCGCCCACGACGCGGACGGCGACGAGGACGACATTCGCGGCGAACTCGCCGATCTGGATATCTACGCCGGCCAGCCCCACGGCGAGGACGTCTACGCGACGGTGCTCTACTCCGAAGCCGACGCCGACGACCTGTTCGAGGAGGTCGACGGCCTCCGGTCGAACTTCGACCACTACGACACGCACGTCAAGACCGCGGTGTACGATGCGCTCGAACGCGACCGGCGGGCGGTCGTGAGCATCTGGGACACCGCGAGCGCGGCCGACACGGCCGCCGGGTTCCTGTCGGAACTGCCCGATATCGTCAGTCGGGCCGGCGACGAGTCCGGCTTCGGGACTATGGGGATGTTCTATACGGTCAAGCCCGACCACCGGACGGACTTCGTCGAGAAGTTCGAGACGGTGGGTGGCCTGCTCGCCGACATGGATGGCCACGGCGAGACGGATCTGATGATCAACCTCGAAGACGAGAACGACATGTTCATCGCCAGCCAGTGGCGCTCGAAGGACGACGCCATGGCCTTCTTCCGCTCCGACGAGTTCGCCGACACCGTCTCGTGGGGGCGTGACGTGCTCGCCGACCGGCCGCGACACGTCTTCCTGGCCTGATTCCGTCGGCCGTTCCCGCTTTCGCGCCGCTCAGCCACGTCTCCGGTCGCGGCCCATCGGTTCCAGCCTGACACGCACACCCGAACCCCTTTGAGTACCCCTGACTTACGACGCCTGCAATGACGAAGCGCCACGTCGCGCTCCCCGTGGAGGCCGATGCCGGGGTCACGGAGTTCATCGACCACGTGGACGAGCGACTCGGCTCCGACGAGGACACCTGCAACGTCGTACAGGACGTGTTGATCGACCTCTTCGGGGACCGTGAGGCGTACGAGCGGTGGCAGGACGGCGGCGACGTGTCCCCCGCAGAACGTGTCCGCCTGCAGGGGTACGACCCCTGTAACGCCACACTCGAGAGCGAATACTACGCCGAGAAAGACGAGGATCGGTTTCAGGAGTCGAAATATCTCCAGTGGCTCTGGCGACAGTTCGACGCCACGCCGATGGCCGACAACGTGGAGTTCGCCCTCCGTTTCCGGTCGATGCTGGCTGATCACCTCTTCGCGGAGTGTGGCGACGACTGCCGATTTTTCAAGGGCATCACCTTCACGTACGGCCACAACATCTCCGTCGGCGACAACGTCGTCGTCCACGACGACGTCCACCTCGACGACCGTGGACGGCTGACAATCGGCGACCGCGTCTCCATCTCCGACGGCGTCCACGTCTACAGCCACGACCACGACGTCGTCGACCAGACCGAGGTCCGGAACTACCACACGACCATCGCGGACGACGCCCGCGTCACCTACGACGCCATGGTCAGTGCCGGCGCTCGGGTCGGCGAGAACGCCGTCGTCGGCGCCCGTGGGGTGGTCCAGGGCGACGTTCCCGATCACCACATCGCCGTCGGGATGCCGGCAAAGAGCGTCCGGGTCAAGCCGGGCTGGGACGACCGTGCGGACCCGCTCGAAGCCGGCGGCGAGAACCGACAGGAGTCCCGCCGTATCGAGTACGACCTCCCCGACGACCTCGACGTCTTCGACGAGTTCCAGCGGGAGCTCGACCCCTCGACGTAGGCTTTTACGGATCGAGTCCTCAAAGCCGGTATGAACCGACGACGCTATCTGGCGACCCTCGGCGCCGCGGCGGCGGTCGCTGGGTGTGCCGGCCGCCCGCGCTCTGACGGGACAGCCCAGACCGGAGCGGCCACCACCGCCGACGGCGACGACGGCACCGGTGACAGCGCTCCCGACGTCGCCGTCGAGACGCTCGCGACGGACCTCGAGGTGCCGTGGGGCGCCGCCTACCGTGAGGGTAACCTCTATCTCACCGAGCGGTCGGGCCGGATCGTCCGCCTCGCCGACGGCGAGGTGGAGCCGGTCGTCGCGGACGTTCCGGTGAAGGCCGTCGGCGAGGGTGGCTTGCTCGGGTTGGCCTTCCACCCCGACGAGCCGTACGCCTACACCCACCAGACCTACGACCCCGCGGACGGCGGAACGGCCAACCGGCTGGTGCGACACGACCTGACCGACGACTGGGCGGCCGACCCCCTGATCGAGGGCGTTCCCGGCGCCCACATCCACGACGGCGGGCGGCTTCTCGTCCACGACGATGCGCTGTACATGACCTGTGGCGACGCCGCAAGCGAGGAGCGAGGTCAGAATCCCAACGTCCTCGCGGGGTCGGTCCTTCGGGTCACCCTCGATGGCGACCCCCACCCCGACAACCCGCTCGACTCCCCGATGTTCAGTTACGGCCACCGCAACCCGCAGGGCCTCGTCGTCCGCGACGGCGCGGTGTACAGCACCGAACACGGCCCGCGGGTCGGCGACGAAATCAACGTTCTGACCGCGGGCGGGAACTACGGCTGGCCCGAGGTGACGGGACCGAGCGACGACGACCGCTTCACCGACCCGGTCACGAGCTACTCCCCCACCATTGCCCCGGCCAGCGCCGCCGTCTACGACGGCCCTATCGAGGCCTGGCAAGGGGACTTCTTCTTCGGGACGCTCGCGGGCGAACACCTCCACCGCGTCCGGTTCGACGGTGGTGGGACCGACCCCGGCGTCGCCGCCGAGGAGCGTCTGTTCTCGGGCGAGTTCGGGCGCATTCGGACGGTCTTTACCGGTCCGGACGGTCACCTCCACGCCGTGACGAGCAACCGCGACGGCCGGGGTTCGCCCGCCGCGCCCGACGACCGCGTCCTCCGGTTCGTCCCCGCCTGAGATGCCCAACCGTACCTGCTCGCCGGCGACGGCCGAGACCCGCGGCTAATGCCCCGCGCCGTCGCCATCAACGTCGGTGCCAACACCACGCTCCCGGGATTCCGGGGGCCGGTCCGCCCCGACCGCCGATTCGCGTACGTCCCCATCCCGGAGCGGGAGCCGACAGCCGAACCGGTGCCGACGTACGGCGACCTCGCTGTCCCGCTCGACGTCGACGTTTCGGCGGTCGCCGACCGTCAGGTTCACCTCGATCCGGAGTTCGTCGGGCACTACGGGTCGACCGCCTACACCTACGGCGACGAACACGGCGTGAAGGCCGGCCCACTCTCGACGCTCGAGTCCGGCGACTCGCTGTTTTTCTACGCAACGCTCACCCTGCGTGGCGACCCGGACGCGGCGCCGGACCTCCCCCCGGAGTGGGGCGCCTACCTGATCGGCGAGTTTCGGGTCGACCGCGCGGTGACCGGCGAGACGTACCGAACCCTCGACCCGGCCGAGCGCGAGCGGTTCGCGAGCAACGCCCACTGCAAGCGTACCGACTTCGACGCGAAGGTGCTCGTCGCCGGCGGTGCCGGCTCTCGCCTGTTCGACCACGCAGTGCCGCTGAGCGCGTCCGAGGGCGGCGCGACGGCTGGCCCGCTCGTGACCGACCTCTCGGCGGACTCGGGAAAGGGGCCGTGGTGGCGGCGTGTCCTCCGGTACGACGCCGACGCGACCGAGCGCCTGCGGGCCGCCGTCAACGACGCCCAGCCGTAGCTACCGACCGCGCAGGCGGTCGATCCGGTCGCCGAGGGCGACGGAGACCGACAGCGGGTTCGGGATGCGCCGTCGCGTCGGCTCCATCTCGTGGACCGCCGCGTAGCGGTCGAGCGCGTCCGCGACGGAGTCGGCGCCCAGCCGCGCCGCGGCGTGGTCGTCGGCTGCCCGGAGCGCCCGCCGACAGCCCCAGAAGCCGCCGAGGAGGGCGAGGACCGCAATCCCGAGGAGTACCCACCGCGGCCCCCATCCAGCCACCGACGCGACGAGGGGGACCCCGGCCGCGACGACGCTCGCCGCTCGCAGAGGCTGAACCCGGGTCTCGATCTGTCCGGCCTGCATCGCCAGTAACGCCGCGGCCGTCTCGTCGTCGAAGCGGTCGAGGAACGTGCTCGTGACGAACAGCCGTCGGTAGCCGGGCGGCCCGCGGACGTGTGCCGTGGCCGTCTCTTCGTCGTCGGTGTCAAGAATCACCGTGTCCCGGACGTCGAGGCCCGCCTGCTCACGGAGGGTGTCGAGGCGGTCCCGGGTCTCGCCGGTCGGTGTCGTCGTCGAACGCACCGCGGCGACAATCCAGGGTGCCCCGCCGAACAGGCCCACGACGAACACGACGAGGACACCCACCAATCCGAGCGGCGACGCGACGCCGGTGACGTGCAGCGGTGCGATGGCGCCGGCGACGATGACGCTCAGACCGAGGACATAGCGGGCCATCCGGGCGAGCGCTCGCCCGGTCGACAGCTCGATGTCGCGAACCGCCCGAATCCCGCGGATCGTCGGCGCGTACGCCGCCAGGCCCACGAGGCCCGCCCCGAGAAGTTCCGCGAAGTCGGCGAGGGCGGCCGCGGCGACGCCCTCGGTCCCGCCGAGGACCGCCGCCGCTACGGCGTCACCCAGACTCAGGAGTGCGAGGAGACCGTAGGCGAGCAGTGCGAACGGGAGTAAGACACCCACGTAGAGGAGCCGGTACTTGCCCACCGGGTTCGGGAGGCGGCGGGCGACGATACTGCCGACTGCGCCGACGCCGATCCCGAGAACGGCGAGGACGGCGAGGACGGCCAGCGGCGGTGCGAGTGAGGGCGCAGACTGGAGGGCGACGGCAGACACGCGTGGTAGTGATCGACGGCAACACAAAAATCGTGGCGCCGCGGTTCCGAGCGTGTGACCGTGGTGGCCTCGCAGGCGACCTGGAGTCATGCGCCGTCCGGGAATTGAACCCGGGCTAGTGGCTTGGGAAGCCACTGTCCTACCACTGGACCAACGGCGCTTACGCACTGAACTCGTCACGCATCCCACTTCAACGTAGCGTTTCGCCGAACGAACGCTTTTGCCGCCACACGCCGTACGATGTGGTCGATATGACAGGCTCACAGTTGTTCGAGGTGTTCCTGACCGACGAGGCGAGCGACGACTTCGGCGACGGGTCGATCCGGGCGGAGTCGATTCAGTTCTACGACTCCGGTGTCTGGGTCGACCACGCCGACGGTCGGGAGTTTTTCCCGTACCGACGGGTGCTTCGGATCAGCGAGCGGCCCACGTCCGCGACGGACGATACCTCGGGCGAGCGTCGGGACGCCGCAGGGGGGTCCGCCGGCACCGTCGACGGGGCCGGCCTCGACGTGGAGTGAACTGTCGATCTTGGCGTCTCAGTCCCGATAGCGCCAACAGATGTCCATCGCTTCTGCGGCATGAGAGAGTATTTCAAACTGGGGACCGTACTAACGTGTGATGAGCGAGCAATCCGTCATTCTGGAACCGTCGGCGCCGCTCGACCTCCGCCTCTCGGAGGCGGAACTGGCGGACGCCCGGGAACACATCGTATCGTTCGTCCGGCAGACGGTCGACCACGCCGGCGCAGACGGCGCGGTGCTCGGCCTCTCCGGTGGTATCGACAGCACGCTCACGGCGCACCTAGCGGTCGAGGCACTGGGCGCCGACGCCGTCCACGGACTCGTCATGCCCAGCGAGGTGAACGCCGCGGACAACATGAGCGACGCCGAACGAATCGCCCGTGACCTCGACATCGAGTACGACGTGATCGACATCGAGCCGATCTTCGACGCCTTCGTCTCGGCGTTTCCGGGGGAGACGGACGGGGATCGACTCGAAACCGACCCGCTCCGGACCGCCGCTGGCAACGTCCGGGTGCGGATCCGTGCCGTCCTCGACTACTTCGTCGCCAACGCCGAAAACCGGGTCGTCCTCGGCACGGGCAACCGGAGCGAGGCGCTCACCGGCTACTTCACCAAGTACGGCGACGGCGCCGTCGACTGTCACCCCATCGGCAACCTCTACAAACAGCAGGTGCGCCAACTTGCCGCCCACGTCGGCGTCGACGACGACCTCGTCACGAAGACGCCCTCGGCGGAGATGTGGCTGGGGCAGACAGACGAAGCGGAGATGGGACTGGACTACGACACGCTCGATGCCATCCTCGCGCTCCACGTCGATGGCCCGCTCTCGGAGGCCGCGACTGTCCGCGCCCTCGACGTGACCGCCGAGCAGATCGACCGCGTGGTCGACCTCTACGAGACCAGCGCCCACAAGCGCGCGATGCCGCCGTCGCCCGACCCACTCTACCTGTAACCGCGCGCTCGGGCCACCCTCTACACGACACCCTACTGTCCCGGTCGGGGAGTGGGGCCTGTCACGACACTGTCCCCGTCCGTGGCCGGGCGTTTCCAAAGGCCTTTGACTTTCCCCCCGCAACCGTAATGCAATGGACGATGCCGTGCGGGCCCGGCGTGCTGCCCGCGACGCGCTCGCCGATATCGAGCCCGAACGGCTCCGCGAGGCGATTCGTGACCGCCTGGCGGACGCCTCGATGGCCCCCAGCGTCCTGACGCTGGTGAGCGCTCGCGCCCTCGATGCCGCGGTCGATCCCGACGATACCGCAGAGCGCGCTGCCGGCGTCCAACTCATCTACGAAGGACTACGACTCACCCGGACGCTCACCCACACCGAACCTTGGCTCGACGACGACGAGGCCGCCCGCCAGGCCGACCTCGATATCCTCGCTGCCGACGTCCTCGTCTCACGTGGCTTCTACTTGCTCGCGCGGACCGAAACCGCCGAGCGGGCCGTCGAGGTGGTCCGTGCGTTCGGGCGCGATCAGACCCGGCGGCGTGACCCCGACGCCGATCCGCCGGCGCTGGATCGCAACCTCGAAGCCGACGTCTTCGCCCTCGCCGTCGCCGCGGGGACCACCGCCGCCGGCGTCACCCCCGGCGCCGAACTCCTCGAATACGCCGCCGGTCTCGCCCGCGAATTCGACGGCGACCTTCCCCCGACCGACACGGCGCTCCCCGACGCGGTGGCCGACCGCGTCCTCGCACTCGCCGACGGCGATGCCGCCCCGCCGGCGGACCCGTAAATCGAAACGCCTAAAAATTGGTCCGGCCAACTGATGTACGCGTGCCTGGGTAGCTTAGCGGTAAAGCGCGTCCTTGGTAAGGACGAGACCCCGGATTCAAATTCCGGCCTAGGCTCTTTCTGCTGTACACTGCTTGTACGTACACGTTTCCGGCTACGCTCGTCTGAACGAACCCCGATCAAGATTCACGTCTCTCGATAAACAGGGCATCCCCCGCCGTCTTTCGATTCGATAAACTGTCAGTACACACAAACTAACTCACAGACAGCGGCGGGATAGCTCCGAAAGCGACCGGGGGTACATCTCCTCAAGTGACACACCCGATTTCGCTAATCAATGCTCACAGAGGGACGAAGGGTAGTACGGAATGCGATAGAACCCCCTCGATGTGGTGAGTAGCTTCGGTAAGTACAGAGCGCGAGTCTATCGGGGGTCAAACGCGTAGTAGACGATTACCGTTGTAACTCCCATCATTACTGCGTGGACGGTGGTCAACCCCTGAAAAAACAGACTCCCAGCGAATACTCCGAAGAAGCTCGCAACACCAACTGCGATGGCGTATTTCAGTCGAGGGAGACCTTCGACCCACGCCTCCAAACGGTAGTATGATTGCAGCACCATCTCCGCGATGTTCGTTAAATAGCAGTATATAAAAATCACACCTTGATACACTCGCACCTCCTACTTTCCAGCCGAGTCATCACTGTATCTCTGAAACGAATGTGGTACACCTCGCGCAATGAAGTGCGCCACACGTATGAACCACGTAACCCCCTTCACAGATACGATGCGACGGTCGGCAACGCTCGAATCCGAATGTTCGGATCACATCTGTCGTTTCCCGGTATCCACAGAGTTCATACCGACCGAATACAGCTCGTTCACGGTTCGCTTCTCCCGTTAACCCGATCCCTCGTGACCGGCCCCTTCGATGACCGACGCGTGGGCACGTTCGGAGCCATCCGACGGCCGCGCAGTCGCCCCGGACCGAACTGGAACTACTACGTTCCTCCACGGCCTATCGGTCGTACGATGGATTACGAATACTCCAGCAACGCCCACCGCGAACTCGTCGCGGCCTATCGAGCGGACGAACCGCCGTTCCCGACGGACGACTCGCGGGTGTATCCACGCCGCGAGTTTCTGCGTGACGAGCCACTGCTTCTCAAGCAACTCCTCTTCCCGCGGTGTTGGAACGGGACGGCGCTGCTCGACGACCCCGACGAAACCCGAGGGCACCTGACCGCGCTCGGGACGTGTATGCGAAAAGGGATCGGCGCCTACTCGGGGCAGGACGGGGACGAACTAACCGAGACCGTCGACCGAACACTCGACCGATTGCCGACGATTCGGCGCGCCCTCAAGCAGGACGCCGAGGCCGCGTACAAGGGCGATCCCGCGGCGAAGAGCTACTGCGAGATCATCCGGTCGTATCCCGGCTTTCACGCCATCCTCACCCACCGCGTCGCACACGTACTCTACGAGGCCGACCACCCGGAGTACGCGCGCGAACTCGCCGAATACTCCAAAACCGAGACCGGGATCGACATCCATCCCGGGGCGGAGATCGGCGAGTGTTTCTTCGTCGACCACGGGACCGGCGTCGTCATCGGCGAGACTGCCACGGTCGGCGACTGGGTCCGGATCTACCAGAACGTGACGCTCGGCGCTCTCCACTTCGAGGAGAAGGAGGGTGCGGAACACATGCTGGCGAAGGATTACAAGCGCCACCCCGACATCGGCGATCACGTCGTCATCGGGGCCGGAAGTAACGTCCTCGGCCCGGTCGAGATTGGCGACCACGTGAGTATCGGTGCGAACTCCTGGGTTACCGACGACATCCCGGACGATACGAGCGTCTTCGTCTCCGAACACCCCGAGCAAGAGCGGAAGCCGAACCACTAATCGACGGTCGGTTGGGTCACACGGGCACAGAACGGGCGCAATCGCGGCCTCTGTGCCGGAGGCGGTACGGTCCGACGGACGCCGATTGTGGGTTTCTCCGACGCCGAGCGTCGGCCACCCGGAACCTGATGCCCGGCCCCGTGAGCGTGTACGGACTCCGCCCCGGAAGCGGCCGAAGACGGCGCCGTGGGGGAACGGCGCCGAGCACCGAGGTGCCAGTGGGGTGTGCCGGGCGCGCGGGTGGGGAGGATGGGAACTGAAGCCGGTGGTGCGCGCCCGGTCCAACAGTTGCTATCCCCCGACTTAAATATACGTCAGACGTTGACAGCGTCGTCGTGCGATGAGGGCCGTCGTTGGCGGCATCAGTACGGGGTGTGAACGCGCCAACCGGCCCGCCTCGCTTTCGGCCGTGGCACGCGTTTCGACGGGTCCCCAACGGGTGGGGAGGAAGGCTTTTGCTCGCCGCGACGGAGGGTTCGGCGTGACCTGGGACGACCTCTTCGGCCGCGCCGAACGATACGACCGGACCGAGGCGGACATACTCGACGCGCTCCGCCGGACGCGTGGTGACGATGCCGACGACTGAGGCGGAGCGGCCCCGTCTCCCCGCAGTCGTCGCCCCGAGGGGTGGCGACCGGTGACCGCCGACAGCCCACACGATCCGATGCCGACGCGGGTCGTCGCCGACGCAGGCGTCCTCGCGGCGGACCTCCTCGTCGGCGACCCGTCGCGGGCGGCGCTGGACCGCGTCCGCGAACACTCGTGGATGACTCTCGTCGCCAGCGAGCCACTTCTCGACGACGCTGCGGCCGTCGTCGCCGACGTCGCGGACGACGCGCTGGCTCGCGACTGGCGCGCCCGCGCTCAGCGGGCCAGCGAACGCGTCGCCCATCCCGACGGTGACCACCCGGCGCTCGCGTCCGCCTACCGCGGCGGGGCGATGCACCTGCTCACCCTCGACGAGTCACTGCTGTCGGCGGCGGCCGGGGCGGCCGTCCGCGGCCGTGTCGAGACGAGCGTCAGGCACCCTCGGGCCTTTGCGACGCTGTTCGACGCCGCGAGCCTCCATCGGGAGGCCGTCGGCGGCGGGTATCCGGGGCCGGATCGGGACCCGCGGGGCTAGCGGCTCGGATACCACTCCGCGAACTTCTCCAGGGCGCGCCCGCGGTGGGACACCGCGTTCTTCTTCGCCGGTCCCATCTCCGCGAAGGTGGTTCCCTCGTGTTCGAACACGGGGTCGTAGCCGAACCCCCCGTCGCCGCGAGGATCGACCAGGCGCCCGCGCACGGCGCCTTCGAAGAGTTTGACGGGAAGGTCGGCGTCACCCTCCGGGTCGTTCTCCGCGGCCGCGGCGGCCGCCCGGTCCCCGCGGTCGACGGGGTCGGGGCTGGCCGCGAAGTCGTCGCCGTCGCAGTAGGCGAGGACACAGCGGAAGGCGGCACGTCCAGGTCCCTCGGCGGCCTCGCGGGCGAGGCGACTCACCCGCTCGATCCCGAGTGTTTCCTCGGCGTACGCAGTGTAAGGCCCTGGAAAGCCGTCGAGGGCGTCGACAAACAAGCCGGCGTCGTCGACGACGACCGGTTCGCCGGCGTGGCGGTACGCCTCGCGCGCACCGCGGACGGCGATGGGTTCGAGGGTCGGCGCCTGAATCTCGGCGTAGTCGAAATCGAGTTGCGTGACCGCACCGTCGTCGAGATATTCGCGGACCTCGCGGACCTTGCCCGCGTTGGTCGTGACGTAGTTGAGCACAGCGGCGGTGGGGACGGTCGGGGCAAAGAGGCGTCGGTCCCGGACTGGCCTCCGCGTTCGGCCGTCTACGGACTGGTTGGTCCCCGAGACCCCGTCGCGGCGGCGTCCGACGCGGCCAGCGGCTCTCGCCCGGAGAACAGCAACTTTATCACCCGCAGGGAGCGAAATTCCTCCAAGATTACTCTCAATGGCGACGGAAACACACCAGCAACCGGAGGTGAACATCGGTCTCGTAGGCCACGTCGATCACGGGAAGACGACGTTGGTCCAGGCTCTCAGTGGGTCTTGGACGGACCAACACTCCGAGGAGATGAAACGCGGTATCTCCATCAGGCTCGGGTACGCGGACGCGACGTTCCGCAAGTGCCCGGAGGTCGAGGAACCGGAGGCGTTCACCGTCGAGGAGACCTGTCCCGACGGCTCGGAGAGCGAGGTGTTGCGGACGGTCTCGTTCGTGGACGCGCCCGGTCACGAGACGCTCATGGCGACCATGCTCTCGGGAGCCGCGCTCATGGACGGTGCGGTGCTGGTCGTGAGCGCAACCGAGGAGGTGCCCCAGGCTCAGACCGAGGAGCACCTGATGGCACTCGACATCATCGGCGTCGAGAACATCGTCATCGCACAGAACAAGATCGACCTCGTCGACCGAGACCAGGCGGTCCGGAACCACGAACAGATCCAGGAGTTCGTCGCGGGCACCGTCGCCGAGGACGCTCCCATCGTCCCCGTCAGCGCCCAGCAGGAGGTCAACATGGATCTCCTCATCGACGCCGTCGAGCGAGAGATTCCGACGCCCGACCGCGAGGCGAGCGACGCCGCGCGGATGTTCGTCGCCCGGAGCTTCGACATCAACCGCCCGGGGACGACGTGGGCGGATCTCAAGGGTGGGGTCGTCGGCGGCAGTCTCGTCGACGGCTCTCTCGAAGCCGGTGAGGAGATCGAACTCCGCCCCGGCCGAGAGGTCGAGGAGGGCGGCCAGACCGAGTGGCGACCCATCACGACTGAGGTGCGCTCGCTACAGGCGGGGAGCCAGTCGGTCGACGTCGCCACGCCCGGCGGCCTCCTTGGTGTCGGCACGGGGCTGGACCCGTCGCTGACGAAAGGCGACGCGCTGGCCGGGCAGGTCGCGGGCGAACCCGGGACGCTTCCCCCGACCCACGAGGCCTTCGAGATGGACGTGGAACTGCTCGACCGAGTCGTCGGCGAGGACGGCGACGAAATCGAGGAGATTTCGACGGGCGAACCGCTGATGCTCACCGTCGGCACCGCGACGACCGTCGGCGCGGTGACCAGCGCGCGCTCCGGTGAGTGTGAGGTATCGCTGAAACGCCCCGTCTGTGCGGAGTCGGGGTCGAAAATCGCCATCAATCGCCGCGTCGGCGCGCGCTGGCGGCTCATCGGCATCGGCACGCTCAAGTGACAGGGCCTCGCGTCGCCATGGACACCAGCGCGCTCATGATGCCTATCGAATGCGACGTGCGGGTGTTCGACGAACTCGACCGCCTGCTCGGCGATATCGCGTTCGTGACGCCGGCGACGGTGATTGCGGAACTGGACCGGCTGTCAGCGGGCGCCGGCGAGGAGGCCACGGCCGCGAGCGTCGGTCGGGACCTGGCGGAGCGCTGTGACGTGGTAGAGACGGACGAATCGCACGCAGACGACGCCCTCGTCGAACTCGCCGGCCGCGGCGAGTGCGAGTACGTCGTGACGAACGACGGCCCACTCAGAGACCGCCTGCTCGAACGCGGAGTTCGGGTAATCGGTTTAAGGGGTCGGAACACACTGAACATAACACAACCTTAGCATGTACAAACGGGTACGACTCAAGGACACGGTCGAAGTGCCGCCGCGGCACCTCGCCGACGTGACGCCCGAGCGGGTCAAGCGCCTGCTCCAAGACAAACTCGAAGGTCGGATGGACGAGGAGGTGGGGAGCGTCGTGAGTGTCGTCGAGGTCCACGATATTGGCGACGGCGCGGTGCTGCCCAACCGCCCCGGAGTCTACTACGAGGCGGACTTCGATGCCATCACCTACGATCCACAGATGCAGGAGGTCGTCGACGGCACCGTCGTCGAGGTCGTGGAGTTCGGCGCCTTCGTCGGGATCGGTCCCGTCGACGGGCTGCTCCACGTCTCACAGATCTCCGACGAATATCTCGCCTACGATGGCGAGAACCAGCAGCTCGCCTCGACGGAGACGAACCGCACCCTCGCGGTCGGCGACGAAGTCCGGGTCCGGATCGTCACCAAGAGCGTCGACGAGCGCAACCCGCGGGACAGCAAGATCGGGTTGACTGCCAAACAGCCGGGACTGGGCAAGCACGGCTGGCTCGAAGAGGAGCGACAGCAACGCGAGGCACAGATGGAGGGTAACTGATGGCCGAGGACCGCCTCGCCTGCCGTGAGTGTCACTTCATCAACGACCCCGACACGCAGACCTGCGCGAGTTGCGGGTCGTCGAGTCTCACGGAGGACTGGGCGGGCTACGTCATCATCACCCACCCCGAGCGCTCCGAGGTCGCCGAGGAGATGAACGTCTCCGAACCCGGCGGGTACGCGCTGAAGGTCCGCTGACCGTGCTCGAACTCCCCGACGATCTTCGGGACGCGTTCAAAGAGCCGCTGGGTCGGGTGTTCACCGATCCTACGACCCTGCTCGCCGCCGACGACGCCGGCCGCCCGCTCGTGGCTATCGGCGACGTCGTCACCGCGCACCTCCTCGACGCCGGCCGTCAGCCGGACGTGGCGGTGATCGACGGCTACACCGAGCGCGAACCGGTCACGGACGACGTGGCCGCGGCCCTTCCCGAGCCGGACGTCACGGTGACGAACCCGCCGGCGACGCTCTCCCGAGAGCTACTCACGGCGCTCGTGACCGCCCTGGCGGACGGGCCGACCGTCGTCGGGGTCGACGGCGAGGAGGACCTGGCAACGTTGCCTGCGCTTCTCGCGGCCCCGCTCGGCGGCGCCGTCGTCTACGGCCAACCCGGCGAGGGGATGGTGCTCGTACCCGTCACCGACGAGTCGCGGGCGACCGCTCGCGACCTGCTCTCGCGGATGGCCGGCGACGTTGAGGGCGCACTCGATATCGTCGCGTAACGCCGCTCGGAGCGCTTCGGTCGCTTCGTAATGCTTTTGTCCGGTTCGAGACCACGTATGGGTAACTGAACGATGGATATCGATATCATCGAGGAAGACGAGAACCCGATGTTGCACCGCACGGACGTGCGTTTCCGGATCACCCACGAGGACGCGACTCCCTCCCGCCTCTCCGTTCGAGACAGTCTCGCGGCCAAGCTCAACAAGGACTCCGCCGAAGTCGTCGTCCACGAACTCGACACGAAGTTCGGGATGCGCAAGACCATCGGCTACGCCAAGGTGTACGAGAGTCCGGACCACGCCCGCGACGTGGAACAGGAGCATATGCTCGACCGGAACAAGATCAGCCCCGACGCTGAGGACGCCGAGGACGCCGAAGCCGAAGAGGCGTAACGCCCCGAACTGATGCGGATTCTCGGCATCGAGGGGACGGCGTGGGCCGCCAGCGCGGCGGTCTACCGGTTCGATCCGGACGCCCCCCTCGACGCCGACGCGGACCCATTCATCGAAACCGACGCCTACCAGCCCGAGAGCGGCGGCCTTCACCCACGCGAGGCCGCCGAACACATGGGCGAGGCCATCCCCGCCGTCATCGAGGCGGCGCTCGACGCCGCCGACGGCCCCATCGACGCCGTCGCCTTCTCTCGCGGCCCGGGACTCGGCCCCTGCCTGCGGATCGTCGGCACCGCCGCTCGCGCGCTCGCCGGCACCCTCGACGTGCCCCTGGTCGGCGTCAACCACATGATCGCCCACCTCGAAATCGGTCGCCACGGCTCGGGGTTCGACTCGCCGGTCTGTCTGAACGCCAGCGGTGCCAACGCCCACCTGCTCGGCTACCACGACGGCCGGTATCGCGTCCTCGGCGAGACGATGGACACCGGTGTGGGCAACGCTCTGGATAAGTTCACCCGTCACGTCGGGTGGTCACACCCCGGTGGTCCCAAGGTCGAGGCCGCCGCCGCCGACGGCGAGTACGTCGACCTCCCCTACGTGGTCAAGGGCATGGACTTCTCTTTCTCGGGGCTTATGAGCGCCGCCAAGGACGCTTACGACGAGGGGGCGCCCGTCGAGGACGTCTGTTTCTCTCTCCAGGAGACGACTTTCGCCATGCTGACCGAGGTGGCCGAACGCGCCCTGTCGCTGACGGGCGCGGACGAACTCGTCCTCGGGGGCGGCGTCGGGCAGAACGACCGCCTGCGGGAGATGCTGACGACGATGTGTGCCGACCGCGACGCCGCGTTCTACGCGCCCGAGCCACGCTTCCTCCGTGACAACGCCGGCATGATCGCGGTTCTCGGCGCGAAGATGTACGCCGCCGGCGAGACGGTCGCCATCGAGGACTCGGCGGTCGACCCCAACTTCCGCCCCGACGCCGCGGCGGTGACCTGGCGTGACGACGAGTCGGTCGTTATCGACCCCGTCGAGCGACCGGAGCGTCAGGGCGCCGAGGCCGTCGTCACGGTCGGAGACGACCGCGTGACCAAGCGCCGCCTGCCCAAGGCCTACCGCCATCCGGCGCTCGACGAGCGACTTCGCCGAGAGCGAACGGTCGCGGAGGCTCGTCTGACGAGCGAGGCCCGACGCCACGGCGTCCCGACGCCTGTCGTCCGCGACGTGGACGTTCCCGCCGCGACGCTCACACTCGACCGGGTGGGCGACCGCGACCTAGGGGCTGCGCTCACGCCTGCGCGGGCCCGGGCTGTCGGCGAACATCTCGCGACGCTCCACGACGCCGACATCGTCCACGGTGATCCGACGGTGCGGAACGTTCGCCTCGGCGACGACCGGGTCTTCCTCATCGACTTCGGCCTCGGGTACCACAGCGGTCACGTCGAGGACCACGCCATGGACTGTCACGTCTTCGAGGGGAGCGTGCGAGGCACGGCTGTGGAGACGGACGCTGACGCCGCGCTCACAGCCTTCGAATCGGGGTATGCGGCCCGCGGCCCCGAGGCCGTGCTCTCACGCCTCCGAGACGTGGAGGGGCGCGGCCGGTATCAGTAATTAGTCGGCGTGGATCGGTTGGCACCCCGTGACGCGCCGCTCGTCGACGAGTGACCGGCAGTCCGGACAGCGAACGCGTCGGTGGCCGGCGACTGTTCGAACGACCCAGTCGCCGTCGAGCGGATTCGTGTGTCCACAGTCGGGGCAGAAAAGCGTCGCCTTGCGGCCGTTGTCCCCGTCGGGTGAGGGCCGCGAGGGCGTGGGGGCGGAGGTGTGTTCCATCAACTGTTTGTTGGTGCTCGTCCCGGATAATTCTGGCGGCTCAGCGTCCAATACGGACGATCATGACTAATTTACCGTGTCGGATCGGTGTCGAGACGCGGCCGGTTCGTGCCGCCCGGACGGCCCGCCACGGGCCGGGGCACGCTCCGAGCCGAAACGATTTATCCCGGGGAGTCGTACCTCCTCCTATGGCCGACAAACCGCAGTCCGGTTCGATCCTCGGCATCCCGTACAACTTCGAACGCCCGAGCCTCGGGCGCCTGCTCTCCGCCCACTGGAAGCCCGGCGAAGGGATGGTCGTCGAGAAGCCCTTCGGGATTGGCTACACGCTGAACCTGGCGAACTGGCGCTCCTGGCTGGTCGTCCTCGTCGCCGGTGTCCTGCTCTGGCAGGAGAACGACGGCGGCCTGCGTCCCGACACCGACACCGACGAGGATGCGGACGGGGACGACCCCGTCGAAGTCGTCGTCGACGACTGACTCGGCCGCCAGCGTGGACTCGGAGTACGCGTTCGAACTGACGCTGTGTGCACACCTCGAAGAGCGACGCGACTGGGTGCTCGGCCGTCAGCTCGGCGCCTCGGTTGCCGACCCCGGTGCCCGCGTCGTCGACGTCTGTGCGGTGGTGCCCGGCCCCGAGTTCGACCGCCGGGCCGCGATCACGCGAGAGACCATCCCGCCGCGGGCCGTCGAGAGCGACGTCGGACCGGGACGCGCGGTCGACCCGGTCGACGCCTTCGATTGCTCACCCGGCGTCGCCCGACGTACCACCGACCGCGCGGTCGAGGTCGGCTTCTTCGAGGCCGAGCGACGGGGGAGTCGCCGACACGTCCGGGCGACGGCCCGCTACCCCGACTGGATCGGCCGTCTGATCGGAATCGAGAACAAACCCGACCTCGGCCGGCCGGGCGACCTGGAGCGCCAACTGCGCCGGGATACCGCTCTCGGCCTCTTTGACGCCGTCGTCCTCGCCACCGAGAGCTACGTCACCGGCGCGCACCTGAACCGCATTCCCGACTCGGTGGGGGTGTGGCGGTTTTCAGGAGCCGACAGCGACCTGACGGTCGTTCGGGAGCCGACGCCGCTCGCCTCCGACGCTCCGGGGATCGAACCGCTTGCCGACCACCCGCTCCGGACGGACGTGGCCGTCGTCCCGGCCGCGGCGAAGGCCCGAAAGCGACGTGCCATCGCCGAGCGTGCGTACGGCAAGGGCTGGCGCCCGGACGCCTACCCTGGCTGTGCGTCGATGTGCCCCACCGACGAGGGGGCGCCCTACTGCGTGGAATTCGACCGAGTCGTCCACCCCGGGAGCGACTGTGGCGAGGCGTGTCCTGCCTTCGAGGCCGCCGACCCGCCGACGGTGGACTGCGAGGCGTTGCGGGCCGAGCGGACGCCGTGGGTTGCCGACCCCGATGGCGTCGCCCGGCGACAGACGGGGCTCGACCGATTTACCTGACTCGGCGTGACGGTCACGACGGCGAGCCGTCAGCGGTGGCGCACGAGTGCCGTCACCGCGGCGACGGCGAGTGCGAGGACGACCCCGGCCGCGGCCGCTCGGCGCGGGTCGGGGCCGCCGAGAAAGAGCGCGGAGACGGCGACCCAGACGAGCACCCCTGCCAGCCCGCTCGCGGCGCCGCGGCCGAGCGTCGTGACGACGGTCATGGCCGGGACTGCGTTCGGCCGGGAGTTAAAGGTCGTAGGTCTCGCCGTCGACAGCCAACGGCTCCGCGAACGCCTCGTCGGCGGGGTAGAAGTGCGCGAGGTGGACCAGGCGTGTCTGGTCGGCGTCGAGTTCGGCCGCCAGATCGAGTGCGCCCTCACGGGTCATGTGTTTCGTCCCGAAAGTCCGAGGGACACCCGCTTCGTCGCGGTGTTTCCCGCCGTGCGGGTGGTACGCACAGGACGACGCCGGAACGATGGCGTCGGCCAGGAGGAGGTCGGGATCGGCGAGGGCTGTCCGGGTGTCCGCCGGAATCCCGAAGCTCGTGTCGCCGGTGAGCGAACACTTCGCGCCCGTCTCTGGGTCTTCGATCACGACGCCATAACACAGGAGCGGCGGGTGATCGACGGGGAGAAAGCGCACGTCGAGGCCACAGACACGGAAGCGCTCGTGGGGGTCGTGGCCGTGGACGCGCACCCGGTCGAGGTAGTCGTACTTTCGGCGGACGGTGTCCGCGACGCTCTCCTCGGTCACCGGGTCGACGACGTCCGTCGCGTGGACCGGTAGTTCGTCGAACAGGCGGTAGGCGTTGCCGAGACCGTCGAGGTGATCGAAGTGGATATGGGTCACGAGGGCGGCGTCGGGAAGCGGGACGTCCCGCGTGAGAAACTGATGCCGGAAGTCGGGGCTGAAATCGATCAGTAGCGATTCGCCGGTTCGGTCGTTCTCGACGTGGACCGAGAACCGCGAGCGCTCGATATCACGGTCTCGCGCTCGTTCGCAGGTGGCACAGTCACAGCCGACCGTCGGCGTGCCCGTCGTGTCGCCGGTTCCGAGTAGCGTCACCCGCATTCGGCCGGACGTTGCCCGCGAGCGACCTTATCGGCGTCGCTCGGCGGACGGGATCAGCGACGGTGGCCGTGGCCGACGACCAGCGCTGCGGCGTTGAGAGCGAGGACGGCGCCAACGAGGACCAGATTCACCCCGAGCGCTAGCAGGAGGATAACGACGGGCGGGAGGCTCACGGCGGTCCAGAACGCGGCGGCGCGGACGGCGGTCCCGGCGCGGGTGGCGGCGGACCGCGCGCCGGCCGAACGGACGGAGGGCATCGGTAGCGGTACTCGGCACGGAAGAGGCAAAAGCCTGTGCAACGCTCAAATGATCGCTTGTGTGTCCGCGTCACGACCCGCCGTCGGCGACGGCGGCCGGCCCAGGATCGGGCGTCTCCGCGCCGCCGGTTCCTCCGGGGGTCGTCTCGCTCCGCTCACCGGCGTCGATATCGCCGAATCCGCGGGCCGAGTTCGCGACCACCAGCAGGCTGCTCGCCCCCATGGCGACGGCGGCGACGAGGGGGTCGAGCGCGCCGACCAGCGCCACCGGAACGGCGACGGCGTTGTACAGGAACGCCCACCCGAGGTTCTGCCGGAGCCGCCGTCGTGTCGCCGCGGTCAGGTCGAACACCTGCGGGACCGTCGCTAGGTCGTCAGTGGTGACGACGGCGTCGGCCGCGTCGGCGGCGAGGCGGGTCCCACCCTCCATCGAAATCCCGAGATCCGCGGCCGCAAGCGCCGGCGCGTCGTTGCTCCCGTCACCGACCATCACGGTCGTTCCGTCCCGGCCGAGGCGCTCGACCACGCTCGCTTTCGCCTCCGGACGGACGTTCGCGAAGACGTCGTCGACGGCGGGATGCTCGCGGAAGCGCGCGGCCGCCGCCTCGCCGTCGCCGGTGAGGACGACCACCTGCTCGACTGTCTCGCCGACCGCCGCGACGACCGACTCCCACTCCGGCCGCGGACGGTCGCCGACGACGAGAACGCCCCGGACGTCACCGTCCCACCCGACGTACGCGGGGATCTGTCCGGCATCGACCGCCCGCTCGTAGCGCTCGCGGTAGCGGTCGGGCACCGTCGCGTCCGCGAACAGCGCGGCGCGGCCGACGGTCACCCGGTCGCCCTCGATCACACCACCGACACCGCGACCGGGGTAGCGCTCGAACTCCTCGACCGGCGCGTCGACCGGGTCGACCGCCTCGCCGACCGCCTCGCTCATCGGATGGTCGGCGAACGCCTCGACGGCTGCCGCGCGGGCGAGCGCCGTCTCGTCGCCGACGGCGTCGTGGAGGCGCATCTCCCCGGTCGTCAGCGTCCCCGTCTTGTCGAAGGCGATTACGTCCGCCTGGGTCGCCCGCTCGAAGACGTCGCCCTCGGCGATCACGACACCGCGGTCGAGCGCCTCGCGGACGCCCGCGGCGACAGCTAGCGGCGTCGCCAGCCCCAGCGCGCACGGACACGACACCACGAGCACTGCCAGGCCGGTCAGGAAGGCGTCGGTCGGCGCCGCACCGAGCGCGAGGTGGACGGCAAACGCCGCGGCGGCGAGGAGCAGGACAACCGGGACGAACACCGCAGCGAGGCGGTCTGCGAGGCGCTGGACGCCGGATCGCGAACTCCGGACGCGCCAGAGGGTGGTCACCAGGCGGTCGAGCGTGCTCGACTCCGCGGCCTCGATCACGATTCCACCGTCGGTCACGAGGCCGCCGCCGATCACCTCCTCGCCCGCGCTCCGGCGCACGGGGACGGACTCGCCGGTGACGAGCGACTCGTCGACGGCGGCGGTTCCCTCGATCACCCGGCCGTCGACCGGCACCCGGTCGCCCGCGCCGACGAGCAGTTCGTCGCCGGGGTCGACCGCCGCGACCGGCACCGTCTCCTCGCCGTCGGCGGTACGGCGGCGCGCCTCGTCGACCCGGCTCTCCGTGAGTTCGGTCAGCCGCCCCGTCGCTCGCTCTTTCAGGCGCGTCTCGTAATAGCCGCCCAACGTGACCACGAGGACGACGACAGTCGTGATGTCGAAGTAGACCTCCGTCCCGCCGACCAGGAGCGTCGCGGTGCTGTAGACGTAGGCGGTGCCGGCCGCGAGCGCGACCAGTAGGTCCATGTTCGGCCGCCCGGCCCGCAGGCTGACGTACGCCCCCCGGAGGATCGGGTAGCCGGTGTAGCCGAGAACGATGCTCGTCATCACCCAGACGTTCCAGAGGAGGTAGTCGCCGGCGGCGCCCGTCACGTCGAACAGGAGTCGGTCGGGGGCGACGCCGAAATAGGCGGGGTACAGAAAGAGGACGTACCACGCCATCGTCATCATGCCGAAGAAGCCACCAATGATCAGGCGGCCGACCGTCTCGGTGGTGTCGTCCTCGCCGTCCTCGTCGATGGCCCGGGCGCGGTAGCCCGCGCCGGAAAGGAGCGGCGGCAGGTCGTCCGTCGCGAGGCTGTCCGGATCGTAGGTCACCCGAACCAGGTTCGAGGGGTACGACGCCGCCGCCGCGACGACGCCTGGCTGATCCTCGGCGCGGGATTCGAGAAACGCCTCGCAGGTCGCACAGTGCATCCCGTCGACGGCGACGAACGCAGTCTCCGTCTCCTCGTCCGCGTCGACTTCGGTCTCCGTGTCGTCGGTCGTCAGCGCCGCCCGCAGGTCGTCGGGGTCGGTCGCCGCGGCCGTCCGGTCGTCGTCCATCGCGGTTAGCTGTCGGGCCACCTCCAGACAGCCTCGACAGCAGAAGGATCCTTCCACGTCCGCGTCGGTAACGGGCGGGTCGGGCGTCGGCAGGTCACAGAGCGTACAGGACGTCATCCGAGGGGTTGGTAGACCGGAATCGGTGGATGCGGGAGGGTGATCCCAAAGAGCATCAGTCCGTGCGCCAGCGGCAAGTAGCCCAGGGCGACGAACGCGACACCGAGAGCGCGGTGGAGTCCTACCCGGTGCCCCGTATCGAGCGACTGAAAGACGGTGCCGTACGCGAGCAGCGTCGGCACGGTTCCGATCCCCAGTACGGCGAGCGACAGCGCCCCGCGGACGGGGGAGCCGACGGCGAAGGCATAGAGGTAGGCCGGATAGAGCAACGGACAGGGGAGGACCCCGTGGAGCGCACCGAGGGCGACGATCCGCGGGCCACCCACCCACGCGTCGACGCGAGTCGTGACCGCGCCGTACACCCGCGAGAAGGCGTCGCCCACGAGGGGGATCGACACGCCGTGGCCGACAGAGCCACGAAACAGGTAGCCCACTCCGGTGAAGACGATGAACCCGCCGGCGAGAATCCCCGTGACCGCGCGTACGTCAGTCGCGACGGTTGCGACGGCCGCGACGTCGAAGAGGGTTGCCCCAAGCGCCCCCATCAGCGCGCCGATGGCGGCGTAACTGAGGGTTCGCCCGGCGTTGAAGAGCAGATGTTGGCGCACGTCAATCGGGCGGACACGCCCCGCCTCGGCGCCGAGGCGGTCGGCGTACAGCGTGACGAGCGGGCCACACATTCCGAGACAGTGGGCGCCGCCCAGGGCGCCGATGGCGAGAAATACGAGGAGTCCCGGATCGCTCGCTGCGGCGGCGGCTGCGGTGCCAGCGGCGCTCCCCTCGGTCGCGGCGGCGGCGTTCGTGACGGCGGCCGCGATACCGACGAGCGGGTGCATCACCTACGAGGACGCGGCGGTGCCCTTGACCGTCGACTCGCTGGGAAGAAACATCACGTACACGCTCGCGGCGATGAGAACGACGTTGACGAGCGACACCGCCGCGATAGATTCGATCGACAGCGTGTACGCCGCGACCGGGAGCAACGCGAGCAGAGCGACGAGCGATGCAGTGCGAACGGAAGCCATACCGGCAATATCGCTCTGTAGAACTAATAACTGCCGCCGTTATTCCAGCGTTCCGAAAACGGGATCTCAATTTATGTAATAGAAGGTCCCTGTTCGCAGGTATGGTCGCATTCGACGGTGACGAACGGTTCGTCGGCCAGTGGTACGGGGGTGTACACGCGCGCCGGCAGGGATGGCGGAGGCCATCGCCCGGCCGGTCACGTCCAACGGACGTGGCGTGTGACGACCACAGGGGGGCACCGGCATGACCGACGCGACGGATCGCCCCGCCCTGACACGGCGCACGGCGCTCCGAACCGCCGCCGGGGCGGTGGCGGCGGGTCTCGGTGCCCGGACCGTCACCGCGCAAGGCGGCGTCGACTACGGTGGCTGGTTCGGGTCCGGCACGGGCGGCGAGACACAGAACTTCGACGGAACCGCCGACCACACCGGGCAGGATTCGGTGACGGTCGAGGTGGGCGCCGAGGGCAACGGTGGGCCTTACGCCTTCGGTCCCGCCGCCATCCGAGTCGATCCCGGGACGTCGGTGACCTTCGAGTGGGTGTCCGACACCCACAACGTGCTGATCGAGGAACAGCCGTCCGGCGCCGACTGGGGCGGTGTCGACAGCATCGAAAACACCGGGTACTCCCACGAACACACCTTCGAAACCGAGGGGGTCTACAAGTACTACTGCCAGCCACACCTCGCGCTCGGGATGAAAGGCGCCATCGTCGTCGGCGGCAGCGGTGGCGGCGGCGATGCTGGTGGCGGCGCCGGCGGTGGCGGTGAGACCGGTGGCGGCGAGGCTGGCGGTGGCGAGGCCGCCGGTGGCGGTAGCTCACCGGTCCTCTCTCTGGCCTTCCGCCTCGTCGGCGGCGCCGTCGCGGCGGCGCTCGCCGTCGTCCTTGGAATCACCGGCTGGGTGTTCCTCAACTACGACGAGTTCACGACTACCGCCGACGCGGACACGGCCCCCTCACAGGCCGCGCGGACGTCTTCGGAATCGGTGTTCGAGGCCGGGGTTGTTCGCGAACTCGGGCACGACGAGTACGACCCGTACGGGACGGCGACGCTGATTGTCATCTACGTGGGGATCATCAGCCTGCTGTGGGTGTTCATGTACTTCGTCGAGTTCCTCGGTGGCGGACCGACGGTGATCGGCTAACTGGAGGGATCACGCATGGAAATTCATCGATACGAGAAACTCTGGACGGTGGCCGCGCTCCTGTTGATCGTCGGCCTCATCGCGACGGTAACTTACGGAGCGGTCGGCCCGGGCGTAACGATGGTCGACGACTCGGGCGGAACGGTCGACGCTCAGTCGCTCGGCGACACCGAGTTTAGCGACCCTGGTGTGACACAGGTCGACAACAACGAGTACGAAGTCCACGTCGTCGCACGACAGTTCCTCTTCCAGCCTGGAACCGCCGAGCCGATCCGGGTGCCGGCCAACTCGGAGGTGACGTTCTACATCACCGCCGCGGACGTGGTTCACGGCTTCGAACTCGCGGGTACCAACGTCAACACCATGGCGATCCCGGGACAGGTCGCCGAAGTGACCGTCAGATTTGACGAACCCGCGCAGTATGGGATCGTCTGTCACGAGTACTGTGGCGCCGGGCACCACACGATGGCGGGACAACTCGTCGTCGTGCCCGAAGACGAGTACGACACGGAGGGTAGCTAAATGGCATACGTCGACGACTTCCCGACCGACGCACGCATCGTTCGCTGGAACATGGCCGTCGCCTTCTTGGCACTCGGCGTCGGCGGCCTGTTCGGCATGGTACAGGCGCTTCACCGCACGGGGGTCTTCCGCGGGTTCGTGAGCTCCGCCGACTACTATACGGTGCTCACGGGCCACGGTGTCCTCCTCGCGCTCGTCTTTACGACCTTCGCCCTCGCCGGACTGTTCACGTGGGGCGTCACGCGGAGCCTCGACCGCTCGCTGCCCAGTCCGCGGTTCTCGATGGCCTGGTTCAGCCTGATGCTCGTCGGGGCGATTACGGCGGCCGTAACCATTCTTGGGGGACTGGTCCCCTCGATGCCGCTGAGCGCCGACGTGCTCTATACGTTCTACGCGCCCATGAAGGCCCACCCGCTGTTCTACATCGGTCTGACGCTGTTCATCGTCGGCTCGTGGCTCGCGGGCGTCGACTGGTTCCGCACCTACTGGCACTGGCGCGGCGACAACCCCGACGAGCGCATCCCCCTGCAGACGTTCATGGTGCTGACGACGATGCTGATGTGGTACATCTCCTCGGCCGGCGTGGCCGTGGAGGTGCTCTTTTTCCTCCTCCCGTGGTCGCTAGGCCTGATCGCCGAGGTTGACCCGCTGCTCACCCGGACGCTGTTCTGGTACTTCGGGCACCCGGTCGTCTACTTCTGGCTCATGCCGGCCTACTTCATCTGGTACACCGTGTTGCCGAAGCTGTCCGGTGGGCGGCTGTTCAGCGACCCGCTCGCCCGCGTGGTGTTCGTCCTCTTCCTCTTGCTCTCGACGCCGGTTGGCTTCCACCACCAGTACGTCGACCCCGGAATCCCCGAGGGCTTTAAGTTCATTGCGATGACAAACACCATGTTCCTCCTCTTGCCGAGCCTCCTCACCGCGTTTACCGTCGTCGCCAGCATCGAACACGGCGGCCGCCAGCGCGGCGGCGAGGGTCGGCTGGGGTGGCTGCGGACGCTCCCTTGGGACGAACCCGCCTTCGCCGGCTGTGTGCTTGCGGGGCTGATGTTCGCTGCCGGCGGCTTCTCGGGCATGATCAACGCCGGGATGAACATCAACTATCTCGTCCACAACACGCTGTGGGTGCCGGGGCACTTCCACCTCACCGTCGGCACCGCCTCCGCGCTCACGTTCATGGCCGCGGGCTACTGGCTGTTCCCGCAGATCACCGGGAACCGCCTGCGCTTCCGGACGCTCGCGACCATCCAGCCATACCTCTGGTTTATCGGCATGACGTTCATGTCGAACGCCATGCACCGCGCCGGTCTCGCGGGCATCCCCCGGCGTACCGCCGAACCCCAGTACGACAGCGTCACCTTCCAGGGCGTCGTCGGCGGCGTGAGCGAGATGCGCCTCCAAATCGCCCTCGGTGGCACTCTGCTGTTCGTCGCCCTTCTCCTGTTCCTGATCGTCGTCTTCGGAACGTGGCTGGGCGGCGACGGCACCGACTCTCTCCGGGTCAACAGCTCGATTCCGGCGCCGCTCTCCGGCCCGGAACACAGCCCGAAGATCCTCGACAACCTGAAGCTCTGGACGGCCGTCGCCATCGTCCTGATCGTGCTCGCCTACGGCCTGCCGTTGTCGGCACTGGTCGCCGACGGCCTGTTCGCACCGGGAAGCCCGCCGATTCCGGTGTGAATTCTCAGTCGTGAGCGACGATAGCACCACGCCGGACGGCGGGCCTGACGACAGGGGGCGTGATCCCGCCGACCCGCCGGACGGCTCGGACGGTGGGCTCTCGAAGCGCACCCTGATCCGCCTGCTCGTCGGATTCAGTATCGGCGTCCCGCTGCTCGTCGAGGGGGTCACGTTCTTCGGCCTCCTCAGCGACCAGTTCGGTGGCGGCGGTGACGACGGCGGAAGCGACGGCACGTCGACCGCTGCAGACGACGGCAACGCTGTCGGCGTCGGCGACGACATGCTCCCCGAGACCGACCGCTCGGAGACGCTCGCCAGCGCCATCCTCCGGGAGACCGGTGAGGACCGCTGGCCGCTCTCGCTGACCGTCGAGGTGACGAACACCGGGTCGACCGACTACGAGTTCCAGTTGCTCGATGTCCACCTGGCAGACGGACGGCGCGTCGACGGGCGCACGAGTACCGACCGCCTGGCGCCGGACGAGGACCGGACCGTTACGGCCGAACGATCGATCCCTGCCGGATCGACCCCCGACTCCATCGCAGTCGTCGCGCTGATCTACCGGGAGGAGGGGGTCGAGACAGTCGAGCGACGCGTCGACTTGGCGAAGATTCCCGTTCGAGGCGGCTGATCACGCCCCGCCGTCGGCGTCGCCGAAGGCCGTCGGCTTCCAGCGAACTGTTCCTCGCACTGCGTCCCACTCGTCGCGCTCCCGAAGACGATACCGGGCGAATGCGGTGTTTCGAACCAGTTCGAGTTCGGCCAGCCGTAGCTGTACGGCCCACCGGAGTTGGTCCCACTCGCGTCGCTCTCGGCTCTCTTCGGTCGTCCCATCTTCCGGCACGAAATCGATGTACTCGTCACCCGCCTCGAACCCCGAGACGGTGCCGCGCTGGGCGCGACGCCACCGCTCGTAGGTCTCTATGGGTTGTGTCTCGGTCGGCATGGGCGCCCGCGAGAACAGGGACTTGAATCGCACGTCCGCGTCCTCGCCACCCCACCGATATCCCCTGGCGGTCAGCTTGATCGTCCCCGCCCCGTCGACGGCGCAGTTGAACTGGATCCGCGCGTACTCGGCCGTCTCCGCCCCGTCGGCCGTCGGCGCTGTCGCGGGCGTCAGAAAGGCACCGTCGGTGTACTGGACCGGATAGCGGGTCGCGTGTGCCCGCTCGACGACGGGCGTGGCCGGCGGGACTGCCGGCCGCTCGGGACCCTCCGCCGCCTCACTCCACGCTCCGGCGGCCGTTTCCTTCGGATCGACCCAGACCTTCATGATCGATCATACGATATGCGGCGAAAAAACGATTCCGGCGCCGGCCGTCGTCAGTACCGCGACGGCATGTACGCCATGCCGAGCAGCAGGATGGCCGTCGCGAAACTCACGATAGAGACGCCCCAGAGTCCGTTGACGTGTCCGTGATACGTGTCGATTTCGTCGGTCTGTTGCTCGTACACGCCGTAGTCGCTCTCGAGGACGAGCGTGCTGTTGTCCGGGAAGTACGCGAAGTACTCCTGACCGTTTAGCGTAACGTTGGCCTCGTTGCCGACGTCGACCGTGTTGGTCCGCGTGCCCGTCCAAGCGAGCGTCGCGCCGTCGCCCGACACGCTGGCGACCGTCGTCGCGTTGCCCTGGTACTGGACGGTGTCGCCCTCGCTGTACTGTGTCGACGACGGCTCCGGGAAGTACTCGCTCGCCGGCGTCAGCGACCGGTTGTCGCCGCTCTCACGGACGACGTACTCGGTGCCGTTGACCGTGACGAGTTCGTTCCTGACGGCCTCGTCGTTCTGCAGGATCGCGCTCCGGTTGATCCGCTCTTCGAGTCTGAACGCGGTGGGGTCCTCGGCTTCCTCGACGAGGACCTGGTACTCCTCGCCGTCGTAGGTGACGTTGGCTTCGTGTTCCCACGTCTGGGTGTAGCGCGCCGAGTCGTTGGTCCAGGAGACCTGCCCGGAGCGCGTGAGTTCGGGGCCGCCGCCGTGGCCACCGCCACCACCCGACATCTCGGCCGAAATCGTCGTGACGGTGTACGTCCGGTCGTCGACCGAGAACTCGCCACCCTGGGAGAGCCTGTGGTCGGGGTTATCGAACTGGACCGTCGGCGCGGTGGCCGTGGCGATCACCGAGTACGACGCCGCGCCGAGGACGATAAAGAACGCGACGTAGATGGCCGCAGCGCGTCGTTGCATATCTGGGGCCTAGTCCACCCGGCGTATAACGATTACTAACTGACGACGACGCTCACCGATGTGGGCCGTCGTCGGCTCCGACCAACTGCAACGCCTGCCGGAGGTGGAACCGGGTCTCTTGGGAGTCGGCAGCCTCGAGTGCCGCCCACAGTTGCCGTTCGACAGCCGCGTCCGCCGACACCGTTGGTTCGGCCGCGCGCTGCGTCCCTCGCTTGGTCGTGGACCGGGAATCCATAGTTGGTCGTTCGACCCCATCTGTGTTAGGTATCCGGACCATACCGTCGTTCTATGATCCCGTGAACGTCCGGCATGGACAGGATAACCCCACCTGTCCCGGCCGCAGTCGACGACTCCTCGCTCGACCGGCGCGCCGTCGACACCGGATCTCGTTCCGGCGCCAGCCCGACACCGCCGGTTTAAACGGTCGGGTCGACGGCCAGTGCCGTGCAACGACCGACAGGTTTTGTATCGACCTTCCCCTAGACATAGCGTATGACTACCGGGATCGTGTTGCTCAACTTTGGTGAGCCGGCGGAAGGAGAGAGAGAGACCGTACTCGACTATCTCGAACGGATATTCATGGCAAATATGTCCATCGAAGGGGAGGAGACGACCGAGGCAGCGGCCCGGAAACGGGCGGCGAAACTGGCCGAGCGTCGGGCCCCCGGCCTCCTCGAGGAGTACGACGACATCGGTGGCTCTCCCCTGATCGACCACTCCACCACCCAGGCGGCGCTGCTGGACGAGGAGTTCTCCCGACGGGGATACGACATCGAGACCTACCACGGGATGCAGTACACGGCACCGTTTATTACCGACGCCGTGGAGGCGGCCCGCGAGGACGGGGTCGACCACCTAGTCGGGCTTCCGATCTACCCGCTCTGTGGCCCCTCGACGACCGTCCAGTCGCTCGACGAACTCGACGAGGCACTCGACGAGGTCGGGTGGGACGTCCCTGTCGACGCTCTCACCGGCTGGCACAAACATCCGGCGTACACCCGGACTCGCATCGACAACATCCGGCGCTACTTGGACGACCACGACCTCTCGCTTGGCGACGGGACCCGACTCGTGTTCTCGTCCCACGGCACCCCCCAGTACTACCTCGACGAGGGAAGCCGGTACGAGGAGTACACCGAGGAGTTCTGTTCGGTAGTGGCGGCGGCACTCGACGCCCCGGAGTACGAACTCGGGTACCAGAACCACGAGAACCGCGACGTCGAGTGGACCGAACCCGACGTCGAGGAGGTCATCGAGACGGTCGACGCCGACCGCGTCGTCGTCGAACCCGTGAGCTTCATGCACGAACAGAGTGAGACGCTCTCGGAACTCGACATCGAACTCCGCGAGGAGGCCGAAGAGCGGGGACTCGAGTTCCATCGTGTCCCCATCCCGTACGACGACGACCGGTTCATCGGGGCGCTCGCGGACCTCGCCGAACCGTTCGTCGCGGGCTACGATCCGGAGTACGCTGGCCTCCGGCAGTGTGAGTGTCGAGACGAACCGGGAACCATGTGCCTGAACGCGCCCCACGAGGCATGACCGTCGGTATCGTCGGCGCCGGCATCACGGGACTCGCCCTCTCGGAGTTCTGCCGCGAGCGCGGCGTCGACACCGTCACCTTCGAGGCATCCTCGGAGCCTGGCGGCGTGATCCGGTCGACCAGCGTCGACGGGCGCGTCCTCGAACACGGTCCCCAGCGCACCCGGATGACCGACGAGTTAGCGACGCTGATCGACGCCTGTGACCTCCGGGACGACTTGCGGACCGCCGACACTGACCTCCCGCTGTACGTCTACGCTGACGGCCGTCTCCGGCAGGTCCCCTTCTCGATGGAGGGGTTCTTCCGGACCGATCTGCTCTCGGCGACGGGGAAGCTTCGGATGCTCGCCGAACCGCTGACCGACGGCGCCCGCGACGACGAGACGGCGGCCGACTACTTCACCCGGAAGTTCGGTGCCGAGGCGTATCACAACATGATCGCGCCACTGTTCGGCGGCATCTACGGCTCCGACCCCGCGGAGATGCCCGGAGAGTACGCCCTGCGGACGGTGCGGCGGATGGAACGCTCCGGGAGCCTCGTTCGGGCCGCGGTTCGTCGTCGACTCGAGGGCAAAGAGCGGGAGTCGCCCATCTCCTTTGCCGACGGCATGGCACAGCTCCCCCAAGCGCTCTACGAGCGCAACACCGACCAGGTACACCTAGAGACGCCAGTCGAGGGTGTCGCCACCGCGGGAACGGGCTACCGCCTCGACACCGCCGACGGGAGCCACGTCGTCGACAAGGTGGTCGTCACCGCGCGGGCGGACGTGAGCGCGAGTCTCCTCGACGACGTGGATCCGGAGAGCGCGCGCGCGCTCCGTCAGCTCTACTACAACCCGCTGGCCTACGTCCACCTCGCCTCCGACGCCGACCCCGCGGGGTTCGGCTACCAGGTCCGACACAACGAGTCGCTCCGGACTCTCGGCGTGACCTGGAACGCCAGCCTGTTCGACCGAGACGGCGTCTACACCTGCTTCCTCGGCGGGATGCAGGCGCCGGGGTTGGTCGACCGCGACGACGACGAACTCGGGCGCATCGCCCGCGAGGAGTTCGAGACGGTGATGGGAGCGTCCGGCGAGGTGCTGAACGTCACCCGTCACCCCCGTGGCATGCCCGCCTACGACGGCTCGTGGACGGCGATGGAGGCGGTCGATCCGCCCGAAGGGATCACGCTGGCCACCAACTACACCGGCCGGATGGGCGTCCCGGCGCGGGTCCGGGAGGCAAAGCGCCTCGCCGAACGATTCGCGGACGACGGAGCGACGCCGACGGCCGCCGTCGCCGAGGCGTAGCTACCGGCTGATCGATTTTGCCGTCTCGACGAACGCTCGCACGGATTCGACGGGCGTATCGCGGTTGACGCCGTGGCCCAGGTTGAGGATGTGGCCGCGTGGCCCGGCAGCGTCGATTACCGCCCGCGTCCGCTCGCGGACGAAGTCGGTCGGGCCGAAGAGATACTGGGGATCGAGGTTGCCCTGTACCGGCCGGTCTCCGAGTGTTTCCCGCGCGTCGGCCATGTCGACGGTCCAGTCGAGACCGACCACGTCGGCGCCAGCCGTATCGAGGCTGTCGAGACGGCCGGCCATGTTGCGCACGAAGACGATGGAGGGGACCGAAAGGTCCGAGAGAATCTCACGGTGGAGCGGTAGGACGAACTCGCGGTAGTCCGCGGGCGAGAGCACCCCGGCGTAGGTGTCGAACAGTTGCACCACGTCCGCGCCGTGGGCAGCCTGATACTCCAGATAATCCCGGACCACGTCCGCGAACGCCGCGAGGAGCGTACGGAACGCCTCGGGGTGGCGGGCCCGGAAGCGCCGTATCGGCCCGTGGTTCCGCGAGGCGCCGCCCGCGACGGCGTAGGAGGCGAGGGTAAAGGGGCCGCCAGCGAAGCCGATAACCGCCGTCTCCGAACCCACCCGCTTGACGAGGTTGTCGAGGAGCGCGCCGACGAAATCGAGATCCTCGGCCACCGTCCCCCGCGGGCGCTCGGCGTCCGCAGGCCCCTCGACGGGGTTCTCCACGACTGGGCCGACGCCGCTTTCCAGGTGGTAGTCAAAGCCCAGCGGCTCCAAGACAGTCAGGATGTCGGAGAACATCACCACCCCGTCGGGTTCGTACAGATCCCACGGTAGAAGGGTGATCCGGGTGGCTACCTCGGGGTCCTCGATAGCCTCGCGGAATCCGTAGTCGGCGCGGATTTCGCGGTACTCGGGGATGTGTCGGCCGGCCTGTCGCATCAACCAGACGGGCGGCCGCTCGGTTCGTTCGCCCCGCGCCGCGCGGACGAGGAGATGCGTCATGACCGGTGCTCGGGCCGAAGGCGGCCTAAGTATGTCGCCTCGTTCCCATCCGGTAGTATATGTGTCGCGGTCCCATAGCGCGCCCATGCGTTTCCCAACCATTAATCGTGATCAACTCTCCCCGCTAAACGTCTCCTTGCTCGGCCTTATCGCCACCATCGTCGGCGGATACGGGCGAACGATTTCGGTGCCGCCCGACACCTCGCCGCATCTCATCCGGTTCTTCTCGGTGTCGCCGGACCGAAGCTATGCGGCGGTGATGCCACAGGACAAGGCGTTGCTCCTCCTGAGTGACCCGGCGACGGGGGAGGCTACCCGCGGGGCCACCGACGCCGCCGGATCACTCCACGGACTCTGGACGCTCGTCGCCTTCGTGGGGTTGATACTCCTGTTCGCGGGGCCGGTCCTCGTCTGGCGGAACCGCGACGGCGGCTGATACCGCCGCCGATGGGCGTATTCGCCGCTTCACCGCGGTGACGCCCCGATTCCTCGATCAGGCCTCCAGTTCCTCCTTGGCGACCCACTCCCGTGCCCAGTCGCCGATGGCGTCGAACACCGGACAGAGCGACTCGCCTTTCTCCGTCAGGGAGTAGTACGTCGCTACCGGGGCGTCTTCCTCCAGTCGCCGGTCGACGAAGCCCATCTCCTGTAGGTCGTCGACGACGCGAGAGAGCGTCCGCGAACTCGCGCCGGTGGAACGCTTGAGTTCGTTGAATCGCTTCTCGCCGTCCTGTAGGTCGTGCAGGACCGCCAGGCGCCACTGCGAGCCGATCTGTTCGAGCGAGTCGATGACGTAACACGTCTCGGTGTCGGATCCCGATCCGATGGCCATACGCTTTCCTCGTTCTCTCCCCGGTTAGCAGTTCCGGAGCGAATCAGGTGTCGAAATGTTACCGTAGGAGCACAACCCCCGGTAACATCCGCGCCACCTGGTGACATCAATGTCAGATAACATATATGTCTATGCAGGGCGTGAAGTAGTGTACGATGATCTGTTCATCCACTACCGACGCACCGCTTCGGACGACTACCCCCGCCGGGGTGGTCGCCTAATGGTCTTCGACACCGCCGGCGCGGGCGTGGCCTTTCTGCTCGCTCGCGTCCTCTTTGGCGCCGTCTTGGCGTTCACGGGCGTGAATCACTTCCTGGACGCCGAGGGGATGATTGGCTACGCACAGGCCAAGGGCATCCCCGCGGCGTCGCTGGGCGTTCCCTTCTCGGGTGGACTCCTGATCGCTGGTGGTCTGGGAATCGTCCTCGGCGTCTATCCGACGCTCGCGGCCGGCGCGCTTGCCGTCTTCCTCGCCGTCGCGACGCCGACGATGCACGACTTCTGGAACGCCCCCGAGGAGGAGTACCAGGGCGAGTTCAACAACTTCCTGAAAAACGTCGCGCTCCTCGGTGGTGCGCTTGCCTTCCTCGTGTTCGCCAGCGAAACGTGGCCCCTCGCGGTCAACGTTGGCCTCTAAGGCGGGTACTGCGCCGAGCCGAGTTTTTATCAGCGCCGATTTCCTGCGTTAGCGTATGCACAGTGATCGGAAACGCCACGTCGTGTCAGGCCTACTCGCGGGACTGGTCGTCGCCGCACGACCTGTCGAAGCACACGTCGACTACGTCACCGAGGAAGGCGGCGACAGTCCCACCGTCGTTGAGTTCCTGACCGCCGTCCTCTCGGACCCGCTTCACCTCCTGCTTCTCGGTGGTGGCGGCGTCGGCGTCGCCGTCGCGACGGCGGGGTGGCTCCGGTACGGCGACCACCTGCAGGACGTGACGGTCATTCGGCGGACGCTCCGCTCGTACCAGCCGTATCTCGGCTGGCTGTTGCGTCTCGCCATCGGCCTTCCGCTCATGGGCGCCGGCTTCGGCGGCTACTTTTTCTCTCCTGCCGTCCCCGTCGAGGCGCGCCTCGTCCAGATCACACTCGCTTTTCTCCTCCTGTTCGGGTTCGCGACGCGGTTGGCGGCCGCCGCGGGCCTCGTTACTTACGCCGTCGGCCTGACGACGCACTTCCCGACGCTCCTGCTGGCCTCCGAGTACGTCGCCGGCTTCCTCGGCATTCTCGTCGTCGGCCCTGGCCAGCCGAGCGCGGACCTCCTCTTGCGTCGGGTGGTCCTCACCGACGGGACGTTCATGAGTCGGTTCCGGGAGACGACAACCGTCTCTGACCTCCTCACTAGGGCTGGCGTCGGGAAGTCCGCCGCACCCCTGCTCATTCGGGTCTTCCTCGGGTTCAACTTCGCCTTCCTCGGCGTGACCGAGAAGTGGCTCACCCCGGGCCGGGCGCTTCAGGTCGTCGATAAATACGACCTCACGGCGGTTCTCCCGGTTGCCCCGGAGATGTGGGTGTTCGGTGCCGGCCTCGGTGAACTCGCCGTCGGGCTCTGTATCCTCACCGGCACCTTCACGCGAAGTGCCGCGGGCGCCGGCTTCCTCATTCTCACGACCACGCTGTTTGGCCTCCCGGACGACCCGGTGCTCGCCCACGTCACCCTCTTCGGTCTCACCTCCGCGCTGTTGATCACCGGGAGCGGTCCCGTCGCGCTCGACCGGTCGCTGATCCCGACACTCCGGGCGCGCTTCGGCCACTCCCCCTCGACCGACCCCGAGGTGACGACGCCAGCGGACTGATCGACCCCGTCGCCGCGCCCGCGGAACCCCGACGCGTCCAGCTAATTATCAGATATTGTATTGGGAGGGGTGGGGTTATTATTACCTATTCGTTACACGGTAGCAGGCATGGGTACTCCCCTTTTAGACCGCATACGAGAGCGGTATGGGCTCAAGTTGGTAGCTGCCCTCCTTGCGGCACTGCTGCTGACGGTTGCGGTCGGCGGTATCGTGAGTGCCGACGCGTCGGCACAACTACGTGAGGACGTGCAGCAACAGATGACGGATCGGACGGAACAGCGGTCGGCTCAGCTCGATGCGTGGCTCACGGGGCTGACGACACAGGCGCGGGTGGCCTCGGACCACCCCGCGCTCCGGAGCGACGACACGGCGGCAGTCGAGTCACAACTCGACGAACTGGCTAGCGAGGAACGCGCGCCGCCGGGCGTCGTGGCGGTCCACTACGTCGACGCCACGTCGGGTACCATCGTGGCGAGTTCCGACGACGCCCTCGACGGCGTCGACGCTCGCGCACAGGGTGCCCCGTTCGCACAGGAAAGCGTTTCCTTCGAGAGCGCCGACGACGTACTCGTTACCGATCCGTTCCGCCCCGATGTCGTCGATTTCACGACCGTCGCCGTCGCGACGCCGGTCGAGGGGCGCTCGGATCGACTCCTGGTTTACATGATCAACTTCGAGCAGCAGGTGGGTCAGTTCGCGACTGCCGACGACGGGACCGAGACGGTCGTCGTCGGTCAGAGCGGCACGATCATCGCCCACCCGGACACGACACTGATCGGCTCGAACGTCGATGAGACGTCGACGTTCGTCCCCGACGGCGCCTTCGAGGGGTCGACCTTCGCGGAGACCGACGACCAGGCCGTCGCCGCCGCGCCGATGACGGCCGCCGACTGGTCGGTCGTCGTCTCACAGCCGGCCGATGCCGCCTTCGCCGTTCAGCGTGGCGTCGTCTCCGGCATCGTCGGCCTCATTCTCGTCGCGGTCATCTCGCTTTCCCTGATCGGTGTCACCGTCGGGAGTCGCTCCTCGCTGTCGCTACGGCGGCTGGCGGACAAGGCCGAGGCGATGGCCGGCGGCGACCTCGACGTCGACCTGACGACCGGTCGGACCGACGAAATCGGCCAGCTTTACTGGTCGTTCGACCAGATGCGTGACTCCCTCCGCGAGCGGATCGCCGAGGTCGAGGAAGCCCTCGACGAGGCCGAGGCGGCCCGCGCCGAAGCCGAGGCGGCCCGCGCCGAGGCGACCCGCACCAGCGAGCGTCTCGAACGCACCGCCGAGACCTACGGCGAGGTGATGCAGGACGTGGCCGACGGCGACCTCACCCGTCGGATCGACGTGAACGACTCCAACGAGGCGATGGCCACCATCGGTGTCGCCTTCAACGACATGGTCTCGTCCATCGAATCGACGATCCACGAGGTGAAGACCTTCGGGGCGGAGGTCGCAAACGCCGCGGAAGCGGTCGACAGCAACGCCGCCGAGGTCAAGGCGGCGAGTGAGGAGGTCAACGAGTCGGTCGCCGAGATTGCCGACGGCGCGCGCACGCAGACCGAGAGCCTCCAGGATATGACCGGCGAGGTGAACGACCTATCGGCCAGCGCCGAGGAGATTGCGGCCACCGTCGACACCGTCGCCGACACCTCCGAGCACGCCTCCGAGGCCGGCGCCGACGGCCGCGCCGCCGCCGAGGCTGCCGTCGAGGAACTCGACGGGATCGAAGAGACGACCGAAGCCACCCAGACGGAGGTCGAGGCGCTCAACGAGGAGATGGCCGAGATCGGCGAAATCGTCGATGTCATCTCCGATATCGCCGAGCAGACGAATCTGCTCGCCCTGAACGCCTCCATCGAGGCCGCCCACGCCAACGGCGAGGCTGGCGACGCCGACGGCTTCGCGGTCGTCGCGGACGAGGTGAAGAACCTCGCCGAGGAGACCAAAGAGTCCGCGAGCGAAATCGAGGCCCGGATCGAGTCGGTCCGCGACCGGACCGAGGACGTCGTCTCCGGCACTCAGGAGACCGGACGGCGCGTCGCCGAGGGTGTCGACACCGTCGAGGGCGCCATCGACGCGCTCGAACAGATCGCCGACTACGTCGAGGAGATCGACACCAGTATCCAGGGGATCGCCGACGCCACCGACGGGCAGGCCGACTCCACCGAGCGGGTCGTCGAGAGCCTCGACGAGGTGGCGGCGATCAGCAAGCAGACCGCGGAGGAGGCCACCGGCGTGACCGACACCGCCAGCCGGCAGGAGCGGACCCTCACCGAAGTCGACGACGCGGCCGACGAGTTGACCCGCCAGGCCGAGCGCCTGCGCGAGCAACTCGCCGACTTCGAGGTCGACAGCGCCGGTCCCGATCCGGCGACGGCCGGCGGGCGGTCGAGCGCGCTCGGTGACGGTGGCTACGAGGAGGGAGGGTACCAATGATATCCACCATCACCACTTGGGCGGCCCTCGGTGCCATCGGCATGGCTCTCGGTACCCTCGCGCCGCTGTGGGGGCTCACCAACGACCCCGACCACCGTGAGCACTACCTCGTACTCGCCGGCGTCACCGGCGTCGCGGCCGTCGCCTACACCCTGATGTCGTTCCGTATCGGCGACATCGGTGTCTCCGGGCGGGTTGTCTCTATTCCCCGGTACGTGGACTGGCTGATCACGACCCCTCTCATCCTCCTCTTCCTGGCGATGCTGGGGAATACCGGCCGCGGGTCGCTCGGCCGCCTGATCGTCGCCGACATCACTCTGCTCGTCCTCGGTGCCGTGGCAGTCGCCATTCCCGGCCCGATCCGCTGGCTGGCCTTTGCCGGTGGGCTCGCCGCCTTCGGCGTGCTGGTGTACGAACTCTACGTGCGCATCCCGCGGTTGGCGTCGTTCACGAACGAGCGGACGCGCATCCTGTTTGTCACCCTCCGGAATCTGACCATCGCACTCTGGACGCTCTACCCGCTGGTCTGGGTGCTCGCACCCTCCGGGATCGGCCTGCTCACTCGCGACATGACGATGCTGGTGATCGCCTACCTCGATCTGATCAGCAAGTCGGCGTTCGTCGTGCTGGCGGTCGACGGGATGGACGCCCTCTCCGAGACTGGACGCGGAGCGACGACCCCCGACGCCGTCACGGTTGACGGCGGTGACGCCGCCACAGACGCGAGCACCGATCCCGCCGACTGACCACCGCCCGACTGGCAGGCAGTTGCGGCCTGCCACCGCCCTCCCGACATGACTTCCGAGTCGCCAATCTCCGTCCTCCACGTCGACGACGAATCAGCCGACACCGTCGCCACTCGCTTAGAGCGGGCCGACGCCCGAGTGTCCGTCCGGACAGCCGCCTCCACCGACGACGCGCTCGCCGCCCTCGATGCGGCGCCCACCCCACCGGTCGACTGTCTGGTGAGCGAGTACGACCTCGCCGAAACGAACGGTATCGCGTTACTCGACGCCGTCCGGGAGGACTATCCGGATCTACCGGTGATTCTCTACACCGACGCAGGCGACGAGACGGTCGCTAGCGACGCCATCGCCGCCGGGGTGACCGACTACGTCCCGAAGCGGCACGGCCCCGATCACCTCGCCGACCGCCTCCGTGACGCGGTCGACGGGACGCGAACCGACGCCACCCCAGCCCTCGGTCACGACCCGGACGCCCAGTATCGCCGGCTCTTCGAGGACGCCCCGGTGATGTACGTCGTCGTCCACGAGGTGGACGGAGCGTCCGTCCTCGCGGACTGTAACGACCGGTTTCTCGACCGACTCGGCTACGACCCCGACGAGGTGCTCGGCCGGCCGATCTGGGAGCTCTACGCCGCGCCGCCGCTGCCCGACGCGGTCGAGGGGGTCGACCGGGGCCGCGAGGGCACCGTCGGACGCCGAGAGCGGACGCTGATCGCCGCGGACGGGAGCCACGTCGAGACGCTGTTTCGCGCCAGTCCCTGGGTGGGCGCCGACGGCGACGTCATCGGGACGCTGGGCCTCTACGTCGATCTCACGGAGGCGAAACGGCGCGAGCGGACGCTCGACCGTCTCCACGACGTAACTCGCTCGCTCGTCCGCGCCGAGGGGCGAACCGAGGTGGCGGAAAGCATCATCGACGCCGTGAGCGACGTGCTCGGCTACCCGCGGAATCTCGTCCGCCTCCTCGACGACGACGGGACCGAACTCCGGCCGGTCGCAATCACCGATGCGGCCGAGGCGGCGTTCGGCGAGCGGCCACGCTACGCGGTCGGCGAGGGAACGGCCGGGCGCTCCTTCGCCGCCGGCGAGACACGCGTCTACGACGACGTCCAAACGGTCGACGACGGCTACGACCGGTCGGGGATCCGCGCGGCGATGTTCGTCCCCATCGGCGAGCACGGCGTGTTGTGCCTCGGGAGCGCCACAGTCGGCGCCTTCGACGACGTGGACGTCCACCTCGCGGAGGTGTTCGCCGCCAACGCCGACACGGCGCTGACGCTGCTCGACCGCACTCACGAACTCGAACGACAGAACGAGCGACTGAGCGACTTCGCCAGCGTCGTCTCACACGACCTCCGCACACCGCTTTCGGTCGTCGACGGCTCGCTCGAACTCGCCCGCGAGCGGTACGGCGACGACGCGGACCTCGCCCGCGCGGTGCGGTCGCTCGACCGCGCGTTCGACCTCATCGAGGAACTGTTGACGCTCGCCCGCGGCACCGATACGCTCTCGTTCGAAGCGCTCTCCCTCCGGGCGATGGTCGAGGCGTGTTGGGACCCGCTCACGACCGACGGCGCGACACTCGTCGTCGCCGACGACGCGACGATCCGCGCCGACGAGACGGCGCTCCGTCGCTTGCTCGAGAATCTCCTCAGGAACTGCGTCACCCACGGCGCTACCGACGGCGACGTGACCGTCACCGTCGGTCTTCTCGACGGCGGCCGAGGCTTCTACGTCGCCGACGACGGGCCGGGCGTCGACGCCGACGTCGGCGACGCGGTCTTCAACGTGGGGTACACGACCGCCGACACGGGGACGGGGCTAGGCCTCGCCATCGTCAAACGGATCGCGGAGGAACACGGGTGGGCCGTCGGCCTCGGTGACGCCGACGGTGCGCGCTTCGAGATCGAGGGTGTCGATGTCGAGACGCCCTAGGGCGCTTCGCCGGTCTCGATGGTGAAGTCGCCTTTCGGATAGGCCACACAGGTCAGGGTGTAGCCGTCGCCGAGTTCGTTGTCGTCGAGCATCTGCTGGTCGTCGTGGACGACGTAGTCCTCGGAGCTTCCGCCGGAGGTGATCTGCCCGGCACACGAGACACACTGCCCCTGCCGACAGGCGTAGGGCATGTCCCAACCGGCGTCTTCGCCGGCTTCGAGGACGGTCTCGTTTTCGGCCACCTCGATGGTGTCGCCCTCCTTGGCGTATTCGATCTCGAAGGTGTCAGCCTCGTCGTCGGGCACGTCCCACGGCCCGGACTCCTCGGCCGCCTCGCCGCCTTCGAGTTCGGCCCCCTCCTCCTCGCCCGCAACCGCGCCCGCCGCGACGGCCCCGCCGCCGCCGGCGCCGATGGCCCGGTTCATGGGTTCGGGGAAGTCGGTCTCGGGCACCGACTCGGCCCGCCGTTCGAGAACCTCCTGACTGATGTCGGTCGTGGGCGTCCACCCCGTCCCCTTCGCGAGGTGGAGGGCAACGGCCGTGAGCGTGAGGGCCGCGCCGATACCCAGTCCCACCATGTTTACCTCGACCATGGCTGGCGCTATGGATGCGGGGGTTAAGGGAATTGTGATCGGCGTCGCCCGCCGGGACTCACTCCTCGCGTCGCGCGACCTCGTGGCGCCCGAACCCGTAGCGCAGGCGGTTGGCCAGGCGCCGCGAGAACCGATCCCGACGCGACGCGAACCGCTCGGTCAGCGCTTGCTGAATCAACGGGACCGGTACCTCCCGCTCAAGCGCCTCCCGAACCGTCCACGTCCCCGTCGACCCGCCGGCGACGTGGTCGGCCACGTCGCCCAGATCGCTGCCCTCCTCGCGGAACGCCTCCTCGCAGAGTTCCAGTAGCCACGAGCGGATCACCGCGCCGTTGTTCCAGGTCCGCGCGACCGCCTCCAGATCCAGGTCGTAGCGCCCCTCGTGGAGCAACTCGAACCCTTCGCCGTAGGCCTGCATCAGCGCGTACTCGACGCCGTTGTGGACCATCTTCACGTAGTGGCCCGACCCCGCCGGCCCCATCCGGTCGTGGCCGTCCGGGCCGGTGGCGACGGCGTCGAAGACCGGCACGAGTTCCTCGTAGGCCCACTCCGGCCCGCCGATCATGAGCGAGAAGCCGAGTTCGGCGCCGGCGGGGCCGCCGCTCGTCCCGCAGTCGAGGTAGGCGGCGTCGGTCGCCTCCGCCCGCCGAGTCGAATCCTCGAAGTGGGAGTTGCCGCCGTCGACGACCACGTCCGTCTCGGACAGCCCCGGTTCGAGTTCGTCGAGGGCGGCGTCCACGGGGTCGCCCGCGGGCACCATCAGCCAGATCCGTTTCTCGCTCCCTAGACGCTCCGCGAGGTCGGGGATCGAGTCGGCCGGCGTCGCCCCCTCGTCGGCCACACTCGCCACCGCCGCCTCGTCGATGTCGAACGCGACGACCTCGTGGCCGGCTGCGAGCACCCGCTCGACGACGATCTGTCCCATCCGTCCCAGCCCGATGACGCCCAGTTGCATATCCCTCCTTCCCACACGCCGGGAGGTAGTGGTTGCGGTCTCCTCCCTCGCTGCCCTTTTGCGCCCTCGCGGCCATCCTCTCTCATGGACGACCGCATCCGCGCCCACGCCGAGACGCTCGTCGACTGGAGCGCCCGGGTCGACCCCGGCGACGACGTGGTGGTGCGCGTCGACGAGGGGGCCCACGACCTCGCCGTCGCCGTCGCCGCCGCCCTCGGCGACAGGGGTGCGAATCTGCTCGCTACCTACGGTTCCGACGAGATGACCCGTGCCTATCTCCGCGCCCACGACGGCGACTTCGCCCCCGCCACGGCCGAGCGCACACTCTACGAGCGTGCCGACGTTACCCTCTCGCTTCGCGGTAGTCGAAACACCGCGGCCACCGCCGACGTCCCCGGCGACGTGCGAAACGCTCACGCCCGCGCCCGACGCGATGTCCGCGAGGCGCGTCTGGCGACCGACTGGGTGTCGACGGTCCACCCCACCCGCTCGCTCGCGCAGGCCGCCGGGATGTCCTACGAGGCCTACCGCGAGTTCGTCTACGACGCCGTTCTCCGGGATTGGGCATCGCTTGCCGACGAGATGGGACGGGTGAAAACGCGCCTCGACGACGCCGACGAGGTTCGGATCGTCGCCGACGGCACGGATCTCACGCTCTCGGTCGGCGGCCGAACCGCCGTCAACAGCGCCGCGAGCGTCGCCTACGACTCTCATAACCTTCCCAGCGGTGAGGTGTTCACCGCGCCCGTGACCGCCGAGGGCGAGGTGACCTTCGACGTGCCCGTCACCGTCGAGGGGACTCGCGTCCGCGACGCTACCCTCGTTCTCTCGGACGGCGACGTCGTCGAGTTCGCGGCGGCGACCGGCGAGTCCGCGCTCGCCGACCTGCTCGCTACCGACGACGGCGCGAAGCGCCTGGGTGAACTCGGGATCGGCATGAACCGCGGCATCACCCGCCCAACGGACAACGTCCTCTTCGACGAGAAGATGGCCGGGACCGTCCACCTCGCTCTCGGCCGCGCCTACGACGCCTGTCTGCCCGACGGGGAGACCGGCACGGAGAGCGCCATCCACGTCGACCTCATCACCCGGATGGGTGAGGGTTCGCGGCTCCTCGTCGACGGCGACCCGATCCAGCGCGACGGCCGCTTCGTCTGGGAAGGCGCGTGACGTCCGTCGTCGCCCACCGCGGATTCGCCGGCGTCAACCCGGAGAACACCGTTGGCGCCGTCCGTGCCGCCGCCGATCACGCCGCCCTCGTCGAAGTCGACGTCGTCGCCTGCGCCGACGGCACGCCGGTCGTCTTTCACGACGACCGACTCGACGACGGCGACGGGAGCCGCGGGATCACTGACGGGGAAGGGGCGGTGCGGAACCGCCACCCGTCGACGGTGACGGACGCCATAGTGCTAGCAAGCGGCGAGACGGTCCCGACCCTCGACCGACTGCTCGCCGAGACGGCCACCCCGCTCAACGTCGAACTCAAGCGGCCGCGAGCGGCGACGATCCGTCGGGGGACGCTTTCGCCCGCCGACCGCGCGGCCGCCCGCGAGCGCTGGCAACCGTTCGTCGACCGAGTGCTGGCGGCGCTCGACGACCGGCGCGTCCTCGCCTCCTCGTTCTGTGAGGGGGCGCTCGCGGCCGTCCGAGCGGAGAGCCAGGGCGTCGATCTGGCGCCGCTCTGTCGGGGCTTCGAGACCGGTCGCGAACTCGCCGCGCGCTACGATGCCGACGCCATCCACCCGTCGCTCGACGCCCTCCGAGCGGCCGACCCCGACGCCGTCGCGGCCGCCCGCGACGCCGGCCACGCCATCAACGCGTGGACGGTGCGGACGTGGACCGAGGCGCGGGACGCGGCGCGGGCCGGGGCCGACGGGGTGATCGCTGACTACCCCGGGCTAGAGCGGTGGCTGGACGAGTGAGCGGCTGAGAGGAGTAAGCCCCCTTCTGTTCGTCCCGGCATTCGGCTGAGCGTCCACCTCCGCGTCCGGACTACCTTGACGAGGCGGACTTGCACCGGTGAAGATTCGCCGTTCCATCCGTTCTCGGCCGTCGCGGTTCGCGGCTCGCGCCGGTCACCGTTCGGGGACGTACTCCCCTGTTCGCGGCTGACGCCGCGCACACCGAGGCACATTGCGCCTCGCTACCCTCGGTGGGTCAACTCCCCTCGCTCGCGCTCGGGTTCGCACACCTCATCGGTCGGGCCGAGTGGTCTCGTTTCTGTTCCAGAGCCAGCCGTCTCCGACTCCGGGCTTGCGCCCGGTCACCTGTCCGGACGGTGGGGGGACTTTCCTCGTGCTCGCGCACGGGGGCCGGGCTCTCTCTGCCGCGTTTATGTACATTCGCCGCTCGAATAAGGCGTTCGGTCGCCTGACCCGTCGGTCAAAATTCATCACGGTCGTCCACGGTGCAAAGGAAGGGTTCAAGTCAGTTCGGGGCAAGGTATGGCGTATGTCAGAGGCGCAGATGGTCCGCCTTTCTTACGAGGATGGCGCCCGAGCGGTGGAACTGGCTCGCGAGGCCGTCGAAGCGTACGTACTCCAGGGGCAGCGAGAGCAGCCTGGGAGCATGCGTGACGCGTTCTACGCGCGAACCGGGGCGTTCGTTCGGATCACCTCGACCCGGGGACGGGGACGGCTTCGCGGGTGTTCCGGCGCCTATCGTGGCAACGACCAACTCGGACACGCCATCGTCGACGCGGCCATCACGGCCGCCTCCGACGACTCCTGTGGCTCCGAAATCGAACCACCTGAACTCCAGACGCTCAATATCTCCATCTGCGTCGTCTGCAATCACGTTCTGACCAACGACCCGCTCGCGGACCTCGAACTCGGGACACACGGTATTGCCATCGATATCGACGGCCAACACGCCTGGATGTACCCCACCCTTCCGGTGGAGAACGATTGGAACGAAGAACAGTTCCTCACCCACGCCTGCCGAAAAGCCGGTCTCCCGCCGCTCGCCTGGCAGGACGACGACGCCATGATCACGCTCTTCGAGGGCCAAGTCTTCCGCGAGCGCCCCGAGGGCGGCAGCGTCGAACAGCTCTAAGTCGCGCCAAAGCCGACCGTCTCAGCGTCCGCCAGCGCTCGCTCCGTCGCGGCGTCGAGGTCGAACTCTCGAACGACCTCTCCGTCCCGGACCAGCGGTTCGAGCAACGGCTCGCCCTCTGACGACCCCTCTCGCTCCGCGAGGCCGACGTGGTGGCCACCCTCGGGAGTCCGGTAGGCCTGTTTCGCCCCCGAGAGCTTTCCTCGCTTTGCCGCCGGCTCCCCGTCGACTTCCACGATATCGAGCGCGAAATCCACCGGGTCAGCGTTGGCGACGTACCCCCCGACGCCGAACCCGTCGGCGACGTCGCGAAGCGTCCGTAGCTCCGTAGGGCCGAGGCCGCCGCTCACGAACAGGTCCACGTCCCCGTGCCCTCGGGCGTCGAGTTCCCAACGTACCTCTCGGAGGATATGCTGGAAGTCGCCCCGCCGCGACCCCGTGGTGTCGAGGCGAACGCTGTCGAGGTCCTCACCCAGCGTCTCGACGGCGCGCAACACCTCGTCGACTTCGTCGCCGTAGGTGTCACACAGTGCCACCCGCGGCACCTCGGGGCCGACCGCCTCGTCGAACGCTTGCCACCCCGCCTCCTGGTTTCCGCGCCCGAAACAGATCAACAGCGCGTGGGGCATCGTGCCGCCGGCCTCCCGGCCCAACACCTCGCCCGCGGCGACGTGCGAGAAGCCGTCGAGGCCGCCGAGCAACGCGCACCGCTCGACGACCGCCGCGAGCGACGGGTGGACGTGGCGCGCGCCAAAGGAGAGCACGGTCGACTCCGGTGCCGCCCGTCGAGCCTCGAGGGCCGCCGTCGCGATACCACTCGCGTGTGAGAGCAGGCCGAGCAACGACGTCTCGTACCGTGCGAACGCCAGATACGGCCCCTCGATCCGAAGGACCGGCCCCCCGTCGAACAGGCGCCCCTCGGGTATCGCGTCGACGTCGACGTCCAACCCCGACAGCAACGCGGCCGCGTCCTTCACGCCCGCGAGCAGTTCGAACTCGCCGTCGGGGAACTGGTCGGCTGTCACCTCCGCAACGACCGTCGGGTTCCGACCGGCGTGGCGCAACGTCGTCTCCGTCCGCTGGAAGTAGGCGTCGGTCGCCGTCCCGTCGCTGATCGCCTCGGGACCGACGATGTCGAACGGTTCCATGTCTCCGAGCTTTGGCTCCCCCTGGTGAAAAACCCATTCGTTCGGTCGACCGTATCGAAGAGGATTCCTCTTCAGTCGCCCTCGGCGTGGACGGCATCGAGCGTCCCGACCGTCGGTGCGTTCACCACCGTGACCGTCCGCCCGTCGCGGGTCACACGGAACGCGTCGGCGTAGGGTCCCGTCGGCACCACCAAGACACCGTCGCCGCGGCGCTCGGCACCCCGGCGCTCCCGGAGGAGCGAGCGGTAAGCGGCCGCAAACGCGGCGGCGTCGTCAGCCGTTGCCCACTCGGTCCGGAGGACGTACCCCGTCCGCCCGTCCGCACTCCGGTAGGGGACCAGTCGGTCGCCGGCCCACCCCGCGGTCGTGGGGTGGGTGTAGTTGTACGCCCGATACGGTCGGCTCGGCCGTTGCAGGTGGAACGTCTCGACACCCCCGTTGGCCCACACCGTCGCGAACAGCGACGCCTCGCCGACGGTCGTTCCCGGCGGCGAGCGGTCGAACTGCGACCAGTTCCCGGCCGACCGGTCTGGGACACGCACGCTCCGCGGCGACCAGTCCGGATCCCGTTCGGGATGGATCACCGCCGTCGCCGTCGTTGGGGGGGCCGCGTACGCGGCGTTCACCGCCGCCCACCCGCCGCGCTCTCGGAGGTGATGGACGAACGCCGGGCCGTCGCTGTACGGTTGGTAGGCGGCGACGTAGACGCCGGCGTCGCCGTCGAGGCTCGCCCCCGGCCCGGTCGACGGCCGCGGCACGCAGGTCCAGTTCGACTCACACCGGCGCTCGTAGAGGGTCGTGACATAGCCCGCGTCGCCCTCGATCAACCCCTGCCGCGCCAGTCGCTCGTCGCGTGTGGTCGCCCCCTCGCGCACCCGGTCGAGGTCGAACTGCTGGTCCTGGAGCGCGTGGACGAGTTCGTGGGCTAGCGTCCGCCGGTCCACCGCTGGCTGTGCCGCGTCGCTCACGAGCACAACCCGGGCCTCGCTCGGGCGATACGATCCCTGGACCGACGCCCCGTAGAACGACTCGAACACCGTCTCGACCGACCGATCCTCGCCGACGAGGAGGAGTGCCTCCCACACCACCTCGTCGAACCCCGTCGCGGTCACGTTCTCCTGCCGGCGGTAGGTCTCTCGGTCGACCACCGCCACCGGCACGGACGACTCGAACTCCAGTCCCCGGAGCCGTTCGACCCGGGCCATCGTCCGCGCGACGACTGCGCGCCGCTCGCTCCGGTTCAGGCCGTTCGAGGCGTTCGTCGACAGTGGCTCGTCGTACCACCGACCGGCCTCCCACCCTAAGCGGTCCGTCGCCGGGTCGTCGTACCCGTCGCCGGACCCCGCCCCGGTGGTCGTGGTTGGCGCGGGCGTCGCTGTCGCCGTCGGGTCCGTGCCGGGTTTCGCCGTCGTCGTCGGCTCCGCCGGGCTGTCCGCGACGCCGCCACACCCGGCGAGGACGACCAGCAACGCGGCCACGAGGGCGAACGGACGCATCTCCTCGGCTCTCGGCGTCGCCAGGTAAAAAGGGTGCCGTCGCGTTCAGTCCCGCCGTCGAAGTGCCACCAGCGCGGCGGCGAGCACCGCGATGACGGCCGGGAGCACCCCGAAGCCGGGCGCTTCGAGGCCACTCGTGCCGCCGTCGCTGTCGGTCGACTCGCCGTCGCCCTCGCCGGCGCCGGCGCTCGCGGTCGTTCCGCTCGATGCGCCGTCGTCCCCGCTGTCGGCGCTCGGGCGGATGTTCTCGACCGCCTCGGGCGTCGGCCCGTTGACGATAGTGACGCGCGTGCCCGACCGGTCGATGCGGAAGGCGTCGGCGAACTCACCGTCCGGGATCACCAGCGTCCCGTCGTCACGCTGCTCTACGTCGTGGGCCGTGAGGATGGCGCGGTACGCCTGGGCGAACTCCGCGGCGTCCTCGGGAGTGTCCCACTCGGTCACCCAGACGTAGCCGCCCCGAGCGTCGTCACCGCTCCCCTGATGGTAGGGGTACACCCGGTCGTTCCCCCAGCCAGCCGAGGGTTCGGCGTCGTAGTTGTAGATGTCGTAGAGTCCGGACGTGCGGGCCACCGACCGAACCGGGACGGTGTCCGCGCGGGCCGTCCGCGCCTGATACCAGAACATCACGTACATCGACGCCTCGCCGACGGTATCGGCCCCGTCCTGACCCTGGTTCGGGAACGTCTCCCAGCCGTTCCGCGCCCGGTCCTCGTACTCGATGGGCGTCGGCTCCTCGTCGGTCAGGTGGATGACCTGCTCGCTCGACTCCGGCGGCTCGGTGAAGGCGGCGTCGACCGCCTCCCAGCCACCTTGCTCCCGCAACCAGTCGATGTACGCCGGGCCGTCGGAATACGGCTGGAGCAGGGTCAACAGGATGCCGAGGTTCGGCGGATCGCCCGCACTCGACCCGTCGCTCGGCGTACCGACACACTCCCACTCGATCCCGCACCGGTCGGTGTATCGCCCCTCGACGTAGTTCGCCTCGCCCTCGACGACGCCGTCGACCGCTAGGTCCCCGTCCTGGGTCTCGGCACTACTGATCCGCTCGCCGAGGTTACCGCTCTGGTCCTGAAGCGCGTGGACGAGTTCGTGGACCAGCGTCGCGTTGTCGATGGTCGGACTCTCCGGCGAGTCGGTGATGATTCGGATGCGGTCGTCGCCCGGCGCGTAGAAGCCGGCGGTGGACTGCCCCGATGCGGTCTGGAGGGCGTCGTTCGCACCTTGGTCCTCGCCGATCACGAACAGCGCCTCCCACACCTGGTCGTTCCACGCGTCGTACGAGGCGTTGCTCGTCCGGTTCTCCTCGGACTGTTGCTGGAACTCGTCCCGAGAGATGACTTCGACGGGCACCTCGGAGTCGAACTCTCGCTCGCGGATGTACTCGACCCGGGCCATCGCCCGGCTCACGTACGCGTCGAGTTCTGCGTCGGAGAGACCGTCGGACTGGTTGACCTCGATGGATTCGTTGTGCCAGTACCCACCTTCCCAGCCGATGACGTCCTCACCGGGATCCGCACGCTGGGGAGCCATGTCGTCACCCTCGGCCCCCGCGTCGACGGCGGCCGGCGGCCCGGACGCCCCGACTGCGGGAGCGACCGACGCCAGCACAAGCAGTACCGCGAGACCGACGGATACCCGCTTTCGCATACCCGCTGTTAGGAAGCGGTACGGAAGTACCTTGCCCGCTGGGGAATCACTCCGACCGGGCGCGCCGCCGCGCCGAAGAAGCTACCTAGCGTTCGAGGACCGTCGCGCTCGCGCCGACGACAACCTCGGGTTCGCCGTCGACCACGCCCCGCAGGTTCGCTCCCGCGGGCGTCGCCTCCTGGGTCCAGCCCTCGGCGTCGCGGCGGAAGACGGCGCCGCCGACGGCCAGTCCCGTCTCGCCGTCCATCTCCACGTCGCGGAGCGCGCCGTCGCCGGTATCCTCGCGGACCCACTCGGCCCCGTCCCAGTGGTAGACCGTCCCACCGCCGCCGACGACCGTCAGATCGTCCGGCGCGTCGGAGTCGACGCCGTAGAAGTTATTGTTGGCGTCGGCGATACCCACCTTCTCCCACGTCGAGCCGTCGTCGGTGACGAACACCGTCTTGTTGCCGTCGACGGCGTGGCCCGACCGGGGACCGTGGAAGTCGATGGCGTTGAGGTTCGACCCGCTTCCGGGGGTTACCGAGTCCCAGGTCCCGGCCTCACCGTTCTCGAAGCTATAGTAGATCTGTCCCGAGTCGCCGGCGACGTAGACGTTCGCGCTCCCGGCCTCGCCGGTCACCGCCACGTCGTTGAAGTTGTTCGTCACGTCGTTCGGCGCCGAGTGGTCGTTCAGCCCTCGGGTCCGCACGTCGTACTCACCGATGGCGCCGCTCGATCCGACGAACCAGAGTCGTTCGCCGTCGTCGGTCACGTCGGACCCGTAGAGGTCGTTGCCGTTACCGGTCGGGCCGCCACTGGCCGCGATACCCCACGCGTCGTCGCCACGTTCGAGGACGTATCCGCTCCCGCCCACCGCGTACGCGCCCTCGATAGTCGTCTCCACGTCGTACAGCGTCACGTCCACCGCCGTTTTCTCGCTGGTCCAGACGCGATCCGCGGCGCCGATGACCGGCACAGTCGCCAGCGCGGCGGCTGCTGCGCTACCTCGAAGGAACGTCCGTCGGGTCGTCTCGTGCATATTGAACACTCCACCTGACTCTGTGGGCGCTCGGCTGTTAATAGGGGATGGCGGTTAACGCCAGTTTACCGACGGTTAAGGAGAGTTTACCCGAATTTACGCCGTGTCGTCGGCCGATTCGTCGTCGACGCCGAACAGGTCGTCGACGGCGGCCCGGGCCGTCCGCGCGGCCTCGTCCGCGACCGCGTCGGGATCGGCCTCCTCGTCGGGCGCGTTCAGATACACGTCGACCTCGAGGACCCCCTCCTCGAAGGTCACTGTCACGTCCAGATCACGGACCGAGGACTGTCGGTAGTTGGCGAACACGACCCCTTCGGCGGCCTCGGCGGCCGTCCGCACGACCGTTTCGTCGTCCGGCGCGGACGATTCCGCTTCCGAATCGGTGTCAGCCACGGCGTCCTCAGTCGCCGCCGGCGCCGCCCGGACCCATCGGCCCGCCGCCGGCGCCACCCTGGAGCATCTGCTGGAGTTCCTGCTGGAGCGACTCGAACTGCTCGCGGACGCGCTCCTCTTGCTTGCTCAGCTGTTCGACGCGAACTTCCAGGTTCTCGACTTTCTCTTCGAGGTCCTCGCGAGCGGCACCGTACTCCGTCTCGACGAGCAGTTCGCCGACCTCTCGGTACATGACGGTGTCTTCGCCGATATCGTCGAGGGCGTCGAGCGCCGTCTCGGACTCGTTGAGCTGCGTCTCCGACTGCTGTTTCTGGGCCGCGACCTGCTGGGCCGTCTCCTGGAGATCCTGCAGTTCCTCGAGTTTCTCCTGGGCTTCCGGCGGCAGATTTCCTTGCATGGGCAAATCGTCGGGACCCGGAGTGAAAAAGCCCCGTATTCCCGACTGCGGGGGCGTCGCCGCCGACTATCGTCCGGCCGCCGTTTCGGCCACCCGTTCTGCCACCGACAGCAGCCGTCGCCACGTGTTCGCCCCTGCCCGGAGGGCAACGAGGTCCGCGGCGCCGACCCGCACCTCGACGGTGCGTCCCGCCCGCTCGACCCGGGCCGTCGACCGAGCGTCGTCGATTTCGCCCATCTCGACGCGGACCGCCCGTTCGACGATTCGTGCGCGCCGCTCGGTGTCGTAGTCGAACTGCAGGGAGAGACGGTGTGGCGCGTCGTCCGTGGACTCGGCCGCCACGGGGTTACTCGACGTCGACTTCCTTGATCGTCGGGGCGCGCTCCTTCAGGAGCACGCGGTGTCCGCAGTACGGACACCGGACCCCGCCGTACTCGTCGAGTTCGACGTCGCGCTTACACCGGGAACACTTGTAGCTCATTACTCCTCGTCGTCGGTGGCGAGCGCGGCGCGGATCGAGCGCTTCACCGTGCGCCCACCGGGCGTCTCCGGTCGGTACGCGCCGCCGGTGAACGTCTCGCCCGTTTCCTCGTTCTTCCAGACGCCCGTCCCGATTCGGGTGACGCTGTCGCCATCGAGCGTCGCGTTCTGCATCTCGCCTTCGATTTCCTTGACGCGGCGGCGGGCGACGCGCCCGTAGCGCGCGCCGAATCGGCCCGCGCTCCCGGTACTGCGTGCCTTGTTCTCGGCCATAGTACCGCCCAATACCGGCACGGAACGGATAAACCCTGCGAGTCTCTCCCCGCTACTGCAGGTCGGCGGCGTCGAGTTCCTCGTTCAGGTCGTCGCGCACTCGCTCGCCCGTCTCGCGGTCCATGGCCGTCGTCACGATCCGGTTTTCCTGCACGCTCGACCCGTCGCGCAGGAGGAGACGGACGTTGCCGTTGCCGTCTGCTCGCGTCACCTTCGCCCGCAGGCCGGACTGCGATCCCGTCCCCCCGGCGTCGATAGGCCCCGGAACGATCTTCTTGACGTGGGGGTGTTCGGCTACCGTCGAGATGGCCCGCCGCCCAGTCCGCCCGCCGATCAGCGTCGTGTGTCGTCCGCCGAGTTTCTCCTTCGGCGCCGTCTCGACAACCTCCAGCGCCCGCTCGCCCCGCCGCTCCAGCACCGTCGCCACGGGGTCCTCGCCCGCGACGCGGTAGAATTCGTAGTGGGTCTCGGCCCGCACCGCACGGATGATCTCTCGGTCACCCGCCGCGAACACCGTCTCCGGACGCTTGCGCTGGATCTCGTCGGCGATCAGCCCGGCGAAGTTCCGCCGCTCGACCACTCGACTCCGCCCTTCCTCCTCCGGACGGGTCGTGATCGTCGTCTCTCCGAGTACCGACTCGTCGTCGAGCATGGTCAGTGTCGCACGATCCGTTGCGACGTCTAGAACGACCGCATCGCAGTTGCCGGTATGACAGACTAAACAGTAATCACCCGGGCGATCCAGCGGCGACCCACACCGCCCACACTCCATGTCGGTCGCAGGCGACGACACCGGATAAGTCCGTCCCTCGCGTCCGACGGGCGACTCAGAGATCCCGCGGGTCGACCTTCAGGAACTCTCGGAGGACAGCGGTGGCGTACGACCCACGTGGCAGCGAAAACGAGAGGGTGAGAGGGTCACGACTGACCGACAGGTCGGTCCCGACGAGCAGCGCCCGCCGGGTGCCCGACGAGTCGAAGTTGCCGGGCAGGTCGAAGTCGGCCGGCGACAGATCGAGGTCGGCGAGCACCTCGCGCTCGATATCCCCGGGTTCGCCCTCGCCCAGTTCCGTCCCGGTGCCGACCAGCGGCGCGGTGACGAAGGCCCGTCCCCGCTCGCAGTGGCGACGGACCACGTCGACCCGTTCGTCGGTCACCCGCTGGAGGCGGTCGGTGTCGGGCACCGCGAGGTCGGCCGGTGTGTCCGCGTCCGCGAACGCCACCACGTCTCCGGCCACGGGGCGGTCGAAAGGCAGGCCGCGCCGTAGGCGCTCGGAGACGATCCGGTTGAAGGCAAACGACTGAGCGGCGTTGACGAACAGGCGCTGGAGATTCCAGGGGACGGCCTCCAGCGCGTCCCGGAAATCCGCCGGCTCGTTCCCGCCGTTCTCGACCAGGCGATGGAGCATCGACCGCTCGTAACCCAGGTGGCCAGGGGTCGCATCGAGCGCCGCCGCCCAGTCGGGGTCGTCCGCGGCGGCAACCTCTTCGACCCTCGCCCGCGCCGTCTGCGTCCGCTCCGGCTCCGTCGTGGCCGGGTTCCCGACGTAGGCTAGGACCGCCGCCCGCCACTCCCCGCGGACGACACACAGCCCCACCTCGTGGGTGACGGGCCGTCGGCTCCCGAACCGCTGGTGGCCGAAGACGTTCGGCACCGCGGGCTGCCCGCCACCGAAGGCCGTCAGCGCGTCGATCACGTCCTCGACCGCCGCGGGGCGACTCGGCTCGCTCACCCGAATCTCGAAGGCGTTGCCGGCGAGGTCGCCGAACTCTAAGTTCCGACCAACCCGGCCCAGCGGCTCCAGGTCGACGCCGTCGAGGTCAGGTAGGTCGCCGCTCTCGACCCCCCGGATCGAGAACAACTGTGTGGTGACCGCGCGCTTGTCCTTGGTGCCGGCCCACGACACCCGCTCGCGGCTCACACCCAGCGTGTTCGACAGCGCCCCCGCGAAGTCGTTGGTATCCCAGTCGACGAGCGTCGCCCGCACGAGCAGGTGGGGGTAGGCCCCGGGGTCGGAATCGAGTGGTTCGGGATCGACTCCTTCGAGCTCTCGGACCCGGAAGTCGGCGGGGTCGCTCCGAAGCCGACCACCGACTCCAGGCCCGTCGCTCACGTAGTAGTCGATACCGACCTGTCGTTCGAGCGGGTGTGCCTCGCGCATCGAAGTCGTCGACGATTCGCGGCGCCGACGGGTGAGGGTATCGGTTCGCCCAGCCGATGCGACCGATTCGGCCGACTTAATACAGAGAGAGGTCGCCCGTCACCCGGTCGATCGCCGCGTCATCACCCGGTCCCACTGCCAGCGCGGTCACGGTTCCGGGGTCCAGTTGCGTGTGGCCGGCGTCCCGGATAACGGCGTGTGGCACCCCTGCCCGTTCGGCGGTGTCGGCCAACTCGAACAGTTCGGACTCTCCGCTCGCTTTCAGTACCACCTTCTTCTGTCCCTCGCCTTTCCACGCCCGGCGGGTGCGGTCGTCGGCGTCCTCGTACGCCGAGAGTGCGGCGTGAGCGACCTGTGCGGCGAGCTTTCCCTGTCCCATCCCGAGATCCGTGCGCGCGACGATGGCCTGTTTCATGCGCCGTCGTCCGGGCGGCCGGGTCAAAGCGTCGTCGGTACCCGCCCGCGCCACGCCCGATGCGGCGGACAGATGCCGAAGCGTGTCCGTCGTGAGGGACCTCGCGACGAGGCGGAACAGCCGTTTCGACGCTAGTACGCGTCGGCGTCGACCAGTCGTTGCGCGATACGCTGGGCGCCGACCGCCGCCGACAGCGACGGTTCGTCGGGCGCCACCGCCTCGACGTCCCGCTGAAGTTCCTCGCTTAGGCGCTCCTCGAACTCCGCGACGATGCCCGGAATGCAGGCCATCCCCCCCGTCAGCACGATGGGGCGATCCAGCGCCAACTGGTAGACCTTGATGTGGTCGTTGGCGAGTTCGGGCAGGAAGGCGTTGGCCACCTCCTCGACGGCCTCGTCGACGTACTCGTCGACGGCGTCCATGACGCTGCGCTCGATGGTGAACTCGTGGGAGCCGCCACCGGGCTGCTGGATTACGTCCGTGAACGGCTCGAAGTCGACGAAGTCGGCGTGTTCCTCCTTGTACTCTCGGGCGGTTGTGGTGTCGATGTTGACCCGCCCTTGGGTCTCTTCCTCGACGTAGTTGGCGACCCGCCGGTCCACCTCGTTGCCGGTGACCGCACCCGTGGTGAACGGAACGAGTTGCTCGCCGCGACGGTATGCCGAGGCTTCGAGGTTTGTCGATCCCAGGTTCACCGTGACGAAGATGTCCTCGACGGCCTCCAAGTCGCCGCCGAGAGCCGGGACCGCCCCGCAGAGCGACTCGGGGTAGCTCCGGATCAGCGCCTCGCCGATGGTGCTCCCCTCGATGACCGATTCGAGGTTCGCCAACCCCTGCTCGTTGTCAATCGTCGGGATGGCGTACACCACCGCGCTATCGGTGGGCACGTCGTTGGCCTCGATGACCTTCTCGAAGAATGTCGCCGTCAACTCCGCCCGGGACTCGTCCTCTGGCAGCCCCGAGCGAAGGGTGTACTGCACGCGGTCGGGGTACTCCCGCGCTGCCTCCTCGCCGTAGAGAACGCGCTCCTCGCCCGTAATGGCGTCCTCGTAGGTCGCGAGGCAAGTGAGCGTCTTGACCGTCCGCAGGCCGTCGCCGTCAGGGATGGCAATCACCGTCCGGGTGCTTCCGAGTTTCACGCCGATTGGCGCGGGTTCGTCTTCGCTTGCTGTCGGCTCCTCCGTCGGCTCCTCGTCCCCGTCCTCGTTCTCGGAGTCACTCATGTGGCCGGCGCTACACGCGGGCGCGATAAATAAGCACTCCCCGATTCCTCGGGTCGCCGTTCGGGGTTCACCGACCGGCGAGCGAGGCCAGGCGCGCGACGTAGTGGAGGCTCACCCGGTGGTCGTCGGCATCGAGGTCGTTGTCGGCGTTCGCCCGCGGGTCGTCGATGCCCGTCAGGTAGGCGTCAAGCGCCTCGGCGGCGTCGGCACCGAGCCACCCGACGGACTCGTAGAAGGCCACGGCGTCGTTCACCGACTCGCGGCCCGCCTGCAACACGAGAAACTCCAACCACTCGAAGATCAGCGCCTCGGCGACCAGCGACGCCGGGAGCGCGGGGAGGTAGGGCCGTTCCATCGACTCGCCTTGGGCGTCCATCGCGGCCAGATCACGGGTTAACGACGCTTCGAACGCGGCGTCGGCCGCCGAGCGGTCGTCCTCGTCCTCGCTCTCGGCGTCGGCAGCCCCGTCTGGCCGCTCCGACCCCACGTCCGCGTCCGTCCGGTCCAGCGCCGACCCGCCGCTGGCCGTCCGGAGTTCGTCGAGGTCGTAGTTCCGCGGGTCGATGGCCATCGAACGACGAGACATACGGGCGCCTGCGAATTAAAGCTTCCCGACCGTGTGACGCCCGTCGGACGGCCTCAGGCGTCGATCCCTACCGTGTGGACTCCAACGAGAAGCGCCACGAGCGCCGCCAGTAGGACGGCTACCAGCGCGTAGGCGGCGAACCAGCCGGACGCCTCCGCGACGGTTCCCGTCACCCCGCTCCCGAGCGAACTGACGAGCAACACGACGGTGCGCACGAGACCGAACCCCGTCCCGCGCTCCTCGGCCGCGAGGTGGTCCATGAACCGCGAGTTGAGTGCCCCAGGCCACGAGAGACCCAGGCCGACGAGCCCCGCCCCCGCAACTACCGCAACCGGCCTTCCGCCGCCAAACAGAAAGCAGGCGTAGCCGCCGGTCCCCGCCAGGAACGACACGACCAGCGCCGGATCGCGCCCCGTCGAATCCGAGAGCCACCCCAGTCCCGGGGCGGTGACCATCGTGAGCGCGAACACCGCGCCGAAGGTGAGGCTTGACTGCCCGGCGGTGAGTCCCACGTGCTCTACGAGAAAGGTCGGAAAGAAGGAGGCGAACGATTGCCAGGTGAAAAAGCCGCCCATCGCGAGCACGGTGGTGAAGGCGATGCTCGGACGGGTGAGCAGGGCACACAGCTGTCCGATGTCGACGACCCCGTCGCCACCGTCGTCGCCGTCCGCCGACGTTGCCGGCGCCCGCCACGCGAACAGGACGAGGACGACTGGCGCGACGACGGCGGGGACGAGCACTCCCGCCCGCCAGCCGAACCGGGTCGCGGCGGCCGTACTCGCGACAGGGGCGATGAGTCCCGCGGCCGACACGCCAATCTCGTGGATTCCAAGCGCACGGCCGGTGTTCTCGAAGCGGGCGGTGAGAAACGAGGTGCCAGCGGTGAAATACAGCCCTGCGGCGGCGCCGAGGCCGACGGCCGCGACGGCGAAGACACCGAAGGTTGGCGCGCCCGCGAGCGCGAGACTCGCCACGGTGACCCCGGCCATCGCGACGAGGATCACCCGTCGTTCGCCAACTCGGTCGGCGACGACCCCGCCAGGAAACTGAAAGAGCGCGTAGGCGGCCCACATCCCGGAGAGTGCGAGGCCGACCGTCCCCGTCGTCGCCCCGAAGGCGTCGATGATGTCGGGGACGAGCGGACTCGGCGCCAGCCGGGCGACCATGGTCACGAAGAACGCCGCCGTCGTCACGCCAAGTAAGTCCCAGCCGCTGGATCGACCCATCGTCGGTCGGTCGACCCCGATCCGCTTCGTTCTTGCGTTCGTCGGGAGGGTTTTATCGCCTCGGGGACATGGGTCTGGGTATGGATCCCGGGGACGTCGAGTACGAACCGGTCAGCGTGAAGGCCGTCCTCGTCGAGATGAAGGACACGGCCGAACTCCTCATCGACCTCGCGTATTCGGCGGTTCTCCACGGGAGCGACGAGGTCGCCGCGGAGGTACTGGAACTCGAAGAGCGGATGGACGTGTTACAGCTTCAGGCGCGGATGAGCCTCCTGATGGCCGCCCGAAGCCCGGAAGATGCGGAGGCGCTGGCGCCCGTTCTCGGGGTCGTCGGCGCCGCCGAGAAGATCAGCGACGCCGCGGGCGACATCGCAAAGGTGGTGCTCGAGGACATCGGCGTCCCCGAGGCGATGCGGACGGCCATCCCGGCGGCCGTCGAGACGGTCGTCCGCGGGGAGATTGCCGCCGACTCCGCGTACGCCGGCACCTCGCTCGGCGACTGCAACCTCGAGACGGACACCGGCGTCCGGGTCATCGCCATCCGCCGTGCCGGCGACTGGATCGTCAACCCCGACCGGGACACGGTGCTCTCGGCCGCCGACGTGGTCCTTCTCCGGGGCACCGAGACGGCGCTCGCACCGGTATACGAGTCCGTCACCGGCGACGCCTACGTCCCACCCGAACCGGTCGACTCCTCTATCGACGACCTCGACCGCGCGGTCGACTCCATCGTGTTGATGAAAAACATGAGCGAGTTGGCGGTCGACCTGGCCTACGGATCGGTGTTGTTCGACAGCGAGGGCGTCGCCGCGGAGGTGGTCGAACTCGAAGCCGAGGTCGACGCGCTGAAATCCCGGTTCGAGGCGTGGGTGTTGCGGGCCGCCGGCCGGGTCGAGGACCCCATCACGCTCCGGGGACTGGTCCACCTCGCGAGCGCGACGGAGGTGATCAGCGACGCCGCCCTGGAGATCAGCGAGGGGGTGCTCCGCGGACTCGACACCCATCCGGTCGTCGCCGCCGCCGTCGAGGAATCCGACGAGGTGATCGTCCGCGCCGGCGTGGCCGCCGACGGGCGACTCGCCGACGCCTCACTGGGCGACCTGCAGGTCAAAACGGAGACGGGGATGCGCGTCATCGCCGTCCGCCGCGGTGACGGGGACTGGGTCGTCTCGCCCGGCCCCGAGACGACCGTCCACCCCGACGACGTCCTCATCGCGAAGGGGACCCGCGCCGGCGCCGACCGACTCGCCGACCTGGCGGGCGACGCCGAACCTTAGAGGCGACGCGCCAGACGAACGGCGGTCACGACTGTCAGCGCTGCCGTCACGAACAGTGCTGTCGCCGACGCGAGAACGAACGCGAGGCCGAGAAACCAGCCCTCGGGACCGAGGATCGGATACCGTTGCGTGCCGGTGACCGGCCCGATCAACTCGAAGACACGGACGAGATAGACTAGCGCCGCGAGGACGATGCCGGCGACGACGCCGGCAGTCGCGTTGCGTCGCACCCGTAACGCGTCGAGCAGCCCTGCCGCGGGGGGTCGCTCCGGTCGTTCGTCGCTCACGGTCGAAGTCCGGACTCCACGATCAAAGCCCCATCGTTGTCCCGCCGTCGTTCGGTCCGGGGCGGTCGGGACCGAATCGCTCAAAGGGCACGAGTGCCTGGGTCGAACAATGACTTCGGTGGGAAGCGCGGACGCGTCGCCCGGGACGGCCGATACCGGCCGTCTGGAGGTCGGCGAGACCCGCGACGGCAGTACGTTCGGTCTCCCTGTCGCCGTTATCGAAGGCGCCCGCGACGGGCCGACCCTCTACGTGCAAGCGGCCAGTGATGGCGACGAACTCAACGGTGTCGGCGTGGTGCAGCGCGTCGTCCCCCAACTCGACCCCGACGAACTCTCGGGGACGGTAATCGTCGTCGGCATCGTCAACTACCACGCCTTCCAGGTGGCCGAACACCGCAACCCCATCGACGACACGAAGATGAACCGGGCCTATCCCGGCGACGAGAACGGCACGTCGAGCGAGCGCATTGCCGCCGCCACCTACGACGTCGCCCGCGACGCCGACCTCGTTCTCGACCTCCACCAGGGGTCGACCAGTCGGATGATCGACGAGGTGCGGGTCCGGTGTGGCCGCCGACATCGCCTCCACTCGCAGTGTCTCGACCTCGCCAAGACCTTCGGGTGTGGCTACGTCCTCGACCAGAAAGGCCCCGACGGGCAGTTGGCCCGGGTCGCCCCGTCCGACGGCGTGCCCGCGGTCGATCCCGAACTCGGCGGCGCCGTCGGCTGGGACGAGACGAGCATCGCGAAGGGGGTCGAAGGCGTGTTCAACGTGCTCCGCGGGTACGACTTCCTCGACGGTGACGCCGGTATCGAACCGCAGACGCGCGCCAAGGCGTTCGACCAGTACGGCTCGCCCGTCGGCGGTCTCGTCCGCTTCAAACACGATCTCGGCGACCGCGTGACCGCCGACGAGACGCTGTTCGAGGTCACCGATCCCTTCGGCGGGTTGAAAGCCCGGATCACCGCCGACAACGACGGTATCTTCTGGCGGAGTCGCCGCCTCCCACAGGTCGCCACCGGCGAGTACGTCTGCTCGGTCGGGAAGAACGTCGACTCGTACTGATGCCGGCCCGTCTCGCCTGTCCGGACTGCGGCGAAACGTACGCCGACCGCTGGCGCTGCACCTGCGGGGCACCCCTCTCGTTTGCTTCGACGCCCCGGCCCGACGGACCGGCACCCGACGCTTCCTCGTTCGACGCCCGCCGTGGCCTGTGGGCGTTCGACGGCTTCCTGCCCGTGGAGCGGCGGGTCACCCTGGGCGAGGGGTTCACGCCGCTCGTCGACGCCCCCGCGTGGGACGTGACGTTCAAACTGGAGTACGTCTCACCGACGGGGAGTTTCAAGGACCGCGGCGCCGCGACGGTCGTCTCGCGCGCGGTGGAACTCGGCGTCGACCGATTGATCGAGGACTCCTCGGGCAACGCGGGCACGGCCGTCGCCACCTACGCCGCCCGCGCGGGCCTCGACGCCGACATCTACGTCCCCGCGTCGGTCATGGACGGGAAGCGACGCGCCATCGCCGCGACCGGCGCGCGGGTGCGGGAGGTGCCGGGGGACCGCGAGGCGGTCGCCACCGCGTGTCGGGACGCGGTCACGGCGGGCGAGGGCTGGTACGCCAGCCACGCCTGGAACCCGGCTTTCTTTGCCGGCACCGCCACCTTCGGCATCGAACTCGCCGCACAGCGGGACTGGTCGGTGCCCGACGCCGTCGTCGTCCCGCTCGGTCACGGAACGCTCTTGCTTGGCGCCTACCGGGGCTTTCGCGCGCTCGTCGAAGCGGGGTGGACCGACGAACTCCCGCAGTTGCTGGCCGTCCAGGCGACCGGGTACGCGCCGGTCGCCGACGACCGAGACGGCGGGACGACCGGACACAACGACCTCGCGGACGGCATCCAGGTGCGCGAGCCGGTCCGCCGCGGAGCCATCGACACCGCCCTCGATACGACCGACGGCGACGCTATCGCGGTGTCCGAGGCGACCGTCGAGACGGCTCTCGCCGACCTGCGGGACGCGGGGTTCGGCGTCGAGCCGACCGCTGCGGTCGGCTTGGCGGGACTCCGTGCGTACCGGGACCGAGGGATCCTCGACTCCGATGCCGATGTCGTCGTCCCGCTCACCGGCCGCGCGAAGTGAGGGTTCCCGTCCTCGCCACCGCGGTCTGAGGCCGTCGCCGGTGACGAGGGTCTCACCGGATTTCGTCGAGCGTGACGAAGGCGTCGTCGGTCGCCGTGATCCAGGCCGTGAGCCGGCGATCCTCGGGAACGTTCGAGGGGTGTATCGTACACCGACTCCCGTCGCTCCCGACGGCTTCGACGGTGTGATCCAGCGTGAACGTCGGCCAACGGTCGAGTGCGGGGCTGTCGACTACCGCCGGGCGGTCGTCCTCGTCGGCCGAACTCACGGCCCGATCACCCGACGAGGTGTGGGTCGTTGACACATCACCTCCACCGTTGGCTTCGTCCCTCTTCGCTATTCGCTCCTTACCACCGGGTAACGACTCGTTGAAGCGTGGATGGCTACCGTATACGATCAGCGCTCGGGGTGGATCGGCGCGTCGAACCCGCCCCGGATCAGCGGTTTGGCGACGTGACGGCGTGCACAGGGTGGCACCTCGTACCACCCGGGATCGAGTTGCCGGTCGAGGTCACGTTCGACCCGGCCGGGGGCCGTCGTTTTGCAGTCCCGGCACCGGTAGCCCTGCCCCCGGCCGGCGCTCTCCATCGAACGCTCGCAGTCCGGACACGTCGGCACGACGCGTTCGGTCGTCACCGCCTCTCGGACCGCGAACTTCTCGAGTTTGAGCGTTCCCTCGCTCACCTCGCCACAGACGGTCACGCGGTCGCCGACCCGAAGCGCACGCACCCGATCCCGGAATCGCTTGGTGGGTTCGAACGCCACGCAGGGGAGGCGGTCGTCGCCCTCGGAAAGCGTCAGGTGGACATGCCCCCCAGCCCGCGTCTCGGGGGCCTCGTCGACAACGCCGTCGACCCGGTAGGCCCGTCCGTCTTGGACCGTCCCGACCGTTCCCGGGCGCAGGTGGGCGTCGGTCCCCTGGTTGGTCACGAAGGTGGCGGTGCGGGCGACGGGTTCGCTCTCGATGGCGGCAGCCACGCGCTGGACCGTCTCTGGGTCGTCACCGCGGATTCCGTAGAGGATCGGCCCGGGCGCCGCGGGGACACAGACGAGTTCGTCCTCGACCCGGTCGACGGTGTCCCAGGCGTCGGGATAGGCCGCTTGCGCGGCCGCGACCACGGAGTCGTGATCGACCGTCCGGACGGTCCCACACCGATCCAGTTCCCGGTAGGCGATGTGTTCGTACGTCCAGTCTTCGAAGGCTTGGGCGGCGCCGACGGCCGCGAGAGCGCCGACTCGCCCCCGGCCCCCGGCCCATCCGTGATGGCGGTAGCCGGCGTCCTCGATCAGTGCCAGCGCATCCGCGGGGTCGACCCGTTCGCGAAGCGCCCGGCGCGCGAACGCGGCGACTGGATCGGGGACGGCCTCGGCCCCGCCCGGTGCCACGACGACGCCCGGACTCGTCCGCGGATCGTCGACCGCCGCGAAGCGGTCGATCAGGCGCTCGGCGAGGGCGCCCGTTCGGTCGGGTGCGAGGTCGGTCTCGACACAGAGGGCGGCGTTGCCCCGGGTCTTCCACTCGACGGCGGGGTTGAGACGGATCAGTCGTCGCTCGGTGACTCGTCCACCCGCGTCCGCGATGGCCTCCGCGAGACGGGTCGCCACGTAGGTCGTACACATCCCTCTGTCTCGGGAGTCCGTATCGTCGAGGCCGACGAGTGTCACGGAGGCGATACGCCGGGCGGCGTTGAAAGCCGTTTCGCGTCGTCGGACTGTGGCTCGCCCCCCGTGTGACACCCAATCGCCGGACAGCGGCCGGATCTCCGACACAACTTATATATGCCGCGGAACGCTTACCTTTCGGTATGTCACGGTCAGCACTGGTCGGAAACATCACTGCGATGCTCCAAGACGCGGGATTCGTGGTGAGCGACCGGTGTTCGATCCGCCCCAAGAGCTTCGACCTGGCGGCTCGTCACGGCGACGACCTGCTGTTGGTGAAGATTCTCGCCAACGTCGACGGTCTCGACGCTGCGACGGCGACCGAGATGCGTCGGCTCGGGTCGTATCTCTCCGCGACGCCGCTGGTCATCGGGCTGCGGACGCGCGACGAGGAGTTGAAACCCGAGGTGGTGTACTTCCGGCACGGCATTCCGGCGATCAACCCCGATACCGCCTTCGACCTGTTCGTCGAGAACGTCTCGCCGCTCATCTACGCGGCGCCCGGCGGTCTCTACGTCAACATCGACGGCGACCTGCTCGCGGACGAACGCGAGGAACGCGGCTGGAGTCTCGGTCGGCTGGCGACCGAACTCGGTGTCTCGCGCCGGACCGTCTCGAAGTACGAGGACGGCATGAACGCCAGTATCGACGTGGCCATCCAGCTCGAGGAACTCTTCGACCAGCCGTTCAGCGACCCCGTGGACGTGATGGAGGGTGCCGAAGGGGTCCGCGAGGCTGATCCGACCCCCGAAGATCCCGCCCTCGACCCCGAGGCAGACCACGTTCTCGCCGTCCTCGCTCGCGTCGGCTTTACCGTTCACCCGACGGACCGCGCCCCCTTCTCGGCCGTCAGCGAGGACGGCGACCGCGAAATCGCGAACCTGCTCACCGGGCACTCCGCGTTCACCCGAAGCGCCGAGAAGCGCGCCCGGATCATGTCCTCAATCGGGGAGGTGACACAGACCCGCGCCGTGTACGTCACCGAGGAACGCGAGAAGCGAGACGCTGTCGAGGGGACGGCGCTCGTGAGCGAGGACGAACTCGCCGCACTCCGGGACGCCGAGGACCTGCGGGATCTGATCCTCGAACGCGCCAGAGCGCCGGCCGAGAGCTAATCGCCGTCAGTTCTCCGCACGGGCGCCGTAGGTCTTCTCTAAGTACGCGACGATATCGTCACTCTCGGGCATCCCTTCGACCTCGTGGTCCGGATCGACGAGGACCGGGACGCCAGTCTGACCGCTTACCGCTTCGACTTCGGTCCGCTCCGAGTGGGATCGGGGGACCTCGTGAGAGACGTACTCCAGGTCGAGTTCGTCGAGTTTCTCGATTACCTTCGCGCAGTAGGGACAGCCGGGCAGCTCGTAGAGTTCGAGGTTCGACATCACGCAACTGTATGGCTTCGGGGAACTTGAGGGCGGCGGGCGTGTGCGCCGTCGGCGTCGCTACGCGAGCGTGTTCGTCCGCACGACGTAGTACAGGACGAACGCGGCGGCAAGCGCCCAGTGCCCAGGCCGGATGTCATCCCACTCGCCGCGGGCGGCATTCACTATCGGGTAGGTGACGATACCGGCCGCGATGCCCGTCGCGATGGAGTAGGTCAGCGGCATGACGAGGATGGTCATCCCCGCGGGAATCGCATAGGAGAGGTCGTCCCACGCGATGTCGACGACGTTGCCGAGCATGACGACCCCGATGACGACGAGGGCGATGTGAGAGGCATAGAGGGGAATCGCCGCCGCCAGCGGGACGACCGCGAGCGACCCAAGAAAGAGCAGGGCGACCACGAACGCGGTCATGCCGGTCCGCCCGCCCTCCTCGACGCCGGCGGCCGACTCGACGTACGTCGTCACCGTCGACGTGCCGAGCATTCCTCCCACCGTCGTGCCGACGGCGTCGGCCATCAGTGGCTTGTCGATGTCGGGTAGGTTACCGTCGTCGTCGAGGAAGCCGGCAATCTGTGCGACGCCGGTGAGCGTGCCGGCAGTGTCGAAGAAGTCGACGAAGAAGAACGTGAAGACGACCAGCGCGAAGGTGAACGCCTCGATGTCTGCCAGCCCCGAGACGAACGCGCCGGCCAGCGGCGTGATGTCGTAGGTGGCGCTCGGACCGCCGGCGACGAGTCGGCCGGCGGCATCGCTCCCGACGACCCCGGCGTTGGCAACGACCCAGCCCATGGCAGCGGTGGCGACGATGCCGAGGACGATAGAACCCTTGATCCCGCGGGCATAGAGCGCGAAGGTAAAGAGGAGACCGACGATGGAGACGATGGCGACGGGATCGGAGGCGACTGCCCCTAACTGTACGAGCGTCGCGGGGTCGTCGACGACGATGCCCATCGCCTGTAACCCGATGATGGCCAGAAAGAGGCCGATCCCGGTACCGACGGCGAACTTGACCGGTTCGGGGAACGCCCGGATGACGTACTCGCGGGCGCCGACGGCGGTGAGGAGAATAAAGACGATTCCCTCGACGACGACGGCCGCGAGCGCGGTTTGCCAGGGAATACCGAGCGCCCCGACGACGGTGAACGCAAAGAAGGCGTTCAGCCCGAGACCCGGCGCCTGTCCGAATGGACGGTTCGCGTAAAATGCCATGACGAGCGTCGCCGTCGCCGCCGCAATGATGGTAACCACCGCGAGCATCGACTGTACCTCCGGCGGGCTGTATCCTTGGACGATGATCCCGGGCTTCTCGCCGGGGATGCCGGCGAGAATACTCGGGTTCACCACCACGATGTACGACATCGTCAGAAAGGTAGTGATCCCCGCGATGATCTCCGTCCGGAGATCTGTTCCGTGCTCCTCGAGTGCGAAGTAGTTCGACAGCGAATCGCTCAGCGCCATCTATACCACAGCGTATCCGGGATGTATAACTTAACGTTTGGCATGCCTCATCCGCGAAAGCCGAACGAACGTCGATACCCGCTGGCGGTTCTCACTCTTCGCCGAGCAGGTCGTCGGCGGTCAGCAGGGCGTCGAGGTCGATTCCGTGGTCGGCCAAGAGTTCGCTCGCGCCCTCTCCTCGGTCGACGACCACCAGCACTCGGTCGACGACGGCGCCGGCTGCCCGGAGCGCCTCGACGGCGTCCAGTGCGCTCTTGCCCGTCGTGGCGATATCCTCGAGGACGACCACGCGCTCGCCGTCGTCGAGACGGCCCTCGATGCGGTTGCCCGTCCCGTACTCCTTTGCCTCCTTGCGGGCGATGACGTAGGGCCGGTCGGTCTCGGCACTCGTCACCGCCACCAGCGGCACTGCGCCGAGGGCGACGCCCGCGAGTTTCGGCTCGTCGATCCGCGCGGCGAAGGCTGTCGCGATGCGCCGCAGACACTCGGGGTCGGTCTCGAAGAGATACTTGTCGACGTAGTAGTCGCTCGTCCCGCCGTGGGAGAGTTCGAATTCGCCGAACTTGACGGCGTCCGCGTCCCGGAGCGCCGCGATGAGATCCTGGTCAGCCATTGCCGTGATCCGGGCCGCGAACGGACATAAACGGGACGGTCCCCGCTTACCACGGCTCCGACTTCAGCCCCAAGAGGTACGCCCCAGCGTTGGTCGTGACATGGAGGAGGGGCGTGGCGATCAGGACCACCGCCAGGCGCGCGGGCGAGAACGTCGCGAGCGTCCACGCGGGTTCGAGAAGCGCTGCCAGTGCGAGCGCCCCGACGACGAAGTCGAGTTGGTCCAGTCCCGGGACGGCCGCACCACGCTCGCGGTCGAGACGTCGCTTGACGAACGAGGCCCCGATATCACCGAGCATCGCGCCGAGCGCCAGCCCGACCGCCGCCCGGAGCGGGAAGGCCGGGAGCGAAGCCCCGAGTGCCGCGGCGACGCTCGGCCGGGCGGCATCGAGTCCCAGCGCCAGCGCGACGCCCGCAGTCGTCCCGGCCGCCGTGCCGCGCCACGTTTTGCCGTCGCCGAGCAGACGCCGGCCGTCGACCGTCCGCCCGCCGTCGATGGGGCGGCCACCGCCCGCAAGCACCGCGACGTTGTTCGGGACGTACGCCGGTAACATCGCCCAGAGCGCGCCCGCGACGAGCGAGACGACCATACCGTCCGTAGGTGGCTGGGGGGGCAAAAGCTCCGGCGGTTCGCAGCCCGACGTAGACACGCTGAAGACCCCGGCACTCCATCCTCCGGTAATGTCCTCGTGGAGACGCGACGTCGCCAGCGGACTGGTGGTCCTCGTCCCCATCCTCGTCACCCTCTTTGTCCTCAACTGGCTGTACGCCAAGGTCGCGGAACTGCCGGTCGTCCGGACGCTCCCGCCGTACTACGGCGTCCCCGTGGCCATCGTCGTGTTCGTCATGCTGGTGCTGTCGGTTGGTTACCTGATGCGGACCACCGTCGGCCGCCTGTTCGAGCGCGGCCTCGACAGCGCGATGAACCACGTCCCACTGATCCGGGTGCTCTACAACGCCTCGAAGCTCGCGGTCGAGACGGCACTCACCGGAACCGAGGACCTCCAGAAGCCGGTACGACTGGAGACTTGGCCCGGGATCAACATGACGGCGTTCAAGACCGGACAGACCACCGCCGATGGCAAGGTCGTCCTGTTTATGCCCACCGCCCCCAACATCACCACCGGCTTCGTCATCGAGGTGGCGCCCGACCGGATCGAGGAGACCGGAGAGAGCGTCGAGGAGGCGCTGACGCGCATCCTCAGCGCCGGGTTCGCCGAGGACGAACACGCCCAGGGGGTCGAGGTCCCCGTCGAGGAGGCGGTGGCGGACGCCGGTCGTGAGAGCGACGCGGGGACCGACGTGTCGACCGACGGAAGCGGTGATCCCGACTAGGCGTCGACGTACGTGAACCAGTCCTCGTGGGCGTCGGTGCGGCGTTCGACCAGGTCGAAAAACGCCTGTTGGATGTCGGCGGTCACCGGACCGCGGCTCCCCTCTCCGATGACGACGTTGTCGACCTTGCGGATCGGTGTGACCTCCGCCGCGGTGCCCGAGAAGAACAGTTCGTCGGCGGTGTTGAGTTCGCCGCGGCTGATCGTCGCGTCGTCGTGGACGGTGTAGCCCTGTTCGCGTGCGAGCGTGACGACGGTGTTCCGGGTGATGCCGTCGAGGATTCCCTCGGCGAGTCCGGGGGTGTAGATTTCGTCGTCACGGACGAGAAACAGGTTCTCGCCCGGTCCCTCGGCGACGTTGCCCTCGCTGTTCAGGAGGAGGGCCTCGGTGTAACCCTCGCGTTTCGCCTCCAGACTCGCCAGCACGCTGTTGACGTACGGCCCCGTCGTCTTGGCGTTGGTCGGAATCTGTGCCGAGGAGTACTTCTGCCACGACGACACCGTAACCTCGACGCCCTGCTCTAGGGCGTCCTCACCGAGATAGGCCCCCCAGGGCCAGACAGCGATGGCCACCTGTTCGGGACAGGTCTCGGGACTCAGTCCCAGCATGTCATAGCCGTAGTACGCTATCGGGCGGATATAACAGGAGGGAAGGTCCTGACGGCGGATGAGTTCCGCCGTCGCCTCGGTCAGTTCCTCGCGGTCGAAGGGAATCTCTAGGTTGTACGGCTTCCCCGACTGATAGAACCGATCCAGATGCTCCTCCCAGCGGAAGATGGCCGGTCCCTTCTCGGTGTCGTAACAGCGGACTCCCTCGAAGATTCCCGTGCCGTAGTGCAGGCCGTGGGTGAGCACGTGAATCTGGGCGTCGTCCCAATCGACGAACTCGCCGTCCATCCAGATGGTATCGACGTCGCCGGCCTCACGCATCTCGTCGAATCCCATCTCACGCACCCTCCGTGTGCCGGCTTGGACGTCCCGTCCGAATCCCGTCGCGAGAAGTCGTCGTATCGAACAACATACGTTAGTGTAATTTGTCCCAATCCGCTCTTAACAGTTTCCGTGCGGACGCTCCGATCACCCCGTGGGCGTTCCCCGTAACCCGCCGTGACCGCCGAGCGACCCTCGCGGGGGACACCCAGGACGGCCGGCACGACCCTCGCGGCCGACGGAGGCTAACACAATTGGTTTACTATTGGTCATGAGTTTACGAAATTTTAACGCATATCGATTACATCACCTGTGTGAGAGGCCGCCGATGCCGGCGGGGGCTCACTCGGGATGACGTCTCACTCTGTGCCATGGGGTCAGACTGCCCCCGCCCCCGAATGCGCCATCGTCGCCTCTCACTCCTCTGTACCTAGCGATCCGGAGTCGCCGTCGTCGCCGTCCGCTGATAACTGTGCGGCGCGGGCGCGCTTGGTTCGATAGCCCTGCGTGTGTCCGATGCCCGCCGGTCGACGATTCAGGCGAGTACGTCCACGAGCGTCGCGCCCTCGACGAACGGCACGCCGTGTTCTCGGGCGTAGGCTCGGGCGTCGGCGGTCGAGAGCGCCCCGCCCGTCTCGTCGTCGAGCATCTCACACCCGGCGACTGCGGGGGCGACGCCGGCCTCGCGAGCCAGCGCCACGCCGAGTTCGGTGTGGCCGCGGCGCTCGGCGAGGAGACCCGGGGCCGCGCGTAGCAGGTGGACGTGTCCGGGCGTGCGGAACTCCTCGGCAAAGGCGGCGACTCCGTAGCCTGCATCGTCGCTCACCTCGCCCAGACGGCGGATGGTCAGCGCCCGGTCGTCGTCGGTGATCCCGGTGAACCCGTCCCGGTGGTTGACCGTCAGCGAGAACGAGGGGTGGGCGTCGTACTCCAGGTCGCTGTGGTCGTTCGCCGGGTGGTCGAGCACCTCGTGGAGGAACGGGAGGTCGAACCGCTCGGCGACGGCGTCGGGAAGTGCGACGAACACGAGGCCGCCGCCGTCGTTTCGGAGGCGACTCATCGCGGCCGGGGTCACTGCACTCGCGGGGTAAAGCAGGTCCGTCTCGCCCTCACGGTCGTCGGCGTCGTGGACGAGCACCGGGTTGCCGGCACGAAACGCCGCGACGGCGCGGTCGAGTGCGTCCCGGTCCGGTTCCGTTGACTCCTCCTGACCCTGGACGGTCACGCGTCTTCGCCCCCCAGACGGACGGTCAGTGTGTCGCCGTCGTCGAGGCCGAGTTCGTCGCGAAGCTTCACCGGAGCGATGAGTTCGAGTTGTGTCTCGTCGTGGTGGGTCCGATCCGGGACGATGACGTGTGCGCCCTCGTACGAGTTCGTGTCGGCGTCGACCCGAGCGGCGTAACACGTCGCCGGCCCGAAGGTTCGGTCGCCGTCCTCCCAACCGTCGATGCGGGTCGTCCCCGTTTCGAGTGCGTCCATCTCTCCACGGGAGCGGACGCTCTCGGCCGTCAACTCGACGTTGAGCGTGCCGGGAAACGGCTCGTACCCGAGTCGCTCGCGGAACTGGCGCATGTAGCCCGACAGCGAGATGTAGTGACGCCCCTCACCCATGCCGCTCGTGACGGTTCCGTTGAGTGACAGCGTCGCGCCGTCCTCGAACAGTCGCCGGTAGTCGGCGTACTCGCGCCGTAACGCCGTCACCCCCGCGTCGGTGAGTGTCACCAACTGGCCGTCGGCCAGCATCTCCCGGTCGAGTAACCCCGCCTCGTCCAGTCGCTGGAGGCGGCGGGAGGCGGTCTGTGCCGACGCGTCGAGTCGCTCGGCCAGTCCAGAACACGAGACTTTCGCCCGTCCCGAGAGCCCGCCGTCGAGACCGATCCGCTTCAGGGCGGCGAGTTCGTCGTGGCTCACCGACGACGCCGCTGCGCTCTCTGCCATACCGCAGTTTGTCGCTCGCCGCCTATAAGCACACCGAATCCGGTATGCATAACATATTCGTGATGGTTGGCGGCGCGAGTATGTCGGTCTCCGGCCGCGGGTCAGCGTCCCGCGCCCGTCGTCACACCGGGAGGACGACGCCGGCGATCAGCGATCCCCCGATGCTCGACACCGCCAACGCGCCGATACCCAGCGAGAGCAACAGGAATAGCAGTACCCACCAGAACGGGATCGTATTCGACTCTGCCATACCGACCCGTGTATCCGATGTCCCAAAGGGTTTCCCGTTTATCCGAGGAGCCAGCGGAGGAATCCGGTCCGTTCGTTCGCGTCGTCGCCCTCCTCCGATCCGGTGTCGATGCCTTCCGCCGATTCGTCGTCCGCCTCCGTCCCACCGTCGAGGGCTTCGTCGCCCTCGGCCACCGCCTCTGCGTCGGCGACAGCCGCGGGACCTGTGGTCGACGCCGGTTCGTCGGCCGTCGCGGTGATCGAGTCGTCTCCGGTCAGCGCGGCCGCGAGCCGACGGTACGCAGCCGTCGCCGGCGCGGCCGGGGCGGCGGTGACCAGTGGCGTTCCGTCCGCCGCGGCGGCCGCCACGGCCGGATCGTCGGGGATCGACTCCAGGAGTTCGACGCCGAGTCGCTCACCGACCGATTCGGCGTCCGTCTCGGCGGTCGTCCGGGTCACCACGACCCCCATTACGGGTGTGCCGACCCGGTCTGCCACCTCGCTTGTCTTCGCGGTGTCGCCAATAGCGCCTCGCTCGGCCGTCGACACCAACACTACCTCGTCGGCGACCCGAAGCGGTTCGACGCTGTCGTGGCTCAGCCCTGCAGAGGTGTCGAGCAACACCACGTCCGCGTCAAGGGCGTCGAGAACCGCCGGCAACCCCGTTGGATCGGCCTTCCCGAAGTCATCGAGCGCGTCCGACGCCGGGAGGACAGACAGGCCGGCGGGACCCTCGCGGACGGTCTCACTAACCTCTGCCGTCCCCGCGAGTGCATCGTTGAGTGTTTCGCCCGCGCCAGCGTCGATGCCGAGCACGCCCGCCAGGTTCCCCATCCCGAGGTCGACGTCCACGACCACCGCCTCGTGTCCCGCCTCGGCGAGGACGGCCCCGAGGTTTGCCACCGTCGTGGTCTTGCCGACGCCGCCTTTCCCGCTGGCGACTGCGTACACCCGGGTCATCTCGTGGTGAACCTCCGCCGACGGCCATATAACTCTACTCCCCGATGTCCGCCGACCGGCCCAGTCAAAGGTTACTTAGCCGCGGACGGGGCTAGAAGCACCAATGAGTACCGACACGCAGGACGCCGACGACGACCGTCGGAAATACGAGTTCCGGAAGGTCATCGAGGACCTGAAGGAGTACGAGGGCTCCGGCACCCAACTCGTCACCATCTACATCCCGCCGGACAAGCAGATTTCCTCCGTCGTCGCCCACGTCACCCAGGAACACTCCGAGGCCAGCAACATCAAGTCGAAACAGACCCGAACCAACGTCCAGGACGCGCTGACGAGTATCAAGGATCGTCTCCGATACTACGACACCTTCCCACCGGAGAACGGTATCGTGATCTTCAGCGGCGCCGTCGACGCCGGCGGCGGCCAGACCGACATGGTGACGAAGGTCCTGGAGAGTCCGCCAGACCCGATTCAGTCCTTTCGCTACCACTGTGACTCAGATTTCCTCACCGAACCCCTGGAGTCGATGCTCTCGGATAAGGGGCTGTTCGGCCTCATCGTCCTCGACCGCCGCGAGGCGAACGTCGGCTGGCTGAAAGGCAAGCGGGTCGACCCCGTCAAGAGCGCCTCCTCGCTCGTTCCCGGCAAACAACGGAAGGGTGGCCAGTCCGCCCAGCGGTTCGCCCGCCTCCGACTCGAGGCTATCGACAACTTCTACCAGGAGGTGGCGGAGATGGCCAACGACCTGTTCGTGCCGGAGCGTCACGACCTGGACGGCATCCTCGTCGGCGGTCCCTCGCCGACCAAAGACGAATTCCTCGACGGCGACTACCTCCACCACGAACTTCAGGACCACGTCGTCGGCAAGTTCGACGTGTCCTACACCGACGAGTCCGGTCTCTACGACCTGGTCGACGCCGCACAGGACGTCCTCGCCGACCAGGAGATCATGAAGGACAAGGTGCAGATGGAGGAGTTCTTCGAGAACCTCCACTCCGGTGACCTTGCCACCTACGGGTTCGAACAGACCCGCCGGAACCTCGTCATGGGCTCTGTCGACCGCCTGCTCATCAGCGAGGACCTCCGCAAGGACGTGGTCGTCTTCGACTGCGACGGCGTCGAGGAGTTCGAGGTGATCGACCGTCGTCACTCGACACCCGACCACGAGTGCGACGACGGGAGCGAGGCCGAGGTGCAGGAACGCGAGGACGTGATCGAACACCTGATGACCATCGCCGGACAGCGCGGCACCGAGACGAAGTTCATCAGCACCGACTTCGAGAAGGGCGAACAGCTCTACGACGCCTTCGGCGGCGTCGCCGGCATCCTGCGGTACTCCACCGGCATCTGATCGCGGCCCTTTTGATCGTCGCCGTTCCAGCCCCCACCGCATGTCGCTCCTCCGCCGACTGCTCGCCCGGCGCGACGACACCCCTCTTTTCGTCGTCGCCTCCCTCCTCCTCGTTCTCGCGCTGGCGACCTACCCCGCCGTCGACTGGTATCTCCAGTCGGTCGGCGTCGCCCCCCGCTTCGGCTTCTGGGACTTCGGCGCCTACGCCAACGCCGTCGACCGCTGGGTCGCCGGCGACTCCCTCTACGTCCGAAACGAGAGCGGCGGATACCACGGTAGTTACCTCTATCCCCCAATCGCAATTCTCGCGCTCGCCCCCTTCCGCCTCGCTTTCGGCTTCCGGCCTGCCGCCATCCTGTGGACGGCCTGTACGGTCCTTTTCCTCTGGGCCGCGATCCAGCGCCTCGTCGGTGCCCTCGGTGTCACGCTCCGGCGCTGGGAACGGGTCGCGCTCCTCCCACTCGTCGCTGGCTTCCAGCCGGTCTTCCTCGCAGTGAAGCTCGGACAGACCGCCGCCGGTCTCGCCGCCCTCCTCACTCTCGCCGCCTCGGCGTCGCTTCGGGGCCGCTCACGGCTCGCCGGCGGGCTCACCGCCTGCTGTGGCGTGGTCAAACTTCCCTACGCACCTGCCGGTGCCCACCTGCTCGGCGACCGTGATCGCTTCGTCGGCGCCGTCGCCGGCGGCCTCGCCCTTCTCGCGCTCTCGATTTTGCTGTTCGGCGTCGAGGCCCACCGGACCTTCTTGGACGTACTGGCCTGGGGCATCGAAACGGGACGTGTCGCCCGGTCTCCGCGCATCTGGCTCCCGCCGTACTACCGCCCGCTGTACGGCGTGCCGTACAGCCTGGCGCTCCGCCTCCTCGCCAGTCTCGCCATCGTCGCCGGCGCTCTCCGGGCGCCCGCCGACGCCGTCCGCGAGCTCACCGCCCTCGGCTTCGCCGCCGTCCCGCTACTCGCGCCGCTGACCTACACCTACTACTTCGCCGCCGCCCTCCCCGCCGGAATCCTGCTCTTGGCCGCCGAACTGGACCGCCCCGACGGTCGCCCGACCCTCCCTGTCGTCGGCCTCCTCCTGCTTCACGTTCACTCCTACGGACTCCGGGCGGCCGGCACCCTGACCCCCGAGTGGGTCCCCGGTCTCCTCATCCAGCCCGGGCTCTGGGGAAATCTCCTGCTCGTCGGCCTCGCGGCCGTCCGCGTCGCCGCCGCCGCTGACCTCGGCGGGGTGCACTCGCTCGTGCCCGCGGTCGGCCGACACGAGGACTAGCGGAGGAGTTCGGCCAACTGCCGGCGGCGACGGTTGAGGTCGACGTACGGATCGACCGCCTCGTCGCCCGCCAGTCGGTCGAGCGTCAACAGGACGTCCGCCCCCGCCCGTTCGGCGTAGGCACAGCAGTCGTCGACGGCGTCCCGACGGAGGGCAAGCGAGTCCAGCAAGCCGAGCGCGAGCGACAGCGCCGCGCCCGCCTCACCGCTCGGGAAAGTGGCGTGAATCGTCGAGAAGTCCGGGTTCTCGTCGATGACGCTGTCGGTCGCGTGCGTTCGCAGACAGGTCGTACAGACGACAGCCCGCTCGCCCCCACCTGGCGCGTGATCGTTGAGCGTCGCTGGCACGGGGAAGGCGAGCGTTTCGCCGCCACAGGCCGGACACGTCATCTCGGCCCCTCCGACGGGGACGGCCACCGCCGTCGTCGTCCCGGCTCACCGCCTGCGGTCGGATTGGTGCCGTCGTTCACGTTCTCCTTCTCCGCGCGCTGGACGGAAAAGCGTCGGTCCTCAGAGGATGAGCCAGAGGTTGACGCCGACGGCACCGATCCACGGAACGGCCAAGGCCACGAGCGTGAGTCGACCGGAGGGGGTCGGCAACAGAAACCAGCCGGTGACCCCAATCACCAGCGCCGGCACCTTGATGAACGCGAGGGCGGCGTACCCGAACACGTCGAGACCGAACAACAGGATCGGGTTGCGTTCGAGCAATCCCTGTTGCAACCCGTAGACCGTCAGTCCGATGTCTGCCAGCATCGCGGCGATCACGAGCGACCAGAGGTGTACGTCGCGCCGTTCGACCGACCACGAGGGCGACACCTCCCCGACCAGGTCCACTGTATCCATCCCATACGTATCGAGCAGTCGATGGAATAAGTGTTATTGCCGCTACGGGGTGTTTCGAAATCGTCCACCGGCGCGCGCTTCGAGCCTGGGACCCGCGGACGCTTCGGTAGCGCGGCAGGTGCCTCTCGCCGTCAGTCGCCGACTTCGACGACTTCGAGTTCGCTCTCGGCCTCGGTGGCCGCCGCCTCGCTTTCCTCCTCTTCTTTCTTCGCCTTGATCTTCTTCAGGCGGAAAATCTCCTCGCGCTCCTGTTCCTCCAGCTTTTGCTCGATATACTCCTTGTTCTCGTGGAGGTCGGGCAGAAGCTTGAACTCGAGTGCGTTGACGCGGCGCTTGGTGGTCTCGATTTCGGTCAGCATCTTCTTCATCGCCGTCTCCACCTCGGCGGCGAGGATGATCGATTCGAGGAGTTCCTCGTAGGCGTCGGCCGCCTCGTCGATGCGGGCCGAGGAGCCGAGCAGGCCGTAGCCACGCTGATCGAGGCTCTTTCGCACCCGCGAGGACTCGATCTGTGGCACGACCACGCCCATGATGTTCTTCGACTGGGTGGTGATCTCCGGGTGCTCCTTGAGCGCCGCGGCGGCGCCACGGACAGCGACGTCGCCTTCCATCGCCCGCGCCATGTTGATCTTCCGCTGTGCCGTCTCGTAATTTGCGTCGAGGTCTTCGCGGATGTCCTGGGCCTGATCCAGGATGTCCATGAACTCCATGATGAGGCCGTCCCGCTTCTGTTCGAGCGTGTCGTGTCCCCGCTCGGAGAGTTCGATCCGGTCCTCGATAGCCATGAGGTTCTTGCGAGTGGGTTTGACGTCCTCGGCCATTGGGGAATGGTTGTGGACCGAACCTCTTATCCTTTTACTGTTCGGCAGACCGCCAGCCCAGCCCCTTTCGCTCCGTTCGATCCATCCACGCCACCACGACGACGTGTGGTAGCGTCAACACGGCGATGAAGACCAGATACAGCGCCGCCAGTGTCTCGGGAGCGGTGTCTACCCCGGCGACGACGCCGACGCCGACGAGCAAGACGACAGACACGGCGGTCAGCGGAACGGCGTCTCGGCCCGTCCGTCGGAGCGCCGCGACCGGGCCACCCGTCGCGAGCGCGCTCCGTGCCCCTTCGTCCACCCCGACCAGCCGGACGATGTGCCGAAGCGAGTGCCAGACACAGAAGTACACCCCGACGGCGACGAGCGGTGGGACGAGCAAGAAGTACGCCCACAGGAGTCCCGTCTCGGCGGCGTCGCGGCGCCACCCCGCGTCGTCGCTCCGATAGCCCGCCAAGAGCGTCCCTACGGTCAGGGCCGCGAACCCGACTCCGAGTCCAAGACGCACGTCGGGCGCGGTCAGCCACGCCGCATCGAGGCCGCGGCCGAACAGCGCCACCCACGCGTCGATCACCGCGCGGTAGCGCTCGGGGTAGCGAAGCAGGGGAACTAGCATCGGCAGGCCACCCCGGACGAGCAACGTTCCCGCGCGCACGCCCGCGCTCTCTAGATGATCTCCCCCCAGCACGTCGAGCGCGTAGAGGTCACCCTGGCCCCAGTGGAACCACGTCAGGCCGACGAAGAGCGCGGCCGACGCGGCCGGCGCGACGACCCACAGCACGGTGTAGGCACCCCCGAGCAGGAGGTAGCCGAGACCAACCGCCGCCATCGACCGGACGGTCGGCGCCTGCCCCGCGGCCCGCGCCGGCGCTAGGTGGTCTACGGCACCGTGTGGCAACCCGAACAGCAGGAGGCTCGCGGCCAGCGGGAGATAGCGCACGACCGGTGGTAGCGACGCCTCCACGCCGACTGCCGACGCGAGACCGACCCCGAGGGTTAGGACTCCGACGACGACCCAGGCGGGCCAACAGCCCACGGTGCGCATGAACGCCGCCAGATCCGGGGTCGACACCGACTGCGATTCCCTCACGTCTCACCTCGTGTCGATGCCAGTCGCCGTCTCGTTTGCGTACCGGTCACGTACCCACCGGTAGAGCACCAGTCCTTGGACGACAAAGCAGTTCGTCACGAGGAAAAATAGCGCCTCCTCGACGGGAAGTCCCGCGAGTGTGCGGCCGGTCGTGTACTGCGCAGAGAGCACCCAGATCCCGTATTCGATGGCGACCCGGTCGGCCACGCAGAGATACGCCGCCGGCACGAGGACACCGAGCGCGACGAGTCGCCGCCGCGCCCACAGCTGTGGCGCGCCAACGGCCCACTGGAGTGCCAACACCGGTGCCGCCCACACGAGAATCGCCCCAAGGTAAAACGTCGCCGGCGTCCCGAGCGCCGCCCAGCCACCGACACCGATCACAGCCGCGAGCGCGAGGCCTACGAGTCGTGGCCGACGGGTACCCACGCCTGCCGGCCACGCCGGGAGCGACAGATGTGAGAGCCACAGCGCCGTTAGCCACGGCTGGACGACGATGAACAGGTACTCCTCGACGGGTGCGTGGCCGAGCGTTGCGAGCGTACTGCCCGGCGCGTACGACCAGACGCCCCTCGCGATGAGGTAGTTGTCCCACGGCGTCGTGTACACGAGCGCGGCGACGGTGATGACCGCGACGCCGGACCAGTAGTCGCGGCCACGGAGCGGGCGGACGGCGGTTGCCCGCCATCCCGCGAACGTCGTCGCGACCAGCAGGCTCATCGCCGGCAGCAGAAAGGCGAGGTGGAACTGCAGGTAGGTGGGTCCGGTCATCGATGGGTGCGTTTCGCGCCTGCCGCCGAACAGGTCGGCGGGAGTTGGCCCGGTCCGCGTATCGCTTCGGGAGTCCCGTCGTCGGCAAGCGCCCTCCGTCGGAGACACACGCCGTTCGGGGCGGCGCCGAAGTCCGGTGATGGCGGTTAGTCCGCCGTCGCCTCTTCTTCGACGCTCTCGTCGCCGCCGTAGTACTTCTCGATGAGTTCCTCGTCGATCCGGTTGAGCTCCGCCTCGGGGAGCGTCGAGAGGAGGTCCCAGCCGATGTCGAGCGTCTCGCCGATGTCGCGGTTCGTGTTGAACCCTTGGTCGACGAAGCCGCTCTCGAACTCGTCGGCGAAGTCGAGATACTTGTTGTCACGGTCCGACAGCGCCTCGCGACCGACGATGTTCACCAGGTCGCGCAGGTCTTCACCCTCCGCGTACGCGGCGTACATCTGGTCGGAGACGTCGGCGTGGTCCTCGCGGGTGAGGCCCTCGCCGATCCCGTCGTCCATCAGGCGCGAGAGCGAGGGGAGCACGTTCACCGGGGGCTGGACGCCCTGACTGTTGAGGTCACGGTCGACGTAGATCTGCCCCTCGGTGATGTAGCCCGTCAGGTCGGGGATCGGGTGTGTGTCGTCGTCACCCGGCATCGTGAGGATCGGGATCTGCGTGACCGACCCTTCACGGCCCTGGATCCGACCGGCTCGTTCGTAGAGTTGGGCCAGGTCGGTGTACATGTATCCGGGGTAGCCACGGCGTCCCGGGACCTCCTCGCGGGCGGCACCGATCTCGCGGAGCGCCTCGCAGTAGTTGGTCATGTCCGTCAGGATCACCAGCACGTGGTAATCCTTGTCGAAGGCGAGGTACTCGGCGGTCGTCAGGGCCATTCGCGGCGTGACCGTCCGCTCGACAGCGGGGTCGTCCGCGAGGTTCATGAAGACCACGGACCGTTCGAGCGCGCCGGTGCGCTCGAAGTCGTCCATGAACTCGTTTGCCTCCTCGGCGGTGATCCCCATCGCGCCGAAGATGACGGCAAACTCGGAGTCGTCGCCGCCCTCCTCTTCCTCGGGGACACTGGCCTGGCGGGCAATCTGAAGCGCGAGTTCGTTGTGGGGCAGCCCCGATCCGGAGAAGATGGGGAGCTTCTGGCCCCGAACGAGGGTGTTCATCCCGTCGATGGCGGAGACACCGGTCTGGATGAACTCCTCCGGGTACTCCCGGGCGTATGGGTTGATCGCCGCGCCGACGATGTCGCGGCGCTCGTCGGGTTCGATTGGCGGCCCACCGTCGATGGGTTCGCCCGACCCGGACAGCACGCGACCGAGCAGGTTCTCGGTCAGCTTCATCTTCAGCGTCTCGCCCTGGAAGCGGACGAACGCGTTCTTGTCGATGCCGGACGTGCCCTCGAACACCTGGATAGCGACGAGTCCGTCCTCCGATTCGAGCACCTGGCCGCGCCGGATTTCGCCGTCCTCGGTCTCGATTTCGACCATCTCGTCGTAGCCGATGGGTTTGTCGACCTCGGCGAACACCAGCGGGCCACTGATCTCGGTGATCGTCTTGTACTCTTTCATGTTAGTACAGCTCCCGGAGCTGTGCCGCGATGTCGTCTTTCAGTTCGTCCATGTATGCCTCGTAGTCCTCTTGGACGCCGATGCGGTTGATCCGCGGCAGGGCGTCGATGTCCGTAATCTCCTCGACGGGGACGCCCGCTTCGAGGGCGTCGAACGCCTCGTCGTTGAACGTCTTGATCGTCGTGAGGATCAGGTAGGTCTTGTCTGGCTCGCAGTACGTGTCCACGTCGTGGAACGCGTTCTGCTGGAGCCACGCTTCGCGGAGGTACCGTGCTACCTCGAGGGTGAGTTGCTGGTCCTCCGGCAGGGCGTCCTTGCCGACGAGTTGGACAATCTCTTGGAGTTCGCCCTCCTCGTCGAGGGTGTCGACCGCCCACTGGCGGACCTCCGCCCAGTCGTCGGCGACGTTCTCCTCGAACCACGGGTCGAGCTGTTCCCGGTAGAGGGAGTACGACTCGTTCCAGTTGATCGAGGGGAAGTGCCGGCGCTCGGCCAGGTCGGCGTCGAGCGCCCAGAAGCACTTCACGATCCGCAGGGTGTTCTGGGTCACCGGCTCGGAGAAGTCCCCGCCCGGCGGCGAAACGGCGCCGACGACGGAGATGGAGCCTTCGGTGCCGTTGATGTTGTCGAAGTACCCCGCCCGCTCGTAGAACTGGGAGAGTCGCGCGGCGAGGTACGCAGGGTAGCCCTCCTCGCCGGGCATCTCCTCTAGGCGCGAACTGATCTCGCGCATGGCCTCTGCCCACCGCGAGGTGGAGTCGGCCATCAGCGCCACGTCGTAGCCCATGTCGCGGTAATACTCCGCGATGGTGATGCCCGTGTACACGCAGGACTCGCGGGCCGCGACCGGCATGTTCGACGTGTTGGCGATGAGTGTCGTCCGGGCCATCAGCGGGTTCCCGGTCTGGGGGTCGGGCAGTTCCGGGAAGTCCTCGATGACCTCCGTCATCTCGTTCCCGCGCTCGCCACAGCCGATGTAGACGACGATGTCCGCGTCGGACCACTTCGCCAACTGCTGTTGGGTGACGGTCTTCCCGGAGCCGAACGGACCGGGAATCGCCGCCGTCCCGCCCTTGGCGATGGGGAACAGGCCGTCCTGCACCCGCTGGCCGGTCAGGAGCGGCTCCGTCGGCGTCTTCTTGTCGCCGGCGGGGCGCGCCTCGCGCACCGGCCACTCCTGTCGCATCCGGATCTCCTCGCCGCTGTCGAGTTCGACGACCGTCTCCTCGACGGTGAACTCGCCGGCCTCGATGGCGACGACCTCGCCGCCCTCGGAGTTCGGCGGGACGAGCACCTTGTGCTCGATGGTCACCGTCTCCGGCACCGTGCCGACCACGTCACCGGCTTCGACCGTGTCGCCTTCCTCGACCTCGGGGGTGAACTCCCACTCCTTTTCGAGGTCGATCCCGGGCGCGTCGACCCCGCGGTCGAGGAACGCGCTGTTCATCTTCTCTTGGAGTACGTCGAGGGGACGCTGAACGCCGTCGTAGATGGTGTCCAGCACTCCCGGTCCGAGGTCGACGGTCAGCGGGTCGCCCGTGTTCTCGACGGGTTCGCCCGGACCGACGCCGGAGGTCTCTTCGTACACCTGGATGGTCGTGATATCGCCTTCGATCTCGATGACCTCGCCCATCAGCCCTTCGTCGCCCACGTAGACGACGTCGTTCATTCGGGCGTCGAGATCGACGGCGGTCACGACCGGACCACTCACGCTGTCGATGATGCCGTCCTCTCGGACGGTCGTGTCTGCCTGACTCATGTTAGTCTTCCTCCATCAGATCGATACCGATGGCTCGCTTGATCTGCTCGCGCAGGCCGCCGCTGCCGGCGCCGCCACCCAGGGTGACGAGCACCGGTTCGATGCTGCCCTCGACCGCCTCTCGGGCGCTCCGAGAGAGATGCGCCATGTCGTCGTCGTGCATCACGACGATGCCGACGTCGTCGTCCTCCAGCGTCCGCATGACGGCCTCGTCGAGCGCGTCGTCCTTTTCATCCTCCGGTACGTTCTCGAACTTCCGTACGCCCGCGAGTCGAAAGCCCGTGGTGAAATCGGGGCTCCCGATGACGGCAATTTCCTGGCTCATAGGATCACCAGTTCCTCTTCGATCTCCTCCTCGGACAGTCCGGCCTCGCGGCCGCGGGCGATGGCGCGGATGTTGTCGACCTCGCGCTCCTTGGCGAGGATGTAGGAGACGATTGGCGCCACCGACAGCGGGTGGATGAAGCCGAGCCGATCCGAGTATTCGAGCAACGCGACGTCGAGCGCCCGCTCGAACGAGATCAGACTGTCGGCCGCCTCGAACTCGTCGAGCGCGCTGTCGAGGTCGTCGCCGTACGTGCTATCACGAATGACCGCGACGAGTTCCTCGACGTTCCCGCCAATGGCGCTCAACTGACTCGCGCCGAACAGCTGCCCCCCCTCGATGTAATACTCCGAGGGGTCGATGTCGGCCCCGCTTCGGGCCAGACGCAGCGCGTTCCGCGCGTTGCGGAAGTCGATCTCCGCTTCGAGGAACTCGCGGTAGGTCTGATTGGCCTCGCCGCCGGGCAGATCCGACAGGAGCTGTTCGTAGAAGACGCGGTCGACCGCGTTCTCCAACGGCACGAGGACGCCGGTCTCCTCGTACTCCTCCAGCGCCGCGCGGAGCGGGTCCGCGAACGTGGTGCGGTCGAGCAGGTCGATGACCTCCTCGATGGAGCCTGCGTCCAGCAGGCGGTCGAGCAGGCGGTCGTCCATCTCGCCCGCCCGGATGAGGTCCGTCTCGACGTCCGCGCTATCGGCCTCGGAGTAGATCCCGCGAAGCACCGTCTTGACGTTCCACGCGTCGAACTTCCGCAGGTACCGAGCGATCAGGTCGTACAGCCGACCGTCCGCCCAGTCCAGCAGATCGTTGAAGTGCTTCGCCAGGTTCCGGTTGAGCGCGTACTCGATGAGATCAACCCCCGAGTGTCGCGCTCCGAGCGCGTTGATCTCGCGCTCGTACTCCGATTCCTCCATGAAGCGGGCGATCTCCGCCGGCCCCATCCGAATCAGTTTCCGGTAGTCCTCGTCGTTGAACAGCACCGACCGCCGCGACCGAACGCGGGTGGTGACGTACTCCGGATTCGAACTGCCGGGGCTCGTGCTCATCGCTCGAACAGTCGGTTGCTCAGTTCCTTCAAGTTGTCCTCCCAGACCGTCTCGAGCAGCGAGTCGAAGGTGTTGTTCACGCGGACCCGCGACTCCTCGCTCTCGACGACGACGCCACCGAGACAGTCGTAGGTCCCGGCGACACCGAAGCCGTCGTAGTCCTCGAGCAGGTCTTCGAGCAGCGCTTCGTCGTCGGCGCGACCGTACACCGACACCGACTCGCCCTCGCCGAACTCCTCGGCGGCCGCGTCGAGCAGCGACGCGGTGAGCGACCGGCGGCGCTCGCCTTCGAGGTCGGCGAGGGTCTCTTCGACTGCCGTCCGCACGTCTTCGAGTGCGTCACGCCGGGCCTCCAGCCGGGCCTGCTTGGCCTCGAGCTTCGCGCTGGAGACGGCCTGTTCGCGTTGCTGGGTGATCTCCCGCTCGACCGCGGCCTCGCGTTCCTCGCGGATCTCCTCGGCGTCGGCCTCGGCATCCTCGACGATTTCGCTCGCCCGCGTTTCGCCCTCCTCACGGATCTCCTCCGCACGCGCGCGGGCCTCGTCTCGGATGTCCTCGGCGACTGTGTCCAAACTCATAGTGGAGAGAACTGGGGAGAGTTAGCTTGCCGCGCTGAACATCGCCTCGAAGAACTCGGCGGTGTCCCACGGAATCCCCGTCGTGAGGAACAGGGTAACCAGCGCCAGGATCACCAGTGTCTCCGGCAGGACCGTGAGGATCAGCCCACGGACGAACATGTCGTCGTCCTCGGCGACGGCGCCGACGGCGGCCGCACCGATACCTCGCTCCGCGTAGCCCGCGCCGAGCGCCGCCAGCCCGACCGCCAGCGCGGCGGCGGCCTGTGCGGGGATCAGCGGGAACGACGTGGCGTTGTTCTGCAGTACGACCGTCGCGAGTTGTGAAGTAGCTTCGAGCATTGGGGTCACTTCGGGTTTCCGAACAGGCACACGTCCGTATAGACTGGGCATAAAACTTCCCAAAAAAGACGGGCACTGTGGGCGTTGGAACCGCTGATTTCGGCCGAATCCATGAGACTCGTTCACAGCGCTCGCGCCCGTCGAGACGCAGCCACCGCTGGCGAGGCGAACGAAACGCGGCGAACGGAAGGGTGGCCGTCAGTCGTCGGTCGTGTACTGCCGGTCGTAGCCGAGCGGCTCGTACTCGCGGCCACCGCCCTCGTAGAACTTCCCGAAGAACTCGACGTACTCGAGACGCACCGCCTGCAGGCCGGCGCTCGTGACCCCGAGGGCGAGCACGAGCAAGTGACCGACCAGCAGGACGACGATGCCGAGGACCAGCATTCCCGGTCCCATGTTCATGAGCCCCTCGAACATCACCGTGCCGTGTCCGTGGGCCTCTCCCGAGTACATGAAGTGATACGCCCCGTCGCTGCTGGCGTAGGCTCCGAAAAAGAGGAGGTTGACCGTGAAGGCCATCCCCGCCTTCGCGAGCAACACCGCAGCGATCCGGGTGTACGACAGCGCGTTGACGAACACGTTGAGGAACTCGATGGCCTCGACGGGTTCGCCGACGATCAGCAACACGAGGCCGACGGCGAAGAGCACGCCGGCGACAATCCCGACCGTCGGGCCGATACCGAGGCCGCCCTCCAGTCCGACGATCTGCCACACGGAGTACAGCAGTTCCGGCTTGGAGGCCCGGGCGTGCTCGGAGAACACCCACACCCACAGGCCGTTGAGCATCAGCAGCCACGACCCGCTTTCGAGCACCGCGTGCTTCAGGTCGTGCAGTTGCGAGTTCTCGACGAAGTCGAACAGCCACCCGATGTTGAGGTGGAGGACGCCGACGAGGACGCTGATCACGAGCCACGCCTGCGCCCAGAGCAGGTAGGTCGGCTGGAGTCCCTTATGAAGCGGCGCGTGCCCGCCCCAGACGTACGTCGAGACCAGGTGTGTCCCGAAGAGTTCGCCGTAGAGGATGCCGAACAGTACCGTGAAGGCGCCGGCGAAGATGGTCACGCCGCCCATGCTCTGGAAGGCGTCGCTGTCGAAGTTGGTGAGGAGGTAGTAGCCGATCAGCGTGTAGACGACCCCGTAGCCGACGTCGCCGATCATGAACCCGAAGAAGGCCGGGAAGGTCAGAAAGAGCACGACCGTCGGGTCGAACTCGCTGTACCGCGGGCGGCTCACCGCTTGGGTGAGCACCTCGAAGGGCCGGACCGCTCCGGGGTTGTTCTGGACGACCGGCGGGTCGTCGTCGGCCATCACGACGCCGCCACCGTCGGCTCGCACCTCGTCGCCGCCGTCGGCGGTCGCCGCTCCCTCGGCGCCGTCGGAAACCTCCTCGCGAACCGCCTCCTCGCCGTGGGCGTCGAAGGTCGCCCGCTGGAGTTCCTCGACCTCGGCGTGATCCCCGACGGCCTCGGTGATCGCCGCGGCGAAGTCGGTGTACTCGTCGGTCGGAATCCACCCCTCGGCGACGAAGGCGTTGTCCGTCGTCGCAAAGGAGAGCGGGGCCTCTCGCTTCTGAACGTCGATTGAGAGTTTCTCCTCGGCGGCCAACAGGAAGCCCGCGGCGTCGAGTTTCACCTCTTCGAGTTCGTTCTCGGCGGTTCGGAGCTTCGATTCGAGTTGCTGTCGTCGATGTTCGAGCTCCGAGACGTACTCCTCGGGGGAGCCCTCGGCGTCCGGCACTTCGAGTGCGGTGAAGTCGACGCCGACCATGGCGTCCGTGATCACGTCGTCGTCGTCGGCCTCGGTCGGCCGGGCGAAGACGGCGATCACGCCGTTCTCCTCGAACACCTCGACGTCCGAGATGCCGTCCGCGTCGACCATCGCACGCTCGACCTCGTCGACGTTCCCCTCACCGACCGCCACGTCGAGCGTGTCGTAGCCGGCAAGCAGATCCAGGTCGATCCCCAGCGCCGCGAACGGTTCGACAGACGCGAGTCGGTCCTCGACCGTGCTGAGTTCGCTCCGAACCTCGTCGCGCTGGTCCTCGAGGTTGTTGACGCGCTCTCGAATCTCCTCGAGTTCCTCTTCGAGGGCGTCGTCGGTGACGATCCGTGTCGGGCCGGCGTCGGTGTCGTCCACGTCGAGGATGCTCTCGATGGAGCGGACGGTCACCAGCTTCTCGGAGGCCGCTTCGGCGCCGTCAATCGGGTTTCCCGGTTCGAACCCCTCCCAGGTCCCGTCGTACTCGGTGACGTGAAGCAGGTTACGGTCGTGGACCGCCTCGACGACATCGTCCATGACCGCCTTTGCCCCCGTCACCGACACTTTGCTCATCCGCTCAGGTCTGAGCATGCACCGCCTCCTCGAACTGTGCGATGGCGAACTCGACCGCCTCGTCCATGCGCTCCTCGGCCTGCGCGATGAGTTCCTCCCGGGTCGCCTCCCCGTCCTGCCGGATCTCCTCGGCTTCCGCCTCGATTTCGGCGGTCGCCTCTTCGAGACGCCGTTCGGCCATCTCGTCGGCCTCCCGTTCGGCCTCGGCGCGGATCTCGTCGGCCCGCTCCCGCGCCTCGGCGATCCGTTCCTCCCGGTCCGCCTCGGCCTCCTCGACGATCTCTTCGGCCTCGGACTCGGCCGCCTTGATCCGTTCGAGAACCTCTGGTCTCGGCATACTACTGATCCTTTGAACCTTGCAGCATCGGATATAAGGTGTTTGCGGAACGGGCCGGGTCCGGAACCCCCCCTCGCGACTCGGTACGCCGCCGATGGAGGCGTGCCCCGGCTCACGCCGACGTGTCCGCGATCTGTTAGCTAGACAGTTCGATAACCGCCAGTTTGAGGTCTTCCCGCAGGATCCAGATGGCACCGCCGACACCGGAGATCCACAGCCATCTGAAAAACAGCGCGGCGACGGACTGGTAGATTCCGTAGACGATCAGTGCGACCGCAATCAGCTTGAACACCCGCGATAGGGTCCGCTGGAGCCGCTTGTCCCCGTCGTAACAGGACTGACAGACCACCCGAGCGTTGTTCCGACGGGTCACGATGCTGAACCCCGAGAAGTCGAACCCACCGCTGATCCCGCGGAATCGAAGCGTCCCGAGCAGGGCAATCCCGGTCAAGAGGAACGCCGGCTTGAGCCCCAAACGTAGATACAGCGGCTTGCCGGCTACCGACGCCAGTGCGAGCCAGATTCCTCGGGGGAGCGCGTCGAGGAGCACCAGCGAGCCTGCAATCAACAGCAGCCCGACGATGAGCCGACGGACGCCGCCGGCGCCGTAGTCATCGAGTGTCACGTCGGTCACCCGGTTCGAACAGTCGCCACAGAGTGGGTCGCCACACTCGCCACAGACCTGTCCCGCCCCCCGGTCGCCGTGGTTCCGACAGGAGAGGGTGGATCCGCTGGCCATCACATCTCACCCCCGAAGGCTTCCTCGATTGTCGAGAGGAACCGCGAGTTGAGCTCCGCGTCCGCCGAGCGTGCGTCGATATCGAGGGTCGCCCGACCGGCGTCGTCGAGACCCCCTTTGGTCCGACGGACGAGGCGGTCCTCTGTCTCGTCGAACGTCGACACCTGCGCCTCCTCGCTCATCGCGGTGTACCGTCCGGTGATCTCCATGCCCGCGTACACGACCCCTTCGTCGCCGTATTCGCGTCGCACGTCGAGTTCTCCGGCGTCTTCGCCGCTCACATCGTAGACGCCCTCGCGTCCCTCGACCGGCGTTCCGTCGCCGGGCGGCGACCGTTCGGTGATGTTGATCCCGTTCCGGTCACAGACCTTCACGAGTTCGTTGAACAGTGCAACCGGGGTCGTCTGCATGGTGATCCGAGAACTGGATACCTCCTTCGACTCGCCACGGAGTGCCGACGGATCGATCTCCACCTCGGCGGTGATCGTCGTCTTCTCCGAAACCGTCGGCGTCGACTCCTGCCACTGCTGGGTCGACTCGCCGCTCTCGTCGAACAGTTCGGCGACTGTGACGCCGGACAGCGTGCGCCCGCCAAGTGTCGCCTGCAGTCGGGCGTCCAATCGGTCCACCTCCAGCAACTCGGAAATCGGACCGATGATCGCGTACCGCGCCGTATCACCGGGCTGAACGGTACGCGATCCCCACTTCACCTGCCGGCTCTGTGGATCGTACGACGACCCGTGTTCCGGGTCGAACTGGATCTGCGGAAACGTCCGTGACAGCCCGACCTGCAACCCCTCGACCCGAAGCGGCGCGGAGTCGGCTCCCGACTCCGTCCGGTGTTCGATATCGAGCACCAACGCCGCCTGCCCTTCGTACTGTTGTCGTCCCCGAAGGTCGTCGCGCTGTCCGTCCTCCTCGTTGCGAAGCACACGCAAGATCCGCTTGGCGTCACGGTAGAGTTCGGCACGTACGATGATCGGCAACTGGTCGTTCGGCAGCCCCGAGATATCGTAGCGCTCGGTCGCGACCCGAGCCGTGTCGTCCGCCATCGACTCCCGTGCCTCTGCAGCGTCCCAATCGAGATCGACCCCGACCACGCCGTCCTCGGGAATGCCATCCACGTCGATTGCCTTCATGACGTAGTCGTCTTGGAACGCGTCCTCGTCCTGTTCGAGCGGTGGTTCGCGCGCCACGCCGACATACAGCGTCGTCCCCGGATACGCCGACTCGGACTCCCCGCTTACGCCGCCCGTCAGCACACCTAGGGGATGGGCGGGCGGATACTCCCGGTCCCTGATCACTTGGTCGTCTGCTCGGTTGAACACGCGGATCTCCCCGTCCGTCGAGTGCTCGGACTGATAGGCCTCGTCAGTGATCGTGAGATCGAACGAGAGCCGTTCGAGTAACCGCACTTCGGAGACAGTCCGATGTACCTCCGCCTGATACATGCAATCGATGATCCATCCGCTGATAATTATGTTTTTTGACGGTGTCCCCGACGAAATACGCCGACAGCACCGAAAATCACCGATATCCTCAATCTGTCATATAGATAACTATATCAGCTGCCTTCGAGTTACAGATCACGGTGAGATCGGTCGCCCCACAACTCGCGATTCCGGCTGTTTCCCGCCCGGTTCGGATTCGACGGCCCGTCGCGGCTGGTCACTCCGTCAGCGGCATGAGGACGCCGAAAACCAGCGGCGACAGCAAGAACAGACACACGCCGAGCACCTCGGCGTCGAACAGCAGCGTCGCCTCCCATCCCGGAATCCCGAAGCCCATCGCGTGGGCTGCGAGTTCACCGAGCGCGCCGACCGCAAACAGCGCGAGGCCGAGCAGCGTCCCCCGTTTCGTCAGCGTTCCGTAGTCTAAGTCGCCGTACCGTCCGGTCATACGCTCTGGTCGGTCACAGCCGGCAAGAAGGTTCCGTTCCGCGACCGAAAGATCCACTACGGGTGATCCTCCATCGGTAGGTATGAACGCGACCCTGCTTGAACTGCTCCCGCAACTGTTCGAACTGCTGGCCTTCGGCCTCGGAAGCCTCGGCCTGTCGGCCGCTGGCCTCTACTTCGAGCAATTTGCCCTCGCCACCGCCGAGAGCGGACAGGTCAAACTCGGGGCGTGGCTCGGGTTCATGGGTCTCATGGCGTTTTACTTCGCCTACCTCATGGGGACCGACAAGTTCCGGCCGAAACTGGCGGCATTCCGGCAGCGCACCGCCGAGTAAGACGACCGTCCCAGACCCACCGTTTACTCGCTCGCAAAAGCTGGAGCAAAACTTACGCCAACGGTGTCCGCTCAACGACCGTCCCAGTCCCACCGTTTACTCGCTCGTTCGACTCGCTCGCAAACGCTGGAGCAAAACTTACGCCAACGGCGTCCGCTCAACGACCGTCCCGTCGACGGTCGGATACTGCTCGACGATTTCGCCCTCGCCGACGTCGCCCTCGTCGACCATCTCCTCTAGCAGCCACCACGCCAGTTCGACGTGGTCGGATTTGACGGTGTAGAACTCCTCGGGGATGCCCAGTTCCGAGAGGCGTTCCTCGGTCACCCACGTCTTGCCGTAGACGAGGGTACCGTCGTCGGTCACCTCGTCGAACTCCCGGCGGATGCTCCGGGCCATTCGCTTCAGGCGGCGACGGTGCTGGGCGGCGTCCTTGAACACCGAGGTACAGAAGTAGACGCGGTCGTGGTCGCCCATCACCTCCAGAATCTCCTCTTTGGGCGACTCGACGGCGCTCATGTGGCCCTCGCGGAGGTCGTAGCCAGCCTCCTGCATCCGCCGGTAGTTCCCGTCGGACATCTCGAACTCGTTGATGTTGCAGAAGTCCGCGGCGCCCTCGTCCAGAAATTCGAGGAACTCGGGTTCCGCACGGATCCCCGGAATCTCGAACGCCGGGGTGAGTCCCTCCTCGCGGGCGATATGGAGGATCTCTTCCCACTCGGTGCCGTGGAGGTCGCCCCACAGGTCCAGCGGCGGGTGAAAGCGAATCTCGTCGAGACCCGCCTCGGAGAGGCGGCGCATGTTCTCCCGCCCGCCGGTGATCCCGGTGTAGAGATGGGTGTGGTGGTCCTCACCGAACTCGTCTTTCAGCAAGGAGAGATAGTGGCAGGTGCGGTCCAGCGCCTCCTGTGGCTCGCCGCCGGTGATCGACGTGCCCAGCGCGTCCATCCGGTGGGCCTCGGTCAGCACGTCCGCGTCGGATTCGACCTGCCGCTCGTTGGCGTAGACCGTGTCGACGTTCTTGCGATTCTCACCTAGCGGACAGTAAAAGCAGTCGCGCTGATCGCAGTAGCCGTAGACGAACAGCACCATCTTCCCGCCCTTGGCACACTGTTCACAGCCCTTCGAGATCATTCGTTGTCGACAAGTCGCCCCCGACGCGGGAAAACCCGTCGGTCCGGCGTCGGGAGTCGAACCGACGGTTTACTTTCCCTGCCACCGTACCGGCGGCCATGCCGTACGATCCCGACAGCACAGCGGTGGTCGTCGTCGACATGCAGAACGGCTTCTGTCACCCCGACGGGAGCCTCTACGCGCCGGCGAGTGAGGCGGTCGTGGACACGGTGGCGTCGCTGGTCGAGGGTGCCCACGAGGCCGGCGCTCGCGTCGTCTACACGCGCGATGTCCACCCGCCGGAACAGTTCGACGGGACCCACTACTACGACGAGTTCGACCGCTGGGGCGAACACGTCCTCGAAGGCTCTTGGGAGGCTTGCCTCGTCGACGCACTCGACGTACACGCTGCCGATCATGTCGTCGAGAAACACACCTACGACGCGTTCCACGAGACGGAACTCGACGGCTGGCTCTCGGCGCGTGGAATCGACGACCTACTCATCTGTGGCACCCTCGCCAACGTCTGTGTCCTCTACACCGCCGGGAGCGCGGGCCTACGGGACTACCGGCCGGTCCTCGTCACCGACGCCATCGGGTACCTCGACGAGACCGACCACGAGTACGCCGTCGACCACGCCGACTGGCTGTTCGGCGAGACCACGACCGCTGACGCCGTCGAGTTTCTCCCAACCTGCTGACCCGATGGCAATAGTTATTATCTGAGCGTCGATGAGTTAATACATGACGGTGGTCAGCGTCTCGATGCCCGAGGAACTGGTAGAGCGGATCGACGCCTTCGCGGACGAACACGGCTACACCGGGCGGAGCGAGGTCGTTCGCGACGCCTCCCGGTCGCTCCTCGGTGAGTTCGAGGACAAGCGACTGGAGAACCGCGACCTCATGGCCGTCGTGACAGTCATCTTCGACTACGAGACCACGAACGTCGAGGAGCGGATGATGGGACTCCGACACGACTACGAGGGACTCGTCGCCGCCAACTTCCACAGCCACGTCGGCTCCCACCACTGCATGGAGCTGTTCGTCCTCGAAGGGCGTCTGGAGGCCATCTCTACTTTCGTCGGCAAGATCCGGGCGACCCAGGACACCCTCAGCGTCGACTACTCCGTGATGCCAGTCGACGAGTTCGGCCCCGTGGCATCCCCGGAGTGACGAGGGTCGGCGATCAGTTCGACGGTATCACGCCGACCCCGCCCCCGACTCGACGACGATGGCACCCTTCGCGCCGATGGAGCGGTGTGGCCCACAGTCGTAGCGGTAGGTTCCCGGCTCCTCGAAGGTGTGCTCGAACTGGACGCCCGGTTCCGTGTACACCTCGGTTTCGATGTCTGCGTCCTCGAAGCGGATCTGGTGGGGACCGCCCGTCCACACCCAGCGGACGGTCGTTCCGGTCGAGACGCGGGCCGCCGGCGGGGAGAACGTAAACTCGCTTTCCCCCTCGGCGGAGCCAACCGTGACGATGGGTGACTGGAAGTCCCGCCAGTCGACGACCGTCCCGTCGTAGATGTTCACGCCCGCCAACCACTCGTCGACGGCCGGATAGTCGCTCGACGGGGGGTCCGCGACGACGACGGCACCCCGCATGCCCGCGTCACGCGTCGGCTCCGAGACGTAGCGATAGGTGCCCTGTGTCTCGAATCGGTGACTGAACGTCGTCCCGTGAGACCCGACGGGACTGCCGCTATCGAACGTCCCGTCGACGGCGACGACGTTCGCGGGGTCGCCGTGGCCGCTCCACTCCCACGTGACGGTCGTGCCGGGAACGACACGAACCGCGGCGGGACCGAACGCGTCGTGGCCGTTGCCCACCCCGCGGCCGTCGCCCACCGTCACCGTCGGATCGGCGTCGGGGGCGTACCGCTCGACTGCCCCCTCGTAGCCGTTCGCGTCGGCTAGCCAATCGTCGAGACAGCCACAGTTCTGCTCGTGTTCGTGACCGCCGTCTTCGGTCGTCTGCCCTCGCGCCGTACAGCCGGCCATCGCGCCGGTTCCGAGGAGGGCGGTGATCACGAACTCGCGCCGGGACCAATCGGACGGATCGTGCATAGCTAGTACACCTCCCGCCACGCTTCACACGGGGGCGTAAAGTACCCCGGGGCGCGTTCCCGGATTCTCGAAGCGGGTCGGCCCCGCCCGATCCATTTTGTTCCTCCGGGTCCATCTCTCGCGTGTGACCGACCTCCGCTACCTCCCCGACGCCGACGGTGTCACGACGTTCGAGGCGACTGTAACCGAGGTGACCGACGACTACGTCGTCCTCGACGGGACGTACTTCTACCCGGGCGGCGGCGGCCAGCCCCCGGATCAGGGCGACCTGTCGTGGGACGGCGGGCGGGCGGCCGTCGTCGACGCCGAGAAAAACCACGGCGACGTACGCCACAACGTCGCCGACGTCGAGGGGACGCTCCCCGACCCGGGCACAACCGTCACCGGCCGGATCGATGCCGACCGGCGTGACCGACTCCGGCGGACCCACACCGCCCAACACGTCGTCTCGCGGGTCGTCCTCGACGAGTACGGGGCGGCGACGGTCGGCAACCGCGTCTCGGTCGACGGCGCCCGAATCGACTTCGAACCCGCCGACTTCGACGACGACGATTTGGCGACAATCGAACGTCTCACCAACCAGACTATCGAGCGGGACCTCCCCGTCGAGAAGACCGAGCGCCCGCGTGCGGCCGTCGAGGACGCGGTGCCCGAGGGGCGGACACAACTCGACTTGATTCCCGAGAGCGTCGACCCCCTCCGGGTCGTCGCCATCGACGACTTCGACCTGTGTCCCTGTGGCGGCACCCACGTCGACCAACTGGGCGAGGTGGGGACCGTCCGACTCACGAACCGCGTCTCGAAGGGGGCAGACGTCGAGCGGATCGAGTACGTCCTCGACCCGTAGGGGCCACGTATTTCGGGTCGGGGATCGTACCACCGGTATGCTCAGAGCGGTGCTGCACGCGTTCGGCTACGCGGTCGCACACGTCCTCTTTCTCGGTGCCGACACCCCAACGACCGTCGCCCGTCGCCTCCGACTGGCCTACCGCCTCGTCGGCGTCGACATCGTCGAGACGCCGGAAGTCGACGACGTACAACGAACGATCTTTCTCTGTCCCTACCGATCCCTCGGCGCGTCGTGGGTCGGGGAAAAGTGGCTCTGTCACGACGTCCTCGACCGCGTCGACGACGGCTACGTGACCTACCTCCGGCGCCACCGGGACATCGACTACCAGCGCCCCCGCGGCTGTGCCGACCTGGCGTACTGCGACGAGTCGGCGTACTGTTACTCGGAGGTGTCCGAGCGCGGGTAGATGGGCCGTGACCTCCGGGACCGGATCGCCGACCAGTTCTCCGGCCGCGGCGAACGGGCCGACATCTGGCGCGGATTCGACCGCCTGTTCGACACCGACGCCTTCCTCAACCTCGGCTACTCCCCGTGGTATCTCCCCCACGCCGTCGGGTCGAGTCAGTCGCGCCTCGCCGATCAACTCGGCGCCCGACTCACCGCCGCACTCCCGGCGACCGACGGCGTCCGCCTCCTCGACCTCGGCTGTGGGCGCGGTGGCCCCGCCGCCCGCCTCGCCAAGCGGTTCGGCTTCGACGTGGTCGGCGTCGACCTCGTCCCCTACAACGCCCGCCAGGCGACCGACACGGCCCAGTCGGCCGGCGTCGACGCGACGTTCGTCGTCGGCGACGCGACCCGACTCCCGCTTGCCACCGACGCGGTCCCCGCCTGCGTCGCGGCCGACGCGGTCGTCTACGTCCCCGACACCGCCGCCGTCTTCGCCGAACTGCGGCGCGTTCTCGAACCCGGGGGCGTCCTCGTCTGCTCCGATCTCGTGACGCGAGCCGACGACGCCGACGCCCGCCGCACGGTCGATGCCTTCGCCGACGCGTGGGACATGCCGCCGTTGCTTGCCGCCGACGAGTACGAACGTGTCGTCACAGCACACCTCGACGTCCACCGATTCGAGGACATCACGGCACACAGCGTCGGCCGATTTCGGACGTGGACCGCGCTGTACCTGCGACTGGTGGCCCTACTCGGCGGGCGTCCGCTCGCCGCTGCCCTCCGGCGCCTGGGTCTCGACCCGACGGCCGTCACCGAGCGGATCCGCCGGGCCCACGACGCCCTCCCGCATCTCCGGCACGTCGTGGTCGTCGCGCGGCGAGGCGCGGATCGATGAACCCAACACTGACCGCCGTCTACGCTCCGTCGATGGACATCCGGTTTCTGGGCGGCGCTCACGAGGTCGGTCGGAGCGCCATCCTCGTGAACGACGCCCTCCTTCTCGATTTCGGGATGCTGACGGGCAACCCGCCGCGGTTCCCGGTCGAGACACCGGAGCCCGATGCGGTCGTCGTCAGCCACGGACACCTCGACCACGTGGGTGCGATTCCGTCGTTGCTCTCCGGCGACAATCGACCGCCGATTCACTGGACGCCACCGACGTACGAACTCGCACTCACGCTCGCGCGTGACACGCTGAAGCTCCACGGCGGCACGTACCACTGTCCGTTCACGGAGAACGACGTCAAGCGCGTCACGGAAACCTCGCAAACACACGGCTACCGGGAGACGTTCGCGGCGGCGGGCCACGAGGTCACGTTTCACAACGCCGGCCACATTCCCGGCAGCGCCCACGTCACCGTCGACGACGGCGACACCCGCCTGCTCTACACCGGCGACTTCCACACCGACGACCAACGACTCGTCTCGGGGACGACCGCACGACCCGACGCGGACGTCGTCGTCTGTGAGAGCACCTACGCCGACGTCGACCACGACGACCGGGCGGCCGTCGAAAAGCAGTTCGCACAGAGCGTCAAGACGACGCTCTGGGAGGGCGGAACGGTCGTCATTCCGGCCTTTGCCATCGGGCGCACCCAGGAGATGATGCTCGTCTGTGCGGCGCACGACATCCCGTGTTACGTCGACGGCATGGGCAAGCAAGTCACCGAGATGCTCCGACAGTATCCCGCGTTCGTCCGGGACGCCGACGCGTTTCGGCGTGCGGCGTCGCACGCTCGATTCGTCACCGGCCGCGACGGACAGCGCAAGCGCATCACCGACCAGAGCGCCGCGATCATCACCACCAGCGGCATGCTGTCCGGTGGCCCCGCGATGACCTATATCCCCGCAATTCGGTCGAACCCGGTGAACAAGGTCACGATGACCGGCTATCAGGTCGAGGGAACTCCCGGGCGAAACCTCGTCGAGTCGGGGCGTGCCGAAATCGACGGCCGCGTCATGCCCGTGAGTGCACAGGTCGAACAGTACGACTTTTCGGCACACGCGGACCGGCGTGGCCTCCGTGCGTTTCTCGATTCGTACCACGACACACCGATCCTGATCAACCACGGTGACCGCTGTGAGACGTTCGCCGCCGAACTCGCCGACGATGGTGCCGACGCGACGGCGCCCGCCGTCGGCGACGAACTCTCCGTCTGAGCGTCGGGACGGGCCGGTGTCGGCTCGTGGCCGTTGTTTTCACTCCGCTGTAATTGCTGTGTGGTTTAACATGCATCATCTTTCCATAGGGGGATATGACCCAGTCGGGAACATCGAACGGCGGTGGCGGCGGGACGTTGCGCCGGAACTTCCTGAAACTCGTCGGCGGTGCCGCGGCCGGATCGGTCATGACACGGTACAGTTCGGACGTCGCCGCGGCGCTGGATCGGGCGACCAACGGCTCGAAGGAGGTCGTCTGGCTCCAGGGACAGACCTGTTCTGCGTGTACGATGTCGACGCTTCAGGGCACGTCACCGAGTCTCGAGGAGGCAATCACGGAGTTCAAACTGGATGTCACCTACCACCCGGAGTTGATGGCGGAGACGGGCCAGGCGGCAATCGATGCGATGAGCGACTCGCCGGACATCCTGATGATCGAAGGCGCCATCCCGACCAAGATTCCCTCCGCGGCGACGTTCGGACGGGACGAACGTGGTCGGCGCAAACCCATCGTCGACTGGGTGAAAGAACTCGCCCCCGAGGCGGAGTACGTGATGGGTATCGGCACGTGTGCCTGTTACGGCGGGTGGCAATCCGCCGAAAACGGTGCGCCGGCCGTCATGGACGACCCGGAGGACGGACCGTGGATGGACCCCAACGTCACCGGGGCCAAGGGCGTCCAGTTCACCCATCAAGAGGGCGACCAGGGCGTTCTCGGCCCCGACTTCACCTCGAACGCGGGGCTGCCGGTCATCAACGTCCCGGGGTGTATGACCCACCCCGACTACGTGCTGTTGACGGTGGCGACGCTGCTGAACGGACACACGCCCGAGTTAGACGAGTACAACCGGCCGGAGGCGTTCTACGGCCCGCTGGTTCACGATCAGTGTTCGCGCCGGGGCTACTTCGACCGCGGCGAGTTCGTCGACCACGTCGGCGAGGACTCTGAAAAGTGTCTCTACACCGTCGGCTGCAAGGGACCGTACTGCCACTGTGACGACTCGGTTCGGCTCTGGAACGACGGGACGAGCGTCTGTCGGAACGTCGGCGCGCCGTGTATCGGCTGTATGGAACCGGGATTCTGGGACAACATGACGCCGTTCTACGAACCCATCGAGCAGCAGGGTCTCGCGATGACCGACATCGAGACGGCGGGGCTCACGGCCGTCGGGGCCACCGTCGCCGGCATCGGCGCCCACGCCGTCCGCAAGGCGACGGGCTACGGCGACACCGACGACGCCGCGGCCGAGGGCGACCCCGGGGCCGACACCCACGACTGTGACTGTGACGACTGTGACTGCCGGAGCACGGAGGACTGACCGATGCCAGAGATTGAAATCGATCCGACGACGCGCATCGAGGGTCACCACAGCACGACCCTGAACGTGGAGAACGGCGAGGTGACGGAGGCGAAAAGCCACATGGACATGTTCCGTGGCATGGAACTAGTCGTGTTGAACCGGCCGCCGTCCGACGCGCCGGTGTTCACACAGCGGGTGTGTGGGGTCTGCTTTTCGGTCCACCGACAGACGTCGCTGCTCGCCATCGAGAACGCGGCCCGGAACGCGGGCGTGTTCGACGGTATTCCGGAGACCGCTCGGAAGATGCGCAACCTCCTCGAGAGCATGGCGACGCTGTGGAATCACGCGGTCCACATGTTCGCGCTCGTGGGACCGGATTACAGCGACGCTGTCGCCGACACGGGGTTGACGCGCCTCGATCCGATGGAAGGCGAGGGATACACGGCCGCCCTAGAGGCACAGCGAAAACTGCTCCAGGGCTTCGCCGAGTTCGGTGGGAAAGCGCCCCACCCTCTGACGTACGCGCCCGGCGGCATGTCGGCCAACCCCACTATCGAGAAACTCCAACAGATCCGCGACCAGGTGGCGTTTGTCAGCGAGTGGCTCGGCCCGACCGACGCCGTGCCTGACGTCGTCGAGAACGTCCGCAACGGCGAGTTCGACGACTCGCTCGGCGCGGGACTGCACGACATCGTCTCCATCCTCCTGGCCGCCAAGGAGGCCGGCGCCGACGACTTCGGCGTCGGTCCCGGCCGGTACTACTGCAACGGCATCTATCCCGACGCGAACGGCGAGGACAAGATTCCGGCGGGAATCTACGTCGACGGCGAACTCTCTCACCCGAGCGACGCGGAGATCAAGGAGGCCATCACCGAGAGCACGGCACGGTCGTGGTACACCGACGACTCCGGCGGGTCGCCGATGGAGGCGTCCCCGCCCAAACCCGACCCGGACAAGGCCGACGCGTACTCGTGGGGGAAAGCCCCGCGGTACGACGGCATGAACATGGAGACGGGATCGCTGGCGCGCCTGATCGTCACCGAGCGTGACCCGTTCGACCTGCGGGCGACGCTCGGCGGCGACCCCACGAAAAGCAGCACGCTCAACCGCCTGATCGCGCGGGCACAGGAGGCCCTGCTCCTCCGCGATCAGATCCTCGACATCCTCGACGACATCGACCCCAACGGGACGGTCAACGTCGGCTGGAGCGACGACTTCAGCGGCGAAGGCGTCGGCCTCTGGGAGGCGTCTCGCGGTGCGCTCTCCCACTGGGTGAAAGTCGAAGACGGCACCATCACCAACTACCAGATCATTACGCCGACGCTCTGGAATCTCGGCCCACGCGACGAGTCGGGAACGCCGAGCATCTTCGAGACGGCCGTCGAGGGGATGGCGGTCGAAGACGTGGAGAACCCGATCAACGTCATGCGAACGGTGCGGTCGTTCGACCCGTGTCTGGCGTGTTCGGTCCACGTCGAGAGTCCCGAGGCAAGCTACACCGAGGAGATCACCCCGGCGTCGCCGGGCGGCGCGATGACCGGCGTCGGCGACACCCCCGTCGCCGGTGAGGAGGTCGACGAGCCGTGACCGCCTCCGAATCCGGATCGGGTACGGGCGCCGACGACGCGGCGTCGCTCCGCCGACGGGCCGGGGCGCTCGTCCGCGCGGCGCTCGCGTCGCCCGAGGAGGCCGACGACCGGTACCGGCGCGTGCAGGCGCTGAAAGGGCGTGTCACGGTCGAACGCCACAGCCTGGGCGCGCGAATCTCCCACTGGGTGCAGGCGTTTCTGATGTTCGTCCTGATGGCCACCGGCTACGCCATCTGGACGGGCACGTACGGCCCGCTCAACGTCGTCCCGTGGGACGGCTACTACCTCGCGTTCGGCCTCCACCTCTGGGCGGGGATTCTCCTGCTGTCCGTTTTCTTCGTCCTCTTTCCGCTGTATCACGTCTACGTCGACGGCCACCGCCAACTGGCCGAACTGACCGACATCCGCGTCGCCGTCCGGGTCGGTCAGGCCTTTGTCGGTCTCAAGTCGTATATCCCGGGCTATCACGCGGCTCGGCAGACCTACGACGAGACGGACGGCGACTGGGTGGCCTACCACCCTATGCAGAAGACGTTCTTCTGGTGGGTGTCCATCCTGTTCGGCGTCCTCGCGCTGACCGGGTTCGGGATGTACGCGGAGATGCGCACCGACCCCGCCTGGTGGATCGAGCTTCTGGGCGTGCTGGACGGGTACGTCGGCTTCGTGGTGTTGAAACAGATCCACCTGCTGGTGTTTTTCCTCATCGTCGCGATGATCGTCGGCCACGTCTACTTCGCGGTGTTGCCGAGCAACCGGGCGACGCTTCGGTCGATGGTGTTCGGCGACATGGAGGCGTACGTCCTTGGGGGTGAGGATGACGACGAGCAGTGAGCCGGCGCGGGCGTCGACGGACGCGACACAGGCCGTCGTCGGCGTCGGGAGTATGGTCATGCGCGACGACGGCGTCGGCTATCACGCCGTCGAACGCCTCCACGAGCGGTCGCTGCCAGCGGGCGTAACAGCGACCCACGCCGGGACGACGGCCTTCCTGGCGCTGGAGGCGATGAGCGGAACGGATCGGGCAATCGTGGTCGACGCCCTCGCGCTGGACGACGAGCCGGGAACGGTTCGTGCGTTCCGCCTCGACGATCCGGCCACGGAGCCTCCGGAGGTAACGATGCACGACTTCAGCTTCAGCGACGCGCTCAGCGTCGGTGACGCCGCCTACGACCTGCCCGACCGGGTGTCGCTCGTCGGCGTCGTCCCCGCCCGACTCGAACCCGGGGTCGAACTCTCGGACCCCGTCGCGGCGGCGCTCCCCGACCTGGTGTCGCTGATCGAATCACGACTCACGTCAGCATGAACGGACACTGGTACTGCACCGACTGCGAGGAACGGATCGACAAGGACAGCATCGACGACCACGAGGCGCGCGGTCACCACGTCAAGGGGCATTTCCGTCCCGACCGCCTGCTACCGGGCGATCCCGAACTCCTCGGCGCGGAGGTCGGACGCGGCGACGGGGGTGGGCGCTGATGTGTCTCGGCGTCCCCGGGGAGATTCGCGAGATCGACGGCACCGAGGCGGTTGCCGACTTCTGGGGTGTCGAACGCCGCGTCCGACTCGACGTGGTCGGCGACGCCGTCGAGGTCGGCGACTACATCCTCAATCACGCCGGCTTCGCCATCCGGAAGATCCCCGAACGCGAGGTCGAGGAGACGATGGCCATCTACGAGTCGCTCTTTGGCGACGACGTCGACGAGGCGCTCGACGAGATCGGTGCCCCCCGCGGCGCCGACATCGACCTCGGCGGGGAGCAGGGCGACGCGGAGGCGGACGCGGCGGTTCCGGGTGATACCGATGGCGACTGAGGCCGACGACCTGAAGTTCCGCGATCCGGAGGCGGCCCAGGAACTCGCCGCCGACATCGAGCGGCAGATGGAGCGCATCGACCACCCGGTCGAGATCATGCACGTCTGTGGGAGTCACGAACAGGTCATCGCCAAGTTCGGCCTGCGGAGCATGCTCCCGTCCGATCTGTCGGTGACGATGGGACCGGGCTGTCCGGTGTGTGTGACGAACATGCCGGAGGTCGACGAGGCGGTGGCGCTGGCCGAAGCCGGCACGACCGTCGCGACCTACGGCGATATGTTTCGGGTGCCGGGAACCGTCAAGAGCCTCGCGGACGCCAAAGCCGAGGGGGCAGCGGTCGAAGTCGTCTACAGCGCGAGCGAGGCGGTCGAGTACGCGGCCGCCCACCCCGACGAGGACGTGGTCTTTTTCGCTACTGGCTTCGAGACGACCGCCGCCCCCACCGCGGCCGTCCTCCAGGCCGATCCCCCGGAGAACTTCTACGTCCTCTCGGCGCACAAGTACGTCCCGCCCGCGATGGAGGTGGTCGCGGAGATGCCCGACACCGACGTCGACGCCTTTCTCGCCGCGGGACACGCCGCGACGATCACGGGCTACGGCCTCTTCGAGGAGTTCGTCGACGAGTACGACACCCCGGTCGTCGTCGGAGGGTTCGAACCGCTCGACGTGCTCTACGGCGTCCGGCGCATCCTGGAGTTCGTCGAGTCGGGGACGAGCGGCCTCGACAACGCCTATCCCCGGTGTGTCTCGCGTGACGGCAACGAGGCGGCGATGAGCGCTATCGACGAGGTGTTCGCGCTGACCTCGGGTGAGTGGCGCGGCATCGCCGACATCCCGGACGCCAACTTCGTCCTCCGGGAGGCGTACGCCGCACACAGCGCCCGCCGGCAGTTCGACGTCGACCCCGTCTCGGGCGATGGCGACCCGCTCACCGAGGAGTGTATCTGTGGCGACATCATGGCTGGCACCGCCACGCCGGAGGACTGTGCCCTGTTCGGCGAGGAGTGTACGCCACAGAATCCGGTCGGCGCCTGTATGGTCTCCGACGAGGGCACCTGCAAGATCCGACACGAGTACGGGGGCCATCCGGAGCTATGAGCGACGACGCCCGCGACGAGGAGACGGTCACCGTCGCACACGGTGGCGGCACGGGACGAACCCGTGACTTCCTCGAAGACAGCGTTGTCCCGCGGTTTGGCGGCGACGCGGACGGACTCGCGGTCGGCCTCGACGCCCTCGACGACGGCGCGGTTCACGAGGTGGGTGACCGGTCGGTGGTCGTTACGACCGACAGCCACGTGGTCTCGCCGCTCTCCTTCCCGGGGGGTGACATCGGGCGCCTGGCCGTCTCGGGGACGGTCAACGACCTCGCGGTCATGGGCGCGACGGAGCCGCTCTCGCTGACCTGCTCGCTCGTCGTCGAGGAGGGCGTCTCCGTCGGGTTGCTGGAGGACGTTCTTGATTCGATGCAGGCCGCGTGCGAGGCGGCGGGCTGTGCGGTTACGACCGGCGACACGAAGGTGATGGGTAGCGGCGACGTCGACGGCGTCGTGATCAACACGACCGGCGTCGGTGTCCTGCCACAGGGGGCGCACGTCCCCGACGCCGGTCTCTCGCCCGGCGACAAACTCGTCGTCTCCGGCCCGGTCGGTGATCACGGCATCACGCTTCTGGCCGAGCGCGAGGGGTTCGACATCGAGGGCGATCTGACGAGCGACGTCGCGCCGGTCAACGACCTCGTCGCGGCCGCCCTCGACGCCGGCACCGTCACCGCCATGACGGACCCGACGCGTGGCGGCCTCTCGACGGCGCTCAACGAGATGGCCCGGAAAGCCGACGTCGGTGCCCTCGTCGACGAGACGGCCGTGCCGGTGCGCGACTCGGTCGCCGCTACCGGCGAACTCCTGGGGATCGACCCGTTCGACGTGGCAAACGAGGGGACGGTCGTCTTCGGCGTCGACGCCGCCACCGCCGACGCCGTCGTCGACGCACTCCGAGCCACGCCGCTCGGCGCGGAGGCCGCCGTCGTCGGCGAGGCCGTCACAGAGCACACCGGGCGGGTCGTCCTCGACACCGGCTTCGGGCGCCGCTATCTGAGCGAACCGGAGGGCGAACAGTTGCCGCGGATCTGTTGACGATGCACGAACTCAGCGTGGCGGAGGCGTTGCTCGACCACGCCGCCGCGGCGGCCGCCGACCACGACGCCGCCAGCGTCGAGGCCATCACGGTCGAACTCGGGGCGGCGACGCACGTCAACCCGACGCAGTTGCGGTTCTGCATCGAGACTGTCGCCGAGGCGACCTTCGACGCCGACCTCACCGTCCATATCGACCCCGTCGATCCGCGAGCGACCTGCGAGTGTGGTTGGGCTGGCGACCCCCCGTCGTTCGAGGGCACCGCCGCGGTGGTGCCGACAGCGCGCTGTCCGGAGTGTGGCGGCCCGACGGAGTTCACCCGCGGAATGGAGTGTCGTCTGGCGAGTGTCACCGTCCCCGACACGCCGGCGGCGGCCAACGCGACCGACACGGAGGACTAACATATGAAACCTGTTCACGCACACTCGACGCACTGTCCGCCAATCGACCACCTGCTCGCGGCCCTGTTCGGACGCCGTGAGGCGTCGCCTGTCGCCCGCACTCACCGATTCGGACACGACGACGCGGCCGAGACGGCGACGGGCGACGACGTGCTTGCGGAGTTTCGCGCACAGGCGCGGGACCTGCACGAACGACTCGTCCACGAGCACGGCGTCTTCGTCGCCGAGTTCCTCGGGGCGACCGGGAGCGGCAAGACCACCCTCGTCGAGCGCCTCATCGAGCGGGCACCGGCCGACGAACGGATCGGCGTCATCGTCGGCGACGTGGCCGGCGACGACGACGCGAGCCGCTACCGAGACCACGGTGTCGCCGTCACGAACGTCACCACCGGCAAGGAGTGTCACCTCGATCCGGGCCTGATCGAGGACGCCCTCGCCGACTTCGACCTCCACGCGCTGGACACGCTCTACGTCGAAAACGTCGGCAACATGGTCTGTCCCGCGGACTTCCCGCTCGGTGCCCAACTTCGCGTCCTCGTCGTGAGCACGACCGAGGGCGACGACGTGGTGCGCAAACACCCACTGCTCTTCCAGGCCTGCGACGCCGCGGTCGTGAACAAGGCAGACCTCGCGGACGCGGTGGGCGCCGACATCGACCGGATGGCCGCCGACGTCGCGGACGTGGCTCCGGGGTTGGACCTGTTCCGCACCAGCGCCCGCGACGGCGACGGGGTCGAACCGCTGGCGTCCTTCCTCGATGGGGTTCGCGCCGACGGTCACGACCACCACGGCCACCGCCACGGCGCAGACGAACACCTGGGGTGAGGATGTCCGCCGAACGCCGTGCCACCGTTCGCGTCTCCGGTGTCGTTCAGGGCGTCGGATTTCGCCCGTTCGTCTACCGAACCGCCGTCGACGCCGGCGTCACGGGCTACGTCCGCAACGCCGGCGGCGTCGTCGAGGCTGCCTTCGAGGGGACACAGGCCGACGTCGAGCGTGTCGTTACGGCGATCCGAACGGACGCACCGCCGCTGGCGTCGGTCGACGCGGTCGACGTCTCCTGGGGTGTGCCACGCGGCACCGAATCCTTCGAGATTCGGGACTCGACCGCGGGACCGGGAGAGGCGCTCGATACGCCGGTGCCGCCGGATACGGGGGTCTGTGACGCGTGTCTCTCGGAGATGCGGGACCCCGACTCCCGCTATCACGGCTACTGGGCGACGGCCTGTGTCGACTGCGGCCCGCGGTTCACCGTCGTTAGGGACGTCCCCTACGACCGATCCCGGACGGCGATGGACGACTTCCCGATGTGTGCGGCCTGTCGGGAGTCCTACGAGACGCCGACCGACCGCCGCTACCACGGGCAGGCCATCGCCTGCCCCGACTGCGGGCCGACGCTGCGCTTCGAGGTCGACGGCCGGACCGTCTCGCGTGGCCACGACGCGCTCGGTGCCGTCGCCGACGGCCTCGCCGACGGCGAGGTGCTCGCGGTCAAGGGAATCGGCGGCGTCCACCTCGTCTGTGACGCGACCGATCCGGCGGCGGTCGACCGCCTCCGCTCGCGCACGGGCCGACCCGCCAAACCCTTCGCCTGTATGGCCCCCTCTCTCGACGCCGTCGCGTCGTTCGCCCGCGTCGGCGACGCCGAGCGGGCGGCCCTGCGGGACGTTCGGCGACCGATCGTCCTTCTCGACCGGACGGCCGAGGCGGACTGGCTGGACGCCGTCGCGCCGGGGCTGTCGACGGTGGGCGTCATGCTCCCGTACGCCGGCCTGCATCACCGTATCTTCGATCACGTCGACGGGCCACTGGTCGCCACGAGCGCCAACATGCCCGGAGGGCCGATGTGTACGACCGCCGCGGCGGTCCGGTCCCGTTTGGACGGGGTCGTCGACGGGGGACTCTTTCACGACCGCGATATCGTCGCTCGGTGTGACGACAGCGTGCTCCAGGTCGTCGACGGCGCCACGCGGTTCGTCAGGCGCTCCCGTGGCTGGACGCCGCGCGCGCTTCCGAACCCCGTGGCCGGCGACGGCTCTCCTGTGCTGGCGGTCGGCCCGGAGCGAGACGCGACCGTCGCGCTCGCCGAGGGTGACCGCGTCGTCCTCTCCCAACACCTCGGCGACGTGACCGGCCCGGACACGACGGCGTTCCACCGCGAGGCCGTCGCCCACCTGCGCGACCTCACCGGCATCGACCCGGCTGTGGTCGCCCGTGACCGCCATCCCGACTTCCAGACGACGGCGGAGGCGGAACGGTACGCTAGCCAGGGCATGGACGGTCCCGTCGCCGTCCAGCACCACCACGCACACGCCGCGGGCCTGTGCGCCGAACATGGCGTCGAGCGGGCCATCGTCGTCGCCGCCGACGGGACGGGATACGGTCCGGACGGGACCGTCTGGGGTGGCGAAGTGCTCGATGTCACCTACCAGGGATACGAGCGGATCGGCGGTCTCTCGCCGTTCACTCTGCCGGGCGGCGAGGCGGCCGTCGAGTATCCGGCGCGAATCCTCGCGGCTCTGCTCGCCGACCCGGACCGCATCGACGAGCGCCTCGTCGCGACGGACGCCGTCGACTCGCCGTCCGACGCCGCGGTGGTCAGACGGCAAGCCGCCGGCGACGTGAACGCGCCGACGACCACGAGCGCCGGTCGGTATCTCGATGCGGTCGGTGCCCTCCTAGACGTCTGTGATCGGCGGACGTACGAGGGCGAACCGGCACAGCGGCTTGAGGCGACGGCGACCGATGGGGACGCCCACGCGGTGTCTCTCCCGTTCGATACCCAGGCGGGGCGTCGCGTGCTCGATACGCACGCGCTCGTCGGAACGCTCGCCGAGCTAACGGGTGAGCTGTCGGTCGCCGATATCGCCGCGACGGCACAGGACACACTCGCCCGCGGACTCGCGGACATCGCGATTGAGGCCGCCGACGAACGCAGTGTCGACGCCGTCGGCTTCACCGGCGGCGTCGCCTACAACGACGCCATCTCGCGACGGTTCCGCGCGTGCGTCACGGACGCGGGCCACACCGTTCTCGCCCCGGACGCCGTTCCACCGGGTGACGGCGGGGTTGCGTACGGACAGGCCATCGTGGCGCTCGCCCGCCGGCGCGACGGAGCCGTCGACCGCTGACGACGCCGGAGTCGGCCGTCTGTGGGCGACGCCGCCCGCCGAATCACTCCGCCGTGTCCACGACTTCGTAGTTGATATTGCCGTCCCGGAGGCGATCTAGGTGCGTCGAGAGTTCGTCCGCGGCGGCGAGCAACAGGACGTCCAGCCCGCGGGCGGCGGCCGCCCCGACGGCCGCCGGCGTCCCGAAGCGCACGTCGGGGTCGAGGTCGGCCGCTAGCGCCGCCGCGTACGCCTCGGTCCCCGCCGTCGCGACCAGGTCCGCGTCGGCAGCGTGGCCGGCGAACGTCGCCGTCTCCACCGCCGCGCTCCCGCCGTCCTGTACCCGCGGGATCGAGACGGCGGTCACGCGCCCGAGGTCGTAATCGAGGACGCCCTCGAAGTCGGTGACGCCCACGTCCCGCCCCGGATCGGCGCTCGTGACCGCAACCGCGGTTGTGCTCCCGGTCGCGCCGGGGGTTGCCCGGAGGACGCCGTCGCGCATCGACAGCGAGACGGCCTCGCCCTCCATAATGGGCGCCGTGGCGAGTGCGGTCTCGATCTCGACTTGCCCGATCACGTCCTCGGCGACGTGGCCGACGAACTCCCGGAGTTCGTCCGTCCGGCCGATGAGCCAGTCGACGCCCTCTTTGGTCACCTCGTACCGTCCGCGTCCCGGACTCCGGACGTAGCCCTCCTCGATGAGTCCCTGGAGGTAGTCGCTCACCGCCTGTGCGGTGATGCCGATGTCGTCAGCGATCTCCCGCTGACTGACGGCCGGCTGTCGCTCCGCGATTCCGACCAGGATCTGATACCGGGTCGCAGCGCGCTTGCTCCGCAGGACGCCCGCCTCGCGGTCGGCGCTCTCTTCCATCGTCGTCTTTCCGCCCGCGTTCGTCAAGTACTTTTTCCCTAGTCCGGGCGTAGTTGTGGTTTTCGCGCCGATACGGCAAGACAGCTTTGCTCGGCGCAGATCCACTTGTGCGGAGATCAACCACGCCTGCCGTCCTCCTCGTACCGACGAACCTCGAATTCGGCGTAGCCGCCGTACGCGACATCGAGTGCGCCGACCCACCAGTTCCACCGCTCGGCGAGCGACGAGCCTTCGGGGGCGTCGGCGAGTTCCGCGACGAGCGTCTCGGTAGCCAGCGGCGTCCCCCGGTCGGCCGCCAGACGGCCGGCGTCCGTCAGGTCACGGGCCGCCCGGACCACCGCCCGACGCTCTCCCGCGTCGGCGTCGAAGGCGTCGGCGAGCGCGGCGTCGAGGCGGTTCTCGTCCACTATCGCCACCACTCGCTCCGCCGTTCGCGGTAGCTCGCGTCCCGGAACGGCGGGGGTTTCTCGCCGTCGGCCTCGGCGCCGAAGACGTGTGCCAGCCAGTAGCCGACGTGCCACCCCACCGCCTCGGTGTCGAGGCCGACCAGCCGAATCTCGACCCGGGTGTACGTCTCGATGGCGCCGTCGCCGTCCGGATCGGTGCCGTACGTGTTGACACACGAGCCACTCGATGCCCCACAGGCTGGCGTCGCGCCGAACTGGACCCGGACCGTCGCGTCCGTCGCGCTCGTCCGCTCGAAGGAGAGGTTGTCGGGCATCCCCGGCGCACCCGCCTCGTAGTACGACAGGGTGTGTCCGACCTGCTGGTCGACTCCCTCCGGGTCCGAGGCGTTCTCCCGGTCGACCTGGACGGTGAACTCGCCGCCGTCCCACGGGAACGCCCGCTCCGTCGCGTTGGGCTGCGGTTCGGTGTAGATGACCGACCGCGCCTGCATCACCGACTGTGGCTCGTCGTCGTGCCCTCGCCCGAGCGTGTGCCCGAGTTCGTGTTCGGTGACGAGCGTCGTCGAGTCGTTCGACAGCCCCGTTTTCACCCACACCTGCTCCGGGCGCTCGACCATCCGAGGGTCGGTGATCCGCGGGGCACACCCCACCGCGTCGGTCACGCCGCCACAGTCGGGTAGCGTGTCGGTGAACGTGACCACGAGGTCCGGGTTCTCGGCGTCGGGGCGCACCTCGTACCGGACCGGAAAGCCGAGATACTGCTCGTCGTTCGCCTCCCAGAAGGCCGCCGCCTCGCGCACCCGCGGCGCGAACGCTCGCTCGCGCTCACCCCGGTTGCGGACGGCGATCACCACCGGACCGCTCCCCCAGGGGTTTCCGCCCGGCGTCGGCGTAGCGGTCGGCGCCGTCGGCGTCGGCGTCCCGCCTGATCGCGTCGCCGGGTCGTCGGCCGCCGCCTGGACTGGGGTCGGCGTCGCCGTCGTCGTCCCCGGATCGAACGGCGTCGTACACCCCGCGAGGACGAGCAAGCCGACGACCACGACCGTCCGTGCCGTCATACCGCCTTTCGGGGACGAGGGCGCAAAAACCGTTTCCCCCCGGCGGTCGACGCCCGGACGACGATTACTCCTCCGGGTCGACGTTCGCCAGCCGCATCGCGTTGCCCGTGACCGCGAGGCTCATGCCCATGTCACCGATCACGACGGCGTGGATAACGCTCACCAGACCGAGCGGCGCCCCCGCCGCGAGGACTAGCTTCACGCCCAGCGACGACCAGATGTTCGTCTTGATGACGCCGTTCGCCTGCTGGGAGAGCGCAACGAGGTAGGGGAGCCGCGTCAGGTCGTCACCCATCAGCGCCACGTCGGCCGTCTCGATGGCGGTGTCGGTGCCCGCGGCGCCCATCGCGACCCCGACCGTCGCGGCCGCGAGCGCCGGGGCGTCGTTGACGCCGTCGCCAACCATCGCCACGCCGCCATTCGTCCGATTCCACGGCAGGCGAGCGTCGTCGGCCGCGGCGGCCTCGGAGTCGGCCGCGAACTCGCGGATCGCCGCCACCTTCTCGTCGGGCAGGAGGTCGGCCCGCACCTCGTCGACCCCCACTTGCGACGCGATGGCGCGGGCGGTCCGCTCGTTGTCGCCGGTCAGCATGACCACCCGCTCGATCCCGAGGTCGTGCAGACGGTCGACGGTCGCGGCCGCCGCCGGGCGGACCGTATCGGCCACGGCGATCACCCCTTCCAGTTCGTCGGCCGTGCCCACGAGGACGACGGTCTTGCCCGCGGCCTGCAGGCGCGGGACCACGTCGTTCACCAGGTCGAGATACCCCCCCTGACCGTGGTCACAGCTTGCGGGTTCGATGTCGCCGACGGCGAGACCCCCGTCGGTCGCCACGTGAGCGTGTTCGAGGTCGAACCCCAGCGACTCGAACAGCGCCGGCTTGCCCGCGTAGTGAGTGACCCCGTCCAGGTCGGCGCGGACGCCCTCGCCCGTGATCGACTCGAAGCCGGTCACCTCACGCTCCCCGACCCCGGCGTCGGTCGCGTGCTCGACGATGGCCGTCGCGATGGGGTGTTCGCTCCGTCGCTCCATCGCGGCCGCACACGCCAACACGTCGCCCTCGCTCGCTCCGTTCAGGCCAACCACGTCCGTCACGCCGAGTTCGCCGGTCGTGATCGTCCCGGTCTTATCGAGGGCAACGGTGTCCACCTCGCCCATCGCCTCTAAGCGGTCGCCGCCCTTGATGAGGACGCCGTTGCGCGCCGCGCTCGTGATTCCCGAGACGACGCTGACGGGCGTGCTGATGACGAAGGCGCACGGACAGGCGACGACCAGCAGCGTCAGCCCGCGGACGAACCACGTCTCGAACGGCGCGCCGACGAGCAGGGGTGGGACGAGCGTCGTCGCCACCGCCAGCGCCACCACCGCCGGCGTGTAGTAGGACGCGAACCGGTCGACGAATCGCTCGCGCTCGGACTTGTCGCGTTCGGCGTCCTCGACCAGGTCGATCACCTTCGACAGCGTCGACTCCGCCGCGAGCGCCGTCGCCTCCACCTCTAGGTAGCCCTCGGCGACGATGCTTCCGGCGTACACCTCGTCGCCCGGCGCGACGTCGACGGGCACGCTCTCGCCGGTGATCGGCGACTCGTCGACCGCACTCCGACCCTCGCGGACGACGCCGTCGACGGGCACGCGGTCGCCCGGTCGCACCACCACCAGGTCGCCGACGGCCACCTCGTCGACCGGGACCGTCTCCTCGTCGTCTCCGGCGGCTTCGCCGCCCTCACCGGGCGTCCCCGACGCTTCGCGTCGCACCGTCGCCGTGTCGGGCGAGAGGTCCATCAGCTCCGACATCGACGACCGGGCGCGATCCATCGAGTAGCGTTCGAGGAGTTCGGAGACCGAAAACAGCACCGCGAGCGTCGCCGCCTCGAAGGGGAGATCGACCGCGACGGCGCCGACCACGCCGGCGCTCATCAGGAAGTCGATGTCGAGGCTGCGGGTCCGCACCGAGTACCACCCGTTCCGCAAGATGGCCTGCCCAGCCACCACTGCCGCGAGGACGTACAGCGCCCAATCGACGGTGATCGTCCGCCCGAACCCGGACGCGAGCGTCGCGTTCGCCCCCGTGAGAGCGTACTCGAAGGCGACCCCGAGGAGCAACGCGACGGCGCCGAGGCCGGTCTTCAGCGCCCGCCGACTCCGCCAGACCGACGACGACTCACGCTCGCCGTCGATCACCTCGTAGCCGGCGTTCTCCACCGCCGCCACCACGTCGCCGCGGGCCGCCCGCTCGGGGTCGTACCGCACCTCGACGCGGCCGGACGCCGGCCGCGTGTCGTACTCGACGACGCCGTCCAGACCAGCCAGCGCCGACTCGACTTTGCCGGCACACGACGAACAGTCCATCGACGGCACCGCGAACGTCTCCGTCTCGGCATCGGCGACGGTGTAGCCCGCCGTGTCGACCTGCTCTCGAATCGCCGCCGCCGTCGTCGCCTCGGGGTCGAAGTCGACGATCAGCGTCCCCGAGGCCGGTCGGGTCTCGACCGACCGCACCCCCGCAAGCGTCCGGACGCTCCGCTCGACCTTCCCGGCACACGAGGGACAGTCCATCGCCGGAACGGACGCACGGAAGCGCTCGCCCCCGTTTGTCTCCGGGTGGCCCTCTGCCCCCCCGGCCGTACAGTCGCACTCGTCGCTCATTAGGTCGTGCTAGCCCGCACGTACATATTAACCCTCCTGCCAACAAACACGTTCTGGAATGTAATGACTAGTAACTCGAAGCAAATTTATTAATAACTCGCCCGTTGGCCACCGGCGGTCGTCCGGGTCCCGGGCGCGTCGGCCGCGACGCTCGGTTTCGACGTGCTTTTTATCGGCGGCCGTCTGAATCCGGGCATGGCAGACTTCAAGGTCGTCGTTTCGGACCCGGCCACGGGTCGAACGGAGCAGTTCGAGGCCGACGGACAGGACGCGAACCGATTTCTCGGGCGCGAACTCGGTGACGAGGTCGACGGCGGCGCCGTCGGCCTCGACGGCACGACGCTCGAACTGACCGGCGGGTCCGACGACGCCGGCCGCCCCCTCCACGCCGATGTCGCCGGCCCGGCGCTCAAGGAGGTTCTCCTCGAAGGTGGCGTCGGCTTCGACCCCTCCCGTGACGGCGAGCGAAAGCGTGTGACCGTCCGCGGCCGCGAGATCAGTGAAGCGGTGGCACAGATTAACGTGAAGGTCGTCGACGGCGACGCCGGCTTCGGCGAGGACGAGGCCGACGAGGACGCCGACGCCGAGGAGTAGTCGTGTCCGACCGCGTCGCCAGCGACGGGGATGCGGTGACGACGTATCGCGCCGAACTCGCTCGGAGCGGCGGCACCCGTCGGCCCTGTCTCCGCCTCCCCGACGACGCCGCTCTCGACCCCGGCGAGTTCGTTCGCCTCGTTCTCGACGGCGACGAGTATCACGCCCGCGTCGACGCCGACGCGTCCGGACTCCTGCTCCGTGGTGCCTACGACAACCGTCGCCTGGCGCGGAGCGACCGCGAAGGGACGAACCGCCTCGTCGAGTGGGTTCGCGGGACCGACCTCGAGGCCGGCCGGAGCGTGGACTTCGACGAGGTGACGCCGGGACACCTCTACGGCGCCCGCGTGCCCGGTCGCCGGACGGTATATACGGTCACGCGCCAACCGGACGACTCTCTCGCTGCTATCGCCGAGGACCTACACGACGACCAGTAGCCGGAGCACTCCCCCGGCGAGCAACAGCGTTCCCGCCAGCGCGAGCAGAACGATCACCCACGTCGGCCGTTCGCCAATGCCGACCCGTTCGCCGAGTGGGGTGTCCGCGCCGACGACGCTCACGACGCCGACGATCAGGATCCCGACCCCGAAGAGGGCAGTCAGCGCCGAGAGGATGTCCAGCGACCCGCGCAGGTCGACCGCCCCGTCGACCACTAGGCCGGCGCCGAATATCGTGTAGGCCACACCCGAGAGCTGTGATCGGTTCACGGCGGACCGACGGTGACGACCCTCAAAATCCCGTCGACCGTCAGCGGTCGCTCGTCCGGAAACGACTCTTCTTTACGCCTCGACCGCCTGCCGACGGTATGAGCGACCCCGACCTCGCCGCCTTCCTCGCGGGCGACTACCTCGACCACATCGCGCTCTATCTCACCGACGACTACCTCGACGACGACGGCGCACTCGCCGACCACGGCACCCCCGTCGACGGCGGCGTCGTCCTCGTCGTCCCCGGCGAGCAGGGCCGCCGCCTGTTCTCGGCCGGCACCGGCATGGATGCCATGGCCTTCGCCAAGGAGGCGATGGGTGCCGAGGGCGACATCGACTCCGGGTTGACCGGGGGCACCTGCCCCGACTGTGGCGAGAGTGCGGCCTTCGTCCTCGCCTTCGCGGAGGCGCAAAACGAGGAGGTCGGTGGCATCTACGCCGCGGGCGACGTGATCCACGCCTACGCCGCCTGCCCCGACGGCACCGCCTTCTCGGATCGCTGGGTCGTCGGCGAGGCGTAGCTACTCGCCTGCGGCTTCGAGCAACCCGGTCATGTAGCCGACGGCGAACAGCCGTCCGAGTGTGTGATACCCCGGGTTCGAGTTATCTTCGCCGGCCATCGTCGGCACGTGATCGGGGCGCATCGGCCCGTCGAACCCCACCTCCTCGTAAGCGCGCATGGCGGCGAGCATGTCGGTCGGGCCGTCGTCGTGCCACGTCTCGACGAACCGGTCGCCGTCGCCCTCGACGTCGCGGAAGTGGACGAAGTTGATCCGGTCGCCGAACCGTCGAATGGCCGCCGGGATGTCAGCGCCCATGGCCGCGAAGTTCCCCTGACAAAACGTGATGCCGTTGTACTCGCTGTCGTAGCTGTCCAGTACGCGGTCGTACGCCTCGACGCTAGTGATGATCCGTGGCGTCCCGCGCACCCACTCGCGTGGCGGGTCGTCGGGGTGCAAGCCGAGTTTCACCCCCGCCTCCTCCGCGACGGGAACGACCGTCTCGAGGAAGTAGTCGAGTGCCTCCCACAACTGTTCGTGAGTCACCGCCTCGCCGTCGTCGCGTCCCCGCAGTTTCGCGTCGGTGTACCCGGTCACGTAGGAGCCCCCGCGGGACTCGACGTGAGCCTCGGTCCGCGCCCAGCGGAGACCAGCCATCCAGTCGTAACAGACGACCGGAATCCCGACCCGGCCGCAGTCCCGGAGAAAGGTCTTGAACGTCTCGATGTCCTCGTCGCGGCCCTCGTGGCCGAGGCGAATCCGGTCGGAGATGGGGACCGATCCTTCGAGCACCGCAAACTCTAGGCCCGCGTCTTCGAGCCAGTTTCGGAGTCCGAGCAGGTCGTCGAACGACCACTCCGTCCGCCCGTCGCCGATCTCCAGCGGGTGGATGACGGCCTGCGTGACGCCCATCTGTTTGGCGAGTTGCCACCGTTTGTCCGGTTTGGGGGGAAGGATGAGCGCGGGTTCCACCATGCGTGGGGATACGCCCCGGCGTAGATATATGCCAGGGGTGACCCCGACGCCGTCTACTCGTCGGCCGTCTCGTCGTCTTCGAGTAACCGCTTGAACGCCGACAGGATCACCCGCTTGGTCGTGGCTCCCTCGGTGGTCCAGTGGTGGGCGTAATCGAGCATGTCGTCGTAGATGTCGGGCTTACAGCCCGCCGCGCGGGGGTGGCCGCCGCCGTTGACCTGTTCTGCCACCTCGTGACACCGCTCGAACCCCTCGCTGCCGCGGATGCTGGCGCTCCCAGCGGGTTTGACGATCACCGAGGCGTCGGCGCCCTGTTCGCGGAGCGCCTCGGCCACCTCGTTTTGCGAACACCGGCCGTAGGTAACCCCGACCGTCCACGGGCCGACGGCGTGCAGGTCGGCGCGGTCGACCGCTCGTTCGATCAGTCGCTCTTTCTCGACGCGCCGGTGGTCGAGGTAGTCGACGACCGGCTCTGGGAGTGCCGGGCCGTACCGCCCGACGACGGTTACGTACTCCTCGGCGCTCGCCCAGTGGGCGTAGTCCGCAAGGTCGTCGCTCCGGGGGTCCTCCTTGATCCAGAGGTCGTGATCCCGCGTGACCGCCGCGAGGTCGACGAGATGCTCGGGAAAGTCGTCGTCCAGGGAACGAAGCGCCACGTCGGCGGTACACTCCTCGTCGGACGCGCCGATCACGAGGTCGACACCTGCCGCCCGAACCGCGGCCGCCACGTCGTCGTCCCACTGGTGGTGGTCGAACCAGCGAACCGTCGACGCCCGGGCGGTCACCGCCTCGACCGTCTCGGTGATCGACTCGTCGTCCGGACAGAGGTCACAGACGTAGACGTCGACGCCGGGGTCGGCGTAGTCGGCGACACGGTCGAGCGCCTCGGACAGCGAGTGGGGGCTCGCGGTCACGAGACCGACCGGCGAGTCCTCGGTTTCGTCCTCGTCGTTCTCCTCTCCGTCGTTCGATTCCGGGGCCAGCCGCGCCGCGAGCGACGCCTCGAACGGTGCCACGTCGAGTGCGGCGTCGTAGCGTTCCCGCAGGAGGGCCACGCAGGCGAGGCCGTCGGCGTCACCGTCGGCGACCACCACCGCCTCCGCGCCCTCGATGGCCTCACGGGCGCGGCGGTCGGCGTACTCCTCGTCGAGCGAGTCGGGGTAGAAAAAGCCCGCCCCGGGCAGTCGGGACTTCCGCGAGAGGGAGATGTCGTCGTCGTCGATCAGGTCGTCGTCCATATCGACTGGATGCGGGCCGTCCCGAAGTATCCCGCGATTCGGCCCGTGACGGCCGAACGCCGGCGGTCGCCCCGATCAGGCGCTCGCGGCCGCGTCGCCCACGCCGTCCGCGTCGTCGCGTTCGGCCTCGTCGAGTTGGCGGACCGTCAGCACGGGCACCGGACAGGTGCGGACGACCCGCTCGGCGACGCTGCCGATGAGAAATCGGTTTTCGCCGTGGCGGCCGCGGGTCCCCATCGCCACCATGTCGGCGCCGTGTTCGGTCGCGTACTCTCTGATCTCCGTCGCGGGTCGCCCCTGACGGGCGGCGGTCCTGACCGGACGGTCGGCGGCCGATTCGACGTCCTCGAGGGCCGCCTGCCCGGAGTCGTCGAGAGCGGCGCGCATCTCCTCGCGCACCTGTTCCGGTGAACTCTCCACTTCCCCCTCGTCGACGACGTAGAGCGCGTGCACCGTCGCGTCGAAGCGCTCGGCTAAGTCGAGGGCGACGCTCACGGCCCGGCGAACGCTCTCGGAGCCGTCCGTCGCGATGACGATGGTGTCGAACACGCTCGCGGCTTCGCCCGGTCGGAACATAAACCCGTGGTCCGGGGGCACGGGGCGGGCCTTGGGGGAGCGTTTTTGCCCGTGGCCCGCACAGACCCGCCCATGACCGATCCGCTCTCGCCGTCGCTCGTACTCGTCCCCGTAGACGGGAGCGAGGAGTCGCTCGCGGCCGTCGAGTATGCTGCGGCCATCGCCGAGGAGTACGACGCCGCGGTCCACGCGCTCTACGTCGTCGGCGACGACGTCGCCCGCGCCATCGACACCGGGGCGGTCGACGACGAGACGCTCGCGGCCGACTCCGAGGCGTTCCTCGAGGCTGTCGTCGACACCGTGGCCGAGGCGAACGCTCCGCTTTCGACGTCGATGGCCCACGGCTTTTCCACCAGTCGCCTCTCCCGGCATCCGGGCAACGTCGTCCTCGACACCGCGGAGGAACTCGGTGCCGACTTCGTGGTCGTCCCCCGTGAACCGCTCTCGGGTGAGACAGATGACGTCCTAGCGAAGGCCGCGGAGTACGTCCTCCTCTACGCGAGTCAGCCCGTGCTCTCGGTCTGATCGGCCAACCGGATCGACATCTCGTGTTCGAAGCTCTCGGTGTCGCTGGCGCGAAAGCCAACCTTCTCGTAGAGGCTGATCGCCGGATCGTTCCATCGCTCGACGCTCAGCCACACGCGCTCGAAGCCCACCGCGGCGCCGGCACCGAGAAGCGTCTTCAGTAGCCGGGTGCCGATGCCCGCGTGCTGGTAGTCCTGCAGGACGAAGATGGCGAGTTCCGCGGTGTTCGCGGGTTCGTCGGGGACGAGCGTCGCGTGGCCGACGGCGCTGCCCTCGTGGACCGCCACCACGTTCACCGTCTCCTCGCCCGTAATAGCATCGAGCCACTCGGTGATGCGCTTCTCGCTCGTCGGCGGGATGCCTTGGGCGCGGTCCGCCGGATCGAACGCCTCGTACATCGCCGTCAGCGCCTCGCGGTCCTCGGGGTCGTATCGTCGGATGGTGATCGACCGCCCCTCGCGGTCCTCGAACGTCGTTGGCGGTCGGGGGAACGGCCCCGCAACCTCGTCCGGATAGTCGTCGGTCATCGGACCAACGTCACCGAGACGTGGGAGTTCAACAGGACGAACTCGGCGATGCCGCCCAGTTTGATCTTGCCCATGGGGCTGGTTTCGCCGCCACCGAGGACGATTCGGTCGTACTCCTCTTGCTCCGCGAGTTCGACCAGCCGACTCCCCGGGTCGCCATCGAGGTGTCGAACCGACGCGGAAGTGGCCGCGTCGTCGAGGACTGCCCGTACCCGCTGTTCGATCCCTTCGGGGTCCGCCTCCGTTGCCGGGTTCCGGAGGATGGCGACCGTCAGGTCGTCGCCCGTCTCGGCGACGCGGGCGACGGTGCGCTCCAGTGCGCGGATCGAGTCGTCGCTCCCGCCGATGCCCAGCAGTAGCTTCATAGGCGGTTCCTCGGAACGCCGAGTGAAAAAGGTACGCGCCACGCCGTCAGACGGCCGGCGGACGGCGACGGAACGCTTTTGACTCGGCGACCGGAACGCCGGCACATGAGCGACGACGCGCCGGCGACCGAGGACGGCGTGGAACGGGGGGCCGCCGACGACCGGAGCGGCACCCACGGCGCCGATCCGGCGGACGACGCTACCGCGACTGGGGAGACCGACGCCGACGACACGGGGTCGGTTCCCGCCGACGTGCGCAAATACGAGCGCTTCAAGAAGATGGACGGCGCCGAGTACGAGCGTGTCAACTCCTTTCTTCGCGACCGGACGTACGTCACGGCCCGCGAGTGGGCCATCGCACGGCTCTGTGTCGACTTCCGCACCGAAACCGGCGTCGAGATGACCAAGATTGGCGAGAACCTGCCACGACTCGTCCCCTTCATGACCGACACCTACACGCCACAGGCGGTCAACCAGGCCCGCTCCTCCTTCGAGGATAAGGTCCAGAAGGCGGGCGCGACCTTCCTCTACGGCGCGATGTCCGGCTTTTTCACCGCCGAGGAACTCGACGAACTGATGTACGAGGTGACGGAAGTCGCGAAGTTCTTACTGGAGGTGGAGGGTGTCGACCTCTCGGTCGCCGAGGAACTCGACGCGGAGGACCGCGTCTCCGAGGCCATGCGCGAGGTCCGAGAGTCGAGTGCGGAACTCCGGGACGACCTCGACTAGCCGATGTTCTCGCCGGCGGCGGTTCCGAACGTGTCCATGATCGCGTCGTAGGCTCGATCCCCGCGCACCGTCGTCCACTCGGGGAAGACCCCCTCGAACCCCTCGAAGGGGGTCCAGCCGCACTTCGAGTGGAGTCGCGCCCCGTCTATCGGCCGTGTCTGTGCTACATCGTACAGCGCTAGATCGGCGTCCATCCCCGCCTCGATCCGCCCCTTGCGATCCAGGCCGAAGGTCGCGGCCGGCGCCGCGGCCGTCAGGTCGCGAACCCGTTCGACCGTCAGCGGGCCGTCCCGGGTTTCCGCCAACAACAGCGGCACCATCGTCTCGACGCCGGGGACGCCGCTCGGCGCCGCGAGCAGCGGCGCCTCCTTCTCGGCGCGGGTGTGTGGCGCGTGGTCCGTCGCCACCAGATCGACCCGACCGTCGACCACCCGTTCGTAGAGGGCCGCCCGCCGCGTCTCGCTCCGAAGCGGCGGGTTCATCCGCCCGAAGGTGCCCAACTCGTCGAGGTCCGCTCGGGAGAGCAGGCAGTGGTGTGGCGTCACCTCGCAGGTCACCCGGTCGGGGGCGTCGGCGACGATATCCACCGCCTCCGGCGTGCTGGTGTGGGCGACATGGAGGTGAGCGCCGGCGTCGGCGCCGACCTCGACCGCCCGTTCGACGGCCGCAATCTCGGCCTCAGGGGTGCGGTACGCGCTCCAGGCGTCGGCGTCGGCGTCCTTACCCACCCCGTCGCCGGCGGCGTCGCGAGCGTCGGTGTCGAAGCGGGTCGCGTCCTCGGCGTGGACGGTCACGGGGACGCCCGCCTCGACGGCTCGGTGGACGGCGTCCTCGAATAGGTCGCCGTCGATCCCCATCTCGCCCGTGGAGTCGGCGAGAAACACCTCGCCCAGTGCGACGAGTTGGCGGTCGAACAGCGTTTCGGGGTCCCACGACTCGGTGACGCCGCCGTTGATGCCGTAGTCGACGAGCGAGTCTCCGGCACACAACTCCTTCTGGTCGAACGCCGCGCCGGTCGTCGTCGCCGGGTCGGTGTTGGGCTGGTCGATTACCGCCGTCACCCCGCCGGCGGCGGCGCTTCGTGACCCCGACCGCCACGTTTCCTTGTGCGGCGCGCCGGGTTCTCTGAAGTGGACGTGGACGTCGATGGCGCCGGGGAGCAACAGACGCTCTCGGGCGTCGATCACCTCCCCCACGGCGTCGAGACCGGTTCCCACGGCCGTCACCTGCGTATCCTCCACCCGGACGTCGCGAACCCGGCCGTCGGCTAGCCGTGCGTTCCTGACGAGCATACCCCCACCTGTCACCCGGTCGCCGTAAGTCTCCCGCTCACACCGCCTGCCGGCGAACGGCCGTATCGTCGCCGATCAACGCCCGTTCGACCGCCGTCCGGACCTGTTCCGGATCGGCCGGCCCGCCGGCGGCTGCGACGCTTCCGACGCTCGACGGATCGAACGGCTGGCCGAGGGCGTCGTACACCGGCGCGAGGACCCCTGCCAGCGTCTCGCGGTCGGCCACCACGACACATCCGGCCACCAGCGCCGCGTCGGGTCGCACCCGCTGGGCGATTCCGACCACCTTGCCGCCCGCCTGCAACGAGTGACTGCCGGGGCAGAAGGAGGCTGACGGCTCCCCCGGTGTCGCCTCGACGCCCACTTCGGCCAGCGCCCGCCGCACCTGCTCGGTCGTCGTCTCGTAGCGAGCCGTCATCCCGGCACGAGGGTCCGCTACTGGCATCGAGCGGGCGAACGCGACTGTTGACGCCGTGTGCGCGACGGCCCGGCCGCCGACGCGCCGCTCGACCGGTTCGTACCCCTGCTTTCTCGCCACCGCGCGGGCACGCTCGTATCCCGGTTCTGCGGCGTCGCGCCGGCCGAAGGCAACCTGTCGGTGGGGAGTCCACACCCGCACCGCCGGTTCGCCCGTCTCCCCCGTCCGCGCGAGCATCGCCCCGGTCCGCTCCCGGTCGGCCTCGACCGTCGCCGCCCGGCCGCACAGGACACGCATGCAGGGTCGTTGGGGTGGATGCACATAATTGGCGAGGCCGAGCGACCGACGGGAGCGAGGCCTCGGGACGGAGCGGCGAGGTGGTGGTGAGTCGCCCGGCGGCGTGCGCCCACAACCCGGCGACCGGTGGCGTCTTCGCCCGAGATATCAAGGTATATCCCTCGCCTCACCCGAATCTCTCCATGACCGCCGACGCGATGAGTCGAGACGAGATCGACGGCGCACTCCGTGACACCGGTGCTGGCGTCCTGTCGCTGACCGACGGGGCGGAGACGTACGCGGTGCCCGAATCATTCGGCTACGACGGTGACGCCGTCTACTTCCAGTTCATGAACGGGGCGGACAGCGACAAGATGCACTTTGTCGAGACGACGGAGGTGGCAACGCTCACCGCGTTCACCCAGGACCCTGCGCGTAGCGTGATCGTTCGCGGCGGGCTTTGCCCCGTCGCCGACGCGGACGAACCGATCGCGATGCGAGCTATCGCGGCCAACGCAACTATTCCGACCGTCGACGTGAGCCTCGACACTAATCCCGACGAACTCACGTTCGCGTTCTATCAGCTGTGCCCGGACGAGCGCTCGGGCCGAGCGTTCGGCGTCTCGCCGCCTGTTCCCGGCGCCTGATCGTCGCCCGCACCGGCCGACGAACGGCGGTGTGTGCATATAAGGCCGTCCGCCCCAACCCCGGGTATGGTCACCGTTCCAGCCTCGGCGCTGTCGCACTTTCGGCGGTTCTCCCTGTTTAACTCCCCGTACGCCGCCCACGACCGCGGGTGTGCCATCGACCTCTATCCGGCGAGCGACCGCGCGCCGTCGCCCGTCGCGGGCGTCGTGACAGACGTTCGGAGCGTCCGTGCGCCACCCCAGCCTTATGCCGTCGCCGAGGACCACCTGATCCTGATCGACACCGGCGACCGGGTCGCCCGCATCCTGCACGTCGACCCCGCGGTCGGTCCGGGGGACCGCGTCGCGGTCGGCGACACCCTCGGTGAGACGATCCGCTCGGGGTTTTTCGCCCCCTGGGTCGACGATCACGTCCACCTCGGCTTCCGGGACCCGGACGCGAACCCCTACCGCGCCGCCGGATCGTTGCCGGTCACGGTCGACGTGCCCGTCCGCGCACTCGACTGGGACGGGAGCGGGACCGTCCGCGAGGTGGGCGAGACGTACGTCGTCCTCGACCGACCCCGACACCCCGATCCGGGGTCGTGGGTCGGTCTCGCCGGCGCTCCGGGCGTCGTCCTCGACGGCGGGTGTCCACACTACGACGGGGGTGGCGTCCTCCCGGCCGCCGGAGACGCCACGGCCGTCTCGGTGGCCGGGGACCGCGTCGGCATCGCCGCAGACCGGACGGTGACCTGGGACGACGTCACCCTCCGGGCGAACGGCCGCCCGCTCACCGGTCTGTCGCTGTTTGTCGCCCGCGACGCCGGGTTCGGCGCGAAACTCGTCGCACCGGACCACGAGTTCGCGCGCGGTGATCGGGTCCGGGTGTCGGTGACGCCGTCGTGAGCCGCGGTTCGACGCACGCCCGCGAGACACTTTTGGGTATGCTCGCCAAACGGACGGTACGATGAGCGACGACTCCGATGTGCCCGGCCGCCCGGCGGACCGAGAGTCGCCGGTCGGCGAACCGGTCGTCCGCGCCGACCCGTCGGTGACGGGCGAACGGGCGAACGAGGCCGTGGGATTCGACCCCGACGACCCCGAAAGCGTGCAACTCGCCGCGGACGTGGTCCGCTCGTTCGCCGAGGACACCGTCGGGTCCGAGGACCACGTTTACATGCTCCGCGGGGCGGCGGCGTGTGCCGCGCTGGTCCGCGGCGTCGGCTCGTATAAGGCCGCCGCCGAGCGCGCCGGGGGTGACGTGTCGGTCGCCTTCATCCGCAAGTGGGCGCGGGTTCACGACCTCCCGCAGGCGATCCGCCGTCACGTCGCCCGGGGAACCATCGCCCCCACGGCGGCAAAACACATCGCCCGTGTCGGTGGCGACGACCGCTATGCGCTGGCGTGGGCGACGCTCGAACACGGTCTCACCGTCCGCGAGATTCGTCGCCTCGCGAGCGAGGTAAGCGACGGCCGCTCCGTCGACGCGGCCCTCGACGACCGTGGCCTCACCTTTGGCCGCATGGGGCTGACGCTCCCGCCCGCGCAGTATATCGAACTCCGGCGCCGGGCGTCAATCGAGAACCGTGAGCCGGACGACCTGGTGGCCGAGGCGCTCTCGACGTATCTGGACTTGTGACCGGCGTTCCCTCCGCCGGCGGCCGTCGTCGCTGAAAACGCTTATACGTGTGCCAACGATATTTTTCGGTGAGGGCCGGTAGCTCAGTCAGGCAGAGCGTCTGGCTTTTAACCAGACGGTCGGGGGTTCAACTCCCTCCCGGCCCGTGAGAAATCCGCGAGCGACAGCGAGCGGTTTCGAACGACCCGTGGAGGAGTTGAATCGGGGAACGGAGCGAAGCGGAGTGACCGTGGTTCACCTCTCTCCCCGCTTCTTCGGCAAACGAGAGCGAGAAGCGACGAGGCTACTGAAGGCCGCTCCACGAGCGGGCGGCGACACGCTTCACCGCTCATCCGACGACGACCAGTCGTGCCTCGACCGGCCGGCGCCCGTTGACGACCACGCCGACCGTGTGGTGGCCGCCGGCCGGATTTCGGGTGACACCGTACTCGACGAACAGGGTGCAGTCGGTTGGTGGGTCGGCGAACCGCGCGACGAGCGCTCCGTCGGTCGTGACCTGCCACGACGTCGCCTCAACGGTCCGGTCGTCGTCGGTCCGAACTTGCAGGTCGCGGGTTCGCGCCGCCGCGGCATCGAGCGATCCGTAGTCGACCCGGACGGTTCGTACGGGGGTGGTAGCCCCCAGTACGAGCGTATGCTCGACGGGTCCGCCGGTGTCGCCCGGTACAGCAGGATCCGCGAGAAGCGTCGCTGTCGGGGGGCGGCCACCCTCGGCGTCCGCCCACCCGGAACGGGGCTGTCCCTCGGCGAGCGGCGTCCAGCACGCGAGATCAACGGCATCCGGCCGCGTCGATGGTGCCACGGTCGGTCCCGTGTTCCCGCCGGTGTCGACCGATCTGTCTCGAACCCGGGGTGGCGGCGGGCTGACGAGGGCTTCGAGCGCCGCACGTGGTGACCGCTGACTCTCTCGTGGATGCATAGCCGTCGGTGTACGGGTGAATTCCTGTCAGTAACCGCTCCCTGTGGGTCGGGTAAGCGAGGCTTACCCCAACCCGCCCCAGGGTACGGGACGTCACTCCAGGTTCTCGCCCTGGTAGCTCCCGTCGTAGGTGCCGTCGTGGTTCGCCTCCGCGAGAACGAGCTGTGCCACCCGTGCGCCCGGCTCGATTTCGATTCCGGCGTGGACGGCCAACAGTCCCTCGCCGCGGCCCTCGTAGCCGGCGTCCCAGACGGCGGTGTGGAGCATGGCGGCGTTGCGCATCAGCGACGACCGCGGGTAGACGAATCCGATGTGACCCTCGGGAATCTGAAGCCGCTCGCCGTACTGAAGAACGTACCCGCCGGGCGACAGCGCCCACGCCTCGGCGTCGGCGTCGGGCTCTACGGGGTCGCGTTCGCCGATCCGCTTGTCGTCGCGGCCGATCCGGCCACCCGTGGGTTCGAGAATCGCTTCGGCGGTCAGATCGAGGCCGTTCGGTTGCACCTGTTCGGGGGCCACCGGCGTCGCGTGTTCGGCGACGAACGAACCGGAACGGAACATACCGGACTGTCGCCGACGGTGGACAAAACCGTGCCGATGGACGGCTCATCGCCGGAATCTCGGGACTCCTCGTCACCAGGTGCGCCATATATATTCATACAGAGATGGCCTAAAACTTGTGGTAGACGCCCCGGCGAACGGATTTAGGGTCAGCGAAGGCGCGGGATTTATGTCCATCGGCGAGCGATGCCCGGACGTTATGGGACAGACGCTCACAGAGAAGATCCTCGACGACCACCTCGTTGAGGGGGATCTCGAACCCGGCGAGGAGATCGGGATCGAGATCGATCAGGTGCTCACACAGGACACGACTGGGACGATGGTCTGGCTCCAGTTCGAGGCGCTCGAACTCGACGAAGTCCAGACCGAACTCGCCGCGCAGTACTGTGACCACCAGACCTACCAGTTTGACTTCAAGAACACCGACGACCACCGCTTCCTCCGGTCGGCCGCCGGCACCTACGGCGCCTACTTCTCCCGGCCGGGCAACGGCATCTGCCACAACGTCCACAAGGAGAACTTCGCCGCACCCGGGAAGACGATGCTCGGATCGGACTCCCACACCCCGACGCCGGGCGGCCTCGGCGAACTCGCCATCGGCGCGGGTGGGCTAGACGTCGCCGTCGCGATGGGCGGTGGCCCCTACTTCGTCGAGATGCCCGAAGTCGTGAACGTCCGCTTGGAGGGCGAACTGCCCGAGTGGGCGACCGCCAAGGACCTCATCCTCGAGATGCTCCGTCGTCTGTCGGTCAAAGGCGGCGTCGGCAAGGTCTTCGAGTACACCGGGCCGGGCGTCGAGAGTTTGACCGTCCCCGAGCGCACCACGATCACGAACATGGGGACGGAACTCGGCGCGACCACCTCCATCTTCCCGACCGACGAGCGCACGAAGACCTACCTCGAACGACAGGGTCGCGGCGAGGAGTACGTCGAACTCTCGCCCGACGAGGACGCGGAGTACGCCGACGAAATCGTCGTCGACCTCTCGGAACTCGAACCGCTGATCTCCGCGCCGTCGATGCCGGACAACGTCGTCCCCGTCCGCGAGGTAGCGGGCGAGGACGTCGAACAGGTCATCGTCGGCTCCTGTACCAACGGCGGCTACGCCGACATCCTGCCCGCGGCGAAGATGGTCGCGGACCGCGAGATCAAAAAGGACCTCGAGATGATCGTCGCGCCCGGATCGAAACAGGCCGGCGAACTCCTCGCCCGCGAGGGCTGGACCGCCGAGATGATGGCCGCCGGGGTCAACGTCTCCGAGTCGACCTGTGGCCCCTGTATTGGCATCGGGCACGTTCCCGCCTCTGACTCCGTCTCCCTGCGGACCTTCAACCGCAACTTCGAGGGCCGTTCGGGAATCGAGGACGACTCCGTCTACCTCTGCTCGCCGCAGGTCGCCGCCGCGGCGGCGCTCAAAGGCGAAATCGTCGACCCGCGGGATCTGGCCGAGGAACTCGGCGACCTAGAGTCGCCGGGTGTCGAACTCCCCGACCAGTACGACGGCTCGAAAGCCGACATCATCGACCCCGACGATGCCGTCGACGACGACCTGATCAAGGGGCCGAACATCGGTGACGTCCCGCTCAAGGACCCCCTGGGTGCGGACATCGCCGGTGAGACGCTCCTGAAGATGCCCGACAACATCACGACCGACCACATCATCCCGGCCACGTCGGACATCCTGAAGTACCGCTCGAACATCGACAAGCTCTCTGAGTTCACCCTCTCCCGGGTCGACGAGTCCTTCGCGGAGCGCGCCAAGGCGTCGGACCACGGCGTCCTCGTCGCCGGCGAGAACTACGGTCAGGGGTCCTCGCGTGAACACGCCGCGATGTGTCCGATGTATCTCGGCGTTGAGGCCGTTCTCGCGCAGTCGTTCGCTCGCATCCACAAGGCGAACCTGTACAACTTCGGTCTCCTGCCGCTGACCATCGACGAAGAGACCTACGAGCGGATTGAGCAAGGCGACCACGTCGAAGTCGTCGACGACGTGGCCGCCGCGGTGGAGTCGGGCGCCGAGGAGTTCACGGTGCGCGTCAACGACGAGTGGGAGGCAACCGCCGAGTTCGACGCCTCCGAGCGCGAACGCGAAATCCTCGCGGCCGGTGGCAAGCTCACGCTGACGAAACAGCAGTACGACGAGGACGCGGGCGGCGCGACGCCAGCCGACGACTGAGACGGCCCGTCGCGACTGTCTCCGCGTCGTCGCTTCCGTGACGCCGTCCGGGCCGTTCGACTCTCGATTTTTTGCGGTACGGAGAACGTCGACCCGCGCACTCGCTAGGAACCGAGACGCAAGCGGCCCGTGAGATGGCGGTTACTCCTCGGTCACGACCGTGCCGCCCACGGACGGCTCGTGGTCGGCCGGGCGTTCGATGCGCGGGCTTTCGGGCCGCACACCGTCGAAGAGATCGATCTTCTCGGGGGGCAACCGAAGGGAGAGGGTATCGCCCTGTTCGACTGCGAGGTCGGGGTCGATTTCGGCCAGGAACTCGGTGTCGTCGAGGACGATGTGGACGATCTGGACGTTCCCCATCAGTTCGACCACGTCGACGGTCGCCTCGAAGGTGTACTCGTCGGGGGAGTCGACGATCTGGACACTCTCGGGGCGGACGCCGAGCGTGAGCGGAGTGGCCGTCGACGCGTCGGCGAGGCCGTCGGGGACGCGAACGGACACGTCCCCGGCGTCGGCGTGGAACGTTCCGTCGGACAGCGATCCGGTGAGGAGGTTCATGCTCGGACTGCCGATGAACTCCGCGACGAACCGGTTGGCGGGCCGCTGGTACACCTCCTTCGGTGGGGCGAGTTGCTGGATCTTCCCTTCGTTCATCACCGCGACGCGGTCGCCCATCGTCATCGCCTCCTCCTGGTTGTGTGTCACGTGGACCATCGTCACCCCGAGGTTCTGCTGGAGACGGACCACCTCCGTTCGCATCTCCTTGCGGAGCTTCGCGTCGAGATTCGCGAGCGGCTCGTCCATCAGGAACGCCTGTGGGTCGCGAACGAGCGCGCGGCCGAGCGCGACCCGCTGTTGTTGCCCGCCCGAGAGGTTCGCCGGTTTTCGGTCGAGTAGCTCCGTGATGTCGAGCATGGCCGCGGCCTCCTCGACGCGGCCGTCGACTTCCGCGTCGGGCACGTCACGGGCCTCCAGCGGGAAGGAGATATTCCCCCGGACGGTCCGATGTGGATAGAGCGCGAACGACTGGAACACCATCGCGATGTCGCGGTTCTGCGGCTGGACATCGTTGACGCGAATGCCGTCGATGCGGACGTCGCCGCTGGTCGGGGCTTCGAGGCCGGCGATCATCCGGAGTGTCGTCGACTTTCCGGACCCCGACGGCCCGACGAGGACGACGAGTTCGCCGTCTTCGATGGTCAGCGATACGTCGTCGACGGCGACGATGTCGTCGCCGAACTCCTTGCGTACCGTATCGAGTTCGATAGTAGTCATTGTGTCAGGTGGTGAGGCTGGTGGGTGGCTGCGTTGCGCTGTCCGTCCCCGGACAGACGGACGGGGGTCGTCGCGGCGGTCATCCTTTCACCGCCCCGAGGGTGAGCCCGCGGACGAGCCGTTTCTGCATCAACAGCGAGATGACGATGATCGGGATCATGGCGAGCACCGATAGCGCGGCGACCTGGTTCCACAGGGTCGCGTGTCCGCCGACCAGCGACGGGATGATGACCGGGTAGGTCTGGGCGGCGTTGCGCGTAAACACGAGCGCGAACTGGAACTCGTTCCACGAGAAGATCCAGACCAGTAGCGTCGTCGTGACGATACCCGGCGAGACGAGCGGTAACGACACCTTGAAGAACGCTTCGAGCCGCGAGTAGCCGTCCATGATCGCCGCCTCCTCGACGGCCTGGGGGATGTCCTGGAAGAAACTCCGCATCAGCCAGACGACGAGCGGGACGTTGAACGTCAGATACAGCAGCATCATCGTCGGATACGTGTCGATCATGCCGACCTGCCGGAACATGAAGAAGAGTGGGAGGATCGGGGCGATTGGTGGGAACATCCGAAGCGAGAGAATCCAGAACGCCAGATGTTTTCCCCCGACCTTGCCCGGATTCCGGGCGTAGGCGTACCCCGCGGGCACGCCGATGAGCATGGCGATGGCCGTCGCGCCGACGCTGACGATGACGCTGTTTACGAGCACCGACGAGCCCGCACCGGTGAGGATATCGACGTACGGCGAGACGGTGAACGTCTCGGGGACGAACGTCGGCGGGAACGTCTGGGTTTCGGGCGCCGGCTTGAACGACGTGTTCACCGTCCAGTACAGCGGGAACAGCGTCGTCACGAGAATGACGCTGACGAGGGAGGTGACCCCGATGGTACGGAAGGCTCCCCGAAGCGAGACGGGGTCCTCGGTGGCGCCGAACAGTCGGTGGCGAGTCCACTCGACGACGCTCATACGACCCGATCACCCCCCTCGCCCCGTTCGAGCACGGATAGGAACACGTTCGCGAGGACGACTGCGAACAGCAAGAGAAGCCAGCTCATCGCGGTTGCCTTCCCCATCGAGAAGGAGTCGAATCCGAGCAGGTAGTTGTAGTACGTCGCCAGTTCCGACGAGGTGCCGGGGCCGCCGCCGGTCATGACGAACATCTTATCGAAGAACTTGAACGCGTCCATCGCCCGCAGCAGAATCGCGATGGCGATGACACCTTTCATCTGTGGGAGCGTGACGTGACGGAAGGTAAACCACCGGTCGGCGCCGTCGATACGTGCAGCCTCGTAGAGGTCCTCGCTGATCGACAGTCGCCCGGTATAGAGGATGAGGATCATGAACGGCGTCCACTGCCAGATGTCGGCGATGAGGACGCTGTTCAGCGACATCGCCGTCGACGACAGCCACGGCGGTTGGCCCACACCGACCGCCCCCAGTAGGTAGTTGATCGGCCCGAACGACTCCTGAAAGAGGAGCCGCCAGATGAGTCCCGCGACGATAGGGGCCATCATCATCGGGAGCAAGAGCAACGTAAACAGGACCGTCGTCACGCGACCACGCGTGTAGTTCGCCATGAACAGCGCGATGGCGAAGCCGAGTGTGAACTCGATGGCGACGCCGAAGCCAACGTAGTAGGCCGTGTTGCCGATGGTCGTCCAGAACCGCTCGCTCGTCAGCAGATCCGCGTAGTTCGCGAGGCCGACGAACGCACCGTTGCGTGTTGCCACAGAGAGGTTGAGGTCGGTGAAACTGGTCCACAGCGACCAGAGCATCGGAAAGATGACCAGCGCGAGCAGGATGAGTAGCGCCGGAATCGCGAACCAGTATTCGAGGTGTTCGTTTCGGACGTAGCTACTGAGGCCGGTCGAGCGATGTGCCTGCGTATCGTCGGATGATGATGCCATCGATGATTACCTCCGTCGTCGCGTCCGCCCGGACCGGTACAGTCTGGCGGGGACCGGGCTCGCTCGGCGCACTGCCATCTCCTCACTCCCAGATGCCCGCGTTCTGCCAGGCCTCGATGACGTTGCTGTAGTACTCCTGTTGCTGTTCGCGACCGAGGTCCTCGACGATACTCTCCCACTCGCTCTCGACGTTCTCGAGGGTCTCCTCGACGCCGGTTTCGCCGCTGACGAACCGCGAGATTTCGACGTCGAGGGCGTTGATGTAATCCTGTGATCCGGGCCAGTACGGCACCGGGTACCCCTGTTCGAGGGTCGCCTGCACGGCCGAGGTGTACTGCTCCGCGCTCTCCATATCCTGGAAGGCGACGGACTCCTCTGGGGCGTCACGGTACGGGTTCTCCTGGGTGAACGGTTCGGGATCGGAGAGTTGCGAGGTGCGGAACGGGTCCTCGCCACAGCCGGGGTCGGAGACCATATGCGTGCTGTACTCCGGCAGCGTGAACGTCTGTGCGAAGCGGTAGGCGGCGAGTTTCTGTTCGTCGCTGACGCCCGACGTGACACCGAGGACGCGCCCGACCGGCATCGAACTGGCGGCACGACCGTCCTCCCAGCCGGGGACGGCCGCCCCACCCCAGTTACCCCGCGTCGCCTCCGACACCGCCGCCTTCTTCGGCACGTCCGTCCACTGGATGACCATCGCGACGTTGCCGCCGGTGAACGCGTCCCGAAGCTCGGGGTAGCCGTAGCTTGCCGTATCGTCCGGGGAGTACTGAATCGTCTCCTGCCACGACTCTAGGGCGCGTCGCCCCGCCTCGGTGTTGATCTGCGGGTTCATCTCTTCGTCGAAGTACACCCCGCCGAGGCCGCCAAAGCGGGTGAGGAACCAGCCGTAGGCGTTGCCCCGCTTTCCGTAGGTGGCGACGCCGTGGTCGATATCGTCGGTCTCCTCGGTGAAGTAGCGCGCAACCTCGTTGAACTCGGCCCAGGTTTCTGGCACCTCGATGTCGTGTTGCTCGAAGAGGTCCCGGCGGTAGACGAGCATCAACACGTCGCCGTCGATGGGGAGCGCGTACGTGCTCCCACCCCACTGGGTGTACATATCGCGATACGGCTTGAGCAGGTCGTCGAACTGGGGATTCCAGCCCTCGATTTCCATCATGTCGTCCAGCGGCTGGAGGTGGCCGTTGGCGGCGAACGTTCCCAGATACTGCGGGTAGAAGCTCACGAGGTCGAACGCCCCGGAGTTGCTCGTGAACTCCGTCATCAGATTCGAGTACAGGTTGTTGAACCCGAAGCCGTTGATCTCGCCGAGTTCGACACCGGTGTCCTCCTGAATCGAGTCGCTGAACCACTGGAAGGGGTTCGTGTTGTGTCCCTCGTCGATGGCAAGCGAGATGGACGTCCCGTCGACCGCCGAATCAGGGTCGTCCGGAATGCTCATCTCACCGCCGCCGCCACCGCCACCACCACCGATACAACCCGACAGCCCGGCCGCCGCGGCAGCGCTCGCCGCGCTCATCCCGCGGATGAACCGCCGCCGGCTCATCCCGTCGGTTTGGTTGTGAGTGTCAGTCATGCCGTCCTTGACGATCACGACGATTACTAATAAAAATTGCCGACGGTTCTCTCGGGTGACACCGCGGGTCCCGTCCCGGCGTCGCCGGCGGGTCAGTACATGACGACCCCTGCGGTGACGTTGAGGTCCTGTCCAGTCACGTGCCGAGTTCGCTCGGAGCACAGGATGAGGACGGTGTCAGCGACATCGTCGGGCGTGACGAACTCGTCCATCGGTGAGGCCGACCGGAACTCGGCTTCCACCGCCGCGACGGAGCGGTCCTGTGCGGCCGCCTGCCCCTCGATGACGGCGTCGAGGCGTGGCCCCTCGACACTTCCCGGGCAGACGGCGTTGACGTTGACATCGTGGTCGGCCAGTTCCACCGCGAGCGTCCGGGTGAAGCCGATCACGCCCATCTTCGAGGTGGTGTAGGGTGTCCGGTCCTCGAGGGGGCGCTTTCCGCTCATCGAGGAGATGTTGACGACGCGCCCGCCCCCGCGCTTGAGGTGGGGAATCGCGGCCGACGTCGTGTTGAAGAGACTTCCGAGGTTCACCGACAGCGTCGACATGAACTCCTCGTGAGTGAGGTCCTCGCAGGACTTCGTCGGGCCTGCAATCCCGACGTTGTTGACGACGATATCGAGGCCGCCGAACGCGTCGGCTGCCGTCTCCACGAACGCCGCGGCCGCCTCCGGGTCGCTCGCGTCGGCCTCGTGGGTGAGCAAGTCACCGTCGGCGTCGTCGAGCGTTGCTTCCGCCTCGGCGAGGGCATCCGCGTCGACGTCGTTGACCGCGACGTCGACGCCGGTGTCGAGAAATGCCGCCGCGATGTGTCGACCGATGCCCCGTCCGGCTCCGGTCACGACTGCCGACTCCCCGGTGAGAGAGAGGTTAGTGGCTGGCATGGCGATGGTGTGTCCGTTCGCCGATGTGTGTGCTCCGCGCCTTAGCTGTACTGGTTAGATTACAAACACGATGTGGGCGGAGACGTCGGCCCTCGCCGGTCGCCATCCGCGATAACCTGCCCCGAATTTCATTACAGACCGGGCCGTTAGGGTGGACGATGCAGTTCGACTGGATGGTCCAATGTTATCCGGGAGCGGGGGTCCACCGCGACGCGCCGTTGTTGGATGATCTCGACAGGGAGACGACGATGGCCGGCGTCGACGCCGTCGAGGCGGCGGGTCTCAAAGGGTTGTGGGCACCCGATCACTTCATGCTCGGACCGAAACACCAGGAGTACGAGGTCTGGACGCTCCTCTCCGCGCTCGCCGAACGAACCGACGACATGGAGATCGGGCCGCTTGTCGGCTCCGTCACCTACCGCAACCCCGCCCTGCTGGCGAAGATGGCCACGACGGTGGACATCCTCTCCGGGGGAAACCTTCGGCTCGGCCTCGGCGCCGGCTGGCACGACGAGGAACACCGCGCCTACGACTTCGACTACCCGGACATCGAGCAGCGCATCGAGATGCTCGACGAGACCATCCGCGTAGCGAAGGCGATGTTCACCGAGGACGAGCCGAGTTTCGACGGCGAGCATTACCAGATCGAAGACGCGTACAACGAGCCGAAACCCGTTCAGGACCCGCACCCACCCATCGTCGTCGGGGGTGCCGGGCCGAAGCTACTCCGCGTGGCCGCCCGCCACGCCGACGAGTGGAACGTCGAGATCAGCGGCCGTGCCCGTGGACCGCCTATCGACTTCAAAGTCGAGAAGTTCGACGAGTATCTCGAAGAGGCGGGGCGTGATCCCGCGGACGTCGAGCGGTCGTGGCTCGCACACATCCTCGTCCGCGAGGACGAAGCCGAACTCCAGCGGCTCTGCGACCAGATCTTCCCGCTTCCGTGGGGCGAGGAAGGAGATATCGACGAGAACCTCTCGAACGCCCAGGAGGCACGGGAACGCGGCGACTTCCTCATCGGCACGCCCGCCGAGGTGATCGAGGCAATCGAATCGATCCGCGACCTTGGCTTCGAGAAGCTTCAACTCATGTTCCTAGATTTCCCCGATACGCGCGGCATCGAGTTGTTCGGCGACGAGGTCCGGCCAGCGCTCCAGTGACCGTCACTTCGCCCGAACATCTATGTGGTGATCGGTCGCCCACACGAGTATGAGCGAGTGGATCGACCTGACACAGACGCTCGCGGAGGATAGCCCGACGCTCCCGCCCCTGCATCCGAAACCGGAGTTCGAGGCGTACGCCACCCTCGACGAGGACGACTACAACTCCACGCTTCTGCATCTAGAGACCCACTGTGGAACGCATATGGACGCGCCGACGCACTTTCTCTCGAAAGACGAACATCGCACCATCGACGAAATCACCGTCGACGAGATGGTCACCGAGGGGGTGATCTGCGATTTCAGTCACAAGGACCCCGGAAGCGGCGTCTCCCGCGAGGAGTTGGCCGACCAAGCCGAACGGTACGACCTCTCGGCGGGTGACTACCTCATCTTCGACTGCGGGATGGCGCCGGCGGATACGGACCACTACCTCCGGAACTTCGTCTACCCCGAGGCGGAGGCCGCCGAGTACATGGTCGAACAGGACATCGCGTGTTTTGCAATCGACGCGCTGTCGGCGGACAGACCGGGCGCCGAACTCGCGGAACACCACGTCCATTATACGCTCCTCCCCGAAGATATCCTGATCATCGAGGGCGTCGCCAACCTCCAGGCTGTCAGCCCCGGACGATACGACGTGATTGCGACGCCGATCCCTTACGAGAACCGCGACGGGTCCCAGATCCGACTGCTCGTCCGCCCACAGGGGTAACTCCCCGCTCGCCCGAGGGCTTTTGCTCCCGTCGGTCGTATCCGTCGGTGTGGCCGTCCCGACACAGCCCGCAGACGTGACGGTTCGCGACGCCGAGCAGTCGGACCTGGGCGCTATCGTCCGGATCGAACGGGAGTCGTTCGGTCAACCCTGGCCCTACACGGCCTTCGAGCGTTTCCTCGACGAACCCGGATTTCTGGTCGCCACCCACGAGGGCGGGGTCGTCGGCTACGTCGTCAGCGACGTGACGCCCAACTTCGGGCGTGACATCGGACACGTGAAGGACTTGGCTGTTGCCGAAAGCGCTAGGCGCCGGGGCATCGGCCGGTCGTTGCTCGTCCGCTCGCTCGTCGCCCTCGCCGTCGAGGGGGCGGCACTCGTGAAGTTGGAGGTCCGGAGAGGCAACGACCCGGCACAGGCGCTCTACCGAGATATCGGCTTCGAGACGGCACGACATATCCCCCGGTACTACCGCGACGGCGAGGACGCTCTCGTGATGATCCTCGACGTTCCCGAGTGGCAGGAGCGGCGCTAAACGTTTTACTCGGGAGTTCGAACAGTGGCTATGGGATACGCCTGTCCGGTGTGCGAGACGCCCCAGCGCGACGCCGAACATCTCGCCAACCATCTTGCGTTTACCGCCATGCTCCACGGTGACGCTCACGAGCGATGGCTCGACGAGACGGTGCCCGGGTGGGCGTCCGAGGGTGCCGCGGAGTTGGCACCCATCGTCGCGGATCACGCCGAGGAGACGCCCTACGACGAGGTGTTCGAGGAGTCACTCCCCGCGGACCGACACGACCACGCCGACCACGCTCACGACACCCCGGCGGGCGGCGCCACGGCCTTCGAGGCCGACGACCTGGACGCCGAAGCTCAGCAGACTCTCGCGGCGGCCAAGGAGATGACGCGGGCGATGCTCGGAGGGGACGGCGACACGGGCCGGGACGGTGCCGACGACCCGGACGGCGACGGAAAGGCGTAAACCCCGGCCCCGGGAGGCACACGTATGGAGACAGAGGGTGTCTTCGATCCCGAGACGCTCGATGCGGCCCGCGAGGCCTACGAATCGGTCGGCCCGGCGGCCCAAACCGCGGTCCGCGAGACGGCGACAGCCATGGAGTTCGACCGCGAGGAGTACACCGACCGCGTGACGAGCGAGGTGGTAGAGACGGCTCGCGACGCCATCTTCGCCTCGTTGCTGGTCGTCCGGGTGGCCGACCGCGACGCCTTCGAGGCCTGGCGGGCCGACGCCGACGTCGACGTGACGGTGCTTGGGAGTCCGGACGTCTCCCGGGTAGTCTGGCACGTCGCCCCCTTCGCCGACGCCGCCGTCGCCGCCACCTTCGAGGCGGAGCGCGACGCCGCGGTCGCCACCCTGCGCCGGCAGGCGTTCGGGCGGCTCTATCGCGACCGACTGTAACCGGGTCGAAATCGCTTTGCCCGCCCCGGCCCAACTCCGGGCGTGCGACAGATCACGCGCCGCGCGATTGTCGGCTTCGCGCTCGTCGTCCTCGCGCTCCTCGCTCTCGGCGCCTTGCCCTCGTTTCTGGCGTCCGGCGAGCCTTACTACCTGACGGCGACGCCGACCGACGCCGACGGCCCCGCCGTCGACGTCACGAACCTCACGGAGCGTCGCTACCCCTACCTCGTCGAGGCTATCGACACCGGACGGTCGGCCCCCTACCGGCGCGGGCCGGTCGGCCTGAAGGAGTCGTTCTCGCACTCACCGTTCGACGAGCGACAGGGATTGGTCGCCCGCAACCCGGACGCCCGCCGGGACGGTGCCGTCCTCGTTGCCGACGGCGAGGACCGCTACCTCGTGGAAGTGACCCGGTCGTGAGCGATGGCCGAGGCCACGACTGGCCGGTCATCGAGTCGGTCGCCGAGTACGAGAACGGCTGGTACACCGGCGGCTATGACCTCGTGGAACAGCCGGACGGCTCGACGAAACGCTACTACTGGGCGGAACTCCCGTCCGCCGTCGTCGTCGTCGCCGTCGCCGATGGGAACGTGCTTTTCGTCGAGCAGTATCGGCCGACGATCCGCGAGACCCACTTCGAACTCCCCGCAGGGATCGTCGAGTCCGGCGAGTCGTTCACGACGGCGGGGGCGCGCGAACTCCGCGAGGAGACCGGCTTCGACCCCGACGGGACCGCGCTCCTTCAGGAGTTCTGGACCTGCACCGGGATTCTCAGACACCGCCGCGGCATCGTCTTCGCGGAGGGCCTGACGCCGACCGACCGCGATCTCGACGGCAACGAGTTTCTCTCCCCTGCCCCGATCCCCGTCGAGGAGGCCATCGACGTCGCCCGCAGCCAGCCCACCAACGACGCCACGGTCGAGGGGGTGCTGCTGGCCCGGGAGGAGGGTCTCCTGTAACGCGGGTCCCCGACTGCGTGGCCGGACGACATCGCCGCCACCCCACGGTATAAGTTCGCTCGGCATCCAGTCTCCGGTGATGGTCCCCAACCACGCTCTCTGCTCGTCTCGCCCTCCCACTGCCGACGGCTCCCGGTGGCGGTGCCATGCCTGATCGGTCGCCGTACTCCGCTCTCCTGTTGGTCGTCGTGTTAGCGACCAGCGCGGCCACGCTCGGCATCGGTGTCGCGACGGCCGACAGTCAGGTAGCGATCCAGTCCGCGACCGTCGACCCCGGGTCGCCGAACGTCGGTGAGGACGTGACGATTCGGACGACGATCCGCAACTTCGAGAGCGCCACCACGGCCGCCCAGATCAACCAGGTGTCGCTCCGGCGGGGCACCCGCACGCTCACCACGACGAAAGATCCCGGAACCATCGGGACCGGTGGCTCCATCGAACTGCCCCTGACGACGACCTTCAATTCGCCCGGGCGCAAGCAGCTCTCGGTCCACGTCTACGGCGTGAGCGCCGACGGCGGCGTGTTCAACATTGAGTATCCGGTGGCGGTGACGGTCAACGAACGCGACAGCGACGTGCAACTGTCGCTGGAGACGCCGACCGATCCCTCCACCGAGAGCCGGGTGAACGTCACCATCGCCAACGGTGCGACCACCAACATCTCGACGCTCCAACTGGCGCTCTCGGGGCCGAACGCGACAGCCGAGGAACCGAGCCGCGTGATTGCGTCGCTTCCTGCCGGCCGCGAGCGCGTTATGGAGTACGACGTGACCTTCGACGGCGCCGGCTCTCGCCCGCTCACCGCGACGCTCGAGTACCGTGACCCCGATGGGAACCGCGAAACGGTCACCGAGACCCGCACGTTCGTCGTCGACCCTCCGCGGGTCGACGCCGAACTCGACGCGGAGGTGGTCCGTGAGAACGGTACGGCCCGCATCGACGCGTCGCTCACCAACTTCGGCAACGTCCCAATGGAGGAGGTCCGCCTGCGTGCCGTCGCGGACGACGAGACGGTCGCGCGAAAACTCGTCGACGACGTGGGAATCGAATCCACGCGGAATCTCTCTATCGGCGAGTCCAGCCTGCCGGCCGGCGAGGTGACCCTCCACGCGGTTTACGAGGCTGTCGGCGACACCCACGAGACGACGACGACTGTCGACTTCGCGCCGACGACCGACGGGCGGATCGCCCTAACCGGTATCGAGGTGATTCCGGCCGGCAACTCGATCAGACTCGCCGGGAGCGCCTCGAACACCGGTGAGACGGCCGTGACCGGCGCCGTCGTGAGCGTCGTCGGCAGCGACCGCGTGACACCCGTCTCGCCGGCGAAAGACTACTTTGTCGGTAACGTGCCCGCCGGCGAGTTCACCTCCTTCGAGTTAACGGCGCGCCTGCAGGGCAACCGCACGGACGCGGTACCCGTTCGCATCAGCTACATCGCCGACGGCCAGCAGTACTCCCGGGTCGTCGAGGTGACCCTCGCCGACGCCGGTGGTACCGCCGCCGGCTCGGGGGCAGGCGATCAGGAGTCCGAGGGACCGCCCGGTGGCGGCGGCTTCCTCGGCATCGGCCGGATCGACGTGGTCGGCATCCTGCTTCGTCTCGCCGCCGTCGTCGCCGTGGGCGCCGGCGTGGTCTACTGGTGGTCCCGTCGCCGTGGCGACGAGCGATGACCGACAGTCCCCACGACGCCGCCGAGACCGAGTCCGGCGCCACCGCTTCGCCGGAGCGAGCGGCCGGCCACGTCGCCGAACTCGACGGCGTGACCAGGGAGTACCGGAGCGGCGGCGAGACCATCGCCGCACTCGCAGACGTTAATTTCGCGGTCGATCCCGGCGAGATGGTCGCCGTCATCGGCCCCAGCGGCTCCGGCAAAAGCACGCTCCTCAACGTGCTCGGCCTCCTCGACGTGCCGACCGCGGGGACGGTTCGCCTCGACGGCGACGACGTGACCGACTACGACGACGAGGCGCGCACGATGGCCCGTCGGCGCACCATCGGCTTTGTCTTCCAGTCGTTTCACCTCGTCCCGATGTTGACCGCCGTCGAGAACGTCCTCGTTCCGACGATGTTCGTTGAAGGCGACCAGCGCCCGCGGGCACGCGACCTTCTCGAACGGGTCGGTCTCGGTGACCGCCTCGATCACCGCCCCGATCAGCTCTCTGGCGGCCAGCGTCAGCGCGTCGCCATCGCCCGCGCGCTGGTGAACGAACCGCGCCTCCTCCTAGCCGACGAGCCGACGGGCAACCTCGACCGCGACACCGGCCGCAACATCTTAGACGAGTTCGAGCGCATCAGCGCCGAGGAGGAGGTCGGCGTGGTCGCGGTCACCCACGACGAACTGGTCACGGAGTTCACCGACCGAACGGTCGAACTGATCGACGGGGTGATCCAGTGATCGACCTCCTCGAGTTCCCGGCGCTCCGGATGGCGTGGCTCAACCTCCGGCGGAACACCCTGCGTACGGGCCTGGCGACCCTCGGTATCGTCATCGGCGTCGTCGCCATCGCGGCCATCGGCATCACGGGCACGGCGCTTCAGTACGGCGCGACTCAGGAACTCGGCGGGCTGTCGAACACGGTGACTGTCTTCCCCGGCGAGGAGAACGCCGACAACGTCATCACCGACCAGCAGGTCGACTCCATCGAGCGGGTGGCGACCGGCGCAGTGGTCGCCCCCCAGCGCTCGGACACGATGGAGGTGGCCTCCCGCTCCGAGCGCCGGCAAGTGAACGTCGAGGCCGTCTCCCGACCCGCCGCGCTCTACGACGCCGCCGAGGGGACGATCCCTTCGCCGATGCGAAGCGGCGTCTTACTCAACGCCGACCTCGCGGACGAACTCGGCGTCGAACTCGGCCAGACGGTCTCCGTCGGCGGGCGGTCCTACCGGATCATCGCCATCCTCGACGAACCCGGCGGCTTCGGGCAGGGCGTCTCGGTCGTCATCCCGCTTGACGACATCGACCAGGACGGCTACGACCAGGTGACCGTCGTCGCCGAGGACGGCGACGCCGCCCAGCGACTCGCCGAGGAGATTCCGGCGGAGGTGAATCAGCGCGACGAGGTGGTCGATACGTTCACGCCCGCCGACATCCAGGAGAGCGTCAGCGGCTTTTTCGCCACGCTGAACGCCGCACTCCTCGGTGTCGGCTCCATCTCGCTGGTCGTCGCCGGCGTCAGCATCCTGAACGTGATGCTGATGAGCGTCATCGAACGGCAGGCCGAAATCGGGGTGTTTCGGGCCGTCGGCATCCGCCGACGCGAGGTGATGCGGATGGTCGTCGCCGAGGCGACGCTCTTGGGCGTTGTCGGCGGGGTCCTCGGTGTCGTCCTCTCTTTGCTGATCGGCTACGCGGTCAACGGCCTGCTCAACGGCCAGCCCATGCTCGTCTTCCAGCCTCGGAACCTCGAGTTCCTCGCGCTCGGGTTCGGCTTCGCGGTGCTCGCGAGCACGCTCAGCGGCGTCTACCCTGCGTGGAAGGCCTCGACGGCCAATCCCGTCGAGGTACTCCGCGGGTAATCGCCGGGGCACCCCGTTACCGGAGGAAACGGTTATGTGACACAGTCTGCAAGCCAACCTACTATGGGACGGACGCTCACGGAGAAGATACTCGCCGATCACCTCGTCGACGGCGACATCGAGACCGGCGAGGAGATCGGCATCGCAGTCGACCAGACCATCGCCCACGACCTGACGGGGACGATGGCGTGGCTCCAGTTCGAGGCGCTCGGCCTCGACGAGGTGCAAGTCGAGGTGGCTGGCCAGCACTGTGACCACCAGACCTACCAACCGGACTTCAAGGTCTCCGACGACCACCGGTTCCTCCGGTCGGCGGCGGGCACCTACGGGGCCTACTTCGCGCGGCCCGGCACCGGCATCCTCCACCAGGTCCACAAGGAGAACTTCACCGCGCCGGGGAAGACCCTGATCGGCGCCGACTCCCACACCCCGACCGCGGGGGGCTTGGGATCGCTCGGCATCGGGACCGGCGGCCTCGACGTGGCCACCGCGATGGGTGGCGCGCCCTTCTACCTCGACGTGCCGGAGGTAGTGAACGTCCGCCTCGAGGGTGAACTCTCCGCGTGGGCGACCGCGAAGGACGTCATCCTCGAACTCCTCCGCCGGTACTCCGTCAAGTTCGGCGTCGACAAGGTGTTCGAGTACACCGGCCCGGGCGTCGAGAGTCTCTCCGCCCACGAGCGGACCGTCATCACGAACATGGGGACGGAACTCGGCGCCACAACCTCGGTCTTCCCGAGCGACGAGCGCACGAAAGCGTTTTTCCAACGGTTGGAGCGCCCCGAGGACTACGTCGAACTCGCGCCCGACCCCGACGCCGAGTACGACGACGAAATCGTCGTCGACCTCGGAGAGATCGAACCGCTGATCTCCTGCCCGTCGATGCCGGACAACGTCGTCCCCGTCCGCGAGGTGTCGGGTATCGCGGTCGATCAGGTGCTCGTCGGCTCCTGTACCAACGGCGCCTACGAGGATATCCTCCCGGTGGCGAAGATGCTCGACGGCCGCGAGGTGGCCAAACGGACCGAGGCCGTCGTCGCCCCGGCGTCGAAACAGGCCTCGGAGATGCTTGCGCGCAACGGCTTCACCGCGGAACTGATGGCCGCCGGCGTCAACGTCTCCGAGGCGACGTGTGGCGCCTGCATCGGCGCCGGCCACGTCCCCGCCAGCGACTCCGTGAGCGTCCGCACCTTCAACCGCAACTTCGAGGGTCGTTCGGGGATGGAGGAGGACGCCGTCTATCTCTGCTCGCCCGAGGTGGCTGCCGCGACGGCGCTGACCGGTGAGATCACCGATCCACGGGACCTCGATATCGACATCGAGGCGCCGGGCTTCGAGTACCCCGAGCGCTACATCGGTGCCAGCGAGTCGGACATCATCATGCCCGACGAGGCCGTCGACGACGGACTGGTCAAGGGGCCGAACATCGACGAGGTGCCGCTGAAGGACCCGCTGGGCGCCACCCTCGGCGGCCCCGCGCTCCTGAAGATGCCCGACAACATCACGACCGATCACGTCATTCCAGCGACTCAGGAGGTGTCGGTCTACCGGTCGAACGTCCCCAAACTCTCCGAGTTCACGCTCAAGCGGGTCGACGAGACGTTCGCCGCCCGCGCCGCCGAAGCCGACGGCGGCTTCCTCGTCGCCGGCGAGAACTACGGCCAGGGGTCCTCGCGTGAACACGCCGCGCTCTGCCCGATGTATCTGGGGGTCCACGCCGTCCTCGCGCAGTCCTTTGCCCGCATCCACAAGTCCAACCTGCTCAACTTCGGGCTCTTGCCGCTGACCATCGACGAGGCGACCTACGAGCGGATCGACCAAGGTGACGAGATCGAAATCGTCGACGACGCCGTCGACGCCGTCGAGAGCGGGCAGGAGACGCTGACGATCCGCGTCGACGACGAGTGGGAGGCGACGGTCGGCCTCGACGCCAACGAGCGCGAACGGGACCTGCTCGCGGCCGGCGGGAAACTCCCGCACACCCGCCAACAGTTCGCCGACGCTGGCGAAAACGCCTGACCCTCACGTCAGCAGGTCTTCGTCGCACTCGGGGCAGACCTGCATGTCGTTGACCGAACGGGCCGCCGGGTTCTCGCCACAGATTTCACACGTCGGGACCGACCGCTCGGCGGGCATCACGCGTGTGTCCCCGCTTCCGTCCTCGTCAACGCCACCCCCTTCTCCACCCTCGGTCATCGCCGCCTCGTGCGGGAGGGAGGGGCCCCGAACCCGCGTGAAGTAGAGGACGACCCCGAGGATGGCGAGCGACCCGATGAGGAAGCCGAGTTCGAAGGCCATCAGCCTCACTACGCGCTCGACGGACGTTAGCTTTTCCCACGAACTCCGCTCGATCACCCTCGGAAGTCCGCTCGCAGCGCCGTTCGTCAGTGCGTGCCCGTCTTCACGAGCGCTCGGCGCCGCGTCTGTCCGGCCTTCGCGCGGTGGTGGCTCCGGACGTGTCTCGTTGGACGGATCGTCCGACTGTGACGGCGAACAGTCCCTTCAGCAGTGGAGTCGCGGGTCCCCCGCGACACGGCGGCGGGACCTATTCGAGGTCGGGCCGCGAGAGTTCGGTGTACTTGGCGGTGAGGAACTCCAGCAGGACCGGGGTGCCCTCCTTGGTCTTCTCGACGCCGCGTTCGATGGCGTCGGCGACGTTGTCGGGGTCCTCGACACGCTCGCCGTAGCCGCCCATTGACTCGGCGAAGTCGGCGTAGTGGCCCGAGAACGGCGTATCGTAGCTCGCCATCTCGAAGTTGTTGAGGACGATTTCGAGAACTGGGATGTCCTCGCGAGCGGCTGTCTCGAAGTCCATGCCGGTCATGCCGATGGCGCCGTCGCCCATGACGTGGACACAGACCTTCTCGGGGTGTGTGAGCTTCGCGCCCATCATCAGCCCGAGACCGTAGCCGAGCTGCGTGGTCTTCCCCCAGCCGAGGTAGGAGAGCGGTTCGGTCACCTCGAAGAAGGGGGCCATGAAGTCGCGGGCGTTGCCGGCGTCGGCGGTGGCGACGACTTCGTCCTTGTCGACGGTTTCGTTCAGTTCGTGGACGACTCGGTAGGGGTTGATCGGCGTCTCGTCGGATTCGAGCACGTCGGCCCAGTCGTCGAGCCACTCGGACTCGATTGTCGCAATCTCCGTCGTCACGTCATCGTACCGGCCGAAGTCGGTGTCGTCGACCCGGCTCCGGACCTCGTCGACGATTGCCTCGAGGACGAGTTTCGCGTCGCCGATGACCGCGAGGTCGGACTTGTAGTCCTTGTCCACGTCGCCGGGGTCGTTCGTCGAGTGGATGAGGGTGTTGTCCTCGGTGGGCGGCGTGATGCCGTAGGCGGTCTTGGTGAAGCTACACCCAATCCCGAAGAGCACGTCGGCCTCGTGGATGAAGTGGTTGAGCTGACGGGGTTCGCTCTTCGATCCGGCGCCGAGCGAGAGTGGGTGATCCTCGGGGAAGGCGCTCTTGCCGTTGAGCGTGGTCGCGACCGGCGCCTCCAGCAGTTCCGCGAGTTCCTGCAGCGGCTCCCAGCCCTTCGCGTAGTGGACGCCCTGCCCGGCGTTGATCACCGGCAGGTCGGCGTCAAGCAACGCGTCCACGGCGTCGGAGACGGCCTCGGGGTCCGGTCCCGAACGCGTCGATGTGGTGGGTTCGTAGTCGAGGTCGTCGACCTCCTCGTAGAAGACGTCCTTCGGAATCTCGACGAGTCCCGGCCGCTGGCGCCCGTTACGGGCCGCCTGGAACGCCCGGCGGATCGTCTCCTCGGTCGCCTCGGGATCGGTCAACTGCTCGGTCGTCTTCGTGACCGCCTGGTAGTTGACGAGCGAACTGAACTTGGGGTCCGTGTTCGTCTTCGCCCGGGAGTAGCCCGCCGGGAGTGCGACGATAGGCGCCGACTCGGCGTAGGCCTGGGCGATCCCGCCGACGGAGTTCTCCGTCCCCGGCCCGTGCTGACAGGCGAACGCCTCGACCTGATCTCCCGAGGTGATCCGGGCGATGCCGTCGAGGATGTGGGCGCCGGTTCGCTCCTGCCGAACGACGATGGGGCGGATGCCCGCCTCCTCGGCGGCGTTGTCATCGAACAGGGGGTTGCTCGGGAACCCGATCAGGTGTTCGACGCCTTCCTCGGCCAGTATCTCCGCGACTGCATCTGTTACGTTCATCCTACCGTCTATCCATTACCTCGGGGGTTGTAAAGTTAATTTTTATTAAAGATAAGGACAGATACCTAATAGCCTATCGTCGATTGTCGATAATTCGAGGGACGGACGTCCAACCGCCAGTCGTCATCTGTCGAAACGTTGAATAGCGATACTCCGGATTGCGGACACATGCCCGAGAGATCGCAGCTCGAACGACTCTGTGTCCACGAGTCCGTATCGACAAAGATTCCGGTCGAGGGGTTCGCCGAGGCTTTCGCCGACCTCGACGTCCCCGTCGAAATCGTCGGCGACGACGAGACGTTCGACCGGACGGACGCAGTCGCGTCGTTCCGTCCCCGCGATGCCTTTCTCGATGCCGGGTGGGTCCACTGTATCCGCGCCGGCTACGACGAGTTCGACACCGAGGCCTACGAGGCCGAGGGCGTTCCCCTCACCAACAGCACGGGCATCCACGACACGACCGTCGGTGAAATCGCCGTCGGCTACATGGTGTCGCTGGCGCGCATGCTCCACGTCTATCGCGATCACCAGAACGAGAACGATTGGTTCGAACCGACCTACGAACGGCCCTTCACCGTCGAAGACGAGCGGCTCTGTGTTGTCGGCCTCGGAACGCTCGGCCGCGGGATCGCCGAGCGCGCCGACGCCCTCGGGATGGACGTCGTCGGCGTCCGCCGCTCTCAGGAGTCGGTGCCGGGCGTCTCGGAGATCTATCACCCCGACGACCTCCACGAGGCTATCGCCGACGCCCGCTTTGTCGCCATCGCTGTCCCCCACACGCCGGACACCGAGGGAATGTTCTCGGCCGCGGAGTTCGAGACCATGCGCGACGACGCCTATCTGATCAACGTCGCCCGCGGCCCTATCGTCGACGAGGCCGACCTGATCGACGCTCTCGATGCCGGGGCCATCGCCGGCGCCGGCCTCGACGTCTTCGAGACCGAACCCCTCCCCGAGGACAACCCGCTCTGGGACTTCGAGGAGGTCATCATCTCCCCGCACCGTGGGTCCGCGACCAACCGGTACCACCTCGACATCGCCGATCTGGTCGCGGAGATTTTCGCCCAGTATCAGGCCGGCGAGGACATCCGCAACCGCGTGGCATAACCCCCCGGCCGCCGTACCGACGCTCGATGGACGGCCGCCCGTTCGACGCGTTCGCCCGCACCCTCGACCGCGCCGGCGTCATCGACCCGCGTCGCCTCGACGAGACGCTGGATCTGGCGTGGCCCCGGATCATCACCGGCCTCGCCATCATGTCCAAGAGCACGGTCGACCTGGCGATGGTCGGGTGGGACGTCGGCGCCGCGGCCGTCGCCGGCCTCGCCTTCGCCAACGTCTACTGGCAGGTTGGGAAGTACCTCGGCATCGGCCTCGCGGGCGGGACCGTCACCCTCGTCTCGCAGGCCTACGGCGCCGACGACACCACGCGGGCGAGCGCCGCCGTCGCCGTCTCTCTCGTCGTCTCGCTCCTGATCGCGGTCCCCCTTGCCGCCGTCTACGCCGCCTTCGCACCCGAACTGGTCGCGGTACTTGGCTCCGAGCCGGCACCCCTGCGACACGCGGCCACCTACCTCGCTCTCGTTGCCCCCGCCCTCTGCTTCGAGTTCCCAAATCTGATCGCCAGTCGCACCTACGCCGGCGTCGGCGACACGCTGACGCCCATGGTTGTCCGTGCCGGCGGCGCGCTGGCGAACATCGTCGTCTCGGCGACACTGATCTTCGGCTACGGCCTCGGCGTCGCCGGCGCCGCCATCGGCACCTCACTCGCCACGGGTGCCGTCACCCTCGTCTTCGCGTGGGGACTTGCCGGCCGTTCCTACGCCGGCCGCGGCGCCTGTCCCGTTGCCGTCACTCGCGCGACGCTCGGCTTCGACCTTCCGCTCGTCCGGCGACTCCTCGCCGTCTCCGCGCCGCTGATGGCCCGCCGTACCGCCGAGATGCTCGTCGCCTTCCCGCTGGTGGCCATCGCCGCCACCTTCGGCCCCGCCGTCGTCGCCGCCTACGAGGTGGCTCGGCGCGTCCGCACCCTCGTCGACAGCCTCTCGTGGGGCTTTTCTATCGCCGCGAGCACGCTCGTCGGCCAGCGCCTCGGTGCCGGCGACGCGGCCGACGCCGAGGCCTACGCCCGCGCCATCGTCCGCCTCTCGGCGACGGTGTATCTCGTCGTCGGGTCGCTCGTCCTCGCGCTCTCGGGGCGGGTCGCCGGACTCTTCGTCGACGACCCAGCCGTCGTCGGCGTCGCCGGTCCCTTCGTCGCCGCCGCGGCTGTGAGCGTCGTCTTCCTCGGCATCGACGGCTCCGCTACCGGGACGCTCCGGGGTGCCGGCGATACGCGCTATCCCTTCCTCGTCTCCCTGTTCGGTCGGTACGCCTGTGCGCTCCCACTCGCCGCGCTCGGCCTCGTGACGCCTCTCGGCGCCGCCGCCTTGCTCGCCGCGATGGTCGTCGAGTCGGCGGTGCCCGCCGCGCTGAACGTCTCCCGCGTGCGGTCGAACCGCTGGAAGGCCGTCGGCCGGGCACACGTCGCCGCCGATGCGGGTGATTGACGACTCCCTGCGGGTGTGGTCGACTCTCGACGCCTTTCGTCCGTGCTGTTTTGTCGCTCCGCGCGTACTGTCGGTATGACCGATATCGGCATCGTGGGCGCGGGGGCGGCTGCCGCGGCCGCCACCTACGTCCTCGACGGCGCGCTTCCCGACGCATCGATCACCGTTCTCGAGAAATCGGGCGGTCTCTGTGGCCGCGCGGCGACGCGTCGCCGCGGCGACGTGACCTACGACTACGGCGCCAACTACATCAAGGACGACGACGACCGGGTGGTCGACCTCGTCTCTACCTTCGACGACGGTCTCGTCGAGGTGGCGGGCGACGTCCACGTCTTCGACCGTTCGGGCACGGTGAGCGAAGGGCGCGACGCCGACGAGCGCAAGTGGACCTACCGGACCGGGCTGACGCGCCTGGCGAAACACCTCTTCGACGCCAGCGACGCGACGGTTCGCCGGCGGACCCGCGTCGAACACATCGCCCGCGCCGACGACACGTGGACGCTCACGGACGCCGAGGGCAACGCCCACGGACCCTTCGACGCCCTCCTGTTGAACCCACCGGCGCCACAGACGGCGACGCTCCTAGAGACGGCCGACTGGGACGCCGACGCCCGAACCGACCTCCTCGATGCGACCCGCGAAGTCGACTACCGCACGATATGGACGGCTGTCTTGGGCTACCCCTTCGAACTCGACCGGCCGTACTACGCCCTCGTGAACACCGACAAGGAACACGCGGTCGGGTGGGTCGCCCGCGAGGCGTGTAAGCCGGGCCACGTCCCCGACGGCGAGTCGGTGTTAGTGGTACAGGCCAACCACGAGTGGTCAGTCGAGCGCTACGACGCGGATCCGGAGCGAAACGTCGCCGACCTGGCCGACCACACGGCCGCCATCCTCGACGACGACCGATTGGCCGACCCCGCGTGGACCGACCACCAGGGCTGGCGGTACGCGCTCCCCGAATCGGGGCTTCGCCGCGGCGCCCGGACCCCCGCCGAGGACGCCGGCTGCTACGTCGTCGGCGACTGGGTCGCCGGCGAGGCCCGTCTCCACGCTGCCCTCCGGAGCGGCCTCGACACCGGTGAGCGGATGGTCCACGCGCTGTAGTCGATTCCACATAGTTGTAACTCGAATCACAAATCGGCGTGTTTATTGGGTCCATCAGCTTACGGTCTCGGAATGAAGACGCCCGCATCCGTGACAGTTCTCGTGACGGCGTTCGTGGTGCTGTCGGTGGTCGGCGCCGGCGTCGCCGTCGAGGAGACGGGAACGACGCCGGTTGCGCCAGAGACGGCAGCACAGCACTCCCAGACGAGCGGCGCGAGCGCGCTTGCGCCCCGCGGTCGGTGGAACCCCGCGACGAGTCGCGGCGAGATCATCCTCGACGCCGGGAGCTACCACCGGGTCTATCAGGGCGAACGCGACGTTGACCGGTGGCGACGCGCCGCCGACGACGGCGACGTGACGGGGTCGTCGTTGGTCGGCGAGAGTGGGGCCGCCGAGGGTGAGGGACTCGACCTCTCGGGATCGATCCCGCGCAGCCAGCCGACCGGCCGGTACTCCGACGGCGGCCTCTCTGCACGGGTCGTCGAGCCACGGATCACCTCGCTTCGCCTGCTCAACCGCCGGGGTGTCGCACTCGGGTCGAACGCCACCGTTCCTCGTGACAGCCGACTGCTCCTCCGGGCCGACTGGAACTACGTCGAGGCCGAGGACGTACAGATCGACCTGCTCCGCAATGGGGTCCGCTACGAGCGTGAGGTGTTGTCGACCGACGCGTCGAGCGAGCAGTCGGCGGCGTTGCCCAGCGGGTTCCCGACCGCAGATCTGGTCCACGAGATCCAGGGATCGGGAACTACCGGCCGCTCGACCGCCGCGTGGCTGCTCGATTTCTCCGATCTGAGCACCGGCACCTACACCCTGCGGGTCGAGGGCGTCGACGACATGACCGAGGGGGAGGCCGCCCGGACCCTGACGGTCCGAATCAGCGCGGAGTCGTCGCCGACCCTCGGCCTCGACAGCCGGGACGTGACACGCGGTGAGTGGTCGCGGTACACCGTCTCTGGCGCCGACCCCGGCGACTACCACGCCGTCTCCGTCGAGCGGTCCCGGCTCCGGAGTTCGTCGACCGATCCGACTGGCCTGTTCCGTTCGGTCGGCGACGTGGTGGCGACCGGCGCCACGAACCGAGCGGCCTACGCCGTCGTCCGTATTCCCGAGAGCGGGCACGCGGTGGGTGTCGTCGACACCGGATTGCTCGACACCGGGCGGACGACGGTGCGACTGCACGCGGCCCGGCCGACCCGTGACGAGGCGGTCACGACCGTCGACGACCGGGTCGGCGGGGTGCAACAGGTCACCGTCGACGTTGCGGCGGGCGCCCTCTCGACGAACGTCGGGGAACTCACCTACACCATCGGCTCCGAAATCGACGTGCGTGGGACGGGCGAGGGCGCGGACCGGGTGGCGCTGTACGTCCGCGACGGCGGCGACTGGTACCTCCTGACCCTCGACGGCCGTGCGACGACGCGAGTCGGCTCCAACGGCGTCTGGGAGGCGCGGCGGGTCGTCCTCTCGCGGGAAGGCGACGGCGGCCGACTGCTGAGCATCCCCGGCACCCACCGGCTTGGCGTCGTCGACGCCGACGAGTTGGAGAGCGACCCGCCCCGCCGCATCTCGCGGTCGGCGTTCGCCCGCCTCCGGAGCACCCAGAAGAACATCCGGAGCGTCGCGCCCGGCCTCGCCGCCCGCCCGACCACGTACGGCGGTGAGGTCGCCGACGTCGACGACGTGACCGTCAGCGGGACCGCTGCCGGTGCGACCGAGGTTGCGGTCGTCCTCGTCGACGAACGGGGTGGGGTTCGAACCGAGCGGGTCCGTGTCGACCGCGATACCACCTTCGAGCGGACGTTCTCCCCCGACGGAATCGAGCGGGGCCGCGTCACAGCCCTCTTTGTGACCCCTGGGCGCGACGGCCGGTTCGGGAGCGGGAGCGTCCGTACGCCCGACGGGACGACGATCACCCTCGACTCCGTGAGTGCCTTCCTGCGTTACGTCGAGTCACAGCGTAACCGCGGGTTGACCGGCCAGCAGATCCTCGCCCGTCTCGACGGGCAGGTGCTGGGCGTCGCCGGCGGCGACGACCTCGCCGTCCGGGAGTCGTTCCGTCTGGCCGGACCGCGGACGACGGTGACCGACGTGGTGCCGGCGTCGACTCCCGACGCGACCGGCGTGCAAGCCGTCCCGCCCGGCGAGACGATGCTCGTGCGCGGGCGGACGAACCGGAACCCCGATGACGCCACCGTCGTCGTTGAGGTGATCGAAGGGCCGTCGGCGGCGTCGTTCCCGATGGTGACCGCGTCGTCGTGGTCGACTGACGGCGTCTGGACGGCGCGGCTGGCAGTGCCAAGCGGCGCCACGCCCGGCACCTACACGATTGAGGTCGACGACGGCGAGAACACGGTCACCCGGGCGGTCGTGGTGGAGCGGACGCCGACGGCCACCCCGACGCCGACGCCGACGGAGCGTCCGACCGCCACCGCGACGGCGACACGGACGCCGACGGCGACGACACAACCGGCCACTTCGACCGCTACCGCGACGACGGCCGCATCCCCGACGAGCGGCGGTGGTCCCGGCTTCGGGCCGCTCGCGTCCGTGGTGGCGTTCGCGCTTCTCGCGCTGGCGGCGGCGGCCCGGCGGCGCTGACGCCGTCACGCCCGGCCGAGTTCGACACCGAATCGGCGGAAGGCGGGAAGCGTCGCCGCCGCGAGCGTGATTTCGAGACCGCCGACAGCCAGGAACGCGGCGCGGTAGCCGTAGGCGTCGGCGACGAGGCCGCCGGCGACGATGCCGACGAGGAAGCCGACGCTCCCGGCGATGTTGAAGCCGGCCATGGCGACGCCGCGTCGCTCCGGGTCCGCGAGGTCCGTCACCAGCGCCAGCGTCGCCGGCGCCATGAACGCCCCGAGAACGCCCACGAGCACCATCCCCGCTTGGGCGGCCCGCAGCCCCGGCACGACGCCGACGAGAATCACTGCCCCACCGTACAGCGCCGACCCGCCGACGATGGGCAGCGTCCGGCCGATCCGATCCGAAACGACGCCGAAGGGGTACTGCAACAGGGCGAAGGGGGCGAAAAACAGCGCGAGCGTCAACCCTGTCGCACCCGGACTCAGACCGAAGACGGTGCGGAAATAGAGGGTGCCGACCAGCGAGAAGAACCCGGCGGTGAGCCGATCAGCGAAGCCGAAACAGTAGGGGAGCGCGAGCCGCGGCGTCCGGCGGAGGCCGGCAAGCGGCGACGCGCGCTCGCGGGCGTCGGGCGCCCGATCCACCACGAACGGCACACAGAGCGCCACCAAGACGAAGACGCCGCTCGCCACATACAGGGGAACGAACGGCCCCAGCGCGTAGAGTGCGCCGCCGACGGGGGCGCCCGTGGCCGTCCCGAGGCCGATAGCGATGCCCGCGGCGCCCATGTTGCGCCCGTGTGATCCTTCCAGGTCCATGAGCATCGTCATCGACAGGGAGAAGGCGCCGACGACGACTGCCCCTTGGAACGCCCGAAGCGCCAGCACGGCGGCGAAGGTCAGGCCCAGAACGCCGGGTAGGACCGCGAGCAGGGCGTAGCCGAGGGCGCCGAGCGTGGCGCCCGCGGCCACGAACGGCACTCGACGCCCGGCGGCATCGCTCGCCACGCCCCAGGGCACCGCGAAGACGACGAACGCCGCAAACTCGACAGCCAGGAACCACATGCTCGCGTCGAGGGCCGTCGTGGCGCCGAGCGCATCGACGAGCGCGTCGATCCCTGGATAGAGGAGGACCTGCGCGAACAGTGTCGCATAGACGACGCCGGCGAGCGCGACGCGACTGCGGGTCCGGGACACGACTCTCCGTCGTCGAAACGCAGGCGCCCACCGTCTACTGTCTTTCGGGACGGCGAGTTGTGACGAACTCTAGACGGAGTTCAGTCGGAGCTTGAAAAACCCATTACCCGGTGGCACACCTCGATTCGGGTATGCGTCCACCGACTCGCCCCGACACGTCCGGTCGCGCGCCGAACCACTGTCCCCGCCCGAGGAGGCTGCCATGATCCCCGCCGCGTGGCGGGCCCGCCTGGCCGCCGCCACCGTCGCGCTGACGGGTGGAATCGCCGCCGTCGCCGGGTCGTACGCCGTCGTCGGCGGCACGCCGACCTTCGTCGCGGCACCGGTCGCCAACCTGACCAACACGCTCGCGCCCGCCGCTCTCGTCACGTTCGCCATCACCGTCCTCGGTGATCTGGGGAGCAAACTGGCCTACGCGTCGGGGCTGGCGGCGACGGCCGCCCTCCTCGGTGTCGCGGTTGCGCTCGGACGGACCGCTGCGACGCGGGCCGGCCAATCCCTGCTCGCGCCAGCCGCCGTCGCCGTCGTCGTCGGCGCCCTCGCCGCCATCCTGGTCGGCGCGGCCGACTCAGCGGTCGGCGCGGCCGTCGGCGCAGCGCTGGTGACGACTGTCGCGGGCTTCGGGGCCGGTGCCGACGCCAGCCCTCGCACCGACACCGACGCCGGTGCCGCCCCCGACGACGCACGCCGGGCGCTCCTCTCGTCTGCCGCTGCTCTCGCTCTCGGCGTCGTCGGCGTCGGCGGCCGGCGGGTGCTCGCCCCTGCCGATCCCGTCCCGAGGCAACCCGTTCCGGACGACGTGGCAGCCCTGCTCGACGAGGCCGCGACGAAATCGCTGGACGTCGAGGGGTTGGAGCCGCTGGTCAGTGACCGCTTCTATCAGGTCGACGTCGCCAACGTCGACCCCGACCCCGCCCGTGAGGACTGGTCGCTCCGGATTCACGGCGCCGTCGACGAGGAGGCGACCTACGACATCGACGACGTGGAGGCGATGGACCACGACCACCGGTTCGTCTCGCTTCGGTGTGTCGGGGAGAACCTCAACGGCCGGAAACTCGACACCGCGCTCTGGACGGGCGTCCCTCTGTCCGAGATACTCGACCCCGTCGACCTCCAAGGTGAGTACGTGATGCTCCGCGCCGCCGACGGGTTCTACGAGGAGTTCCCCGTCGAAGCGCTGAGGGATGGCTTTCTGGCCGTCGGCATGAACGGTCAGCCGCTCCCACGCGGTCACGGCGCGCCGGCGCGGGCGCTGATTCCCGGTCATTGGGGCGAGATCAACGTCAAGTGGCTCACCGAAATCGAGATTCTGGACGAACCGGCGACGGGCTACTGGGAAGAGCGCGGGTGGCACGGCACTGGCCCGGTCAACACTGTCGCGAAGCTCTGGGCGCGGAACCGCCTCGACGACGGGCACATCGAGGTGGCTGGCCCGGCCTACGCCGGGACCCGCGGGATCCGGGCTGTCGAGGTGTCGACCGATGGCGGCGACACCTGGACCCAGGCCGACCTTTCAGAGCCACTCCCCGGCGAGGACGTGTGGCGGCAGTGGGTCCACCGCTACGACGCCGCCGGTCCCCACGAGGTGGTCGTCCGCGCTATCGACGACACCGGAACCGTCCAGCCGGCGGACGAGGCCGACGCCTTCCCCAACGGACCGAGCGGGTGGGTGTCCGAATCGGTCGACCCCGCGTCCCTGTGACGGGCGAACGGTTTTCCCCGTGCCACCCACACCACTCTACGGCCGCTGATGGAGAAGGCACTCTGGTACTTACTCGCCGGGACGCGCGGCGGGAAAAACCGCGCGCGGATCATCCGTCTCCTCGACGAGCGGCCGCGCAACGCCAACCAACTACACGAGGAACTCGGCCTCGATTACAACTCCGTCCGCCACCACCTCGACATGCTCGAAGATCACGACGTGATCGAGAGCGGCGATCAGGAGTACGGTCGGCTCTACTTCCTCACCGACCGCTTCGACCGACACCGAGACCGTTTCGAGGAGATCACGGAACACGTCTAACATGCCACTAATGACCCCCACGCTGTCGATAGCGAGCGCCCTCTCGGGGCTGAACATCGCGCTGCTGGCCGCGCTGCTGGTCGTCTGGTGGCGCAACTACCGACAGTTCGGCACGCCGCTTACGCTCGGACTCGTCGCCTTCGCCGTCGTCCTCGCCGTCGAAAATGTCGTCGCCATCGGCTTTTTCTTCAGCTCCGGTATGCTGTACGCCGCCGATCAGACCGCCCAGATGGCCGTCCTCACCATGCGTGCCCTGCAGTTCGTCGCGCTCGCGTTCCTCACCTACGTGACCTTGCGGTGAACATAAGTCGTCTGCGTGACATCCCTCCGTATGGCCCGCGATGCCCTCCTCGACACCGAGACGAAGATCATCGTCCTGTTCATGCTTCTCGGGCTCACGTCGTGGTATCTCGCTCAACAGGTAACGACGAGTCGCGTCGTGAGCTTCGCGGCGCTGATCGGCGTCGGCGTCCTCGCACCGACGCTGATCAACGAGTGGCGGCGTCGGCAGTCGGCGGACTAGCTCGTATCGAACGCCCCGTGATCCTCCGACGCGAGACGACTCCGCTCGTCGCCGGCGGATCGACACGGCAGCCGGTAGGCGGTGAGCGCCGCCGCCGCCGACACGAGGAAAAACTACCAACCGGGACCGACCGACTGGTCGCCGATCACTGCGTCGGCTCGACCGTCAGGTCGCTCGCGATCCAGCCGTCGGTGTTGTCGCTCTCCATGAAGACGGTGCGGCCGGGACAGCTCTCACAGACCGACACCGTCGGCCGGTCGGGAAACTCCGGTTCGGGCGCTGACTCCGACTCGTCGTCCGTCCCCGACTGGGTTCCAGTGGTCATCGCGAGTCTTTAGGGAGACCTAAAATAAAAAGGGTGTGGTTCCGACACCCCGTCTCTCACGTATCGTGACCGCGACGCATTTGTACCCGTGGATGGATCGCCCAGATATGTATCGGGACGTGCTCGGCTGGGTCGCCACGCTCCTCGCGGTCACGGTTTTCGCACCGATCTTTCTGTATCTGATCACCGGTGCCGCCGTCGGCTTTCTGGTCTCCTGTTCGGGTGGTCCGGCAGGGACGATGGTCGTCGGCGCCTCCGGCGCCGAGAGCCTGCAACTCTCCTGTTCGGCGGTTCGGACGCTGGTGAAGACGGCGGTTGCCGTCGGCGGCGGTGCCGCGGCGACGGTTGGCGTCGCCATCGTCGCCGTTGCGGATCTCGTTCGAAGCACCCGCCACTGATTCGGTGCGGCGTTTTGTGGCGTAATCGTCTCCGGCGAGTCGAAACCGGTGTGTGCCTGACTTGGCGGGGTGGACGGTCGAACCGGTGGCTCACCGGCGACTCATCTCGGATCGGGGTGGCCACCGGTCGCCGACGAGTCTGCTGTTACGCGGGTGATGATACCGGATGTACCTCCCAGCAGTCCGGACACTCCGCGTGGGTCGGCCGTTCGTCCTCCGGAGCGACAATCCGTCGCCGCGGGATCCTGGTTCCGCAGTTCGGACACCGTAACATAGGGGAGTGGGGAGCGTGTGACACTGTCCCCACTGGCGGTACGCGTTCGCCGTCGCATAGTTAATCGGCCCTTACCGGGTTTCGGGGAGTACCTGAATCGGCTTCAGAGCAGGACTCCGCCGATGACGAGCAAGCCGACGCCCGCGACGGCCGCCGCGGTGAGAAATGGCGTCGCCGCCCGTGCCGGCTCTCGGACCTTCCGCTCGTCCAGTCCATCGACGAGTCGGCCCGATCCGACTTCGATCAGGCCGCTCATGCCGAACCAAAGCACCACCATCGCGACGACGAGGTAGCCACGCGGCGAGCCCAGTAGGCTCTCGGCCGTATACCGCGTTCCCGCGAGGTGCCCGCCGGTCAGCAGGAGCACCAGCGACGAGACGCGCGACCACGTCCGAAACCGGCCGATCAGCGACCGGAGCGGCGCCGCATCGAAGTCGCCGTCCCGCGCCGCGGGCAGCAGCCCCCGCGCGAGGAAAAGTACGCTTCCAGCCCACAGCCCGGCGAACAACAGGTGTATCGCGTTTATCGCCGTGTCGATGGTCGCCATGCCCACCGCTGGGAACGCGGGTGACTTGAATCCGGGGAATCCCGCGAGCGCCGGGATCGACCGCCCGCGGTGAACCGAAACGGATTAAACGCCCGCTCTCCCATCAATGGACGAGCCGAGGTAGCCTAGCCCGGCCAAGGCGGTTGCTTCGAGAGCAACTGTCCGTCAGGACTCGTGAGTTCAAATCTCACCCTCGGCGCTTTCTTCGAACGTCCACTCGGTCGTCACGTCCGGCGAGTCGACGAGCGTCCGGTAGACGACGCAGTATCGCTCGGTCGCGTCCCGGATCGACGCCGCCGTCTCCGGATCTATCGCCCCTCGCAGCGTCACGTCCATCCGGAGCGCCTGAAATCCGACCGGCACGTCGGCGACACCCATCGTCCCCCGCAGGTCAAGGTCGCCCTCCACCGCGACCGACACGTCGGCCGCGGCGCCCATGTTTTCGATCACCGCCTGCGCGGTCAACTGCGAACAGGCCGCGAGTGCGCCGAGCAGTAGGTCACCCGAGCACGCCGCCGTGCCCGACCCGCCGGCACCTTCGTGGAGTTGTGCCTCGTAGACGGCTTCGCCAACCTCGACGCTACAGCTCGTCGTGTCCGCCCGTTCTCCCGTCGCCGTCAGCGTCACCTGCGCCGCCTCGGGGTCCCGCTCGTACGTCTCCTTCAGCGGTGCCTGTGTCTCGCGGAGGTTCTCTGTCATATGTCGACATGAAACACACAAGCTCAAAAAGGGTTCCCGCCCGCTCGGACCAGGGATATATGCCCTCTCCGCACCCACGCGCCGGTATGACACTCGGACGCGGCGTCGTGCTCCCCGACGGGCCGGTGCCCGACGCCCGCGACTTCGCCGTTCGGTGTGAGTCGCTCGGCTACGACGCCTGCTGGGTCGGCGAACTCTGGGGACGGGACGCCTTCGTCACGCTGACCGCCGTCGCCGGTGCCGTCGACGACCTCACCCTCGGGACCGCCATCGTCAACGTCTTCTCCCGATCCCCGGCGACGCTCGCGGCCGCGGCGTCGTCGCTCGCGGCTGTCGCACCGGCGGGCGTCCGCCTCGGGGTCGGACCGAGTACGCCGACGGCGGTCGAGGGCCTCCACGGGCGCGACTACGGCCGCCCGGTACGGCGTCTTCACGAGACGGCCGAACTCGTCGCCGCCCTCGCCGGCGGTTCGGGCCGCGTCGACTACGACGGCGAAACGGTCTCAGTCGCCGACGTTCCGGCGCTCGATTCCGACGTCCCCGTCTACACCGCGGCGCTCGGTCCCGCGGCCCGCCGGGCGACCGGTCGCGTTGCCGACGGCTGGCTGCCGCACAACGTCCCCTTCCAAAACTTGGCCGAGGCCTTCGAGACGGTGGCTGCGACGGCCCGCGAGGCCGGCCGCGACCCCGACTCGATCACCGTCGCCCCCTACGTCCCCGCGGTGGTCGACGACGACCCCGCCGTTGCTCGTGACGCGATTCGCGACCACCTCGCGTACTACGTCGGCAGCGGCGAGGGATACCGACGCGCCGTCGCAACGGTGTTTCCCGACGCGGCCGAGCGGGTCGCTGCGGCGTGGGCGGACGGGGATCGCGACGCCGCGCGGGCGGCCGTCACCGCCGAGATGGTCGACGCGCTGGGGGTCGCTGGCCGGCCCGAGACGGCGCGCGAGCGGTTTCACGAGGTGGCGTCACTCGGCGTGGTCGACCACCCCATCGTGGTCATCCCGGACGGCGTCGACGACGCGACGGCCGAGCGAACCGTCGCGGCGCTTGCCCCTTAGGCGGGGTTCTTCCGCGAGAGGTCGCTTCCGCAGATCGGACAGCGGTCGCGGTGGTCGTCAAACTCGCGGCCACAGCCCTGACACTGGAAGCGCCACTCGCGCTGTTCGGAGATACCCTCGCGGGCGATCACCTCGACGACGACACCGAGGTGTTCCGCGACGTTCTGCATCGCGTAGTCGTCGGTGACGAGCGTCCCGTCGAGTTCGAAGGCGGCGGCGATCAGGCGCACGTCGGTGTCGGAGAGTTCCTCGGCGTCGCCCGTCTCGACGGCCGCGCGTTCGATGGTCTCGACGGTGTTGTCGGCCGGGATGTGGATGTGCATCCCCGCGCCCTCCATCGCGTCGTAGCGGTAGGCGCTCTCGTCTTCGAGTTCCTCCTCGACGGCGGGAATCGAGGCCATCTCCTCGGTGGTGTGATACTCGTGGATGAACGCAGAAGAGTCGAGAACGTGCATCTACCGGTCGATGACGATGTAATCTTTCACGGCTTGCACGCGCGAGACGGAGACGTGGAGTCGCCCCTGTTCGTCCTGTTGGAATCGGGAGTCGGCGGCGGGAAACTCCTCGTTCGGGGAGACCAGAAGGTCGTTCAGGGCGCCCGTCTTCAGGTTCATGGTGATGTTGTACAGCATGCCGAGTTCCGTCCCGTCGGAGCCCATCACGGACTTCCCCGAGAGATTTTCGGCGAGTACGTCGGACATGAGTGGGACATTCGCGGGGATGACCTTAAACGCCACGGGGTCGTCGGCCACCCGTCGGACACCGGTGCCACGCCGGCATGTTGAAAGACTTAACTTCGGTCCACGGCTTTCCGGGAACAAGCAACGTTCTGCCGGGGGATATCATGTCAGATTCGGATACACGCGACCGACCGGACGCGCTTCGCACCCCCATCGTCGCCGTGCTTGGGCACGTCGACCACGGGAAGACCAGCCTGCTCGATAAGATCCGCGGCTCGGCCGTCAGCGAGGGGGAGGCCGGCGCGATCACTCAGCATATCGGCGCGACGGCCGTCCCCCTCGACACCATCTCGGGCATCGCCGGCAGCCTCGTCGACCCCGACGACTTCGACCTGCCGGGTCTCCTTTTCATCGACACGCCCGGCCACCACTCCTTCTCGACGCTTCGCTCCCGCGGCGGTGCGCTCGCCGATATCGCCGTCCTCGTCGTCGACGTGAACGACGGCTTCCAGCCACAGACCGAGGAGGCCATCGACATCCTCAAACGCACGGGCACGCCCTTCATCGTCGCCGCGAACAAGATCGACACCACGCCCGGCTGGAACCCACAGGAGGGTGAGCCGATCCAAGCCTCCTACGAGGCTCAGAGCGACCGCGCTCGCTCCCGTCTCGACGAGAACCTCTACGAGATCATCGGGCAACTCTCGGATGCGGGCTTCTCGGCCGATCTCTACTGGCGCGTACAGGACTTCCAGGGCAACATCGGCGTCGTCCCCGTCTCCGCCGTCACCGGCGAGGGCGTCCCCGACCTCCTGACCGTCCTCATGGGCCTCTCACAGCGGTACATGAAAGACCAGATGGCCATCGACGTCGAGGGGCCGGGAGCCGGGACCGTCCTCGAAGTCAAAGACGAGAAAGGCTTCGGGACCACTCTCGACGTGGTGATGTACGACGGGACGATACGCGAGGGCGACGAGGTGGTCGTCGGTGGGATGGGCGACCCCATCGTCACCGAGGTGCGGGCACTGCTCCAGCCCAAGCCGCTCGCGGAGATTCGCACCGAGAAGCGCTTCGACCGGGTCGATTCCGTCGCCGCCGCGGCTGGGGTGAAGATCGCCGCCCCCGACCTGGACGACGCCATGGCCGGCGCCCCCGTCCGGGTCGTCCGCGACCGCGAGCGAGCGCTCGTCGTCGCCGACGTGGAGTCCGAACTCGCAGAAATCGAAGTCGAGACCGAAGAGGAGGGCGTCGTCGTGAAAGCCGACACCCTCGGCAGCTTGGAGGCGATGGCCAACGCCCTCGTCGAGGCCGAGGTCCCCATCCTCCGCGCGGAGGTCGGCGACGTCGCGCCCCGCGACGTGGCCGTCGCCAGCACCGCCGCCGAAGCCGAACACCAGGTCATCCTCGGGTTCAACGTGGACGTTCTCTCGAACGCCGAGGCCGAGGTCGAGGAGACCGACGTGCGCCTGTTCCGCGACGACGTGATCTACCAGTTGGTCGAGGATTACGAGGCGTTCGTCGAGGAGCGCCAGCGCGCCCAGCAGGAGACGGTCCTCGATAAGATCATCCGCCCCGCTCGCTTCCAGATCCTCCCCGATCACGTCTTCCGGCAGAACAACCCCGCCGTCGTCGGCGTCGAGGTGCTGTCGGGGACGCTGAAAAACAACACCTACGTCGGCCGGTTCGATGGCAACGAGTTCGAACGCCTCGGCCAACTCAGCGGCATCCAGAAGAACAGCGAGGACGTCTCCGAGGCTCGCGCTGGCGAACGTGTCAGTGTCGCCATCGACGGCCCGACCGTCGGCCGACAGATCGACGAGGGCGACGAACTCTGGGTCGACCTTCCCGAGAAACACGCCAAGATCCTCGAACAGGAACTCGACGGCGAGATTCCGGCCGACGAACTCGAAGCACTCCAAGGCTTTCTCGACAACCACCGCCGCCGCGACCCCTTCTGGGGCAAGTAGGCGTTTTGTGTATCCGTCTGTGTAGACAATTTCGAGACTATTAGCCGCGAGTCGGGGCGACACCGCCAGATCGCTCCATCATTCTGGCATGTAACCTCCTCGTCCCGCTATGGAATTACGTACAATCACTACAATGCGGGTCGATTGAGGCCCCCCGCATCAAAATTAGGTTGCGGGGGAAGGTTACGGAGGGTCCACATGGGGGGGCAATCACGCCCCCCATGCGATTGTCCACACATATATCAAATTCTCCACCCCCCCTGTCGCGGGTCCCATATCTATTTGAGTCGCAGATATTCAGACAAAAGGGCGACCCCGCCTATTCCTCGGGTTTGGTGAGGATTAGAATATTCTCCTCAACGTCGTCGTAGTCCGCAGTAGTCGCCGCCATGTTCCTCCAGAGGCGGATTTGAGGATCTGCAAAGCCTACACGCTCCTCGGCCAGTTCTGCGAGGATTTCAGCAGTCTTCACCTCCACCTGCCAATAGCTCCCCGAGTCACCCACCACGTAGGCCGCTTTCCCACCCTCCGCCATCAAGTCGTATACCTGTTCAAAGTGGTGGAGCATTCCCGCGAAGTATTCCTCTATGACCCTGGGGTAGTATTGGCCGAAGCCGTGAGAGATGTTATCCTCCTCAATGATGTTCTCCATCTCGGAAATGATACCATCAATACGGTTATTCTCACGGATGTTGGTTTGCTCTCCCTCATCGTCAGCCACGTAGATATTCTTCGTGTGGCTTCGGATGTTCATTTTCTTGATTTTTTGAAGATCCTTGTTATCGTCACACACCCCAAGCCAAATCAGTTCGAGACGTTGGTTGCGGGTGTAATCATGTTCCGCAGGGTAGGGTGGAGACGTAATCAGGTAATCAATCTCGCCCCCGTGTTTGTCGGTGTTTAGCAGTCGGGATTCACTTCTGAGGGTGTCAGCCAACTTACGGGCATCTGCCCGAAGAATCTCCGTTTCACCAGGTCCGACTTTCCCGCTCTCAATAGCCTCCTGTACCTGCTCAAGATCCTGTTCCATTTTGTCGAGCTTCTTCTTGAGAATCGAATACACGTCCTTGTCGCCCTCTTGCTTGCGGTCGCGTGTAGCCTCGGGGCCGAATCTGACGTTCCCCACATTCTCGGGCAGAATGGCAATCATCGCCAAACGGAACAGGTCTGTAACTTCGTCGTCTGGCATCTCCTCGATGTGATACCGCAGAACCTTCATCTTCTTGAGTGGCTTCTCGGAGAGCCACCCCTTCGGTGTCTTCTCTGGCTCAGAGAAGTCGTATTTGCTCAGATCAATCTCCTCACTCGTAGAATCACCGAACGAGTCGAGAGTAGTGTTCCCCTCTGAAGAGATCTGCTTGAATATCGGCTGGATAGTAGATAGGAGTTCAGACCGCCGTTCGCGGAACTCATCAAGATCAACGTCCCAGTTGGTCTTCGTTCGGGCAGAGAGAACGCTTGCGGGACTTGTGTCCGTCCCGATTGCGTCAATCCCGAACTTCTTCGTCGCCAGAGTTGTGGTCCCAGTTCCGTTGAATGGATCTATGACAAGATCATCCTGCGTGATTCCGAACTCATCAACGAGACCAGTAATTATCTGGTCGGAGTAGGCGTATACAAATCGATACCAGTCGTGAATTGAGAGGTCCTTAAGCCGCGAGAGATTGCTTTGGTGTTTCAACGTTTCTGCCTCGTTGTCTTGTGAGAGGGTCATGGTTGGGATAGGCTTTTATCGTTCGCCTCTTTGCAACTGATTTGCTCTACACTTTGTATCTTCAAAGATACTCGACTTATATCTATGGACAAGTTCGACTTCGGGGTAGGAGATATGTTCATCCGCTTTGAAGCGTGATTAATGGCTGATATCGACTACAAGGAGCAAGTCAAGGTGTTCAAAGCCTTGAACTCCGAGGTCCGCCTTCGCCTTTTACGCAGAGCTACGGAAGAGAAGGCTATTTCTGCCCCCGATCTTGCTCAGGAAGATGAATTTGAAATCACCCCTGAGAGCATCGTTAACAACCTCAACCAGCTTGAGGAAGCAGGGTTCTTGGAGTCCTCCGACGTTCGGGGTCCAGGCAATCGCCCCCGAAAGGAGTTCAGTCTGAAGGGTAAGGGCCGAAGCCTCGTCTTTGAGGTCATAGAGGACGACTACTTGTTTACCTTCGAGGAGGCGGACGTAGCCAACTATTGATTTTCTTTTCCGTACGTCGAGTATCTTCAAAGAGTTCCGTTAATAGCTTGCGTAGAAACATCAAAATGACGATACGTTTAGCCGCCCCCGAGGTGGATCGGTATGTATCGATGGCGAAGTACGAACCAATCATCAAGTGGGTTTTCGAGACACAGGCCGAAGAATATGGGACAGACGAAGAAATCCCATTCAGTCGAAGCCACATTGAGGATGCAATGGAGGAACTGGAGATCAGTGTTGGAAACGTGCCAGACATCCCGTATGCGTACAGAAGCCGACGCCCTCTCCCCGACGAGATTGCTGAACACGGTTACACCGCAGTCATCATTGACGACACTCGGGAGGGAGAAGATCCCACCTACATGTTCACCAAGACGGAGCAACTGATCCCGATCCCCGAGGTCGTGGATCAGACCCATCAAACTAGCACCTCTGTTCTGCCCGAAGCAGTACAAAAATACATCGGGAAAGACGAACAGGGTGCCCTCACCCAAGTTCGCTATGCTGGTCTGCTAGACGACTTCACAGAACTGGACACGTACCATCTTCAGTCACACCTTCGTATGAGGGTGAAAGGGAGAGAAGCCGAACTTGACGACTTGTATGTAGGTGTGGACCACGATGGTGACCATCATGCGCTAGCCGTTGAAGCCAAGGGGGAAGGCGAGACTCTGAACAAGAACCAACTGATTCGGAACACGCGCGGCATAGAGGAAAAGAATAGGTACCCCGATTCGGTTCGAACCCTCGCCGTCAAACTGGATGACGACGGGTTCTTCTACCTCTTCGAGTTCGATATTTCCGAGGATAATGAAGGCAACGACAGGGTAGAGACAAACAGAGTGTGGAAATACGAGTTCAGGTCGGAGTAGGCGTACGCGAACGGATACCAATTGTGGATCGAGCGCTCCTTTAGTCGTGCGAGACTGCTGTTTCAGCGTTTCCAGCTTATTGTCTCCTGCCAGGGTCACGGTCGGGATCGTGGTTGTGAGTAATCGTCGCTTGACGCCGCCATCCCACCTCGCTGTCTCTGGATATCCAGCTCATATTATTCGGAAAACTTTCAAAGATACTTCCTTGGGGTTCTCACGAGGTTCGCTAGACGCTTTCGGTACACTCGGAGAAACTTTTTAGTTCAAAAGCCGACGAATATCATACGAGGTGAGCATCGATGAGCGTCCGAACGACTCCGAGTGAGGGTACCGCCGTGCCGACCACGCCGACACGGTACGACCTGTTGTTGTTACTGTTGCCGCTCCCCTTGCTCCTCGGGGCGGCGCTCTCGGTGGTAACGTCGGTGCCGTTAAAAGTGGGAATCGGCGTCGGGAGTCTGCCGTCGGCGCTGGTGTTCGTCTACGCCATCTGGTTTGCGGCGCCAACGCGGGCCGGCGTCAACGGGCGGTCGGCGTGATACCGTCGCCGACGGCGTCCATCACTTGGAGGGCGGCGCTGGCGGCCAACCCGCGGGCGACTTCGTCACGTTCGTCGGTCCCGATTCCGGCGTCGAGGTCGTCGACGTCGGGCGTGAAGCCGGCGCTGACCGGGTGACCGGCCGGCGGGCGGACGGCGACGGTGGCCGTCGGGCCGTTCGAGCCATAGGACAGTTCCGAGCCTACAGTGTAACTGTCGGGAAGGTACGAGCGGGTCTGGGAGACGATTCCCGCGACGGCTCGCTGGAGGGACTGCCGTTGGTCCTGTGTCAGTTCGACGTCCGTCGATAGCTTGCCGGCGTCGACGACTCCGGGTGCGCCTCCGTACGGCGTGTTTCCGTTCATCCGAGTCGATATTGATACGCGGAGCCTGGGTAAAAAGCCGTCGGAGCGTGTGACTCGATGACAGCCGGGGGTTCAGTACTGGTAGTCGGTGAAGGCCATGACCGGTCCCGCGTCCTCGTTGTCCTCGATTTTTGCCTTGGCGTCGAGGAAGTCGGTCATCCGGACCTCGGTGCGGTCGTCGCGGATGGCGAACATCCCCGCCTCGGTGGCGAGGGAGGCGAGGTCGGCGCCGCTGTACTCGTCGAGGTCGTCGGCCAGCGCGATGAAATCGACGTCGTCGGCGACGTTCATATCGCGGGTGTGGATGCGGAGGATCTGTGCCCGGCCGTCGCCGTCGGGTTTCGGCACCTCGATGAGGCGGTCGAAGCGGCCGGGCCGGAGGATAGCCTCGTCGAGCATGTCGAAGCGGTTCGTCGCGGCCATGATCCGGATTTCACCCCGGTCGTCGAAGCCGTCCATCTCCGAGAGCAGTTGCATCATGGTCCGCTGCACCTCGGCGTCGCCGGAGGTCTTCGAGTCCGTCCGCTTGGCGGCGACGGCGTCGATTTCGTCGATGAAGATGACCGCCGGCTGGCGCTCTGCGGCGAGTTCGAACAGGTCGCGGACGAGCCGCGATCCCTCACCGATGAACTTCCGGACCAGCTCCGACCCGGCCATCTTGATGAAGGTCGCGTCGGTCTCGTTGGCGACCGCCTTGGCGAGCATCGTCTTCCCGGTGCCCGGCGGGCCGTGAAGCAGCACGCCCGAGGGCGGGTCGACGCCGACCTCCTCGAACAGTTCCGGCGTCAGGAGGGGGTCCTCGACGGCCTCGCGTACCTCGCGTACCTGCGCGTCGATGCCGCCGATGTCGTCGTACGTGACCGTCGGCGACTCGTCGACCTCCATCGCCTGGGCACGGGAGTCCGTCTCGTCGTCGAGGACGGTCTGGACGCTGAAGGAGTCGTTGACGGCGACGCGGTCGCCGGCCGCGAGTTCCTTGCGGATGCGCGGCGAGGGTTCTGTGAGCACCTCTTGATTGTTGCCGTGCTGTTTGATGATCGTCCCCTCGTCGCTCACCTCTTCGACGGTGGCGACGTACAGCGACGAGGTTTTCAGCACCTCGTTGCGCCGCTTGAGGTGGTCGACCTCCTCCATGAGTTCCTCACGCCGGTCGTCGGTCTCGTCGAGTCGCTCCGAGAGCTCCTCGTTGACGCGGACCATGCGTTCGTAGTGCTGGCGGATGGCGTCGAGACGCTCCGCGTCTGACATCTCCGGATCGAGGTCGAGGCGCGGTCGATCCGGAAGCGACGGACTCCGTGACATTGGTTACGCTTCCTAAGAAGCGGGCGTAAATGTGCCTTTGGGTCGCGGACCCCCCGTATTCCGACGTGCCGTCGGGCGACCCCGGACGGGCTACCCGGGCACGCCGTCGCTCCCGCGTTCAACGCTCGCTGATCAGCTGTTCCATCTCGTCCAGTGTCTCACCGTAGGTCGACAACGCCGTCTCGATGTACGTGGCGTCGGTCGTGTCCACGCCCGCTCGCTCCAGGACCTCGGCCGGGTACGCGGACCCGCCCATCCGCAGAGCCTCGCGATAGTCCGCCGCGGCGGCCTCGCCCTCGGTCTCGATCCGGTCGACGATGGCTGTCGCCGCGCTGATGCCCGTGCTGTACTGGTAGACGTAGTAGCCGTAGTAGAAGTGTGGAATCCGCATCCACTCGCGGGCGATGTGGTCGTCGACGACCGCGGGTTCGTAGAAGTCCGCCTTCAGGTCGCGGTAAAGCTCGTCGAAGCGGTCCGGGGTGAGTGCCCCGCCGTCCTCGATCACCTCGTGGATGCGGAGTTCGAACTCCGCAAACATGGTCTGACGGAACAGCGTCGACCGGAACCGTTCGAGATACTCGTCGAGGACGTGCCGGCGGACCCGTTCGTCGTCGACGGTCTCCAGCAGATGGTGGGTCAGGAGCGTCTCGTTGACCGTACTCGCCACCTCGGCGACGAAGATATCGTAGCTGCTGTACTGCCACGGCTGGGCCTCGTTCGTCAGTTCCGAGTGCATCGAGTGGCCGAGTTCGTGGGCCAGCGTGAACATCGAGGCCACGTCGTCCTGGTAGTTCATCAGGATGAACGGCTGGGTGTCGTAGGTGCCAGCCGAGAACGCGCCCGACCGCTTCCCGCGGTTCTCGTAGACGTCGACCCACCGCGAATCCAGCCCCTCGGCCATCCGCTCCTGATACGCTTCGCCGAGCGGGGCGACGGCGTCGACGACGTACTCCACCGCCTGCTCGTAGGGAATCTCCGGCGGGTCGCCCGCCGCCATCGGCGCGTAGAGATCCCACATCTGCAGGTCGTCGACGCCCAACGCCTCGGCTTTCAGGTCGGCGTGACGATGGAGGTATCCGAGATTCTCCCGCACCGTTTCGACGAGGGTGTCGTACGCGTCGATTGGGACGTTCGGTCCGTCGAGCGCCGCCTCGCGGGCCGTCTCGTAGTTGCGGGCGCGGGCGAGTTTTACGTCCTTGATCACACTCTTTTTCAGCGCCGCCCCCACGCCGTTTCGCACGTCGGTCCACCGGTCGTAGAAGGCCTCGTGGACCTCGCGTCGGAACTCGCGGTTCGGCCGCTTCTGGAGTTTCGTGAAGTTGCCGAGCGAAATCTCGACGTCCTCGCCGTCGGGGTCCTCCACGGTCGGGAACTCCATGTCCGCGTTCGAGAGCATCGAGTACACCTCGCTCGCGGCGTCGGTCACGTCCGTGAGGTCCGCGAGCAGTTCCTCCACCTCCTTCGACCGGGTGTGTGGCTTCCCCCGCAACACGTCGTCGAAGTAGTGTTCGTACTCGGCCAGCGCGGGTTCGGCCTCGACGAACGCCTCGATCTCGGATTCGTCGAGTTCCTGCAGTTCGGGGTCGACAAAGCTCGCGGCGCTCCGGGCGTCGGCCGCCAGCGACTCCGCGCGGGCCGACATGGCCTGGTACTCGCTCTCGCGGGTGTCCTCGCTGCTCCGGAGGTTGGCGTAGGTCGATACTGTCGCCACGTCCCGGAGGAGTTCCTCGCGCAGTTCGAGCAGTTCGTGGAGCGTCTCGGGGCTCTCGGTGACCCGCCCTTCGTAGGCCGCGAGGTCGTCGATGCGGTCGCCGACGTCCTCGAAGGCCGCCTCCCAGTCCTCGTCGGTGACGAAGATGCTCTCCAGATCCCACTTGTCCTCGGCGTCGATTTCGCTGCGTTCGGGAACCGAACTCATCGCCAGCCCGTAGGGTGGCCCCCGCCGTAAGGGTTCGTACTCCGGCTGTCGTCGGACTCGAACGCGTCTCTTTCCGTACCCAACGTTTACTACACGTGGCGAAGTTCTCGGCACACGATGGTCGACTACGCCAGTCTCCGCGACCCGAACGCGGAGTATACGATGCGCGATCTGTCGGCGCCGACGATGGGCCTCACCGCGGACCGCGGCCCTCGCGACGTCGAGATCACCGATGTACAGACCACGATGGTCGACGGCAACTACCCCTGGATTCTCGTCCGTGTCTACACGGACGCGGGCGTCGTCGGCACCGGCGAGTCCTACTGGGGCGGCGGCGAGACGGAGATCATCGAGCGGATGAAACCCTTCGTCGTCGGCGAGAATCCGCTCGACATCGACCGTCTCTACGAACACCTCGTCCAGAAGATGAGCGGTGAGGGGTCTATCGCCGGCAAGGTGATCTCGGCCATCTCCGGGATCGAAATCGCGCTCCACGACGTCGCCGGCAAACTCCTCGAGGTTCCGGCCTACCAACTTCTCGGCGGCAAGTACCGCGACGAGGTGCGCGTCTACTGTGACTGTCACGCTGGCGACGAATCGGAGCCCGCATCGAACGCCGCCGAGGCCGAGCGCGTCGTCTCGGAACTGGGCTACGACGCGATCAAGTTCGACCTCGACGTCCCCTCGGGCCACGAGAAGGACCGCGCCAACCGCCACCTCCGCGGTCCGGAGGTCCAGCACAAGGTCGACATCGTCCGCGAGGTGTGTGAGACCGTCGGCGACCGTGCCGACGTCGCCTTCGACTGTCACTGGTCGTTCACCGCCAACTCCGCGCAGCGACTCGCCGAGGCCATCGAACCGTACGACGTCTGGTGGCTCGAAGACCCCGTCCCTCCGGAGAACCACGAGGTCCAGAAGACGGTCACGCAGTCGACGACGACGCCCATCGCCGTCGGGGAGAACGTCTACCGCAAGTTCGGCCAGCGGACGCTCATCGAACCGCAGGCCGTCGACATCGTCGCCCCCGACCTCCCGCGTGTCGGTGGGATGCGCGAGACCCGAAAGATCGCCGACCTGGCCGACATGTACTACGTGCCCGTCGCGATGCACAACGTCTCCTCGCCCATCGGCACGATGGCCTCGGCCCACGTCGCCACCGCCATCCCCAACTCTCTCGCCTTGGAGTTTCACTCCTACCAACTCGGTTGGTGGGAGGACCTCATCGAGGAGGACAACCTCATCGAGGGCGGTCGCATGGCGGTGCCCGAGAAACCCGGTCTCGGCCTGACGCTCGACCTCGACGCCGTGTCGGAACACATGGTCGACGGCGAGACGTTGTTCGACGAGGCGTAGTCGTCGAGCAGGCGAATCTTCGAGTTGCGTTGTTCGACGAGGCGTAGTCGTCGAGCGGGCGAATCTTCGAGTTGGGTCGTTCGGCGAGGCGTCGTCGGTGCCGGTCGCCGGGCGACGCTCCGTCCCCACGCCGTCGGTGGGAAGCTTTTCGAGGCTCCCGTACCCAGTGGCAGATATGCCCTCACTCGACGACCGGACGCGCGCCCGCCTCCGGGCAGTCGTCGTCGTCCTGCTGGTGTCGGGGATCGGTCTCGGCGTCGGCGCCGGCCTCGCGCTCGGTCTCTCACTGCTGTTTGTCGGCCTCGGCGCGGAGCCTTCGCCCTTTGTCCTCCTGGTGATTTCGCTCGTTTCGATCCAGGGAGTCGCCTTCGGCGGTGTCGCCGTGGGATACGTCCTAGTCCGCGGGTGGGGTCTCGACGACCTCGGTGTCCGGCTCCCCTCGATTCGTGACCTCGTGTTCGTCGTCGGGGGGTACGTGACGGCGCTGGTGGCCGCCATCGCCGGCGCGCTCTTCGTCAGTGTCGCCGGCGCCCCCGCCGGCGAGAATCAGGTCGCCGAGTTCGCTAGCGCCGACCCGAGCGTCCTCCTGTGGCTCATCCCCGGCTCCTTCCTGCTCATCGGCCCCGGCGAGGAACTGCTCTTCCGGGGCATCGTCCAAGGTCGCCTCCGCGAGACGTTCGACCCGATTCCGGGTGTCGCCCTCGCCAGCGCCTTCTTTGCCGCGGTCCACTTCGTCGCCCTGACCGGCGGCACTGGCGGTCGCTTGGTGACTGTGACCGTCTTATTCTTCCCCGCGCTGGTGTTCGGGACCGTCTACGAACTCACCGACAACCTCGTGGTGCCGGCGCTCGTCCACGGCGCCTACAACGCGACGCTGTTCTCGCTGGCGTACCTGGCGATCCAACTCTCCGAGTCGGGTGGGTTGGAGGGACCGGAAGCGGCGACGGAGGCGGTCGCGGCGCTGCTCGTCGGCGTTGTCGCCCTGCCGGCGTAGGCCGTCGGAACGGAACCCTTACCGCGCCGGCCCGAACAGTGGCGGTATGCGCGATTGCTTCGAGACCCGTCACAGCGACGTGCTCGGTCGGATCGGGGAGTTGACCGTTCCCCGTGCCGACCAGACCGTCGAGACGCCGGCCCTCCTGCCCGTCATCAACCCCAACATCCGGACGGTGTCGCCGGCCCGCCTCGAAGCCGAGTTCGGCGCCGACGCCCTCATCACCAACGCCTACATCATCCGCGGAACCGACGACCTTCGCGAGCGCGCCCTCGACGAGGGGCTACACGAGATGCTCGGATTCTCGGGCGCCATCGTCACCGACTCCGGCTCCTTCCAGTTGGCCGAGTACGGCGACATCGACGTGACGACCCGCGAGATTCTCTCCTTCCAGCGGGAGATCGGATCGGACGTCGCCACGCCCGTGGACGTGCCGACACCGCCCGACGCGGCCCGCGAGCAGACCGAGGCGGACCTGGCGACGACCGAACAGGCGCTCGCGGACGCCGAGGCCGTCGATACCGGCGAGATGCTGGTCAACGCGCCGGTCCAAGGATCGACCCACCTCGACCTCCGCGAAGCCGCCGCCCGCCACGCCGACGCCACCGACCTCGACGTCTTCCCCGTCGGCGCCGTCGTCCCGCTGATGAACGACTACCGGTACGCGGACGTGGTCGACGTGCTCGCGGCCGCCAAGCGCGGCCTCGGCGCCGACCGCCCGGTCCACCTCTTCGGTGCCGGTCACCCCATGATGTTCGCGCTCGCGGCCGCCATGGGAGCCGACCTCTTCGACTCCGCCGCGTACGCCATCTACGCCCGCGACGACCGCTATCTCACCGTCCGCGGGACGCGCCACCTCGACGACCTCACGTATCTCCCCTGTGAGTGCCCGATCTGTACCTCGCATACGCCCGCCGACCTCCGGGGTGCGGCCGCCGACGAGCGCGAACGACTCCTGGCGGAACACAACCTTCACGTCTCCTTCGGCGAACTGCGCCGCATCAAGGCGGCCATCCGCGAGGGGAACCTCCTCGAACTCGTCGAGACGCGCTCCCGCGCCCACCCCGCGATGCTCGACGGCTACCGCGCGCTCTTGGATCACGCCGCCCAACTGGAGCGTCACGACCCTACCTCCAAGGGCACCTTCTTCTACTGCTCGGCCGAGAGTGCCCGTCGTCCCGAGGTGGTCCGTCACCACGACCGACTCGGTCGACTCGATGCGCCCGCGACGCTGTTGCTCACCGAGGGGTCGTCGCCTTCGGGCGACCGCTTCGACGCGGCCTGGCGGCTCCTGCCGCCCTTTGGCCCCGTTCCCCGGGCGCTCTCGGAGACCTACCCGTTCACGGCCGAACTCCCCGACCGAACCGACCGACCCGCCCAGGAGGCTGCCGCACGCGGGGTCGACCGCCTCGTCGACGCCAACCCCGACACCGACGTCACGGTCGCCCACGACGACTGGGCGGCGTCCGCCCTCGACCGATTGCCCGCGTCGGTCCGGGCCGAACCGCTCGGTGCGCGCCCGGACCGGGACGACGCCTGACGCTCGTCGGCGGGGGTGGACCGACGATTGATATGATAGTGGCCCATCAGTTACGACCGACAGATGATCGATCAGCCGCGCTCCGATGGGGTGACCGACCGCGAGTCAGGGACACAGCCCGGCGACGGAACGGCCGACGAGTTCCGACTCCCGGCCCCCGTCGCCGGGGCGCTCCGGTCGCTCGGCGACCGCATCGACACGCTTGCCGACTCACTTCCAATCGGCCCCGCACGCCACCACGCTAGGCAGGCCGCCGTAGCCACCCGCACCGCGGCCGACGACGACGCCGACCTGGTCGCCCGGCGCGTCGCGCTCGGTGAACTCGTCACGAAACTCCGACTGGCCGCCGACGAGGCCGCCGCCAGCCGCTCGCAGTACGAACTCCTCGAACTCCTGTACGAGGAGGCGCTCCCGGCGACCCGAGCGGCGAGCGACGTTCTCTACGGCTGAGTCGCGTGGTCACGGGCCGAACCGACGGTAGCCGCTTTGCAGGAGTTGACCGGCTCCGAGGACGGTAAAGACGGCCGTCCCGGCGGCGACGCCGGCGCAGACCCCCCGGCAGGCGTGGCAGGGGGGTGTACTCGCCAGCCATCAGGAGCACCACTGCGAGAAGCCACAGACCGTACGCACCGAGCGCGGCTCGACGGAGGGACAGCACATCCTCGATCCGTGTCGCGAGCCACCTCACGCTGGCGGTTCACTCCGCCGTCGCGTCGTCCATCCGCTCGGTGAAATCCCAGGAGTAGACGCGTGCGGGGTCGATCCGAATCGCCACCTCGTCGCGGTCGGGATCGAGCAGTTGCCGGGCCAGCGCCGAGTCGGTGCCCCCGAGATAGCGGTCGAGCAGGCCACGGAGCGTCGACTTGTCGTCGTCGGGGACGATAGTCGCCGACCCGCGTCCCCGGACTCCGCGGTACGGCGGGTCGTTGGTCGACACCTCGAAGGCGACGCCGTCGTCGTCGCGGAGGTAGCCGACGACGTCGGCGTCCGCGGCGGTGGCACAGACGAACTGGCCGGCGTCGGGGTCGAAGTCGTACCACAGTGAGAGCATCCAGAGGCCGCCGCTGGGCGTCCGGCAGGCCACCCGGATGGGCACCTGCGCGTCGGCCAGGAACGCGGCGACCGACGCCCGGTCCCACTCACCGGTGTACTCGGTCATGGCCCGCGTTGGGCCGCGGTTGGCTAAAGGCCGTGGGTGGGCCGGACACCGGGGAACGACTTTGCTGGTCGGCGTTCGACCCCCACGTGTGTCCCTCCCACTGCAGTTCGGCGTGCCCGGTGGCCTAGAACTACTGATCGTTCTGTTCACGCTGGTGTTCTCGCTTGTCGTTCCGCTCGTCGTCTCCGCCCTGATCTACCGGGATGCGGCGGGCCGGAACAGTCGCCACGCGCTCGCCTGGGCCGTCGGCGCCTTCTTCGGCAGCCTCGTCGTCTGGGTACTCTACTACGTCGTCCGCGACGAGGTCGGCCCGTCGCGGCCCGGGAACGAAACGTAGTTCCGCGCCCCCCTCCACCAACGCCTATGACCGAATATTTCGAGGTCCACGCACGGGACGGGGCCGCCCGTCTTGGCGAACTCCGCCTGCGTGACCCCGTAACCACGCCCACTCTCGCCGACGCCGTCGTCGTCGACGGCGGGAGTCTCTGGGGGACCGACCGTGACCTCCCCGAAGGGAGTGAGGCCGAACTTACGGTCCTCCCCCATCGAGCGTTCCCCGCGGGCACCGACCCGACCGTGCAGGACTCCTTCGCCGTCGACTACCCGGACGTCGACTACCCGAGTGCGGGCGTCGTCACCGCGGAGACGGCCGCCGACTACGGCTGTGACGCCTACGTCCTCTCGAACGCCCAGGGAGTCGCCGGCCACGGCGCCTCCTTCCGCGACGAACTGATCGCCGTCCGGGAGGCGGTTCCGGCCGACACCGCGCTCTACCTCGCCGGCGTCGCCACCCCCCGCAACGTCGCGACGCTCGTCGCCGCGGGTGTCGACCTCGTGGATACCAAACGCGCCCGGGTGAAAGGCCGGCAGGGACGCTATCTCACCCCGGAAGGCGAGTATCACCTCGACGAACTCGACGAACTTCCCGGCGCCCACCCGCGCGACCCACCGCTCGCGGAGTTCACCCGCGAGGACTGTGTCGCCCACAACGTCGCCGCCCTCGAAGCCGAACTCCGCACCGTCCGCACCCGGATCCGGCGGGGGCGCCTCCGGGACTACCTCGAAGGCCAGGGCCGCCACGAGAACTGGCTGACCGCCTCGTTTCGCGAGTTCGACCAGGAGTACCGCTATCTGGAGCAACGGACGCCGGTCATCCGCGATACGGAACTCAGCGCGGCGAGTGAGGATACGCTGAACCGGGTGGAGATCCAGCGGTTCGCCGACCGGGTCACCAGCCGCTATCGCAACCGGTTTTCGAACCCGCTCGTGCTCGTGCCGTGTTCGGCACGCAAACCCTACAGCGACTCCCAGAGCCACGCCCAGTTTCACCGCGCCATCGGCTACCGCGGCCACGTCGCCTCGATGACATCGCCTATCGGCGTCGTACCCCAGGAACTGGAGTGTACGTACCCCGCCCAGCACTACGACGCGGTGGTCACCGGCGACTGGACCGAAGGCGAGAAGGACTTCGTCGCCACCGTACTGGAGCGGTATCTGGAGCGCAACGACTACCCCCGGGTGATCGCTCACGTCCCCGGCGAGGGCTATCGCGACATCTGCGAGCGGGTGGCCGACCGGGTGGATACGCCCTTCGAGTTCACCGCCGTGGACCACCCCACCACGTCCGCGTCGCTGTCGAACCTCGACGCGGCGCTTTCGGGCGAACTCAAATACTCGAAGCGAGAGCGCCAGCACAACACGATTCGGGCCATCGCCGACTACCAGTTCGGCCCCGGCGCCGGCGACGACCTGTTTCCGGATCTGCGGACGACGAGCCGCCATCCCAAACTGCAGGTCCGCGACGGTGACGACACCCAACTCGCGGCGCAGGTCCCCCAGTACGGCGTCCTCGCGTTCACCCTCGCCGGCGCCCGCCACTGGGCCGCAAGCCCCGCGCCGACCAAGCGCGTGGAAATCGACGGCTTCGTCCCCCACGGGAGCGTCCTCGCCCCCGGCGTGACCGACGCCGACGCCGACGTCCGCGTCGGCGACGAGGTGGTCGTCGAGGGGCCGGCGGCCTTCGGAGTCGGCCGGGCGACGATGCACGGCGCGGAGATGCGGGAGAGCACCCGCGGTGTCGCCGTCGAGATGCGCCACGTCGAGGCGACTGAGGACAACGCTTAACACAGTCTCCCGACTACGTGTGTCGATGTCACCGCCCGTTCGACGCGACGTACTTCGGGTCGACCTCTCGGCCGGGACCGTCACTCGCGAACGGGTTCCCGACGACTGGCGACGCGACTTCCTCGGCGGCAAGGGCCTCGGCGCCCGCTATCTCTACGAGGAACTCGATGCCGGCACCGATCCGCTCGGTCCGGACAACCGCTTGGCGCTCCTGCTCGGCCCGCTCTCGGGCTATCTCCCCGGTGAATCGCGGTACGCGGCGGTCACCAAGTCACCCCTGACCGGCGCCTTCCTCGACTCCTACAGCGGCGGGTCCTTCGCCGACGCCCTCGCCGGTGCCCTCCCCGAGGCCTTCGGCCTGCTCATCGAGGGAACCGCCGACGAACCCACCGTCCTCACCGTCCGAAACGATGAGGTGACCCTGACCGAAGCGGGGGACCTGTGGGGAGCCGACACCGTCGACACCGACGCCGCCCTCGACGGCGCCGTGGCCTGCATCGGGCCGGCCGGTGAGCGACAGGTCGCCTACGCCACCATCGCGTGTGACGCCGGCGACCACCACGCGGGCCGCGGCGGTGCCGGCGCCGTCATGGGCGCGAAACGGCTGAAGGCCGTCGCCGTCCACAGCGACCCACCCGATCCGCCGCCGGCGCTCGCCGACCTCCGGGACCGATACGGCGCCGCCTACCGTGACGACGACACCGGCCGCTGGCAGGCCGCCGGCGAGACAGTCGAGAGTGTCGACTTCGCCAACGAGGTGGGTGTCCTCTCGACCCGGGGCTGGCAGGGCGGCCGCTTCGAGGATGCAGGCGATATCGGCGTCGAGGCGGTCCGCGAGGCGGCGACCGGCCGTGAGAACGCCGACGACGCGGTGCCCGGCGGGTTCCGCGTCGACGTCCCGGACGGCGACTCCGTCCCCCGTGGCGGCACGCTCATGTCTCTCGGCGCTGGCCTCGGGATCGACGACTTCGACGCCGTCGCTCGCTTGGGCGCCGCCTGTGACCGCCTCGGGATGGACGTCATCAGCGCGGGCAACGCCGTCGCCTGGGCCACCCGCGCCGCCGACGCGGGGGCCATCGACCCCGCCCTCGACCCGGACCTCGCGTTCGGCGACGCCGACGCGGCCGAACGCCTGCTGTCGGCCATCGCCACCCGCGGGACCGACTTGGGCGATACCCTCGCCGACGGGGTGGCGGCCGCCCGCGAACGCGAGGGTGCCGACGCGGTGCCGACGGTGAAGTCGATGGAACTCCCGGCCTACGACCCGCGGGGCGCCGCGGGGATGGCCCTCGCGTACGCCACCAGCGACCGCGGGGGCTGTCACCGCCGTGCCCGCCCGGTCGAGCGCGAGGCTTTCGCCCGCGACACGTGGACGACCGCCGACCGCGTCAGGACCGTCATCGGCGCCCAGAACGTCCGCTCGACGCTCTGGAGCCTCGTCGTCGACGACTTCGCCGGCGAAACTATGTGGGAGGACCTCGGCGCCGAGTGGCTGGCGGCCGTCGGCCTCGACCACGACCCCGAGTCGCTGGCCCGTGCCGGTGAGCGGATCTGGACGCTCGTCCGCCTGTTCAACGTCCGCGAGGGCTTCGACCGTGCGGACGACTCCCTCCCGTCCCTGTTCGAGGACCCCCTCCCCGACGGGCCGGCCGCTGGCCGTACCGTCGACCGCGAGGCGTTCGAAGCCATGCTCGACGGCTACTACGCGGCCCGCGGGTGGTCGCCCGACGGCCGCCCGACCGCGGCGCTCGTCGAGCGACTGGGCCTCGTCGCCGACGACGAAACGCCGCTGGCCGAGGTGGCCGTGACCGCCGGCCGAGAGAGTGGGAGCACCGACACCGCCCCCGACGACGGAACCGGCCGACGCGACCACCACCCTCACAGTCGGGAGCCGTGACCGGATCGAACCCCGCCCAGCCACACGACTGTCACCGCTGTGGCGAGACCATCGAACCCGGCGACGTCTACGGTGCCCTCGACCTCCTCGACGCCGACGGCGACCTCCAGGTGATGCTCTGTCGGACCTGTTCGGCGGCGTTGCGCGACTTTCTCGACTGACCGAGAGCCGACTCGGACGGCGACCTATGGGCCGCTGTCGGGAGTCTTTTACCCCTCGCGAGCCGCCCAACTGTATGGACGAATTCGACCTCGGTGTTCCCCGACAGATCCTCGACTCGCTGCCGGACGACGACGACGCGGCCCGGCAGGACATGCAGCGGGCCGTCGCGGGCCTCGAAGGGCGGCTCAATGGTGCCGTCGAGGCCGCAGACGACGAGCGCGAGGCCGCACAGAACGTCGTCAGCGCCCTCGAACGCCTGGAAGAACAGCTCGAACAGTACGACGAGTTCGTCCCCGAACTCCGGGCGTGGGGGCAGTCGCCCATCTACGCCATCGCGTGGCGCAACCTACAGGCGGACCTCCTCATGCAGATTCAGGAGGTCGGCTGGGTCGCCGAGCGCATCGACCGCGAGCGCAACTACCGATCCGTCGAGGACGGTATCCGTCTGAACGACCGGTAGGACGACCGCCTCTCCGTGTCGCGTGACTTTTTACCGCTGCGCCCCCAGCAAAAGACATGGATTTGGAACTGCGATTTTTCGCCACGTTCCGCGAGGCGGTCGGCCAGAAGACCCTCGAACGCGAGTTCGATGACGACGCTACTGTCGGCGAGATTCTCCTGACGCTCGAATCGGCGTATGACGGCCTCGAAGGCAAGCTGATCGACGATGGTGGGGACCTCCAGCCGAACCTCAACATCCTGAAAAACGGGCGGGAGGTGCTCCACATGGAGGGCACGGAGACGGTGATGGAAGACGGCGACACACTGTCGATTTTCCCGCCGGTGGCGGGCGGCGCATGACCGACGAGTGGATTCGCCGGGAACGCTCCTTCCGCGGCATCTCGACGCGGCTGGCGATCAAATATCTCGAAACGCTCGGCGGCGAGCAGACGAGCGACACCCGCGTCGAGGCCGATGACTGGGCGGTCGACCTCTCCGCACAGACCGTCGGTGTCGGCCCCTCGGTGTCGCTGACGCAGGTCGACCTCGTCTTCGAGGGCGACCCGGAGGCCCTCGACCCGCTCATCGAACGGTTCGCACAGAAGGCGATGCGCGCGGGTGGCTGACGTGTCCGGCCCGCAGGACTCCCCTATCGATGGGCAGGTGTTCATGCTCGCCTCCGCCAAGGCCAGCGTTGGCCCCCAACGACTGTCGGAGCTACTGGTCCGCGTACAGCGTGACCTCGGCGACCGCCGCGGCGCCTACCGCCGCGAGTTCGAGCGGGTCGTCGACGCCGAGGACCGCGAGGTGTTTCTCGTCCCGACGGATCACTGGGAGGCGGTCGGCGACCGCCTCGAACTCGACCGCCGAGCGACGGAGGCAATCGCCCGCACCCACGCCGAACAGCTCCGGCGGATCGGCTCCCGGACCGACCGCCGCGAGGAGTTCGACACGGCCCTAGAGATCCGCGAAGCGGTCGTCGTCGGTCGGTGATCGTCACCCGGAACCGAAAGACCGTTGCGGGTGCCCGGTCCACAGTCTGACATGCCTACGGTTCCCGACGACTTCGTCGCCGGCGTCCGGGCGACGCTCCCCCTCCTCCTCGGGCTGATCCCCTTCGGGCTTGTCGCCGGCGTTGCCGCGGTCGACGCCGGCCTCTCGCCCGCCCAGGCGGTCGGGCTGTCGGCGATTGTCTTCGCCGGTGCCTCACAGCTTGCGACCGTCGACCTCCTCGCGAAGGACGCCTCACTCCCGGTGGTCGTCCTCACGGCCGTCGTCATCAACCTCCGGATGAGCATGTATTCGGCGTCCATCGCCCCCTATCTTGAGGCGCTCCGCCGACGCTGGTCAGCGCTGTACGCGTTCGTCCTGACGGATATGTCCTACGCGCTGGCTATCGCCGAGTTCACGGACGAGACGGGGGACGACGCTCCCGACGCCGCCGACCAGCCCGCGCCGGACGGCGGCGCCGACGGATCGGGCCACCGGTGGTACTACCTCGGTGCCGCGGTGTTCATGTGGCTAGTCTGGCAGCTCGCCACCATCGTCGGCGTCGTCCTCGGAGCCAGCATCCCCGAGAGCTGGGGCGTTTCCTTCGCGGTGCCGCTCGTCTTCCTCTCGCTGCTCGTCCCCGAACTGTCGGACCGTCCGCGGGTCGTCGCGGCACTCGTCGGCGGGAGCGTCGCCGTCGCCGGCGCCGCGTGGCCGCTGAATCTCGGCCTGTTGGGCGGAGCACTCGCTGGCGTCGTCGCGGGCGTCGCCGTCGAGGGGAGGGAGGCGGCGTGACGACCACTTACGGCCCCCTCGCCGTGTGGGCTGTCGTCCTCGTCGTCGGCGCACTCACGTTCGCCATCCGGTACTCGTTCATCTACCTGCTCGACCGCGTCTCGGGAGTCCCCCCGCGACTCGAACGGGCGCTTCGCTACGTCCCCGCGGCGGTGCTCGCGGCCCTCGTCGCCCCCTCCTTCGTCGACCCCGGACCGACCGTCGCCGCGACGCTTCTCGACGGGCGCCTACTCGCCGGCGTCGTCGCCGCGGGCGTCGCTTGGATCACCGAGAACATGTTCGCGACGCTCGTCGCCGGGATGCTCACGCTCTGGACGGTCGGGTTCGTCCTGTAACACACGACGCCCCCACCTCAGTCGCGGTTCTTGGACGCCTTCAGCATCGAATCCGCGTGTTGGCACGGTCACGGTCGGAGACCTGGGGCTTGCAGTGCGAGTTCGTCGTCGGGGCCGCGCGAGCGGCGTATCCATCGGGACCGTCCGAACCCCCGAAAGCGCGGGACGGTCAACGACCAGCACTACTCTCCGAGCCCTGACCCGTGGTGTGGTATCAGTCCCCGTTCCGACTTCACGGGGCTTAATTCCGTCCGGCGCGGTGGTTTCGGTAGATGGAAGCCGCCATAGAGATCGACGACCTCCGGAAGCGATACGGCGACGTGACGGCGCTAGATGGCGTTTCGCTGTCGGTGCCCGAAGGAAGTTTCTTCGGTCTCCTCGGCCCGAACGGCGCGGGCAAGACCACCTTCATCAACATCCTCGTGGGGCTGGTGCGGAAAAGCGGCGGCGAGGCACGGGTCTTCGGCCACGACGTGGAGACGGAGTACCGCGAGGCCCGGGACCGGATCGGCCTCGCCCCCCAGGAGTTCAACGTCGACCGCTTTTTTCCGATCCGAGAGGTGTTAGAGCACAAGGCGGGCTATCACGGCATCCCTGCCGACGAGGCCCGCGAACGGGCTGACGCGGCCCTGAAACAGGTCGGCATCTACGAGAAACGCGACACGCGCTTCGACTGGCTCTCCGGTGGGATGAAGCGGCGCTTTCTCATCGCGCGGGCGCTGGTCACCGACCCGGACCTGCTAATCCTCGACGAACCCACCGCGGGCGTCGACGTGCAACTCCGGCACGACCTCTGGGAACTCATCACCGAGTTGAACGAGGGCGGCACGACGATTCTTCTCACCACCCACTACATCGAGGAGGCCGAACGCCTCTGTGACGAGGTGGCCATCCTCGATCAGGGACAGGTCGCGACCGTGAGCACGCCGGACGAACTCATGGACCGCGGCACCGACCGCATCACGGTCACCTTTCGCGACCCGATCCGGTCGCCACCCGACATCGCCACAAACGGACAGGTCGACGCCGTCGGCGTCGAGGACGGCCGTCTCGTCATCTCGGCCTCTCGCGGCGGCCTCGTGGCGCCCGACCTCGTCCGCGAACTCGACGCCGCAGGCTACGAAATCGTCGACCTCGACGTCTCCCGGACCTCGCTCGAAGAGGTGTTCGTCGAGATGACACGCAACGGCTCGTCCGTCGCCGACGGAGGGGAAGCGTGAGTCGACGCTCCGTCCAACTGAAGACGCTGGTCCACCGAGAGATTCTGCGGTTCGTCCGGCGACCGTACAACACGTTCCTCCCGCCGATCATCACGAACACGCTGTATTTCGCCGTGTTCGGCGTGATTCTCGGGAACCGGATTGGCGCCATCGCCGGCGTGAGCTACATCCAGTTCGTCCTTCCCGGCCTGGTCGTCCTCGGGGCCATCTCCGACGCCTTCGAGAACGCCTCCTTCTCGATTTTCCACGGCCGGTGGAACAACTACATCGACGCCGTCATCGTCACGCCCATGTCGAACTTCAACATGGTCGCCTCCTACGCCATCGCGAGTGCGACCCGGGGTATTCTGACTGCCGCCCTGATCGTCGGCGTCGGACTGGTCTTCACCTCGGTCCCCCTCTCGCATCCGCTGTATCTGGTCGCGTTCATCTTGGTCATCACCACGCTGTTCGGCGGCCTCGGCATCATCGGGGGGCTGTGGGCCGACGACTTCGACTATCTCACCGTCATGAATCAGTTCATCCTCCGGCCGCTGGTCTTTTTCGGAGCGGTGTTTTACTCCCTCGAGGTGTTGCCGCCGCTCTGGCGGGACATCTCCCTGCTGAACCCGATGGTGTACATGGTCAACGGCGTCCGGTACGGGATGATCGGCGTCACCGAAATCGACCCGAACGTCTCGCTTGTCGTTCTCACCGCCGCCACAGTCGTCGTCCTGTTCGTCGATTTCCTCCTGTTCAGGCGGGGATTCGGCCTGACCGAGTGACGACCTGACAAGGTACAATACTCGTTTTCGTCAAGCGAGCTTATTACCCGACGCAGGGGCGAAAGGGGAGTGCACTATGTCGAACAGTCCCGATGGCGGCTCACTGACCCAAGCGCAGTCGTACGCTCTGGTCGTGGTCGCCGCCGTCCTGTTGAGCGCGATCCTCGCACCGGTCGCCTACGACCGGGCCACCCAGCCCGACGGCACCGTCGCTGTCGTCACCATCGAGGGGCCGATCACCTCGGGCTCGGCGACGGCCGTCCAGAAGGACCTCCGCGAGGCCCGCGAGAACGAATCGATCGATGCGGTCGTACTGAACGTCGATAGCCCCGGCGGCGGTGCGGCCGCGAGCGAACAGCTCTACCTCTCGGTCCAGCGCACCGCGGCGGAGATGCCCGTGGTCGCGAGTGTCACATCCACTGGCGCGTCCGGCGCGTACTACGCAATGCTCCCGGCCGAGGATATCTACGTCACACCCGCGTCCATCGTCGGTAGCGTCGGTGTCCGCGCCGCGGCCCCCGGCCCCTCGCTCCCCGGCGAGGTCAAGAGCGGCCCCGACAAGGCCAGCGCGACCGCCGACCAGCGACGCACGCAGGTCGAGACCCTCCAGAATGCCTTCGTCGGCAGCGTCATGAAACACCGGAGTGACGACCTCGAACTCTCCCGCACCGAGGTCGCCCACGCGAAGGTGTACTCCGGCGCCCGTGCCGTCGACAACGGGATGGCCGACGACATCGGGTCGACCCAGGACGCCATCCGACAGGCCGCGAATGCGGCCGACCTCGACGACTACGAGGTGTACCGGAAGGAGCCGCCACAGACCGGCGGACTGCTCCTGCTCAGCGCCGACGACGGCGGTGGAGTCGTCGTCGAGCGCAGTCCCGTCGGCTACGAAACCGTCGACACCCCGACGCTGTTGATGGTGTACGGCTCCGTGCAGACCGAAAGCGAGGTGATCGGTAATGTCAGCGCCTAAGTCAAGACTCGTCGCCGTGTTCGTGATCATCGTCGCTGTCCTCGTCGGTGCCGCGGCCGTCGCGCCGTACGCCCTCGGCTCCGCCGGGGACACCAACGACACCGCACCCATCGAGAACCAGCAGTTCCAACCCGGAACCGTCCTCCCGTCTGAGGACCCCGAAGACGGCGAGATCACCATGGAGAGTTCCCAGCGCGGCAAGACCGTCCTCGTGGATGTCGGACACGCCAACGGGGTTTCGGAGACCGACCTCGAACCCCTCCTCTCGACGCTCGTCGAGAACGGACACGAGATCCGGTTCTACCGCGGCCAGCGACAGGAGCTTAACGAGTCGCTTCGCTCGGCCGACGCCTTCGTCGTCGCCAGCCCGCAACAGCGGTTCTCGAACGACGAACTCGCGGGCGTCGAGGCCTTCACCGACGCCGGCGGACGCGTACTCGTGATGGGTGGGCCACCCTCTGTCGAAGCCTCCGGCGGTCTGTTGCTCGGCCTTGGCGGCTTCGCACCGACCGCCCCCCGGACGGCCGACCTCGCTTCGACCTACGGCATCGCCTACGGGTCGGGCTATCTCTACAACATGGAGGACAACGACAACAACTACAAGAGCATCTACGCCGAGACGGCGTCGAGCGGCCGCCTCGCCGACGGCGTCGAGCGCGTTGTGGTCCGCGACGCGGTGCCGATTCGGACCAACGGCGGCACGCAGGTGCTCGTCGGTTCCGAGGGAACGACCCTGTCGACGACCCGTGACGCCGGCCGGTACGCCGTCCTCGCGCGCAGCCAGGGTGGGAACGTCACCGCCGTCGGTGACACCTCCTTCGTGACCCGTGAGAACGCCTACGACGCCGACAACGAGGTGCTGATCGGCAACCTCGCCGACTTCCTCGTGACCGGCGACAAGGCCGAGGGCGCTCCGACCCCGCCGGGCGCCGACTCCCCGTCCGAATCCGGTAGCGGTGCCGGCCCTGCTCAGCCCCCGCGCGAACCGACGCCCGCACCGTCCTGACCTGCCGTCGTCCGGTCGGTCGCCCGTCGGCCCCCCTAATCGTAGCCTATTTCGTCGTCGGCCGTCGGTAATACAGTATGTCACCCGCCACCACATCGCGCCGCCGACTGCTTCGCCTAGTCGGGGCAGCGGGGGCCGCCGGTATCGCCGGCTGTGCCGGCGGGTCCGGTGGATCGGGCGGCCCGGAACTCGTTGCCACCCTCGGCGCCGACGTGAAGACCTACGATCCGACGCTGGCGAACGACACCACCTCGCGCAAGGTTATGAACCTCGTCTACGACCCTCTCCTCTCGGTCGACTTCGAGGGGGAGGTCCGCCCGACGCTCGCCACCGACGTCGAACGACTCGACGACCGCACGTGGCGACTCTCGCTCCGCGAGGGCGTCACCTTCCACGACGGGAGCGACTTCACCGCCGCCGACGTGGTCGCCACCTTCGAACGCTACGCGGGCACCCCCCGCGAGTCCGACGTGTCCCTCTGGTACGACGACGCAACCGTCGTCGACGACCACACGCTCGACGTGACCCTTCGCGACCGATACGCACCGTTCGAAACCTCTCTCGGGGGCGTTCCAATCGTTCCCGAGGCGGCCGCCGCCGGCGACCTTGATCTCTCGGAGGCGCCGGTCGGGACCGGCGCCTACGCCTTCGAGACACACGAACCCGACCGGCTCTTCCGGCTCACCCGTGCCGACGACCACTGGTACGACGGCTCGGGCGAGGCGCCCGCCACCCCGCCCATCGAGACGCTCACCTTCCGTATCATCGTCGAGGGCCCGTCGCAGGTGGCCGCGCTCCAGGCGGGCGACGTCGATATCGCGAACAACCCGCCGGCCGACGCCGTCGCCGACCTCCGGGACGACGACGCGATTACGGTCGACGAGCGCCTCGCCGGCGGCTTCGAGATGCTCGTGTTCCCCCTCGCCTCGGAGCCGTTCTCCAACCGCGAGGTACGGCGGGGCATCGCCCGCCTGATCCCCCGCGAGGAGATTCTCGACTCGGTGTTCGCGGGGGTCGGCCGCCCCGCGTACGCTCCTATCTCCCCCCTTCTCGGCGACTACTCCTCCGAGTCCTTCCAGGCGGAGATGCGCGAGGAGCACCAGGGGTACGACCCGGAGCAGGCCCGCGAACTGCTCGCGTCCGGCTTCGACGCACTCGGGATCACCCCACCCTACGAGACGAGCATCGTCACTAACGAGACGCCCGAGCGGGTACGCTGGGCCCAACTCGTCCGCGACGAACTCGACGCCACCGACTTCTTCGACGTCTCCCTCGATCAGTTCGAGTGGAACACCTACACCTCCCGCGTACTGGCCGGCGACTCCCACCGCTCGGACTCGATGATGGCGCTCGGCTGGACCGGTGGCTGGGACCCCGACACCTTCCTGCGCAACCTCTTTCACGGCGGGCAGGCCACCCCCGCCTGCTGTAACGCCGCCCACTACGCGAACGACGAGGCCGACCGCCTGCTCGACGAGGCGCTCGCCACCTACGACACCGCGGAGCGGCGTGCGCTCTACGAGGACGCCCAGCGCCGGATCGTCGCGGATGCCCCCGTCGCTTTCGTCCGGTTCAACAAGCGTCTCGACGCCTACCGCTCCGAGCGACTAGACGGCTTTCGCACCTACCCGCTCGATACCGGCGAGTTCACCGCTATCTACGCCCCCTGGGCCGACACTTACACCACGATGGGGGGCGGGTGATCGACCGGCCGATGTCGCTCCGACGGTACGTCCTTCGGCGGGCGCTTCTCACGCTTCCCGTGCTCTTTGGCGTCTCCGTGTTCACCTTCGCCCTCGTGAAGTTCCTCCCCGGCACGCCCGTCGACTATCTCCTCCAGTTTCAGGAGGCGACGCCCGAACTCCGGGCATCGTTGCGCGCCCAATATCACCTCGACGAACCGCTCTACCGACAGTACGCGCTCTGGCTGTGGGACGTCCTCCATCTCGACTTCGGTGACCGAGTCGTCTCCGACCGGAGCGTGCGCGCCGCGCTCGCGGCCCGCCTGCCCGAAACACTCGCCCTCGGCGGTGCCGCCCTCCTCGTTGCCCTCCTCGTCGGGGTGCCGACCGGTGTTCTCGCCGCGGTGAACCGGGGCGGGCCGATAGACGAGGGCAGTCGGATCGCCGCGCTCGCCGGCATCGCCACCCCGAACTTCTGGCTCGGCCTCCTGTTGATTCTCCTGTTCGGCGTCCATCTGAACCTCGTCCCCGTGATCCCCCCCGTCGCACCGCTTTTCGCCCCCGAATCCCTCGCCTTTCTCGCCCTGCCGGCGATCACCCTCGGCACCGCCTCGGCTGCGCTGTTCACCCGACTCACCCGCTCGGCCGTCGGCGAGGAACTCCGGAAGGAGTACGTCCGCACCGCCCGCGCGAAAGGCCTCGATGAGCGGACCGTAATCGTCAAACACGTCCTGCGTAACTCGCTGATTTCGGTCGTCACCGTCGCCGCCGTCCAGGTGGCCGTCCTCCTCGACGGTGCCGTCGTCATCGAACGGGTGTTCTCTTGGCCCGGCCTCGGCCGCCTGCTCGTCCGTGCCATCCTCCAGCGGGACTTCCCCGTCGTCCAGGCCGTCGTGTTGCTGGTTGCCGTCGGCGTCGTCGTCGCCAACCTGCTCGCGGACGTGGTCTACGCCTGGCTCGATCCGCGGATTCGCTACTGACCATGCTCGGACTCCCACTCACCGCCGACCTGTCCGCTCCAAACGCCCGAGGTGACTCCTGGTGAAGGACCCACTCGACGGCCGCGGCCGACTGCGCGTGCGAGGGTTCGACGGGACGGACGCGGCCGCGGCCACCGATACCGGCGACGATGCTGACGCCGCCCCCACCGCCGCGACCGACCGTTGGCGACGCGCCTGGAGGCGCTTCCGCCGCGACCGGGTCGCCGTCGCTGGCCTCGTCGTCATCGGGATCATGGCACTCCTCGCGATCCTCGCCCGCCCCGTCGAGGTTGGCGATGTCGTGGTCCAACCCCTCGCGCTGGCGCCGTACGACCCTGCCGCTTCGGGGGTCGCCGACCCCTACCGCCCGCCCTCCCTCTCGCATCCCTTCGGGACCGACTGGGCCGGCCGCGACGTGTTCTCCCGCGTCCTCTACGGTGGCCGGTATAGCCTCTCTATCGGTGCCATCGCCGTCGCTCTCGCACTCGCGGTCGGTGTGCCCCTCGGCGCGCTCGCGGGCTACGTCGGCGGCTGGGTCGACGAGACGATCATGCGACTGGTCGACGTTCTCTATGCTTTTCCCTTTCTCGTCCTCGCCATCGCACTGGTCGCGACCTTCGGCCAGGGGTTCTGGAAACTCGTCGGGGCGCTCGTCGCCGTCGGCTGGATCGGCTACGCCCGCCTGCTCAGAGGCGAGGTGTTGAGCGTCGTCGAACGCGAGTACGTCCTCGCGGCACGAGCGCTCGGCGTCCGCGACCGTCACATCCTCGTTCGACACGTCGTTCCTAACGCTGTCGCACCCGTCGTCGTTCAGGCGACGCTCAACGTCGGCACCGTCGTCCTCTCGGCCGCGGCGCTTGGCTTCCTCGGCCTCGGACTTCCCCCCGGTACCGCCGAGTGGGGGAGCATGCTCTCGGCCGGCCGCGATACCCTCGTCGGCGGCGAGTGGTGGGTCACCGTCTTCCCCGGTCTCGCTATCTTCCTGTTCGTCCTGTCGATCAATCTCGTCGGCGACGGCGTGCGACTGGCGCTCGACCCCGAGTCCGGCGCCGACACCTACCGTGGACGCGGCACCCACCACGACGAGCGAGAGGGGGACCGCTGATGGCGTTACTGGAAGTCGAGGATCTCGTCGTCCGCTTCTACACCGAGGGCGGCGTCGTCCGGGCCGTCGACGGCCTCTCGTACACCCTCGACCGCGGCGAGCGACTGGGCGTCGTCGGCGAGAGCGGCGCGGGCAAGACCGCCGCCGCGCTCGCGGTCCTCGGCCTGCTCGACGAGTCGGGGCGGATCGAAGGCGAGATCCGATTCGACGGTGAGTCGCTCACGGCGGCCGACGACGACCGCCTGCAGGCGATCCGCGGCGGCCGGATCGGCACCGTGTTTCAGGACCCCGAAGCGGCGCTCAACCCCGTCTACACCGTCGGCGAACAGATCGCCGAAGCGGTCCGTACCCACACCGACCGTGACGGTGCGGCCGCCAACGACCGCGCGGTCGCTCTCCTCGACCGCGTCGGCATCCCCGACCCGGCGACGCGAGCCGATCAGTACCCCCACGAGTTCTCCGGCGGCATGGCCCAGCGCGCCCTCGTCGCCATGGCGCTCGCGGGCGACCCCGACCTCCTGATCGCCGACGAACCCACCACCGGACTCGACGTGACCGTCCAGGCCCAGTTGCTCGAACTCCTCGACGACCTCGCGACCGCCGACCTCGCGGTCCAACTCGTCTCTCACGATCTTGGCGTCGTCGCCGAGTTCTGCGACCGCGTGCTGGTGCTGTACGCCGGACAGGCCGTCGAGCGCGCCCCCGTCGACGACCTCTTCTACGAGCCGAAACACCCCTACACCGCCGGACTGTTGCGGTCTGTCCCCCGAATCGGTGACAGCCGCGACCGTCTCTCGGCACTGTCGGGGACGACGCCCGACCTCTCGGCTCCACCCCCGGGCTGTCGCTTCCACCCTCGCTGTCCCTACGCCGAGGACGCCTGCACGAAACACGACCCGCCGCTCGCCGCGACCGACGACAGTGGCGTCCACCGCGCCGCCTGCCTCGCCTACACCGGCGACCTATCGGGCGAACTGACGTTCTCGGTCGACGTGGTCGACGACGATGGCGGCGCCGACGGAGGTGACTCCCGGTGACCGACCCCTTGCTCCGTGCCGAAGGACTCGTCAAGAAGTACCCCACCTCTGAGCGCTTCCTCGACCGCCTGCTCGGCAATCGGCAGTGGGTCCAGGCGGTCCAAGGCGTCGACCTGACCGTCCACGCCGGCGAGACGCTGGCGCTCGTCGGCGAATCCGGCTGTGGCAAGAGCACGCTCGGGCGCACCCTCGTCCACCTCGACGCGCCGACCGCCGGGACGGTCTCTCACCGCGGTGACGACCTCGGGTCCCTGTCGGCGTCCGCGCTCCGCGAGCGCCGCCGTGACCTCCAATACGTCTTTCAGAACCCCACCGCCAGCCTCGACCCCCGCCTCACCGTCGGCGACGCGGTCGGGGAGGCACTCGACGCCCACGACCTCGCCCCGGACGACCGAACCCGCGCTCGCCGGATCGCCGAGTTGCTGGAGACCGTCGGCCTTCGCCCCTCACACGCCACGCGCTACCCTCGGGAGCTCTCCGGCGGCCAACGCCAGCGGGTCGGTATCGCCCGCGCGCTCGCCGTCGACCCCGAGTTCGTCGTCTGTGACGAACCCGTCAGCGCCCTCGACGTCTCGGTGCAGGCGGGGGTGCTCGACCTCCTCGCCGACCTGCAAGCCGAACGCGACCTCGCCTTCCTGCTCATCGCGCACGACCTCTCGGTGGTCGAACACCTCGCCGACCGGGTGGCGGTGATGTACCTCGGCCACGTCGTTGAGCGCGGCACCGTCGACGAGGTGTTCTCGCCGCCGTACCACCCCTACACCTACTCGCTCCTCTCGGCGATTCCGGAACCCGACCCGCGGTGGGACGGCGACCGGGTCGTCCTCGACGGTGTCGTCCCCTCGGCGACCGACCCGCCCGACGGCTGTGCGTTCCACACCCGCTGTCCCGTCGCGCAACCGGACTGTGGGGCATGGGACGCCCACCCCGACCTCGAACGCGTCGACGGCGACGGTGAGCACGACCACGAAATCGCCTGCCCGTACCACGACCTGTTGGCGGAGGACGAATGACGCGCCCGCCTCGGCACGACGAGGACGACTCCACGACGCCGCGGGCGACCCGCGCTCTCGACGCCGCCAGCGCCAGCCACGCCCTCCTGCCGCGGACGCTTCGCCGGCGCGCGCTCGCCGTCGCCTGCACGACCGACCGCGAGCGCTACCCCCCCGACGACCCCGTGACCCTCCGCGTTACCGTCCACAACCGCCTCCCGATCCCTCTCAGACTGCGGACGACGGCACCCGTCCCGTGGACGTGGGCCGTCGACGGCGTGGACCGCGCCTCGACCGTCGACGACCTGCCCGGGGAGACCGGCGCCGTCGCGTTCTCCGCCCGTGAGCGAAAGACGTTCCGCACTCGATGGTACCAACGGTTCCGCGTCGCCGACGACGCGTGGGTCGCCGCCGACCCCGGCGAGCACACCCTGTCCGCCCGCCTCCTCCTCGATGACCCTCTCACCGCCTCGACGTCCGTCCGTATCGAATGAGTAGAGCCAAGACGGTCGCCTCCCCACGCCCGCCATGCGACAGTTCGTCGTCGTGGGACACGACGCCCCCACGACCCCCGAGTTCGCGCTCGACGACCTCGCCGGCGCCGCCGGTCGCCTCGACGTCCTCTGTCGGTGTGTCACCTCCGCCTTCTTCCTCTCACACGCTATCCGCGAGGACGTCCGCGTCCATCTCGTCCTCGACGACACGTTCACCGTCTCCTTCGAGGGGAGTGACCTCCGCCGACTCAACCCCGACGAGCGGAGTACGGCCGCGCTGATCCGGGGCGCCCTAGAGCGACGCGACGACGCTATCGGCCACCAGCCCGTCGAGTCCAGCCCCGGCGTTGCGCTCCGCCGCCGCGGATTCGCCGCCACCCTCGATGCCGCCGTCGACGGGCGTCACAGCGGGGACGCCACACTCGTCCAACTCCACGAGGCCGGGACCCCCGTCGTCGACTACGACCCGCCGACCGACCCTGTGTTCGTCCTCTCCGACCACCACGACTTCGCCGACGACGAGGCGGCCCTGCTGTCCGAGCGAGCCGACGCCCGCGTCCGCCTCGGGCCACAGGCGCTCCACGCCGACCACGCCATCACCGTCGCGCACAACTACCTCGACACCGGGGGCTTCCGGTCGTACTGAGTGGTGAATCACAACTGTTAAACTCGGCGCCGGCGTTCGTCCGACCGCGGGCCGGTGGGGTAGCTTGGTATCCTTCGGCCTTCGGGTGGCCGTAACCGCGATTCGAATTCGCGCCGGCCCACTTCCCGCATTCCTACATCACTTAGCGCCAGCCTTCGGGTGGCCGAAAACGACGGTCACCCGCTGTATGCCACCCCATACCCTCTTTCGTGCCAGAGACGTCACTTCTCCCTCGGCCGGACACCTTCGCTCGGGAAGGAACGGTCGCGGCCGGGCCGACCGTATTTGTGCGTCTCGACACGACACGGAGTATGGACCTGGATCGGTTCGCTGCCGACACCCCCGACGATGACGCACCGGCCGACGGAGACGTCTGCGTGGTCGCGACACAGCCGGACACCTTCGAGCGCTGTCGGGAAGGCCTGTACCCGTCACCGCAGTCATATCGGCGCACCCAGCGGTCGTTCGAGTGGATGGCGTTCTATCGGACGGCGCCAGTTTCGGCGGTGACACACTACGCGCGAGTAACCGACCGTATCGACCAGACGCGAGGCGGTCCGGGGCCGATGGACGAGAGCGACTGGGTCGCGACTATCGACCCCTTCTCTGACACCCGGGCGGTGACCGTCTTCGAGTTGGGTGACCTCGTCCCACTCGACACGCCGGTCAGCAACGACGGGACGGGTGTCCGTGGGGCGTGGTACTGTTCCATCGCCGACCTTCGAGCCGCGGAGACGCTGTCGGCACTGGCCGAGCGGGCGGAGACGTGACGGGTAACGCGCGGTGCGCACGTTTTACGGGGGCAGTGGGCTAGTCCGTCTTCTCCGACTCCGGGGCGGTGACTCGTCCTCTGTGTGCCCGGGACCCGAGAGCCAGCGGGGTGGCGGCCGGCTGGCAGGTCCATCCGCATCACCGAACAACGGCGCTCGCGGGCGATCCGTTCTTTTATTCCCCTCACGCCCAACCTCCATCCGTGGACGATCCGTTCGAGATTCTGGGTGTCGATTCGGATGCCGACGACGCCGATATCGACGAGGCGTACCGCCGTCGCGTCATGGAGACGCATCCTGACCAGGGCGGGTCGGTGCGTTCGTTCCAGCGGGTGAAAGACGCCTACGAGCGGATTCTGGCGATGGAGAACGGTGAGTCGGGGGACGCCGACGCCGACGACGCCGAGACGACCGATCACCACCACGACGCCGGGTCTCGCGTCGAGTACCTGAACTACGAGGTAATCGCCGACCGGGAGTGGTCGCTGGACGACGACGACCTGTTCGATGCCGCGGCCGACGCCGACCTCGATTCGGTGGACTACGGCGAGTTTCTGGTCGAACCCGGCGAGACGCTGCTCGAAGCCGCCGAAAACAGGGGATTCGCGTGGCCCTACGCCTGTCGCGGCGGCGCGTGTGCGAACTGCGCCGTCGCCGTCGTCGAAGGCGAGATGACCATGCCTATCGATCACGTGCTCTCGACGGAGATGCTCGACCGCGGCATCCAACTCTCCTGTATCGGTGCCCCGACCACGGCCGCGCTGAAGGTCGTCTACAACGTCAAACAGATGCCCGATCTCGACGATCTTATCCTCCCACCCTACCGGTTCGAACGGACCCAGTCGGTCGACTGAGTGCGGGCCGCAGCCGGTCAGTACCGCCGCCTGAGGGCGACGATAAGCAGCGCGAGCAGGGCAGCAATCAGTCCGAACCCGTCGCCGACGCCTGGCGTCACGGGCGCCGCGGTGGTGGTTGGCGTCGCCGTGCCAGTGGGCGTCGGTGTGACCGACGGCGTCGGTGTCGTAGTGGGTGTCGGCGTCGGTGTCGTCGTGGGTGACTGCGTCGGCGTCGCGGTGGGTTCCGGCGTCGGCGTCGCGGTGGGTGTCGGCGTGGCGCCGCTGACTCGGACCGTCGCCGTTCGGTTGCCGTTCACGAGTTCGCTCCCCGCGACAGCGACGGTGTACGTCCCCGGTGTCGGCTCCCCGAGTTCGACCACCACACGCTCGCCGCTGGTCACGATGCTCTCGTTACCCACTTCGTCTCCCAACGGCCCGCGAACAGTGACGTCCGCTCGGTCGGCGTCGTCGAAGTTGAACTGCACTCGCACGTGCATGCGCCGGAGGTTCTCGGGATCGACCGAACCATCGGTGACGATCTGTTGCTCCGAGCCGCGGACCTCCAGTCCGGCGATCCGCGGCCGGACGACCTGTATGTCGGCTCGCACGTCCTCGTCACTACTGGCGTAGTAGGCACCCGGTTGGACGCCGCCGAAGTCGGCGCTCGCCGGGTCGACGGTGACAGATTGACCTCCACCGACGGCGACGAACGTCGTTTCGTTGGTGCCGACCGTTCCCTCGCCGGTGAGCTGTGCCGACGAGATATCGAGCGTCTCGCCGACGTACACCCGCACCGGCGGGCGTGTGTCCGCTGGCTCGCTCCGCGGCTCGCTCAGCGCGACGGCCGTAGGAGCCGCCACGCCAACGAGCAGTCCCACCAGCAGGGTCCCGACTATGACCCACTCGACATCCCACCTCATCGGGTCATTTGTTAGGAAACCACACGCATAAACCTAGACCCGGTCGGCCGTCAGCGACGCCGGGCGAGAGCCGCGACCGTGAGGACGAGGGCCGCGACCAGGGCGGTGCCGACGCCGAAGCCGGGTGAGTCACCCGTTGTCGACTCGGCGGTTGGTGTCGTGGTGGGCGTCGTGGTCCGCTCGGCGGTCGGTGTCGTGGTCTGCTCGGGCGTTGCTGTCGCGGTGGGGGCCGTCGTCGTGGCGGTCGGCGTCGCGGTGGGGGCCGTCGTGGCGGTCGGCGTCGCCGTGGCAGCGTCGCCCGTGACCCGAACCGTCGCCGCGCGGGTGCCGGCCTCAACGTTGCTTCCCGTCACTGTGATCGTGTAGATACCGGGGGCGGGATCGCCCATGTCGACAGTGGTTCGTCCGCCACTCTGTGTGATCCGACTCGACGCGACCGTCTCGCCGGTGGGACCGACGACGGACACGTCGAGACGGTCGGCGTCGGCGAAGTTGTACTGGGCCTCGACCGACAGCCGCTGGAGGCGGTCAGGGGTGACCCGCTGGCCGGTTACGCGCGTCTGACGGCTGTTCCGAATCTCAAGTTGGGTTACCTGCGGGCGGACGACCCACAGGTCCGCCCGGATGTCCCGGTCGCTGTCGGCGTAGTAGGCCCCTGGTTGGACGCCGTCGAAGTCGGCGCTCGTCGGGTCGACGGTTATCGAGGAACCGCCGCCAACGGCGTTGAACGTCGTGTTGTCGGTGCCGACCGTTCCCTCGCCGGAGAGTTGGATCGACGAAATGTCGAGCGTCTCGCTGACGTACACCTTCACCGGGGGTCGAGTGTCGCCGGGTTCGTCTCGGGGCTCCGTTACCGCCGCCGCCGGGAATGCGACCCCGGCGGCGACGATGATCACGAGGAGAGCCACCGCGAACCGCGTTGCAGTGCGTGTCACTTCTGTGAGGAGTATCCCCGAGATAATAAACGAGCCGGTTAGGTGGGTAGAGCGGGAGGAAGGCTAAATACGTGGGGCAAAAATCCGGAACTATGGACTGTCCGCAGTGTGACGGGACGCTCACCACGTACGCTCTGGGCGGACAGGAGGCGTCCGTCTGCGAGGACTGCGGGTACGTCGGTATCCTCGCCGAACACCGTGGCGAATCCCGTCAGATCGAATCGTGGGACGATGCTCTTCGTCGGTTCTACCGCGCCCACGATGCCGACGCGGACCCCGGCGTCGAACTCCGACCGCCGCTCTCCCGCCCCTCCGAGGGGGCGAGCGACGAATCGTGGGACGACGCCCTTCGCCGGTTTTACGAGCGACAGACGAGCGACGACGAGGACGGAGCCGAGACGGCCGAGCCGAGTGCGGAGACTGAGGACGAAGAGCGTGCGGAAGGCGATTCGGACGGAGACGAAGAGCGCGAGGACGCCGATTCGGACGGAGACGAAGAGCGCGAGGACGCCGATTCGGACGGAGACGAAGAGCGCGAGGACGCCGATTCGGCTGGGGAGGCGAAAAAAGGGCAACACGATGCGACCGAGTCCGACGAGACGGGTCGCGCCGACGACGCATCGACGGAGACGTCGGCTGCGGGGACCGACGAGGACGGCGACGCCGACGGCGCGACGACGCGGACTCAGTCCTCGGCGGGCGACTCCTGAGCCTGCCGGTCGCCGTCGGTCTCTTCTTGCTCCTCGTCGGAGCGTGCGGCGACGAGCGCCCCACGAGCGACGCTGTAGAGCGGTTCGTCGACGCTCTGGACCTCGCTGATCGAGAACGGGATCGAGGCGTCACGCAGGTGGTCCTCGAACAGTTTCTCGAAGCCGCGGGGACTGGAGGTACCGCCGGTGACGACGACGGGCACGTCGAGATCCTCTTCGACGTCTTCCTCGTCCACCTCGCGGGCGATGTTCTCGATAACGTAGTCGAGCAGGTTCTCGTAGTAGATAGCCAGCGCCCCCTCGACACCGCCCACGTCGGTGCGGAAGTCGAGTTCGAAGTCGTCCTCTTTGATCGAGGTGACCTTGTCGACGGGGGTGCCCGTCGCCTGTGCGGCCTGTTCGTCGATCCAGTCGCCCCCGCGGGCGATGGAGAACTTCATGACCGGCACGGCGTAGTAGGACAGGCAGACGTTGGTCATACCCGCGCCGAAGGAGACGCCGAGGCCGGTGAAGTTGTGATTGGCGAGTTCGGAGTAGATGACCGCCATCCCCTCGTTGATGGGTTCGGTCTCGTAGCCCATGTCGCCGAGCATCGACTCCAAGGTCTTCTCGTGATAGAGCGTCGAGAGGTCGGAGTCGATGGGGTCCGCGGGCGAGGAGAAGTAGAGACGCTCGCCGGGGTGGTTGGGCTGGCCGACTACCTGTTCGGTGATGAGTTTGATCATCGGAATCGCCGACGACTCCTCCGAGGAGAGGATGCCGTGTTGCATCGGGCGGCGCGTCTCCTCGTTGAAGATGTTCGCGAAGTTGAGGGCGTCGTCGCCGACGACGTACACCTTGTCGTCCTTCCGAATGTGGAGGACGTCGCTCCGCGAGAGCATCTGCTCTGCCATATCGGAGTATTCGATTTCGACGAAGGAGTTGCGTTGCTGGACGAAGACCGTCTCAGCCCCTTCCTGCTGTGCCGAGATGAGGTTCATGGTGCCGACGTCTAGGCCTTTGGCCATACGCGTGTGATGCCTCGTCGCCATCATAAACGTTCGCCCAAGTGTCCGACCGCTTACCTAGGTCTGACGGGCGTCAGACGCCCCAAATCGTCCCGTTCGACGACGGTCGGCATCGCCGGATAGCTCGACGGCCTACCGCGAGAACAGCCCTTTCGCTCGGTCGACGATGCCCTCCTCCTCCTCGGTCGCGACCTCCTCGGCCTGTTGCTGTTGTCGGAGTTCGGTCAGCGCGGCCGTCTGGTCATCGACGCCCGTCGAGGCGTCCGTCTCCTGTTCACGACCCTGGAGTTTCCGCAGGTTCGAGAGTGCGTCGTCGACGCCGTCTCCCGACGACCGCACAGTCGTCGCCTCGGCGTTCTCGAACGCCTCGCGGTCGATTTCGACGTCGGTGTCGGTGTCGAACTCTAGGCGCTTGGTCTCGGTCCGACTGACGCCCCCCCACGACAGGTCGGCATCGGCCATCGCCTCGTCGATGTCGCGTCGCACCTGCTCTTCCGACACCGTCTCTCCGCTGGCCCCCGCCTCCGTTCCGGCCTCGGCTCCGCTTGCCGTCGTGGCGCGCATCTCGGCCGCGCGCTCGCCCGGTGACGCGCGCTGGACTTGGTGGCCGACGAGCGCCGCCCCCGTTGCCCCCACGACGGCGACGAGGCCGACGGCGTAGACGGCGATGATCTGTGCGCTGTAATCCGGCGCCCGTGTGACGTTCCAGTTCATCGGATACACCGAGACGAACGCCGCGACGGCCGCGAGACAGACGACGAGGCCCCCAACTGCGGCGTACCGCATCCGCTCGTCACCCGGCAGGAGAACGACGATGCCGAGCAACAACACCGGGAATCCGCCGGCCGAGGCGACGACTGCTACCTCCCGGAGCGCGAACGCCGTATTCCCCGGATCGCTGGCGAACGCCGACAGGAAGAACACGACGATGCCGACGGCGCCGAGCGCGATGCCGCCGAAAAACAGCGCGAACCCGAGATAGACGTCCGTCTCCGTCTCTGGGTCGCCGATGTATCGACCGTACCACTCGAAGAGTACGTTGTCGGGGGGGCCGTCCATGCTCATCAGTGACCGTTACAGGCTCAACCCATTTCACTGTTGGCGCCCCGTCTGACGCGGGTCTGACGCCGTATCCGAAGGCTTATCCGCAAACTCACCGACGGCGCACGTAGAGCAGATGCCCTCCCGGTTCGATCCCGACATCGACTACGGCAACGCACTCATCGCTCTGGGCTGTCTGTGCCTGTTCGCCACGGTCGTCCTGGGAATCGCCCTCGCCCCGACCGGCACGACGAGTGCCGACCCCGCCGCACAGCCCGCCGACGGCGAGCGAACCATCCTTCTCGGCGTCCAGGGTGTCGGGAGCTACGTCGAAGGCGGCTCCGTCCGGCTACTTTCGGGACCCGAGGAACAGTGGCGAGAGTCCTCGGCCGACGTCTACTTCGACGTGACGCGTCTCGACAACGGATCGGTGGTCGCCGGCTACATGGCTAGTGGCTACGAGAACTGTGGCCCCTACGAGTCACCCTGTCACCGCACCGGGTACCGGATCATCGACCCTCAGCCCACCCCCGAGGTGGTCGCCGAGTGGTCGTTCCCGGTGCGCAACCGGGTCGCCAGCGAGGTCCACGACGTCGAACCCCTGCCCGGTGGCGGGTTCGTCCTCGCGGACATGGAACACGAACGGATCGTGATCGTCGAGAACGGCGAGGTGGCCTGGGAGTGGCAGGCGAGCACCCGCTACGAGGCCCCGGACGATCCGACGCGGAGCGACTGGCTCCACATCAACGACGTCGACCGCATCGCCGAGGATCGCTTCCTCGTCTCGGTTCGTAACGCAAACCAACTGCTCGTCCTCGAACGCGGCGAGGGGGTCGTCGAGGTGATCAACGCGGACCGTGACGACGCCACCGACGACGACGGACTCGTGGGTGATCCGGACGTCATCCACCAGCAGCACAACCCACAGTGGCTTGGCGACGGCGCCGTCCTCGTCGCGGACAGCGAGAACCACCGGGTGGTCGAACTCCACCACACCGAGAGCGGCACCTGGGAGCCGGTTTGGGTTCTCGAAGGCGCCGGTGGACAGCGATTCGACTGGCCCCGGGACGCCGACCGACTCCCCGACGGAACCACGCTGATCACCGACACGCGCAACGCCCGCCTCGTCCAGGTCAACGAATCCGGGCGCGTCGTCTGGGAACACCAATTCGACTACCGCACCCTCCCCTACGAGGCTGACCGTCTGCCGCCCGGTGAGACCGTCGGCGGGCCAACTTACGGTGACGCCGACACCGTCGCCGCGGTCGGCGGGCACGTCCCCCTCCTCACCCCCTTGCTTCGCCTCCTCAGCGCCGCCGTCCGGCTCCCCCGCTGGGTCGGCGAGATCCACCTCCTCGCCACCCTGTGCTCGCTCGGCCTGATCAGCGCCGGCTTGGTCGTCCGGTGGCGCGACTAGCTGCCCGGACGCTTTTGCACCGCCCCGTCCACGCACGTACATGGACGACCTGGCGTGGGAGACGACCGACTCGACTATCGACTACACCTGCCCCGGCTTCGACGTGCGCCGCGACGACGTCCGCCTGCCCGACGGCACCGAGACCGACTTCCACTACGTCGACGAACCCGCGGCCGTCGTGGTGTTACCGTTCACGCCCGGCGGCGACGTCGTGGTCATCGACGAGTGGCGCCAGGCGGTCGGCCGGGTGAATCGCGGCCTCCCGGCGGGGACCGTCGAAGCCGACGATCCGGCCCTGGCCGCGGCCGCGCGCCGGGAACTCCGCGAGGAGACGGGCTACGAGGCCGACACGACGACACACCTGTTTTCGGCCGAGCCGACGAACGGCATCGCCAACTCCGTCCATCACTACTTTGTCGCCCGCGACTGCGTTCCCGTCGGTGAGCCTGATCTCGATTTCAACGAGAGCATCCGCGTCTCGACGACCGGCTACGACGACCTGCTGGCGGCGGTCCTCGACGGAGAAGAGCGCGAGGACGGCGTCCGTGACGGCCGCACGGTCGCCGCCGTCACGGGCTACGAACTCCGCCACGGTGCCGGCCGCGAACCGTCGCCGTAGGCGCCGCTACACACCGAGAAAAAACGGAGAAGTCGTGGCGATGCTCAGTCGTCCGCCGGGGCCTGGCCGCTGGAGCCGGAGACGCCCGTGCCGGGGCCGAGGTCGATGTCGAGTCGTTCGAGCGTCTCCTCGGTGACGACACCGTCCTCCCAGCCGCGGTGGCTGTAGTACTCCTCTTTCATCGAGGCGAGGTCGCAGAGTTCGCCCTCGGAGCCACCCTGACCGGGGATGGCCTCGTCGTCGCCCTCAACGAACCGCCCCGGCAGCGAGTCGTCGTCGCCGTCGAAGCCGGTGAGGTTGTTGAAGTAGCGTTCGAGGTTGTACACGCGCTCGCCGGCCGTCATGAGCTCGTCCTCGGAGAGGTCGAGACCAGTCATGCCGTTGTACTGCTTGACGTACTCCTCGATACCTTCCGCGAAGGCGTTGAACTTGCAGATGTCGAAGGAGTCCGAGATGGCGTGGAGGTCCTGGAAGGTGGCACACAGCTCGCCTTTGCCCTCTTCCTCGTAGGGGTCGACCTTCTCCGGGATGCCGAGAATCTCGGCGGCCGGCGTGTAGCCGCGCAGGTGGCAGGCACCGCGGTTCGAGGTGGCGTAGCCGATGCCCATCCCCTTCATACAGCGCGGGTCGTAGGCGGCGATGGTCTGGCCCTTGACGTCGAGGCGGCACTCGTGAGCGTCCACCTCGTCGGCAGCGCGCTCGGGGCCCTTCGCGAGGAAGTCGCCCAGGTCGCTGTTGCGGTGGGCGACCTCCTCGATGAGGTCGATCATGTGCTCCTTGTCGCCCCAGTCGATCTGCTCGTCGAGGTCGTCGAGGTAGCCCTTCTCGCTCATCTCCATCGCCATGGCGAACATGTTACCCATGTCGATGGTGTCGATGCCCATGTCGTTACAGCGGTCGATCATGACCGCGATGGAGTCTCGGTCGTCGTTGGCGGAGTTGGTGCCCAGCGCCCAGGCACTCTCGTACTCGTAGGACTCCATCTGGACGTTCATGTCCTGGCCCTTGTGCTTGTAGTTGACCTCGACCTCCTTCTTACAGGCGACCGGACAGGAGTGACAGGTCGGCTCGTCCACGAGGATGTTCTCGCGGACGTTCTCGCCGCTGATGCGCTCGGCGACGATGTCGGTCCCTTCCTCGTCGTTCATCGCGAAGCCGGAGGTGTACTGGCCGTTTTTGGTCGGGTGGCCGTCCATCTCCTCCGTGATGTTCATCAGGACGTTCGTCCCGTACATCGAGAGCGCGCCCTCGTTGGGCGCGGTGACGTCGGACTCCTGGATGACCTGCATCGCCTGCCGGACACCCTCGCCGAACGTATCGGAGTCGGCGGGCTTGGGCATGTCCGTCCCCGCTTTCACGACGACGGCCTTGACGCCCTTGTTGCCCATCACCGTGCCGGTGCCACCGCGGCCCGAGGCACGGTCGTCCTCGTTGACGATACAGGAGTAGCGAACCTCGTTCTCGCCGCCTGGCCCGATAGCCATACAGGAGAGGTTCTTCCCGTAGGAGCCCTCGATCTCCTCTTCGATGATCTCCTGTGTCTCCTGGATGCCCTTCCCCCAGAGGTGCGAGGCATCGCGGAGTTCGAGTTCGCCGTCCTCGACGACGGCGTAGACGGGGTCGTCCGCCTGGCCATCGAAGACGATGCCGTCGAAGCCGGACCACTTGAGTCGGGCGCCGGACCAGCCACCGTGATGGGAGTCCGTCACCGTCCCCGTGAGCGGGGACTTCGTACAGATTGCGATCCGGCCGCTCATGACCGCCTGGGACCCCGTGAGTGGCCCCGTCATGAACACGAGTCGGTTGTCCGGGCCGAGCGGCTCGACGTCCGGACCGGCGTCGAAGACGTACTTCACGCCGAGTCCGCGGCCGCCGATGTACTTTTCGGCGTCCTCGTCGTCGATGCCTCGATACGAAACATCGCCACCGTCGAGGTCCACGTGTGCTACGTGATCCCTGAATCCACCTAAGTCTGTCATGGTAACGTACGTTAGTTTATTACACTTCCAAGCTGTTAGTCGTTGCTTCGGCAGTGTAACTGTGATCGGTTACGCCGATTCTTTGTATCGCCATTCTGTGCCGACAATGTGGCACGAGTTCCTCGATTGGACACCACAGTCGCCGTCGCCATCCTCGGTGCCTCGGTGCTGAATCCACGGTGGATCGGCCCGTCGGGGCCGGAGACAGTCCTCGGCCTCGCGGCGTGGCTCCACCTCGTCGGCTACGCCACTCTCGGCGCTACACTTCGCCCCCGCTTCTCGCCGGGGTGGTGTGGCGCGGCCGTCGCTGTCGTCCTTGTGACCGGCTACGGCGCCGGCATCGAGTGTCTGCAGTCCTTCCTCACCTACCGCACCGCCAGCGTCCTCGACGCCGCGATCAACGGGTTCGGGGCCTCACTCGGTGTCGCCTTCTGGCACGGGATCGAACGATGGCGCGCACGCGGCCAAGCGGAGTCCTGAGGCGGTCGACCCACCCCGAAGCCGCTTTACGCGTCGGTCGGCTACCGGTCGGTAATGAGTCAGCCGAGCCCGGAGGTCTACGAACGGGGGCGGGGAATGGACGCCCACAACCAGGTAATGCGGGAGATTCGCGCCCAGAAGGAGGAGACCTACGACCCACACGAGCCGACCCGTGTGTGGCTCGACGAGGACAACACGCCCGACGGCGTCTACCGGTCGTTGACGATCATCCTCAACACCGGCGGCTGCCGCTGGGCGCGGGCCGGCGGCTGTACCATGTGTGGCTACGTCGCCGAGAGCGTCGAGGGCGGGTCGGTCGCCCACGACGCCCTGATGGATCAGATCGAGCGCTGTCTCGAACACGAGCGCGAGAACGCCGACGACCCCGCCGACCTGATCAAAATCTACACCTCCGGCTCGTTCCTCGACGAACGCGAGGTTGGCGCCGAGACCCGCCGTGCCATCGCCGAGACCTTCGCCGACCGCGAGCGGATCGTCGTGGAGTCGCTTCCCGACTTCATCGACCGCGAAAAGCTCGCGGACTTCACCGACCACGGTCTCGCCACCGACGTCGCGGTCGGCCTCGAGACGGCTACCGACCGCGTCCGTCACGACTGCGTAAACAAGTACTTCGACTTCGACGACTTCGTGGCGGCGACCGTGGAGGCCGACGCCGCCGGTGCCGGCGTGAAAGCCTACCTCCTGATGAAACCGCCGTTCCTCACCGAACGCGAGGCCGTCGAGGACATGGTCGAGTCGGTTCGCCGGTGTGCGGAGTACTGCCACACCGTCTCGATGAACCCCTGTAACGTCCAGCGGTACACCATGGTCGACGACCTCTACTTCGAGGGGGGCTACCGGCCGCCGTGGCTCTGGTCGGTCGCCGCCGTCCTCGAACGGACGGCCGACGCCGACGCCATCGTCGTCTCCGATCCGGTCGGCGCGGGGAGCGACCGCGGGCCGCACAACTGTGGCGACTGCGACGACCAGGTCCAGCGGGCGATCAAGGACTTCGACCTCCGCCAGGACCCCGCGGTGTTCGATCAGGTGTCCTGTGACTGCGAGGCGACCTGGGAGACGGTGCTTGACGCGGAGACGAGCTTCGCGATGCCGCTGACGCGATAGCGCCACAAGAGCTATTCTCGGCCGCTCGCAGATGGGGGTATGTCTCTCGCATCGCCGGCCGTCCCGGCGGGTACGACACCGGGTGAGTCGCATGGCCGACGGTGACGCCGGGCTTCACCGCCGTCGTCTCCTCGGCGTCCTCGCCGGCGCGAGCGTCGGATCGCTGGCTGGCTGCCCTGCGCCCGACGGCGACGACTCCGATGCCGACACCCCTGCCCCCACGACGACCCCCGACCCGGAGACGGCCCGGCGACTCGCCGAACGGTTCGCCCCGACCCTCGCCTTCGACGCCGCCGAACGGTGGTTCCCGACCGACCCGCGGCCGTACGCGACCGAGCGGGACGGCGAGACGGTCGTCGACGGCTTTGCCGCCCTCGACGGCTACACCCGCGCCGCCGCCGAGGCCGACACGCCCCCCGATCCGACCGTCTTCTATCACGTCGTCGAGTACGAGGCGTCACCGCTGGCGGTCGTCCAGTACTGGGTTTACTCGGCGTTCGACCAGTTCACGACCAACTTCCACTGGCACGACTGGGAGGTGTTGCACGTCTACGTCGACACCGACGCCGACGACCCACAGCTGTTCGTCGCGAGTTCACACTCCACACGGGTGCCGAACAACGAGTTTCTCGACCCGCCACCGGACCGAGTCCCGCGGATCCTCTCGGAACTCGGCTCACACTCCAGTGCCCTGTCACTGAACGACCGCCGGGACAGCTTCCAGCGGCTGCCGCTCGACGACCTGCCAGCCGACATCACGAATCGAGCGGTCGGACTCGTCGAGCAGTTGGCGGAGCTTCCGGCCGCCTACGGCCTCCCTCGTGACGAGGGGTTGCGGCTCCCCTACCTCGTCCCGGAGGTCGACGGAGCGCCCCTGTACGACCACGAGCGACTCCCGGCGGTCGACCGCGAGGCCCTCGTCGACGAGGCGCTAACGGTCCGGTCGTTCGACGCGCTGTCGACCCCGCCGTCGGACCTCCCGGCCCGCGAGACGGCCCTCGTCTTCGGACCCGCTACGGGTACGACCCCCGACACGGACGCCGACGTCACGTACGACCTCGTCTCGACGACCGAACTCGAGGATATCGCGGCCTTTACCGGCCCGCAGTTGAGCTTCGAGTTTGCCGTTCCCGAGTTCGCCGAGGACGCCGTCGCGAGCCACATCTCCACGGCCGGAACGCCATGGCGTCAGGACCGCTACGACGACCCTGCCGCCGACATCACGGAACCGGTCCACCGGGCGGCGCTCGCCGACCGGTACGACGCCGTCGACCCACCCGGCCCTGTCAACGATGTCGTGGCGACGGTCACCGAGGTGGTGCGGTCGGCGGACGCCCCCGACGGCGCCGGGGTGACGACGACCGAGACGGCACTGGAGGCCGTTGCCCTCCTTCGGAGCGACCCCGTCGCCGCCCCAACATTTCGCGGTGTGGCGATGCTCCGCGGCGTCGAGACCGGGTCACACCGGTTGGTGGTCAACGGCGCCGGCCTCGCCCCGCACGCGGAACCGGTTGAGGTTGGCGGCGACGGGGACACGCCCGCCGACGTGACCGCGAGCGACACCCCGACACCGACCGCTACCGGCACCGACGGCGTTGGCCGGACGGCCACGCTTGCCGGCGTCGGCGGCGAAATACCCCTCGTCCCCCGTGACGAGGCGACAAAACTCGAAGTCGACGCCGAGGGCGCCGACACCGAACTGACGGCGCTTGCCGTCGACGACGACTTCGGCGGCCGCCTCTACGAGGCGCCGCTGGCGGACTCCGACGCCGTCTACGTCCACCGCGGCGGCGCTTACACGACCGAGGTCCGGGACACGGACGACGCCGTCGGCGCTTTCCGGGTCAACCCTGCCGTCGATGACGCCGACCCAGTTCGGATCGACCGCCCGCGAACCGGCAAGGCGTCGCTCGCCTCGTTCGTCGCCACGATCACCGAGGAGACGGCCGAGCAGTTGGCGTCGCTCGGCGACGAACGCGACTCTCCCGGCGGTGGTGGCGGAAACGGGCACGGAGCCAGCGCCGGCGAAACCAGCACGCTCGGTGGCCTCCTGCGGGCGATGGAGGCAGTCAGCGGCGCCGCCTCCCGGGCGGCCGAGCGGGCCAAAGGGGGTGACCGCGGGGGCGCCGACCGCGCTCTCGAAGCCTTAGCCGCAAACCTCCAACGCGTCGTCGAGCGGTTCGACGGCCTCCGGGAGACGCTTCCCGACCCCGCCGCGGCGGCGGCCGACCGGCGCTTCCGACAGGCGCAGCGGCGCACCGAACAGGCCGCCGCGGCCGAGAAACTCTAAACGGTCGTGGTCGTCCGCTCGAAGCCACGGAGGAGGCCCGTGCCGTCCGTCCCGCCGAGGTCCGGGAGCGTCGCCCGCTCCGGGTGGGGCATCATCACGGCCACCGTTTCCTGACTGCCGAGGACCCCGGCCACGTTGTCCCGAGAGCCGTTGGGATTGGCGGCGTCGGTGACGTCGCCGTCGGCGTCGCAGTACCGCAGCAAGATCCGATCTTCCTCGACCAGTCGGTCGTAGGTGTCGTCGTCGGCCTCGAAGCGCCCCTCGCCGTGGGCGATAGGCAGTTCGAGCACCGCCCCTTCGTCGTACGCCGCGGTCCACGGCGTGTCGGCGTTCTCGACGCGGACGTGAATCCGCTCACACTGGAAGCGCGCGCTCCGGTTGACCGTGAACGCCCCAGGGGTCAATCCCGCCTCACAGCCGATCTGGGCGCCGTTGCAGACGCCGAGTACCGGCAGTCCCTCGGCCGCAGCCTCGCGGATCGACGCGAGGATCGGGGTGCGACCCGCCATGGCGCCCGCCCGGAGGTAGTCGCCGTAGGAGAAGCCGCCGGGAAGCATGACGCCGGTCGCGTCGTCTGGCAGTCCGTCCTCGTACCAGACGCGTTCGGCGTCGATCCCGAGATGCGAGAGGGCGCGCACCGAGTCCCGGTCGCAGTTGCTCCCGCCGAACTGGATCACCGCGACGGTCATCGATCCTCGACCGCGACCTCGTAGTCGTGGATGGTCGGGTTCGCGAGCAGTCGCTCGGCCATCTCGTCGGCGCGGTCGGCCGCCTCCTCGGCCGACGCCGCGTCGAGGTCGATTTCGAACCGGTCGGCCGACCGAAGGTCGTCGAGGTCGAACCCGAGCCGTTCGAGCGCGCGCTGGGTCGTCTCCGCCTCGGGATCGAGGACGCCCCGCTTGAGTCGGACCGTGACCGTGGCGGTGTACTCCGTCATCAACCGATCCTGCGCGGCCGTGGGGGAAAGCCGTTTTGGAGTCGCCGCCGCGTGCGTCCGGTTCCTATACGTGCCTGCCGCCGCTACGGCCCGTATGTCCGTCCGTGGCGTCGATGTGTTCCACCACCTCTTTCTGGTGATTCTGTCGGCGCTCGCCGGACTCGTCCTCTATCGGTTCGTGACGCTCCTGATTACCGACCTTCCGTGGCCCGCCGCGCTACCGTAGTTACAGGTCGCGCACGGCGTCGACGGCGCCGCCGATGTCCGGCGCGTCGAACCACTCCCCGCCGGTGTAAGCGTTCGCCCCCGCCGCGTACATTTCGGCGACGGTTTCGATCACGCCGTTTGGCAACGGCTCGGGGTCGACCGCACAGAGCGTCCGCCAGTCGGCTACCCCCTGCTCGTCGGCCGCGGCTTTCGCCTCGCCGACCGCGTCGACCCACTCCGGGTGGTAACGCTTGTAATACTGGCGCACCACCTCCTTGGACACCTCCTGACCGCCGTAGGCAAAGCGGTTCTCGTCGAACGTCCCGACCACGTCCGCCACCTTCAGGGTGCCGTCGACGTAGCAACACTCGATCTTGCCGTCCTCGTGGACGAACCCCGTTTCGCTCGCCCGCCCGGTGACGACCTGGTTTACCTCCCGGGCTAAGTCAGCTAGAGCATCCACGTCGGCTGCGCCGGCGATCCGATCTGCCTCCGTGCGGTCGAGATAGCGGTCCTGCTCCTCGTATTTCGTCGAGAACTCGACGACCGGTTCGGGCAGGTCGACCGGTTCGTCCGGCCACGCGGACAGATCGAGACCGTAGTCACCCGGTTCCCCTCGGGACCGCAGGCTCGATCCGACGGGAACCGTGTTGCGGAAGACGATTTCCAGTGGAACGAGGTAGTTCTCGCCTGCCGCCGCGTGGAAGGCGTCGTAATCGTAGGCTCCGTCGGCGAACGGCAGGTCGGGCACCTGCACGAGTTCGATGGCGAGTTGGCGTGGCGGGTCGTCGCGGTCGGCCAGCGCCACGGCGTCCGGGCCGACGCCGCGGTAGTGGGTGGCGACGCCTGCCTCCTCCAGCGCCTCGAAGTTGAACGCTCCCATGGTACAGAGGCTCTGCCCCTTCTCCGGAATCGCGTCGGGCATCGGTCCCCAGTCGAAGACGGAGTAGTCGTCGGTGAAGGCAAACCGCCCCCGGCCAGTCGCCGTCGCCGTCGGTTCGCGCTCGACGCGGAACTCCTTGACGCTCGTCATGTCGGGAGTGGCGCGCGCCGCCGGCAAGAACCTTTCCGGTTCGAATCCCCACCGTTATGCCGATAGAATCCCAACCCGGGTTTAAATGGGCATCCTCGAAGACAAGTCCCGGGCCCGGCTGTTCTACAAGTACCTCTCGACGGTGTACGACCGCGTCAACCCGTTCATCTGGAACGAGGAGATGCGCGCCGAGGCGCTCGAACTCCTCGATCTCGACCCCGACGACCGGGTGCTGGACGTGGGCTCTGGCACCGGTTTCGGCACCGAGGGACTGCTCCAGTACACCGACGACGTCCACGGACTGGACCAGAGCATCCACCAGATGGAGAAGGCCTTCGCGAAGTTCGGGCGCACCGACGAGGTGAACTTCTACCGTGGCGACGCCGAGCGTCTGCCCTTCGCCGACGACAGCTTCGACGCCCTCTGGTCGTCGGGGTCCATCGAATACTGGCCGAATCCGGTCGACGCCCTCGCGGAGTTCCGGCGGATCGTCAAGCCCGGCGGCCCGGTGTTGGTCGTCGGCCCCAACTACCCCAGTAGCACGGTGTTCCAGCGACTCGCCGACGCGATCATGCTCTTCTACGACGAGGAGGAGGCCGACCGGATGTTCGCCGAGGCTGGCTTCAACGACGTGGAACACGTGATGATGGGGCCGACCTACAACCCCGAGATTGCGATCACGACGCTGGCGCAGGTTCCCGAGTCCTGATCAGGCGGTCACCGAGAGGGTGACGAGGCGTCGACCGCCGCGGCGCAACTCGACGGTCACGCGGTCACCGGCGTCGACCGACGGCCGGTTCGTCGACGCGACCCGGAACGACGCCCGCTCGCCGGGGTCCCAGGTCGGATCGGCGCCGGCGTTGAACGGCCCGGTCGGCCCGGAGTGGAACCCTCGCGCCGAGAAGAACGGCACCGGGGGTTGGTGAGTGAGCGGCGTGCCGTCGACGCGGACCCGGACGGTCAGGCGGCCCACGTCGACCGCGTTCCCGCCGCGGTTGGTGAGGCTGATCCGATCCCCCTCGACCGCGAGGGTCGGAGCGACGGTCGCTGAATCCGTGGGAAGCATCCCGAGCGAGACGCCAACGACGGCAAGAGCGAGGACGACGGCGACGGGGAGACCCGCCGCAATCCGGACGGCCATGGGCCGCTTGCCCTCGTCATCGGGGATGAAGGTTCGTGGCAGGTGGTGGTGTCGTGGTCAACGCCGTGTCGGTCGGCGTCCCGTTGTCGCCATCCCCGTCGTCGGATCGGTCGGTCATCACCACTCGTGGGGGATCGCCCGGTCCGACGACGGTGCTGACGTTCTCTCCACGAGCTTCGACGACGACGGTGTACTGTCGGTTGGGTGAGACCGTCCAGAGCGTGCCGTCGGCTCCGGTCGTCCCGATCCGCTCCGGCGGGGTTGGTCCCGCCTTGATCCGGACGGTGGCGTCCACGGGGTCGCCGGTCGTCGGATCGCGGGCCTGCACCTGCACCGGACCGCCTGGGTAGGTGTGGTTGACGACGAGGTGGACGTTCTCGCCGGTCGCTTGGAGGCGCCGATCTGCGACAATCGTCGCCAGCGGGTGGCGCTGGTGTTCGGCGTAGACGATCCGCGCGTCGCTGTCGACGAACGCCGTCAGGTCGCCCCGACTGTGGCCGATTCTGACGGGGTAGGTTTCGCCGCCGCCGAACACCTGCGTCTGTTCGCGGGTCGTGTTCCAGATCACCGGGTAGCTGTCGGCAACGATGTCGAGGGCGACTTCGAGTTCGATGGTGTCGCCGGCGCCGTTTCGGAGGTCGCCGCGATATGCCTCCCGGAGATACGCGTCGCCGACGACGGCCGAGACGACGACGCTCTCCGATCCGGTCGCCACGTAGAACCGGTGCGGATCGGCGTCACCGTCGAGCACCGACCGGGCGTGTGCCCGAACCGGCCCGTCGAACGCCGAGAGGCGGTTGCCGATAGAAGCCAACCGCCCGCGGTCGATGTCGAACCCACGGGTGTCGGCCGCCAGCCCCTCCAGTCGCGTCCGTCGGTCGTTGAGTTCCTCGGCGACGATGCTAATCCGGACCAGGGCGACCAGCAGTTCTCGGGCGGTCAACGCGCCTTGGCCGTAGCCCTCGACCGCGGCGGTCTGTCGGTCGTCGAGTTCGTCCACCGACGATTCGAGGGTCTGGAGCGCCGTTCGCAGGCGTTCGCGCCGCAGTTCCGTCGTCTCGGCGCGCTGGACGCGTTCGACCATCCCGAGGGTCCGGAGTCGCTCGGTCGTCGCGTTAGCCGAGAGGCCGACAGACGGACCGAGGTCGACGTAGTGTCCGTCGACTCCCGACCGGTCGACGGCGCCAGCCGGCACGTCGAGAACGCTGATCTGCTGGAGGCGGGTGTCGTTGCCGTCGGTCTGGGCGACGGGCGGGTCGCCGAGCGCCGGCAACGACCCGTTCCGCGCCGCGGATCGCTCGACGGCGGCGGGTGCCCCGAGGCCGCCCGCGGCCCCGACCGCGGCGGAGAGGAGGAGGGCAACCACGAGGACGGGGAGGGCTCTCATCGGCCGACGGTACAGCCGCCTGCTACTAAAACCCCGCCTTCCGTCTCACGTCTGACGCCCGCTATCTTGCCGACAGGGCCTCTCTGACGATGGAAAGCGTTTTCCCGTCCCATCGAGACGCAGGAAGTAATGCGGATCGCCGCGTCCCTCCTCGCCCTCCTGATCCTCCTGTCCGGGGCGTTCCCCGCGGTTGCCGTCACCGGGACCGACGCCCCGAGCGCGACGGATCTGGGGGGTGTCGCCACGCTGTCGCCCGCCGACCGTCCGGCACTCGCGGGTCCGGCCCTCGCCCGTATCGACGACCCGGCGGTCACCGAGATATATCTCGCTCCCGACCCCGAGGGAGACGCCCGCTGGACGGTTTCGCTCCGGTATAACCTCTCTGCCGAGGCCGACCGGGCGGCGTTCGAACGCTACGGGCGGGCGTTCGAGGCCGGCGACGTCGATGTCGGCCTCGACGCCGACTTCTTCCGGACGCTCGCTGGCGAGGCGAGTCGGGCCACCGGTCGAGAGATGTCGATCCGGAACCTCCGGCGTAACGCCACCGTCGACAACGGCACCGGCGTGGTGAGCCTCTCGTTTACCTGGTCGAACTTCGTCACGGCCACCGAGGATGGGTTCGTCGTCGAGGATGCGGTGCTGATGCCCGGTGACCGAAGTTGGCTCGCCTCCATCGAACCCTCGCAGCGACTGGTCGTCGAGACGCCGGCCGGGTATCGGGTGACCGACACCCGGTTCGGTCTCGACAACGGATCGGTCGTCGTCGAGGGGCCACACACCTTCGAGGAACCGTTGACCATCTCCTACCAGCAGACCGCGCCGGAGAATCCGGACGAGGAGTCGCCGCCGTGGGCGCTGATCGGCGGCGCCATCCTGATTGGGCTGGGACTCGTCGTCGCCGTCTTCGTCCGCCGCGGCGACGGCTCGGCGAGTTCGACGGCCGGCCGGGAGACTGACACTACCGCAGCCGAGGCCGAGGGCGACGCCGGTGAGCGCCCACCCGAGACCGACGCGGGGACGCCGACGGCCGACGACACCACCGAGACGGCCGACGACGCCGCCGAGGGCGACGCCGACGAGGGGACAGACGCCGAGGCGGCCGTCGACCCCTCCTTGCTCTCCGACGAGGAGCGCGTCGAACGCCTCCTGAACGAGAACGGGGGCCGGATGAAACAGGCGCGGATCGTCCGCGAGACCGGGTGGTCGGACGCCAAGGTCTCCCAACTGCTCTCGACGATGGCCGACGACGGTCGGGTCGAGAAGCTCAGGCTTGGCCGCGAGAACCTCATCTCGCTGCCGGACGAGGACCCGGAAACGTAACTCCGGAAAACGTTTACTCCCCGCCCCGGAAGGGATCGATCATGAAGGTTCTCGTGACCGTCAAGGAGGTCGCTAACGTCGCCGACGACTTCGAGATTGAGGGGTTGACCATCCCGGAGCAGTTCCTCGAATACGACCTCAACGAGTGGGACGACTACGCCGTCGAGGCCGCGGTCCAAATCGCGGAGGACCGCGACGAGGACGTGGAGGTCGTCGCTGTCACGGTCGGTCCCGAGCGGAGCGAGGAGACGGTTCGCATGGCGCTGGCGAAAGGCGTCGACCGCGCGGTCCGGGTCTGGGACGACACGTTGGCCGAGGCGGCCCTGGTCGGCCCGACCGCCATGGCGCGTGTCCTCGCGGCTGTCGCCGAGGCGGAGGACCCGGACCTCGTCCTGTCGGGCGTCCAGGCAGCCGACGACGGCTTCGGCGCGACGGGCGTCGCCCTCGCGGAACACCTCGAATACGCGTGGGCCGCGGTCGTCAACGACCTGGAACTCGACGACGAGACGGCGTCGGTGCGCCGGGAACTCGAAGGCGGCGTCGAGGAACTTACTAGCGTCCCGCTCCCCGCGGTTCTCACGATCCAGACAGGGATCAACGACCCGCGGTACGCGAGCCTGCGGGGCATTAGACAGGCCCAGCGCAAGGAACTCGACGTGCGAACACTCGCCGACCTCGGCCTCGATCCGGCGGTTCTCGACGACGACCTGACGCTCACGGGGCTGGCACGGCCCGAGAGCGAGTCGGACGCCACGCTGTTCGAGGGGAGCGCAGCGGACACCGCGGATGACCTCGAGACCGTCCTGCGGGACGCGGGGGTGAGCGCGGAATGAGCGACGGCGACGTACTCGCCGTCGCGGAGCACCGGCGCGGCGAACTCCGCCCCGTGAGCTACGAACTGATCGCCGCGGGGCGTGACCTGGCGGCCGACCTGGGCGGCGACCTGCACGTCGCCGTGATCGGCGGCGACGTGGACAGCTTCGCCGAGCGGGTGAACCGTGCGGGCGCCGACGTCGTCCACACCGTCGACGAGGGCGAGGAGTTCAACCACGACGTCTACGCGGCGGCGACGACGGCGCTGTTCGAGGCCGTCGACCCGAGCGTCCTCCTCCTGCCCAACAGCGTGAATGGTCTCGATTACGCCCCGGCGGTGGCGACGCGACTCTCGATCCCGCTGGTCAGCGACGCGGTCGACCTGACGGTCGCGGACGACCTCGTCGTCACCCGCGAGACGTACGGGTCGAAGGTGGAGACGACGGTCGAGGCGACCACGCCCGCCGCCGTGACGATCCGCGACGCCGAGTGGCCGTCCGTCGAGGACCCGGGCGACGCCACCGTCGAACCCTTCACCGTCGATATCGACGCGCCGTCGATCCGCTCGACCGTCCGCGGGTTCGAGGAGGTCGGCGCCGGCGACGTCGACATCGGTGAGGCCGAGTTCATCGTCTCGGTCGGCCGGGGCATCGACGAGGAAGCGAACCTCGAACTGGTCGAGGAGTTGGCCGACGCGCTGGATGCGACGCTCGCGGCGTCGCGGCCCATCGTCGACAACGGCTGGCTACCGAAAAATCGGCAGGTCGGGCAGTCCGGCGCGGTCGTGACACCGAAGGTGTACCTCGCACTCGGCATCTCCGGGGCGGTCCAACACGTCGCGGGCATGAAAGGCGCGGAGACGATCATCGCCGTCAACACCGACCCCGACGCCCCCATCTTCGACATCGCGGACTACGGCGTCGTCGGCGACCTGTTCGAGGTCGTTCCGGAACTCATCGAGCGGTTCGAATCGTAGGACGCCATCGGACGGCCGCGGGACCGCGGTTGGGTGTGCCGACTGGGTCGAACGCTACGGGAGCGTCACGTACTTGCCGTGCCCGCCCCTTCAATCGGGCAATGGAGTATCTGGATCGGCGGGTCGGCTTGGTGAACGACCGCCTCGAGTCGCTCATCGAGGCGGTCGAACCGCCGGAACTCGCCGCGGAACTCGAACACGTCGCCCTCGCGGGCGGCAAGCGCGTCCGGCCGGCGGTGACGGTGTTGACCTGCGAGGCGGTTGGCGGAGCGCCGGCCGACGCCGTCGAGTTCGCCGTGGGGATCGAACTCGTCCACAACGCCTCGCTGGTGATCGACGACATCATCGACCGCTCGGACGTGCGCCGCGGCACGCCGAGCGCGTGGGAGGCGTTCGGCTACGGCCCCGCTATCGTCGCCAGCGACGGGCTGCTCGGCGAGGCGTTCGCGCTCTTTTCGGAGGACGAACGCGCGATGCGAATCGTCGCCGAGGCGATGGTCGAACTCGGCGAGGGTGAGGCGACGGAACTGGTCGCCCGCCCCGAGACAGAGGCCGAGTATATGGAACTCGCCCGGCGCAAGACGGGTGTCCTCTTCCGGGCGGCGGCGGAACTCGGCGCGGTCGCCGGCGGCGCCGACGCCTTCACCGTCGAGTCCCTGGGTGACTACGCCGAACGGGTCGGCGTCGCCTTCCAGATCCGCGACGACGTACTCGACGCGACCGCCGACGCGGACGCGCTAGGCAAGCCGACGGGCCAGGACGCCGAGATGGACCGCCCGTCGCTGGTCCAGGTAACGGGGCTCTCGCCCGACGTGGCAAACGAGCGGGCGCGCCGGCAGTCGGATCGGGCGCTGTCGGCGCTGGCCGCAGCCGACACCGAGGACGTCGACGCCGTCGACTACCTCCAAGACCTCGCGGAGTTCGTCGTCGTTCGGGACCGCTAGGCGGGGTCGGCGCCCGTCGGATACCGCGACTCCGCGACCGCGAAGGTGAGTGTGCTGAGAACGCCGAGTAGCGTCCCCACGACGAGCGCAACCGCGAGATCGGTCAGGGTCAGCGTCGCCATCCCCTCGACGGGGGGCAACAGGAACCCCGAGACGGCATAGAGGACGACCGCGATGGCGGCGACGTAGAAGGGGGCGTTCAGATAGCGCCACTTGAAGCGCTCGGCGAGGTACTCGTCGGTCACCTGCCCCAGACTGCTGGTGATCCCCGCGGCGGCGAACCACTGGATCGCGCCGTTGACGAGCGCAGCGAGTACCGTCACCGCCGAGGGGTTCCCGGCGATGCCGCCCTCGACAGTGTGGAGCGTCGAGACGCCCTCGGCGCCGCCCACGACCAGGAGCGCCGCGGCGACGACGTAGGTGATGATCGTCACCCGGCCGGCATAGAGGACGTTCCGCACGCGGTCGGCGGCCTCGTCGACCGTCGATTCGAGACCGAGACCGCGGAACAGCGTATAGAGGCCGAGCAACGCGGAGATGACGCCGAGGACGGCTGCCCCCGGCACGTCGAAGAAGGTGGCGATGGTGACGAAGGGGTAGATCAACAGGAGGATACCCAGTGGCACCAGCAGGGTCCCCCGTGTCTCGGGGTCCGCGAGCACCTGCTTCATCGTGTAGTACATCGATTCCAGATTCTGCGCCTGGCGGACCACAACCCGCCGGACGCTGTCGATGGGCACCCGCGAGCGAATGACCGGCAACACCGACTCGTCTTGGGCGCCGTCGGTGATGACGATGGCCCGCACGGACTCGCCGGTCGAGAGTCCCGCCAGCACGCGGTCGACCTCCTCACCGACCGCCCGAGTGGCCCGCACCTCGCTCCCCTGAACGCCGGTGACGGCTGCCACCTCCACCTCTTCGCTCTCCTCTCGGCGGAGGTCGTCGAGTACGTGAAGCCCCTGGAACATGACGTTCACGTCGGAATCTTCGGGGTCTGCCGTGGCGAGGTGGACGGCCGCGTCTCTGACGGCGTCCCGACCGACGACCGGTGTCTCGATGCCGGTCTTGCGACCGAGGTCGTCGTCGAGGTCCACACAGAGCACCAGGAGCACGCCACCTCGTATGCAACCCTGATATTTGCCTCTTCGGGACGATCCAAAGAATTAACACGTCACTTAGTCAATTGGTAACGTATGTCAACCACGAACCGATCCGGGTCGACACCCTTCGCTCGACTCCGGGCGCACCTCGAGGCGTCGCGGGCGGCGTGTCCGGCGTGCGGGTTCGAGGACCCCGAGGCCGAGTGGCGAGCGACCACCACGGGTCGCCGCATCGCGTACCGGCACCGCTGTCCGAGTTGCGACGCCGTCGACGAGCGCGCACTCACCCTGTAAGGAAGAAGATCAGGACGCTGACCGTCATCGCGACGATGATGATGACTGCGGCGAGCGCCCCGCCCATCGAGACGAGGGCGTTGGCGTGGCTGGCGAGAGTCTCCGTGCGGTCGTTACCGAACACGGTCACCGACGCTCGTTCGGTCGCCATCCCCGCCGCGACCGGTTCGAGGTCGGTGACAGCCTCGTCGACCAACCCCTCGATCAGCGCGACGAACTCGCCGTGATCGATGGCCGACCCCACCTGGTTGTCCGCCTCGACGCTGTTGACGATGTGTGTGTCGGTGGTCATCACCTCCACGGCGTCAATCGGGTCGCGGGCGGTCACCGCGTCGACCACCCGTCCCCGGAGACCGGGCACCATGTTGTTGCCGTCGACGAGGACGTAGGCCGTATATTGTCCCTCGACTTCGGCGACCGCGACCCGCACTCCGAGAGGGCCGATGCCGTCGAGCGGGTCCCACGGTGTCCGGTCCCAGGCGATGCCGAGGCGGAGCGGGCCGCGTGGTTCCTCTGCTAGTTGCTGTCCCGTGTGCCTGGCCGCGCTGATCATATCGAAGGCGCGCTCGCTGCCGGGCGTGACGTGGCCCAGGTCCTCGCCCTGGAGACCGTTGTTGGAGTTGTGGGCGTCGACCAACAGGACGTCTTCGAGGCCGACAGTGCGGGCCTCGGCGGCCGCCGAGAGGCCAACGCCGTACTCCACGTCGTCGGCAAAGCCCGGGGCGTAGGTGGCGACCAGCAGCGCGTCGTCGCCGAAGCCCTGGCCGAGCATCGACGCCTCGCCCGAGGCCGTGCGGACGCTCTGTGTCGCCTCCTCGGCGTACGTGATCCGGTCGCCCGCGGCGTCGATGGCGTCGAGGATGGCATCGACCTCGCGTTCGGTCACGAGGTTGAAATCGTGGCCAGCGGTGGCGTGGGGTGGAAAGACCAGCCCCTCGGTGTGTTCGGCGACGCGGACGGGGAAGTTCCCGCCCCCGATCTCTCCCATCGGGCCGGGGTGGATCATCGGCAGGACGAACCGCGCCTTCTGGGTGCCGTCGGGCCGCTGGAAGGACAGTACCGTCACGGGGACGACTGCCTCCTCGCCCAGTTTCTCGAAGAAGTCCTCGAGTTCGCGCGACCCCTCGGCGACGTGGCCGACGAAGCCCCGGATGAAATCGAGGACCGAGACGCCGAGGCTGCGCTGCCACGGGCGGTCGATCACTCGGATGAACGTATAGACGGCGCCTGCGTAAATCACGCAGGTGACCGCGAGCAGTTGGAAGTGTCCGGCGTCGAGGATCCAGAGTTCCGGCGGCGCCTCCGAGGCCCGCGAGAGGTAGGGCATCAGGTAGGCGTCGACGAGCGGACCGCCGAGTTCCAGAAACCGGACGGTGCCGCTGTAGACAAACAGGAAGAGCGCGGAGACGACCGTCTGGAGGCTCGCGGGCACCGCGGCGATCAGGAGCGAGGACTGCGAGACGGCCATGACGACCAGCAGGCGGAAGGCGAAAATGGAGGCCAGCGCGATCACTAGGGCGTCGTAGACGAACGTCTGTCCCAGCGGCGTCACCTGCGAGACGATGCCCGCGACGATGACGATGGCCACCAGGATGACCTCACAGATCAGCGCCAGCAGCGACGACCGGTTCGGGGTGAGTTTGCCGCCGACAGCGCGGTCGACGCCGGTCGTCCCCACCGAGGCGATGACCGTCGGGAGCCCGATGAAGAAGATGCCCTGCCAGGCGTCACGGCCGAGGATGAGCAGGTTCCGCCACGTCGGCGACGTGGTCCCCGAGTCGAAGGCCGCGATGCCGGCCATCGCGGCGATCACGAGCGCGAATCCGAGGCTGGCATACCAGCTGGGCGCGGTGAAGATATACCGCGAGAGGTCCGCCAGATCGGACTGGGTCGCCGTCATCAGTCGGCCGGAGGATGCGGGGCTTGGTAAATCCCCATCTTCACTCGCAGCGAGCGATGAAGTTCGCGAACACCTCGTCGCCCTCGGCGGTGTGGGCGACCTCGGGGTGCCACTGCACGCCGTACAGATCTCGGTCGGGGGCGCTCATCGCCTCGATTTCGCAGACGTCGCTGGTCGCGGTGTGGGTAAAGCCCGTCGGGAGGGCGGTCACCTCGTCGGCGTGGCTCGCCCACACTCGTGTCTCGGGGGCGAGCGAGCCGATCAGCGGGTCGCCCTCGTCGACGATCCGGACGTCCACGTCCGCGTAACCGCCGTACTCGCCGGAGCCGACCGACCCGTCGAGTTCCGTGGCCATGATCTGCATCCCCAGACAGATGCCGAGGATCGGCACGTCAAGGTCGAGGTACTCCCCACAGCGGCCGATGCGGTCCATGTCGGGTCCCCCCGAGAGGACGAGCCCGTCCGCGTCGAGGTCGCCCGGCGGCGTGTCGTTGTCGACGATTTCGGTGTCCACGCCCGCGTCGCGGAGCGCCCGGCGCTCCAGGTGCGTGAACTGCCCGTGGTTGTCGACGACGAGGATCCGAGTCATTACGACCGGATAGGCCGGTAGCGCCTAAAAGATGACCGGAACCGGTTCACTCCCGGTCGTCTCGTTCGGCCGCCGTCTGGAAGCCAAACTCGGCTTGCTCCTTGCTCCGGCGTTCCTCGCGGGCGGCCAGCGCCTCGGCGTCCGGGTTCACGTCGTCGTCGACGCGCGCCCATCCGGCGTGGACCTTGGCGTGACACCACCGACAGAGCGCCACCGTAATCTCGTGAGCGGGGTCGCCGTCCTCGTCGTCACCGCCGTACGACAGGTGGTGTTCCTCCAGTAACGGCCGCGTATCCGCGTGGGCCATCCGAACCTCTTCGAGTCCGCAGCGACGACACTCCCGACCGTCGGTCGTCGAGCAGTAGTGGGGACAGTCCCGCCAGTCGTCGTCGCCGGCGGCGAGACAGTCGTAGTCGTCGTCGCGACGGTCGGCCGCGAAGGCGAGGTCGTCGTCGGCCTCCGGCCGACTGCCCGAGGGACTGTGTCCCTCGCTGTCACCGGCCCGTTCCAGCGCGAACCGACAGCGGCCGTCAGAGGTCAGGTGATCGCACCGTCCGGCGTGGGCGTAGGGGTCGTCTACGCCCACCGACGTGCCCGTCGGCGTCCGCTCCATGGGTCACGGTCGGGAACCCACGGGCAAGAACCCTACCCCTCGTAGCCCGCGTACTCCATCAGCTGCGCGAAGACGTCGGAGTCCATCGCCGACTCGTAGACGATGCCACCGACCATTCCGCCGGGGTAGGCGTCGCCGTTCATCGCGTGGCTCACCTTGTGGCAGTGCATGAGGTAGATGCCGGGGTCGGCGTCGGCCTCGAACTCGATGGTCTTGCGCTCCGCGGGCGCTATGTTGAGGATGTCCTCCTCGTACTGGGCGGCCGCCGGAATCTGCGAACCGTCCTTCTCGACGACCCGGAACCGGTGGTTGTGGGTGTGGATCGGGTGGTTCATGTAGCCGTTGTTGGCGTAGTGGATCCGCACCGTGTCGCCCTCGCTCACCAACACGGGAGAGCCGTCCTCGGGGTGGAGCGTCCGCGGCGCGGACCGGCCGTTGATCGTGAACACGTCCGGCTGGCGGTTCCGCGGGCTGTAACTCACATCCTGCCCCGCCATCTGCCGGTTGAGCCGGGAGTCCCAATCTTTCACCGTCATGAACAGCTCCTGATCGGCAGGCTCGTACCCCTCGGGATCGACCCGGAAGATTCCGTACATCCCCATGTCGATGTGCCGGTGGGTCTGGTAGTGACAGTGATAGAGGTGGGTCCCCGGAACGTTCGCCGGGATCTGGTAGGTGTGTTTCTCCCCCGGTTTGACGGTAATCCCCGTCGTCGTCGGGACGCCGTCGTTCTCCCACGTCTTGCGGACGCCGTGGAAGTGGACGGTGTGGGGCATGCTCGCGTCCGTATTGTCGAGGGTCACCTCGATGTCCTCGCCCTCGGTCGTCCGGATAATCGGACCGGGAACGCTCGGCTCACGGTCGTCGGCCTGCCACGCCCAGACCCGCGGCAGTTCCACCGGGCCGCCCATCGCCTCGCCGGGATGGACCGGCAACCGCGAGGAGACCGAGCGGAGCGTCACTTCGTTGTTCTGTTCGGTCACGTCGACGACCTGTGGCTTGCCTGCGTCGGGGAGACCCCCGCCGCTTTGCTGTGCTGCCGTTGCCGTCCCCGTCGATCCAGGGGACCCGCCGTCGTTGTTCATCGGTGCCGTACAGCCGGCGAGACCGAGGACACCGGCCGTGCCGGTCGCCTTCACGAACTGCCGACGCGAGAGGTCCGTCCCGGGTGCTCCGACGTTGTCCGTCATACAACTATGCGTTGCCGGAGTATCCACAAGTCGGGTTCGTCGGTTCCCGTCGGTCGGCAATCGCGTCGGCGGATCCCGAATATGTTCGGATCCGACGTGGGGGGTGTGGTTCGCCGCCCGACTCACCGCCGGTCGCGCTCGTCGACGTCGCGGCGGGCGACGCGCTCGGCGGCCTCGCGGTCCATCACCGCACGGTCGTCGTGTTCCGCGCGGACGAGTCGGTACAGGACCAACGGGGCCGCCACGCCCGCCACGAGGACGAACGTGAGAACGACCGCCGTTCCGAACATTTAGCCCAGGAACACGTCGACGATGTCGCTTCCCGTCGACCCGGTGTCGCGGTACAGTTCCGAGTAGCCGCAGTTGACACACGACACCACTCGGAAGGAGTTGGTCTGAATGTCGAACATCTTGCTGAGGCCGCCGCCCGTGGTGGAAATCTTCCCTACGTCGGTTTCGGTGTGGCCACACTTCGGACAGCCGCGGTCGTCTCGTTCCATACGCACCGTTGGTGAGCCGTCGGACAAAGAACCGCCGTTGACTCAAAGACGCGTTTGGGCCTTCAGCTGTACTGCTCGTAGATGCTGTCGGCGTCGTCGGCGTTCCGCGAGGCGAGATACCGCAGGTCCTCGGCCACCGACTCGAAGGCGTCGGCCCGCTCCGGGAACTCGTCGAGGAGTTCGTCGAGGCGATCCTCGGCGTCGTTCAACACGTCGTAGGACCGGTCGGCCGTGTCGGCGGCCCGGTCGGTTCGGTTGTCGTCGATTTCGTCGCGTGCTCGCGACAGCAGCGTGAGTCCGTTCCGGATGTCCTCCGCGTCGTCGGCGAGGGTCGTGAGGATTTCTGCCTCGTCGCCCAACTGGGCCACCTTCTCGCTGTACTCGTCCTCGCCGATAGCCTCGACGGCCGCCGCGGGTGACGATCCCTCCGTCTCGGTCCCGATGGCGTCGATTGGTTCCGCGATCTGATCGGCGGCGGTCCCGACCCGTTCGACGTCGTCCTCCGCATCGTCTAGGTCGCTGTCGTCCATGTGGGTGTACGCCTCGGTGATTGCGTCGTGTCCCTCGATGAGCCACGACTGAGCGTCGGTGGCGTGCGTGAGGAACTGCTGCATGGTGTCGATGGCGTCGATGGTCTGTTGCTGTTCCTCGGTCGTCGCCTCGGCCTCTGCCTCCACGAGCGTCCGCTGGATGCCGTCGAGTTGGAGGAGCACCTCGCGTGCTCTGAACGACTCCGTCTCGGCCGTCACCGACAGGAGGTCGCCGGTGACTCCGTCGGTGTAGACGTAGACGGCCTCGGAGAACTGTCCTTGTGCGGTGCTGATCAACTCCGCCGCAGCCTCCGACGCCTCCGGTTCCGGCGTGGCCGTCGCCGTGGGCGTCGCGGTTGGCTCTGGTGTTTCGGTGGCCGTCGGTTCAGGCGTCTCGGTCGGGGTCGCCGTGGCGTCCGAGTCGCTCGGCTCTCCGCCGAAGCAACCGGCCACGAGGGGGGTCAGGGCGACGAGGAAGGCACGTCGATCCATGCTCGCCCCTGTGGTTTCGTCTCAGTAAAACGTATCGATGCTGTCAGACGTGTGTAGGACGTGAAAAGCCCGATTTCGAATGTCCGAACCGCTCTGTGCGACGTGCGTCAGACACATATCAGATTTAGATAAAAACATATACGTCGTCGTCGCCGTCAAATCCCTACGATGACCCTCCAGGACTCGTCCGCGGAACGCGACGGCGCCGGGGCCCGGGCCGCCGCCGTCGTCGTCGCGCTTCTCGTCGTCGACGCCGCGTGGAATCTCTCGCTCAATACGCTGCTCGTCCGCTCCGGGGCGGCCGAGACTCTCGGCACCACGTTCGCGGTGACCCTCCCGCTCACCACGCTGGGGGCAGTCGGGGGCCTTGCGCTCGCCTCCGTCGCGGGCCTCGTCCTGCTCGCGGCGCTGGCGCGGGTGTTCGCGGACGGTACCGGTGCTCTCGGGGGTGGCGAGACGCTCGTCGAGACGCTCGCAGCCTACGCCCGGGCCGTCGTCGTCGGCGTCGTCGGTGTCGTCGCCGCCGGTGTCGGTCTCGCCGCTCTCGTCGTTCCCGGACTGGTCGTACTCGTCCACCTGCCACTGGTGTTCGTCGCCGTCGCCGTCGACGGTGACCCCATCGCCCAGGCGGTCGACCGCACCTGGACGCGTGCCGGGGGCAACCGCGCCCGGATCACAGCCATCAGCCTCGCCGTCGTCGCCGTCCCCCTCGCGTTGGCCGTCGTCGCGACTCTCACTGCCATGCTCTCGCCGGTCGTGGAGTTCGCACTCGGTGTCGTCGTCACCGGCGCCGCGGCCGCGGCGGGTGTCGCTGCGTTCACCCGCATCGCCGCCTCGCTCAACGGGTCCGGGACCGGTTCGACACGCACCGACCGGGTGAATCCGGCCGCCTCCGGACGGCTCTAGTGCCCCGGGTCGTCCACCGTCCCGCCGACGGCGACGACCGAGTCCTCGCCGCCGACGCCGCCGTCGCTGACTCCCTCCTTGCGCAGGCCCGTGGTCTCATGTTCCGTCGCTCGTTTCCCGCCGACGCCCTCGTCTTTCCCTTCGACGGCGTCGGCGCCCGCACGCTCCACATGGTCGCCGTCCCCTTCGATATCGACGCCATCTGGCTCCGCGATGGCCGGGTCGAACGTGTTTCCCGCCTGTCGGCTTGGACCGGCCTCGGCCGTGCGCCCGCTGACACCGTGATCGAACTTCCTGCCGGCGTCGCCGACGGGGTGAGCACGGGCGACGGAATACGGATCGAAGGGCGCTGACGCCCGGCCGGAGATTTAAGCCCGCCGTGGTTCTCCGGGCGTGTATGGAGATCCGATCCATCGGCGACGCGGAGACGACCGAAGCGGTCGCCGACGTCCACCTCTCTCAGTTGGCGTCGGGCGAGAAGATGAGCGTTCAAGAGTTCACCATCGACGCCGGCGCGACGGTGCCCGAACACAGCCACCCGCACGAACAGGCGGGCCTCGCCACCCGCGGAGAGGTCGTCTTCATCCTCGACGGCGAGGAACGGATCGTCGGCGCCGGCGACACCTACGTGATCCCCGGCGGCGAACCCCACGCGGTCGAGAACCGCGGCGACGAACCCTTCGAGGGCGTCGATATCTTCAGCCCACCACGGACCGACCCCGACTGGCAGGACTGACCCCTCCTTATCCGCCGCCACCCGCGACGCCGCTCCCGATGGCGGCACCGCAGTCGCTACACGCGACGACGTAGAACCGCTTAGACGACCTGAACAGGCCGGCCATCTTCGAGTCCAAGTCGACGAACTCGACGTCCGATTCCGCCGCGATGGTCCCATCACACTCCGGACAGTGAACCATATCCGGCACGACGATACGGCTGTGTAAGTGTCTTCTCGACGGTGAAATCCACGTCGTACCTTCCGTGACGGCCGCCGGGACGCGGGGGCTACCCCTCGCGCCGGAGTCGTTTCACGACGAACGACTCGTCGAGTTCGCCGAGGAACTCCCCGAGACGGGGGCCCTCGGTGTCGTCGAAAAAGAGGCGGTAGCCCGCCGCGAAGAAGTCGCCGACCTCGACCCCGTGCTCGCGGGCCGTCTCGTACATCTGTCCTTGGATCGTCTCGCCGTCGTGCCCCTCGGCCACGAAGTCCGCGAGCGCCGTCAGCGCGGCGGCAGTGTCGGCGTCGAAGTCCGTCTCGGGCAGATCCGCCTGCAGGCGGTAGTTGTACGCGTTGTCCATCCGCTCGGCCCAGGTCCGGGCCCGTTCGACGCGGCCGAGGGCTTCCTCGACCGCCCACTCGGGCGTGTCGTCGTCGAAAAAGCCCTGGTTGCGGGCCATCCGCACCCGGAGGTCGCGGTCGTCGGTCATTCCGAGGACGGCCGCGAAGGTGTAGGGCAGGCGCACCCGCTCCGGTCGGACCTCGTCGACGACGAACGGGTAGGCGCGATCCGCCAGCGGCTTCAGGTCCGCGTCGGTCTCCTCGCCGAAGTACACCCGTTCGAACCGGTCGAATTCGTCGACCAAGAGGTCGATCCGCTCGGTGTCGAAGTCCTTGGCCCGTTGTGGGTTGCGGACGAAGAAATAGCGAAGGACCGCTGGTTCGAGGAGTGCGAGCACCTCGTCGACCGTGACGACGTTGCCCGCCGACGAGGAGAGGGGTTCACCGTCGAGCGTGAACCACTCGTAGGTCATGGGCACCGGCGGTTCGGTATCGAACACCTGCCGGGCAATCTCCTGCCCGCTCGGCCACGATCCCTCGGCGTGGTCCTTTCCGAACGGTTCGAAGTCGACGCCGAGGACCCGCCACTGGGCGGGCCACTCGAAGCGCCACGGGAGCTTTCCCTCCCGGAACGTGGCCGTCCCCTCGTGCCCACAGCCCTCGATGTGGTCGCCGCCGGCGTCCAAGCCTGAACAGACGTAGTCGACCGTGCCGTCGTCGAGGTCGACGCCGCGTACGTCTTGGGTGAGTCGACCGCACTCCGAACACTGCGGCATGAAGGGCACGTAGTCCTCGCCGACGCCGTCTTGGTACGTGGCGAGCAGTTCGCGGGCGCGGTCGGCCTTCGCCAACACCTCGCGGGTGACCGCCTCGAACTCGCCGGACTCGTAGAGCGCGGTGTTCGACACCATCTCGACGGGGACGCCGACGGCCTCGGCGCTCCGGGCCAAGAGATCCGTGAAGTGGGCGCCGTAGGAGTCACTCTCGCCGAAGGGGTCCGGGATGTCCGTGTACGGTGTGCCGAGATTGCGGCCCAGCGCCCCGGCGTCCACCTCGCCTAAGCCGACCAGATTCCAGTCCGAATCGGCCAGTCGACGGGGGACCCCTCGCAGGGCGTCGCGGTCGTCGCTGGTGAACACCTGTCGTACCTCGTGTCCTCGCTCCCGGAGGACCGCGGCGACGAAGTATCCGCGCATGATCTCGTTGAAGTGGCCGAGGTGCGGCACCCCCGAGGGCGAGACACCGCCTTTGATGACGACGGGGTCGTCCGGGTCGCGGGACTCGACCTCGTCGGCGATATCGTCGGCCCAGAAGGCGTTGTGGTCGCTCATCGGTTCCAGCCGTCCGGATCCTCGGTACAGCCCTCGGGTACCACGTCCGTCCCGGTGTGTTCCCCGCGGAGGACGGCCGCCTCGATCCGTTCGGGATCGGTCCCGTCGAGGACGACCGTCCGCATCTTCGAGCGTTCGATGAGTTTCGCCGCCAGCAGGTCGACGGGCGCCGAGGCGCCGGCCCCGCGGCTCATGGGGGCGATCAGATCGACGAGTTCCGACCCCGTGAGCCGGCCGTATTGCTCGGCCTCCGGATCGGTGTCGGGGTCGGCGCTGAAGACGCCGTCGACGCTGGTGGCGTAGACGAGCAAGTCGGCGTCGACGTACTCCGCGAGCGCCGCGGCCACCGCGTCGGTGGTCTGCCCGGGCATGACCCCACCCATGACGGGCACGTCGCCCCGCCGCAGCGCCTCGCCGGCCTCCTCGTAGTCGTGGGCGGGCGAGGGCGCGGACAGTCCGTCCAGAGCCGCGATCAGCAGGCGGGCGTTGATCCGGGTTACGTCGATGCCGAACTGATCCAACTGTACCTCGTTGGCGCCGAGTCGGCGTGCCGTCCCGATGTACTCGCGGGCGACCCCGCCACCCCCGACCACCGCGCCGACCTCGCAGTCCTCCCCGACGAGTGTTTCGACTGCCGCCGCGTGGCCCGCGACGCGGTCGGCGTCGAGGTTCGGCGCGAGGACACTCCCGCCGATAGAGATCACGACTCGCATTATTCGTCCGGTAACCACGAGGCCGGCTTAAGGGTTGTCAAGCCGCCGAGCGTGCGTGAATCGTCCGCGTGGACCCGGTTCGCACCATCGAGTCACAGTTAAGGGTCCGCGTCCGCTTTTCGACGTATGAAGACGCTCAACATCGTCGGCCCGGGTGCCGTGGACCTGGCTGACCGACTCGTCGCCCGACTCGACGGTCGTGTCGCCACCGTCGAGACCCTCCCGGAGACTGCCGCCCGCGACACCGACGCCAGTGCGGCCTACGGACTCTCGACCGACGGATCGTGGATCGGCGCCGGCGACGGCGAGACACTCGACGGCCTTCTCGACTCGCTGACCCCCGACTACGACGTCGCTCTGACGGTTGGCTTCGCGGACGCCCGCCTCCCGACGGTCGCCGTCGCTGACGCCGAGGCGGCCGGCGAGATTCGGCACACCGTCGCCGAGGCCGTCGAGGCCGCCCTCGATCCGATCCTCGATGTCGTCGACGACCTCGAACCGCGGATCACGCTCGAATCCCTCGTTCGGCGGGCAAAGGCGTCGCCACAGGCCGACCGTTCCGGTGCCATCGCCACCTTCACCGGGCGCGTCCGGGTGAAAGACGGCGAGGACGACACCCCGACCACGCATCTGGAGTTCGAGAAGTACGAGGATGTCGCCGCCGACCGGATGCGGACCATCCGCTCCGACCTCGAAGCTCGCGACGGCGTGTTCGAGGTGCTGATGCACCACCGGACCGGCGTCATCGGCGAGGGCGAGGACATCGTGTTCGTCGTGGTGCTCGCGGGACACCGCGAGGAGGCCTTCGATACCGTCGAGGACGGCATCAACCGGCTCAAGGACGAAGTCCCTATCTTCAAAAAGGAGTCGACAACCGACGAGGAGTTCTGGATCCACGAGAAGGCCTGAGCGGCTCGACCCACCCGACCGCTCCGGAAGATAATTATCAACACCGTATTTGGAAAAAGAAACGACGAGCGGAGCCGATAAACTGTCTCACGGCTTGGTAAAATGTTTTGAATGTTTTGCAAAACCGGGCGAATCGGTAAAACTGCCCGAACTGCTCCGAACGTTCCTCCCTTTATAACACCTTCCGGGCTGTACGGATGATTGAGGCGAAACCCAATGAGCGCAACCGCAGATCCCTCCCCCGACTCCGACGACAGTGCGTCCAAAGAGGAGCGGCTCAAGCAGTACCTGCTCTCGAAAGCCCAGGACGGTGAACACTACTTCAAGAGTAAGTTCATCGCCGACGAGGTGGACCTCTCGCCCAAGGAGATTGGTGCCCTGATGGTCAAGCTCCGCGATTCGGCCTCCGACCTCACCGTCGAGAAGTGGTCGTACACGAGTGCGACCACGTGGCGAATCGAGGCCGTCTGATCGGCCGTCCCCGTCCCCGCTGCGCCATCGCCACCCCGCCTGCCGTCCGGTCCAGCTACTGTCACGGGTTTTATACCGCTGAGCGCGTTAGCCCACGTCGATGGACGGAGCCGATGGGCCACCGTCAGCAGCCCTCGAAGCGGTGTTTTACGTCCGCGAAACCGACCGTGACGGTGACCGCGTTCGCTACTACGGCGAGCCGCTGGTTCCGAAGGGGTCGCTGGCCAACGAACTGCAGGACCCGTTCCGCCGTGCCGGCTACCGTGTCGACATTGAGGCGGGACGCGAACCCTGGGAGACAGCCGTTGTCGCCACGCCTGCGGACGGCCGGATCGACGGGGTACCGTGGACGAACCTCGCGCTCTTTGCCGCGACGGTCGTCTCGACGCTCCTCGTCGGCGCTGCGGCCTGGTACTACATTCCGCCCGCCGACCTCCTCGCCAACCCACTGCTCGCCCTCCAGGCTTGGCCGTTCACCGCCGCGGTACTCGGCGTGTTGACCACACACGAACTCGGCCACTACCTCGTCGGGCGGTACCACGGTGTCGACGTCTCCTTACCCTATCTCATCCCCTTTATCGTCCCCTTCGGGACACTCGGTGCCATCATCCGGATGCGCGGGCGGATGCCCGACCGCAAGACCCTGTTCGACATCGGCGTCGCCGGCCCGCTGGCCGGCCTTATCGCCACCGTCGTCGTGACCGCGATTGGGCTTTCACTCGATCCGATGACCGTCCCCCAGCGGGTCATCGACGCCCCCGGCCAGGTCATCATCTTCAACAACCCGCCGCTGCTCGACCTGATCGCGGCGGCGCTTGGCCGCCCGACGAGCTACGCCGACCCGACTCGGACGGTCCACCCCGTCATCATCGGCGGCTGGGTCGGGATGTTCTTCACCGTGCTCAACCTGCTTCCCGTCGGGCAACTCGACGGCGGACACATGGTCCGGGCGATGCTCGGCCGCCGGCAGGAGACGGTCGCCTCCCTCGTCCCCCTCGTGCTCTTCGCTCTCGCGGCCTACCTCTACTTCGTGCGAAACCTCGGATTCAACGAATCCGTCGGCCTGTGGGCCGTCTGGGGGCTGTTCGCCTCGTTTATCGCGTACAACGGTCCCGCCAACCCGGCCGACGAGTCGCCGCTCGGCTGGAAACGGCAGCTTCTCGGGCTCGTCACCTTCGCTCTCGGGGCGCTCTGTTTCCTCCTGGTCCCGATCCAGTTGCTCGGCTAGTGGGTGTAGCCCCGATCCGGAAGTGACTCGCCATCGGCGACGACCGCCCCGTCGGTCACGCGACCGATCCGTGTCACCGGCACCGATAGCCCGTCCCGCGCTTCGTCCAGCCGCGCTGGGGAGGCGGTGAACACGAGTTCGAAATCCTCACCGAAGAACGCCGCCAGTTCCCGACGGTCGGCGGCGTCCGCGGCGACGGCGTCGACGCTCGAATCGACCGGGAGTCGGTCCCACGAGATCCGCAGTCCGCAGTCGCTGGCGGCGGCGAGTTGGTGGAGCGAGCGTGCCAATCCGTCCGAGGAGTCCATCATGGCGGTGGCGACCGGCGCGAGCGCTCGTCCGGCATCCACCCGCGGGGCAAACCGGAAGAGTTCGTTTCCCCGGTCCGCGTTTCCGGCCTCGAACTCGCGGATCGCGGCGGCGCTCCGGCCGAGCGCGCCCGTCACGTAGACGGCATCGCCGGGTGTCGCCCCACTCCGATAGACGGGACTCGTGACCCGCCCCACGACCGCTCCGGCGACGGTAAACTCGTCGTGGTCGTCGAGGTCACCGCCGACGTATCGGGCGCCGACCGTCTCGCAGACGTCGGCCGCGCCGTCGACGAACGCCGCCACCTCCGTGGGATCGAACTCGGGGGCGCCGTAGGCGGCGACGGCAGCCGTCGCCGCCCCGCCCATCGCGGCCACGTCGGAGAGTGACGCCCCAATCGTTCGCCAACCGGCCGTATACCGGGTCACACCCGCCGGAAAGTCTGTCCGCTCGTGGAGCATGTCCGTCGTCAGGACCAGCCCGTCGATCACCGCCGCGTCGTCGCCCGCCTCGCCGACGCGGTCGGCGAGGGCCGCCAGCGCGCTCCGTTCGTCCATAGCCCGCGTTGGCGGTGCCGGCTCAAAAACCCCGACACCGCTCGGTGTCGATCCGGTGGGTTAATGTCTCGGCTCCCCCTCCGCGGGGACATGGCTGGCGGACGCACTCGGGCGACCGTCCTCGGGTTCGCCGGCGCGCTCGCCGTCTTCGCCGTCCTGTTTTCGGTCGCCGGCGTCGAAGACCTGCTCGCGCAACTCGCGGGCGCCGACCGCCGACTCGTTGGACTGGTTCTCCTGGCCACCCTCTGCTGGCTGGCGGCTTGGGGCCTCGCACTCCGGGTCGTCCTCGGCGTTCTCGGCATCCCGCTGTCGGTACCGCGGGCCCTCCTCGTGTTCACCGGCGCGATGTTTGCCAACAACGTCACGCCCTTCGGTCAGGCCGGCGGCGAACCGATCACCGCGCTCCTGATCTCGCGGGTGGCCGACACCGAGTACGAGACGGGACTGGCCGCTATCGCCAGCGTCGATACGCTCAATTTCGTCCCCTCCATCACTATCGCACTCATCGGTGTCGGGTACTACGTCACCGAGGCAGCCCTCGGAGCCAGTCGACGCCTCGAACTCGCCCTCCTCGCGGTGGTCGCCCTCGCCGCCGGCGTTCCGGCGCTCGTCTATCTCGGCTGGCGGCACCGCTACCGACTCGAAGATCGGATCGTCGGCGTCCTCACGCCGCTCGCCGGTCGGGTGGCGAGTCACGTTCCGCGCGTTCCGGAGCCGACCGTCGAGGGCGTCGAACGACGGATCAACGGGTTCTTCCGCGCCATCGAGCGTGTCGCGGCCAACCCTCGCGGCCTCGCGCTCGCCCTCGCGCTCTCCGCAGTCGGCTGGTTCTGTCAGATGCTTGGCCTCTGGCTCGCCTTCCAAGCCGTCGGGACACCGATTCCCCTCTCGGCCGCCCTATTCGTTGTCCCCATCGGCGCCATCGCGGGCGTCACGCCGCTCCCCGGCGGCGCCGGCGGTATCGAGAGCGTTCTCGTCGTCCTGTTGGTCGCCGCGCCGCTCGCGGGGGTCACCGAACCCGTTGCGCTCGCGGCCGTCGTCGTCTTCCGGGGGATGGTCTACTGGACGCCGACGGTCCTCGGCGGCGCTGCGACCGGCGCTCTGGGCCTCCGCTCGCGGGGCTAATACGATGGGTTTAAACGCCGTCCGCGGGAAGCCTGCGCCAATGGTAACCCTCTACGACGTGCCGGCGGACGCGCTCATCGACGAGCTCGCTGACCGGCTCGCCGACCGTATCGAGGAGCCCGCGTGGGTAAACTACGCCAAGACCGGTTCCAGCAAGGAACTCCCGCCCCAGCAGGACGACTTCTGGCCCGTCCGCGCCGCGAGCCTCCTGCGGAAGGTGGCCGTTGACGGTCCCGTCGGCGTCGACCGACTGTCGACCGCCTACGGCGACCGCAAGCAGGGCTCGACCCGCTACCGCGTCGCCGCCAAGCACACCGAGGCTGGCAGCAAGAAGATCATCCGGACCATCCTCCAGCAACTCGAGGAAGAGGACCTCGTCTCGACCGCCCAGGGCGAGGGCCGCGTCGCCACGCCCGACGGACAGAGCCTCCTCGACGAGGTGGCCGCCGACGTGCTCGAGGACCTCGACCGACCGGAACTCGAGAAGTACGCGTAGACACGGACCACTCCGAGGCGGTCGGTCCCGACCCCCTCGGCCTCCGAAATCGTTTTCACCGTTTCGACGGAATTTGTATCCATGAGTGGTAACCCTGACGACGAACGGATCGAAGAGCTTCGCCAGCAGAAGATGCAGGAACTCAAAGAGCAGGCCCAGGAGGGGGGCGCCGACGGTGAGCGGGCCGAAGCCCAGCAGGCCGCCCAACAGCAGGCCGAAGCGCAGAAGCAGGCGCTGCTGAAACAGCACCTCACCGACGGCGCGCGTCAGCGACTCAACGCCGTCGAGATGTCGAAACCGCAGGTCGCCGAGAAGGTCGAACAGCAGGTGGTCGCCCTCGCCCAGAGCGGGCGCATTCAGGACCGCATCGACGAGGAACAGATGCGGAAACTGCTGAAGGAGCTTACCCCGGACAAGAGCTTCGACATCCGCCGCCGGTAAGCGAATGGACGCCGCCGTGCTGTTCAGCGGCGGAAAGGATTCGGCGCTCGCGGCGCTCGTACTCGACCGGTTCTACGACGTGACGCTGGTCACCGGCACCTTCGGGATCACCGACGACTGGCGGCACGCCCGGACGGCAGCCGCCCGACTCGACTACCCCTTCCGAACCGTCGACCTGGACCCCGCCGTCGCCGACGATGCCGTCGAGCGCATGCGCTCGGACGGCTACCCCCGCAACGGCATCCAGCGTGTTCACGAACACGCCCTCGAACGCGTCGCCGCCTGCGACGTGACCGCCGTCGCCGACGGCACCCGCCGCGACGACCGTGTCCCGACCGTCGACCGACCGACGGCACGGAGCCTCGAGGATCGCCACGGGGTCGACTACTTGGCTCCCCTCGCCGGGTTCGGTCGCGGGGCCGTCGACCGACTCGTCGACGCCCACTTGGATGTCCGAGCCGGCCCGAGTGAGGCGGTTGGACGGGCCGACTACGAGGCCGAACTCCGCGCTCGCCTCGCTGACCGGGCCGGTCCCGACGCCGTCGAATCGGTGTTTCCCGCCCACGAACAGACGGTCGTCCGCGGGCGACAGGCCGGCGGAGCGAGTGGCGATACGCCGAAGTGACTGGGCGCGAAAGCGGGGCTATGGACCTCATCGAGGCGCTGTCGGCCGACGCGGAACTCGTCTGTGTCGTCGGCGCCGGCGGCAAAAAGACCACCCTCTATGCCTTGGCCGCCCGCCTGGAGCGTGCCGTCGTGACCGCGACGGTTCGCATCCCCATCTTCGACGACCACGTCGCCGCGGTGCGTGTCACCCGCGACCCCGTCGGGACGCTCTGTGACGCCGACGCGGCGGCCTGGCCGCTCGGCCTCGTTCCCGCACAGGAGCGCGACGACCGCTATCTCGGCTACGACCGCGAAACCGTCACCGCCGTCCGCGCGGCACACGACGGACCGGTCCTCGTCAAGGCCGACGGGGCGCGAACCCGGATGCTCAAGGCACCAGACGAGCGCGAACCGCAGGTGCCCGCGACTGCCGACACCGTGATCCCCGTCGCTAGCGCCCGCGTCGTCGGCAAGCCGCTCACCGACGACCACGTCCACCGTCCGGAGCGGGTGGCCGCCCTCACGGGTCTCGCCCGCGGCGACCCCATCGGTCCCGAGGACGTGGCGACGGTCCTCGCCAGTCGAGCGGGTGGGCGCAAGCGGGTGCCGCCGACGGCGACGGTCGTCCCGCTGGTGAACATGGTCGACGACGACGATTTGGCGGCGACCGGCCGCGAGATTGCCGCGGCCGTCCACGACCGTGCCGACGTTCCCCGGGTCGTCCTCGCACGGATGGCCGACCCCACGGTCGTCGACGTGGTCTAATCCTCCTCGCCCAGGCGTCGCTCGGCGTCGACGAAGTCCGCCCGCGTGTTACAGTTCTCGAAGGTGCGGGGGTGCCCGTGCTCTCGTACCGCCTCGGCGTCGACGACGACAAAGTCCAGTTCGAACAGCGGCGCGACGATCCGCTCTTCGCCCGCGTCGAGGGCTGCTTCGCAGGCTTCGGCCATCGCCGTCGCCCGGTAGACCGCGTGAGTCGTCTCGAACCACTGTGCCGGCCGGGGGACGGCCGCGTCGTGGCCCGTCGCTCGCTCGAACAGGTACGCGACAAACTCGGGATCGACGAAGGGCATGTCGCAGGCGACGACGAAGGCGTACTCGCCCGCGGCGGCGTGAAGCCCTGTCGCCATCCCCGCCATCGGCCCCTCGTCGGGATACTCGTCCTCCGCGAACGTGACGGGGACGGCCGCCCCGTCGAGTGCCCTGTCTATCGCCGGCGTCTGCTCGGCCCGACAGTTGATCACGGCGTCGTCGACGACAGGGGTGATTCGGTCGATCACTCGCCGGATCATCGGTGTCCCCGCGAGGTCGGCGACCGCCTTGTCACCGTCATCGAACCGCGTCGACCGGCCGCCGGCGAGTACGACGGCAGTACGCTCGGGCATGCCGCCGGCTACGCGACCCCTCCATTTTACGTCGTCGGGTAGCACCCCCCTGTGTCGTCGGCTTGTGCGGACTGCGCCGTCCCTACTCCTCGTCACCCCGTTCACTCGATTCCGTCACACAGGCTGTCGACGACCCGTGCGACGGTCAGCGCCTCGATGCGTCGCTCCCCGAAGACCCCGCGTGCGCTCTCGACGGCGTCGGGGTCCGAGACGAAGGTGACCCCCGGATAGGTCACATCCGTGAGGACAAGCGGCGTCGCCGGCGCGGTAGCCACCCCTTCGGGGCCGTCGAGCGGTTCGGGACCGAGGACGCGACCCACCCGCTCGGGGTCACTCTCGCCGGCACCGACCGCCCGCACCAGCGACGCGACTCGGCGGACCATGTGCCGCGTGAACCCGCCTGCGGTCAGCGTCAACACGAGGAAGTCGCCGTCCCGCTTGCCACTCGCGTCGAGGCGACGGACGGTCCCCGTGTCGTCGGTCGTGAGGTTGTGGAAGTCGTGTTCACCGGTCAGGCGGTCCAGCGCCTCGCCGGCCCGGTCGTCGTCGAGTGTCGGGGCGTACAGGTGATACCGGTAGCGCCGGCGGCTGGCGTCGTGGGTGGCGTGGAAGTCGGCGGCGACGTCCGCGCTCGCCCACGCTCGGACTGTCGCGGGGAGCGTCCCGTTCAGCGCCGCGGGCGAGAGCCAGTCGGGGGCCTCGAAGGCGACGGTCTGGGCGAGCGCCGAGACGCCGGCGTCGGTTCGCCCCGCAGCGGCGTAGCCCGGCGGTGGCGACGCGATATCGAGGTCACGCAGGGCGTCGAACACGGCATCCTCGACGGTCGGGCGGTCGGGCTGTCGCTGGAACCCCGCGTACGGGCGGCCGTCGTACGCGATCCGAAAGGCGCGTTTCGGCATCGACGGGGATGAGTCGGGCCGACAGTTAAATCGCCGGTCCGCTACGCGAAGTCGTCGTAGGTCGGCCGGTCGTGGTCGCCCGGGAAGGCGTCGACGGGCGCCGTCGTCTGGTCGCCGCTTTCCATCTCCTTTATCGTCACCTCGCCGTTCTCTAAGTCGCGCTCGCCGACGATGACGACCGTCTCGGCGTTGACGCCGTCGGCGTAGGACATCTGCGCGCCGAAGCTCCGCCCCGCGAGGTCCGTCTCGACGACATGGCCCCGCCCCCGAAGGTCACGGGCCACCCGCGCGGCCGTCCCTCGGGTGTCGCCCACCGAGAGGACGTAGTAGTCCGTCGTGAGCGCCTCCTCGGGCCAGACGCCCGCGCGCTGGAGGAGCAACGAGAGCGTGGCGTGGCCGGGTGCGACGCCGACCGCGGGGGTCGGCTGGCCGCCGTAGCTCTCGATTAGGTCGTCGTATCGGCCGCCGCCGAACACCGCCCGGGACACCTCCCCCTGCGTGTCGAAACACTCGAAGACGGTGCCGGTGTAGTAATCCAGCCCCCGGGCCGTCTCCAAGGAGACGGTGCAGTACTCCCGGACGCCGAAGTCCGCGGCGGCCGAGAGGACGTTCTGCAGATTCCCCACCGCCGCCGCCACGTCGTCGGTGCCGGCAAAGGCCGTGAGGTCGTCGAGGTCGTCGGTCGCCAGCAGGTCGTCGAACTGCTCGGCCTGATCGTAGGAGAGCCCAGCCTCGTGGAGCAGGTCGTAATACTGCGCTGGTTCGATCTTCTCGGACTTGTCGACCGCGCGGATCGCCGCCCGCAGATCCACATCGGCGTCGAACGCCCGGAGCAGGCCACCGAGGATGTCGCGGTGAGAGACCCGGAACTCGAAGTCCTCAGCGGAGAGACCGAGGGCAGTCAGCGCGTCGGCCGCGTACGCCAGAATCTCCGCGTCGGCCGTCGGCTCCGCCGATCCGAACACGTCGACGTTCGTCTGGTAGAACTCGCGGAACCGCCCCTGCTGGACCTGTTCGTACCGCCAGAATGGCCGCGTCGACACCCACTTGATCGGCTTCTGGAGTTCCTGACCCTTCGCGACGACCATCCGCGCGACCGTCGGCGTCAGCTCCGGCGTCATGGCGACGTGGCGGCCGCCCTTGTCCTCGAAGGCGTACAGTTCGTCGACGATTTCCTCGCCGCTTTTGTCCGTATAGAGGTCGACAGCCTCCAGCGTCGGGGTGCCAATCTCCCGGAAGCCGTACCGCCGGGCAGTCTCCTCGAGTCGGTCGGCCACCGCCCGCCGGGCGGCCATCTCCTCGGGGTAGAAATCGCGGAACCCCTTCAGTCGGTCGTACATACCGCGTCGTTGGCGAAGGCCGCGCTTGAAACCTGTCCTTTCCGATCTGCCGAACTCCGCGGTCGACGAGTGTCCCGACGGCCGTGCCGAACACGCGGCGTGTGTTCACCGGCAGTGAGGGTACACGACCCGGCTGGATCGGTGAGAGAGCCACCCAGTGACACGCCCTGCGACGGCCGCGCCGAGGCGAGAAGCAGACGAACTGGGATGCTCGGGAGTGTCTGAGGGGGGATTCGGACCGGTATTTTCAATCGCTTGGACACGAAGGCGAGTGAACAATGAGTGACCGTGCCGTCGAACGGGGAGGGCATGATCCGGCTGTCGATGTCCCGACGCTCCTCGGAGACGACTACGAAGCGTTCGAGGCGATTCTCTCGGGCGAGGACGCCGGGCCGGTTGCCGTCGTGGGCGAGCCTTTCTCCGGACGCGGGTCGGTCCTAGACCGTGCTGTGCGGGCGCTGGACGCAACTCGTGTCAGTCTCGACCCGGGCGATGGGATCGACCACATCCGAGCACAACTCGACGGAGCGCCGGTCGTGATCGAGGACTGCCAGCACCTGTACGAGCGTCGCATCGGCGGATTCGAGAAGCTGTCCGCGTTTCTCGACGATCTGGCGAGCGTCGACGCGCCAGTGGTGACCGGCTGGAATCGGTACGCGTGGGCGTATCTCGCGGCAGTGCAGGCCCTCGGTCCAGCGTTTCCCGTCCGCGTCGAGGTCCAGTCCCTTTCGGCGGACCGGATCGCCGAACTCGTGTTAGCTCGGTACGACGAGATGCCGGCGTTTCTCGCAGACGACCCCGAGCAGAGCGGGTTGGCCGTCACGACGCGTCACGAGCTTGGTTGGCGGGACTGGTCGGTGTCGGTGCCGATCCCGACGCTCGACCCCGTCGCTGTCAGAAGCCTGTTTTCGGACAGCGATCCGGATCCAGCGGACGTAACGTTCGGCCGGCTCGCTGCGGTTTCGAACGGGAATCTCGGTGTCGCCACGGCGATCTGGGAGGCTCGCCACGGGTCGGAGGTCCGCCCGAGCGACATCGCCGTCCCGACGTCGGACCGGGACCTGAGCCGTGAGGAGGCGTTCTGTCTGCGGATCGTCCTCGCGAAAGAGCGGGTCGACCGGGCACAGCTCACGGATATCGTCGACGAACTTGACCGGGTCCTCGGGCGCCTCTCGCGCGACGGCCTCGTCACGGTTGAGGATGGTCTCGTGGAACTGGTCCCGGCGGCGGTACCGACCGCCGTCGCGACGACTGAACGGGGGCGGATACTGTGATCGCACTTCAGGTGCTGGTGGACCTCGGACTCGACCGAGAGACCCTCGTCGGGATCGCGGGGGTGCTCGTGGCCGCGTATCTCGCCAGCCGGGTCGTCGGGTATGCGCTCGTCGCGGTCGCCGAGCGCAGTCCCCGCCGGCGGATCAGTATCAAGATGCTGGTCCCAATCACGCGATTTCTCATCTACGGGGCCGCGGCGTTTCTGGTTCTGGGACCGTTGCTCAGACTTTCGAGCGCGCAGTTACTCGCCGCGTCGGGACTGCTCGGGGCGGCCGTCGGCTTCGGTCTCAAGGATCTCCTCGCGGGGATGATCGGCGGACTGGTACTGATCACCGAGCGTCCGTATCAGGTCGGTGACAAGGTCACCATCGACGGCGACTACGGCGAAGTGACCGATATCGGTCTCCGGGCGACGACGCTGGTGACGCCGGACGACAACGCGGTCAGGATTCCGAACGCCACGCTGTTCACCGCGAACGTCTCGAACGCCAACGACGGCGATCCGGAGATGATGGTCGTCGTCGAACTCGCGGTCACCGCCGGAACGGATGTCGACCGGGCGAGTGTGATCGTCGAGGAAGCCATGGTGACCTCGAAGTACGTCTACGTCGATGACGACCACCCATTTGCGGTCCTCGTCGAGGACGAAACCTACCACCGGACGATCCGTGGCAAGGCGTACGTCGCCGACCTGCGCGACGAGTTCGCGTTCGTCTCGGACGTGACAGAGCGCTCGATGGCCGCCTTCGCCAGCGAAGGGATCGACATGCCCGAGGCACCCGTACACGTCTCCGAGGACCGCTGACTTGCCTGTCGCCTGCCGGGGTCGTCAACCCGAAGCGAGTGTCTCGAATGTCGATTCCGGAGTTGATGACTCCGCCGCCCTGGCTGGATGCACGCTCGAATCCGGCCACACTCCCGGTCACACCGTCCCGCGGCCGACCGTCGCCACACCACCGAACGATACTGCGCTCGACGGCCTCTGACGCGCTCGTCGCATTGAAACCGGAAGCGCTTGCTCCCATACGGAGGTTGAGACATCCGGCTGTCGACCCGGCCGGTATGTCGCTCGTCTCCGCATTCACGTCGGCCATCCTCCCTATCGTCTCGGTGATGGGACTCGGCTACGCGTTCGCGTCCGTCCTCGACGTCGACGTCGACTCGCTCAACGACGTCGCTCTCTATCTCTTTCTCCCCGCGCTCATCTTCCACAGCATCGTCACGACGACGCTCTCCGGCGATACCGTCGCGCTCATCTTCGCCGGGGTCGGGCTCTTCGTCGCCGTCACGATGGGGCTGGTCGAACTTCTCGACCGACTGCTGGGCGTCCCCGAACCCTACCGGAGCGCGGACGTCCTCGCGGGAGCGCTCCCCAACGCCGGCTTCTACGGCATCCCACTCGCGGAGTTCGCCTTCGGCGACGTGGGCCGGACGACAGCCGTCATCTACATTACCGCTCAGGCGTTCCTGATGTACACCCTCGGCGTTTACGTCGCTTCCCGCGGCGGCGGCGACGCCGGTATCGGCGCGGTCAAGGAAATCTTCCGCCTGCCGCTCGTCTACGCCATCGCCGCCGCCGGCGCCGTTCGCCTTCTCGGGGTCGCCCCGCCAACTGACGGGACGTTCATGTCCACTGTCGGCCTCGTCGGCGACGCCTCCATTCCCCTGATGCTCGTCATCGTCGGCATCCAACTCTCCGGCCTAGAGTACGGGAACGTCCGCCGGGTGATCCGCCCGTCGATTGTCAAACTCGTCGTCGCACCTCTGACCGGTCTCGCCGTCGCCCTCGCCCTCGGAAAGTTCGACGATATTGCCGTTGCCCGCGTGTTCGTCCTGCTCTGTGCGACGCCCGTCGCGCTCATTCCCCTCGCGCTCACCCTCTCGTACAGCGATGTCGACGACCGGGACGGCCTTTCGGCCTCCGAATATCTCACCATGACAATCTTCGTCACGACGGTCGCCAGCGTCCCGGTGTTGACCGTCCTGATCACGCTCCTGCAGGACGGCGCCGTGCTGTGATTGCCTGAACGCTTTTGCTCGTTCGGTTGCTCTCCGCGCACGATGTCAACGTCAGGTTCGACCGTCCGCGGTGCGATCAGGGGTATGGGTCAGCGAGCCAACCCGGCTTTCGCCGTCGGCGCCGTCGCCGTCCCCGCGGTCGCGCTCCTCTATGCCCTCCTTTTCGCCCCCGTCGTCCACCATATCTACGTCCACGTGATGGCGGGCGTGCTGTGGACGGGTATCGACCTCTTCATGGCGCTCGTCCTCGGCCCCGTCCTCGGAGGACTGTCCGTCGAGGCACGCGCCAGCGTCTTCCGTCGGTTCACCCCCAAGATGGCCTTCCTCATGCCGTCGCTCGCCTTCGTCACCATCGTCGGCGGCGTCACCCTCGCCGAACGAGTGGGCGTCTTTCCCCACGCGAGACCGTGGACCGCCCTCCTGACGCTCGCCACCACCGTCCCCGCGCTGCTCCTTCTCGGCTGGCAGTTCGACGCCCTCGACGACCCCCGGTGGATCGTCGCCTTCGCCGTCTCGCTTCTCGGCGGCGGCGCCTATCTCGCCGTCACCGCCGACGCCTTCGGGATGACCTCTCCGACGATTCTCGTCTCGCTTGCCATCGTCACCGTCCTCTCGGTGCTCGGATTCGGCGTCCTCCTGCCCGGTGAGGTTCGTATCTACCGCCAACTGGCCTCGGGCGATCCCGATCCGACCGTGATCAGTCGGATCGGGATGCGAAACGCTCGCCTGAGCGGCGTGCAGGGGCTGTTTCAACTCGCGGTTGTCGTCGCGATGGTGTATCTGCGCTGGCCGGCGGCCTAATCGACCGACTGCCCCAACGAGAAACAGCGCGCCGACGCCGACCGACACGCAATCCATCACCAGCGTGAGGGCGGTGCCGACTCGTCCGGAGGCCCCGCTGCGTCGCGTCCCCGTCCGCAGAGCGCTGGGGATCGTCCCCCGTCCGCTCGGGTTTGCCGAACTGGAAACGGTTTTCCCGGAGCGCACCCCCGATTCGGCCATGTACGTCGACCTCGGCAACGCGCTCGACGCCGAACCGCGACTCACGCGCGAGGCCCTAGAGCGACTGGACGAACGCGTCGCCGACGCCCACGACCGCATCGACCGCCTGCGGGACGAAGGCGCACACGGCTACGCGTCGCTGAACCTCCCCGAGACGGTCGACCCGGCGGCCATTCGCCGGGCGGTGGCCCGCTTCGACGACCCCGCGGCCGTGCTCACCGTCGGCATCGGCGGGAGCGCCCTCGGCGCCGCGACCCTCACCGAGGCGCTCGGAACCGACCTCGACGCGTACGTCCTCGACAACGTCGACCCCACCCACGTCGCCGCCCTCCTCGATACGCTTCCCCTTTCCGACACCGTCGTCCACGTCGTCTCTCGCTCTGGCACCACCGCCGAGACGCTCTCGAACTTCCTGGTCGTGCGCGAGGCGATGGCCGACGCCGGTGTCGACTGGACCGAGCGCACCCTCGTCACCACCGGTCCGTCGGGGAACCTCCGAGACCTGGCCGCACGCCACGACCTGCCAGTCCTCGACGTGCCCGCAGGCTCTCCCGGGCGCTTCTCGGTCCTCTCGACGGTGGCGCTCCCCGTCGCCGCCCTCGCCGGCCACGACATCGAGGCACTCCTCGACGGCGCGCGCGCCGAGGCCGACCGGCTCACGGGTTCGCTGTTCGAGGCACCCGCCTACGCCTACGGCGCGACCTGCTACGCCCTCGAACGCCGTGGCGCAGGCGTCAACGCGATGATGCCCTACGCCGAGTCCCTGGAGTCCTTCGCGGAGTGGTTCGCCCAGCTCTGGGCCGAGAGCCTGGGCAAAGACGCCGTCGGCCAGACGCCCGCCCGCGCGCTCGGTGCGACGGACCAACACTCACAGCTCCAGTTGTACCGCGCCGGCCCGCGGGACAAACTCGTGACGCTCGTCCGCCCGCGCGAGCGCCCCGACGTCTCTATCCCCGAGACGGACTTCGACGGCCTCGATTACCTCGGGGGCGGAAGCCTCGGTGACCTGCTCGAGGCCGAGTTTCGGGCGACCGAGGCGAGTCTCGCGGCCTCGGACTGCCCGAACGTCCGGATCGAGGTCGACCGAATCGACGAACGAGGTGTCGGCGAACTCCTCTACGGCATGGAGGCGGCCTGTACTCTCTACGGCGAACTCGCGGGCGTCGAGACGTTCACCCAGCCGGCCGTCGAGTGGAGCAAGCGCGCCGCGCGTGGCCTCCTCGGCGGCGGCGACGTCGACGCCGACGACGCGGTGCCCGAGAAACGCCGCCTCGTCATCGACTGATACTTACTTTCGGGCCGACAGATATCGGGTATGGTCAACGAACTCCTCGTACCCGGGGCGATGTTGCACCTGCTCGTCGGGCTGGTGCTCGCGACGCTCGTCCACCAGGACGCGTCGCTCCGGGGGAGCGACCGCGCGGCCGAACTCGGGGTCGCAACTCTCGCCGTCGGACTGGTCTTTGCCGTCGGCTACTACCTCCGCTGTGAGCGGATCGGCGATCTGCCCCCCGACGCCGGTCGGCGCCGCGCCTCGCTCGTCGACCGCGGGTGGGACCTCCTCCGGGGCCTCCTCCTCATCGTCGCCGCCTTCCTCGCGGCCACGGCCGTCGTCGGTCTCGGGATGAGTGCTCTGGTCGGGGCCGGCGTCATCGTCCGCGACACGCTTGAATACCGCGTCGTCGCCTCCGTCTTCCAGTTCGTCGGCTTCGGCCTCGCCGTCGGCGGCTACCTCGCCATCACCCGCGAGTGGGAACTCCTGCAGGTGCGCCGGCCCTCCGTCCGAGAGGTCGGCCTGATCGCCGTCGGCGTCCTCGCACTCGTCGGCGCCCAACTCGTCATCGCGCGTCTCTTGACGGCACTTAGCGTCGACGTAGCCCAGAATCAGGTCGTCGTCACCGGTCAGCGCGACCCCAGCTACTTCCTCTATATGATTCCCGTCGCCATCCTCCTCGTCGGCCCGTTCGAGGAACTCGTCTTCCGGGGCGGCGTGCAGGGTATCCTACGGCGGACCTGGGGTCCCTCCGTCGCCATCGCCCTCTCCAGTGTCCTGTTCGGACTCGTCCACTGGATTGCCCTCACCGGCGGGGGCGGCTCGCGGCTTCCGTACGTCACCGTCGCGGCCGTTCTCGGCCTTGTCCTCGGCTACCTCTACGAACGGACCCGCAACCTCGTCGTCCCGGCGGTCGTCCACGGCCTCTACAACACCGTATTGTTCGGCGTCCAGTACCTCTCCGCGACGGGGATGGGCTAGGTCACCGTACCTCGATATCCAACTCGTCGAACTGCTCGTCGAGTCGGGACTCGACGCCGGCCCAGTCGACCGGTGGTTCGAGATCATCGAGCGCCGCCTCGAACGCCTCGACGGACGCCGCCACCGCGCTCCACGACTCCTCGAAGCCGTCCATCGAGTCGGCGGTCATCTCGAGGCGCTCCGAACACGTCTCGTGACGCGCCACGAGGTCGGTGACCCGGTCGCGGATCGCCGCTAGGTCGTCGTCGTATGCCCCGTCTTGCCGATTCAGCCACGCGCTGAGTTCGTCCCCGTCGAGTCGGAGTTCGTCGAGGATGACGCCCATGGTCTGCTGGAGGTGGTAGGCGGCCAGCCATCGGTCGAACGCGCGGTCCTCGTCTCCTTCGCCCACTTCGATCCGGTCGAGGAGACCGTCTGTGTTGTCGAGATATCGCTCGAACCCCTCGAGTTCGTCGCGAAACGCGTCGATCCGTGCCGCGGGGTCGTGGAGCCACGACTCGAACTCGTCGAGGGCCTGGTCGACGTGATGGAGGCCGTGTGCAACCTCGTGGACGGCCCGCTCGCACGCGGCCAGCCGCTCGGCACCGGTATAGAGGTCGGCGGCCGATGCTGGCGCCGTCGGCGCTGCGTCGAGTCGGTCGCCCGCCGCCGACAACTCCGCGCGCAGTGTCTCGAACTGTGATTCGAACTCCTCGACCTGCGCCCGAACCTGGTTGTGTTCGCGGTCCGCCGCCTCGACCCCTGCCAGCAGGTCACGGAGGCGCGACTCCGCGGCGTCGACGTCCTCGGCCGTCGACGCCCGCTCCCGTCGGCACTCTTGGTACCAAGACGTGAACGCCTCGGTCACGTCCGCTCCGTCCGCCGCACGCTCCGCCAGCGCGTCGAGTACGTCGGCGTCCGCCGCGTCGACGCGTTCGCGGACGGTCGCCACGTCGAGGTCCTGCTCTCGGTCGTCGGTCATCGACGGCCCTTCGAGGGGTTCGCATTTAGGTGATTCGAGGCGCCCCGCGGAACCGACGGTCAGAGCGCATCGAAGACGCCATTACCCTCGCCTTCGGAACGTCGATCATGAGTGCGAACGAGGGCGACACCGGGGCGTCGGAGCAACACCCCAACGCCGAACAGGCGGTCATCGCCGTCGACGGAGACGATCAGGAGCAGGGGACGGTCAACCGCCTCGACGCACACACCGGCGAGGGCGTCCGTCACCGTGCGTTCACCGCTATCGTCTTCGACGGCGAGGGGCGAGTGCTGCTCGCACAGCGCGCGCCGGGCAAGCGCCTCTGGGACACCCACTGGGACGGCACCGTCGCTTCCCACCCGCGGCCGGGGCAGACCCAGAAGGAGGCCACCCGCCAGCGACTCGTCGACGAACTCGGCGTCACGTCCGACCAGTACGACGACCTCCGGGTGACCGACAAGTTCGAGTACAAACGCTACTACGAGAACGCGGGCCTCGAGTGGGAGGTCTGTTCTGTCCTGCAGTGTACCCTCGACGACACGAGCCTCGACCCCGACGAGGCGGAGGTCGCCGGCCGCCTGTGGGTCGACTACGACCACCTCCACGAGAACCCGGCATGGTACCGACAGCTCCGCCTCTGTCCGTGGTTCGAGATCGCGATGCGTCGTGACTTCGACTGATCCGATCCGGCTCCGCCCGGCCGTCCGCGACGCCCTCCTCGACCACGCCCGCGAGGGTGCCGCCCGCTCGCCGCCAGCGGAGGTCTGTGGCGTCCTCGCGGGGGCGCGCGGCCCACCCGACCGCGTGACCGACACGCACCGCGTCGACAACGTCGCCGCCAGTCCCCGCAAGGCGTACGAACTCGACCCTGCAGCCACCGTGGCGACCGTCGACCGGATCGAGAACGCGGGCGAGGACGTCGTCGGCTTCTATCACTCACACCCGGAGAGTCCCGCGGTACCGAGCGCGACCGACCGGGCGAAGGCGACCTGGACCGGCTACGTCTACGCCATCGTCTCGCCGCCGGAGACCATCCGTGCCTATCGATTCACCGGCGAGCGTGATAATCCGTTCCGGGAGCTTCCCGTTCAGGTCGAGAGCCGCGAGTAGGCGGCCCACGAAGCGTCGACCGACGGCGCCGTGATCTGCTCGCCGTCGACATAGACCCCTTTGCCTTCGACTACCTGCCCGATCCGGGCGGCGGCCGTCCCTCGCTCGTCGAGCGCCGCGAGCACTGCGTCCGTTCGCTCGGGGTCGACGGCGGCCACCAGCGACCCCGAGGCCGTGGCGGTCCAGGGATCGATATCGAGGGCGGCACACGTCTCGGCGACGCCTGGCCGGACGGGAATCCGGTCGCGCTCGATTTCGAACCGGGCGCCTGCGCCCGTCGCCATCTCGACGAACGCGCCGTAGAGACCGCCTTCGGTGGCGTCGTGCATCGCGGTCACCGGCCCCGCGGCCGCGGCGGTCAGGGCGTCGCGGACGCAACTCGCCTCGTCGAGTCGTTCCTGAGCCGTCGCCAGCGTCGCCGGCGGGAGATCGATCCGCTCGGGGAACAGCGTCGTCAACAGCCCTGTCGTCTCGACGGCCGGCCCGCCGGTCACCAGCAGGTCGTCACCCGGTCGCGCTCCGTCCGGGCGCACCACGTCCGCGGCGTCGCCGACGGCAAGCGCCGTCGCCCCGCCGACCCAGGGGAACGAACACCCCTCGTACCGGGCGGTGTGGCCGGTGACGATGCTCACGCCGAGATCCGCCGCCTCGGCGTGGAGGCCCTCCCACACCGCCCCGAACGCCTCGTCGCTCATCTCGGGTGGCAGGGAGAACGAGACGGCGAGATGCGAGGGCTGGAGACCGCTGACCGCGACGTCCGCGAGGACGACGTCGAGTGCGAAGCGGCCGGCGCGCTCGTAGCCGAGCGCCGGGAGGACCGAGACGGGGTCGGTGGCGATGGCGACGACTTGGTTGCCGACCGACAGCAGGCCGAAGTCGACGCCGGGTGTCGGGCCGAGGCGCACGTCGTCGCGTTCGGCGCCGAGACGGGGGCGCACGTGGGTCTCGAAGAACTCACGGTCGATCTTTCCGAGATCCGGCATACCGTCGCTGGCCGCGCCGGGAGTAAAGGCGTGCCGCTCGCCGCGCCGGACAGCCGACCCGCACGGCCGTCACCGCCGCCTACTGTCCGGTGGTGGCGGACACCGCCCGGTCGGCGCACAGTACGCACACCGTCCCAACGGCGACGCTCCCGACGACGACGGCGAGGAGCGTCCCGCGGACGGCGGCGCTGAAGCCAACGCGGGGCGTGGCGAACGCGACGGCCCCGCCCATGACGACGGGCGCGACGGTGCTGCCGATCCGGCCCGCGGACTCGCCGAGGCTGACGAGCGACCCCCGGAGCGACGCGGGGGCGACCGTCGAGATCGTGCTGCGATAGAGCGTGAGCACGACCCCGAAGCCGGCGCCGACGACGAGAGAGCCGACGCCGGCGACGGGAAGCGAGGGGGCGAGCGCGACGGCCGCGAGGCCCACTCCGGCGGCGGCCGTCCCGACGAGCAGGGGGGCCTGCCGGGTGTCGAAGGCGGCGGTGAGCCGCCCCACCTGGGAGCCGCCGACCGAACTCGCGACGCTGGCGACGGCGACCAGCGCCCCCGCCACGCCAGGTGTCCCGTCCAGTAGACGCACCACCACGATGGAGTTGTAGGTGAGAAAGCCAAACCAGACAAAGGAGGGGACGGCCCGGCCGAGCAACACCAGTGCGATCCGGGGTGTCCGGACGAGCGCGAGCAGTCGCCGCACGTCGAGGCCCCCCGGCTCGGGGGCGGCAGCGGGTTCCTCGAATCGCCGGTGGACGACGGCGGCCGCCGGCAGGCCGAGCGCGAACAGGTAGAAGGGGTACTGCCACGCGACGGCGACGAGCAGCCCGGCGAGAAACGGAAAGAACGCGAGGGAGGCGCCGACGGTGGTAAAGCGGAGGCCCTGGGCCGTCGCCTCGCGCTCGCCGGTAAAGAGGTCGCCCGTGGCCGCGATGAGGACGGGCGCGATGCCAGTGAAGCCGACGCCTTGGACGAGTCGCAGAGCGACGGCGACCCGAAAGTCAGTCGTGAAGGCAAGTCCCAGGCCGGCGGCACCGAACAGGGCCAGCCCGGCCGTGAGCACCGGCTTTCGGCCCACCCGATCCGACACCATGCCGACGAGTGGGATGGCGAGGATTCCCGGGGCGGTGAAGGCCGCCATCACGAGACCGATCTGCGTTCCTTCGACGCCGTAGACGCCGGTCAGCGAGTCGAGCAACGGCGAGACGAGCGAGGCACCCATCGGCGAGACCACGCTTCCGAGGAGGATCACCCTGAACCGCGGGTCGGCCATCACGTCCGCGTCGTCGCCGGCGAACCGTGTTGCGAGTCCCACGACGGTCGCTGTGGGTCGTCGGCTTTGAGCCTTCCCGTTTCGGACGGCCGGTCACTCGGCGGCGTCGAAGCCTGTTTGCAGGTGGTCGACCACCTGGTCCGGCTGCTCGTGGTGGAGCCAGTGGGTCGCGTCGTCGAGCAGGACGGCTTCCCCCTGCCGGCAGTAGGCGACGCTCTCCTTGGCCATCGACGCCCGGAGGAAGCGGTCGCGGACGCCCCAGATCACGCGCGTCGGTGGGTCGACCGGATCGGTTCGTTCGGGCGGCGGATACCGCGCCACCGCCCGGTACCAGTTCACCATGGCGGTGAGCGCGCCGGGCTGGCGCCACGCCGCTCGGTAGCGCTCGAAGTCGGCGTCGTCGAACGCTCCGGGGCGGCTGGACTCGCGCATCGACCGCTCGAAGAGGCGGTAGTTCCCCGCCCGCGCGGCGAGTTCGGGAAGTCGAGGGAGTTGGAAGGCGGCGAAATACCAGCTCCGACGGCGTTGGTCCCACGACCGGTCGAGGGTCCGTCGCATCACCGTCGGATGCGGGACGTTCAGCGCCGCGAGCGTCCGGACTCGGCTTGGGTGATCGAGCGCCAGCCACCAGGCGACCGCGGCCCCCCAGTCGTGGCCGACGACGTGGGCGGTGTCGGCGCCGACGGCGTCGAGGAGGCCCGCGGCGTCGGCGGCGAGTGTCGGCAGGCGGTAGGCGCCGACCCCCGACGGCTTCCCGCTCGCGTTGTAGCCGCGCTGATCGGGGACCAGCACCCGATAGCCCGCGTCGGCGAGGCGGCGGGTCACCGGGTCCCAGCCGTACCAGCACTCGGGAAAGCCGTGCAGGAGGAGCACCGGCTCCCCGTCGGCGGGGCCGGCCTGCACGACGTGGAGGCGGACGCCGTTCGCCGTCACGACGGTCGACTCGCCCTCGGACGCCCGGGGACGGGCGGGATCGGGATCGGTCACGTTCCGGCCTACGGCCACAGCGATAAAAGCCCGCCGTGTAGGTCGCTCATCCCATGAGCTGTTGGCCGTTCCCCCGCTCGACGAGCAGGAGTCCGACCAGTCCGAGAATGAGCACGGCGTAGGCGACGGCGGCGAGGAGGGCGTTGGTCGTCGTCGCGTACTCGCCGGTCCGGAAGATGATCGTCTTTCGCACCATCGCGATGACGCCCGTGTAGATGACCAGTCTGACGATCCGACGGGTCTCGCTCTCCTGGGTGTAGGCGATAACCGTCTCGTACACCTCGACGATGATGAGCAGGAGGAGGCCCGTGTCGATGAAGCCGATGACGACCAGCGGATCGGTGATCCGGCCGGCACGGGTCGCCTGGACGATTTGGATCATGAGGTCGACGACGCCGATGGCAAAGAGCAGCGCGAAGATTCCGGCGGCGACGAGTTCGACCGCGTGAACAAACCGGTTGGTAATCGCCGCGACCCGATCTGGATTCGTCCGGCTGCGCGGTTCGAGTCGTTCGGACGAGTCGTCCTCGGCCGTCGGTTCGTTCTCGGTATCCTGTCCCACAGCACACACGTACGTGATTCGACCCCTAAAAGACGAGGCCGCCCGTGGCTCGGCGGCGGGACCTGCCCGGCGCCGGCCGCTCAGTCGCGGTCGGTCCAGAAGTCGAACGAGCGCCCCGGTGCGAAGACGTCGAGGCCGACGGCGCGTTCCTCGCCCGTGTTCTCGACGCGGTGGGGTTCGTCGGCGTCGAGCCACACCGAGTCGTTCGGGCCGAGGGTGACCGCGTCGTCCGCGGTGGCGACGGTGAGTTCGCCCGACAGACAGAGACAGACCTGTTCGTTCTCGTGGTCGTGCATCGGCGAACTGTGCCCTGGCGGCTTCTCGAACCACTCGAAGGAGAAGCGGTCGCTCCCGGCGAGCGCGACGCGCCGCCACCCCTCCTCGGGTTCGTAGGTCTCCGCCTCGTCGAAGGCGACGGGCTTCATCGGGGCACCTCCGCCGGACTACCGGTGGCCGGAATCATGTGATTCCCACCGCGGGCGACGGGCAAAATCCTTTCCTCGATACACCCGGTGGCCGAAGGTATAGGTAGGCCCGGGTGTTATACTATCTCACCCACTGCTGTTCCCGGTCGGTTGCCGACCTCGGGCCGGCCGTCGGCCCGCTTCATCACCCATGACGGACGCAGGTATCCCGGACTCGGAGCACGCCGAGCAGGTCCCGCCACTGTCGGTGTCCGCCGCCACGACACTCACCGACCGCATCGTCGACAACGTCGAGGAGGTCATCGTCGGCCAGCACGACGCCATCGAGCACATCCTCGTCGCGACCCTCGCCCGCGGACACCTCCTTCTCGAGGACGTCCCAGGGGTCGGCAAGACGGTCCTCGGACGAGCCGTCGCCACCTCCGTCGACTGCTCGTTCAAGCGCGTCCAGTTCACGCCCGACCTCCTTCCCTCGGACGTGACCGGCGTCAACGTGTTCAACCAGAAGACCCGGGAGTTCGAGTTCCGCCCCGGACCCGTGTTCGCGAACGTCGTCCTTGGCGACGAAATCAATCGCGCCCCGCCGAAGACCCAAGCCGCCCTGTTGGAGGCGATGGCCGAAGGGCAGGTGACCGTCGACGGCGAGACTCGCCGGCTCCCCGACCCCTTCACCGTCATCGCGACGCAGAACGACGTGGAGCCGGGACGAACCTACGACCTGCCGATGGCCGAGGTCGACCGCTTCATGAAGAAACTCCGACTCGGCTACCCCGACGAGGACGCCGAGACGCGCCTGCTGGAGCGGGTCGCCGGCGCTCACCCCATCGAGTCGCTCGACCCCGTCGCGACCCTCGACGACCTGCGGGGCGCCCGCCAGACCGTCGCGAACGTCACGCTCAGCGAACCCGTCCGGCGGTACGTCTCGCGGCTGGCCGCCTACACCCGGGAGGAGGCCGCCCTTGGCGTGAGTCCTCGGGGTGCCATCGCCCTCACCCGCGCCGCGCAGGCGCGGGCCGTCCTGAACGGCCGCGAGTACGTCGTCCCCGACGACATCCAGACCGAGGCGCCGAGTGTCTGGAGCCACCGCATCGACACCGACCGACCGGGGCGCGACGTCGTCGACGCCGCGCTGACCACCGTCACGGTCGAGTGAGATGCCCCGGCGCCTTCTGCCGACCCGTCGCGGGATCGCGGTTGGCGTCGTCGCCGTCACCGCCGTCGCCGCGGGCGCGACGTTCGGCCCGCCGTCGCTCGACGCCGTCGTCGTCCCCGCGGGCGTCGCGCTTCTCGCCGCGGGCGTCCAACTCCTCTCACTCGATCCGCCAACCGTCGAGCGAACGACCCCACCGTCCGCCGATCCGGGAACGACCGCGACTGTCCGGCTGGCGTTCGCCACCGACACGCCCGTCACCGCCGTCGTGCGCGACCATCTCCCGCCGGGCGTCGACGGCGACGCCACCGCGACGACCCTGGTCGGGGGCGACCCCGTTGCCTACACGGTGACCTACCGCGAACGGGGTGCACACGCGCTCGGTCCCGCGACCGTCGACGCCCGCGACGTGCTCGGTCTCGCGCGGCGAACGTTCGTCATCGAGGGGCGGGACACGGTGCTGGTGTATCCGCGAGTGTTCCACCCGTCGTCGGCCGTCGCCGGACGGCTCCGTGCCCTCACGGCGCCCGACGCGGGCGCCAAGCGTGGCGCGTTCGATCACCTCCGGGAGTACGTCCACGGCGACTCGCTGCGGGACGTCCACTGGAAGTCGAGCGCCAAACGTGAGGGACTCGTCGTGCAAGAGTTCGCGGACGACGGTGACCGCCGGACGGTGACGGTGGCGGCAAGCGCCGAGCGCGGGTGGGCGGACGCGATGGCGGAAGCGGCCGCCACCGTCACCGTCGCCCTCCTCGACGAGGGCGTGTCCGTGTCGCTCGCGACGCCCGACGGCCGGGTTCGGGCGACGCCGAGCGACGCCGACCGACCTCTCGCTCACCTCGCTCGCGTCGGCGCTGGCGACGCCGACACCGACGCCGACGTCGCGGTTCGCGCCGCTGCCGACGGGGTGACGGTCCACATCGACGGTGTGTCACACCCCTTCGACCCCCGACGGCGACGCCGGATCGACGACGCGAGTGACGCCGCCCCGTCCGCCCCGGAGGTGCGAGCGTGAGCGCCGAGGCGGCCGACCGCTCCGGTCTCCTCCCGGGGTCGTTCGCCCCGGACGCTCGACTCGCCGCTCTCGGCTCGCTGGCCGTGCTCACCGCCGCCTACGGGAGCGTCCTCTATCACGTGACGGACGTGGTCGGGGGGTCGCGGCTCATGCTCGCGACGCTCGTCGGGACGGCGACGCTGGCCGTGGCGACGGGGCGGGTTCTCCGGGTCCGAACCGCTCTCCTCCTGGCGGTGCTTTCCCTGGCCGGCGGGTTCGCGGTGTACTTTCTCTCCGTGCCCGCGAGCCAGCGGGCGCTCATCTCCCCCGAGCGTCTGCTTTCCGACACCGTTGCCCTGCTCACCGGGCTGTCGGTGCTGCGGCTGACACAGGCGAACGTCTGGGCGTTGTCGGTCGCACCGACGCCCGTCTTTCTCTCGTGGTATCTGGCGGTCCGCCGGCGGTACGTCCCGAGTGTCATCGTGGGCGGGACAGTACTCGCGGTGCTCGTGCTCACGGGCGATGCGGGGCTACTCACGACGCTCGCGGGCGTCGTCGGCGCGGCCGCCGTCGTCGGCTTCGGGACGCTGGATCGCCACGGAGGGACGGCCACACAGGTCGATACGCTGGTGATCCTGCTCGCGGTCATGGTAGTCGCTGCGGCGACGCTGTCGGTGGTGCCCGCGACGCGGACGGCGCCGGTCCTCCCCGACCGCGGTTCTCCCTCGGGGGTGACCAGCCTCGTCGACGCACGGGACCGGGTAGAGGTCGTCGGGACGATCAGACTCTCGCCGCAGGTGCAGTTCACCGTCGAGAGCCAGGCCGAGTCCTACTGGACGACGGCCACGTACGACCGCTACACCGGCACGGGGTGGGTACGATCCGGCGACACCAGCCCCTACGAGGAGCCGTTGTCCGGCCCGCCCGGGGAGGGGCCTGCGGTGCAGCAGACGGTGACCGCCGAGACGGAACTCGGGGCGATGCCGGCGGCGTGGCGGCCGACCACGGTCACGGACATCCCCGCCTCACGGGTCCGGGTGACGCCACAGGGCACCCTCCGCCCGGCGACGACGCTCGACCCCGGCGAGCGATACACCGTCACCAGTCGACTGAACCGGCCGTCCCCCGACACACTCCAGGCGGCCGGCACCGACTACCCCGACGCGGTGGTCGAGCGCTACACGCAACTGCCGGCGTCGACGCCGGATCGGGTGCGGGAGCGCGCCGCGACGGTTGCGGACGACGCCGGCGCCGAGACGCCGTACGAGACGGCTGTCGCGTTCGAATCCTATCTGGAGTCGACCAAGCGGTACTCGCTGACCGTCGAGCGCCCCGAGGGGAGCGTCGCCGACGCCTTCCTGTTCGAGATGGACGCGGGCTACTGCACCTACTACGCGACGACGATGGTGACGATGCTGCGGGCCGAAGGGGTGCCCGCGCGGTTCGCCACGGGCTATACGGCGGGAGAGCGCGTCGGCGCGGACGAGTGGGTGGTCCGTGGCCTCGACTCCCACGCGTGGGTGCAGGTGTACGTCCCCGACGAGGGCTGGGTGCGGTTCGATCCGACGCCGGCCGCCCCCCGCCAATCCGCCGAGCAGGCCCGCTTGAGCGACGCCCGTCGGTCCGACGCCGGTGGCGTCGACACGGCGGAGACGCTCAACGCGACGCCCGTGCCAACGCCCGCGGACGACGACTCGGTCGTCGACGCCACGCCGACGCCGGCGCCCGCCGGCGGTGGCAACATGCCCGGAAACCGGGCCGCGCCGGACGCCGTCGCCGATCCGGTCGCAGCCAGTGACGCCGGCGGCGGCCCGACCCTGCCCTCGCGGGAGACGCTCGCGCTGTGGGGAGTGGTGCTCGTCGGCGTCGGGGCGGCGGTCAGGCGGACGGGGGCGGGCGCTCGGGCGGTGCGAGCGGTGTGGCTCCGGCGGCGTGGCCCGCGCCGTGACCCCGATACCGACGCCGTCCGGGCGTTCGAGCGACTGGCGTACCTGCTCGAACAGCAGGAGCGCCCCCGCCGCCCGGGCGAGACGCCGCGGGCGTACGTCGAGTGCGTGACGAGTGACGACCGTGCCCGACTGGTCTTGCGGGCGTACGAGCGTGCGCGATACGGCGATGGGGTGGACCGCGAGACGGCGGACGCGGCGACCGATGCGGTCGGTGAACTGGTCCGCGAGCGGACGCTCCCGACCCGCCCGTTCGCCCGCTGATCGACCGCCCGGCCGGCCGTCGTGACCGGTCCCGACACTGTTTAATAGTCCCGTCCAGTAGCTTTACCCTGTAATGTCGGAAGTCTGCTCGACGTGCGGGCTCCCTGAGGAACTCTGCGTCTGCGAGGACGTGGCCAAGGAGTCTCAGGAGATCAACATCCGCATCGACGAGCGCCGCTACGGAAAGGAGGTAACGATCATCGAGGGGTTCGATCCGAAAGACGTCGACATGGACAGCCTGTCGTCGGACCTAAAGTCCAAGTTCGCCTGTGGCGGCACCGTCGAGGACGGGTCCATCGAACTCCAGGGGAACCATCTCGGCCGCGTGGAGGACTTCCTCCGCGACAAAGGGTTCAACGTCGCGTGATCGCCGGCTAACCCCGCCCGTCGAGCGCCTTTCCTTTCTGCGCCGATCAGAACGGTGAGTCCGGCCGCTCGCCGTCGGTGGCCGCTTCGAGCGGTCCCTCCCACGCTTCCAGTCCGCCAGCCATGCTCTCGACCCGTGCGTCGGCTGTCCCCTCGAAGGACCCGATGAGGCGTGCGGCTTGAACGCTCGCCTTCCCGTGGGGACAGACCGTGACGATGCGGTCGGCGTCGGTGAACTCCGCGATGCGGTCCGGCAGTTCCTCGAAGGGAACGTTTTCACTGCCCGGGATGTGCCCGCGCTCGAACTGTCCCGGCGAGCGAATGTCGACAACCCGCGGCCGCTCTTCGGTTTCCAGCAACGACTCGACTTCCTCGGGTGTGATTTCGTCGTCCATACTCGCCCAAGAGACGCCGAGGCGAATAAGCCCCCGGGTCAGTCGGTGTGGAGTACCGCCGTCGGGAATTGTTCGCGGCGCGCGGCCGGATCGTCGGGCAACTCCCGCGGTTCGTCGAAGTCGGCGTCGGGACTCGTCCACAGGAGCGTCGTTCCCTCGCGGTCCGCGTACTCCGCAGCCGTGAGCTTCGTTCCCGCGCCGACGGTGAGCGTGCGGTCGTCGAGGACCAGTCGGTCCACCCCTTCGAGGGGGTCGTCGGCATCCGTCGGCCCGATTGCCAGGAGGTGTGCGCCGGTGCCGACGGGGTCGTCGGCCACGGCGAGGCCCGTCACGCCCGCCTCCCGCGCTCGGTCGACGAGCGCCGGCAGCGTCGTCTCGACTCGCTCTAGCGCCTGCTGGAGGCGTTCGACGCCCGCCGCAGGATCAGTGTCGTCGGCCGCGAACAGGGTGAGCAACGACCCCGTTCCGGCGTCGGCCGGGCGATGCTCGATCCCGAACGGGTACGGCGTGTCGTCGACGCGGACCGCCGTCGCCTCGACCTCGAACGCCACCGACTCGGGACCGTGGACCGACAGCGGTAGCTCCCGGTCCCATCCCGGGTTGACGGTCCGGACGCCGACGTAGGTCGCGCCGGCCTCACGGAGCCGTTCGAGCAGGGTTTCGAGCGGGACCGCGTCGACCGTCTCGTCGAGGAGCCGTTCGAGTGCGTCGTTGTACCCCTCCTCGGGGCCGAGACGGCGCGCGAGACGCTCGGCCACCTCGCCGTCGACCCACAGCATCGTCGGTTCCGCGTAGCGGTCGTCGGGGTACGGCGGCGGCTCGATCCGCTTGACCGTCGCCTCGGCGGCGTCGACCTTCTCGACGGCTCGCTCGTGGTAGCCGTCGACGATGGTCCGCGAGAGGGGGTCGCCGTCGGCCGAGCGACCGATCGCCCAGATGTAGAGCCCGATGGCCTCGAACGAGAGGCGGTCGGCGCCCTCGTAGACGAGGTTCCGCAACACCCACGTCTGGGCCTCGCGGCGGGAGAGCGTCGTCTCCGCGGTCATCTCGTCGACGTAGGCGCCGTACAACTGCTCGAGCGTGTAGCAGTACTCCTCGATCTGGTCGCGCGTGACGTTCTCCGGAAGGGGGTCGACACTCGTGAAATCCAGCGCCGCGCCGATGGCGTTCAGTTTCGTCGAGGGGTGCCACCGCGTCTCGATCTCCACGTTCACGTCCCGGGGTAGTGGCGTCGGCCCGTTAAGTGCGCCGGGCGGGCGTCCGGCGCCGGTCGACTCAGACCTTCCCCTCGAAGTACGACAGCGGCACCTCTTCGACCATCTGTGCTTCGCCGCTCTGCACCTGTAGGATGCGGTAGGGGACGACCGGTTCGAGGTTCTCGTTCAGGTCGACCGACCCCGAGGCGCCGTTGTAGTCCACGGCCTCGTCGTTTCCGAGCGCGTCCTTTCCGGCCTGGAACTCGGCGACCGAGACGGTCGTGTCACCGTCGTTGGCCCGGGAGACGGCCCGGATGTTCTCGGCGATACCCGTGCCGCTGGCCTCGCCTGCGGCCTCCATCGCGAGGCCCATGAGGTACGTCGCGTCGTAGGCGTGGGGGGCGAACTGCGTGATGTTCCCCTCGCCGCCCATGTTCTCTTGGAACGTGTCGCTGTTTGCGGTCTGGGGTGAGGTGATGTACATCCCCTCGACGATATCCGAGAGATCGGAGAGCAGTTCGGGCGACAGGATCGCCTCGGCGCCGACCCACTCGCCGCCGTAGCCGCCTTGGTTCCACTGCTGGAGGATCGTCCGCCCGCCGCCGGGGTACATCACCGCGCCGACCGCGTCGGGGTCGCCGTCGAACACCGAGTCGAGGGTGGACGTGTAGTCGCTGGTCTGCTGGGAGTAGCCGACCATATTTAGCGTCTCGCCCTCGAAGTTCTCGCTCGCCGCCTCCGCCAACCCCTGTCCGTAGGGGTTGTCGACGTAGAGGAAGGAAGCCGTCTCGGCCTCGATAGATTGGTTCAGCACGCGCGCCATCACGAGCGCCTGCTGGACGTCGTTGGGCGAGGTCCGGCCGTAGTACTTGACGCCGTTGCTCTCGTTGACCCCCGCGGTCGCCAGCGCGGGCGAGGTGTTGCCGTTCGAGACCTCTATCACCTGGTTGTCGCGGGCGATGGGGGCGAGCGTCGTCCCGATACCGCTGGAGTACGGCCCCACGAGGCCGACGATTCCCTCCTGATTGATCATCGTCCGGAACTTCTGGGCTGCCCGCGACGGACTCCCCTCGGTGTCGCGGTTGACCGGCGTGATCTCCCGGCCGCCGAGGACGCCGCCGGTGCCGTTGATCTCCTCGACCGCGAGGTTGAACGCCTGCTGATGGCCACCGCCGTACGCGCTGTTCGTCCCCGTGATCGGGAAAATCGAGCCGAGCGCGATAGGCTCGCCACCGCCGGACTCCATCTCCGTCGCCGTCTCCTCCATCTCGCCGTCGCCGCCGTCGCCGTCCATGCTCCCCTCGGTTTCGGTCGCCGTCGCGGTACTTCCCTCGCCGTCCTGTTGTGAGCAGCCAGCGAGCGAGACTAGCCCGGCCGTACCGGTCGCACCGAGTCCTCTGAGGATGTCCCGTCGACTGTGATCAGACATTACGTGCGCCATGTTATTCCTTTCCACAAATTAATCTACTGCTCATTTGTACACAAATGTATAGGTTCGAGGGCGAAAAATATGTACGTAGGGCTCTCATGTTCGCCGATAGTGTCCGTCTATCTCACTGGTGGTCCGATATGTTAGCCGTACCATCATGTATCCGACACACGATTGCGGGAATCCGCGAGAGGCCCGCACGCATCGGGAGGGCGGTGCCGCGACGGTCGACCGACCGGTGGTGGTCGGTTCCACACGACCGCTCCGATGGCACCCAAACGATATTAACCGTGGTATGTCATTCCGACCTATGGTCGCCGAAACGGGACTGCTGAACGCTGTCGTAACGGGCGTCGTCACCGGAAGCATCGTCGCCCTCGGTGCGACTGGGTTGGCGCTGGTGTACGACATCGCCGAGGTACCCAACTTCGCACACGGGGACCTGCTGACCCTCGGCGCGTACGCCGCCTTGCTGGTCAACAAGCCGGACACGGTTCCGCTGTTTGACCTGCTGTCGACCGGCCCCCAACAGGTCGGCGTCGCCGGCGCTGCGGTGTTGTTCGTCCTGTCGGCCGCCGGCGTCCTCGGCACCGTCTATCACCTCGGCGGGGCTCGGGCGTTGAAGGGGAGTTGGTGGGGCTTCGACGCTCCAGACGGCGTCGCACTCGCCGTTCACGGCGCCGTGGCGGCGCTGGTCGGCGCGGCCGTGGTGCTCGGCGCGCCTGCCTTCCCCGCCGCGTTGCTCTTTGCGTTCGTCCTGCTCGGTGCCGTCGTCCCACTCTTGGAGTCGCTGATCTTTCGCAAGTTCCGCGAGAAGGACGTCGAACTCGCCTTGATGCTCATCGTCTCGCTCGCCGTCGCCTTCGTCGTCCGGTTTGGGATCCAGACGATTTTCGGCGGTCAGATCCGGTATTACACCGTCGAAACGACCGTGCCGTTTTTCGGCGGCGTGCTCGATTTCACCCTCGCGAAGTTCTTCGACTTCTTCCTCGTCGACGGTGGACTGACCCTCGCGATTATGGAGAGTCGCGGTGACGCTCTCCGGCCACTGCTCGTGATGAGTTACTCGTGGCTCGAACTCCTCGTCGTCGTCGTCGCGACGGGCGCCGTCGCCTACGCCGCACACCGCCGGCGGCGGGGCACCGCCGGCGTCGTCGGCCCGCGTCTCGCCGCCACACTCTCGGGACTCGCCGTTCTCGCCCTCGGTGGCGCAGTCCTCCAGGGTGGCGGGACTGGCGTCCCGGAGGCGGCCATCGCGGCCACCCGCGTCCGCACCTCGCCGCTCCGTCTCAGCATCATCGTCCTCGCCTTGCTCATGATGTCCGCGCTGCATTACCTCCTGCAGGCGACGACCCTCGGCAAGGCCATGCGGGCGACGAGCGACAACCGCAAACTCGCGATGGTTCGCGGGATCAACACCCGACAGGTAATGATGTCCGTCTGGATCATCTCCGGTCTCTTTGCGGCCATCGGCGGGGTCATGCTCGGCTTCCTGTTCAGTTCGATCACGATCAATCTCGGGTTCAACCTCTTGTTGGCGATGTTCGCCGGCGTGATCCTCGGCGGCATCAGCGTCTACGGCGCCATCCTCGGGAGCTACGTCGTCGGCCTCGCGATGGAGGTGGGCATCTTCGCCATCCCGGGACTCAGCGCCACCTACCGCATCCCCGTCGCGTTCGTCGTCCTGTTGCTCGTGTTGCTCGTTAAACCCGAAGGCATCGTGGGGGGGAGCTGAGATGGCGGCCGCCGACGTCGTCATCTCGTTCATGCTGTTGGTGTCGATTTACGGCATCCTCTCGCTCGGCCTGAACGTCAAGTACGGCCACACCGGCCTACTCGACTTCGGCCACGTTGGCTTCTACCTGATCGGCGCGTACACCGCGGCGCTGTTCGTCCTCGGCCCGGACGATCCCACCGACTTCACCGCCTATATCATCGGCCTCGGTAACGTGCCTGTGGTTGGCACCTGGCCCGTCGCTATCGCCGCCGCGACGCTTCTGGCCGGGGTGATCGGTGGCCTAGTCGCGCTGCCGACGATCCGTCTGCGCGAGGACTACCTCGCTATCACGGTGCTCGGCGTCTCGGTCATCTTCCAACGGGTCATCCAGTCCGAGACGTGGCTGGCGAACGGGCCTGACGCCCTCCGGGGGTACAGCCCGCCGCTTCAGGATCTGTTCCCGCTGGCGATGGAGACGCTGGTCGGCCCCGCGATGTTCGGTCTCATCGTCGCCGTCGTCTGGGGAATCGCCACGGGCGCGCTCGGGCGACTCCGCGGATCGGACTCGCGGCTCCCACTCGACGGCGTCTACACCGTCACGACGTTCGGTCTGACGCGTCTCCGCCGCCGAACCGACGCGCTCGGCTCGGCCACGACGGTCAGCGCCGCCGCGGGCGCTGTCGCCGGCCTACTCACGTTCGCCCTGCTGGTGGCGGTCGATCCCCTCTTGAGCCTCGGAGCGGTCGTCTCGCTGTACACCTGGTTCGTGGCGCTCGTGGCCGTTACTCACCACTACGGCGGCCTGGGTCGCCGCGAGGGGCTGTTCGGTATCGCACTCGGCACCGGACTGCTGGTTGCCCTCCTCCCGCTCCCACTCATCGACTCTGTCGGACTCAAAAGCGCGCTGGCGCTCGCCTTACTCGGCGCGCTGGTGGCCGCCTACTACCTCGGCGTGACGCGGGTCGACTGGCTCGCGGACGTGAAACTCGCCGTCGTCGGCGTCGGCGCGCTCTGGTTCGTCGCGCTGTGGTACTTCCTCCTGCCCATCCTGGGACCGCTCGGCGACGGTGACGTCGGCGGCGCCCTCAACATACTGGTCCAGAACGTCGTCTGGCTCCTCGGATTCGGCGGCGACACGGGCATCGGCTACGCCGTGGTGCTCGTCGGCGAGTTGACCGTCAACGTCGACTACGCACGATTCCAACTCGCCGCGTTCGTCCTCTTCCTGGCCGGACTGTACTACGTGCTGGAACTCGCCGTCCGGTCGCCGTTCGGCCGCGTCCTGCGGGCCGTCCGCAACGACGAGACGGTCGTGCAGTCACTCGGCAAGGACCCCTTCGTCTACAAGGTTCAGACGATGGTCTTGGGGTCCGCGCTCGGCGGGTTCGCGGGCGCGCTCTGGGCCATGTACGCCCAGGGGCTGACGTTCACCACCTTCGCCCCCCGGGTTACGTTCATCACCCTGCTGATCATGTTCCTGGGCGGTGCCGGCAACAACAAGGGTATGATCCTCGGGGCCGCCATCTTCTGGGCGTTCCAGCAGGCGACGACACAGCTTGCCTCCTTCTTCCCGCCTGCCGTCCGCGTCAACATCCAGGCGTTCCGACTGGTGGTCGTCGGCGTCCTCTTTTTGCTCGTCCTCTACTACGTTCCCGAAGGACTGCTCGGGCGTGAGGAGGGGACGTCCTCGGAGGTGGACGGATGAGCGACGCCATCCTCGAAGTCGATGGTCTCCGCAAGACCTTCGGCGGCATCGTCGCCGTCGACGGTGCCACCTTCGACATCGCCGAGGGGTCGATCACGGGTCTCATCGGCCCGAACGGCGCGGGCAAGACGACGACGTTCAACCTCATCAGTGGCTTCTACGAACCCGACGGCGGCACCGTCCGGTACGACGGCCGCGACCTCCAGACGATCATGCGCCCCCACCGGGACGAGACGGTCATCTGGGGGGGTGCCAGCGGCCTCACGGCCGGCACCCTCGGTGGCGTCGTCGGCCTCGGACCGCTCGGGCTGGGGGCGGCTCCGGCCGCCGGTGCCACCGTCGCCGGCGCGGCGCTGGGCGCGGGCGGCTACCTCGCCAAACAGCGGCTCACCCAGCGTCGCCCTGGCCACACCAACAGCCGCCCGTACATGCTGGCCCGCGAGGGACTGGTCCGCACCTTCCAGCTCACCCGTGAACTCGGCGACATGACCGCCCTAGAGAACCTGATGCTGGCCCCGCAGGGACAGGCCGGCGAGAACCTCGCCAACGCCTGGTTCCGTCGCGGGGCCGTCGCCGAGGAGGAGGCGTCGGTCCGGGAACGCGCCGAGGAGACCCTCGAACTGCTCGAGATCGACCACCTCCGGGACGAACCGGCGGGCAACCTCTCCGGCGGGCAGCGCAAACTGCTGGAGCTTGGGCGGGTGTTGATGCTCGAACCGCGGGTGATCCTGCTCGACGAACCCGTCGCCGGCGTCAACCCCGCGCTCACCGAGAAGCTGATGGCCCGCATCGAAGCGCTCCGTGCGGACGGCTACACCTTCTGCATCGTCGAACACGACATGGAAGTGATCATGGAACTCTCCGATACGATCATCGTGATGAACGAAGGGAAGAAACTCGTCGAGGGACAGCCCGACGCGATCAGAAACGACGAGGCGGTTATCGACGCCTACCTCGGGGTGGGGTGACGATGGCGCTGCTCGAAGCCCGCGGCGTGGTCTCGGGCTACGGCGACGCCGAGATTCTCCACGGCGTCGACCTAGACGTCGAGGATCGCGAAATCGTGACCATCATCGGTCCGAACGGCGCGGGCAAGTCGACCATGATGAAAGCGACCTACGGCCTCATCGACTGCTGGGCCGGGACGGTCACCTTCGACGGCGAGGACATCACGCCACTCCGTGCCGATCAGGTGACCGAACGCGGCATGTGTTACGTTCCCCAGCGGGAGAACATCTTCCCGACGCTGACGGTGCGCGAGAACCTCGAGATGGGGGCGTACATCGACGACCCCGATCCCGAGGACTTCGAGGCGGTGTGGGACCGGTTCCCGTTCCTCGAAGAGCGAGAGAACATGCGGGCAAGCGCCATGTCCGGCGGCCAACAGCAGATGCTCGCCCTCTCCTCGGCGCTGATGATCGACCCCGACCTCCTCCTCGTCGACGAACCCTCCGCCGGCCTCGCGCCCGACCTCGTCGACGACATGTTCGAGCGCCTGGTTCAGATCCGCGACGAGACGGACACGGCCATCCTGATGGTCGAACAGAACGCGCGGCAGGCGCTGGCCGTCTCGGATCGGGGGTACGTCCTCGACATGGGCGAAAACCGGTTCGAGGGGTCCGGCGAGGAACTCCTCGAAAGCGACGAGGTGGCGGAGCTGTACCTCGGGGGCGGTTGACCGCCTACTTCGAGCAGGGACAGCGCGATTCCACGCGGTCCCGGACCGTCCCCGCGAGGTAGCCACCCGCTCCGCCGAAGCCCGCGCCGATTCCGGCCCCGACCGGGCCGAGCGGACTGCCCATCACCGCGCCGACGGCCGCGCCCATCGATGCACCCTTCCGTGCGTGGTTGTCATCCTTTCGCATCGTCGGTCCTTCGACTCGATGGACAAAAGCCTATCCACGAGGCCGACGCCGGCCTGCGAACTTCCAGCCATGAGATCCAGAGCACCCGCTCGACCGACGTGGGTTGGATTCCAGTTATTACAATTTGATAATTGGCACCGCGGATTCATACGTCAGTAGTATATTTCCCGGATATGCTCATGGACCAGTACCGACGAGCGCTGTGGGGGACGATGGATGTCCTCGGGATCACCGAGTCCATCGAGCGCAAGATCGTCGCCGCGGTGACGATTCAGTTCAGCGTCGCCGTCGCCCTCGCCCTCCTCCCGTTCGTCCTGACCGGTGTCGCCCGGACCGCCCTCACGGTCGCGCTCCTGGGTGGTGCCGCCCTCGCGTTCGTCAACACGCTGCTCATCGCCCGCCGTGACTTCGTCGCTCCAGTACGGATGCTGGAGGACGCGGTGACGACGATTGCCGCCGGCGAGATCGACGAGGTTACAATCGAGTCCCACGACCAGGACGACGAGATCGGGAGCCTCGTGGCGGAGTTCGACGACATGCGGGCGTCGCTCGTGACCATCTCCGCGCAGGCCGACGCTCTCGCCGAACAGGAGTTCGACGCGCCGGTCCTCGAGGAGTCGGTCCCCGGGTCGTTCGGTGACTCCCTGGACCGAATGGCTGACAACCTCCGACAAAACACCCGCGAACTGGAGGCGCTGACCGACCACCTCGAGCGGACGGCCGACCGGTACGGCGACGTGATGGCTGCCGCCGCCGACAAGGACCTCTCGGTCCGAATGGATCCCGACGACGAGAGCGACGCCATGGCCGCCATCGCGCGGTCGTTCAACCGGATGCTCGACGACATCGAGGGGACGGTCGGTGAGGTGTCCGCCTTCGCCGACACCGTCTCGGAGCGCACCGTCGACACCTCGACCGAACTCGACGAGGTGGCGCGGGCGAGCGAACGGATCAGCGATGCCACGGACGAGATTTCCGACGACGCCGAGGAACAGCGCGACCAACTCCAGCGGATCGTCTCGGAGATGAGCGACCTCTCCGCGACTGTCGAGGAGATTGCCGCCTCGGCCGACAGCGTCGCCGAGGTGGCCACCCGCACCGCCGAGATGGGCGACGACGGACAGACGGCGGCGGTCGACGCCCTCGAACGGATGGACGCCATCGAGACCCGGGCGACCGAGACGATGGACCAACTCCACGAACTCGACGACCGCATGGCCCGCATGGGCGATATCGTCGCCACTATCTCCGACATCGCCGAGCGGACGAACCTACTTGCCCTGAACGCCTCCATCGAGGCCGCCCACTCGGACTCCGGTGACGGCGCCGAGGGCTTCGCCGTCGTCGCCGACGAGGTGAAGTCACTGGCCGAGGAGGCCCAGGCCGAAGCCACGGACGTCCAGGAGATCATCGACGGTCTCCAGACACAGACCACGGCCACCGTCGAGGGGATGCGCGAGACGACCGAGGAGGTCGCCGACGCCGTCGAAACTGTCGAGGACGCCATCGACTCGCTCGACCGCATCGCCGAACTCGCCCACGAGACCGACGAGGGCATGCGAGAGATTTCGGACGCGACCGACCAGCAGGCCGCCTCGACCGAGGAGACCGTCTCCATGGTCGAACAGATCGAAACCACGAGCCAGGAGACCGCTACCGGCGCCACCGACGTCGCCGTGGCCGCCCGCGAGCAGTCTACCTCTCTCGACGACGTCTCCGGCCGCGTCGACGACTTGGCCGAACAGGCCGACGCCCTCCGAGAACTGCTGGAGACGTTCGAACTGTCGACACGGGTGGACGACATCGACGCGACCGACGGCGATGTGGGCGCACAGACGCCCGACGACGACGGCGCCACACCCCCCGAGGTCGAAGCCGACGGCGGGATCACGTTCGACCGCTGACGAAGCGCGTCATCGGTTGGTAGTCCGTCCCCGACGAACGGTGTCCGCGCCGCCCCGAATATTATAGGTGATACCGCGGCACCAACGGCTATGTTGATTCCGTCGGAGGTGTGGCGTGATGAGTGACGGACCGACCCTCTCGTTCGGGGACACGGACGGGGACGCGGCGGATGGGCCGGTCCCCGCCCCGCGGCCGCCGGACGACGCCGACGCGTGGTACGCGCCAGCCGTGGTCGATCAGTACGAGGTCACCCCTGGTGTCGTGGCGACGGTGCGCGAAGCCGACGACGAGTTCGCCTACGCCGTCCGGGAACCCGGTCTCGGCCCCGCGGACCAAGCCGCGATGGAGCGCATCCGCGAGCACTTCACGGTCGTCAACCGCCGCCGACCGCTGACCCGCGAGGGGACCGCCGAGCGAGCCGCCGCGGGGTTCGAACCGAAGTACCGTCGGGCGCTCGACCGCCTGATCGACGCCTCGCCCGCCGCGTGGCGTCGGCTCACCTACCACGCGCTCTGTGAACTCCGCCTGCTCGGGGCGTCGACACCGCTCGCGCTCGACGACCGAATCGAGGTGGTCGACGTCGGCCGGGCGGACGACCGCGTGGTGGTCCACACCGAGGACTACGCCCCTGCACACACCGCGTTCGACGCCGACGCCCGCTTCGTCGACCGGGTCGCCGGCGAACGCCTCCGGCGCTACGCCGTCGACTTCGCCGGCTTCGACGTCGACGTGGTGATCTACCGCGAACACCTGCTCGGGAGCGACCAGTTCTCGACGAAATACGCCGTCCTCGAACCCGACCTGCTTCCCGGCGACGAGCAACTCATCGCGGAGTGCAAGGAGCGCATCTGGGAGGCAAACGTCGAGGACGTGGTCGAGGACCGCCACGCCTTCGTGCGGGAGCGCGCTCGCGAGTTCCTCTCTCGCCGGCTCACCGCTCGAAACACCCGCGCCTGGGTTGCCGCGACGAAGTACCGCCTGACGACCGCCCTCGCGGAGTACGGTCTCGCCGTCCCGCCGGTCGACAGCCGCTACGCCACCGACCGCCTCGACGACCTGGTCTACTACGTCCTTCGGGACTACGTTGGCCACGGCGTGCTCACCGTTCCCATCCGTGACCCGTCGCTGGAGGACGTAGAGGCCAACCGCGTCGACGAGCGGGTGAAGGTGATCCCGCGAACCGACGAACTTCCCGTCGGCCGCGTCCCGACGAACCTCGCCTTCGAGGACGAGACGGCCTTCGTCAACGTGGTCACTCAGTTGGCGGCGAGCGACGGGACGGAACTCAGCGCGAGTCAGCCGAGCGCGAAGGTGAACCTCGAACCGCCGGGCGTCGACGAGACGATTCGGTGTGCCGTTGCCCTCCCCGTCATCTCCGAGGACGGCCCGCACGTCTCGATCCGCAAGCAGGCCGGCGACCCGATGACTCCTGTCGACCTGATCGAACGCGACGCCCTCTCGACGGAACTCGTGACTCTCCTCTGGATGCTGTACGAGAGCCACGGCGTCGTCCTCTTCTCGGGACCGACCGGCGTCGGCAAGACGACGCTCATGAACGCCCACATGCCGTTTGTCCCCTACGACGACCGCCCGGTCTCCATCGACGAGGGGAGCCGCGAGGTGCGACTCCCCCACGAGACGGGTATCTCGCTGACGACGCGGGACCACGAGAACGAGTACAAGCGTGTCTCGATGGCGCGGCTGATGACCGAGACCAACTATCTCAACCCGGACGTGGAGGTAATCGCGGAGATCAACACGCCCGCCTCCTTCGAGACGTTCGGTGAGACCCTGAATACGGGCCACGGCGTCATCGGCACGACCCACGCCGAGGACGTAGAGACGCTCATCAACCGCGTCATCGAACAGGGACTCGCGCCCTACCTCCTGCGGGAGATCGACCTCGTCGTCTTCCCGCATCACGTCGACGGTGACCGCTATGTCGCCGAGGCGGTCGAACTCCTGAGCGAACGCGAGTACGAGGCGCTCGGGTCCGGCACGCTCCCCTCGGGAGCCGTCGAGAAGGAAGGCCGGACGCTCTACTGGAACGTCGTCGCTCGCCGCGACACCGACGGCCACTTCCACCTCGATTACACCCACCCTCACCTCGACGACGGCCACCGGGCGCTTGGCTTCCGACTCTTTCATCGCCTGGCCGACGCCAGTGACCGCGAAGTCGAAGCCGTGGAGGCGGAGTTCCACCGGAAACACCGGTACGTGCAGTATCTCGTCCGGGAGGGTATCGCTGACTTCGACGCCCTGTTCGGCTTCGTCTCGGACCTCCGGACCGACGAGGCGGCGACGGTCGAACGCGCCACGAGCGAGGCGACCGGCGACGACTGACGCCCCACGTGTCACCGCGGAATCGTTTTACGCGTCGAATCCACAGTGTCGTGTGGGTAACGTACCCATGTGTCATCACCACGAACGCACGTCCTGGTGGACCGACTCCGAGCAAGAACTCGCGGAGGACGACCCCGAGACAGCGGACGACGACTGGACCCCCGAGGAGTTCGAAGCGGACCGCGACGTCGAGGTCGAACTCCTCACCGACGGCGGCGACGAGTAGGCCGCGCGGTCGCGTCTCCGTCCGTCTCGTTCCGACTCAGATACCGTAGGGATCGAACGCCGGCCGGGTGTCGGCGTCGAGGGGACAGTCGTACTGCTCTCGGAGACGCGTCGCGAACCCCGTCGACGAGCGCGTAAACAGGAAGACGACGCCGTAGGGCTGCGTGTGCGACGTGGCGTCCGGGGGTGACGGGTCGAGAAACACCGCCTCGACGGCCGGGTCGCCGACCGTCGGGACCGCCTCGAACTCGGCTTCGAGCGGGAGCAGCCCGGTCACCACGCTCGGAACGAACGTGCCGTTTGGCAGTGGGTCACGCGGCTGGACACCACAGACACCGATAGGGGCGCCGTCCTCGGTCAGGCGGGTGTACGCCGGCGTCGTCCGGTCCGGCGTCCAGCAGTCCCGGGCAACGTCCGGCGGGTCGACGCCGACGGCGAAGGCGGTTCGCACCCGCCCGACCCGCTCGACGGCCGTCAGGCGCCACGGCTCGGCCTCGTCGTCGGGGTCGCCGGCGAGTGTCGCTTCGATCAGGTCACCGGTTTCGAGGTCGTCGACCGTCGACTGGACGGTGTCGTAGCCGGTCCGATAGACCGAGTACAGCGTCGGCGAGTCGACAGCTTGGACGTTGATGTGGGGCACCGATTCGACGCCGCGGTACACCCGAAACCGCCCGGATCGCTCCATACGGATCGGCCGGCCCACACCGGGGTATGGGTTTCGCCGCCCCCGTCACCGCGGCGCCCGGGTCACCCCGCCGTCGATCCGGACCGTCTCTCCGGTGACGTAACTCGCCCGCGGCGAGAGCAGGAACGCGACGAGGTCCGCGAGTTCGGCCGGGTCGCCCGGGCGACCGAGCGGAACGTCACCGCCCCACGCCTCGCGGGCTGCCGCGGCCGAGTCGAAGGCGCCGACCTCGAGGCTCTCCTCGACCAATGTGTCGATTCGCCCGGTCTCGAACGGGCCGGGCGCGACGGCGTTGACCCGCACCGACGGCGCGAGTTCGCGCGCGAGCGTCGAGTCCAGCCCGACGATGGCGAGTCGAAGCGCGTTCGACAGCGCGTAGTTCTCGATGGTCTCCCAGACCGTCCGGGACGTGACCGAGACGACCGATCCGCCGCCGTCCCGGAGATGCGGTGTCGCCGCCCGGACGACGCGGACGACGCTCAACACTAACAGCTCGTACGTATCGAGCCACGCTGCGTCGTCGATATCGAGAAACGGGCTGGCGGCAGGTCCCCCCACGTTCGTGACGACGTGATCGAGGCCGCCGAACGTCGCCACCGTCTCGTCGACGAGCGCCGCCACCGCGTCCGGATCGGTGAGGTCGGCCGAGACGCCGACCACCTCACCCGGGCCGTCGTCGAGTGACGCCACCGCCTCCGCCAGTCGCTCCTCGTCCCGGCCGTTACAGACGACGTGTGCGCCCTCGTCGACCAGCGTCCGGGCACACGCCTTGCCGAGTCCACGACTCGATCCCGTGACGAGCGCGACGTTGCCGTCGAGTTCGAGGTCCATACGCCGGAGTTCGGCGCCAGCGACTAATACCGACCGGCGGCGGGCGGCCGACTCAGGTCGGCGGCTCTAGGCTGGCGGCGACCGACGCGACCGCCCCGCTGATGAGAAGCACCAAGACGCTCGCGGCGTTGAGAAAGCTCGTCGCCCCGATGCGGACCTTTCCGTAGATTTCTAGTGGCATGGTCGTCACGCCGCTCCCGGCGAGGAAAAACGTGATCAGAAACTCGTTGAACGAGAGGGTAAACGCGAACAGGACCGACGCGACGAGTGCCGGCCTGAGCAGGGGAAGGGTGACGGTCCGAAAGACGGTGAGACCGTCGGCACCCAGGTCACGGGCCGCTTCGTCGAGGCCGTCGTCGAGGCTGGCGTAGCGGGACGTGACGAGGAACGTACTGAACGGCAACACCCAGTAGAGGTGGCCGGCGAGGACGGGAGCGAGTCCGAAGCCGAGACCGAGTCGCCCCGCGGCCATCCCGATGCCGAGCGCCACGACGACGGTCGGAACGAACAGAGGGAGCGCGACGACGAGTGCGACACCGAGCCGGACCCACCGGGGAAGTCGCGACCTGACGATGGTGCGGGCCGCAAGCAGTCCGAGACCGGTCCCCGCGACGGCGGTGACGACGCCGATTGCGGTGCTCGTCGCCAGGCCGCGGACGAACCGCGCGTCGGTGAACACCGCGCCGTACCACCGGAGGGTGACGCCGTCGAGCGGAATCGACGGCTGTGACCGTGGCGACAGCGACAGATACGCCACGACGATGACGGGCACGTAGAGGAAGACGGCGGTCAGGGCGACCGTGATACGGAAGAAGCCGCCGTCGACGGCCGCGGTGAGCCGTCGATGGAGACGGCCGGACGACTCGTCGGACGCGTCGACCGTCGACGAGGGGAGGTCGTTCATGTTGGGTCACCACCGCGCGAGCGCCGCGCGCACGTCACTCGACATCGCGCCCATCCCGAGTCCGACGACGACGATCACGAGGAAGGCCACCGAGAGCGCGGCCGCGAACGGGTAGTCGAGGACGTCGTAGAACTGCGTCGCGATAACTTGGGCGATCATCTGTTCGGACGGGGCCGCGAGGATCTGTGGCGTCGCAAAGGCGCCGGCGATGCGGGCGTAGACGATGAGTGCGCCCGCGACGGCGCCGCCGTACGTCCCCGGGAGCACCACGTCGCGAAAGACCCGAATGGGTCCGGCGCCGAGGTCACGGGCCGCCTCGACCTGCCGGTAGTCCAGTCGCTCCATCGAGACGTACATCGTCAGGAGGACGTACGGGAGGTAGATATGAACGAACCCGAGGCCGAGCGAGAGTCCCGGGAGTTCGAGCGGTCCGACGCCGACGCCGGCGTCCCGAAGCAGGTCGAGCGGTTGGCCAACGATTCCCGTCCCCGTGAGAAACGCGTTCACCAAGCCGTCCTCCGCCAGGAGCCACACCCAAGTGTAGTTGAGGACGACGTAGTTCAGCCAGAGGGGAAGGGTAAACGAGATCAAAAGCGGGAGGCGATAGCGAACGGGACAGCGGTGAGCGAGCCAGTAGGTCACGGGGTATGCGACGGCCAGACAGACCACGGTGACGACGGCTCCGATGCTCAGCGACCGGAGCATGATCGTCGGGTAGACGCTCTCGCCAAGGGCCGCGTAGTTCGCGAGCGTCACCGGTGGGCTGACGCTCTCGACGAACAGGACTCCGAGCGGGATAACACCGAGGGCGACGGCGAGGAGGGTCGGCAGCGCGGCCACTCCAACGTCGGCGAGCGTTCGGCGCCCGGCGGGGGTCGACGGCCACCATCGTCGGTCGGTCCGCCGACTCATCCCTGGCTCCCCGCTCCGCTCGAGTCGGTCTCGGTCACCAGCGACGCCTCGTCTACGTCGAGGCCGACGGCTTCACCCGGCGAAACGTTCTGCCCGGCCGGGGCTCGCACCCGGACCGTTCCGCCGGCGTCGAGGTCGACGGTGTACTCCTCGTCGGCCCCCTTGTACGTGACGTGGCGAACGGTCCCAGTGAGCGTGTCGCCACCCGGCCGGAGATTCTCGGGCCGGATCACGGCGGTCGTCGACTCCCCCGAGATGTCGGCATCGTCGGCGGCGGCGACGAACTGCCCTCCGCCGGCTTCGACGGTCACCCGACCGTTCCGCCGTTCCCGAATCGTGGCGGAAACGAGGTTGGCATCGCCGAGGAAGTCGGCGACGAAGGCCGTCCGCGGGTGATCGTACAACGCCGCTGGCGGCCCCGACTCGACGACCTGGCCCTCCCGCATCACCGCCATTCGGTCGGACATGCTCAGCGCGCTCTCCTGATCGTGGGTGACATAGAGAAACGTCGTCCCGACTTCACGCTGTATCCGGCGGAGTTCGGTCCGCATCTCCCCCCGAAGCTTCCGGTCGAGCGACGAGAGCGGTTCGTCAAGGAGGAGAATCGAGGGTTCGTTGACGAGCGCCCGAGCGAGCGCGACCCGCTGGCGCTGCCCGCCGGAGAGTTCGGTGGGGTCGCGGTCCCCGTACCCAGATAAGCCGACCGTCGCCAGCATGTCGGTCACCCGCTCTCGGCGTGCCGCCGCCGGCACGCCGTCGCGGGCGAGGCCGTATCCGACGTTCTCCGCGACCGACATGTGCGGGAAGAGCACGAGGTCCTGAAAGACGAGGTTGGTGTCCCGCAGTCGCGGCGGTCGGTCGGTCACGTCCCGGTCATCGAGTTCGATCCGTCCCGTGGTCGGTGACTCCAACCCGGCGAGTAGCCGGAGAGTCGTCGTCTTCCCGCAGCCGGATGGGCCGACGAGCGAGAAGAACTCGCCCGCGGCTACCGACAGCGAGACGCCGTCGACGGCGACTGTCTCACCGAACCGTTTCGTCAGGCCGTCCGCGTGCAGGATCATCGTCGGAACGTCGCGGTCCGTCCCGTGGTCATGTGCCCGCGGCGCTTTTCGCCTCGCTCCACACCTGCGCGTACTGCTCGATCAGCGACTGGGGCTTGGGTTCCTCGTAGATGAACCGCGTCGGGTCGTCGAGGCCGAACGCCGCGGGGTCGACGTCGTTTTCCTCGAACACCCGCGTGTTCGGGACGGCGATGTTCGAGGGGGCCATCAGCGAGTCGTACCCCATCCCGGCGTGCCATTCCTGGACGAACCGATGGGCCGCCTCGACGTTCTCGGCACCCTCGGGGATACAGAACTGGATGAACCACGCCTTGGTCCCTTCCTCGGGGTAGACTCGCTCGACTGGGTCGCCGCTGTCCTGCATCGACGAGATGACGTAGTTCCAGACCGGCTGGATCGCCACCTCGCCCGACCGGAGCAACTGCTCGGACTCGCCGCCGGACGACCACAGGCCGGCCGCGAGGTTGACGTGACTGGCCAGGCGCTGTCGGGTCGTCTCGAAGTCTATCGCGTCGGCGTCGGTCGGGTTGAGCGGCTCCGCCCCGAACGCCGCCCGTTCGTACAGGAACTGGAGTCGGGCGTCGTCACGCCCGCCGATCCGCCCCTCGTACGCGTCGTCGAACAGTGCGCGCAGACTCCGCACATCGTCGTCGACCACGTCCGTATTGATCGCGAGCGGCGTCTGGCCGAACGACCGGGGGACGCCGTAGACCGAGCCGTCGGCCCGAAAGTACTCCCGCTTGACCACGTCGAGGATGTCGTCGTACGCGGGTACCTGCTCCAGATCGATTGGTCTGAGCAGTCCCTCCTCGATAGCCGGCGGGACGGCGTAGTTGCCGAGTCCGACGAGGTCGTGATCCGACCGCCCCGAGCGCAGCAGCGAGAGGTTCTGTGCCGAACTCTGTGCGGCTTGGAGTTCGACCGAGATTCCCGTCTCTCGCTCGAAGTCGTCTAGGATTCCGTCGGCGTACACGTAGTTCCAGTCCAACAGGCGGAGGGTCGTCCCGCCGCCGCCGCCACCGGTACAGCCCGCACCGACGGCGACACTTCCCGCACCGACGCTGGCGAGATACTGCCTCCGTGTGAGCATCGGCGCGAGTTACGACCGAACCATAATAAGTCACGTGAGTGGCATGTGAACTCGTCCCGTCCAGCTCAGCGCTTGCCGAGCGCCCGCTCGAAGGTGCGCTGTGCCCGTTCGTACGCCGCATTTCGGTCGACGATTGGGTGTGGATAGTCCGGCGCGAGCGATTCCCGTTCGTCCCGCGAGAGCGTCGGCCACTCGACGATTCTATCGGCCGGCACGTCCCGCAGTTCCGGGACGTACTCTTTGACGTACGCCGCTCCGTCGTCGTACTTCGACAGCTGGCTCACGGGGTCGAAGATGCGCACGTCCACCGAATCGGTGCCGGTCGACGCAATCCACTGCCAGTTTCCGTTGTTCGAGGCGTAGTCGTGATCGATCAGCTGTCGCTGGAAGTGACGCGCGCCGCGCCGCCAGTCGACGAGTAGGTGTTTGGTGAGAAAGCTCGCGACCACCTGCCGAGGTCGGTTATGAATATACCCCTCCCGATCCAGTTGCCGCATCCCCGCGTCGACGAGTGGATAGCCCGTCTCGCCCGCGACCCACGCCTCGAAGGCGTCGTCGTCGTCGGCCCACGCGATGTCGCCGGGCGGGTCGTCGTAGTTCGACTTCCCGAGGTCGGGGTTGTGATACAGGAGGTGGTAGTTGTGCTCGCGCCACGAGAGCTCGTAGCGGTATTTGTCGACGTTTCGTGCCTCGCCGCCGCTCACCGCGTCGTACACCGCGGTGGCGTCCGCCCACACCTCTCGAACACCGATCATCCCCGCTGCGAGATACGGCGACAGCCGTGAGACGGCCTGTGTCGGTGCCTCGACCGCCCGTGCGAGGTCGTCACGGGTGTCGTTGTAGTCGTAGATTCCGGCGTCGAGGAAGTCGTCGAGTCGGTCGCGCGCAGCGTCGTAGCCGGCCGTCGGGAGGTCGATGTCGACGTCCGGCAGCGGGACGGTCGTCTCGTCGGTCACGTCCGCGAGGTGGTCGCCGCTCGGCTCGTCGAACGGCCGCGATTTCGGCACCCGCTCCCAGTCGTCGTAGAACCGCCCGTGGGATGGGTATCGCGCGTCGAGTCGCCCCGGATCGACCAACACGAGGTCGGTCCGGGCGTCGGTCCCGACGCCTTCCGCCGACAGCGCCCGCTCGACTGCCCGTTGTCTCGTGCGCCGTGCCGGGCGGTAATGTTCGTCGTAGTGGACGGCCTCGGCGTCGAACGTCGTCGCCACCTCGGTGAGGACTTCCGCCGGCGTCCCGCTTCGGACGAGTAGGTCGCCGCCGAGTTCACGATACCGCGATTTCAGTGCTCGCACGCCACGCATGAGAAACGCACGCTGGCGCCGTCCGATGGTGCCGAGCGCCTCCGTATCGTAGACGTACACCGGAAGCACCGTCTCCGACTGCGCCGCCGCCGCCAGTCCCGCGTTGTCGCGTGTCCTGAGGTCGCGCTGATGCCAGTAGAGACGCATACCACCCGTATGGACTGCGGCGGCGAGTACCTATCGCGTCGGCCGGGGGGCACCCCGTCCAGGCACGACCGGCGCCGCCGCGTCGCTATCTCTCGGCGAGGCGGCCGCCGTCGACGGCGACGTTCTGCCCGCTGATGTAGGCCGCCGCCTCGCCGAGGAAAAAGAGCATGGGCGCGGCCACGTCGTCGAACGACGCTGCCCGACCGCGGGGAAACGACGACACGTCGGAGACGGTGTTCTCGACGGCGAACGGCGACACCGCGTTGACCGTGACTCCGTCGTCCTGTGTGTCGGCCGCGAGCATCCGCGTGAACATCAACACGCCCGTCTTCGCGACGAAGTAGGGAAAGTTGACCGGGTGAGCGACCCCGCGGTCGCTGTCGGCGAAGCCGACGTTGACGATCCGACCCCAGTCGGCCGCACGCATTCCCGGAAGCGCTCGACGCGAACAGAGGACGGTCCCGTAGAACGTACTTTCGACCACGTCGCGCCACGCGTCCCACTCGATGTCGGCCCAGTGGCGCGGATCGAAGTTTCCGACGTTGTTGACGAGGATGTCGACGGTCCCCAGTGTCTCCTCGACGGACTCGAACATCGCGTCCACGTCGTCGGGGTCGGTCACGTCGGCCTGGACTGTCGTCGCCTCGACGCCGCTCTCGCGTGCCTCCTCCGCCGTCGCCGTCGCCGCCGCCTCGCTCGTCCGGTAGTGGACGGCGACGTCCGCGCCGCTCGCCGCAACCGACAGGAGCAGTTCGCGACCGACCCGCGTCGCGCTACCGGTCACCAGTGCCGTTCGTCCGTTCAGATCGGGACGCGTACGCATATCGCCTCAACGGACGGGACGGTGTTGAATCCCTCGCGCCGGTGGCGGCTATCGTCGTCCCCGTGGGATCGGTCGAGTCGTCCTATTGACCGGCCGATACCGTCGCCTCTCTGCGGTCAGTAGTCTCCGAGGACGCCGAGACGGCGTGCCCGCCGGGTCGCGTACCGGAAGACGAGATAGCCGAGGCCGAGATACGCGACGGCGACGCCGACGAGAAGCGCGAGGTCGGCCGCCGGGAACGCCAAGAGGTGGACGCCGTCGACCATCGCTCGCTGGAGGAGGGCGCTCCCGTGGGCCAGCGGGAGCACTCGCGTCCAGCCCAACTCGAACACCGGGGCGGAGATGAGGACAATAAACCCGAACTGGAGGAGGTTCAGCCAGTTGCCGATCCGCTTGTACAGGACGGTCACGCCGCCCGCGGCGAGGCCACAGCCGAGCACCGACGCGACGCTGAGGGCGGCGACGACGACTACTGTCGGCACGTTGACGTGGAGTCGCGTCCCCGTCACGAGGAGCATCACCGCCAGGATCACCGCGGAGGTGAGGAAGGTCCGGACGAGTTTCGCCACGCCCTTCAGCAGCGCCACCGGCGCGAAGCCAAACGGCGTCATGACGTGTCGTTCGAGCGTGCCCCACTGGACTTCGCTCCCGATGTCGTTCGCGATAGCGGAGTAGGCACCCACCGAGAGCGTCCAGAGGAAGTACCCGACGACGATTCCCTCGATGGAGTCGGTGAGCGCACGGCCAGCGACCATCCGCCCGCCGTAGAAGAGGACCCCGAAAAAGAAGACGGCGACGACGATACCGCCCACGGCGTTCGCGGGGTAGCGGACGAACACGAGGAGTTCGCGGTACAGTACGGCTCGCATGAGGGCGGCGTACCCCGCTCGTGTCGCCGTCGAATCGTCCGAGTGCCCCCCAGTCACTCACCTGTCCCCCGCCCCGGGTCGTCGCCGGTGAGGTCGAGCAACACGTCGTCGAGTCCCGGGTCGACGCTTCGCACCTCGGTCAGCGGCACGTCGCGGCGCCGGAGGGCGTCCATGAGCGCGTACAGGCCGTCGGTGTCCGCCGTCACCTCGATCCGTGCGCCGCGGTCGAGGCGCTCGACGTCCGTCACGGTGAACCGCTCGCGCAGGCTCGTCACCACGTCGGCGTCGAACGCCGGACTCGTCAGCCGAAGGGTATGCTCGTCGGCCCGGAGCAACGCGTCGACCGTGTCGTCGGCGACGATCCGTCCGTCGGCGACGACGATCACCCGGTCACAGACGGCTTCGACAACCTCCATGTCGTGGCTGCTGAGGACCACCGTTAGCCCCGTCTCGGCGGCCAGTCGGCGGATCTCCGCCCGGAACGTCCGCGCGCTCGCGACGTCCAGTCCGAGCGTCGGTTCGTCGAGAAAGACCACGTCCGCACCACCCGCGAGGACGCTCGCCAGCGACACCTTCTGTTTCATGCCTCGGGAGAGGTTTCGGACCGGTTCGTCGGCCTTCGCGGCGAGGTCGAGTCGGTCGAGCAGTCGGTCGTGGCGCGTCGCCACCGAGTCCGGATCGACGCCGCCGACGGTCGCGAAATATCGGAGATTCTCCCGAACCGTGAGCCGCCAGTAGTCGTTGCGGGCCCCTTCGAGCATCGCGTCGACGTGGGCGTACGCCTCCCGCGGCGCCTCGCGAACGTCGACACCCATGATCCGCACCGCGCCCGCGTCCGGCAACACCGTCCCGATGATCGACTTGATGAGCGTCGTCTTCCCGGCGCCGTTCGGCCCGAGAAGGCCAACCACCGACCCCTGTTCGACCGCGAACGAAACCCCGTCTACGGCCGTCACCGCGTCGGGACCGCTCCCGAACCGCTTGTAGAGTCCGTCGACGGCGACGGCGGGTGCCACGTCGTCGTGCTCCGCGTGCGGGGACGACGACCCCCCACGGCCCCTGGCGTCCTCCCGATGTCGCGTCGTCATCGTCCCCTCTTGCTGTGTGTAGGGATAAATGACGCGGCGGCTCGCCGGCATCCGATGGCGTAGACGGGCACCCGCGCCGGCACCGCCGCGCTTGTGTCCCTCCGGCCCTCACGCCACCCATGGAAACCGACGCCGACGACCGAGTGGCCGCCGCCGTCGCCGCCCTGTCCGAACGAGAGACCGAGCACGCGGGCGACGAATTCACGCGCGCGGCGTGGCTGACACTCGCCGATCCGCGCCCCTCCGAAGCGCAGAGTCCGTTCGATGCCGACGACCGGGGCTGGGTCGGCGCGGGACTTCGGTGGCTAGCCGTCGCCGCCGTCGCCTACCGGGTCGCGGGGCGAGACGCCCGCGCCGCTCGCCGGAGTGCCCAAGGAATCGCCGTCGCCCGCGACCTGCACACCGCTCTCGAGATGCCCGCCCAACAGGCCTGTCTCAACGAGTTCGTCGCCGACTTCCGCGCCGTCGCCGACATGGACGGCGTCGAGGCGGCGTACACCGACGCCGCCGACGCCTACCGTGCCGCCGGCGACACCGTGGACGACCCGCATCGACTCGCGACCAGTCCCCTGTTCGAGGCTGCCGCGGCGCCGATCAAACAGGTCGCGCGCGGCCCTTCGAACGGCGAAATCGCCGTCGAGTGGGACGACCTGCACGGCGACGACCCCGCCAATCCCGGCCCCTTCCTCGCCGCCCGGGCGACGTACAAGCGACAGCGATTCCCCTCACTCGTCGCGCGGGTCGTCGACGAGGGACGACTGGCCGCGCCGCGGGGCACGACCGCTTACGGCGACGACCACCACCGTTGTCCGGACTGTGGGTCAAGCGACGTGAACTGGACCGCCGGGCACGTCCTCTGTCTGCGGTGTTCGGCGGCGATGGAGCGGGTGTAACACACGCGCCGACCGCCGTGCCGAGCCGACAGACGCCGCCGGCCGTCGACGCGGGTGGTCACGCGCACCGGACCGATCCTCGACACGTTCGGCCGTCGGGACGCCGCCCGGACGAATCCGTCGTGTGGACGCCTCGCGGGCGGAGCGAAACGTTTAGGCGCGCGACGGACCCAGAGACAGGTATGAGTGGAAGTCAGGGCGGCGGCGGACTGATGTCGAGTGCGGGACTCGTCCGCTACTTCGACGCGGAGGACCGCAATGCCATCCGGATCGACCCCAAGACGGTCGTCGCGTTCGGCGTCCTCTTCGGCGTGCTGGTGCAGGTACTGAACATCGTCTCGCTGTAATGGGCCGCAAGATCGGCGTGATCGCCGTCCAGGGAAACGTAAGCGAACACGTGGCGGCAATCGAACGGGCGGCCGACGCCGTCGGCATGTCGGTCTCCGTCGTCGAGATCCGTGAGGCCGGTCACGTCCCCGACTGTGACGCCCTCGCGCTCCCAGGCGGCGAGTCGACGACCATCTCCCGACTCCTCGGCATGGAGGGCATCGACGCGGAAATCGTCGATCACGTCGCCGCCGGCAAGCCCGTCCTCGCGACGTGTGCCGGGTTGATCGTCGCCTCGCGGGACGCGCGCGACGACCGCGTCGACACCCTCGGCGTCGTCGACGCCGTCGTCGACCGCAACGCCTTCGGCCGACAGGTCGACAGCTTCGAGGCCGGTCTCGACGTCGGCGGCCTCGACGACCCGTTTCACGCGGTGTTCATCCGCGCGCCCGTCGTCGACGAGGTGGGACCGGACGTCGAGGTGCTGGCGACGTGGGAGGATCGCCCGGTGGCGATCCGCGACGGCCCGGTCGTCGCCACCTCCTTTCACCCCGAACTTACCGACGACAATCGCATCCACCGGCTCGCACTCTTCGACCCGCTTCGGGCGTCCGCGTCGGCGTAACGACAGGCCCTTGGCCCCGCCGGCCGTCCGGACGCACATGACCTGCGACTACCGCCCGGCGGTGATCGGTGCGTGACCACCGACGCCGGTTCCGACGACCCCGAGGCCGTCCTCGACGCGCTCTTTGCCACCATCGAGGACCGCCGTGACCGCCTCCCTGACGACTCCTACACCGCCTCGCTGTTCACCCACGAGAAAGGCGAGAACGCCACGCTAGAGAAACTCGGCGAGGAGACCACCGAGGCTATCCTCGCGGCGAAAGACGACGACGACGACGCACTGCTCGCGGAGTCCGCGGATCTGGTCTATCACCTACTCGTCCTGCTAGCGATGAAGGAACTGACCGTCGACGACCTGCGGGACGAACTCGAAGACCGGTTTTAATCGAAGCGAACGCCGAGGTCGTGGAGTCCTTCGTTGTGGGTGGCGACGTTGATGAGCAGCGGCGTCAGCGCCTCGATTTCGGGGGCGTTGGCGAGGCCGCCGGCGTCGAGCGGTCGGAGGCCGTCGATGCCGTCCGCGAGCAGACGGACCGTCTCCTTGGCGTCGTCGTCGTCGGCAACGAGCAGCGTGTCGATGCCGAGATCAGCGTCGAGGTCGGCGAGACGGCCGGCCGCGAGGTTGTGGAAGGCGCCGACGACCGGGATACCCTCGGGGGCCGCGTCGACGGCCAACTGCGTTACACTCCCGGCGCCGGGGCGGTGGTAGTGGAAGCCGTCCTCGTCGCGTTGCATACCCGTCGCGGGCGTGACGAGGACGTCACCCTCGCTGAGGCCGTCCGCCACCGCCTCGACGGTGTCGCTGACGTGGTAGGCGGGGACCGCGAGGACGACGACCCGCGCCCGGTCGGCCGCCATCGCGTTCTCGAAGCCGTTCACCTTCCGGTCGACGCCTCGACTCGACAGTTCCGTCTCGTACTCCTCGGCCTTGGTCCGTGCTCGCTCGGGGTCGCGCGACCCGATGACGACCTCGTGGTCGGTGTGGTACGCCCACCGGAGCGCGAGGCCCTCTCCGATGTCGCCGGTACCGCCGAGTATCGCGATTCGCATGGTCAGACTGTGGCCGGCCGAGAGGTAAGGGTTAGGATTATTGTCGCCGTCGGTGGGTGTTCGCCGGACCCACCGACGAGCGCCCATCGCGGCTGACGATCCGCGCCTCCCCGTCGGGGGTGACCCTACCGTCCGCTGCTGCTGACGAGGTAGGCGACGATCAGTGCGACGACGACGCCCGGGACGACCCCTCGTAGTTGTGTGTACGGATCGGCCGCCCCGGTCGCCGCGACGACGGCGACGACGACGACCACGAGGGCGCCGGCGACGACGCCAAACTCCACGGGATTGGGTCTCATGACCGCTCCAGCAGTTCGGGCAGGTCGTTCACCGTCTCCACTACCGCGGCGGCGCCGGCATCGGTGAAGGCCTGCCGGCCGCGCTCGCCCGTCAGCCCCCCGGTGAGGACGCCGATTCCGTGATACGTTCGCTCGGCGTCGGCGTCGGCGGCGTTCACCGCCGTCCGCACGTCGTCCAGCGTATCGCCGGCGAAGGCCACCCGCTCCGCGTCCAAGCGGTCCGCGAGCGTCGTCAGCGCCCGGGGGTGGGGTTTGCCCTCCGTCCAGTCGTCCATCGTGAACCGGTGAGCGTCGGGCACCGAGAGGCCGACCCGCGAGAGGGCGATGTCGGCCTCGGCGGCCGGCCGGCCCGTCAGGACCCCGAGTGCGAACCGCGCTTCCAGCGCCTCGAGCGCCGACTCCGCGACCAGCACGGGTTCGTCGTTGATGTAGCCACGGGCCGTGAAAGGGGGGTCCGCTCCCTCCAGGTCGCGATACAGGTCCGTCCCGAGGTAGAGCGCCTGAAAGGTCTCGCGCAGTCGCTCGCGGTCCCACCGGTCGAACACCGCGCCGTCGTCGACGGGGGCGTCCCGGACGACCGTCTCGGCGGCGTCTAGGCCACCACCGGCGGCGGCGACGGCGTCGGTAAACGCCGCCACGTCGCCCTCGTACCCCGCCTCGCGGGCGAGGACGAACAGCGCCGCGGCGTCCGTAAGCTCCCAGTCGTTGTTGAAGCCGCCGGCGTCCTTGAACCGCTGTACCCCGTCGTCGTCTATCGTCCGGCCGTACACCCGGTCGACGGACTCGACGATGGCCCGGCGGTAGGAGTCCGCCACGTCGACGAGCACCCCGTCGATATCGAGGACGACCGCGTCCGCGTTCATACGTCGTAGCGGTCGCGTCGGGGCAAGTGCCTTGCCCTTCGCCCGTCCGCTACCGCCTCGGCGGGCGGCCCGCGTTCCCCGCGGCGATCACTCCCCGACGCGGGTGCTGATCTCCTCGGCGACCCGGCCACCGGGGTAGCGGAGTTGCCCACTCTCGACCTCGTAGACGTAGCCGTGGACCGTCGCGTCGATCAGCGGATGTTCGTCGAGATAGCGCACCTGGGCGGCGCAGGTTTCGTCGATGTCGTCAGAACGCGACTGCGTTCTGACTGCTAACCAGAAATCTCCGATTTCTGGTGATGTCGTCGGTCATCCGCACCCAGTCGGCGACGCTCGCGTCGCCGATGGACAGTTCCGGCAGCGCGGGATCGAGGTCGACGTCGTCGAGGTCACCGCCAGCGGCGGCTTCCATCCCCTCGACGATGGCGTCGTCCGGCGCACTCATCATCCCGCAGTCGGTGTGGTTGATCACGATGATCTCCTCGGTGTCGAAAAACTGAGTCGTCAGCGCCGCCGACCGGATCACGTCGTCGGTCACCTTGCCGCCCGCGTTGCGGTAAATCTGGGCGTCGCCGAGTTCGATGCCGAGCGCCTGCTCGACGGGGATGCGCTCGTCCATGCAGGCGACGACGAGTAGCTGTTTGTTCGTCGGAATCCCCTTTCGGCGCCGCCGCGCCCAGTCGTCGTGGGCGTCGACGGTGGCGTCGACGTGTTCGTGGTGGTGCCCCGGCTCGTGGTCGTGGTCTCCGCCGGACATACCACTCTCTACGGGCGCCGACGGTTTCACGGGCGACCCGCCGGCAACGATACCCGCTACCTACGACGCGACCGCGCGGTGTAGAGCGTCTCGCGGCCGATCTGCTCGCGCCCGACGGGGATGGTCGGCTCCTCGAACCCGAGAGTAGTAAACAGGCAGTCGGCGCCGGCCGCGCGGGCCACGTCGCGGACGGGCGCCTGGAGTTCGGCCGGGAGGTTGAGTGCGTAGACGGCGTCGACGCGGTAGGGGTCGTCCGGTTCTGTCCCGTCGGTGAGACGCTCGGCCCGGGCAACCACGTCGTCGCGGACGAACCCGACGCCGTCGGGGACGGGAGCGTCGAACACGTCCGTCGCGGTCACCGTACACCCGGCGTCGACGAGGGTGCTCGCCACCTCGGGGCGGCGGCCGATCCCCACCTCGACGAGGCGGTCGTAGTCGGTGAGGCGGTCGGCGAGTGCGGCGCGAGGGGACGTCACGTCGGGATATTTATAGCGGGGCCGCGCTTAACGCCTTTCATGCTCGTCGACATCGTGCCGATCGGGGACGTCCCGGCACAGGTGAAACGCGAGGCCTCTGCCGGTCTGCGGACGGTCTACGACTGTGACGTGTCCGTCCACGACGCCCAATCCATCCCCGACGGCGCGTTCGACCGGAGCCGGAGCCAGTACCGGGCCGAGGAACTCATCGAACTCGCCAGTCGCGTCGGCGACGGTGAGAAGAACATCGGCATCACCTCGGAGGACCTCTACTACCGCCGCCGGAACTACGTCTTCGGGCTCGCCTACCTGAACGGTAACGGATCGGTCGTCTCAACCTACCGCCTGCAGACCTCCTCGGACGGCGGCATCACCTCCAAGCCCCAGTCGGAGGTGTTCGCCGACCGTGTCCGGAAAGAGATCGTCCACGAGATCGGTCACACCGTCGGCTTGGAACACTGCGACAACGAGCGCTGTGTGATGAGTTTCTCCCCCACGGTCCGCGAGGTCGACAAGAAAGAGCAGAACCTCTGTGGCTCCTGCGACCGAACGCTGTTTTAGCCGTACGTCCCCTCGTAGCCCGCCTCCGCGAGGACGTGGCCGTCCATCACCCGCTCTAGGTCGTCGAGTGTCGCCCCGGCGTCCAGATCGAGCGTCGTATCGAGTGCGAACAGCCGGAACCGGTAGGTGTGTTCGCCGTCCGGCGGGTTCGGGCCGCCGTAGCCCACCTCGCCGTAGTCGTTTTCCCCTTCGACGGCGGTGGCCGTCCCGGTCGACCAGTCCTCGGGGATTCGCTTGCGCGTCGGATTGAGGTTCCACACCAGCCAGTGACGCCACACCGTGCCCGCAGGCTCGAGGGCGTCCGGGTCGTCGACGACGAGTACGAGCGACTCGGCCCCGGCGGGCGCGTCGGCAATCTCCAGCGGCGGGTTGACGTTCGCCTCGGTGTAGCCGTACTCCGAGGGGATCGGACCGCCGTCGGTGAAGGCGGGGCTCGACAGGTCCATGGCGACCCATGTGCGCCGCGAGGAATTATGTCTGTGGGCGACCGGTAACGCTTAGGCGCGCGCGGCGCCACGACTGGGGCATGGCCGACGACTCGAACGCGCCCGACGCGGCGACGGACGCCGACGCGGAGACCCTCGTCCGCCGGGTCCGCGACGGCGACCTGCGGATACACGAACTCGAAGCGCACGCCGACGCCGACACCGCGGCGACCGCGAGGCGTCGCCTCGTCGAAGCCGAGAGCGGGGTCGACCTCGACGCGGTCGGCTCGTACGGCTTCCCGGCCGACCGCGCCGACGCCAACGTCGAGAACATGATCGGCGCCGCGCGGATCCCGATGGGTGTCGCCGGTCCCGTCACCGTCGACGGCGGCGCGACCGAGGGCGAGCGCTACCTCCCTATGGCGACGACGGAGGGCGCCCTGATCGCCAGCGTCAACCGCGGCTGTTCGGTCCTCGACGCCGCGGGCGGCGCCACCGCCCGCGTCACCAAATCGGGGATGACCCGCGCGCCCGTCTTTCGGGTGGCGGACGTCGCCGAGGCCCAGGCGCTCGTCACGTGGGTGCGGGACAACGAGAACCGCCTCCGCGAGGCCGCTGAAGCGACGACGAATCACGGCGAACTCCAGGACGTGACCCCCTACGTCGTCGGCGACTCGGTGTTCCTGCGGTTCCGCTACGACACCAAGGACGCGATGGGGATGAACATGGCCACCATCGCCACCCGAGCGGCGGCCGACGTCGTCGAGGACGAGACGACAGCGTCGTTGGTCGCGCTCTCGGGCAACCTCTGTGCCGACAAGAAGCCTGCGGCGATCAACGCCGTCGAGGGGCGAGGGCGAAGCGTCACCGCCGACGTGGTCATCCCCCGTGACGTGGTCGAGGAGCGCCTCCACACTACCCCCGCGGCGGTCGCCGAGGTAAACACCCGCAAGAACCTCGTCGGGAGTGCGAAAGCCGGTGGCCTGGGGTTCAACGCTCACGTCGCCAACGTCGTCGCCGCCGTCTTCCTCGCGACGGGTCAGGACGCCGCGCAGGTGGTCGAGGGGGCAAACGCCATCACGACCGCCGAAGTCCGCGGCGACGACCTCTACGTCAGCGTCTCGCTGGCGAGTCTGGAGGTGGGAACCGTCGGCGGCGGGACGGCCCTCCCCACCCAGGGCGAGGCGCTCGAACTCCTCGGCGTCGCCGGCGGCGGCGACCCCGCGGGATCGAACGCCGACGCCCTCGCGGAGTCTATCGCGGTCGGCGCGCTCGCGGGCGAACTCTCCCTGATCGCGGCGCTCGGCTCCCGACACCTCTCCTCGGCCCACGAATCGCTCGGCCGGTAGCTACAGCAGGCGGTACGTCCCGCCCGACTCGCTGGCCTCGCCGCGACGCACCAGCCGATCCAGGAGGTCGGCGGCGGCCGTCTCGGGCACGCCACGGTCGGCCGCATACGCCACCACGTCACCCTCGTCGGGGGCATCGAGCGTGCGGATGGCCTCGCGGACGATATCGGGGCGACTCCGCGTTCCCCCGTCGCCGCCGCCGGCCCGCTCACCTGCCGCCTCGACGGCCTCGGGATCGATCCCCGCGGCGTCGAGGTACTCCTGGTCGTCGACGACAGCCCCCGGATCGTCGTGGTCGCCCGCCGCGGGCGCCGCCTCGAAGGCCTCGGTGGCGTCCGCACGTTCGGCGAGCATCGCCGCCCGGGCTTCGCGGGCCGCGTCCCGGTCTTCGGCGGTGTAGAAGCGCTTCAGATTCGTGGTTTGGTGGCGCGTCTGACAGCGCGGACAGGTCGCTGTCTCGGCGGACCGGGGGTCAGCCAGTAGCCACAGCGCGCGACACTCCGAACAGCCGACCACCGCGTACATGACCGTCGGTCGGACGTCTCGGGTAAAGAACCCGTTGGCGTCACGGCGGGACGCCCCGGTCGAGATACCGGTCGACCGACCGATTGGCCCAGTCGACGACGGTGTCATCGTCGCTCTCCAGCAACGCGCCCGGCATGCCGTCGCGTTCGGCCACTCCGACGAAGGCGTGGCCGTCGGCGACGCCGACGGTCACGGAGACGTCGTCGACGACGCGGACGTCGACGGTGGGCGCGTCGAGCAGGTCACGGAAGTGATCGCAGTACGCCCCCGAGTACGATTCGGGCGACGGCGCCGCGTCCTCAAGGACGAGTGTCACGTCGGGCGGCGACTCGGCGGTCACCCGGTCGGCGAGTTGCTCGACCGTGTCCCGGAGCAGGAAGGGCGCGGCCTCACGAAGCTCGCTCGCCTCGGCGCGGAGGTCGAGGAGTCGATCCAGGGGGGCGGTGGGGTCGCTGTCGGGTCGGATCACCGTGGCGTCGGCCAGCGTCTCGATATCGAGACCGAACGCCGAGGCGGGGGCATGTTCGAGGATCGGCCGAATCTCGCGGGCGATTCGTTCGCGCTCCCGACACTGCTCGTACGTCGCGAGTGTCGCCGCCCCGAGAGCGGTGAGTTCGTACGCCCCGCCGACTGGTTCGACCCATCCACGGGACTCCATCGTCCGCAACGTTCGTTTCAGCGTCCGTCGGGACGCGGACACGCGCTCTTCGAGACGCCGCGAGGAGAGACGACCGGCGTCCCGGAGGGCCGCCAGCGTCGCCGGTCGCGTCGCCGATCCAAGGAGATATTCGAGGGCCGTTTCCGACATTCGTCGCTCCCGACTGACTCGCCGGATGATAAAAACCCCCGGCGTGACTCACCATGCCGGCGGCCGGTTTCCGGGCGACGGCCAAGCGTATATGTAGACGTGTCCCGCACGTGGAGACGGTGACCGAGGAGAGCGAGAGTCTACGCCCTGACGACGTCTTCACCCTGTTGGCCGACCGGACGCGCATCGAGATTATCGGCGCGCTCGGCGACGCCTCGACACCCGGAGTGACCGAGACGCTGTCGTTCTCGGAGCTGCGGCGTCGAGCCGGCGTCTCCGGGAGCGGCCGGTTCAACTATCACCTGAAGCAACTGGTCGGCCAGTTCGTCGAGGAGACGGCGGACGGCTACCGGCTCAGCTACCCCGGCGTGCGGGTGTATCAGGCGATGCAAGCCGGCACCTTCACCGAGCAGGTTCGCCTCGACCCGTTCGAACTCGACGTGACCTGTCACGTCTGCGGCGCGGCGCAGGTGGCCGCCTACCGGGATAGCATGTTCCGGGTCCGCTGTCGCGACGACGACTGTGGCGCGGTCTTTTACAAGTACTTCTGTCCGCCGCGGAGCCTCGCCGAGCGAGAGCGCGACGGAGTTCTCCGGGCGGTCAACGAACGGGTTCAGCGCGAGATTGCGTCGATGGCCAAGGGCGTCTGTCCCTGGTGTTGCGGGCGGATCGAGTCACGCGTCCTGCCCCCGGACGCGGAGATGCCCCAGCGGGAGAATCCGGCCATCGAGCATCGGGTCCTTCACGCGTGTGAGACCTGTGACGGCGCCCTCTACACCCGACTCGGGGGATTGGTGGTCACCCACCCCGCCGTCGTCGCCTTCTTCTACGACCACGGGGTCGACGTGACGCGACGGCACATCTGGTCGTTGCCGTTCGCGGCCTCCGACGAGCGCACGACCGTCACAGGGACCGACCCCTGGCGGGCCACCGTCCGGGTCGACTGTGGGGACGACCGGCTCCAGGTTCGCCTAGACGACGAGCCGTCGGTGGTCGAAACCCAGCGCTGACGCCCGACAGGCGCCCCCCAAACGCATCGGCCCAAGCGGAACGTCCACACTCGTCGCCGCTGTCACGACGATCACAGTACGCACGAACCCCGATATAACCCCACATGCAGCTCTCTGACAAGTAAACCAACTCTCAGCAGTGTTCGCCAACTCACAGAAGGACGGGACCTCTCCCCAGAAACTAATACAGAATACGTACAATTGTCGTATGTGCCTGTCGATTTCGAAACACACGACCCCGGAAACTCACGCGTTGACCTCTCAGAAGGGACCAACGCGAGGCGATTGCTAGAGTTCCTGTTGAAGACTCCGACCGTCGGATACACGCCAGCGGAATTGGCAGCGGAAACAGGAGTCCCGCGTGGGAGTGTCGGACCGACACTGAACCGGCTCGAAGCTGCGGGCCTCGTTCGTCACAAGGAACCGTATTGGGCAGCCACGGAAGACGACCGGATCGCAGCAGCGACGGCTGCCTTCGTTGGGGTCGAGACGACAGCATCCGCGTACAGTGATGACTGGTACGCTCAGAACGACGGATGGGACGAGGAGCTACCCGACTTGAGCGACGAGGGCCAGTAGCGAATGCCGTATTCGCAGGGTGCTGTTGTCATCGCAGAGGACCCATTCGGCAACAACCCGAAGCGACCGTACCTCATCCTTTCGAATGATCGCGTCCCCTTCCACGGCCAAGAGTACGTTGCGGCAGTGGTCACGACGACGGCTCGGAGCGAGGCTGTTGACCTCACTGCTAACAGACTCGAAAGGGGACGGCTCCCCCGGAAGTCCTTCGTGTCTCCGTGGTCGATCCTCACGCTCAAGGAGTGGATGATCACGAAGCAACCCGCACAAGCGACTGACGCGACAGTCGATGCGGTCCGGCAAGCGTTAGATACGTATCTTCAGACCGGATAATCAATATTCGGAAGGGTCACATGTACAATTGTTCACATACCCGCGTGTACCGATCATGACCGTCGTTGCACTCCTCTCGGTCGCCCCGGTGACAGAAGGAAGTATGGCCGAAGATGTCGCGGACGCCGTCGCGGCGCTCGATGACTTCGACGTCGCCTACGAGACCAACCCGATGGGGACGGTGATCGAAGCCGACGACGTGGGGACGCTCTTTGCGGCCTGCGAGGCCGCCCACCGCGCCGTCGACGCCGACCGGGTGAGCACGGTCCTGAAAATCGACGACAAGCGGGCGAGCGACGCGTCGGCGGCGGCGAAAGTCGAGGGAGTTGAGGAGGCGTTGGGGCGGCCGGCGCGCGACGGTGACGACCGCTAAGCGATCCCCGCGGCCTGGCCGTTGAACGCCATATACAGCGAAAAGACGGTCACGAGAATCGCGATGACCATCTCCAGATAGAGGACGGCCTTTCCCCACTTGTACCAGTCGCCGTACGTCTCACCCATCAGTCGTCACCTCCCGCGGGTGCCGTCTCGTCGCCGCCCAGCCACCGCCGGGCGGAGCCGAAGCCGTGTTCGCGTGGGTCCTCCTCGTACCGCATCGCCCAGACGTAAAAGAGCATGAACGGGACGAAGAAGGCGAGGGCGACGATGGCGTAGCCCATGTGGATGTTGGGGACGTAGCCGTAGACGAGTGGGTAGACGATGCCGCCGCTGGTCGAGACGCCGCCGATGAACCCCGAGGCGGTCCCGGGCCGGTCCTCGAACAGGACGGGAACGATAGCGAAGACGCCGCCGGTCCCGAAACTCACCGTCACGCCGAAGACCGCGAGGACGACGACCGACGCCGGCAGGATCCCTGCGAGGCCGACGAGCGTCAGCGCGACCATCGCGACGGTGATGAGGAGCAAGGCCGTCATCAGCCAGTGGACCCGGGGCGAGTACGGCTGACTCGTCGACAGTAGGGGGTACGGCGTCCACCCTTTGCGCTGCCAGAGGTCGGACATATACCCGGAGAACGGACGGAACAGCGAGGCGTTGAACGACTGGACGGCGGCGAAGGTGCCCGCGGCGGTCTGGATGGCGGCGGTACCGGTAAAGCCGAGGTCGGCGATGGCACCGTCGAAGCCCTCGGCGTAGTAACTCGGGAGCCAGGAGTTCATCGCGATTTCGAGGCCGAACGACATGGCGTAGCCGAGCATCAGGGCGATGGCGGCAAAGCGCGTCCAGACGAACAGCGTGTCTCCGAGTGACGTGTTCGCCTTGGCGGTCTCGGCGGTCGCGCGATCCTTCGCGGGTTCGCCCCGCCACCGGTAGATGACGGCGATGAGGAGCGCGACGATCCCGAGATGCAGGAAGGCATCGGTGAAGTTGGTGCCGTAGATCCGGGGCAAGAGGAGCGCGCCGACGCCCGCGCCGACGTTACCGGTCCCCGCGTACAGCCCTTCGGCCGTACCAATCTCGTGTTCGTCGAACCACTGGGCGACGTGTTGGATGCCGACGACGAAGCTGATGCCCGCCGAGGCGACGATCATACGCTCGACGAACAGCACTTGAAAGTCGGAGAGAAAGCCGATTCCGGAGGCGTACGCCGATGCGATGCTGACCAGCCCCGAGTAGGTGAGGATAATCGTGAAGACGTTGTGGGCGCCGAGGCGGTCGGCGGCCCACCCTGCGAGGACACGGCCCGGTGGCGCCAGCCAGATGGCCGAACTCGCGAGCACGGCGAGTTGTCCGGTCGTCAGCCCGTAGAACTCCCCGATGCTCGGGCTGAACGCCGCGGTCGAGAACCACATCAGGAAGGCCCAGAAGAAGGCGACTGTCGCCAGAATCAGCTGTTCGATCTTGTTCGTCATGGGTGCTGTGGGGGACGCTCACGCTCGAAGGCGGGCGCCGCCCCCTCGGCATCGGGACGGGTGAGACACACCGCACACTGTTTGAGGTTCGGCTCGTCGGACTGCGGATCGGTCGCGGGGTGGGTCAGGTCGTTCGTCGCCGGGTGGTGGATCGGGAGCCAGACCATCCCCGTCGGGACCGCGTCGTCCGGACGGACGCGGGCGACCACGCTCCCGCGACGCGACTTGATGCGTGCGTGGAGTTCGTCCGCCTCGTTTGGCTCGACGGCCTCGCGTGTCGCTTCGACGGTCTCCGGGTGTATCCGCGCGACGAGGCGGCCGGGGTCCTCCGGCGAGTCTCGGGAGCGAACGCCGGTGTTGTAGCCGTCGTCCTCGCGGGCGGTCGTCAGGACGAGCGGATACTCGTCGTCGGCGGGTTCGGGGAGCGCTCGGCCGGTGCCGGCGGCGAACCGCGCCCGACCGGACGGGGTGGGAAAGGACCACTCGCCGTCGTCGTCGTACCGATACCCCGCGCTGGTGTCGGGATCGGGCGCCGGCCAGCGCACCGCGAGTTCCGCGTCGAGGCGGTCGTAACTGATCCCGGAGCAGTCGGCGTCGGTGTCCGCGGTCAGGGCAGCGAACTCCGCGAACACCGACTCGGGGTCGGTCGGCCGGTCGAACAGGTCGTCGACGAGGACGTTCCCGAGCGTCGCGATGATGTTGAGGTCGGTCCGCACCCCCCGGGGCAGGTCGCTGGCGGGCCGTACCCGCGACACCGTCCGCTCCATGTTGATCGCGGTGCCGTCGGACTCGCCCCACGTCGCCGCCGGCAACACCACGTCAGCGTGCTCGACGGTCTCCGTCCGGAAGGCGTCCTGTACGACGAGGAAGGCGTCGTCGAGGCGGTCGGCCACGTCGGTGGCGTCGGGCATCCCCGCGACGGGGTTGGTGGCGACGGCGTACACCGCCTCGACCGGGCCGTCGGCGATGGCGTCGACGACGCCCACCGGCCCCGGCCCGGTGTCGTCGGGCAGGCGGTCGACGGGCACGTCCCACGCCTCGGCGACAGTCTCTCGTTCCGCCGGGTCGTCGAAGTCGCGGTGGCCGGGCCACGTTCCCTTCGACGAACAGACCCGCGTCCCCATCGAGTTGGCCTGCCCGGTCAGCGAGAAGGGGCCACTCCCTGACCCCATGTTGCCGGTCGCGAGACAGCAGTCGATCAGGGCGCCCGCGGTGTCGGTCCCCTGGACGCTCTGGTTGACCCCCATTCCCCAGTAGATCAGGGTATCGCGGTCGAGCGCGGCGGTCAGACGATCGACGGCCTCGGTCGGGACGCCGGCGCGGTCGGCCGCGGCGTCGGCGTTGGGCAGGCCGGCGCGAAGTTCGTCGAACCCGGTCGTCGCCGCCTCGACGAAGGACTCGTCGACGCCGCCCGTCTCGACGACTCGCGCTAGAACCGCGCGGGCGAGTGCGAGGTCGCGGCCGGGGTCGACAGCCACGTGGTGATCCGCGGCCTCGGCGGTCTTCGTCCGCACCGGATCGACGACGATCAGATCGCCGTCGGTCGCGCTCTCGGTGATCCAGCGCCACATGACGGGGTGAGCGACCGCCGGGTTCGCCCCCCAGACGACGTGGCTCTCGGCCTCGGGGATGTCCTCGTAGGTCGGTGGCGGCGCGTCACTTCCGAAGGCGTCGTAGTAGGCGGTCACCGCACTCGCCATGCACAGCGTCGTGTTGGCGTCGTAGTATCGCGTGCCGACGCCGCCGCGTGCGAGTTTTCCGAGGGCGTAGGCCGCCTCGTTGGTCTGCTGGCCGCTCCCGAGCACCGCAACGGCGTCGGGATCGGACTCCATCGCCCGGCCGAGGCCACGCTGGGCCGCGAACAGCGCCGTGTCCCACGTGGTCTTCTCTAACTCGCCGTCCCGACGGACCATCGGCCGGGTGAGCCACTCTCCTTCGGGATCGGCCGTCTCGCTGATCCCCCGGGAACACGCCATCCCGCGGTTGACCGGGTGGTTCGCGTCCCCGCGAACGGTATCGACCCCGTACCCGATGTCGACGCCGCGCTGGATCAACCCACAGCCGACCGCACAGCGCATGCACGTCGTCGGGACTGGGTCCGTCATCGCGTCCACCAGCCTCTCGCTTCCCTCGTCGAATCACGATTCCACGCACGTTCCCCGTGTGTCGCTCCGCTGATGTTCAGAATCATACGTACATAATCCTTGAATGTGATTTTGGTTCCGTGATTGGGTGAACGCTCGTCAGTAAAAAGGTTGTGTGGTCGTTTGTGCATAATATCAGAGGATATACAAACAATCATAGGTCTATACCTGTCCTAGTACTCCATCAGTTTGATACTCCCCGACGAAGGTGTTCGTTCGGTAGTGTATCGCTCTGTCCGGGCTGTCCGTCGGCACCGACAACCCATTTAACCGAAAGCGCCCAAGCCGCCCGCATGGAGAGTCTCAACCGGATGGCCGTCGAACTCGTCGACGAAGCCATCGACTTCGCCGGCGAACTCAACGTCGACGTGATCGAACTCGACTCGGGGGCGACCGTCCTCGATTTCGGCGTTCGGGCCGCGGGTGGTCTCGAAGCCGGGCTGTTGCTCGCGGAGATTCAGACTGCGGGGCTGGCGACCATCCAGACCCGGATGGACGAGGTGGCGGGAACGCCATTTCCCCACGTCGAACTGACGACGGACAAGCCCGCGCTCGCCCTGCTCTGTTCGCAGAAGGCGGGGTGGGAACTCGTCACCGAGGCGTTCGACGGGCTCGGTTCCGGCCCGGCGCGGGCGCTCGTCGGCGAGGAAGGCGAGTTCGAGGCCGTGGGCTACTACGACGAGTTCGACCTCACCGTCCTGGCCGTCGAGTCTGGGACGCTGCCGGGCGACGACGCGGCCGAGCAGGTGGCCGAGCGCGCCGGCGTCTCGCCGAGTAGCGTTTTCCTACCGGCCTACCCCACGGGGTCGATGGCCGGGAGTGTCAGCGCCGCGGCTCGCGCCCCCGAACTCGCGCTCTTTCGGCTGTTCGAACTCGGCTACGATCCGGTGGATGTGGTGTCGGCGGCCGGGAGCGCGCCCGTCGCGCCCGTCAGTCACGACGAGGCCGAGGCGATGGGGCGGACGAACGACGCGCTGGCCTACGGCGGCCAGGTGTACCTCCAGGTGCGCGAGGACTTCGACCGGTTCGACGAGGTGCCCTCGACGGCCGCCGCGGAGTACGACACCCCCTTCGAGCAGGTGTTCGCGGACGCGGACTGGGACTTCTACGAGGTGCCCGAGTCCGTCTTCGCCCCCGCGCAGGTGACCGTCGACGTCGTCGACGGCCCGACTTACGCGCTGGGCGGGACGAACCACGACCTGCTGGCCGAGTCGTTCGGACTGTGAAGCTCAAACCCGTCCCCGAACCGCCCGCCGAGTTCGCTTTCGTCGAGCGTGCACAGCGGGCCGTCCCCTTGGTTCCGGGTGACGAGGACGACTGCTGTGCCCGCCTGCTTCGTCGGCTCGACCTCCCGAGTCGCGACGTGGCGCGGACCTGGCTCACCTTCCTTCGGGCGCTCGAACTCGCCGCGGAGACGCCCTCGGGATTCCGGCGAACCGACGTCGAGCCGACGGTTGCGGGCTGCCGGGCGGCGCTGCTCGACCGGGTGTTCGCCGCCGCGGCCGTCCACGATGCGCTCGATACCGACGACCCGCGGACGGTCGACGACGTCTTCGCAGCCGTCCGCGAGACGGTGCCCGCCTGGGAGCGTCACAAGCACGCCACGCGGTGGGAGTCAGTCTGGCACGACCGGGTTGCGGACCTACTCGGGTGGCTGACCCTCCTCGGGGCCGCCGACCGCGTCGCCGACGACCCGCCGCAGTACGTCCGTCGCTGACCGAATCCGGGTCCATTAACTCGCCGCGACGACTACGGCCGCCGATGACAGACGACTACGGCGGGCTCATCGGCGCGTTCCCCTACGCCTTCCGCGCGAGCGACTCACTCCTGTTTCGGTCGTACATCGTGGTCGGGACGGTAGCGACGGCGGCCGTGAGTCTGCTGTTCGTCACCGCGCTCGTCGGCGTCATCGCGGCCACGTCCGGCGGGCGGGGCGGGAGTCTGACGCTCTCGCGCTCGTTTTTCGCCGTCGTGGGGCTGTTCGTGGTCGTCCCGCTCGTTGCGCCCGTCCTCCTCGTGGCACGCCGTCACCGACGAGTCGGCGGGCACGCGACCCGCTACGACGCCGCGCTGGCGGCGACCGGCTACCTCTTTCTCCTGTCGCTGTACGTGGGCCTCGTCATCTCGGTGCCGCCGGCCCAGCAGACGACGCCCACCGGCGTGCTAGCGCCCGCTGTCGCCGTGCTGTACGCCCTCCCGCAACTCGCCGGGGTCGCCCCGCCACTGCTGGCGGCCACCGTCGAACTGGGCTGTCACCGGCTGTTGCGGTAGGCGCTGAGCCGGTCGGAGCGGTAGCCGTAGACGACGGCGGCCACCAGCGTGGCGGCGTCGTTTGCCGAACCGGTTGTGCGTCACCCGCCAGACCGGAACCACCAGTGAACGGTCGTCCCGCGAGCGACAACGACCCTCGGCGTGACGAAACGCCGAAACCCGTCGACCGTCTACGGCGACGTATGGACGAGAAGACGGGTACGTTCCTCGTGACGGCGGCCGACGACGACGCGGCCGTCCTCACCGACGTCGACGACGGTCAGGTCCACACGCTCGCGACGAACCCCGACGTGACGGTCGGCGAGGCCATCGAGGGCCGCCTCGAACCAGAGCCACCGCTCGAGGTGGCGTGGCGCCTCGCGACCGTCGACGACCGGTGGGAGATCAGTATCGAGGAGAGCGCCGAGGCGCCGACGACCTTCGCCCGCGAAATCGCGGCCGAGCAGGCGGTCGGCGAACTCACCCGGCGCGAGCGTGCGGGCACCGGCGAGGTGCACGTGCTGACGGTGACCGAATCGGAGACGGACGCCGCCGTCGCCGACGTGTTAGACGACAGCGAGGGACTCCGCTCGCGGGCGGCCCGCCTCGGCGTCGCGCGTGTGGTCGTCCGCTCGGAACCCGGCGTGGTGAGCGTCCGCTACCTGCCGTAGGCCGACGCCCCCGGCGACACTAGAGTTATGCCGGTGCGGCCTGTTCGGGCCATAAATGTCAATCGAACCGATATTCTCCGAGACCCACTTCGGGAGTTCGGTCCCGCAGTATCTCCTCTTTTTCGCCATCGTCGGTCTCGGAGCCGTGATCGGGCGGTCGCTAAGCTACCTGTACCGGCGACGGCTGAAGAAACGGGCTGCGGCGACTCAGACCCGGATCGACGACATCCTTCTCGAGTCGGTCGGCCGGCCGGTCGTGTTGCTCGGGGTGATCGGCGGCGTCGCCCTCGGTCGGGAGGTGCTCACGCCCGTCGAACCCCTCCGATCGGCTCTGAACGCCTCGATCCGGATTCCGATCATCGTCGCTCTCGCCTGGATCGCCGTCCGCCTGACCGACGGGTTCATCGAGACGTACGCGGCGGCGTACGCGGATCGAACGGAGTCGAAACTGGACGACGAACTCGTTCCCATCGTGGGCCGGATCACCAACGTCGCCATCGTCACCACCGCCGCCATCGTCGTCCTCGACTCCGTCGGCTACGACGTGACGGCGGTCATCGCCTCGCTGGGTATCGGCGGCGTCGCCGTCGCCTTCGCCTCCCGCAAGACCATGGCCGACGTTTTCGGCGGCGCGCACATCCTCGCGACCAAGCCCTTCGTCGTCGGTGACACGGTCGATATCGACGGCACGGCGGGAACCGTCGAGGAGGTCGGCCTCCGGACGACGCGACTTCGGGATTTCGACGGTCGTGTCGTGACGCTCCCGAACGCCGCTATCGCCGGCACCGAGATCACGAACCTCACGTCGGAGCCAACCCGCCGGGTCAAGACCTTCATCGGTCTCCCCTACGCGACGACGCCGACGGAGATGGCGGCGGCGCTCGACCTTGCCGCAGAGACGGCCGCGGGCGTTGAGGGCGTCGACCCGGAGCGGACCGATGCGTGGTTCTGGGACTACGGCGACGCCTCCCTCAGGATCAGGCTCGAGTACCATATCGAGACACTGGACCAGTGGAAGGCGGTGCGGGACCGCGTGAACCGGGACGTTCAGGCAGCCTTCGACGACGCGGGCGTCGAGATGACGGCACCGATCGGGCGGGTTCGCCTCGGCGGCGGATCGTGATACTGTCACTCCGGCCAGGTCCGGGGCGACATAAGAAGGCTTAGTAGGCGTCGGGGTGGACCGGCGAGCATGGTAGCGTTCGAAGTACCGGAAATCGACTACACCCGGTACACGAATCGCCAGCTTGCGGCCGTACCGCTCGTCATCCTCGCCGTTGCCCTCCTGATCGTCGGCGGCTGGTACGCCGCAACTGGCGCGCCGGTCGATCCCGGCGTTGATTTCACCGGCGGCGCGGAGCTACGAGTCGCGGTCGACGCACCGGACGGGCAGGCACGCGAACGGATCCAGCAGACGTTCGATCCGGCGCCCGAATCCATCCGGAGTGTGCCCTCCGATGACACGTATATCCTCACGTTCCAGACCGACGAGACGGGTGTCTCGGCGCTGGAGACACAGGCACGCGATGCCGGATTCGAGGTACAGTCGAGTTACACCGTCTCCGCGAGCTTCGGGTCGCGCACCCAGGGACTCGCACTCGGGGGCGTCGCCTTCGCCTTCCTCGGGATGAGCGTCCTCGTCTTCCTGATGTTCCGGACGTTCGTCCCCTCTATCGCCGTCGTGGTCTCCGCGTTCTCCGACATCGTGGTGCCGGTGGCGCTGATGAACCTCCTCGGCATCGAACTCACGCTCGGGACCGTCGCCGCCCTCCTGATGCTCATCGGGTACAGCGTCGACTCCGACATCCTGCTCAATAACCACATCCTCCGGCGGTCGGGTGGCTTCTACGAGTCTACCCACCGCGCGATGCGCACCGGCGTGACCATGACGCTCACCTCGCTGTCGGCGATGATCGTCATGACTCTCGTGGCGACGGTGTTCGGTATCCAACTGCTCGCGGCCATCGGGACGGTCCTCGTGTTCGGCCTCGCCACTGACCTCATGAACACCTACATGCTCAACCTCAGTCTCCTGCGCTGGTACAAGTACGAGGGGGTGGCGAACTGATGGGCACGATCCGTGACAACTGGCGGGTCATCCTACTGGCACTCGTGCTCTGTGCGAGCCTCTTTGCCCTCTTCTCGCCGACCGTCGGCGGCAACGACACCGACACGCCGGGGCTTGCCAGCGCTGGCGTGACCAACCTGCAGTACGGCCTCCAACTGTCCGGCGGGACGCGCATTCGCGCGCCGCTGGTCGGCGTCACGGCCGAAGGCGTCGAATTCGGCGGGACGGAGCCGCCACAGATCGAACGCGACGTGGCCGCGAGTCTGGAGAACGCCACCGTCGCCGACGTCATCGTCAGAGAGGAGTCCCAGACGGGCGGTACCGTCGAGGTGACCACCGACGGCGTCACGCCGGCCCAACTCGGGACCGCTCTCGACGCCGCCGGGTACAGCTACGAGACGACCCGCGGCGGGGTCACCGAGGCGACCCGTTCCCAGACGGTCGATGTCCTCTCGAATAAGATCAACGAGGCGGGACTCTCCGGTGGGACGGTCCAACAGATCACCACCCCGACCGGCGAGAACTTCGTCCTCGTCGAGGTGCCCGACGAGAACCGCCAAGAAGTCGTCGACCTGGTGAACGAGCGCGGGAGTGTCCGCGTCGACGCCTACTACGCCACGGACGATGGCGCCTACGAGCAGACGACCGTGCTCGAACGCGACGACTTCCAGAGCATCGGTACCGCCGAACAGGGTGGCGAGGGCCAGCAACCGCGCGTGCCGGTCGTGGTGCGCGAGGACGTGGCCCCGACGTTCCAAGAGGAGATGATCCGGACAGGCGTCGCCCAGTCCGGTGGCTCGCAGTGTCGCTACGGTATGAGCCCTAACAACACCGATCCGTGCCTGCTCTTGGTCGTCGACGGCGAAGTCGTCAACTCCTTCGGTATGAGTCCGGGCCTGGCCGGCGGGATGCAGTCCGGTGACTGGGCACAGGACCCACGGTTCGTCCTCCAGACCCAGAACTTCAGCGGCGCGCAGGACGTCGCGATCAACCTGCGTGCCGGCGCCCTGCCCGCCGCACTCGACATCGGGCCGGACGGCGCGGGCACCTCCTCGTACATCGCCCCGGGTCAGGGCCAGCGGTTCCGAACCGACTCCCTGATTACGGGCGTCATCGCCGTCTTCGCCGTCGCTGGCGTCGTCTTCCTGCGCTACGGCGAAGTGGAAGTTGCCGTGCCGATGATCGTCACCGCGCTCTCGGAGGTGGTGATCCTGCTCGGCTTCGCCGCCGGCATCGGCTATCCGCTCGACCTCTCGGTGATCGCCGGGTTCATCGCTGTCATCGGGACGGGGGTGGACGACCTCATCATCATCGCCGACGAGGTGATGGCCCAAGGCGACGTGAACAGTCGGCGCGTCTTCCAGTCGCGCTTCCGGAAGGCGTTCTGGGTCATCGGCGCCGCCGCCGCGACGACTATCATCGCCATGAGTCCGCTCGCCGTCCTCTCGCTCGGCGACCTCCAGGGCTTTGCCATCTTCACCATCCTCGGTGTCATCGTCGGTGTTCTGCTCACGCGGCCCGCCTACGGTGACATCCTGCGGGCGCTGCTGACGCGGTAGGCGGCGTCCCGCCTTAGAAGTCGGCCAGCGACGACTGCTCGGCCGCCGCAAGTACGTCGTCACAGGTCGCCCACGACGCCCGCGCACACGCCGGCAGGCGCCCGTGTTCGTCCACGTACTCGGCCAGGAACGTTCGGGTCTGCTCGTCGCTCGGGTAGCCGCTCCCGACGTCCCCGTACGCCTCTGTCAGCGCCTCGATCCGGGTGTCGCGTTCGACCTTGGCGACGACGCTCGCGGCCGCGACGTGGGCGTAGTGCTCGTCCGCGCGGTGTTCCGCCCGCATCTCCACGGTGGCGCCGACGGCCTCACGAACCCGCCGGCCGAACCGCCCGGCGTCCACGTCGCCCGCGTCGACGACGACCGAATCGCCGTCGGCCGCGACGGCCGTGATTGCCTCGGCCTGTGCCGCGACGGTCACCCCGTTCATGTCCGTCTCGGGGTCGTCGATCCGGGCCGGCGTCACGACGGCCACGCCCACGTCGACGGCGTCGTCGCCCCGGAGACGGTCGGCCAACTCGCGGCGGCGTGTCGCCGACAGTCGCTTCGAGTCGTCGACGCCGTCCGGAAGCGCCGCGTCCGGCGCCCGGACCGCCGCCGCGACCATCGGCCCTAACACCGGTCCTTTCCCCGCCTCGTCGGCACCGATCATATCCGCAGGTGGTGAGGACGGCTCAAAGCCGTTCGGGTCCGCTGGTCGGCCGTCACTCGGACCGGCGTGGGCCGACGCCCTCGACCACGTCTCCTCGTCGGACTCCGCCTCGGTTTCGGGAACCAGCGGGCGATCAGCCCGGCGGTTTTGCGGTGGTGACGCGTGGTGGACCTCTACACATCACGCCGACGAAACGCACAGGTCGGGTCACGGCCGCCCCAACACCGATCGCTCCCGGAGCGTTCCTACCCAGCACATCGACCTCCGAAGCACGTGACGTATTTCCACCCAACGAGACGGAGAGTGGCGACGTTCTGCTCGCCGATTCAGGCCGAGGGCCAGCGCTCGATGTAGATCGTCTCGTCGGTGTAGAACCGGATCATGTCGTCGGCCTGTGCGTGGAGGTCACCGAAGAACGAGGCCTTCCGGCCACCGAAGTGGAAGAACGCCATCGGAGCGGCCGTCCCGGCGTTCACCGCCAGATTCCCCGCCTCCGCGTCGTGACGGAAGGTTCGGGCTTCCGCGCCTCGCTCGGTGAACAGACTCGCGGCGTTACCGAACTCGCTGCGGTTCAGTCGCGCGATGGCCTTTTCGAAGGTGTCGTAGCTGGCGAGTGCGACGATCGGGCCGAATACCTCCTCACGTGAGATAGCGAACTCCTCCTCGACGTCGCCGAAGATCGTCGGGCCCAGAAAATTGCCGTCGGGATACCCGTCGACGGAGACGTCACGGCCATCCTGAAGCAGGGTCGCCCCCTCGTCGAGTGCGCCATCGATGAAGTCCCGAACGCGGGACTCGTGTTCGGGCGTGATGAGCGCACCCATGTCAACGTCGTCGAGGCCGTACCCGACTGTCATCTCGTTGGCCTGCGCGGTCAGTTCCTCGGCGAACTCATCGTAAACCGACTCTTCGACGAGCACGACGTCGTTGGCCAGACAGCGCTCACCCGCGCAGGCACACGCCGACGAGAGCGTCTTTTCGGCTGCGAACTCGATGTCGGCACTGTCGGAGACGATGACGTGATTCTTCGCACCGCCCTGTGCTTGGACGCGCTTGCCGGCCGCGGCGGCCGTCTCGTAGATGTGCTCGGCCACTGGCGTCGATCCGACGAAGGAGACGCCCGCGACGCCCTCGTGGGTGATGAGGCTGTTCACCGTGTCGACGCTACCGTTGACCAGATTGATGACGCCGTCGGGGAAGCCGGCCTCGTCGATGAGTTCGAACATCTGCTGGATGACGAGTGGGTCCCGCTCGGACGGTTTGAGGACGAACGCGTTGCCCGTCGCGACCGCATACGGGAGGAACCACAGCGGGATCATTCCGGGGAAGTTGAACGGCGTGATGGCGACGAAGGTTCCGAGCGGCTTTCGCACGGCCGTCTCGTCGATGTCGGGTGCGGCGTCCGGGAGGTGACCTCCCTGCATCATCGAGGGGATGCCACAGGCGACTTCGACGTTCTCGATGCCCCGCCGGAGTTCGCCCATGGCCTCCTGTTTCGTCTTCCCGTGTTCGGTGACGAGAATCTCCGCGAGTTCCTCCTGCTGTTCCTCGAGCAGTTGTTTGAAACGGAAGAGCGGCTGAATTCGCTCCTCGACTGCCGTGTCCTTCCAAGATTCGAAGGCCTCGTTGCCGGCGGCGACAGCCCGATCAACGTCATCACTGCTGCTGTAGGTCAGTCCGGCTAGGGTGTCACCCGTCGCGGGGTTGACGATAGGTTCGCCGTCGTCGCCGGTGGTGTCGACCCACTCGCCGGCAACGTAGTTTTGGATCTGCTGTGTCACAGGCCGCCCTTCCTGATGGCAGTACTTCAATATTGGCGATATGTTGCTGGTCGAGACTATGTATCTCAAGCCGCCTGCTCGTGACGGAATCAGACTGAGGAGAAGTACGACTGTCCGAAGCGGAGCAGGTCCCGATCAAACTCGTCCGAGTCGTCGATGCGAAAGTGGAAGAGCTGATTCCGCATGTCCCCGATTTCGAGCACTAACTCGCGAATCACGTCCTGTTGATCGTCGAAGAGCGATTCGAACTCCTCCCAGTGAATGGAGATGAACTGGGCATAGTGTGCGTAACTGCAGTGCTCGATAGACGCTGGTGTTGGTAGTGGGTGTTCCTCGTCGAACGTTTCGGCCAACTGCTCCGACAGCGAATCACCGAACACTCGCGTAAAAATATCGCGCAACTGCATTTCGATCGACTCGATCAACAGAAACGGCTCGAGCATCCGCTTCAGTCGCGTTAGGAGGTCGTAGTCGGTCAGGATGCGCCACTCGTCGTCTCGATCCACCACGATGTACGTATACTCCGCGAGGGCATCGAATACGGCGAGGAGGTTCGCGTCCTTGCTGACGGTGTGTGCATCCTCGACTGCCGCCCCGACCGAGATCTTGTCGAGCGTCTTGTGCCCAACCCCCAGTTGGTGGAACGCGAGGAGCGTCCGGACGACCGACCTGTAGGTGACAATCCCGACCAACTCGCCGTCGCGTTCGACACCGATTTGCGTGTAGCCGTGCTCGAACATCCGACGGAGCGCCGATTCGAGTCCGAGATCGTATTCGACGGTCTGGAGGACGTTCTCGATAGGGAGGTCGGCGATTGTGTACATGGATGCCCGGAGCGTTTGCTCGTAAATAACTCCCCCCTTCCGTTCGTATCCAGACCCCCGCTGTGTTCGCGTGGTCTCATCCGTGCTTCAGGTGTGGGTCGCTCTTTGGCTCGCGGCCGATGGGTGCACCTGGCTGTGAGACGTCGCGCCATTCGCTCCGGCTGAGAGCGTCAGCGGCAAAACTCACCTGTCCCGAAGAACATGTTGGGAGTTAGTCAGTAGTCCGAGAGATTCGACTGTCGGTGTGGATGACTGCCAGTCAACACGTACGGTGCGATGGTTCTCGCGAACTGTGCGACGAGGACGAGCAGTATCGGCCCGAGGAAAATGCCGTAGAAGCCGAACACGATTGGCCCAAGAATGTACGCAAACATCAGCAGCCCAACATGTGTTCGGTTGCCACTCACGTACGGGCGAATCATGAAGTCCGGAATCGTATCGACGACGACGAACGCTAACACGAGAAACAGGATCACAAAGCCAAACGCGTCTGGTTGCCCACTGGTGACGGCGGCAACTGCGAGGATCACTCCTACGGGCAAATACACGATTTTCATCCCGACGACAGGAATCAAACTACCCGCCCCTGTGAGCGCACCGACCAGCGGTGCGAACGGCACGTTTACCGCGTCCGGGGCGACGAGATTGTACGCGGAAAACACGAGAATTCCGATAATTCCCGTCACAAATGCGTTCAGGATATTTCCGAAGAGAATTGAGGACAGTTCGTCGTCGACGGCCACCGCGTACGACTCGACAATCCCCGACTCGTCGAAGTTGTCGAGAAACCATCGTACGAGACGCGACCCGTCGGTGAGCAAATAATACGTTCCGGCGAGAAGAATAAACCCGTGAAGTGCGGCATCTGCGGCGATGCCCACCGAGTTGATGAGGGTCGCAGCCGTTCGCTCCGCCCACGTCTGCACTGCCGGATCGTCGAGGATTGCGGTAACCTCTTCCGTATTCATCGTCAGTATGTCGCCACGCTCTAACCCTACAAGGGGCGCCGGGAGCCCGCTTCCCTGTACCGACTGCAGTGCGGAGAAATACGTCGCGCCGGGACCGCTCCCGCCGGCGAGGCGCTGGATTTCAGGCACCACCAGTACGAGGGTGTAGGTGAGCAAAAAGAGAAACGGCAGGAGGAACATCGCAATTGTCGTCACAGCAAGCGCTTGCCGACGATAGGACAGGCGACGGCTCTGGAGTCGCGAGGGAAGCGAGAGATTATCAAGCTTGCGATAGATCGGACGGCTCGCGTAGTAGAGAAAGATCGCAAAGACGAGTGTCGCCTCAAACTGGATCAAAACGAACACGACGGCGGCTAGTAGCCCGAGCCCCCCTAACCCGAAGAGTGTCCGCCTTCGTAGCGCTGCATCGTATTTCATCTGTCTAGTGACCGCCGCCCCAGCAAAAAGACATGTTGGTAACGGACCACCGACCGGGCGTTCTGCCCACACATCAGTCCATACCGGCGAGGGGACCGAAGTTGTCCAGCGGCAGAACAGAGTAGTCGATTGTGAGCGTGTCTTTCGTCGCTCGGATCTTCCCGACGAACGTGGAAATCTCTTCGAGCGACCCTTCCAGCACGAACAGTTCCATACAGTGGTGGCCGCCGACGTGACTGTGGAAGTTCGACGCGACGATGCCCTCGTGTTCGTGGCGGAGGTGCATCATCTTCTCCTCGACGCTCGTCGTTTCGTAATCGAACACCACTGTCACGACGCCCATCACGTCTCGATTCTCGAGTTTCTTGTCTTCGAACTCACCGAGGAGGTTCCGACTCGCCTCACGGAGTACCTCACTACGACCGGTGTAGCTATGATCGTCGGTGAACTGGTCGATTCGTTCGAGCAACTCTTCCGGCATCGAGATGCTGACGACGCTCATACCCTACACCAGTCGCGTTCACGTAGTAAAGCGTGGCACTCGACGCCTGCTAGCTGAGATATCTTACAGCCGAACAACCGGGTTGCATCGGCCGTATCGCGCACGCTCGCGCTCCACAGTGTCCGCTGTCCCGGCGAGACTCACGAATCGACGGCGCACTCAGAGGTCCTCGGTATAGACTCTCACTTCACCTTCGTTGGTGATTCCGACGTCAATGCTCGTCTTCAGTTCGTTCTGGTTCGTACACTCCTCGAGGACGCCGTAGAGGTGCGTATACAGCTCCGGCCGACAGTACGCGACCCCGATCCCTGCCTCGTCCCCGTGTGTGTAGACACTGGCGACCAGGTCGTCGAAGTTCGTCCCTGGAGAAACCGAGAACTGAATCGGTGCCCGAATCGTACGGACGAGTTCCAACGTCCGGCGGGCCTTCTCGACGTTCTGTTCTGCTGCTCGTTCGATGGCACTGATGTTCGAGTCGGTCGTTCCTAAGTGATCCGCCACTTCCTGCTGGGTCTGCCCCTGTTCTCGGAGTTCGAGTACCTCAACCTGCCGTTCGGTCAGCGTCGTCGATTCAGCAGCAGTCATATCGAGTCAAACAGATGTGTTTGAGATAAGCTTTTGCATTAAACACTTCTTCATCTCGAACGATGGATGGTGGACCCCCGACTACGCGACGACGGTTTCTCCTGACCGCTGGAACCGCGGCCGTCGCCGGCATCGCGGGCTGTACCGGTGGGCGCAACCGAGGCGGCGACCAGTCGCCGACGGTCGCTATCCTCGCGGCCGGCAGCCTTCAAAACGCGTTAGCTAACGGACTCAAGCGGGCCGTAGACGTTCCGGTCGAAGTCGAAGCACACGGCTCTGCGACCGTCGCCCGAATGATCGACGAGGGGCAACGTGATCCCGCTATCGTCTCGGTCGCCGACGTGGCGCTTTTCGAAGCGCCGCTCTCACCGTCGTGGCACTCGGTGTTCACGAGCAACTCTGTCGTCATCGCGTACAATCCGGATACCGCTGGCGGGAAGCGCCTGGCCGAGGCCGGTACCGAGCGTTGGTACGAACCGATGGTCGACGGGGACGTGCGTATCGGTCGAACCGACCCCGATCAAGACCCACTGGGATATCGCACCCTATTCATGCTCGAACTCGCCTCCCGGTACTACGACGACGCGCCGAACCTCCGGGCACAGATCCTCGAACGAGAGCAGATCTACCCCGAGACGTCACTGCTCAGCCAGTTCGAGTCGGGGTCCATCGACGCCGCGATTGCCTACCGCAATATGGCCGTTGAGCGTGAGTACGAGTACATCGAGTTGCCAGATCAGATCAATCTGAGCAATCCCGCGTACGCCGAGGACTGGTACTCGACGACGTCGTACACACTGCCGAGTGGTCAAGAGATCCAGGGAGGGCTCATCAGCTACGGATCGACCATTCGGCACATGAGCGACGCCGCCGTCTCCGTGTTCGACGTCCACACGACCGGGCGCTATCTCGAAGACCACGGGTTCCTCCTGCGCGATCAGTTCCCTACCTATACGGGCGATGTCCCCCAGTCAGTCAGACAAGCAACGGAACGCTCCAACGCGAATCGATCCCGACTCGACGGACCTAGCGACGCAGTACCAGCGGTTTCGGACATCACTGTCCTGATCTGAATGGCGACACGTTCAGACTCGAATCGGTCAGAGGCGGTCACGTTCGGATTCGACTGGGTCAGCGTTGCGCTCGCCCTCGGGGGCGTGTTGCTCCTGTACTACGTGGTGCCGATGGTGTCGCTGTTTCTCTCGGTCCCGGCCGGGGATATCCTTGCTCGAATGAGTAATCCGACCGTCGTGGATTCGGCGCGCACGTCGCTGCTGTCGGCGTCGATCAGCACAGTCGTCGCCACCCTGTTCGGCTTGCCGCTCGCGTACTGGCTCGCACGCACCGACGGGGCCGTGACGAAGGCTGTCCTCGCGGCCGTCGTCCTCCCGTTGGTGCTCCCTCCAACGGTCGGCGGCATCGTGTTGCTCACCGTCTTCGGCCCTGGTTCACCGCTCGGTGAAGCCGCGATTGCCGCCGGATTCCCACTCACGCGGTCGCTCGCTGGAGTGGTCCTAGCCCAGATATTCGTCGCGTCGCCGTTCGTGGTCGTGACGGCAAAAGCGGCGTTCGAGAGCGTCGACCAGACGCTCGAGTACGCCTCTCGCTCGCTAGGAAAGAGCCGCTTGACGACCGCTCGTCGCGTGACGCTTCCCTTGGCCGGCCCGGGTATTCTCGCCGGCGTGACACTCGCCTTCGCGCGAGCGATCGGTGAGTTCGGCGCGACGATGATGCTCGCGTACTACCCGCGAACGATGCCGGTCCAGATTTGGGTCGCCTTTATCGAACTCGGCCTGGATAACGCCTATCCAGTCGCGATACTGCTGGTACTAATCGCCGCCGCGGCGCTGCTGATTCTCAACACCGTCGCCTCGAACCCATGGGACTGACACTGGAACTCTCGCGACTGTGCAGAGCCTACGGCCAGTTCGCCTTCGGTCCGGTCGACCTGACGGTCGACGACGAAGTCCTCGCCGTCCTGGGGCCGTCCGGCAGCGGCAAGACGACACTGCTCTCGCTCATCGCTGGCATCACGACCCCCGATTCGGGGTCGATTCAGCTCGGCGGCCGAGAGCTGGTCGGGGTCCCGCTCGAAGACCGGCTCGTGGGGATGGTCTTCCAGGAGGGTGCGCTCTTTCCACATATGACCGCCCGTGAAAACATCGAGTACGCGGCCACCGCCAGTGACCGGGTCGACGGACTCGCGACGCTTCTCGAACTGGACGGCCTGCTCGAGAGAACGCCACCAACGCTGTCCGGCGGCGAACGCCAACGCGTCGCCCTTGCGCGAACGCTAGCGACCGATCCGGACGTGTTACTCCTCGACGAACCATTATCGAGCCTCGACGCGCCGATCCGGAAACGCCTCCGGGACGAACTACACAGTCTGTTCGAATCGCTCGACATCCCCGTTCTGTACGTCACACACGACCAGCGCACGGCGACGGCACTCGGTGACCGAATCGCCATCGTTCGAGACGGTGGCCTCGAACAGGTAGGGGCGCCGTCGACGGTCCTCACGCGGCCGACGAGCCGCTTTGTCGCCCGCTTTACCGGGACCGAGAACCTCTTCGAAGCGACCGTGACCAACCGAACGCCGGACGGAGCGACGGTTCAGTTTGGCGACGTGCAACTCCAGACGACCGCCTCGGATGTCGCATCCTCGGCCGTGACGGCCTGTATTCACCCGTCACGGGTCGATATCGAAGCCCCATCCGTTACCGACGGTGATCGAACGGCGAACACAGTCTCGGGGACGGTCACTCGGTGGCTGAACGAGGGGAGTGAGTATCGGGTCACTCTCGAACTCGAAGACGGGTCGCTCGCTCTCACGGCCAACGTTCGGCCGCCGACGTTCGAACGACTGGCGCTCGAACACGGCTCAGACGTCCGAGTGCTGATTCCCGACGCGTCGATACACCTGATTCCGGACGCCGAGCGCGGTTCGCGTACCCACTGAGTCACATCCGGACGGTGGGTTCACGGGACGACCGCTACCGCCGCCGCCTCCGAAGCCCCTCCATACCTGTAAGCCACCTGTCGGACCCTCACGCCGCGTTACATCCCAATCCTTATGTTGGAAACACCAGCACTCTGGCCCTATGGCAACGTCCTACGGGGTGCTCGCGCTAGCGCCGCCACTGTTGGCTATCATCCTCGCGATGACGACCCGACAGGTGCTGGTGTCGCTGTTCGCGGGCGTGTGGATCGGAGCGCTGATCGTCGCCGGCTGGAACCCCATCGCGGCCACCGCGCTCACCATGGACTGGCTCGTGGAGGTGGTCCGGTCGCCGTTCGACACCAAGTTCATCCTCCTTATAATGTTCATGGGTGCAGGAGCCGCCTTCATCTACCGTTCCGGCGGGATTCTGGCGCTGGAGCGATGGATTGGTGATCGAGTCGACGGCGCCCGCGACTCACAGATCCTCACCTGGATTATCGGCGTGTTCATCTTCTTCGACTCGTACACCAGTACCGTCGTCACCGGGAACGCAACGCGGGAACTCTCCCAGGAGAACCAGTCCTCCCGGGAGATGCACGCCTACGTCCTCGACTCGACGACGTCGCCGGTGACCACGTTCGGTCCCGTCTCGAACTGGATCGGATTCCAGGTGTCGATGGTCATCGCTGGGTTCGAGGCAGTCGACGCGACGCTCTCGGAACTCGGGGTCAGTGCCTTCGGCCTGTTTCTCCAGAGCATCCCGTGGAACATCTACTGCTTTATGGCCTTCTTCATGGTCGGGTTCATCTCGATCACGCAGCGCTTTTTCGGTCCTATGCTTGACGCCGAGTGGCGCGCGCGGTCGACCGGGCAGACGATCCGCGAGGACGCGACCGCCCTCTCGAACGTCTCCCAAGACGTCGGCGAACCAAGCGAGCAAAACCCCTCGCTGCTGAATTTCTTCGTGCCGATCATCGTGTTGCTCGTCGTCGGACTGGTCTCGATGTGGTGGCTCGGTGGTGGCTACCAGCCCGACGTCGACATCGCTACTGCGTTCCAGGAGACTGACGTGGCGCTTGGACTGCTGTACGGCGCCTTCGCGTTCATGATCACTGGCTTCGCCGGTGCGCTCGGCCTCCGAACGATGGATCTCGAAGCGGCGAGTGACACCATCATCGACGGCTTCAAGACGATGAACATCGCCATCGCGATCATCGTCCTGGCGTGGGCCATCGGCCTCGCCGCCGAGAACGTTGGCACCGCCCAGTTCATCGTCGATACGCTGGTCGGAAGCGGCGTGCCCGGGAGCTTCCTGCCGCTGATCATCTTCGTTGCCGCCATGTTCATCGCGTTCACGACGGGCACCTCGTGGGGGACGATGGGTATCCTGACTCCTATCGCGATCCCGTTGGGCTACGAACTGGTCGGCCCCTCGATCCTCCCGGTGTTGCTCGGCGTGCTGTTCGGCGGCGCCATCTGGGGTGACCACAGTTCGCCCATCAGCGACACCACGGTCATGTCCTCGATCTTCGCCGGCTCCGACCACATCGACCACGTGAACACGCAGATTCCCTTTGCCGCCACCGCCGCCGGGGTCACCGTGATCATCCTGTTGCTGTACGGCTTCGGGCTTCGGACGCCCTACATTGCGCTGCCGCTCGCGTTCGTTCTGACGGCCGTCGCCGTGCTCGCGCTCAACAAGTTCGACGCGCGACGCAAGGGGCTTCCGGAGGTGATGCCCCCTGCTGAGGACATCGACGCGGACTCCCCCGACAGTGCTAGGAACGGCGACTACAGCTTCCTCTCGCCGATCCCAGTGATCTCGGTCGTCGTCGTCCTGTCGTATCTCGCCCTCGTGTTCGTGTTCGCTACCCTCGGCGGGTAACGCCGTCGCCCGCCGCGACTCACTCCCCGCCTTCGGCCACGCGGTCGGCGAACGTCTCGCGGACCTTCTTCATCTTCGGCTTGATCTGTACCTGGCAGTACGCCCGCTCGGGGTTGTTCGCGTAGTAGTCCTGGTGATACGCCTCGGCGGGATAGAACGTCTCCAGGGGTTCGACTTCGGTGACGATGGGGTCGTCGTACGTGCCAGCCAGGCGTTCGATGGTCGCCTTGACGGTCTTTCTCTGGGTTTCGTCGTGATAGAAGACCGCCGAGCGATACTGCGACCCGACGTCGGGACCCTGCCGATCCTTCGTCGTCGGATCGTGGAGCGCGAAGAACACCTCCAACAACGCCTCGTAGCTGACGATGTCGGGGTCGTACTCGACCTGGACTGCCTCGGCGTGGCCGGTCGACCCCGAACAGACCGCCTCGTAGCTCGGGTCGGGGACGTCGCCGCCACAGTAGCCGGAGGTGACGCTGTGGACGCCGTCGAGTTCCTGAAACGGGGCTTCGAAACACCAGAAACAGCCGCCTGCGAGCGTTGCGATATGGGTATCGGGCATGTGATCCCGTAGACGCTGCAGCGGTATGTACGCAGCGCCTACACGAAGTACGACTCGTCCTCGAAGGGTTCGTCCTCTCCCTCCACAGTGAGGACGTCGAGGGCGGCGACGTGGGCGTCAACTCCGAGCAAATCGGCCAGGCTCGGCTCGGTGCGTCCCTCGTCGCCCGATACGAGTTCCTTGATGTAGAGGCCCCCCTCGCCGTGAATTTCGACCGTGGCGTGACGGGGATCGGTCAACTCACCCGTCGCTGTGTACACGTCGCGGGTGCGGGTCAGCTTCGCTCGCCGGTGGTCGACCCGCTGTGGTGTGTACTGTTCGACCGTCGCCCCGTCGAGTTCGTCGAGCGCCGCTGCGAGGGCGTCGGCCTCGACCGGCGCGTCGAACGCGACGTCGGCACGGTAGGTCTTGCTTGCCGGCAGCTCCTTCACCCGCTCGACCATCTCGTAGGTGGCGAGACGAAGCTCGGTCACCTCGACGGCGCCGTCGGCGAAGGCGTTGACGTCGGCCGTCAGGCGCTCGACGTCGACCTGGCGCCGCCGCGGTTCCTTCACCTCGACGACGAACGGCCGCCCGGTGTCGAGCATCCGGGCGTCGACGTCCTCGCGGCCCGCGCCGTGAAACAGGGCGTCGACGCCGTCCATCACGTCCTCGACGACCGGCGCGATCAGTTCCTCGACGCTCCGGTCGTAGAGGTAGCCACTTCCATCGCAGTAGTCACACGGCTCCTGGCCCTGCCGTCCGCTGCCGTTGCACTCCCGACAGGGCCACTCGGTCTGTGGAATCCCGCGTTCGAGTTTACGGTATCGGCCGTAGACGAACGCGGAGTTGATCGTCGCTTCGACCCGGTCGGCCGCGATATCGAGAACGAACTGCACGTGCGGGCGCTCGAAGTCCACCTCGGCGTCGACGTGGCGGCCGACCCGCTTGCCCACCTCGCGGTTGAACTCCATCTTGAATGGCTCGCCTGCGTCCGGTTCGGCACCGATCTCCTCGCGGAGCAAGCGCTCGTTCTCCTCGATCAGCGGCGGCGTCCGCGTGCCGACCTGATAGGTATCGAAGGCGACGTCGTCGACCGTTTCGGCGGCGCGAGCCGCCCAGTCGTCGAACTCGGCACACCGACCTTCACACACCCAGCAGTCCGCGGTTTCGACGGGGTCGAAGTCGTCGTCGTCGTCGAGGGCGGCGGCGATCCGCAGCGACCGGCCTCGTTCGGCGTTGGTCAGGCCAAAGCTCCGGTCGGCGAAAACGCGCCCCAGACACGCGTCACACACCGGCCCCGTCGCGGTGAGTTGGCGCGTGTCGTCTAGGAGGGTCATACCGCCGAACGGGGCGGCGCGCGTAATTAAGTTACCATTCCGACGGCCCACCATCCGAGCACGGCGAGGATGCCGAGCGCCGCCGCGCCGAGAACCACGGCACCGAGGGCGACCCGCCACAGGTATCGCCGGTCTGCCGCCGCCGACGCCGGGTCGGCGAGGCGGGCGTCGAGCAACCCCACGGCTCGCTGGTTGGCCTTCCAGTACGCGTCGAACAGGTCGCCGCCGACCGGAATGGCCCCCACCGTGGCGTCGATCCAGAGGACGAACGCGACGCGTGCCAGCGTCGCCCGCGGGACGCCCGTGCGGACGGCCACCGAGAGAACGTACGCCGCGAGGGCGGCACCGACCGCGTCGCCGACCACCGGGAGGAGTCCGATCACCGGATCGAGACCGACCCGCCAAGAGGTGCCGGGCACACGGATCGAGTCGTCGAGAAGTCGGCTCAGGTCGCGGAGGCGTCGAAGATCAGCGGCGACCGCGGGATCGAGGTCGGCCGTCGTGTCGACGGCGCCGTCGCTTTGCGTGTCTGGATCGCCGGCCGTGGCCGCCGACGGAGGGAACACGACCGTTCACACGGACGCGAGCGACAAAGTGTTCCGGGTCTCCCCGACTACCGTATCCGCTCCAGTGATCGGGCGGTCGACCGATCCGCGGTGACCCACTCGGTAGCGAGATTCTCGCCCTCGGGGGAAAAGATCGTCAACTCCGACGGGTCCGACGGATCGTCGAAGAGACACTCCAGTTCGAACTCCGGGGCCGACCGCAACTCCGCCGGCGGGGTCGTGGCCGTCATCGATTACCCACTGCACCGTCCGCACAGTTTCCGGTCGCCCCCGTCGTCGGCGGGTACGGGGGCAACCTTTCCACAGCCGACACACCGTATCCGGGTGCGAGCGTACTCCGTGTGCGAAGCGATCCGGGATGTCTGGTTCGTGCAAGTCATATACACAACGTGTGTCCAATAGAATAAATAATTTTGGGCAGATACGTTATCCAAATCGACTCAAGCTATCTATACAGGCTTTCAGATCCCACGAAAGTGGACGAACATGGCCCGGCTCTCTGTCGAGTGGTAGCCCAGCGGCTAACGGACGGGGAGAACGCGAGAAAACGGGTGGTTACGCGCCGGCGCGGTCGAGGGCGGCCTCGATGTCGGGTCGCTGGGTGACGCCGACAAAGCGGTCGATGATGCCGTCGTCGTTCTCGACGACGACCGTCGGAAGGGACTGCACCTGATACTCGTTGGCGGTGTCTTGGTTCTGTTCGACGTCGACCTTCTCGAACTCGACGTCCCCGTAATCCTCTGCCAGTTCCTCCAGAATCGGGTCCTGTGCGTCACATGGCCCACACCAGTCGGCGTAGAAATCGAGCAGTCGAACGGTCATTGATCCGTCGACTGTACCGGATCGGCGCCGATAAGCGTTTGCCAACCGGCGACGATCCCAGCCCGCAAACCACCTATTAAGTGTCCCGCTGTGCCAAGGAATGCATGCGAAGCTACACGATCACCGAGGTCTGGGACATCCCGATCCGGGTCAACACGTCGTTGCTGATCTTCCTTCCGATCCTCGCGTGGCTGATCGGCAGCGGGCAACAGATCGAACTCTACGCCGGGATCATCGAGGGGGTCACCGGTGTTGGATTCGACCTCGCCCGCCTCCGGGCCGGGTCGACGCCGTGGCTCATCGGAGTCGTCGCCGCGGTGGGCCTGTTCGTGAGCGTCACCGTCCACGAACTCGGCCACTCGTGGGTCGCCCTGCGCTACGGCCTCGACATCGAGTCGATCACCCTCTGGATTCTCGGCGGTCTCGCGTCGTTGACGACGTTCCCCAAGGAGTGGGACCGAGAGTTCTGGATCGCCATCGCCGGCCCTCTTTCGAGTCTCCTCGTCGCCGGGGGCTGTTATATCGGCGCCCTCGCGCTCCCCGAGTCGCTTCCGGTGGCGCGGTTCCTTCTCGGGTGGCTCGCGGTCACGAACGTCGTGCTGGCGGGGTTCAACCTTCTCCCGGCCTTCCCGATGGACGGCGGGCGTGTCCTGCGTGCGTTGCTCGCCCGGTCGTACCCCTACGGTACCGCGACCCGCATCGCCGCGCGGATCGGCGTCGGCTTCGCCTTCCTCTTTGCCATCGTCGGCGTCCTCAACTTCCAGATCGTCCTCCTGCTTCTGGCCTTTTTCATCTATGGGGCCGCGACTACGGAGTCGAAGACGGTCCTCCTCGACGAACTCTTCGACGGAATCACCGTCGGCGACATCGCGACTCACGACCCGGCCACCGTCGCCGCGACGACGACCGTCGAGGCGTTCGGCACCCGCATGCTCCGTGACCGCCAGCCGCTCCACCTCGTGACCGACGATGGCGCTCCGGTCGGCATCGTCACGTTAGCCGACCTGAAGGCGGCCCCGCGGGGAGACCACTCGGCGATCACCGTCCAAGAGATCATGCGCGAGGTGCCCCGGGTCGATTCGGCCGCCGACGCCTTCGACACGCTCGTGCAACTCCGCGGGGCGGACGGTCTCACCGCCATCGTCGAGCGTGACGGGGCACTCGTCGGCGTCCTCTCCGAGGCCGACTACGCCCACGCCATGATGGTTCAGCGCGGGTTTCGGACCGGTGTCAGCGGGTAAGCCGCCGGCTGTCCCCCGCTACCCGTTCTCGACCCGCGGCCGCTCGACCCGTTCGTCCTCGGCGGCCGCGATGCCGCCGAACTCGAAGCGGGCGCCGCCGGTCTCGCTTTCGGTCACGGTCACCGACCAGCCGTGTGCCTCCCCGATGTTTCGGACGATATTGAGTCCGAACCCGGTTCCCTCCGGGTCGGTCGAGTGGCCCGTCTCGAATACCTGGTCGCGCTTCTCTTCGGGGATGCCCGATCCGTCGTCGGCGACGTAAAATCCGTCGTCGGTGCATCCGACGGTGATCGTCGGTCCCCCGTCCGCTGTCGTTCCATCGCCCTCCGACTGGTCGTCCGTCGAACCGTGTTCGACGCTGTCACCGGACCCTGTCCGGTTGCTCGTGGAGCCGTGCTCCACGCTGTCGTCGGACTCCGTCCGACTGCCCGTCGAACCATGTTCGACGCTGTTCCGGAACAGATTCTCGAACACCTGCGCCAGGCGTTGTTCGTCGCCCTGGACCGTCCCGATGCCGTCCTCGACGACGAGCGCCGCGTCCCCGGTGTCGGTCGTCTCCCACGCACTCTCGGCGACCGACCCGAGGTCGACCGGGTGGAACTCGCTCACCGCCCGGCCGTTCCGGGCGAGCGTAAGTACGTCGTCGATCAACTCGTCCATGCGGTCCAGCGCTCCCGCCACCCGATCCAGGCGTTCCCCGTCCCCTCCCGCTTCGAGTGCGAGTTCGAGGTTGCCCTGTGCGACGTTCAGCGGGTTCCGGAGGTCGTGGCTCACGACGCTCGCGAACTCGTCGAGTCGTTCGTTCTGCCGGGCGAGTTCACGCTCGCGTCGCGCGAGTCGGTCGCGGGCGGTCATCGAGTCGAGGGCGTGGCCGATGCTTTCGCCCAACTCGGAGAGCGCCTCCCGTTCCGGCGCGTCGAATACGTTCCCCCGGTTGGCGTAGATACTCAGGAACCCGTAGACGGCGTCCTCGCCCACCAGCGGGACGACCGTCATCGACTCGACACCCTTCTCGGCCAGCATGTCCCACCACGGTTCCAGGCTCGGCTCGGCGAACACATCTTGGATCGGCTGGATCTCTCTCGTCCTGATTGCCTCCCCGCCCGGCCCCTGCCCGGCCGGATCGGACGGATCGACGGTTATCTCCAGTGATTCGATATACGCCTCGTCGTGGCCCGCCCACGCCACCGGCCGTACGTGGGTCGTTCCCGGCGTGTACCGTCCGATCCACGCGCTGTCGTAGATGCCCGACCGGGTGAGTTGCTCACAGACCGTCGTCTCGAGTCCCGTCCGGTCGGTCGCGTGGACGACCTCTCGGGTCACGATACGGAGCGTGTCGTTGATCCGGGTCAACTGTGCCGTCCGTCGTCGCTGCTGTCGTACCCGCGCGTCGTAGACACCGACGGCCAGTCCCACGCCGGCGCCGAGAGTCATCCCACCGAACAGTATGCGCTCCGGGGCCGTGGCCGCCGGGCCGCGAGCCGTGACGGTGAGGAGCAACCATGCGGTAGCCGCGGCGAACACCGTCACCCCGCCGGCGACCCATCCCAGTATTCGACGCCCTGCGCCCTCGGGGAGGCACTCGGATCGGCACAGCAACATCCCGGCTCCCGTCACCCCCACCGCGAGGAGCAGCGGGACGAGTCCCTGCACCGCCAGAACTTCCCCACGGGGCCACAGCCGCACGACCACAATCGAGTGGACGACCACTAGCAGGGAGCCACCCCCCGCGACGAGTGCGCCCCCCTGTCGTCCCGACACCCTGTCCATCGTCCGTAGTGCCGCGCGTTACCTGAAATAACTACGGCCTGAAAAAATCAACTCTGAGAACGACGCCGCGTGGGCCGGCTTGGGCGTCCTGCCGCAGCGACGACCACGCCCGGTGAGTGTGATCCTCCTGTCTGGCGTGACACCCGTTCGCGGCCCTCGGGCAGGAGTTGATCGTGTTCCACTCCGTGGCCATCGGCGTCTACGTACGTTCCGCTGCTCGCTCCCGCCGACGCCTCGGGTGCTCGCCGATCAGCTACTCGATTCGCGTGGCTGTGGGGCGTGGCGTGCCGGGTCGGTGACGGGTCAGGCTCACTCGCGTCGCCGCCAGTCGGGGTCCGTATCGAGCGCCGGGAGAGCCGCATCGAAGTCCATGCGGGCGGCGCCGTAGAAGTGCTCTCGCCCTGTCGGCGTCCGGACCCGGACGACCACCGTCTCGCTGGTCACGTCGAAGACGGCCACCGCCCACGGCGAGCCGCGGTGGACCCACTCGCCGTGGGACGCGACGCCGTCGTCGTCGATCACCCGGGACCCGAGTTCCCAACTCAACCGCGTCAGATGCGCGAGGTCGAAGGGAACGACATCGGGGAGTTGCGCGCCCGCACGCCCCGAACCACGGGAACCACGTGTTGCCATACCAGTCGACACGCCGTCCCACGACAAAAACCTGATCGTTCGTGCGTGACCGAGCGACTCCCGTCGCTGGTGTGGACCAACACCCGTTTCGGCGGGTTTGGCCCATCTTTCGGGGGAAACAGAACAGCAACGCAGCAAAACTTCACGCACCGGTGGTTATATTATGGAATGTTGGCATGTTTTTGGCGAGTGGACGAGTGGCACACGGTGTGACGGCCCCGGTATCGGGACTGCGTGGGCAGACCCCCGGTCGTGGTCGGTCGCGGACCGTTCCGCCGGTGACCGCCCGTCTCGGACGATCAACGATGTCACGTCAACACGCCCGAACCGACGACGAACTGACCGCCCTCATCGGCGAACTGGTTTCACTGGAGACGGAGAACCCTCCCGGTAACGAGAAGCGCGCCGCGGAGTTCATCCACGGGTGGCTCACCGACCGCAACATCGACGCCACACTCGTCGACGAACCGTACGCGGACCGCCCGCAGGTCGCCGCCCGGGTCGGCGAGGGGGCGCCGACCGTCGTCCTCAACGGGCACATCGATGTCGTCCCGGCAGGGGACCTGGACGAGTGGTCACACTCGCCCTACGCGGCCGAGATCGACGACGGACGGCTCTACGGCCGCGGCAGCGCCGACATGAAAACGGGCGTCGCGGTCGGAATGATGACTCTCGCCGACCTCGGGGCAGAGATCGACGCCGGCGACCGTTCAGGTTCTGTCGTCTTCCATGCGGCCATCGGAGAGGAGACGGGCGAACCCGGGACGAAGACGCTCCTCGAACGTGGGTACGGTGGTGATTACGGCGTCGTGCTCGAACCGACGGAGATGCGAACCGCGACCAGCGAGAAGGGACTCGCGTGGTACGAGATTACAGTCGAGGGCGACCCCTCGCACGCCAGCCGTCCCGGCCAAGGCGACAACGCGATCACGAACGCCCGGCCGGTGCTCGACGCGCTGGAGGCCTACGACGAGGAGATTGCCGACCGCGAGGACGAACTCGTCGGACAGGCTCACGCCACGATCACGAAAATCGAGGCGGGGACGAAAGAGAACGTCGTGCCGGAGGACGCCGTCATCACGATCGACCGCCGGTTCCTTCCTTCGGAGTCGGCCGACGCCATCGACGACGAAATCGATTCCCTGCTCGCCGACGTCGAGGCCGACCACGGGATCGAGACGTCTTGGGAACGCACCCGAACCTACGAGTCGGCGGCCATCGACACCGACAGCGATCTCGCGGACGTATTCCGGCGACACTCGGCCGAGCACGCCGACGTTTCCACGGAGCCTTGGGGCGTGAAAGGGTCGACCGACGTGCGCAACTTCGTCAACGACGCCGACATCGAGGCGATTACGTGGGGACCGGGAAAACTCGGGCAGGCCCACACCTACGACGAGCACGTCGATCTGGCTGCGGCCGCGGTCGGCCTCCGAACCCTGAAAGCGTCGGTCCGGGAGCTTCTGGAGTGACACCACTCGCGTCACCACCCGTCGAACGGGACCGACCGAGCGGTCACGGAGCCTCGACGTGACCGGGACGGTAGACAGACGAGCGATCTACGACGCCGTCGACGAGCGCGTCGACGAGATGATCTCGTTCCTGTGTGACTTCCTCGCCATCGAGACGGAGAACCCGCCGGGACGAGGGTACAGAGAGGGGGCCGCCTTTCTCGCCGAGGCGATGGCCGACCGCGGGTACGACGTCGAACGGGTGACGGTTCCGGAGGTGGTCGTCGCCGACCACTATCCGGAGCGAAGCGACCACGACCGGGTGAACGTCCTCGGACGGAAGACGGCCGCGCAGCCGGGTCCCGACGTCCACTTCACCGGCCACTTCGACGTGGTGCCTGCGGGCGAGGACTGGGATCACGACCCGTACGACCCCGTCGTCGAGGACGGCCGCGTCTATGGGCGGGGGGCGAGCGACATGAAGTCGGGTATCGTGGCGAGTCTCTTTGCCGTCGACGCCCTCGAAGCGGCCGGCGTCGCCCCCCGCGGGTCGATCACACAAAGCATGACTGTCGACGAGGAGACGGGCGGATTCACCGGTCTCGGATATCTCGTCGACGAGGGCTACGTCGACGAGGCAAACACCGACTACTGTGTCTACACGGAGTGTTTCGACGCCTCGCGCGTCTGTCTCGGTCACCGCGGCGTCCTGAAGTTCCACGTCACCGCACACGGTGAGACGGCCCACGGCTGTATGTCTCACGACGGGACGAACGCGATCACGGCGATGCAGGCGCTTCTCACCCGCGTCGACGAGTACGAGGACGAACTCCACGACCGGACGACGGAGCTTCCGGTCACGCCCTCAGAGTCCCGACGGGCGGATATCTCGGCGACGATGATCGACGCCGGCTACTCCGAGAACGTCGTCCCCGACCGGTGTCGGGCGACGTTCTACCGCGTGTTGGTCCCCGACGAAACCGTCGAGGGGGCGCGAGCCGAGGTCGACGCGCTGCTTGCGGACGCCGAGGCGGCGACCGGCGTCACGTTCGAGTACGACGAGATTATGATCGCCGAGCCGACCAGCGCGTCCCGGGACTGCACGGTCGCTCAGACGTACGCCCGGGAGGCCGGCGCGTTCTACGACGACCCCGAGTTCGTCGTCTCCCCCGGCTCCGACGACCAGCGGTTCGTGATCAACGACGCGGGCATCGAGGAGTGTATCGTCTACGGCCCGGGCCGCCTCGAACAGGCGCACGTCGAGGACGAATACGTCCCAATCGACGCGCTGGTGACCGCCACGAAGGTGATGGCGGCCTCGACCGCCGACCTACTGACTGAGGGTGGTCTCGGGGATCACCGCCCTGGCTGACTTGCTCAAGAATTCAAATATGATAACTTAATGCTCGGTACAGGGGTATTATTTGGCAGTTTATTCGTGTATGGCTGATTTCTATCGCACTTTCGGCGCATATTTTGGGATATTTGAGCAAAACACTTATTGTCAGTAATAAGCATTGTCACCCTGTATCATGTCAATACTCGGCATGCCAACCGGAATGTTCCTCGTGTTCGTGGCGACGCTCGTCGCCGGGAGCCTCGGAACGGCCCACTACGTTATCGTCCACGTCATCATGGGACAGCCAGTCGACGAGACCATTCGCGGGGAGACGCCCTCCGAGGTAGGAGAGAATGTTTAGTGTCCCGCTACAGACAGGCGTCGGCGAGGTCAACCCGGTTTATCTCGGCATCTTCGTCGTCTACCTGATCGCCGTCCTCGCCATCGGCGGCTGGGCGTACCTCAAGACGAACGACGTGAGCGACTACTGGGTGTACGGTAAGGAACTCGGCCCGACGCTGGCGACGTGGTCGTACGTCGCCAACTTCGTGAGCGCGGTGAGTGTGATCGGGTTCGTCGGTTCGGTCTACGGCGGTGGCTACTCCATCGTCACGGGCATCGTCTTCGGCCTGATGCTCGGTATCAGCGGCCTCTATTTCGTCGTTCACAAGGTCCGCGAACTCAACCACATCACGTTCCCGGACATCATCGCCGAACTCACCGGCCGGGAGGTCGCACGGCCGATCACGGGCTGTGTCCTCCTCGCCAACGCGTGGGTCTACCTCATCATGCAACTGGTCGGGGCGGGACTGCTCGTGACGACTATCACCGGCGTCCCGTACCGGTACATGATCTGGGTGATCGGCGGCGTGTTCATCCTCTACACCGTGATGGGTGGTCTCGTCAGCGTGGCGTGGACCGACCTCGCCCAGGGGACGCTGATGGTCGCGACAGTCGCTGTCGCACTCGCGTACATGGTGTTCGACCTCGGCGGTCTCACCAGCCTGAACCAGCAGTTCATGGCGCTCAACCCCGCCAACGTCGCACCGCTCGGCGACGGTACCTACACCCTCATCGGCGTCGCCGCCTCCATCGTGGCCTTCTTCGGCACCATCTTCACCTCGCAGGCCACCGTCGTCCGGATCAACGCGACCGACAGCATCAGGACGGCGAAGTTCCACCTCGCGGCGGCCGGCTTCATCCTCTCGGTGTTTTACGTCATGCTGGTCATGCTCGGTGCCGGCACCACCGTCGCGCTCAACGGCGCAGGGCTGGCCGTCGAGAACGTCGACCGTGCGTTCCCGGTCCTCATCATGGAGTACGTCCCCACGACCGTCGGGACGGTCATCATCATCGCTATCATGAGCGGCATCCTCTCGACGACCGACACGCGGCTCCACGCCTGTGGGGTCACCGCCGCCCACGACCTCTACGACTACTTCGTCGACGGCAGCGCCGACGACGAACAACTCCTGTTGGTCTCCCGCGTCTCGACCATCGGCTTCGGGGTTGTCGCCACCGCGGCCGCGGTCAACCCCCCGGGCACGATCATTAGCCTCTACAACTGGCGGGCGATCCTGCTAACGAGCGCGCTGCTCGTCCCCGTGTACGTGGCGCTCTACTACCGGGACACGTCCGGCAAGGCGGTGCTAGCTTCCATCGTCCTCGGGGCAGTCTGTGGCCCTGGCTGGAACGCGCTCGGCGAGCCGTTCGGCGCCCCCGCGGCGTTCGTGGGCGTCGGGATGGCCATCCTCGGCCTCGTCGTCGGGCGGTACGCCTGGCAGGACACCACCAGCGCCTCGCCCGGCGCGACACCGAGCGACGACTGAGTCACAGCGCCGGCGCCGTCGACGGCGGCGCTCGCGTCTCCGCGACCGACTCGTACGCCGCCGCGATAGCGAGCAGTCGCCGTTCCCGGTACGGCGGCGCCACGAGTTCGACGCCGACCGGCAGCCCGTCGTCGGTGAACCCCCCGGGCATCGACACGGCCGGACAGGACGACTGCGAGGCAATGTAGGTGTTGGTCATGTACGTTTCCGCCGACGACGCCCGCGCCCCTGCTCCGATCCGTTCGGCGGGCCGGGGGACGATTTTCACGTCCGGAAACACCAGCGCGTCGAGGTCGTGTTCCGAGTGGACCGCGAGGATAGCCTGCCGGAGGTCGGTCTGTGCCGCGACCTTCCGCCAGTAGTCGAGGCGGGCGGTCGGCTCCGCGGGCCCCTCGGCGATCACGTCTAGCAACTCCTGGCCCTCGTTGTACAGCCCCCGCTCGTACAGGTCGCCGTAGCCGTCGACCGGTGCCCCCTCCAGCCCGTCGAGGAAGTCGTCGAGTGCGGCCCGCGAGCGAACCCCGTAGAGCCACGTCTCGTCGAGTCGGGCGTCCAACTCCGGGATCGACACCGCATCGACCAGCTCGGCCCCCGCCGCCGACAGCGTCGCCATCGCGTCCTCGACGACCGCGGTGACCGGTGCGCTCCGCTCGTCGTCTCCGAAGGCCTGTCGTACCACGCCGAGGCGGACGCCGTCGAGGTCCCCGGTCTCGACTGCGTCGAGATACGAGCCTCCGCCGGCAATCTGGGTCACGCTCGTCGCCCGATCTTGGGGGTCGTAGCCGACGAGGACATCGAGGACCCGCGCCAGGTCCGCGACCGTCCGAGCCATCGGTCCTGGCGTGTCCTGACGGGGGACGAGCGGCGAGAACCCCGCTCGGCTTATCAGCCCCGTCGTCACCCGAATCCCAAAGAGGTTACAACACGACGCCGGGACGCGGATCGACCCGCCCGTGTCCTCGCCGATTCCGACCGTACAGAGGTTCGCCGCCACCGCAGCACCCGTCCCCGCGCTCGACCCGCCCGGATCGCGGTCGAGCGCGTACGGGTTCTTCGTCCGCCCCTGCACCGACGAGACGCCGGCGTCGCCCGCCGCCCAGTCCGGGAGATTGGTCTTCCCGAGGATGATCGCTCCCGCGTCCCGGAGCTTCGAGACGACCGTCGCGTCCGTCTCGGGCACGTAGTCGTCGAACGCTTCCGACCCGAAGGTCGTCCTGAGGCCGGCCGTCAGCGCCTGATCCTTGACTAGGATGGGAATCCCGTGTAGCGGCCCGATCAGCCCCTCGCGCGCCAATCGCTCGTCTAGCTCCGCCGCCCGCGCCGTCGCCGCCGAATTCACGGTGACGACGCCGTTCAGTTCCGGGCCGGTCCGGTCGTAGCGGTCGATCCGCGTCGTGTACCGCTCGACCAACTCCCGACTCGTCAGGTCGCCGGCCCGCATCGCTTCGTGAATCGCTCCCACCGTCGTTTCGGGTATCCGGGCGTTCATGGGTGAACAGGCGCCAGCGTCGCAACGGTTGTCGGAGCCGACGCTCGCCGTATTTCTTCGCTCGTGTCCGGAAATACGTTGTGTGGGGTCACATCCGTTTGCCCCTTGGCTGTCCTTCGACCGATTCGGCCGTCGTGGCTTCCCGTCGACATCCGGTGTCGCGTTCGGGCTACGACGGCCGGAGCGGCAACTCGATGTGGGTCGGGTGGTCGGCCTCGTGGTAGACGGTGTTGGTCGCCGTGCGGTACTCGCGGCCGCCGTAGAGGTCCTCGCCGGTGTTGTGGTTGACGTCGTAGCGGGGGTAGTTCGACGACGAGACGTCGAGTCGGATGTGGTGGCCGGGTTTGAACACGTTCGCCGTCGGATAGAGCTCCAGGTCGAACGCGGTCACCTCCCCCGGGTCGACGAAGTCGGGGTCTCGACGGTATCCGCGGTAGCGAGCCCGACAGATCGAATCGGTGAGGTTGAGCGCGAACCCGGACGGGAAGTCCGCGCTCGGTGGGTACTCGTCGACGAGTTTCGCGGTGAAGTCCGTGTCGGGCGCGTCGGTCGAAGCGTAGATCCGGACGCGAATCGGTCCCGCAATCTCGACGGCCTCTGTCAGCGGTGGCGTTCGAAACACGACGACGTCGTTGCGCGCCTCCAAGGGGCCGTAGGGCGGCTCAGCCCCGAACGTCTCCGGTCGAGTGCGCTGGTCGTAGCCACCCCGCCCGGTGATGCTCGTCGTGGGGCGATCCGCGACCGGTAACTCCTCGATGGACTCCGACCGCGGCTCGAACGTATAGTACGAGGAGCAGTTCCCGCCGATGGTCGGCACGGGGTTCCGTGGGTCGAACTCGTAGGTGGTTGCCGACTCCGTCTCCGCCGGCCGTTCGGGGACGAGGCGGCCGTCGCCGCGTGCGTAGTAGCTGGTGAACTCGGTGTCCGGAAGCGGCCAGTCGGTCCCGCTCGCCCACTCCCCGCCGTGACGGAGTCGTCCCGCCGTCGTCACCTCGCCGTCGCCGGTTCCCATTCGGACGTACTGCACCCGTGGCTCGTCCCACGTCTCTCGTCCCTTGAGGTAGTGGTCGAAAAACCGGAGCTTCGTCTCCAGATAGTCGCGAGGCACCGCCTCCCCAAACGCCGTCTCGCCGGCGTAGGGCTTCGTCCACGTCGACTGCCCGCCGTGGGTCCAGGCCCCCATGAGCAGGAAGTGATCGCTCTCCTTCCGGTCGGCGAGGGCGGCGAAGTTGTCGCAGGTCGCCTTCGCGTAGGAGTCGTACCACGACCCAGCATACACCGTCGGGACGTCGGCGCTCTGCTCGTAGTGGGCCTCGAAGTTGATGCTCGGGTCCGTCCAGAAGTCGTCGTCGCCGGGCGTGGTCATGTAGTCGAAGAGGTACGACTCGTAGTTCGGGAGCCACCGGAGCGGCGACTGGCCGCGTGTCACCGGTTCGCCCGCGAGGACGTCTCGTGTGTCGACTTCGGCGAGTCGGCGTTGGACGTCGGGGTCGTCGAGCGCCCGCTTCGCGAAGCCGCCGCCGATGGTGAGCGCCCACGTGAGCCACCGGAGTTCGAACGCGCCGTGGTGACGGAGCGTCGCCTTCCAGGCGTTGGCGGCCCCCTGGTTGACGAACATCGCCGACAGCGGCGCCGGGTCCTGGGTCGCCAGCGCGTTCTGTACCCACGCCAGATACGAGGTGCCCATCGTCCCGACCTGCCCGTCGCAGTACGACTGCTCGGCTAGCCACTCGACCGTGTCGGCGCCGTCCTCGGCCTCGTTTTTCAGGAGGTAGAACTCGCCCTCGCTCGCGTATCGTCCGCGGACGTCCTGAATCGCGACGACGTATCCACGCTCGGCGTACCAGTTCCCCTGTCGTTCGACTGCCTCTCGCTCGCGTTTGTCGTACGGGGTCCGGACGAGGAGCGCCGGTTTCGGCTCGGCTATCGGCTCTCCACTCCCCGGGTCGGCCGGGCGATAGATGTCGGTCGCAAGCCCCGTTCCGTCGCGTGTCTCCACCGTCACGTCGTGACGGACCACGACCCCGTACTCGGCATCCGATACCATGTGTCAACCTCCCGAAATCCCGGGACAAAAAACCGCGGGTCGCCGCCGGCGCTGCGTCGCCGGTCGCGAGATCCCCTATTCGGTCCGCCGTAACGACGCGACTAACGGTGTACTCGAATAGTCCAGATAATCTGACGAACTACACAAGACAGCGAATAGAGACAAAATATGATGAAGTGAAAACGGGTATAGGGGATTAATCCACAGTAATCAGATAGCCTATGACGGATTCGTTCGGAGCGCTACGACCGCCGACAGCGGAGGAGATCGACAGTCTCGGGGACCAACTTCACCTCGATCTGACCGATGCCGAAGTCGAGGCCTACCGGGAACTGGTCGCTGAGTCGCTCGACGCCTACGCGACGGTTCGCGACATCGGACAGCCGCCGTCGCCGCCGACGGACGCCCGGGACCGTGACCCCGGACATCGAGTCCGCTCGGGCGACCCGCACAACGCCTGGATCACGAAGTGCCACGTCGCCGGCGATGACGAGGGGCCACTCGCCGGGTGGGACGTCGCCGTCAAGGACAACATCGCCGTCGGTGGCGCCGAGATGACGTGTGGCTCACAGGTGATGGAGGGGTACGTCCCGGCACGCGACGCCACGGTCGTCTCCCGACTGTTGGACGCCGGAGCGGACGTGGTTGGCAAGACCAACATGGACGACTTCGCGTTCACCGGCACGGGCAAATCGAGTGCGTTCGGTGCGACGCTGAACCCACACGACCCCGAGCGTCTTCCCGGCGGGTCGTCCTCGGGGAGTGCCGTCGCCGTCGCCGAGGGGGACGTCGACATGGCCCTCGGCGGGGACCAAGGCGGGTCGATCCGGCTTCCGGCGTCGTGGACGGGTATCGTCGGCCACAAGCCAACCCACGGACTCGTCCCCTACACCGGCGCCATCGGCATCGAGAACACCATCGACCACTGCGGGCCGATGACCCGATCCGTCGAGGCCGCCGCCGAGTCGCTCACGGTGCTTGCGGGCAAGGACCCCGACGACCCCCGCCAGCCGGAAACCGTCCCGACCGAGGATTACGCGGCCGACCTGTCGGGCGATCCGTCGGATCTCTCCATCGCCGTCGTCGAGGAGGGGTTCGACCGCTCCGAGAGCGAGAGCGTCGTCGACGAGACGGTCCGGGCGACACTCGATGCACTCGCCGACGCCGGCGCCACCGTCGAGTCGGTGTCGGTCGACCTCCACGCGGCCGCCGGCGACGTCTTCACCGTCGCCGTCGCCGAGGCGTTCGTCGCGGCGGTTTCGGGCGAGGGACTGGGCCACAACTGGCGGGGGCGCTACGACACGCAGTGGGTCGACGCCTTCGGCCGCGCCCGCCGCGCCCAGGGCGGCGACTTCCCGCCCAGCGTGAAGCTAATGCTGTTGTTGGGGAGCTACACCGGCGAACAGTACCACTCGAAGTACTACGCCGAGGCGATGAACCTCCGTGCGGAACTCACCGCGGCGTACGAGGACGTCCTCGCCGAGTACGACCTGTTGGCGATGCCCACCACGCCGATGCGCGCCCACGAACACGACCCGGACGAGACCATCTTCGAGTGGATCGAGGGTGCTTGGGCCAACCTCGGAAACACGTCGGCGTTCAATATGACCGGCCACCCGTCGCTGTCGGTCCCGGTCGAGGCGGCCGACGAACTCCCCGTCGGACTGATGCTCACCGGGAGCCACTTCGACGACGCGACCGTCCTCGACGCCGGACACGCCGTCGAACGCCACTGGTAACTCTTCGAGCCGAACGTTTTCAACGAACGTTATAAATACTATCTATGTTGGGCAAACAGCGAATATTCTAGACGAACAATGCAATAATCTGGGAATAGTTGTACAAACAGTGCTATTTATGCCCCTGGAGTCTGGTGGTGTGCGTAGACGCACATGACGGCACACTCAGGTTCGAGTTCGGAGCGGAGCGACGAGACGCGGGCGACCCGGTCGACGAACCGACGGCGGTTCCTCCGTGCCGCAGGGGGTGGGATCGCAGCCACCGGACTGGCCGGCTGTCTCGGCGGTGGGGGTGGCGGCGACGGTCAGGGCCCGTTTACTATCGGGGCGAACCTGGCGTTGAGCCAGGGTTGGAGTCCCTGGGGCAACACCATCCTCAACGCCGCCGAACTGGCGGCCCAGGAGATCAACGACAGCGGCGGTCTCGGTCCGGACGGGCGAGAGATCGAGTTCGTCGTCGAGGACAACCAGGTCGATCCGTCGACGGCGCGGACGAAGGCCGAACAACTGATCCAGCAGGACAATGCCGACATTCTGCTCGGCACCATCTCCAGTTCCACCCGCGTCGCCGTCTCCCCTGTCGCCGCACAGAACGAGATTCCGCTGCTGTACTCCGTCCAGTACGAGGGCCAGGTCGCGGAGGACTACTGTAACGAGTGGCTATTCAAGACCGGTGGCGTCCCCGTCCAGACGGTCGAGCCGTTCGTCCCGTGGCTCGTCGACGAGTACGGCGGCCAGTTCTATATGCTCGGCTCCGACTACAACTGGCCTCACCGCATCAACGAGGTGGCCAAACCGATCCTTCAGGACGCCGGCGGCGAGGTCGTCGGCGAGGAGTACGTCCAGTTGGGGACGACCGACTTCTCCTCGATCATCGAGCGGGTCTCGCAGGCCGATCCGGACGTGCTGTTCATGACGCTGACGGGGCCGTCGCCCACGGCGATCCAGTCGCAGATGACAAATCAGGACGTCCGCGGGCAGTGGACCGACGTCGGTCTCGCCCACGGCCAGGGGTCGCTGTCGGGGGCCGACCCCGCAACCGTCGAGGGCGTCATCACTTGCCACAACTACGCGGAGACGATGCAAAACGACCTGAACCAGACCATGATCGAGCGCTACTACGGGGAGTTCGGGGACGACGTCCTCGTCAACTACATGACCGGGCCGGCGTACATCTCGATCAAACTGCTCGAACAGGCCGTCGAGGCGGCCGGCGACACGTCGCCCGCGGCGATCAAGGAGGCACTCCCCGAAACCGGACTCGACGACTCGGCCGTCGGGACCGCCCGGTTCGAGAACGACCACCAACTCACCAACGACGCGGTCGCAAAGCGGATGACCGCCGAAAAGACCCACGAGGTGGTCGAGACGTTCGACCCCGTCGCGCCCGACGACGGTTGTGACCCCATCTGAGTCTCGCACACATGAACTGCCTCCTGCTGGCCGGGGTCGACACCGAACTGGTCGCGTCGCTCGCGCTCAACGCGCTGAGCAGCATCCTCATCCTCGCGCTGTCGGCGCTCGGTCTCGCCGTCATCTACGGGTTTATCGGCGTCATCAACCTCGCACACGGGGCTTACTTCACCGTCGGCGCCTACGTGGTCTGGCTGACCAGCACCGAACTCGGAATCGGCTTCTGGCCCGGATTCCTTCTCGCGCCGCTGGTGGTCGCGGTCGTTGGTCTCCTCACCGAGGTGCTCATTATCCAACACCTCTACGAGCGGCTGCTCGATACCATCCTCGCAACGTGGGGTGTTGCACTCGCCATCGGCGAGGCGATTAAGCTCCTGTTCAACGCCCAGAGCAAGGAGGTCGGCAACCCGCTTCCGGGCAGCGTCGACCTCGTCGTGACGACGTACTCCACCTACCGCCTCTTTCTGATGGGCGTCGCGGCCGTCGTCATCACCGTCGTGTTCGTCCTGTTTACGCGGACCGACGCCGGCGTTCGACTCCGGGCGGTCATCCAGGACCCGACACAGGCCAGCCTGCTCGGCCTCAACGAAACGCGCATGTACCAGTTCTCCTTCGCGTTCGGCTCGGCCCTCGTCGGCCTCGCCGGCGCCGCGGTTGCCCCGCTGACGACGGTCGAGCCCAACATGGGCATCTCGTATCTCGTCCAGTCGTTTTTCGCCGTCATCCTCGGGGGAGCCGGCACGCTGATCGGCATCGTTCCGGGGAGTATCATCGTCGCGGGATTCTCCAACGTGGGGACGTTTTTCATCTCCCCCGTCGTCGCCCAGACGCTCGTGTTCCTGCTCGTGGTCGCGCTAATCGTCGTCCGACCCGAAGGACTGCTGGGGGGACAGTGAGATGGGGGGCGACGAATCCACCACGGAACGCGCCGTCGGAGCCACCGGCGTCGCGTCGTCGCTGTCTGTCTCCGTCGCGGGCCGTGAACTGTCCGGGACGACGGCGCTGGCTGCGCTGGGCGTCGGAGCCTTGCTGTTCGCGCCCGCGATTCTCGCCAACTATCTGATCCAGATCCTGACGCTGTCGCTGATCTTCGCGCTGTTCGCGATCAGCGTCGACCTGCTGTGGGGATACACCGGCATCCTCACGTTCGGGCACGCGGTCTTTCTCGGCGGCGGCGCGTACCTGATGGGGACGCTCCTCGAAGCCGTCGGTACGGGGCCTGCTATCGTCTACGCCGGCCTCGCGGCCGGAACCGTCCTCCCCGGACTCCTCGGACTCGTCGTCGCCGGCGTCCTGTTCTCTCGAGGGATCAGCGAGGACTACTTCACCATCATCACGCTCGCGTTAGCGATCATCGCCGAACAGATTGCCGTCTCCTGGAGTTCCGTGACGAACGGTGCGAACGGGTTGCTGGTGCCTCCCGCTCGCGTGGGGATTCCCGGCGTGGTCGCGACGGAACTCACCGGCGTGCCCTTCTACTATCTCTGTGTCGGCGTCCTCCTCGCCGGCTACCTCGTCGCCAGACGGATCGTCGACTCGCCGTTCGGCCGTGCGCTCGTCGCGATCAACGAAAACGAGACGAAAGCCACCGCACTGGGATACGACACGGAGAAGTACAAGACCCTCGTGTTCGGCGTCTCCAGCGGGATGGCCGGGTTCGCGGGGACCCTGTATGTCCTCTCCGAGCGGTTTATCTCCCCGCCGTTGCTCGGATTCGTGCAGTCGACCGACGTCCTCATCTGGGTGCTCGTCGGCGGCCGCGGAACGCTCGTCGGCGGCATCCTCGGAACCATCTCGCTTCGCTTTTTCGAGAACACCATCAGCGGCGCCCTGGCGTTCTCGTGGATCCTCGTCCTCGGCATCGTGCTGATCCTCATCGTCCTGCTGTTCCCCGAAGGACTCGTCGGCGTCGTCGAGGTGGCCCGCGAACGACTCCGTGACCGCCGCGACGACGAGGCGACCGATCACAGCTCCGACCTATGACGACGACACAACAGACGGAGACGAACGCGGCACGCGTCGAATCGGAGAACACGCTCCTCCGCATCGAGGGGTTGACCAAGACGTTCGGATCGTTTACCGCCGTCGACGGCGTCGACCTGTCGGTTCCCGACGGCGAACTCCACTCGATCATCGGGCCGAACGGTGCCGGCAAGACGACGCTGTTCAACATGATCGCCGGCTCACTCCGACCGACTGCCGGGACGATCCACTTTCGAGGGACCGACATCACCGCCGTCGATCAGGACGAACGCGCCCGGCGCGGGGTTTCGCGGGCGTTCCAGATTACACAGCTCTTTCCTGGGGTGACGGTCCACGAGAACCTCCGGCTGGCCGCCCAGGCCGACAACCAACGGTTCAACCCGTTGGCGACCCGGAATCCGGATCACGACGAGCGGGCCCGTGGGATGCTCGACGACCTCGACGTGGACGCGCGACCGGACGAGGTGGCGGCAAACCTCTCACACGGCGATAAGAAGAAACTCGAGATCGGGATGGCGCTCGTGAGCGAGCCAACTCTCCTGTTGCTCGACGAACCGACCAGCGGCGTCGCCGAGGCCGAACTCCCGGCGCTTCTGGAGTTTCTCACGGACGCCGTCACCGATCTGACGGTCCTGCTCATCGAACACGACGTGGATCTGGTCCTCGAACTCTCGGATCGGATCACGGTCCTCGACAGAGGAGAGGTCATCGCGCGCGGCGACCCCGAAGATATCGTGGCCAACGAGCGGGTCCAGAACGCGTACATGGGGGGGTACTGATGGCGCTGCTCGAACTCGACGGGATCGGTGCCGGCTACGGCGGCAGCGACGTCCTCCAAGACGTCTCGCTGTCGGTCGAGGACGGCAGCGTCGTGACCCTGCTCGGGCGAAACGGCGTCGGCAAGACGACGACACTCCGGACGGTCGTCGGCTTGGTCGAACCGACCGCCGGCACCGTTCGGTTCGACGGCGACGACGTCACCGGAGGGCCACCCCACGTCGCCCACGACCACGGGGTCGGCTTCGTCACCGAGGATCGCGGCGTCTTCCCCGATCTGACCGTCGAGGAGAATCTCCGGGTGCCGGACGTCGACGACGGCCGAAGTCTCGACGAACTGTACGACTTCTTCCCGAAGCTACGGGAACTCCGAACCTCTCGGGGAAAACACCTCAGCGGCGGCGAACAACAGATGCTCGCTATCGCCCGCGCGCTCCGGAGCGATCCGCGACTCCTCCTGCTGGACGAACCCAGCGAGGGGCTAGCGCCACAGATCGTCGAGAACGTGGGGGCCGTAATCGAGGAGATTGCGGCGGGCGGGACGACGCTACTCATCGTCGAACAGAACGTCCGGTTCGCGCTCGCCGTCGCCGAGTACACCTACATCATGGACGGCGGACAGATAGTTTTCGAGGGCAGTGACGAGGACGTCGACGCGAACGCCGAGGAGGTGCGGCGGTATCTGGGTGTCCGGGAGACGGCCTGACTCGACCGGCGTACCGCGACTGTCTCCCGGTGGTTCGCCGGGACGGTCCGGTGACCCACCGGTACTGACAATCTCCCGTCTCAGCCGACGTGCCGGACGATGTGGACGTCGTATCGCGCGTCCGACGAGAGGGGGTCGCCCACACTCGTCAGTGGCGACGACACCCGACCCGCGTTCTCGCTCCCCACAAAGAGAATCGAGACGTCGAGTTCCGCCGCCACCTCCCGGACTGTCCGGGTCACGTCGTCGGTTGTCGTCGCCGTCGCGTCCTCGCTCCCGTCGGCGCGCTCCCACCGGAACGTCACCGACTCGTCGACCGCCCGGACGTCTTGTTCGAACCGTTTTCGGAGGTCGTCGGGGCGGTAGGCCTCGTTCCGGTCGATCCAGCCCCGGTCCACGGCGAACGACCGGTCGTCAGGCACGACGGTCAACGCGACCACGGGTTCGTCCCGATAGTCTCCGAACTCGCACGCGCGTTCCAACGCCGTTTCCGAGAGCGCCGAGTCGTCGAACGGTACCAGTAGTGTCATACCCCTGCTTCGACCGCCTCGGTCTTATATGTCCGCCAGCCGACGGGTCGGGGATGGTGACCGACCGATTCGCCGGAACCGACGGATAGCGGTCCACACACGCCCGACTGTCGGCGGCCCGGCGAGGCATACTAGTGGCTGTGGCCCGTACTCAACGTAATGGCCGAATCCACGGTTCCGGGCGACCTTCCCAATCCGGGGTCGTTCACCGAGGCGTTTCTCGTCTACGAGGTCGACGTGGCCGAGGAGCAGGTCCGATACTACGGCGAGCCGATGGACGAAACGGACTCCGTCATCCGCCGACTCGCTCCGCTGTTCCGCCGGCGGGGCTATCGCGTCGACATCCGCTACGAGACGGGCGAACACGTTCTCGTCGCCACCGAGCGATCCACGGGCATCGACGGCATTCCCTGGCTCAACTTGGTGCTGCTTGCGGCGACGGTGGTGACGACGCTGTTCGCCGGGTCACAGTGGTACGGCATCGACGCGCTCGCGAATCCCCTCGCCCTCGTCGGCGCCTGGCCCTTCGCGCTGTCCGTGCTCGGGGTCCTCGCGGTTCACGAACTCGGGCACTACGTCCTCAGCCGGTATCACGAGGTAGAGGCGACACTCCCGTATTTCATCCCGATGCCGAACGTCCTCGGCACGCTCGGGGCGGTGATTCGCATGAAAGACACCATCCCGAGCCGACGGGCGCTGTTCGACATCGGCGTCGCCGGCCCACTGGCCGGCCTCGTCGCCACCGTCGTCGTCACCGCCGTCGGCGTCACGCTCCCGCCGGTCGCGGCCCCGGAGTCGACACTCGTCGCCCAGATCGAGTTGGGCTATCCGCTTCTCGTCAGAGGTGTCGCCGCGCTGCTGGGTGAACCCCTGCAGTACGGCGCCGGCCGCATGGTCAACCCGGTGGTCATCGGCGGCTGGATCGGTGCCTTCGTCACCTTCCTCAACCTGCTCCCGGTCGGCCAACTCGACGGCGCCCACGTGACGCGGTCCCTGATCGGCGACCGGATCCGGGTGGTTCAGCGACTCGTCCCCGTCGGCCTGTTCGCGCTCGCGGCGTACCTCCTCGTCGCCGAGGGGGGCCAGGGCGCACAGCTCTGGGGCTTCTGGGGGCTCCTCTCCCTGCTTTTCCTCCGTGCCGGGACTGCGACGCCTATCGACGAGACGCCCGTCGGCCCGAGTCGCCGCGCGCTCGGCCTAGTGACGCTTCTTCTCGGCATCCTCTGTTTCGCTCCGATGCCAATCGCGTTCGTCGGTTGAGGTCCCCGCCTCACTCTGTCCCTCCCGCGTTCGTGGCGAAGACGAACTCCGCGTCGCTCCCCAGCGGATCGCTCACCGTCTCGGTCCGCACTTCGTCGAATCCCGCGGCGCGCAGGGCGTTGAGCGTCCGCTCTCGCCCCGCTGAGGAAAAGAACATCCGCCCACCCATCCACCCCTCGCGCACCGTCTCGAACCGACCGCTCGGGAGCGTCATCAACACGGTACCTCCCGGCTTCAGGACGCGCGCGAACTCCCGGTATACGTCCGAATGTTGCGCCCGCGGCACGTGAAAGACGGCGTAGTAGGCCGTCACGGCGTCGACGCTCTCCGTCGCAACCGGGAGCGCGGTCGTGTTGCCCTGGATGAGACGCGCCTCCGGGACCGTCTCGCGGGCGAGTTCGAGGCTCCCCCGAGAGATGTCGAGACCGACGCTCCCCGCCGGCAGGTTCGCCAGCGTCCGCGCGCCGTCGCCACAGCCGATATCGAGGACCGTCGGCTCCGGCGGCAGCGATTCCCGCAGGTCAGTGAGCAGGTCGGCGTCCGAGCCGGTCGGGTCACGGCGGCGAGCGTAGGTCGCCGCGATGTCGTCCCAGGCGCGGCGGATGGCGTCGGGGTCCATGTCGGGACGTAGGCTCGAATCCTGGTAACAGTCCCGGCGGGGGGAGAGCCGACTCGTTCGTGGTCTCACGCCGTTCACTCGTCGAACGGGTCGTCGCCATCGAATGCCCCGACCCGGCAGTCGGGCCTCTTCGTCGACTGTCTCGATCATCGCGGCGCGCCTGTCGCGTGACCCGCCGTTCGGTCGTCCCGATGCGAATCAAATCTGAGAACGCTCGTCCAACGTTTATATACCATCGTGCGGCAGTTCGCCCCATGTCGACGGGGTCAGGACGCGTCAGGTCGGGGGGCCGGTCCCGCCCGCACGACGGAGGGGGAGCGTGACCCAGAAGCGGTCAGGCGGGGACGAGCCGGAACCGGACGGTGGCGAGGTGGCGGCCACGCCCCCGGTGTCGGCGCGGCCGACCGGCCACGACGCCACTCTCGACCGCGTTCTCTACGCGCTGTTCGCCCGCCACGCCGACGACGACCGACACGTCCGGGACCGCAAGCGCTACCGCGGCACCGACCTCCGACTCAGCTTCGACGTCTACCTCGCGCGGGTGTACGGTCTCTCTTGGATCGTCGCACTCGCGGTGACGATTCCGACTGTCGTCCTCGGCCTCGCCGTCGCCGACGCGTCGCCGGCGGTGACGACGGCCGTCGCCGACGCCCTCCCGGTCTCGCGGGTCGCTCTTCCCGTCCCGCCGACGACCGCCCTCGTGGCTGGCGGCGCTCTCACGCTCGGCGCCCTCGCCAAGACCGCAACCGTCCGTCTCGGTGGCGGCTACCTCCGCTGGTTGGCGAACGCCCGCCGCAACGACATCGAACGGACGCTGCCCGGTGCGGTCCGGTATCTGCACGTCCTCTCCTCGGGGAGTGACGGCCACCGGGCGATGCTCCGGAAGGTAGCCGCCACCGATCCGTACGGCGAGACGGCGGTGTCGATCCGGAAGGTGCTGAACACCGCCGCCCTCACGGGGAGCCTTCACGAGGGGTTGCGACGCATCGCCCGCGATACGCCGTCCCGGGAGTTGCTCGCCCCTTTCCTCCTGAAGTTCAGCGAACACGCCCAGCAAGGCGAGACGGAACTCGCGAACTACCTCCGGATGGAGAGCCGAATGCTGGCTCACCGACAGGACCGTGCCCGGGACCGGGCCGCCGGCCTACTGGAACTCCTCTCGGAGGTGTTCATGGTGTTGCTCGTCCTCCCGACACTCCTGGTGATCGTGCTGACGGTTCTCGCCATCATCTCGCCCGGCCTTTCACGACCGTTCGCGACGCCACTCGGGACGACCACGCCCCGTGCCGTCGTCGTCTACGCCAGCGCCGCGTTCGTGCTCGTTCTCGGACTCGGCGCGAGTATCGTCGTCGGCGGCCTCCGCCCGCCCGGCCAGACCGTCCACTACCGCCGGCCGCCGGGCTTCCTCCCGACGCTCGCGTCCGCGACCCGGAACCCGTCGAGCGCCGCCGCCGTCGCCGTCGCCCCGGCCCTCGCCGCCGTCGGCGCCCTCGTTGCCATCGGATCCCCGCCCGCCGACGTCGCCCTCCTCGGCTACGCCGCCTACGCCCTGCCGGTGGGCGTCGTCGGGGTCCGACGCGCCCGCCTCGACGACGCCAAGGACCGGGAGATCAAGGACTTCGTCCACGCCGTCTCCGGCCACGTCAACCTCGGCCGACCCTTCCCTCGCGCGGTCGAACTCGTCGCCCGCGACGTCGACTTCGGGCCACTCGACCCCGACGTGGCCGACCTCGCGCTCAACCTGAGCTTCACCTCCCCCGAAACGGGCTTCGACGAGAACGTCCGTACCGCCGCCTTGGAGCGGTTCGTCGGCCGCGTCGGAACGCCGCTCGCCGAACAGACCGTCGGTCTCGTCACGGGCGCACTCGACGCAGGGAGCGACGCCGGCACTGTCTTCGATACGCTCCAGACCGAGATCGGTCGCCTCTACCACGAGAAGCGTGCCCTCCGGGCGAACCTGCTCGCCTACGTTGCCGTCGGTTGGACGACCGCCCTGCTCGTCGTCGGCATCGCCGTTGCCGTCGGAATCCACGTCTTCGACGGCTTCGAGCAACTCGCCTCGGTGCGTGGCCCCGGTGGGTACGTGATCGAGGGGTCGGCCATCGACCTGGCGCGGGAACGCTACCGGCTCTACGTCGTCACGCAGGCGACGATGCTGGCCTCGGGGTGGTTCGCCGGCACCGCCAGCCGCGGGCGCTACGAGGCCCTGCTCCACTCCGGTGCCCTCGTCGTCGTCTGTCACGCCGTCTTCGCGGGGGTAGGGATGATATGAGCCGACGCGCCCAGTCGACGCCAATCGGGGTCGCGGTCCTGCTGGCGGTCACCGTCGTCAGCGTTGCGGCGCTGACGGTCGCGGTCGGCTCGGTCGTCGAAGAGAGCGCGTCCGCCGCGGAGGCCCGTGGTGTTTCGACGGCGATGGCCGAGGCCCTCGACGCCGAGCGGAGCGGCCCCCACGAGCGTCGGCTCACCTTACACGAGGGCCGGCTTCGTACCGTCGAGCGGTCGGTTCGGCTCCTCGACGGCGTCGATCCCACGGCCGAGTACGCCGTCGGTGGCCTCGTCTACGCCGCCGGGGAACGGCGGGTCCGCCACGTCGCCGGGACGACCATTTACGACACCGGGACGGGCGCCCGCGCCCGCACTGCGCCGTCACTGTCGATCCGCGACCGGACGCTCTTTCTTGGCCTCTCGCGTCTCGGTGCCGACGCCGTGGCGGTCGGCGGTCCGACGACGGTGACCCTGCGGACGAACGTCACCCACGACCGACGACGGCTATCTGGCGGGGGATTCGGTGTCGCCGTCGAAACCCGGACACCAGCGGTCTGGGAGCGTCACTTCGCCGAACTGGGCGCGACCACGACGCGCCGCTCGTTCGACGACGACGGCGTCCCGAGTGTCGTCGCCCGCTTTCCCGACGTCCGGGACGCGTACGTGTTCGTCCACGACCTTCGCCTAGAGGTGGGCCGGTGACCGACCGCGCTCTCGTTCCCGTCGTCGGCAAGGTACTGGAGGCGATGTTGGTCCTCCTCTATGTCGCCTCGCTTGTGACCGCGCTCCACGGCGGCGTCGTCCCCGACTACCGGGACGCGGCCGCCGCGGAGGTGAGCGACCGGACCCTCGCGTCGACGGCTGCACGCATCGAGACGTCAGTCCCACCGCCGAGTGACGGCGCCACGGCGTCCCGGACTGTCGACCTGCCGACCGCCATCGACGACGCCGTCTATCGGCTACGGGTCGAGAATCGCACGCTCGTCCTCGATCACCCCGATCCGGCGCTCTCCGGCCGCCTTCGACTGGCGCTGTCGCCACGGGTCACCGCCGTCGAGGGATCGTGGCGGAGTGACGAGCCGGCGACTATCAGAGTTCGCAGCGACGACGGCCGCCTCCGGGTGATCCTCGCGTGAGGGGACAGACCAATCTCTTCGCGCTCGTCGTGGCGCTCGTCCTGCTGACGGGGGCAACCGTCGTCGGCGTGAGCCTCGCGGACGCCGCGCTCGCGGGTGCCGACCGCGAACCGGTCGAGCGACACGCGGCGGCCGCCACCGCCGACCGACTGACCGCCGCTGACTCGCCGCTCACGATCCGGGCGAACACCCTCAACGCCTCGCGGGTCGCCGCCCTGAACGCGAGCCGACTCCACGAACTCGCCCCCGCCGCCAGAGCGGGTGACGTACGGGTCGCGCTTGACGGTCGCCCCGTCGTCGAACGTGGTGCGCCGGGTGGTGGGTGGACCGTCCGGCGGTCGGTCGTCGTCCGCTCACGGGCGGAGCCACGGCCGATCCGGGCTAACCTCTCCCGGCGGTCGACGGTCTCCGTCCCCCGGGGTGTTGACCGCGCCACCCTCACTCTCGCGCCCGGTCCGAACACCACGCTTCAGTCCGTCCGCGCGAACGACCGCATCGTCCTTCGCGACGACGGTGGACTGAACACCACCGCCACGGTCCACCTCGACCGCTACGAACCGACGACGCTCCGAGTCGACGCCGGGGCGAACGCGACCGGTCGGCTGGTGGTCACCTACCGCCCCCGGCGCGTCGACGACCGTATCCTCACGGTGACCGTCGATGCGTAGGGGGCAACTCTCGCTGTCGGTGATCGAGGCCGCCATCGGCGTCGTTCTCGTCGTCGGCGTCGCCGCGGGGTTCACGGTCGGTGTCGCCCCCGCGCCCTCGGCGGAGCCACAACTCGACTCCTTGGCCCACGATACAGCGACCCTGCTCGACTCGGAGCCGGCCCCCGGGGGTGGCGACGCGTGGCTCGTCGCGCTCGCCCGCTCGTCCGCGTCGTTCGACCGCCTCCGGCCCGACACCCGCGAGCGGGTCGCCCGTGCGCTCCCTGCGGACGTTGCCTTTCGGATCACCACGCCACACGGCACGGTCGGCTACCCGCGCCCGCCGCGGACGACCGTCGGATCGACATCGGTCTCGACACGCCACGGTCCGATCAGGGTCAGGGTGTGGTACGGATGAGGCGCCGACGTGCCCAACTCGTCTTGCTCGCGGCTGCCGTCGTCGTCACCGCACTCGTCCCGATGCTCCTCGCGTACGCCCAGTTGGGGCACGTCGGCGACCCGGCGACGACGTCCGACGACCGCGTCGGGGCGACGCTCGCGGATGGGAAACGAACTCTCGAACGAACGGTCGCCGAAACCACTCACGCGGCGTCGAACATGACGGGGCCGGACCAACACCGACAGGTGACCGCCCTCGCCGTCACCCGACTCGACTCGGCAGCCGACGCCGTCGAATCCGTCGGGACGGACCGTGGGGTGTCCGTCGACGTGGCCCGCAACGAGAGCGCAGCGCGACGGTGGGCCAGGGCACACTGCCCCGGTGGGCCGGACCGCGTCTTCGACGCTTGTGTCGCAAGCGACGGCGTGATCACACAGACTAGGGCGAACACCACCGCCCTCGTCGCCGTCGCCGTCGACGTGTCCGTTCGCGGCCCGGACGGGACGGCCCACGCGACGTTCGTCGTCCGGGGCGTGCGCGGTGCGGTGGCCGACCACCGAACTAGGGCGTACGGGCGCTCTCCGGTTACCTCTGGGACAAAAATAGAATAAATAGGCTGTGATCTCAAATAGAGTTCGAATATACGAATCAATAACCGACTGAGAAAACACGAATAATCAAAATACTTTTGTAATTGCGAATGATTGTCAAGAATGTATGATAGAGACGACCCTTTCGTCGGCCGACCTACGGTCGCCGCCAACGATTTCCCCCGGGACCCCAGTCTCCGAGGCGGCCGAGTACCTTCGCCGTCCCCCGGTGTCGGCGCTTCCCGTCCTCGATGAGGGGGCCGTCGTCGGAATCATCACCGCCGCCGACCTGGTTGCGATGGTCGCTGAGACGGACGGCCGGCCGCCGGTCCGGGTGATCATGTCGTCGCCGGTGACGACGGTGTCGCCGGAGACGACAGTGAGTGGGGCCGCCGAACGGATGCGGACCGCCGGGGTCAAACATCTGCCCGTCGTCGACGACGAGGGATACCGAGGCCTGCTGTCGGTCACCGACCTGTCTCCATATCTGCCGCGGCACCAACTCAACGTCGAGTGGCGGGACGATCCGCTGTCAATCGAGTCCGATGGCGGCCGGGAACTCCCGGCCGACGACTGACGCGCCGACTCTATTATGTGACTCCGCGCCCTCAACTGACGTATGGAGTTCACCCTACCCGTCGCGCTCGGTGCCGTCCTCGTGGTGGTCGTTCTCGGCGTCGCCGGCCTCGTCGCCGGCGGGATGATGGCCCTGCAGACGACACTGATGATGGTCGCGCCCTCGATGCTCGTGTTCGGACTGCTCGCGTTCGGTCTCGGCGTCAAACACGGCCAGTTCCGGGCGACGCGATAGGCCGATCATTCATGTCCGTGGAGCCGAACCTTCTTTCGTGCCCAGTGTCGACTCGCGGTTCCTCTCGGCGGCAGCGGTGATCTGTGTCCTCGGCTGTATCGCTGCGACGGTGACGCCTCTCGTCGCGGGCGCGTCGGCCGCCTTCACCGGTAGTGTCGTCACGAGCGGCGTCCTCGGTGTCGTCTTCGCCGCACGAAATCTCCAGTTGCTCCAAGCTCGCGGCCGTGTGAGCCTGCCGCCCGCGGTGCTCACGACCCTGTTCGGCGGCTGGTTCATGCTCGCTCCGCTCCTGTACGACGTTGGCTTTCTGTCCACGGCCGGGACGCAGTCGGCGGGCATCCTCGTCGCCACCTTCGGAACCTACCTAATCGTCACCGGCCTCGCCGGCGAGTGACGACCCGGATCGGTCACGCCACGCGACGTCACCGGTTACCCGCGGAGGCCCGCTGCCGGCGCCTCGTGTCGCATGCTCCCGCCCATCGAGTCGCCGGCGTCCACGGCGAGGATCAGATCGAACGGGGTCTCGGCGGGTGCGTCGTCCGGCGAGAGGTAGCCGGCCGCGAAGCCAGTCGAGACCGTTCCGCCCCCGAGACTCACGTCGAACGACGCGACGACGTCGCCATCGTTGCCTTCGGTATCGCCACGCACTTCGAGGGTGTACTCGCCAGCGGGCACCTCGACGTAGCCGGAGTCGCCGTAGGCGACGCCGTCGAAGAGCGCATCGCCGTTCGACGCCAAGGTCACGTCGACGGCCGGGGCGTCCGGGGAGGCGTGAACCAACCGAACTCGCGCCATATCCTCGGCCGGTGTCGCGTTGTCGTCTTCGAGGACGAGCGGTTCGAAGGGCTGGTCGACCATGTCACCGACTTCGCCGGCGGCGGCGACCGTGTAGTCGGCGTCGGCCTCGACGGGAACAGCACCCTCGAAGACGGTCGTCCCGTCGTCGCCAGCGGGAGTGATTCGCAGTTGTCGCTCTCCGGCCGGCACTTCGAGATAGTCGCTGACCGTGCCGAATCCGACGCCTTCGAGGACGGCGCTCCCGTCGGCGTAGACGTCGACGTCGGGGGCGTTGGGGGAGAGATGGGCGACTCGGAGATTCGCGGTCCCATCAGACGGCGCGGCCACCTCCAGCATGCCGCCCTGCGTGTCGCGGGCGACCAACAGGTCGAAGGGGGTGTCGGCGGGTGCGTCGTCCGGTGAGAGGTAGCCGGCCGCGAACCCTGTGTACACCTCGCCGCCGTCGACCTGGACGGTGAACTCCGCGACGACGTCGCCATCGTTGCCTTCGGTATCGCCACGCACTTCGAGGGTGTACTCGCCAGCGGGAACCTCGACGTAGCCGGAGTCGCCGTAGGCGACGCCGTCGAAGAGCGTGTCGCCGTTCGACGCCAGAGTCACGTCGACGGCCGGGGCGTCTGGGGAGGCGTGGACCAACCGAACTCGCGCCGTATCGTCCGCGGGTGCGGCGTTGTCGTCCTCCAGAACGAGCGGTTCGAAGGGCTGGTCGACCATGTCACCGACTTCGCCGGCGGCGGCAACCGTGTAGTCGGTGTCGGCCTCGACGGGAACGGCACCCTCGAAGACGGTCGTTCCGTCGTCGCCAGCGGGAGTGATTCGCAGTTGTCGCTCTCCGGCTGGTACTTCGAGATAGTCGCTGACCGCGCCAAACCCGACGCCTTCGAGGACGGCGCTTCCGTCGGCGTAGACGTCGACGTCGGGGGCGTTGGGCGAGAGATGGGCGACCCGGAGGTTCGCCGTCTCGGCCGGAGTCTCGGTCTCCGTTTCGGTCGGTGTCGCGGTTTCGGTTGCGGTCGGGGTTGTCGTCTCTGTCTCCGTTTCGGTCGGTGTCGCGGTCGCGTCCCCACCGGTGCCGCCGCAGCCAGCAAGGGCAGTCGTCGTGATGGTGCCGAGTCCGATGAGTACGTGCCGTCGTGTCGTGTCCGGGGAGTCCGTCATCGTCCGATCGTGACGAGGTATGACAGACTCATAACTACTTTCGCAACTGAGACTAGAATCTCGCCAAACTCCGCCTCCAATCGGCGGACATCGTTGCGATCTGGCGGTGATCGGCGCCGGTCGGCACGGCCGAATTTGCGTCCGAGTTTGCACAATCACTAAGCGATGGTCGTCCGAGCTATCGGGTATGAGGCCCGCCACGCGGGCAGCAGAGCGGCGACTCGGGTCGCTCGCACCCCCGTCGAGCGGCGTCGCCGGCCGCCGGATCAGCCCGTCGGAGACCGGGGTGTTATTTGTGACTCCCCTCGCACGTTCGCGTGTATGGAGGTGGTGCTCTGGCAGATCCTCGCCGCGACGCGTGGCGGGCCCAATCGCGCTCGCATCCTCCGTGCGCTCGACGAGCGCCCTCGGAACGCCAACCGCCTCGCCGAGGACCTCGACCTCGCGTACAACACCGTCAGACACCACCTCGACGTCCTGGAGGAACACGACATCGTCACCAGCGGCGACGAGAGTTACGGGACGGTCTACCTGCCGAGTGACCGAACACGCACCAACTGGGACACCGTCGAAGAAATCCTCACTAAACTCCGAGAATGATCCGTGAGCCAGCCACGACACGAGCGAGACCGCCCGACGGGGGAGAGCGATGAGTCTAATGGTCGACGCGGCACGGATCGCCGCGGGGGTCAATATCGTCCTATTGCTCGGGCTGTTGAGCATCTGGATCCGCAACTACCGCGCGGTTCCGGGAGGCGTTCTCCGCGGGCTGATCCTCTTCGGGACCCTCCTCCTCGCGGAGAACGTCGTGGCACTGTACTTCTACTTCAACGCCCCGGCAATGCCGCCGCTGGCGGTCGAGGTCATGATGATCCTCCAGGTTCTGGAGGCCGTCGGCATCGCCGTCCTGTTCTACACGACCTGGCAGTAACGGTCGCCCTGGCGACACGGTTTTGCCGGTCCGTCCCGTTTCCCGGATGAAATGCCCGGCACCCGGCTCCTCCCAATTTTCGTCGCCGTCCTAGTACTCCTGAGTGGCTGTTCGGGAGTGCTCCCCGGCGACGGGGCGCAGACTGCGACCCAGACCGCGACCGACCGTCCATCTCCGACGTCGACCCCGGCGCCGACCGAAACCCCGGCCGACACCGAGGCGTCCTACACGCAGACGCCACACATGGGCTGTCAACCCGGTGCCATCGAGAAGAACGGCACCTGTCAGGCGGTCGCGTCGGGCGGTAACGCGGACATCTTTGGCGCCGAGAACCTCTCGGCGATCACGTCCGAACGGACGACCATCGACGGCACGCCCGGTTACCTCGCCCGCCCGGCCGACGACGGCGAGTATCCCGCCGTCGTCATGATCCACGAGTGGTGGGGCCTCAACGAGAACATCGAACACATGGCCGACATTCTCGCCGGCCACGGCTACGTCGTCTTCGCGGTCGACCTCTACGACGGCGAGGTGGCGACGAACTCCTCCGAGGCGGCGCAGTTGTCGGGGCAGGTGCGCGAGAACCCCGACGCCGCCGTCTCGAAGATGAGTGGTGCGGTGTCCGGACTCCGTGACCGCTCCGACACCACCGACCGGGTCGCCAGCCTCGGCTGGTGTTTCGGTGGCGGCCAGAGCCTCCAGTTGAGCCTGAGTGAGGCCGATCTGAACGCGACGGTCATCTACTACGGGACGCTCGCGACGAACGAATCGACGCTGCGTGCCATCGACGGCCCCGTCCTCGGGGTCTTCGGCTCCGAGGACCAGGTGGTCGGAATCGAGAACGTCCGTGCGTTCAACCGGACGCTCGACACCGTCGGCGTCGAACACGAGGTGTACGTCTACGAGGGAGCGGGCCACGCCTTCGCCAACCCGAGCGGCGAGAGCTTCCGCCCGAACGCCACGCGGGACGCCTGGAACCGGACCCTGACCTTCCTCGACAGAAATCTTCGGGCAAACGAGTCGGCGGCCTGACCACCGGTCAGTCTACCAGCGCCGACAGCATCGCCCGCACGCGTTCGCGCTCGTCAGCGTTGACCGTGTGGCCCATCCCCTCGTAGAGTCGCGTGGTCACGTCGCCCTCTAGACGCTCGAAGACCGCCGCCGACTCGTGGACTCGCTCTGCGGGGATGTGGGGGTCGACGTCGCTACAGCCGAAAAAGACCGGCGTGCCGGCCAGATCGCCCGCGTAGTCGTCGGGGTCGATCCGCTCGCCGATGAGACCCCCACTGAGCGCCGCCATCCCGCCGTATCGCCGCGGGCTGCGAGCGACGAACTCGCTGGCGAGACAGGCTCCCTGCGAGAAGCCCAACAGGAGGACACGCTCGGGCGGAATCCCGGCGTCGGTCGCCTCGCTCACGGCCTCGGCGACGGCGTCTAGCCCGGACGAGCGGCCGGGCTCGTTCGACTCCACAGGCGCGGTGAAGGGGTTGGGATACCAGGTGTTGCGAGCGGCCTGCGGGGCGAGATAGGCCACGCCCTCGACGCCGAACTCCGCCCCCATCCGGAGGATACTTCGGGCGGTCGCTCCCCGGCCGTGGACGAGGACGGCCGCGGCCGACGCCTCGGCCACCGGTGTTCCTCCCGTCACGAGCGGCTGGCTTCCGTGCGGGTCGCTCACGTCGAGGCCTCCCGTCGGACGCGTCGGTGGTTTCGCATGGTCCACGGTAGGGTCCGCGCGGGTATAGGCGTTCGCGGACGTGCATGCTACCCGGTGACGTCGGCGTCACCGGGGTCGTCGGGGCCAGCCGGCAGTCTGAAACCCGTCGACGCGGAACGGAGGAGTATGACCGATCACGACGACGACTACGCCGAGCGCCTGCGCGCGAAGCGTGCCGAGAAGGACCGCGCGTTTGCCGAGGCCCGCGCCTCGCCGCTGCCCCCGGAGCGCCGCGACGACTTCGACGGTCTCGACTACTTCGACCCTGCCCCCGACTACCGCGTCGAGGCGACTGTGACCCTCCACGACGACCCCGAACCGATCGAGATGGAGACGAGCGACGACCGTACGGTTCGATATCTGCGGGTCGCCACCCTGCGATTCGACCTCGGCGGCGACACCCACTCACTGCACGCCTACCGACAGGAAGGGGCCGACAGCGACGATCTGTTCCTCCCCTTCCGGGATAAGACGACCGGACAGCAGACCTACCACGGTGGCCGGTACATGGAGCTCAGCCCCGAGGGGAGCCTGGCGGACGGCGACCGGGTCCCACTCGATTTCAATCTGGCGTACACGCCGTTCTGTGCGTTCAGCGACACCTTCTCCTGTCCGCTCCCGCCCGAGGAGAACTGGCTGGAGACGACGGTCCCGGCGGGCGAGCGGTCGCCGTAGCCTCACTCCACGATCGGAAACTCGACGGCAAAGACGGCGCCCGTCGGGTGGTTGTCCTCGACGCGGATGTCGCCCCCGTAGCGGTCGACGAGCGTCTCGACCAAGTACAGGCCCAGGCCGGTGCCCCCGTCGAGACCCGCCTCGCCTTCCTCGAAGATGGCTTCCTTGCGCTCGTCCGGGATACCGGGGCCGTTGTCGGCGATCCGAACGGTGATCCGGTCGTCGGTTCGACGCGCGGCGACCGTCACCTCACAGACCGCGGCGTCGTTGTGTTCGATGGCGTTCGTGAGCAGATTTCGAAACACCGAGCCGAGCATGTCGTCGGCCCGGACCGTCGCGTCGGGGATCGACCCCTCCGTTGTCACCACGGCGTCCGCGTAGGCGGCTCTGCTCTCTTCGATTTGGTCGATGAGCGGTCGTCTAATCCCGACCGGCGCCGTCTCGGTGTCGGCCGTGAGCATCACCTCGGCCACGTCGCCGGCCGTCTCGGTGATCTCGACGGCGTCGCGTGCGTTCCTGACGACCTGCTCGACGTGGTCCAGGCGCTCGTCCTCGACGAACCGCCGGATCGACTCCGCGTAGCCGAGCACCACCTGCAGGTCGTTGCGAATGTCGTGGCGTACCACCTGATTCAGGATTTCGAGGTTGTCCCGCTGGCGCTCCAGTCGTTCCTCGTATCGGTGACGCTCGGTGATGTCGCGGACGACACAGATGTATCGCCCGTCGGACAGCGGACTCAAGGAGAGTTCCTGCGGGAAGCGGCTCCCGTCCGCGCGCACGCCGGTGGCCTCGCCACGCCACTCCGCTCCCGCCTCGACCGACGGGAGAACCGACGACTCGAACTGCTCGATGCCCGCGTCGTCGTAGTTGATCCGCCAGGAACTGCCGACGAGCGCCTCGGGGCTGTCGTACCCGTAGATGTCCGCGTGGGCGCGGTTGGCGTAGACGTACTCGTCGCCGTCGAGGATCGCCATCCCATCCATCGACGCCTCCATGGCTTCGGCCTGGTCGATCACCTGCCGGGCCCGCTTGCGCTCCGTCATGTCGACGTACAGCGCGTGCGTGCCGACGATTTCGCCCTCGGCGTTCCGCCGTGGCGTCGCCTGCAACAGCGTCTCCAGGACTTCCCCGGTCCGCGTGCGGAGCGTCCGCTCGGCGGTGACGAACTCGCCAGCGAGTGCCCGTTCGTAGCCACCCTCTTCGAGGAGCTTCGTCGCCGCCGCGTCGGTGTACAGGTCGGCTACCGGCCGCCCCTGGAGTTCCTCGCGTGTCCACCCGATTTTCGCGGCGAACCGGCGGTTGCAGTCCTTGACGACCGGACCTGTCGGCGAGTCGTCGGTCAGGACGATCATCACCGGCGCCTCCTCGAACAGGTCCCGGTACTGAGCCTCGTACCGTTCCCGGAGGCGGACGCGGTGGAGGGCCTGGGCGATGTTGTCACCGAGATCACCCAACAGCGCAGTCTCCGCGGGGTCGAACGCCCCCGTCCGGTCGGCGTAGACGTTCAACACGCCGTACAGCGTCCCCTCGTGGACCAGGGGAATCGCGGCGCTGGAGCGGTACCGCCGCTCCGTCGCGTCCCCTCGCCACGGTTCGTACCCCGGTTCCGACGGGATACTCTGGACGACTTGGAGTTCGTGCGTCCGGACTGCCTGTCCCGTGGGTCCCTCGGCGAGTTCCCCGTCGTCCGCTCTGACCGCGATGTCGTCCAGATACCCGATCTCGATCCCCGCCGAGGCTCGTGGCACTACCTTGCCGCTCGCCTCGTCGTGGTCACCGATCCAGGCGAACACGTACGGGTCCGCGCCGACGAGGGCCTCACACACCCCGCGGTCGACCGCGTCGGGCGTTCGCGCCCGGACGAGTTTCGACTGGACCGACCGAACCAGGTCGACGACTTGCGCCGGTCCACGATTCAGTCCTGCGGTTCTCGACCCCTCGACTGCGGCCGTCACGCGCGCCGCGAGTCGGTCGCTCCCCGCGTCCCCCGGCACGTAGTCGGTGACCCCCGATCTGACCGCCTCGGCCGCGAGCGCTTCGGACCCCGCCGCCGGATGCAGAACGACCGGCACGTCGGGGTCGACCGTTCGCACCGCGTCGAAGAGATCGAACCCGTCACCGTCCGGTAGGTCTGCTCCGGAGACAACACAGTCGGCCGAGCGCTCCGAAAGCCGTTCGAGCGCCGCCGCAACCGTCGACGCCGAACGCACCTCGAAATCCGCCGCCGCTGCGAGGGCCGTGGCCATCCCCGACTGGGCCTTCCCCTCGACGCACAGCACCTGCCCTCGATTCGACATACTCCGGCAACGACGCATGTGCTGTTTAATCTACCGTCCCTCGTGGCGACGGTCGCTGGTCACCCTCCGAACTCGCGTTCGAAACGGGCGGTGTCGTCGCCGACGGTGACGACCAGTGCGGGTGTGCGACGGTTCGGCCGGAATCAACCGCTGTCCTCGATCAGCCTCGTCACTGTCTCCTCGGTGGCCTCGACCTGCCGGTACTGTTGACTCGTGACCTCGCCCAACTCGATGAGTTGTTCCTCGAGCGTCGACAGTGCGTCGACCACCTCGTCGACCGTGGCCGCGACCTCCTCGGTACTCGCCGCGTGGTCGTCCGTCGCGTCGGCCACCTCCGCCGCGCCGGTCGCGGTCTCGCCGATTGCCGACTGGATCTCGGAGAGCGCATCGACCGTCGCACTGACTGCGTCGATTCCGTCGTCGATCTCTGCGGCCGTCTCGTCGAGTTCCTGGGCGGTGCGCTCGGTCGCGGCCACCATCTCGGTTATCATCTCCTCGATCTCGCTGGCCCGGGTCTGGGATTCTCCGGCGAGGCTCTTGACCTCGTCGGCGACGACGGCAAAGCCCTCCCCGGCCTCGCCGGCCCGCGCCGCCTCGATACTGGCGTTGAGTGCCAGCAGGTTCGTCTGGTCTGCAATGTCGTTGATCACGTCGATGATCTCCCGCATCTCGTCTGCCTGCTCGGTGAGGTCGTCGATTGTCTCTCTGGCGCCGTCGGCCGATTCGCGGACCGCGTCCATCCGGTCGATGGCTGTCCCGGCCGTCTCCGAGCCTTCCTCCGCCCGGGTGCGGGCACGCTGGGCCGCCTGACTGACCTGTTCGGTACTGGCCGCAATCTCCTCGATTGTCGCCGACTGCTCGGCCACCTCGTCGGCGACCTGTTCCATGCGACCTGTCTGTTCCTCGGCGAACGACTCGACCTCGTCCGTAATCTCGACCGTGTCGTCGATGCCGTCGACAAGATCCGTCAGCTTCGACCGAACGTCCCCGCCGACCTGTTGCTGGAGTCGTTCGAGTTCGCGCTGCTGTTCCACGTGGTCGGAGACGTCGGCGGCCACCTCGAACGCCCCGGCGACGGTGCCGTCCGGGCCACACAGCGGCACACCGTACGTCTGGAAGATGGCGTCGGTCGTCGGCACCTCTCTGATGTCGTCCTCCCGAATCGTCTCGCCGGTCCGGGCGACCGTCTCCGCGAGCGTCTCCTCGGCGTTCTCCGTCCCGATGACGTCGTACGCGTTCTCACCGATTGCCGCCGACCGCGGGATGTCGAGTTGGCGTTCGAGCGTCTCGTTCCAGTGCGTGAGCGTCCCGTCCGGTGCCGTCACCAGCACCCCTTCCGGAAACTCCCCGACCAACTGGCTGAACATCGACTTCCAGAAGTCCCGTTCCTGCTGGAGGCGGTCCGTCTCGTCGGCCGCATCCGACTCCAGCTCCGACGCGTCGAGGTACGCCTCCCACAGATCGTCTGCCCGGTGTCGCTCGTCCCCGTGTGTCGATTTCCCCGTCTGACTCATTGGTCGAATTCAACCTCCCCCGATTATTTAACCCGTTCATCTAGTTATTTCGGATGATAATAGAAGTTGTACGGGGTCAGACACGAATTCACGACCACTTCCAAATGTGTGTCCACCCGTCGACCTCTCACCGGCGCAACCGACCAGTTTTGCGTCCGTGCCGCCTACCACCGTCGATGTCGTCGCCCGCCGTCTACGATCACGTCTTCCCTCCCGACGACGCCGGGTATCCCCCCGGTGTCTACCGCGTCGTTGGCGTGACCGACGGGTCGGTGACTCTGCTTCGCGTCGCCGACGGCGACGGCCGGCGGGTCGCCACCGGCGAGACGCTCACCGTCGAGCGCGACGCGTTCGCGGCCTTCACGCCCGCCCCGAACCCAGACGGGAGCCGGTCGTTCGAGGCGGTCGCCGACGCCGGCTACTGGTCCGTCCGCGCGTTCGTGCGGCAGTTGCGCGCTCGCCCGCTTCGCTCCGGTCCCGCCATCGCCGCCGTCCTGTTCGGCATCGGCGGCGACCGGTTCCTCGACCTTCCCGCCCCCGCGTTCACCGTCCTCGTCCTCGCCGGGAGTCTCGCGCTCGCGGCCCTCGGAAGCGGGCGGCTGTGAGCGTGCGGTGGGCGCTCGGCTGTTACTCGATCAGCCGCTCGGACAGGTCGTCGGTGACTGCAACCGTCGTCGCGCTCCCGCCGATGTCGGCGGTACGGGGGGCGTTCTCGTCGGCCAACTGCGCCGCGACGGCGTCGTGGAGCGCGTCGGCGACGGCGCCTTCGCCGAGGTGGTCGAACATGAGCGCCCCCGAGAGCACCGTCGCCAGCGGGTTGGCGACCCCCTCGCCCATGATGTCGAAGGCGCTACCGTGGACGGGTTCGAACATCGAGGGGTAGGTACCGTCGGGGTTGATGTTCGTCGACGGCGCCAGTCCGAGGCTCCCGCTGATGATCCCGCCGATGTCGGTGAGGATGTCGCCAAAGAGATTCGACGCGACCACCACGTCGAACTCGTCGGGACGGCGCACAAAGTCCATGCTCGCGGCGTCGACCAACAGGCGTTCGACCTCGACGTCGGGATACTCCTCGCTCACCTCCGCGACGATATCGTCCCAGAAGACCATACTGTGGGCCTGCGCGTTGGACTTCGTGACGTTCGTCAGTTTGCCGTTCCGCTCGCTCGCGGCCTCGAAGGCCGGCCGGACGACCGCCTCGGTCGCCTCCCGGGTGAACACCGACGCCTGCACCGCCACCTCGTTCTCGAAGCCGCGGTGTTCGCGCCCGCCCACGTCTGCGTACTCCCCTTCCGTGTTCTGCCGATAGACCACGAGGTCGATATCACCGCCGCTGTACCCCTTTAGCGGGCTGTCGACGCCCTCGAACAGGTACGAGGGGCGCTTACAGACGTGCTGGTTGAACCCCTTGGTGATCGGGAGTCGAAGCCCCCTGAGCGTGACGTGATCGGGAACCTCGGGGTGGCCAACGGCCCCGAGGAGGATGGCGTCGAAGGATTCCAGCCGGTCCAGCCCGTCGTCGGGCATGAGCGCCCCGTCGTCGAGGTAGCGCTGACTCCCCCAGTCGAACCACGTCGTCGACACGTCGACCCCGCGGGCCGCCGCGCTGTCGACCAGCAACGGTTCGACTGCCTCCACCACCTCGTTCCCGATGCCGTCGCCGGGAATGACCGCGATATTGTATGACATGGGCGTCCGTGACCGGCGACGGGCATAAATGGCCCGCTACCCGTCCGCGGCGCAGTTGTTCGGCCCGAGTTCGAGTTCGAACGCCGTCTCGTCGTCGACGGTTTCGGTCCCACGGTTGATCCCGACGATCCGCTCGGCGTTCGCGGGTTCGGCGCCGCCCTGTGTCGTCCGCTCGACGAACTCCGCCTCGTCGGTTTCGAAGGCGTCGAGACGGGTCCGCAGGTCGCCGAGGCGAGCGACGGCCGGTCCCGACGCGACGCCCGCGTCGGCGTGGCCAGGGGCGACGAGGACGGCGTCGGGGAAGCGCGTCAGCCGCTCGGTGAGCGTCGCGTACAGCTCTCGGGCCTGTGTCCCCGGATCGGCGTCCTCCTGTAGATCGGGGCGCGCAACGCCGTCGAGAAAGAGGCTGTCGCCGGTCAGGAGGGCGTCCGCGTCGCCCGCCGCGCCGACGGCGAAGCCGGTCATGCCCGTCGTGTGACCGGGCAGGCCCACCGCCGCCAGTTCCGCCTCTCCGACCGGCAGGCGGTCGCCGTCCCGTATCGTCTCGAACGTGTCGGCGTCGGCGACGCCGCGGTCGACCGCGTTCTGGGGCAACACGGGCGTCGCGCCCGTCGTCGCCGCGAGGGCCCGCACCCCGCTCACGTGGTCGGCGTGGACGTGTGTGTCGACGGCGTAGGTCAGGTCGACGCCCAGGTCGGCGGCGTCGGCCCGGTAGCGGTCGACGAACGCCCGCAACGGGTCGACGACAATCATTTCGCCGTCCGCGACGGCAGCGTATCCGAGACAGCCGCTCGCTGGCCGACGGTACTGGTGGAGGGTCGCCGCGCCCTCGACGACGACCGTACGGTCGTACAGCCGCGCCCACCCCGCCATGCCGTCGGCGAGGTTCCGGGCGTCGACGCCGGCGGCCGCGAGTTTCTCGGCCACTTCGGCACTCGCCGCGCCGTGTGCGCAGACGACCACCACCGGCTCCTGTCGGTCTGCGGGCAGGAGGTCGGTCACGTCGCCGGTGACGCCCGCAGCGACGAACTTCACGTACGGGACGTGGACGTGGGTGAGCGACGACGCCTCGATGCGCCAGCGCTCGATCTCCGCACGGTCGCGTACGTCGAGCAGCGTCACCGGGTCGCCGGCGGCGAGGCGGTCCCGGAGCGTCGCCGCCGAGAGCGCCTCCGCGGAGTCTGCCGTCATCGGCGTCGCTACGCCCCCGACGGCGTTAAACGTGGGGGCGGGGTTCATGACTGTCGGTGCCCTACGGACGACCATGGACGGGAGCACGCTAGTCGAGACGGTGCGGACGGATCGCGAGACCGAACTGGGTCGGCTCGGCTCCGAGAAGGCGCTGGTGGCGTCGACGGCGGCTCGGCTCGACCGGGCGTCGGTGCTCGACGCGACGCTCGACGCCGAGCGCCGCGCCGCGGCGACGTTCGCGGCGTGGGCGGCCGACGAGGGGAACGACACGGCCCGCGTGGCGTTCGACCGCGTCGCGAGCCAGGAGCGCGAGCACGCCGAGCGGGTTCGAGACCTGTTAGACGCCGCCGGTCCCGACGAAGACCCCGGCTCGGACGCTCTCCACGCCCACCTCCGCGACCTCGATGCGACCGTCGAACGGATCGCCGCGGGGTTCGTCGCCCGCCCGTTGGTCAGCGAGCGCTCGCTGCTACAGGTGGTGAACTTCTTCGTCAACGAGGCCGACGAGCAGGCCGCCGACACCGTCAGGGGGCTGCGCTCCGAGACGCAGGCACTGACCGACGACGGAGCCACACTCCTCGATGCCTGCTGTGGCGACGACGACTGGGATCAGGCCCGCGAGGCCGCCGACCGGACCGTCGACGTCGCCTACGCCCAGTACGAGGAGCGACTGACCGAGATGGGTGTCGACCCGAAGCCGGTCTGCTGACGCCCCGTCCGTATTTTTCCACAGCTGTCGAATCACAATAAGACGATGATTTAATATAGTTATTTGATAACAATACACATGATTCGGTGGCCATGAGCCTCGCGCGCCTCAGCGAAGTGACGGTTCCGGAGATTGCTACGACCATCCGCAACGCCGGCGTCGCGGGCGCCGGCGGGAGCGGGTTCCCGACGTACGCGAAGTGGCAGCGGTTGGAGGAGGTGGATCACCTTCTGGTCAACGCCCAGGAGAGCGAACCGGTTTACTACATGGACAAGTGGCTGAGCCGCGAGCGGGCGTCCGGCCTCGCGGCGTTGTTCGACGCGCTGTTGGAGACGGCCGTCGAGACGGTCGTTGTCGCGCCGAAACTGTCGGACCGGCACTGGTATCGGCCGTTGGAAGCCGCCACGGACGCCACGGTCTACCGCCCCGGAGACCTCCCCCTCGACACCGACGCGGCCGACGGCATCGTCTTCGCCTACAGCGCCGACCGGTACCAGTACGGGATGGAACAGGTGCTCCTCAGAGTTGTCGACGATACCGTCCTCGGGGGCGACGACCTGCCGATGGACCGTGGCTGGCTCGTCCAGAACGTCGAGACGCTCGCGAACCTCCGTCGCGCCCTGGCCGACGGGGCGCCCGTCACCCGGAAGTTCGTCCACGTCGCCGGCGACGTTCCCCACCACCGCTTTCTCGACGTGCCCGTCGGGACGTCGGCGGCACATCTGCTCGACGCCGCCGGCATCCCGCTCGATGCGGTGCCGGACGACCGGGTGTTGCTAGAAGGCGGTCCAGGGTGGTGTTTCCGAACCGACGGCCCCCCGGAGGCCTTCGGCGTCTCGAAGCGGACGAACGGCGTCCTGCTCCTGGATCGGGAGACGGTCGCCACACACACGCTCGGTGAGGGGCGGATCAACGCCCTCGACGCCCGGAAGTGGGGCGCCGACCACGAGGAGATGCCCTCGGCGCTCGATCCCGATACCGTCCGGGTGCCGCTGTGCTCCAACCCGGCGCTCGGCCCCGTCACCGCGGCCGATCCCATCGTCGCCCCCGGCGACCCGGTCGAGCGCGGCGAGTTGATCGCCACGCCGGGGACGGGGGTCAGCAACGCCCACCACGCCACCGTCGACGGGACGGTCACGGCCGTCGAGGACGACTACGTCGCGATCAGGGCGGGCGCGGCCAACGAGTGACACTGCGGTCGGTCAAGGATCGAGCGTGACGACCGTCTCTGAGCGGAGCCACGCCCGCGCGTTCCGGCGGTCACAGACGACGAATGCGTCGCCGTCCTCGTATCCGGCGCACCAATCCAGGGCGGGCGGTGCGGGGTCGCGCGCCGACTCGGCCGAACGAGATCGGTTCTCCATCACCGGCCGCTCGGCGCGGCGCCGACTTCAGTCGCGCGGTTTCCACTCCGCCGCCCTCTCTTCACCCCGACAGCCGCGACCGGACGAAGCCCGCGAGTGCCCGACTTTTCGATGGCCGGCGGAGACGCTCCATCTCCGCGTCGGTCAACGCGAAGTCGAACACGTCGTGGTTCGCCCGGAGGTGGTCCCGGGTCGTCGCCTTCGGCACCGTCCGGACACCCTCGTGTTGGATGACCCACCGGAGCGCCACCTGCGCCGCGGTCTTGTCGTACCGCCGGCCGACTGCCGCGAGGGCGTCGTCGCGGAGGACCCCGCCGTGACAGAGTGGGCTGTACGCCGTCACCAGCACCCCGTGACGACGGCAGTACGACAGCAGGTTGCGCTGATCCCAGTAGGGGTTGAACTGTACCTGGTTCGCGAAGATGGGGACCTCGGATCGCGTTCGTGCTTTATCGAGTAGGCGGACGTCGAAGTTCGAGACGCCGATGTGCCGGACGTGCCCGTCGGCCACCAGGTCGGCCATCGCGTCGAGGGTCTCCCCCAGCGGCGTCGCGCCCGGCAGGTGAACGGGGGAGAACGGCGGCTTGCCGTTCGGCCAGTGGATCAGGAGACAGTCGAGGTAGTCGGTGTCGAGACGCTGGAGGCTCTCGGTGACCGACCGGCGGACCGACTCCTGATCCCGATTCCCGCCGTCGAGTTTTGTCGTCAGAAAGACGTCCTCGCGGTCGACCGAACTCGACCTGATTGCGGCACCCACCTGTCGCTCGTTGCCGTAAGCCTGCGCCGTGTCGACGTGTCGATACCCCAGTTCGAGCGCCGTCTCGACGGCGCGCCGGCAGTCGTCGCCGCGTAGACGCCACGTACCGAGGCCGACCGTCGGAACCTCGACGCCGCGGACGGTCACGGTCTCGCGTGTCATACGCTCTTACGGGACGCCGGGTGCCTAAGCGTGACGCCCGGCTGATCGTGGTTTCTTGCCGCTGGCGTCCCGATCACCGACCGTGTCGCGGACAACCACCTTCGAACTGGGCTTTCGGACCGTCGAGCGGGAGTACACCGACCGTCGGCTCCCCGTCGAGGGGACCCTGCCCGCGTGGCTCTCCGGGCGCCTGATCCGCAACGGCCCCGGGGCGTTCGAAATCGGGGACGAGCGAGTGACCCACTGGTTCGACGGCCTCGCGATGCTGCGGAGCTACACCATCGCCGACGGCGCGGTGCGGTATACGAACCGCTTTCTCCGGACCGAGGCCAGAGCGCACGCGGCCCGGGGGTCGTCGTCGGGCGAGTTCGCCACCGGCGCCGGCCCGCTACGCCAAGCCGTGCGCTGGCTCCGGGCGCTCGGCCCCCCGACCCCGACCGACAACGCGAACGTCAACGTCGCCCGCATCGGCGACCGCTACGTCGCACAGACGGAGGCACCACGATGGATCGCCTTCGATCCCGCCACGCTCGAAACTCGTGGCGAGTTCCGCTGGCGGGACGGGATTCCGGGGAACCTGACGACCGCACACACGAAACGTGACCCGCGGACGGGCGAGACGGTGGGGTTCGGTCTCCGGTTCGGCCGCCGCCCCCAGTACCTGCTCTACGCCGTCGACGCCGACGGGCGGCGCCGGTCGATTGGTTCCGTCCCGGCCGCGGGTCCCGGCTACGTCCACGACTTCGGGCTCACCCGCGACTACGCCGTTCTCGTCGAGACGCCGCTCCGGATCGACGTGTGGCGGGCGCTCGTGCCGTGGGGCGAGGGGTTACTCGATATGCTTCAGTGGGACCCCGACCGCGGCACCCGTCTACTCGTCGTCGACCGGACGACGGGTGAACTGGTCGCCGACCCCGTGACCGATCCCCTGTTTACCTTCCACACGGTCAATGCCTTCCAGCGCGACGGCGACGTGGTGCTCGATCCGGTCACGTTCGACGACGACACCATCGTCCGGTCGCTCACGCTGTCGACGCTCGGCACCGACGGGTTCGACGCGGCACCGGACGGCCGCCTCGAACGGCTTCGGATCGACCCCGAGGCCGACACCGTGGTCGACCGGTCCCGCCGCTACGATGGTGGTCTCGCCCTCCCCACGGTCCCCCGAGGTGTTCGAACGCGGCCCTACCGCTACGCCTATGCGCAGGCGACGGATCGCGAGGGGGCGAACGGTCTCGTCAAGGTCGACCTCGACCGGTCGACGGCGACCGAGTGGTGGGGGCGAGGACTCTACGTCGAGGAGCCGCGCATGGTCCAGCGCCCGGACGGTGACGCCGAGGACGACGGCGTCGTCATCGCCCCCGCCCTCGACGCCGACGCCGGCCGGAGCGTCCTCCTCGTCTTCGACGCGTCGACGCTCTCTCTCCTGGCTCGGGCGCCGCTCCCCCACGCCGTCCCCTTCGGGTTCCACGGGCGGTTCTTCGCGACGGAGTAGCGCCGCCGCTACGGACGGATGGACGGTGCTATCCTTAGCCTCACTCGGTATCTGCTGGGTCGTCGATACGGACGCGGTCGGCCGTGACCGTCACCCGATACCCGTAGAGGACGAACGCCGTCTGAATCGGCGTCGCCTGCGATTCGCGGTGGAGGCTGCGGAGGGCATCGACGTTCACGAACTCGTGAAACGGTGTGTCCCGGTCCATCACGTCGACGCCGAGGCGTTCGAACGCTCTTGCAATCTCCAGCTCTAACGTCCTGTCCTCGCTGCGCTCGTACGCCGCGAGCACGTGTTGATCGGCGGCGTTCCGCGACTGTGGGTCCACTGGCAGGGCTCCGTTGTCGAATATAGCCACTACCCCCGTATCAAAGCCCCGATCCGTTCGATCCCAGCCGACGAATCGAGCGTTTATGCGGCCCCGTTCCCACGTGCCCCCATGCGGCTCCACTGGCACCGGACGGATCTCCGCCCGTCCGACAACCTGGCCCTGACGACGGGTGACGACCCGATACTGCCGGTCTACGTCTTCGATCCGCGCGTATTGACGCACGCCGCGCCGCCACGGGTGGCGTTCGTCCGCGACAGCCTCGCCACCCTCCGCGAGTGGTATCGCGCCCGCGAGAGCGACCTCCTGATCGTTCGTGGCGAGGCACCGACGGAACTCGCCCGCCTGGCCGACGAGTACGACGCCGACACGGTGTCGTGGGCGCAGGCCTACTCCGGGTTGGGCCGCCGGCGCGACGACCGGGTCGCCGACCGCCTCGCCGCCGACGGCGTCGACCACCGGGTCGTCCACGACCACCTCCACCACGAACCGGGGTCGATCACCACCAACCAGGGGGAGCCATACGCCGTCTACAGCTACTTCTGGAAGAAGTGGCGCGACCGCGAGAAGGCGTCGTCGGTGGCGGCGCCGGGGGCGGACCGCCTCGCCGATCCCGGCGTCGAGACGCCCATCCCGACGCTCGCCGACCTCGACTTCGACGACCCGGAGGCGACGATTCCGCCCGGCGGCTACGAGACGGCACGCCACCGCCTCAACGAGTTCTGCTCGGGACCGATCTACGACTACGAGTCGACGCGCGACCGCCCCGCGGCCGACGCCACCTCGCGGCTCTCGCCGCACCTGGCCCACGGAACCGTGGGTATTCGAACGGTCAACGACCGGGTCGTCCGCGCCCGCGAGAACGCCCCCGACGAGGAGGCCCGCGAGGCCGTCGAGACGTTCCGTGGCGAACTCGCCTGGCGGGAGTTCTACCACCACGTTCTCTATTTCAACCCCGAGGTGGTGACCGAGAACTACCGCGACTACGAACACGACATCGAGTGGCGGGCCGACGCTGCGGAGCTTCAAGCCTGGAAGGACGGAGAGACGGGCTATCCGATTGTCGACGCCGGCATGCGCCAGCTCCGCGCGGAGGCGTACATGCACAACCGCGTCCGCATGATCGTCGCCTCCTTCCTGACCAAGGACCTCCTGATCGACTGGCGTGAGGGCTACGACTGGTTCCGGCAGAAACTCGTCGATCACAACCCCGCAAACAACAACGGCGGCTGGCAGTGGGCCGCCTCGACCGGCACCGACGCCCAGCCCTACTTCCGCATCTTCAACCCGATGACCCAGGGCGAACGCCACGACCCCGACGCCGCGTACATCCGGGAGTACGTCCCCGAACTCCGGGGAGTCGACCCCGACCTGATCCACGACTGGCACGAACTGTCACCGACACAGCGTCACCGGACGGCGCCCGACTATCCCGCCCCTATCGTCGACCACAGCGAGCGCCGGGAAGCGGCACTCGCGATGTTCGAGCGAGCCCGTGGCGAGGCCGACGACTGAGCCACGACGGGCACCGACCCGCGATGCCCTCCCCCGCCCTTTTTATCCTGGGGCGCGAGCGTTTGGCACCGATGACCAGCGACGACGACCCGACGGTACCTATCGTCTGTCCGGCGTGTGAGACGACGACCCGGGTGCCGCTCACGACGGTTGCCGACGCGGTCGCGAGTCACAACGAGAACGTCCACGACGGCGAGGAGATAGCGACGGTCGATCCCGCCGTCGCCGACCGTCTCGCCGACCTCGTGGCCGAGGACATGGGACTGCTCGACGACGAGTGAGCGGTCACCCGCTGCCCCGAAACCGAATATGTTCGGGGTAACGCTCGGGGCGGCCCGGTGCCTTCGCCTACGTGTACGATGTTCGACTCCGATTCACCCACGCGACGGTCGGTCGTACTGTCGACGAGCGCACTCGCACTCGGGGGCCTGAGCGGGCTGGCCGGGTGTAGCGGCGGTGGTGGCGGCGGCGGTGGCGGCGGCGAGGGCGGCGAGGGCGGCGACGGCGGGAGCGAGGACACCCCGACTGCAACCGCCACCGAGGCCAGCGGTAGTGGCGGCGACGGCGAGAGTGAGGACACCGCGACCGCAACCGCCACCGAAGCCGACGATAGCGGCGGCGACGGCGGTGCGAGCGCCGAACTCGAGGAGTGGTTCTCGAACGTCGACAACTACGACTCCGTCGCCGACGAGACAGGAAGCGACCAGGTGACCGTATCCGTCGGCGCGCAGGGCAACGGCGGCGCCTTCGCCTACGACCCACCGGCGATCCGGATTTCGACCGGGACGACGGTCGTCTGGGAGTGGACCGGCCAGGGCGCACAACACAACGTCGCCGCCGAGGGCGGCGCCTTCGAGAGCGAACTCAACGGAGAGGAGGGATTCACCTTCGAACACACCTTCTCCTCGTCGGGCACCTATCGCTACGCCTGCACGCCCCACCGGACGCTTGGGATGAAAGGCGCCGTCATCGTCGAGTGAGCGGCGGCCGGGTATCTCCCCGCTCGCCCGAGGTCGTGTGTCGGCGGCCCACAGCCGGATCGCACTCTTTTACCCGGCGGCCCTCCGAGCGAACACATGAGCGACACTCAGGCTCGCGAGCGCATCACGGTCTACTCGGATTACGTCTGTCCCTTCTGTTATCTGGGTCGACAGTCTCTCGACCGGTATCAGGCCGAACGGGCGGAGCCACTGGCCATCGACTGGCAACCCTTCGACCTCCGTGCAGGGAAACGCGACGCCGACGGCGAGATCGACCCCACCGTCGACGACGGCAAAGACGAGGACTACTACACCCAGGCGCGGGAGAACGTCCGCCGTCTCAGTGAGGAGTACGACGTCGAGTTGGCTCAGGAGATTGCGACCGACGTCGACTCCCGGCCTGCGCAGGTCGTCTCGTACCGCTTGAAGCAGACGGAGGACTACGAGACGTGGCTGGCCTTCGACCGCGCAGTCTTCGAGGCGCTGTGGGCCGACGGTCGCGACATCGGTGAGATGGACGTCCTCGTCGACTGCGCCGAGGCGGCGGGCTGTGACCCATCCGTCGTCCGGGCGGCGCTCGACGACGACGACCTGTTCACACAGGTCGACGAGCAGTTCGCGGCCGCCCAACAGCGGGGGATCACTGGCGTGCCGACGTTCGCGTACGACGGCCACGCGGCACGGGGCGCGGTCCCACCCGCACAGCTCCGCCGCCTCGTCGAAGGGTAATCCCAACCTATTCGTCGCTGTCCCCCTGATAACCGGTAATGGTCGCGGACGAGACGAGTCGACGCCGCTTTCTCCGTGTGGGTGGATTCGCGCTGGCAACGGGACTCGCCGGATGCGGCGCGTCGGCACCGGGAGGCGACGACGGCGCGTCGGCCGACACGTCGTCGTCCGACGCCAGTCCATACACCCAGGTGTACCGCGACACCATCGATTCGGTTCTCCTGGTCCGAACGGACGACGGAAGCGGTACAGGCTTCGTCTCCGACGACGCTCACGTCGTGACGAACGCCCACGTCGTCGGCGACGCGACGGCAGTCGAACTCCGGACGAGCGAGGGTGAGTGGTACGAGGGAGAGGTCGTCGGCACCGACCCCAACAGTGATCTGGCGGCCATCGCCGTCGAAGACCTCCCGTCGTCGTCGCCGCTCTCGTTTGCCGACGACCCGGCGGTCATCGGACAGGAGGTGGTCGCCATCGGCAACCCCTTCGACCTCGACGGCTCGGTCACGACCGGCGTCGTCAGCGGCACCGACCGGTCGGTTCCTGCGCCGACGGGATTCAACATCCCCGACGCCATCCAGACCGACGCGGCGGTCAACCCGGGCAACAGCGGCGGGCCGCTGGTCGCGCTGGACGGATCGGTGGTCGCTGTCATCAACTCCGGCGGCGGCGACAACATCGCCTTCGGCATCTCGGCCGCCCTCGCCCGGCGGGTGCTTCCGGAACTCATCGAGACCGGCTCGTTCGAGCACTCCTTTCTCGGCGCCGCGCTGGCGCCCGTCACCCCGACGCTCGCCGCGGCGAACGGCCTCGCAGAGCCGCGTGGACTGCTCGTGACCCAGGTGGTGACCGACGGTCCGTCCGCGGGGATCCTCCAGGGGAGCGAACCGGAGGTCGTCGACGGTGAGTCCGTCCCCGTCGGCGGCGACGTACTGCTGTCCATCGAGGGGACGACCACGAACACGGCGGAGACGCTGGGGAGCTACCTCGCTTTGGAGACCGATCCGGGTGATACCGTCTCGCTGACGGTCCTGCGTGACGGGAGCGAGCAGACCGTCGAGGTGGAACTCGGAACCCGCCCGACCGAGACGGCCTGACCCGACTCCATCCGCTGATAATCGGGCCGTACCACTCATAAGCCAGCCCGTCCACGTACCCGAACGAGGACGGTCCCCCATGGAGGAACGCATCGCCGTCGCCGCGCTCACGCTCGCGCTCGTATCGAGCATCGGCGTCGCGTCGCTCGGCGTGCCGGCCGCGGCCCAGACCGGCGACTCGCCCGACGTGCGTGTCAACGTCGACGGCTCGCCACTCGACCTCGGTGAGGTCCACCGGACGACGAGCGACCCGTGGCTGACGGTGACCGCGACGGCGCCGGCCGGTGAACGCGTCACCCTGATCGAGATCAGGGTCGATGGGGAGACCAGACACGCCTTCGAGCCCTCGACCCGAGAGGCCGAGGAACACGTCGTCCTCGACCTAGAGGGCGGCGACCACCGGATCGACGTCGTCGTCAGGGGTGGGGGGGCAACGACATACTCGGCGACGGTCGTCAGAGACAACATGGCACCGTCGGTGACGTTCGCGCCGCCGCTTCAAGGCGGACCGACGGGCTACGACACCGAGACACTGGAGCGTCTCGGCACCTCGAACCCGATTTTCGTCGTCGATGGTGACTCCATCAGCACCCTCGACTCGGTGTCGAGCCGAAGCGTCGGCAACTCCACCCTGACGGTCGGAGGGACCATCGACGATCACTCCGAGATCCGGGCCGTCCGGATCGAACACGCCTACGAGTACGCCCCCGTCCGCGACGACAACGAAGACGAGAACGAGGACCGTGAAGAGTTCGCCTACGACCCCGAGGATCAGGTGCCGATCCACCCCGGGGTGGAGATACCGACCGGCGACGTCGATGGCGACGGCAATCCGGACCAACTCGATAAGTACTTTCTCGACTCCCCCGGTGACACGTTCAACAAAACGCTGACGCTCGCGCTGGGCGAGAACTACTTCCGAATCGCCGTCGAGGACGCCCTCGGTAACATCGCCGTCTATCACGTCGTCGTCACCGTCAACGACGGGACAGCCCCGACGATGAACGTGACCCGGGTACGCTACCGCTCGCCAACTCGTCTCCACGTCGAAGGGACGGTCAGCGACGCTGTCCAGGTCCACGACGTCTGGCTGGAGGATACGATCCTGACACTCGACGACGTGGAGGCAGACATCGACGCCGAGGACCTCGATGGCACCGACATCTGCGCGGCCGCCGACCTCATCGAGTTCGAACACGACGACCAGCTCTGTGCGGTGTACCCCGGCGGCACCGTCCGGGTGACAGACGACGACTCGCTGGTCGTGCGCCACCGCGTGGTGTTCCGCCGGCCGACGCGCCCCGACGCCGACCGGAAGCGTATCAGCTTCAACACGACCGTCTATCACCCGCCCGGCGACGACAGCCTCACGCTGGGGGCGGCCGACACCGCGCTCAACGAACGGCGCCAGACTGACGCGCTGTCGACGTTTCTCGGCCCGAACATCACCATCAGCGACCGTCGAACCGGCTACGCCGAGGGACGGGTTGTCTCGGTCGGCGGCCGGATCACGGGGGGACAGCCCGCCGACGCGAGCGTCGAGACGCTCGATCCGGACACCGGACGGCTGGTCGACATCCGGCCCGTCGACATCGGTCCCGAGGGCCGCTTCGCGACTCGACTCGACGGTCTCGACGACGAGACGCACGTTCGCGTTCGCGTCCGCGACGCGAGCGGGACGGAGTATCTCAACTCGACGAACGTGACCGCCCCGGCCGACGACCCGGCGACGCCGGCCCCCGAGACGCCTGCGGACGACGGTGCCGACGGCACCACCACCCCGACGGCGACACCCGCCCCGCCCGACGACGGAACCGACGGGTTCCGGATTCCCTTCCTAGGTATCGTCGTCCCCATTCCCGGGGTGCTCACCGCCAGCGTCTCCATCCCGGTCCCGGTTCTCGGCCCGTTCGACCTGCCGCTCGTTCCGGTGGGTGCGTTGGCGTTGCTCGGCGGCGCCGTCGCCGTTCGGCGGCGGTGACGGCGGGACTCACCGACGGGGGAACCGGGCGAGACAGACGACGAACAGACACGCGGCGAGCAGCGAACCGGCACCGGCGGCCACTCGAAGCGGCAGCGCGGAGACGACGCCGACGGCGATGCCGCCGAACAGCGCGACGCCCATCGCCGCGAGCAGATAATCGACGCCCCGATGCGTCGCCGGGGCCGACCAGACGGTCCGGTCGCTCATCTTGGTAATTACATCTAATTAGAAACGGGTATATCTTTCGCCTCGGTGACAGGCTGTGTCGTGGCCGGCTCCGTCGTGTTTCGGGGTCGCCAGGCACCGCGGCGCCGCCGTGGACACGTTCGGCCGAAAGGCTAAGCCTGTGGGCGGTCCCGTTCGGACCGATGCTGCACTCTGAGCCACCGACTGACGCCGACCCGGATCGCTGGACGCTGACCGTCGACGGCGCCGTCGCTGACCCGCTGTCGGTGTCCGTGGCCGACCTCGCGGCCGACGACGCGATGCGGTCGTCGACGGCCTGTACCGGCGAGACGGCGGCGGCACAGACGTGGCAGGGGATCGGTGTCGGGACGCTCGTCGACCGGACGGTGCCTGACGCGGCGGCGACCCACGCGCTGGTCCACTCTGTCGACCCCGAGTACGCCTGTGGGTTCGCCCTCGACCGCCTCCGGGCGGCGCTACTCGCGGTTCGGGTGGACGACGAGCCGATTCCGACCGAGCGGGGCGGCCCCGTGCGCCTCCTCGTGCCCGACGCCGACTGCTGGGAGCGGGTGAAGTGGGTCACCCGCGTCGACGTGTTGACCGACCCGCCGGGCGAGGCCGACACCGCCCGGGACCGGGTGCCCGCCGACGTCTGATTGGTAACGCTCTGTGACTACGATCACGATCGTCGTCCACGGATCACCAACCGCTACGGCGCGGGCCGGGCGTCACTCTGGCGCCACTGGTGCACGAACGGGGGGTATTATTCGTTCGCTTGATATTTCATCCCCCCGAAGTAACTGTAGTGCGTGAATGTACGACCCAATCCACCCTGGATTCTACCACTTCTGGTCGTCGGCGCTTGTGGGATTGCTGGGGTATCTGTCGATCTGTTTGATATCATCAGTCTCGCAATCGACGGACCTCCGTGGATGTGGAACCTCGATCTCCTTACGGCAGTTCTACTTACTGTTGGTATTGGCTGTCTGGACGCATATCATCGCAGACGTCATTGAACACGGCTATCTCCCGCGGATTGGCTGGGGTCTCCAGGGACTCTCCGACTATCTACGCTCGCTCCTCTGGATGGGGATTCCCCCCGTCGTGTAGCGCCGCGGTGGCCGCATCTTTATACACCCCTCGCTTCAATAGAGTGATGATTGGGTTATGGGGGGAGTTAACGGCGGCACGCCGAGCGGCGAGCGATCCGTCGACCGGTCGGCCGCGACGTTACTGTTGACACAGGACGGAGGGCGTGATGCGCTCGACCGACTAGACGTTACACCCGACGCAGCCGAGGTACTGGTGGTGTCCGCCGAGCGCTCGGCAACGGCCGCTGTCGACGACTGGCGGGCGTCCCACGGGTCGCTCCCGGCCGCGTTCGGCCTGATCTCCTTCGGGGAGTTCGGCCGGTCGGCCGCCACGCGGGGGGCAGACGACGGCCCGTCGCGCCGGTCGCTTCCCGGACGCGACGTGACGGTGACGACGATGTCCGATCCCGGGAACCTCCAGCGACTCGGGACGGCCGTCACGCTCTATCTCGACGACTGGGCCGACACCGACCGCGACACCGTGGTCTACGTCGACGACCTCACCCCGTTCGTCGAGGCCGGCGGTCTCGAACCAACCTTCCAGTTCCTCCACCTGCTGAGTCAGACGGTCACGGGCACGAACGCCACGCTGGTCGTTCGCGCCGATGCGTCGGCGACCGACGAGCAGACGGTCAACACGCTCCGGCCGCTGTTCGACGCGGTGATCGATAACGACGCGGCGCCGCCCGCTCTCGATACCGATACGCTCCACGAACTGCTCCGCAACCCTCGACGGCGGTTCGTCCTCCGCTCGCTACTCGCGGAGGAGGGGACGACGCTCGACCGACTGGCCGCGCGGCTGGCGGCCTGGGAGAACGACACCGACGAACCCACCGACGCGGAGCGAACCCGAGCGTTCACGGCGCTCGCCTCGGTGCACGTGCCGCGGCTGGCCGAGGCCGGACTGGTGGTGTTCGACCGCTCGGCAAAGCGGGTGTCGCTCTCGGACGCCGCACGCGACGCTGGGCGCCTCGAAGGCTATCTGAACGAGTCGTTCGACGACTGACTACGTGGTCGGGTCGACGCGCACCTCGCCGTCGCCGGTCACCGTCACCCGACATCCCGCGAGTTCGAAGGTGAGCGTCCCGCCCACGCGGGAGGTTCCGTCGGGTTTGTGGCCGAAGATGCGGTTCAGCGCATCCGGCCGGACGACAGCGTTGAGGTCGATATCTGTCGGGTCCGCGCCGGTCACTTCGAGCACCGCGTGGACGACGGTGACGCTCAATTCGACGTCGCTCGTCTCGTGGTGGTCGACCACGTACGCTCCCGTCTCCGGGTCGTACGTTCCAGTCGCGTTGGAATCGGGGGGAGAGTTCTCCTGCATGATCGTCTGTCCGTCGCTGTCGTCGTCTACGTCGGCCGACGGTATAGATGTGTGTGTTCGTGACGTGGCCGCGCGACTCAGTCGTCGAGGGCGTCGGTCAGTCCCCACTCTTCGGCGCGGGCGCGGGCCTCCTCGCGGGCCTGTTCGCGGATGGCCTCGATCCCCGCCTCGTCCGCGAGAAACGCCGCGACGGTGTCGCCGTCACCGTCGCCGAGGCGTTCGTCCGGCGCCGCCTCCCGCGTTCGGGTCACGAGGTCACGGTTCGCGGCCAGTCGCTCGGCGGGCAGTCCCGGCGGCACCCGAAGATCGTCGGCCTCGTGGGTCTCGGCCAGGTCCGCGTCGTCGAGTTCGTAGAGGTCGACGCTGTACGGTCCCGGTCCCGCGAGGTCGTTCAGGGCGTCCGCACCCCCGCGGTCGGTGTCGGTACAGTACGCGAGGGTGGGGACGCCCGCCTCGAAGGTGAGCACGCCCCGGGTCTCGTCGCCGAGGAGGACCGCGTCCTGTGGCTCGAAGACGGCATAGCCGGTGAGACGCCGGTCGAGGGCGGTCGCAAGCGTCGTCCCGGGGTCGTCGACGACGCGCGACCGGATCAGGTCGCCGCGTGGAATCTTCATCGGCCGGCGGTCACACTTCCTCCGGGACGACCGCGCTCCTGAAGCGATCCGCCACGTCGCCGCTCTCGCTTGCCCCGTCGCGTACGTCGAGTCGCTTTGCCGCCTCGCGGAAGGCCCGCGACGCCGGCGCATCCGGGGCGTGGGCCAATAGTGGCTCTCCCGCCGTCCGGGCCGCGCGGGCGGCGTCGCTCTCCGGGATCACGCCCAACGTCTCGCCGCCGAAGTAACGCTCGGCCTGCTCGGCGACCCGTTCGATCCCGTCCTCGTCGCGGACGCGGTTGAACAGTGTCCCCGCCGTCTCCGTGCCGTACGAGCGGGCGTACTCCTGGACCTTCAGCCCGTCCGAGAGCGCGGGAATCGTCGGCTGGAGGACGATCACCGTCCGGTCTGCGAGCACGACGGGGAGGACGGCACTTTTCGAGCCGAGCGCTGCCGGCGAGTCCAAGAGCAACACGTCCGTGCCGGCGGCCAACTCCGCCACCACGTCCCGCAGGCGCTCGGGGTCGGCCGCCCGGAACGCCGCCAGCTCCGTCCCGCAGGGGACGACCTTCATCCCGAATCGCTCGTACACCGCGTCGTCGACGGCGACCGCCGCCCCGTCGATCAACAGATCGTGAAGGGTCACCGGCGCGTCATCGAGGCCGGTATGAAAGAGCAGGTTCGCCATCCCCGTGTCCGCGTCGACGACGGTCACGTCGTGGTCCTCGGCGAGCGCCATGCCGAGCGCGAGGGTGCTGGTCGTCTTCCCCGTCCCGCCCTTGCCGCTCGCTACGGCGAACGCCTCGACCATCGGCGACGAGTTGCGCACCCCCCGGGTTAAACGTTCGGTCGGCGTCAGGCGTCGCCGAGGCCGACGACCCCGAGGTCGATCCGGTCGACCAGCGCCGCCGCGCGGTCGTACGACGACGGGGCGTCGCCGCCCGTCTCCGTCGCGGGACGCTCCCGACCCCGCTCGGCGTAGAGGCGGTCGACGAACGCCTCGCGGACCGCCCGATTCGCGAACAGGCCGTGGAGATAGGTGCCGAGGACGGCCTCCCGTGTCGCGCCGAGTGTCGCACCCGTCCGGCCGTCGGGTGCGGCGAACGGGGTTTCGACCGCCCCCGTCGCTCGCGTCTCGCCCGCGTGGATCTCGTATCCCTCGACCCGCCCTTCGGCGCCGGCGAGCGGTCCCGCTCCGTCGAGACGCCACGTCGCCGGTTCGACTCGCTTCTCGGCCGAGAACCGCGTGACGACGGGCAGTAGGCCGAGTCCTGACACCCGCTGTTGTTCGCCCGTCCCTTCGACGGCCGCGCCCTCGATCCGCTCGCCGAGGAACTGGTAGCCGCCACAGAGACCGATCACCGGCCCCTCGACGGCCCGTAACTGCCTGCCGAGGTCCGCCTCCCGGGCCGCAAGCAGGTCATCGACCGTGTTTTTTGTCCCCGGGATGACCGCGGCGTCGGCCGGGCGACCCCCCGGCCCGACCGCCGCGAGGTCGGCCCCGAGGGGGGTGTAGACGACGCGCACGCCCGGGGTCGCCGCGAGCGGTTCGAGATCCGTCGCGTTCGAGAGATGCGGGAGGCGAGGCACGGCGACGGTCACCGTCCGCTCGGCGTCGACGCCGTCGTCACCGGTGACGCCTCGTTCGCCCCGCGCCGGGAGCGCGAGGCTGTCTTCCGCGGGGAGTCCTGGATCGTCGTACGGTAGGACCGCGAGTACGGGCACGCCGGTGCGTGCTTCGACCGTCTCGACTCCGTCCGCGAGCAGCGAGCGGTCGCCCCGGAACTTCGTGATCACGACGCCCGCGACCTGTTCTCGGAGGTCATCGGGCAGGAGCGCGAGCGTGCCGACGATGGCGGCGAAGACGCCGCCACGTTCGACGTCCGCGACGAGTATCACGTCGGCGTCGGCGATCCGCCCCGTCTCGACGTTCGCTAGGTCGCGGTGGTGGAGGTTGATCTCGGCGATGGACCCCGCGCCCTCGGCGACCACCACGTCGGCGTCGGCCGCCAGTCGGTCGTGGGCCGCGACGACCGACTCGCGGGCTCGGTCCCACCAGTCGTCGTAGTAGTCGGTCGCGGGCACGTTCGCGATGGCCTCGCCGTCGATCACCAACTGTGACTCGCCGTCGCCGCGGGGTTTCAGCAAGACTGGATTGTGGTCGGTCGTCGGCCGCACCCGCGCGGCACGGGCTTGGACGTACTGTGAGACGCCCACCTCACCGAAGCCCTCGCCGTCGGCCCGCGGCACCGCCCGGGCGTTGTTGGACATATTCTGGGCCTTGAACGGCGCCACGTTGTATCCAGCGTCGGCCAGGCGCCGACACAGCCCCGCCGCCACCGTCGACTTGCCGACGTGGCTCGCGGTGCCAGCCACGAGAAGCGTCCGGGCGCGGTCGCTCACGCTACCCGACCCTCCCGCCCCCGCCCCGGACGCAACGCCTCGGCGCCGGCGGGCGTCGCCGTCTCGTTCGCCGATTCGACCCACGCCGGCCGCGTCACCGACACCGGGCCGGGGACGATCCGTATCGTCGTCTCGACCCGTACCGCGGGGTCGTCCCGCGGGGTATACTCCCGGCGGATCACGCGGACGAGGCCGTCCTCGTCGACGACCGCCCGCCCGGTCATCTCGCTCGCGCCCCGCCACGGCTCACCGTCGACGGTCACCGCGACGAAGGCAGTCCCGTTGCGTTCGCCCGCGCCGACGACCCGCGACTCCTCGACGTCGAGGAGCCATCGGACGTACCGGCGCGTCCGGTCAACGTACCGATTGGGCGTCGACGTGTCCGACACCATCAACAGCCGAAACGCGGCGCGTTTGGGCGCGTCCTGCCCGCCGACCGGGTGTACGTACCGCACCGTCCCGTTGGCGTAGGCCGACACGTCCGCGACGTGGAGCGTCTGGTATTCGAGGGTTCCGAGGGTCCGGACCCGTGAGTGGTAGTGATCCGTCGCGGCGACGGCGACTCGTTCGACCGCGACTCCCCGCAGTTCGCCGTCGGCGTACTCCCGGTGGACGATCCGGAGGCGGTACGGGCGCTCCGCCAGCGCCTCGGCGTGGGCGTTCGCCAGCGCTGACGCGTCCGCGACGCCGTCCCCGTCGATTCCGGGTGGTGGCTCGTCGCTCCCGGCGACCGCAGCGCCCCCCTCGACTCCCGCCCCGGGTGTCGTCGTCGCGTTCGACTCCCCGCCGGGCGAGACGCCCGCCACCTCGGGCGACGTGACGCCTGCCCCTGCGACCACCGCGGCGCCGACGACGGCGACGGCGACCAGTCCCACGACCAGTCGAACGGGAGCGCTCGGGCGCGGGCCATCGCTGTCCGCCGTCCTCGTGGGGTCCCCGTCGGTCGCTCCGTCGGGGACGGCCGCACGCGGATCGGTGTCCGACGGTCCCCGGCCGGTGGCGCTCGGCTCCCCCTCGGTCCGGCGTGTCGGTGAGGCCTGTGTCGTGTCGTCGGCAGCCACACGCCGGGCGCCGTCGTCGGCGTCATCGACACTGTCGGTGCCGGTCTCGTCGGCTGCGGCGAACGCCTCCGGCGGCCGATCAAAAAAGCGCCGGCAGAGCCGGGTCCGGGCCTCGTCGTCGACGGCGTACGTCACCTGTTCGTGGAGGGTTTCGGCGTCGACGCTCGCCGGGACGTGTCGCGGTTCGTCTCCGTTGGGTGGTGTCACCACCACGTCCCCTCCCGCGTCGCGGCTGACCCGTTCGACCGTCCACCCGCGGGCCTCGTACACCGCCGCGACGAAGGCGGCACGCTCCTCCGGATCGAGCCCGTCGAGCGAGTCGCGGAAGCTCCCGGGTGGGATCGGCATACCGTTCGCTAGGCGTTGGTCCTCAAAACCGTTCGGCTAGAACTCCGTCCCCTTCCGTGCGCGCTGACCGGCGTCGATTGGGTGGCGTTCCTTGCGAACCTCGCTCACCAGGTCGGCGTGGTCGTCGAGGTACGCGGGACGCTCGTGGCCACCGGTACAGACCAGTTCTACGTTCGCGGGCTTGGATTCGACCAGGTCGACCACGTCCGCCGGATCGATCAGCCCGCGGTTGGCCGCGTACAGCACCTCGTCGAGGATCAGCATGTGGACCCCTTCGGTCGGGTCGCCGTCGAGCGCCAACGGCTCGGTGAGGGTGGCGGCGGCGGCCGCATCCAGCAGGTCGCGGGCGCGTTCGAGGCCGCCTCGGGCCTTCGCGGCGTGGTCGTCGTCGTCGCTCCCGTCGGCGAAGCCGTGCCAGCCGTAGTGGCCCGTGTGTTCGTACGAGAACCCGTCGAGCTGTTGGATGGCCGCGTACTCGCCGCGCACGTCCTCGACGCTCTCGGCGCCGCCTTTCATGAACTGGAGCAGATGCACCCGGTAGCCGTGGCCGGCGGTACGCGCTCCCATGCCGATGGCGGCCGTCGTCTTCCCCTTGCCGTCGCCCCACCACGCCTGGACGAGGCCGAACTCCGGTGGCGCTCGGGGGGTGACTCCGCCGCTGTCGTCGGTCATCGCTCCGTGGTCGGGGACCGGTGGCCTTCAATGGTGAGGGTCGACACCCTCGCCCGCTCGTCCGTGCGGACGCCGGATTCGGCCGGGCCGTACTCTCCCTCGGGGTAGCGAGCGGCGAGGCTGGCATCGACGGCGTCGCGGACGCAGGCCCGGGCCGCCGCGCCAACGGGAGTTGCGCTCCCGGAGAAAGCGGCCGTTTCGCCCGTCGGGTCGCAGGCGGCGACGACGGCGTCGGTCGTCGTCCCGGGGACGCCCACCCGTTCGAGGAGCGTCGCCGCCTTCGCCTCCGCGGCGACAGTCAGCAGGTTCGCGAGCGCACCCGGCGCGAGCGAACGGGTCGTGCCGACGACGACGTTCACCGTCCCGGGACCGTCCTCGGGGGTGTGGTGGATGTCGACAGCGTCACCCCGGTTCGCCGTCGACGCCGTGTCGCCCCCCACGGGAAGCGCCGCGGGGTTCGACACGCCGGCAGTGGCGACGGCCTCGACCGGGGGGAGTCGCGCCCGCCGGGCGTGTCGCTGGGCGACGCCCGTCAGCAGCGCTGGACCCCCTGATTTGGGGTCGAACCCCGCGGCGTCGAGGCGTTCCGCGACGTAGGTATCGAGGTCGGTCCGCTCCCAGCCCTCGGGGACGGTCACGTTGTAGGCGGCGGGTGCGGTCCGCTCGCCGCCGTCGTGTCCGGTCGAAAGCCACCGGGTCCCCGGCCGGGCGAGGCGACAGACGCCGTCGCGGACGGTGATCTCGAACACGAGTTCGCATACCCGCGTGCCCCGGAAAAAGTCAGGGCACGTCCGGGACGGTGAATCGCTGTCCCCACCGACTGGTCGATTCGTCTCCCCGATCCGAATTTGATATCGCGATATACGATTTATCTAGGCTGAACAGCGGATCGGCGTCGTGAACCACCGACTCGGCGGTCAGTCTCGTAGGGTCTCGAGGAGGCGGTCGTTCTCGGCCGGCCGCCGAATTGCGACGCGGACGTGGGAGTTGAGGCCGCGGAAGGTAGTGGCGTCACGGAGGACGATGCCGTCCGCGCGGGCGGCCGTCAGCACGTCCGCAACCGCTCGGTCGCCGACATCGAGCAGGAGGAAGGGAGCCGCCGACGGCCTCACCCCGTAGGCGGGGTCGAGAGCGTCGGCCATCCGCGCCCGCTCTCTGCGCACCCGGTCCCGCGTCTCGGCGACGAACTTCGTCTGCCGGAGACAGTAGGTCCCGACGTCGGCTGCGGGCGTGGAGAGCCCCCAGGCGGGGCGTGCGGCGTCCAGTCGGTCGTGCAGGTCGCCCGTCGCGACGGCCATCCCTGCCCGGAGACCGGGCAGACCGAACATCTTGGTCAGCGACCGCGCGACGACGACGCCGGGTTCGCCCGCGAGCGTCCGATGGTCGGTGAAATCCAGAAACGCCTCGTCGACCAGCAGGACGGTGTCGGCGGCGCGACACTCCTGGGCGTACGCCCGGAGGTCGGCCCGCGGGTAGGCGTCGCCGGTGGGATTGTTCGGGTTACAGACAACGACCATCTCGTAGGGGTCGGGATCGGTTCGGAGGAGGCGGTCGTGGTCGACGAACGTCGGTTCCGCGCCCTGCAGGCGGACCTCGCGTTCGTACTCGCCGAAACTCGGCTTGGGGAGGAGGGTATCGTCACCTGGGCTGAGCGTCACCGCGACGGTGAGTCGGAGCGCCTCGCTCCCGCCGGCCGTGGGGACGACCGATAGCGGCTCACATCCCAGATACTCGCCGGCGGCGGTCCGGAAGGCACAGTAGTCATCGCTGGGGTACTGGGTCGCCGCTCCGTAGGCCGACTCGTAGACGCTGGCGACGCCGGGTGGTCGCTCGGGGTTGGTGTTGGCGCTGAAATCGAGAAGCGACGAGTCCGCCGCGCCGCCGTGCGGGACCCGCTCCACGTCAGCGACGGCGTCAGGGTCCATGGCGAGGAGTAAGACGTTCTACTATGTCAAGCGTTCCGTCTGCGACGGCGTCGAGTGTGCCCGCCCGCTCGGCGACGAGAAGCGCTCCACCCATTCCCGCACCCTCCTTGGCCTCGCCGTCGGCGTAGCGGGCGAGCGCGTCGTCCCGGGTTCCGAATCCTGGGTCGGTGATCGCCGTCTCGCAGTCCAGGTCGGCGGCCAGAGAGAGGTCGGCGTCGGCGGCGACGTAGCTCGTCGACGCAAGCGTCAGCGGGTCGGCAACGCCAGCGTGTCGCACCAGCGCCGCCGCCGCGAGCAGTTGTGTTCCGCCGCCGAGGATCACATCCGTCCCCGACTCTAGGGCGCCGGCGGTCAGGCCGGCGACGACGGCAAGCACCGGATCTCCCACGAAGCGGACGGCGAGTTCCGGGCGGTAGGCCGCCTCGCCGGGCGCCAGATCGCTCGCCTCGAACGCCGCCTCGATCACCCGCTCTTTCAGTTCTAGCGGGTTCTCCGGCAGCGACGAGGAGACGACCGACTTCCCTGCCGACGCCGTGTCGACGCCGAGTGCCCGAAGGACGCCCAGGGCGGTGGTCGTCCCACCGGGGATGGTCTCGCCGACGACCAGTTCGTCGTCGGGGAGATTCCGGCCGAGGGTTCGCGCGGCCACCCACGCGCCCGGGGCGGTCGGGACGGGGTCTGCCTCCCGCACGTCGCGGCCAGGTTTCGCGCCAACGCCCACCGTCGGCGCCCCGGTCGGTTTCGCGAGCCCCGCGTCGACGACGAGCGTCTCGAAGCCCACGCGCTCGCGGACCGCGCGGGTGACAGCCGCGGGCGTCGGACACCCCGTCGGACTCACCGGGACGACCGGCGCACGGACCAGGTGGCCGAACTCGATCAGTTCCGCGTCGGCACTCGGCGTGTGGACCCGCAGGTCGGCATCGGCGCCCGCGGCGCTGATGCCGTCGATTCGGGCGGTTTCGGTCGTGCCCGCGACGAGGACGAAGCGGGTCACGACAGGGCCTCCGCGACCTCCAGGTCGGCACGGCGGTTCACGTTCACGGCGAGTCGTGGGTCGGTGCGTTCGTATATGTCGTCGTCGATTCCCGCGACGACGTTGACCCCGGCGGGCGCCAGCCGGCGGTCCCCGTGATCGAACGCCGTGTCGACGCTTACCCCCAGGCGGCGCTTCAGCGCGACCGGGACCGCGGCCGTGAGCGAGCGAGCGTCGGCACCGTCCCCCGCGGCGGCGAGGACGCGGTTGATCGTCGCCCCGGTCACGAGCGGAAGGTCGGCGGCGACGGTCAACACTGGCTGCTCCACTCGGTCAAGCGCGGCGTCTAGGTCCGCAATGTAGCCCTCGCCGGGCGTCTCGATCACACGCGCACCGGCCGCCCGCAGATGCCCGCGGGTCGCTGGCGCCAGCGGCGAGACGGCGAGGTGGATCCGTTCGACCCGGCTGGTCGCGAGCGCCGCGCGCACGCGGTCGACCATGGGCGTCCCGGCGACCGGAACGAGGGGCTTCTCGGTGTCGCCGCCGAGACGCGTCCCCGCGCCGCCACACATCACCAGAGCGTCCACACCACCACCCCCGCGTGAAGCGCGGCGACCCGCCCGAGTTCGTTCGCCGCGCCGAGGGCGTCGCCGGTGACGCCGCCGAGGGACGCCGTCGCCCACCGGCCGACGAGAAGCGCGGTGGCAGGTCCGGCGAGAAGCGTCGCCCCGAGCGCCGGCGCGCTCCCGGCCGGCGCGGCGAGGACGGCGGGAGCGGTGACGGCGACGACCGGCAGGAGCGCGGCCGCCGAGAGGTCGCCGACGACAGCCGACCCGAGGCCCTCGTGGCCGGGGTCACCAAGCGCCGCGAGCGTCGCCATCCCGACCTTGGCGCTCACCTCGGCGGCGAGTGCGAGACGGACGGCCACCCGGGGGCCGGCGCCGGCGACACCGAGGCCGCCGAGCGCGAGGGCGACGAGCGTCGCACCAAGGGCCAACGCGCCGCCGACGCCCGTCGCCGAGTCCGTCAGCGCCTCGCGGCGCTCGGCGGCCGGGCCGTGGGCCGCGGCCGCGTCACCGCAGTCCGCGAGGCCGTCGGCGTGGGTCACGCCGGTCAGCAGGTAGAGCGCGGCGACGTAGCCCGCGACGGCGGTCGGCACCGGAAGCGGCGCGAGGAAAGGGAGGGCGGCGACGCCGCCGACGACGTAGCCCGCGACGACGAAGGCGGCGGGCGTGGCGCGGAAGGCGTTCCAGGCGGCCTCGTCCCCGCCGACGGGCAGGCGCGTCAGGAAGGCGAGCGCGCCGCGGATCGCCGTCAGCACGGCGGGATCACCACCGGTAGCGACGAGCCAGCCGTTCCCGCTAGCGCCGATCCACCCACTACCGCCACCGTCGCCGCGAGGCCGAACGCGAGCCACCCCGCGCGGGCGACGACGACGACCCCGCGGTCGGCGTCGGCTGGCGTCGGGAGCGCGCCGTCGGCCTCCGCCCCGCCGTCGAGACGGTACGCCCCCGGCTTCGTCAGGCACACGCCCAGCACGACTGCGAGTGTCGCCATCGGCCACCCGGCGTTCGGCGACGTCGGGCGCCGCGCCAGGGGTCTGGCCGCGCGGAGCGCCCCTGGGTTCCCTCCAGCAACCGCGAGGAGCACAGCGCTCGCACGCGCGGGCACCCACATTACGAGGTCGTCAAGGCGCGCGGGCGCCCATCCCATGGGGTGAGAGCGGTAGCCAAAGGTCGAGTCGAGCGTGTTGACCGCCTTGACCCAGGCGGCGGCCGCGGCCGCGAGCGGGAGTGAAAGCGGCGCGAGGAGGGCGAACCCGGCGAGCGGTGCGACGAGGCCGTCGGCGAGGTTCTCGGCCGCGCTCTCGACGGCGGCGCTTCGCACCTCGCCCGCCGAGAGAGCGGTCGCGTCCCGTCCCGCCAGCGCCCGTAGGCGCTCCCTGGCGGCCGGGAGGTCGGCTCCGCTCGCCGCGACGACGGCCCGTGCCTCGTCGAGGAGCATCCGTCGGCTGGTGCAGGTAAAACAGACGACGGCGGCGGCGACTCCCCCGGCGAGGGGACCGAGGCGGGACGCGATGGCGACCCCACCGGCGGCGACGGCGGCGGCGACGAGGGGGACGGTGAGCGCCACGCCGACGCCGGCGAGTCGGGGGGTGGTCCAGGTCCGGTCGAGTGGGGCGAGTCCCCGTCCCAGCCAGGCGACCGGGTGGAGCGCCGCGGGAGGCTCCGCGAGCAGGCGGTCCAGTCCTGCGGCGAGGGCGACGCTCCCGGCGGCGATCAGGGTCACGGTTCGGCCCCCAGTCGGTCGGCGAGGGCTGTGAGCGGCGTCTCGCCGACGTCGACGAAGGTGCCGCCGAGGGCCTCGACCCCCCCGTCGGTCTCCGGGTCGTCACCGACGTGGGTGAGGGTTGCGGGGTCGCTGCCGAGGTCGGTGGCGAGTGTCTCGAAGGGGGTCGGGTGAGGCTTTCGGAAGCCACAGGCCGCGCTGGTGACGACGGCGCCGAACCGACCCCGGAGGTTGGCACGCACGAGCGTCCGGGGGACCAGTTCCGGCACGCTACAGTTCGAACAGAGACCGACGGGGCCACACGCCTCGGCGGCGGCGAGGGCGTCCGCGACCCCGTCGCGACGGGTCACCGTGGGATCGAAGGCGGCGACGACGGCGCGTCTGACGACGCCGTCGGACGGCGTCACGCCGCGACTTCGGAGCGCCGCGGCGGCGTGGGCGGGGAGGGGAATCTCCGCCTCGTCGGGGATGTCGAGGTGGGACGTGCGGTAGGCGTCGCCCCAGTCGTCGGGGATGGGGACACCGCGGTCCCGGAGCTCGGCAGCGACGGCGGCGGCCGGGTCGGCCGGCGTCGACGCCGTCACGAGCGTCCCAAAGAGGTCGAAGGAGACTGTCACGGGTCTCCCGAACGGTCGGCGCGGAGCCACTTGACCCCCGCGGTCGGCGCGGAAGGGTTAGGTCCCCGGCGCTCCGAGAGCGACCGTGACTATCGCCCGACTGCTCGGCATCGAGACGCCCGCCGACGCCGCCGACTGGTACGCGGCCGGGCGGGCCTACACCCGTCGGGTCGCGGCGGGGATGGAGTTCGACGGCGTCGAGGCCGTCGACGGCGACGGGGTGGCCGCGACGCTTCGGGCCAACCCGACCGCACTGTCGCGCCGTGCGGCCGAATCTGTCGTCGGCGTCTTGGTCGGCGACGCCGTCTTCACCGACCCGTTCTGCGAGTGGATGCCGACGTGGTACGAACTCGGCCTGTGGCCGGCGGCCAGACTCCTCGAACGCCGACTGCGGCGGATCGCCCGCGAGGTGGCGGCGGTTGCAGGGCTGACCGTCACGACGCCTCGGTTCTCGCGGCCCCGGGACGTCCTCGTGGCGGGTCGCTCGCCGCTCGCGGAGGTGTCGGGCTTTCGCGAGCGGTTCGTCCTCGCGGCGGCGGTGACCCACCTCGAGTGGTTCGCCCACGCCGCGGCCGCGGACGGTATCGCGGTGCCGCAGGACCTACTCGCGCGGGCGCGCCGGGAGACGCTCGAACATTACGCCGGGTCGGGCCGGCCGCTGTCGCCCCGGATTCGGCGCTTCCAGCGCCTGCTGTTCACCGACGGCGAATGGGTGCAGGCGGTCGACGCCGCGTACGGACTCGATAGCTGGGTGTTCGACCGGTGGGCCCGGTGGCTGGACGCCGAACGGTCGCGTCTCGCCGCCGTGGCCGACGGGTGACAGACAGGCGTCAGACACCGTCCAAGGTTTGAAATAACCCGCCATCGTGTCTGTGAACGATGAGCAAGATCACGTTCCGCGCCGACGACGATCTCGTCGAGCGCCTGGAGGAGTTCGACGACTCCAAAAGCGAGGTGATGCGCGACGCGTTGCGCACCTACCTCGACGACGCGGAACGCGAACCGAGTGACGGTGGGGCCGACACGGCCGACCCTACGATGGCGTTGCTGGAGACGCTTCTCGCCGACGGGGCGTTTGCGCCGCGGGAGCCGCCGTCGATCAACGTAAACGTCACTGTCGACGGCGCGTCGACCGATCCGTCGGACGTGTCCGTCGAACGCGAGTCCGAGACGACAGAGCGTAAGACGCAATCCGAGCGTCCGACCGACGAGGACGGGTCGGCGGCCGCGCGTAAAACGTGCTCCCAGTGTGGCGAGGAGATGTCCACCGGGCACGTCTACTGCCCAAACTGCGGTGAAAAAGGCGCACACCGCGTCTTCTGTGACTGTGGCGACGAGATTCGGTCGGACTGGGCGTTCTGTCCGAGCTGTGGCCGCCGAACGCCGGCAGCGGATGTGTTGGACCGTGCGTAACCCAACCTACCCCGCTGTTTACGCCTCTCTCCACCTTCTGTCTTACAACGGCCGTTAGTTTTATACCGTATTGGTCTGTTGTTACGTTTGCGTAAGACGGTCGTCTTACAGATTCGGCGTCCGTGGGGTAGCGGGCCTCCACCGGACGATTCGAGCCTGTAAGACAGTGCGCGGGGTGCTGCCCGTTCCGTCTTACCGGGGGAATGCAAACATGGAGCGTGTGACACTACGAATTCCGAAGCAGCAGATCGAGGAGGTCGAACAGATGGTCGAGACGGGAGAGTTCCCGAACCGAAGCGAGGCCATCCGCTCGGCGGTCCGCGAGATGCTCAACGAACAGAGCGAGTCCCGCGACGACAAACGCAACCGTAACCGCAGCTGGGCGAAGGTGTAACGATGCAGAGTTTCGTCCAAGACGCTATCGAACACGAGGAGGCCGAAGAGCGCGGTGCCGACGACGACGACGAGTTCGGCAACCCGCGGATCGTCATCGTCGGCGCCGGCGGTGCCGGTAACAACACGGTCAACCGACTGTACAACATCGGTGTCGACGGCGCCGAGACGGTCGCGATCAACACCGACAAACAGCACCTGAAGATGATCGAGGCCGACACGAAGATCCTCGTCGGCAAGTCGCTCACGCAGGGGCTGGGTGCCGGTGGCGACCCCTCGATGGGTGAGCGCGCGACCGAGATGGCCCAGGGGACGATCAAGGAAGTCCTCGGCGAGGCGGACCTCGTGTTCGTCACCGCGGGGATGGGTGGCGGGACCGGCACCGGTGCCGCGCCCGTCGTCTCCAAGATCGCCAAAGAGCAGGGTGCCATCGTCGTCGGCATGGTGTCGACGCCGTTTAACGTCGAGCGCGCCCGCACGGTCAAGGCCGAGGAGGGACTCGAGAAACTCCGCGGCGAGGCCGACTCGATCATCGTCCTCGACAACAACCGACTGCTGGACTACGTACCCAACCTGCCCATCGGCAAGGCGTTCTCGGTGATGGACCAGATCATCGCCGAGACGGTCAAGGGTATCAGTGAGACCATCACCCAGCCCTCGCTCATCAATCTGGACTACGCGGACATGTCCACGATCATGAACCAGGGCGGCGTCGCGGTGATGCTGGTCGGCGAGACGCAGGACAAAAACAAGACCCAAGAGGTCGTCAGCGACGCGATGAACCACCCGCTGTTGGACGTCGACTACCGCGGCGCGTCCGGCGGACTCGTCCACATCACCGGTGGTCCGGACCTCACGCTGAAGGAGGCCGAGGGCATCGCGAACAACATCACCGAGCGACTGGAGGCGAGCGCCAACGTCATCTGGGGCGCGCGCATCCAGGAGGAGTACAAGGGCAAGGTGCGGGTCATGGCCATCATGACCGGCGTCCAGAGCGCTCAGGTGCTCGGCCCGTCGACCCAGCGACAGGCGGAGAAGTCCCGTCGCAGCCTCAACGGTGAGGACGTTTCGGAATTCGATGCGAGCGAAAACGTCGGTCAGGAGCAGGGCTCTTGGTCCGACGGCGGTCGCAACGAGGTCGATACGCGTAACGGCGTCGACGTCATCCGGTAGCGACCGCGAGGCTTCTTTCCCGTCGCCCGCGTCTTACACCGCTTCTATCGACTCGACTAGCCGGCACTTCCGGCAGATTCGACCGCTCGTGCTCGACCCACAGCGGTCGCACTCGCCGAGGTTGGGGCCGTCGTCGTCACGGTACCGCTCGGCGGCCAACTCCGCGAGTTCCTCGTAGCCCGCCATGATCGAGTGTCGCGTCCCGGGGTGTGACTCCTCCATGCCGAGCAGGAGTTCCTGAATCTCCCCGCGGTAGGCCTCGCTCGCGTGCGGACACTCCGTAATGTGGGCCGGGAGGTCCGCGAGGTGGGCGTACAGCGCCACCTCCTTTTCGGGCACGTCGCGCAGTGGCTTGGCCCGGGGGACGAAGTGTGTCGTCTCGGCTCGCCGGTCGAACGGCCCGAGACTCGCGTCGAAGTGTTTGGCCATCTGTTTCAGATCCCCCTCGAAGAAGTTCATCAGGGCGGTCTGGGCCTCGTCGTCGAGGTTGTGGCCCGTCAGCAGTTTGTCGGCGCCGAGTTCGTCGGCGTACGACTCCAGCAGGTCGCGGCGGAACACACCACAGTACGCGCAGGCGGCCATGTCCTCGGGGTCCGTCTCGACCACGTCGTCCATGCGAACGCCGAGTTCGTCGGCGTACGACACCACCTCGTGGCGCAGGTCACGGTCCGCGGTCAGTCGCTTGGAGGCGTCGAGGCTCTCGTCGCGGTAGCCCTCGATCCCCTCGTGGATCGAGAGGGCGACCAACTCCACGCGCGGGTCCTTGCCGAACGTCTCCGCCAACACGTGTGTCAGGACGACGCTGTCTTTGCCCCCCGAGAGACCGATCACCCACGTCTGTGGGTTCTCCGGCGAGGCCGTCGCCGGAAGGAGACCGTCCTCCCTGATTCGCCGTCGCACCCGCTTATCGACCGAGGCCCGGAGGTGCTTGCCACAGAGGTGGGCCCCCGAGTAGGCCGCGTGCATCACCGCCTCGCGGCCGCACCTGTCACAGTCCATCGACGCGACGTTGCCGGCCGGCCCGTATCACCGTTTCGTCTCCTCCAGAACGGTTTTGCCCGGGCGGGCGCAAACGCGGGTGATGGATCGAGACGCGGCGCTCGACCGGGTGGCCGAAATCGTCGACTACGTGGACCGCACGGCGACCGACGGGCCGACCGACGGCGACGACCCCGCGCTCCTCCCGGTGCCCGTCCGCGAGGTGTGGGTGTACGGCGACGTTGCCCTCGGTCTCGACCCACTCGACCGCCTCGACGTGTACGTCACCAAGGATCTCCTCATGCGCGGCGACGCCGACCGCGCGGCCGAATTCACGGAGCGGTTCGGCGTCGCCGGCGTCGGCAAGACCGTCGACGCCGACTGGGCCGCGGCGTATCCGGAACACCTCCGCGCGAACGACAACGGCCACGCGGCGCCCGAGCGCTGTCTCGCCGCCCATCTCGCTGGCGACGACGAACCGATCCACCTGGAGGTGTGTAACGCCTCCTTCACCGACAACGTTACCCAGCGCCTGAAGGGGGCGATGGCCCGAGAGGCCTACGGCGAAATCCTCGACCCTCGGGGGGTCTGTCTGTGGGTCGACGGCCGCCGCGACGACGACGCGATGACGAAACTCCGCGGCGGCGAACTCGCCTTCCCGACGCTCTCGGAGGCCTTAGGCATGCTGGGACTAGACGACGACACCGCCACCGAGGCCGCCACCGCGATGCGCGAGCGTCGCGCCGAGGCGACCGGGCGGACGGTCCGTGGCGACGTGGTGTAATCACAGATGACACCGGCGCTCCGCGCGAGGCGGCGTCACGCGACCCGCCCGCGGCGACGGTCAGGACACGGGTCCGCTAGCCGCCCACCCCTACTCGAACCGACGTCCCGCCGGCACCCGGCCGACGGTCACGTCGAACGGCACGACCTCCGCCCGACGATACGTTCCTGCTTGCATCGACTCGACTATCTCTCGGCCCATCGTCCGCCAGGCCGACCGAAGGTCGTCGTACTCGTCGCCGACCGCCCGCCGAAGCTCCGCCTCGTGGTCGGCCAGCCCCGCTCCCGTCGCCTTTCGTGTCGCGTCTCGCAGGTCGCCCTCGTCGTACGGCGGTTCGATCACCTTCCGGTGGTAATGCCGGCGCGTGGTCACGTCGACGAGACCCGCCGCTTCGAAGGCGGCCACCGCCCGCTCGCCCAGCGCGACGTCCGTCCCGACCCCCTCCAGATACGCCTCCCGGACGCGCCGTTCGAGTTCCACCTCGCGTTCCACCGTCGACGCGACCGACACGTCGGCGTTGTCGGGTTCGACGGCCGCCACACGGTCGCTCGCGACGCGGCGGAACTCCCGGAGCGCCGCGGCCGGATCGGGCAGATTCACCAGCAGTGCCTGACACGTCACGAGGTCGAACGATCCGTCGGTGACGGGCAGGCGTTCGGCGTCGCCGGCGACGGCCGGACAGTCGGTTTCCTCGCGAGCGACGGCCAGCAGCGACGGGTCGGCGTCGATACCGACCACCTCCCCTCCCGACTCCTCGGCGAGCACCCGCGTGAGTTCGCCCGTGCCACAGCCCACATCCAGGATTCGCTCGTGGCTCGGGAGGTCGAGCGCGTCCAGTGCCTCCCGCGACGACCACAGGCCCGCGCGCGTCCGTCGGAGGTAGTCGGCCGAGAATCTGCGCACGCCGGCCCTACCCCCTCGGTCCTCAAAAGTCAGTCGTCATCGCGGGCGGCGAGCCACCCGCCGATGAGGGCGGCGAGCGCCGCCGGCACGCCGAACCCGGCCCCGGTGCTCGCCGTGGGTGTGTCGGTGTCGGCGGCCGCGGTGTCGGTCTCCGTCTCGGTCGGTTCGGGCGTGTCCGTCGCCGTGGGTGTCGGTGTCTTCTCTTTTGGACTCAGCGTCGCCACCAGCCCCGCGTGGTCGGACGGCCAGAGTCGGTCGCCGTCGCCGGCCACGCGAGCGGCCGGATCGGCGCCCACCCGGCGCACGTCACGCGCCCGGAGGTCGCCCCGGACGAGCACGTGATCGACCCGCGAGTCGAGCGACGCGTCGGGGTTCCGGAGGTCGGCCGCGTGACAGCAGGTCGCGCCCGCGTCGCCGGCGTCCGTGAAGGATGCGGTGAGGCGGTCGTACGCCGCCGCCGACGCGTCCGGACCGCTGTTGATGTCTCCGACCAGAACTACTGGGTCCGGTCGGTCGGCGAGCATCTCCATTAGCTCCGCCGCCTGTGCCGTCCGCGTCTCGGCCGATGCCGATTCGAGGTGTGTAGTACAGACCGTGAGCCGGCGGCCGCCGACCGTCGCGTCCGCGACGGCGTAGCCGCGTTCGACCGTCACCTCGCGCCCGTCCCGCGACAGCGAGAGTGTCGCGTCGAAGGTGTCGGCCGTCGCCGCGCTCGTTTCCACGGGGGCGCGGGCGAGCAACAGGTCGCGGTCGGTCAGCCGTACCGTCCGCGTCTCGCCTGCTACCGTCGCCGGCACCGCGAGGTCGGCCCCGTTCGTCGCCGCGACGACGCGGTAGGGGTGGTCCCGGGCCGCGAGCCGTGCGAGCAGCGTCTCGCGGAAGTCGTAGCGCACCTCGGTCGCGTCGCCACCCGGCGGTCCCGTCCGGATCAGCGCCGCCTCCTGTATCCCGACCAGATCCGGTTCGGCGCGGGCGAGTTCCGCGGCTATCGCGTCCAGACGCGCCGGGACCCGACTGCGGTCGACCGCCGCGAGGAGGTCGCCGGCCGTCTCCCGGACCGCGTCGGGTCCCTCGGCTGCGGCTCCGAGGAGTCGAAAGAGGTCGGCGCCGAGATAGCAGTTGCGCGTGGCGACGGTCGGGTCGTCCCCGCCAGTCGTGGCGGCCCGCCCCGTCCGTACGCCCGCACCGAGACCGACCGCGGCGCCGACGCCGGCTCGGAGCGCCGTCCGTCGAGAAACGTCGTCCATCCGTCGCGCCGTAGGGGCGGTCGGCGCAAAAGCGGTCCGGCTCAGGCGCCGTTCCGGAGTTCGCGCACCCGGTCGATGTTCCACGCGAAGTCCTTGCCGTCCTCGGTGGGCGTCTCGAGGACGAACGGCAGGTCGCGCAGGTCGGGGTGGGTGACGATCCGGCGCATGCCGTCGACGCCGATCAGTCCCTCTCCGACGTGGGCGTGTTCGTCCTTGTTCGTCCCGCAGGCGTGTTTGGAGTCGTTGAGGTGGAGACAGTGGAGGTGTTCGAGACCGACCACGTCGTCGAACTCCGCGACGACGTCGTCGACCGCTTCGGGCGTCGAGAGATCGTAGCCCGCGGCGAAGGCGTGTGCCGTGTCCAGACAGACCCCCAGGTCGTGGCGGCTCTCCGCGAGGACCGCCGCGAGGTGTTCGAAGTCGCCGCCGAGTTTTGTTCCGCTCCCGGCGTCGCTCTCGACGAGGACCGTCACGTCCGCGGGCACGTCGAGTTCGTTGAGCGCGCTCACGGCGTTATCGAGGCCGCCGTCGACGCCCGCGCCCGTGTGTGCGCCCAGGTGGACGTTGACGTACTCGATATCGAGTTTCGCCGCGGCCTCGACTTCCTTTTGCATACTGTCGATCGACTTCTCGCGGAGGTCCGCCTTCGGCGTACAGAGGTTGACGAGATACGAGGAGTGGATCACCCAGGGGCCATCGAGGTGTTCAGCGGTCCCCTCACGGAAGGCCACAGCCTCGTCGTCGCCGACGTTCGGGTTCTGCCAGACCTGCGGGGAGTGGGTGAAGATCTGTCCGCAGTTACCGCCAACCGTCCGCTGGTTGCCGACCGCGTTGTCGACGCCGCCGGCGATGGATACGTGTGCTCCGACTCGCATACCGAATCGAGGACGCCGGTGCGCAAAGGCGCTTCGACTCTCGTAAGCGAACGGTTTTGTCAGCACCGCTCGAACCCCGTCTCATGGTACAGGAAGAGCCGGTTGCGGTGGGCGAGACGGTGGCCGACGCCGAAGCGACGCTCGTTCGCCCGGACGGGACCACCACGGAGACGACGCTGGGGGTCCTGACCGACGACCGACCGGTGTTACTCAGCTTCTACACCGTCGATTTCAGCCCCGACTGTATCGACGAGTGGTGTTCGTTCCGCGACTTCGACTGGTTCTCTAGCGGCGAACACGTCCAGGTGGTCGGCGCCAGCAAGTCGAGTGCCGGGCTTCACAAGCGCTTCATCGACTACCTCGGCCTGAACTTCCCGCTCTTTGCCGACACCGACCTCGAACTGTCCGACGCCTTCGGCGTCACCTACCGCGCGCTCGGGGTCTCCCGCCGGTCGCGACGCTCGTGTTTCCTCCTCGATGCCGACCTCCGGGTGCGATACCGGTGGGTGAGCGAACACTGGCTCGATCCCACCCGCGATACGCCGCCGGTCGACGAGATTCACCACGCAATCACCGAGGAACTCGACGTCGCCGACCCCGAGACGTTCGGCTTCTAGCGTCGCCGGCCGTGCTCGGCGGTGTGCCCTACCGCTCCCCAGGCCGTCGTTTCGTCCACGCTTCGCTCCCGTATTTCTCCGCGGCCAGTTCGCGCGCCCGCGCCAGTTCCGCGTCGGTCCACGCGCCTGCCTCGGCGTCGGCCCACGCCCGGAGCGACGACTCGAGGGTCGCCACCGCCGTCGCCCGGTCGACGTCGGCGTGGTCCGCGATTCCGGTCACCCGCTCGCGGAACGTCTCGGCGTCGACACCCGGGTCGGCAAAGACCGCGAGGTGGCGCTCCGGCCGCACCGTATAAGAGAGCGAGCCGTGTTGGACGACGGCGTCGGCCCGGCGGTGCTGGGCGTTGCCGCTCACCTTTCGCGGCCCGTCCGGTCCCGGGACGACCACGTCGTGGGCGGAGTGAAGCTCCCGCAGGTAACAGGCGGGCTTGTGAAGCGCCGGCCGGCCCGTCTCCGCGAACCGCGCGGGGACGCCGAGGCGGTCGAACGCGTCGAGGATCGGCGTACAGAGCCGGCGATAGGATTCGACCAAGTCTCCGGGGAGTTCCCCGTCGGGGGCGACGATGGTGTAGGAGATGTCGCCGTCACTGTCGTGGTAGATGCCGCCGCCGCCGGTGGGCCGTCGAGTGACGCCGACGCCCTCGCGCTCACAGTAGTCCCAGTCGACGGTGTCGGGGTCTTGGTGGTAGCCGAGCGAGAGCGTCCCCGGGTCCCACCGATAGACCCGGAGGGTCCGGGGGCCGCCCGCGGCGGCCGTCTCGGCCGCGACGTCGTCGAGTGCCATGTTCATCGGTCCCGACCACGCCTCCTCGCGGATCAGGCGCCACTCGCGGTCGGCGTGCGGATCGCTCGCGTCCATACCGCCCGTTCGTGGTGGGCGCAAAAGGGCTTCGGGGTCGGGGCCGCAACCGCCCCGAGGCCCCTCCGCGAGCGGACACTCTCCACCCAGTGAATGGGCGCGCGCCGGTAGACCGACATTCATCCGGAGCGAGGGGGCCTATATGAGGCTCGACATCGACCGCGACCGACTCGTCGAGACGATGGAGGAACAGGCGGCCATTGGCGGGACCGACGGCGGGGGACTCAACCGCCTCGCGCTCTCCGACGCCGACGCGCGGGCCCGCGACTGGTTCGTCGAACGGGCGACCGCCGCGGGACTCGACACCCGCATCGACGCCTTCGGCAACACGTTCGCCCGGCGGGCCGGAGCCGATTCGGACGCCGCGCCGGTACTCGTCGGCTCGCACCTCGACTCCCAGCCATACGGTGGCATCTACGACGGCGCGCTCGGTGTGGTTGCGGCCCTGGAGTTCGTGCGGACGCTCGACGATCACGGCATCGAGACGCGGCGGCCGGTCGAGGTGGTCAACTGGACCAACGAGGAGGGGTCCCGCTTCCCGCCCGCGATGCAGGGAAGTGGCGTCTGGGCCGGCGCCCACGACATCGAGACAGAGTACGAGAAGACCGACGCCGACGGCACCCGCCTGGTCGACGAACTCGAACGAATCGGCTACCGTGGCTCGGAGCCGGCCGAACCGCGCGAGCCGTACCACGCCTATCTCGAAGTTCACCCCGAACAGGGGCCACGACTGGACGAGACGGGCGCCGACGTGGGGGTCGTCACCGGTATCGTCGGGCTCCGGTGGGCCGAAGTCACCCTCCACGGGCAGGCCAACCACTCGGGGACGACCCCGATGCACTACCGGAACGACGCGCTGGTCGCCGCCTCGGACGTGGTGACCGCGATTCGTCGACTCCCCGGCACCCTCGGTGATCGCACCGTCGCCACGGTCGGGTCGCTGACCGTCGACCCGGACTCGGTCAACATCGTCCCGGAGACGGTACGGTTCACGACCGACATCCGCGACCCCGACGAGGGCGTCCTCGAGACGGCCATCGACCGGATGACCGCGGAGGTGGCCGCGGCCGCCGACCGCGAGGGCGTCGGATACGATATCGAACACACCATGCGCGCCCCGAGTGTCGACTTCCCGGAGCGGCCGGTCGCGGCCGTCGCCGACGCCGTCGAGGACCTGGGATACGACGGCCGGCGCATGGTCAGCGGGGCCGGCCACGACGCGACCCACACGGCGTCGGTCTGCGATACGGCGATGATCTTCGCGGTCAGCGAGGACGGCAAGAGCCACACCGAAGACGAGTTCACCAGTTGGCCAGACTGCTACCGGGCCGCGAACGTACTGGCGAACGCCGCCCTCGACCTCGCCGGGCGCGCCGACTGAGCGGGGCGTGTCTCAGGCCGACGCCGCGTCCGTCGGCTCCGGGCGGTACTCGTCGAGCGCCGACTCGACTGCCCCCCAGTCGACCGGCGGGGCGTGGCCGTCGAGCGCCGCCTCGAAGTCGGACAGTCGGGCGTCGTAGCGGTCCCGCCACTCGGCGGCCCCGTCGAAGCGGTCGTCGGTCTCCCGCCATCGGGCTTCGAGGTCCGTGAGGCGGTCGTCGAGGGCGGCGAGGCTCTCGGGGTCGACGGCGCCGTGGGCGTCGTCCGGGTCCGGGTCGGGCCAGGCTTTGAGGTCGTCGACCTCGGCCCGGAGGTCGTCGAGCAGGAGCCGGGACACCCGGTGTCTGAGGGCGGCGTCGAACCGGACGGCCGCAGGGTCGAGGTCGACCTCTACCTCCCCACCTGCGAGTGCGTCGAGAGTCCCCGCCACGCCGTCGATAACGTCCGCCACCGCGTCGGCGTCGTCGCCGAGGGCGTCCACCCGACGGTCGGGGTTCCGAACCCACGCCTCGAACTCCTCGGCGTAGACGCCGAGTCTGTCGGCATCGTGTTGGGCCGAGTTGGCGGCCGCGTTGAGCCGCCGGATTTCGGCTGCCGTCTCGTAGATGGCGCCCGACTCGTTCGCGAGGGCGACGACAGACTGAAGCTGATCGCCAAGGTCGTCCACCCGGGACGCGACCGCCGCGTGCCGGTCCGCGAAGTCGTCGAGGCGCTCGGCCACGCTGTCGAGGTGATCGACCGCGGCGGCGGCCTCGCGGGCGTCGTCGATCAGCATCCCAGCGTTTTCCACCCGGGTCTCGGGGGTCGACACCACCTTCGAGACGTGCGCAAGCGCGTCGTCGACCGCTTCGCGCCGAATCTCACCCGCCTCGGTCACCCGTTTCAGCGCCGCCCGAACCGCGTCGGGGTCGTCGCCGGTCCGCGAGACGACGTCGTCCACGGCTGTGTCAAGCGACAGCCCGTCGAGTGAGTCGTGGTCGGTCACGGGCCACGCTTTCGCCGAGTCGGCGTTATAGCTTCCGTCTCGACGCCGCTTGGGACTATTTTGTCATATATAGCGGTCAATGTCTACATTGTTGCTACGGAGGACCAACTACCCCTCATATAAACGATCTTTATCCGAACTGCGCGAATATCGTGTGATGTCTGACAACAGCGGAGATCAGCGTGATCGGCTTTCACGGCGGACGTTCATCGCAACGACTGGGGTCGCTGGCATCGCGGGGCTGGCCGGATGCGGCGGGCAGTCCGGCGGGGGCGGCGGCGACGGTGGCGAGGGTGGCGATGGCGACGGCGGCGACGGTGGTGACGGTGGGTCCGAACCCGACCCCACCCCCACCGAAGCCGAGTCCGACATGAGTAGCGACGACGCCCCGAACACCGCACTACTCAACGCCGAGGGGTCCTCAACCGTCTACCCCATCTCGAACACCGGCAGTTCCTACTGGAACTCCAACGCGCCGCCGAGCGACGGCGAGTACTGGGGGTCGAACTCGGAGAGTACCGTCCCCGGGTGGGAGCAACTCGGCGAACCGGACATGCTCCTCGCCGATTACTTCGCCCAGAAGTTCGGCTTCGAGCCGACCGAGCAGCGCTCCGAACCCCCGTTCCCGACGACGGTCGGCCTGAGCCACTCGGGGACCGGCTGTGAGGCCGTCACGGAGGGGCTGGTCGACATCGGCAACTCCTCGGGGCCGATCACGGCCGAACTGGGCATCAGCGAGGAGGAAGCCCAGAACACGGTCGTTGACAACGTCGTCGGCCGCGACGGCCAGCCGGTCGTCGTCAGTTCGGACGTCGTCGACGCCGGCGTCACCCAACTGACCGGCGAGCAGGTCCGCGGCATCTACCAGGACGAGATCACCAACTGGAGTCAGATCGAGGGGATCGACTACGATCAGGAGATTTACACTATCGGTCGCGCCGAGGGGTCCGGAACGGACACCTCGTTCCGCCTGAACATGCTCGGCGGCGCCGACGCCGCGATGCCCGGCGTCGACACCCGCTTCGGACAGAACCAGCAGGTCGCGCAGGCCGTCTCTCAGAACGAGGGCGCCATCGCCTACATGGCGCTGGCGTTCACCGGCGAGACGGTCGTTCCGGTCGGAATCGAGTTCGAAGGCACGCTCTACGAGCCGGACCGCGACGCCGAACACACCATCTTCGACAGCGACTACCCGCTCAACCGCGACCTCCACATGTACACGCTGATCGAGGAGGACAACCACAACGGCGGCGGCTACGACGCCCGCGAGGCCGCGTTCATCAACATGTTCCTCAACGAGTTCGGACAGAGCATCTTCGTCGAGGGGAACAACTATATCCCGCTGCCGACGAGCGATCTGGAGTCGATGAAAGAGCAGGTGTCGGCGCTCGCCACCGAAGACCTCGTCATGCCCTAAGCCGGCGGCTCGTCCGCACCTGATCGCCGCTCGCGACCCCGACCGCCCATTTCTATGTCACCACTCAAATCGATACACTCCAGGCACACACCATGGCACAGGCAACACGTAGCGAACGACTGAACGCGGCCGCCGGACAGCAGGTCCAGCGGGTTCGCGATTTCGTCGACGACACCGAGCCTGCGGCGCTCGTCGTCGTCACGATTATCGCCCTCTCCCTGCTGGCAGCCTTCGTCGGATTTCTCGCCGTATCGAACCTGACCGCCCTCCCCTTCGCCCTGTTCGTCGCCGCGACGGGGTACGGCTGGGTGCGACATCAAGAGGAGACGGCGCTGGTGCTGACGCTGACGATGACCGTCTCGACGCTGTTGATCCTCGGGCTGATCATCGTGTTTATCTTCCGGGAGTCGGTCCCAGTCCTCTGGTACGAGAGCGTGACCGTGTTGGGTGTGCGTGTGCCGGGGCTGCGGATGTTCATCCAGCCCAACTGGGACGCAGTGGCGCCCCCGATCCGGTACTCGATGGTGCCGATGATCCACGGGACGGTGATGGTGACCCTCGTCGCGACGGCGGTCGCTGGACCCCTGGGCGTCGCCGCTGCGCTCTTTCTCTCGGAGATTGCGCCCGCTATCGTCCGGGAGTTCGTCAAGCCCGGCGTCGAAATCCTCGCTGGCATCCCCTCCATCGTCTACGGCTTCATCGGCTTCACGATCCTCAGCCCGTGGGCCTCGGACCAGTTCCGGACCACCGGCCAGGGGAGTTACCTCTTCGTCGGCATCGTCGTCGGGCTGATGGCGCTCCCGACGGTCGTCTCCGTCGCCGAGGACGCACTCAGTAGCGTCCCCGAGTCGATGAAAAGCGGGTCACTCGCCGTCGGCACGACCGACTGGCAGACCATGACCTCGATCACCCTCCCTGCGGCGTTCTCGGGCGTCTCCGCCGCGGTCCTCCTCGGTGTCGGGCGCGCCATCGGCGAGACGATGGCCGCGACGGTCATGCTCCGTGGGGTCCCCCGCCTCACCGAGCCACTCGTGAACGTCTTCTACGGCCAGGAGACGCTCACCTCGCTCATCGCCCGCAACTACGGCGAAGCGGACGGCCTCCAGATGGACGCCCTGTTCGTCGCCGGCGTGATCCTCTTTATCACCGTGCTCGTCATCTCCATCGGCGCACAGTACATCGAGTGGCGGATGCGGAGCAAGCTCGGAGGTGAAGCCTGATGGCGGGGGCGACCCGATCACCGCTCGTCGAGGGTGACACGACGGTGACCGACGCGGTGGCCGGCGCGACGGTCGGCCTCTCGGCGATGCTGTTCGCGCTCGCGATTGCGGCGCTGTTCGAGCGGGTGAACCTCACCGGCACGGTCGCCGGCCTGTCGACGGTGACGCTGCTCGGTGGGCTGTTGATCGGTCTCGGCGTCGCTGTGTCCGTCTTCGGTCTCGGCTCCTGGTTCGGCTACGTCGAAACTGACCCCGACGCGAGCGCCGGCCTGATCGCGGGTCTCGGCGCGGCGGTGCCGTGGTTCGTCGTCGGGGGCGGCGTCGCCTCCCAGACGCTCGGATTCGGCACCGTCGGCGGCGTCGTCGGTGGTCTCTTCGTCGGCGGCCTGACGTTCGCGGCGACTGCTGTCCCCCGCGAGGACGTGGGATCGACGGTCCCGCTCGGCGCCTTGCTCGTCCTCGTCGGCGCCGTCTTTCTCACCGGAACGATCGGGCCGGCGTGGATTTGGAATCTCGGCTGGGAGCAGCAGGCGTCGATCACGGCCGAGTTCCTCGTTCCGACCGCGACGCTGTTCTGTTCTCTCTACGGTGGCTGGGCCGCCGCGAAGGCCTACGGTCGGTTCGGCGCGCGCGGCCGACACATGGGTGCGTACGTCCTCATCTACGTCAACGCGCTGTCCATCGTCGCCTTCCTGTTCATCCTCATCGCCTTCGTCGTCGTGCAGGGAATTTCCGGCCTGCTCAACGGCGCCCAGGTCGGTGCTGGCGTCGGCCCGCAGGTGTTCGGGGTCGTCGAGTTGCCGGTGTACGTCCCGTTCGTGATGAACGGCGTCGCGCTCCTGAACGACTTCCAGGGCGTCCTCCCGGCCATCGTGGGAACGATCTGGCTGGTCGTCGGCGCGGTGCTGTTCGCGGTGCCGCTTGGCGTCGGCGCGGCGGTCTTTCTCACCGAATACGCCGAGCGGGGCCGGTTTACCCAGATCGTCGAGGTGTCGACCAACGGTCTCTGGAGCACGCCGAGCATCGTCTTCGGTCTGTTTGGATTTGCCTTTCTCATCCCACGCTTTGGTAACCGGAAGTCGTTGCTGGCCGGGATGCTCACGCTCGGATTCATGCTCCTGCCGCTGGTGCTCATCACGAGCCGTGAGGCGATGATCGCGGTGCCCGACGAGTACCGCGACGCGAGCGCGGCACTCGGCGTGCCGAAGTGGCAGACGATCCGCAGTGTCGTTCTCCCGGCGGCGCTTCCGGGCGTCGTCACGGGGGTCATCCTCGGTGTCGGCCGCATCGCGGGCGAGACGGCGCCAATCCTCCTGACGATGGCGGGTGGGACGTTCGTCCCCGGGGGACAGACAGTCGACGTCATCGGCGGCTTCGAGTTCACCGCCGCGCCGCCGTTTGTCGCCAACCCCGAACTCCTGCAGGCGACCTCTGCGCTCCCCTACCAGCTGTACGCCCTCATCACCGCGGGCGTCGGCTTGGGGAGCAACGTCACCGACCCCGACGGATTCCGGTGGGCAACGGCGCTCGTCCTGCTCGTCGTCGTGCTCTCCTTCTACGCGATTGGTATCGGCGCGCGCTACTACTTCCGACAGCGACTCAGGCACGAATAACGATGAGTGATTCACCACAGACCCAACCGCAGAGCCAGACACGAACCAAGACGACAGGCAGCGACCAGCCGCTCGAAACCACCAGCGGAGAGACGGTCGAGGAGACCAGAGACGAGTGGACTGAGTACAATTTCGACGGTGAGGCGAAGATGGTCGCCGAGGATCTCGACGTCTACTACGGCGACGACCACGCCCTGAAGAGCGTCTCGATGGAGATTCCCGAACAAAGCGTCACCGCGCTCATCGGCCCCTCGGGGTGTGGGAAGTCGACGTATCTCCGCTGTCTCAACCGGATGAACGACCGGATCAACGCCGCCAACGTCGACGGCTCGGTACAACTCGACGGGAACGAAATCTACCAGGACGGCATCAATCTGGTGGAACTCCGCAAACGGGTTGGGATGGTGTTCCAGTCGCCGAATCCGTTCCCGAAGTCGATCCGGGACAACATCGCCTACGGCCCGCGGAAACACGGCGACATCAACACCGGCTTGCTGGCCCGACTGCTCGGCCGCGACGACAGCGAGGCGGAGCGCGAACTCGTCGAGCGGGCGCTCAAACAGGCCGCGCTCTGGGACGAGGTCCACGACCGGATGGACGACAACGCCCTCGGCCTTTCGGGTGGCCAGCAGCAGCGACTCTGTATCGCCCGGTGTCTGTCCGTCGATCCCGAGGTCATCCTGATGGACGAGCCGGCGTCGGCGCTGGATCCGATCGCGACGGCGAAAATCGAGGACCTCATCCACGACCTTGCGGAGGAGTACACCGTCGTCATCGTCACCCACAACATGCAGCAAGCGGCCCGCATCTCGGATCAGACCGCGGTCTTTCTCACCGGTGGCAAACTCGTCGAGTACGACGACACTGACCGGATCTTCGAGAACCCACAGAGCCAGCGCGTCGAGGACTACATCTCCGGCAAGTTCGGATAATTCATGCCCCGAGACGAGTTCCAGCAGTCGCTCGCGAACCTGCGCGCCGAGGTGTTGTCGATGGGTGACCTCGTCGGCGACCGACTCGACCGCGCGCTCACCGCCCTCGAGACCATCGACGAGGCGGCCGCTCAGGACGTGATCGAGGGCGACGACGCTGTCGACCGACGGTATCTGGAACTAGAGGCGACGTGTATCCAGCTGTTCGCCCAGCAACAGCCCGTCGCCGGCGACCTTCGCTTCGTCACCGCCTCCTTCAAGATCCTCACCGACCTGGAGCGTGTCGCCGACCTCGCGGTCAATCTCGCACAGTACACGCTCGAAGCGGACCGCAAGCGCTTCGAACAGGTCGACCTCTCGGCCATCGGCGACCTCGCCTGCGAGATGCTCGACGACGCCATGACCGCCTACCGGACCGACGACGCGGCGCTGTGTCGCACGGTGGCGGCGCGGGACGACGAACTCGACTCGCTGTGCCAACACGCGAGCGAGCGAGTGGTTCGTGACCTCATCGAACGCGAGGTGGCCGACGGCGACGGCTGGGCGGTCGAACAGCTACTCGACGACGTCTCGCGGCTCCTGTTAATCGTCCGCGACCTGGAACGCGTCGGCGACCACGCGGTCAACGTCGCCGCGCGCACCCTCTATATGATCGAGAGTGACCCGGAACTCGTCTGACGCGGCGACGACGACGGAGATGGAGACGCGCAAACTCCAGAAGATCGGTGGCTCGACGTACTCGGTGTCGCTCCCCAAGGAGTGGGCGACCGAACACCGCCTTGAAGCGGGGATGCCGATCAACCTGTACCCCCACACCGACGGCTCACTCGTCGTCCGACGCGGGGCGCGGGACGGCGGGCCACTCGGCGCCACGGAATTGACGCCCCCGGACACCGACGCCGCGACGCTACGGCGGGCGCTGGAGGCGGCCTACGCCGTCGGCTACGACACCATCACGCTCTACGCGCCCGACGGGGTGACCTTCGATGCCACCGAGCGCCGCGCTGTCCGCCGGATCGCCGACGGTCTCGTGGGGATGTCGGTCGGTGAGGCGGCCGACGACCGGATCACCGTCGACACCCTCCTCGACACCGGCGAGGTGTCGATCCAGCAGTCGGTGGTCCAACTCCAGTTCACCGCCCTCTCGATACACCGGGCCGCCGTCGAGGCGCTTGCCACCCCCGCCGAGGCGGAGCGACTCGACGACCGCGACGACGCGGTCGACCGCCTGTTTCGTATGCTCACCCGCCATCTCAACCGCTCGCTCGTCGACTTCGCGGAGGTCGATCACCTCGGCGTCGGCCGTGGGGCGCTGTTCGACTACTACCTCGTCGCCCGCCAACTGGAGCGGGTGGCGGACCACGCCGTCGACATCGCCGCTGTCGTGGACCGCGCCGACGAACTCCCACCGCCGGCGGTGCGTGACGACCTCGTAGACCTCGGGGCGCGGTCCCGCGAGGTCATCGAGACGGCGACGGCTGCGGTCATCGAATCGTCGACCGAGCGCGCGTACGCGGTGCTGAATCGTCGGGACGCGCTCGTCGACGACGTCCGCGCGCTCGACCGGGCGCTCTTCGAGCGGTCGCCGTCGGGTGCCTACGCCGTCTCGCAGGTTCTCGATGTCCTCGGCCGCACCGCGGCGTGTGCGGGCAACGTCGCTCGTGTGGCGCTCCGCACGGACGTCCGACCCGAGGACTGACCCACGGGCGCCGCCCTCACTCCTCCGGAACCGTATAGAGGTGATACGCCGCCGTCCCGACGACCACTGCCGCGGCGAACTCGGCGACGCCGACGACGAGGAACGCTTGGCGGAAGGCGAATCCGAGGGATTCGAGCGCTGGCAACGCGAACAGCCCGGCCATGGCCACTGCCGCGCCGAGGACGAGGCCGACGACGGCGAGACGGTTCAACGAGTTGGGATAGTCGTTCCCGGTAGTGTTGGCTAGCATCTGTTCGACAGTCTGTCGTCTCGACGGTCCGGAACCGTTCGAAAAAAACGGCTGCGGTTCGCGTGCGGTTGTTCGCACTATCACGTGGGGCACTCGCACTCGCCGTCGGGCGGCACGCGCGAGCGTCCCGAAACGGCACGGTCGACGGGGTTAGTCGCCTGCGGCGGCCGTCCCCTCGCCGGCGGAGGGTTCGGGGGCCTCGACGTCACCGAAGATGGCGCGACTCCGGAGAAGCAGGAGGCCGAATCCGACCTTCGCGCTCACGTCGAGCACCATGAACATCAGCGTCTCGACGCCCAAGGGAACGACACCAGCACCTTCGCTCCCGACGAGCCACACCACCGGATAGGCCGACCAGAGTATGATGGTCAGGTTCCGGAGGATCATGAACGTCGAAGCGACATCTTCGCGCATCTGGTTCGCCTTCGCGGTGAAGCCGAAGAACAGCACGTACAGGATGTACAGCATCGCCGCCGTGCTGATGGCCCACCAGATGAACCGGTACTGGTACACCTGGGTCAGCGCGCCGATGAGACCGGTGCCGATCATGATGCCGTCGGCGCCGACGAGGGCGAGGATGGTGCCCTGATCGGCGTCGACCAGCAAGGCAAGGTCGAGCAACAGCAGCGGCGTGGTGAACAACCAGTCCGCGTACCGCGCCCAGTAGATCGGGTGTTCCTCACCGGCAAAGGGCACCATCGTGAGTCCGTACCCCAACAGCATCGAGAGGTACATCGTGAAGGCGATGGCCGGAATCAGCGTCGTAATCGCGTAGAACTTCTTGGCGCCGGGGTCCTCCACGCCCATCCCGCGGATGAGGAAGTACAGGGTCCCGAGCCCCATCAGTGCGGTCCCGAGCGCCAGCCAGATCCACTCTGGCCGGGACGTGATCTGTCCCATCTGTAACGCCACGCTTGACATCGTTGGTATTGCTCCCGACATACAGGTTGAATGTACAACCCTTTGGGGGTAACTCTGGTTCCCAAACAGTACGGTATCCTACGCGGTGGGTGCTACCACCTGGCGTGCCGACGGGGTCGTCGGTCACGCTCGGTTCCGCCGCCGTGCCAAACTGATGTGTGCCGGGGGTCGGGTCTCCCCGGTCACCACTCGAACAGGACGTAAAACTCGTGATCGTTCCGGCAGACGAGCGACCGCGCCTTCCGTCGCTCCTCGTCGGCCGCCGGCTGTTCCGCCGCGGTGACGGACTTCACCATCGCTCCCCGCGGGAGTCCCATCTTGACCTCCGACCCACAGCGCGGGCACTGAAATTCGGTGATCGGCACCGGTCAAAGACACGACGGGATACCCGTTAAGCGTTCCTCCGCCCACGCGGATCGGATACCCATACAGTTTGGGTCACTTTTGATTGGGTGCTCGGTCGTATCACCGTATATGAACACCGAGTCTCGGTTCGCGCGGGCGGTTCCCGGGACGGCAGGCGGTGTCCCGTTGACCGCCTCCCGGACGGTGTTGGTCGCGTTGATCGTTGGGTTCGCCGCCCTCCGGGTCGCCGGCGTCCGAGTCCCCCTGCGGGTGCAGGCCGGCGTCTACCTGCTCGGGATGGTGGCGATGAACCTCCCACATGGGGGGTACGAACACGTCTCGAACCTCCGGCGGCGGGCGCTCTCGTTTCAGGGGCGGTACGTCCTCGTGTACCTGGCGATGATCGGCCTCTTTGCCGGCCTGTTTTTCGCCGCGCCGGTCGCGGGGCTGGCCCTCGCGGTGAGCGTCGCCGTGGCGAAAGGCGGCTTCGGTGACGTGCAGGCGATGCGGGCGCTGTACGGTACCGACCACCTCCGTTCACGGCCACAACGCTGGCTCGCCGCCGCCGTGCGCGGGGGCGCGGTGATGATTGTTCCTATGGTGTTCTGGCCGGGGACGTTCTACGCGTTCAGCACGGTCATGGTGAACATCTTCGAGCCTGGGGCGCTGTCGGCCGTCGCCGGTGACCTCGGGACCCGCCGACTCGTCCTCGGTGGCGGCTACAGCGTGGCGCTGTTCGGCCACCTCGCGCTCGGCTACCACCGGTCGACCGGCGATGGGGCCTTCCTCGCCGACGCCGCCGAGACGCTCCTGCTCGTGGCCTACTTCGCAGCCGTCCCGGTCGTCGTCGCCGTCGGCCTCTACTTCCCGCTCTGGTACTCCGCGCGGCAGGTCGCCCGGAGCGCCGCCGTCGACGACACGCTCGAACCGGCCTCGTCGGCCGGCCCCCTCAGCGCGCTCGACGCCGACGACCCCGAACGGGTCGCGCTGGCCTCGTGGGGCGTCCTCATCGCCGGCAGTCTCGCGACCTTCGGCCTCGCGGCCGCGCTGTGGACGATATCGCCGCAACCGCTCGGCGGCGCCGGTCTCCTCACGGGTCTCGTCGCGTTCTGGAGCATCTTCATCAGCATCGTCGCGCTGCCACACGTCGTCGTCGGCGCGTGGCTGGACCGCGAACGTGGCATCTGGTATGTCCCATGATCGACGATACCTCCCTCACCGGCGAGACGGTCACCGTCGTCGGCGGCGGTATCGCAGGTCTCTCCGCGGCCTGCTATCTCGCCGACGCCGGAGCCGACGTGACGGTCGTCGAGAAAAACGACGGCCTCGGCGGCGTCACCAACCGCCTCACCGCCGACGGCTTCACCTTCGACACCGGACCGTCGTGGTATCTGATGCCCGAGACGTTCGACCGCTTTTTCGGGCACTTCGGCCACGAGGCCGCCGACTACTACGACCTCAAACGCCTCGACCCCCAGTACCGGGTCTTCTTCAAGGACGGCGACCGGATCGACGTGCCAGCCGGCCGCGACCGGATCCGCCGTGTCTTCGAGTCCTACGAGGCGGGCGCGGGCGACACCCTCGACGAGTATCTCGCGGACGCCCGGCGTACCTACGAGATCGGGATGGACGAGTTCGTCTACACCGACCGCTCCCGCTTTCGTGACCTGGTCGACCCCGGCATCGTCCGGGCGGCACCGGCGCTCTCTCACCTCGGGTCGATGCACGACTACGTCGCGGCCCACTTCGACGAGCCGAAACTCCAGCGCCTCCTCGAGTATACGCTCGTCTTCCTCGGCAGTTCGCCCCACGACGCCCCGTCGCTGTACAACCTGATGGCCCACGTCGACTTCGAGGGTGGCGTCTACTACCCCGAGGGCGGGATGTACAGCCTCGTGGAGGCGCTCGTCTCGCTCGGCCGAACCCTCGGCGTCGACTACCGCACCGGCCACGAGGTGACGGCGCTCGTCCCGACCGGCAACGGCATCCGCGTCGTCGGCCCGACGACCCACCGTGCGGATCGCGTGATCGCGAACGCGAACCCCGCCCACGTGGAGCGCGACTTGCTCTCGTCGGCCGATCACGGTCGCGACCCAGAGTACTGGGACTCCCTGACCTACGGCCCGTCGGCGCTCATGCTCTATCTCGGCGTCGAGGGCGACGTCGCCCCGCTCGAACACCACTCACTCGTCCTCCCGACCGACTGGGACGAGCACTTCGAGCACATCTTCGACGACCCCGGGTGGCCCGACGACCCCGCCTACTACCTGTCGGTGGCGTCGAAGACCGACCCGGACGTGGCCCCCGAGGACCACCACGCCGTCGTCGTCCTCGTGCCCCTCGCACCCGGCCTCGACGACGACCCCGAGCGCGTGTCGGCCTTCCGCGACGCGGTGCTCGCCGACCTCGCGGCCGTGACGGGTGTCGACCTCCGCGACCGTATCGTCGTCGAGCGCTCGGCTTGCGTCTCCGAGTTCGCCGACCGGTACCACACCCCGGGCGGCACCGCGCTCGGCCTCGCGCACACCCTCGACCAGACCGGGCCGCTCCGCCCCTCGCACCACGCGCCGGGGGTCGACGGCCTCTACTACGCCGGCGCGTTCACGTCACCGGGTGTCGGTCTCCCGATGGCCGTCGTCAGCGGCGAACACGCCGCGGCGGCCGCCGCCCGCGACGCCAGCCGATCACGTGACATCCTACCGAACCTCTCATGAGCGACACGCCCCAGAACACCGTCATGGAACCCGACCTGCCGACGATCGATGTCCTGTTCGTCGGCGACGACCCGTCCGAAACACCGTCCGCCGACGCCCTCGATGCGGCGGCCGAGCGCTTCGATGTGGTCCACATCGCGGACTTCGTCGACGCCCGCGACCGGATCGACGAGGCGGACGTCGACTGTGTCGTCGTCACTCACTGTTCGGACGGCTTCGACGGCCTCGCGTTTCTCGAAGCCGTGCGCCGGGAGTACGCCGAACTTCCCGTGGTGCTCGTGCCCGTGACCGTCGACGCCGAGACGGCGCGCCGGGCGGTTGCGGCGAACGTGACCGAACTCGTGCCCGCCGCCGCGGAGGAGCCACTCGATGCGGTCGCTGAGGCCGTCGAGGCGAACGCCAGCGCCTCGACCGACGACTCCGTCCGGATGCCCATCTCCGACCTCACCGTCGAGGCCCAGCATCGACTAAAGGAACGGGCACTCGACGAGGCGCCCATCGGGATCACCATCTCCGACGCGACTAACCCAGACGACCCGCTGATCTACGTAAACGACTCCTTCGAGGGAATGACCGGCTATCCACCCGAGGAGGTTCTCGGCGCCAACCACCGATTCCTCCAGGGACCGGAGACCGACCCCGACCGGGTGTCGAAACTCTCCGAGGGCATCGCCAACGACGAGAACACGCGGGTGGTCCTGCGGAACTACACCCGCGAGGGGGCGCTGTTCTGGAACCAGGTCGACATCAGCCCCATCCTCGACGAGGACGGCGAGGTGAGCCACTACGTCGGCTTCCAGATGGACGTCACCGAGCGGAAGGCCGCCCAACAGCAACTGGAGACCGAACGCGAGGCGCTCGACCGCCTACTCGAGCGCGTAAACGGGCTGATCAACGACGTGACCGAGGCGCTCGTCCGCGCCGACTGCCGAGAGGAGATCGAACGCCTCGTCACCGAGCGGATCGGAACGGACGAGGAGTACGCGGGCGCGTGGCTCGGCCGCTACGACGCCACCGAAGACCTGGTGACCGTCGTCCAACGGGAGGGAGTCGACGAGACGGCCCTCGCGGCGTCACTCGACGTGGCCGCCGACACGCCAGCCGCCAGTGCCCTTCGGGCGGTCGTCGAGGAGCAAGAGTCCCGGACGGTCGAAGACCCCACCGATCCCTTGGCGGAACTCGACGGGACGTGCGTGCTCGTCCCGCTGACCTACCGTGGAACGACCTACGGCGTCCTCGGCGTCGTCCACGACGGGGAGATGGACGACGGCCGCGAGCGGGTCGTGCTCGAATCGCTCGGCCGGAGCGTCGGCACCTCGATCAACGACGTACTGACAAAGCGGACGATCACCACCGACACCGTCCTCAAGATTGGCGTGAAACTCACCGACTACGACATCTTCCTCGTCGACCTCGCGGCCACGCTCGACGCGCAGTTCGAACACGAGGCGACCGTCATCGAGGACGGCGACCAGGGGATTCTCACTATCGTCAGCACCGCATACGACGACCTCGACGGAATGTTCGAGACGGCCGCCGAACACCCCGACGTCGTCGATATGGAGACGCTCGCGTCGACCGACGAACGCAACGTCGTGCAGTTCCGTCTCTCGAACTCGCCGCTGGTCGATGTTCTCTCGGAGGTCGGGAGCCGCGTGACTGCGATGACCGCCGACTCGACGGGGCTGGAACTGGAGTTCCGCGTCGGCACCGAACGCGCGGCGAGTCGCGTCCTCGATACGCTCCGGGAGCGGTACGATCACGTCGAACTCACCGCCTATCACGAGGACGAACCCGATGCGACCCCCCACCACTTCCGGGAGGAACTTCGGAACGAACTCACCGACCGACAGCTGACGGCGCTGAAGAAAGCCTACGTCAGCGGCTACTTCGAGTGGCCCCGTCGCGTCGAGGGCACCCAACTCGCCGAATCGATGGATATCGTTCCCTCGACGTACCACCAGCACCTCCAAGCGGCGAAACGAAAGCTGATCGAGACGTTCTTCGAGGAGTGATCGCGTCCTCGGCCGCGCGTTCAGGCCTCGAGAAACGTCTTCAGGTTCTCCAGTGTCGCCTTCGCCTCCCGCTGGTTGTACGCCTTGGCAATCGGCGCGAGCAGTGAGTCGACGACCGTCGCGGGAAGTTCGTACTCGGCCTCGTACCGGAGGCTGGTCCGACTCTCCGCGTCGCCCTCGTCTGTCTCCTCGGCTTCGAGTTCGTATCTGATCGTCCCGTCGATAGCTCCCGAGAGGCGCTGGACGAGGCGTTCGTCCGGTGACCGCTCCACGTCCTCCACCTTTCCGACGAGTTCGATGCCGGCGAGCGTGTAGCGGTACGCCGCCCGCTTGCCGCCGTCGGGAAGCGCCTCGATGTTCTCGATGTCGACGAGGCTGGGCGTGATCTTCACGTGGTTCCGCGGGTCGTCGAGAAACGAGAACACCGCCGCTGGCGAGGCGTCGATCACGATCCGTTTCTCCACGCTGAACATGGTCTATTCGTCCAACTAGGCGTACGGTTTTCCACGGGGTAACCCTGTGCCCCAAACAGTTTGGCCTCCGGGTTGCCGTCCCGATACCCACACGAGTTGGGGTCGGCCCTTTGTGCCTCGGTCTCCTCTATTCACTACCTCCCGCCTATGACGATCCGTCTCACGCTCGCCGACCCGGAGCACGTCTCGGTCCCGACGCCCGCCGCCGGCGTCGTCCGGTTCGCGCCGGCCACACGCCGGCGCGCCGGCGTCGACGTCGGTGGGACGGTGCGCGTCGAGGGTGGCGCGACCACAGCGGCGGCCGTCGGCGAGGACGCCCCCAGTCTGTCGACTGATACGGTCCTCGCGGGCGACGCGGTCCGTCGGAACGCCGACGCCGAGGCCGGCACGTCGGTCACCGTCGCGCCCGTCGACCCCGTCCGGGCGCGTCGCGTCGCCGTCGTCCCCAACGCGTTCTCGCTCGAAGGTGACGCCGACGCACTGTCGCGGGCACTCGACGGGCGCGTCCTGACGGCCGATGACCGGATCGAGGCCGCCCTGTTCGGCGGGAACATCACCGTCCCGCTGACCGTCGCCGACATCGACCCCGCCGGCCCGGCCGTGGTGACCGCCGAGACGACCGTCGCGGTGCGTGACCCCGACGACCGCCACCGCTGGGACGCGGCGGCCGCCCTCGACGCTACGTCGGTCGGCGGACTCGACGACGAACTGGCGGCCCTCCGCCGTCTCGTGGCCGTGCCCCGTTCGGCGTCGCCGGGGATCCGCCCGCCTGCGGGCGTCCTCGTTCACGGCCCTCGTGGCGTGGGCAAGACACGCCTGATCCGACGGGTGGCCGCCGACGCCGGCCTGTCGATTCACGAGGTCGACCCGGCCGACTGCGAGCGCCGCGACGCCCTCTCAGCGGTGCTGCGTGCTGCCGCCGACGACGCGCCGGCGATCATTCACGTTCCGGATCTCGAAGCCGCGGCCCCGAACCCGGACCAGGCGGGCGGCGACCGCCGGCGCTCGCGTCTCGCGTGGCTCCTCGACCGCGTCCGTGACCGAGACGACGAACTCGTGGTGGTCGGGGAGGCCACCCACGACGACGCGGTCGACCCCGCGCTCAGACGTGGGGGGCGTTTCGACGCCGAGATCCGGGTGCCTATCCCCGGCCCGGACGGCCGGCGGGCGATCCTCTCGATCCACGCCGCGGACCTCGACCTCGCCCCCAACGTCGACCTGAATACGGTCGCGGCCCGGACGCACGGATACACGGGGGCGGATCTGGAGGCGGTCCTCGTCGACGCCGCGACCCGGGCCGGCGCCGACGCGGCCACGGGGTCGCGCCCGACGGTGACGGCCGCACACGTCGAGGCGGCGCTCGACGCCGTGGCGCCGACGACCCTTCGGGAGGTAACCGTCGAGCGCCCGTCGCTCACCTACCGCGACATCGGGGGGTTGGCGGCGGCGAAACGCGAGGTGATCCGCACCGTCGAGTGGCCGCTTCGGTACTCGGGGCTGTTCGACCGCCTCGCCGTCGACGCGCCGACCGGTGTCCTCCTGTCCGGGCCGCCGGGTACCGGGAAGACGATGCTCGCCAAAGCGGTCGCGAACTCGACGGACGCGAACTTCTTCGCGGTCGACGGGCCGGAGCTGATGGATCGGTACGTCGGCGAGAGCGAACGCGGCGTCCGGGAGGTGTTCGAGCGGGCCCGTCGGGTCGCGCCGTCGGTCGTCTTCCTCGACGAGGTGGACGCCCTCGCACCGGCCCGCGCGGAGACCGACACCGGAGCGGCCGAGCGGGTCGTCTCACAGCTACTGACGGAACTCGATGGTCTCTCTCCCCGGGGATCGGTGGCGGTGCTCGCGGCGACGAACCGCCCGGATGCGGTCGATCCGGCGCTCCTCCGTCCCGGACGCATCGAGAAGCGCGTCGCGATCCCCTGCCCGGACGCCGAGGCCCGCGCCGAGATTCTCGACATCCACCTCGCGGACGTGCCCACCCGCGGCGTCGATGTCGCGGCCGTCGCCCGGCGTGCGGCCGGCTACACCGGGAGCGACCTCGCGGCCGTCGTCCGGGAGGCGGCCCTGCTCGCCATGGAGGATCACCTCCGGGCCGACGACCGGCCCGACGACGCCGACCTCGTCGTCGAAGGGTCACACCTCGAACGAGCGCTCGCAGTCACGGAGCAGTCGGTCGATCCCGACTGATCGGTTTGGGACGGCGTTCAAGAGGCGGCGGCCCAACGTGTACCCATGGACAAGCGGACCCTCGTCGTCGGCGTTCACGGCGTCGTCGCGCTCGGACTGGTGGCCTTCGGCGCGTATCGCGTCTCGCGTGGCGCGGTCGTTCCCGGCGTACTCAACGTGGTCATGGCGGGTGTCGTGGTCGCCGTGGGTCGGTACGTCGCCGATATCGCTTGATCTCGGCTACTCCGCGGGGGTACCGGGGGTGGCTTCCTCGTCCGGCGTCTCCGATCCCGCGAGCGCCGGACTGTGGAGGACGAGCAGTCCGAACCCGACCTTCGCGACGGTGTCGAGGAGGGTGAACCCGAACGCCTCGACCGACGGCGACACCAGGCCGACGCCGGTACCGACGAGCCACCAGACGGGGTAGGCCGTCCACGACGCCCCGATCAGCACCCGGAGCGAGGCAAAGGTCGACCAGGTCGCCGCGTCCCGGTCCCGGGCCTCCTGGCCGAGGGCAACGACGACGAAATACAGCACACAGAGGAAGGCGACGGTGCTGATTCCCCACCAGACGTACCGGTAGGCCGGGACGCCGGACAGCGTGGCCGCCACCCCCGTCACGATCATAAACACGTCGGCCGCGACGGCGCCGAACAGCGTCTCGCGTTCCGCCCCGACGAACAGGCCGAGACCGATCAACAGCAGCGGCGTGGTGAACAGCCAGTCGGCGTATCGGGCCCAGTGGAGGCGCAGGGTGCCCCCCCTGACCGCTACCTCGGCGACGCCGACGCCGAGTGCCATCGCCAGATACGCCCCACAGGCGACGGCCGGCACGAGCGCCGCGACGACGTGGACGCCTCTCGCGCGCGGCGTCTCGACTCTCCGGCCGCGAACCGCGAAGTACAGCGCCGCAACGCCCATCACGACCGTGCCGACGGCGAACCAGATCGACCCCGGTCCCGTGGTACCGATCACGGCCGGGACGGTCGTCTCACTCATCACCGAGTACAAAAACTGTCCGACGGGTTAGTAACTGCCCCAAACTCATGGGTGTGCGAGCGCGCGGGCGCGGACCGGCCCCCGGGTGCTCGTGTCCCGACCACCGTCCGGACGGGACGGGACGCCCGGAGCCGTCCCCCCGGATCGACGGCGACGGGGCGCACTAGCTTGGTTCGTGATTGAAGCCACGGGACACGTAGAGTAAGGTATGACCGACGACACGGAGACAGAGACCGAGACAGAGGCCGACACCGAGGGGACCGACCAGGTCGTCGACCGCACAGACGAGGAGGTCGTCGTCGACCTCGACTCCGCGGCCGCCTACGAGGAGCGCGTCGACCAGTTACAGGAGACCGTCGAGGACCAACAGGAACAGATCGAGGAACTGGAGGATCTCCTGCTCGACCTGTCGGTGCGCGCCGCCGACGACCGAGGGATGGGCGTCTGTCCCGAGTGCCACGGCCCGGTCGAGAAGGTCAGTCGCTGGTTCGGCCCCACGACCATCGAATGTCGGCGCTGCGGGGAGTCGTTCCACGAGTACTGACGGTCTGTGTGTCGCCCTCTCCCCGGTCCGACCGGAGGCGGACGTACATATACGACCCGAACTGTGTTGGTATGCTTTTGAGGCAGGGGGAGTACATATCATAGAGCACGTGGGCCACCCGGCCCGATACAGATGACTGACATAGAATCCATCCGCCGGAGCAAGGCCGTTCAGCGCCACACAGGGCTGACGTTCCACCTCGCGACGCGGCTGTTGCCGGAGCGCGTTCGCCACCCGACGTACGTCATGTACGCGTTCTTTCGGACCGCCGACGAGGTGGTCGACGCGGCCGATCCCGGTCCGCCTGCCGAACAGCGCCGCGAACTCGAGCGCATGCGGGCGGCCGCGCTCGGCGAGCGTGAGACGGACGACCCGGTGCTCGCGGCCGTCGCCGACCTGCGGGCCCGTCACGATCTCGACCGCGAGGACGTGGATACCTTCATCGATGCGATGCTGATGGACATCGAGAAGGTGCGCTACGACACCTTCGCGGAACTCGAGACGTATCTCCGCGGGTCGTCGGTCGCGGTTGGACACATGATGCTCGACGTGATGGACCCCGCCGAGGCCGAGCAGGCCCGCCCGCAGGCGGCCGCCCTCGGTGAGGCCTTCCAGCTTACGAACTTCCTTCGCGACGTCCGCGAGGACGTCCGCGACCACGACCGAATCTACCTCCCCGAGGCGACGCTCCGTACTCACGGGAGTTCCCACGCGGATATCGAGGCGCTCGACCCGACCGACGGCGTCCGCGCGGCGATCCGCGCGGAACTCCGCCGGACCGAACAGCGCTATCACCGGGGCGTCGACGGCATCCGGTATCTCCCTCCGGACTGTCGGTTCCCGGTGCTCGCGGCGGCGGTGATGTACGCGGACCAGCACCGGCTCATCCGCGAGCAAGGGTGCGACACGCTGTCGGCCCGTCCGAGCCTGACGGTCCGACGGCGGCTCTCTCTCGTCGCACGGGCGTGGCTCCGCTGGCAGTTCGAGAGCGACCCGCTCCGGGTGTTTTACCAGGTGACGAATCTCGACCCACCGACGGACGTCGACGCCGGAACCGCCGACGCCGTCGGCAGGGAGTCCATCCATGACCCGTCGGGTTCGGACTGACGCCGCGGGGGGTGACCGCCCGTGATCTCCGCCATCACGTCCTCGTATCTCGTGTACTTGGCCGTCACGGTGGGCGTCCCGCTTCTCGCCGTCGCGGCGCTTGCGCGCGCTCGCGGCGGAGTTCGGACGCCACTCGACGCCCTCGGAGTCGTGATCCTCATGGGCATCGCCTTCAGCTACACGTTCGCCTGGGACGCCTACCTCATCGAGCGTGGCGTCTGGTGGTACGGCGACGGGGTCGTGGCCGGGCGCGTACAGGGGATCCCGCTGGGGGAACTCTCCTTTTTCCTCCTGCAGACGGCGCTCGCAGGGCTCTGGCTCTACGTCCTCGATCCGTCGCCCGATCCCTCGCGGCCGGCGGCCGTCCGCTCGCGGCCGGTCGGCCTTCTCGCGCTCGCCGTCGCCGAGGCGGTCGGCCTGGTGCTGTTTTACACCACCGCCGGCTACTACCTCGGGTACATCCTCCTGTGGGCCTGTCCGGTTCTCGGATTTCTCTGGGTGCTCGGCGGCCCCGTCATCTGGCGGTGTCGCCGCACCGTCGCGGCGGCGATTTTCGTCCCCACGGGCTATCTCTGGATCGTCGACTGGGTCGCCATCGACGCCGGCCTCTGGACCATCTCGCCGACCTACTCGACTGGTCTCGCCGTCGCCGGTCTCCCGGTCGAGGAGATGGCGTTTTTCCTCGTCACGAACACCCTCGTCGCCTTCGGACTGATCCTCTATCGGTGGGTGCTCGCCCGGGCGGAGCGCCAGGGCCTCGCCGGCGGGCTTCGAGGGCTGGTCCCCCGCGCCGGCGTCGGGCGGGGCGACGGCCGGTAATCGGCGCGCCGAGACGACCGCTATCACTCGTGATTCTATCGAGCGGTGGTTTATGACCACCCGGCGGTTGGTATCCGCTGATGTCGGTCAATCGAACCAGGGATCGATCCGCAGCGGGGCTTGCGCCGGCACCCGACACGGACGACGAGGTGGAGCGGCTTCGATACGAACGTGACTACTGGCGTGGCCTCTTCGAGCAGGTGATCGAGGAGTACCCCAAGATGGGGTTCGTCATCGACGCCGACAACAGGGTCGCGTATCACAACCCCGAGGCTGAGGCGATGACCGGGTTCGACAAGGCGGCTGTCCTCGGCGAAGACGTCTACGACGCCTTCCCGATCGCCGAGGACGACGAGACGTTCGCCCAGACCGTCGCCCGCGAAGGGAGTTCGCGGAGTGAGACGGGGTACCGCCGTATTCCGACCGCTGACGGCGACAAGTGGGCCCGCTCCAGCGGGGTCCCGCTCCGAAACCCCCAGGGCGAACTCGTCGGGGCACTGGAGACGACGACGGACGTCACCGAACTCGTCGAGCAACAGCAGACGCTCACCGAGGTGCAGTCACAGGTCTCGGAGGAGGTGGCGACCAAGGCCGACCAGGCGACCGAAACGACCGAACGGGTCAACGAAGCCATCGAGAACGCCCGGTCGCTGGCCGAGGAGCAGGCCGACAACATGTCGGAGGTCGCCGAGGAAGTCGGCGCCCTGTCGGCAACCGTCGAGGAGGTGGCCGCGTCCGCCGAGGACATCAACGAACGCGCCAAGGAGGCAGAGCAACTCGCGGTCCAGAGCACCGAATCCGGCACCGCGGCCATCGAGCGCATGGAGGGGGTAGCCGAGCGCAGCGACGAGGTTGCCGACCGCACTCACAACCTCGCCGAACAGGTCACGGCCATCGAGGATATCATCGACGTGATCAACGACATCGCCGAACAGACCAACATTCTCGCGCTCAACGCGAACATCGAGGCCGCCCGCGCCGGGGAGGCGGGCGACGGCTTCTCCGTCGTCGCAAACGAGGTAAAGTCCCTCGCGACCGAGGTCCAGTCCGAGTCCGAGCGCATCGAGGAGATCATCCACCAGACGCGCGAGGAGGCCGACAAGACCATCGACAGCATCGACGCCGTCACCGAGGAGATCCACGAGGGGACCGACACGATCCGGGATCTGGTCGACAACCAAGAGACTATCCTCGAAACGGTCAACGCCACCTCGACGGGCATGGAAGACATCGCGGAGGCGACGGACGACCAGGCGGTTCGCACCGAGGAAGTGGCGAGCATGGTCGACACCGCGGCCGACCGATCCCGCCGTGTCTCCGAGGAGATCGGGACCATCTCCGACGCCAACGCCGAACAGGCGGCGTTCGTCTCCGACATCGCGGTGGCCATCGAGCGACTCGAATCGACTATCGATCAACTGGACACGAGCAGCACCGAGGACGCGGTCGTCGTCAACCGCGACAACGCCTGAGCGTCCGGATCGTCCGCTCGTAGGGGGTATCGCCGTCGGGGAGCCGTCAGACTGGGGGCGCCAACGAGACGAACAGGTGTAGCGCCGGCGAACGCGGGCATGCGCCGTCGCGCTCACGCGACCCCGAATCACCCCCAACACGACTCACCTTCTGCCGGGCGAACGTCAATTTGGCATACGAGTGGCTTGGCAGCTGAGCTTCCCGTCGTCGGGCGTGCGACGACCGCCAGTCCCCGATTTCATATCGCGAGAGACGGTGTACGTCGCCGACGCGGGGGGCTTTTGTCCTTCGCGCGCCCAGTCGAGGGTATGGTCGAAAACGTGGCCCGCCTCGTGGCCGAACTCGACCCCGAGGATATCTATCTCCTCTCGGGTGTCGAGCAGGGGATGCGGTTTAGCGAGTGGGTCAATCGTGGGAAACTTCCCGACTACGCGGATCTGACGCCCGAGGAGGTCGAATACCGGCTGGATCGGTGTATGAGACGCGACCTGATCGAGCGCCGGACCATCCAGTACGAGGGGTATCAACTCACCTTCGAGGGGTACGACGTGCTCGCCTTGCACACCTTCGCCGAGCGTGACACCGTCGACGGGGTCGGCGCACCCCTCGGTGTAGGGAAGGAAAGCGACGTGTACGAAGTGCAGTCCTACCGGCCGCTGGCGCTGAAGTTTCACCGCGAGGGGTACACCAACTTCCGGGAGGTGAACCGCGAGCGCGAGTACACTGCCGACCGGGACCACGTCTCGTGGCTCTACACCGCGCGCAAGGCGGCCGAACGCGAGTACGAGGCCCTGGAGACGCTGTATCCGGACGTATCGGTCCCCCAGCCGGTCGATCACAACCGCCACGCAATCGTGATGGCGAAGTTCGACGGCGTCGAACTCTCGCGGGCGAAACTTGACGACGAGCAGGTTGTCCCCGTTCTCGATCTGATTCTCGACGAGGTGGCGACCGCCTACGACGCAGGGCTGATCCACGGGGACCTCAGCGACCACAACATCGCTGTCGCCTCCTCTGGAATCACGGTGTTCGACTGGCCGCAGTCGGTGCCGACCGACCACGCCAACGCCGCCGACCTTCTCGAACGCGACGTGTCGAACCTGATCGGCTTCTTCGCGCGGAAATACCCCCGTCTCGTCCCCGACGTCGACGGCGGAGCCGTCGCCGATGCCGTCGCCGACGGCGCCTTCGAGTCGGTTCGGGAGTTTGCAGCGAGTCGAAGTTCTTAAGCCCGACCGACGGGTAGCCCCGGCAACTCGCTGGTAGACGGGCCTCCAGCGGGCACCCGACTCGTCGGGACGACATGTGGCGCGCCAATTGGCGACGCTGAATCGCAAGCGCCCGTGGTGACACTATGGCACGAAGCTTCTACTCCCACATCCGGGACGCGTGGCAAGACCCCGACGACGGGGCTCTCGCCGAACTGCAGTGGCAACGAAAGCAGGAGTGGCGCGACCAAGGCGCCATCGAGCGCATCGAGCGCCCGACCCGCCTCGATAAGGCGCGCAACCTGGGCTACAAGGCCAAACAGGGCGTCGTCGTGGCCCGGACCTCGGTCCGCAAGGGCGGGGCCCGCAAGCGCCGATTCAAGGCCGGCCGACGCTCGAAGCGACAGGGCGTCAACCGGATCGGCCGCCGCAAGAGCATCCAGCGTATCGCCGAGGAGCGTACCTCGCGGAAGTATCCCAACCTCCGCGTGCTCAACTCCTACTGGGTCGGAGAGGACGGCTCCCAGAAGTGGCACGAAGTGATTCTCGTGGACCCGGAGCACCCCGCGATCCAGGCCGACGACGACCTGAACTGGATCTGCGACGACTCCCACAAGGGCCGCGCGTTCCGCGGCAAGACCAGCGCCGGCAGCAAGGGTCGCGGCCAGCGTAAGCGCGGCAAGGGTACCGAACACACCCGGCCGAGCATCGGCGGCGACCGGCGCCGCGGCAAGTAACGCCGCTCTTTTCGGCGTTTCGCACACCGACCAGCCACGGCGCTAGCTCCGCGTGAATAAACCGTATATCGCGATATAGAATACACACAGATGGCCCGCACTCACCGGCAAACGATTAGTACCCGGAGCGCCGACTCCTTCGTCATGTCACAGACCACTGCCGCAGCCACCCGGCGGGCCAATACGCCGGCTGGAGTGTAGCGTGTCCGAGACTGACCTCCCGCCAGTCTACGGGGGCGAAACCCTCCACGTCCACCTCGACTCCGGCGAGGCCGAAACCGAGCCGATCCCTCCCGCGGACGCCGCCCGCTTCCTCGGCGGGAACGGCTTCGCGGTCAAGGCGGTCCACGACCACGTGCCCAGCGACGCCGACCCGTTCGACCCCGAGAACGTCGTTGCCTTCGCCGTCGGGCCGATGAACGGCACCCCCTTCCAGTCGACGAGTCGAGGCGTCGTCGGCTTCGTTAGCCCTCAGACCGACGGCTTCTTCGACAGCACCTTCGGCGGCACGTTCCCCCGCGCGCAGAAGACGACCGGCTTCGAGTCAATCGTCCTCCACGACGCCGCCCCGGACCTCTCCTACGTCCGGATCGACGCGGACGGCGCCGAGGTGGTGCCGGCGCCCGACCTCGCGGGACTCGACACCTACGAAACCTGTGACGCGGTGGCCGACCGGGTCGCAGACGAGGACGGCCCCGACGCCGAGGACGTCCACGTCATCGCCGCGGGGCCGGCCGGCGAGAACCTCGTCCGCTTTGCCTGCCTGCTTCACGACTCCGAGATGCGCGAGGGCGTCGCCGGCCGCGGCGGTCCCGGTGCTGTCCTCGGATCGAAAAACATCAAGGCCGTCGCAATCGAGGAAGGCGACTTCCGGCCCGACCCCGCCGCGGACGGTGACCTCCGTGATCTCGTCGGCGGGCGGATGGGACCGCTGATGGCGGAGACGGAGATGCTCCAGGACTACGGCACCAGCGGCCTCGTCAACCCGATCAACGAGATGGGGAAACTCGGCCGGCGGAACAACCGAGTCGAACAGGCCTCTCGCGAGGAGGCCGAGGCGATCAGCGGGGAACGCATCCGCGAGGAGTACGTCACCGAGGACACCACGTGTGCGAACTGTGCGGTCGCCTGTGGCAAACACGTCACTATCGAGGCCGAGGGGGTCACCGACGGCAAGATCCCCGAGTTCGAGAGCCTCTTCGCCACCGCGCCGATGAACGACGTCTTCGACGTCGAGCGTGTGATGAAGGCAAACGACCTCTGTGACCGTCTGGGGATGGACACCATCTCTTTGGGGGTCTCGGTCGCCTTCGCCCGCGAGTGTTACGACGAGGGACTCCTGACTGACGACGACTCCCCACATCTCGCCTTCGGCGACGCGGACGGCCTGGTCGAACTCGCGCGGCGGACGGCCCACCGCGAGGGGTTCGGCGACCGCCTCGCCGAGGGTTCCTTTCGCCTCGCGGCCGAACTCGACCCCGAGGCCGAGCATTATCTCCACGGCGTCAAGGGTCTGGAGTTCGCCGCCCACTCGCCCCGCGGCCTGAAGGGGATGAGCATCGGCTACGCCACGGCCACCCGTGGCGGGTCCCACCACGACACCCGTCCCACGCTCCAGTACGACGGCGAACACACCGAGACCACGGAGGGGACCCCCGAGTTCGCCGCCCGCACCCAGCATTTCACCGCCCTCGGCGACTCACTCACCCAGTGTCGGTTCGTGAGCGAGGGTGGTTGGGGGAAGCGCGTCACCGACCGCTACCGCGACGCGATCAACGCCGCGACCGGGTGGGAGCTTTCGACCGAGGATGTCGAACGGATCGGCGAGCGGATCTACAACCTCGAACGCCTCGTCAACGTCGAACGTGGCGTCGCCCGCCGCGAGACTGACACGCTCTCTCACCGGGTGATGCACGAACCCATCCCCGAGGGACCGAGCGAGGGGATGTACTGCCCGCCCGAAGAACTCGACGCGATGCTCGACGAATATTACGAGTTCCGCGGCTGGGACGACGACGGCGTTCCCACGCCCGAGCGTCTCGACACGCTCGACATCGCCGAGTACGCGGACTGAACGGCGTCTTTACGCCGTTTCTCGGTAGCCGGCGACGAACCACGTTCCGACGGCGACGGCGGCCGCGGCGAAGACGAACACCCAGAAGACGACCCAGGCGCCCGCGCCGAGGCTTCCGGTCCGGGCCCAGACGGCGACACCGGCCAGCCCCGCAACGACGAACGGTACGAGGAACGGCAGGTCGGTCCACGCCCCGCCGGCGTTGCGGTATTCGACCGCGTACGCCCAGACGTTGCCGACGGTGAACTGGAAGATGACGAGTCCGAACAGCCCCGAGACGAGAGCGCGGACGGCCGTCGCGCCGGTCACCGTACCGGCGCGTGACAGCGAGACACCGATTCCGACGAGGAGGACGACGGTCATCAGGGCGTGCCACGGGCGAAGGTGATCGCGGAGGGCCATGGGTGAGAACTCGCCCGCGGGGACAAAGAGGATGGTGCCCTCCGCCGGATACAGCTTTTTTCACCCCCCGAGGTCTTGCCCCGAACGTCCTTCGATGGATCGGGACCGACTCCTCGCGACCACACCGCTCGCCGCGGCGGTGCTGTGGGGTGGGATGTACGTCGTCAGCAAGTGGGGGTTCGACGCGGTTCCCCCGCTGACGCTCGTCTTTCTCCGGGTCGCCCTGGGTGCGCTGGCACTGTATCCCATCGTCCGGCTGACGACGCCCGCTCGCTCGTTCACCCGTCCGGAGTGGCGCCGCCTGGCCGGTCTCGCCGGCTGGCTGACGGCCGCTCTCTCGACACAGTTCGTCGGCACCGAGTTGACGAACGCGAGTTACGGGTCGCTGCTGACCGTCTCGACGCCCGTATTCATCCTCGCACTCGGCGTGACGGCGCTCGACGAGCGACTCACCCGGCACAAGGCCGGCGGGACGCTCCTCGCGGCCGCCGGCACCCTCGCCGTCCTGTCCGGCGGTGGTGGCCCCGGAGGTGCCGTCCGCTCGTTCACCACTGGGACCGCTCTCGGTGTCTGTCTGTTGCTCGTCTCGTCGCTCTGTTTCGCCGCCTTCACCGTCTTCGGAAAGCCGCTCGTCCGCCGGTACTCGGCGCTCGAAATCGTGACCTACGCCACCGTCCTCTCTGTGCCACTGTTCGGGCTATTGGTTCCCCTCGATGTCGTGTGGCGACCGGCCGCCTTTGCCTCCGTGTCGCTCACCCTTCCGGTCGTCGGGACCGTCCTCTATCTCGGCCTTCTCAGCACCGCGGCCGCGTGGTACTGCTGGTACAAAGGTATGGAGTACGCGGACGCGAGCAGCGTCGGCGTCTTCTTTTTCGCCCAGCCGGTCGTCGGTATCCTCCTCGGCGTAGCCCTCCTGGGTGAGTCCATCGGTCCCGGCTTCTTCCTCGGCGGGGCGCTCCTCGCGGCCGGCGTCTACGTCGTGACCCACGCGGACGAGTCGTCGGACGGCCCGTGACCCCGCTCGCCGGATCGAGTACCGATCACCAGCGCCCCACCGAGTAGCAGTACCGCCTGCGAGAGTCTGTCGAGATACGCTCGGAGTCGGGAGACGGCTCCTGTCCTCACACGACAGCGGTACACAACTTTGACCGTTCACGATGAGCGACCCGTCGCACTCCCCGAACGGCGGCAACCACGCTGAAGCCGTTACTGCTCGTCACGGGATCGGAGCAGTTCGCCGGCGCGTTCGGGGTTCGGAACGAACGCGATTGACGATCTTGGCTCCCGCGCGGACTCGCCGTTCTCGGGGTCCGAAATCCGATCGAAAAACACCGTTCCGGCGTCCAGCCAAAGCGGACTTCCGAAGAGTCCGCGCTCGACCGAGACGTTCCGGACGCGGTCGTACGACACCGACCACTGTGGCCGGCCGAGGTATCGGTCGTACGCGACCATCCCGGACTGGTGAAATTCGTACTTGACGCCACCGAGCGCCAACAGCATGTGTATCGCACTCACTGTCGAGAGAGCGCCAACTACGCCGAGAGAAATAGCGGCTAGAGCCGCGGACACGACGACGGCGCCGTCCAACAGGGCGAGAACGGCGACGACCAGGATCCCCGCTGCCCCCACCCGAATCGTGAACTGTCTCCAGTGACCGAACTGGTTGTCGACGACACCACCCGTCGTCATCGCATTTACCACCCCTGCAGCGAGAATCGACGCGCGAACCGGCACCATCGTCTCTCGCGGTTCTCCCTCTGGAACCGACGGCAGAGACACGTCTCGCTTCGTTGCAGGCTCCGACCGACCCTGGGACGCCGCTCCGTCGTCGGACTCGGACATCGCATCCGTCCCCTCGTCGTCGGGTCGAGCACGCGACGCGTACCAACCGTACGCGAGACGCGACACGATCACCACGGACGCGGAGACCATCATCCCGGCGCGTGTGATCTCCGGACCCTCCTGTGAGAGGGTCGAGAGCGTCCACTTCGAGGCGAGCCACAACAATCCACCGTAGACGGCGAACGCCAGCATCCGTTTTCGGGGGGTGACCGCGGAGGCGGGGTTGATCTCGTGTCCCCCCGAGTCCACGTACGCCTTCAGCGCCAGCCACGATTTCGTCGCCGCTGCGACGAGTCCGCCGCCGAGTACAAGCGGTGTAGCCGGGGATCCCCACAGCTCCCCGGGGACGTAGACGGCCGCGACGTACGCCGTCGTCGCAGCCGAAAGGACCAGTATGAACACTGCTCCCGAAACTCCGGCGGCGTTTCGCAGGTAGACTCCCGGAAGGCGGTCGGTAACCGTGATCGATCCGCGTTTGTGGGCGAGGAGGCGGAACGGGCGCTGAAAGAGGGTCGACCGATCATCCGTTACGGGCCGTGAGAGCAACTGTTGTGCCATCGTCCGGAGTGTCAGAAAGAGCAGGTCGATCCAGTACAGGACGGCGACGGCTATCAGGGAAAGGTGCCCGTACAGCAGGACGATTGCTGTGGCGACGGTCTCGACGCAAACTGAGCCCAGGAGTATCCGGCGATCACCGATCAGACGCATGGTGTCCGTGATTCGAAACGCTCGAAATCGCGTACAGATCCGCTTTGGGTGGCGGCGTGTGGGTCGACCGTACCGCTCGATGTCGGGCGAACGCACGAGCGCGTAGCGGTGCCGTTACTCGACTGCGCACCGAGGGACGCTACCGGTGACGGATGCACGTCTCGCACAGCCAACTACAACTCGACGACATAGGATAAGTGCAGGGGCGTCTCTCGCTCTCCGAAACGCGGCATCACCCGATTGATCGAACCACCGCGGCGTCCCGTCTCAGTTCGGCGCCGGTCTCTCGTGCGGAAACAGGGGCCTGCCTATAAGAAGCAACGAGAATACTCACGTCTTCGGGCGCGGGATGCTATCAACTCGCCGTATCGCGGAGATGTCCGAAGACGTCGGTCATCCCGATGGCGATCAGGAACGTCTGTTTGCTATCGTCACATGTGATTTATCGTTCCGTGCCCGACGACACACACGAACGGCACGGATTTATCCACCTTGGCCTCCGAGGGTGGCGTATGAGTGGGCTCTCGCTCGATGCCACGCAGTTGGACCGGTACTCGCGGCACATCATCATGGACGAGGTCGGCCCCGAGGGACAGAAGCGACTGTTGGAGTCGAGCGCGCTCGTCATCGGCGCCGGCGGACTCGGCGCGCCCGTCATCCAGTATCTCGCGGCCGCGGGCGTCGGCCACATCGGCGTCGTCGACGACGACGTGGTCGAGCGCTCGAACCTCCAGCGGCAGGTGATCCACGGCGACGCCGACGTGGGCCGTCCGAAAGTCGACAGCGCGAAGGACTTCGTCACGACGCTCAACCCCGACGTCGACGTCGACACCCACCAGACGCGTCTCGGTCGCTCGAACGCGGACCTGATCGAGGGCTACGACGTGGTCGTCGACGCCTCCGACAACTTCCCGACGCGCTATCTCGTCAACGACACCGCTCGGCTCGCCGGCATTCCCGTCTCCCACGGCGCTATCTACAAGTTCGAGGGACAGGTGACGACCCTCCACCCCGACGGTCCCTGTTATCGGTGCCTCTTCCGCGAAGCGCCCGAACCGGGAACGGTCCCCGACTGTGCCACTACGGGTGTCCTCGGCGTCCTTCCGGGAACCGTGGGCTGTATCCAAGCGACCGAGGCCGTGAAGCTCTTGCTCGATGCCGGCGACCCGCTGGTCGGTCGAATGCTCTTCTACGACGCGATGGACATGACCTTCGACACCGTTCCCTACGCCGAGGACCCCGACTGTCCGGTGTGTGGCGACGACCCCATCGACTCAATCGAAGACGTGGAGTACGCTGACAGCTGTGGCATCGGCGCCGGCGCCGACTGAGTCCGGGCACGTCGGCGACCCGACTGTGCGGGCGACCCGAACGAAATCCTTTAGCGCCCGCGCGGAGCAAGTAGGTGTACGGGACCGTGGGTTAGCTTGGTATACTTCGGGCCTTGGGTGCCCGTGACCCCGGTTCGAATCCGGGCGGTCCCATACCGTTATCCCGGCGAAACACCAGACGGCGAGCACCCGCTTAAGTCAGCGAGGTGAGCGGCCGTGAGCCGGAGCGAACGGCTCTCCGACGCCTACCCGCCCGCGGTCTGCTACTACTGTGGCCTGCCGATCCCCCGTGACGGACGCGAAGACTGTCCGGCGCGGCGCGACGGGAGGTGCCGGCCATGACGCTTGTCTGCGAGTGCGGGTCACCGGAGATCGAGATCGTCGACGCGACGTATCCTGAGGACGCCGACGGCCGGCCGACCGGCACGGCCCACGAGCGATACGAGTGCCAGCAGTGTGGCCGGACAGGCGGCTTCGCGTTCGGCGGCGGCGTCGAGCGGACAAGCGGCTGTGTCACCACTCGGGAGGCCCTGCGATGAGTACCGAACGAGTCGGTGGCTACCCGGAAGTCGAGTTACCCGATGATTTCGGCGACTCGACGAGCTGGCAGCGCGCCTGCGACGAGGAGACGCGCATCGAGCCGATCAACCGCGCCGAGTGGATGGTCCGCGTCGGCGACGGTGACCGTCACCGCGTCGTGTTCGGGACGCGCTCGGGCACGCCGGTCGGTGAGTGCGACTGCCAGGGCTACACGTACAACGAGTGGTGTGCCCACCTCGCCGCGATGATGCTCGCCTACGTCCGCGAGGAGATCGTCGTCGCCGACCTCGACGCCGATCCTGACGAGGAACTGGCGATGCTGTGGCGCAAGTACCGCCAGGGAGGTGAAGCATGACTCGCCCGAGTCCGACGTCGAGCCGACGCCGCGCTCACCACCGAGACCGAGCCCCCGAGTGTCCGACCTGTGAGACCAACCTGTTCGTCGGCGCCGACCGCGGTCGGGACGGTGAGCGACGGTGTCATCACTGCGGATGGTCCACCACCATCGACGACGCCGTCGAAGAGGGCGAGGAGTCGCGCGCACACGCCCCCGCACGCGAGTCCGCTCCGCACACATCCCCACCCCCCTTGCATACGGACTCCTCATCGCCACGCCGTCTGGGTATTCACGGCGTATGCAAACCGGGGGCGAGTGAATAAGATGGCCCGGATGGACCACAACCCGACGAGCCGCGTCTCGTTCGGGTGTGACGAGGATGTGATCGACGAGTTCGATGCTATCTGTGACGACGAGGGCGTAAGCCGGAGCAAGCGCCTGCGTGCGCTCGTCAAGCAGGACGTGGCCCGCCACTCCGACGGCGAGCAGGACAGCATGACGCTGCCAGCCGAGGACCGCCTCACCGACGCGTACCTGACGCTCCTCGATGCCGCCGAGCCGCTACACGACGCCGGTCTGCGCGTCTCTCGTGAGACGGCGATGAATCGGCTCTACTCGAACGACACGCCGAAGAACGCGGTAATGGACGAACTCATCCGACCGCTGAAGAAACAGGGCTTCGTGAACGTCGATCCCGCCATGTCGCGCGTCTGGATCACCGTTCGGCCGCCCGAATAGCGACTCCTCTTTTTCCACGTCAGGGAAGGTAGTTGCCGACCAACCACGCCGCGCGCCAGTAGTGCTTTTCCTGCGCGTACTCCGACTCGTCGATCCCGCGATACCCGCAGTACACACCGTCGACGAGCGCGTGGAACTCGCGGAAGGTCAGGTCCCCAGCGACGGGAAGGCTCACCATCGTATCGGACTCGTCGGTCATCGTGGCGGCGCTCCTTTCTCCAGATCGTCGACCAGGTCATCGGCGACCGTATCCGACCGGATCACTTCGTCGCCGCCGGGATCGTCGAGGACGACCGCGCCCGGTTCGTAGCGGCGCTGGAGGAGTGGGTCGGGCCACCGGTAGTAGACCGGCACCCGTTCCCACTCGCGGGGTAGCTCACCCATCGTCGCCCTCCTTGTAGATCACCTCGGGCTTCAGCATCTCGACCGCTTGTTCGTCGACGTCGAGTTCGTGCATCAGTCGGTCGTCGTCGACGTCGTCGCGCCCACGGGCGAGGGCGACCACGCCCGCCGCGGTCAGTTGCACTCGCGGACGGAGTCGAAAGACGACCATTGCGAGCACCAGGACGAACGTCGCGATGTCGACGGGCGAGCCGACCATGCCGGGGTCGATGAAGGCAGGGATCATATCGTGGTAGTCACCCCGTGGCGCTTGCCCCCAGGGAGGCGTACGGTCGGAGGACGATCAGGCCGAGCAGCAGGGCGCCGAAGGCGAGGGCGGGGTTGTCGACGGCGGCGCCGATGGGGTCGGAGAGGATCTGGTCGACGGGAACGTCGGCACCGGGGAACAGCCCGGCACCCCGCTCGCCGCCCTCTGGGGGCTGGGTGGCGCCGCCTGAGCCGACTGTCAGGGGGTAGCGGTCCGACCGGTCGAAGCCGTTTCCTCCGCGGACCTGAACCTCCGCGACGACGGCATACTCGCCTGGGTCCGAGATGGACGGCTCGAAGTGGACGGTCGCGTTCGGACCGGCCGCCGTACTCGGTCGCTCGGCGGGGATGCACTCGCCCTTAGTCTCCTCGTAGACTGTCTCGCCGGTCGCCGTCTCGATGCGGAGCGTCACGTCGGTCATGTGGGCATCGTTCCAAATGCCATCAGAGGGGCACACAGCCGGCCCCCATCCCGCCGGTCCCGTCGTCTCTTTGTTGTCGATCTTCACGTCGACCGACTGGATGGTGCCCGGCGCCCAGGTATCCGCGAACTCGACGGCCGTTATCGGGATGTTTGCCACGCTACCACAACCTCCCGACCCACTCGTCTGTCGAGCCGGCGGCGTGATCGGCGGCGCCAGCGACGTCGGACCAGTCGATGTCGACCAGGCCCGTGTCGCCGACGTCGGTCGTACCGCCCGTGGTCGTGTCTCCTGGGGACGCTCCGCCGGTCGAGTCGTCCGTGCCCGCGTCGCCGCCGGCCGGATCGCTCCCGGTCGCTCCGCCGTAATCGTAGTCACCAGTGTCGCCAGCTGCCGTGTCGTCATCCATGCCGGCCTCCCACCACGTCACTTCGTCTTCCGGCCCGGTCGTCCCGCCGGCCGGGTTCGTCTCCTCATCAGACTCGTCGGAGTTGTTCGGCTCCGAATCAGACTGGCCGAAGTCGGCCGGAAGCGAGAGATTGGTGTCGCCGCTGGAGGACGAGACGAAGGCGGCGATCATGCCGAGCAGCGAGACGACCGCGACGATCTCGGTCGCGTCGACGTCGTTGAGCAGGGTCATCGGTTCATCACCATGTACCCTGCTCCGATGAGCGCTAGCGCTCCGAGCGCGATGCCTGCGTCGCCGAGGCCGGACGAGGACCCGCGTTGACTGGGGTCTTCCCCCGGCGCTCCCGACTCGCCGCCGGGACCGCGGCTTACCGCCTCGCCGGTCTCGGGGTCGCGGACCACCGTATCGGCCGGGTTGATCTGGTAGGTCTCGCCGCCGATGGTGATCTCGCCGCCGAGTCCTTCGGCGGTGTAGCCCTGTCTGCGGAGTGCCGGAGCGAGGACCATCCCACCCTCGTCTCCGGGGACCAGACCGGGGACGTCCTCGGCCTCAGTCTCGTTTTCAGGCGCCGACGCTTCCTCGCTGTATCCTTCAGGCTGTGAGCCGGTCGGCGTGGCCCCGCTCACGTCTCTCACTTCGAAGCGGGCGATGGTCATGTCGCCAACGTCGAGGCGGTACTGTCCCGTCTCCGAGGGGAGGGTCACGTACTGGTAGTACCCGCCGCCCTGGTGGCGCGGGTAGGTCGCGTGAACGTCGCCGCCCGCGTCGATCACGCGGACCTCTCCGGTCGGCACATCGTCGGTCGGCTGAATGACGATTTCCCCGGTCGATTCAGGAGGCACCCACTCGGTCAGCTCCTCTGCCGACCAGATCCCAGACGCGCCGCCTTGGGGAGCACCGCTGTAATAATTCCTCTCCTGACCGTTGTGGGAGAATTCGACCGTCAGTTCGCCGTCGTATCCCACCATCAGCTACCGCCCCCCTGAGCAAGCGCAACGCCTCCGAGTAGTGCGACGCCGATGATGACGGCCCGATTCATTCCGGAACCGTCCTCCGGTGTCGGAGCGGGCTGTGGCTGAGGTTGAGGCTGGGGCTGCGGCTGTGGCTGCGGTTCCCAGACACCAGTGTCGTCAGGATCGTCGGTTTCGCTGACGGAGTCGTCGCTCGACGAGTCGCTGCTCGACCCGCTCGACGAATCGTCTGTCGAGCCGTTCGACGTCTCACCGGTCGATCCTTCGCTCGTCGAGTCACCGCTCGACCCGGCCGATGGGTCGACGCCGAACTCTTCGAGGGCCGTGTTTCGCTCCGAGCGACTGAGCGCGCCCGCCTGGAAGAGCGAGCGCGCGTGTTGGGCTGACCGGATGTCGAGGCCGCCGACTCTCACGCCGTCGAAAGAAGAACCGCCGGTCGATCCTCCGCCCGACGAGCCGTCGGACGACGAGGCGCCCAACTGCTCGGCGGCGGACTCGGGGATGATCCCCTGCTCGACGGCCTGCTCGAAGCCGCCCGCGTTGGTGGCGTCGAGGGCCGTCAGCCGGCCAATGAGTCCCTGATCGATCGCCTGCTCGATGAGGCTCATCTGTCGCCCTCCATCATCTCCATGCGGATAGCGACAGCCCACGGCGGTGCGCCCATCCGGTGCAAAGCCTTGCGCTCGTAGTGCTTTTCTCGGCGCTTCTCGCGCCTGCTTTGTGCGTCTTGCCGTGCCTGTTCGCGTCGTTGTTTTTGATCCATGTTAGATCACGTATTCGTACCTGAAGTGGCTGATACTCGGGCTGTCCTCGCTACTGTCCGCTCGGTTGAGGTAGGCGCGAGGTTGCAGGGTCGCGTCGAAGACGTCGAGATCATAGGAGATAGTGACGGAGTCTCCCGACGTGATCGACACGGCCGACGTGTCGACCGATACCGTCTCGGCGCCGTCGAACTCCCAATTCTCCGGTGGGACCGGCGACCCGTTTTTGCTAACCGAGACGACTGACAAAATCGGGATGCCGTAGTGGCCGCCCGATCCGGTCGTCGGGATAACAAAGTCACTCTGTCCGTCCGCGCTGGCGTCGACAGATGCCTCACGGTCGCGGAACTTGAACGCCGAGTCGGCCATCTCCGACGCCGGGATGCGGGCCGAGTTGACGGCCGCGTCAGACGAGTCGAGTATGTCAAACTCGACGGCTTCGGTGGCCGTCGAACCGCCCGGCGAGACGCCTCTCGCTTGGACCGCCTCCCATTGAGAGAAGTCGGCTGGGGCGGCCGTCGGGGCCGAGAACCTTCCCGTTATTTTCCCCGATAGGTCGGGGGCTTTCGTGGCGGTGATGCTCTTGATGGAGTAGACCTTATTTGAATATTCGGGTGGCGAAAAGTCGCCGTTGTAAGCTGTGGTAATGTCCACATATTTCGACTCATACGGGTAGCTCGTGGCTGATCCGTAAGCGGAGTAACTGTAACTTGACCCATTCTTGTCGACAACGACATAATACGATGTGCCGGCGGATAGCGGTTCCTCAATTGTGAAGGAATCGCCCGAAAAAGATTTGCTCGCTATCACCGAATCCGAAGAATCGAGGATATAGGCGGTTAATCCGCTATCCGTTCCCGGAAATAGCGTTGCGGACACGCTCTTAAGATCCTTGGACGGGACGATTTTGAGTCCCGTTTTTTCGGGACCAAACCCGTTTTGATCTTCGCTCTCCGTCGTGACCGTTGAGGTGTCGGTCCCATGGATAACGTAATCGTCCCCGCTCTGTTCGTATGCGCTACTCAATTCGGCTCGGATGTTGAGCGGATCGACTACCTCTGGCACCGGCCTGTCTTGGAGCAGGAGTAGCAACTCCCGCGTTCGGCCCGTCCGCAGTTCGTTGATGATCGGATCAATCGATGTTCCGACTCGGGACGGCATTAGGATGCCTCTGCTTTGTTGAATCCGATGATGGCGTCGGGATCACTGTTTGAGGGCCTGTTCGAGATTGTAGACTGCGGCGGTCAACACGAGCTCGCGGAACTCGCGGTACCACGCGCGAGGGTGGACAGCGGGGCC
>NZ_JANHDK010000004.1 GCF_024494725.1 Haloplanus ruber
TTTTGAGCCAGCGACGCGGCTTGCTTAACGAAGCGGAAGAGTAGGTTAGTCACATTCGACTCTTCCGCTTCGCTACTACCTTCAGAGCGACGCTATCCCGCCGCCTTCTGCGGATTCAACAGAGCAGTGTAAAGGCAACATTCTAACCTAATGAATCGGGAGGAATTCATCGGGGATGTCGTCAAGCACACTACTGGAGGTGTCGTCCACTGTCAGGGGCACCCACAGATGGGGAAGGTCGACTACGGTCGCCACAACTGCAAGGAGAGTATGGAGGCTGGTGATGGCGTCATCATTTCCTACGTCAAAGACCACGAACGGGGTGACGAAGACTGGTATCAACGGTTTCGGTTCTGTGCGAACTGTAACGATGCTCGACGACTCCCACAGGAGGGACGGCAGGTCGGCAAGGAACAAGCAGTAGTGGAGGGGATTCTGGAGCACTTCGAGGGAACAGTGGAGGGGAAATTCTACGATGACGCGGTTCGTCTCATCGATGCTGAAGTTCTGGCATACAGTCCCGAATCAGAGGGTCAGAAGTAATCCGACATCCCCAATATACCAAAGGTATTCGATAGTCGTTGAGTCGTCCCTAAGACCCCGAAGTCAGCTCTAGACGGTGGAACCTTCCCCCAACGCTAGTTCCGCACTACAGGTACGCTCGAACTTTCCCTCAACGGACAACAATAGTAGATCCTCATATGACGAATTTAATTACGACTACGTGGTGCTGGGTGGTGAACATCATTCAGGTGAAGCTACTGGTTCAGAATGTATTTCCGGTTTTCCGTCAGTTTCTCCTTGACGAACTCGTCACCAAGACCGGCTGCGCTCAGGAAGATCGCCTCAATTACGACCTGAAGAAGTCGGGCAGTATCTCCCAGTTCGCTAACGTCGTATTCCCGTTCAAGTCCGTGAGCTATGGTGTGCCGTCCGTTCTTCGCGTCTTGGATAACATCATCCATCTCGAAGAGGTCTTCCAGAATTTCCTCGTATTCGTAGAACACCATTTCCAGTTGGTCACCGAGCGAACCCTTGTTCCCGATGCTTCCGAGTAGATCGTCTATCCGTCCTTTCGCCTCGGCATCGTCGGGAATTGTATCCAGAATATCGTCGTGGAGTTCGGAATATTCATCCTCTTCCATCAGCCGGTGGTCAGGGAACAGGTAGCTCTGGTAGGACTCCAGCGCGATGACGAGTGAGAGAAATTTGTTCTCCTCGAACATCGTCTTGTTGTACTGAGTGCCGAAGTACAGATTGTGAGTCATCTCTGCACCCTCAGCGTCCTCAAACCAATTCTGGATTGCCTCTTCAAAATCGATGTCCCGTAAGTTGAACTGGAGCTTGTGAGGATGTTTCTTGTTGGGGACCTCCGGTAGGTGTGAAACCTGATAGGAAATTTGAATGCGCTCGGTTTCGCCGTCATGATCGAAGTATCCTTTCACATCGGTAGGATTCACAGGCTCCCCGATTGCGAGACAGACGAAATGCTGTAGGTGACGAATGTAGTCATCTATGAACTCAGAAACGGTGAGTGGTTCGTCAGGTTCGATGCAAAAATACGCCTGTTGAGTGATGTCCATCCCCTCGTATCGGTTCATCATTTGAGAGGGTGTGATATTGAGTCGGATATTCGCGTTCTCCAACTCAGCCTCTACTTCGTCGAATTCACCAATCTCTGCACCACTCATCTGACCTTCTGGTACGCCGATGATGTTAGTCGCGGTCCACATCTCCAAAAGCGGAAACGAGAGACACATCTTGTCTAATTTGAGGTCGCCGTCACTGAATTGGACCCCCGTGAAGACCTTCTGAACGCTCACCGACTGGCTCTGCATCGTTCCTGACAGTCCACCCTGATTGACGTAGCAGTCCTGTAGTGTGACGATCTTTCCGTCGGTCGTGTGTCCCTTGATCAGATCGTACTCACCAAATGTGCCGCCCCCGAAGTCTCCGAATGAGCCGATGAGTTCCAGATTCCCTCCTTCATCTGGATCAAACTCCAGAATGCCTGCAACCCGATCCTCTTCATCTTCGTCAGCAAGCCACCATTCCCCACGATATTCTAGTTCTTCCATAGAACATCATCTGAAGGCCTGTTGATTAGCGTTGGGTCGTTCCGTTTAATAGGGTTTATTGACCCCTACAAGGGGCGAGGGGCTCGCTGTACTGGCGAGTTCCCGAAACACGGTGAGAACGATGGCAATCAGAGACATCTATGAGACTGGATTCGACGAGGACATCCAGACGGACTCGAGCGCGAACCAGTGTCCCGAGTGCCACGGACACGTCACTACAAACGTCAAGGAAACGGTCTGTGAGGACTGTGGACTCGTTATCGAGGAACAACGTATCGATCACGGGCCAGAGTGGCGATCGTACGATGAGGACAAACGCGAGCGAACAGGTGCACCCCTGACTGCGGCCCGTCACGATCGAGGCCTCTCGACCGAGATCGGTCGCGGAACTGATGCACACGGGAACGAACTCTCTGGTCAGAAACGCCGGCGGCTGGCCCGGATGCGGCGCGAACAGACCCGTGGGCGCTGGCGGTCGAAAGCGGAACGGAATCTCGCACACGGGCTGGGCGAAGTACGTCGGTTGGCGAGCGCCCTCGAACTCTCCGATTCGGTCCGCGACCAGGCGTGTCAGCTCTTCCGGAGCGCCCAGAACGAGGATCTGCTTCGTGGCAGATCCATCGAGGCCATCGCCGCGGCTAGCGTGTACGGAGCCTGCCGGTGCAACAGGTGTCGTCAGAAGAGGGAGAGCGGCTTCTCAGTGCCGCCCGTGACCGGACTGGGTGGCACGGGCAGGAAGCGTCGGAGCGTCAGGAGCAGGCCCCGACGCGGCTCTATGACCAGCGTGGGGACGGCATCCGCGACGCGTCGCGTCTCGACACGTTCCTCGACGACGCCGACGATGCGGTGTGGCTGGTTCCAGCGATGGCGCTGACCGAATCTACTGGCGAAGCTGCGGCTGATCGCCAAGTGTCGTCGGTACCGACAACTCAGGAACTCGACTGTAAAACCTGTGGACGGGCGACCGACCATCGGTTCAAGACCCACGAGTCGGTCCCCGATGAGGCGTGGATGGGACAACCGATCTGGGAGTGCCGGCTGTGTGGCTTGGCTCGCTACGGCCCCAATCTCGAGTAAGGCCAGTGCTGGGCATCGATTAACCAACCGCCTGCGAGTACCGTCGAGGTTCGTTGGTTAAGACTGCGATCTCCTGCAAGCCCGACGCCAGTCTCGATGGTGGGTCTTTCCGTGCCGGCGAGCGATGAGGCGCTTCCGATGGAGCAAGAGTTCAAACAGGGCTACCGGATGCATCGTATACTCAGCAATCTCAACCGACTCGACGTCGACCGATTGGACGACGCGGATCGAGAGCGACTTCGAACGGAGATCCTCCCGACGAAGCCTTCTCCGAGCGGGCGATAGGCACTCTTCAGCGATCGGCTGTTTCAAAAGAAAATCTATCTGAAGAAGAAGATTTTAGCAAGGTCTCTCGTTTGGAACAGCTATAGTAGCCTTTGTGAGTTATTGCACATTGGATCGCCCGACTGGGTGTGATCCGATGTGCAAACAGTTACAAACGCTACTATAGTCGTTGAAAGGTATGTCTTCTGAATGGCTGGATTACCAGATTCTAATTCGCTCTGACCAGCACAAAATCACAAGATACTCTATATCAACAATCTTCTATGCAAGAGTGATTAGCTTTCAAAGAAATTAACGACAGTCACTGTCCCATTCTCTTCGACACGGAGTTCGTACCCCTCATAGTCTTGGACTGATTTGTTCCACTGGACAGTCCCGTTAGTACGAATGATAATTCGATAGTCAGTGGCCGCTTCTAAAGATTTGCCAATATCTACCCTCTTCTTTGACGTATATGTTTTATTAAGCACTAAATCTTGGCTTTCTAGTTCTTTGACACGGATATTCACTCTGTCTTCGGTCTGAATATTGACTTTGAAAAAAACCTTAATCGACTCTGTTGTGGCTGGTTCCGTGGTGTCTGTTACTGTATCCGTCGCACTAGTATTCTGATCGGTGAAACTTGTGCATCCAGATGTGACAATCAAAAAGCAAATTATTGCGTATCGGAATCTCATGGCGGCAGTTGGGCCTATTTTAACTTATATTTTGTCAATTAATATCCAGTTGATAATAGTTAGATGAGCGATAACTTTTATTAGGTTACAATTTATTGTACTACCTGGAATGTCAACCACATTCGAAATCGGCATCTGCCAAACGCAGGCTCTGACCGATTACTGCATGAATCAGTATGGTGATAAATACCGCGCGCGGGATCGTGCACAAACTTTCATTGAGGGAGCTTTTGGTCACGATGGGAATCAACTCGCACTTTAGATGCCGACTGCGATGCGAAAGATGCTCGAAAGGTCATCGATGAGCTGGTAAATCGGATAACAACGACCGCGAGTAAGCGTAAGAGGGATCTGGCGCAGCGGGTGAAATTCCATCAACGTTGGAACAAGAACCAGCACGTGGAAAACCAGCTTCAGAGATTAATTTATGGCGACGATAGTGAATACGGTCCCGATGCGGGAATTCTCACCGATGCGTTGGATTTGAAGACGAGAGGAGTGGTCTCGAAAGTGGTGACAGGAGATAAAGGAGATATGTATCTGAAGTCAAATGAGATCAAGGCAATAACTGGCCTTACAGTCCTTTACTTGAAAGACGAATTTGCCAGAGAGAACTGACACCCACGTAGTCAATTTTCGAACTAGACGGTGTGTCGGAATAGAATTGGAATCAGCAGATAGAACACCATTCACAGCCAGACTAGTGTTAGTTACCCGCCTCTTTGTACAGGCGTACCCTCCGAACTTCTGCAAACCCCACAACCTCGGAGGATAGATTTGATGCGTGCCTTCGAATCAGTTCGAAATGAACTGGAAATAAATCATAGTTGACCTCTTGTACCCCGTCAATATCGACGGCACCGACAGGGCGCTCCGACGACTCATACAACGGCATAGATGTGTCCGTAGACGTTGCCGCAGATTATGACTGATGGGTCACGGTCGGTTCTCCAACGACTTCAGAGGCTGTGGAGATCGATATCGACCATTGGAAACACGATTACCTTGCTCCATATGGCAGTTGACGCGGGATGGGCGAGATTCTTGTTTGAGTATTTGGGTTGGCGGTTGTAGCTCGATACTTGGACAACTCTGAGGGGATGGTTTGCGTGGGGTACTCTCATATCGATGTCGGCGAGTTAGGTGATGGCGCTACCAAGGTACCCAAGGAGCCCAACAGTATATCGCGGTAACTCTCATTACGAGTGTGAGGGGTACACCGCCGCGTTCATACCCCTTCGACGGAGAATAGGGTGGCGTCTCTGAGAACAGCCTGCACGCGGCGGTGCCAAGCGTCAGCGAAGGCCTCCCGTTGCTGGTCGCTTGCCGATCCGTCGAGAATCCTCTGGAGGTTCCCGATTGCGGGTCCACCGCTAGGAACGTCGCTGACGTGGTAGGCCACTTCGACGGTCTCGTCCGTGTCGGTTCGCCGGAACCGGAACGTCGGGTCCGCCGTGTCCGGGTCGAACCCGTCGAAGCACAGGAGGTCGCGGCGGCCGCCATAGCCGCCGGCGAGCCCGCTGAATCCGTCATCGCCGGTCGCGCCAGTCACGTACGAGATGATACGGCTCATCACGCCGTACGCAGCATCCTCCTGCGGGCCGGCCGTCTGGACCTCGATTTCGCTCCGGACTGGATAGTCGTCGGGATACAGGGCGTCGAGCCCGAGCTGGACGATCCGGTAGGCGCCCGAGGCAGTCGGACAGGAGTGTCCTGCCTCTTTCACCGCGTCTCTATAAGCGATGACGAACGGCTCGCCCGGTTCGAGGACGTCGAGGGCCTCCGCGACGGGGTCGCGGATTTCGATCGGCTCGACGTCGTAGTCGACCTGCCAATTGGTTCTCGTCTGGGTCGTGTCAGTCGCAGTCGAATTCGATGTCATGAGTTGTGGTTGTGATCGTGTCTCGTGGTCAGTAGCGGAGCAGTCGCATCCCGTTGAGGATGACGAGGAGGACGCTGGCCTCGTGGACCAGCATTCCCGACGCGAGGGTGACGTAGCTGGTGAGCACGCCCGCGAGGAGGACGGTCACGGTCAGCACCGCGATCCCGACGTTCTCGAGGACGTTCCAGCGCGTCGCCTTGCTGAGTTTGACCGCGTACGGGATGCGTTCGAGGTCGTCGGCCATCAACGCCATGTCAGCCGTTTCGATAGCGGTGTCCGTTCCCGCAGCACCCATCGCGATGCCGACATCGGCAGTGGCCAGCGATGGCGCGTCGTTGATGCCGTCGCCGACCATCGCGACGACGTGGCCGTCGGCCTGGTAGCCCTCGATGACGGACTGCTTGTCCTCGGGGAGGAGTTCGGCACGGTACTCGTCGATACCGACCTCCTCGGCAACGGCAGCGGCCGTCCGATCGTTGTCGCCGGTGAGCATCACCGTCTCGATGCCAGCGTCTTGGAGCGCCGCGACGACCCCAGGAGCGGCCTCCCGGAGCTCGTCCCGCATCGCAATCGCGCCGATGATGTCCCCGTCCCGAACGACGTGGACGACTGTCTCGCCGCGCCCCTCACGCTCGCGGACGTAGTCGGCGACCCGATCGGGGACATCGACGTCGCGGTCGTCCAGCAGCGCGCGGTTGCCGACGACGACTTCCTGGCCATCGGCATGGGCGATGACGCCCTTGCCGGCGACCACGTCGAAGTCGTCGGGATCGGGGACCGACCTGCGCCCCACGTCCGTATCGTCCGCTTGGGCGACCGTCGCTCCACCGTCCGTCGCAGCCGTCTGGCGTTCGCGGGCCATGTCGACGATGGCGTCCGCGAGGTGGTGTTCGCTCTTCTTCTCGGCGGTCGCTGCGAGCGAGAGGACGTCGGCGGCGGCGACGCCGAACCCCTCGATGTCGGAGACGGTGGTCTCGCCCTTCGTGAGCGTCCCCGTCTTGTCGAAGGCGACGAGATCGATCTTGCCGGCGCGTTCGAGGTGTTCGCCGCCCTTCATCAGCACGCCCGACCGGGCGGCGTTACCGATGGCCGAGACGATGCTGACCGGTGGCCCGATGACCAGCGCGCCCGGACAGCCGATGACCAGCAGCGTCAGCGACAGGATCGCGTTCTGCGTGACCGCGTACGCGCCGATAGCCAGGGCAATGACGGCCGGCGTGTAGTACTTCGCGAACCGGTCGATGAGACTCTCCGTGGGCGACTGAGCCTCCTGGGCCTCCTCGACGCGACGGATGATCCGTTCGAGAGTCGTATCCGATCCCGCTCCCGTCGTCCGGATTTCTAGCGCGCCCTCCTGGTTGACCGTCCCGGCGTACACCTCGTCGCTGTCGGCCTTGTGGACGGGCGCGCTCTCGCCGGTGACCGGCGCCTGGTTGACTGCGCTCTCGCCGTCGACGACGGTTCCGTCGACCGGGATCTTCCCGCCCGGCTTTACGACGACGACTTCGCCCTCTTCGACATCGCGGGCGGAGACCTCTTGGAGTGTCCCGTCGCGACGGACGGTCGCCGTGTCGGGCGTCATCTCCAGTAGCTCCTGAAGTGCCGTCCGGGTCTTCCGCATCGTCCGGCCTTCGAGGTAGCTGCCAAGGCTGAACAGGAAGACGACGGCGGCGGCTTCCCAGTACTCCCCGATGACGATAGCACCGATGGCGGCCAGCGTCACCAGCGTCTTGATGCCGAGCGTCCGGTTGGTGACCTCGTGGTAAGCGGTCTTGGCGATGTCGTAGCCACCCACGACCGTCGCGAGGACGAGGATGGCGGCGCTTGCCATCTCGAAACTCGTGAGGTAGCCGAGACTCCAGCCACCGCCGTACAGCAGGCCGCTCGTCGCCGTGACGATGGCCTTCCGGTGGTTCCGGTAGTACTGCGTGATCGATTGTTTGTTCATAGTGTTAGGCGGGCTGGGGAGTGTACCCCTGGTTTTCGATGGTCTCTGCGAAGGCGTCGGGGTCAGTGACGCTGTCGTCGTACTCGATCTCGACGCGGCCGGTCGCGTAGTGGACTTCGACGTGCTGGACGCCGTCGACGTTCGACAGGGCGCGTTCGACGGTGCTCGCGCTCAGTTCTCGTATGAGTGATTCCGATACCGACCACCGTCTCGACGACATCGCGGTGCGAGACACTCGGATTTCGGACGCCATCGACGAGCCGATGCGGGCGATGGTCCTCGACATTCTGTCCGAGGAAGCCCTAACTGCGACCGAGGTCCACGAACGCCTCGACGATCGCGGCATCGACCGGACGGAGAACACGGTCCGCCATCACATCAACGAGCTCCGGGATGCGGGCCTCGTCGACGTCGTTCGCTTCGAGGAGGGGCGTGGTGGGACGACGAAGTACTACCACGCGAACACGATCGTCCTCTCGTACTCACTACCAGATTCGGCCGACGCCGCCGTCGAGGAGATGATCGACGCTGCCCAGCCCCAGATCACGGACGCGCTCACTACGCTCACCGACGAGTACGACGACGCTATTGAGGAGATCGTCGAGGATATGCAGCCCTGCGAGCACTGCCAGACCCAGAAGTACGAGACGTACGTTCTTCTGACCGTCCTGCGACGTGCGTTCGTTCGCGCCCACAGAAATTCCTGAGGGGGAACCACCCCTACGCTGGCAGGGTCTTAGAAGGAGAACCGATCACGCGCGGATTGCATCGCGAGGCGAGTCAGGAGTCGCGCAGGGCCACGCTTTGGGAGGTCCCGTACAGTCTCGATGCTGGTCGGCGGTTCACTACCACCAATGTCTAACTCCCAGCCTGTCTCGTCCATGAAGCGTTCGACAGCCTGATTTACTCGCTGTCGCACGTCGTCCGAGTCCATTGTCTCGGGCACACCATTCCGGAGGACGACGTCGCCGTCAACGATCACTGTCTCGACGTCGGCCGGCACCGCGTTGTTCACGACCTGTGCAGGAATATTGGTCCGTGGCGTGAACTTCGGTTTGTCGACGTCGAGGAGGATAATATCCGCGCGCTTTCCCGCTTCAATACTGCCGATCTCGTCGCCCATCCCCAGCGCGCGTGCGCCTTCAATAGTGAGCATTCGTATCAGTTCCATCGAGTCGAACTGCCCGGCTGAACGCTTGAGATTTGCCGCCAGCCGAGCTTGCCGCGCTTCACCGAACATGCTGTACGAGTCGTGCCAGTAGTGGTCGTCAATCCCTACTCCGACGTCGACGCCGGCGGCTCGAAGCTCGGGAACGGGCGTCCACTGCGTCTCCCCGTCCGGATTCCAGTAACAGAAGACGGACGGGCAGTGCGCAACAGCCGCGTCCGCCTCGGCGGTTCGCTGGATGTCCTCTTCGTCGGCGAGGCGGAAGTGAGCAGCGACCAGTCGGTCGTCCAGGAGTCCAACGTCGTCGAGCAATCCCACCGAGTCCTCGCCACCGTTCGCTCGTGCCATCGTGTTACTCTCCTCGAGTTCGAGCAAGTGCGTGTGGACGAGCAGGTCCGGGTACTCTGCGGCGAGGGACGCGGTCCGTTCCCACAGCTGCCTGGTACACGACCAGTCGTCGTGCGGGCAGATCGTCGCCCTGATTCGGCCCTCGTACGTGTCGTGGTACGTTTCGACGAACTCGCGAGCACGGGAGAACTGCTGATCGACTGGTTGGTCCCAGAAGAGGTCCGAGATCGCCGGGCCGAAAAATCCGCGGAGCCCTGCTTCCCCGAACGCCTCTGCACCTGCGGCAGGCCGTGCGTCCATCGAGTTCACGGTCGTGACACCGCCCAAGAGGAAATTGAGCGCTGCGAGCTCGACGCCTGCCTCGACGAGGTACTCGAATTCGCCGTTCCCTAATCTGTTAAACAAGGCCGTCCCACTCCCAAGCATCTCCGTCAGCTCGAGTTCGCTAAACGCACCGATGAGCGGTGTCATCTCCAAGTGCGTGTGGGCGTTCACCAACCCCGGCATCACCAGTTTCCCGTTCCCGTCGATAACGGTGGACGCTTCTAATTCTCCGTCTCCTGCACGTGATGGTCGGACTTCTTCGATACAGCCATCGGTGATGCATACTGTGCCGCGCTCGTACAGGCGGTTCCGCTCGTCGGCTGTGAGAACGAGTGCATCATGGATTGCCAGATCGACAGCCATCGTAAATTAGGAAGTGGATGTGACAGTTACCGTACTGGACAACCGAGCAGGCCGGCGAAGGCTGTTCTTCCAGGTGGTGTTCCCCTCATTTGGGATATCATCGGTCTCTACTGGTCCCATTAGCCTCTAATACGTCGGCGTGATTTAATCAGATTCCCCTTTTGAATCTGAAGTCGGATTCCGTGGAGCTTGTGGAGGTTTGCAATGTTTTCCCCTCTTCACGATAGATCATCTATGGCCGACGGTTACGATGCCATAGTACTGATACCCTCATAGGCAGTATATTCTAATCAAAACCGCAATAGATGATCCCTACAATGATACACCTATGCAGGCGACGATAATCGACGGAGTTCTTGAATCCCTTCGTATCGGTGTCGGATTTCTCTGGACGGCGGCGTGGGCGATCATCATGGGCCTCACGATTACGAGTCTGGTCCAGGTCTACGTCTCGAAGGAGCGGATGGCACAGGTGCTGGGTGAGGGCGATCTAACTGGACTTACCAAGGCGACTGTGTTCGGAGCAGCAAGCAGTGGCTGTAGTTTCGGCGCCGTCGCCATCGGGAAGGGCCTGTTCAAGAAGGGGGCGCACGCGGTGAACTTCCTCGCGTTCATGTTCGCGTCGACGAACCTCATCGTCGAACTAGGGCTGATGATTCTCATCCTGCTTGGCTGGGAGTTCCTCGTCGCGGAACTGCTCGGCGGCCTGATTCTCATCGCCGTCATGGCCGCCATCGTCCACCTTACGCTTCCCGAAAACCTGTTTAACGAAGTCCGCGAGAAGCTCAACGAGCGCGACCGCCAGGCGGGCGTCACGGAAGATCCCACCTGCGGGATGGAGGGGAAAGACGAGTACACGCTCACGACCGACGGCGGTGAGACGCTCAAATTCTGCTCGGAGGGCTGTATGGAGACCTATCGCCAGGAGACGTCGAGTAGCGGCGGGTGGCGTGACGAGTTGCTGTCGTGGGGTGGCTGGTACAAGGTCGGGAATCAGTACCGCAAGGAGTGGTCGATGATCTGGAAAGACATCGTCGCCGGCTTCCTTATTTCTGGGTTCGTCATCGTCTTCGTCCCGCAGTGGGTGTGGAACACGCTGTTCATTCAGGGCGACGGCCTGCTCGTGACTGCCGAGAACGCCGTCATGGGCGTCATCATCGCCGTCCTCAGTTTCGTCGGCAGTATGGGCAACGTCCCGTTCGCCGTCGCGCTGTGGGGCGGTGGCGTCAGCTTCGCCGGGATCATCGCGTTCGTCTACGCCGACCTCATCACCGTGCCCGTGCTGAACGTCTACCGGAAGTACTACGGCTGGAAGATCATGCTGTACATCCTTGGCGTCTTCTTCGTGACGATGGCGTTCACTGGCTTCCTCATGGAGTTGCTGTTCGACGCCCTCGGCATCGTACCAGATCTGGCCGGTGGCGAGACGGCGACCGAACAGACGTACTTCGAGCTCAACTACACGTTCTACCTCAATATTATCGCCTTCGCGCTCTCCGGGTTCCTCCTGTATGTCTACCGACGTGGAATCGGCGCACCAGGTCAGTATCGTGATCCGGTGTGTGGCATGCGGACCGACGATGAGGGGCCGAGTGCGTCCAATGATGGGATGACGTACTATTTTTGCTCGAAGACCTGTAAGCGGGCATTCGAGGAAGAGCCCACGGAATTTGCTGATCAAAGCCCGCAGATAACAAACCACGATCACGATCACTGATAGATGTACTGTGGTTCATCCGCTGTGAAGCACTTCATCATCGCACCTTCAATCCGCAATTGTCACACCTGTCGCGCCAAAATTGATTGTATGAGCAGTCAGATATCGAAACAAGGGGATGTCATATGAACCAACGTCCAGCGGATACCGTCGTTGGTGTGCTCCTTGGGTTCGTCCTCTTGGCTGGCGGACTACTCAGTTGGCGGGCCTATCAACAGCGTCGCGCTATCGAGCAGTCGATGGGGCCGATGATGGACTCGTCTATGGGGGCGATTCACGGTCCAGATCCTCTCTGGTACGTGGTTGGAACCCTTCTGGTCGCAGGCAGTATCGGTGGCATCTATTACGTGGTTCGAGGGAATCTCATCGATTCGACAACCGACTCAGCGGATCACATCGACCCCGATCAGGTATCGGAGGCAACGCCTACATCGATAGACGATGACGCCTCGCCGGCGACGCCTATCAATCCTGAATCGGATCCGCAAGCGCGCGTTCTCGATCTCTTACCGGATGATGAACGACGCGTCCTTGAACCCGTCCTGAACTCGCCTGGAATCACGCAGATCGAACTTCGGGATCGATCTGAGTTCTCAAAGAGTAAAGTGAGCCAGACCGTGAGTTCACTCGAGGAGCGCGGGCTGCTGTATCGGGAACGACAGGGTCGAACCTACCGCGTGTATCCGAGTGATGACCTGCAGAACTAACAGACGTAGAAATTCATACTAACACTACCCATCATGTCACAAGCAACACTCGAAACTGATCGCATTAGCCGGGTTCTCAAGTCAAGCACGTGGCTCAATCTCCTCCTCGCCGCACAGTTGATCGCCGGGTTGGTGTACGCATATTTCACAGGAGATATGGGGAGCCGGTGGACCCATTTCGTCCTTCCATTTATTTGGTTCACCGCCTCAGTCTGGGTGATCTGGCACACTCGACCTGTAACGAAACGTCGAGTGTATCGTATTGGTGCCGCACTTGTCGTTGCTCTATATCTCATCGTGATGTTTTATTTTTCAGGATTACTTGGACCGAGCACCTCTCATTTCGGGCAGCTCACTGGACCAAGCGGCTTCGGAATAACGTGGGGTCGATCTTTGGGATGGAGTCCGGTCTTCGTCTATACAGGTGACCTGATCACGGTCTCGCTCATTCCTTACCAAGCGGTTGGCCTGTTCGCGCTGGCGTATCTCGTCTATGATGCATTGCTTGATTTCTCGCAGTCGGCAGTCGGAGGAATAGTCGGGATTGTGGCGTGCCCTGCCTGCGTTAGCCCGTTGTTTGCCGTACTACTTGCAGGCGGACTGAGTGGTTCTTCAACGATGTTATTGCTTGGTGCGTATGGCTACGAAATTGCGACCGTTCTGTTCCTCATGACAATTGGAATCCTCTACCATCGTCAGGCACTCACGAGGCAGTATCACCAGTTCCGAGGGAACTGATCCATCTCGTTCGTGGTCAGCAATACCCGAGCCTCCCTCGCCGCCTGAACCGTGGTTATTGTCTGGATCGCCGCAATGAGGTGAACAGTCTCGACGGATCCCCTTTGCTCTCACCATTCCTCTGATCCTTTCGAATTCGGCAGGTATGAACGATCCCGTCAGTAGAAAACGTTTAGATGGCGTTATAGACGTTCTTGAACGCTCTCCTGTTTGAGTTCACTCCCACGAAGATAACTCCGAACCCACCGTATGACTACTTGAGGCGAAAAACAATGACCAACCGAAACCTCGGACGATGGCTGCTCGTGGTGCTCGCGATTGTCGGACTCGCGTTTGCCGCCCCGGTAGTTAGCGCACACGGTGACGAACCGATCCAGGGGAACGAGACGGCAGCTGAAGGGACGCCAGCCGATGGTAGTGCAGCAGACTGGGCGGCCTGGATGGAAGGTCACATGACCGACTACATGGGCCCGAATGCCGTTGACGAGATGGAAGCGCACATGGGCGTGACCGTCGACGAGATGGCCCAAGATATGGCGGACGACAATCACACCGCGACGGGGATGAACGGACAGGGGTACGGCTGCTAACGATCCCTGTTCGGATCCTCGTCTGACACGATAGATATTCGACTTACTGACTCAACGATCACAATGACACACTACACCAACACTCTCGGGCGGACGACTCGTCGAATCGCAATACTAGCGGTTCCGCTGTTGATTGTAGCAACGGGCACCGCAGCGGCTCACGGTGGTGGAGGCTACGGCGGCGGTATGATGGGTAGCGGCGGTTGGGGGGTCTTCAGCGGTGGAATGGGCCTCTGGAGCTTCCTTTGGATGGGGCTCCTAATCGTCGTCCCGCTCTATCTCGTCTACTCACTCCTCAACAGAGATTCTGAGAGGAGTGATAGTCGGCCGCTTTCGGTTCTTCGTGAGCGTTACGCTCGCGGTGAACTCTCCGATGAAGAGTTCGAACGTCGACGAAAGCAACTCGAGTAGTGCCCATGACCGAAATAGAAGGAGCATCGTCGAGAAAAAATTCTCGTCTGCCAGTTGGGGCGACGGGCAGTGTTCAGATAAGGATTGAAAGGTGAGGCGGTGTGGTTTTCAGGTGTCCATGCCGAAAAACACCCGCCTCAACGGTTGTTTAGACCAGATCGACTTAGATTTTGTTGAACGAGAAGCGACACCGCAGCTACTGATGAAGCTCAGTATTCAGCTCCATCTTGCTGGACTCTCGCTTTCGAATACTGTCTCAATTCTTGAGAGGTTCGGTGTCGAACGCGCACGCTCCACCGTTCATAACTGGGTTCACAAGGCTGACCTACAGCCCGAGTCTGGACGGAGTCCGGATCACGTCGCGGTTGACGAAACCGTGATCCGACTCAATAACGAGCAGTACTGGCTGTACGCTGCTGTCGATCCAGAAACGAACGAATTACTCCATACAGAGCTTGAACCGACGCGTACGAATATGATTGCTCGCTCGTTTTTCGCCAAACTCCGGGAGAAACATGACGTCGATGATGCCATGTTTCTCGTTGATGGCGCACCCACGCTGAAAGACGCCTGTCAACGACACGGGCTTCGATTCCAATATGAAAAACACGGGAATCGGAATGCTGTCGAACGTGTCTTTCGAGAGATAAAACGACGAACCTCCTCGTTCTCAAACTGTTTCAGCAACGCCGCAGCAGCTACTGCCGATGATTGGCTCAGATCGTTCAGCTTCGCATGGAATCAGCTTATCTGAACACTACCGTCACTGACCGTCCAGCCGATACCAACGTTGGCTCGTTGCGATGTCTTCGGGAATGCCCACGAGTACCCTGTATAGTTCTCCAGAATTATCCGGCTGTTCGGGTACAACTCGGTGAAGTCCCCTTCGACATCACTGTTAAGCGCTACCATATATCCTGAATACTCGTTGGTTGTTCCGAGCGCTTTACTAGAGAGTGATGGCTGACCGGTTGCATCAACGACGAGATCATACTCATCGGTGAACTCGTGGAAATCTGTCCGTGTGATAGACTGGTTTTCGTGGATGTCAACACCCTTCTCTGAGAGTTGTTCTGCCCAGGACTGCTCAACGACATTTCGGTCCGTTATATATGTATCCGCAGCAGGAAAGGTGCCGGCTCCAGTGCGGTGGCGATCGGCGTCGATTCCGTCATACACCTCCACTTCCATCGCTGGCAGCGGGTTGAGAAAGCCGTTCTCTACAGTCGGTTCGAGTGGGATCTTCGATACCGCTGTCATCGCTTCTCCGCAATTAACGCCTTTGCTATCGTAGGACTGCCGCTCATATAGTTCGACGACGAATCCAGCGTCGTCGAATCCAGCAGCTGCTGCAAGCCCGGCCATCCCTCCACCTATTACCGCAATTTTGGACGTTCGAGTCATCGGTTTTTGCCAATCTTTGAGGCCATCGTTAAGCTCCCAACAGCATCCGAAGTGACCCACGAACGCCCATCGGGAGTCCGATCGCTCCGATGAAGAACGTCATAAGCCACCACCACGTGTGATTCATCTCCTCTTTCGCATCGGCGAGATACCACACGATGCCGACAGTCACGACGAGTTTCAGCACGAACGTCGATCCGGAGAATCCAGTCGCCTGGTACACGAGATTCGTCACGACCAGCTTTGGGGAGTAGCCGAGGAACGTCACACCGATGAGATTCTGCGCAGCGTCCCACAACTGGCCGAAAACGGCCAGCAGAATTAGCGGGTGTCGAAGGTGGGTGATATTGGCGAAACTCGTGCCCCAGTAGTAGAGTGCGGTTACGCCGAGCGCTATCCCCGTCGTCGCGACAGGAACCCATAGGCGGAGTGGGGTCGATGTCGAGAGGCCGTGCCAAACAGCCCACCAGACGGCCCCGACAGCCCACACCGACCCGACGAGCCCGACTGTTAGCGGGATAGATCCGATATTTTGGTCACGCAAGAGTGCACCGACACCGAGCGCGAGGATGGTGACAGCGGTGACGACGATGTAAATCGATGGCGTGATGAACCACACCGCGTAGTCCCCGAGCAGCCCGAGATCCTCGAGGGCGCGCATCGCCCCACCTGCGATGATGATCGGAGCGAACCCGTAGGCCAGTCGTGCGTCGAACGTGACGTCGAGTTGGTCGAGATACGCACGTAGTCCGGGGAGGCTGTATACGACTGCCGCGAGGTAGATTACCGTGTTCACCGCGTTGTAGCCCTGGACAGCACGAATCCCCTCGTGCGTGACTGGCTGACCGGCCGCATCGGCGACGACTGGTCCCCAGAGATACTGCCAGATGAACCGGTCGTAGACCAACGTCGGAAACACGAGGATGCCCCCACCGAGAAGGACGAGCGGGGCCAGCAGGTACAGCGCCCACCACTCGCGTGAGCCGGTCTCCGGAAGGACAGTCTCGACGCGGCGGGTGACAGTACTCACGACCCGTTCACCTCCAATCGCCACGTCGTGCTTTTCGAGCGCCCCCACTGTTCGAGTGAAACGATTGTGAGTTCGTCCTGGAGCTGGCTGAGGTACTGCGCGACTGCCTTGGGAGATCCGTCGAGGTCGCTGGCAATCTCGCGAGCCCGGAGGTATGTCGGTTCGCTACTGGCTGTCTCGACGAGGTACCTTCGAACCGTGTGCCGGGAAATATTCGACATTGATCTAGAGGTGACGGTTAGCGAAGAAATCCGAAGAGCTTGTAGTCGTGATCGGGGGTGTACCGCCGGAACAGGAGACTGTTCGTCAGCACCGACACCGACGAGAACGCCATTGCTGCTGCAGCGAGCACGGGCTGGAGGAGGCCGAGCGACGCTAACGGAATCATCGCCGTGTTGTAACCGAGCGCCCACACGAGGTTCTGTTTGATCTTCTGGAGTGTCGCGTCTGAGATTCGGATCGCCTTTACCACGTCGAGCGGGTCGTCTCGCATCAGCGTGACGTCTGCAGCTTCGATGGCGACGTCGGTGCCGGAGCCGATTGCTGTCCCGACGTGTGCGACCGCGAGTGCCGGAGCGTCGTTGACGCCGTCACCGACCATCATCGCCTGCCGGCCCTCGTCTTGAATACTGTCGACCGCGTTGGACTTGTCCTCAGGAAGGACTCCTGCGCGGACGTTCTTCGGGTCGATACCCACCTGTTTAGCGACCGCACGGGCAGTTCGCTCGTTGTCGCCCGTAATCATCATCACGTCAACTCCCCGCTCCTGGAGTGCTGTGACAGCCTGCTTGGAGCTTTCCTTCACTGTGTCGGCGTCGGCGACCACACCCACGAGCTCCCCCTCGTAGGCGACCAGCATCGCCGTCTTCCCCTCGTTCTCGAGGCGTTCCATCGTCTCCTCAGCGGGAGAGGGGTCGATCCCGTTGTCCCGCAGCAGCTTGCGGTTGCCGACCAGCACCTCGCTGTCACCAATGACTGCTTTGATCCCGTGGCCCGGAACGTTCTCGAAGTCGTCAGGCTCAGTCACGTCCAGGCCGCGTTCTTCGGCCCCTTCGACGATTGCACGGGCGAGCGGGTGTTCGCTGCCGCTTTCAGCTATCGCCGCCAGTCGAAGCACATCATCCTCTGAGAGGCGCTCACGGGTGCTGAGCTGTCCACCATCTGGGGTCGGCTCGCCACCGTCAGTCACCACATTTCCATCGCTATCAAAGACGACCACGTCGGTGAGTTCCATTTCCCCTTCGGTGAGTGTGCCCGTCTTGTCGAAGACGACTGTATCGACGTCTTTCGCTCGTTCGAGGATGTCACCGCCCTTGAACAGGACGCCGTTCTGGGCACCAATCGTCGTCCCGACCATCGTCGCTGCGGGCGTCGCCAGCCCCAGCGCACAGGGACAGGCGATGAGGATCGAGGACGCGAAGACAATTATCGCGAACTCGAAGACTGAAACGGTCCCACCGACCGGGGCCGGGCCGCCAGCAACCTGACCCCACAGCGGGAGCCAGTCGACGAAGCCAGCGAGAGCCTCGGGGAACAGGAACCAGACGACACCCCAGAGAAGGGCGTTCGCGATGACCGCAGGCACGAAGTACGCGGAGATGCGGTCGGCGAGATTCTGGATGTCGGGCTGGCGCGACTGGGCCTCCTTGACTGTCTGGACGATCTGTTGGAGGGCCGTGTCTTCTCCAACCTTCGTCGCCTCCACGACAAGGACGCCGTTCTCGTTAATCGTCGAGCCGACGACCTCATCGCCCTCCTCTTTCTCGACAGGCACAGATTCGCCAGTGACCATTGACTCGTCGACGGCAGACTGACCGTCGACAACGACACCGTCTGTGGGAATCTTCTCACCTGGACGAATTTTCATCCGGTCACCAGTTGTGACCTCTTCAAGCGGAACTTCTTCTTCACTGCCGTCCTCGCGGACAATGGTCGCCGTTTCGGCTTCCATTTCGAGGAGCTTTCGGAGGGCCTCACCCGCTTGGCCCTTCGACCGAGCTTCGAGATAGTTACCCAACGTGATGAACACGAGGATGAGGGCTGCCGTGTCGAAATAAAGTCCACCTGCAATGAGTTCAGCAAGGACTGCCACAGAGTATAGATAGGCCGTTGTTGAACCGATCGCAATCAGCACGTCCATATTGGCGCGGCCGTTCTTCACGATCGCCTTGTACGAGTTCTTATAGAACGGCCAGCCGAGGATCGCCTGTACCGGCGTGGCGAGGAGGAACTCAACCCAGCCAAGTTCCACACCGAAGACGGCTTCAGGGACGATCGCGCCACCGAGCAGATAATTGTCGATGAGGAAGAAGAGCAACGGTGCCGATAACACTGCCCCAAAGAGGGTCAACCTGAGTTGTTTCCGAGTTTCGGCTTGACGGGCGGCATCTCGTGCGTCCTGGCCCGACTCTTCGTCGGCACCATCTTCGCGGACGGGCGAGTAGCCAGCCTCCTCGATAGCATCGTACAGCGCACCAATAGATACTTCCGCAGGATTGTAGGTGACCTGTGCTTCGTCGGTTGCGTAATTGACCTCCGCATTAACGACGCCCGGAATATTTTCAAGAGCGGTTTGGTTGGTCTCGGCGCAGTTGGCACAGGTCATATCGGAGATGGCAATCGTTACCGTCTCAGAGACTGCGCCGTACCCGGCCTCGTCGATCGCGTCGTAGATTTCTTTGAGCGATACCTCTTCAGGGTCGTAGGTGACGGAACCCTCGTCGGTGGCGAAGTTCGCATCCGCCTCCGATACCCCGTCGAGCGATTCGAGAGTGTCCTGGATCGTCGCCGAACAGTTGGCGCAGGACATTCCCGTGATATCAAGATGGATTGTTTGGCTTGTCATGCTTGTTCTACTATACGGGGTCTAGGTTTAGGCGATTTACTGCTTCGAGAGGCGGGGTTTCGACTGCAGGAAAATTTGGATTCCAAAGACAGCGTTACGCTCCCTCTTCGAGTCGCTGATACCGATCGTCGAACCGTGTGAGACAGGACGGACAACAGAAGTGATAGATCTCTCCGTCGATTCTCGTCGTTTCACCTTGATTATCAACGGTATTGTTACATTCAGCACAGGTGAGTGCAAATTCGACGCCATCAACGGACGGCGTCCATTCAAGCTCGTCAATTAGCGTGACGGTGTAATCTGCTACATCGATCTCGTTAAAGAGTCCATCTACCCACTGACGTACGTTCTGGGCTTCAACACGGGCATAGAACCAAAGATCTCCTTCGGAGGTCGTGAAGACGTGTTCAACGCCATCTGACTCTCGAGCCCGCTCGCGGGCGGCCTCCAACGACGCTGAGCCGATTTCGGCCTGAATAAATACCGGTACACCAGCTCGGAGATGAGCCCGGTTGACGTCAATCGTGAAGTTGTTAATGATGCCAGCTTCCTGTAATCGCTTTACCCGGTCAGACACGGCTGGCCCCGACAAGTCGACCTCCTCGCCAATATCGCTGAACGGGCGGCGGGCGTCATCAGCGAGTAACGAGAGGATTTCTAAGTCGGTTTCATCCAAATTGCGCATACGACCGCTTCGTCTCGCAGGATACATTATTGTTGCCCACAACACACCTTCGAAATCGGTGATCCAGGGCTGCGACAACATTGGATTCTAAGCAGAAAACCACATAGAATACTCGCCCCTATCTACGAATGGATATGACTCAGACAATCACCGTCGAAGGAATGACCTGTGAACATTGCGAGCAGACCGTCGAAGAGGCACTCGAAGAAGTTGAGGGGGTTACGTCTGCTACTGCGGATCGTGACTCAGAATCCGCGACGGTCGAGGGGTCCGCTGAACGGGATGAGCTTGTGACTGTGGTCGAAGACGCTGGATACGATGCCTCTGCGTAACAAATCCCGATTCTCGTCGAATCGGATTCGGAGAGGGATTGATACGACTGCCAATCCCAGGTGTAGATACTATGACTGATACACTTCCGTTCGATGCCGTCCGCGAGCTCGACGTCGACGGGACGACGTACAAGATGGCCGATCTTCGAGCACTCGAAGAGCAGGGGCTCTGTGACCTCGACACGCTCCCTGTGAGCATCCGTATTCTGCTTGAGTCGGTGCTCCGGAACGCCGACGGCGAAACTGTTACTGCAGCGGATGTCAAGAATGCTGCTGGCTGGAAGCCAGACGTACCGGACGCAGAGGTTCCGTTCTCTCCATCACGAGTCGTCCTACAGGATCTCACTGGCGTGCCCGCAGTTGTCGACCTGGCGGCCCTTCGATCCGAAGTCGACCGCAAAGATCGGGACCCGACCCTGGTCGAACCAGAGATCCCTATTGATCTCGTAATCGACCACAGCGTCCAAGTCGACTACTTCGACTCCGAGGACGCCTACGAGAAGAACGTCGAACTGGAGTACGAGCGCAACGCCGAACGGTATCGCGCGATCAAGTGGGCGCAGAACGCCTTCGAGAACTTCAACGTCGTCCCGCCGGGGACCGGCATCGTCCACCAGGTGAATCTCGAGCATCTGGGCCGGGTCGTCCACGCCCGCGAGCGAGACGGTGAGAAATGGCTCCTGCCGGACACACTCGTCGGCACGGACAGCCACACCCCAATGATCGGTGGCATCGGTGTGGTCGGCTGGGGCGTCGGCGGCATTGAAGCGGAAGCGGCAATGCTCGGTCAGCCGGTCACGATGAAACTTCCCGAGGTCGTCGGCGTCCGCCTCGAAGGCGAATTACCCGAGGGCGCGACGGCGACGGATCTCGTGCTCCACATCACCGAACGGCTCCGCGAGGTCGGCGTCGTCGACCGGTTCGTCGAATTCTTCGGTCCTGGTGTGGAGAATCTCACAGTCCCCGACCGGGCCACGATCGCCAATATGGCGCCCGAACAGGGCTCGACGATCAGTATGTTCCCGGTCGACGAGCAGACGCTCGAGTATCTCGAACTCACCGGGCGTGACCCCGCCCACATCGACCTTGTTCGCGAGTACCTCGAAGCGCAAGGGCTATTCGGAGAACAGGAACCGGAATACACCGAGGTGGTCGAGTTCGATCTTTCGACTGTTGAGCCGAGTCTCGCCGGACATAAGCGGCCACAGGACCGGATTCCGATGGGGGACGTGAAACAGAGCTTCCGGGGACTTCTCCACGGGGAGTTCGAAGACGACCTCGATGATGTCGACGAAGACGCCCTACAGCGGTGGCTCGGCGAAGGTGATGCAGCTGGTGCGGAGACCGACGGCGGTGTTCAGGTCGAACCCGAATCGGAACTGCACCCGTTAACCAAACGCGTTGAGGTCGACCTCGACGGTGAGACAGTGGAAATTGGACACGGAGACGTCCTCGTCAGCGCCATCACGAGCTGTACGAACACTTCGAACCCGTCGGTGATGATCGCTGCTGGTCTGCTTGCCCAGAACGCCGTCGAGAAAGGTTTAGATGTCCCGCCGTACGTCAAGACGAGTCTCGCACCCGGCAGTCGCGTCGTCACGCAGTACCTCGAGGAATCGGGCCTGCTTCCGTATCTCGAAGAGCTCGGGTACGCGGTCGTCGGCTACGGCTGTACCACTTGTATCGGGAACGCCGGACCACTTCCCGATCCCATCGAGCAAGCGATCGACGACCACGACCTCTGGACGACGAGCGTCCTCTCCGGAAATCGGAACTTCGAGGCGCGTATTCACCCGAAGATCCGCGCGAACTACCTCGCGAGCCCGCCGCTCGTCGTCGCCTACGGCCTCGCAGGGCGGATGGACGTCGACCTCGAGAACGAGCCGCTAGGCACCGACGAGGAGGGGGGATCGGTGTATCTGGCGGACATCTGGCCCGACGCAGCGGACGTGCAGGCAGCAATCCACGAGAACGTCTCTCCTGAGATGTTCGAGGAGAAGTATGCCTCTGTGTTCGAGGGTGACGAGCGGTGGGCTGCTCTCGACGCGCCCACAGGTGACGTCTACGAGTGGGACGACGACTCGACATACATCCGAGAGCCGCCGTTCTTCCAGGACTTCCCCCTCGAAAAACCCGGCGTCGCCGATATTGAGGATGCACGCTGCCTGCTGACACTCGGCGATACCGTTACGACCGACCACATCAGCCCTGCTGGCCCCTTCGGATCTGACCTCCCTGCCGGCCAGTGGCTGCTCGATAACGGCGTTGAGCCGCACGAGTTCAACACCTACGGCGCGCGCCGGGGCAACCACGAGGTGATGATGCGGGGAACGTTCGCCAATGTCCGCATCGAGAACGAGATGCTCGACGATGTCGAGGGTGGCTATACGATCCACCACCCAACCGACGAGCAGACGACCGTGTTCGAAGCCAGCCAGCGCTACCGCGAGGAGGGAGTCCCGCTCGTCGTGATGGCAGGCGAAGAGTTCGGTACCGGCTCCAGCCGGGACTGGGCGGCGAAAGGAACGGACCTACTCGGTGTTCGCGCAACCATCGCCGAGAGTTACGAGCGCATCTACCGCGACAACCTCGTCGGCATGGGTGTGCTCCCCCTGCAGTTCGATGATGGCGACTCGTGGGAATCTCTCGGTCTGGATGGGTCTGAGATCTTCACGATCCACGGCCTCGATGACGGGCTCGATGTGATGGACGAACTGACCGTTATCGCCGAGCGCGCGGACGGGTCGACTGTCGAGTTCCCGGTCACAGCACAGGTCGGCACGCCGGCCGCCGTGACCTATATCGAACACGGCGGCATCCTCCACTACGTCCTTAGACGGCTCCTCATGCGATAATCTCTCTCAACTGACTCTATTTCTGGAAGCACAAGCAACACGAAAAACTTTGAGTCCAAATTAGCGTTTCAATCGTGCGTAGACTCTGTTCGGATGATGCCCGCTACGTTATCCATCTGAGCTGAAACGTGTGCGCTCTCACCAGCAACATGCGTAATTAAATCGTCCAGAGTGATCATCCCGATAACGCTCCCGTCTTCAACAACCGGGACGTGTCGAGCACCCGCTTCGTTCATTTGTCTCAGGACTTTTGGAATCTCAGCATCTGCTGGCACAGTAAGTGGGTCACGCGTCATCACGTCAGCAGCTCGTACGTCGTCTCCACTCGTCTCGGCTGTGAGCACACTTAACTCGCTTTCCTCGGTGAGCAGGTTAGCAATCAGGTCTCGATCGGTGATGATACCAGAGATCTGATCGGATTCTTCGACGACCACGTACCTGGCACACCGCGATTGGGAGATCATCGTGTGAGCGATCTCGGCAACCGTGGCGTCAGGCGTGACACGGGCGACCGACTCATCAGCAATACGACCAATATCCATCCGGAGGTCAGTTGGTCTGGTACCCATGCTAATCAGTACGACTCATAACAGGAAATAGCTTAGCATCAGCTGGTCGTCATAGAAATCCTCCACTCTTCAACCGTGAGAGACGACAATCTCCAAACTTTGTGAAGTTACAAAAAGTGTTACCAGCTACGCCACTATCCAAGAGCGCTGGCTTTTATAATCTAGTCTCAATAAGTAAAGAGAAATGTACGATACGGTTTTGCTCTCGACTGACGGGACAGTTGCTTCTGAGGAAGCTGAATCCCATGCTATCGCGCTAGCAGAGGCCCATAATGCCGATCTTCATGTTCTGTATGTAGTCGATGAGGACGTCGTAACAGCATACAGCGGTGACGAGTACGTTGATGAAGCCGAAGGCCCAGAACATGGCCTCGAAGAACTTGGAACGGAAACAATCGCAGACATCCAATATAAAGCGAAGGAGGTCGGTGTCAATGTTGTCAAAGCAATTGAGCACGGCCGACCGGCTGAGACGATTGTACGGTATGCTGATGCCGAAGATATGGATCTACTTGTACTTGGAACGAAACACCGGCCGGAAGAATACCGGGCCTTGCTCGGAAGCGTGACCGACCGCGTCCTTCGATTGACGACCCGCCCAGCGACCGTCGTGAAGACGGAAGTCGACGAATAGGGGAAGAACAGTCAGTAACGGCCGCCGTCAGGCGTGAGTCGGGCGCGCCGGCGTTCGAACTCCTCGTCGTCGATTTCGCCGCGAGCGTACCGTTCCTGGAGGACAGCGAGTGCGCTATCCTCGGTGGGGCCGTCCGATGGCGACCGCGTTGTCAGCCAGTAGACGATGTAGACGGGAAGGGCGATCAGAAGTGCCATCCACAGCAAACCGATCAACATCATCCCCCAGCTCCATATTCCCCACCCGGCCATGTGACCATCATTCCACATCCCGTCATGCCAGTCCCACATCACTGTATCTGGAACAGCAGCGTGCGTCAGAGTCATTCCAATGATGACGGCTAGCGTCAGTGCTCCGATGACGATGAGTCCCAGAGAACGAATCCCGCGTGCTTGAATTGGATTTTGCATTATTGTACTCCTGAAGAGAGTTCGGCGTGGTTAGCCGAGGATGTATTCGAGGGCGGGGTAGCGCTCAACGAGCGTCTCGCCACCGACGTCGTAGTTCTCGATGTACTGGTCGAGGCCCAGGATGCGGCCCGCGGCGAACGCGGCGACCGCGAGGAACACGAGCATGTACGCGAAGTCCCCGTTGATGAACCCGTGGCTCATGTCCCAGTTCCCGAAGTAGAACATGAGCATCATGAGCGCGCCGAAGAACGCCGCGAGGCGGACGAACGCGCCGACGAGCAGGCCGAGGCCGATGAACAGCTCGCCCCACGGGACGGCCACGTTCGCGAACTCGACGAACCACGGCGTACTCCCCATCCACGCGAACATCCCCGCGAGCGGGTTGCCGTTCGTCGCCGCGACGTTCGTGAGGTAACCGCCCGCGGCGAACTCGCCGGTGATCTTCGTGAACCCGGAGTACGCGAACGCGTAGCCCATCATGAGACGGAGCGCGAGCACGAACCACGCACTGAGACTGTGAACTTTCCCGCCGACGGTCAGACCGCCGACTCTGCTCTCGAGCTGATTCATGCCGGAGTCGAGTGTGGACATAGTTATTGCACCTTCAACTATCAGTACGGAGGCAGAGACGATATAACGGCGAGCCGGCGTTCTGGGTCAGAAAATCGGCGGGCTATATTACGCTCCTGTCGCGAGTAGAGACGTGTGACTGAGGAGGCCGACCCGTCGGAAATCTTCGCGACACTCGACGACGAGTACGCCCGCGACATCCTCGTGGCGACGAAGACCGACCGCCTGTCTGCGAAGGAGCTCAGCGAGGAATGTGACATGTCACGCCCGACCGTCTCGCGCCGTGTCACCCGCCTCGTCGAGCAGGGCCTCCTCGAGGAGTATACGCACGTCGACCCCGGGGGACGGCACTACAGCGAGTATGAGGCGCGCCTCGAACGCATCGAAATCCTCCTGCAGGCGGAGGGCTTCGACGTCAACATCGACATCCAGCCTGACCCCGCCGACCGGATTACGACCATCTTCGAGGAAATGCGGGGAGACTGAATCATGGACCACACGCTATTCGTCATCGGCAAACTGTTCACGACCGCGTTAGCACTGGTCATCGCATATCAGGCCTATCGCGGGTACCAACGACATCACACGCAGTTACTCCTGTACGTCGCCGCCGGCTTCGCATTGGTCGGGCTTGGCGGCCTCCTTGAAGGCGTCCTCTTCGAACTCCTCCAGGTGTCGATCTTCGAAGCAGGATTCGTCGCAGCACTCGTCACCGCAGCCGGGATGCTGTCTATCCTCTACGCCCTGTATGCCCCGAATCCATAAGGATTCAGGACGCCCATTCGACAAGCGGCCTCTGCGCGTCGTGCCCGGTTCGAAGCCGCTACTGTTCGGACTCCCCTCGTTCTCGATAGTGTAGCGTCGCAGTGGGAGTTATATCCATATCGGTCGTACCATATCGTATGATTCGAACACTCGTCGGTGTCCTCGGCGCTATCTCAGCGCTGTTCCCGGACGAAATCGTCGAGCTCTTCGAGAAACTCGCCATTTCGAATCCAGACGAGGGAACAGTGAGAGGGTGGATACGTCCAGCAGTCCGGTCGGAGGGTGTTCTGATAGCTGCGCTTTCACTCTTTAACGGGCGAGCATACGCATTGCTGATGAATCTTACCGGCGTGTTCGGTGCGATAGTCCTCTTATTTCCCGACCTGTATCAGAGATTTGCCACCGCGTTCCTGTACGAGCGTCCAGAGTCGATAGAATGGAACGAGCGATTCCGCTTGGGCATTCGGGCTATCGGCGCACTCTATGTCTTTTTAGCGGCGAAGACGTACAGAGAGCGTCACAACGATACTTGAGCCACCTCGCTATTGACACCTGGCGCATCCGATGTCTAGTTCGTTACGGCCGCAGGTATCACTTTGAATCTAAAGTTTGAGCCCCACGATATCAGTATGATCGAAGGGGAAATCCGCTAAAGAGAGGAGGCCGTGTGTATCCCTGTATGACGACGACGATCATCGTGGAAGGCATGACGTGCGGTCACTGTGAGCAGACGGTCGAAGAGGCCCTCGAAGAGGTATCCGGCGTGACTGACGTGACCGTCGACAGGGAGAGCGAACAGGCGAGCGTCGATGGTGAGGCAAATGTCACAGCTCTCGTGGAGGCCGTCGAAGACGCCGGGTACACCGCTTACGCCTGAGAATCGCGCGGACCACTCCGAGACAACGGCCAACCGTTGTCTTTGAAGCTTCGCTACGCTGGTCCTGCTGTACAGTTTCAGTGGGGAAGATTCAGGGGGCCAGCGGATCCACCTCTACAGAGAATATGGGCTATGGACGACCACAAAGATACAAATGAGAATCCCCCTGGAGGGGAACACCAGCAGGACGACAGCAGTCACCAGCACGAACACGGCGAGCAGGATGAATCGGACGCCGAGTCGGACGAGCAGCGGGTAGAACAGGAGCTACTGGAAGAAGAGGCACACCCTGCTGCGGAGAGTGAGACGGTGCTCGACGAGCAGCACGAGCACGCTGGACACGAGGGCGAAGGACACGACCACGGTTCCCATGAGGGCCACGGTGAGGGGCATGGCGGGATGCACGAGGGCCACGAGCAGATGTTCCGCCGGCGCTTCTTCGTCTCGACGCTCCTGTCGATCCCAGTCCTGCTATACAGCGAAATGCTGCAGGAGTGGCTCGGGTTCTCCGTCCCCGCGTTCCCGGGCAGCGAGTGGATCAACCCCGTCTTCGCGGTCATCGTCTTCGCGTACGGTGGGATGCCGTTCCTCCAGATGGCGGTGCCGGAGCTGAAAGACCGGTCGCCGGGGATGATGACGTTGATCTCGATGGCGATCACCGTCGCGTTCGTCTACAGTCTCGCGAGCGTGGTCTTCCCGACGCAGTCTGCGTTTTTCTGGGAACTCGTCACGCTGATCGACATCATGCTGCTGGGCCACTGGATCGAGATGCGGTCGGTCCGGCGGGCCTCCAGCGCGGTCGACGAACTGGCGAAACTGATGCCAGACACCGCCGAGCGTATTACCGACGACGGAGAAACCGAGGAGGTTCCCGTCAGGGAGCTCTCGGAAGGCGATCTCGTGCTCGTCCGGCCGGGCGCAAGTGTCCCTGCTGACGGCACCGTCGAGGAAGGTGATTCGGACGTCAACGAGTCGATGATCACTGGCGAGTCCAAGCCCGTCTCGAAGGAGCCTGGCGACGAGGTCATCGGCGGCACCATCAACGGCGATGGTAGTCTCCGCGTCCGTGTTGGCGCGACGGGCGAGGAGACGACGCTGGCGGGCATCATGCGTCTCGTCGAGGAAGCCCAGCAGAGCAAGTCCAAGACGCAGGTACTGGCCGACCGGGCGGCAGGCTGGCTGTTCTACGTCGCGCTCGGGGCGGCAGTCGTGACGGCGATTGCGTGGACCGTCGCGGTCTCGTTCGACGCGACCGTCATCGAGCGAGTCGTGACGGTGCTCGTCATCGCCTGCCCGCACGCCCTCGGGCTCGCCATTCCGCTGGTCGTCGCGATCAACACGTCGCTCGCCGCTCGCAACGGGATGCTCGTTCGCGACCGCATCGCGATGGAAGACGCACGGAATCTGGACGCGATCATCTTCGACAAGACAGGGACGCTTACCGAGGGCGAACACGGCGTCGTGGATATGGCGACCGTCAACGGCGTCGACGAGGACGACGCGCTCGGGCTGGCGGCAGCCGTCGAGAGTGACTCCGAACACATGATCGCGCGAGCGATTCGCGAGGCCGCCGACGAGCGAGACCTAACTACTCCCGACGCGACCGCCTTCGAGGCGATCAAAGGGCGAGGGGTTCGCGCAAACGTCGATGGAAACGAGGTGTACGTCGGTGGGCCGAACCTGTTGACCCAGCTCGATAGCGAGATCCCCGCCCATCTCCAGCGCTTCGCTGACGAGGCGGGACAGAACGCTCAAACGGTGGTGTATCTCGTTCGTGACAGTGAGTTGATCGCCGCGTTCGCGATGGCCGACGTAATCCGTGAAGAGAGTTTCCGCGTCGTCGACGCCCTCCACGATCTGGGAATCGAAGTGGCGATGCTGACTGGCGACTCCCAGGACGTCGCCAACGCTGTCGCTGACGAACTGGGCATCGACACGGTGTTCGCCGAGGTCCTCCCCGAAGACAAAGACGAGAAAGTCCAGGAACTCCAAGACCAGGGGAAGCTCGTGGGGATGGTTGGTGACGGTGTAAACGATGCGCCGGCGCTGACGCGAGCCGACGTCGGGATCGCCATCGGGAGCGGCACCGACGTCGCCGTCCAGTCGGCGGATGTCATTCTCGTGCAGAACAACCCGATGGATGTAGTGCGACTCGTGAAACTCAGTAAGGCGAGCTACCGGAAGATGCAGGAGAACATCGTCTGGGCCGCCGGCTACAACGTGTTCGCGATTCCGCTCGCAGCAGGCGTGTTGGCACCGATCGGGATTCTGCTGTCTCCCGCTGTGGGTGCGCTTCTGATGTCGTTGAGTACAGTAATCGTCGCCATCAACGCGCAACTGCTCCGCCGGGTGGATCTATCCATCCCCGAGCTTCCAGGAGTGACACCATCCACTAGCACCCAAACTGCAGACTGAAACTCTGCCTGATCGCTTTAGGAGGGGTTTTTCGATTGCATACGGTTGGTATTCGGAATCAGAAAATCGGTGCAGTTTGGATAGATGGCACTCTGTAAACCGATTTAACGGGCTATAGATGCCAGTTTTCCCACTCACGCCGCGCCTCTTCTTGAGAAGCTGGTTGTCCTCACACGAGTTATCTCAGCATAGTTGATTCCAGAATCTCCCGACCAGTTTCTCACCCTCAACGTCGAGCAGGATGATTGAGTCATCATCAATGAAGGTGTTAGCTATGAGTGAACGAAGCGTAGCTGCGAGACTTACAGAGTACTTGTTTGTGCTGACCGATTCAACAGCAGCGGTTCCTGCGCAAAGAGGATGGGATCGCGCCGCTTGTGTGACTGGCTGATGGGATAGCTCACATGACTTCTCAGGAGCACCGATTGACCGACGCCTACCTTGTCGGGTTGACACTCACAGAGGCACTCAAAGCCGATCAGTCCCTCTGCACGGCTCTTCGAACTCTGGAGGGGCCGTTCGATTCGCTCAATGACGGCTACCCAGAGTGGCATCCAGCACCGCACTCGTTCGAGGGGATGGTACGCTTGTTACTCTACCGCGAACTCACTGGCGAAAGCTACCGTTCGCTCGCCCAGTATCCCGAACTCGCAGTTGTCTTCGACTTGGAGAAAATCCCCGACGAATCGGTGCTCTCGCGGACCTGGCGTAACCGGTTCGACGAGGCGACCCGGGAGTTCGTCACCACAGCCGCCCACTACGTCATCAAGGAAGTCCACGATCGCGACATCTCAGCGCCGGAGGTGCGGCCTAAGGCAGAGATCGTCGACGATGAGCAAGAAGCCGCAGATCCAGTAGAAGACAAATCCTTCTCACAGGAGGAGATCATCCAGACAACGCGCCTCGCGCGTGATCACGCCTTCGGTCACTTCGACTCTGGTCGGGCGTCGAACGCCTCGTACGAGGACACACAATTCTTTGAGCTACAGACGTTCATGGGGATGGTCCACTGTGGAACTGCGCAGGGAGCGACTCGCTTCCAATATCGCCATGGCGAAGAGTACAGCCCCCATGGTGATACCCACCTCCGCGCCGTCAAGCAGTTCGATCCCGAAGAACTCGTGAACGGATTCAACGAGACAACGGATCGCTTGCTCTCCGTGATCGCCTCGGAAGCATCCTTTCGAAGGCCGGTCACCGCTGCAATCGATATCACGACTATTCCCTATTACGGAGAGGTCGAAGGAATGCCGATGGTCAGCGGGACCAAGGACAGAGACGGTCGAGCATTCAAATTCGCAACCCTCTCGATCATCGGGCAGAACATCCCGCTCGTTCTGGCGGTTGAGCCGGTCCGTGAGAGTTCCGAGTGGGATGAGAACCCGTCGAATCAGATCCATCGTACTGTGCGACGGCTCGTTCGACGAGCGAAAGAACAAGTTCCGATCGAGACGGTGCTGTGTGATCGAGAGTTTGACTCGATACAAGTGTTCCAGACACTCTCAAACCTCGATGTGAACTACCTCATTCCGAAGCGAGTCTCAAGCTCCGAACGGGATGTGCTCGAACAAATGGAGGGAGACGACCAAGAGGTGGCTGTTGAGTCGGCTTCTATCCATGTAGAATCTGGATCGCATCCAATGCGGCTCCTGTACGTGCCGTCGACGAGTGGGGAGGGAACGGCCGTCTTCGCGACGAATCTACGAGTCGGTCCTGAGGAAGCCGAGACATTCTGTCAGCGCTACAGCCGCCGGTGGCAGATCGAGAGTGAGTACAAATCGATCAAAGGTGATTTTCTCGCGAAGACCTCCTCGAAAGACTACCGCATTCGTTTGTTCTACTTCGTTTTCGCGGTCCTCTTGTACAATATCTGGCGGCTCACCGACTTCCTGCTGAAAGCGAGTGTGGGAGGTGAGATGGACTACGCACCTGTGATTACTGCGGGTGAGTGTGTTGAGCTCGTTGCCTCGTCGTTGATTCCACACGACTAACCGGCTGATCCCCCTGAGTCCGCCGTTTGGGAGTGACAACCCTAATCAGGAGCGGCAGAATCTACGCAATTTCGCACGTCCGCCCAGTAGATGCGATCGGTAAGGATCCAAATCAGGACTGGTCGGTGAGAAGAACCACGAAGTGATGTTAATTCGATCTGAAACTGGGCTATCCTCCGAAACTGTGAAACCCAGGGATGTGAATTTTGTATAGCGATATACAGTTTATATCCTCTCTGTTTCGTCACTTTCTCCACTCTTGTTGGGTGAGCTGGTCGATTTAGGTCGTTGAGCGATTGCGGAAATCCACTTGTGCTTAGATCCCTAATCACAAGTAGATTCAAGTGCCAGCCTGCCGTCGCCTCATCACACACGCGACAATGCACAATTACCCACTCTCACCCGTCAGGTGGACCCAAAATCAGCCAAGCCCTCGAGAGCCTAGCCACCAGATGCTCTCCCACCGGGGGCGTTACGACGAGAACTCGGGTTCTGAGCAACACATCGATAGGGGCGCGGAGCCGATCCAGCGATCCGACGTCGTCGCAGTCCCCAAGCTAGACGCCGTTCCAACACTCCCGACCGACGCGACCCACTCTATCCCCACCGGACGACCATCACCAACGCATCCATGACTGACCATGCACACCCCCGCGTCTGTACCGTCGACGACCCGATCGGCCGCCCGTTCGAAGCGTTCCTCGACAGTAAAGCGGTGACCGGATCCGGCGAAACACGATCCGGAAAGTACGCGAGACAGCTTGAGCGTGTCGTCGGCGACTGGATCGAGCAAATGAACAACCGTGGCGTCACAACGTTTGGCGACCTTGATGGACAGGCCATCGCTCAGTGGACGGACGAGTATCTCGCCCGGCGTGTGCGTGCGCGCAATTCAGGTGCTTCTACCCCCGGCATTTCAGCTGCAACTGCTAACGTCTACTACGACTACGTCTCGTCCTACCTCGAGTACTGTCGCACGTGGGAACTCCTGGACGAGAACCCGGCCGCGACAGCCGTCGCCCGCGATCCTCTTCCCGATCGGCCCTCCCGCCAAGCGAGCGAGCAGCAGTTCTGGAGTCCACAGGAACGGATGGTTATCACGCGATATGTCCGCCAACGTGCTGGTGAAGCTATCGACGAACGTGGAGCCGACGCACTGAACGAAGTCCGAGACCACGCACTCATCTACACGATCGGCTATTCCGGCGCTCGAGGCGCTGAAATTCTACGCGTCCCACGTGGGGACGATCGCCGCCGAACAGGAGTCACATGGGGAGATATCGATCTCGATGAGGGGACGCTTCTCGTCCTTGGTAAAGATCAAGACTATGAGCAGGTCCCGCTCACCGACAAGCCGCTCCCTCCGCTCCGCCGGCTTCGAGAAGTCCTCAACCCCGCTTCCGATGAGTGGCCCATCTTCACGACGTCTCACACCCCCACGCTGTGGTCGAGTGCTCGCGACCAACTCTCCGCGCGAGATCACACCGCGGCGGCAGCCGAAGAACTGCTTGAGTCGTTCGACCAACCACTCCAAGTGTACCGCGCCCACGACCTCATCCCACCAGCGCTCACGACAGAAGGTGCCCGGCACCTCTTGCAGAAATTCACTGAGGCGGTTGGGATTGAGGTCAGTGGCGACAAAGACTATCTTACGCTCCACGGTGCCCGCCGGGGCGTTGGCGAACAGTACTACCGCGAAGAGTCGCCGGCAGCAGCCCAGCGCGCCCTTCGACACGACGATCCACGAACAACCAGCGAAATGTATGCTCACATCGAAGCGAGTGAACTCTCTGACGTCGGCAGCGACATTTTCGACGGCGAGTAGCCTACTCGTTCCACCGTCCACCGTCCGAAGCGTGGCACTTGCAGGGAGATATACTTTTCAGTCAGGGTGCTAAATCTAAACTGATGTCAGATGACTCTAACAAAATCCCTGTGGCACGAAGAGGCGGGCCAGCTGGGTATTCTGGCGAGTTATTAGATGGGACACCGGGAGACTACAAACCTTGTTGTAAAGTCGGTCGGATGGCTGATAAATACGATCTAACGACTGGCGTTGGTACTCTCGATAAGGATATCCATAAAGAACTACTCGCAAAATGGCTGGGGATTAACGAATATCCGGGGACGTCCGTTCGAGGGCTCGTCGATTGGTTCAATCAAAAAATTATGCAGCTATTTTATCTGGAGCACGACCGCAAAGACACTTCCCCACGACTTTCCGTGGAGTATGAAGCGTTTGTCGGTGACGATGAGGCCCGTCGCGTGTGGATTGAGGAAGAACTTGAACAAGATGGGATCGACACTGACGAACTCGATGATGATTTTGTCTCTACCGCGACGATGTACCGCCACCTAACCAACTGCCTTGGCGCAGAGAAGGAGACTGATTCAGATTCAGATTCAGATTCGGGTTCCGACTGGGAACGACGAAACATCGAGATTCTACGTGACCAGGCAGCTGACAAGGTCACAGATACCCTCAAGTCGTGGGATAACAAAGATGTCCTCCCTGGTGGGAGCGACGCAGAGGTTTTCGTGGAAGTCGACCTCACCTGTCCGGTGTGTTCGACGAGTGTTCCGATCCGACAGGCTCGCCAACGCGGGTATGTTTGCGAAGACCATCTTGGATCGCACGCAGACATCGATGAAGACACTGACGAAGACCTCGAGGCAGAGGTCGAATAAGAAGACGATGCAAATTTTTAGTCGCGGGGACGCAGTATGTGCCTGTGAGGAGTTGTTGTAAAGTCGGGGAGGTGGCTAATCGCTATCAGGTTACCGCCCCCGCCGGGTTCGACACGATCAATGACTGTCTCGTTGCCCGGTGGCGTGGCGACCAACAATCGCCCGAAACAGGACTCCGCCCGCTCGCTGACTGGTTCAACAAACAACTGCTGAAAGCCGTCTATTTGCGTCAAGACCGAGTCCAAATCGATTCCCAGGTCGAGTCTGATTACCAGATTCTTTCTTCGGGTGAACACACTGGGAGCGAGTGGGACGAATTGCTCAGAGACCTAGCCCAGGATAGAATCGACGGTGAAGCCGTTGCCACCGACTTTGTGTCGTCTTCAACACTTCACCGGCATCTAAAAAACTGCGTCGGTGCGACGAAAGACGTCGACCCAGATCGGTCTGACTGGGAGCGTGACCGGATCGCTTTCATCTCAGACTGGGCTAAGACTAATCTCTGCGGAGTCCTCTCCAGCTTGGACACAAAAGGCCAACTCCACGGGGCGGGAGACGTCACCGTCAACCTGAGCTTCTTTCTACAGTGCCCAGAGTGTGGACGGAAGATATCACTCCGGCAGGCGCTCTCGCAGGGATATATCTGTCAAGAACACCTCCCCGAGGAGGGTGGTGTCTAGATAAGCTGGTTCCATGCGAAGGCAAATGCTTGTAACCAATTTTCAGCGGTACTCGGTTCGACGTGGCTGAACGTATTTGAAAATTGGTTAGTTCGTCGTTTTACTTCTCGAAAGACACGTTCGACGGCATTCCGATTCCCATGTGTAACATGCTGGAATCGTAGCCCGTGTCGGTGACAGGCGGCCTGCAACCACGGTGCACCGTCGACGAGAAAGACTGCATCGTCTACCTGATGTTTCTCGCGTACTTCTGAGAGAAACATCGAGGTGACCGCGGTGGTTCTCGTCGGATAGAGCCGAACATGAAGCAGGCGGTTGGTATCGGGATCGACAGCAGCGTACAGCCAATATCGCTCATCATTGAGTTGAATCACAGTCTCATCGACCGCAACGTGATTCGGCTCAGCACCACCTGTCGGCTGTAAATCGGCCTTCTGTACCCATCGATGCACGGTGCTTCGATGACGATCGACACCCAACATCTCAAGAATCGAGACGGTATCCGAAAGTGATAATCCAGCCAAATGGAGTCGGATACCGAGCTTCATCGCCGGCTCGGGTGTCGCCTCTCGCTCCAGAAATTCTAACTCGATGCAACCGCTATCGCCGCTGAGGCGGTCGAACGAGAGCATAATCCACTCAAATCTTTGACCGCCTCGTTCCTTATCGCAACGCTACCCCGAGGAGCCCCCCAAGCAAGATGGCCACACTCCCGAGGCGGACCAACACCCCCCGAATGACCGTCAGACTACACTCGGGCAGTTAGACCCAGACGGTCGTTAATCGGATCGTCGATCGGCGGTTGCACAACCGCTTCACCCTGTCCATACCCTGATGAAGGCCCCCATTTAATATGTCTCGATGTCGAAGTGGCGACCATAATGTGGGAACTTGATATCAATAATATCGCTGGCATCCGATCGGGCAGTACGTCCATTATCCCCGGCCTCAACGTTGTCCAAGCGTCCAACTTCCAAGGCAAATCCAGTTTTATCGCCGCCCTTCAGACCGTCATGGGAGCCACCGGCCACTACGGTGACCATCCCCTAACCGAAGGTGCCGACACTGGTTCCGTGACACTACGTACTGACACGGATACGTACGAGGTTACTATCAACCGGGAGCGGGGGGCGAATAGCCTGAGTGGAACTCCATACCTAACTGATGAGAACGATCAGCTGTGTGCCCGGCTGTTTGCGTTCCTCGGGGAAGACAATCCCATTCGAACAGCCGTTCGAAACGGCGACGATATCACGGAATTTCTACAAGAACCACTCAATATCGAAGAGATCGATCGCCAAATCAGCGACCTCAAAGATGAACGCCGTGACGTCGAAAAAGCCCTCACACAGGCCGAACAGGCCGCTGAAAACCTTCCGTCAGCTCAAGAGAGCGTGACCCAAGTTAAGAACGAGTTGGAGGAACTTCGAGGGAAAAAAGCGGAGTTAGAAGACGCCGCCCAGGAGGACGACGGGGCCGACGACCTCAGTGATGAACTCAGTGAGCGCCGGAGCGCACTTCAAACTCACGAAGAAGCGATTCAGGCCAAAGAAGATCGGATCGAAGATCTCGAATCGAAGCTCGAAGCGGCCCAAGCCAAACTCGAGGACCTTGATGAACCACAAGAGGTCGAAACCTTGGCCGAGCTTGAGGAGAAACAAGAGCGGATTGATGTCCTCAGTGGGAAAATAGATCTCTTTGAACGACTCCATCGTGCCAACAAAGCTATTCTTGACGACGGTGATATCAATGCTCTCACCGATGTCGAGCGGACCATCTCTGGCGATGAGATAGAGTGCTGGGTCTGTGGGAGTACGACTCCCAGAGAAGAGATGGAAGCACGGGTCGATCGTATCGACGAGCGAGTGAGCGACCTCAAAGAACAGAGACAGCAACTCACGACAGAAGTTGAGGAGCACCAACAGCGGAAGCGGGAAGCCGAGGAACAACAGCGAGAATACGAGGAAACTAAGAATAGAATTGGAAGCCTTCAGGTGAAGATTAGTGACACCAAATCAGAGCTCGATGACCGCCGTCGCAAGAAAGAAACCGTTCAAGCAGAAGTGGACGAGCTCGAACAGAAGGTCGCTGAAGCCCAACACGAACACAACGAGCAACTTGCTGAAATGAAAACCGAAATCCGAACGGCGGAACGAAAACTCGAATCCAAACAAGAGCAGCTGGACGATCTCGAGGCGAAAAAAGCCGATCTTGAGAATCTCCGCGAAGCGAAGGCAGAACTCACAGACGAGATTAAAGCGCTTCGCGAAGAAAAGACCGAGACACAGCGCGCTCTTGCGGATGAATTCGATGCTGCAATCAGCGATATCATCGACCGCTACGCGCCCGGATTCGAAAGCGCCCGCTTCGACGTCAAAACCAACAAAAACGGAGATGTCGAGAAATTTGACCTCATCATTGCCCGCGACGGCCGGGAGACGACAGTCGATGCCCTCAGCGAGGGCGAAGTAGAACTGATCGGCGTGGCCGTTGCACTGGCCGGTTACCGAGTCTATGACGTTGGCGATCGTGTCCCACTCATCCTCATCGATGGCATCAGCCAGCTCGCTTCAGAGCACCTGCAGCAGCTCACCGACTATTTGGAGGATGCCGCGGATGTCCTTGTTACGACGGCTTACCCCGAAGCAAGTGGATTCGATGGAGAGATGATCTCCCCAGAGGAATGGGAGATCGTGTCACATGAGAGCGCGTCTGCCTGATGAGGATAGCTACATAGTCACAAAATGTCTCTCTGGCTGAAAACGGAACTACTACTCTTGATTTTTGTAGAACAATATCGATAGCGATAATTCGACGCAAGGCATAACACAGTTGCTATCATCCTGTGCAGTATGGCGGATCGGCCGGACGACGATACTCCAGAGCGTGAGGGCCACCTCAGAGAATTCATCGAAGGGGGCGACTCCAAGTCGCCACGAGACTCCCACCCAACGCCTGAGGAAACACCATTCGACAAACCACTTTCTGATGAGCATCTGGAGGAGCCAACAACTCCAGACGAAGTAATCGATGGCAGAGCGACTGCAAGGCCAACAGATGCCCTGCCGAGAGATTTCAACGGGGGTGGCAGGAGTGAGGACATCGATCCAGACTTCCCTGATGATCAAGACAGCGATGATCCCGCCGAGTTCATTGAGGAAATCGAATCCAGCCAAGAGTACATCCAGATCACACCTGTCCGTGAAGAAGTGAACTCGGAGACGGTTACGCGGGAGCTGTACGGGCTCCATCGGTATGGGACCGGCCGGAAGCTCCCACTCGATATGGAGCTCCATATCGACAGCATCAACCCCGTCTCGAACTTCGAGTTCATCATCTACAAGCCCGAGGGTGAGGCCCAGTTCAAGTTCTTTCTCGGGCCGGGCGAGCGTGGCGACACCGACTGCGATCGGCTCGAAAGCACCACCCGCTCACAGTACCCAGAGAACTTCGAATTCGACCGCCAGCAGTTCGATATCACGGACGTCTTCGATGACGTCCCACACATGGTCCGGTTCGAAGGTGTTGAGGAACGGCGCAAGGACTGGATGACGATGCTCACCCGGTTCGACACCGAAAACATCTCCCGCTCGCCACTCTCAAACCTCCTCGAAACCATCATCCAAACCGACGGCGCAGTCGTCTTCCAGGTGATCTTCGAGCCCCGTTCGGACTGGTCTCCGAAAGCTCAACGACAGAAAGGTCGCCTCAAGCGAGGTGTCCACACGACCGGCGGGATGGTTATCCGGAGCATCCTCGACGCGGTCATCGGCGTCTCTGATGAGGAGCGCCAGGAACGCCATCGGGGCGAGACACCACAGGAGATCGGTGGCTCCATCATGGACTCGCAAGTTGGTGGCGACCGGCCAGGAAACAGCCGTATGGGACAGATCGACCTGAAAGACCCCAGCCACACTTACAACGTCTCGCTTCGCGCAGCTGCCCAATCACAGCACTGTGCAGAGACGCTCCAAGACTCGCTCAATCAGATGAGCGGGCAGTTCTACTCCATCGAAGGGAAGTATCTTGAACAGAACGAAAACGAGTACAAGCGGATGCTCAACCACGGGATCACCTACCCGAATGGCTGGGAGATGGTGACCCGGCGAAAGCCCATCCTCGTCTGCAACATCGACGAACTCGCGAGTTTCATCACGGTCCCTTCGATCGACGCACTCCCGAAAGCCAGCCGTGGCGGCACCGGTGGGAAACCAAAGGCACAATCGGCGCTCACCTCCCCCAACGAAGAGGTGTTCAAAGAATTCTCGAATGGGATGACCATCGGCCACGCAGTCACAGCCCTCCGTGACGACACCGAAAACGAAAGCGAAATCAGCGCCATCGACAGCGTGAACCAATGGTGGACCGAACTCAACAAACGGGACGCCCTTTCTCTCTCCGCCGGCGACCTCACACACCACTACATCCGGGCCGCAACCACCGGGAGTGGGAAGACCGTCGCAACCCTCAACGACATGCTCTCCACCCACGACAGCCTCGACGGGCCGACCATCCTCATCGATCCAAAAGGTGGGGAAATGTGCCGGAACTACCTCCGCTGTCACCGCACACTCTTCGGTGATCTCGACGACGTCGAGTACGTCAAAGTCCCCGAAAAAGATGGGCATATCCCCGGCGTCCCGTTCTTCGACATCCGCCCGCTCACCCGTGGTGCAGGCCGCGAGCGAGAGACCGCTGTCCAAGATATCATCGATCACTATTTCCAGCTATTGCGCTTCGTCCTCGGCCGAGAGACAGTCGATCAGGCCTTCGTCGCCAACGAGATCCTAACGAATCTCATCAAGGGACTCTTCGACGAAGAACACGGCTCAGACTACTTCGCAATCGGGGACCTGCTGCAAGCCGCCCAAGACTTCCAGCACTATGGACGAGAGATCGAGGACGTCGAAAAAGCAAGCCAAGACGACATTCAGAAAGCACTCCCACCAATCGAAGACGAACAGGTCCGGAGCATCCTCACCTCCCACATGGAGAAAGAAGAACGGCAGTTCATGAACACCACCGACGCCGTCCTCAACCGGATCCGCAAGCTCAAAGAGCGGGACTTCATCTGGGATATGCTCTCGTTCGTCGTCCCCGAGGAACACTGGAACGACAACAAGAACTGGTACGAGCGGTCGGAAGTCTCCATGCTGGATCTGAAAAACATCCTCAACACAAACAAGGTCCTCCTCGTAGATACCGGAGACCTACGCGGGGAAAGTAGCGAAGTCTTCACCGTGCTGTTCCTCTCGCATTTGTGGACCTCAGTCCAGTCGATCTGGACGCCAAACGATGATGACTACATCGCGAACGTGATCATCGAAGAGAGTGCGAACATCGCCCGCAACGAAATCGTCTACAACGAACTCCTCCCGAAAGGCCGCGAGTTCAACCTCTCGCTGGGGCTCATCATGCAGTACCCAGAGCAGGTCTTGGGTGAAGATCCTCGAGGGAACAGACGCGCCTACCAAGAGATCCTGAACAACGTCAACACCAAGATCATCGGGAACATCGCGACCGACGACCTGCTTGCCAACTCCCTCTTCCACGAGGACCTAGACACCGACGAAATCAAAGACCGCATCGCCGGCCTTCGTCGTGGGGAATGGGTCGTCCAGCTGCCCTCAACGGGCTTCCACAAGCAGAAACCAGAGATTCTCACGCTGAAGCCACTCCCAATCCCACCAGGACACAGCGAAGGCCCATTCAACGTCACACCGATGTCCGAGAGGGTTCGCGAAGAGAGTCGCGACCGCCACTGTCTCAAACGTGAGGACGAGCTAATCAGGGCAGAGGTAGGAAGCGAGTACATGAATGGAGGCGGCGATAGCGGTGGTTCGAGTACCGCTGAAACGAGCATAGATGTAGCCACAAAAGCCAACGAAGTCAACGAAGAATTCGACACCGAGATCGATATCGGGGAACTCAATTTCAGACACAAGGCATTCCTCGACACGGTCTTCGACGCGCTCACAGGGAATCACGACTCCTACTCGCTGGGGGAACCGATGACGGTGATCCAGTATAACGAACATGCTGATGACCTCGTTGACTGGGGGCTCTTAGAGAAGGTAATGCTGCCCCAGAAGAAGCTGTACTACTTCCCGACATCCGCCGCGGAAGTCTTCATGGAGCGGTCACTCTCCCCAGATGAAGGAGGAGAGTTAGGAGGCGAAAGCCCCAAGCACCTGCTGGGTGTGCGGATGGCCGCCGAAGTCTACAAACAACGAGGGTACGATGTCTCGCTCTACCCCGACAGTGGTGATTCAAACAAACTCGACGTCCGCGCAGCAGACACCAAAGCGTCACCGTCCGATCGGAACCAGCTCATCGAAGTCGAGACAAGTCCCGAGAAGAAAGGCCACGTCCTCGAGGACTACGAGACGCTGAAAGAGGGCTACGGAGACGGCGTCTGGGTCGTGGAGAACACCGAAGCTGTGAGGACATTGGTCAACAACCTCTCCGAGAAACTCGACGGTTCACCGTCCACCCGTTCGGAGAACGTAGAAAAGATCAGCGAAGAACTCAACGACACTGGGGCGGCAGCCGTACACACTCTAAACAGTCTCAGGAAGAAACTCGAATAGCTCCTCATAGGCATCTCTTCTGAGTCTGCAGACCTTCGAGAATATCTACTTTCACTTCTCACAGATACCTTCCCCGTGGGAAAAGAATATACCACCTCTTGCCAACACTCAATTGTAGCATGGCAGACGCAGACACAGAGACTGCAGAGGAGTCTGCAGCCGACAGTACAGCGACCAGTTCGACCGAGCCGTCGCCCGCCGACACCGAGTCGGGCGCGACCGAGAATACGGACGCCGAACCAAGCGACACTGAACCAGTAGAGGAGAACACCGCCGACTCGATGGCCACCGATGCGCTCGTCGAAGAACTCACGGCAGAACTGAGTGAGGAAGGCTACGATGTTTTCTCGGGACGTGAGATGGTCTCGATCAGACGAAGCGGCCAGATCGCGCCCAACAACGTCGTCTGCCAGGAGTACCTCGAGGGAGCCGAAGCAGTGATGATGGGCTACTACTCCCGGACGAAGACGATCGCCATCACGCCACTCCCCGAGCAGATCAGCCACCCCAAAGTGTACTCGCTGTTGTGGGAAGGGAACAATGCCGAGATCAACGCCAGCGGGTTCTTCAAGCACAACGAAATCGAGACCGAACAGACCGTCCGGTACGAGCCAGAGTGGGACGAAGACGTGACCAGTGAGGACCTCCCCGGCGCGTTGCTCATCGACCTTCGAGAGGACGGCGAAGTGTGGGATCGAGCCGATCCAAGTCCCGACGACGAGCCAGCCGTCGACGCCGAGTCGTAGGGCCGCCTACTCGCTCGCGTCCTCCTTCTCGCCACCCAGTTGGGGTCGACGTAAGCTCCCCGGTGGACCGTTCAGTCGGTCGTTGACAGGGCTGACCCAGTCACTGATTTGGGCCCCGGCCACGTGAGGGTGACCTGCCGGTGTCTCACCTGCGAACAGGAGCGTTCCAACTTGGAGCCGAGTGAGTCCCCTCGCAAAAATCGAACCAGTCTCCCTTCTCAAGCCGAGTGAGGCACCCTTTGAATGGAATCGTGATCAAATCTACAGTAGAGGGCACGTAACCACCTACTGCGCTATCGGTGAGGTCTCAGTCGCGTCGGACGATCGTAGCTGGCCCGTACTGGACAACGGCTACCACCAGCAGATCGGGCGTCATACCACCGACCTACCACATTTTAGATACTTCATCACGATCATAGGCTAGAGTATACGGGGACAGCGTGCCAATTCAGGGGGTTTGGTATACAATTCGGTATACGCAGACGGGGGTTGAATTTAGAGGGGTCAGTATACCACTATCCAGAAGCGTGCCCGGAGCGCCCTCACTTTGAGTATACCAAGACGGCGGCGTGATATACGGTGATCAGTATACGATTAGGTATACGCAGACGGCAGTAGAATTGCGGGGACTTGGTATACCACTAATCACCCCGCCAGTTGACTCGATTCGAATGTTGGTATACGCAGACGGCGGCATGATTCAGGGCGATCGGTATACAATTCGGTATACGCAGACGGCGTCAGGATTCGGGGGGTTCAGTATACCTACTTCGCGAGCGGAGATATTGCCCGGTATACGCAGACGGCAGTGGAATTCGGGGCATCTACGATACCTTATGAATACTGACTATCATATCTCGGTATACGGGGACGGCGGCCGAATTCAGGGGGTAACGTGTACGATTCACCCCCCACAGAACGGGCGTCTTTGTTTGGCAACGCGATTAGAGCGCCTTAGAGCATCTCTAATACATCAGAGAATCGGCCGTCGCAGTTTAGCGGAATTCACACAATTAGGGTTCAGGGAGCCAAAGGAATACAGTAGTCAGTCGCGTAGCGGATTTTCAGGGCGAAGCCGAGCAACGGACGATACAGGCCGGGGCCGGGGATGAGCGGGAAAGGACTACTACCAGATTTCGGATATGAAGTGGAACCCTGGGTGAGCGCACGAATAGCCGGGGACGAAAAAGAGACGTGAGGCCAGTGGGAACGCCGGCGACGGACAAGCCAGAAGAGACGGGGACGTCGACGCGGGGTAAGCAAGGGGCGACCGACCACGATCGAACCGAACAGCGCCGGCGGCGGAAGAAGAACGGAGCGTCGTCGGCGCGACACGACACCGGCGGCAGCGACACGGCGGGGCCCACCACAGCGTCGGCGGCGACGACAACAGCAGTGGGGGACCGGGCCGCGCAACGCGGTGGGGGATAGGTAATGGTGATGCGACGGGGCGAGCGTTGGTCGCGGATCGCGAAGTGCGGGAGCAGTGTTGCGGGGCGCGGGTAGTCGCGGGCGTCGCCGGCGACGGCGACACGGAAGTGAAAGATGGGCGGGGCGCGACAACTACTTAGTACCGGGGGCGACAATCGAGCGACGAAGCACGATGCAGCAGAAGACCCATATCACGTCTCGCGTAGACAGTGATGTCGCCGCGACGATTGAGTCAGTTGCAGAGTATCATGATATCTCGGAGAGTCGGGCAGTCGAATTGCTACTCCGAGAAGGGCTCCATGCACGGGCGCAACGATACCGAATGGAGCAACTGGACGCGAAGATGGACATCCTCATCGAGAGTCTCGGGGGCGAGCCGGTTGCACGGGAAGCAGTCAAGGAACGATTCGAACAGGTAACGGATAGAGGCCTTCCGGAGGCAACGTTCGCTGTGGACTTAGAGGAACAACCACATCCGTTCTTCCAGTCAACAGGGGACTTCACCGATCGGTCCGCTGAGGAAGCAGTCATCTTGAGGGACCTGCTTGATGAGCGTGAGGATGTCGGAGGCGTGGGTACGGACGGGGAGTAGACAAGAGGACGTAGTGGGCATAGTCCTCAGGAAGCAGTCGATAAAGATGAAGACAACTCGAAAGCCCTCGGACGTTCGCGCTCGCTCGGCGGGATATCCTTCCGGAGGATGATAGTGCTCGCCGAGACGAGCAAGGTAAACGCGAGCGCCCCAGCCCTTTCAGTCCACCATGGACAGCAGACTGACGCCAAAGCACGAAACAGAAGTCACGAGCGAGAACAAAGCGCGATTCTTTCTTGTCCCCGATTGGAGCAGAAGGAACACAGATGACTGACGCACATCAGACCCAACGCGATGTGTTCATCGAGACGCCAACTGAGTACGAGATCGATGTCGACTGTGACCATCCAATCAGCATCTACATCAGCGATCCGAACCCGGATTCGATAACGTATCTCTGCCAGCAACTCTCGCTGTTCGTCGAGACACACGACGAGGAGGCACTGGTTCTTTAGAGAGAACACGCTCCCCAAGGCCGCAAAGGAGATCGACATCAACCCCCGCTCGGTACTTACGTCGAACCGGAAGTAGAATTCGAGGAAGCCTAACGAACCCGACTCTCGGCGGGAACGAGTACCGTAGTTACCACATAGTTTAGACAAATTCTCCACTGTGGGGTAACTCAGCCAACACTGAAGCGGCCGACAGCTCGCGGACCCCGCCCGTGGATCCGCGTCTCGCTCCAGCAGAGAGGATACTGAAACGGGGTAGGTGGGGGGCCCTTTGCGAAATCAGGTACCCACGCCTAAAGGGGTGGGCTTGTCAGTGGACTCCCGGTCTGGCCACCGGAGCCGGTGGCAGACGAAAACTCGCCATTCCCGTTCAGTGTCCCTGACTTCAGGGCGACCTGACAGTTCGCCCGTCCAGAACCAGACTTGAGCCAGTTCTGGACAAGATACCATGCCACGTTCCGCGCCGCATTGTAGTCCGAGTGTAACTCTTTACCACACTTCAAGCACTTGAACTCGTCACCGTTGCGGTTATCCTCGTGCGTGAACCCGCACTCGCTTTGACTGCACTGCTGACTCGTGTACTGCGGTTTCACATCGTCCACGAGAATGCCGTACTCCTCGGCCTTGTACGAAATAAACTCCTGTAACTTGTTGAACGCCCACTGCTGGAACTTCTTCCCGTCCGAGATTCGCTCACGAATCTGGGTCAGATTCTCGACGGCAATCGCGTCACAGTCGTACCGTCGAGCTTCCTGTACGATTGCGAGCGACACTCGGTGCAAGTAGTCCTCGCTCCACTCACTAAACGAGTCACCTATGCTTTGGATCGTGAGGTGGGCAGAGCGAGTGCCTGTTTCTTGTAGGGTGCCCCGCTTGCGCTCGTACTCGTCACGCTTGTGGTTCAAGAAGTCCGCGTTGCCGTAGAATGCACCCGTGCTGGTGACTGCCAGAGACCCGTCCACGTTGAAATCGACGCCGAGAACCGTTCCGTTCTCGACTGCCGACACGTCCGTGTCAGGTTCTTTCTGGAAGTTCACGTGCAAGTAGTACTCGCCGTCGCGCTTGTGCAGTGTCGCGCTGTTCTGTTCCCATTCGGGATTGTTCCAGTACGTTTCGAACGGCGTGTCAGTCGCGTCTTCAGGAAGAACGTATTCGGCGCTCACTCGGTCTTCTGTTGTAGAGAGCGTGCAATAGTCGTCGTAGAACGTCACCGTTCGATTGTCGTAGACGACGACACTACCCCGGAACGTTGGCTTGCTGATGGATTGGTCTTCCTCGAAGTGCAGTTCCGTGCAGGAGTCAAGTGCTTGCGCGGCGAGTGACCGGGCGGCTTGGACGTGGTTCGCGGTGAGGTCGGTCTGGCTTCGTACGTCCTCATATGTCGCGTCGTGAAGTTCGTCCTTGCTGTCGATGATGTTGGCTGGGTTGTCGCTCCAACCGTAGTTGGTGACGTATTGTGCGGAATAACGGAACTGCTCGAACGTCTTATCAAGGAGAGCTTCCTCCTCAGACTCAAGCGCGGTGAGTTTCACTTCGCAGTTCCGGTTCAGCACTTGGTTCCAACATGATGCTCGTATTATTTAAACCCATCTGCTCAGGGTGGGGAGTTAGGAAGGCTATGCCTGTGGTTTGTTGCCGTACTGTCGGCTTCCTCCCACGGCTAAAGCCGTGGGTTTCCGCCTTGCAATTCTAAGAGGTCCCGTTACTCCAACTGCGAGTAGCAGTCCCGAGATAGTTACCCCACAAAATACAACACAAATGGGTAAGTGGGGTAACGTGTAATGCCCGACGACCCCAAACCAGATCCCCAGACCTTCCCGCGTACGTGGTCAATCGCCAGAAGCCTTGGAGTCGGTCGCTGCGTATGCCGAGTTGCTAGCGACTGGAAACGGGCGCAACGAGCCGAGGACGTCGCCGCGAAACGCGCTGCCGATGAAATCGACGAAGACGCCATCGCCGACCTCGAGGAGCGTGGGTTCGAAACCGACCCCGAGGCCTACAGCGATGTCCCATCAAAAGCGTACATCACGATCAAGGAGACCAAGCCCGGCTACCACTACTACTGGCAGTGGCGCGAGGGCGACAGCTGGGCGAACGAGTATATCGGGCCGGCGGATCCGAATCGTCGTTAATCGGCAAGCGTCAGTTGCGTCCCGTCGCTTCTAGGAGGTGGCCCAATCTGAACGCTGGCTGTTTCAGCGGATTCTGTCGTCTCTATCGCGTCAAAATGAGCCCGGACGATGGCGGCTATTTGCTCACTTCGCCTCATCGATGTGCCGTGGGGCTGAGTAGGCGACGACCCATCGGCCGGACAGTCGCCAATCTCAGCCGTGATCACACCGAGGGCATCCTCGGTCGTGTCGGGAGTCCCCGGCGTCGGGACCGGCGTCCAGAACGGCGACCACCACGGGATCAGTCTGGATTCCCAGTGCCCCTCATCGTCCTGGTCGAGGAAGCCAATCGCAGTGAGAAGGTCGCGATGCCGATCGTAGGAGCGCTGAGAGACGCCAGCCTCATCGACGAGTTCCGCCGTCGAAAGCTGATCACTCGCCCCGAGAACCGTCTTGAGGAGGCGACAGGCCGACGGTGGGAGTGTCGGGGCTAGACGGTCCGCTGGGAGCTGTGCAAGGCCATGTTCCAGATCATCCACCCTAAGGGTCTCACCGTCGTGAGTGGCCGCCGCGAGGTGTAGACAGACAGTTGCGACATCGTACGGGCTTGCACCCCGATCGTCGGTCGCCAACACGGACTGAAGCACGTGGGTGAGCTCGCGGAGTTCCGAACCCGCCCGGAAGCCCTTTTGTTCGAGATGTGTCTCAAGGACGGCCCGAATGCCGGCGTAAGTATTCGCCACGTGGACCGGCACCGTAAGCCCGAACGTGTCCTCAGTGCCTTGGGCGACCGGCTCCCGGACGTCGTCGTCCGCCGCCTCAAGCGCGCCACGGAGATCGGGTTGGAGCGTGGACGCCTCAGAGCCGACGATCACCCAGTCGGCGACTAGATCGGCAAGCGGGTCGGTCGGGTCGAACTCCACGCTCATCCGGCGTTTGAGCTTTGATTCACGGTCCTCGATGAGGTTTCGATAGGCGTTGTGGGCACCATACCCAGCCGATTTCGGGATCGTGTGTCGGAAGAACTGCGTGAAGTCGTTGAGTCGGGGTGAGTCACGCCGAAGTTGGTCGACGTCCGGGAGCCGAACCGTGATCTGGAGGTCAGTGCCGGCGGCGGCAAAGAGGTGTGTCGCCGACGCCAACAGGCCGTGGGCGTCTTTGAACAACTCCGTTTTGGCTTCCGTGTCGTTCCCGTCCAGCTCATCCAGCCGGCGGAGCAATCCACTGGAGACTTCTTGAAGCCGGTCGCGGAGTCCCACCCACGTCTCTTCGGCTCCCCCAAGCCAGCCGACTTGGGAGGCGTATCGAAGCACATCCTCGGCGGCATCATCGAAGGCTCCGTCGTATGTCTCTTGGAGGCCGTCGCCAAGCGCCCCTCTGTTCAGCGGTCGGGCCCATGCCTTGTCGCTCAGTAAGATCGCCGAGAGACGTACCAGTGTTGCCAGTGGCCCACCCCATTGGACGACCGCAACCGTGGTGTCGTCGAAACAGGAGAGGTAGCCAGGGCGTCCATCCGCAAACCGATCAATCTCGTGGTCGAGGAGTGTCACACCATGTTCGCGAACAGGTGCCGTTAACCGGGCGTGCATCCCCCAACTATCCATCACACCACGGGGATCTGGCCCACTGAGCCACTGGACGTACTCGGCTCCATCCTCAATCTCACCGGTCGCGGCCAGCCACTCCTCTGCCGTAGCGGGTGCGTCGCCGTCGCGGCCGTCGTCGCCGCCGTCGCCGTCGGGGCCGGTGGGGGGTGGGGCCCTCGCCTCGCCGGCCCGATACACTGTACTTGTGTGCTCCTGTCGGGGGGCGTTAAGACGGGAGCCAGTTTCCGTGAGCGCCGCCTGATCAGGGTGTCGGACGTCGTAGTCATCGGTGAGTAACTGGGAAAGCGCGCCGCCCAGCGGCGTCAGTGTCGCCGTGTTGAACGTCCCCGACTGGTCGATATCGACAAGCCCCGCCGTCTCGAGACGGCCAAGGTACGCGCTGATACTCCCTGAGGCAAGGGCCACATCCGGATCGTCGGCAAGCGTTCGCGCTTGGCGCGGCTCAGCGCTCCGGAGCGCCCCCACAATACGAAGATGCCCATCGCCAGGGGTGAACTCCTGAGCGGCATCATAGGCCGCCTGGGGCGTTCCTGTCTCGGTCTCGTTGCCCGTCTTTGAGTGGGACCCGCCCTCCGGATCAGTAAGATACGACTCGGCCCACTCGGTGTGGTCCCGCAGGATCCCTTCGGCCGCTTGCGAGCAACACACCACCCGGACATCGAACGCCGTCGCGAGGTGGGCAAACATCTGCAGCGCTCGTTCCCGGGTCGCCTTTCGAGCCCCCTCCCACGAGGCGGGGTCAAGGGTGAGTGTGATCGGAGTTTCCCGGTCACTCTGTGCATGGAGTGCGAGTGGGCCGGCCACGAGCGCGTCCAGCCCGCTGTTGAGCGGATCCTTCCCGGTTCCAATGGCAGTCAGTGCATCCCGGCGGTCGGCGCACTGTGTGTCGCTCGCAGTTGTCTCAGTATCAATGTCAGTGTCAGCGCGAGCGTGCGTCGCAAGGAGTGTGCAGTACTGTTGAACGGCGGCAATCGCCTCTTGTTGGTCGCCGTCCGTCACGGCGATCGGGACGCCGCAGGCCTCAGCGAGCGCGGCGTCGTCGGAGCCATCGTATTCGTCCGCAATCTCACGGGCGAGGGCAGTGGTTCGAGGAAGCAGCTGTATCCACAACTCGGGGAGCCAGTCACTCACTTGTGGCCCGACACGGGTGAGCCGGACCGCGTCGACGCGGGCTTGGCCTGGACGAGCGAGCGTGACCGACGCCCCCTCAGGGTCGGGGTCGGCATCAAACACATCCAGATCGACCTCCTCGGTGACGACATCAGCAAAGCGCCCGTCCTCGATACCAAGGGCAGCCTCGGCTTCTGCTTCGAGCCATTGATCACGACGGGCGAGATGGGCTTCGGCAGCGGTTGCAAACCGTTGAGATTGTTGTTCGAGGTAGCCGTCGGCGAGTGCTTCGAACCGCTGGCAGTACTCGTCCAACTCCGTGTCGACGTCAGCAGCGAATAGCGCGTCTTGCCGGTCGAAATAGTCGGAAACCTGCTTCTCGAGGGCCCTGTAGTCGTCGACGGACACATACCGATCGGCTTCGCCAGCGCGATCGGCGAGGATGCGCGCCCGGAGCTCACGAGCGACGTCGCGATCATCGGCTTGAGCGCGTGGTCGGAGGCGGTCGGCCTGCCAGACAGCACTACAACTGGGACACTGGACCTGCTCGTGGGTGTCGAGGCCCTCGACGAGCCAGTGACTTTGACAGCGCCGACAGCCGACGACGGAGTACGTCGGCTCGGCGTGGGGGCGAACATCGCTCTTGGAGGTGTAGGCAGGCGTATCGTCCATGCAGGGTGGACGTCGACCTTGCGCGTTGGCGGATCGACGAGCCGCCGTGCCCACGGACACTCTCGGTGCCCCTCAACCCGTCAAGAGACCGAGTTGGCGCTATGCGTCGCTCGCGATGAGGGGCAAACATTTTGTCCGTGGGATGCGGAAGAACAAGCACACGGTGTAAGGTGTGCCCTGCGGTGCAATGGGCCGCGGTGGTGGGCCGAAGTGGGATTCGGCCCACCCCTCTTCCACAACGCTGTGAGTGGGTACGTTAGCTCATTCCTTTCATAGATCCTCACTTCTGTCTTAACTTAAAAGTTGGCTCGGTGAAACAGTTTCTAGACCATGACAGATGGCAGCAGGACGGGCAGCTCATCACGACCCTGTTTGTGCTTCGGACTCGTTGTCTTGTCTCCTTCTGCAGGAATAGTCGGACATGGGCCCGACCGTCTTGAACGCCGTCAAACCGACACCAGTGAGCAACTATACACTCTTAAAAAAGTAGGGGGTGAGTGCCGTAGATTCCAGTTTTCACGGGGGGTGGGTGACTTCACTTCGGTAGAATATGAGAGGGCAATTTATTCTATCAAAAAAGGAATTGTAGGGCGTCTACAGTTTTCATGGGGTGGGGGTCAATAGGAGATCCCACGGGGCAAATTTGAAACAAACTTTGGGTGTTTCAAATAGTGGTTGTATTTAAATCAGCCACTGCTTCTCTCAGCAATTACCCCACAAAATACAACCTTATGGAACTCGTGGGGTAACTATGTGATGTCCGACGAAACAAAACCAGACCCACCGGATCTCCCTGCGTACGTGGTCGAGCCCCTCGAAAAGCAATCGCCAGAGGACCTGAAACTGATCGCCACCTACGCGGACGTGCTAGCTGACTGGAAACGGGCGCAGCGAGAAGATAATATCGCTGCAAAGCGTGCCGCCGAAGAAGTCGATGAAGAGACAATCGAAGAGATCGAGCAGCGTGGGTTCGAAACCGATCCTGAAGCCTATGAAGACGTCCCGTCAAAGGCGTACATCACGATCAAGGAGACAAAACCGGGCTATCACTACTACTATTGGCAGTGGCGTGAAGGAGACAGCTGGGCGAACGAGTATATTGGACCCGTCAGCCCGAAGGACTAGAGACGGTTCTCGTATCTTCGCTATTGCAGAAATTGCGGACACGGTGGTGGGTGGAGGGTCGGCCTGCAATGGCCGGGCGGATGCACGCCGGGTGTTCTGGATCTTCTGGCCAAGAGTAGAGAATCGACGCAGAAGGATTGATGCCAACAGAGGTACCTTTGATCGAGGAGCGAGAAATCGTTGTCAGGTGATGAATATCACGGTGGCAGCTCCACCGGATCGTGGACCCCCTCCCCCCGTTATCGAGTTGTAACGGCTCGTGGAACTGCGACGAAACGAATAAGCAACGAACCGGTAGAGTAGACGATATCGCCACGGAAAGGCAGTAACACGGGTATCACGTCTGTTTTTTGGTCGCATTCAGTAGGCAGTAACTCTATTAATGACACTATTATTATATTTTGTAGAGATAGTACTACGGACTAACTTGTAGAGGTAGGACATAAAACCACCTGATTCTAGAGAAGACTTCGGGGATCACTGTTCTCAGGCCATATGCACCGATATTTTTGCATTTGAGCTCCCTTTCGTCGATTTCTGGCTGAGCGGTCCCCCTCCCTTATGATTTTACAACTCGACAACGGGGGGAGGGGGTCGTCCGTCGTTGGAAATCGATCCGTGGCTTTCGATGATCCGTGAACCGACCCGAGGTCGAGATCCGAGTGGCCCGGCCTATTCTACCTGGAGACACAGCTGGTCGCGGAGAATACGGGCCTGCCGAGTCGGCTTGGTGGCCGCGGAAGGTTCCTTAGATCACGATAACGGTGAATGCTGGTATTCGTGAACCCTGTCTCTACGGTTCAGGTTCGTCAGTATCGCCGTTTTACATTCTGCTAGTGGTCCACTTTTTTATATTTGGAGATCAACACCCACGGCAATGACCGACAATGGCACCGAGGGCCGAGGTGAGGGGGACTCGCCTGAAACGGTGACTAACGAGAACACTGATCCAAGGTCAGCTCAGGATACTCTTCCACATTCTGACGAATCTGAAGATACTACAGGAGAAGATCTGGACGACGATCTCTCAACCGGCCAGGGGGAGGGGGCCGAGGATGCCTCTTCTTCGTCATCGAGCGATCAAATCTCAATTCGCGAACGGTTGCAGTCACAAGGTAGTAACAGTGTCTTCGCCGACAAGGATCTCGTCCGCCCGGAAACGATCATCGACGAGGATAGAATCGTCGGTCGCGATGAACAACTGGAGCGGGTCATCGACAATCTGCGACCTGCGTTGGATGGCTCAGGACTCCCGAACATGCTCCTAAACGGTCCCTCGGGCACGGGTAAATCACTAATCGTCAATGCTGTCTGTAAGCAAATAATTGACCTCTGTGAAAGCCAGAACATCCGGTTCGGCGTCGTGAGTCTAAATTGTGAGCGTCCGAATTCGCTTGACCAAGCCGTCTATCGACTTGTGAGAACCGTTGCCGACGACGTCGGCGTGGAGCCTGGCGTCCCTCAGACTGGCGTTTCAACCGATCAAAAATTCGAGCGATTATACGAACTCGTCGATAGCTACTACGACTCTGTCATATTCATCCTCGATGAGATTGATCTGCTTGTCGGACCATATGACGACAACGCATTCTCCTCGCTACTATATCAGCTCTCGCGGGCTGAATCCCTCGGTAATATCCAGGGGAGCGTATCGGTGACGGCTCTGACGAATTATACTCATTTCATGGAGGATCTTAACAGCAGAGCCGAAAGCTCGTTCAACCCAGATGACATTTTCTTTGACGATTACGACGCGAACCAGCTCCGGGCCATCCTTGAGAATCGTCGGGATGCGTTCAAGGAAGGTGCGCTTCAGGGTGACGTGATTCCATTAGTCGCGGCGTTCGGCTCCCAGACCCATGGGGACGCACGAAAGGCGATCGACTTGTTCCGGTGGTCTGGTGAGATCGCCGAACGGGAAGGTTCTGATGTGGTTGCTGAGGACCATGTCCGAACCGCACAGGAAAAATACGATGAAAATCGGACTCTCAGACATGTTAACGGCCTTGCGACACAGAAGAAGTTAGCACTCTATGCGACTGCTGCTGTTCAGCACTTTGCGGACGATCCTCCCGAAAAAATACCTGCCGGCGTCGGGTACAACGTCTACCAATTCATCGCCCAATCGATCGATAGTGAGGACCACAATCGGGAAACCTACGTCAACAAGGTTACTGAACAAAAGACGTACGGCATTCTGGATTACGAGCGCCGTGGCCGGGGTCGTGGTCGGGGTGTGCATATGTTCTTCTCACTGAACGAGGATCCAGAAGCGCTCATTAATACGGTCGAGGCCGACAGTCGAATCGGTAGTATTGAGCCGGAAATGATCCAGTCTGTGGTGAATGCCCAACTCCGGAAATTCGAGTAGTAGTTACTTCGCTATCACACAACGTAATAGCGAGCGGGCAGCCTATTTCGGGCTTACTACTCGACAACGGGGGGTGTGACCGTACAGGTGGTCCTCTGGGAGGAAATCGAGACGCTCAGTTACAAGTCGACAACGGGGGGTGTGGTCGTTCCGGTGATCCTCTGGGAGGAAATCAAGACGCTCAGTTACAAGTCGACAACGGGGGGTATTGTCCTTCTGGTAGTACTCTGGGAGATAGGTAGGACGTCCAGTTACAAGTCGACAACGGGGGGTATTGTCCTTCTGGTAGTACTCTGGGAGATAGGTAGGACGTCCAGTTACAAGTCGACAACGGGGAGTGGTCGGAACCATCTGAGTCTCATACGACTTTGTATTGGTCGGTTGAGGGGCTATATACGTCTCCTTTCCTGCGGAGCTGCTCGATGTGGTCCAGTAGCCTTTCTTTGCTTATACCCTTGCTCCGTGCCCGGTCGACAATGGCATCAATCGGTGCGCCGGCCTCTCCAGTATATTCCTTATCCACTATCTCAATCACGTCTCTCACTGATTCTACTACTTCTTCATCATGCTCGCCGCCGTCTTCAGTCGCGTCTTCGCCTTCTCGTCCAGCTCCCGTTTCAACCACATCATGGGTGAAATCTCCCTCGACAGGATCAATACCGATATCCTGTAGACAAGATCGGACAACCTTGATTGCACGCTCTGCGTCCTCACGATCGACAGTGTCAGAGAGCCGCAGTCGAGCGCTTGCCTCTGCCAAGCGAACCATCGCTTCCAATTTCCGACCGGTAACGGGCACCGGGGCGTCCTCGTCAGCGCTTTTCGCACGGAGCTCAACATAGTAGTCGCGGATCGGTTCTTTCCCCTCATCGGTCAAGGTCGGATAGTAAGTCTCTCTCGCGTACGAAATGTACTCCCGGAGGAACTCGGGTTCGACAATGGGGGCAGCAGTTCGGGCGGCCTCCTCAACTTCAGACTGAGTGGGTTCGGACTCCACCGTGTTCTCGCGGCGGGTGTCGCGCTCTCTCTCGCGATTCGTTTCGAGAATCCGTTCGGCAGCCTCAATATCTTCCTCCGGATCTGGTCGATCTACGACTGTGAATACCAGATCGAACTGCGATACTGTAGTCGGATCAATATCGATCTGCTCCGCAATCGGTTCATACTGATCGAACCGGCCATACTTCGGCTTCGAGGTAGCAATTAGCCCTGTTTGACCCTGGTTCGCGCCAGCTTTGTCGGAGGGTATCTCCGCGGTGAATGCCCTCCGCAGTTGGTCGAGCTCGTTCTCGTTGGCTTTGCCGAACTGCGTAACAACAGCGTGGGACGCACGTGTTAGCGTATCAACAGAGTACTCAGATAGCCTTCGAGACGAAGAGTCGTGTGGACTCTTTTGTGTCGTCAACAGTCCTTTGCCAGATGGCCCACCGGAGAGGTGAACTCCCGAAGGAGCCACCTGTGCTGCATACTCTGCGATATCCGTAGTCAACGTCCCCGAATCATGGACTAGCGAAATGTGTATCGCACCCCGAATAGACCGGCCGTTCTCCCGTGGTTTGTGTATCCCACCCACAAGCGAGAGCAGCAGCCCGAATTTCTCCATCTCATGTCCATATACCGATGGAGCAATTGATTCGATTAGGCTATCGTATAGTGGCCCGAACGTGCTCTGCTGAATTGGTTCCTGATCGTTGCTTCGCTTCTCATTAACAAACTCCTCAATCCTTTCGCGTGACTCTGAGGGTACTTCAGGACTCTCTTCGTCCGAGGGACTTCCAGCTGTATCCTCGGTATACACCGACTGTCGCATGAGATCCTCAATGTGGGCGCTTGACGGGAGATCGGCAAGCGAGACTGACTCCACGAACTGCTCGTCATCTTCATCCGTCGCTTGGTAGAGACGATACTGCTCCCCATTAGTCAGAAGCCCCCATTCGGCCCCGAACAACCGCATATACCGCCGGATCTGCGCTCCGCTGTTTGTAATATTCCGGCCAATCTGTTTGGCCTCGACGACAGCGTGGACTCCGTCTGGACCGAACAGGGCATAGTCTGCCTGATCGTCGAATCCTTCCTCACCCGAATATTCCAGCAACACCTCACTATTGTCGTAGACGCGCCATCCGAGAGTTCTAATGAACGGCGTCACAATCTTTGCTTTCGTATTCGTTTCGTCGAGGCTTTGCCCCGTCGCAACAACCCCCTTCGTCACAGAGACAAATTCCGAGAGCGTGCCATATGCGCCTCCCCTCGGCCCTTCGGTCATATTTTCCACCTATTAGGCGGATATAGAATAAGCTTGACTCACAAGCTGCTGCTAATCGATGCCATAACCCACGATGTGGGCGGCGTCAAGGAGGGAGAGGTCGTCGTTTGCACCGGCAATCAGCACGATCTCGTAGACATCCGTCTTGGGCACTTCCCCTTCGAAGGCGTCTTCCAGCTTCCGCTTTGCATCCCGGATATCGTTCATCGTCTCGTTCTGGATCGTCACCGTGAGGTCTACGTCACGGTATTCTTTGACGTTTGATCGGCGTTGCTTGACTGGGAGATTGTTCATATCGAACTCCTCCGGGAGCGTGTGGTGGGTAGCATTCGTCCGCAAATCGCCCGCTTCTCCTCCGGCAGGGAGTGAATTATCTTGGTCTGATGGACTACGCCGTGCGTTCTCCGGAGCTTGGTCACCGGTCTCGTGTCGCTGACCGCGACGGGTGGCGTCCTGATCTTGGCCTTGGCTTTGGCTTTGAGTCGGTTCGGGTTCATCGTCACCAAGTGCGTCTGTCGAGCCCTCGTCGAAATCATAGCGGCTATCTTTCCCCATCAGACATTCACCTCCGTTGTGGGATCAGCATCCTCAAGCAGCTTTTCCGGCGTCGCATCTCCCATCTCCTTGTCCTTCACTTCATCCCACCGTTCGATCGCCTCATCGTAACTGTAATCTCCAACCATCCACCGCCCAATCACCTTGTATGCTAACGGCACGTGTTCTTCGTAGGCCCGAAGCTCCCGCGTGTCCTCTGACTCGATGAAGCTGAACAGATCCATCCGCTTGTCCCACGTGTAGCGTAGTAGCGAGTGTTCTGGGATCGAGAATGGGCTGATCGGGATCCCTTCGTTTTCCATCTGTTCTCGGTACTCTTCGAAGATTTTCGCGTTTCCAACTCGGCTTGGCACTGTCCCCCTGATCGTCACGTCGACGTTCATGCCGCGGAACCCTTTCTCGATTGCCTCCAGCGTGTCTTCCAGCTCTTGTTGTGATGCTTTCCCCTTGGGGGTGAGTTCAATCGGGACCATGATGTTTTGCGCGGCAACGAGCGCATTGTCGACGAGTTTCGTGTGGGTCGCCTGTGTGTCGATGATTACGACATCGTAGTCGCTGCTCAAGTCCTCAATTGCGTCTCGAACTACGAAGAATTGATCAGCTGCCATTCGCGAAGAATCTGCTACTGCCGATTCGAAGTTCCCCATGTCCTCGTGGCCGGGCACGAGATCAAAATGGTCTGTCTCGACGATGATCTCCTCGAGTCCCTCCTCTCCGAACAAGACATCCATGATATCTGGCTCAACGACGTGACCTGCCTCTTCGTCATCGTACGCGAGATCACCATACCCACAGTAATGGGTTAGGGCTCCCCGCTGTGGATCCAAGTCGACCGCGAGGACATCGTATCCATCTCGCCCAATTGCTGCTGCAGTTTGCATCGCATTTGTTGTCTTTCCTGGTCCTCCGCTGGCCGACCACCAAGTGAACCCAATTGCCATATGCGAAATAATCACGTCATTTGGCATAAATCTTTGTCAGACAGACGGACAACCATACAGTTGATTGGCCAGTTGGTTTTCTGGTTGGCTTATTAGTTTGCTGGCTAAAATACTTTTTAGAAATTTATTGAGCAAACCAGCCTCTACGCCCTGAAAACAAGGGATAACTGGGGTATCATAGCTCCGCGATTCTTGCTCGGGGCTATGTTGAAGTCAGGTCGCTCCGATGGCGATCCTATGAGTCAGGAAGAAGCAGAGTACTTAATCGATCTGTTGATCGAGCATGCTCCACAACACACTGCTCTCGATCGGTTTGCCGCGGATGCCCCCGACGCTGTCAACTCACCTGGCGAGTCGGAGCCACTCCGGAAGCTCAAGTATCAATACGCGGTTCGCCAAGTTATCGCGACATACTTCGACATCCACGATATGGAAGTCACCGCCCGCGACCTACAACAGGATCTCATGGGAATTGTCTCGGATTTCACGCTTGAGAGCAGCCAATCGGACACTGAATCTGACGTCGAAGAAGATAGTCTGAATGATGAAAGGGCTCCTGCTGAGCCGTTCTTTCCGGTAGCAGAGACTGTTGAGGAACATGGTAGAGTTGAGGTTTTTGAATCGAAAATCAACTCAATCAAGGAGGATATCGGGCGAGCCGATACGATCACGTTCACCGTGTGGTTTCCTTGGCATATCCGCTGGGAAGACCCTCCAAATGCATTCCATATCTACGATCTCGTGATTGAACCCGCTAATACATCTGAGTGGCGTCCCCGACTTGAAGCGGTCGCTCGCGATCCCGATGCTCACGACGGACAAGACATTCTTGTTGAAATCGATGATGGCGAGTATGATATCTGGCGGACAACTCTCACTGCCACTAGCCCAGCATACGCATTCATCGAGTTCAAGAACGCGCTCCAGTTGCTCTCCGCCAAAATAAATCATGCTCACCACTATCTGGATATGGGCCCGCTTGGCGACAGGGATCGCTCGTCCTCACGTCTTACTGGTGTTGATGCTCGATGGACAGCGATTAGAAAACCGTTCGCTATGTTCTGGGAAGACGATCGGACTGAAGAAACGGTTGGAACCGACTATGGATTTCATGGATGTCACATCTACGAGACCGGTGGTCTTCCTGAAGCTGAAATAGACTACTCCTCGATTCGAGACAGATTTGAGCAGCTCCAATCATTCGGATCCGGAACAGCGGGCGATAATACCCTCCTTCACAACGCTTTGATTGAGTACCAAGAGGGTCTTACCTCAACCAGCTACAACCGGTCGTTTTTCAATTTCTGGCGGGTTGTTGAAGAACTCACGATGGTAGGGCGCGAAGGGAAGCAGGAAGTCATCGATCGGGCGTTGTTCGCTTTGGGAGTCGTAACGAGTGGTGACTACGATCCTATCATCGGTCGAATCGCAGAGGAGATCTGGACCGTGAGAAACGACTGGGTTCACGACCCAGGATGGGATCGAGTAGCCGAAGATCATGAGGTGGTCGCGAAGAGACTTGCAGACGTTCTGATTGAGCTACATATTACTGAATTTCAGGGCCTAAGCGAGCGAGAGATTCGTCGAATAATGAAATGGGGTGTTCAGAGCGAGACGAAACGGATGGAAATAGAAACGGGCCTGAGGACGGTTTCCAATCTCACGTCGGATTGATCTAGTAAGTTGGTCAAATTCTCTTCTACATGCGACAAGGCCACAGATAGCACGAAAATCGCAGACACATTCGATTTGAACAGTTACCTCCTGAAGATTATCCCAGCTTTCTCTATTAAGAATCGTATCTATCGGATTCTACTCCGGGCCGCGGCGTATCCTATCCCGAATAGGAATCCAACAAGATGACCGACGATATCGGCCCGGCCAACCGGAAGAAGTCCGGCCAGCTGCCCGAGCATGTATGGAATCAGCACAATGGGAGTAAGTACCAAGACGATCCCCCAATACGTTCGTACTGGAGTGGTGATTGGACTGCCAGACGTGAGTGCGCCGAACTCGAACTCGTCTCGGTGCTCGAGGAACATGTGGACACTGTAAAAACCGATAAATGCCAATACGCCCCCACTAGCGCCTAGTGTACTCTCACCGGAGACTGCAGTTCCGATTAGTACCGCTACCTGCGCGGTAATCACAAAAAATGCGATAACTTCGGCCTGCCGCATATGCTGCTCGCTTTCTCCGGCAAATAGCCACAGGAAGGCTACATTCCCAAACAAGTGGGTTATTCGCGGTGGGAACGCATGTGAGACGATCGCAAAGAACAGTCCAGGCGATAATGCGGGAAACGACTCAGTTGTGAACATCCACTGGATGAGCTCTTTGTCCCACCCGAGAAACACCACTCCAATTTGGAAGAGGTACCACAGCATGATGACTGTAGTGAGGAATCCTGTCCCCAGCCGATTTTGGAAAAACAATCGGCTCTGAATTGCCTCGGCGACTTGTTCACAGTGGGGGTGATTGAATCCCATCATAGTCGTACCCCGCAGACGCTTCTCAGCACGGTTGCCCGTTTGCTTTGATGCGCTCGGCGCATATTAATCAAAAGAACCCCAGAATACTTTTAGAGGCATTGAGAATCGGGATTCGCCTGTTCACGATAGCCATTCGCCCAACCACGAATCACCAATTTCCTATCCATGTCACGTTTTGACCTCCTTCCCCACGACGTCCGCACGAAGCTCAAGACCGATCCACGCCACGTTAGTGGCAACGAACTACTCCCGGCCGAGGTCGCGCTGACAATGTATGAAAATGACCGCCCGATATGGACAGCCTCGCAAATGCAGTCGGAACTTGATACCAGTCATGGTAAGGAGACTGTCCGCAAAAAGCTGAACACGCTTGATGAGGTGGAGGTTTGCGAGTCCATGCCCGCCAATAACGGTCGCATCTACTGGTGGAGCGACGATCGCAGTGATTGGCCGATTCCCCCAGATATCATCGTGGATGGCCAACAAGAACTGACTGTCGCCGAATTGATCAACCCGTGGTATTCGAAAGTCGGACTGATTGGGCTACTCGTCCCCGCACTCGCTGGTATACCACTCCTAGTCGGGATCTTCGCGATCGGCGGAACCATCTCGATCCCCGTCTCTGGCACAGAGTTGCTCTCGATGGGGATGATCGCGATCGTCCTCTCATATATACTCTTGGCGTACGCTGGTCTCATCGGTATTGTGCAATGGGCAACGGGCAACACCATCGGCGTTGGCTTCCTCGATTCCTAACGAGAACACTCGAGATTCCCATGTATCTCCAATGCGTTCACGTAATATGGATGAAAAAATCGTGTCTCTGACCGCTGATACTACTGGATTATCTTAGACTAAGTAAAGGTTATAACGCTTCGATTAGGTGATGTCTATATCCAATGACTAAGAAGACAATCGGACAGAACACCGGCCGATCGGGTCGGGTGAACTTGTCTGGCCCTGAACTTGAACAGTTCAGTGCCGAGGTTGGGGACTCAATCAAGGTTGATATTGCTGAGTCGAAAGGCATCGCCAAAGCCATCATCGAGAACAGTTCGGAGACAGAATTCGTAATCGTCTCCAAACCAGCTTCTGAGGCCTCAACGGCGGAGGAATCCGATGAGTAGTGACTATCCCTCTCTCTTCGAAAACTGCCAGCCTCGGGACGACGTCTTAGACGGCTCACTTCAAGAAGAGCAATTCGCTGCGAAACTCTCAACCGTCGTCCATACACCTGACAATGCAGCGCCGGTGTACCGAGACCCTGATTCCTTCTACGACATGACCTACCCGACAGAAGGGCTCCGGACGTTACTCTCTAATCTCACAGGGCGTTTCTTGGCGACAACAGAGTACGATCCTGGAGCCTATACGTCGAGTATTCTCTGCCTCGACACACGCTTTGGCGGCGGGAAAACACACGACCTCATCGCTGCGTATCATCTTGCCGAGCATCCTGCTGCGATCGAGAACCTCTCGCACTATCTCCTTGACGGCGATGACGAAATTGCCGCTGACTACCAAGATGCGATCGCAGAGGGGCTTGATATTGCGACCGGGGTCTTCATCGGGACAAAAGCAGACAGCAAGGATGCTCGACACGATGCCGCCGACCCGAATGCCCCAAACACCCGAACCATGTGGGGTGAACTCGCCTACCAGCTCTACGGGCTCGAGGGCTACGAGTATCTCAAGGACTACGATCAGGACCGGGATGCTCCGGGGGAAGGCACCTTATCGGAACTCTTCGGCCGATACGACCAGCCGGCACTCATCCTCATCGACGAGATTGCCGACTACATGAACAAGGCTGCTGGCACGTCTGTCGGCGACAGGACGCTGGCCGACCAGACGCTCTCGTTCATCATGGCGCTCCTTGAGGCTGCTGCTGAGTCGGATAACGTCACGGTTGTCTACTCTATCGCAGATACAGCATTTGCCGAGCAGGCTGACCGGGTCCGAGACGGCGTCCGTGAACATATTGAGGAAGTAAACGAGATCGGCCGCCGCCAGCATAAGACGGTCACACCAACCGACGAAAATGAAATTGGACAGGTCCTTCAGCACCGTCTCTTTTCAGAAGTCCCCGATGACGCCGCTCACGAGGCCGCTAACTCTTATTTCCAGTTCTATGATCAAGAGGACCGCCAGTATCCCCAGGAAGCGACCGACGCCGGCTACGTCGACGTCCTCGCTCGCGAGTATCCTTTTCATCCGTCACTGATCGACGCACTCACAGACAAGATCGATACGATTCCACGATTCCAGCGCACTCGTGACGCCCTCCGCTTGCTCGCACGGGCTGTCTACTATCTTTGGAATCACCAACCCGACAGCTACAATCGCCATTGGCTCCGTATCTACGATCTCACAGTCGCTGACGACGATCCGGGTGGCGGGATTCAGACCATTCTTCGCGAGCGGTTGTTCGACTTCGTCGATCTCGGTCCTGCAGTCACCGCCGACATTTACGATGATGATGGGACCGCTCACGCCCAACTTGAGGATCGAAAATGGACGGAAAACGATCTGCCGCCGCTCGGCACTCATCTGACAACGACGGTTCTCTGGCACAGTCTTGCGTACGGTGAACAGGCCGCCGGCCTCACCCACGCCGATTTGAACCTCGCTATCGGCCATCCAGAGTTGAGCTTCGACGACTACGATGCTGCACTCTCGGCGCTTCGAGGGGACGATATGGACGTCGCGTGTTACTTCCTCTACGAGGAAGAGCGGATTCGGTTCAAACAAGAGCCGAACCTGATCCGAATAATCGACCAGCGGATCGAGTCCACCCCGGAAGCGAGCGCTCATTCGCGCTTCGAGAACCGTCTTACTTCGAAGGAGATTGGGGATGGTGGCTTCCAGCCGGTCGAATTCCCCGAATCGCCGGCAGACCTCCCAGATACTCCGGATACGCCGAAGCTTGCGGTAATGCACCCAGACTCAGCTGCCGTTGAGGACGGCGGCAATACGCCACCGAGTCGGGTGACGCAACTCTACGAGCAGCAGGCCGCAAAACACGAAGGGGAGACGGAGACCCGTATTTACAAGAACTACGTCCTGTTCCTCGCTCCTGACGACGACAGAAAGGATGCAGCTATCGACGAAGCGCGGCGTCTCGAAGCGATTGAAGCTCTTCTCGATAGCCCCGAGCAGAAAGCCGACCTCTCGTCGGAGCAGATCGAAGAGCTCCGCGAGCGGAGTGACGAAGCACAGCTGATGCTGGGGGAACTCGTTCGCAACGTCTACCGCCATCTCTACTATCCCGAACGGAACGGACTGACGCACATCACCATCGGTGCAACCGAGTCCAACGGAGGAACGACGCTGGTCGACGCTGTCCAGACGACGCTTGAGGATAAGATCGTGAAACGTGACGCTGGCGCTCGCGGATCCGCTCACGTCCAACAGAAGCTCTGGCAGCAGACTCAGGACGCGATGTCTACCGAAGCACTGGTCAACCAGTACGCGAAGAAGCCTGGCTTGGACTACCTCTTCAGCACCAAACCGATACGAGAGACGGTCTCCTCGCTCGTTAGTGACCACGGGTACGCATACTGGGATGGCGAGTCTGGGACCGCATATTGGGCTGGCACAACAGAGCCTGAGACGTGGCCACACCCAGAACCATTCGCTGATTCCCCCGGCGTCGAGACCTCAATTCGAGACAGTGACGTCCAGATTGGAGGCGCGTTCATCGTCTACCGAGATGTTGACGCACTGGTTGACGACCATCTGGACGAAATTGATCGGCCAGAAAAGACGGTTGCCACCTGCGCTGAGTGTGGTACGGAGATTGAAAACCCAGAGGGTAGCGAACCTTACTATTGTGAGGAACATCAGTCCGATACGACCTGTAGTTCCTGTGGAAAGGAGGTCGCAAGCGAGCAGCTGCTGGACGAACGAGGCCGATGCAAGGAGTGCCAACCCGACGAGTCTTGGGAGGCGAGCAAGAAGATGATGTCCGCCTCGCGGGCGTTCTCGGAAGTTCGTCGCGACGCGGAATCGAAGGCCGGAACTGACCGGACGCCACTCCTCGACGAGGTAACTATCCAAGTCGGCGGGGACGACCCCTTCCAGGCAGCCAAGTTCGTCAGTCAGCGACCTGGATTCAAAGCTCGCGAAGACGCGGTGACGGTCCGAATGCAGTACGAAACCCGGACTGATGACGGGACCTACAGCGCGGAATTCACCGGCTCTCCGAGGCGGTTCCGGGACGTGATCGATCAACCAAGCTCGTTCGGTGACGATCGGGAAACGATTCAGTTCCGGTTCCAGTTCGACGAGCCTGAACCGATCACCGACGATGGCGAGGACCTCCTTGCTGCGCTCGATAGCGACCTCGATGCGGGCAACATCGACGTCCGTGTCGAAGGACGTGGCCCGATTCGAGCGAGTTCGGAGGTGACGATCTGATGGCGAGTCGTGACTCGGAGTTCGGGTCTCCGTCCGCCGAGGATCCCGATGAAGATCGGTTGGTCCGCTACGGGACGAGTATGTTCGGTGGCCGACCAACGTTCACGCTGGTCCGGCGAGAGACAGACGGTGGCGCGGAGTGGACGCTCCACGAACTTCTGCCCCGTGAGCAGGCAGAGGCCCGGCGTGATCGATTAGAACGGGATGGTCGCTCGCTGAGCCTTACTCCGGTAGAGAACCTCATCTCGGACGTCGCCGGCGACGACCTCCTTTCCAAGCTCGATGGCTGGACGTGGGATGAGTGGGTCGGCGCAAAGGTCGCTCGCCTTGATCCAACCCGTGTTCGTGCGCTCCAGGATGTCGTCCGGGAGGCAATCGAGGAGACGCCGGCGGAGACATCAGAAGTTCTCCATGGCGGGGAGGGATTCGTGTTCCTCCCCGAGTCGGCGGGTATTCGGCTTGCTGTTGCCTTCCGTGGCGTGAAGCCACTGCAGCGAATCGACCGGATGAGATCGCTGGCTCGAGGCGTTGCACGGATGAGCGATGAGGAGTGCTACTATTGGTATGCAAAATGCCGGTCCCCCTCAAGCCCGAACGGCGAAAAGGCCCTCCGAGTACTCCTGACTAACCACATCGAGTGATCTAACTATGAGCCAAAACTCAGAAAGCCAAGATAGCGATTCAGAACTGCAGAGTGTCGCAATTGAGGGAACACTTCCGTTGAAGGCGGTTGGTATCGAGAACCTGAAGGAGGCAAACCCGAATCGGATGCCTCCTCATCGTTATCTCCATCCGTGGTTTGCTCGTCGACCTACTCCGGTGTCTAGACTAGCAACCCTTTCGTCGGTTCTTCCATCCGGAATTGATTCAAATACGATCCTTGATTGGATGCAAATTGGTCCTCGTGACGAAGTCGAAGTGGATATTCAGGAATACGTTGCCGAACGAAAGAGAACTGAAGGAGAGCGAACGGGCACCTTAGACGACCACTATGGCTATCCTCGTCCATATTCTCAAACCCCGACCTCTTCTGAAATGGAGGAGATTCATTCGCTTCTAAGGGAACGCTGGGATGGAGAGCTCCCGACGGTTTTAGATCCAACAGCTGGTGGGGGAGTGATCCCTCTAGAATCAGCCCGATACGGCCTCCCAACCATAGCAAATGAACTCAATCCTGTCCCTACCGTAATCCTAAAAGTCATCTTGGAATATGCTCGTGAGGTTGGCTCAATATCAAATGAACTGAATAAGTGGGGCGATCAAATCAACGAACGTGCCGGGGAACGAGTAGAATCGTATTTCCCTGGAGCGAGAGACCACCAAACTCCGTCTCATTACGTTTGCACATATACGGTTGATTGCCCTGAATGTGGCTGCGATATCCCGCTCGCTAAGAAGTGGTGGCTTAGGAAAAAGTCCTCTTCTGAAGGGGCAGCAGCTCGTCCGATTGTATCAGAGGACGGTTCGGAGATCAGCTATGAAGTTGTCCATCTGCCTGATGATGTTACAAAATCCGAATTTAATCCTCAACAGGGGCCACACACACGTAGTGGTGCTGAGTGTCTGAATTGTGGAATCGTTATGGAATCCGAAGAGATTCGGATCCGTCTTCGTGATGATGACTTCGACTATGAGCCGTATGGGGTGAAATATGTTAAGGCGGGCGGAGAAACAGGATGGCGGGCCCCGAACTCTGACGATTATGAGGCACAGAGGAAAGCTAGGGAACGGATCGATTCTGATTTTGAACTTAGCACACTCCTTGACGTTCAGAGGTACATCGGTGATGAAGATCGGGCTGGACCGTACGGTGTTACCAAATGGCGTGATGCGTTCTCTCCTCGACAGTTAGTTACTCAGTATGAATATCTTCGCGCCTTCAACGAATTGCAAGATGATGTTCTGTCAAATGAAGATGGAGACAAAGGAGAGGCAACGCTGACCGCCCTGTCTTTGGTAGCAAGTAAAATCGTTGACCGGAATTCTCGCTTCTCTCCTCTTGACACGAGGCTTGGTAACTTAGGTAACGCCCTTGGTGGAAAACACTTCACGCTTCAATGGACCTTTGTTGAGAATAATCCCGCCTTAGGATTTCAGGATTATCATGACCATCTTAACCGAGTGCGAGATTCTTATCAAGAGATTGTATCATATTACAACGAAGAAGCCGCTGATGATGTCCATATCTCTCAAAGTGACGCAGCAGATCTAGAGATTGACTCGGACTCGGTTCAAGCTGTTATCATTGATCCGCCGTACTATGATAGTATAATTTACTCTGAGATGGCAGATATGTGCTATGTATGGCTGAAAGAATATCTCTCGGGCATATACCCTGAGATTTTCTCAGATGATCTTACTGACAAAGACAGTGAAGCTGTTGCTAATGTAGCTGAATATGAAGATGTAGCTTCGTCATCCAGTTCCAAGTCGGAACTGGCTGCTGAGGACTATGAGAACAAAATGAAGGATATATTTCAAGAGCTCTATAGAGTTCTTGAACCCGGTGGCGTTATGACCGTGATGTTCACCCATAAGGAATCTAGTGCATGGGATACACTCACGAACTCTCTCATCCGATCTGGGTTTACAATAACTTCCACCCATCCTATCACCAGCGAAATGCCCCACAGGACGGATACTCAGGGTGGCGGTTCTGCCGACAGTACTCTACTCTTGACTGGTCGGAAGCCATACACCACGGCGGAGCATAGGAATGACGAGAGTCCCACTCTTTGGAGTGATGTTAGAGCGGAAACAAGATCCGTCGCTAAGGATGCTGCACGTGATCTCCTGAATTCAGGGCTTTCGCTCACAAAAACTGACGTGATTATCTCTGCATTCGGTCCGACACTCAAAGTCTACGCTGATGCCTATCCGGTTGTTGATGACCAAGATCAGGAAATTCCTCCCCGCCGTGCTTTAGAAGAGGCTCGCGAGGCTGTAACCCGAGTTCTCGTTGATGAGTATCTTGAGGGAGAACGTCTCGGTAATTTAGACGATATCACAGAGTGGTATATTCTCTCTTGGTTAGTCCATGAATCAGATACCTTCGACTATGATGATGGTCATCAATTAGGGCTTGGTCTTGGAGTTGATATCGACGGCATCAAACGCTCTACGAAAATTTGGGGAAAGAAACGTGGTGACATTCAGCTGAAGACCCACGATGACCGCGTCCAAGATATCACGCTCCCACCCGAAGAGAGATCGAGTCGGACACCTGTTGATCCTGATGCGCTGTCCTATACGGTCGCCCTCGATGCTGTTCATGCTGCGATGCATGTCTACGAGAAACAAGGCGAGGACGTCGCGATTGATTGGCTCAAAGAACGCAACTTCGATACAGACGCCGCGTTCAAGGCAACGCTGAAGGCTCTGCTCCAAGTCCTTCCTCAGAACAGTTCGGAGTGGGAGGCTGCTCGCGATCTCGCTCTGGGGCGAGCCCACGATGCACTCGGTCTCGAATTCACGCCCACCGACTTTACTGACGCCGGAGAAGACAAACACGAACAGAGCGAACTCGACGATCACACCTAACCCGGAACGCTTCCAGCTATGACCAATCTACGTGATCACGAGTGGCAGTCCATCTACGAGAGCAAACCCGAACGGGGGCGAGCTCATCTCGTCAAGGACTTCTACGAGCCCGCACTAGAACGTAGCCAGCAATACGATCGGATCGCAGGCTACTTCTCTAGTACGGCACTTGCTGCCGCTGCAAACGGCGTTCATGCCCTCGTCGAGAACGACGGCGAAATGCGACTTATCGTCGGTACCGAACTCTACGAGACAGACCGCCCAGTCTTAGAGGCACTTACCGATCGCCTAGAAGAGAATCTCGAGGACCTTGATGACGAACGCTTAGATGCGAACCTCCGTATCCTCGCCCGACTCCTCCGGGAAGGTCGTCTGCACATCAAGGTCGCGTACCCCCGTTCTCCATCCCACAACTGGGAGATCTTCCATCCAAAAGTCGGTCTCTTCCACGACAGCGACGGTAACACGATCTCGTTCGAGGGTAGCGTCAACGAGACCGTTGGCGGCTGGGCTCGCAACTACGAGCGCTTCAAAGTCCACCGTTCGTGGATCCCAGAGCAGGCGGACTACGTCGACGGCGATGAGGAAACCTTCGAGCGACTGTGGAGCGATGAACACCCCTTCGTCGAAGTGTATGATCTCCCCGAGGCAATCGAAGAGGACATTATTGACTGGAAGGCTCCCGACACCGAGAGCGACCTCCAAGAAGCGATTCAGATTGCGAATGGTACTGCACCACCAACGGAGCGCGACAAGGCGCATATCATCCAGGATGGACCGCTCACGCCCGGTGGGCTCGCACTCGCCGAGGAAGCGAGTACGATTACTCCATGGCCGCATCAACGGGTGGTCTCGGACACGCTAGTCAACACGTATCCGCAAAGCTTCCTCCTGTGTGACGAGGTGGGGCTCGGGAAGACGATTGAGGCCGGCTTGACGCTCTCTCGGCTCGGTCTTACCGGAGAACTCGACACAGGACTGCTGCTTGTTCCGGCCAGCCTCCAGCGGCAGTGGCAAGAAGAGCTCTGGGAGAAATTCAACATCAACGCCGTCCGCTTCGATCGGGACACAGCGGGCGATCACGTATTCCGCGACGTCCGTGGTCGCGACTACTACCCACCGTCAGTAGCGGATCTTGAGCTCGCCGACGATTCCGAGTGGATCTCAAGTCCCATCTGGCGGTTCCTCTACGAGCAACAATCGGCTGCTACTGAGGCATCGTCGCCGCTTGATGGACCGACGATCGTCATTATGTCGTGGCACACCGCTCGCCTCGACGACCGATGGGACCAGGTTGCGCCATTTGATCGTGTATCCGATCGATCTCGGGACGACATCCCCGCAAGTTGTCGGGGACGTGATTACGATGCGGAAGATCGTATGGGTGTGTGGGATGCCGTCCTCGTCGACGAGGCTCACAACGCCCGACGCGGAAGCAATTTCTACGCCCTCCTTGAGCAACTTCGAGACTATACACACGCCTACTATCTCCTGACTGCAACCCCGATGCAACTCCATTCGGGTGAACTCTACGACTTGATGCAGCTACTAGATCTCCCCGAGGGTTGGGACACCCGAGATATCTTCGTCGAATTTTTCGAAACCCGAGACGGCCTGTCGCAGGCGCTTGATGAGGCTCTCGACGAGTCCAGTTCACAGCCTGACGAAGCGGATGCTTCTTGGAACACCCAAGCCACGCTCGATGGATTAGAATATCAGGACCGTCTTCCGGCGGATCGACCATTCTCCTCAAAGGTGTTCCAGCACCTCGCTGAGGTGCTTGATATCAATGCAGACGGTCAGGACCGTGCAATCGCTAAAGAACGCGTCCTGACAGCGTGTCGGCTCGCACGAGCCTATGGAGACGCCTACGACGGCTATCTTGACCGTGTCGATGACGCGATGGCCGACTATGATATTGACCGCTTTGAGGCGAGCGAGGATACGAAGCTCAAGCGACTCCTCTATCCCGAGGACGCGGATGAGTGGCTGATGGCTTCTCGGAGCGACCGCCAGGACGCATTAGATGAACTGTCGCCGGGTGGCTGGCGAGTCATTCGAGAGGTTATTTCGGAATCCACGCCGGTGGATGCGCTCATCCACCGGAATACGCGGGATACCCTCCGCAAGTACGAGGCTGTGGGCCTCCTCGATACGACCGTCCCGGATCGAAACCCCGAACAGCGGAAAATCGAACTCACCGAGGAAACACGAGCAGTCTACGACCAAATCGACGAGTACACGCGAGAGTTCTATAAGCGAGCCCAGCAGACTGACGAAGCTCAAACACGCGCGATAGGATTCGTGATGACGACGTATCGGCAACGGCTCACCTCCAGCGTCTATGCGATCAGTCAGAGCCTACAACACCGCCTTGAGACGCTCCGAGCGCAACGAACCGTGCTGGCCGGTCGTGAACGTGCTCGCGACCGTGACTATGGCGACGCTGAGCAGATCGTCCTTGAGACACTACAAAATGCTGACCTCGATGATGGTGACGTGTTGGATGAACTCGATGCGAGCAGCGATGAGTTAGATCTCTCCGAACTCATCCCGAGTGTGACTGAGGAAGGGAAACAGCTCATCGAGGAAGAAATCGAGGCACTGGAGGCCTTTGTCAGCGATCTGGATCGGGTTGACACTGACCCCAAGATTCAGCAGTTGTATGAAGACCTCGATGAACTGGACCGCGCTGGTCACAATCGAGTGATCGTCTTCACGCAGTACGCAGACACGATGGACTTCATCCGGGAGAGTCTCGTCGGCCTCCTTGGATCGACCATTGCTACCTATTCCGGCCGTGGTGGCGAACTGTACGATCCCGAGTCTGGATCCTGGAAGAGCGTCGGGAAAGAACGTGTGAAACGCGAATTCTCGCGCGATGATGGGCAGGTCGACATCCTCGTCTGTACCGACTCTGCGAGTGAGGGGTTGAACCTCCAAGAGTGTGGGGCGCTCATCAACTACGATCTCCCCTGGAATCCGATGCGGGTCGAACAGCGTATCGGTCGGATTGACCGTATCGGCCAGCGATTCGATGAGATTCGCATTCTCAACTACAGCTACGAGGACACTGTTGAGACCGATATCTATGATCGTCTTGACGACCGGATCGGTCTGTTCGAGAACGTCGTCGGTGAGATGCAACCCATTCTCTCGGGTGTTAGCCAACAGATCCGGGCTGCGACGTTGAACGCCGGCGACGAGGACAGCCAGACAGTTGTCGAATCAGCTGACCGTGAGTTCTCCGAGCAACTTGAGAAACGCGACCAAGGTGACCGTGTCGACGTCGGTGAGTCGCTTGAAGAAGTCGATGAGCTCGTGGCACAGGACGTCGTCGACGAGGCCAAACTTGACGCCTGGCAGTCCTACAGCCATCCGGATCTTGTCGAGGTCGGGGAGGAAACGTACGAGTATCAGCCCCCGTTCAGGACTCCGAGTCTACAGTCGGTTTTGACCGAAAACAGTACGCTACCTGAGGCTGGTATCGTATTCACACCGGTTTCAGGGATCGACTTCAAGTACGATGATGGATCATTCGAATTTGCGGACACCACATATCGCCTTTCTGTCGGTGACGCTTCGATTGAGGTACCAGTCAGCGATGGAGACCAGACGGTCGCACAGGCTATTGCGCCTGCTGACAACGATATTGCAGTGACATTCTCCGCTGAATGTGCCGATGAATTCCCCTCAGTTCAGTATCTTGCACCGGGGCACTCACTTCTCAGCCAGCTTCTTACGATCCTCCAGAATCGGAGTGAGGAATCAACTCGCTTCGACCAGCGTATCGCGACTCGACCCGATCAGGAGACAAAACCTATTGTCTGCGGGTGGGGGCGAGATGGAGTATTCACGCGGATTGCAGACGATGGAACCGTTACTGAGAACGGACCGATGGATGACCTCCCATCGTGGTGTGATCGATTTCTCGAAAACCGGGATAAATCGACGTGATTAGCCTTCCTCAGGGGTTATTTGACTGGTCTAATCGATTTCTCTCAGTAGCCTGATCAGCAGATAGATATCGTCGCCGATGTCGGCCTGATTCGCGTTAGTATTGGTTAACCCACAAACTGCATAGATGACTGAATATGTGGGGTAACTCTTGATGTTGTCGCTCCACCGCTGTAGGTCGTTACTGAGGGCTCACGACTTTGTCGCAGTCCGGACACTCTGCCCAGATCCCCGTCGTTCCGTCGTCTTTCTCGTATCCTACAGAGAAAACAAGGCGAGTGCCTCGGGGCTTGACCCCGAGGTGAAGCCGACACTTAGACGTGTTCTGTCCGCTCGATGTACCGCTCAATCGTTTCCGTTGAGACTGTTCCTGCCGTTTCGATGTACGACTGTTCCCAGAATCCACCACCCCACAGATACTCCTCCAAGAACGACTATGCTGTGCCCACATCTCCCGCGCCGTGGTGCTCTTGACAGTCTGTGCAATCTCGCTCGGCGCGTGTTTCGGGTGGGCTGTCAGGAACAGGTGTACGTGGTCGGGCGAGATGTGGAGCGACAGTAACTCGTAATTGTACTGGTCACACACGTCGTGGAAACTCGTTTCCACCGGATCCTTGATGGGTTTGAGAATCGCGTGTCGATACTTCGGACACCACACGAAGAGGTAGTTGACGTTGTACACCGCGTGATTCGACCGCTTCTCACCCTTATCGAAGCCATTCCACCAGCACAGTTAAGTATATCCTTTAGATATACTCGGGTATGGTGAATCGCTTTAAAATCGACGGCGAGGAAGTTCTCGACGGCGAGGTCAAACCGTTCGGGAACAGCGCCCACGTCACCGTCCCTAAACGCTGGCGTGGAGCCGACGTGAAAGTCGTCCGAACCTCAGAACCTACCGAACAAGACGACGAATGACCGATTCACAGGCTCTCGTCAAGACGCTGGACTTCCAACTCAACATCCAGAGTGACAACGAGGGTCTGCTGTACGATGCCACGCTCGAAGCCCGTCGGGTGTACAACGAAACCATCCGACTTGCCAAAGACGGCGTGGACTGGGACGTCATTCCCGACCGCGTGGCCGACGATGCCAACCTCGTGAAGAACACGACTCAGCGCGTCGTTGCCAAGGCACTCGGTGCGATGGAGAACTACTACGAGTACGACGACTTCGGCCAGCCGAGTCACACCAAAGACGGTGCGTACCCGCTTCGTGCGAACTACAAGGAAGGGTACAACCTGTCGCTCACCGACGACGGGGACGTGGCGTTCCGTATCAGCGCGAAGCCGTACAAACACGTCAAGGGCGTCCTCGAAGGGAGTAATGCCCACCTCGACATTCTCAAGACTGCGCTCACCAGTGACGAGTGGAAGATTGGGACAGCGGAAGCCCTCTTCCACAACGACAACGCTGAGTTGCACGTCAATGTCACCAACACCGAGCAGGCTGTTCGAGACAAACACGACTCACGGACGCTCGTTGGCGTGGACGTGAACGAGGACAACGTAGCCCTCACCGCTCTGTCCGAAGACGGGGTTGAGGACACACTGATTATTGACTTTCCCGAAATCAAGTTCGAGCGCCACCGCTACTTCACGATGCGGAAGCGCGTCCAGAACGCGGGAAAGGACAGCATCTACGAAACGTTGGAAGGGCGTGAGGAACGGTTTGTCCGCGACCGACTCCACAAGGTGTCTCGGCACATCGTGGAGTGGAGTCAGCACTTCGAGACGCCGTGTATCGTCTTTGAAGACCTCAAAGAGATGCGCGACAGTATCGACTACGGTACGCGGATGAACCGACGCTTGCACCACCTGCCGTTCCGTGCCCTTCAGTTCTATACGTCGTACAAGGCGTCGTTCGAGGGCATCCCAACTGGTTGGATTAATCCCGAGTACACAAGCCAACGGTGTCCGATGTGTGGGCATACGGAGCGTGTGAACCGCAACAAGAAGCGGTTCAAGTGCAAGGACTGTGAGCATCAAGACCACAGCGACCGTGGTGCAAGCGTCAACATCGCCGTGAAAGGCGTGAAGAAACTCGATTGGAATGTGCCTGCTCTCAACAGCCTTCCCGTTGCTCGGAAGGTGCGACGGCAGGCATCGGGGGCTGTGGACGTCCCGACCGTGACCCACCCGACCGTTCGAGGCTATCAGGCCGATGGTCGGATGGGAGTGTCCGACTAACCCACGGGAAGCCTCGGGGCTTGACCCCGAGGCGGTTCACTAAGAGATATCCGGTAGAGAGACTCTCATTGCACTTCGCACAGCTTCCCAGAGTTGGATCGTCGGTCATCAGGGGAGGGAAGGGAGCGTGTGACAAGTCCCTTCCAACCGACTGTAGGGTAATGATTGGGTGTAAGCCTTGTGTGGAATCGAATCTGCGATGTACCGTCACCTGTGGATTCCGCTCAGCCGTCGTGTCAACGAGGCTTTTCGGCACCCGCCATCAAAGATCAGTCTAAGTCTTTCAAGAGATTATTCAGATTGTGCGGTTGTTCGTTGTTCGGTATTCCACTCGGGCGCTCCGTTTGATTTTGGACAATTGTCCCCAGTTCTCTGCCAATCTCTGCAAGTGTTTTCCTGTCCTCTGATAGCCCATGTCCGAAGCGTTTCCCCTCATCATCCCATTCACGAGGTATATAAAATGTCATTAATATCATGTCCCTCCCGGTTTTCTCAAATTCAATATAGTCTGACCGGGTTGGGCTTTTGAGCTTGACCCGTTCTCCTTCAAATTCGATAGAGTTTGGCTTATGCGGATTCCGAGGATCGACCTTCTTTCCCTCAAATTCTGGGATAACATCATGTAGTAATTTTGGCGGGTCCGAACGATCAAATTCAAACTCGTTGTCTACAAGGAAGCGAGGTTTTGATTCCGGCTCGTCAATCCTCTTCCCCGTATTCAAATCATAGGTAGCCATTTGAATCAACTCGTTCTCAGAATGTTTATTCATATCGGCTAGTCAAATACGTTCAGCAATATGGAGCCGACGACCGCAGAATCGTAGCTCCAAGCTCTCGCAGTCTGGTGGCATCGATGCCAAAGCTAACACGACCGGGGTAGAAATGCAACTATTTATGAAAGCGACACTTACTTTCATTGAGTAATAATGCCGCCAGTTCCGGACAGCATTCCACAAACCGATCAAGGTCTCATCCAAGAACTCCTTGACCAGAAACCCCCCGAGTTTACTGATCTCACTGTCACACAGTACGAAGCCTTCGCAGACAGAGTCCTTGATGACGGCAATCACTTACTGGTTGCAGAGACAGGGAACGGGAAGACGTTCGTTGCGGAGGCCGTCACGAAGAAAGCCCTACAAAATGGGGATAATGTCGCATACCTCGTCCCGTCGGTCGCACTCGTCGGCGAAAAACACGCTACCGTTTCTGCATGGACACCAGAAAGCGTCACCGTGAACAAAGGCCACGGCTACACCAAAGCGGATGTGGTCATCGCGACGTTCGAGTCGTTCTTCGAATCGGTGGTTCGCGGGTACGCTGATCGGTTCGATACAGTCATCCTCGATGACTTTCATGAAATATACAGTTCCCAACGAGGGCCCAATATTGAGAAAGGGATTAGCGCCGCCATCAACGGCGACATGGAAATCCTCGGTATCTCAGCCACTGTCGGGAACCCGCATACGATCGCCCGCTGGTTAGATGCTGACCTCACCATTAGCAGCGAAGACCGTGCTGTCCCCATTGAGGAACAGCCCGTCGAAAAAACAGACGAGAAGTACGCACGGCAAATCTCGCGACTCATCCAGGACCATCGCGAGAAGGGTCCGTTCTTAGTGTTCAACGACACGACCCGTAATGCAGAGGCCCGTGCACGCGGAGTTGCTGATGAACTCACTTTTGATACGGACAACAACATCGACTTCCGCGCCAAAGTCAAAGAGGTCATCAAGACTGAACTCACGGACACCCACGAAACCCTTATTGAACTCCTGAACAACGGCGTCGCGTACCATCACTCGCGGTTGGAACGCGGCGTGAAAGACCTCATCGAGGAATATACCGAGAGGGGAATTATCAAGTGTGTGTTCTGCACGACTACCCTGAGTTATGGATTTGATTCACCTGTCCAGTCAGTCATCGTAGCCGACCTGAAACGGAACTGGGAGGGCGGGTTCATCGGTGTTTACGAATACGTCCAGTGGATCGGGCGGGCTGGCCGCGACGCTGACGAGTACGACCAAGCGTACGCATTCCTGATGTACAATGACGAGGAAGCCTTCGAGAAGTTCCAGTTCGACACACGGGTCGAAGAGAAAGACATCGAAGATGTCACATCGCACCTGTCCGGGCAGGTTGCGCTTCGCTGGCTGGTCCTAGAGCTCGTCAACTACGGCTGGGAAACCGACACGGAGGTCGTCGAGTTCATCCAGTCAACGCTGTTCTGGTCGGAAAGCGTCGATCAAGTTCCAGCACACATCCGTAATGACGTCGGTGAGCAGCCCGGTGCGGACGTTAGGGACGAGATCGAAACGACGCTCGCGTGGCTCACGGACCATGGGTTATTGCACAAGCCGGTCGGGCAGCCGCAAAGCGATGACACATGGTACACAGCTACTGACCTCGGCAGTGCGCTCGTTGAGTACGAACACAGCAACTGGTTCGACAACAGCGTTGAAGGCGTTCTGCAACTCACCGAGTGGTTGAACGAACAAGGACAGGACCTCACCCCAGAAACGCTGGTGCAGCGACTGGCGGAGGAGTACTACCACTGTGACGAGATCATGGTGATTGACGACGAGGATGGACTCAACGAGAAAATGGACCTGCATAACCTGACTGGATCCGAAGGGACGACCGCAGTCCTTACCTGTTGGTTCTGGTGTGCAGGCATCTCCATCACCGACATTGAGGACGCTCTTGGCACTAATGGCCTATCGAGTCTCGCCAACACTGCGTCCAATATCAGCACTGCGCTTGAAAGCGTCCAGTTACTGTACGAGCCGTATGAGATGCCCGCGGAACCAGAGTGGCTGGAACTGTTCGCCGCACAAGTCGCGGAAGGAGTTCCTGGTCCGGACATGTATCTCATTGACAATGTGGAGTACTTCGGCCGGGCGCGGTACAACAACCTGAAGGATCAGTTGGACCGCACAGGCGGAGCGAGCGCCTCGTGGGATCCTGGTGGTGAACACTTCGTGATCGAGCGACTGTCGAAGTTGCTTGCGGACGCTGAGGAAGGCTTGTTCCTCGACACGGTGCAAGCAGCGCCCGCAATCGCGGACACAATCAGCGGAAACCTGCTAGAGAGCGTGACGGAATGGAATCCAGATGAGGACGAGCGGATTGAGGTCCCGTTTGCCGAGTCCGCATGGAAACGCTCTGGCGGTGACAGTCTAACCCGGTATCACGAGACCGGGGGTGAAGCAGACGCCACCAGTGACGATGATGAAGAGGAGAGTAATGCTGGGCACGCGGTTCAGTCAACGACACTCGACGATTTCTGAATGGTTCTTAACGCACGGAACGAGCCAACCGGCGTTTTGCGTGCTAGCAGTCCCTTTATTTACTCCAGTTCCAGAATTCTTCTCGCGAGTCGTAGATAACCTCATGAGATAGCGTTATCCCCCCGTGAGCATCGAGGTGGCAGTCGTGGCAGAGGGTAGCAAGATTGTCCGGTTCATTCGAACCATCGTCTGCAACTGGAATGATGTGGTGAACTTCGAGCTCTCCGCTACCTTCACACCGGATACATTTGCTACCGTCTCGTTCTAGAATAGCTCGTCTTTCTTGATCAGAGAGAGTAGTCCGCTTTCGAACGTATTCCTTCGGGATGACTGCCGACCCAGACTCAAAGTGTTCAAGAACGAACTCACTTGGGTATCCTTTGCTACAGCCGAGTTTCCTGGCGATCTTCACTCCTCGAACAGGAACACTCAGTTCTTGATCGAAGACTGCTCGAACCGCAATGATCGCTTCTTTTTGGGTGTCGAAATCAAGTTGGTTACAGTCTAGGAATCGATCTAACTCGTCACTAATTGTCTGCTGAAGAGAGTCTCGCCGGGAAATTAGCTCATCATGTTTGTCGTTGATCTCGTCTTTTCGTTCCACATCACCAATGAATTCACGAATTTGAATCTTCTCACCGCCCTCCATTTCTATGGTGGTCCATTCATGCATTTCTCTTCGCTCATCCTTCAGATTAGTAATTCTCTCACGGACCTTGGTCAGTTCCTTCGCAGCCTCGTGAATTCGTTCCAGACGGTCGTCGGGATACGCCTCTCTAAAAGCGCACGTTGCTTTGACGTACCATTCAGCGTCTTCTTGATCTAACCGCGTCTGCTGTTGGATTTCGCCGATGAGTATCTTGACATCCTCCCGATCTAGTGGATGAGACTCAACCGTAGATTTCTGGACGGGCGTGTCATCTCTATGGTCGAGCTCTGGGTGGATGCTCTTACAGAGATGGCCGTGTACTACTGTGGCTTTCTCGACTGACAGACTAGTCTGTTCGACAATTTCTTTCGGATTAGCCGCAACAACGCGCCAGACAGTCCCGAATGCATCTGCTAATTGGTCCGCACTCGCTGGACCAACGCCTTGAATTTCAGTCACGTAGTTCGTAATTTGTTGGGCCCGTACTTCGGCCCGTGATCCCTCCCAATCACAATAGAAACATTCAATCGGAGACGGGAGGCCTTGCCCGAGGTGATCCCGGTCCGGTGAATACAGTAGGTTGAGCGCGCCGCATTCTGGGCAGCTCAATCGCAACTGATTCCGCGCAAAAAACACAAGCTCGGGTGCTCCCGATCCCATCCCACCTAGGGCATCAGAAATGGCCTGAACGTCGGCGTACGCGAAATCACTGACATTAGTGAGACCTTCATCTTCTAGGAGGTGGGCCATTGACGGGCCAATTTGCCCATGTTCCCGCATATCCGTGATGGTGACTTCTGGTCGTTCGTAGAATGGCATTCTTAAGAAATCCTATCGTCTCAATCCAAAATAAGCGTTGACAGCTCGTACTCATCCGGTAACCATTGATCCCAACACGCACGATCGTTGGGTGGACCTGTGTATTCGCCTCTGCAACCACGTCAGCAACGGCTCTCTGGCTATCGCTTAGTTCAGCATATTCTCCTGTCTTCACATCTACTGGGAACCGTGCCTGCTTATCCTGTGGACGGCGGTGGATTGCCGGTTTACTGGTTTCAGAACCAGAGATCAGCTGAAAATAAAGGGTAGCGTGTGATTGTGAGTATCTGTACTCTTGCCCCCTTGGTTCGGCCAAATTTTTATCTCCATTACATATTCAGATAGGATGATAGAAATGGTTGATCTGACTTCGGCACCAGTCCTCGGTTTTCTCGGTGGTGTTTTGGGTGGTACAATCGCACAGGGATGGGCGTTTCTTCGACGTCGGAAACGGGATTTGGACCGTCTGCGCTCGGTTTTGAAGGAGATTGGGGACATTCGCGAATCTCAGTTGAGGGATGCAGATGACGGTCACGGAGAAATGCCAGATCAAGATTTACAGCGGCTTGAACAGGTTTTGAAGCAGTCACGCCTTGAGGCATCCTATTTGCTTGACGAGTCACAACGGTCGAAGCTCGATAAAGTGGAGAAACAGTTTGACTACATTTCACATGAGAGTGGAGATGATTCTACGTCACTCACCAATGATCAACTTGCGGAAAGGTTCTCAGAGCATTCTAGTGATACTCTTGAGTCGTTGAAATGGCAAACAGTGAAGATCGGCGTATTTTAATTAGATCTGTTAGAGTTGATCGGCGGCAGAATGTTTAGGTCACACGACTGAGTACAGCGAGGTTGGATGCCGTTTTTAGCGCATCGGGAACCGGAGACTGGAGCTGCGGAGAGTTTGGTTACTCCTGAAGAGGTCGATGACGGTATCGACGTGTATTGTCCTGAATGTGGTGGCCGGATGAGGCCGCGTGGCGGTTCCGGTGAGAAAGCACGGCACTTCTTCCACGTTGAATCAGTCGGCGGCAACAAGGGTTGTTCAGGACTGGGTGGTGATGTCGGTGAGTCTGAGCGCCATCAAGTATTGAAGTCATTGGCAGTATCCGGGCTCAGGGCCCGTTTCGAGGATGAGGATTTGGCGATGTGTAACTCCGAGGTTGCGGTCGACGTAGACGAAACCTTGAGCGATGCTTCTGTGCGCCGCGCAGACGCACTGGTAGAATTCGAAGAAAAAACCAGTTCTTCGGAGACGGAGTGATCGTCGAGGTGCAGTACGGTAACAAGGCAAAGAACATTCCGCAGGTATCTCGAGACTACTTGGCCGCTGGGTTCTCGGTGATGTGGGCGTTTGAGGATGACTTCACCGGTGACCGGTTTCTGTTAGACCGATTCGAGAGGGCGTTCCAAGAGCAGGATGGGACTGCGTTTTCACCTTACACTACTGAGCCGAGCGAGGTATGGGAGGTGTTCGATCCACGGGAATGGTTCGATTTTCCCGAGGATTGGCAATTGGAAGATCCGAATCCAGACTGTAGCCATGAGTTCGAACACGGTAGAGACGAGATCGAGTGTCTTCTATGCGGTACAGAATATCGGCGGCATAGCGAGAGCCAGTCACCGATTTACCGGGAGAACAACGATCCGATGCATCGTGTGGAGACTGTTTTCGTCCGGGTCGATGACGAACTCGAAAAACCGGTGCCAACTGACGGGCTTCCACATGTCCACAGCTGGAGTGGCGGCCATGAAAGCAGCAAGCTGTCATGTAGGGAACGCGGTTGTTACGCAAAGAAAGTGGATGGGAAATCAGAGATCGTTATCGAGTATACGCGTAAATCAGCAGATGACTTGGAAACCCGTCAGATGAATAACTGTCGGCACGAATGGAGGCGAACTGGGGATGGTAAGGAGTGCTGGAAATGCGGGAAAGAGAAGCCGGACGATGATCTCTACGGGCAGAGTTGGTAACAGGGAGATAAAACCTCCATTCGGATCTCATCTTAGATTTGCCCGTCAAAACGGGATTCGGTCTTTAATGAAGTCTTTCAACCATTCCTTTCTCGTTATGTCGCCAGTATTCCAGGTTCTCCGTTGTATCTTGAAGATGTATCGGTATTCGTGGTAGATCCAAGCCAGCCAGGAGATCGCGACGAATGCTCCGAACATATTCGATAAAGTATTCGGTATGGATCGGGATTTCAGCAGCAGGACAAGCCCAAGGAATAGCAGGAGTCCGGAATAACGGAGCGACGTTAGTTGGATTCTGAACCACAGGATTTTGAGGTCAGCAAATAGTTCTGAGGCAAATGTTATGGTCAGAAAGCCGGCGGCCATGATCAAAGTGGTTAGTGCCAGACTTTCGTAGTATAATAGATCGTTTCCTCCACCTAATGCGAATTGGATGACAACGAGGATGACTGCGAAAATCGCGATAGATCTCCCTGCCATTTTATCCACGATATCCATAGAATTCTCGTTGCTCGGTGATTCGGTTGCAATAGCCGGATTCATTCCAAGGATCAGCAGATGATCTAAGACAAACACACCGATTAGACTGGTGGATAAAATCGATGGAGAAATCAGGTTTGTGAGGTTCAATTTCTATGTGAGAAGCAGTAATCGTGCTCTCTTCCTATAGAGGTCTCGCAGCCAGCTTCTAAACACGTTTTCTCAAGTTCAGCTTTTTCTCCATTATCGTCATCACTCATGCGTTTCTTGAGGTTCAGGATCTGTGTTCAAGGCAGTAGGTGTGTTCTCTTCCAACCGGTGTTCTGCAGCTAGGTTTCGCGCACTCTTTCTGACCAGTCAATTGTTGCTTGTCGTCTTGATTCCCGCTCATCAGCTGTTACTGGTTGCTGACTGTGTATAAAATTCAGTATTAGAACTATCTCTCCGCGTTCAGGGGTCGGTGATAGGCTGTGTAACGGGTTTAGTGGCGATGTGCTGCGCAGTAACTATGTTCTCTGCCGACGGGAGACTTGCAGTCAGGTTCCGCACATTGTTTCTGATCAGTAAATTCCCGCAGAAATTCATCGTCGCTCATATCTGTGGATTGTTTTTCAGCGTCGATGTGCTGCGCAGTAGGTGCGTTCTCTTCCGATAGGTGTTTTGCAGCCAGGCTCTGCGCATTCTTTCGCTTTCGTTACTTCCGGCCCGTCATCTCTCCCACTCATACAGGGAAAGTGGTACGTGACACAGTATAAAACTCAGTATCAAGAGGGACTTCCAGCGTTCAAAGGCATCAGTTTCCGGTGGTCGGATTGTTAGAATCGATGTGATTTACAGTAGGTGTGCTCTCTTCCAATCCGAGTTTTGCAGCCGGGTTCAGCACACTGCCTTTGCCTTGTGTTATCGGGCTCTCCCTCTCGGTTTCCACTCATACTGGTCAAGTCATTCTTGTTTTGATGTAAACTTTGGCAGTAACCGTTTTTCAGAGAGGTTGGCTTCGTTGAAATCGTCAATATCTAATACATTCTGTCATCGGTCGATAAGTATGGCGTGTGGATTTATCGCCACTTCCTCACCACTGAAGGCGCGCTCCCGCGGATATGATACGGGAATGTCCTATTAACTAGATTCTTTGATTCGAGCTCATTTACAGTCTTATCGACTGTCCCAGAATCCAGGGCGAGGTGTTTTTCAGCCAGTTTATAGAGTAGTTTCTCTGGGATCCCCCGGGAAAATCCCTCCTGTTGTTCAGCCTCCCATATGATCTCTGGAATAGACCTAAACTCATAATCGACAAACTCAGCGACAATTTCATCAGCCGTACTGTCCTCATTGATTGCCTCGTAGTCGTAGTCTATAATCGAGGCTTCGTGCTTGGTTAATTCCGTAGGAGCAGCCTCTGTGTTAGCCGGTAGCAGGGATTCATCACCAAGTGGTAAGTGGTTTTCACGGATATCTTCCTTCTCTTCCTCTGATTCTGCGTGCTGAAGTCGTTCCTCAAACCGCTCTAACTCAGTTTGTTGGTGCGCCTTCTTTAGTTCAACGAGCATTGAGCGGAGAAGTGCAGTGTCATCAATTGTTTCGACAAATTTAGCGGTTTGCTGCGTGTCCATATACATCAGTTGGTCAATAACTGATCTATCGATCCAGCGGAACTCACCCTCCTCTGCTACTTCAATCGATTCTCCATCAAAATCCTTTCTTGGGGCAAGTAAGGACAGCGACGGCGATTTTAATTCTTCTTTGAAGGAACAAATCGACGCCTCTTGGTTAAGCTCATACTTATCGTAGTTTAGCGGCGAATTTTCTGTCATAATCGAGACTAGTTATTACGTTGATTATCCCTGCGTACAGTTATGTATAAAGACATATCGATTGTAACAATCACTCAGTAGGCATACCTGCCTAACGGCTGTCTTAGCTGGAGAAGTTTTGAACCGATAGGATTTCAACAGAGCCTTAGAGATCTTTTGCCGGCGGAGAACGCTGCTCGATAGGCATCCGCCTGCAACTATCGGTTGTCGTCTTCCGCAGCAAGAATTAAATATTGCTACTGTATAGTAGTAATCAGAAGAACCGTGAGCACGAAACCAGACACGTCTGACCTGGTCCCACCGGTCCCCGTGACCGAAAATCACGGGAATCCACCGATCATCCGCCCGACCGATGAGCGTGAGCTGGATGACGATTCAGAGCCTGCGCCACGTCTCATCTATATCGGCGAATACGCCGGAAAGAGTGCCTACTACAGTCCACTCCGTCGGTCGATCATGTTAGGGACAGTTCACGGTGGTAGCTTCACTGAGGAGGCGGTCCTCGATGCTCCTGGCGCTGAGGATATCGACGAACACATCGAACACCTCGTTGCAACCGCCACGGATGAAGGGGTCGAATACACCCTCTCGAAGCAAGCTCTCGGGCTCCTTGTGGCGAAGCGAATCGCCGACGCAGACGCCATGCCGAAAGGACAAGCGCGAGCCTACCTCCTTCGAGACATCTTTGACGTATCACGACAGGATACGGCCACTATCTTAGGTGTGGCACCAAGCACGGTCGATACACAGCGGACGGCAGGGAAAGAGAAAACTGAACGTGCTGCCCTCTTGACGCGCGGACTTGACGCAATCGCGTCACAATACTGAACCACACGGGTTTTTGTAGTCGGTCGTGCAGAATTCTCAGTATCTGTGCCAGAAGAAAGCCTTCGTCTTGCGACGACAGACCATTTTGACGAGGGCCTTGTTGAGGAATTACGTGACGGATTTGAGCGACTCGGGGCTGTTGAGTCGCCATTTACACTCCGACTTCCGTCAGAGAATTCCACTCCGGAGGAGCTTCAGAGAGCCCGGCAACTGCACGCTGAGCGTCCTCTTGATGAACGTCGCCAAGACGAGCTACGATCGGACGATCTAACGCGAGATTTCGAGCTCTGGCGGGAGAATATGGATGCGTATGATTATCCAGGTGTGGATACGCTCTCTCTAAACGTCCAGCAGCAGCGGGCGGAGGCAGCGGTTGCTATTGCTCAGTCGCTGTTCAATTTGGCGGCCATCGAACGACACGTTTCATTTGATAATCCGGCTGTTCGTGGCCGGTATTGGCCATCGCCGCCAACAATTGAGCTTCGAACTACGGAGACGGATTTTCCAGGTTGGCGATATCCGTGCGTCCTTGCTCACGAACTCGGACACAACGCTGATAATCAAGTAAAGTATTGGAGGACCTTCTATTCAGAAGGGGACGTTGGATCCGAGTCTCTCTTCGAAAACCAGGTGCAAATTAGCCAGGCGCGGACGTTGTCCGAACGCATACGCGGTGAAATTATTGAGAATGATATCCCAGGAACCCTGAACTACCGTGAAACCCGGTCTGAGAAGGCTGCAGACGCATTTGCGGCCATGATTCTCGAGCCAGACCGAACCCGTGATCATGCATCCGCTATCGCTTCACGGCTTGAATCCGTCTTCGAAGATTTCTTTCAGCATTTCGAGCGCAAGCGGCAGCAATTAGACAAGGACTGGCTCTCATAGAGATGAATTCCTACCGATGACAGTGTTGCTGGATCACGAGAACACTTGACATCGAGCAGTCTATGCCGAGTGTCTATCCTGTGAGGAACCTGTGCGCCCTTGTTAGTGAGTTTGTACCCACAGTCTTCCCATCGTAGAGAGCTGCGTTTCCAGACGATTTCCGACCTTCTCACGGGCCACATATCCCTTCTCGTCGAGTTTCGAGACGTTGTACTGGACACGACTTCGGAAGGATTCATCGTATTCTTCTCCTTCCTTGGCAGCCAATTTCTTGGCAAGGACCGAGGTCGACTGGATTGGGTCTTTTCCAGAGAGAAAATTCAGAATAGTCTCTTCGAAATCATCTACGTCACTTCCTGGCGACGAAGGGAATTCAACGTACATCTGCCCATCGAGATTCTGTGCACCCTCGGTGATACCGTTGCTCTCGATTCGGTCCAAGACACTCCGAATTTCCTCGTACTGTTCGTGGACAGTCAAATCCTCGTACCGTTTCAGGTCATCAAGCGTATCCGCAGCGTTTTCGAGAACTTCTCTCATCCGGTGTACCAGATACTCATCGGGCGAAACATAGTACGTGTGGAGCATGTCCCGGATCTCTTCCACATCCTCCAATTCTTCCCGATCCTCAGCAATTATCGAATCCGCTGCAGTAGCAAACGCAAACGCAACCGTTCGTGGCATCGACGAGATATTCACGAAAACCTCGTTCCCCTCCTTCAATTCGTCAAAAATGAAATCGTACGCCTTTGGATAGAGAGTCTCGTAATCGAACATCTCCTTCGTATCAAGTGGTTTCAGTTCGACCTCGATATCGATCAACTCGAAGGATTCCACCAACTTATCGGCCATCTTCGCCGCGAGCTCCGCGGCCTTATTCGTTCCCTCATCCTCTGGATCGCCTTTGTGGGTCACGAGAACTACACGGTCAGCATCGATATTCCCTTTGGAAATTGGGTAAATCAGGCGATCAAAGTCGAATCCCACCGGGATGAAGTGGACTCGTTCGGTCATGGTTCCTCCTGTCTGAGACTCATGGTAAAGACCTTCGTTATGCGCTTTCTACGAGGGTAGAATTATGTGTTTATCGGCTATGGAATTGACTGAGAACACTAATTCATCCTCTTTGTAGAAAATCTGTCCAACATGTTTATCCCTGTTCATCACTTGGTCTCACGTAGGCACCACAGAGACAAAACGTGCCTGAGAGATCCGATATGCCCGGTGACCGATTCCCCCACGAGTTCGTACCGAAGATACAACCGAGCTACCACGTTGATCAGATGGTCTACAGGGGCAACGAGGTCGATAAATGAGTTCGTATTCAACACCTCCAAGCTCCCGTAGAGGCCAGCAAACCCTCCACGAGATAGCTGTATCCCGCCTCATCAGTCAGTTCCCTGCCGGGATCATCCTCCGCTACGAAGCCGACAATGACCAGTTGGAGGACTTCATCCTCGGGAACAAGCTCATCACCTACGTGATGTTCAACTTCTCCGATGCGGTGGAGCTCGTCGAGGAGCACGAATCCTTGCACTCCTACCTGTCTAATTGGCAGGTGCCCATCGTTACGGCAACCGAGGCCGACGACATACTCAAAAATCGAACACGCGACAACATCCGACACCTACTGGAGCGAATCCAGCCGGCGATCTACATCCCGGATGCCGGGAAGGTCTACGGCAACGACCTGAAGTCCAAACAACGAGGTGGACTTCGGGAGTATCGGATCCGAGTTGACTGGGTTCTCGACGAGATCGAGCGACAAGGATGGGAGATTGAAATCCTCCCGCTCGCGAAGGCGATGGAGCCGTGGCAGTTCAAGGAAATGCTCCCGTGGTATCGGAAACACGGGTTCCAGAACTTCGCGTTCTACGCGAGACAATATTACACCCACGGCAATCGGTTCAACGACCTCCGAGACCACACGAACAACCTCGTAGACTTCGCCAACCCGGACAATATCTTCATGATTGCACTCCACGGCGAGACTCATCTACGAAAGCTCCCATCGCGAGTTAACGGAGCAGCTGGCCTCAAGCAATTCATAGACGACTGCAACTACGATAATGACCAGTTCGAGCCGTGGCGAGACGACCTCGAAGCGAACGCCCTGAACGCACCCGACATCCTAGAGTACTAACAATGGGTAACAGTCCTACCGGAACGAGCGAGACCGTCGACGACGAAGAGGAAGAGCAAGAACCCTCAGTTCACCCCAACCAAACGGAAGTTGAGGACCACGATACCTCCGAGGGGGAGACTACGGTCGCACCACCCAACGATGGGGGTGGTGCTGGAGGTGCAGGTGCAGCGGCAGGCGCGGCAGCAGGTGCAGGTGCGGCTCCCGTCCCGACTGGTGGTGAGACTGAGGCTCCCGACGAAGACGAACCTGAGGAAGAATCCGAAGTTCCCGAACCATACGAGTCCCCCGACCCGTCCGACTCACCCGAACCACCGGAGGACTGCGAGCACCCGGACGACTCAACGGACGAAGAGGAAGACGAGGAACAGGAGCAGAAGGAGGCCGAGATAACCGTCCACACTGATCCCTGGGACGCTACTGGATGGGGAAACGAACCCGACCTCCGTCGTCTTCAAAAGATCTTCGGGGGCAACCTCACAGTCGAGTACAACCCACTCCCACCTCGTACGATTGACGAGTGGGACTCCACTATCGAGATGCCCACCGTCGACGACCTTGACCTTCCGGAATCCACTACGGAATCATATCGAGCACTCATTGCCGCTCAAAGGCAAGGTCTTGCCCGCGAGTACCTTCGGCGACTTCGGATCGCTGCGCTATCGGATGGACGGGATATCGAGGATGAATACATCCTAATCGAGCTCGCCGAAGAGACTGGTCTCGACACCGATCAACTTCGAGCAGACATGGCGAACATCGACGTTCCCGAACCGAGTGGGGAGATGCCACGGATCGAGGCCATGATTGGTGACCTCCCACACAGTTGGGTTGGGAATATCGAGTCCGGTCGAATCTTCGCTCGCATGGTCGGGGAAAACGTCCAACCCGAACCGACTGGAAGGTCTATCCCGCAGTTCGTCATGGAGTATGAACCCGTCGCAACGACAGAAGTCGCCGAGACCTTCGAACTGGACCGAAACCAAGCGGTGGCGGAACTTCGTCAATCGGAGAATACCGTTCCTCGCGACCCCGGTGTCGAGGCATTTTGGGTTACTGTCTAAGTCTCTTCCCGATCAAATCAAATCTCATCAAGAATTTTAACGACTACACAAATCCCACAATCTAATGGTCACGGGCTTCTACGCGGCACTTGCGGCAGCAGTCAGTGTCTTTATCGGTATTCTCACTGCCTTGCTCAAAAGCAACCTCTCCAATCTAAAAGCCAACGAGAACAGATTGAGCGCCGAATTGGGGCCATAAACTCGGAACTTCCACATCTCACCGGGCAACTGGAAGAAGTCGAAGAAATAATCGATCAGAAAGAGGAAGCGATTGACGAGGTCCGCGACGATCTGCCGGATGATATCGACCGGGAGGAGCGGAACCGCCGGATCCGCGAGGTCCGGGAGCCCTACGAAGAGATGGATCCACTACCCGGCGACGAAGCTGAGGAATTCGCGGAGCTGCAGGATCAGTTACAGGCGGAGCGTAAGGAGATCATGGATACCATCGAGAACGAGATTCGGCAGGCGTTCGGCCACTACAAGAAGGGCAACCGGTGGACCAGCGAAACCATCCTTTACCAGCTCGTGGAATCGAACTATCCTGATCACACGATAAAGCGTCACTACCGGCCGGACTTTCTCGACGGACTGGAGCTGGATATCTTTCTGGAAGAAGCCGAGGTCGGGATTGAATACCAGGGAATCCAGCACTACGATGCAGTGGATCACTGGGGTGGCAAAGAAGGCCTCAAACAACGGCAGGAGCGCGACCAGAAAAAGAAGGATCTGTGCGACAAGCACGATATCGATCTGGTATGCATCCGGCACGACCAGGAATTGACGGATGCACTTATCGAACGGACAATCGACCCGTTGATTAAGGAATGGTTGTGCTGCGTGGTGTCAGACAGCGGTCGATTCTTCCGCAGAAGATCGTTTGTGATGGTATCGGAGGCTTCCCGCAACCGCCATACCGAACAGGATGCCGACACCGTGCGCCACAATATTTGTCAATCCGCTGCCAGACGTGATATCTGACGGGAGCGAGGCAGTAAATCCGAGGACACTCACGAGGATCGAAACTAAGAGTACCAAGCTCAGCCGGCCGTTTTTATTCCCCATTCAGATAGTTCGGCCGCCGATGCCACGTGTCCTCAGATCATCCGAGATCTCCAAGCAAGCCAGGCGAACGACGACTAAGCAGTCGGTTCATTTACAGGCGATTGGCTGGGGTCGAATAAATCTTCGACACGCGTGATAATCCATCACATCGATCACGGGCACAAAAACTCGGACTGCGAGGTTTAGACGGATCGTAGAAACTGGGCGTTAGGTGGGGGCCTCCACGGTAATCGCCTCGTCGGTGGGTGACCAGGTATGCTTGTTCTGCTCGGCGAGACCGACGTTCTGGAGGCGACTCAGAATCGAACCCACTTCGTTTCGTTCTGTACCGTTCGAATTTGGTTCTGTGAACGGTGAATCGGGAAGTTCGCACACATCCCCGTGGATGACACGGCGAACCGCGCCGCCGGTGTTCTGGCGGAGTGCCTTGAGGACGAACTGTTCCTCCGCCGTAAGCCGGTCAATGGCGTCTGCAGGTTCTTCAACGCCGCCAAGACGTGTCTCAGGGGTCTCCCATTCTTCGAGAACAAACTCGATTATCGCCTCCTCGCGGTCCTCGATATTTTCGACAGACCACTCGTCGTAGTTGTCTTGGATGTCCCACTGAACCCAGAGCTTCGACTCTACGTACCCTTCGTCGCGCTTTGTCTCGAACGCAGCGTTCCCCCACTTCGAGTTCCACGATCTGCTTGCCAACGTGAGGTTCCCGAGGCGGTGAACATATGCATCATACCGAGCTTCGGGACTCGGATACTCGTCGGCATCCTGGATCGGGAGTTCGTCAGGACTCTGTGGCCAGATGTGTTCGACCGTGTATTCGTTACTCATTGCTTCCGAGAGCGTCGGGCCCCCACGTTCACCCTTCTCGTCAGCTCGGTGTTCGTTGTAGAAGTAGAAGAGGTACCGAAGGTCCTGTGAGCTTGCTTTCGAGTAGAGGTCTGCAGCGGACAGTGACCGTCGGAATTGCGAGTCGTCCTCGTATCGATTCATCAGGGAGACGACTTTGCTCACCCAGACATCGGCAGGGCTGTCCTTGCTGAGGTTCCGAGTGCGGACGTAAAGGCTGGATTCACCAGTGTGGCTCCGATGGTTCCCAATAGAGTAGACGCGGAAGATGTACGTCTCAATCGCGTTCAGAAGCTCCTGTCTCCCGTCATCATCGAGGTTCGGCCAGGCTTTGAGGAGCAGCGGGTAGAAATTCGTCGCATGACGCAGGCGATGTATCCGCTGGACAAGCGTCGAGATGTCGTCGTCGTCAGTACGGTCGAGTACTTTCGCTAACGCGTTGAACCCGCGCTCCAAGCTGTTGGTGTAGTCGCGGATGTATTCCAAGCACGCTTGAGAGTCTTCCCTTCGAAGCGTGCGAACGTGTTCTTTCAGTTCGGTGAGGAAGGCAGGATCGCTGTACTCGTCGGAGTTTGACCAGTCGAAGTACGAGATGAAGTGATACCGCTGGACCGCATCGTCGCTGATGTCGGTGACGTACGGTGACTCCAGCATTGTCTGGTGGTCGTTATACATCTCTCCGAAGGACTGCCGAATGCGGCGAATGGTTGCTTGGGCCTCACCTTCGTCGGCCGCAGCGAGGTAGGCCATCCGCATCAGGAAGGACTTCGTCTTGTCGAACGTTGAGAGGGACCGACCGCGATCGTTGACGCTGTCGAATATGAGTGTCGCCTTCTCCGGGTTGGCTGCGTCAACGACGTACACCATCAGTTCGAGTTCTAGGATGGTCTCCCAGAGTTGCTTGAGTTCGGTGGCGACGTCTACGGGATTGACACCAGGGGACGCAGTGAGATTATCGAGTTGTTCGTCGAAGTATTCCTTCGCCTCGATCATCTTCCGCTGAGACGGGCGCTCTGGCTCGTGAACGTCGTGCCCGGTAAGCAACCATTCGAGGTACTTGTTGTCTTCCTCGTCAAGTAATTGGAGCTGATAGATGTTGTCCTCTACGAGAAGCGTCTCGCGCATCTCTTCGACGTCGCTGAGTATCTCGGCCTCGTGATCCGTTTCCGGTGCGATATCCTCCAGACTCTCCGTCATTGAGCGCACCAGCAACGCAAGCGAGGTGAGGCGTTGTTGGCCATCGATGAGGAGGTTGATCGGTTTCTCTCTAGAAGATCCGTATCTACCAGTACCCCCACCGCTTTCCGTTTCATCCGTCTTCTGGATGATGATCGTCCCGAAGTAGTGCTGCTTGTCCGGAGGTAGCGTGTAGAGGTCAGTCCAGAGGTCGTCCCACTCCGGTTCGGTCCACGAGTAGTACCGCTGGTACTCCGGAACGTGGAACACCCCTGCTGTCGTCAGTTCTTCTAACGATTTCTTTCCCGATTCCATACGCCTGATTGCTCAGAGAAGGCAGAAAGTTCCTGTGGGAATCACGCTACTGGAGTTAAACGATCCTCAACAGATTTTTCGCCAGTACATAAGACGGATCCGTATGGCTCAGGTCGAGTGGACGTTCTCAGACGAGGAGATCGGCAACGTTCTTGAGATTATCTCCGATCAAGAAAAAGACCCGTTCGTACAGAAACGACGGGAACAGAACGTGAACAAAGCCAAGATCGAAATCACTCCGGATCAGTTCTGGAATGCGCATCTCGCAGCACTACTCACCTCCCAGCAGCGCTCGGGACCGGACAGCCACGTCTCCAAATTTCTGAAAAACGAAATTGAGACAGTGGGTCTCGACCAGTGTCGGAATATGGATGACGTCAGTGGATTCGTTTCCGAGACGCTCGAAGAGCACGGAGGGATTCGGTACTACAACAACATCGGTGACGCCTGTGAGACGAATCTCGAACGACTGGACTGTGGCGGGTGGGACGAACTGTGGAGTGAACTAGAGCTGTTACGGGAGGCACGAACGCGAGAGCCGAAAGCCGGCGATCCGGGGACGGAGCGTGAAGCAGCGACTTACCTGTCCGAGCGACTTGCTGGTGATGGACTCCACAGAGTGGGCTCGAAGCAAGCGCGGAACGTTCTCCAGATTCTCGGTCTAACGAGGTTCGAGATTCCACTCGACTCTCGCATCACGAAGTGGCTGAACGCGAACTTCGATCTCCCCTACCACGTTTCCGGGTCAGGACTCAGCACCCCGGAGTATTACCACTTCATCATGGACATCGTTCAAGACGGCTGTTCAACAGCCGATGTGCTCCCCTGTGTCTTCGACGCCGCGGTGTTCTCAAGCTACGATACGAACTGGACAGAGAGTGATGCCGATGCGATCTTCTAAGAGGCATTATACGACGCCGTTGCCGATCATCGCGGCCGCAGAACTCCGCACCTAGATTACGCAGCGGAGGTGACGCTCACAGACGAACAAGCCGGACGACATACTGTGGTGGGGTTTCGCTCACAGACTGGATCGAAAATAGATCGAAGTATTACGGTTGACGAGACAACCTATGCTTCTCTCTTAGTTCTGGCTACAGTATTCATGAACATGTTCCATAATATCGACAATCTCGGTTGGGTGTTCCACATCGTCTAATCTCCCCATCTTAAGCCCTATGTTTGGTTTAGTCACACTGGGGCAGTCTTGGAGATTCTGCGCGCAGCCACCTCGAATGGTGTCAACGATTTCGTCACTCGGTTTCTCTGCCTCGTCTACTGACTGAAAATGGATTTCATCCCAGTCATTGCCGTCTGCACGCGGCCAGTGTTCTTCAGCGAGTTGAGCTAAATCATCCTTCTCCCACGTGTCTTCAAGTTCCTTGTCACCGACCCAGACGAGTTCTGGTTCCGAACCGCTGACTTCGTACATATCTTCAAGGTGGTCTTCAAGAGTATCTTCAGAATGGGTTTCCTCTTTTGCATCGGAATCTAGGATAACGAACGTTCGTGCTCGTCCACTCTCCTGAAGGCGTTCAAGGGTTTTAACGATATGGCCACATCCCTGACTATCCCAGACTTGAACACCATCCTCGACGAGGGTGCTACCGGTGACTTGGTGGTATAGTTCTTCGATATATTTGTGTTCAGTTGCACCCTCTACGACAATCATCGCTCGTTCGAGATAGACCCAGCTGGCAGAGAGTCCCAAACCGGCCATGATGTTGCCCATGAAATCCTCAGCCTCTGCTTCATCTTTCGAAACTAGCGGCGCTCTTTCGTCGTTGGCATCCACTTCTTCAGGGAGATATACTACTTCATGTAAGGGAGTACCATCGACCATAATCAAACTATGAGTTGAGACGATACACTGGGAGAGATAACTATCTTCATCCGAGATGTCGCTCCGGAGAAGATTGATCAGCCTCCGTTGGACGTCAAAATGGAGCCGGTGATCCGGTTCGTCCATCGTCCGGATGACGGATTCTTTTCTTTCGTTGACCTCTGCGCTCCATTCAAGCATTGAGAGGGCCGAGCGGGCATTAGTTCCGCCACCCAGTTCTTGAAGCGGGATCTGTTCACCGTCTCGGCGAAGCACGATATTGGAGAGATCTGCCCCATTGACAAAACTCCAATCAGGATCTACTGTGATCTGGTCCAGACCAGGGAGGTATCGCTCCATCCTGTCGGAAAGGCTTTCGAGTCGTTCGTTAAGCGCATCCGTCGCCTGTTCCTCAATTTCGACAAGCTCGTCAACTCCACTCTTCTCACCATCCTCATCCTCGGCATAGAGGAACGATTTGGTTTCTTGACGGAGTAGTTTTGAGAGTAACTTGATTGGACTGTCTACATCCTCGGTATCGATTTGCTCACTGGCTGGAGCTAAACGACTGAATTCTCTGGTTCCGCAAGAGACCCAATCAAGACAGGTATCTTCGGGATTTTCGAGGATCTCAGCTTTCAATTCCTCAAACTGTTCTTCCCGCTCATCAGCGTTGCTTCCTGGCTCAATATCGTAATCCTCCAGAATCTCCTTTTCGCCGTCCGCATAATAGTCCCATTCGTGGAGTCGTTCATCTTCGGGAACCCGCTCTCTGAGATAGTGGTCTGGGGACTCCAAATAGAGATCTTCTTCTGAATCTCCAGTTACTTCCCATTCGATCTTTAGCCCTGCAGCATCGTCATCCTCAAGATTGGCACGATTTGCCAGGTCGTCTGGCGGGTTTTCAATGATCGCCTCGATTGAGGCCTCGGGTGCTCTTCTGGTGTCTCGTGTCACATCACGCCGGATCTGCTCAATGTCTAGACTCGAATGATCGCATACAGTCTGTAATGCCTCCAAGAGAGTGGTTTTTCCAGCGTCGTTAGGGCCCACTAAGAGTGTAAATGGGGTCAGCTGGAGTGTTAAGTCCTCAAATTTCCCGATGTTCTCAACTGAGAGTCGTGAAACGTGAGTCAGTCTGTCACTCACGGCTCTGCCCTCACGATTCGGGGATCTTGGACACGCACTAAATTACTGCGCATCATTTGATCTGATCGTAGCGATATTTATCTTCGATATTTCGGTTGAAGTATTTCCCGTGCGAATTGGCGTTCATAAGTTCTTGGTGGATTCGTTTGGGGACATCGAAATACTGGTAGACTCTTCCACCGTGGAACTCGATCTCTAGAACTTGGTTCGACTCGTCATATCCTACACTGCTGAGATTGCTTGAGGAGACAGAAATCCGGTTCATACTAAATAATGTAGCAGAATAGTCATTTAGTTCTATCCATTATATAGCGATTTGTCTACCCTCAGTTGCTGTGTTGGGTGAGGCAGTAGGGAAGCCCTTTGACTTCGGCGGCTTTGACGTCGGTGGCTTTGATGATGGCTTGGCTTTTGCCATATTTTTGGAGGTCTTGTTCGTAGCCGCGGGGGATTGTGGGGACTTTGGTGATGACTTCTTCGCCGAGGCCGAGGAAGATGTTGGTGTTGGTTTATTTGAGATTATACCCGCGCCAATCGGGATGCGCTATGCGGAAATCGGTCCTCGGGAACTCCGAGTTAGATGTTACAGTGGGCGCGGAGATCCTTGTCGTTCGGGTTGTACGCCTGTCGATTTCCTTGGAATGTTTCGTCAGTGAGACTTAGATCTCCGATCTTTGCGATGGTGAAGAGTCGCCAGAACGGGATACTGCGTGAGTTGCTTCCTCCTGCGACTTGATACCCTCGTACTGATTCTTTGCCGCGTTTGCTGGTGCCGTGACAGTACGGTTCGACTTTTCGGTAATGTCCGTCATAGTGGAATTCGATTACGCGGTTTTCCTGAATTGCTTGGCAGATCTTGGAGGTCATGCGTCTATTTTGCTTTTACAGCAACGATCCGTATGAAGATTCGCCATCCAAAGTGTAAGTAGAGAGCTTAGAGCCTCCGATATTTCCGATTTCTGTACAATCTTATGGCTATCTATGTTGTCTGTCGTCTCTGATTCACTTTCACCCTGGTTGACTGGCATTTAATAGCCGTCCGGTTACACGTAGTCACATACTTTCAGGCCCGTGATTTGGTAGCACGCTTGGCTGAACAAGTACCCTCCACGATACACTGATAATGTTGACACTCACGCACATCGCTGATACGCACCTTGGCCATCGACAGTACGGATTGAAACAACGGGAGGACGACATGGTATCGACCACGCGTGCTGCGTTCCAAGAGATGATTGAGGAGCGCGGGACAGACGCGATTCTATTACCGGGTGACCTGTTCCACTCGCGGGATTTACGGCCGAAGATCCTGCATCAGATCGAACAGGAACTCGAACGGATACCTGATGAGGTGCCGGTGTTAGTCTCGCGTGGCAATCACGACGAGAACCTGACGCCGCGTGACGTGACGTGGTTGAATTACCTGCATCAGCGCGGACACATCGTGTTTTTGCAGGCCGAACTCAATGCGGACCCGGAGACAGCGTGGCTCAACCCGTATGATCCGGAAGAGCCGGGGCAGTCTGCAGGGTTTTATGATATTGATGTCGCGGACGTAGACGGGCCGATTCGCGTGTTCGGCCTGCAGTGGCGCGGTGCGAAGACAGACCAGGCGCTCCAGCAGGTGGCGAAGGGGATCAAAGAGACGAATGAGATGCATGGGGAACCGGCGTGGACCGTGTTGCTGGCGCATTTCGGGATGGAAGATGAGGTGCCGACGCTCGGCGGGACAGTAATCCACGGCGAACTGCGGGACGTGAAAGAGGTGGTGGATTACCTGGCGCTTGGGCACATTCACAAGCGGTACGAGTCGGGCGAGTGGATATACAATCCTGGGTCACCGGAAGCGCATAACACGCGGGAAGGGCGATCTGAGTGGGAGCACGGCTACTACTCGGTCGCGCTTGACGTCGGAGGCTCCGGGGCTGGTGGTGACGCGGTTGGGTTCGACGTGGAGTATCATCCGACGAAGCGACGGCCGTACTACCGGATTGAATTCGACGTGACGGCGCATGAGTCACCCGGTGATCTCGAAACCGCGTTTCAGGAGAACGTTCGGGATGAGCAGGCTGCGATGACAGAGTACTGCAGTCAGGACGAGTTCACGGTACAAGGCGAGCCGCGAGAACCGATTATCGATCTTCGGTTCACGGGCACGTTGCAGTTTAGCCGTGGGGATTTCCGAACCGATGAACTTGCGGCGTGGGTAGAAGATGCGTGCGACGCGTTGTACGTTCAGGTAAATACGGGGATTCGGACGGCGAACGTGCAGCAACTTCTCTCGGAGATTGACGAGGACGAGGTGTTCAAAGATGGGCAGCTGAACACGGCTGCGTTAGAACACCGTGTTTTCGAGACGATTGCGAAGGAATCGATCTACGATGATCATGCAGGCGATGTCGCTGACGTGTTAGGGAATGCGCATCAGATGGCGCAGGCTGACGAAGCCGTCGAGGATATTCGTGACTCGGTGAGTTCGGCGCGGCAGGAGTTGTTTCCGGACTTGGCGGACGACGTGGTGCTGGATATCGAGGAAGACCCGTTCGCCGATGCCGAAACGGACGAAGAGGCGACCGGTGACACGACGGGCGGCGACGAAGCAGACGTCGAGACGGAGGCAGGAGAGGTGGTAGAACAATGAGAATCACGGAAGTTGCCCTAGAAGACATCAAGTCGTACGAGGATCGGACTGTCGTGCCGATCGAAGGCGGAGTGACGGCGATTCTCGGTGAGAATGGCGCGGGGAAATCGACGATTCAGGAGGCCATCGGTTTCGCGTTGTTCGACTCGCTCCCGTTCAACAACAAGGAGTTCGTGCGGGAAGGTGCGAGTTCGGGAACTGTCGAAGTCACGTTCGAGCAGGACACGCCAGGTGGGACGGAACGGTACCGAGTTGTTCGGTCGGTCGGCCGGTCGAAGTACGGCGTGCACCGGTATGACCCCGATGCTGACGAGTGGATCGATCAGGATATCGATTCGAAGAAACAGTTGGTGGAGTGGTTGTGCGTACGCTTCGATGTTGAAGATGGAGACGAACTCAGCAGTCTCTGGAGTTCCAGCATTGGGGTACCCCAAACGCGATTCCTGTCGGACTTCTCGCAGACGCCTCGGAATCGCACGGCGACGTTCGATGCGCTCCTGAATCTGGATGCGTATGAGGAGTCGTGGGAGACGCTCAAGGACGTGCCGGACGCGATCGAGAGTCAGCAGCAGGATCTCCGTAGGGACATTGATACGCTCACCGGCGAGGTACAGGGGCTGCCGGACGAGCGAGCGGAAGCAGAGTCATTGGCCGATGACGTTGAGACAATTGAAGCACAAATCGAACGGAAAAGCAGCGAGCTGTCGGAAAAAGAAGAAGAGTACGAGAAGTTGGAAGCTGTTGAAGCTGAAATCGACCGCCTTGAACAAGAAGCTGACTCGCTGGAACGGGACATCGACTCGACGGACAGCAATTTGGAGACGGCGAAGGAGGAACTCGCCGCCGCGCAAAAAGCACAGGAGAAATGCGAGGCGAACCGTGAGGGGTACAGCCGGTACAAGGAAGCGCGCGAACGACAGGACGAGTTAGAGGAACAGAAGGCCGAACGGGATGCTCTCGTTGAGGATCGAGACGAACAGGAAGATACGATCCAGGCGATCGAATTTGAGGTCGAACAGCTGGAAGAGGACTTGGAAGAACTGGAGGCTGCTCGGGAGACGTTGGAGGCGCGTGAAGCGGAGAAGGAGCGGTACGAGGAACTTGATGACCGTATTGAATCGCTGAAAGACCGCGAAGACGACATAGAGGCGTTAGAGCAGGAAATCGAGCAGTTGGCCGAGAAGATCGAATCGAAGGAGAGCGAGATCGAGGCGAAAGAGGAGACGATTGCGGAGATAGAGGACGAGTGGGCAGCGACGACGGATCCGGAAGCGCTCTCCGATGAGATCAACGACCGTGAGGCGAGCCGGAAGCAACTGGCGAGCGAACGGGAGCGGCTTGAAGAACAGCTGGACAGGTTGCGTGACGCGGATGCTGATGCGCCGTGCCCAACGTGTGACCGCCCGTTAGACGAGGATCACCGGTCGAAGACGATCGAACAGCGTGAAGCCCGGATCGAGGAAACCGAGACGGAACGTGAGGAACTCGCCGAGGAACTTGATGCATTGCGTGAGCGGCGAGACACCGCGAGAGAGGTCAAGCAACGCGTTGATAAGATCCCTGTTTATCGGGAGAAAATCGAGTCGTTGGAAGGTGAGATCGACGACCTGCGCGCCGAGAAGGAAGAGACAGAGACGGAGTTAGCGGACTTGGAAGACGAATTGGCGGTGCTCCCGGATCTCGAAACCGAGCGAGACGACTTGGAGGAGGCGTACGACGAGTACCAGACTGCTGAATTCCGAGTGAAAGAGCATGCTGATGTCCCTGATGAATTGGAGGCAAAACGAGCGGAACTAGAGGGAGAACAGTCGGCGCTGGCGGAGATCGAAGACGAGTTAGAGCAGTTCGAGGGCCTGGATGAGGAGTTGGAGGAAGTCCAGGAGACGCTGGAAGAGACGGAGTCGGCACATCAGACGTATATCAAGCACGAGCAGCAAGCCTCGCAAGTGGAGGAGCGGCAGGAAAGAGTCGAAGACCTGGAGAGCAAGCTTGCAGACCTCGAAACGAATCTCGAAGAGACAGAGGCAGAACTGGAGGAGACGAAAGCGTCGTTCGATGAAGAGCGATTCGAGACGCTGGAGTCAGACATTGAGGAGCTCAGGGAGGAACTGGCAGGTGATAGGCGGTCATTAGAGCATAAGGAGGAGAACCTGGAGGAGGTACGTGAAACGATCGAGGAGTTAGAGGAGAAGCTAGAGGAGCGCCAGGAGAAACTCCAGCAGGTGAAGGAACTGAAAGCGGACCAGCAGTTCGCCGATTGGGTGCGGGAGAACGTCCGCGAGGCCGGGCCAAAGATGCGAGAGATCATCACCGACCGGATTGGATCCCGTGCGAATGAGTTGTTCCGGTCGATTCGCGGCGCGTCAGCTGAGACCCTGGGGTGGACGAGCGACTACGAGATCGTCGTGCACGATGCAGATGTTCGAAAATCGTTTTCGACCCTGAGTGGCGGGGAGAAGATGGCAGCTGCACTTGCGGTGCGACTGGCGATTCTCGAACAGTCAGCGTCTGTGGGGATCGCGTTCTTGGACGAACCGACGGCAAACCTTGACCGGCAAAAGAAGCGGAATCTCGTCACTCAGCTCAAACAGCTGGATAGCTTCGAGCAACTCACGGTCATTAGCCACGACCAGACGTTCGATTCGATGACTGACTACACAATCACCATCGAGAAAGATCAGCAGACATCGGAGGTGTCGGTCAATTAATGCCGATCGATAAACGCGGTGTCGCGTCTGAATTGGAGGCGAACATTGACACGATTAAGACGTATCTCGAAGACGATACGGGGATCGTGGAGCGGTATCAGGACGCGTTTCAGCGGTTACCCGACGAGTGGACGAGTGCTGAGATTCGAGCGTCGCTTCAGGACGCGTCATACCCGGGGGCGTATCCGACAGACGAGTTCGATGAGGTGGATAGTCTCATCGTCCCGTACCCAGAGAGTGACGGGTGGGAGAATCACGAGGAGGTCAACGAGTGGGCACGCGAGATTATTTGTGACGTGCCGGTGATGGCTGTCGATGGGTCACAGCTCCCGCCGACAACGCAATTCAACGTCCCGCTCGCGTACGTCCAAGCGGCATGGGCAGTCAACTACCATCACGCCGAGGGACGGCTTGACCGCGGCGTTGAGGGGCGACTCTTGACGCCTGATGAGGTCACACAAGAATCAGAGGACAGTGACTACCGGTTCGTTGATTCCCAACTCGTGGGGCATCATCGGTTCGAACACGAAGGACTGCTACTCATCGGCCAACTCTCGGAGTTAGCTGACGCGCGTGATGCAGGTGACATCGACAACACGCCGGTCGTGTTCTACGACGGGCCGTTGATCGCGTCGTTTGCGAACCCGTTGAAGCCGGAGACCCGAGAGCGGTACATCTCGACGCTAAGCCGAGTTATTGCAGCGAGTCAGCACCACGAGATCCCGCTGGTCGGGTACGTTTCCGGGTCGAGCGCGACTGAACTCGTGAAGATGACGCGACTCCTGTTACGTGAGGAGTTCGGGACGGATCGCGTCATTCCGGATGCGCACGTCTTAACGGAGTTGATGAGCCCGTGGGGTGACACGACGATCCCATTCATCTCGAAACGTGATGGGAACATCGACGCGTTGCAGACAACGTACAACGGGCAAGAGTACGAATTCCGCGATGATATCTTGTTCTCGTACCTGAACGTGCCGCCAGGCGCTGGACTCGATCGAATCGAATTCCCCGGGTGGTTGTGCCGCAGTAACGGTCCCGATGGGTACGATTCGATGTACGAGTACACCGTCGACATTGTGCGGGCAGAAGCAGGCATCGGACGTGGCTATCCTGAAATCCTGCAACAGGCCGACAGCGACGCTGTGTTAGACCATCAGGACCGTCAACAGTTCCAGCGCGTCGTCCAACGCTGGGCTGAATCGAACGACGTACCGCTGGAATGGGACGCCAAAGCACTAAGCAAGGAACTTCGACGACGATGATTCACCACCACATCCCACACTCACCAGCAGGATGCACCGCTCGACGACCAGACAACAGTACGGAGACGAAGCTATGACAGACACATCAACTAACGTAGACAGTCCGGATCTCGATTCGTGCGTTCGGATTGGCAGCATCGTGTCCTCGAACAGCCACTTGGATTACGTCGCCGAGGTGTACAAGGAACGAGACTGTGATCGTCCACCGGAACTGCATGAGCGCGAATTCGGGCAACCCGTCTTCATCAAGAAAACTGTCGACGGAACCGAGCACGCAGTCATGGGCGTGATTTATGACACGCAGTTAGTCGATCCTGACCAGGGACGAACCGGACCGCGATTAGCGCAGGACAACCAGGCCCAATTCACGCCGGGATACATCGAAGAGCGCACCACGCTCGCTGGCGTGGCGCTTCTCGGTACCGCAGAAATCGCCGAAGACAGGGGAATACAGGAGCCAACGCATCAAATGCCGCGGTGGACGTTAGAAGTCGAAGATACTGTCTTCCAGTGTCCTGATCAGGTCACGGTTTCCTTCCATACCGTCGACGATCAGATTCAGTTGGCGTACATGGATCGACTCTTAGACATTGCTGGTGACCTCGGGTCGGAGGTCATTGTCGCACTGATCGACCGGTTACGAGGGATGCTCCCGGAAGACGATCCAAACCAGCGAGTACTAGACGTGGTGGAACAGAACGTGCAGTGGCAAGCGCGGGAACAGCGAGGGATGGTCTGATGGCTGATCGATCAGACGTGGTCGGAACCGTTGCTGGACCGGGTGACGATCCGAACGAATTCGTGTTCGTGACTCCGTCGGACAAGTCGATCAAGACGGGTGAATTCATCACGTACACTGTCCCGGTTGAAGGTGAGCCACGATCGGTGTTCGCTCGCGTGACGAAACGGGAACTGATTCGGGGGCTTCCTGAAGGGTTCCTTGCGGATCCGGAGGTCGGGCCGGAGACAGTTGCGGCAACGCTCGGTGTGCCGACTGATGATACTGAGTTGTACCGGTTGACAGCAACGGTCATCGGGTACTACGACACGAACATGACGACGTTCGCTAATCCTCGCCAGTTGCCTGACCCGGGTACGCCCCTGTCGATTGCACCACACCAGCAACTCGAAACCGTGTTGCCGAATCTCGGCTGTGAAACTGACAGCACGGATGTCACAACACTTGACGGAGTCGCGCACATCGGCTGGCTGTTGAATCGACCGGCAGAAGCGACAAATCTACACATTCCGATCGAAAAATTCGCTTCGACACACCTAGCGATTCTCGCTTCAACAGGGAGCGGGAAATCCTACACAGCGTCGGTCCTAATCGAGGAGATGATGCGTCCGAGCTCGCGCGCATCACTGCTCGTGTTTGACCCGCACGGTGAGTACGACACGCTGGCGGAAATGCAGGGTGAAGAGGCGTTCCAAGGTGCAGATGGGTATGAACCAAATATCGAGTATTACGACCCGGAGCGCCTTCGAGTTCGCATCTCTGAACTTGAAATTGGTGACGTGATGGCGATCTTAGACAACCCCAGTAATCGGATGCAAGAACGGCTTTCGACGGCGTGGCGCGCGATGCAGAGACAAGAGAGTCGGACGTGGGGTATAGACGAACTCATCGCCGAAATGGAGCGGATCTACGGCGATGATGACGCGAGTGTCGGCGCATTAGAGTGGCGGCTCCGCCGATCGATCGAGCGAAATGATCTCTTCCATCCGGAAGATAACGTTCCGCTGGGCGAGATTGTAGACCCGGGGCAGTGTACGGTTCTCCAGATGGATACGTTGGATCGGTGGGACCAGCAACTCATCACGACCGTTCTTCTGCGGCGGATGTATCGAGAGCGACTTGATGACGTGCGGGACCGCGATTCGGATATCGAGCATCCGATTTTCGCCTTGTTCGAAGAGGGACATCGGTTTGCTCCAGCCTCTGGTGATGCGCCGTCGCTCGGAATTATGCGAACCATCACGTCTGAAGGCCGCAAGTTCGGATTTGGGCTCGGGATTATCAGTCAACGCCCGTCGAAAATTGACGAAGATGTTCTATCGCAGTGTGGGACACAAATTTCGATGCAGATTCAGAATCCGACCGACCAGGATGCAATCAAGAACTCTGTTGAAGCTGCGGGCGAAGACGTTCTCAGAGAATTACCTGGGTTGACACCCGGTCAAGCAGTCGTTTCTGGAGACGCGATGAACACGCCTGCGCTGATCCAAGTCCGTCGTCGCCACACCGAACACGGTGCTGGAAGTCGCCCAGTAATCGAAGAATGGCGCGAAGCCTACGAGGAACGCCAACGTGAGCCGACAGGATCAGAAGCAGCTGACTTCGGCGAGGGAGACTCAACTGGCGTTCAGAGCTTAGACTAAACAGGCTTGTTGAAATCCTCAACCAGTAATAGGTCTCAGCAGACGTGCTTTGACCGGAAGATTCCCAGTCCGAGCGACGCTCTTCAATCGATGACGTAGGGCCACAATGTTGTGTTTTTTATTTGAATGCGGATGGAAGTTGACAACTATTGCACCTCGGAGCCCCTATTGAATTCACCTTACTCATTTTCCCTTAAATGATAACCGAGACCGGTATTCTGGGATGGATTACGGCTGCATGAGAATTATTTTTATCTACCGAAGGTATTGACGCGTGATTTAATAAGGCATTAAGAATTTGAGTCGATTTCGAAAGTATAGGCTCTCAAAGACCAGAATAGGCGATACTGGATTTGTGACACGAATATAAAAGTCACAATCCATCTCACACAGCAATAGCACGATTCCTGAGGAACCCTCCGGCGCTTGGACGCCGGAGGAGTCGTGCTGCCGATCCAATGACAGCAAGCAACCCTGATAGGGTCAGGAGTCATAACTCTGTCTCTCAGAGTGGAACTCCCGACATTAACCCACTGACTGCCCATGTCGTACAGTTCGTACAGTCACGTACCGAGGCAATCTGCAACGATATCGCCGGTACCACACCGGTCCGGCTACTCACCCCGATTACCGGGCACCTCAACGGAGCCGACGGTCATCGAACCGACGGCTACACATCGTTGCTCACTCGCCAACTGCGTCGCGGTACGATACGTACAGTGGGGGCACTCTGAATGGCTGACCCAACCGACGAGACGGCCTCACTTGCTATCCCGATGGAGCCCGCAAGCGCGTTCACCGCGATTGCAAACAGTCGTCGTCGCCGCGTCTTGTTGTCGCTCTCACGTTCATCGGGTGCAGTCTCTGCTGATGAACTTGCAATCGAAATCGCGGCCATCGAAAACACGATCGATCCCAGTAAAGTCAGTAGTGACGATCGGGCGTCGGCCTACATCGCGCTGATCCAAACGCATCTTGAGACACTTGCTGAAGAGGGCGCTGTCAACTATGACGAGCGCTCAAAAACAGTAACATCAACGGACGCAACCGAACCGCTCGCCGAATACATCCGGCGACTGCAGACGGCATGCTACAAGCCAGAGTCGGAGGGCAGCTAATGACGGATACTCACCAGCTCGAACTCGAGACGCTTCGAGAGATCGACGCTCGTTTCCACCGGTTGTTTGAAGCGATCGCTGAAGACTCTGAGTCTGAGTCGACGCCGACAGAAGATCCACTCACCACGTTGCGGCGGGCCAGATCGCAGATCGATGCCGCGCTGTTTGCACACCAGCATCGAACATCTGGCACCACGGTCCCTGAATCCGGCTCATGTATTCTCGAGTGGGATCCCTCTGGTAGCCCGCCTCGTCGGCTCATCCTTGATCCCGATAGTGATGGCGACAGCTGGACGCTACGTGAACTTGAGTGGACAGGGACCGAATGGCAAGTGTGGGGGCGTACCCGCGTCGACGACGTCGCGATACGTGCACCTGCTGCACCACGCTATCCGACCCCGATCGATCCGCCGACGATCGGCACGCTGATTGAGTGGATCCGCGGTGGGTGGACGTATCCGGATCCGCCGGCGCTTGTCTTCGATGCGACCTCGACAACTGAACAGGGTGTTGTCGTCGCCGTTAATGGCGAGTTGCGGTATCGCGAGGGCGACAGCGAGCGGTGGCAAACGGTTACCCAAGATGAGCTCACTGAGCAACTTCAACAACGGGGGCAGCCGACGCTCCAGTCACTCTCGAAGACGACTCTCACTCGGACGCAGTTCACGATAAACTCACCCAGAGACCGATGACAAACGATGAATCTCCGATCCCGAACGAGTACTATGAGGAACTGCATCCGCTTATTGAGACCGTCGAGTCCTTGCGGAGTGTACTTACTGACGACTACACACTCTCTGAGGAACACCGGATGATCGCTTCCCGGCTCTTCCATACGACTATTCAGTCACTGAAACAGGCCCGGAGAATCCTCCCGAATCCAGATCCTGGTGCTGACACACGGTATAATCGCAGTCCCTACGAGTGGGATGACTACGAGGACGCACTCGAACAGATCGAGCACCGTCTCAGCCGGTTACTACAGTACGCTCGCCGCGAACATCCTGATGAGTACCGGTCCAGTGACTCACCCAAACGGAAGTTCAATCGTGCTCTTGAAAGCATCACAGAGCTACGTGAGCGTCTGCCAGCTGTCTCGGATGAGAGTCTGGTTCCAGACGAGGTTGCAGACGTCCGAACCGAGACGAACTACGCCCACGCCGATGGACGTGGTCAAGGGCAGGGACAGTGGCTAGAGTATCAACTCCAGCGAGCGCTCTCGCGATGGGGCTATGATGCTGATACCCGCCAGACGCTGTTCAATCTCGAAGTCGACGTTGTTGCATGCCGGACTTCAAAACAACAGGACCCGACGGACTGGCTCGTCGCCCAGTGTAAAGACTGGACACAAGATACCGTCACGCCGTCCGATCTCTTCCGGCTGTGTACGGTCGCGTTTGCCTGCCGCGCGATGCCGATTCTCTGTCATACGACCGAACTGACTCCACGAACTGAAGAACTTGCCCGCTACTTTGAAGTGCGTGTCCTCGAACTCGACGATCTCGAACGTGGCGAACTTCCTGCGCCCCATGTCGCAAAACCCACAGCAAAAGTCAACGAATGGGAATTGCAAAACAAAGCGCGTTTCGAGCGCGGGACGTTTCCCTTGGCATACTGCAACAAGCCCAGCAAACACTTTAGCTACGTCCCCGGGTTCAAGCCTGTCGGGAACGGCTGTGAGTATGAGCCAGTTGACGAGAACTTAGACGAGGACACACATCCTGCGTCTGGACACTGACTAGCCAGATCTCCTCCATTTTCTACCTGACATCCTCCCACGGCTAAAGCCGTGGGGTTCCCCCACTGGGGGTTGAACCCACGGATACGGAGAGGTTCGCAGGTTCGTCGTCGCGTTGGACGATGACCTGCGTTTTGGGCTGTGCCAGTACAGCCCCCGCCTCGGACAGCGGTTTCGAGAACTTGCCCAAGGCTCGTTTGCCGATGTTCAGCGCACCGTTCTTGTCCGCGTTGTCGTCCAACCCACACTCGGGACACTCGAAACGTCCCTGCGTCTCACGAACGCCCTCACAGGCACACCGACTGCAGGTCTTCGACGTGTCGTATTCTTCGATCAACTGCACGTCGATGCCCGCGTCGTGGGCCTTGTATTCGATGTAGTTCAGCAGGCGGGCGAACGGCATCTTGTGGGTCTTGTCGTTGACGTACCGTCCTTTATCGTTGTCCTTGCGAATCCCACCGAGGTCGCCCACAACGATGATTGCGTTCCGTTCCTCGGCATCCTCTACGATTTGCCGAGCAATCTTGTGGAGCCGGTCGTCCACCTTCCGCGCCTCAGCGTCACCGATGCGCTTGACCACCTGCTGTCCATGTCGGGGTTTCGCCTTCCCGATGGACTTGCGGAGTTGCTTGTAGTGTTCGCGGATACGACGGACTTCCTTGCCGTAGAAGGTGGTCTTGCGGTCGGAGAGGAACGCGCAGGTAGCGACCCACCGTGCGCCCATATCGATGGCCAGCACGTCGTCGTACTCGTCGGCCACGGTCACAGACCGTTTGACGACGAGATGGACGTACCAGTCACCGTCACGGCGCACCAGTTCGCTGTCCCCAAAATTCCCGTCGCGGACGAGTTGTTCGTCCTTCTGAGGGACGTAGGCGGGACACCAGATGGAGTTGCCCCGCTCCTGTTCGGGGTCGTAGACGGGGACTTTGACCCACCACGACGAGAGAACGGTGTCCTCGTCGTGAGCCACGCCGAACACGTCGTTCCGGAGGACAACAGGCTGTTTGGTGTCGGGGTTCGGGTCTTTCTGTCGTTGCACCTTCGACGCCTGCTGGTCGGTCGCAGAGTAGAGATTGGCGTCTCCATCATGAACAGCAGTCTGAAACGCCTCGTACTCATGGGCGAGCAGGTCAGCCTTCCTGTTGGTCAGCGAGTGGAGTTTGACCCGCACCGTGGTTGAAATGTTCCGTTCCATACTACTCACCTGCTTGGGCGTCGATGTACTCCTCAATGACTTCGCTGGATACGTCGCCCGCACTTGAGACGAAGTACGAGCGCGTCCACAGCGAAGGGAGACCAAAATCGAACTCGTCGCGGAGGTGGCGCGAAGAGTAGCCCTTGACCTGTTGCATTATCTTGTTCGGGGCAAGCGTCGGGTCGCCCGTGATGAACAAGTGTACGTGGTCAGGGCGAATCGCCAACTCCAGTATCTCTAAGTCGAGTTCGTCGGCCTTTCCCTCAATGAGTTCTTCGAGACGGTCACGTACCTCGCCTTCAAGAACCGATTTGCGGTACTTCGGGCACCAGACAAAGTGATACTGGAGTTTGTGGACGTTGGTACGTTCCCTGTCGAACCCACGAGGCATCGTCATTATATAGAAGTCACTCACCTAAAGGTGTTACGCAGGCATCCAACCCCAGCCGTGGCTACGAGCGTGGATAGAACCCCAGTTGTCGGCTTCATCCCACCCGTGAACGGGTAGGCTTTCGCCTCGCTACCGCTGTAATCCTCTCGGATTGTCTGATCCGACGTTAGATACTCCAGCACTCTACCCCGGGTCCGATGTAGTCGTGATATATTTCTTACCAAAATTCATATACAGGCGGAGTAGGCCGAGTGTCGCGGGGGTTGCTCCCGAGGTGAGTCATGAGCAAGTTGAATACAGTTCGGAACCAAACACAACAGAATGACCGCGAATCAGTCCGCCCACGGCGGGGGTGACAATACGGCCGACTGGGAACTCGACGTCACTGATTCCTCGCTCTTGCTTGGTCTCGCGTACGTCTTTCCGAGTATTCTGGGCGGCGTTATCGTGCTCGTCTGTGGACTGTTGATGTGGCTCGTCGCCACGGCAGTCCGGGCCGGTGATCCTGGCCGGGCGATCGGATTGATCGCCGTCGCAGTACTTGCGCTCCTCTCCCGCCGTTATCTCCCTGCCTTGCTCGAGACGGACTTGGCGACGCCGTTCTTCGGGCGATTCTCACGTCGCGGTCTACTCGTTGGAAGCCTACTCGGCGCACTCACCCTCCTCGGAAGTACCCAGATGCACTCCTCCGCACCGTTCGCGGTGTTCATCGCTAGCTCGATACCGCTGGTACTCACTGCGGCGTTCCCAACGAGCGGGTACGCGGACCCAGTGGCGGAAACCCTCGTCGTTGACGAGACCGAGGTCCCCCTCAAAACAGTCCAGACGTTCCGGGCTATTTCGATTGGTACGTTCGCTATCTGCTGGCTCTCGTATACTCGAGGGGCTCCGACTGCACCTCGCATCGTCGTCCTTCCGTCCGACTACGTCCATATAGTTGCGAATCTGATCGATACAGTTCCGGAGTCGCCGAAGGAAGACCGATCGACGATCGGCCAGGCAGAACGAATCGTCGCTGGGCTATTCGGAGTCGGACTGGTCGCTATCGGACCGCTTCTCTGGCTTCTTCTCCCGCCGGGGGATGGACAGGCGATTGCACTGTATGCAGGGGCAATGTTCAGTCTCGTTGGGGGGCTGCTGCTTTGGTACGCATACAGCGCTTGAGATGAAGACTCCGAGACCAGTCACGAAATGATCCCTTGACGTAGATGTGCGCATAAGCGCTTGCCCAAACGATGGAAAGTAATTCACCGACACTCGATGAGACCATATGCACAACAGGTTTCAACGAAGCCGGTCAAGCATATCATCCTACTTGGTGGAGGGCTATTTTGCCTCTCAACAATCGCCGGAGCACTCACAGTCCCGTCACTCACGTTCTTCCCTATTCTCCAATTGCTCTTTTTTGGAAGCATCATAGCCACCGCCCTTCTACCATACGGTCTACTCAGAAGAAACCACACCCCACTTCCCCAGAACCGGAATAGGGATCTACCTCTAAACCTCTCGACGCCTCACGAATGAGAGAAGATAGCAGACGGTGGGTCGGGTGTAACAGACCGTCCTACACCCCGACCGTCGAGTGTAAATTTGTTCAAATAGAGCGTTACAACTCTTCTTGCCACAGATCTATTTTTAGCTGGACGAGAACCACCCGTCGAATGAATAAAAACGACCCCGTTAGGACAGACACACCCCGACCGTCGAGTGTAAATCTGTCCAAATAGAGCGTTACAACTCTTCTTGCTACGGATCTATTATTATGAGATATCGATCAGCCATCCCATTATTTGGATTCAGCACCTAAAATACCAATAGTGGATGGCGTATTTGTAAGGATGCCACTGACGTCAAAATATTCAGCTTGGTGGCTTCCAGCGAACCCCGAATAGATTGGTAACGAGCTGTTCCATCCTCGAGAGAATCTCGCCGGAGTCGTCTTCAGCTTCGACAACTGCCTTCCCGTCTTCCCTCCGAACTTCCACCTCTGTTCCTGTCGTAAGCTACGACTGCTCCTGAAGAGCATACACTTCACCACTAGTCGTCACAAAGACATACTCGTCGACGGCAGCGATACCGTTGACAATCATTTGCCTATAGTCACCGAAGTCTCGGGGGCGAGTATTGAACTGCCATCGTTGCTCTCCAGTAGCTTGATCAAGCGCATACACCGGCGCGTCATCACTCGCCCACATCGAACCGGCGTACACATTCTCACTCCCAACTGCGACCGTGACGAGACGGGGGACATCTTCGAACGATTGCTGCCACTGACGTTCCCCAGTCTCAGCATCAATTGCCGTCACGAGACCTCGATCACCGCCGCAGACAGCGAAGACACTCTGTTCGGTAACCGCAAGCGGGGAAAAGACCCATGAATCAATTTCATGTCGCCACGCGATAGATCCATCTGTCGGGTTTAGAGCCCTAACCTCGCCCATCTTATCCTCGCTAGGAGCAATATACACAAGACCGTTCGCCACGCTCGGAATCGGACTTGACCCCTTGCTCTGCACAGGGGTGCCCTGCCACTGCTCATCTCCCGTTTCGGTATCAACTGCGTACAGAGTATAGTCCTCTCCGAAAATATAGGCGGTCCCCTCTCGAACAGCCGGTATCCCCGTCAGTTCGGTTTCCGACGGCGTCTCGAATCGCCACCGCTCCTCGCCAGTCTCTCGATTCATTGCATAGAGGTCGTCAGCAGCAATATATACGGTCTCGCCTTCAATCGTCGGTGAGGGAAGGCTCACTCCCCTTGGCAAATCTGCCGTCCACAAGGTCTCTCCAGTAGTACTATCTCGAGCTCGCAATTGGGGATTATCCATATCAGAGTCATTCACAGGGTAATATGCGGCTCCATCGCTGATCGAAGGAGTCGAGTCACTCTCCCACTCGCCAGCTGACTCTCCAGTCTGTGTGTCGATAACTTGATTCTGCAGATACGATGTCTCAGGAGTCACGATAGTGCCATCATCAGAAGGGCCACAGAGCGTGTATCGCCATGCCACTTGTACGCCTTCAGTCGGATCGCGAGCGGATGGGTTATAGCACGTATTAGCTGCATCGTAGTACTGGGCCGGCCACTGAGCCTCCTCAGACAGGTCGATATCCGTTTCGTGTTGCGTTCGTTGCGGTGAGCAAGATTGGAACCTCGAACAGCCAGCAATACCACTAATGCCGGTTACAGCAGTAGCGACTAGGAACTTCCTGCGAGAACTGGAGGGCATATTTTGCTAATGGTGAGCTGAAAGAATATAATTTTTGAGTAGAAACTCCATTAGCCATCTCAACGTTATCTACAGCACCGATCCAATACGCAAGACAAACCATATATTGGGCCCCTACAGCGAGGCTCCTGGTATTGGTGGCAGCGCAATCATACGATCAGGAAAGAACCTACTGAGAGGAATATCAGCCCTAATGCGTAGAAGAGAATGTATCGGTCCCATCGAGTTTTCTTTCGTTGATCGATATTCCGATCCACAACGGCAGATCCAATTCTCCCACTATGCGAAGAGCCCCCGACACCGCTTGTACGGATATTCCCCACCCCTCCAACGAAGAGAAGAAGAACAAGGCCAATCAAGAACAACACGAACGAACTATCGAATCCGAATATATACACAACACCTGCGAAGGTGATTGCCGCTGGAACGATTCCAGAAATTGCCGAGCGAACGAGTTTCTTATTCATTGATCTCCGAAATCTTATTGTTAGAACTGTCTGTTCTACTATGGTACTTCTCCGAATTATGATTAATGTTTTTGTATTTTACGCTGAAGACTGTCAACAATCGTGTTGGAGCGGCAAAACCCCCCTCATATAGACAGCTTCCGACTATACTAGTGCAACTACTACGGAACGCATCGGTCTGCTCGATTATCTTGATGATGAGGAGATGCTAACCGCCGATGAGGTCGGCGATAATCTCGGCATCGACCTTGGCGGCGATACATGCACTACCGGCGAGATGCAGGATCATTTCGATATTTCTTGATTGCCTGAATTTCTATCGGACGCCTAAATACTTCGCCGCCTCCTCCGCGATCTTCTCGGTCGTCGCTTCGACGAGACGCCCCTCCTCTTTTTGAATATCCGCGTGGCGGATCGAGACGACTGTCCACGGGTTCACATAGGTGTCGCGTGGAAGGCCGCCGGCCGCGAAATCGTCCTCGCCAAGCGGGATCGCAACCGCCCTCGGCGTCGTCGTGCCCACGGCGTAGAGACCCTCCTCGTCGCTGAACGGATGCGTGTCGTCGTTCAAGCAAACATACGGCCGGTAGTCGTGATCCGCGAGGAGATCAGGGCCCTTCACCACTGCGCCGCGAGTGTATCCGTCGGTCATTCCCCGCCGTAGTAGTCGTCTGTCGTCGACGACGAACTCGCACCTATCTGAGCAGCGTACGAGGCGAGGCGCTCGTCTTCGGCGATTGCCCAGTATCGGCCACGGTGCCGGACGAGCCCCCGGTCCTCGAGACGGGACAGAGCCCCGCCAACGCTCCCGCGCTTGATCCCTGTCTCCTCGTGGAGTTCGGTCTGTGTGAACGCCTGATCGCTGTGCTCGGCGAGGAACTGCAGGATCTGATATGGTTGTGTTCCTTCTTGGAGATTGAGGACCTCGGCGGGCTCGTCATCGAACCGATCGATGCTGATGGGCATACGTGATAGAACGTAATAGAACGAAATAAGTCTATGGGAGAGACACATATCGGGTCCGTTCTCTTCGGAATGATGGATGTGACGCAGACCGTCTTCAGCGACCTTGAAACAGGTCGGCGCATCACTTTTGTTCAGCGTGAATGCCCCTCATCGGGGGCGCTGCCCATGTGGACGTAGTCGTTTCCGCAGACAGGGCAAACCTCTGGTATCTTCGCAACATCAGGCCGCACAGTAGTTGAGGCTGGCCGTCTCAATGCATAGGACATCTGGCACGGTTCATAAATAGTATGAAGACGTACTCTGGGATAGAACGATGGCACGAATCACTGGTTCCTATCCTGACGACCTCGACCTCCTCATTGAGGGCGCTGTGGAGGCTGGTGTGTTCGGAGGCAAGAGCGACGCGTTGCGCGAGTTCGTGCGCGAATATTTCGAGGACCACGAAAACGAGCGGGTCGCAGCTGCAGTCGCTCTCTACGAACGCGAGCGGATCACGCTCGGCGATGCTGCACGACTCGCTGCTGTCGACCGCTGGACAATGCGTGACATTCTCCGTGAGCACGGTGTTGAACTTCGCCTCGGGCTCGTCGACGAAGACGACGCAGCCTACGAGGGAGAGGCAGCACGCGAACTCGAATTCGGTGATGAGAACTCAGACGACGAGGAATCACCTTCGAAATGACGGACGACGGTGTGCCGCCGAAGCCGAGCGTTCTCAACACGACTGTTCTCTCGAATTTCGCCTACATCGACGAGCTATGGGTGGTTGCAGATCTCTCTGGCATCTGTACGGTGCCTGTCGTTCGCGAGGAACTCGAAAACGGCGTTGGTAGCCACCCATATCTCCAGGTAGCACTCGATACACTCGGGGTTGCGCTTGACCAACGACGGAGAAATCTGGCTATCGTGTTTTCGAGTCGTCGTCACGTGTAAATCGAGAATCGTATTTACTTTCGCATCGATTAGCAACGTCTCCTTGAGCTGCTGAATCGTGAGTTCGACGCGTTTCGTGTAGTGTTTCGAAGCGTGACCGGTCGAATCCCGACGCATCAACACCAACAACTCCGCTCGCCGGAAGTAGCGTCGCTGAGAGAGTCAATATAACACGCCAGACAGCCATATCAAGTCGATTGAACGCCTTACAGAGTGTTGAAGGCGCAGGAAGTTCAGCTAGTCCGAGAACACGACGAATGCGTGGCATCTCGATCAACTCGTCGATTGACCTCCTCCCACGGCTGAAGCCGTGGGAGGGGGTCAAGACCTTGTGAATGCGTCGTTCCTGCCTGTATCCCGAATTCCCTCAGAAGTTCGTTCAGCAAACCCGTACTGTTCGAGGTACTCGAAACGGCGTTCAATCTCCTCGTTAGAAACGTTCAATTCCGTGGCCAGTTCGCTCACGGACTTCGGGGTGTCTTCGTCTAACTGCATTCGGAGTTCATATCCTTCCATATACCGCAAATAGTACTCTTGAACGACGTCATCGAGTGGCGTTTGGATTCCCTCATTTTCGTCGAGTCGCTCCAAGGATTCGGAAACCACCGTGACGAAGAACTCCCCGCCTAGGAGTTCTACCTGGTGTTCAAGTTCGGATTCGATGACGTCGAAGTCGAGATCCGTCTGAACGAGCGTGGCCATATCGCCGATATCGTCCGGGCGTTCTGCGACGGCTTTGAAGAGAAAAATGTCCTCGAACGAGACCAAGCCGACCGAGAAATACTCCTCCGAGAGAAACGGTTCGCTTCGCGCTTGCATTCCATCGCTGAAGAACAGCTTATCGGCGATCTGTCGATAGAAGACGTCGAACTGGCAGCCGACGTCGTTCCGTACGCAGTGGCGTGCGCCCAATCGATCGTACTCGTCACCGAGATCGGTGACTTCCTCGTACCCGAGGTCGTCGAGTACCCCCATCAGGCGGCTGAGAGCCGCTTCGTCCACGACAACGAGATCGATATCTTTGGTCGTGTCTTTGAGAGACGGCTCGTGGAGTGACATCGCGCCACCGCCGATGAGATACGCCTCAACGTCAGTCTGGAGATGATCTGCGATCCGCCGGAGTTCGGCCTCGATATAGTCACGGCCGAATCGTTCACGAGAACTCATAGAGTGACCTCATACTCTCTGGCTGTTTGTTTGAAGTCTTCCCATTCGGGCAGTTGCTCAGCCGTGACGGTGCCTTCCGACTCCAAGAATTCGATGAGTTCGTCAATGATAGCGTGTAGATCGAGCGTCGATTCGGATACGTAGTGTTCAGCACGATCTTGGAGCACAGTTCGATCGGTTCCCTGTTTCTGTATCAGCAACAGACAGTACGTTCGGTATCGCGAGCCATCATCGATGAGCAGCGTGTGGCAGACTAACTCTGCGGGAGTGATTTCCGAGAGTCGATCCGTCCGAAAGTAATGCCATCGATCACGGGTGAGAAGTGGGACGCCGAACTCACCGAACAGTGCTGGCCCGGTCAGATGAAACGCATCAGCGCTAACGTCGGAGTCACACGCGAAGAGATACTCGTCATGTGTTTCCCAGATGAAGTTGAGGCTAGTTGCATATTTCTCTGCTTCGCGCCGGTGTTTCTGGTGGAACAGCCCTCTGGCGATCGAGGCCAATACTGTAAACGGATCGTTGAGACGATACCGAGACTTCGATTTCCCGACGACGCCAACGCGCTGGAGATCATCTAAGTGACGGTACACCGTTGCCTGGCTAACACCACTCCGCTCGGCCAACTCGGTCGCAGTCCGTCCTTGATCGAGATAATAGAGAATCTGTAATCCAGAACCGGCGATGAGGCCGGAGAGATCCATATGGCTGTATTCGGTGAGGAGCCCTTCGAGTTGCTCGATCGCCTCGATATCCGTAAGCGAGACCAGCTTTTGCCGACCGCTCTGTTTGGTTTGGACGTATCCGTACGCTTCTAGTTCGGAGACGATACGTGAGACGTGTCCAGGACTCCATTCGAGTTGATCAGCGAGCGTGCTGATACTCACTTCCGACTCACCCTCTTCTATGAGGTGTGATACAACCCGGAAATGACTCTTTTCGATCATATCGTCTCAAAAGAGGCAAACGATATATAAAACCCTTTCGTGATTTGAGAGGATTAGTCCGTTTCCCAATAGATAGTGTCTCAGATAGTACTGGTGAGGCATCTATCTCAGAGTCCGTGAATTGCCTTTCGGGACTCGTGTTATGTGACTCCAAGAATAGTACCACATCGGAATCCTCTCGTGCTTCAAGGCTACACAGTAGTTGAGACTGGTCGTCTCAATGCATAAGATTGGATTCGACGGTTGAACGCCAATCGTTTTCCCCGCTACCCCCTTCGATTGAATTGTATCGATCGCCGAGCACGTCGCACCGGCTGTATGTACAGATACAACGTATGCCACTTGCTCAACTCCTCGAACAATACGTTAGTCTGGGTATCTTCGTCCTCGCTGCAGGCCTGAGTGTACTCAGCTTCCTCGCATGGCGGCGGGAACGTGATCGCCGTATGTGGATCGTTACGCTCGGGTACGGGATGTTTGCCGTCTACGGACTGATCGTGTTTCTCGAGTACCCGCTGCTCCCGTACTTCCCGTACGCGACGCTGGAATTACTCGAACACGGGAGTGCAATCCTGATCCTCGGTGGCCTCCTGGCGTTTTTCGTCGCTTTGACGCGGGACTGAGCAATGTCGGACCCGGATCTCGAATTGGCCTCTCGGCGGGAAATATACCAGCGGATAGCCGATACGCCCGGTATTCACTTTCGCGCGCTCCTCGCCGATCTTGAGTACGCACAAGGGACGCTCCAATACCAGCTCAGGTGGCTCGCCGATGAGGACCTGATCGACGTCTCGGACGACGGCAAGTACACGCGGTACTATCCGGCTGCCGAGTTCGACGAAGCCGATCGAATAGTGATGAACGCGCTGCGCCGGGAATACAGTCGCCGCATCCTCGCACATCTTCTCACGGACGGTCCGCTCTCGACAACCGAACTCAGCGACCGCCTCGACAAGGCACAATCGACCGTCTCGTGGCATCTTTCGAAGCTCGCCGAGGCTGACCTCGTCACGAAAGAACGCGACGGCCGAAGTGTGGTCTATGAGGTCAGAGATCCCGATCGCGTCAAGTACCTCTACACAGTTCACCGGCGCTCGTTCACAGACAAAGTCGTCGACCGTATCCTCGGCCTCTGGGACAGCTACTAACCCGGGGTCGCGTTCGACGGAATCCCTCGAAGCACCAACAGACGCAACAGGAGTACGTACACGAGAAACGCCACGGAGGGTCCCAGCAGAGGACGGATGAATCCCGTCAGATCAGTCCCGATTGCGGCCGCGTGAATTGTCCCGAAGGCGAACCCAGCATACGCGAATGAGTGGACGACGCGTGGGCCCCAGGGGCGCTGGAAGCGTCTTGCGTCAGTAAAGCCCAGCACCGCGACGACGAGCATGAGCAGAGCCCCCGCACCTACGGCGACGCCGCCGAGAAAGTACGGCATCGAGTATGCCGGCGCTGGAACCTGTCCGGTGACGACGAACCACGCATCAAGGACACCGAGTCCCGCATGTAGCAACGTGACGATCATCGCGAACACGGAGAGTTCGATATGGATTCGTCGAGCGGCCTCGTGGAGTGTTCCAAACGACTCCGTGTTGTAGAGGACTCCCGTGAGAACTGCCAGATACAACGCCGGATACGTCACGAGTGCGGCACCTCGGTCGAGGAGCCAGACGAGCTGTGACATCACGATGCCCCCGTCGTTTCGACGACATCGGGACAGCCGTCCGCGTCCTGGAATCCGTTTTTCGTTTCCGGTCGTGTCGGACACTTGTCGGCGGAGTCGTTAATGCCATCACCATCGTAATCGGCTGGGGCCTGTCGCGTCGAAACGGTCTGGTCGACGAGGTCGCTTTGTTTTTGTTCGGTCGCTTGGGCGGCACGCACGTCTCCGATCTGCCAAAGAGCAGGGACAGCCACCACTAAGACGACCATCGCCACGACGGTGATTCGTTGCTTATGTGTCCAAGACATGTGTCTCAAAGCCATCTGTCGTATGGAAGACGCCATCGTGGATGATGAGCGCCTCTAGACCCTCCCATTCCGATGCTAATTCGCGTGCCTTGGCAAGTGGGAGTGCCGCGAGGGTCGTCGCCAGGGCGTCGGCTTCCATACAGTCTCGGTGCGCCACGACGGTGACCGATTCATGGCGAGAGCCGAGCGATTCGGTGGTCGGATCGTAGACGTGGTCAGTGCCGTTTCGCGACCGTCGGTATCCGCCGGATGTTGCGACATACCAGTCCGTGTCGAGGACCTTCAGCGGTGTGTCGTCACCGTATGGGCTCTCGATGGCGACCGGGCCCGTCGGTGGAGACATATCCCCCCCACCACTGACGAACCCGCATCGGCCGAGTCCCGTGAGCGTCTCGGCGGTTCGATCCACGATGTACCCTTTGGCAAGGCCATTCAGGTCGAGTTCGACATCGGTCGTGATGTGAGATCCGCTGATTTGGACAGTTCCGGCATCAAACTCTGTTGGTAGCGTTTCACTGTCACCACGCAAGAACGTTTTGAGGTCGTGTTCGACGCGGCCCTGATGAATATCGAACACCCCGTCGGTCCGGTCGTTGTATTCGATTCCACGGCGAACGATTTGGGCAACGTGTTCGTTCCTGACTTCTCCTTCACGGTTGAGCTGGCTGACGGCACTCGCCTCATCGAAGGCGTTCAGCTGGGCTTCGAGTGATTCAGCCGTTTTTCGGGCCGCAGTTGCCCCAGCCTCGGCCCGAACGCCCGTCGCCTGAATCCGAAACGCCGTGTCACAACACTCGAACTCGCGGTAGGTGTCCCCAAACCGTTCGTAGACCGATGCGAGCGATCCCATCATCTCGGTCACTCGTCCTCTTCGTGTTCTTCGTCCTCGTGTTCCTCTTCGTATTCTTCCTCTTCGTATTCTTCCTCTTCGTATTCTTCCTCGTCGTCTTCATCCTCGTCGTCTTCATCCTCGTCGTCTTCTTCATACTCCTCGTGTTCTTCGTCCTCGTATCCGGACTGTGTCTGGACTGCTGGGGTGAACTCTTGATTCGGCGTCGGCGCATCCGCAGTAACCTGTTGTGAGGATTCTGACGCGGGCGTATCTGGTGAGTTAGGTTGCTCGCCAGCCTGCGCGAGGCCGCCACCGGGCAGCGCGAGGGCCCCGGCGACACCAGCTGTGAGGAGCGCACCGACGAGCGTGAAGGCGACGAGTTTGTTTTTCGGGACGGGAACGCGCATGATTAGCTACCCCTCGGTTCAGAACCACTATCTTCGACGTGTCGGTCGTTGCGTTCTGCCATTGCAGATAGAGGGTTGAAACAGCCTTAGTAAGGCGTTCGCGTCCAACCATCGAATTTTCGTACAGCTATCGAATCGGTTCAGAGCGCGAGGTGGATTCTGAGTATGTCTGTGACTTCGTTATCGAGCAGCTGGCACTACTGGTGATCCCCTGTTTGCTCTGCGTACGGAATGATTCGGCGGTTGTACGAGGATTCGATAGATGGACGCGAACGAACTTTTCGGCGTTGTATCTACGTATTTCTATGCAGACTCGTTTACAGCGAGCAAGTCTGGTCGTTGTACTCCTGCTAGTCGTTAGTGGAGTCGGCACTGTTCAAGCGGGGGCATCACCAGTAGATGGTGATCATATAGTCGTGAAAAATCTCGACGCAACAGAACAGTCACTCCCTCCTGTTGCGGACGTGGATGAATTGGATGGTAAGGAAGAGGAAGGTGAAGATGCAGAGGATTCGGACGAAGATGAGACAGGCGCTAGTCTGATTGGAGAGTGGTGGGGCCTTGGTGGCGAAGTGAGTGAGGCCCCGTACATTGGTGTGGTTGAAGCGGGCATTGTCTTTCTCGTCGTCGGTGTCCTCGGGTACAGTCTTGCAAAGCGAAAGCGATTGCTGCCGGTGCAGTACCGTCGGTATCAATTACAAACACACCAGTGGGTCGTTCTCATAGGGACGGCACTAACGCTGCCACACTTCATTGCTGTCGAAGAGTGGGAAGGACTCGGTCTCGCAGTTGCTGTCTTACTCGGTGTAGAGGTGGCGAGTGGCCTGTATGGTCGATATCTACATCGGCACGTCGTCCGGCTTGGACGAGGAGATGAGACACCGTCAGTCGTTGGCCGTGTGCTGACCGTCACCAAAGAGACTCTCTTTTCACGATGGCGACGAGTACACGTCTTGCTGACTGTTATCACTGCTATCGTCCTCGTCCTCCACATTATCACTGCAATCGGTGACTGACCTTCTCGTGGTCTTGACTCAGCCTGAAAGTAGAGGACTGGCAGCAAAGTTGGAATTGGCCCGTTTCGGACAGTGCCACACATCTTTCGATGGAGATGAGTCCGTACACGAGTCAGGGGTATGGAGTTCTAGTGGTCCCGAGTGATACTTCCCGCCGTGATGTCTTTCGACGAATCGCTCAACGCCCACACGTCGATTGGCCGGCCTACGACTCGACGCCACTGTACGACCAAAGTTCACTGACAGCGCTCACAGAGGATATCCGGACCGTCTCGAGGATTTGGTTCGAACACAGTGCTCACAACTCGGTCGAGGGGTTCGTCTGTCAGTATCCACTATCCTACGTGGAGTTCAATCCCCACGACCAGTACTCTGGTCCGACTCGATACGAGATGCCACAGCTTTTCAGGGCGTTTCTGCTGAAAGAGATACACGGTTGGAGCCACGAAACCGCGCTCGTCCAGTATCTTCGTCAGCACTCTGAAACCCGTCGCTCGCTCGGGTTCGACCCCCTCCCCGACCAGTCGACACTCTGGCGCAGTTGGAACAAGCGCTTCAGTGCTGACTTCCGTGAGGCAGTCGAGAGGACGGCGCGGACGATTCTCATCAACGCACAGAATGCCGGTATTGCGATTCCTCGTGACCCAGAACGGAAGCTCCAGTACCACAACGACGAATCTAGTGCGACCGATCCGGACGAACAGACTGTTTTGGAAGAAGCAGCGAAGATCACTGATCACGTCAGCCGTGTTGTCTTTCCGGCGTTCTCGCTGGATCGTGGCGAGGGCTGTGAGATACACGAGAACGCATACTGGGGCCTGCAGACATATCTCGGACTTCGCGAGCGGCTGGCTGCGAACGAAGGGGCTCGCAGTTTCGTCTACGAATCGACTCGAGATCGGACGCCGTTGGGGCACGCCCATCGCAAACACATCCGTGACCTCTCGATTGACCAAATGCGAGAGATGTACCGGCAGGCCATCACTCGGCTCCTGAACGAAGTTGCGGAGACAGAGCAGTTCTTTCGAGCCGGGGTCGTCGCGATCGACATTACCGAAGCTGATCCGTTCACAGGTGACCGTGCGGGCCACGAAGACGAAATCATCGGGACAAAGGAGAAGACCGACGAGTATGCCTACCAGTGGGCGACAGTCCAATTAGTTGGTAATGCCGTGCCGATTGTTTTAGACGCGCGGCCAGTTCGGAAGGGTGAGTCCCGCTTAGAAATCGTCAATGACCTCTTGGATTCTGCCGAGGAGTTGGTTCACGTTGATAACGTACTGATGGATCGGGAGTTCGACAGTCAGCACGTCTTGGAGATGCTCAGCCAGCGTGGCTTGTCGTATGTCGTGCCCAAGCGGATGCAGACCAGCGAGAAAGCTCAGGCCAAGCGGTTGCTCCAACACGGCCAAGATCGGTACGAGACCGACCGCAAACTCCATCTCGGGAAGAACGAGTGGCACGAGACGACGCTGATCTACCGACGCAAAGAGAACTCCGAGCACGACGACCACCGACAATACTCGGTGTTCATGACGAATAGAGGGACTGGGCACCTCACCGAGTATGGCTACCGGTGGGAGATCGAAAGCGGCTACAAGTCGATCAAACGATTCATGGCTGCGACAACCTCGACCGATTTCGGGCTCCGATTCTTCTACTTCGCGTTCGCCTGTTTGTTGTACTCGATTTGGCGAGCGGTCGATCTGCTCGTGCAGGTTGAGTTGATCGATGAGTACAACCACTCACCGATGGTGACCGCCGATAATACGCTCACACTGCTGAAGAAGGAAACCGGAATTGGATAGGGAAGTACTCAGTCGGGGTCAGCGCGGATTTCTGAGTGGCAACGCTGTCGAGACCCTCAGATAATCACCTGCTTAGTTGGTAATACAACAGGAACGGCCGTTCGTAGGCCGATCTGAAACGATTTCTGCTCGCGATTCGTCCGGAACCACGCATCACAGGCCCGCTAAACCCACTGTAGTCTCAACTTCCCAGGCCCGAGTTAAGGTGCGAACGACAGAAAATGTGCATGGGATTATTTCATAAGAACCCAAATAGTAATATATGGGCGGTGATAGTAAGATTTCCTATGAGATCGTTTAACATGTAGGTGTATTCGGTTCGATATTGGTCCACTTACGTAATATTATAATCCGAGACGGGCACGCCTTACGTAACTGGTACGACATGGAACCGATTACACTTCGTCTTCAACCGCCGCTCGCTGAGGAGTTAGAACAAGAGGCTAAAGAGAGTGGATTTAGTAGTCGATCAGAATACATTCGACATCTCTTGCATCACCGCGAGACTCTCAAACAGAATCCTCCGATCGGAATCGGTCAGATTTCATCCGATATCGAATTTTCAGGTCAGTCAATAGATTCTCCCGAAGAGTTCTTCGGACTGATCTCAGAAATGGAGGATCGGATCGATGAGCTTGAACACGAAGTTGCTGACCTCCGGACGGTGATTGATGAATCGGAAGAGAAAGCTGACGAAAATCCTCGAGAAGATGAGTTCGCTGCACTTGACAGGTGGCTTCAGGAGAATGGACCGCAAAGCGACGACGCCCAAGAAATTCTACTTACTGCTGCTCAAATATTGAACTCTGAAGGCCCTCTAAAGACGAGTGAACTGAAAGATCGACTCACAGAACGTTATCCGGAGGCATCAACTTACGCTTCTATAGATACGCTGTGGGCCTCAACCGTCGAAAGACTCTATGAAGTTACACCCGGATTTGAGAAACCAGGATATGGGGCTTACAATTTCGATATTACGCGAGTCAGAAAATAGATCTTGTAATCATGGTTAAAGCACCAGCGACCCGTTCAGTAATAGCTGGCTCTGTTGAATTTTTCGGCAATTGATGTGTCTCCTCCCGCTTTCACTCACTACAAAAGGGATACATCACAAGAAAATAGAATGACAACAATGAAATTCAGATACCTGATTGTCTGTGTATTAGTCATCACATCTGGTTGTACAAGTTTCACCGATCAGAATGCTAGTCCCACGGATACAGTAACAGAGACCACGGAACCAGCCACAACAGAGTCAATTAAGGCCTTTTTCAAAGTCAATATTCAGACCGAAGATAGAGTAAATATTCGTGTTAAAGAGCTAGAAAGCCAAGATTTAGTGCTTAATAAAACATATACGTCAAAGAAGAGGGTAGATATTGGGCAATATTTAGAAGCGGCCACTGACTATCGAATTGTTATCCATACTAACGGGACTGTCCAGTGGAACAAATCAGTCCAAGACTATGAGGGGTACGAACTCCGTGTTGAAGAGAACGGGACAGTGACTGTCGTTAATTTCTTTGAAAGCTAATTACTCCTGCATAGGAGATTGTGGATATATAAGGCAGAGCGAATTAGAATCTGATAATACAGCCATTCAGAAGATACATCTTTCAACGACTAGTTGTTCCGAACAGAGACCTTACTGGGATTGGCTCTATTGAAATCCTCTTCTTCAGACATAATAGAGGGTGTCTGGTTAAATTATGGATCTCACTACGGGAATCCTCCTGGTAGAGATGGGCACCCTCATACGTCCGAACGACGAAGAGGGTTCCGAGGTCAAAGTAGTCTCAGACTGGCATCCACATCCACTAAGTGAGACACTCCAGCCGGTTATCGCCCCAAGAAGGGCGGGAATCACCGAACCCAGAAAGAATTTACATACGCATGATATTTTACTGATATGATATCTTTGGGTCGGTGTGACCGTGCGCTACGGATCGGACGTAGTAAACTCATCGTTGAATTATGAATATGAGTAAACGTTCAACGATTCTGATTGCGATTTTTGTTATTGCGATTGTGGTTACGTCCGGTGCATATATAGTTTCACAGCGGCTTAGCACAGAAAACCATGAAGCCATCTCCGTGGAACCAGTAAACGGATCTAATTTTGATGGACATCTTATTTCGTATGATAATCTTACTGCTGCTCAACAATCTGCATTTCTGGATGCACTAAATGAAGATGGATTGGTTGAAGTTGACGACGATGTAGATACTAGTGTCTGGATAGAGTACGATGCTGTACGATATAGAGGAGATTTATTTCGGGTATATGTGGCGGTTGGAGATTGACACCTGCATAGAGCGGATTGCTGAGATCTACACCAACAGGGTCAGTACTCCCTGTCCCGAAGCTTCGAAGTCGATTCCGTAGAATAGGCTTTGTTGAAATCCTCAGCAGCTGATAGTTTTTACTCCAATCGCTCAGTACAGGGTACATATTTCGCACTCTAGTCAGTAGTGTATTGACACGGGGTTCGTTACAATTACAGCAGTTTCAGACAGGATTCGGTGTAGTGAAGCAAGGGATAGTACACTTGGATGATGGCCAGCCGCTAGGTCCTGTTAGTATGGCCTACTGCTGAATTCGAAGTTCCCATCGATCGGCTGTTTCAGGTGCATATCTGTCTGAAGAATAGGATTTCAACAGAGCCACACCATCGCAAAGTGGATTCTCATCACTAGATTTGGTCTGAAACAGCCGCTCAGTAGGTGTTCGAATCTACTGGTTCAATCTGTAATCAAATATTCAGACTGGTGGCTTAACTGTCTCATTCATAGACTGTGCTGTTCGGGTCAAACCGCGACATCACACTTAGTGGGAGTAGCGAAAATATCCCTACAGCAAGCGTAGATACGAAGAAATACACGGTGGTGAATCCGGGTGCAGACCCTTGTGCTAACGCGACTTTTGTACCTCCAAGCGCGCCTACCACAATTGCGCTCGAAAGGAGGAGCATTGACATCGTGCGTTTTTCTTCACTAATGAGTATCCCTGAGATATAGCCTGCTGGAATTGGAAGCATGATGAGGGATAATTGAATTTGATTCCCCACCAATAGAGGTATCGTCAGTGGAGTGCCATATTCGGGCGGTTGTATCCCCAAATCATAGTACATGACACCAACACCGACGACGAAGAGAACAATTACTGTCCCCAACGCATTCAAATATCCTTCCCGTGCGGAGATTGGCTGCAAAAGAGCGGTCAGAACGCCGAGTACGGTGTATCCAACCCCGATTCGGAGTAATATCGGGAGTGTCCCTTTTCCATAACCTGTAGAAAGACCTCCCATAGCAATAGAGACACACAAAAGTACAAGACCTACGCTGGATAACACGAGGGCTTGCTTATTCACGTTAAGTTACAGGTGGTATCGCATTAAGTGCCTTATGGGAAGTCTTTGTTTCCTTCTTTCACGATGTGATACCGGCCACCTCTGTACATGCCAATACGTCTTCCCTCCATATCGACTGATTCAGGGAGCGGTCGTTCCCTCTGATAATTCACTTGAAGACCGGATTACGAACCAAACTTCGATTATCTCGGTCATTTTGGGGGAGGGAATTCTCGTAAAAGGCCTCGCTATCGGGTTCGATGCGCGGATTTTTCTCAAAGAGTGTTTCCCCTTCGCTTGAAACGACGGCAATCTCTACTGTATGCGGTTGAGTGTCTTCGTTTCGCACCTCGACGTCAACGCTGTTCCTACCTATTGAGCATCCGGCTAGAAGAGTGCTTGCGCCACCTGCTGCGGCCATGCCGAAGCGTAGCAGGCCGCGACGAGAGTGGTTGGTCACACAACAAATTCACATATTAAAAATAAATTCTTTGTGGGCCTCGGGTCACTCGCGAATCGACGAATTCACAATTACAAATGAAAGGAGTGCGGTCGGCAGCGGAAGTGCCCAACGGAGACCGAACTGGATCAGATGAGAGTGGTCTCTGCCTAACCGGTTCCCTGTATCGTGGAGACTTCGTTTGTTTCATCCTCTCGGTACTGCGTACTCCGGTTACTGCATCATTCCGTAACCCACGATTGCGTTACAGAGGAATACTCGCCAAGAGACTTATTGTCGTGCTCCTAAGTCGACCTGATGTGCCATTGAAAGAATATTTCGCACAAATAGACCGAGCCACAGCCGGCCAGCTCGCGCTCTTTCTGATAGGAGTTAGTCTCATTATTGTAGCGCCAGCGGCAGAACCTTGGTCCGGCACGTTGCTTGAACTTGAAGATGGAGAACCACAAGACAGCGTTCCCGAAAACGCCTCAGTCATCGCATACCAAGACTTGCCATCCGGCATTCAGAATGCGTTTCAGACGGCTCTTGAGACCGACGAAAGCCAAGCTCAACTTCAAGAAGGCGCAAGTGTAGGCACACTCTACAACTACGATTATATACGGTATCAAGGAGGGTACTACGAATTTTATTTCGTGGCCGTAGATAGAGCCGGCACGGCGCAGGTACTATTGGTCGGTGGGTTAGGTGTGACAGCGGTTGTGGCCGCTGGAATCTGGCGTTTAGGCTCCGCGTGATTACGAGAAGGGTTGTTGAGTGAATGGTGCCAATCACCTGCTGCGGATTTCAACAGAGCTTATTGCGTATATTTTGTGTGAAGACAGTGACCAGATTAGTAATTCCTCCGAAGGTGAACACCTGCAACCACCACCTCCACCACGAGGTATCTATGTAGTGTTGACAACTACAAGGAAATCAGCTACGAACGCTGTAGTTCGAGACCTGCAGTACGCTCCGAATCAGTTGAACACAGAGATACGAACGAGAACGGCGCGCTCGCTACCGCCCATAACCTCAGGCACCAACCAGATCAGTCGTCGGAATGACGACCGACTCTCAACGACTAATGGCAAGCCTGCGACATTAAGAGCCTGCTCCCAGTAGATATCACTACTTCTCACGGCAAGCGATACACCGTTGCTTCGTCCGCACTGAAGACGCAGCTATGTCTAACTCCCGGCGCGAACAGACAATCATCATACATCGTCTTCGACCACTGCCTCTCCCCATCCGCTGCATCGAGCGCGACGATCTCGTAGCGGTCATAGCTCACAGACAACATCTCCCGCGCGAACTAGCGGCTGTTTTCAGAGTGGAAGGTGTCGAACTGATACAATTTCAACAGAGATAGACTATCTAGAATCTGAGTCGCGATCCTTGTCGTACGGTGGTGTCGGACTATCTTCTTGATCGGGTTCTGGGGGGTATTGCATGATACGCCATAGCCAGAAATCCTTATCATCAATATTTTCGAGTGGTTTGACTGACTGCTGCCGAAGAGCCTCTTTAACTGGTTCTGGATAGGCTGAAAAGGGCGGTAACATATCCTCGCCACGTGTCTCGAACTTCGTCATTAAACTATCCACGCGAACATCACTCTCAAGTACCCAATCTAACCACTCTGTTTCGTTCCCAACCTGCTGTGTATATTCTTCTGATAGATTTCTGTATTTATTGACTATATTAACATATTCCGTATGAGCGTCATCTAATCCCAATTCTACCATTCCCCAATAACAGATCTCACCAGATGGAGTCAATTTGTTGGTGAAGCTAGTTCCAAGATCTGAAACAGCTTCTGTCTCGATCAATCCTATATTACGGGCTTCATCAACCCGGTTGGATACTGTGTCATGGCTTACTGCTACTTGAGATACTATTTTTTTGAATCGTGCATTTTCAGGGCCAATTACGAGAATCAACCCAATAGCACCATCTCTCTTGAAGAAATCCTCGATTTGATTGTCCATCAACTGTGTCGTGGAGAGACATTGACTAAGATTTTGAGTCTACTCAGTATCTGAGTATTATCTGTTTCGGACTTGGTTCACCAGTTGAGGGAGATCAGAGCTGGAGCTCACTCAGCTAATTCTACTTATTTGACGGGAAGACCTCGTGACGTACATGAATCCGTTTCCGGAAACGACCTCTATATGGCTCATTCAGATTCTGAGCCACTATTTAACAAGATAACATTTTGTTATGAAGCTCCATGATCCCTCCTCTTCGCCGGATACGGGCCTTGGGAAGCAAGCAGATGAGATTATCAACGAAGAGACAGAATGGACAGATCTCGTTGAAAATCTTGACATCAGCCGATTTAAGCGACGGGACGGATATCCGGATTGGCATACTTCTACACCGTTCCCACGGATGTTTCTCGCGTATATTTGGGCGAAAACAGAAAAGATTCCCTTGACAGCAATTCCTGATCAGCTTGAAGCGAATCCGGAATTGGCTACTGCTATGGGATTTGATATTAGTACTCTTCCATCAGAGAGCACATTTAAACCGACTCGATTAGAGAACGGACGATTCGAGAACCTCCAGTCAACGGTTGAACGGGGAGTGAAAGAGATTCGAAGAATTGCAGCTGAACGGGGCGCACCAATCGGCAATGATCTTCTCAAAACAGCGAACAGCGAGGACAAAAAGCCCCTGTCAAATCGAACCGTCCAACGCTTACTGCGAAAGAAGGGCCACCAGGTGCTTGATGAGCTAAAATCAGTAGCAATCCCCTCAATTTCACTCCCTCGACCGGATAACGCCATCTACGATGACGATGAGTTACTCGTCTTAGAAGCAATCGCGTCGATCAAGCAGAAGGCAGCAAACGATTCTGGGCAGAAGCTGGGTGACATGAAAAACCCAGATCCCGACATTAGTGGCCCGTTCTACGAGGACGGTCCGTCCGGTGAAACACTGTTGCAGGCCCTCAAGCAGATGTCTGTCGAGGAGATCACGACCGTGCTGAATTTCGCTCTACGAAAGACCTACACACGCGCGAAGCCCCGGCTTAAGGAGCTCGAACACGACAACGGCTCACGGTTTGGGACTCGGGCGAAAGTCGCGCTGGACATCACGTATGTTGCCTACTATGGCGATCGTGACGAGATGAAGTGGGTGCAGGGAACACCTGACGACAAAGGATACGACTGGTGTCACAAGTTCGCTACAGTCGTGATCGTCGGGGAGAACACGCACTTTGTCGTTGGTGTCTGTCCGCTCGGCAGTACCGAGTACGCGCCGACGGACGCGTATTCTGGCAAAGATAGGAGCTACTATGTCGGGAACGTCACTCGGCGGCTGCTATCGATTGCGGACGAGTACGTGAACATTCGTCGCGTCTATGCCGACCGTGAGTTCCACGCTGTTGACGTGCTCCACGCGCTTGAAGAGCGAGACTTGGAGTACGTCATTCCGGCTAAGAAAGACAAGCACCGTGTTCGTTCGCTATGTAACCGCTTTGACCAACTCAAACGCGGATATCGTGAATCAGGAGACACCCCACTGTACGTGAAGAGAGATCACGTGATGCACGGTCGCGCGAAGGACGGTGTCTCGAATGAGAAGGTGTACACGAATATCGTGATGCTGCCGCCGGATGAAGACGATGACGCGAACCCGTCAGGGTCACCTCAACCATTCCTGACGAATTTGGATGTGAGTGATGAAGTTGCACTGGATCGCCGGTGGGCGACGAAGCAGATCGAGGAGTACAACGATCGGGGAGCGATTGAGAATTCGTACTCGTCGATTAAGCAGTGTGCTGCGTGGACGACGTCGAAAGAATTCGAAGTGCGGTGGTTCCACTTCGCGTTCGGGTGTATCGTCTACAACATGTGGCTGCTCGTCGATTTCTTGACCCAGGAGCGTATCGGGGTGATTGAGACGCGGAAGAAGCCGCGAATCACCCTTTCACGGTTCTTAGACTGGCTGGATAGGGAACTGGTCACACTCCTGTGAAATCCGTTCTGGGTTAGCGTTTCGTGAGCAGCAGCAATCGGCAGTAACTCGTTTTCTCGGCAGATTCCCCGCTCCTAACCCTCTATTTCAGAGTACTGGTAGTTTGAGTAGCGTATTTTAGAGGTAGATCGGTGTGTGAGGTCGTGAGAATCCGGTTTCTCGTGAACGCTTTGACCGGCATTCGCAACTCAACTTCTGGGAGTTAGTATAGCGGTATATAATTTAATGAATCTGTAGCTGTTGCTATCGACTGGCGGTTAGAGTGGTATTTCGAGGCCGTGGACCCCTGGTGTGAAGCCACGGAACTGGCACCGAAAAGGAGTCTATCGGAGATATCAGAACGGAGCGGGCGTGAGGCAGGTGTTTGGTGCTTGGGTCTACTAGCCCAGATTAGTATGGTTATCTGTGAATCTAGGCTATAGCAACGGTCTGACAACGGCACGACTCGTACCAGCGTCAGTTAACCCACGAATTGGATAGTTCCCATATGTGGGGTAATATCTAATACTACTATCTACCGCTGTGAGTTATTCTGAGGACTCACGATCTCGTCACAAATCGGGCACTCTGCCCAGATTCCAGTCGTCCCATCGTCTTTCTCGTATTCGACCAAGACGTATGCGCTAGAGAGCTCCTCACCACACTTCGGACAGCGTCCCAGTGGTGGATCGTCAGTCATTAGGGGAGAAGGGAGCGTGTGACATATCCCTTCCATCCGAATGTGGGGTAATGATTGGGTGTAAGCTTTGTGTGATATCGTATGGTCGCGTTAACTTTGGCATCGATTCCACCAGACGGCGAGGGCTTGAAGCCACGTTTCTGCGGTCGTCGGCTCCACGTGTCTGAACGTATTTGAAAACGAAGAGGTTCGGCGTTTTACTTCTCTAAAGATACGTTCGACGGCATTCCGATTGCCATGGAGTTCGCATCTGCAATCGAGGTCGTGTCGGTCGAGGGCAGTTTTGAGCCACTGAGCATCGTCGACGAGAAATACGGCGGTTTCGACGTCGTGTTTCTCGTGTAATTCACTCAGGAAGATTTCGGTTAAGCCGGTCGTATACGTGCTAAAGAGCCGGATATGAAGGAATTTGTTCGTTTCAGGATCGACGGCGGCATACAGCCAATACTGCTGTCCGTTGATTCGAATCACGGTTTCGTTGAGTGCAACGTGATTCGGGCTCGCACCGACTTCGGGCTGTAGATCGGCCTTCTGCACCCAGTTGTGGACAGCCGTTCAAGAGCGTTCGACACCCAACCTTTCAAGAATAGAGATGGTATCCGAAAGTGATAGTCCTGCCACGTGCATCTGAATACCGAGCCGCATCGCGAACTCGAGTATCCGCTGACGCTCCACAAAATCTAATTCGACCCAGTCGCTACCATCGCTGAGGCGGCTGATTTCGGGCATGAACAACTTAGAAATCAGCACGCCTCACTCTTCATGCTAACTTAACGCGACCATGTCTCCTCCCTTTGGGTGGAAAGTCGTCTGGGGTATTTCAGCACAGAGCACTCACTGAACGTATGGACGACCACAAACCCGGAGGGGATCGGGAGGACGCGATACACAGTGAGTTCCCCGAGCTCTATGAAGAGCTAAATTCGTTATCGGTCACCGTCGAAGCGGTCTCGTTCGACGGAAGGCGTATCGAGACGGAACACCGGACGTTCGAGCGAACCATTATTCGTCTTCGCGGTCAAGGCGTAACTGGATTCGGAGAAGATGTCACCCGTTCCAGAGAGGCTCACGAGCGACTTCGCGACGAGGGACTAGCGCTTCCGACCGGTAACTGGACGATCGGAACGTTTTCGGGCGCTCTCGATGCCAATTTCTCGACACAGACTGCGTCCAGGGACGCTCCCGAGTATTTGCGCTGGGCGATCGAGAGTGCAGTTCTCGATCTGGCACTCAAACAGTCGGGGCGAACGCTGGCATCGGTACTTGACCGTACGTACGAACCGATGGTATTCGTCGTCAGTCTACAGCTCGGGGACCCACCACACATCCGTCCCGTGAACCGGTTCCTCGATGCGGATTCGGATATCGAGTTCAAGATAGATGTCCCCAACACACCGAGCGACGAGTTACTCTCGGCCCTGTCGGATACCGGTGCGGTTCGAGTTCTGGACCTGAAAGGACAGTACGGTTCGGACGTCGGGGCTCCCGCTGACCCGGACCTCTACCGGCGGTTGTTCGAGACGTTTCCGAATGCACTCATCGAAGACCCGGCCGTCACGGATACGACACGACCTGTGCTCGACGAATATGCTGACCGAGTCTCCTGGGACGCCCCGATAACGGATGTCGAAAGCATCCGGAACCTCCCGTGGGAACCAACTGCTCTCAACATCAAGCCGTGTCGGTCTGGGACGCTCGAATCACTCTGTCGTATTCTCGAATATGGCTTGCAACACGATGTCGAACTCTATGGAGGCGGAATGTTCGAACTCGACGCTGGCCGAGCGCACTCACAGGCGCTCGCCTCGCTGTTCTATCCGAACGGTCCAAACGACCTCGCACCACCTGCGTATCACACCTACCGAGCCGACAAATCCTATCCCTCGAGTCCACTGGAGCCACCAGCCCAACCGACCGGAATCGGGTGGTATTCTAGGTGACTCCGAGTACGCTATCCTACGAGGGATACGGTGCCAGCGACGGTTCGAAGACACGAGTAACCGCAGAAACGGCACTCCATGACTAACTCTATGAATTCTCGAGACCAGAAATACATCGCGATTATTGACCAGGACAAGGTCACCGACGAGGTGCGGAACATCGCCGTCAAATACGATCCGCTGAATCGATCCGGCCACGAGGGGTTCCACGTCACCGAAGACGCAGAACTTCACATCGACGACGTGAACGTGATGCGCGAGCACAAACTCATCGAGAAGAAAATCCCGAACGACGCGATCAAAATCGTCCCGCTTCCATCCGAAACCGGCCAGCTTGTTCACCAGTATGGCGAGAACGGATTCCGGATGTACGACCTCCCCATCCCGGAGGATGGTAGAATCATCGGTCTTCTCGGTCCCAACGGAATCGGAAAAAGCACTGTGCTCCGCATCCTGGCCGGCAAGCTGGTGCCGAATTTCGGCACCACGAATGGGGAACTGGATTGGAATCAGGCTATCGAAGCCTTCCGTGGGACAACCCTGCAGACGCATCTCGAGCGGCTTCGAGACGACAGCGTCACGATCAGTTACAAGCAGCAGCGAGTCGACTCGCTTCACGAAGCAAATGCCGAGACGGTGAGTGACTTGTTTGTTGCGCGTTCGGACGACCCGGACCGGTTCGTTGACGACCTCGATCTTCGGTCGATCTGGGATCGTTCGCTGGCTGATCTCTCGGGTGGCGAACGGCAGCGGGTTGCGATCGGTGCCACCTTGTCAACTGATGCGGATCTCTACCTGTTCGACGAACCGTCGTCGTTTCTAGATATCGAACAGCGGTTGTCAGTCGCGCAGACGATCCGCAGCCACGTCCAAGAAACGGATGCAGCGGCCCTTGTCGTCGAACACGACCTCGCGACACTGGACCTCCTCTCGGACGCGATCCACGTGTTGTACGGTGAACCAGGTGGATTCGGTGTCGTCGCCCAACAACTCGCAGTTCGAACAGGCATCAACCAGTTCCTCGATGGCCGACTGAAAGAGGAAAACGTCCAGATTCGCCGCAACTCGATCGACTTCCCCACGGCCGGTGAACGTGGCGTCCAGTATGGTGACCCGGTTCTCGACTATCCCCGGTTGGAAAAATCGTTCGAGGAGTTTTCGCTGACAGTCGAGTCCGGTCAGATACATACCGGTGAGTCAATCGGAATCGTTGGGGAGAACGCGCTCGGAAAAACGACATTCGTGAAATTACTTGCTGGGAGTGTTGAAGCCGACGAAAGAACGGTTCTGGGTGAGGTAACAGTATCGTACAAGCCACAGTACATCACGCCGGATAGCGACGAAACGGTTCGTGAGCGGTTCACAGCGGTCGCGGATCTTCACTCACAGTCATTCACGAGGCGGATCCAGGATCCGTTCGAGCTCGAGCCGTTGTACGATCGTTCGCTCGGTTCGCTCTCAGGGGGGAGAGTTACAGCGTACTGGGATTGCACTCTGTCTTGCACGCGACGCAGATCTCTATCTCCTGGACGAGCCCTCAGCATTCCTGGACGTCAGTCGACGTGTGTCCCTCGCCGATAAGATTCATCAGTTCAGCAAGCAAACTGACCACCCCGTACTGGTCGTCGATCACGACCTTTTCGTCATCGACCGTGTCGCAGACCGACTGATCGTGTTCGATGGAGAACCGAGTCGTCACGGGCGGGCAAGTGGCCCACAAGCAATGCGGTCGGGAATGAACGCGTTCCTTGCCTCGCTCGAAATTACGTTCAGGCGAGACGAGCGGACCGGTAGACCACGAGTGAACAAGCCAGGGAGTCAACTTGACCGAAAACAGAAATCGAGTGGGGAATACTACTACAGCGGCTAACTGCTCATCTTGCCAGTCAGATCGCCTGCGATCCCTTATCATAAGTAGCAACACCGGGTGTTTGATCGCTATCGATTCAACTCCTTCAAATCGGGTCGGATTGGCAAGGTCCTATACCTGAAAGAGAGGAGCCACCTCGAAGCAGAAACGAGTCAGACACCCTTGGGACTCGAACGATCGCGTAGTTCATCGATGCAAAAGCTGTGCCCACCGACGTGCGGGCCACTTTTCTCTCCAACCCACGAAATACGGTGGTAGGCGAATGGGACCGATAACAGTCACCGCAGTCATCGATTTTGTGACAGTCGTCTTCGTGCTTGCGACGATGCTTTCGATGGGGCTTGTGTTGACGACCGACGAGATACTCATATCACTCGGACAACGGTGGCTGCTGACGAAATCACTGCTCGTGAATCTCGTCCTCGTTCCGCTGCTGACGTTCGCATTCGTCCTTGCTGTTCCGATGGAGACCGGTCACGTCGTCGGACTCCTGTTGATCGTCATGGCCCCGGGAGCACCCTTTGGTCCGAAACTCGCCGAGATCTCGAACAGCGACGTCGCGTTCGCGAGCGGGCTGATGGCTGTACTGGGTGTCGTCTCCGTCGCGACGATACCAATTACGGTGGCACTCCTCATGCCCGGCGATGTCTCAGCTGAGCCGCTCGGAATCGCCCGAATCGTCGTCGTGACGCAGCTGATCCCCCTGATCGGTGGCCTCGGCGTCAAGGCGCGCTTTCAGTCAGTTGCAACTCGATTGCATCCACTGATCCAGCGACTCTCGACCGTCTTGCTCGTTCTCCTGATTATCCTCTTGACGCTCGTCTATGCCGGCGAAATGCGCCAACTCGTCGGTACCGGGACACTGTTCATCTCGGTCGCTGTCGTCGGCGCTGCGTTACTCCTCGGATACGCCCTCGTCGCCCGGGTAAAGGCACGCGAGAAGTCCTCGCCACGACGACCGCCGCGCGAAACGTTGCCATCGCGTTGCTCATCGCCACGACGAGTTTCCGCGACCCAGGCGTGCTCACCATCATCGTTGCGTTCGGACTCCTCAGTCTCGTCATCTCGGGTCCGGTTGCGAGTTTCTGGGGCCGACCCGGCGAAGCGTGACCCACTACAGCAGTGGTGCCTATCCGTCAAAGGAACCCTGTGATCCGAGCGACCGTGCGAACGTACAAACGGCTTTGTCCCGTAGAAGGACTATGGAAATCACCCTCGTCGGTACGGGAAGTCCCATCCCAATTCCCGAGCGTGGTGGCACGAGCATCGCCGTCGAGATCGCAGACGAACGCGTTCTGATTGACTGTGGGCCAAACACCGTCTACGGCCTCATGGAAGCGCGGATTCCATTTGGAGAGATCGAGACGATGTTCTTCACTCACCACCACCTAGATCACAACGCATCGTTCTTCCACTTCGCGTTCACGAGCTGGACCGAGGGCGACCGCGAATCGCTCACCGTCTACGGACCCGACGGCACCGATCGGCTCGTCGACGCGCTGTACGACGTCTACGCGGAGGATATCGAGTACCGCAAAGACATCTACCCGACAGATGGCATCTCGAACATCGAAACCGAACTCGTGACAGAGGAGTTCAGTCAGGAGATGGACGGTTGGGACGTCGACGCACTCCCAGTCGAACATTCCATCGAGACGTACGCATTCCGCTTCGAGGAACACGAAACCGGTTCATCGTTCGTCTTCTCCGGCGACACGCGGAAGATCCCGTCGCTCGCAGAGTTCGCTTCTGATGCGGACGTCCTCGTTCAGGACTGTAACACTGCCCCGGTCGATAAGGACCGCGTGCCGGACGAGGACGACCAGTTCGTCTGGCAACGGTATGCCGAGGGAGAACGGGACTTGGACCAATCGACGCTGACGGCCAATCACTGTGATGCCACAGACGCGGGAGAACTCGCACAGGACGCTGGCGTCCAGACGCTCGTTCTCACGCACATCATGCCGTACCGTGATCTCGAATCGATGCGGCGAGACGCCGAGTCAGAATTTGACGGCGACGTAATCGTGGCTGAGGATGGGCTTACCCTCTCTCCATAGAAAGTCAAAATCTGGAGTTTAACAACGCTCCAAGGACCGTGAGTCTGTCGGTAGTCTGTTCAGTCCTGTTTGTATTCGCGTCTGAATCCACGGAACTCCGTACGGTGGGCTTCTTCGTCACTTAGAATTGTGACGGCGAGATCTTCGGTGACTGGGTCACCGGCATCAGTCGCGGCTGTAATGAGGTCGCGATACATCTGGATGGCGTCTTCTTCGGCGTCTAAGACGCCGTCGATAACCGACACGACGTCGGTACTGTCCTCCGGCGGCTGAAGACTTTCTTGTCGCGCTTCGAAATCGGCTGACGCGGGCGGGCGCTCGTCGAGTTGCTTGAGCCGGTTGCCCAACAATTGGGCGTGATTAAGTTCCTCCTGAACATCGGCTTCGAGACTCTGTTTTACCTCCTCGGCACTGACTCCGTCGAGGACAATGGAGTTCGTCAAGTAGTTCATCACGGTCTCGATCTCGTCACTATACGCCCGCTGGAGGAGCTCGGTTACTCGTTCACTTGTCATACAGCGAAAATACGCCGCCTATCCGTTTATGGCTATGGGTGGTCAAATCCAAGAGGAGAGTTGAAGACTGACTACAATGCGTGTAGATTCAGGTGTAAATAATGATAACTAGCTGCTTAGTGGCCGCCCGAAACAGCGTGTAGACCAACGATCCCGACGACAATCACACCGATGAATGATATGCGGGCGAGAGTGGCGGGTTCATCAAAGAGAATGATTCCAAGCGTGGCCGTCCCGACTGCACCGATACCTGTCCAGACAGCATATGCTGTCCCGATTGGGAGGTCTTTGACTGCTTGTGCCAACAGTACCATACTGATGACGAGGGCGACAACAGTGCCGACCGTTGGCACTGGTTTCGTGAGTCCGTCCGAATATTCAAGTCCGACTGCCCAGCCGATCTCGAACAGGCCTGCGAGTATGAGTATATACCACGACATCACAGCTACGCCTACCTATCCAGTCAGTCTATAGCTTCTGCTATCCATCAGACAAGACAGAGTTAGCTATACTATCCGTTTGCTATCGGTGCCGACACGCACTGTATTGACCGCCACTGCGCCCCAGTTGTATCACCTTCCCAGAATTGTAACAGAGTCGGCGAACAACAAATCATCCTCTTACTGCTCAGGAACGTCGATACTGGAGACCATAGCTATCCTGGAATATCATCTCACCGGATGACTTACTGCAGGGCACGATACCCGCCGTATTTCATTCCGAGCCAGAACGCGACCGCTGCGAAGATCACCATCGATGGGAGCACCATCATAAGTACCGTCTGAGTTGCCATGACGCCGCTGGCGACCAGCCCCCCGACCCCGATTGCGATTATTGCAACAAGAATTCCGCCCGCTCTCGGTAGGTCAAACTCCATATCGATCGGAGGGTTGTCTGGATAGTAATACATTATGAAATCGTAGCAGGAGAACGGTGATAGAATTCTACCGCAGTATAATAAGCGACGCGTGGCGCTCACAACCTTTCTTTTTCAGCACCACCATTATGTAGCGAAAGTGTGGGAGTGTAACACATGGAAGTCCGCAGGAAAACCCTTGCAAAGTTACTCCTCCTGGCGTTTGTCTTCAATCTAATCGTGATGGGGTCGGGGGCGTACTTCGCGTACCAGGAATCGCCCGACCGCCCGGAGCGCATCGTCGGCCCCGACGGCGAGGTGATCACGACGAATGAACAGATCGTCGAAGGAAAGGCTGCGTTCCAGCAGAACGGCCTGATGAACCACGGGTCGATCCTCGGGAACGGCGCGTACTTCGGCCCGGATTACACGGCCGACGCCCAGGAACGACTGGTTTCGAACATGCGCGTGTACGTCGCCCAGGAACGCTACGACACGCCGTACGCAGACCTTCCCGAACCGGAGCAAGCGGCCGTGAACTCTGTCGTCTCGCGCCAGCTTCAGGAGGGCGAGCTAGGGACCACTCTCGAGCTCACCGCCGCGGAGTCGTACGCCTACGAACAGGTACAGCAATCATACGTCGAGCGGTACTACGGCGGTGCCGCCGAACACGGCGTCCCAGAACAGTTCATCGAAACACGCTCGGACGCCCAGCGGTTCGCGGACTTCGCACTATGGACGGCACTGTTCTCGTCGATCGACCGGCCGAACAGCGACGTCTCCTGGACGAACGAGTGGCCGTACAACCCTGGCGCCGGGAATACGCCCACGACGTCCTCGCTGACGTGGAGCGTCATCGCGATGGTGCTCCTCGTCGGCGGGGGTGGCGCTGGCATCTGGCTGTACAACTCCGCCGAACTCCCGGAACCGGACACGAAGGGCGTCGACGTCCCCCATCCTAACGAGATCGACCTCTACCCGAGCCAGTTCGCTGCAATTCGGTTCGTCCCAGTGGCGGCCGTGCTCTTCGTCGTCCAGACGCTTCTCGGGGGGCTGATGGCGCACTACTACATTGAGAGGGAGGGCTTCTACGGCATCGCGGAAGCCCTCGGCGTCGACGCGATGGCGACCCTCCCCTTCGCGATCACGAAAGCCTGGCACATCGACCTCGCGATCCTCTGGATCGCCACCCTCTGGCTCGGCGTTGGCCTCTTCCTCCCGCCGCTGCTCACCGGGCACGAGCCGAAGAATCAGAAACGGTACATTCACGTCTTGCTGGGGGCACTGGTCGTCGTCGTCGGCGGCGGATTAGTAGGTATCTGGCTCGGTGCCCAGGGCTACATCGATGGCGCACTCTGGTGGATCATCGGCAACGAGGGCCTCGAGTATCTCGAAGTGGGACGCCTCTGGCAGGCCGGTCTGCTCGCTGGGTTCATTTTCTGGGCAGCTCTCGTCGCACGGGGCTTCAAACCCCTGCTCGACCGGGAGGAGCGATACGGACTCGCCCATATGATTCTCTACGCGGGCGGGTCCATCGCGCTGCTCTTCTCCGCGAGCATGCTGTACACACCGCAGACTACGATGCCGGTGACGGAGTTCTGGCGCTGGTGGGTCGTCCACATGTGGGTCGAGGGCGCCTTCGAGTTCTTCGTCGTCGCCATCATCGGTATCTCCCTCGTCTCAATGAACCTCCTCAAACGTCGCAGCGCGGAGAAAGCCGTCATGTTCGAGGCGCTGTTCGTGATGGGAGCAGGCGTCATCGGCGTTTCCCACCACTACTGGTGGGTTGGTATGGCCGACTACTGGATCCCTATCGGGAGTGTCTTCTCCACGCTGGAGTTCATCCCGTTGATCTTCATCCTCTACGAAGCCCTTCACGAGTACCGGGCGATGATGGGGGCAGGCAAGGACTTCCCGTATCGGCTGGCGTTCATGTTCATTATCGCCTCCGGGTTCTGGAACTTCGTCGGCGGTGGCGTCCTCGGGTTCTTCATCAACCTCCCGCTGGTGAACTACTACGAGCACGGCACGTTCCTCACGGTCGGGCACGCACACGGCGCGATGTTCGGCGCGTTCGGCTTCCTCGCACTCGGGATGGCAGTCTACGCCCTCCAGTTCACTACCAAAGCCGGGAAGTGGGATCAGACGAACCTCAAGCGTGCGTTCTGGATATTGAACGCCGGGCTCGCGTGGATGGTCTTCATCGGCGACGTCCCCGTCGGTTTCCTCCAGCTAGAGACCGTCTTCACGGCAAACTACGACGCCGGCCGCTCGCTCGCGTTCTACAGCCGCGACATCGTGCAGTGGCTCTTCTGGGCACGCCTGCCGGGCGACATCCTCATTATCGTCGGTGCGAGTCTGTTCGCCTACGACGTTCTCAAGAAACGCTTCGTCCGCCGTGACGAACCTGATTCTATCTCCGACGGAACGATCATCTCCCGGCGGATCTTCGCCGAAGGAGACGCGGGTTCCGAACTCGACGACGATTAACGCCTCCAGTCACTCGTGTTTCGCCGATATCGACGCTGTTGACGTTCTCTTCACGGCGTGCGATAATCGTGTTTCGGATGGTCAATGTCGATCTCCGCGGCCCCCGAGAGCCGTTGGAGAATCGATCGTGCGCCGTCCGTCGTGATCGACGGCGGCCGAATGTCCTCATTCGAGGCTCATTCACGAGACGCACCCCTTCGGTCATCCGCGTCGCTGAGAACGCGGCTGAATTATGCGGTGATCTTCGACTGATGTACTGTCTCTAGATGGTTACGTCCCTCAATCACCGTCTGCTGGGGTTTCAGTGGTGACCTTGTTGAGGTCAACTCGAGAGTCCGTGAGAGTCGTCTCACGCCACGTCCCGCGTCGATACCATGCGAAGGCGATGATTGCCCCCGCGACGTTCGAGATGGCGAACGACAGCCAGATGCCGGGTTCTCCGAGCGATCCGGCAGCGACCCACGCAATCGGGAAGCGGATGACACCGAGCATCAGCACGGAGATGGCTGCGGCAGTGAGCGTCTTTCCAGCACCCCGGAAGCTGCCCGTGTAGGCTCGCATGATTCCGATAAACCCGAAGGTTAGTGCGACGTACCGGATGAACTGAGTGGTGATCTCGACGACCTCTGGGTTCGTCGTGAACAGATCGGCGATCGGTGCTGCAGTCACCCAGACGAGGATGCCCGCGGCAGTGAGCACGCCAAAGAGCACCTTCGCTGCGAGCCCTGCCGCTTGTTCCGCTCGGTCCGGTTTGTTGGCCCCCATGTTCTGGCCGGTCATCGTCTCCACCCCACGGGCGACGGCGATGGCTGGCAGGAAGATAACAGAGAACACGCGCGTCCCGATCCCGTAGGCAGCGACTACTGTGTCCGGGAAGAGCGCGACGATGATCAACAATAGGTTCATCGAGAGCGCCCGACCTGTGCCTTCGATCGACGCCGGCAGGCCAATACGACCGAGCCGACGGAGATACGAGAGATCCGGCACCATGTCCCGGAGGTGAATCTGGACGCCCCGGTTCCCGCGGAACATGATCGCCAGCCCGACGACCAGGGCAAGTCCACGCGAGAATACCGTCGCGATAGCGGCGCCCTGAATCCCGAGTTCGGGGAAGGCGAGCGTCCCGACGACCGGCGCATTCTCGACCACCGTCCACCCGAAGATGAGGAACGGGTCGATGATGATGTTGAGCACGACCGACCCGAACATGACGAGCATCGGCGTGATCGTGTCGCCGTACCCGCGCATGAGCGCAACGAACACGAAGAAACCGAACATGAACAGCAGCCCCAGCGAGATGACCTCCATATAGCTGGTTGCCATCGGCAGGACGTCCTGCGATGCGCCCAATAGGCCGAGAAACATCTCGACGTTGAAGTAGCCCACGACGCCGAGGACGACCGAGACGATGACGGCGAACGTGACCGTCTGCGAGGCGGCGTACTCGGCTTCACGTTCCTCGTCTGCCCCGGTAAATTGAGCGACGAGGACGCTGCCGGCGACGGAGATGCCCATCCCGAGTGAGATGAGCAGGAAGACCATCGGGAACGCGAAGCTGATCGCCGCCAGAGCGTCCGTGCTGTATTGGCCGAGCCAGAACGTGTCTGCGAGGTTGTACGCCGTCTGGAAAAGGTTCGTCACGACGATCGGCATCGAGAGGAAGAACAGCGGTTTCCCGATGCTGCCGGATGTCAGGTCGAATTCCTCGGGTCCCCTGAATAGGGAGCGAATGTGACTTCGAACTCCCATTAGTGGGGTGCCTCCGAGAGTTCCTCTGCGATCAGGTGTTTTTCAACGTACCGTGTGATCGTCTCGTGAAGTTGCTCGGATGAACACTCGACGGCTACACACCGCGTATGGGCACCCGTGATGATCGTCACGAGAAATTCGGCAGCGACGGCTGGCTCGACTGTCGTGTCGAACTCTCCTATTTCGACGCCTGCAGCGATGATATCCTGTATCCGCTCGAAGAGTACCTCATCGAAGTTGGTGAGCCGTGTCTGGATGGCGTCGTTGTACGGCGCTTGCGCTTTCACTTCGAGCAGTGCGGTTCGAATTTCCTGATCCGGAGTGGTTTCCTCGTCAGTGAGGACCACATCGAGAAGCGCAGAGAGTTGTGCACGCGGTGTGCCTCCCTCAACTGACGGAAGCTGAGTCGTGTATCGCTCGTATAGAAAGTCGAGCAATTCGACGAAGAGATTCTCTTTGTTGTCGTAGTGGTAGTGTATGATTCCCTTGCTCCGGTCCGCCTCCTCAGCGATGTTCTCGAGAGTGAGTTCGGCGTACCCGTACCGGCAGAGAGCCCGATACGTTGCCTCCAGAATTTCAGTAGCTGTGTCCTCGTCCATTTCGGCTGCTACTCTAACTTACTAACTGGTTAGTCAAAGGTCTTTCGGGAGTACTAATAGATCACAGAAGAGAATTATAGAGCACGCTGTGAGACAATATCCCCGCTGATTGTCCAGTAATCAAAAAGGACGCCCCTCGTAGGGTCATAATCGTTATCCAGCCATAGATAGAACCACCGCCTAATGGTTGATCCATCGAATCGAACCTTCTCAGAATCTGACGAGGCGATCATGGAGGCAACGTACCGGGCCCTTCGCAAACACGGGTACGCCGATCTCACGATACAACGGATTGCAGACGAATACGGAAAATCTACGGCTGCTGTACACTACTATTACGACACGAAGGAGGAACTTCTTGCAACCTTCCTCGATTACCTCCTAGAACAGTTCGTCGATTCGATACACGATGTCGAGACAACCGATCCGGAGGAACGGTTGGAATTGCTGCTAGATGAACTTCTCGTCAAGCCCCAAGAGAACCCTGACCTCTCCGTTGCACTGTTGGAAATGCGAAGTCAGGCTCCGTACAAGGAAGCGTTCAGTGAACGGTTCAAGCAGAACGACGAGTATATCCGGTATATGCTGAAGGCAGTCGTCAATCACGGAATCGACGAAGGCGTGTTCAACGACGTCGATGCCGATTACGTAACCCGCTCACTGATGACGATCGTCGACGGGGGCCGGACACGGGCAGTGGTGTTGGACGATCTCGAATCACTCGAAACAGCACGGCAAACGGCGCGTGAGTACGTCGATGCGATGTTGCGGTAGGGGTTGTCGAGTTGGCGGTTGGAATGGAGGTTCCAGAGAGTCTGAGTCTCACCTGCTTTCCCCGCATCAAGCACTTTCTCCGCACTTCACCGGTAGTACTGTGGTGGACGTCCGCCGAATTGCTAACTATTTATTCAGTGTGAGGACACTCTCAAACGCAAATATTCGCACAAAGAGCGTGAATCCATCTATCAATTACTTATCGAACAGTTAGTTTTTGGTGAAGGAGAAGAGAGTGGTATGCATGACGAGCTCAGTAAATCGCTCCCGAACGGATCGGTCAAACACACAAATGAGTGTACTTGGCTATCTAATCGCTGCGCCGATAGTTCTCATGATCCTACCCGTTCTCCCCGCACTGGGACTCCTCTGGATCGGAGACAAAATATCGCCGGAATGAACTATCTAAGAGGGGGCGGCCTGCTCGTCGATGTATCTCACGTAGGATCGAGTCTATTGGGTCGAAGAGTCTCTATTGGGCGAGAAAAAGAGTGAGGAGGAGTGCCTCTGACACTAGCTAATTACTTGGTTAGCACAAAAAAGATTTTCAATTAGAGCGGTTTCTAAGCTGTATACGGGAAATATTGATGAATACTCTCTAAGTCGCCTCGTAGAAGGAACGTCAAAACGGCATCGAAAGAAGTTAGACTAACCAAACCGTTAACTCGCATCGCCGCCGAACTCGAGTATGGATCTCTCCGTCGTCGACCTGTCTCCCGTGCCAAACGACGGGACAGCGAGTAATGCGTACGCCAACACCATTGAGACCGCCAAACAGGCCGAAAAACTCGGCTACTCGCGGTTCTGGGTTGCTGAACACCACGGCATGGCGAACTCCATCGCTGGAGTGGCTCCCGAGGTGTTGCTCGGGCATCTCGCTGCCGAAACGAATTCGATCCGACTCGGATCAGGGGCAGTATTACTCAACCACTACAGTCCGTTCAAAGTCGCTGAACAGTTCGGCGTCCTCAGTGCACTCGCTCCGGATCGTATCGACGCTGGACTCGGACGGGCGAACGGATCGCCTGCCGCTGATCGCGCACTCGGCACGGATCGCCACGTCCAGAATCCTGATGAGGACCATACAGAGAAGATCAAGGCTGTGGTCAATCACCTCTACGACGCCTATCCCGACGACCACCCCTACAGCGATCTGATGATTCCGAGGTCAGGTCGGAGTGTCCCTGATCCGTGGGTGCTTGGTTCGAGTCCCTCCAGCGCGACTATCGCCGGTGAGCTAGGACTTCCGTATTGTTTCGCCGCGTTCATCCGACCGCAACTGGCCACACGCTCGTTCAAGGAGTACCGTCAGCACTTCCAGTCATCATCCCTCGCTGGCGGTGTGGACGAGCCACAGGGGATAGTCGCAGTAAATGCAGTGTGTGCGGAGACCGATCACGAGGCGGCACGACTTCGCTCGGTAGCCGAAGCGACCTACAAGCGGATGCAACGTGGCGTCGTCGGTACACGACCGTCTGTGGAGGAAGCGGTCAAGGAACTCGGTGGCGTACCCGAACCAACACCGGCGACGCTGGATGCGAACGAGTGGCCGCGTTCGATTTCCGGAAGCCCCGATACACTTGTCGGGCTCTTGGAACAACTTACTGAGCGCGTCGGCGTCAACGAGGTGATGATCCAACACACCGTCGCGGATCACGAGGACGCGCTCCGTTCGCACGAATTGCTCGCCGATGGAGTCGTATAGACATGACGACGACCGAAGAGCCAAGCGAAGAAGCGGAGAACTCCATTACTACAGCCGATAGTATCCTCGTTGCGACCGACGGGAGCGATGCAGCGGAGCAGGCAACGAGACACGCGGTGCGGATTGCGGAGGTCTGCGGTGCAACAGTCCACGCCTTACACGTCGTATCGCCGCGGCTGCTCGGATTCCTCGAAGACCGCACCGACCAAGCGATCGAGACCGAGTCGCTCGGGGCGGAGGCCCTTCGGGTGGCCAAGCGAATCGCCGACGAGGCAGAAGTGCCGATTCAGACGACCGTCGAGTACGGTAATCCAGCGGAGACGATTCTGTCGTATGTCGAGACCCACGACATCGACCTCGTCGCGATGGGCACGCGCGGACGGACAGGCCTGCCGCGGTACCTCTTCGGGAGTGTCGCCGAGACTGTGCTTCGAACCGCGACCGGTCCTGTGCTGGCGACGCAGGCCAGCGAGCACTCGATGTCCTACGACGACATCCTCGTCCCGATCGCCGGTGAGAGGGAGAGTCGTGCTGTCCCGCAGATAGCGATCAACTTCGCAGAACAGTTCGACGCGACGCTCCACCTGTTTCACGTCGTCGACCGTCGTCTACTTGCGTCAGCGTATGATCTAGGCCCCGTGCGGTCCGACGTCGAGGCGACGCTGGAAGAACGCGGTGAGGACCTCCTCACGTCGGCGAAGACACCGTTGAAGACTGCGGGAATCGAGTTCGAGACGCACCTGAAGAGCGGTCTCCCCGTCTCGCAGCTCCGCGCGTTTGTAACGACCGCCGATGTCGATCTGGTAGTAATGTGGTCACACCGCCGACGCGGGTCCGACCGACTCCTGCGAGGCAGCGTTGCCGAGAGTCTACTGCGGTCGGTGACGACGCCAATGCTGATAGTCAACGGCGAGACGGGTGACAGTGACAGTGACAGTATCCCGCCCGAGTGAATCACCCGACAGAAGCGAAAGAAGAGGTCAAATCCAAGTAGATCGCAGACAGCGGGATCTGGCCCTCCCGTCGGATAAAGCGGGGGATATCTTTCTGGGTATTCCTGTGGAATAACCCCGGAATCGTCGTTCGAGTCCTTCTATAGTATCGGTGAGTCGGTCACACTATCGGGGAAGATGAGGTCTTCATAACCGGTTCGACAGCTAACGCACAATCCGATATGCGGGTAGTTATCCAATTTATTCAGAATCCCTGGTAACCGCCGATTCCACATTCTGGGGTCAGAGCTTTCATTCAGTGCATCAACCATCAATAGTGATCGAACACCGCGAGACTCGCCGAACGAATCCAACGCTCCCAAGAACTCCTCAGGCGTACAATCATAGACCAAGTCGCTCAATCATCTGAGCCCAGATATCTCGGTCTCTGAAGTTCTCAGCAAGGAGAAGAACCGTTGGATAGCCATCTTCCATCCTATTCTTAGCAACGTTGCAAAGGAGATGGGTTTTTCCTACACCCGCATCCCCGAGCACCTTCAAAACAGAATCTTCAGCAGCTTGAAGATCATTGCTGTCGAGATACCCCCTCAAATCGGCAACGGCGCCTCGAAGTTGCCTGAGATCATACATTGCTGACCTCCCCAGGCCTTCTGTCTCACTCTTCTCTTCATCTGTTTCTTCCTTGAGTGCTCGGAGCTGCGGTGCTAATTCTCGTATTGCATTCTCTGCTTTCTCCCCGTTTTCACGTAGCTCCGTTAATGGAATATCCTCAGAAATTTGTTCAATATCCTCAAGCAGATCGGGTAGGTTTTCTATTGCCTGACGAAGGTTTAGCGTGGCGTCTTTATCGACTTCCTCCAAGACTTCAACCCGTCTTTCCGTAAACAGCTTACTGGCCTTCTCGTTCAAATCATCAAGTAATTCATTCACCTTCTCCTCGAATGTCGGCGTCCTTCCTAGAGGTTCAAAAATATTCGCATTACCGGTATCTACGTGAAGTTCTGGACTATAGCGGTCTTTGGCATTAGAAATAGACACATCCATCTGATCCTGGAGCTTAGTGTCAGTAAGATGGTCTGAATTAAATCAGAAATAGATCCTACCTTTGTGTTTATCTTGGCTAAGAAATGTTAGAAGTTCTGAATGCCCCCAGAAAACAAACTCCACATCCATACCCTCTTCCTCAGCCCATTTCTCCCATTTTCCTCCCGATCATTCCATTTCTCTAGGGCAGTTTTGATCCCCTCCCTCGGACTATGAGGTCTATCACAGGGAACGCGTGACCGTGGAAGTTGAGACTACAGCGGGTTTAGAAGGGCTGTGATGCGTGAATTTGACCGATTCGGTCAGCGGGTACTGCCCCAGATGGCCCTCCAAGCGGCCATTCTTGTCATACACTCAACTATATGGGCAAATTTTCGAGACTTCCAGCAGCGTAGCCACTCAGACGGCACGCTAACCCGAACAGAGTTCCTCACTACCCGATTCCAGTTTCCTTCTTCAGCAGCGTCAGTGTGTTGTCCGATGTAATCACCGGTGAGTGCTCATACTCGCCAGTCAACTCGGCTTGGACGAGTAGATCGACAGCCCGCCAGATTGAGTAGAGGAGACGGGCGAATGCGAAGTAAAAGAACCTGAGCCCGAAATCTTTCGAGATCGTCGCAGCCATGAACCGCTTAATCGATTTGTACCGCTCTCGATCTCCCAGCGGTGGCCGTACTCCGTGAGGTGTCCACTCTCTCAATTCGTCATGAATACCGAGTACTGCCGGTGATCATCGTGCTCGGAGTCCTCTTTCCGACGGTAGATCAGCGTCGTCTCGTGCCATTCGTTCTTGCCCAGATGGAGTTTACGGTCGGTCTCGTATCGATCCCGGTCTCGTTGGAGCAACCGCTTGGCCTGGGCTTTCTCGCTGGTCTGCATCCGCTTGGGAACGACATACGATAGACCACGCTGGCTGAGCATCTCCAGGACGTGCTGGCTGTCGAACTCCCGGTCCATCAGTACGTTATCGACGTGGACAAGACTCTCTGCTGAGTCGAGCAGATCCTCGACGATTTCCTTGCGTGACTCGCCTCTTCGAACTGGCCGCGCATCAAGCACGAGTGGGACAGCGTTGCCGACCAACGCGCCTCTGGGAGGAGTGAAATATGACACCACTGCCAGGGTCCTCTCAACGAAAACTACAGAGTCCTAGTGTTAATCACAAGTTCCTGTGTCCGGCAGAGTTTCGGTCGCGGGTGCTGGTGGTTCGTGGGTCCCGAAGTTAGGATGGGTCTCCTCCATCCAGACGTACACGATTGTCCCCGATACGAACATCAGGAGTGCAGTCGCGTAGAACGCAGCCTCGGCACTCACGAACTCCATCGTGAGTCCAATCAGGATCGCGCCGACGCCATAGCCAGAGTCACGCCACATCCGATAGACGCCCATCCCGGTCGCGCGCCATGTCGGGTGGGCCGCATCGCCCGGGGCTGTCATTAGATTCGGGTAGAGTAATGCCATCCCGAGACCCGACACCCCAGAGAGCACGACCCACGGGAGATACCCGTCGACGAGAACCATCCTGAGGACGCCCATGCCGGCGAGGAACATCCCGGCAAGAACCGGCGGTCGGCGTCCGATGCGGTCAGCGAGTCCACCGGTCGCAATCTGGAGGAAGTACATCGCGCTGTGGACGGCCACGACGAATCCAATGGCCGCAATTCCGAGTCCCTGACTGGTGAGATACAGCGGGACGGCAAGCCAAAACAGCGTGTCGACGAACTTCTCGATATGACCCGCCTGTGCCGCGGCGAATAGTGTCTTGTCGCCGTAGGTCGCCCGCTTTAGCACCTCGACGAACGGAAGATTCGCGTCATGGTGCCCGTCGTCATCGATTTCTATCTCTGCGAGCTGGACGGTTTCCTTGATTAGGAAGATGGAGATGAGAAACGCCAGCACGACGACGGCGGCGAGGAAGTAGAACGGTTCGGGTCGGAGGCTCGTCCGGGCCGCGATGACGCCCGTAACCCAGGCACCGACGGCGACACCGCTGTACCCGAGCGCCTCGTCAATACCGACGGCTAAGCCTCGCTGTGAGGGGCCCGCAATATCGATCTTGGCGTTGATCGCCATACTCCAGGTCAGCGCCTGATTAATCCCCAGCAGGACGTTCCCGAGGGTAATCCAGCCCCAATTCGGCGCAAAGATGAGGATGATCGGGAGCGGAAGTGCGGTTGCCCATCTGAAGATGAGTACGGGCTTGCGGCCGTATTCACGCCCCATTTGCCGGCATAGAGATTGAAGAGTGCTTTGACGAATCCGAACGAAACGACGAACGAGCCGATGACGAGGAGCGACTCGACACCGAGCACGTCGCGACCCAGAACCGGGACGACCGCCCGCTCAGATCCGATGGTCAATCCGGTGGCGAACACGAGCAGGACGTGCAGTGAGAGCTGCCTGAGGTGCTCACGGATGCCCTGTTTGTGTGCGAGTTCCGTGCTCATGGATTGCTCAACGGCGCAGTTATTGGGACCTAGTTCCAGCTCGGCCAGTTCGTCGGCTGGGACCGATTCTTGTCCCACGTTCGTTCGCTTGACGCGCTGGAGGTTCGGTGGAACTCCGGAAATTCGTGGTAGGAGTGGAGCTCCCTTGCCACGAAATTACGCGGCATTAGTTCGCCGCGCAGTTGTTGGGCCCAAGTTCGAGCGCCTCGACATCGCTACCGGGCTGTTCTTTGCCCCAGTTGATTTGCTTGATCTAGTTGTAGTTCGCAGGCTCGTCCGAGAGACTCGCGAGGATAGTCTCGACGAACGTCTCCTCGTCGCCGTCTTCAACGTAACTCAGGAGTACGTTCGTCGTCTCTGCCTGAAGATCGCCGAGTGCCGTCGCAAGCGGTCGGACGTCCTCATCACTGAAGTGGCCAGGGAGGACAACGGTCTCGTCTGAGAGGTCGGTTAGCGTGGTGAGACTGTCGAACAGCTGGCTGGATGCCTCTCGAATGGCCTCTTCGGAACTGTTCTCAAGATCAGGCCGGCCGACGCTCCGCAGGAACAGCGTGTCTCCAGAGAGAAGTGCGTCGCCGAATCGGAACGAAACGCTCCCAGGCGTGTGGCCGGGCGTGTGTAGCACATTGAGCGCTCGGTCGCCGACGGAAATGGTGTCTCCATCGACGATTTCGGTGACCTCTTCGAGTTCGCCTGCATCCTCGGGATGGAGGTAGTAGGGAATGTCGAGTTCGCCAGCGAGACGGCGGGCGCCGGAGATGTGGTCGGCGTGCGCGTGTGTGTCAGCGACCCCGATGATGTTGAGGTCGTTGTCGTCCGTGACGTTCAGGTACTCATCAATGCACTGAGTCGGGTCGACCACGACGGCTTCGTCACCATCGTGTGCGAGATAGGACACACAGCCGGTTCCGGGGCGGACAATCTGAAGGAGGCCATCAGTGCTAGTAACATCGTATTCGCGGTGGACACGCCCCCAAGCGTTCATGCCGTTGAGGATGGATTTCGCATCGAATCCGTGGTCACAGAGAAATTCAGCAGCACGGGCAGACGTAACGCCTCCGACACAGACGACGGCAATCTCCTCATTCTCCGGAAGATCATCGAGATGTGCCTCGAGCCCCGAGTAGTCGTACTCGAGGAGTTCGTCGTAGATCGGGATGTTCGTGCTACCCGGAATTTGCCATTCCTCGTGGGCATCCTTGTTGCGGACGTCAAGGACGAATATGTCCTCAGCGCCGTCTTCAGCGATACGGCGGGCAACTTCGGACGCCCCGACAGCAGTATTTCCCATTATGTCCAATACTACTCGCTCAATGGGATATAAATGTGTTGGATAGTAGATCACGGATACCACCAATATGCGCTTATCTGCGATCAATTAGTATTTTCAGGTGATCTCAATACTCCAAAGAAACAAACGAGACAATATTTGGGTCGCCAATTATTTCACACTACGCACATTACTATACACTCATGGGGTATCACACATTCGACGCCGCCAAAGCGAAAAAGCTAGAGGATGCTGCGACACGCTATCGGTACATCTCGCGAGAAGAGCTTCTCTGGGCACTTGATCCGACAGCATCCGAGACAGTCGCTGATCTGGGTAGTGGAACTGGCTTCTACACAGATACCGTCGCACCTCACGTGGATCAGGTCTATGCAGTTGATATTCAGGAAGATATGCATGATTACTACCGTAAAAAGGGTGTTCCGAAGAATACGGAACTCGTCACGTCTGGCGTCGATAATCTTCCCTTCAAGTCAGGCGAACTGGATAAGGCAGTCTCGACGATGACATATCATGAGTTCGCGAGTGCTCAGGCACTTTCCGAACTTGCACGCGCTCTCGCTTCCGACGGCCGTCTCGTAATCGGCGATTGGTCAGCGGACGGCACCGGCGAAGATGGCCCGCCACTGGAAGAACGCTTCACCACCGATGAGGTAACGTCAGCGCTTCGCGATGCCGGGTTCGAGATCGACTTCCGAGCAACACGACCGGAAACATTCCTCCTGGTGGGCGTCTACGATGAGTAGAATTGGACCATCGCGATTGGACGAGCGTCGGTCTAATGGCGAGATGTTCATCCTCGACGTCCGTCCAGAACAGCAATACCAAGAGGACCATATTCCGGAAAGCTACAACGCACCAGTATACCACGATCTCCAACGAGGAAATATCGAGGCGCTCGATCAGTATCTGAACGCGATTCCAGATGACACGGAAATTATAACGGTATGCAAGGCTGGGATTGTTGCGCGAAAAGCGACTGAGTGCCTCGAGGAAGAAGGGTATACTGCTACGACGCTTACTGGAGGATATACAGGGTGGCGACAGTACGAGCGAAATACAGTCCTGTACCGAATCGTCTCGTTCTTCCGAAAGGCAGTTTGGTAACTGTTAGAGCGAGATGCCCGGGTTTTGATGGTTCACACTACCTAAAATTGAGTCACTCGTCCTAGGTATTCTCACCCATCACAGGGCTATAACTCAATTGTGAAACGTCGAACTAGCTCTCAGCCGATGCGGCAGGCTGCGGTTCGTTCTCGTATTTCTCTTCGAACTCACCGATGAGCTGCCCCATTTTCGCGTACCAGTCATTGAGCGTTCGCTGCATCTCGTTCGTGATCTCCTCAGCATCGCGTGGGTGGTAGACGTGGTAGTAGCCACCCTGTTCATAGTTCACCTGTTCCTTCTGGATGAAGCCAGCCTGGAGCAGGCGCTGAACGCTACGATACGCGGTTGACCGTTCACGGTCAATCTGTTCCGCGATTTCGTCGACGGTGAGTGGTTCCTGATGGTCTTGAAGCAGCTGGAAGATGTCCTTATCAATCTCCTTGAGATCGTGGAAACACTCCAGCAGCCCCTCACACTGCATGTCTTTCCGGAGCATCTCGCTCATTGAGTTAGCCATTACTAACGGTAGATAGGAGATACAGCCTCAAAAGTGTTTGTTTAGTTGGCACAATACTGTACCGATCTATGACGTGGTGAGTCGACACCACATTCCAGTCTCGTCGTTCCGGAGTCGACAGATAGCAGCGAGGACAACAGCGCTGCTGACGAGGAGCGCAGCCCCGAAGATGAGTACGGTACTCACTGTATTGAGAAAGTCAATACCGTAAACCGCCCCTATCTTATTCGAGGCGACTGCAACGCTCCCGGCGAGCAGCATCGCAGCGAAGTATCCCTTGATTTCGTCTTCATCGACAAGATTCGTCGCCCCTGCCCCGATGCGTGCGCCGAGCGCACTTCCGATGAGCAAGAAGGCGACGACAGGTACCGCAACAGATCCAGACCGTGCGTACGTGAACGCGCCGAACGCTCCCGAAATCGTGATCTGGAGGATGTCAGTTCCGACCGCGATAGCGGCAGGGACACCGAGTCCGTACATCATCGCCGGCATCAGGAGGAACCCACCGCCAACGCCGAGGAATCCTGAGAGGACCCCAATAACGAGCCCAATCCCGAAGATTATCGTCGCAGAGACGCGGACACCACCACGTAGCGTCACCATCGGCGGAATGTGGATCGACTGGACTCGATCTGCAAGGTCATTACTGGCTTCGGTGGTCTCAGCATCGGACCATGCGTCCCGTAGCGTGAGCAACCCGACCGCGGCGAGAAGTCCGACGTAGGCGACGTTGATGAGGAGATCAGCCATCCCAGTGGCCTCCAGGAAGAACACGACACTCTTCCCACCCTCGATGCCAAGCGTCATCGCGACCGTCATGATTACCGCGAGCTTGTAATCGACCTGCCCGTGGTCACGGTGGCGCAGCGCACCGATAACGCTCGTCCCGAAGACGAACGCGAGGCCGCTCCCTACAGCTACCGTCGATGGATAGCCCATGACGAGCAACGCGGGCGTCACGAGGAACGACCCACCCATCCCGAAAAACCCGAAAAGGGTCCCGATGAGTAGCCCGAACCCAATGAAGACCGCGACCATCACGAGGCTCATGCCGAAGATGGCCATCTTTAGGCACCCCCGATAGCGTCGATCACAGCTGATCCGACCGTACTACTGAGCACACCGTACACGGCGTACAGGGCGATAGCCTCCGCAAGGACAAGTCCCACGGTGGCGACAGCCTGTGCTGAACCGCTCATACTCTCGAGTCCGAACATGTTATGCGATCTCCTTAATCCTGTTTTGTAATTCCATTATTACACAATATTACTGACCTGCGTCGATTCTGTGAGGGGGCGAAACCATTGGGTTAGCTGCCTCCAGTATTGCCGCCTATGAGCGAACGGACATGCCCTTGGGCGTATGCGCCGAGGAACATCCCCGCGATTGCCCAGAGAATGGGGTAGTTGCCGACCCCGAAGCTGGCGTAGGCCGCGCCGGGACAGATTCCAGAGAGCCCCCATCCGACACCGAAGATCACGCCGCCAACGACGACGTTCCGGTCGAACTCTTTCACACGCCGGGTGTACTCGCTAGCAGTGAGCGGCGCGCGGTTAAGATATCGCGTCGCAACAGCGAACGTGACACCCGTAACGGCGGCCGCTCCTCCCATGACGAACAGGAGGCCGAAGTCCTCGAATTGGAGGAAGTCCAGCACGACTTCCGGACGAGCCATCCCGCTGATGGCCAGCCCAAGGCCGAAGATTAGTCCCCCGACGTAGATGACGGGGAGGAACCACGGGCTTTGAGTCTCATTGCTCATGGTGATACCCCCAGTGCTTGGACGAGTTGCGCGGTTCCGATGGCGAACACCATGAAAGTCGCGACGTTCACGAGCGACGTGTTCGAGAGCGAGCCGACGCCACAGACGCCGTGCCCGGACGTACAGCCCTTCCCAAGACGAGTCCCGACGCCTACCAAGATACCGCCGCCGAGCAGCCGCCACCACTGGACATCAGTCGTCCAGATCGTTGGATCGGGGGCGAGCACGAGTCCCCAGATGGCGGCGCCACTGACGATGCCGAGCGTGAACACGACCCGCCAGTTCCGTGACTGAACGTACTTGAACCGGTTGAACCGGTCGACATCCGAGACGTACGAGAGCGTCGACTCAAGGAACGTACTCGCACCCGCAATGATCCCGGTCGCGAGATAGATAACCGCCGCGCCGAGCCCGACGAGCAACCCGCCGAGGAGGTACGGCAGTATACCTCGCGGGAAGAAATCGCTGACTGCGAGTAGTGGGACGAGTGTCTCCATCGTTAGTTCGTCAACGCCTCTTCGCTCGCGGCACAGTTGTTCGGACCAAGCTCCAGCTCGAACGCTTCTTCGTCGTCAGGAGTCTGCTGGCCGAGGTTCGTCGCGATGATGTCCTCGTAGTTCGCTGGCTGCGGCGGCATATCAGCGACGATGAACTCGACGAACTCGTCCTCGTCCATAGTGAGTGCATCCATCCGCTCAACTAGGTCCCTTAGTTCCGCTGTATAGGTTCCATCGTCGTTCGAGGTCGCCGAGTCACTGAAGTGAGCGGGCGCGACGATCGTATCCTCGGGAAGCGTCAGAACTTGCTCCTGGAGGCTTTCGTAGAGCGTCCGAGCTGCATCCTTCGCAGCCTCAGGGTCCTCGAGGTCCGGGCGAGCCACGCTCTCGGTAAAGAGACCGTCACCGGTGAACAGGACGTTACCGACTTTGTACGTGGTCATTCCGCTCGTATGACCGGGTGTCGAGATGACCTCGATCTCCGTATTGCCGAGAGGGAGCGTGTCAGTATCCGTGACGGTCTCGTAGGGTTGGTCGTACTCGACACCGCGCTCGACGGCCGCCTCGGGAAGCACGGCGGTCGCGGCTGTCTCGTCGGCGAGGTCGCGGACACCGGAGATGTGGTCGGCGTGGATGTGTGTATCGAGCGCGTACACAAGGTCGGCACCGATGACGCGTGCGTCCTGCTCGTATTCGTCGGTGAACGCCCGAAGTGGGTCAATAACGGCCGCCTCACCGTCCGAAGCGACGAGGTAGGCAAGACAGCCACTGGACGGCCGCCGGTACTGGGCGATTGTGGCGTCGGCAGCCACGTCGAACTCCTGATACTCGTAGATGCGCGCCCACCCCTTCATACCACGGGCGAGGTGATCTACGTCGTAGCCGTCCTCCTCGAGATATTCGGCAACGAGTTCACTCGATCCACCCTTCGCACAGAGAACCGTAATGCGCTGGTCGTCAGGGAGCTCGGCATCGAGATCTTCTGGAATCCCGTCGAGCAGCTGGAAGTACGGGTAATTCACGATCTCGACGTTCTCAGCGTCGATATGCCACTCTTCGAAGTCACTCTCCGAACGCACGTCGAGGATGAGTACCTCCTCGCCGCTGTCGATTCGCTCCTTGAGTTCCGTCGGCGTCGTCGATGCGACCGTTGCGTCCGAGTTGGACTCTTCCTTTTCGGTCATCGTCATCCTCATCTACCTACTGCTCACAAATAAGGCTTTGTATAGTAGTGCATTCACTATGCAACACTATTGGGGACAGTATCGCTTTTTAACCATGAATCGGGCATGATTCTTAATAACTCGCGTATAGGGTATTGCTGAATATACGAACTACTACCGATATACTTTTCTACTGTCGACCAATATTGGGTAATGAAGTCAATACCATGACGCAGTACGAAGCCACTGAGACTCTCGACGTAAAGGGCGAAAACTGTCCGATGCCGGTCGTCAAGACGAAGCAGAGTATCGACCAGCTCGCTGAAGGCGAGATCCTCGAGGTCCTTGCGACTGATCCAGGTAGCATGAGCGACCTGGGCGGCTGGGCCGACACGACTGACGGCGTCGAACTGGTCGATCAACAGGAGGGCGACGGCGTGTACACGCACTACGTGCGCAAGACCGAATGACGATGAGTGCAGACACTCCCGACGCGTCACCCGACGACGCACCCTCGCGTGCAGAACTGGCCACACGTGTCGACGAACTCGAAAACGCGCTCGAGGAGGCCACCACCGAGGACGACGGCAAGAAGATGAGCATCATCGCCACGAAGGGAACGTTAGACATGGCGTACCCGCCACTTATCCTCGCGAGTACGGCAGCAGCGTTCGGCTATGAGGTGACGGTCTTCCACACGTTCTGGGGGCTCGACATCCTCCACGAGGAACGCTCCAAGAACTTGCAGTTGAGTTCGGTCGGCAACCCCAACATGCCGGTCCCGAATGCCATCGCTGCGCTCCCTGGGATGGACCGCGTGACGACGAAGATGATGGAAAAGAAGATCGAGGACAACGACACGGCTACGATCGAGGAACTGATCGACACGTCGCTCGAGATGGGCGTCGAATTCCAAGCGTGTCAGATGACCATCGACCTAATGGACTACGACGAGGACGACTTCTACGACGGCGTGACGACAGGTGTCGGTGCCGCAACGGCCATCCAAGATATGGCCGACGCCGACATCCAGCTCCTCATCTAATTCTGAAGTTTCTTCGGTTCCAGTCGTAGGCCCAGGCAAGCGTATGGTCGAGCCCTATGCGTGAAATTTATGAATTAGTATTGTGTAGTCTTGCTTGTATTAACCAATACTATAATCTCTCCGGAAGAAGTGAAGTCCCGCCCTGACGACGTGTTCATCCTTGACATTCGGCCAGCATACAGTTTCGAGGAAGAACACATCGATGGGAGTTACAATCTCCCGGTTTACGATCAACTCAAAGGAAAGAACTTCATTGGGCTGGACGTCTCAGCAGTAGAGCTGCCTGATGACCAGGAGATTGCCGTGGTCTGTTTCAGTGGGTCAAATGCCGCGATTGCTGCGTCCCGACTTCGTGAACACGGCTTCAATGCAAAGCGAATGATCGGAGGAATCAACGGCTGGCAATCCGAGACTACTGGGACTATCCAGACCGCTCAAACGGTCTGAAGCGGTGACCATACATTCCCCACCGAGCCCATTCGCAGTAGCCATCTTTTCTCCGTTACCGGTCAGGCGCAATACCTATTAGCAAGGTGATTATATTGGATAGTATGCCCTATACTCTGGATAAGCATGTTGATGGCGAGTTCGATGAGGTAATCGATCAGACGATGAATACACTGTCCGAGGAGGGATTCGGAGTTCTCTGTGACATCGACGTCCAACAGACGCTCAAGGAGAAACTGGACGAAGAGTTTCGTCAGTATCGAATCCTCGGTGCGTGCAACCCGCCGCTCGCGCATCAGGCCCTCGAAGAAGAACTACAGTTGGGGACGCTTCTTCCCTGTAACATCGTTGTGTACGAGACCGACGATGGCGAAACCGGCGTGAGCGCAGTCGATCCCGAAGTCGTGCTTTCCGTAGCCGAGAACTCTGAACTAGACTCAATCGCAGCAGACGTGCGGGAGCGGTTTGAACGCGTCCTCAACGAACTGCCGGAAGCCTAGCGCCATATAGACAGATAATATGCTCACTTCCACTTACCATCGATGACTGGACCTGCCTCAGAGGATGTAGACCCGACCGATCCCGAGTATCGAGATGTCGGTGAAGGATTACTGGACGAAGAGATGGGGCCCAGTTCCGCGATGGCGCACCTGTATCGCGGCGAGATCCATCGGATGAAGCTGTGGCGAGAGCGTCTCGACCGGACGACAAACTGGGCCGTTATCGTCATGGCCGCGATTATCACATGGGCATTCTCCAGCCCTGACAACCCCCACTACATTCTTCTTATCGGTGTCGCGACTCTTTCGGTCTTCCTCGTGGTGGAAGCACGTCGCTACCGCGGGTACGAAATCTGGCGTACTCGGGTTCGGATTCTCCAAGAGAACGTGTGGGCGTACGGGCTTGATCCATCAGCTGGCGTCGTTGATCCAAATTGGCGAGAAAAGCTCAGCGAAGATTATCGAACACCGACCATCAAAATCAGTGCTGAAGAGGCAATCGCTCACCGGCTTCGGCGCATATATCTTCCCCTATTTGGAATACTGTTCGCTGCGTGGCTCGTCCGTATTACAGCATTCTCTCCTGAGCCGTGGATAGAGAGTGCAGCAATCGGCATGATTTCGGGTACCGTGGTGCTCGCGACTGTCGGACTCTTCTACCTCACCGCGCTCCTCATCGCGTGTCGGCCGCGGACGTGGCATGCGAAAGGGGAACTTCGAGCCGAGGATCTCCGGGAACAGCGACGCAAGTAGTCGCCGCACAAAAACAGTGTTTTGAGGATAGCTTCACGATACTACCGGGATGAAAGCCGTCTTTCACCACTCGAACGACGCTCAAGAACTTCACGCTCGTGTCGTCGGGAACATCGCGAATCTATTGGATGACGAAACCATCGACGTCGAAGCCGTCGCACTTGTCGCAAATAGCGGCGGGCTAGAACTCCTGAAAGCTACGTCACAGCAGCGCGAGCAAATCAGGGACCTAATCGACCGTGGCGTGAGAGTCAAGCAATGCAGCAATACGATCGAAGGAACCGATATCTCAGAAAACGATCTCATCGAAGGCGTCGAACTCGTGTCGTCCGGCGTCGGCGAGTTAACCCGCCTCCAGAATAAGGGATACGCATATATCAAACCCTAACGCGCTAGAAAAGCTTCGGAATCGTATTCCGAAAGATGTTGAGCGAGATGACCAACAGCAGAGTAATGACGAACCAGTTGAATTTCTGCTCGTCGACCTCGAGCCGGCGCAGATACGTCCCGAGGAGGAGCCCCACAATCGTAATAACTGCAATAACAGATCCGAGCCAGAGCCGGTACGTGGTCATGAGATCAGTAAAAAGCGCCATCTGAAGAATGCGGACCGTGAAGATGATACCCAGAACCATAGAGAGCCCGCCGATATAGCGCTCGGTATCACGCTCGAACGTATGGAAATACGCCGGAAGTAGTGGACCGAGGTTGGATGCTGCGAGCAGGAATCCCTCGAGGAATCCAGCGGTGCTGAGTGCGATTGGGTGGTGTGCTTCTTCGATTGTCACAAAATTCTGAACGACTTGGAACACGACGTATGCGAAGATAATCACGCCAATGAGGAACGGCACAATCGGTCCAGCGGTGTACTGTGCAAGGAAGTAGACGCCAGTGATTGACCCGACAATTGCCAGCAAGATGAGTATCCATTCCTGGCGAATAAACGAGATTCCGGTCTTGGTCTCGCCAATCTGGAACATATTGATCATCCAGGGCGGGATTGCGAGAACGACAACTGCAAGCGTCGGGTCGATGACAGACGCAAAAATGGGCGTCGTAATGAGTGCGTACCCGAAGCCTATCATTCCCTTCACGACGCCAGCGACAATAGCGACGACAGCAAATAGGAGGAATAATTCGGTCGAGACATTCGACTGGACACCTTTCGTAGCGTTCTCCCAGCCAGGGAAGAAGACGATCGAGCTCGTGAGAACTGCAAGCGTCGCAAACATCATCGTGACTTCTCGATACCGGAATTGAAGCAGGTGCTCAATGAACTGTCGAGGATTAACTCTGGATTTACGTGTACTCATGAGATGGGGGAGTCTACTGATAGCTAACAGTAGCTGGACGTGTAATTCAGTGTCCCCCTCGGCAACGTACTCATACAGGTGTGACGAGTCGATAACTGCAATTCTCACCATTTCCTCGGTAGACGAGCGATATTATAGGGTTTTTAGAATCCAGAGATGTCGCACATATCGGCTAATTTTGCCATTGATTATCCCAATATTAGCTGATTCAGTCAATCACCAACGAATCAATAAGATGGGTCTAGCGGGTTTCTATGCACTGAGGAGTACTCGTCTGACTGCTCGATATAGATCCCAGTCTCATATAAGAGTCTCAACACTGTAGCATTCTGCTAGATGTTCTGTTGTTCCGGATCAAGCATAACAGATCGTAAAATCAGCAACATTCCAATAGAGACGAGTGCCGCTTGAACGAGCGCGGCTGAAAATAGCGACGTGTTGAACGTGTTGAGAATGAGTCCTTCACAAACTGCGCCGATCCCGATAAAGACGAATCCAACCGAAACATGGAACATGGGATTGCTTTCGCTCCGTCGATACGCATAGAACGCAAGATACGCAACAGAGAGACTCAGCGAGAGCGCGATCAGCTTTATGGCGATGATCGGGATGCTAATCATATATTCTCGCGAAAATTGTTCCAGAGCGTGGTGAAGTTGTCGGCGAGCTCGTCCCGAGTCTCGACTGACAGTTCGAGCTCACCGTCGGAAATGGCAACTTGAAGCGTTTCAATTGTCGTTTCAAATAATTGTTTGTGTTCGCCACCGGAACCGATCGTCGAATGGACTCTGATGAGGTCGTGTTCCTGTAGGGTGGAGATACGTCGGTAGATTGTCGCCAACGACGCATCACATCGCCGACTGAGCTCTTTCGCCGTTCTGGGGGATTCATCAGCAGCTAGCAAGATCTCCCGAGAGTAGTCGTCCGCGAAAAGCTCCAAGAGGGCCGCAGACTGGCTGTTTTCCCCTGTCGTCATATGGTTATATTACGCGTTCATCTGCAAAGAAGCGACGATTTGGCCACACTAAACGTATCATTGCTATGAACAACAAAACGGAACTCCCACGAAATCGAATCAGCTTTTCTACGAACGAGCAAACAGACGGCCTGCTTTATTTGCCGGAGATCGAAACGAAAGAGAGATGCGATCGCGATCAAGACGCTATCTAAAAGCAACGATCATCAGTACCGGTGGTTTCGTGCTCTTTGGGATTGTCACGGGCTTGATTTCGAATCCTCTCTACATTCGGCAGGTACCACGAACGCCGCTGGATTATCTCTTTCTCACCACTACTGCGGCCTTCTTGGGAGTATACACCTTCCAACGAACCGACAACCAGCGCAATGACGACAAGACAGCTACTGCAGGAACAGTGGTGGGCTTTCTGGCGTTCGGCTGTCCAATCTGTAATGCGTTTCTGCTCGCCTTGTTTAGCAGCTCCGCACTAATGACGTATTTCGACCCGTTACGACCCCTCTTAGGTATGGGAAGTATCGTATTCTTTGCAGGACTTCTTTACAGCCGTTCACAGAGTTCATGTGACGCCTGTAGCATAGAAGAACAGGGGAGTCAAACTCACTAGCAAACATACAGAATGACAGATACTGCAACAGGCGAAGCTGAAGACGCGGACTCGAAGAACAGATGGCCATTAATCGGGCTTGGCGGTGCCGTAAGTCTCTGCTGTCTCTTTGCGGCACCAGCAGCGACAGGTGCAGCCGGAGCCACCGTTGCTGGAGGGGCTACAGCGGCTTTCGGTGGCGGCATAATTCGAATCCTTGTCTCAGCCATAGCCGTTGGGATTGTTGGCGTTGCCATCCAACTGTGGCCCTCTTCGTCGTCCTGCGAACGATAAACACAGACCCACCTTCTTTGCTGGCGGTGCAAAACGCCAGACGATACTTGTTCGGATGATGGTAAGCCCCGGATATGGATCGACGAAGGTATTTACAGTCGATCGCCGCAGCCGGGACAACCGCAAGCGTCGCTGGTTGCCTCGGCGTACTTACTGAATCTGGCGCTGAGGGAACAGTCCTTGGCCCGCCTGAACAGGATCTAAGTGAAGCCGCCCATCCGAGCTACGGCGACGAGATGCCCGAGTTCACCGTCCCCGACCCGATTACGGGTGAAGATATTTCAACGACTGATTTTGAAGGGGAGCGAACCATCCTCTGGACATCGTTCTACACGAATTGTCCGGACGGTGTCTGTCCCGCTCTCATTCTCCGACTGCGGCGGGCACAGGAAGTCGCTACCGAGGGTGGGTACGGCGACGCCGCCGCCTTTCTCGCACACACCTTTGACCCTGAGCGCGACACGGCCGATGTCCTCCGCGAGTACGCCCGCCAGCAGGGGGTTAATCTCGACGCCGGCAACTGGCACTTCCTTCGGCCGGAGAGCTACGAAGCGGGACAGGAACTGCTAGAAGAACAGTTCGGGCTGGTCATCGAGAAGCGACCTGCTGAGGATCTCGAGAATCTGGAGTATCAGTTCCCACACTACGGGCTGATCCTCCTCGTGAACGAGCGTGGCATCGTCGAACGGGCGTACCCGAACGGTGCGTCGGTCGATGTCGAGACCGTCGAAAACGATTTCGAGCAGGTGGTCACGGCATGAAGCGTCGGAACCTCCTTGCTGGACTCGCTAGTGTCGGGGCAATTGGTGGCGCTGGGCTCGTCGCGACCGGGACAATTCCTGACACCTTCAGCAACAGGAACGAGACACCGGAGCCAGTCGAGCCGACGACACTCGACACGATCGAAGCGCCAGGAAGCCGCGATGGTGAGGTAACGATCCCCCCAGATAATCAAGCCACATTCGTCGACTTCTTCGGAACTTGGTGTGCGCCCTGTGTGGAACAGATGCCAGCACTCGGTGAGGCTGAGGACCGGATTGGAGATGAGGTACTATTCGTCTCAGTAACAACTGAAGACGTTGGTGGGTCGGTCAGCGAGGAAACGGTCGTTGAGTGGTGGAGTGAAAACGACGGTGATTGGTTGGTCGCTGCCGATGTAACTGCTGAACTTGCGGCGAAGCTAAATGTGGGAGCCTATCCAACTGCTGTGGCGCTCGATCCAACTGGCCGAATCCAGTGGTCTGAGTCCGGCATTCACACCGCCGACGAGATTGTCACAGGAATCGAGATCGCCCTCAACGCATGATCAGCGAGACGCTTCTGACAAACGTCTCGTTCGCGCTCACAGCGGGTGTAGCAACGTTCTTTTCACCGTGTGCCTACCCCCTGCTGCCGGGCTACGTTGGCTTCTACGTGAACTCTACGAACACCGAAAGCGCCTCTATCACAGGGGCGGGGATTCGAGGAGTGGCAGCCGCATTGGGCGTACTTGCGACGTTTGCGTTGCTGGGTGGGGCCACGACGTGGGTCGGCCACGAGGCACTATCAGATATTACTATTTTTGAGACACTGGTCGGCGGATTGCTCATCATCTTCGGATTACTTGTCGCATTCGACCGCGCTCCGTCACTGTCGTTATCACTTCCAAAGCGCCGATCAAGCGTTCTCGGCTTCGGTCTTTTTGGCGCGGGATACGCATTAGCTGGTGCCGGATGCGTCGCCCCAGTCTTCCTCGCAGTTGTAGCCCGGGCTATCACCCTCTCGACCGAAGCAGCGATGCTCGTATTAGGAGTCTATGCCGGTGTTGTTGCTGTACTAATGGCTGCAACAACCGTCGCAACCGGAGTCGGTATCATCAGTAACGCAAATCGCGTAATGGCTCATGCTGGATGGCTCAAGCGGCTCGCCGGCGTTGTGATGATCATCGCTGGGATCGGTCAACTCTATCTGTCAGTTATCGTATACTGATACGGCGATTGAGGTGTACAAATAGTATGGTTCTAATAACACAATACTGTTGTGGTGAATGCTCCAAAGTAGGAACTGTTGGGCTACTCATAAGCTATTGTGCCGTAGCGCAAGGTGAATGAGTCCAATCACACTACTGAGTGCCGTCGACCCAGTATGGGTGGCGTTCCTCTCTCCGGAAGTCGCGAGTCGTATGCAGTTCGGATGGACGATCTCCGTTCACATCATCTTCGCATCCCTTTCGATCGGGCTCGCACCGTTTATTATATACTTCACCTGGAAAAACGTGCGGACGAACGAAGAGCGGTATGCGCGATTGCGCTCGTTCTGGGTGAAGGTTTTCGCCGTCGGCTTCGTGATGGGTACAGTCACCGGGATTCCGATGAGCTTCCAGTTCGGTACAAACTTCCCGCAGTTCGCCGAGGTGGCAGGGGAACTGATCGGCGGGCCACTGGCCTTCGAGGCGAAGATGGCGTTCTTCTTGGAGGCCGTCTTCCTCGGCGTGTTGCTGTACGGTCGCGAGCGCGTCACGGACCGAACGTACGTCCTCTCCTCGGTCCTTGTCGGCGTCGGCGCCTGGCTGTCGGGGTTCTGGATTTTGATCGTGAACGCGTGGATGCAGACACCTCGGGGCTACGAGATGGTCACCCGTAACGGGATGGAGGTCGCCAAACTCACAGACCCCGTCGCCGCGTTCCTCACTCCGCGAATGCCCTGGATGTACGTTCACATGATGAACGCGTCGGTGATATCGGTCGCACTGCTCGTTGCGGGCGTCTCGGCGTACATCGTCTGGAAGAAGCCTGACACGGACGCCTGGAACTCCGCGCTCAAGCTAGCGGTGGTGCTTCTGCTCGTCTCTGCCCCGTTCCAGGCGATTCATGGCGACGCGTACGGCCGTCACGTCGAGGATACCCAGCCACAGAAGTTTGCCGCGATGGAGGCCCACTACGAGACGGGGCAGGCCGACCTACACCTGCTCGCGTTTCCAAAGTCACCTGAGGCACTTACCGACCCGCGAGCCGAGAACCTGTTCACCGTGAGCCTTCCCGCAGTCGGGTCGTTCCTCGCCAGTGGCGGGGACTTCGACGCCGAGGTCACCGGACTGAACGAGTACGAGGAGAACCCGCCCGTGGCGCTCGTGTTCTGGTCGTTCCGTTTCATGATCGGGCTCGGGTTCCTGTTCATCGGGCTCGCGCTCTGGGGCGGGTTCCTCATGTACCGAGGCCGGTTGGCTGACAGCACACGCTACCTGAAGGCGATGATCGCTGCATCGCCGTTCGGCTACGCTGCGTTGCTCACCGGCTGGTACGTCACCGAGATCGGTCGGCAGCCGTGGGTCATCCAGGGCGAGCTCAAGACGAGCGAGGCGGTGTCATCGACGCTCACCGGGGCCGAGGCGACACTGACCCTGGTCGGGTTCGTCGTGCTCTACGTCGGGCTGGTGCTGACTGCGCTGTACATCCTGAAGTGGCTGGTCCGGGAGGAACTCCGGTCACTCGGCGTCCGCGAGTCGAGTGCCGGGCGCTGGCGCGGGCCGCTCCCGTGGGTGACTGGCGATGACTGACCCGCTGATTCCCGTCGACGCGTACCTCGTCGAGTCCCTGCCGGAAATCTGGCTTGGCGCGGTGCTGTTCGCACTGGGGATGTACGTCGTCCTCGACGGGTTCGACTTCGGTATCGGAATGCTGTACGCAACGCGGTCGGACGAACACGAGCGGGAGACGTTCCTGGCGGCGTTCGGACCGGTCTGGGACGCGAACGAGGTGTGGGTCGTCGCCTTCGGGACGATGCTGCTAGCGGCGTTCCCGCGCGTGTACTCGCGCCTGCTGGCGGACAACTATCTGCTCGCGCTCGGGTTCGTCGTCGCGTTGGTGTTCCGCGGCCTCGGTCCGGAACTCCGCGAGCAGCGCGACGACGAGCGCTGGAAGCGCTACACCGATTACGCGTTCATCGGCGGGAGTGTGTTCGCGCCGCTCCTGTTGGGGATGCTCGCGGGGCGCTGGCTGTTCGGCGGGGCGACGCTACCAGTGGCGTTGACTGGCGTCGGCCTGGTCGCCGTCTCGATAGCCACGGGGGCGGCGTTCCTCGCAGCCAAGACCGAGCCCGGTCTGGCATCGGAACTGCGAGCGTACGGCATCGGTGCGACACTGGCGTACCTTGGCGGTGTGGTCGTGCTGCTGGGAACCGTCGTGCTGACCGATGCGGGCGGCGCTGCCGACGGGGTGCTCTCGCTGCCCGTCGCTGCAGTCGTCGTTCTCTCGATCGCCGTCGGGCTGGGCGGGAGCGTACTGGCCAGACGCGGCCGGTACCGAGCTTGGCTCGCGAGCGCGCTGGCGCTGCCCACACTGTTGACGATCTTGGTCGCAATTCTGCTGTACCCGACGATTTATCCGCCGACCGGGCTGTTGGTTAGAGAAGCGGTCGTGTCGCCACTAGCGCTGAACCTCGTGACCGTCCTCGGGTTTCCGGTCCTGCTGCTGGTACTGTGGTACTTCAAGTTCCTCTACGGCGTGTTTAGCGGCCCAATCGAGGGTAAGGGCTACGGGGGGTAACCTCACCAACCTCTCGTCGTTCCATTCTCCGCTCAGTACTGGTGACTCTCCGATCGGGGATGTGTACGATATGATGGAATCACATCCTCGTGATAGTGTATCTCTCTCGGTGTCACACGTCACTAGTGCCGGCGCCTTGAACGCGACAGAGCGTATCGGCTTCGGACTGCCGAGGACCGTATTGTGTCGCAGTTTGTTGAGCAGACACTCTAGCTGGGGCCATCGAAGGAAGCTAGTTCCATATGCATTGAGAAGGTCAGTCTCAACTACTGCGCGACCTGGAAGTTGAGACTTCGTTCAGAAGAAGGTGTAACGCGTAGAGACGTGAGTACTCGAAAGTAGCTACCGTAATTCTTTGACGAGAGCAGTAGTCGCGTTATCGACGATACCATCTGCCAGACGGCCCTGCCAAAAATTGATATCCTCGTGGCCTATCGATTGCACACTCCATGGAACGATCCGGCTCTCGTCTGGCGTACCGCCACGAAGCCAACTCTCCTCGGGAATGTCGATGAGCCCGTCCATCCAAGACTTCGACGTTAGTGTTACCGCGATATACTGCTCGCCGTGGAAGGGACGGCCTTCGTGGTTCGAGAGGATAAGCTAGGGGCGAGCGTCTTCTTCGCCTTTGAACGGGTCATGGCCGTAGACGACATCGCCACGCTCAAAGATCGGTTCCCCTTCGTCGGTCACTGTTCATCCTCGACGCTTGGGTGGGGCTTCTGCGGTGCGTGCTCGCGCCACGCCTGCTTATCCTCTGTACCGAGTTGGTCGTTGAACAGGGCGGTCGCCCGTTCGTAGCCGCTGTATCCTTCGAGGCGCTCGACGTCGTCGGTTATCGCCCAGTACGTCGCCTTGTGTTCGACCAGACCGCGGTCCTTCAATCGTGAGAGTGCAGTGCTCACCGCCCCCTCGTCAACGCCGATCTGAGAGGCAATTTCGCGCGCCTTGAACGCCCGATCCTCGTTGGCGGCGAGAAACCCGAGGACCTGATCAGGGACCGAAAGATCCGCGAGTTCTTCCTTGCTCGTGTTCTCGAATGTGTCTCGGTCGATGGACATCGTTGAAAGGAGGTACGTCATCCGCTGTAAAGAGCGTTAGGAGTGAAAGCTACGTAAACGCCGAAGAAGAACGAGTCCTATCGACCACGAAGCACTTCGAGAACCATATGCATTGAGACGACCGGTCTCAACTATTGCGCGACCGGCCGTTCGGGTCCTGTTCCAAGAAAATCGCGAGACAGCAAGCAGATAGCTTATTACACAATCTACATAATGTACAATATGCCCGAAATCTGAATGGTGGAGAAAATAGGCCAAATCAAATGTTAGTCGTTCGTAGCTTGCTCGCTCAGCATATCCACAACTTCCTGTATACGGTCCTCATCAGCTTCGATACCACGCTCTCGGAGGATCTGAAGGGCGACCTCATCACCGTGGTCCGCAATTATCCGGAGACACGCGTCCTGAAACTCTCTTCCCTCAAATTCGGGAACATCAAACATAGAGCACGCAGCAGTTACCGATGATCGCATCCGGGTGACGCCATTCCACGTTTCTTCCCGGACATAGAAGCCGTGCATATCGGTCTCGTCAAATGAGAAGGCCGGGCCACCGGTGGATTCGTCCACATCCTCCTCATTCTGCTCAGGAGTGGACTCGGTCTCCGACCCTGTGTCCTCAGTAGTGATCTCCTCATCCGGTTGTGGTTCACCTTGAGAGTCACCACGTTCGTCGTTGTTCGATTCGACTCCTTCTTCCGTTTGTTTGAGCTGTTCAGCGACGTCCCCGAAACGGTCGTCCTCATTAGGCATGGCTGTGTTCCTCCACGAGGTCCGCTAAGTGGTCGAAATGCGGGATCTGGTCACAATCTTCGTCGAACTCCGAGATGGGCATTCCTTGCTTGAAGGCGCGAGAAATTGCGGTCCGTTCGCGAATCCCTGGCTTCGGGATACTATCAATGGTGCGTCCCGGATCATCGAGGGCATCGAATATCTCCGGGTCGACGCGAGCGTACTCAGGGACGAACGAACCGAACTCTCGGTTGAGATTTTCAACGAGAGTCCGATGCTCGTTGTGTTGCCCCATCGTTTCGCGAATCATATTCGGGGTAACTGCGAGGATATCTAATCCAATATTCTGCCGGATTGGGGAGATCTGGCGCTCAATCATCTTATTGAGCCCATTGATTGAGCCAGCACGCGGAATCAGCGGAACTATGACGCGCTGGACGGCGATGAGGGCATTATCGGAGAGTTTCCCACGGCCACCTGCGGCATCAATAATCACGTAGTCATATCCGTTTTGGATGAGCGGATCAACGACGTTCCGCCGAAGCTTCACGTCTGCGAACCGTTCGTCTTTCAGCCTCGTCTCGACGTTCTCGAGTTCGTTGCTCGACGGGAGGAGATGAACGCCGAAGTCCGTCTCAATAAGCAGGTCTTCGGGGTCCTCACCATCGATGAGGGCGTCACCGAGGTTCGCATCTCGGTCGTACGCATCGTCGTACCCAAGCTGGGTCGTCATGTGCCCGTCCTTATCCAGGTCCAGTAGGACTGTCTCATGGTCACGAGCAGCGAGTCGATCAGCGATGTTGAGTGCGATCGTGGATTTTCCTACACCACCCTTTAGCAACGAGACAGCTGCCCCAGGGAGTCCCTCAAATTCGTCAGCACTCATAGGTCAGTACCCTCCGCAAGAGGCGAATTTTGTACATTTTGTATGTAATGTACATTGGGCAAGTATTATTGGTTGTGTGAGTTTTGTGAATAATGTAAGTTTTGCTCTGTACATACGCGGCCAATGAAGCTCGTCCAACTTAATTCTACGTCAGACAGATTGTGTACACTACCTACACAATCCACATTTTGTAGATTGCCAATACAATCCTCATTCGTCATAATCACTGCCAGCCCTACATAATCTGCATAATGTGTATTTTCTGCACTCCAGACGTATTCATCCCGATCACCGCCATCCACATCAAGAGCTAATTCTCGGAACACGCAATTTACATAATCTACATAATCTACATTACTCAGGTTGTGCAGGTTACTTATGCTATCTACATAGTCCAGTCATTCAATAAGAGATCCTGAGTGGTGGAACTTAGTCAGAGCCACTATACCGTTCTCCAGTAAGACTTTCAACTACTATCGGATTATTGGTAACCACCAGATGTATGAGGTGCTCGACGACACGGCGGCTCAGACCATTCTCGCCATCGAGGGTGGTGACTCCATCCGCCGTGTTGCCCAACACCTCCACACGCCCTACGAGACAGTGAGAGAGGCTGTCAACCGACTGGAAGACGCAGGCTACGTTTCCTATGACGGCGGCCTCAATGTCGTCGACGAGCGCGTACGCGACGCAGCCCGCGCTCGTCGACCTGATTCGCGGGCTGACCGACGAGGGTATCACGTTCGTGGTCTCCACGCACTATCCGGGGTTCGCCTCGACGGTCGGTGACGCGTGCACCATCCTCGACGGCGGGCAGGTTGCGTACCGTGGCGATACCCTCGACGGCGTCGACGCCGAGACGTACGGCTTGCGTCGATTTAGCGTATGAGTTGTGCCATGGTGGCAAAAGACCGATCCTATCCGTCGTTTGCTACGGGTTGAGTGATCGCTCGTGACCCGGTCCGTCGGAGTGAGTACTCGCCAACAAAGGCGTCGCTCGCCGGCACCGCCAGTTTGGAGCACGGGACCGAAGCCCGACGGGTTGTCCGGAGTCTGAGAGGGTTGGAACGCACCCTCACGGAGAGTTTTCCATCGTATGCCTCACATCGTGGGAGGTCACGAACGGCCGGTCGGGAGGACGACTACTCGAAGTGGACGAGCGGCTTGATGATGTCGTCCGCTTTTTCGTCCATCAGGTCGAACGCCGTCTCGATTTCCTCGAAGTCGAACTCGTGAGTCGTCATCTTCGTCGGGTCAACGAGGTCGTTCTCCAGCATCCGAAGCATCCGGCGGATTCGCAGGCCTCCACCGGGACAGAGGTCGGTGACGATGTCGATTTCTGCCATGCCGACACCCCACTCCTCTCGGGGAATGTGCCGGAACTCACCGTCACCGTGGTAGCCCACGTTCGAGACGGTCCCACCGGGTTTCGTGACCTTGATGCAGTCTTTGAGCGTCTGGTCGGTGCCGAGTGCCTCGATTGCGGCGTCGACGCCTCGGCCGTCGGTGAGCGACATGATCTCTTCGACGGGGTCACCTTCGGCGAAGTCTACGACGTGGTCCGCGCCGTACTCGCGGGCGAGTTCTTGACGCTTCTCGACGGTTTCGACGGCGATGACCTCGCCAGCGCCCTGCAGTCGCGCCCCTTTCGTGGCCATCAGTCCGACCGGGCCCTGCGCGAAGACGGCAACGGTTCCCCCCATCGGGATGTCCGCGTTTTCCGCCGCGGCGAATCCCGTACTCAGCATGTCCGCGGTGTAGGCCGCCTCGTGGTCGCTCACGCCGTCAGGGACGTGTGCCATGTTGCCGTCCGCGTCGTTGACGTGAACGTACTCCTGGAAGACGCCGTCTTTGACGTTGGCGAACTTCCAGCCACCGAGCGCACCGTTCGACTGTGAGGGATGGTCGTCCTGTGCGGCCTCCGAGTTCCAGTCGGGTGTGATCGCACCGACGGCAACACGGTCACCGGGTTCGAACCTCGTCACCGCCGACCCGACTTCCTCGACGATGCCGACGACTTCGTGGCCGAGCGTCAGGTCGTCGCGCTCACCGAGCGCGCCGTGTACCGTGTGGCAATCCGACGTGCAGACCAGTCCTTTCGTCGGTTTCAGGATCGCGTCTAGCGGGCCCGCCTCGGGCTTCTCTTTCTCAACCATCCCGGTCTCGCCGACCCTCTCCATCACGAACGCCTGCATGGCTCGACTTACAACTGTATGAAATATAAATGTATGTGCGCTGTTTCAGTGATGCCCTGATTTTCGAAGATGCCGATATCCTCGGCGGCATAGGCATCAAGTTCCGGAGCGAACTCCCCGATTACGCTGATGTTCTCGTACAGTGTCGTCCGAGGACCGCGGCGTTTGATAGGGACAGCGTCGGCGACTCCCGCCGTCGAGATGACGGACGACGGGTACGCTCCGGTAACCCACACATCGCCTCACCCACTCTATTCGTCTTGCCGACACAACTAACAATATCGTCGAAAGTATAGAGTGATCGTACGCAGCCGACGAATCGGTATCTAGAGAGGTATCCTACGATGACAGACAAGACCGCGATCTCGCGAGGCGTGGTGCTTGCGGGGGGAACAAGCACCCGCTACGGATCGACCGAGGAGGACAAAGCCCTCTCCAGAATCGACTCCAAGAGCTGCTTGGTGCGAGTTCTGGATACCCTACGGCGAGCGACCGAGCCCCCGCCGGTTGTCGTCGTTCGAACACCCGATCAGCGAGCTCGGTACGCTGCGATCGTCGATACGATCGAGGTCGAATTCACGTTCGATTCATCTAGGTTCGAAGGGCCACTATCAGGAATCGTCGGGGCGGCCGTGGAAACCGAGACGCCGTGGCTGTTCTGCTGTGGCTGCGATATGCCACTTCTCGCGAGAGCTGCGATCAGGTGGATGCTCCAGCGATTGGCACACCGAGCGGACGTCGGTGACGAACGGGTCGACGCCGTCGCAATCGAACAGTCGGATGGAACGCTTGAGCCGTTACACACGCTATATCGCCGTGAGAGCGTCTTGGAGGTGACGGAGTCGATACCCCGTGCCGCCGGCCTTCAGGCACTGCTCTCCGAACTGGACGGTGTCTACACCATTTCGTCCCGTTCCATCCCAGACTCTGTTCCACTCTCACGCTCGAAGACGAACGTCAACACACGCGAAGATCTGGAACACGTTCGGAGTCAGCTGATCGAGTAAGAACAACCACAACCACCGAAGCAGGTGGAAACGAAGCGTTCGGTTGCGTCAGTCCGTCGTTGCTGCGCCGGCGTCTCTGGCCTGACTCGCGTTCTGGAGCTTTCCGATCCGCCAGCGGAGGACGAGCACAGTCACGAGCCCAGCGACGAGGGCGGCGTTCATCACGTACAGCGCGTTGGTGTAGTTTCCGGTCGATTCGAGGACGAACGATGCGAGCTGTGGACCAACGACGCCGGCGATACCCCACGCCGTGAGGGCGTAGCCGTGAATTGCGCTGACCTCCTTGGTTCCGAAGAGGTCACTGAGATACGCCGGGAGGCAGGCGAAGCCGCCACCGTAACACGTAATCACGAGGAACATGGCCCCCGCGAGGATCCAGACCCCAGCCAGCTCCGGCATCACGAAGAAGGCGGCGATCTGAATGACCATGAATCCCGCGTACGTCGTCGTCCGGCCGATATAGTCCGACAGCGTGGACCAGAAGATCCGGCCGCCACCGTTGAAGATGCCGATGTAGCCGGTAATGAACGCGGCCGTCGTCGCGGTCGCCCCGCCGATCTGCTGGAGCATCGGAGAGGCGAAGGCCAGCAGCATGATCCCCGCGGAGACGTTGATGAAGATGATGAGCCACACCATCCAGAAGCGCGGCGAGGTGCGTGCTTCGGCGGCCGTGAGGTTTTCGAGCCCCGCGAGCGCGCTTTTCGCTTTCTCGTGTGCGTCTTCTTCGTCCGACATTCCATCGGGGAGCCACATCTCAGGTGGCTTGGCGAGGTAACTCGCACCGAGTGACATCAGAACGAAGTACAGCGCGCCGAGCGCGTAGAACGCCATCGCAACGCCGAAGTTCTGGATCAAGTAGTTGCCCAGCGGACCGGTCAGTAGCGCGCCGGCACCGAAGCCCATGACCGCGAGGCCCGTCGCCATCCCCCGTCGATCGGGGAACCACTCGACGAGTGTCCCGATCGGTGAGATGTAGCCAAGTCCGATCCCCATCCCGCCGATGACGCCGAACGTGGCCAAGAACATCGGGAGACTCCCGAACTGGACACTGGCCCCCGAGCCGAACATCCCGAGACCGTACAGGACGGCCGCGGCGAACCCGGCTTTTCGTGGGCCGTACTCCTCAACGTATCGCCCTAGGAACGCCGCCGTGAACCCCAGTACCAGCACCGCAATCGAAAAGGCGAGTGTAACCCTCCCCGTGCTCCAGCCCTGTGCCTCGTTCAGTGGAATCTGATAGATACTGTACGCGTAGATGCTCCCAATTGACAGGTGGATCGCGACTGCGGACAACGCAATGAGCCACCGGTTCTTGTTCGCTTCCGTTGTCGACATAGTTCATCATGGTCGATCATAGGGGAATAAATGTGGTTTTAGAGGAGTGATTACCCTTCTAGAAAAGATTTATTTATCATGACGAAATACGAAACTTTTGGGAGTTACATAATGAATCAACTACGGTATCTCGAAACCGCATTTCCACGCATCATTTATGATGCAGTGGGTTCGCACACTACGATAGACAATATCAAATGACAGTCACAAACGCTAATCGTGAACCGATCATCCGAGTCTCCGATTCCGGCCCGGATCGGAGCCTCCCGACATCGGTGTCTACCAGCGACACCATCGTCGAGGTAGGATCGACGGGGTTCACCACGATCGAACCGCTTGTCATGGTCACTCGTAACGGGACGACCTCGTTCTATCCCCAGTGCTCGTCAGCGAAGCTCGAGGATATCGTCTCCGCTGTCAACGAGACCGGCGACGTCACAGCGGCAGAGCCGGACGCCACCGTTGACCACGACCCCGAGACGAGTCAGTTACCCGTGCCCGAGGGCATAGGGTTGGAACCCGGCGTCCGTGACGTCACCGGGGCCTGTGGATGGCGCCGACCGACGTCCCCGGCCGACCACAAAGCGGCGGGCGGATTCGTGGAGCCGGACCCCGAGGCTGTGTTTGATCTTGGCGACCAGCTCCGAGGACGCGGGTGGGGTGACCTCTGCCACGACAGTTCGCTCACGGAGACTTGGGAAGCCGTTCGCGCCGGAGACGGCGAGAAGACGATCGTCGTGAACGCACAGGGCCCCGACGCGGACAAACTCCTGCTCGGTAGTGCGCCCTTCGAGGTGCTGGACGGAGCGGTCGCGCTCGCCCACGCCGTCGGGGGTGACCAAGTCGTCGTCTACACCTCAACGGAGAACCGCCACACCATCGAGACGGTCCGTGAGGCGGTCTCGGCGTACCCGGACCTCTCACTGCCCGTCGATATCGCCACCGGGCCGGCCGAGCACCGGGCCGCCGAACCGACGATGGCCCTCGAGGCTATCGAGGGGAACCACCGTCTGGAGGCTCGCATCGGCCCACCCGGACCGGAGTCCGCCGGACTGCACGGACAGCCGACGCTCGTGCATACGCCACGGACCCTCGCCCACCTTTCGGTGGCGTTCCGACACGGAGAACCGCGGAATACGCGGATGGTAACGGTGCGGGGAGACGTCGAAGCACCTGCAACCGTCGAGGTTCCGGAGACGGGGACGCTGAAGACGGCCGTGGACGCCGTCAAGCTTACGGGCGAGTTCAAGGCTGCCTCCGTGGGCGGTCAGTTCGGCGGCATCACGGACGACCTCGACATCGGTGTCGACCCAGCGGCGCTGTCCGAGGCGAATCTCGGGACCGAAGGGGTCGTCCATCTGCTCGCGGACGAACGCTGCGTCGTCAAGTTCGTCGGCCAGCGTACACGGTATGCCGCCGAGGAGAACTGCGGCCGGTGCGTTCCGTGCCGTGAAGGCACCACACAACTCGCTGACCTCCTGCGCGACGTATACGACGGCACGTACGAACCTAGCAAGATGAGAGAGCTGACCACGGTAATGGAGACGTCGAGCATCTGTGCGTTCGGTGTCGAGGCGGGGCGGCCGGCCCGAACCGCGGTCGCAGAGTTCGAAGCGGAGTTCGAAGCGCACGCCGACGGTCGATGTCCGGCCGGGAGCTGTCTCGAGACCCTAGAGGTTTGATTACATGAGTTCAGAACACCACGACACCGCCGACGCACCGCCGCTGACGGAGAAAATCGCTCCGGGAACAGCCTCGGACCCCTCTACCGGCAGTGACGCGCCCGCAACCGTCACCGTCGATGGACAGGAAGTTTCGGTCACCGCCGGGTCGACACTCATCGACGCCATCGAGGCCGTCGACACCGATGAGTACGTTCCCGCGCTGTGTCACTATGGCCGCGAGGGCATCGGGCCGCGAAGCGAGTGTCGAACCTGTATGGTCGACACCGACGCGTACGGCGTCGTGCCCGCGTGCAGTTTTCCGGCCGAGGACGGACTGCGCGTCGAGACTGACGCTTCGGAGGCGTCGCAAGCACGCGACGTGAACTTCGACCTCGTCCTCTCGAACCACAACCTCCGGTGTACGACCTGTGGGAAGAACGGCCGATGCGAACTGCAGGACGGCGCTATCGAGCAGGAGATCGAGGAGCCGCGCTACGGCGTTCTCGACGACCGCGACGAGTACGAACCCCTTGACGACTCCTCGTCGTTCATCCAGATCGACCGCAACAAGTGCATCCTCTGCAATCGCTGTGTCGAAGCCTGCAACGACGTGCAGGTCGAGGGCGTCCTGAGGGTGGAGGGCTCGGGTAACGACACCCGAATCGGCTTCCAGAGCGACGTCGAGACGATGGAGGAGTCGACGTGTGTCTCCTGTGGACACTGTGCGACGGTCTGTCCGACGGGGTCGCTCGTGGAGAAAGGCATCGAGGACGCGACGACGATTCCGCTACCCGGATTCACTCAAAAAAACAGCATCGGCAAATCGCACGAAAACACCGGCAAAACCAAGGGACCAATGACACCGAAGAAACGACAACAGGAGACGACCGAACCACAGATGGACGGCGGCAACGATCTCGTGGCGTCGGCCGACGCGGCCGCGACCGAGGACAACAGCCCGACCGACAACTGGGACGATGGGGAGAGTGACTGGCCATGAAGGGTGGAAACGACGGCGATGACCTAGACGGCGTCGCGGGCTATATGCAGCAAGCGAAACAGGAGGCGCTACAGAACGTCGAACACGTCGCCGAGGGTGTCGCCGCCGAGACGCTCTCGGAGGGTAATCTCTTCGAGATCGCACAGTCTATCGGCGACAAGCGACTCAAGGACCTGAACGTCGCCGACACGACCTGTGGCTACTGTGCGGTCGGCTGTCGCTTCGACCTCTACTCCGACGGCGAGGAGATCCTCGCTGCACGACCGACCGAGGAAGAAGACGCACCCGTCAACGGCATCTCGACCTGCGTGAAGGGGAAGTTCGGCTACGACTTCATCAACTCTGACGACAGGCTGACGGCGCCGCTCGTCCGAGACGAAACCGGTGAGTTCCGTGAGGCGACGTGGGACGAAGCGCTCACGCGCGTTGCGGAGGGTCTCGGACAGATCAAAGAACAACACGGCGGAGAGGCACTGTCGGTCATCGCCTCCTCCAAGGCGACGAACGAGGAGAACTACCTGATGGGGAAGTTCGCCAGACAGGTGTTGGGCACAAACAGCATCGACAACTGCAACCGTCTGTGTCACTCCTCGACCGTCGCCGGCCTCGCGAAGACGTACGGCTACGGGGCGGCCTCCATCAGTACCGACGACTTCGAGCTCGCCGACTGTATCCTCCTGACCGGTTCGAACACGACCGAGGCACACCCGGTACTTGCAACGCGCATCAAACAGAACGTCCGCGACGGCGCGGACCTCCTCGTCTTCGACCCCCGAGAGATACAGATCGCGGAGTACGCCACCCAGTACAGTCAGATCAACCCGGGGTACGACGCGGTGTGGATCAACGCCATCACGCGCCACATCCTCAACAACGACCTCCACGACGAGGAGTTTGTCGAGGAGCGCACCACCGGGTTCGAGGAAATAAAAGAATCGGTTCAGGAGTTCACACCCGACGTCGTGGAGGATGTGACCGGCATTCCCCACGCGGAGATCGTCTCGGCCGCCGAAACCATCGCCGAGGCCGACCGTTGCGTGTTCGGCTGGACGCTCGGCCTCACCGAGCACTCCCACGGGACGGAGAACGTCATGGCGATGGCGAACCTCGCGGCCGTCACGGGTAACTTGGGCAAGCCCGGTGCGGGTGTCTCCCCGTTCCGCGGGCAGAACAACGTCCAGGGTGGCGGCGGCGATATGGGGCCGCTCCCGGACAACTTCCCGGGCTATCAGGACATCGCTGACGACGAGATCCGCGCGAAGTTCGAGGACGCGTGGGACTGCGAGATCTCGCCCGAGTACGGCTACTACACGACACAGATGTTCCTCGCGGCCGACGAGGACGACATCCGCGGGATGTACATTATCGGCGAGAACTCGGCGCTATCCGAACCGGGGGTCAATCACGCCGAAGCGGTGCTAGAGGATCTGGAGTTCCTCGTCGTTCAGGATCTCTTCGTCAACGAGACCGCCCAGTACGCGGACGTCGTTCTCCCCGCCTGTTCGTTCGTCGAGAAGACGGGGACGTTCACCAACACCGACCGCACGGTGCAGATGGTGAAGCAGGTGATGGAGCCGAAAGGCGGCTCCCGCCCCGACTGGAAGATTCTGCAGGACCTCGCGAACCGGATGGGCCGCGAGTGGGACTACAGCTCCACAGCCGAGATCATGCGCGAGGTGAAATCGCTGACGCCTATATACGGTGGCATCTCTCAAGAGCGCGTTGATCGCGAAGGCGGCGTCCAGTGGCCCTGCTGGGACGACGATCATCCCGGCACTGTCCGGCTCTACGAGGACGAGTTCAATACGGATGACGGCAAGGCCCACCTTCAGGCGGTCGGTTACAGCGAACCGGCCGAACTACCGGACGAGGAGTACCCCTTCACGCTCACGACGGGGCGCGTCCTCTATCAGTACCACACAGGGACGATGACCCACCGCGAGGAGGGCATCATGCAGTACACCCCGAGCGACTTCATCGAAATCCACCCCGAGACGGCCGTGAACCACGGCATCGAGAGCGGCGACCTGGTCCGCGTTACGTCACGTCGAGGTGAGGTCGTGGTCCCGGCACAGGTGACCGACCGTGTCGGCCCGAAAAACGTCTTCATTCCGATTCACTTCGCCGAGAGCGCGGTCAATCGGTTGACGGATGAAGAACACCTAGACCCTACTGCGGCGACGCCGGAGTTCAAGGTGTCCGCCGTCCGAGTCACGCCCTACGAGGGGGGAGCCGAGTCCGTGTCGACCGCCGACGTTGCAACGGGGGGTGACGACTGACGATGGCAAAGCCGACCGACACATACCCCGAGACAGCGACCCACGGCGCGACCAAACGGGAGACGAACGGCGAGGGGGACGCAGCCTTACAGGAGTCACTCTCCGCACACGGTGAGACGCTCGCCGAGGCGCTCGAGACGACCGACGAACTTCAGGACGCCCTCACGACCGCTATCCTGATCGCGGCCAGCGCCGACGAGGAGGAACTCGATCATATTACCTCTTCGGCCGCCAACCTCGTCGAAGCCGCCGATGGCCTCTCGACCGACGGAGCGGCAGCACTGGCGACCGACCTCGGAAACAACGCCGAGGAGCTCTCGCCGGCCCTCGACAGCGTCCTCGACCTCCAGCGGGAGGGACATCTCGACGATTTGGTGGCGATCGCGACGGCGTTCACCAAGTCGCTCTCCCCCGAAGAGGTGGAGGAGCTCTCGACCATGCTCGAGAAAAATGGCGGAGAGCTCGTCGGCGCCCTCGATACCGTCCTTGAGCTCCAACGAGAAGACCACCTCGACGGACTCGTCAGCCTCGCGACGACGTTCTCGACGCTGGATGTCGGCGAGGATACTGCCCAAGGGGTGAATACCTTCCTTGCGAGCGTCGGCGACGCACAACGTGAGGCCGAACCGGTCGGGCTCTTCGGGATGCTCCGTGCGCTCGGCGGCCGTGACGCGCGCGCCGGGCTCGGCTACCTCCTCGCACTACTGAAGTCACAGGGACGGCGAATCAGCGATCGATGAGAGGATGATCCGCGGGTGACTGACCAGTCATCGGACAAACGGGGCGACGACGTCGAGACGGTCTGCCCGCTCTGTGCAGTCGGGTGTCGGTTGCAACCCGGAAGCGGATCACGCGCACGCGGAGTCGCCGGCCCGGCGAATCCGAAGGGGCGCCTCTGTCGAAAGGGCGTTGAAGCCTTCGACGGACGGCCCGACGACCGGCTCACAGAGCCGATGGTTCGACGAAAGGGAGAGCTGACCCCCGTCTCGTGGGAGGCCGCCTACAATCGCATCTCTGAGCACGTCCAGCGCATTACCGACGAACGTGGCCCTGACGCGCTTGCGTTCCTTGGGGCACCACACTGTACGAACGAAGAGAACTATCTCCTTCAGAAGCTTGCACGGTCACTGGGGACGAACAACGTCGACAATCGTGCACGACTCTGCCACGTCTCGTCTGCGCGTGCGCTCACAGACCGCGTGGGATGGCCAGCGACGACAAACAGCCTCGCGAATCTGTCGGACGCGGACGTTATCTTCGTCGCTGGGGCCAATCCAGCCGAGCGCCAGCCCGTCGCGTTCAACAGCTTCATCAGGCCAGCGGTTGGTGCCGGTTCAACGCTCATCCACGTCGACCCCGTGGGAAACGAGACGACGCGGCTCGCAGATATCCACGTGGCGCCGCGACCGGGCATGGACGCGCTGGTGTTCGATCTTCTGAGCGGACGCTTACTCGACGACGGCGCTGGTGTCGACCGGGGCTTCGTCTCCGAGCGAACGCGAGGATTCGAGGCGTTCGAGGCGTCGATGGCTGACCGCGACGACGACACGATGCGAAGGGCTGCCGGAGTCGACGCCGATATCGTGAACGGCGTCGTTGACCGTCTGGCCGCCGCCAACAGCGTCGCCGGACTGGTGGGAACCGGAATCGAGAACTCGGCCGAGGGGACGAACGCGTCCGCGGCGCTTCTCAACCTACTCTTACTGACGGGCAACTTCGGGAGTTCAGGCTCGGGACTGTATATCCTCCGCGGTCTCGCCAACGAACAGGGTGCGACGGACGCCGGCTGTGCCCCCGACCGACTTCCCGGCCATCTGCCAGTGACCGACGAGGCGGCTCGAAGACGAGTCGCGTCGGAGTGGGGGGTCGAGCCACCACGCTCTCCAGGGAAGACGGCGAAGGAACTGCTCGCATCGTTCGGCAGCGATGTTCGCGGCGCGCTCGTCGTTGGCGAGAACCCCGCCATCTCGAAGCGCGACCCGACGTGGCTTCGAGAGCGACTGGACGCCCTCGATCTGCTCGTCGTGGTCGATCTCGTCTCCAACGAGACGACCCGACACGCTGACGTGGTCCTTCCGGCCGCCAGCGGGATCGAGAAGACCGGGACGTTCACCAACCTCGAACGTCGAATCCAGCCGGTTCGTCCTGTAACCGAACCGCCGACTGGGGTGCGCTCCGACCTCACCATTCTGACCGACTTGGGGAAGCGACTCACCAACCACCCCGAGGCGTTCACCTACGCCGATGTCTCGATGGTGTTCGACGAACTGTGTCGCGTCGCGCCGACCCACGACAGCTTCTCGTGGGATACGTTGGGCCCCGAGGGGGCACAGTGGCCCGCCGGAGAGGAGGGGGCCCTCTACCGGGAACGCTTCGAGACCGCGGACGGTCTCGCCGTCTTCGGGTCGGCACAGCCGCTTGCGACATCCGAGCTCCGAGACGGACTGTTGTTGGTGACGGGTGGGCGCCTGAGTGACTCGCAGCAAGACCGACCTTCGCCCGGTCATGTTCGTATCAATCCGACTGATGCGGCCACACGGGATATCGAGCCCAATCAGACCGTCGTTATCTCTCACGAGGAGACGGCCGTCCGGACGGTCGCCGATATCGACGAGAACGTCCGTCACGGAACGGTGTTCCTGCCCGCCTCCGTCGCTGATCCGTTGCTCCGACGAGACGCCACCACCGTCGCAGTCGAGCCATCCGCTGCCCATACACCCGAACACGAGCGGTGACATGGTGATCTATCGAGCGTAACATCAATTGGCACCCGTCACAGCCGACGTTGATACCGTATACCGGGTAACCGCGGCTGGTAACGCGGTCTCTCTGTTCGGGCTGAAGGCTGGAACCACCGCTAAGACCCTCGTTCAACTCACTACACTCATCGGGTGAGTGGATGACTTCGATATCGAATACATCACGACCAGTAAATTCACCGCTCGCCAACACAGTATTCACCCCTTCGTCCCCCGCCACCCGAGCACCGTCCCATATCATAGAAACGTTGATTATATTTGGGTTAGAACTCCGGCTGTAGATGTACGACAACATACTGATCCCGACGGATGGAAGCGACGAAGTAGCGGAAGCGGTTGACGAGGCGATCGGTATGGCGGAACTCTGTGGTGCGACGCTCCACGTGATCAACGTCGTCGACACCACCGAGATCTCGGTCGCTCACGACGTCGAATTAGCGGAAATCGAACAGGGCTTAGAAGGTGCTGGGAGCGACGCGGTCGATGCAGTGGTTTCACGCGCCTCCGAGCAGGGACTGGATACCCAGTCTGCGATCCTTCGTGGCCCCCCGGCAAAGAAAATTATCGAGTACGCGGATGAGAACGATATCGACCTCATCGTCATGGGGACACGGGGTAACACTGGCATGGATCGCATCCTCTTGGGAAGCGTCGCTGAGACCGTCATCCGAAACGCCGCCCAACCCGTGACGGTCAAACGGTCGGCGTGATGTGATCGCGACCCGCCCGCCACAGGCGTCTCACTCGGAGTCAGAAACGCGTGTTCTTTCGGGAACCCGCGAACCCAGCGAAGCGAAAGCGCGTCGGTCCCTCTATCGGCAGAGTTACAGCGGTAGCAAGGAGAAAGCTCACTCCTTCAGGGGTGGGAGGATGTCAATGGATTCCTACACGCTCGTCCGAACCGTCGAGCGGGTCGGCAGAATCGGCAGCTAAACGTCGCTGGGAGGCAACTGTAGGCCGCTACGATCCACCGCGATACGTTTCACCTTTCGTCACGGGGTCGTATGTTCGGACTGTGGTCACGAACAGACAGCCGCCGGCGCTCGCACCCGCGGACGGGAGTCCTGATAGGATTCGAAGCCGTTGTACTGAAGATCAACCCAGTAGAGTCTCCCCTTGTATCGAACGGGATTCAGGATAACGACGTTAATGTGGACGGTGCCTGGTCGAATCAGGAAACCGGTCGCACGCCGATGAGCGGCGGTGTGACGGTCGGATCGGAAGTCGCAACGACGGCGTTCAAGGACGCCAACGAGACGGAAGGCGGGATGATCGTCGGCGATGTGGGCGTCGAAGCCGAGGTCCGTCGGCGTGAATCCCGACGTGCACCGCGGGGATTCGACGACCCCGACATGGACGCCAAGTCGTATACGCTCGTCACGCAGGAACGCATCGAGGGCGAAGCAGAGGCCGACCGTCGCTCAGACGCACTCGCCGAACGGTTCGAAGGCGTTCGCGAGTCGGCCGCAGACGAGGGCGTCGAAATCGAAGGTCGCGCCGAGCGATGCAGAGCCGAAGTGACCTCCGGGACGCACTACGAACGGACCTCGTGCGACGAACGTCCCGATGTCGGGCCCGAGTTCGAAAATCCCTTCGAGGAACTCACGCAGGATCAGTTGGCGAAGGTCAATCAGCAAGCGGCGAAGATGGAAGGCGAATTCGGTCCCAATTGCCATCTGGGCCGCGCGTCGTTCGCCAACCTGCTCGCTCGACGTGTCGCCGAAGGCAGTACGGTCCTCGACGCAACCCTCGCTGTGAAGGAGGCCGTCCTTCAGTTCCCCGACGTGGAGCAACCAATCGCGGACATCGACCCGTTCGATCAGTACCAGACGACGGTCGAAGGCACCATCGACGTTCTCTGGGAGCCGAAGGGCAAAGGCCAGTATCAGGTCGGTCTGATCTCGGACGACTCGGACGAACGTGTGAAAATCACGGTGTGGCAGAAGTCGGGCAAAAAGCCCCTGCTGAAGGAAGGCGACAAAATTCGGGCCGAGCGCGTCAAGGTGAACGCGTATCAGCGCGGTGGGGAGTGGGAGACGACGCTCGCGGTGGATGCGGAAGCGGAGATTCACCACGTCGAACACGGGGATGGCGACGCGCCCCGGATGCGAATACATCACGACGAGCACGAACCCCCGGCGTGGCGGGCCGACTCCAAGACGCACAAGTGGCTCATCGAGTCGGATGTCCAGGAAGGCGGCGACGAGGCGGACCTCGATGACGCGAAAACGGAGGCCATCAACGCGTGGATCCGTGGGGAGATCACCGAGGGCGAAATCGACGAGTACGCGGCTTCGCTCAAGAAGTAGGGGTCGGGCCGGCGCGGCGCTTCTTTTTTTGCCCAGTCGATATGCGCCCCGCCCGCCGAGGCCGGAGTCCCGAATCAAAGATTCGGGCCTCCCCCTCCTCGCGAATCAGAGATTCGCTCGGCTGCGCCAGACACCTCACATCCCCCGGGGAGACTCGCCCGCCGGCTCACCGACTAGACGTTCAGACAGTTTCTGTCCCTCGAATTGTAGTAGAAGGGAATGCTGGGAATCGAGAATCACGACGACTTGTTGTTCCCCCACGCGTCGGAGCCTTTCATCCTCTCGTTCCTGAATAGGACCGTACGTTCGGGAATGTACTGTCAGGTGATCTTCTCACGGCACGATTGAGGCGTTTCTCGGTGACCCTGCAGAGGCCAAAATCGGCCGGCTCTCATTATTGCCGTGAACACTCCGTGTACCGAGTGACATGTCTCTCCTCGCTGAGCAGGGAGCAGTAACAGACCAGCGGTCGGGATTGAGTTTGTTACCCCACACAGTTGGATATATTGCTAGTTGTGGGGTAATCAATAGCCCCACTAACGTCGACGACGTTCGAATCGGAACGGCCGCCAGCTGGTTCCTCGAGAAAATGAACGCACAGGACGACGGCTGAGACTGGCGGGACGGTCCCGTCAGGAGGCCTGATGTGCAAGCTCTGTGCAAACGCCGAAACGGTTATCACTCTATGTGCAGAACTTGCACATAGAATGAGCGCAAGCGACGATCCACGACGGGTCCATTTCCAGTCGCCAGAGTATCTCGTCGACCGGCTGGATGCGATCGCGGAGCTCTTCGACAAGGATCGGACGGATCTACTTGTCGAGGCGATTCGCGAGTACATCGAGGACACGGCCGACAGCGAGACGTTCCAGAAACTCGTCGCGACGAAGTACTACGACGACCAGCTTGAGTTCGAGACGGTCAAGCAGCTGGTCGGCGCCGAAACCGCCCAGCGCCTCCGTCTTCTCAAGGCGGATCTCGAGGATGAAGCACTCGATCTCGCTGCTCCCGACGACGTCGACATCTACGATGGCGACGCGACGGCGGCCGAGACCGCAGCCGACGATGAGCGATGAGCGGCCGGCGACTGCGAAAGGTCGTCGCCGACACTAGTGCGCTCGTCAGTCTCGCCGTGCCTCGTGCGGATGCAACTGTCAGTACCGATGCCCCGGACCCGTTTCAATATCTACTCACGTCGTGTGAGGTGTTCGTACCACCAGAAGTGGCCGCGGAACTCCGTGACATCACGCAGTACCAAGACATCCACGCCGCGGCCGCGAACAACGTCCTCGCGGCCCGCAGCTACTACACGATTGAGGACCCCTACAAGCGTGAGGATACACCGGACTCCCGGCCGACGTTCGGGCTCGATGACGGTGAAACCGACGGCATCGTCCTCGCAAACGCGCTCGATGTAGACGGGTTTCTCACCGACGAGTTCGGCGGGACGAACTTCCCACTAATTCACGCCGTGCTGCAGAGCCCGCGGATCGTCCCGACACCGCGGCTCATCGTCGACTACGCCCGGAACGGGCATCTGAGTCACGAGGCGGCTCGAACGCTGATCACGACAATTAGCCCGCATCGGAGCTGGGAGAACAGTCCGTACGTCACACAATTGCTCCACCGTCTCGAAGAGCAACCGGCCTCCGAGTAGCGACGCCGAACACCCAGCGCCGGAGACGACACTCGAAAGTCCTCGGCCGCTCAGCATCCCGCGACCACCGCTGCGCTCCTCGTCCCTGCGGTGCTTGCGGGGTCCGGGGGACGACCGAGGCAGCCTCGCCTTTTTTGAGTCCGTCAGGACGATAGCTGGATCGCCGAGTGTCGCGGCCGGCTGGACAGGTGTGTACGTGACGGCCCGCCCCGCTCGCCGCTACCGCCCTCCGCGTCGCTCGCGCCCGACCATTCCGGGCGGTCTGCCTGCAGTAGCGCGGACTACCGGGCGAAAGTGCATGTGCCATCGACGTTAGCGCTTCACCCGTTCGGATCCTGCGGACCTCGGCGAAGCCGATCGCGACTACAGCACCATCCTCAATCACCCAAACGCTCCTCTATACGATGAGGCTAAAAACGCCGATCGGATTTCTTCGCGCCCCCGTCCGGCACAGAGTGAATCCCAACGAACCGTAATCCGGTCGCCAGCGTACATTCTAAACGCTTACCGCCAGCGTTGTGAACAAGCCCTCCACCTCTGAACGTTAGGACCATGACCCCCTTGACGGCACGATTTATTCCTGAGCCCAGAGAACGCCCGGCCGATTCATATGCCATGTGCAGCTCGAGAAAGCAAAAAAGGCGGATTCGGGGCGGAATTGTGTTATAAATCGCCGATTGCCACGCTATCATTGGATTAACAGAGTATAAAACAACGAAAAGAGAATTTTCCTATCGAATGTAGGAGACTACAAACAGAATTTTAGTTCAGAACTCATTCCAGAAGGACTCGTTCGAGCGCAGCCTCCACTACCGCATTTCGGGTTTCATAGGGGCTTGCATCGTTCTCAGCGACGGCAGCAAGGTGAGCCGACAACGAGCCTGAATCGTGAAGCGTAATCTCTCGAACTTCCTTGTCGAGGCCTGCCGCTTCTTTAAGCAGGTTGAGTGTGAGTTTCTCCATACTATCAATATGCTTCTCCGTAGCGACTCGCGCGAGGAGCTCTTCCAGTGCGGCATCCACCTCAAGATCAAGCGAACGTTCAATAGGCGCTGTGTCCGCCCATGCATCCGTTCCTCGAAGGATATCTGAAATATAGCTCTCGACAGTAGATTGAACAAATATGTCTAGCGAATTATCTACCTCCTCGGCATGCTGTCGCGCGAGCTCCCGTACAGCAGGGTCAACTTCGACCGTGAACGACGATTTTTCCGAGGTATCCTCTTGTTCTTCGAGTTGGGTCACTGTTGTCGCTTCCAATTCAGCTGTCCCGTGTTCAGTAGATTGCTCCTTGACGTCTTCTTCACTCGTTTTTTCACCTCCCGTTTCTGCGTCTGGCTCGGACTCCTCCTCATTTGTTTTCTCGGTGTGAATCTCCCTGGCTGTTGATTGTAGCCGTGAGTCTTCGATTTCAGTCTGCCCAGGTGGCTGGATAGTGTCGATAAGTCCCTCAACGGATGTTTTGAGGTCTGAATCACCGAGTCCTATTTCTGAGCTTCGTGTTATCGATTTCTCTGGAAGTTCTGGCCCTATCGTTGGATAGAGACGATTATGATTGGCCTCCACGTTCCTGTTCGTATCGGGGGAAGCAGCCTCCTGCCCAGCTGTGTTCGGTGACGATCCGATATGAAGACGTTCCTTGATAGCAGTCGTCTTGACTCCCTCTTGACTAAGATCGATATCGTTCCGGCGGCCTATCTCTGGAATCTCCTCAACAGCGTCTAAGAGTGCAGCATCTGCACGGGACGTATCGACTTGTCCCTCACGATTCCGGACCTGCTGTTCGATATAGGTATTCACCCATGGTGGCGCGATGTACTGTCCATCCCGGTAGAGGGTCTCTTCACCCTCCGAACCGGTCGCCCAAGAGAAAGAATTCCACTTGTCTTTGTATCGCTGGAGGCTGTCGCCCTGCTGATGCTCGATGACAGTATGAATTGGCGACACGGATTCGACAACATCGCTCAGAACCTCCTCCGGTGGGTGGTTCGAAAACTCGTGCGCCGAGACGGTGCCGGCGAAATCGCTCTGAGTCTTGGCTTCCGTAGCTCCTCCCTGTATCTGAATGAGGGTCGCGCTGGCGTCGTCCTTGATAGACTCAAATAGTCGGCCACTGCTTCCATCTACTGGGACTTCGGGGCCAGCAATAGTGACTCCCCCGTGTTCGAAACACTCGGCTGTTGAGGTGAATTCGGGGACTGACGTGACATTCCCGTGGTCGTATCCGAGCGCATCGTACAGCTTGGCGACGTGCCCGGCGAGAATGACGGGAATGGAAACATCAAGTTCGTCCTCGACGGCTGCAAATAGCGTTGCCAAGTGAACGCCGGTCAATCCGCTTGCGGTACAGAGTGTCTTGGACCCTGCATTCGTTCGTGCGGTAACTTCGCCGACGATCTCGGTCAGCTGGGCCTCCATCTCTTCGTTCGTGGCAGCAGTAAGAAAGAGGATATCCACTTCTGGATACGCGTTTGGTTCCAACCCTGGATAGCCAGCGGCGTCACGTCCCGTGAAATCTCCCGTTGCAAGGATCCGTACTTGCTGTTCTCCGTCCGAAATATGGATCAAGAAGCCACAGGCTCCGGGGGCGTGGCCGGTGGACACTGGATGAACCTTTATGCTATCACCGAGGATATCGTGCCATTCAGAAATAGGTTCGACGCGTCCGAGTAATTGGTCAGTATTTGAAAGATCGTATCTGCGTTCGCCTTCGGTGAACACATTGTTGAGAACAGCCGCCGTATCAGGGCTGGTAATAATCGGGGCACCGTGGCGATGAGCATCGTCGATTGATTTGTAGTGATCTAGATGTGCGTGGGTGAGGAGAATCGCCGATAGGTGCTCGTCCGCCCCGAGCAATGCGTCTAGGTCTACCCCGTCTCCGGCATCAACAAGAAGACAAGAGGTAGACTCCACATGGTTCTCGCTGATACGGATAACATATGACTCGTTACCTTTCCTTGGGTTGGCATGTTCATACGAGATATCCACGTGCTACATCACATTCTCAACTATCATTAAGTATATGATCATCAGGTTGACTAGAACCGGTCGACACAATTTATTATCTTGTTCTCAGGCTCTGTTGAAATTCTCAGATCTAATACTTCCCCGTGAGATGCTCTGTCGCAAATCGAATTTCATACTTGAATGCGAAAGGCCAAATGTGGCTCTTCCGTATCTTCAATGAATGAGTGAGTCAGAAGACACGGCCACGAGACGAAAAATATCAGTTGCAGTTGTGGATAACTCGCATACGAACGAAATCCCTGACAATATCGACTCTGAATTATATACGACAACAAGACCAGAGTCATCGTTGGTTGAGTTTACAGCCGATCCTGACGGGGAGCTAGCAGAGGCACTCAGGCGGAATGGATTCGACGTGTGATCTAACCCCTGTTGATTACTTATTCTGTGAGTTGGACTTGTTGAATCCTTCAGTCGCTGATAGCTTGTAGAGACTATGCTGAATACAGGGTCCGAGTCGGTCACCGGTGGAAATCGTTCATCGTCGGCAGTTCATCACTCTATGTACAGAATCGAATAATACACAGGTGACTGAATTGGCCTGCTGATCTCATCCTTCGTATCCGTTAATATGCGTCACAATGTCCGGGCCCGATTTAATCACAGGTGAGTGAGATACGTGGTCAGTATCCGAGCTTAGCGACCCGGACTTGGATGCATTTTTGAGGATTATCGGCAGTAAACTCTTGATCGTCGCAAGAGCAACGTCACTCGCGCCCGAAAATTATCCGGGACTGTATGATGAATAAAATCCTGCTAATCCAACTTACCAAGAGGACGATTCTGGTATTTCGTATATTTGTGATCAAAATAGGTTCGCTGAAGTAGGCTGAAATCCCGATCTCGGCGGAAATCAGGTCGGTGTTCCCAGAGGTCCACCTGCGGAGCCAAGTGGCCTCTTAGGGCTCACCCGCAATCTCCCTGCGCCAACTGTTCTATTGTATTTTCCCGGTTCGCAGTCTTCCCAGAACTGTCTTCGCTGAACATCTTCTGTGCGATTGCATTCAGGCTCCCATCGGTAAACTCGGTCAGTCGGTCATAATTGTCCAGCCGATTCCGGCCCTCCAGCATCATTTGACCGAGCTTCTCAAGGCTCTGTCGAGAGTAGCGCGGCGACTGAACAGCCTCGGTGAATGGCTCAGGATTGCGCTTCAGTTCCTGATACCACACGGTGTAGAGCAGCACCTTATGTGCGTGAGCTGTCCGCTCCGGGAACGTAAGCTCACAGTCATACGTCTCCGCCAGTTGCTGTAAGCCATCCCGATACGGCTCCAGCACGGCAGCGTAGTGATCCTCGACGAGACACGGATAGAGGAGGCTTTCGGCGATAATCGGCTGTGAACCGGATAGAGCTTTGAAGATGTCTTGGACGAAGTAGAACGGTGGAACACCGTCACCTCCGAACTCGGCATCCAGCGCAAGCACCAGCGCGGGGCGGGCGAACAAACACTCGAACGCCTGCCCTCCGTCCAGATACGAAGCGTGAGCTTCTGGGGCGATTCTCAGCGCCTCCATCAGGTAGTCGCTGACCGCTCCAAGAAGCCCTGCCGAATGAAGCTCACGGTAGTACTCCCTCGCTGTCGGGAGCAGTCCATCAGTATCGAGCCGAAGGCCGGTCCCGCTCGTTGCGGACAACTGATCAGTGATATGCGCGCGAACATACCCGGACTCGATACCAACCCAGTAGTTCTCAAGATGGTCGACAAGCTCCTGTGTCCGCCCCGAGTCGGGCGACTGTGCGACCAGATGTTCCAAGTTCGCTTTCGAGAGTTCGAGGCTGTCTTGCAGCTGTTTGTGCGGCGACCTCGCTGAACGCCCACCACCGCGTCCAGTGCTGACGCTGCGTTTTCCCGGACTGCCGTCATCCGTCCCCTGCATCGCCCCGGCTTCGGATTCACCGATGAGTGCTTCGAGGTCTGTGGCCGCCTCCGAGAGCGAGTGCCCTGCGCGGGCATCCCCGTAGAAGATAAGATTCCAGATGAGCGTCTGGACTCCCTCCCGGCCGCCGGAACTCAGCATGTCGTGTGTCGACCGCGTGTACGGCGTCGGCTCGGACGTTACCTGCCGGTAAGTGGACCGGCGGTCGTCGGCCAGCGCCACCTGAACGATTGCCGCACGCCAGGTGGTCGGCACAGCTGCCGTCCCGTAGATTCCATCGGCGGGAACGTCGTCCGGAGTGTCAGCTGCGGACGCCCAGGTCACCGTGAACCGGCTTTCTTGGGTGAGTCCGCGGAGTTGCGCTTCCGTCCCGCGTAGTGACGTTTCCTCCGTGTCGGCAACAACGACGCCCAGTTGGGCGGTGTCATCGGTACTCGACTCGAGGTAGACGTCCTGGAGCTGTAGTTCAGTCCGCTCAGTGTCGGAAGACCGGTTGAGGTCCGCATATGAGCTGGTCGAAAGGGCGTCTGCCTCGATTGGGTTGCTCACTGTGATCGGGAAGTTGTCATTCTGGAGTAGGGGCGGCCCGTCGGCAAAATAACCGGGGTCGGATTCGATCCGGAGGATCCCGGCCTCGAGGTCGGCTTGGTCGATGAAGAGCGAGTTTCGGCCACACATACAGGGAAATTCGGGAGGAGGAATCTTCAACGTGGTCGAGAGATCTCATCAGCCCGACCCTATTAACCAACATATCCATCTATCGAACCCGGAGTGTTGGTTAATGATGGTTACGCAAGACAAATTTGATTCTGGAAACGCTCTCGGAAACCGATATACGTCCACATAAAATCGCCGACCGAAGATCATTAAGCCTCTGTTTCGGGCCTTGCATGAAACGCGGAAGCGCCACGCCGCGGCTTATCGGGAACGTAGACAACTAGTCGAGTATGAGAGAACGCTCAACGTCGAATCGATTGGCGGTGGACCAGCCGACGCGGGGGGCAGACCGCAATCGGCCCCTCGCTGACCAGGCCGATCCAACCATGGACGAGATGCTGTTGCCGCAGCTCGAGGACGGCATCACGCTGCTCGACGTGGAAGGAGGCCGCGGCGTCCCGATCCTACAATCGCTCGTACTCGACCATCTTCTCCTGCACGACGGGCCCGCCTTTTGGGTCGACGCAAACGGACACGCGACGACGACGACACTCGCCCAGATCGCACCCAGTCAACGGTTGCTCAACCGAATCCACGTGGCACGCGGATTTACCGCATACCAGCACTACGGCGCCGTCTGTGATCTCCCGACAGCGGTGAACAAGTCGACCCGGACGTCCGCCGCCGATTGAGGGGCGGTCAATCGAAGAGCACCGAGTCACGACGAGGACACGTCGCCCCACACGCCCGCCCTCATCGTCGCACCGGCCGTCGACGCCCAGTACCGTGCCGACGCTACTCTCAGTGAAACCCACGCGGAAACCCTTCAGGCCCGAACCCTCGCCCGGTTGTCGACCTACGCTGATGGATACGATATCCCGGTGCTCGTTACGCGAAACGAACGAAACGAATTCACCGAGCCGGTCACAACGGTCGCCGACCACCACCTGGAGTGCGAGCAGACCCGAATGGGGCCTCGGGTCGTCGGCGAGGACTTCGAGACACTTGTTTACCCCGTCGACGACGGCGCGTACTACCAGACGACGTTCGCGTACTGGCAGCAGCTGCTCGCGGCACGCGCAACGCAGGTCGGCGTGGAACCGACGACGCCGGCGCCGTCGACACCGACTCCGGAGGGTGTCTGGACGGGCGTCACCGCTGACGGTGAGACGGTGGCGGCCACCGCGGATCCCCTGCTCGATGCGTGGACCGCGACCGGAACAGGAGGGCGATAGCGATGGGGCGCACGAACCCAACCTACCGTGATGCACTGCGGGCCATCGAAGAGCGCTGGGCGGAGTTCCGGCGGGCACTGCGGCGTCGCGACCAGCCACGCTTCGACCGGCTGTTCGAGTACGCCCGCGAGCACGCTGACGCGAGCGGGCTGTTGAACCACCAGAATCCGCTCCTGCCGGCGCTGCTCAGCATCGATCTCGAACAGGAGGCCCGCCTCGACGACCACGAGGAACGTCTCGAGGAGCTCGAACAAGCGCTTGAACAGCGTGAGATGGCCCACCAGAGGGAGTCCCACCAAGGCAGTCGTACTCAGTAACGGCAGAACATTTTGATGTTTGTTCTGACCGCTAACCGTGGTAGCTAATGAAAAGAACTATACTGTTGCACATTTTTGTGTAACTATAACTACGACGATGTATACGCCCTGTTCTGAAAAAGCACTCAAGACGTTGTTAGCGATCGATCCCGGCGATTCGATCTCTGGCGTTGCCCGTAAGATCGATGAAAACCGGGAGACGATTCGCCGCGTCGTCAACGCGCTTGAGGACGAGGGCTACGTGGAGTATGATCAAGGCCTCACCGTGGTCGACCCCGCGGTTCGCGAGGCTGGGCTCTCGTTTCTCGCTGCCTCAGCGGATGTTGTCCCCCCATCAATATCAGAGGCATACGTGCTCCCGCAGTTCGGCGGTCTGGAATTTGCCTATACCTCTATTGACGCGGTCTACATCTGGACACGCGGCGGCTATCAAGTCGCGCGCAATCCCGAGGACTATCCACTCTTTATCGCAATCGATGAGACAGACCTCGAGCATTGGGAACAATTCTTCGGGAGCTTCAAGATTCCAGTCGCTCAAGAGCGCCAACCCGCTGAGGAGATCGACCAGTCAATTCAATTCGTCCTCAAGCCGTGTGCGACGGTTGAAGCAGACACCGTCGATGGTCGCCCAGTCATTCCCCTGCAGGAAACCGTCGAGTTCGCCCAGGACCACTATGCGACCTTCCAATCGGCGTTGGATATGCTGGGGCGGATGTACGAAGAGGTCGAAACTGACGCTGATTACCGGATGGAGCCAGCCTGATCATGAGTCACGAAGAACGTAGTGAGGCGCTCATCGAAGTCCTCAACGACCTCGAACAGTCCGATATCCCCTTTGTCTTGGTCGGAGGCTACGCGATTAGCCAGTTTGAGACCCGGTTCTCGACCGATCTAGATCTCGTAATTGCGCCAGAGGACTACGAGGAACTCGTCGATTTTCTCGAAGAACATAATTTCGAACGGACTGACGAACTCGATGTACCACCCGAAGAGACGATCTATAATCGTGAAATCGAACTCTTCGAACGTACGGAAGGGCTGGTTCATCCGGTAGGAGTTGACGTTCTCGTGAACGGCTTGGGCTGTCGTCAGACAGAAGCTGAGTGGTCCTTCGGATACTTACGGGAACACAGTACGGAGACGACGGTCTCAGGAGGTTCACAATCAACGATAGCAAGGGCTGCTGAAGGTGAAATTCTGGTCGCCGCAAAACTCCATAGCGCCAGAGAAACGGACCTCGCAGACGTTCTGGCGATGACCCCAGACATCGACTTCGAGAAGGTAGAATCACATCTCCACCGAGGCGACGAAGAAGCGCTTCAATCACAGCTCAGAGAAGCAAAAGAGTTCGTCGAGGAAGGCGGACTTGATCATCGATTCAAGAGTCTGTTTGGTAAGTCAGCTGCGTCGCCAGAAGACATCGATACCCTCGTTTCGTTCCTTGAGCGGCAACTGGACTGATCCACGGGATCCTGAGTTTCCAAATTGACCTCCTCCTCCGCGTGAACACGGAGGAATCCCACCACGGGATTTCAGGCCGAGTGGAGTGGCCTGTTGGTTTCAAGACGCATACGTTCCACGCGTCTCTTGCTGGATTTCAGCATCTGCGTGGCTGTCTTGTGGCTCGGTCAAAGAAGCCCCATCCGTAGCCGAGTCATCGTCACCGGCCTTCTGCCGGGAAGCCCGGTTGTTTCGGCGGTGACTCTCTCCACTACGATAGCGGTCTGCAATATTTATCGCCCCGTTCACGTCGGCTTGGTACTCACCGACCCAACAGTCCTCGTTCGAGCACCGAAACGTCGCCTGTCGGGGTCGGTAGCCATGTTCACCGCAGGCGTGGCACGCCTTCGACGTGTTCCGGGGATTCACCGTCTTGACGGGAATCCCCTTCTCGGTAGCTTTGTAACGAATCTGTGCGTGGAGCTTGGCAAAGCCCCAGCCGTGCAACCGCCGATTCATGTACTCGCCATAGTCCATATTCTCGCGGATGTACGTCAAGTCTTCCAGCACCAGCACTGGGTTCTCGACGGACTCGGCATAGTTCACGACCTCGCGGGTCACACGGTGGAACACATCGTCAATCTGGTCCCACAGCGCGTCACCGAACGAGTCTACGATTCTCTCACTGCCACGCTGCTGAAGGCGTCGCTTGGCGGTGAAGTAGGTTTTGCGGAGCCGACGAACGGTCTTTCCATCGTCGGCCCACAGTCGGGGGCGAACAGGAGAACCGTGTTCGTCGCGGTGACACACCGTGACGAGACTCGCTTCTCCAATATCCACGCCGATGGGCGTCCGCTCATCGGCGGATGCCTCTGATTTGTCCTCCACGTCGCGGGTAGCGGTGACGTGGAGATACCACGTCCCGTCGCGCTCGAACAGCCGACTTTCACCCATCTCGGCGTCATCTGCGTACACCGCTTCGAGCCAATCCCGCTGTTCGGGATTGGCGCGGGCGGGCATCCAGAGGTGGTAATCTTCATGATGTGGAATTTTGACGTACCACTCGATAGCGTTCTCTGGTTTGTGGTCGAGTTGCAGACCCTCGTTGGTGAACTTCACTGGCTGGTCGTCGTGGAGCTCGTCGGCGTCGTAGCTGTTGTGGAGTTGTGGGACGTACTTCTTGAGGACGTTTTTCGCGTAGCCGCTCAAGTCGTACTCGACTACCACGTCGTTAGTCGCTGACTGTGTGTCACAGCCAGCGGCGAACGCGGCTTGAAGCGCCTGCTGGTAGGCGTCCCGGGTCTCACGAAGTTTCTGTCGCTTGTGGGTGTTTGGGTCCACAAGCTTCAGTTCGAGCGTTTTCGTGAGTTCTGCCATCGTCGCCGTAGTACTCCTCTCGGTTGTGATCGATAATATACCTCAGCCATCCAGAGCGGAAGTGAAATTGGGAGAAATCCAGCACTGCAATAGAGCGGTGGACAGTCTCACTCTGATGTCCGCTTGCCCCCCGCCTGTTCGCTCCTCGGTTCCGACAGAGGTGTCGGAACACTCGTCACTCACGGGAAGACGGGGGTATGCGCTCGTATCTCTATCAGATATCGACATTCATTGGAGTGTATTAACCAACAACTAGGCCGGTTGATCGGGAAGTGTTGGTTAACATAGAGTGAGGGATTCCGGAAATGGAGAAATTCGGTCAATCAGAGAGAATACGCTGTCGTTCGTGCTCTCACTCCTCTTCTTTGAAACACCTGGAAGCGACACAGCGTCGGTTATCGGATTCTCGGATGTGCTCTAGATTGGTGTATGAGAGATGCCGTTCACCATCGACTTTCTAAACAACGGTCGGATCCTGGAGTGGGAGGCAACTGCCGACGGTCCCGTTGCGACCGAGCGCGATGGCACGTAGCGAGCGGAGCCAACATCTTCAGGGGTGGTCTGAGCGTCAATATGGCCTGATGGCTCTGTTGAAATCCTCAGAGTGTGACAGGTGTGGCGAGACACATACAGAGGATGATTTCAGCATGAGGGCAAGGTGTGCTACTCGTTCAGATTGCGTCTCATCTCCCGGGCGCATCCACCAATTCATCTTTCCATCGTGGATGCTGCTTATGTGGAAGCACGCGAAAGATACGTTAATGCGTCGGCGGCACTTGCTCGCTCTGGCTGGTAGTGCAGGCCTGAGCGGGATTGCTGGATGTAGCGCTCTGGGGGGAGTTAGCGGGGGGTGCCCGGACAACCCAATTGCCGACACCAGCATCCCTCCCGACCGACGCACGATTGAGTTTCTCGCAGAGGAGAATCAACCGGTCAAACCGAGCGAAGACCCGATAATCGAGTTCGAACCCACGAACGCCCGCGTCGTGATTACAGGAGTCTTCTCAGGTGCTACCCCGAAGCGTATCCACGAGAAGGATATGATTCTCGTTACTCGCCTCCGATATGATGAGCAATCAGACACACTCCAAGTGCGTCTCGTCGAACGACAGTGTCGCTCGGGCGGGGGATCAGCAGGTGGAGAAGTTGCACCGTACGTGCTTCGGGTGCAGTTTACTGAGAGCCTCCCACAGCGTGTTTGCGTCGAGGAACGCGGAGGAATAGACAAAGACGTGTGTGTCTCCCGGTAGTTCGACGTGAGACATTCGGTACATATCTCCCTTGTATCGACCGCTCCAACCAGCCAGTTGCGACCACTCGCTCATGACCGACTCGCGCTCTGTATTCAGCACGACCTCAATGAACTATCAATAGCTGAGGATTTCAACAGAGCCGGCCTTGTCTACTCACTGACTACGATTCGTCTGGACGTTCCACCGCTTCCAACCCCGCTTCGATCACCTCTCGATACGCCTCACTCAAACTGTCCACGTCGGCAGCCTCCTTGTAGTCCTTCACGCGTCCAGCCAGCGTGTGGCTGATGTCGATGTTTGGTCTCATCGTCCAAAAGACCTTTAGTCAGAAAATGATAAGAAACTGTTGTCGTGAGGCGAACCAACACCTTCGCGGTCAGACCGCTTACTGATGGCGACGAGCGGCTACTCCGCGAGTTGTTGGACGCCTCCGCCAGTCTCTGGAACGAACTCAACTACGAACGTCGACAACAGTTCTTTGATGGCAAGTCAGTATGGGACACCGCCGACTACCGGAAGCAGTACGTCGGTGTCCTCGGCTCTGCCACCGCTCAACAAGTAATCCGCAAGAATAAGTCGGCGTGGAAGTCGTTCTTCGCTGCCCGTGAAGACAGCGGGGATACCGCTCCGCCCGGTTACTGGGGTAGCGAAGACGCTGGACGTGAGCTGCGTACGTGTATCCGGAACGACCAGTACACGCTTGAGTTCGGCGAACGGAGTCGAGTCGAGATCCCCGTAGGGCAAGACTTGAAAGAGAAGTACGGACTTGGATACTACGAGCGACTCCGTCTGGAACTTGTTGGGAGCCCGAAGTGGGACGGCGAGAAGGGGCAGTTGGAAATACAGTACGACGAAGTGAGCGACACGTTCAGAGCCTTTCAGCCCGTCACAGTACCAGATTCGCAACGGGATTCACCACTAGCCGATGAATCGGCTGCTTTGGACGTGGGCGCAAACAACTTCGTCGCCTGTACGACGACGACCGGCAAACGGTTCCTCTACGAGGGTCGCGAGTTGTTCGCTGACTTCCGTGAGACGACCGAAGAGATTGCCCGTCTACAATCTAAACTCCGCGAGGGTCGGTACAGCAGTCAGCGAATTCGTCGACTGTACCGGAAGCGAACGCGTCGCCGTGACCACGCGCAGGAAGCACTCTGTCGTGATCTGATCGAACGGCTGTATGATGAGGGCGTAGCAACGGTGTACGTGGGCGACCTCACTGACGTGCTCTCGACACACTGGCACCCAGAAGTCAACGAGAAGACCCACCAGTTCTGGGCACATCGCTCGTTTGTCGACCGCCTCAAAGACACTGCCGAGGAGTACGGAATCTTTGTTGAAGAGCGGTCAGAGGCGTTCACGACGGCAACCTGTGTCGAGTGTGGCGAGCAGATGGAAACAGAGCGTTATGGCGACGTGTTTCGGTGTTCGTGTGGACACGAGAGCCACGCTGATCTCGACGCCTCACGGACGTTTCTTGAACGGGAGACTGGCACTGAATTCGAGACAGGGTCGATGGCACGGCCCGTGCGCCTCACGTGGGACGACCACACTTGGTCGGAGTCACCACGCTCTCCCGAGAGGGCCAGTCCCAACGAGGAGCGCACAGACCGGAGTACCGGCGACGGGAAACTTGCCTCCGTGGGGACGGCATAGCCCACAGCCTCACCGGAGGAATCCCACGGTTCGGCCGTGGGAGGATGTCAATACACCCCACGCTTCTACGTCTTCCCTCACACCCCAGAGGCCGACCTCGACCTTACGCTCCTCCAGTCAGTGTACGACCAGCATCCGTCGTCGCCACGACCGAGATGGTTGCGAGAGAGAGAACATCGTTCTCTGAAATCCGGAAGTGACACGCCATCGGTTATCCGGAATACCACCTATTGGTTCTACACGAATGCCGTTCACAATCGACTTCCTGGACGACGGCCGCGTCCTAGAGTGGGAGGCGACCACCGACGGTGCCGTCGTAACAGAACGAGACAAGTACACCCCGCGTTTCTACGTCGCCGCTCGCGACCCAGCGTCCAACCTCGACCTCACGACTCTCCAGTCGGTGTACGACCAGCACCCGGACGTCGTCGCGACCGAAATAGTTGCGCGACGGCCCGGCTTTCGACGAGACGAGGAACCAGTCCTCGCCGTTGATGTCGCCCACATCGACCGCGTCACCCCACTCGCCCGACAAGCACGCCAGCTGTCGGCCTATCCAGTCGGGGATCTCGCCTGCTTCAACGTCGACTTCTCGCGAGAGTTCCGGTACTGTCTGGAGACCGGCGTCGATCCGACGCCGGCGAGCGAGCTGTCGACGCTCGGGCTCAGCGTTCCGGTGACCGAAACGAGCAACGATGTCTATGGGGAGCTGTCCGTTGCCGGCGACACCGTCACCGGCTCGTCGACGGATCTCCTAACCGCCGTCCAGGGAGCGATTGACGCACACAATCCGGACGTCCTGGTCTGTTCAACGAGCGAGATCGTCCCGACCCTGTACGAGATGGCGACGGACGCCGGCGTCGCCGACTTCTCGCTGAGTCGGTGGCCGGACGTCGACTACCAGCAACTCGCGAGCCGGTCGACGTACTCAAGCTACGGCCGCGTCGGTCACTCGCCGACGCGGTACAACGTGCCCGGCCGGGCGATCATCGACGAGTCGAACACGTTCTTCTATGGGGAAACGAACCTGGACGGCGTCCTCGACCTCGTGTCGCGCTCGAAAAAGCCCGTCCAGGAGCTTGCGTGGGCGTCGATCGGGAACGTGCTCACGGCGATCCAGATCTGCGAGGCCCACGACCGCGGCGTCCTCGTGCCATGGAACTCCTGGCGTCACGAGTTCTACAAGCCGATGGGGACGCTCCACGACGCCGACCGCGGCGGCTTCATCTTCGCACCCGAAGTCGGGCTCCACGAGAACGTCCACGAACTCGACTTCTCCTCGTTGTATCCCAACATCATCTGTACCCGGAACGTGTCGCCGGACGTCATCCGGTGTAACTGTCACAGCGACCGCGACGACGTCCCCGGCCTCGGGTACTCGATCTGTGACGACCGGGGCTACCTCGTCGACGTCCTCCAGCCGATCATCGACGCCCGCGACGAGATCAAGGCAGCCATCCGTCGCGAGAAGAATCGGGACGACCTCGACGAGGACCGACTGGCGGAACTCGAGGGGCGGTCGGGCGCGCTGAAGTGGATCCTCGTCGCCTGCTTCGGCTATCAAGGGTTCAGCAACGCGAAGTTCGGTCGCATCGAGTGCCACGAGGCAATCAACGCGTTCGCTCGCGAGATTCTGCTGATGGCGAAACAGCGGCTGGAAGCCGGCGGCTGGCGGGTCGTCCACGGCATCGTCGACTCCATCTGGGTGACCCCGGACCCCGACGTTGACGACGATGACCGCGAGGACCTCGAGACGCTCGCGACGGAGATCACGGAGCGCGTCGAGATTCGGCTTGAACACGAAGCCCACTACGACTGGGTCGCGTTCGTGCCGCAGCGCGAGAGCGACGCCGGCGCGTTGACGAAGTACTTCGGGAAGGTCGCCGGCGACGATGGCTTCAAGATCAGAGGTATCGAAGCCCGGCAGCGCTCGACCCCGCAGTTCATCGAGGACATCCAGCGGGACTGTCTCCAACGGCTTGACTCGACTCAATCTCCGGACGCTGTCCTCGACTGTCTCCAAGACGCGATCAAGCGCCTCCACGCTGGAACGGTGCCGGTCGAGCAGCTCGTCGAACGGAATCGTGTCTCGAAACCACTCGAGGGATACACGCAGAACACCCAGAACGTGGCGGCGCTAAAGCGGGCTCGCGAGCAGGATCTCGCTGTCCACCCAGGACAGGACCTCGAGTACGTCGTCGTCGACGACGAGAAGAGCTCGCGAGAGCGGGTCGCGTTGGCTCACGAGGAGATGGAGTCGTACGATGCGTCGTACTACGAGATACAACTCGTCAGAGCTGTCGAAAGTATCCTTTCTCCGCTCGATTGGGATAGAATAGATATAAAACGGGATCTAACGAGCAACCGCCAGTCCGACCTGAATAAATATAATTCGGCATGGAGTAAGTAACTAATCCGTTGGCAATCATGATCGAAGAGGGCTGACTGAGTCCTTGCTGGCAAGAAGAATCCCCTGATACACTCGGGACGAGGGGAGATACATTCAAGATATCACAAAATAGAATGTTACCCCACACTTGCATAACAATCTATTTTGTGGGGTAACTGCATAAATCATCATCCAAACAATATACGTCACACACCAGGTTTCCGGTGAAGTGGATAACTAGCCAACTGGTTTCCTAATCGATTCACCGGAAACCCGGTGTGCGTCGGAGCCAGCAGCATACGTGACGGGGATCGGGAACGGCATCGAGAGGCTTCTGTAGCTCACTCGATCGTATCGGCCAATACGTCTTTGACGACAGCGGGGTCTTCGAGCAACGTGTGTTCCGTATAACTCCCTTCAGCACTCCCACCGCTATGGCGCGATTGCTCGACGATATCCAGAAACGCGTGTTCTTTCAAGAGATCGCGAACCCGACGAAGCGAAAGCGAGTCGGTGCCTTCCTGTCGGCAGATTTGCTCGTAGAGATCGTAGATTCGGGTCGTTCGGAATCCCTGATTGTCGGGCGTAGTCTCATCTTCACGGGCATTGATCGAAAGCATCGTCAGCGCCTGCAGCACGTATCGTGAGTGCGGCGTCGAGCCACGAATTAGCTCCCTGAAACGGTCGGTTTCGGCGCGTTCGCGAGCCTGTGTCACGAACTCTTCGCGAACGGTCTCGGCCTCGATCGACTGAGCTATCTCACCGGCATAACGCAGGATGTCGATGGCCTTACGCGCGTCACCATGTTCGCGAGCGGCGAGCGCCGCGGCCCGTGGAATGACACCATCATCGAGTACGCCATCACGGAACGCATCGCTTCGAGCGACCATGATCTCGTTGAGTTGAGAGGCGTCGTAGGGTGGGAAGACGAACTCGCGTTCACAGAGGCTCGATTTGACCCGTTCGTCCATTCGATCCTTGTACTTGATCTTGTTACTGACACCGATCACGCCGATCTTACAGGACTCGAGTTTCCCAGCCTCACCGGCTCGTGAGAGTTGCATCAAAATATCGTCGTCCTCCAGTTTATCGATCTCGTCAAGGATGATCAACACGACATCGTATTCGGCATCGAGAATCTTCCACAGCCGCTTGTAGTAGGTGGCAGTGCTGATTCCCTTGTCGGGGATATAGATATCCGTCTCGTCAGTGTTAACACTGCTCGCGATCGTCTGTACTGCCTGCGTTTCGGTTCCATCCTGCGCACAGTCCACGTAAGCATGGGTCGCGCTGACACCTTCCTCATCGGCAGTCTGGACGAGTCGACGGGACACGTATTTGGCACAGAGCGATTTTCCAGTGCCAGTCTTGCCGTAGATGAGGACATTACTGGGGGATTGACCGAAAATACCGGGATTGACGGCGTTTGCGAGCTGACCGATCTCCTCATCCCGGCCGACGATCCGTCCCTCCTCGGGGAGATGATTGATTTCAAGTAGCTCTTTATTCACGAAGATTGGATCCTCCCGAATGAATAGATCGTCAGACTCGGACATTCCTTGGACACCACGTTTCTGGTGAAATGGCTTGAGGTTTTCCCCGACACACGCACACCACGTTTCCGGTGAAACTGTATGAGAGCGAGTCTACAATCCACGTGAAACAGGGGATATCGTCCACGGGAAACGAGGTCAAAATAAGAAAGATACGCACGCGCAGCCTCACGAGAGCAAACCTGACGAGAACCAGATCACGAAAATCCGCCCACGATAGGGACGGTTCGACTGAATCAAGTAGAACACCGAAGCGACGAATGTCGCTTCATTTCTTGATCAGCGATGGAGTCGCTGGCAGGTAAACGTGGATAGGTAATAAAGCCCCGTCAGACACATGATGAATATCTGAATAATCCCGTTCCAGTATCTCTCGGTGCTGATTTCATCGGAAACCCGGTGTGTTCTTAACGAGCTCCGTCATCAGCATTCCGTGGATTCCCGTGACTCATCGGCTGCATCCGGCGTTCGTGGTCCACTAGTCCCTCGGTAGAGCCGTGAGCTGTGCTGCGACTCATATCCTCGTTGTTTACTGGAGTTACGTTTCACCGGAAACACGGTGTGTCTGTGCGGAGTTTTTCACCGCCAGCATCTCGTTTCGTTCTCTCTGCGAGTTGACTCCAGCAATCAGTCCACGGCCGGTCCAGGTTCATCGGAAACCCGGAGTGTATTCGCGAGGCTACACTGAGGTCTCTCTCGTGGATTGACTGGCGCGATATACTCGTTCTTCCAAGAATCGCCCTCTAGCCACTGCCAGTAGAAGTACCGGTACGATTTATCGCCGGTCTCCTTCGTCGTTTTCACCGTGATATACGCGCCACTCGTCGCGATGTCTTCGTAGTTCTCTGGATCCGTCGAGATCTCGCGCTCCTCCAGCTCCTCGAGTTTTTCCTCATCGACTTCTTCCTCGGCTCGTCGGCGTTCGAGTTCTTCCTGCCGCTGTCGACGTTTCCACTCCGCCAGATCAGCCGCGTACGCCGCGACTGCTTCCAGCCGTTCTGGGGATTGTTTCTTGAGTGGCTCGCGAAGATACTTCGGCAACTGCGGCGCGGGCGGTTTCTCCAGACCGTCCTCAGCTATAGTTACCCCACGAACGGCGTATCATATCAATTTGTGGGGTAAATTTGAGGTTTGACGGCGTTCTCCCTCCGTTATCGATGTGTAAACTATCTCTTTACTCCGTGTTCCGGCTGATCCCTCGACTTTCGATCTTCGACAAACGTGGCTGAATTCCAGAAGCGCCAATGAAACTCGTTGATTTATCCAACGATATTGCTCGGCATGAACAACGAGAGGTCATCTCGTTCGGCAGCGGTACTACGGAGCCTGTCGGAGAATCCCGAGCGACAGAAACAGCAGTAATGGTACGTCGGCTCTTCACCGCCCTCCGGCGACCACTGGATCTCCTGTGCCGTCCGCTCGAGATCGGTGAGATCACCTTCAGTCATCTCCCGTGTTGTGTATTTGCACTCGCCGGCGACGAGCGTCCCGTCGCTTCCGAGTCCGACGACGTCGAGTTCGTGGTTGCGATGCCACCAGTAGCCGATCCCCTGGTACGTCTTCGGGAGTAACGACGGGAGGGTGTTCTGACAGACAATCTCGAACATCGGCCCCATGTAGTCCGTGAACGTCGGTGCGACGAGTTTCTCGAAGCCTGCGTCGCCGAGTTGAACGAGCTTTCCTGTCTGTCGATAGACGTAGCGGAACCAGAATCGGAAGAGCGGTTCCTTCAATCGATACCGGCTCTTGCGTGTTGCATTCGGATTCGCCGTGACTGGAATGTCTCGCTCCACGAGCCGCAATCGGCGGAGTTTCGAGAGGTACGACCCGATGCTGTTCGAGTCGACGCCGGCACCGAATTCATTTCGCACACGGGGGATGTGGTCCTGCGAGATGTCGACAGTTGTGGGCTTACTCGTCGGGGTTGACTGGCGCTTTATATTTTGACTTGACCTTCTCTCCTTCTCTCCACTGCCAGTAGTAGTAGCGATTGTCGTTGATCTCCTTGATCGTGATCGTCGCTTTGGTAGGGACATCGTCCGGAAGATCGTCTGGTCGCTCTTCGACCTCCTCTTGATCTGCCGACTCCTCGAGACGGGCCTCACGTTCCTTGTGCTCGGCGAGCGCTTCAGCGTACGAAGCAACGTCTCGGAGCCGCTCCGGGCCTGACTCGTTGAGCGTGTTGACTATCTCCGTCGGGAGGTTCGCCGGTGGGGTCGGGGGTTCGTAGGACATCGGCTGCTCTCGTGTTAACCAACACAACCCGCGACTCCATAGTTTTGTTGGTTAAGTCGGTGGAAACGGTTCTACCACCTGCTGGTTGTAACACTACTCGAAACTTCTTTATATAGTAGTTTCGTACTATGTTACACAGTGCTCCGGCGCATCGAACTCGAGGTTCTCGCCACGGTCGACCGCGGCGACACGATCTCCGACCTCGCGACGAAGCTCGACCACAGCGAGAGCTACCTCTCTCGTGCCGTCGGTGACCTCGTCGAGAGGGGGCTCGTCTACACGGAACGCGACGGGCGACGAAAACGAGTCGTCCCGTCGGATGCTCGCGCCGTCGAACGCTATCGGGACCTCGTCCGCCAGCACTCCCACATCGAGTTTCCCGAGCTGCTGACCGGGAAGGCACTCGAGGTGCTGTACTACCTCGACCAGCCGCGAACCGTCTCCGAGATCGCCGACCGGAGCGACAACTACCGCAACACGGTCAACCGCGTCCTCAAGCGGTTTCGCGACCGCGGGCTCGTCGGGACGACCGACGGCTGCTATGAGTTCAACGCTGACTTCGACCGCCTCCACGAGTTCGCCCGGGAACTCGCACACCATCTCCATCGTCAACGTCTCGAAGCCGTTGCCCCGAAGGGGACGATTCTCTGGGAGGACTACGACGAATTTCTGGCCCAAGCCGAAATGGAGATTGACGCCGAGGGATTCCACGAAACCGGGCTCGCTCGATTCGTGGCCTTCGACCTCCAGTTCCTGCTCACCGGCCACCGCTACTACCTCTACTCCGAGGAGATCGACGCCGTCTCGCCGGCGGAGCTGTGTTGTCACACGCTGTTGATCGACGACGGAAGCCGGCACCGCTCGTACTGTCTCCTTCTACTTAGCCACATCGACGTCGACGAGGCAGACCTCCGAGAGCAGGCGGCGAAGTACGGCCTTGAAGACGAAATCGACGCCTTGCTCCGCTACCTCGAGACGCACGGCGAGGTCGACGATGCCCGACTCCCAGAGTGGGACGACGACATCGGCGGCGACCACGTCGGCGGTGGGTTCCGGATCGACCTCGACCAAGACGGCGAAGTCGTGACCATCGAGTCATCCGACGGGAAACCTAGCGACGAAGAAGGCGACGACACCACCTCATCTGAGCAGTAACCACCAGCAGACCATCCTCCAGTCAGCACCGCTTGTCGCCAGCGCACCAGCCGACTCCACACTCTATTCTCCACACGCGCAGGCCGTCACCGACGCCAGTCCCTTACGAATCCTCCAGCGCACACAGACGACGACAAGACGCGCAAGACATCGATCCCACAGCCACTCCAAACGAACGCCTCCAGTATGGCCAGTCACTCTCTACACGACTGCTGTGCGAGACACGACGCGATCCTCACACGAGAGAGTTGAATCCATGCTCCAGTAGTCACCGCCAAGTGTTCAGAGCCACGCGACCGACGTATGCTGGTCGTCTTCGGTGGGGGCAACGCCGCTGGGCCAGAGCTCTCCTTTGAACCGCCAGTTTCGGCCGTATACCGCTTCCACAACGCTCCCGCACGAACGACAACCGAACACAGTAACCAATCCTCAACGACAACGGACGTGAGAAACCTCAACGAACCCCCGATCCCACAACCAGGACGTTTCTGACGACGATCGTCCCCGAACACGCTCAGTCCCGGCTACGAGTTCCCGCTAGTCCGTCCCCAGAACTCGACCACCATCATCTCTGCCTCCGTCACCCGTGGTCAGCGGTGCTGTGTGTCCACCACTATCGCCCTACCTATCACAATCGATATGATTCAAGCGACTGTTTTCAACATTAATTACAAGACGGCGTCGGGATTCCGGGGGTGTTGTAATGAAAACTGTAATTACAAGACGGCGGCGGATTCTCGGGGGTATACAATGAAGTGCTGGTCAGCAACTCGCTCACCACACGAAACCTTGTAATGACAAGACGGCGTGCGAATCTGGGGGGTGTTATAATGAAGACTGTAATTACAAGACGGCGGCGGATTCTCGGGGGCATATAATGAAGTACTGATCGGCATTTCGCTCACTACATGGAATCCTATAATTACAAGACGGCGTCGGGATTTCGGGGTGTTGTAATGAAGACTGTAATTACAAGACGGCGTCGAGATACAGGGTGTGCTTAATGAAGTAGAATTTCGGCCTCGGATCTGCCTTAATTACAAGACGGCGGCATGATTCGACGCCCCTATATTTAATAATCATTCTAATCTGTCATTTCCTGTAATGACAAGACGGCGGCGGGATTTGCGGGGGTTGTAATTAATTCAGCACCCCCGAAACCAGCCTCTCACGTTCAGCCACGACACCAGATTGCTTTAGAGATGCTATGCATGATCCTCGTCTTGTCTAACATAACCAGCCGAATTTACACAAATAGGGTTCAGGGAGGATGAAGTTCAGTAGATAGTCGCGTGGCGGACGTTCCAGGGCGAAGCCGAGCAACAGGCATGGCAGGAACAGGGAATCAGGGGGCGGACAACGAGAGGACTATCAGAATAGTGATAGAGATTGGAACCCTGGCCGGGGGCGCACACAGAGCGGAAACAGAACGGCTCGAGACGGCGGACACAGAGGGACATCGAACAGCGGACAGACCACGCTGGCACGAGAAGCACCAGAGCCGACTCCCGACAGAGCAACGAAGCACCACCGACCCGACGAGCAGGAGACGAACACGAGACAAGCACCCGAAAGAGCCAGTCGACCAGCCAAGGCGAGATCAGGGACGCCGGCAGACGGGAGACGAGCGGGACGAGACGAGAAGGCGAGAGGACGAGGAGCACTACAGGCAAGCGACGAAGAACACTGACCGACGACCGACGACCGACACCGGCAGTTGACTGGGGCACGACAGCGACGGGAGACAGCCGGCGGCGCGCGGCGGCAACAGCGAACAGGCAGTGGGCGAAGCGAAGCGGCGACCCGACATCGCGACGCGAGAGTGCGGAGTGAGGATGCAGCGTCGAGAGCGCGGGGGTCGGTGTGGGCGCGGCAGCGGAGACTGCAGTGTGCGGGGCGGCGGTGAGAGACGAGGGGGTCAGTGTGGAGAGACGGAAGTGCAGGGGTGGGCAAGGCGATGCGACGATGGAACAGAAGCCGACGTCGACGACACGGCACTGGGGAGAGCGAGAGCGACAACGACGACGTCGACGGCGATGGTGATGGCGACGGCGATGGCGATGGCGACAGCGACGGCGACGGGAAGCGACAGCACCAAGACGACGACGCGGCCCCCGACGGCACGACACCGACAGCGATCGACGACTACCGCAACGGCTGGGAGGGCCGGATAGGTTCGGGGGGAGAAGAGGAGTGGGTGTGGGGGATGGAGGAGGCAGAGAAACAGCCTCCCCGATGTTGCCGCCGGCGGGCTTTCCAGGGCGGAGCCGACACTAGGTGGTTTCCAGGGCGGGGCCAATAACTTCCAGTGGGGCCAGATGAAGGCCGCGGGAGCGAGGAGAAGCCAAGGTTGGCAGGCGAGGCGCGAGTAGTACTTGGACCGACACTGAGAATGGTAGAACATCGCGACTCAGCCAATGGGTCGTCAGTCTGACTCTCTGTATCTTGCACGCCGTTCCTATCAATTTCTGAGGATTTCAACAGAGCCACTCTGTTGGAAATCACCGCAGGTCGATACAAGCGGCGTGCTGAATAGAGAGGGTGAATTCAGCAGATGTTCAACGGGACAGTCTCGGTCAGGAGATCTACCGGACTGGTTCGATGATCACAACAGGCAGCTCGCCTCGAGCCTCGTTTAAATGATCTTAGTAGATGGAACAAGACGCACGAGTATGGACACACGACAACCGAACAGCCATCGCTTCCAGCCCCCCAATAGTAAACGTCGCGATCTCATTGGCGCAGGTTGTTGTTGCACTGGTTCTCGTGGTACTCAACGGCTTCTTTGTCGCTGCGGAGTTCGCTTTCGTCCGGGTACGCGGGACCTCAGTCGAACAACTTGCTGAAGAGGGGCGCCCCGGTTCGGGGACGCTCCAAGAAGTGATGGAGAAGCTCGACGACTATCTCGCGACGACGCAACTCGGTATCACCATCGCCTCGCTCGGATTGGGATGGGTCGGCGAACCCGCAGTGGCGGCGCTCATCGAGTCCGTCCTGGAACCGACTCTCCCAGTGAGTCTCATCCATCTCGTCGCGTTCGCCATTGGCTTCAGTACCATCACGTTTCTCCACGTCGTCTTCGGTGAACTCGCACCGAAGACACTCGCAATCGCTCAGACCGAGCGCCTCTCACTGTTCCTCGCCCCGCCGATGAAGATCTTCTATTACCTCCTCTATCCGGGTATTGTCGTGTTCAATGGGGCCGCCAACGCATTCACGCGAGCACTCGGCGTCCCACCCGCTTCCGAAACGGACGAGACGCTCGGTGAGCGGGAACTTCTTCGGGTACTGACTCGCTCCGGCGAGGAAGGAGACATCGACGTTGCGGAAGTGACGATGATCGAGCGCGTCTTCGATCTCGACGACATCGTCGTGCGGGAGGTTATGATTCCACGATTGGCTTCGATGTGCGAGTACCGCTCTCGCACCATCTCCTCTGAATTGAAAAATATATTAAATACAACATGAGATCTGTGCAATCGCGGGAGCGGAGCGTTCAGCACGAGGTAACAGATCGTAAACCAGCAAATATTCCACCTACGGACGAGTCAACGTGCCGTTTTCCCCGAGGAGGGTGTCACTTAGACCCTGTGAACGTGTGCATGACACTGCCTGTGATTCCGTCTTTAGAGAACGCCGTAATGAGGTCGCCAGCATGTATCGTAGTGTCCCCGCGTGGCGTGATGACTTCGTCACCGCGTTCAATTGCAACGACCAAAACGTCGTCCCCGAGCAGCCCTTCGTTGTCCGCCTACACGCTTGTCCGAACCGTCGAGCGGGTCGGCAGAATCGGCAGCTAAACGTCGCTGGGAGGCAACTGTAGGCCGCTACCATCCACCATGGTACGTTTCACCTTCCGTCACGGGGTCGTATGTTCGGACTGTGGTCACGAACAGACAGCCGCCGGCGCTCGCACCCGCGGACGGGAGTCCTGGTAGGATTCGAAGCCGTTGTACTGAAGATCAACCCAGTAGAGTCGCCCCTTGTATCGAGTGATCCACGACCCAGATGCGGTGTTCGCTGAAACCGCCGTGCTGCTGTGGAACGTCTCAATCAGAGATCGAAACGCCGTGTCGCTGGTGTTCTCCGCACGATACGTTCCGTTGGCTGCCTCGTTCACAGCCTCTCGCGTGTTCGGATCGAGCCCCGACAGCGCAAACACATACTCGTCCTGCAGACATGTGGCGTAGGCGTCAGTAGTCGTCGCAACGGACCTCGGTCGGTACCGATAGACGGTCAGAGAGCGTGGTTCGCTTGACGCGACGTCGACTTCGACCAACGTTCCGTCGTATCTGATCGCATCGTACTGCTGGTCGGCGATAACCGACTGGTTGAGTTCGGCTGGACTGTACGTTCGCCTCTCCTCGATACTGGACCGACTGCCTTCCTCTGCCGTTATCACCGACAGGAGAGTACGAAGCATCGCCCTGTCGACCGGCGGCAAGTCGTCGTACGCGACGGTCGCCCACCCGTTCCGATCTGCCTCGTCCGTAGTCGCGTTTCTGTCGAATCTGTAGGTCACTTCTCGCCCGCTCGTTGTGCCTACAATGGTGTACGAAAGAGTGTAGAACCGGTCGCCCGTCCGGTACACCGTCGAATTGTTCTTGTGTGGCGGGTCCGTCGCAGCGACCGTCGCGGATTCGTTCTGGACGGCCCGACTGAGAACTTGTGGTTGCGGGCCCCGTTCGTGTGCCTCCGCTAGTTCATCCTCGGAGACTTTCGTGCTGGCGTGGTCGGCCAGTTCCGTGTCGTTGACCGGCTCCATCGAGAGCGACCCGGCGGGCTGTGAACAGCCGGCGAGTGCAACGAGACAGACCGCTGCGGCTGTGGCAACGAGCAGTCGGGTTTGCATATCGACACGACTCGTTCACTGGCTATTGAATGCTCAAATAGTATTTCACAGTCAGCAACGGGGCTGGCTGTGACGTACTTCGGGGAAGCGACGGGACGCCGCTGGTAGTCCCCAGCCGTGATTTGACATATTTAGCGATCATCGCAGTCACGACCGCTTCCAGAGTAACGACGGGCGGACAGGACTCACCAGCCGGTAAACCCGTACACTACTGACGATTTCGGCAAGTTGCTCGCGTTCTTGCTCCTGTCGGCGACCGCCGCTCACCGGGGGTCCTAAGTCCCGCCGTTCGGATGGCTGTTCAATTCTCTGAGACGACGGCTCGGAACGTCTCAGCCCGCCGTATAGAGGAGTTGCACGAGGATGGTGGTCATCCCTGCCGCGATCAGGAATGCCCAGCCGGTCACCCGGACGCGCCGTCCATACTCGGGTAACTCGTCGCCCTCCGTCCCGAGTATCGTGACGAGTCGACTCGGGTGTCTGAACGGACTCGGCGGTTTCGGCTCGCGGAGCCGTCGCCGGAGCCGTCGGTACCGACTGAACGACTGGATGCCGTACAGACACAGCGAGAGGATCATGCCGACCCAGAAGCCGGCCGCCGCGAGCAGCGGGAGTCCGACCGGTCCGAGGAGGTCGGCCTCAACCGGTCGTGTCGACCCCTCGCTCAGACTCAGGATGCCGAGCGCCAACCCGACCATCGAGAGCCAGAACGCCACGAAGCAGACGAGGAGTGCCCATTTCGACAGCCGGCGGAGCCTCTCGTCATTACGTTCGACCCACGTTTGGGATGGCGGCGACCGCACCTCGCTCGCCGGACGGAGTTCGTGCTGTCCCGAATGCTTCGGTCCTAGTCCAGCGAGTACGGCGATACACAGCAGAACGCCCCCGATGGCAGACGCTCGCGACGGCCACGGGGTCCGTTCCCTGATCAGGAACGCGTTGCCCGGAGCCGATGGCCGCACGTACGCTTGGACCGTCGTCCCCGGCTCGTACGATTGAACGATGGACTGCGCGTTCGACCGATCCGAGTAAGTGCGAATCGTTGGCCCCGGGAATACCTGCTCGCTCGTGTACGTCTCTCCCTGATACTCGTACGTGTACTCGATCTCCGGTTCGTAATCGATGCTTCGCCGGCTATCTATCCGCTCCACTTGTGCGCTGTCGACCGTTGCTTGGACGGTGACGGCGTTGTTGATCGCCTGTCCCTGCTGGACGTAGCTGTACCCGCCGACCCCGATGAGGGCGACTGCGAGGACCAGCAGGTAGACGCTCTTTCGTGAGAAGTGGAGGGTGGTGATTCCCACAGGGAGTTTCATTTCGGACGCAAGTATGACAATCCAACAGTATGAGAGTGCTGTCTGCCGCACGCGCTCCCCAATCCTCAATCTAACGTGCGAGCGGCAGCCTCGACCACGAGTGCGGTCAGGGTAAACGTCACTGCAGCGCCAAGAATACCTCCGGTCCATCCGGAGACGACAGTCAATGACACAGTCTCGGTACTGACGATTTCTTCCGCACTCCGCACAATCTGTTTAGCAGGTACCGACCAACTCAAGCGAAAAAACGCCACCCTTGAGCGATACGGAACCACACACCAGACCACAATGAGACCAGTGCCGGGGCCCCGGGTAGGTTGCTGTCGCGGACCGCCAGATATCGGACCGTCACGACTCCAGTACACAGGAGTGCCGCGAATTCGACCGACCCGAACACCAGTTCCTCGAACGTCTCACCCCCGTAGGCCTGTACTATTGGGACAGCGAAGTATGCGATCTGGGTACTACCCCCCAACAGGACCAATCTCGATGGGACCCAAGCCGCGTCGGTCGCTCGCACACGTCGTCGATCCAGCGCCAGTCCCACAACGTAGATGGGTGTGTAGAGGTAGGCTAATCCGAGGAACACAAGCATCAGCCCTCCGGGAAACAACGGAATAAACTTCGGTAGGTCGAAGGCTGTCGTTGCGGTGCTGGTGAGGCCAAACAGGAGCGCGCCGGCCAGTACTCCAGTTGTCAGAACCGGGTGGACGGCAAGCACAGCGGCCCACCGCCACGATGCGTTCACTCTGTCGGTGGTCAATGTGTGCAACTCTCCAGTTCGCGAGATGGTTAATTCGGCGTATCAGTATGTCGTTTCGACAGGAGGTACACGACTCCCGACGCGGCGGCCCGTGGCAGCCAGCCCAAGCACTGACGCCGCGCGTTCGGCAAGCACTGTCGATACGAGTCCGGCCCGTTCGGTCCGTCGCGTACCCGTTTCATCAGGGCGTACTCGTCTCCGAAGACGCCACGACCACTCATAATACACGGGCCGGTGTTTCGGGTACTGCAACGCGCCGGTCAATCTACCCCGCCTCAGACAGGTGGTCCGTGCGTGACGAGCCCGATCGTGTACTACGGTATCCCTCTCGTACAGGCAGCGGTCATCGTGGCGCTCGCACTCATCGTGCCGACCTAGACGAGCAAATCGATAGCTCGCCAAATCGAATAAAGGTATGACACGTTCTAGAGAAGTTGCGGGACGACCGGATATTTCCACGCGTGGCCTCGATAGGCTTTCACACCTGCAATAAGCGAGAAACAGACGGTTGCAATCGCGATGCTCACTCCCATGGCCAGACCAGCGGGCTCGCTCACCCAAACACCCAGCATAACGACGACTATCGCGACCACGGACATAGGGAGGTGCCAATTTAGTGCGTTTGCGGCATTCTTCTTCGTGAAATCGTCGTTCGATGCAAGATACACGAAGACAAGGGCAAAAAATCCGAAAAATAGACCAGCGATATGAACAAGCATCGAACTAGCGGTGCTTCGCGGCTGACTGCCTCGTCCATTGTCGACGGTCGTTCGTGCCATCGCGTTCCATATTCGGGGACGATACCAAAGAAGGGGCCCACACAATTCCAGACCGTGGAACCGTGTATCACCGTTTATTGGCTGATCGCATGTACTGATAGGTGAGAACAAGTCGAATGCGCCTGACGAACACCTAGAGACGATGCCAGACGAGGAGCAACAGCACCTCCTGAACATATTGAGCGATGAGCACGCCAGGACGATCCTTCAAGAAACGATGAACCGACCGATGTCAGCTGACGAACTGAGTGACGCCTGTGGAATCTCACCGCAATCTGTCTACAGACGGACGGAGACACTCACGAAACACGGCCTTCTGGACACGGAGATGGAATACGACACAGAGGGACATCATTATCGGACGTTTACGGCCGATTCAACCCAGATCGTAGTCGACATCACCGCAGACGACGTCGCCGTAACAGTAACCCAGCAAGAACCGATGGCAGATCGTCTCGCCGAGTTCGTGGACCACGTGAGAGACCAATGATAGTCGCGGCTTCGTGGCACCCGGTCGCGCTCGTCGGGGTCGCGTTCGCTCTCGTCTCCGTGGCGCTCGGACTCGGTGTAACGTATCTGGCTGTGCGCGGCTATCGGCGGAGCGGCCAGCGACCGATGTTGTTCATTGCCGTCGGATTTGCTCTCGTACTCTGGATTCCACTGCTCGTGGTGTTGGTAATCGCGATTCCATCAGTCGACGAAGTCCTGTTCGGTAGTATCGCCGCTATCAGCCAGACGCTCGGCCTATTGTCGATTTTCTATGGGCTCTGGATGCCACGTGCTTCGGATGCTTCCGACATAGTCTAACTGGCACGACACTGCCCGCGCTACCCACCGTTCGTTGCATGTTGCATGGGCACAGAAAGGTGTACAGAGGGTTCTGTGACACGCTCACACCGAAAAATCGCGACCCTGCACAAAGTCACCGCTATTCAACAGAGCAGTAAAACGCATCGTGGAAGCTCACGACTGGGAGTTGTCAGTTACTGGGGGAACAGATAGTGGAGCACGGTTCGATTTCGAGATAGCGGAATAGGAGGAACTAGTTTGGGTGGTCAGACAAACTCTGCTACCGATGTATTGAGAGTTCCAGTCTCAACTACTGCTGTGTCCCCGAAGTTGAGACTACACCGGGGTTGGCAGGGCTGTAATGCGCGGTTTCGGCCGAACTTCGTAACGGGATCCGGAACCCAACGTGGCTTATCTGCTCAGTAACCGTCTCGGCCCGCGCTAATACCGCCTGGCACTCAGGATCCGATTCTTCGCCGGTTCGAGTATTCGTCCAACCGTACAGTACAGATCGCTAACTGAGACCTTTAGCTATGAGTTCCGACTCGCGCGCCGGAAGAACGCGATCGCTGCGCCGAGAAGTGTGAGGTTCTGCAGGAACGAGGTCAGTTCCTCGTCGAATGCCTCGTCGTCGTCGGCCCAGAAGTCGTGCATGACGGGTGTAACACCGATGAAAAACGCTGCGACGCTACTCGCCGAGAGTTTGGGGAACTTCCAAGCTCCGATGCCGAGGCCCCCACCGAGGAGGAGGCCACTGGCTGCGGGAACCAGTCTTTCTGCGAACGGGACCCCCTTGGCGTCCGCATACGCGATACGGCCATCGAGGTTTGTGAGATTCCGCAGCGCCAGTGCTGCGAGCCCACCCCCAAAGAGGAGGCGACCAACCAGTGACGGTGCACTTCCGTCTTCGGTCTTCGTTTCAGACATCATGCTCACAACGGGACTCAGTGATTTAATCTCGGCGTTTCGTGGAATCTCCATCGCAGGCACTCGCAGGGGTCATCTCGCACGACGTGTCGTGTGGCTTGCTCACCGAAACGTAGACGGGTTCTAGACCGGTACTCGTATTCTCAGAGGTCTTATTCGATAAGCATCCGAGGAGAAGTTCCCACTAGGAAGTGGTCCAAGACCGTATGCATCAAGAGGTCATTCGTCGCCGAGTTCTGAAAGGCGGGCCTGGATTTCCTCAGCACCCGCCTCAGCGAACGCCTCAACACCGAACTGCACGAGTAGCGGGTAGGAACGAGATGTGAATCCGCTCTCAAATTATCCTTGTTGACTGCTTTGGCCTTCACGGTATAAAGGTATAACAATTGTATTTTTGATATATTTGCGGTCGCCAGCGACGCGGAGGGCGGCAGCGGCGAGTGGGGTGGGCCGTGACGTACACACCTGTCCAGTCGGCCGCGACGATCAGCGACCCAGCTACCGTCCTAGCGGACTCAGAAAGGGCGAGGCCGCCTCGGACCGGGAGACTACGTCTCCCGAGCACACGGCGCGAAGCGAGTCTTTAGCGGCGAGCGGGAGCAAGCGAGACACAGTCTCGCGTGGTCGCGGGATGCCGAGTGGCCGAGGGCTTTCAGAAACTGTCTGTCAATCGTGGTGCTGCGCGTTCAATTCTGTAAGGAACTGGCCGCCTGCTGTCCCGATACGACTACCGTCGGCGTTGCGCAACTCAATACCGTGCGTGGCAGTCTGAAAAGGGGAGTGGTCGACAAGGACGCGATGGATAACGGTTCTGACAGGCTCTCTTCCGTACCGATCGACGACAATCGCCATCAGCTCGTCGAGATGCACGTCCCGGTCCGCGGATGCTGTGCGCGTTTGAGGACGGGTTCAACCACGTCGTCAACTGATGCGTGCTCAGGATTCTTAGTTCGCTCTCGAACGTCGTAGAGAGCGTCGATACGTGGCATTCCTGTACACTCCGAAGTATCCTCCTCGTGTCAGGACTCCTCAAACAATGATCGGGCCCGTTGCACGTAACTGTTCGCGCCCCAGCTACGGGCATCGCTGATTTCATCGAGGAGTACCCGCGCATCAGCAGCAGACAGTTGCCCAGTTCGAACGAAAGCCGAGAACAGTGTCGGTGTCGTGACGAGTCGGGTATCAACGAGTGAGGCGTGGATCAAGCCAAGTTGGTTGAACTCGTCACAGAGAAAGAGCGCAGCCTCAAGATCGTTCGCGAGCGTGACCGCCGCGTTCTCACCGTCATCGAGCGGAAACTCGGCATCGAGATCAGCAGACTGTGTCGTGAATAACTCCGCTTGATCGAGGACGGTTGACGCAGCGTGTCCATGGACGTCATCGTAGGAGGCAATCTCTCGGAGTTCATCGATGACCGCCGTTGGGACGACGACCTCATATATGGATAGACAGAGCGCGAGTGGATCGGGGTCGTCGTCAGTAACGATCCCGAGACTCACGAGGGCAGAGGCGTCTGCGATGAGCCGCGACATCTATACGTCGGCGACCTCGTCGATGAAGTCCTCGTCCAACTGCTGTTTCAACACTCGGAGGTTTGCTGCCTCTTCGGCGCCAACAAGCGCTTTGAGCTGCTCGAAACTGATCTCGTCGTCGTAATAGGCGGCGGCAATCTCCTGGGTGAGTGTGTCGTCGTGAGCGGCGTCTTGGAGGTATTCCCGAAGCGCGGTCACGAGGACGTCTGTTCGGTCTTCCCCGAGGACGGCGGCTAGTGCGTCGGCCCGGTCGATGAGCCGATTGGGGGCCCGAAACTGCACGCGCTTCTTATCGGTACTCATGATGTGTACATTGTGAGCCAACGTACTTAGCCGTTTTCGTGTGTACGATGTGAGCCAAATACGACCGAGCGGCACTCGTCCACGAGATGCTGTTGCCGCAGCTCGACGACGGCATCACGCTGCTCGACGTGGAGAGACCGCAGCGTCCCGATCTTGCAGTCGCTTGTGCTCGATCACCTCCTCCTACACGACGGGCCCGCCTTCTGGGTCGACGCAAACGGACACGCAACGACGACACTCGCCCAGATCGCGCCCAGTCAACGGTTGCTCAATCGAATCCACGTCGCACGTGAGTTCACCCCCTACCAGCACGACGGCGCCGTCTGTGATCTCCCGACAGCGGTGAACAAGTCGGTCCGACGCCGGCAAACGAGCTGTCGACGCTCCGGCTCAGCGTCCCGGTGACCGAAACGAGCAACGATATTTATGGAGAGCTGTCCGTCGCCGACGACACCGTCACCGGCTCGCCGATGGACGTCGTCGGTGATCGGGCGGCGGCCACGGGTTCGGTGTGACGTCTCCGGTGCCAATATTTCGCCAATCTATCTACGCACCCTACGGGAGCTTCCTTGGCGGCTACGACAGGTCATACGCTGCCGTCAACTGCGTCTTTCGTGAAGTAGAACGGTGGAAACCAGTTCTCAGATACGGTTAGCCACGCCGAGCATTGCTTGAAATTGGTTACGAACGTTTCTCTTCGTACGGAATCAGCGTATCTACACGCTATCTGAATCTGAGGTAATATACTGGAAACCCAATAACAACAGCTCCAGCGATGATCAGACGAGACCAGGCAACAGTGAGTACGTCCCACATATGAAGATACGGAGCAGCTAAAGCTACCACCCCGATAAAGACGGCGAGGGCAATATCGATGGAGGCAACCTCGTTACTATCGGTTTCTGAGGGTCTGATCGTATTATGAACGAGAACCCCGGAGACTGCTAGCACGAGCAAAGATTCACCGATCACGGACAGGGCCGCACCCAGACCGAAGCTATCTCCGTGTCCCAGAGCCCCCGTCTGGAGAACATATGCTTCGTCCTCATATTCGATCACGGTATACAGTTCGCTTCTGTCGACATTATGTCCGACAGCACCGTACTGAAACTCCTCAGGGGTCTCAGATTCATGATATGCATCGCAGGTAAGCACCCAGTCCTGGCAGATCCGTATTGTGAAGGAGTTCGTCTCGGCCGCTCTCGTTTTGTCGAAGACTTCCTGCGCAACAGGAGAGAGTTCTGTGTACTGGTATACAGGCGTCTCCTCCGTGACTCTTTCATGTTTGATTGATTTAACATCGCTTGCCTGCTCTACGATTCGATTGTCGTAGTATCCCTCAAGCCCTGTATCCTCATACGGCGATGCCATCGCTCCTGGATAGTAGGCTATCAGACCGATCAGAACGACCGCCAGAACAACTCGGACACTCCTACGGTCAACCAAGCGATCTAACTGCCTAATGGAGGGCGGGAGGACCATGTCTGCCTGCTCATACCCAGATATTGAAAAATTTACGCGTGGTTCGTACGCACCGCGAAGTTAGATGAGCGTTCTAAAGCCACGCGAGCGGCCGAGGCCAGTCGTTCGGAATATCGACATCGTAGGCAGTAACGAGGCGTAGAGCGCTTCTATCTGGATCTTCATCTCTTAGATCCGGTGTTCGATGCGGCTGCTAACGCTATCATGCTGGATGGGCGATACAGTTGTATGCAAATCTCTTGAAGCAATCCAGATAGATGAGCGCTGTCTCATACATTCAACAGGTGGTTCAGCCACTCATCGGATATCCATCATAATCGATGTGACAAGTACAGAGGGTACGCCCCTTGGTTTGGGTTAGAAAGGCTAGTTAGCTTAGAGGTCGTCAACACCCAGTATGAAGCGTCGTCGAGTCCTCGCGACGCTTGGCACCGCCGCCTTTGGGTCTATAGCCGGTTGTGCTGGGGAACCCGACCGGGGCAGTGACGAGAGTACACGCACCGACGAGACGACCACGCCCACGCGGACGGATCCCGGGCCACAGCGACTCGCCACGGGCGAGTCCACAACGGTCGCTGATGGGGTGTCGGTTACGGTCGCGGACCCGAGGGTGCAGAGTTCCATCGTCGCGTACAGCTCGCAGTTTCTCGCCGTTCAACGGGAGGACGGAATCCAGTTCGTCGTCGTCGCCGTGAACGGAGACATCGACTTCGAGCCGTCGTCGTTTGTCTTGGAACGTAACGGGGTGGTCCGGTCGCCGCCGCAGACCCAACAGTACGTTCGGAGCGTCACACGGGAGTGTGGCGGGACGTGTATCGGGGTGCCCGTCAAGGCCGAAGCCGCGGAGTCCGCTGCCATCGCGTACCGGCCGGACGGCGAAGTTCGCGCGGTATGGGAACTCGACGATCCGACCGTCGCCGCGTTCCCGCACGTGCCCGATCTGCGCCTCCAGAACGCGATCATCACGGAGCAGAACGGCGATGTCGGGGTCGAATTCTCGGTCGACAACGTCGGGGAGAGAAACGGGATCTTCTTGGGGCTCATCGCCCCTGCGTGGCTGGCCGATGCCGGAGAACCGGTCGGCTTCATCGTTCCTCGAGGCGAGACCGTGACAGAGACCGTCGTCCCGAGCGGGATTCAGCGACTCAGCCCCGACGAAGCCGGCTTCGCGACTGAGCCGACAGCCGACACTCGGTACTTCGAGATCGGGGCGGACTCCTAACCGATGTCTTCGGTATCCAACGAGCGCTCGGGTGAACTCCCGCCGTCGATTCAGTTGGCCCCGATAAGCGGACACTCAGCCGACCGCAGACACCACCTGTACCGGCCGCGCCGTTCACTACTGACGGATTCAAGTAGTTCGGTGTACGCTCGCTGCTGTCGACGACCGCTGCTTACCGGTGATCCTGAAGCAGCGGTCTCTCGCTGGTTGGCTGGTGGGTTCGATCCACCGAGCCCACACGCGACGGTTACCAGGTACGCCTCAGCTAGCCGTATAGCGGAGGTGGACGGCGACGACCGTCATCCCTGCGGCGATTACGAACGCCTATCCGGTCAATCGGACGCGTCGGCCGTACTCGGGCAACCCGTCGCGGCTCGTCCCGAGTATCGTGACGAGCCGACTCGGATGCGTGAACGGGCTCGGCGGCGTCGGATCGGGGAGCCGCCGTCGTAGCCGCCGGTACTGGCTGAACGACCAGATGCCGTACAGACACAGCGAGAGGATCATCCCGACTCAGAAGCCGGCTCCCGCGAGCAGTGGGAGTCCGACCGGGCCAACCAGGTCGGTCTGCACCGAGCTGTCGGGGAGGCTCAGGATACCGAAAAACAGCCCGATCATCGAGAGCCAGAACGCCACGAAGCAGACGGCCCATAACCGTTTCGACAACCAATAGAGGGTCTCGCCGTGTCGTTCGACCCACGTTCGGGACGGCGGCGACCGCACTTCGCTCGCCGGGCGGAGTTCGTGCTGTCCCGGGTGCTTCGGTCCCAGTCCGGCGAGTACGACGATACACAGCAGAACGCCCCCGACGGCAAACGCTCGCGACGGCCACGGGGTCCGCTCCCTGATCAGGTACGCGTCGCCCGGGGCGGACGGCCGGACGTACGCTTGGACGGTCGTTCCCGGCCCATACGACCGAACGATGGACTGCGCTTGCGACCGCTTCGAGTAGGCGCGAACGGTCGGACCCGGGAACACCTGATCGCTCGTGTATGTCTCGGCCTAGTAGTCGTACGTGTACTCGATCTCCGGTTCGTAATCGATGCCTCGGCCGGCGTCAAGTCGCTCCACCTGCGCACTGTCGACCGTTGCTTGGACCGTGACAGCGTTGTCGATCGCCTGTCCCTGCTGGACGTAACTGTACCCACCGGCTCCAACGAGGGCAGCGGCGAGGACCAGCAGGTACACGCTCTTTCGTGAGAGGTGGAGAGTCGTGATTCTCACGGGGAGCTTCATTTCGAGCGCTGGTATGGCAACCGAGCAGTATGAGAGTGGTGTCTGCCGCACACGTATCCGAGGGATAGAGTGCGAGCGACAGCCTCGTTCTTCGGCGTGACAGAGCGTAACGAGATTCCACAGCGATACCTCGGATTCGGTGGCTATCCCGATTTGGGTGACTCCAGACTGCCGGTCGTAGCCCCGCCGTTGCCGCACTCGCTACACTCCCCGTTGCCAGCCTTGGTACCGACGTTCGTGTGACCGCTGAGACACCGGCGAAGAGTCTAGCACTGTTGCCGTTGGAGATATCCGACAGCAGTATTCTTGTGGACTGCCTCGATACACCATAGTGGTGCCATCGCACGTGCCCTCCGAAACGCGCCAAGTGGACTGGACACCGGAGTACGTCGCGACCGTCGTCGGCGTTCTCGCCGTCGGCGCACTCGTGTTTTTCGCTGCGCTCACCCGATCCAGTCCCTCGGTCGACGACGTGACATTCGTCACGTTGGGTATCACCGTTCCGGCAACCCTCGCCTACGAACTCGCCCGTCGGTAGCGATGAGTACCGTCCGCGGCGCCGTCATGAAGCCGAGCAGGATCTCGCGTTCGCGACTCGATTGATATATGCGCGTCCGTCCGCCGACGAGGTGGGAAAGACATCGCGTTGGCAGCGTCGCGGCCGTCGCTAACTTCGTTCCGCTGGTCGGCGTCCTGACCCTCGGCTGGGATGTCTACTCGCTCTTGCTCCTGTATTGGATCGAGGGACTGGTGACGGTGCTACTGGCTGCAGCGAAGGCACTGTTCGCCGAACGCGGCTCGCCGGGAGTTCCAGATATCGAGCCGCTCCACGAACTTCGTGAGAAGCGTGGCGGCTGGCGTCCCACCTCCTGGCTGCCTGCGATCTATCCACGGAACATTCCGTTCGCGGCGTCGATACTCGGGGTGTGGGCCGGCGCCGTCCTCCCGGTGAGTGTCCTCTTCTGGCTGGTGGTGGCCCCGGTGATACGACCGTCGCTTTCCCTGTTCGTCAGCGGTGCCGGACTGGTGGTCACGCAGGGCTACGAGTTTCGGTCAGACTATCTCGCCGAACGGGAGTACACCGAAGTCTCCGCACAAGAGATCCTGCGTGAACCCGTACAGCTCGGTGTCGTGATCCTCACGTTGGGTCTGGTTGCCAGCGCCGGTACGCGCCCCGGTGGCCTGTTCCTCCTTACTGGCATCGTCGTCGTCAAAACGACGACTTCGGTATACCGAGTCGTCACGGATCACACGGAACTCCCGGTGCCAGCCATCTTCGAACAGACCTTCCACGAGGACAACGGCGAACCGCTTCCGGATATCGACGCTCCGGACGGACCCGTTCGCGGACGGGTGTCCGTCGACGCGACGCCGGTTCTCCTCGGCAGCCTCCCGATGGTCGCGTTCGGGTTTGCCCATCGGTCCACGTTCGTCGCCCTAATCGGGCTGACGTTCGCCGTACTCACCGGTGGTTCCGTCTGGCTTGTTCCGTGGCTAGTGTTCGTCTTCGTCGTCGCCGGCGCGCGTATCGGCAGCTACTATCTGCGGTACGGAACGATCGAGTACCGCCGGTACGCAGAGGAGCTCGTAGCCTACGATACCGCACTCGGAGCCGTTCAGTGGACCGCCCCGGTGGACTCGGCGACGTTTTCGATCCGCAACGCGATTCCGAACCGACTGCTCGACACCGGCACGCTGGACATTTCGGGGGTCGATCCCGACGGCCGTAACGCCCAACTCGGCCCGGTTGCCGACCTCGACGCCACGATCGAGACGCTCGAACTCCCGGTAGCGGACCCAACTCGCCCCGAACGAGATTCGGCAGTCATCGCGTCCGGCCTGGTGCTTGCACTCTGCTTTCTCGCCGTTCCCGTCGGTCTCGCCTTCAGCCCGAAAGTCGGCACCGCACAGCTAATCGGACTCTCTATCGGCGTTGGACCGATCTTTCTGCTGCCGGTCGTACTTATGATCTGGGTGGCGCTCAGGCGCATATAACTGACTGCCTGTCGTGTCTACGCACATCCGGACAGATCGTCGGTAGCTCGCGCTATATTGGAGCTGCCTCGTGAGCCACGTTCAGTGATTCTACCCCAACGACTCCAGCGTAGAATTCTATTTTGGAACAGCGTAATCACCCGGCCACTACGCCTGCGTAGATATCACCCCGTTGGGAAGTGCGGTTTTAACTATCCCTGTGGAAGTGGGATCAACTCTTGAGTGGCAGTTCCGTGCGTAGTTTTTTCGTATTAACTTCGAACAGCTATTGTGTGAGCACCCAGCAGAGCGAGCAGAAGGAGGAACAGAGCAGCCCAACTCTTTGGCTCGACGGACTTGCCACTGGGCTTGGATTCGGGTGGCTCACAAATCGGCTTTCGTGGAGCGTGCCACCCTCGTATCTATACGTGGTTGTTACCGTCATTCCCCTCTCCATTTGGAGTGCGGCCTACAAAATATATATTGGTGCTCCTACAGTTTATTCCATCAATCCGTATTTTGTCCTTCAGCCGATTCTCTTGCTGGGTGCGGCTTGGGGGAGTCACACCCTCAAGCGTGATTATGACCAGGTTGTCGCTGATATGAAGATTCCCGACAGAGCAAGTAATCCGAAACCGTTCATCAATATTATCCCTACACGACTCCCTTGGATTTTGTTTGTGATCGCTGCTGGTATCCAATTTCTCCCGGGTGCAAAGGTCACTGATGGTTGGGTGCTGGCAGATTATGTATTCAATTATTTTGTATTTCCATTCGTCTATACTCCAATATTGATCCAGTTTTTCACCGTCTATCTCTCGATACAACTTCTCGCACCGTGGCGTCTCGCCAAGTCGGATGTCGGAATCCACTTCCTTGATCCACAGGGGGTCGGAGGTCTTCGGCCGCTAGGGGAACTCATCAAGAAAGCTTACTACTTTATTGTCGCCGGTCTCGTCGGATACTCGCTCATCACGTATGCACCATTCGTTGACACGTGGGCGGGTCCTCCAGCGACGATAACCAATATTGTGTTCACTAGCGTTTGGCTGATTTCAATCGGAACCGTGGCTTTTGCGGTGTTCGTGCTACACCGATTTATGCATCGAGAAAAGCGCGAAGAGATCCGGCACTTGGAGGAAGAATACCGCTCTCATATAGAGGAGCCGTGGGACGTGAAGCAATACGAGATCCCCGAGGAACATGAAGAGACGGTGACCGATATTGAGGACCGAATCGCGCGAGTAAACGCCACGAGCGAGTATCCAGCTACATTTAGCATCTGGTCACAGTTACTTCTCAGTGTCGCCATCCCAAAGACTTTGCAACTGCTTCTTAGCTGAGATATTCTCATTTACACAAATAATGATTCAGACCTATCCGATCACCTCTTGCGCTTTCACGGTCTCGTAGTCGATTGGAAAGTCAGGATCAGCGAATGCTGTTTGAAGAAGCTTCGACAGGGTATCTACATCACTCTGTGTCTCGTGTCTCGACCCGATATAGAGTCCAAGTGTTCCGCTTCCGGCTTGTCAGCGGCTTTCTCTCTTTGACGCTCTTGGTCTGGATTGGGTTCCTCCTGAGGAGGCATTGCCGCGACGTATCCCCAAGCAGCGAGTTAATCTATGTGACTGAAATATAGCTAGTAAGATCAGGACTACTGCAAATCAGGATTGAACTGTCTCGTCACCACCGACTGAGACGGGTCGCGAGAACGAACAGGAGACCTACGACGAAGACCAGTACGCCGGGTTCAACGATAGTGAGAGCAGTCTCGACGAGGCCGGCTGGTGGTGTCCCCGTACCGGGACTTGACGCCACCAGCGGATCCACGGCCGGCGACAGAACGGAACGCGCGGCGGTCACCCCACCGTGGACGACAACTGTTGCCAGTGCGAGAACGGCAAGCGTTCCGAGGTCACTAGCGAGCGAATCGCGGCTCGACTCCTCGTCGGGTCCGAGGACGACGCAGCTGTCTGTGGCACCCCAAACGGTCATCTCCCGTCCTTTCTCGGAGTAGCGCATTCCAACGGGTTCGATGAGTCCGGCGTCTTCGAGATTCGAGACGTGGTGTGCGACGTTCTGGACGGACGTTTCCACGTCGCTAGTGATGGCCGAAGACGTCGCCGGATCCTCGAGGATACGCCGATAAATGCGACGGCTGGTTCCCGACCCGAGCGCGTCGAGGACATCGTCGCTCTCGTCGCTTCCGAGTGCAACGAACCGCGGAGTCTGATCATCATCTGTGCGAGTAACCGTCCGTGTGATGCGGGTGAGTGGACTTGACATCGTTAGGGAGGGGTGTGATTCACGACAGCGGCGGATACCGTTCCCCGGGGGGTGGTCGGATCCGCCGATCGGTCCGTCGGACGCGGCGCCGGGATAGACGCAGTTTCGGGAGCTTCGGACGACCCTGGTTCGTCACCGAAGACGGCGGCCACCGGCGAGACGCGCCCGTACCCGGTGACGGTGTCGGGACCGTGTTGGCCACGGTCATCCGCCGTTGACGTGAGTCGACGTTCGACCGCTACAGCCGAACGTGATGGGTCAGCGCTCTTGATGAGTGCAGCCGTCGCACCGACGTAGGCCGCCGCCGATGAAGTCCCGGGGGCGTTGAGGCCGTCGACGGCCGAGAGCGAATCGGTCGGCGCGACGATGTCAACACCACGCCGACCGGTCGAAGTCGGTCCCCGCGAACTGTACTCGCTCACATCACCGTCAGGAGTGATAGCACCGACGGCGACGACGCTGGGAGCAGTGGCTGGAGCCGTAAGGCTTCCTCCGGGACGAGTCTGATCGAACACGACTCCGGAGGCTATCACCTCGACCCGTGGCCGGTGTTCGTCGACGTGGGGCATCGTCCGTTCGGGCACGTCGAGAACGAAGTAGTACTCGCCGGAGGAGAGGGTCGCGCCGAGGTACTCGCTTCGATCCCGGTCAGTGCTGATCCGCCGCGACGTTGCGACGAGTTCGGGACCGTCTCGAGTGAATCGATACAGTTCGAGGTTCAGGTCGTGCGGGAAACGTGACCCGTTCCACGTCAGCCACAGTCCGGCGTCGGTGGGCCATCGCGGTTCGTTCGGAACGGGGAACACCCGGTTTCTGACGCCGGCACGGAATCGGTGGCGGCCATCGTCGGTCGGCGCGAGGTTCCCTTGCCAGTGGCTCTGTCCGAAGTTCCCGGCCGAGGCAACGACGACGACGCCGGCTTCACGGAGACGTGAGAGGGCGACCGACACGCGTGCCGTCCCGTCGGCTGATGTCCCCGGTGAGTTGAACGGAGCAACAACGACATCCACATCGTGTTCGATGAACCACGCCGTCGCATCCTCGACGTCGGCCGACGAGTGGGCGACAGCGAGATAGAGCGAGGCATCCGGAGCGAGTTCGGCAAGCGAGAGGGCGACGGCAGTGCCGTGTCTGTTCGCTCCGCCGTTCGCCACACCCACCGAGTCGTCGAACGAGCGTGCGGCAACGACGTGGCCCGCAAGCGCCGGATGGTCGATTCCGAAGCCCGTCACGTCAAGGACGCCGACGGTGACACCCGAACCGGTAACGCCGCGATCGTGGACGGCGGCGATACCCGGCGGGACGGTCACGTTCTCGGCGTCGACGTCCGAATCCTGGCCGCTCCAGACATCCACGATCGTCCCCGACCAAGGCGCCGGCCCGCCGAGGGGCGACGGCCAGACGAGGAGGACGCAGAGACCGAGGACGAGACCGCCCACGAGTGCCCGGTGAGTGAGTCGTCGCAGTCGTGCCATCGTCACGCTCTCCTCCGAGCGAGATGGGACTCAGAACACATCCCGCATGATCTCCCCGTATCGTATGCTCAGGTCATCCGAGAGCGGAAACGTCCTGTACAGCGTCCAGCTGTCGTCCCACCGGATGTACGAGGCAACGTCGTGGCTGAGTTCGTCACCGACGCCCGCCGCCGGGACGGCGCGTTCACGTTCAAACAGTTCGGCCGCTGCCTCCGGACGGGACAGCCAGTTCAGGAGCCGGAGCGCCGCCATCGGGTTCGGCGCGTCGGTCGGGACCAGCTGATAATAGCACTTGTAGACGCTCCCCTCCCGGGGGACGGTGTAGTCGACGGCCAGACCGTGGTCGAACCGTGCACGGTACGCCATCGACTGCCCCATCGTACCCACGACAGCCTCGTCCGACTGAAACTTCTCGATGACTTCATCCCGATACGCCATCGTGACGTCCTGCGCTTTGAGCCGTTCCAACGCGTCGCGGATGGCTTCGAAGTCATCCGGACTCTTCGGATCCTGTCCGGTGTAGAGTGCGACGATGAGCGGGAGGTCCCAGTAGCCGCCGCCGAGGACGACCTCCCCGTCGAACCGGTCATCCCAGAGCACGTCCCACGAATCCGGGCACTCGTCGAAGGCATCGGTGTCATAGGTGAGCGTCGTGAGGACTGCTTCGGTGGGCACGCCGTACGTCTCGCCGTCCTGCCGGTGGACACCGTCACGGAACCGTTCGGGGATGTTCTCCCAAGCTGGCATCATCTCGACGGGAAGCGGTTCGACGAAGCCGTTCTCGACGCCCGCCTCGAGCCATCCCGGCCTAACGTCGACGATATCGATAGCCCGCGTCGGACCGTGAGTCGAATTCAGTGGATTTCCGAGTCGATCCGACACCGGGTCAAGGACGTGGTGGTGGATGGGATTTAATACCGGACTCAGCGCGTCCGTCTCCGCCGGGTGGTAGTCCCAGAGGACAGGATCCTCCCAGTTCCGAAAGGAGATGCCGTACGCGTCCTCGAATCGGCCTTCCGCCCAGTCGAGCCACCGACTGTAGACCGAACGGAGAACGACCCCGTCGGTGTCCGTCTGCGGCGGCCACGAGGAGAGCGATGACGGGGAGGCCGAGTCGCCGCTCCCCAGACAGCCAGACAGGGCCGAGACGGTTCCTGCGCCAATCGTACCGAGGAACGCGCGACGAGAGAGGGCGGGCGTGTCACTCACCTCGGGAGCTGAGCCGCGAGGTGGAGGGCTTCGCGGGGACATACACCTCGAACGTATCAGGATAGGTAATTAACGGCTGGCTATTGTAAGTGCTGATTTTACCACCAAAGCAATCAAATACCTTCTTTCACCCACCGCGAGGGACCTCGTCTGACCAGGATTCACCCCGATTTCCTACCCTTTTCAACACGGTAATCCGGACAGCGACTGAATCAGGCGACTGATTCTCGAGGTATTCCGACCATTACGTGTTAGCAACTCATCTATTTTGCCAGAGCAGACAACCAGCGAGTGTGAACAGACGGTCCCGGACCTCGGGGTGGCCAACGGCGGTGGAACTGTCAGTCTACGCCGCGACTCACGTCCTGACCACCCTCCTGTGGCGCCCCCACGACGTCGGCGTGGCGGTGCCCGGGCTGGACGGCCCGGGTTCAGCCGGGGTCGCTGATCGCCGGACTTGACACTCACGCATCTGAATACTCTAACCCCGAGGTAAGGGCGGTTGTACACCGGGTGTGGAGACTGAATTGTTGCGTCGATGCATCGGACAGACCACGTGGGTCGATCCGAAGTAGATGTGCGCCGCGGAGTGGAGGGTTTCTCCGCTCACACCTCGTCGCCGTATGTGGCGATTTCCAGAACCCCCGCGTCGGCGGCGTCAACATGGTCTGAATCCCGAGAAACGAGTGTGGCCCCGTGTTCGACGGTGCACCCGGCAACGAACGCGTCGACACCATCAAGACGGACGCCTCTCTCTTGGGCCGCGCTCGCGACCTCTGCCGCCCGAAGCATGGTCGTGTCGATTACCGGGAGGATTTCAGCCCACTCAAGACCCTGTTGAACCTCGGTAATCCGCGCTCCTCCGAGCGCCGCGCCGAGGAGGACCTCGCCGTACACGACTGACGGTATAAAATACGTCGCGTCGGGGTGGCTCTCCAGAAATCGCCGGGCGGCGTCCTCCCCCCGTTCGTAATCAATCAAAAACGATGAATCGAGGACAAACCGATTGGTCATTCAGCGCCGTCCCCGCCGAACGTCTCAACAGCCCGCTCAACATCCTCGTCGACCGACTCCGCGACCCGCTCCAGTTCCTCGCCGGCATCGGTTCCGGCAAGGTTTCCGAACCCGGCAAGCAGGTCTCGGTCCTCGTCGATCAATCGCCCCACAACATCATCGAAACTCTCCCCGCCTCGCTTCCGTGCCTCCAGCGCTCGGTAATTTGATTCCGATACTCGGATGTGATGGTCCTCGTCGCTCATGTTAACAAGTTAGTTAACAAGACGGATATACTTATTGGAGATATGGAGAGACCGCCCCGTCGCCGCCTCAGTCGCCCAGGAGCTCACTCCTCACGGCTATCTTCATCACTCCGCCGTACCGTCGACATACCGAACGCCTCGGCGACGGGGTCGATTCGGAATTCGTAATTGGCGTATGCCTTTTCGAGGTGGTTCGGCCCGACGCCTTCGATACACTCCCGGCAAAGCGGGGCCTCCTCCTCGACAGCGCCGACGCCGTCGGCCGCCTCGTATCGCTCGTACACCCAAAACACGGCGTCGTTATCGGAACAGGATTCACACGAAAACGGGTTCTCGACCATACCCGAGGCGGACGCGGGGGTGCTACTTAGAGCCGCCTCCCTCTCGCCCAAGCGGTCACACCTCGATAAGGTGGTCGTACACCCGTTCGGTGGTTTGAATCGAGCGGTGGCGGAGCCGCGAGCGGACGTCGTATAGCGTATTCCCCTCCTCGACGTTCATCATCCGATAGGCGACCGAGTGGCGGAGCGCGTGGGGCGTCACGTCGCTGGGGTCGCCCCTGGAGCCGTCGTGACGGAACGGCTCGACGCCGGCTGTCTCGGCGACACGGCGGAACATTTGTCGAACGCCCTCGGTCGTAATCCGGTCGCTCGACCGCGAGGGGAATAGGGCGGGCGTCTCCTTCCACCGTCGCGCGAGGTAGGAGGTGAGCGTTCGCGTCGTATCGCTCGCGAGCCCGATCCGGGCGGCGCCTGGGGAGTTGTCTGTCGGGTAATCCTTCTGGATATGACCGGGGAGATACAGCGTCGTGTTCTCCTCCCGGAGGTGGTCGACATCGATCGCGACGAGCTCGCCGACGCGGACGCCGGTGTCGTACATGAGCGCGATTATCGCGTCGTCGCGTTCTTGGAGATAATCGGGGCGGGTTTGATACACCGCGGTTCGGAGCGCCTCGACCTGATCGGGCTTGAGCCAGACGCTCGCTTGAATTTGGGAATTCTCGTTTTGTGCCATGTTGCTGGAGCCTCTTTATATACGATAACGGGTTGTGGGCACTTGAGTTTTGGAGTCTATAGAATGAATCCCAAACTCCCCTGAAAAAGCCACACACTAGTAGACGACATCTCCCGGCTGAAAGATCGGGTGTGATTCATCCTCGCCCTCAGTATCCGTCATTCCACGTCCTCCGCTTCAGAATGCGAGTTCTCCTTCGTGAAACCGGCACCTCCAGGTGTTTTGTACTTTCCCCAAGTATTCTCTCTCTTCGGCCATCTCTCCGATTTTACATCACACGGGATGTGGGGGAATTCGCCATCATATGAGCCGAAGTTAACCAACATATCTACCTCAACCGACCCCTGTGTTGGTTAATAATATTTAATGCTCGCGAACGCCCTCAACTCCGGCACCCGCGTCTCCGCGAGTTCTCGCCGAATCTATAATGCATGGATTGGAAGAGTCGGTCTCAACTATTGGGATACTTCGTCGGAGTTCTTGTTCGGTGAGAGGTTTCAGTCGTCGTGCTGAATACACAGCGCAAGTCTTGCGCGTAATACTATCTATCAGAGCAAGCACCTTATGTCAAACAATCTAACTTACAGGAAAATTTATCTGATTGGGAATTACAACTGATAGTATGCATAGGCGAACATATATTTGTTCAATAGCAGGAGTGTCAGTAGTTTCAACACTCGCCGGTTGTACACAAGGAGAAGCGGTATTGCATAAAAAACGGCTCTCTACCACTTCTCCAACTAAAGAGTGGGAAGTGGAATTACAAGAAGGTAATCAAATGCGGCTTGAGGTAGAGAAAACGAATGATCAGTCGGGGCGAATCCATGGCTTTGTCCATCGTCGTGATAACGGAGAGGAGATTGCCAAGACCAGTAGCGATGATCCCGACGATACATTTGAAGTTCCCATCACGGGTACGTATATTATTTCAGTTGACCCACAAAGAACCTCTGAGGGAGAAATAATACTTCGTGATCTAAATTGAATGATTACATATCTTCTTAATCCTAATTTGTTTTTCATAAGGTATTTGAGTTAATGGATTGAACCTATACATCTTGCAGTCGTTCGAATCTCATATCTAAAACCCGACACAGTGGTGGGTGATGAATAGAGGGCGAAAGTCCTGCACGATGGCCTGCTCACATGGCGGGCGGAGAGAATTGTTCGATAAATGAATATAGAGAACACGCTTGTCGACTACTCGTTACAGACCTAGCTATATCAGAGGGGTATCATCTGTAAGCCGATGTCAGAAAATTCTAGTTGCCCGAGCAATACGAGCGCCAAGATACCACCCACCGCGAGTGCGGCCAGACCGAGTATCAAAGACGAGAGGCCACCGCCAATGTACCGCACGATCGTCCGGGTCTCTGTCGTATCGGAGATCGAAAACGTGTCCGTCTCACCACCGTCACCGATGTAGCACCGTTCACTGCCAAGACCGTCTCCCTGGGCGTCACGCTTCTGGCCGAAGACGTGTACGTGTTCTCCGGGCGGCAGTAGTCCTTCGTACCGCTTGCTCGTCGAGGCATCCACTGGTCCGATATCTATCTCGGAGCCTCCCGAGACCTTCTCCACGTCCAGCGAGACGGTCGCCCCGTCCGGATCGACGGCCACACTCCCAGTCTCGTCAGTCACGTAGAACGGTTGCGCTTCTGTGCCGCTATCGACGGTCTCCCATTCGGTTCCTTGGTCGCCGGTCCGGTTTTCCTCATGCACCTGGAGTTTGTACTCGTGGACCACCGCCGGCGTGTCGGTGTATTTTGTGGTGAGCAACTCGTCTTCGAGTTGTTCGACTTCCCCCTGAACCTCAACAATACCGTTCTCGTACTCGACGTCACCTGCATTGATCGGGTCGCTCTGCCAGATGATCCACCCTCTCTGTAGCTTCCCCAGCGCTTTGTAGGTGATGTACGCACCGATGACAACGAGGGCGAGCGCTGCGGCACCGACGACGGGTTGTGGGATTTCAGCCATTGTGACCACTGACTTGTTTGATCCGATAATTACGCAATAAAAATATAACATCTTTTTGTTTAAAACTTTGGACAAGGTAATGCCTTCTCTATGTGGTTGAACACCTGCTAGAGGAGGCCGTTTGATCGACTTTTTAAGCGAGCAGCGCGGGATGCGCCCAGCCTCGTGGGCCGAACGGACGACTTGCGCGTCGCTCGTTTAACGAAGCGAGTGCTGCAAAAAAAGTCGTAATGTGCGCGTAATTTGCCTAAAGTCCAATCTAATTGGCTTATTGTGGCAAACAGCGATCCTGCGTGCTGAATAGTTCCTCTAGGCCTTGTTTAGACGCGGTGTAGACCATCCGCTATGCCCATTGCCTCAAGGACAGGTTCGAGGTAAGAAGCACTCAGTGACGGATTGTATTCTCCCAATAGTACTACCGACCGGCGTCTTCAAGAGCGTCTAAACAATGCTGATCCTCTATATTCAGCAAGGGCGTCGTCTCAGTTGCCGAGAATTTCGACAAGACTCCCTACTCAGGAATCTCGTAGTAACAGAAGTCTGTTGCACTCCACGCTGGGTACGAGTCAATATCCAGAGAGACAGTCAGTCCACAGTAGCGACACTCAACGATGACTGTTGACTCGGTCTCAAAGAGTACTCAAGTTACCGTCCAGAGACCCATCATCTGAAACTTAGCCCCAAGTGAATTACTTTTAGCGGCTAAGCGGAATCCACCGATAGTAGTGCGTCGTCAATACGGTTCCACACAAGGCTTACACCGGATCATTATCCTACGTCCGATTGGAAGGGACTTGTCACATGCTCTCTTCCCTCCCCTGATGACCGATGATCCAACGCTTGGAAGCTGTCCGAAGTGTGGTGAGGGACTCGCTGCCGCACACGTCTTGGTCGAATACGTGAAAGACGGGGCGACTGTTCTCTGGGCAGAGTACCCGATTTGTGACAAGGTCGTGAATCCTCAGTAACGACTCACAGTGACAGCGATAATGTCCGTAGTTACCCCACGTATCCAGACTATAGTTCGATTTGTGGGTTAACCAACGAGGGCAAGTTGGACTGAAATCAATAGGCCGACGATAGACGTCCATCTGACTGAGATATGTACCACCGATGAGAAAGCACCCTCTACGATGTCCGGAACCGCCTACGGCACCGGAGCATCCAGACGACGGAGCGGGTCTACGATCATTTCCTAGGTCTGACCTTGCGAAAACATCGATCCACTGGATAGCACCGATAAATCGTATATCGGTATACAAAATCAGATATGTGACTCTGTTGAAATCCTATTCTTCAGACAGATATGTACCTGAAACAGCCGATCGATGAGAACTGCGAACTGATTGCTAGGTCTGGCACGGATGCGAGTGAGATATCTCTCATCAAAAGCAGTGGCGGTCTCAGTTCTCCGCAGACGCCGAACTACCGATTCGTCGCAATCTGCAAGGAGTAGGCGATACACACTAGCCCGGCGAGTTGGGTCAGCCTGACGAGGAGGCGAACGACGTTCTGGAGGTGGATTGGGATGACGCGAAAGGCGAGTAGTCCCTGTCCGCCGATCGCGAGCGTGTACGTGAGTCCGAACAGCAGTATCATGCCGACCGAGAGCCAGCGCATCGACCGCTCGTCGTTGCGTCGAAGTCCGCGATACGCATGATAGCCGATGTACAGCCCGAGTATTGCCGAGGCCGTCGCCGCAATCCCCGCAAGCAGGCCAACGGGGGACCCAAGTCCGACGACCGACATCAGAACTTCCCCCACAGGCGCGTCAGTTGGTCGGCGACGTCGTCGCTATCGCGGTCGAGCGTCCAGTGTAGCTCGCCGTCGCGGACCGTGAGTTCGAATCGGTCGAGCCGGGAGACGTACACCGTCTCGTGGTGGCCGTCTGACCGCGGTCGCATCCGCTCGCCGACGAGGTCGGCATCGGTCAGCCGGTCGAGTCGCCGGTATATCGGCGACGTAGAGACGCCACAGCGCTCGCTGAGTTCGTTGGCCGACAGCGGCGTGTCACTGGTCGCGGCCAGAATCGCTCGCACGTGCTCGTCGTCGAGCAGTTCGACGACGGTCGCGAGGTCCACGTCGGCCATCTTTCCCTCAGACGTCATCCGAGTCGTACAAACATTCTGGATTTCATGCGCAATACCCTGCGAGAGCCACCGCCGGCCCCCGAGCGACCGCGTCGCGAGGTCAGTCATCGCTCTCCCTCCAAGTCGAAATCGAAGAGCGTCCAAAAGTGAGAGCCACCAATAGAGTAAACGAGCGTCAAGCCCTCCGCGTTTGGATGCTCAGTGAGGTCGACGACGGTTTCCGACCCCGGCGAAACGGTGTCCGCGTCCGTCCAGAGCGGCAGTTTCTCGACTTCGCCCGCGTCGTCGGGGCTGTCGACGTCGTAGTAGAGCTGACTCGCACGGACCGACTCGCCCGCTTCGTGGCGGAACGTGAGAGTCGCCGCGTCCGCGTCGTGGACGCCGCCCCACGTCACTTGCGGCAGGTCGTACTCGGGCGGAATATCGCCACCCGACCCGAGTGGGACGCGGGTTTCGGCCGTCGCGAGCGACCCGTCTATTTGAACGTCGAACGTGTCAGCCTCCGCCGTGAACCGATAGCTGTGTTCTTGGATCCCGGTCTTCAGTGCCGATTCCGTCGGCGCGGAGCCGTCATCATAGTGGTAGTAAAGCACCTGATACGCCGTGTCGTCGTCGAATCTGAACGCATCGGCGAGCATGGCCGGTCGGCCTGTCGGATCGTGGATGTCCGTGTTCACGATGAGATGTGCGTTCCCACCGGCCGCCGTGGTCAGCCGGTCGAATCTGGGACTTTCCTCGTGATATCGGGGTCGGTCGCCCTCACCGGCGTCGACGAGCGCTTCCAAATGCGGGCTCTCGTGTCTGTTCACGCTCGTCCACACGATAGCGGAGTCGCCGACAGCGACGCGTCGCGGAACGTCGGACCGAGAAAGAACGGTGTAGCCGCGATACTCACCACGGGGTTCGTAGCCGCTGTCGACGAGGGCCCGTGTAACGCTCTGGCGGTCGAACGACGCCTCGATGACGGCCCCGAGGCTGGAGTCGAGAAGTCGGTCGTAGTTCTCGAAGCCGATGCCAAAGTAGTCGACGTCGGCCTTGCTGTACGCTCGCCGCGCGATGAACTCCTCGGGGGCACCGGGTTGGGGACTGATCGGCTGCAAGGCGACGAAGGCGTACGGCTCGACTGACCCCTCGATGCTCGTCGGGGCGGGGAGCCACCGGCGGTACGCGGGGTCGTCGCCGGCCGGAACTCCGAGACGCCCGTAGCGCTGATTGTTGCCGAGCGGCGGAAGACTGGACAAACAGCCGGCCGACAGGGACGTTACGAGTGCCGCACCACCCATGGAGAGTATCCGGCGGCGCGTTCGATTAGTGGAGGACCGATGTCGTTGCGGGGGCATGCTGCAGTTCGACTCTCGATGCCGACCGTGGTATAAACCACCCTTCGACCGCGGGGACGTGCAGGCCGTCGCCGGATTTTTATATCAGACCGGGTCGATATCGGGTTACTTCTCCAGCGCCAATCGCACGTTCAGCTCTCTGAACAGTACGAAACGGTCGGTTAGTCTGTCGATTCGTGTTGCCACCGTGCTTCGTAGCTGCGACTGGGACCGTCGTCGATGCCATCTCCGCCGAACGCTTATACGACCAGTCGCACAATACTGAGTACGATGGCCAGTTCGACTCAAGACGGCAACGGTCACGACGGCGAGATCCGTCTCTGGCAGGAGGGCGACTGGTGGATCGCAAAGGACGTGGAAACGGGCGTCACGACACAGGGCGAGTCCAGGGCGGCAGCGCTAGAGAACCTCGACGACGCAGTGGCGCTGGACGACGGTCAGCATGGCCGTTCACCGACCGACGAGGAACTCCGCGCGGCGGGAATTGATCCTGCCGACAACACTACGGGTGAGCGGGAACCGCCGGACGTCCTCGACTAATCGATGGACCGGCGAACGTTCTCTGGGATGGAGGTGGTGAAGGTGCTGGTGAACACGGGCGGGTTCGAGTGGCGTCGAACAACCGGCGACCACGCTCAGCTGTACTACGAACACCCAACGAATGAGACCGATCGCCGACAGGTGACTATCCCACTACATGACGAACTCCGGACTGGGACGCTTCGCGACATCGCCGAGAGTGCCGGAGCAGACGATTTTGATGCGTTCTGCGAGTGGATCGACCGGAACGCCTAAGGGACAAATATCAGTGGAATCGTTGTCTCGGTGCCGAGTATCGAACAGATTTCGGGGCGCGTCTTGATACACGGCGCGCATCGGTCACAACCCGTTCAAATGTAGGCGAGACACACTACTCTTATTGAATCCACAATCGGAGAAGTGGATATGAACTCCACCGTACTAATGTTCCTCTCCATCTTGGTGGCACTCTTTCTCGGATTCACCGTTTCTTTTGTCATTACCCCCGACCCAACAGGTGTTTTCCCAGCTGTCGTGGGAATTGTTCTAACTGGTATACTGAGTCTCGTCTTCTACTTTGGAATCCAGCGGATACTCGCTCTAAACAAGAGTTCGGCGTGAACGACGTATCCTTTCTATTCAGCAGAAACGTCGTCTCAGTTGCCAAGAATTTCGAGAGGCCCTCCCTATTCTGGAATCTCGTAGCAACAGAAGTCTGTCGCCCCGCACGCTGGACACGAGTCGATGTCCGGAGAGACGGTCAGCCCACAGTGACGGCACTCAACGATGACTGTTGAGTCGGATCCAAAAAGTACTCGAGTGAGTACTCTTCGGAGACTCATCGTCTGAAAGTCAGCCGCAAGTGAATTAGTTGTGGCGACTGAGCGAATCCACCGACAGCGGTGCATCGTCAATACGATTCCACACAAGGCTTACACCCAATCATTATTTTACGTTCGATTGGAAGGGATACGTCACACGCTCCCTTCCCTCCCTAATGACCGGCGATCCACCACTCGGAAGCTGTCCGAAATGTGGTGAGGGGCTCTCTGGCGGACACGTCTTGGTCGAATACGAGAAAGACGACGGGACGACTGGAATCTGGGCAGAGTGCCCGATCTGTGACGAAGTCGTGAGTCCTCAGTAACGACTCACAGCGACAGCGGCAATATCCGCAGTTACCCCACGTATTCAGACTATAGTTCGATCTGTGGGTTAACCAACGAGGACAAGTTGGACTGAAATCAATAGGCCGACGACAGACGTCCGTCTGACTGAGATACATGTATCACCGATATGTATACAATATCTGTATATGGCATCAGTGAAACGGGGAGCAACCTACGTCGAGAAGGGCGGGGTCGGGAAGACCACCAGTGCCGCCCATATCGCCGTAGCCGCCCACAACATGGGTCACGAGGTCTTGCTGATCGACCTCGCTGGCACACAGAACGACCTTGCGACACACTTCGGTATCACGATCAGTGAAGATGGAGAGACAAACGGCGTCTCTATCGATGCCCCCATCTCAGCTGTCTTCGGTGATGATTGGGCCTTCCTCCGGGACAACATTGACGACTTGTTGGATCGGATGACGTTCTCCACCGACGAGGGGCCAGATCTTATTCCAGCGGATCCAGGTCTTGGTGGAGCCGACAACAATCTCGCGAATGTTCCACTTGAGGAGCGCTATCAGAAACTCGATGGGTTCGTTGAGGACTTGGTCGCAGACGCATACGATCTCGTGATATTCGACCTGCCCGGTAAGGAGGACAACATCGCACTCAACGGTCTCTTCGCCGCCCGGAGTGTCGTGGCACCGTTGAAACCAGGGGCCTTCGAGCGCGACCAACTACAGAAGCTTGATGCGACGCTGGCGGAGATTAGTGCCGACCTCAATATCGACCTCGGCCTGACGCTAGTCATTCCGACGATCATCAGTAGCCGTGAGACACTTTCGGAGTCGTTTGTCGATCACGTGAACAGCGAGTATCCAGAGATCGTCGGTGAGCCCGTAACGAAGACTGCAGATATCGGCCAAAACCAGAATGCTGGACGGACACTCTATGCAGTCCCTGACGACGAACTCTACGCGACCGGGAAGCGGGCACGCGAGGCGTACAGCGCAAACACCGAACAGCTACTCACGCAACTCACAGATCGATGACCGACAATACAGAAGAGCGCGACCCTGAAGCACTGCTTGAGCAGTCGAAAGAACAGAAACGCCACCTGAGCGAGGCGCAAGAACAAGTGACTGATGACGATGAGCCACCATTAGAGGAGTACATCGCAGAGGTCTATGAGGAACTCGAAGCCGGCGAGGTACCGACGAACCTCACAATGCGGGACCAGAATCTCGCAGCGCTAATTCGCGGCCTTGACGAGGCAGGCCAACTCGATCCAGTTGGCGCTGATATTCGAGACCATCTCGACCGAGATGAGGCCGACTCAGAAAGCCGCGGTTCACTGCTTGGGCTGCTCGTTCGTGCTGGCTTAGCAGAAGTCCGTCCGGATCTTATTGAGGCCGGCGAGTCAGGCTATGAAACATATACTGAGCGGCAAGAAACGCAGTTTTAGCTGTCTACTATTTCCGTATCTCATATCTAGATGACGTATCTGGATCCAGTATCTGTATCTAGTATCTGTATACAATATCCAGATTCATGATCGGCGATTCGACTAAGAGCAAAAACAAAGAGACTGCGATAATTCGAACCCAGAGCCGAAGCGGGCGGTAAGGAACCGATGGAGAGAAATCGGCACTACCGTGCGCTTGTCCTCTCACTCGGATTGGAGCAGGTCCAAGAAATGGGTGCCGATGACATCCTCAGCGACGTGCCTATCTCCGAGGCCCGGAAGCGGGTGGCACTAGAGCGTACCCAGAACAACGGCGTCCCGATCTTCGCACACACCGAGGAGTGCAATATGGAATCCGTTACCTCAAACTGCGGCTCTGTAGTAGACGAGCACGGCTATTCTTTTTCGGCGGGCCAGACTTTCTCTGCAGTGGCGAAAATTCGGTGTGGAGCACTCAAATTATCTGTCTCACTAGTTGGAATGGCCACTTCGAATTCAACACAGGGTTCCTCTTCATCCTCAATTTGCTCGCTCAGTATCCGATAGCCGACGTCACGAAAAGACAAATCAGAACTCAAGAAGGCTCGTGCAGATGCTTTGATCCTCTCTTCATTTGGACCATGTGCCGTGTATATCGCGTGATATCTAAATCGTTTTCTGGATCGGGAGATGTTTCTGCCCGTTCTTTAGCAACTGCCCGTGTTATCTTAGCGTCTGGAACGGTGTATCCGTCCTGTGTTTTCATACTAAGCCCAACCCCGAGGTCGCTCTTTGTCACCGCAGCAGCTTCTGATAATCGGATTTTAGCGGCTTGATCTAATAGATCCACGCTTCTGATATTATCGTCCAATTCGTCGAGGAACTCATCCAAGTCAAAAAATGGATCTCCCTCTCTTTCATAAGGTATCCACAGTTCAATCTCCATGATCTAGCCACTCCCGACGTGCAGTTATGATTTAGCTGGTTTCTTGATCATGTATTAGAACCCATTGGGCATTACAATCAACAGTAAGCACATCTCCGGTGCTGACCTTTGATTGGATATCCGGGCAATCAATCACAGCAGGAATCTCTAGCTGCCGGGCATAGGTAGAACCACGGCCTGTAAGACGTTCCTCGCCATAGACCACGAATCCATCAGCATCGTCTACCCATTCACACATAGCAGGCAGTAGATCTGGCATCACGACGATATCTCCCTCTTGGATATTCTCAACTCCGTGAATATGCTCGAAACGTAGTCGGTCACCTTCCGGTAGATCTACCTCGACACAGTGGGCGTATCCGGTTGCTCGTCCTGTACTGGCGCTAGTCCCATTGATGATGGATGCACCTGTATAATGGAACCCTTCAGCCATCTTACGAGGTTTGTCTCCTACCATTGTCAATCTTAATCAGAAGTTGGAATACTGAGTTTGCCTGCCGCGACGCGACCGACACGCGTGTTCGAGCTGCAACCCAGCTCGAGCTTGGCCGACGGGATTGAATTCCCGCAGTCTAGGTGAGACCGCCGCTCCAAATTTGTATATCGATATGTAATTCATCCCCGTCGTGGCTGTCGCTATCGACTGCCGTCTGCAGGGTGGTTTCGTGGGCGTGGCCCCCACAGAGAGACCACGGAGACAGGGCCGAAAAGGAGTATTTCGGGGTTGCGCAGCGAATCAGAGCGTTAGACCACGGATTCGATTTTGGGTCCAGATTCGAAAATAAGCCTACTAATCATCGAATCTGTACCCACTAATTCAGAACAGAAATCAGCAGACACTGTCGGGCCCAATACTAATCTGTGAGTCTGCTTCCACAGTCTAGCAAAAATCACCGCTTTTTCCTCTCGGAAAATGTGATAGGTTATACCCAGAGGCTGTCTCATCGGGGCCGAAGTTCAACAGAGTTCCAACCCCAACAGACGAATCCACACACCGATTTTCCGGGAGTTCGAGTCGTTCAGTTCGGACTCTGTCTTCTCAACGATTACCCGTTGTTCCCCAGGATCCATACTCTATCACTTCCAAGCCTTGCGTATGCCGAGTCCCGAATTCTCGAACGAATGGAAGAACTTCTTGAGGAGAGTTCGTCCGGCGACACGACTTCTCTCGACGGAGTAGATCCAGTCGCTCGACATCATCGCGATGTTATCCGTAGAGCGGCAGAAGAGAACGACACCGACTCCTAATCAGAGAGCACTCAGTCCTCTCTGAGTTTCTTCGACGACGCTTCACTGTTTGTTTCTTTTTCGTGTTGTCACTGGTCGGCAGAACGGGAGTCCACCGACAAGCCCACCGCTTCAGCAGTGGGTAGCTGACTTCCTGTGGTTGTACGGGATGCTGACAGAGACATTTCAATGGCGAGCCAGTACGTGGCGATCATTAGTGCTACCAACGATTGTCTGCTCACCTGATACGTACTTGACCACGGGTCGATGACGAAACCGTTTGACCGCAATGCAAGGCCAAACCAAGCTAGGAGCAGTGTTCCGAAGACGAAGAAAGAGAATGCTGCGACAGGTTTTGAGCGTTTCAGCACATCTGAAGGATAGATTCCAATCCTGCTATCCCACCATTTTGCGATTGGTGTTGAGAGTCTCTCCACAATCCCGTCAACAGCCGTTGACCAGGCAATCCACAACGGTTTGACGACGTTCAGAGTTGCTTTGTGCCGAGTCGCGTCGTCATCACAATAACGGGTGATTTTCTCCTGGAGCCATTCCTCGTCATCTCGGTATCGGGGGTGTTTGTTGACCCGCGTCTGTGGTGTCCACGTATCAACAGTGATCAATGCCGACTGAGCATCTGGGCGCAGCCCGGTGTAGCCCGGTGGATTCTCTCGAAGTTCAAACTCGTCTTTTGGGGCGGTACCACGAACCCTTGCCAGCTCTCTTGAGGCGCGGCATGCTGTTTTTTTTACGTAGTGCTCTTTCGTTTTCTCGTCCAACCACCCGAATATGGTATCAAGTGCTGGCCCGCGTACGCCTGCCCAAGCATAGTGCGTGGCTGCTGTCGCCCTCAGCATGTGTGGGTACGTCGACGAAGCATCAACTCCGTCGGTCAACTCTGCCACCTTTTTTAATCGCCTCAACACCGTTGAGTACGAAATGGTCGTGTAGGGTACTATTCTAAAGTACAGTTCTATTATCTGCCGAGCCCGCTCTGTCTGGATTGGTACATGCCGGTGGCCGCCTTTCGGCCTCCAATATTCGTCAAGCGCCTCCTCGGAGGTCATATCCTCGTTGTTCTCAGCTAACTTATCGGCGTAGTGCCGACACAGACCGCATTCGCAATCCAGATGCTCAGGTATGATTATCACGGAACGATCAGCGTGATACCAGTCTTCGGTCATGTGGATAACCTCCCCCACACGCAGCCCGACGCGACCGAGCATCAGGAGAAGAAAAAATATCGTGAGACTTTCCTCACGATTCTCGATCTTGGCGGCTGTTTTGAGAAGGTCCCGGTATCGTTTCAACGTGATAACATCAGAGAGACTCGTCCGGCGCTCGCCCATGGAGTGCTAGACCTACCAGTAATATGTAAATATGAGGGCCAAAGTGGAAGTAAAACCGGAGTCTGAACTCTACTTTGCACCCGTAATTTGGATATGACCAGTACGTGGTGTAATCAGTACTAGTATTTGTGACAATTCAGAGAAAATACAAAATAGTGTCATCTTAATGACAAAAAGTCAATGAAAAGGCCCACGACTTCAGCCGTCGAATAAGTCCGACGACTGAGAATCTATCAACTTTCAGAAAGAGCCTGAGGTAGCCGTATCGGAAGTCGAGAACCGAAACGTTCTCGACGTCGATTTCAACGTTGACGACCATCTAGCAGTCACCAGTACTGGCGCGTCCTAGGGGGCCTTCTTGCATCGGAGCTGCGAGACCGCTTCCAGAACCGTGGCGGTGTCGAGCAGCCCGCTGACACAGCGTGTATTCGCCGACTCATTACCGGCGAGGAAGACTGCCCCTGTGCAGACACACGCTCGTGGGTCGACCGTGAGCGAGAGCAGATCGGTGCTCGAAACGACCCACCACACCAGCCGCCGCATTCCGATCATGCCACCCTCTGGCTCGATGGAGACGGTGAGCCAGCCGTCTACTCAACGCACCTCTATCCCGGCAACGTACTCAACTACAGCCCATCGACGACTGCCGATCCCGATCAGCACCAGCGCAACGGCTGGTTCGATATCGTCAACTGGGCCGAACACTGGGGCCTTGAGGTCGACATTGCGCCCGTCTCGTGGTACAATGCTTTCCGTACCGTCACCGTTCTATTGTATCCGCCCGAACGGGACCGCCAACCCAACGAATGATGCAGGAATTCACCACCGGCGACCGCATCCGCGTCGATATTCCCGACGAAACCGACCCCAATCAAGAGCAGTATGACGGTCGCCATGGGACCATCACTGACGTTATCGAAGACCGCGCTGCGGCGGCGACAGGCGACGAGCGTGATAATCACATCTATCGTGTCGGGTTCGAGGACGGGACTACAGCTGACTTTCGGTGGCGTGATCTCCGGCCGCCGCTCAAAGAGTGACTGGATAGTCTGACTCCTTACAGGGCCATACAGCTATTCTCACGGACACATATTGAGAATCGGGCCTGCCAGAGATAATTCGATTTCATTGGTTCATCGCATGACTGGAGTAGGGTGAAATCGATCGAGCGGCTCAAATCTCAATGGGGGATACCCCCTTCCACCCATTTGGAGTGAGTTCACATCTCGAAAGAAGGGGGATGAAATAGAATTCGCGCCCTCAGCGTTGATTGGGTTTCGTCAGCTCCGGGGGGAAGTGGTCCGATCTGAACGCTCGCTGGTCTGGACGATTCCGTTGCTTCTACAGCATCAAAATGTGCGCGGACAATTGGGGCCATTCGGTCATCCCGTCTTGTCGATGCCTGGGACTGAGCTGTCGGTGCTGCGTTAGCCGGATCATCGTCAAGATCCTCTCGGATCGAAACCAGAGCCTCCTCAGTAGTATCAGGGGTTCCTGGCGTCGGAACGGGCGTCGAAAAGGGAGACCACCACGGGATCAGTTGAGATATCCAGAGCCCCTCGTCGTCTTGATCAAGGAAGCCAATCGCGGTGAGGAGTTCACGATGCCGGTCGTAGGAGCGCTGGGATACGCCGGCTTCGTCGACGAGTTGGCTCGTGGAAAGCGGGTCGCTCGCCGCGAGAATCGTCTGGAGGAGACGACGAGCTGATGGCGGGAGCGTCGGGATGAGACGGTCCGCTGGCAGTTGTGCGAGGCCGTGTTCTAGGTCCGCAACCGCAACGGTATCGCCGTCGTGAGTGGCTGCCGCGAGGTGGAGACAGACAGTCGCGACATCGTAGGGGCTCGCCCCTCGATCGTCGGTCGCCAGTACGGACTGGAGCACGTGGGTGAGCTCTCGGAACTCCGAACTCGCCTGGAAGCCCGTTCAAAATGGGCCTCAAGAACGGCCCGAATGCCGGCGTAGGTGTTCGACACATGGACTGGGACCGAAAGTCCGAACGTTTCCTCGTTCCCCTGGGCAACCGATTCGCGGACGTCGTCGTCTGCAGCCTCGAGCGCACCGTGAAGATCGGGCTGGAGCGTCGACGCGTCAGGGCCGACGATTATCCAGTCGGCGACCAGATCGGCAAGCGGTTCGGTGGGATCGAACTCCACGCTCATCCGACGCTTGAGTTTGGGTTCGCGATCTTCGATCAGGTTTCGATAGGCGTTGTGAGTACCGTACCCGTCCGATTTCGGGATCGTATGCCGGAAGAACTGCGTGAAGTCGCGGAGTCGGATCGAGTCACGCCGAAGCTGATCGACGTCCGGAAGCCGCATAGTGATCTGGAGGTCAAGGCCGGCGGCAGCGTAGAGATGCGTCGCCGTCGCGAACAGGCCGTGGACATCACGAAACAGTTCGCGTCTGGTCTCTGTATCCCCATCTTCGACCTCACTCAATACACAAATGAGTGACGTTGCCGACCAACGCGGTTCGGATTCTACTCTTCTGGAGATCATCTCATTGCTCGATAAACACGGTACCGTCGGTGTCACCGAGGTCGCCGATCACCTCGATATCGCGAAGAGTACGGCACATTACCACCTGAACACGCTGTTGCGAAACGATTTCGTGATAAAAGAAGGCTTGAAGTACAAACTTGACACGAAACTGCTGGGGATCGGCATCCAGGCCCGTCGACGTATTCCCCTTTTTAGAGCCGCGAAAGAAGAGATCGGTAAACTGGGTAGCAAGACGAACGAATTGGTGATACTGTCCATCGAGGAACGAGGGCTCGGCGTCTACCTTCATAAGTCAAGTAATGGGAGTGCACTCGATATCGACGCACCGATTGGTCGCACCGCCACACTCCACAATCGAGCCCTCGGAAAGGCGATGCTAGCGTACTTGCCTGAGAAACGAGTCGACGAAATAATCGAACGCCATGGCCTTCCGGAGACGACAGACCGGACGATAACGACCAGAGAACAACTAGACGAGGAACTGGAGCAGGTTCGCGCGGAGGGAGTAGCGTTCAACCGCGAAGAGCATATCGAAGGCATAAATGGCGTCGCTGTGCCGATTCTCAACACCGATGGAAACGTCCTCGGAGCATTGAACATAGCCGGACCAGCCAATCGGCTCCAGGGATCGACATTTACCGAGGATTATCCGTATCTCCTCTCAAAGGCACGAAACACGATCGAATTGGGGATAGAACACAGCGACGACAGCTCCTGAGCGATGGGGCCACAGACGACGGGTCCGAGCGTCGCTTCACGATGGCGACCCGAAGCGCTCGGCCAAACTTCCTTCCGAGATCGTAGGAGCCGCACGCAGCTGCGCACCCAATCCAAACCCGCCAGGCTCCGAGTGGAGGCCATCACGTCGACGATGTCACCGGGAACCGGCAGGTGGTCGGTCGGGTAGAACGTACGGAGGCGGGGGCACGCTTCTCGCGAGGGGACGCTTTTCGGTCGATCACGTCCTCCCGACGAAGTGTAATATCTCCACTACACTGCCGATATTGGCCACGAGAGCGCCCAGGCCCATAATACTGAGTCCGATGCCAAGAACCAACAGGAAGAGTCCTCGAGCGCCCGTTCGCAACGCGGCACTTCGCGGCTCATCGTTCGCCACGATCAGGTGTCTCCCCTCCGATGTCATGACCGCATCTGCACCTCCGGCTGCGCGCTGTGGCGCTGTGCTCGCTTCCCCGACGACGTGTACCTGTTCCCCGACACCGAGTGTTCCCTCTACCAGCTCGATGCGACTCGTGAGCAATCCGGAGTCCGTATGATCTGACGACTCCAGATCGAGTCTCGCTTCGTCCACCCGCTCCAGTAGGTCATCGCCCGTGACTGTATCCGTCTCGTGGTCTAGTGAGAGACTCTCCTCGGTGGGGTCGACGTATATCTCCGTCGTCCCATCGGCGACGATGAACGGACTGTATCGGATGCCAGCATCGATAGAAGGGTCCCCGGTCCCCTGGATCTGGTGGTAGATATTATACTCGTATGCCACACACTCCTCTCCCCGGATCGGTGAGACGAGGGTGTCCCCCGACCGAGGCGGGCGAACGGTTCCGTCGACCCGAACTAACCCGTCGGTCGCGACAGATTCACCGAGTGATACTGAGTCGATAGTCGACAATCTCCACCAGTCGCTCATATCTCTAGCCCCGCGGATCGTCGCGGTCGCCCCTATCACCGTTGCGAAGAGCCCCCCGGCCACCCCCGGCAGAACGCTGTAGACGCTCAGTATGAGAACCCCAAACAGAACAGTGCCGACAAACGTTCTGTCTACAGACACATCCTACGCTTCTGCACTCTCGATATTGGACGTTTCGCTAACGGTGGGCTTCGTGAGGGTCACCCTCCGCCGAGCGGTCAAGATATTTTTGCGCGGCGTTCGTGGCGTAGCACTCGGCTCAGCGAGTTCGGTGTACGGGATCGGTGACCGAACCTCGGGGCGGCTAGTCGAAGCGGTGGCGACGACGCCTGCGGGAGTCAGGGCTGATACGTGTCGGCCGCCCTCACCTCGAGGCAGTCAATCGTCGCCAGGGATCTCGGCGTCGCTAAGCGAGGCGTCGGGCTCGAAGACGATACTCGGGTCCAGATCGTCGAGCGGTTCACCCGCCCGAACACGGTTGGGCCAGTCGTGATTGGCGAGCGCCCCGGTCCCGAGCGTTATCAGGTCGGAGCCGTCCGCGAGTGCCGCCCGCGCGTTCTCTGGGTCGCCGAGACTTCCGTTGGCGATTACGGCGACATCGTCGTCGACGTGCTCGGTCGCAAGTTCCGCCAGAGTGTGATCGGTGTCTGGGACCTCCGCGGCGGTTGCATCGCCGCCGGTGACGTGGACGTAGTCGGCCCCGGCGTTTGAGAGCGCGCTGAAGAGTGCGGCGGCGGTCGCCTCACCGTCCGGCCAGACCCGCTCCTCGTCGGTGACGGCCGCCTGCGAGGTGCGCACGCCGACGACGAACGAATCCGGCGTCGCCTCGTCGATAGCCGCCGTCACCTCGGCGGGGAATCGCGCCCGGTTCGCCGGCGAGCCGCCGTACTCGTCGTCACGGTCGTTGACCAGCGGGTCGACGAACTCGTGGAGGAGATAGCCGTTGGCCGCGTGGACCTCGATGCCATCGAAGCTGGCGTCAGCCGCGCGTTCAGCGGCAGCCACGAAGTCCTCTTTCACGTCTGCGAGACCGTCAGCATCGAGCGCGTCGGCCTCCGGGAATGCGCCGGACCCGCCGTACAACTCGGACATCTCGCCCGGCGGGCGGTAGGCCGAGGGGGCGACCGGATCGTAGCCGTAGCGATTGCCCTGCGCTTGCGCGCCGGCGTGCATGAGTTGCGCGAAGATCGGGCTCCCCTCCTCGTGGACAGCGTCGACGACGCGTTCCCAGGCCGCCGCCTGCTCGTCAGTAGCGAGGCCGGGTTGGTTTAGGTAGCCCTGGCTGTGGGTTGCGTCCGGGTGGATGCCCTCGGTGACCAGAAACGAGAAGCCTCCGCGGGCAAAGGAGGCGTAATAGCGGGCCATCCGGTCGGTCGCACGGCCTTCATCGGTCGCACTCGTGCGCGTCATCGGTGCGAGGCCGATGCGATTGTCGAGGGTGTGACCCTTCAGTTCGAATGTATCGAAGAGTGGATCGTCAGCCATCGTGTGCTTTTACTCCGACTAGGAATATAAGCGGACGGCGATTGCGTGTCCCCTCGCACAACAGGTGTGATATCACGGCCCACCACGCAATCGCAACGCTGAAGCCCGTCGTTTCGAGCGGCAATCCACGACAGTCGTCGACCCCCAAATAGGCTCAGGGTTCGATGTCGGTCGCGGTGTCGACCACCGTCGCCATCGGAGGCATCGATGTCGTCGGGAGTCGCCTAGAACCGGTCGCGGTGCGCGACGAGGCTGTGTTCGACGAGGCGCATCAACGGGGGAGTGGCCCCAATAATCGAGTGCGGGACGCACGACCGACATGGCAGAACCGGCGACGGCCCCCGGTGACGGTGACCAAGCTGAGACCAGTCGAGAGCCGCGCCTCGCCGACGGCCCCGGCGGGGCGCGTGTGATTCCGAATGAAGGAATCTCGTCTGTCACCGGAGTGGAAAACCCCACCGGACGGGAACCGTTTTTGCGATAGCGGCACTACGAACTATCGTGTCCACACCGGCGATACCGACCGTTCCAGCGTCCGCGGCCGCTACCGCCCCGCCCGGCGGAACGGGGTGTGTGCTCTGGCACCGCCGCAACCTGAGGGTGACCGACCACCCCGCGCTCGCCTACGCCGCCCGAGAGTACGACACGGTGTTGCCGGTGTTCATCTTCGACCCCGCTTTCTACGGTCCCAATGGGCTTGCGTGTGACGCCCGAATCCAGGTTCTACACGAGTCTCTCGAAAGCCTCCGGCGTCTCTACGAGGCGATCGGGGGGACTCTCAGCTTCGCCCACGGCGACGCGGTTGAGGTCCTCGCCGGGCTCCACGATTCCGGGTGGGACGTCGTCGCGACCGCCGACCCCACAGCGTCCTACGGCGCGGAACGCGACGACCGTGCCGCAGCGCGGTGTGATACGGTGTTCGTCGACGGCGACGGACTCGTCAGGAATCAGACGTGGACCCGCGAGGACTGGAGTGACCACGTCGAGACGTGGTTCGAGGCCGAGCCGCCGACATGGGACCCCGAGACAGTCGCCTTTCGGTCGCTCGAGGAGCAGGTTACGATCGAGGCGATTGAGGACGGGTACGATATCGAGCCGACAAAGTCGAACGTCCCCGACGGCGGGCGGGGCCCCGGCGTTCGGAAGCTCCGGGAGTTCGTCGAGAAAATTGGCGCCTATCCCGGAAACATTTCCGCGCCGACCGACGCCCGGACCGGAACGAGCCAGCTCTCGCCGTTCCTGCGGTTCGGGTCGCTCTCGGTCCGAGAGGTGTATCAGTACGTTCAGGAAAACGCGCCCGACGGTGCCGGTAAAGAGATGTTCGTCTCGCGGCTGTTCTGGAACAAACATTACCACCAGAAACTCGAGGACTGGAGCGGGTGGATGACTGAGGCGGTCAACCCGGTGATGCAGGGGACCCGCGAACAGAGTCACGACCCCGAACTGGTCACAGCGTGGAAACGCGGAGAGACGGGCTTCCCGATGGTGGACGCCTCAATGCGGTGTCTCACCGAGACCGGGTGGCTCAATTTCCGGATGCGCGCGATGTGTGCGAGCGTCTTCGCCGACCTCTTCCAGCAACCCTGGCGCATCGGTGCGGACTTCTACCACTACCATCTCATCGACTCGGACCCGGCGATCAACTACACGCAGTGGCAGTCACAGGCGGGCACTGTCGGGACGAATCTGATGCGGGTCTACAACCCGATCAAGCAGGTCCGGGACAACGGCCACGAAGGGGAGTATATCAAACGGTACGTCCCCGAGCTCCGCCCGCTACCCATCGAGCACCTCGACCGGCCCGAGAAGACGCCGATCCACATCCAAGAGGAGTCCGGCGTCGTCATCGGCGAAGACTACCCGTACCCGGTCGTCGAGTACGAGGCCGCCCGCGAGCGCGCCATGGCGAAATACGAGCGGCTCAAACCGGATGCGCTCGCCGCGCTAGAGAACCCAGAGATCGCTCGCCGGGCGTCGCTGTCCTCGCGGTCACAACCCCTAGAGAAACGCGAGCAGTCCTCCAGGACAGATGTCAACGAACAGGCGTCGTTGGCATCGTTTTCGGCGTCCGACGTGGACTCCGACTGAGTGACGGGGCGTTGCGATTTTCCCCACAGTGAGTCGACCAAACAGAGTGGGTTCAACTGTTACTCGTAGTTACATCCCCAAAGAAGGTATGCAGTTGTTCATGTATCAACGCGACTTACGGACCCCTCATACCATCGAAATCGCAGTCCCGGCAGCCCTCGACGGCGTCGCCGGGTGGACAGAACTGTTGTTGTAGGTGCGACGAGAACTCAACCCATTCTGCCCATGTGCCACTCTGCTGTTTAGTAGTTGTCCCGCACGCCGAACACCGCCTGTTCCTTGCCGTCGGCCTCGATCATCACATCGGAGCGCTCGCGGAGCCACGTCGGCACGCGCCCCGGGAACTCGGCGTGGGCCTGCGGGCGCGCGTCAGCGCCGTGGAGACGCGCCGACTCGGAGTAGTGCGTCGCTGGGCGGACGTCGCCCCACGTCTCAGTGGCGAGGTCGAATGCCTCGCGGTAGGTCAGCCCCCGATCGGTGAACGCGTGATGGTGATAGTCGAAGAGCACAGGTACGCCGGTTCCGCTGAGAGCGTCAACGAGTTCGGGGACGCTCCAGAGGCTCTCCTTGTCGTCGTTCTCAACAGTTAGCCGGGCGCGTGCGCCGGGTGAGAGTGTATCGACGGCGTCGCGGAACCGCTCGGCTGTGGCGGCCTTGTCCCCGTAGGTCGCGCCGATGTGGACGTTGATCCCGTAGTATGGAGAGCGGTCGAGCCCTATCAAGTCGAGCCAGTCGGCGTGGTACTCAACCGCCTCGACCGAGTTCGCGCGGGTATCGGCGCTGTCGCTCGCGAGCCGACACCAGTAGTCCGGGTGGAATGTCAGGCGCATTCCCTCGCGTTCGATCAACTCGCCACACCGCTCGGCGACCGCGCGGATGGCCTCGTAGTCCGGGAGGTCCGTGAGGTCGAACTGCGAGTTCCACGGGACGAGCGTCGAGGTACACCGATAGAATCGGATCCCGTGGTCGGCGTTCCACGCGAGAATCTCGTGGAGGTCTTCGACGTTCTGGAGCGCTAATTCCGAGGCGTACGGCAAGCCTCGCTCCGCGAACGTCGCCTTCCGCATGTCCCGGTTACACCGCAGCGGCGGGTCGCGCTCCCGAAGAGTGTGGTTCATACAGGGGTAGCCGAGCATTAAGACTCGTTTGATCTATGACCGCGCGTCGGCTTAACGGGTCGGGCTCCGGCGCGGTCGTGCCGTCGTACGCGCCGGAGAGTGACCAACGCGACCGTAACTCGAGTACGTCGACCGGCTCGCAAGCTGCTGGTAGTCCACGTCCGGCCGCCGACTCAGCGAGACGTCGTCGACGCCGGCATCCATCGCCATCTCGTGGAGAGTTGGGATGATTTCGCTCGTTGAACAGACAACGACGTCCGGATCATGCGGGTCGATTACTCCCTAGACGGCAGTCAGGATATCCGTTGGCGAGCCGGTGACGGTGTCGCCGGCGATGGACAGCTCACCATCGGTATCGTTGCTCGTCTCGATCACTGGGACGCTGAGCCGGAGCGTCGACAGCTCACTCGCCGGCGTCGGATTGATGCCGGTCTCCAGACAGTACCGGAACTCTCGCGAGAAGTCGACGTTGAAGCAGGGGAGATCCCCGACTGGATAGTTCGACAGCTGGCACACCTGCCGGGCAAGGGTGACGCGGTCGATGTCGCCCAAATCGACCGCCAGAATGGTCTCCTCGTCCCGTCGAAAGCCCGGTCGCCGCGCAACCATCTCGGGTTTCTGGACGATGGTTTATATTGAATTGGACAATACGATGCATATGAGTGATTTGGGAGAAATCCCTGTTCTCCATGTCGATGATGAGGAGGACTTTGGGGAGTTAACCGCCGATATGCTTAAGCGCAAAGACGGCAGATTCTCCGTCGAGACGGCGACGAGCGCTAGCGATGGCCTAGATCGACTGGCCAGCACCGACTACGATTGTATCGTCTCCGACTACGATATGCCCGGGCAGAATGGGATCGAATTCCTCAACACGGTCCGCAAGGAGTACCCGGATCTCCCGTTTATCTTATACACTGGAAAGGGAAGCGAAGAGATCGCTAGCGAGGCAATCTCTGTGGGCGTCACGGGGTATCTCCAGAAGCAAAGCGGGACTAGTCAGTACGACGTGTTGGCAAACCGGATCAAGAACGCCGTCGAAAAGTACCGCGCCCAGACCAAACTAGCCGACAGCGAAAAACGTCTCAGTCTATTTTTTGATCAATCTCCTCTTGGAGTAATCAAGTGGGACGACAACTTCAATATTTCACGAGTGAACAATGCGGCAGAGAGCATACTCGGGTACGACGCAGAGGACCTGACCGGGCACTCGTGGGAAAGGATTGTACCGAAGAGCGATCTCGAAGACGTTGACGAGGTCGTCTCGTCACTCCTCCGGGATCAAGGGGGATATTACAGTATCAACGAGAACGTCCGTGAGAACGGCGAGCACATCATCTGCGAATGGCACAACCGTGTCGTGACCGACGACGCCGGTGAAGTCGTCGCGATCTTCTCTCAGTTTCAGGATATTACTGAACGCAAAGAGGAGGAACGCAGGAGCGAGCGACGTCGTCATCGGCTTGAGCAGGTGTTCAAGACGGCACCTGCGTGTATCGTCCAGCTTAACCTGTCCGGCGAGTTTGTTTTCGCCAACGAGCGCGCAGAGGAGGTGCTCGGACTAGACCCCGACAACGTGACCGACCGGAAATACAACGATCCAGAATGGAACATCAGAGATCTGGACGGTAGTCGAATGCCGGACAATGAATTACCGTTCCGACGGGTCGTTGATACCGGCGAACCTCTCTATGACGTCCGTCACACCATCGAATGGCCAGACGGAAGCAAAAAAATAGTCCTAGTAAATGGGGCACCAGTTTTTGACGACGACGGCAACGTCAAGAAGGTCGTCTTTGCCATCACAGACGTCACTGAACAAGTTGTCCATGAAAGGCGACTGGAAGCGATCCTCGAGAACACGACGACACCACTGTTTATGAAAAACCGGGATGGAGAGTACCTGCTAGTGAACCACGGTTGGAGAGAGCTGTTCGGGCTGAAGGATACAGAAGTACGAGGTCAAACGGACGCCGATCTGTTTCCCACGGAGATGGCGGCGGAAGTGCGTCGCAACGACCAGAAGGTCATCGAGACTGGTGACCCCGTCCTAAAGGAAGAGCGAATCGTCGTCGGCGGTGAAGAACGTATTTTTCTCTCCTCGAAGACCCCCGTCTACGATATCGGAAACAAGACCGATCCGGACGATCCCGTAGCCATGTTCGGTGTCGCCAACGATATCACCGAACAGAAGGAACGAGAGCGTCGTTTACAGCGACAAAACGAACGATTCGATGAACTGGCGAGTGCAATCTCTCACGACCTACAGACACCGCTAGCAACGGCTCGTGGTCAAGCCGAACTCGCGATCGAAACCGGCCATACTGAACAGATGAAGCGAGCGTTAGACGCTATTAAGCGGGCCGACGAACTCCGCGAGAACCTAGCTGAGGTGCTCCGGACTGGAGAGGTTATCGACGAGACGGAACCAGTCGATATCGAATCGGTCGCGGAGGACGCTTGGAATACAGTCTCGGCAACGGACGATGCCTCTCTTCACGTGTGTGATGACCTCACTGTCGACGCCGACCACAATGCACTCCAACGACTGCTCGAAAACCTGTTCTCAAACTCTCTTGAACACGGAGGCGACGCTGTCACGGTTCGAGTCGGCGGAACCGACGACGGATTGTTTATTGAAGATGACGGGCCTGGGATCCCTGAGAACGAGCGGGATCAAGTATTCAGCCTAGGGTATTCAACAAAAAGCAGTGGAGACGGAATCGGCTTGGCGAGCATCAGCCAAATCGTCATGTCACATAGATGGAATATCGAGCTCATGGAGAGCCCTGAGGGCGGGGTGCGGTTCGAGGTCGGCGTCGTCAACTTCATTGCTGAATAGATCCGCTATACTAGGCAATCTGAGCGTTTTCAGTCGTGGCCGGCTTGACAGCCAATCTGAGCGTTTCCAGTCGTGGCCGGCTTGACAGCCATTTTTATTCGTCTTCGCTTTTTTCACTACGGCCTCAAGTTGCTCAAGCCGTTTCTTGTGATCCTCAACCCGGGTCTCCTGTTCGCGGTCAATACTTAACAGCGCCGGCAGTGAGTGACGGAACAGTCTATGCAGCCGGGGGTCACTCTCGTGTATTTCGTCGCTAATTCCGATACTGAGACCATCCGAGCCGGTGAACCAACCGACGGGTCGATTATTTGCGACAGACAACAGGCACTTCAACAGACGCTTGCCTTGCCGTCGCCGAGAGTCCGCTTTCGGTCGGTCTCATCTAGGGAATAGAGATACACACGTCGAACGACATTGCATCACCTGATGAAGTTATTGGCACTTCTACGTCAGCAGGGTCGATCTTGTCGGATTCATAAAAACTAATTGTCAACCCCCTATTTGCCCCCATTACACTATGGTGAGAATAGCATCTCGAAAAATAAATATTGCAAAAAAGCTGAAACCTGACGCTAATATCAACGCAAACGTTCCCTGACGGGCTTTCGTCTTCGCGATGTTCTGGGGGTCGCCATCCATCAGCCTCAAATTACCTTCTTCAGGAGTCATAACCGCATCCGCATCTGTGATCGTTTCCTCCGGTACCGGAGCAGTCTTCCCAATAACTGTGATTTCCTCGCCAACACTGACCGTCCCTTCAGTTAGATCGACAGGTTTCGTGGAATCGCCTAACGCCAATTTATACGATGTCGGTTCCACCTCAATCCTTTTATCAGCAGTCTGTTCTTTTTTAGTGGAGAGTGTCTCAGTCGTCGTATTTAGTGATAGATTGTCCTTGCCAGGATCAACAAAAACTTCGCCGCTCCCATCAGAGATAATGAATGAACTGTATTTACTGCCAGATTCAACGGGTTCGCTATCGTTACTCGGGAGTACTTTCTTAATGTTAACTCCGTACTTTTCGATATTATACTCGTAGGCTACACACTCTTCATTTAGTATTGGTGATGTGAACGTATTATCGGGCTGTGTTGGCCGAACACGTCCTCGAATCTGAACCAGTTCTCCGGCTGCAGTAGCCTCATCGATTGCCAGTGTATCGGTGGTTACTATTTCCCAGAAGTCTTTCATATTTTTGACCCCGATAATTATGCCTTCTCGTGCTGCCAGAGCCGCCATAATCCCACCAAACAGTGTCGGCCAAAATCCCCACTCAGGCCCAGAACCTCCAGCCAACGGTGTGATCCAGACAAAGTGTTCTACAAACATGTGTTATACATTACAGCCAGTCTAGTGGACATATCGAATATGGACCTGGTTAATTGACAGGTATTCTACTCTTTGGTTGCGTGTTAAGTAATCCCTACAACAGTTCTTAGACGCTAGTGTGCATATTTGTAGTATAATTGTTGCGGCCTTTGAGCCGAGTAGCTGTTGGATAGAATCTCTGTATTCAGCACGACTGCGGAAGTGTATCACTTACTGAGGATTTCAATGAGGGCCATCGAATGGGGTGATCAAGGGTTACTCCACGCGGTCCGAGAGTTCAACACCGACAAGGTCCCGAACTGGCGGGATACTTACGATCCAAAGGAGTACGTGATCGTCAACGACGAGAAGCGTTCACGAGAACGGGTTGCGTTGGCTCACGGGGAGATCAGGTCGTACGATCCGTCGTACTACGAGACGGGGGTCGTCAGAGCTGTCGAAAGTGTGCTGTCGCCGATGGGCTGGGACGAGTCGGAGATTCGTCGGGAACCCACGGAAACACAGTTGACGACGCTTTCGGCGCTCGACGGATCTTTTGATGGACTCTAACCCGAGTTACCCCACAGAGCAGAATATTTCGTTTTGTGGGGTAATCTTCACAGCCAACCCAAACACACCCCTCTATCGATGTGTTCGGTCTGACCGCCACTCTGAGCGTGAGCACTCAGAAAGCCCGCCTCCTCGACGTCGTTCGTGAAGCCACCCCGTGTTCAACTGATCGGGTGGCGGGACCTGCCACCTCAAGCGGGCGGGAGTGTCAACGTGGAGTCGGTAACATTCCGTACTCTACGTAGTCAACTCGACAGAGATTGGAACGCTGAGACGTGTTTCGTCGGGGACAGTGGGATGAGTGACACACGCGAGCCCTTTCCGCCGGTCATCGAGAAGACAGACACACCCCTCTATCGATGTGTTCGGCGCATATGCTGACAGGGAGAGATAGAGGTCACCGAGGACGACCAGACAACTATCAGCTGGAAAACCACCGCCACAAGGCTCGTAGGACGAGGGAACGACAGAATACGGTGCCGCTCACACACCCCGAATTCTGACGAGAGAGACGGACAGGATCACGGCTCGACTGAACACATCGAACACATCGATAGAGGGGTGTGTGAGTGGCTAGTCTAGAAAGCTAGAAGAAGAAGGCGAAGCCGGGTTCTCGGTGACGGCGTTTGTGGCTCCCTCCTGCGCGATTTCTGGGGAATCGTGCGTATTTGGTCTCGTGCTTGCGTCAACGAAGTCTTCTCACCCCCCACCCTCTCGAGGGCGTGAACACATCGATAGAGGGGTGTGTCTGTTCGGTGGTTCGCGTTAACCTTGTGGAACACTTCGTCAGTCGTTTCCGCTGTCATCGTCGACTTCCAGTCGAAGCCGCGATATTTCCCGGAAGAATCGACTGATTCCACGGATCACACTTCGATAGGGGTGGGGAAGATTTTTGTCGTCGGACTGTATGGTTCCCGGCATGGGTGCCGAGGATTCCGAGAACTCTTCATTTGATCCTGAGGTGGGGGGAGACGACTCGTCCACGGATGACGAGACGACGCAGGTCGATCTCGCGTCGGGTTCCTCAGATTCAGAACCGGATTCTACCACCTCGTCAACCACGGAATCCGACGAGGAGACGTCCCAGTCCATCGAGGACATGTTACTCGAGTTCGACGAGCAAGAGGGACTGATCCGCGACCGGTCCCTCCTCGACCCGAACTACGTAGTCGAAGAGGACCGGATCGTCGGCCGCGACGAACAACTCCAGGAAGTGACGAAGATGCTGCGGGTGGCGCTCGGCGATAACCGCCCGCCGAACCTCTTTCTCTACGGGCCATCCGGAACGGGCAAGTCCCTTATTACGAAGGCCGTTTGCCACAACATCAGCCGGATCTGTGAGACACGGGACATTCAGTTTGGGACGATCGAGGTCAACTGCCAAGATCTCGACACACTGGGCGTTGCTGTCTACGAACTGGCGAGCCAGGCCGCTGACGAAGCAGGTGTCGACATTGACGTTCCAAAACACGGCGTCGCGACCAAGGAAAAGTGGGACGAACTCTATCGAATCGTCAACGAGAACTTCGATTCCGTCGTGTTCGTCCTCGACGAACTCGATATGCTGGTGGGACGTCGTGATAAACAGGACCCGGCGTTTTCGCGACTGCTCTACCAACTCTCCCGAGCGGGAGCCAACGACGAACTGACCGCCTACATCTCTGTCGTTGCCATCTCGAACGACGCTCGTATGATGGAGTCCGTCGGAAGTCGCGCGTTGAGTTCGTTCACTCCCGAGGATGTCCACTTCGACGACTACGATGCGAACCAACTCCAGTCGATTCTTCGCCGACGGCGGGATGCGTTCCACGACGACGTCTTGGACGGCGACGTGATTCCGCTCGCAGCGGCGTTTGCCGCGCAAACGCACGGCGATGCACGAAAAGCGATCGACCTGATGCGTGTCGCCGGCGAACTCGCCGAACGCGAAGGTGATGAACGCGTTCGCGAAGAGCACGTGCGTGCAGCGCAAGACAAAGTCGAGAAAAATCGCGTTCTCGAAGTGGTTCGTGGTATCAGTACACAGAAGAAACTCTGTCTCTACGCGACTGGCGCCGTTGCCGCGGAGACGAATAACGGCACGGCTCGCAGTACGACCGGCTATCGCGTGTATCAGTTTCTCACCGACTCCATCGACGCCGATCAGTATCACCAGGAGACGTACGTCAACAAAATGAAGGAATTAACGACGTACTCGCTGGTCGACTTCGAGCGCCGCAGCCACGGTCCCAGTTCCGGGATGTTCCTTGAGTTCCAGTTCGGCGAACGTCCCGAGACAATTCTTGAGACGCTTCGCGAGGACTCCCGGATCGATATGGTCTCACAGGAGGAAGTCGAATCGGTTGTGAACGCGCAGATCCGAAACGAGACCTGAGCGCGGACCGCTCCACGTCCCGTATCGTACGGGCGGCACCCCTCTATCGATGTGTATCGGCCGGATGTTACCGCGTCTCATACTGTACCTGTTCCGTGTGTTGCGCTCGTGAGGCCTGCTGCGTCAGACGCGCGTCACACACCTCTATCGATGTGTATTCGAGCATAGTATCGACTCTCGCGGCAGAAATCGGTGGTCTTGAATCGACCACTTTTGCGGATCGATCCGCTGACTGACGGCAGAGCAGCGCCCGTTTCGATGCGCTTCGAACTTGATCATCGTTCGTCTGCTTCGCAGCACACGCACCGCTATCGATGTGTTGGTCGCGCGCTCTGCTTCCACGCACCCCTCTATCGATGTGTATTCGCGAAAATTGCGTCGTGGCCTTCGACGGCACGTCGTCCGGGATGTCCTCCGGTCGCTCGTCGATATCGTCCCCGTCCGACCTCTCTTCGAGACGGGCCTCGCGAGCTTTGTGTTCTGCCAGCTTCTCGGCGTAGTGTGCCACGTGCTGGGGTTGGCGAGTCGCCGCTGAGTGTGTTTTAGAGCGCAGCATCCCTCCTTTCTACGGCACGCTCATCGCGCATGCTCAGCACTCTGCAAAGTCGACACCGGTAATCTCGAAGCGTGCGCCACCTGCGTCACTGCTGGTCACAGTGATGTCCCAGGCGTGAGCCGCGACGACCCGTTTGACGATATTTAGCCCGAAGCCGGTGCCGTCGTGGCTCGTGGAATAGCCTATTTCGAAGCAGTTCTCGCGTTCCTCCACAGGAATGCCCACCCCATCATCCTCAATGTAGAATCCGCCGTCAATATCGCCAACGGTGATCGATACCTCCTCGTCGTTGTGGTCAACCGCGTTCGAAAAGAGATTCTCCAACAGCTGCTTGAGTCGGGCTTTTTCGGCGACAACCGTCGCGTCTGTCTTGACCGAAACCGAAACGTCCGGCGGGACGGCCGTCAGTGCACACTCGCCGGCGAGGTCGTCGAGGCTTACTGACGCGGGCTCCGACCCTGTCTCCCCCTGGCGTGCGAGCGTCAGCAGGTCGTCGAGAAGTTGCTCCATGCGCTCGACCGACCGCCAGCACCGCTCTAGGTGGTCTTCATCGTCTGTGTCGATCAACTCGAGCGACCCGGACAGCGTATGTAGTGGGTTCTGAATATCGTGGCTGACGACCGAGACGAACTCGTCGAGGCGCTCGTTCTGGCGCTTGAGCTTGCGCTCGCGTTGTTTGCGGTCCGTGATGTCGCGGAAGTAGCCCTGGTTCAGATACTCGCCGTCGATTTCGACGGTTTGGGCGTTGATTTCCACGGGAATTTCCTCGCCGTCCGCGTTGAGAACATACACATCCACCTGTTCGCGCAGCGCTTCGGCACGATTGCCTTCGGACGTCACGTGCTCTTCAAAAATTCGTGCGTACTCCTCCACCTTCTCGGGGGGATGAAGATCCGTCTGGTGCATGCCGACAATCTCCTCGCGGGGCCGGTCGAGTAACCGTGTCGCCATCTGGTTTGTCTTCTGTATCTCGCCCGTTTCGGCATTAGCGATGAAGATCGCATCGGGGGCTGTATCGAGAAGTGTCCGGTACCGCTCGGTGGTCTGTTCGAGATCCTGTTCGCGTTCCTTACGCTCGGTAATATCTGTGACAACCCCAATATAGCGGGGCGAAAGCCCATTGATATCGGTGAATTCGGCTCGTGCGCGAACCCACAACAGTCTGTCGTCGGCCGTTCGAATACGGTACTCGGCTTCGAAGGGATCACGCGACGGAAGTGCGTCTTCGATAGCAGCTTCGAGCACTTGGAGATCACCTTCATAAACGCGCTTGGTAAAGGCCTCGTAGGTACCCTCAAACGTGCCGGGTTCGAGGTCGAACAGCCGCTCGGTGGATTCGTGCCACACCACTTCGTCGGTCTCTGGCTCCCATTCCCAGACTCCGGCGTTCGACCCTTCAAGTGCGACTGTCAGTCGCTGGCGTTGCTGTTCAAGCTCCTGCTTGCGTTCTTTGCGCTCGGTGATGTCTTCTTGATTTCCGAGATACCTGACGATCTGGCCGTCGTCGTCGTAAATCGGAGTGATTGTCAGACGGTTCCAGAACTCTGTTCCGTCCTTTCTGTCGTTGCGTAGTTCGACACAGACTGATTCTTCGTTATCAACGGCCTCACGGAGGGTTGCAATCTTTTCGGAGTCTGTGTTCTCGCTCTGGAGGAATCGGCAGTTGCGTCCGAGTGACTCTTCGCGTGAATAGCCGGTCATCTCTTCGAATGCGTCGTTGACATAGGTCAGCGGTTCGTCTGGCTGTGAGGGATCGGCTAGGGTAATTGGGATGTTCGCGTCGTCGATAGCTTGCTGGAGGAGGCGAAGTTCCCGCTGGCGGTCCTCCCTGTCTGTGACGTCGTTGATGGCTCCACGAATCGTCGTCGTGTCTCCGTTGGTTGTCACCGGCCTATAGGTTACATCCAACAACTTTTCTCTCGCATTTGGATGTTTATAGCGGTACGTTCTGCGTGTCTCCTCGCCCGTCTCGATGGTTTGCTGGATCGTTTGCTTAATGTTCTTCTGGTCGTCTGGATGAAAATGTTGCAAGCTCTCCTTGATGCTGAGGTTCGCCTGTTCGGGAGCATTCAGTATCTGGCAGGCTCCATCTGTCAGGAGGACTTCCCCAGTATCAGTATCTAGTTCGAAGCCGCCGGTATTGCCGGCAAACTCCGTTAGTCGCATCAGTTGTTCCTGTCTGTCAGCCCGCTTGGCCTCGCGCCGGGCCTGAATGGCATTCAGAATCCGGTTGGCCAGGAGTTCGTACTTTTCTGACCCTGAGCCCTTCTGAAGATAGTCTGTTGCGTCTAGAGCGATAGCCTCGCTAGCGACGGCCTCACTGCCCCTACCGGTAAAGAGAATAAACGGAAGACTGGGGTACTCCTCTCGGACCGCTCGCAAGAATTCGAGCCCGTCCATACCGGGCATATTGTAATCCGAGACCACACAGTCAGGCGGGCTATCACGAATCTTCTCCAACCCCTCGTCGGCACTCGTTGCTGTCTCGACAGCGAGTCGGTCATCCTCGCGCTCAAGAAAGGCCCCGGTCAGATCCGTAACCGAGGGCTCGTCGTCGACATGGAGGACCCGAACCTCGCCTTGAGAGCTGAGTTGCATACTACCTACGTTTGTGACTGTCGTAAAAAAATGGTGCGACAAAATCAGAATTGAAACTTGACTCGTAGGCCTGAGCGACCAGCTTGGAGTCACTGACCGAAATAAGCAGCTCCCCGATGCTGACAGTATCATTGCTGAGGATTTCAACAATGCCATTCCGGACGAATTCCTCAACGTCGGCTCGTGGTTCACACGATTTCCGAAGACTCGCGAACGCATGTCGAATGCAACGAAGCAGCTCCCGCCTCACCGACTGCATCCGGTGTGCCTCGCAAGGCTACACTGCGATCACTCTCGTGGATTGACCGGCGCAATATACTCGTTTTTCCAGGAATCGCCCTCTCGCCACTGCCAGTAGAAGTACCGGTACGATTTATCACCGGTTTCCTTCGTCGTTTTCACCGTGATGTACGCGCCGCTCGTCGGGACGTCTTCGTAATCCTCCGGATCCGTCGAGATCTCACGCTCGGCCAGCTCCTCGAGTTCTTCCCCATCGACCTCTTCCTCGGCCCGTCGGCGTTCGAGTTTTTCCTGCCGCTGTCGACGTTTCCACTCCGCCAGATCAGCCGCGTACGCCGCGACTGCTTCCAGCCGTTCCGGGGATTGGCTCTCGAGTGGCTCTCGAAGGTACTTCGGCAACTGCGGCGCGGGCGGTTTCCCTCGATCGTCCCCAGCCATAGTTACCCCACAAACCGCGCATTACATCAATCTGTGGGGTAATTTTTGTAGCCGGCGACGGCCACCCCCCGTTATCGATATGTAAACCACCGGAGAACCCGGAGCGACAGAAACAGCCGCCGTAGTACGTCGGCCCTTCACCGCACTTCGGCGACGGCTGGACCCCCTGTACCGTCCGCTCGAGGTCGACTTCGGTCGTCTCCCGTGGCTCGTTTAGCGCGAACAGGCAACGAGACGAATATCAGCATGGATCTCTGCCTCAGGTCGGCAACGAAAAACGCTCGCTCCGAGACGTCAGCACAGAGCTGACGCCCCTACTCCCAGTTGTGAAGCGCGTCGCTGAATATCTCTTCGACGTCCTCTTTCGTCACGGGTCGTGGGTTACACCGGAGGAGGCGCTGTTGACTCTCAACGGTGCTTTCTGCAAGCCCCCCAACATCATCGGCAGTGATTCCCGCGAGTTCGTTGAGGCCACTCGGCAGAACGTTGAGGTCACGCTGGAGGCTGACGAACTCCTTGCGGGCCTCGTCGGCAGCCTCGCGCGTGCTCATCCCTGTGGTGTCGGCACCGAGCATCTTCGCCACCTTTTCGAATCGCGGTGGATCGCTAGCGACGTTGTAGCCGAGTGTGCTCGCGGGAGTGAGCGCGGCAATCGTCTCGCCGTGATAGGTGTGATAGTTGTTTCCGACCGGATAGGCCATCGCGTGTGCGAGGCTCGCACCCGCGGTGAGTCCGGCGATTGCCCCGAAGAGCGCCCCCTTCAGCATCGCACCTCGTGCCTCGATGTCGTCGCCGTTGTTGACGACGCGGCGAACGTTCGAGGAGAGCAGTTCGATCGCCTTTTCGCTTAACATCTCCGTGAACCCTGTTCGCCCGGCGTAGACGGGGCGTTCGGCTGGGTCCTCGGCACGAAGCAGGTCATCGTAGCGATGCGTCGTGTATCCCTCAATCGCGTGACCGAGGGCGTCCATCGCCGTCTTCGCCGTGAGATCCGGCGGGAGTGTCGTCGTGAGTGTTGGGTCGAGCACCGCGGCATCGGCGCGGACGTGGGGGCTTGAAATCCCCTCCTTGATGTTCTTCTCCGGGACGGAGAGGATGGCGACGGGGGAAATCTCAGACCCAGTCCCCGCGGTTGTCGGCAGGAGAATCAGCGGCGCTCCCGACTGGGTGAGAGCCTCACCGGCACCGGTCGGCGCGGCCACGTAGTCGAGTAGTTCGCCCTCGTTCGCGACGACGGCTCGTGTCGCCTTCGCCGTGTCCATGCAACTGCCCCCACCGAGTCCGAGGTAGAAGTCGTAGCCGGCGTCACCCATCTCCTCACGGACGAACTCGATGCACGCTTCAACAGCGCTAATGCTGGGTTCCCGTTCGGTATTAGCGAACACATCGACGTCGAATCCGTCGGCGTCGAGTTCGTCGACGATTCGCTCGACGTGACCCAGCGAAACGAGGTTCTCGTCGGTGACGATCAACCCTCGTTGGTCGCCGGTCGTTCCGAGTTGGTCAAGCTGATAGCCGAGCTCGCCGGCTGCGCCGGCACCGACGCGGATTGCGGGCATCTGCACCTCCCAGACGGTTTCCGGCGAGAATTCGTGGGGATCCGCTGACACGGAGCGCTCGTAGCTCACAGCCCCCACCCCGGTTGAATCTCCTCGAACTGCTCCGGATCATGCCCGAGAACGACCTCCGCGTCGTGGCGTCTCTCGATGTCGTGAATTCGATTCATGCTTTCAGCCCACTCCGTTTTCCCCCAGGTGAGGGGACCTCCGAGAGGCGTCCCGTTCTCGTAGTTTTCGGCCATATACGCCTGATCACCGGTGAATACGACCGTCCCGTCGTCGCCGAGATGGATCACAGAGCCGGTCAGTCCCGGCGTGTGGCCCGGGAACCGAACGAATTCCAAGTCGGTGAAGTGTTCCTCGCGGTCGCGGTGCAGTACCTGCCAGTTGAGGTCGTGATCGAAGTCTTCGAGGACGTACGCGCTGCTGCCCTCCTCGGTTTTTGCGCTGTAGTATGCGAACTTCAATTCCTCCTCGTGGACGTATACCGGCGTGTCGGTGCCAGCAAAGAACTCCAGCCCTCCAGCATGGTCGAGGTGGAGGTGACTCTGGAACACCGCATCGATGTCGCTGATCGAATACCCTGCTGCCTCCAAGTCGTCGTCAAGTCTGTGCTCGCTGGCATCGTGCGGATAGAACGCCTGAACGAGCCCTTCGGGCCAGTAGCCGTCGGCTGCATCGTGGTGGGAGCCGGTGTCCCACAGAATCGTCGCTTCGGGGTGATCGATGACGAGATTCCAGACTGGGATTTCCTCATATTCCGTGTCCGGATTCGGCTCCTCGTGTGAGCCAATCGTATTCGCCTCCATCATGTAGTTCATGTCGCAGTACAGCCCACCGCGGTCGATGACGCGTACCTCTGCGTCTACCATGCACCGATATTTTCCATGAGATTGTATTAAAAGATCACTGGGTTTCCGCTAGCTGTTGCTCGATTAGCGACTCGTCGGCCACAGTGATATACTATTTATACAATTAGCGGGAGTTACCACAGATCAGTACACACGGACCACTTTCCCGTTCTGTGCTCGCAAGAGCGTTCAGCGCGGCTGCAACGGTACTCGCGGGGACCACCGACAGAACTCACACAACCAGCTACCGCTACGGGGCTAGCGAGAGCGGTACTGCGGAGGAGTTTTCTGCGGGTTGGGGATGGTTGTATTGCAGGCCACAGGCGAGTTAGTGTTAAAATTCGTACATAACATTTCTCAACACCGGGAGTACTCTCACACCTATATATCCAGAACGCGAAATTTCGCGGTTTTGTTATTATGAGTGACCCTCTATCCCTACTGTCTCGTCGCGATTGACGAGGACAGAGGTCGCATGCGAAGACGGATCGAAAGCGACTCCGCGTCCAAGAGCAGGACTTTTCTGACGGCTTGCTGTCCCTCCATCCATGCGGTGGTCCCCGCTTGCACGCAGCGAATCCCGGACAGTCCTCACCTCCAAGGGGGCGTGGATACTCGCTTCTCTCGTCGTCCTCTGGGGGTTCCGACCGACCTATGCAGGATGGGACGCGGTCGGACGAAATATCACCGTCGGGTACATCCAGATCGGCGTCGATCTGTTCCTCCCGATCGGTGCCCTTCTCGTGTCGTACCAGTCGCTCATCGGCGAACGAACCACGGGCAGTATCAAGTTCCTCCTCGGGTTGCCACTGACGCGGACGCAGATCCTACTCGGGAAGGCGAGTGGGCGCTTCGTGGGCGTCGGGGCGGCCATCGTCGCGGCAGCGCTCGCTCTCGCTGGCATCGGCCTCGTCGAACACGGCCCGTTCGGTCTGCTTCCCTTCCTCGGGACGCTCGTCGCGACACTGTTACTCGCCAGTGCGATGGTCGCCGTCGGTGTGCTCGTCTCGACGGTCACCCGACGAACGGTGACTGCCGCGACGGGGGTCTTCGCGTACCTCCTCGTGACGCTGTTCTGGACGCAGATCGTCACGTCGGTCTACACCGCGATCACCGGCGTTCCGGTCGACCCGTACGAAGCTCCGGCGAGTGGGCCGCTCTTTCTCGCGCTCAGACTGACTCCCGACGGCGCGTACAACGTCCTGACGAACTGGCTTCTCGACGTCGGCAACTCGGCGGAGCTGTTCCACATCGTCGCCACCAAACTCGCGCCGGGAGTCTCCGTGAACGCCTTCGTCGTCGAGGCAGCGTTCGACGGCGGCGGCCCGTGGTATCTCCATCCCGCACTGAGCGTGGTCGTCCTCCTCGTCTGGGTGGGGGTGCCGATGGCCCTCGCCCGCCGTATCTTCACCGAGGGTGACGCACTATGAGTTCGTCAGCGCCCGCAATCGAAGCCGACGCGGTAACAAAGGAGTACGGCGACGTTCGCGCCGTCGACAGCCTCGATCTCGTGGTTGAGCGCGGCGAAACGTACGGCTTTCTCGGTCCGAACGGCGCCGGCAAATCGACCACGATCGGACTGTTACTCGACTATCTTCGACCGACTTCGGGGACGGTCCGCGTCCTCGGGAAGGATCCACGACGCGACGTCGTCGAGGTTCACGACCGAGTCGGGGTGCTTCCGGATCGATTCGGCCTCTACGAGGACCGATCCGCACGTCAGCACGTCTCGTTCGTCGCGGAGGCGAAACGCGTCGACGATGCTCCGGAATCACTCCTCGAACGCGTTGGACTCGGAGATGCCGTCGACGACGACGCGGGTGACTTCTCCAGTGGGATGGAGCAACGCTTGGCGCTCGCGATGGCACTCGTCGGCGACCCCGAACTGCTCATTCTCGACGAACCGTTCAGCGGTCTCGACCCACACGGGGTCCGGCGCGTGCGGGACATCGTCCACGAGGAGACCCAGCGTGGCGCGACGGTGTTTTTCTCCAGTCACGTGCTCGGCCAGGTCGAACTGGTCTGTGATCGGATCGGCGTCCTTCACGAGGGGCGGTTAGTCGCCGAGGGAACGCTCGACGAACTCCGAGACCGGACCGCGTCACCCGACGACGCGACGGTGGAAGACGTCTTCGTCGAACTCACTGACGCCCGTGTCGACGACGGTGGTGAGCGCCGGTGAAGCGCCGAACGTTCCTGACGGCGAGTGCGCTGTCGGTCGCGAGTCTCTCCGGCTGTCTCGGTGATGCCGAATATCGAATCACCAACACGGCTGCAGAGACGTCTCTGCCCCCGATATCGCTGTCAGTAGACCTCCCGGTCGCTGACGCGACGATCGAACACCCGGCCGCGCTCACGCTCACGCTGGAGAACACGGTCGACGACCCGCTTCGAATCCGTAGCTACGGCGTCTGGCCATTCGGCGTGCTCGCACTCGCCCCCTCGCCGACGCCCGGCGAAGACACGCTGAAGCCGACTCTGTTCTCCCCGTCGTACGAAACGACCGACCGCGTAGAAGTATCCCGTGGTGGATCGTCGTTGTCGTTGGATGGGACGCCGATAACCCGGCTGCTCGCCCCCGGTGAGCGTGTCAGCAGACGATACGAACTTCGCGGTGACGACCTCCCAGGTTCGGGGACGTACTACGTCGTCCAAAACTTCGACCGACGAGCCTCACGCTACTCTGCGGGTGACGACTGGAAACCCCTCGAATACCGGATCCGTCTCAGTATCGAGGAAAAACGGCGATTGTCGATATAAGCGGCACTTCGATACAGGCTCTACGCCGACCCCGAATGCTTTCATCTCGTCTACTCGATTTCGCAATCGAGCGATAGGGACGTCGATGGGTGGGCGGAAGTTGCATCTACCGTGTCCGCGCGCGGTCTTAATGTGGACTCGGCGCGTATTCTGTGCCGATGGATGTACTCTCAGCAGCGGGGCGTCAGAAACGAGACGATCGCGACGACGGTGACTTCTACGACCGGCCACGGTACGTCACTCACGCCGACGATGCGTTCTGCCAGCGGTTGACGACGCTCTACGACGAACTCATGGCCCCCGGCGACCGCGTTTTCGACGCGATGGGCAGTTGGGTCTCTCATCTCCCGGCGGCGGACCTCGACTACGTGATCGGCCACGGCCTCAACGCAGACGAACTCGCCGCGAACGACCGCTACGACGAGTGGTTCGTGCAAGATTTTAACGAGGACCAGTCACTGCCGCTCGGTGACGAGGCCGTCGATATCGTCTGCTGTGCCCTTTCGGTGCAGTATCTGCAGTACCCCGAGGCGATCTGTTCGGAGTTCGACCGTGTTCTCGACGACGATGGGGCGGTCGTCGTGAGCTTCACGAATCGAATGTTTCCGAGAAAAGCAATCAGGGCGTGGCGGAGCGCGTCGATGGCCGAGCGGTCGGACTTGGTCGCGTCGTATCTACGGGCTGGTGGGCTGACGGTAACGGATCGAATCGCCGAAGATGGAGCCACCGATCCGTTCTACGCCGCTGTCGGGCGCTCTGGGACGACTCACTAGCCGACACAACCCGCCAAAGTCGCAGCGAACGGGGCGGGCTACACCGAGTGCGTATCATCCCAATTCGAAGCGCTGTCCGACTCGCTTTTGTCCGTCGATTCCCTGTAGGTGGATATGAACCCGACAGCGGTACTCCACATGACTGCCGCGGTACTGGTCGGCGCAGGCCTGTTCCTGTCCGGCAGGGTGCTTACTATTGTACTCATCGGACTCGGGGTGGCGGCATTCGTCGCTGGCATCGTCCTCGCCCGGCGCGGCGACTCCGATACCCCCGATGGGACGTAATTCCTTCCAACTGTTGTAGCGTTCGACAAAGTCGCCGCACGTATCCACCCGTCCGGTCGCCTCTTGGAGTGTCCTATGCGTTTGGGTCGGGGTCCGCGACGCGGGTACTATTGCCAACGGGTTTGCCGTCCCGTCAGGACCCTCCGCGACGTCGAGTTCAAATTGATCCGTCACCGGCGTGTTCGCCGCGAATGTAACTGAGGGTAGCGGTGGGCCTATGTGCCGAGCGTCAAACGTATTTGGAAATTGTCTTGTTCGGCAATTCATATTTGCATAATATGTCTACCGGCGTGAGTAAATCTCCGTGTGGCATACCGATATCGAAGTCCGAAACGGTAACACGCCGCCCGCGTCCGCGGTATCTGCTCGACGAACTGTTCTCGCGGAGCCAAGACGGAAGTATTGGGATTAGCGCCCGTAATCTCGCTGAATGAGCACGTGGAGTGAACGGTTCGTGTCTGGACCGGCATTATTGACGAGAGCGTCCTTCCACCCGCCAATTAAAACGGAGCGAGCCTGGTGACGGCGTACAGCCGATATCGGGCGCCGTTGAACTGGATCACGGCTCCGTCTACCGTCCCGTGCTCTGGGTAGCTACCGGACGCGGGCCGTAAGTCGGTCGTTTATACCCCCCGTGATCAACGAACTGACCGATTTGGCTCCTTATTTATAAAAATACGACACTATATTAGAAACTGATATTTCTGCCACGCAGAGACGGCTCTCAAGCCCATCTGTCCCCACACGCGACGGCCCGCGGGCACGGCATTTATGTGCTACAACCGTCCTACTCACAGGCAATGACCAACGACGACTCCAACCCACAACGAACGTCGAGTAAGGTGGCGCAGTTGCTCGACGAGTACGACCTCGGTGACTCGTTTGGTGACGAACTCGAACGGCTGTGGACCGCCGACGACGACCGCCGCAAGAGTCTCCGCGATCTCGCGGAACTCTTCAACCAACGGCTACTAGGGAGTGCCCTGCGGGCGACCGGCACGTCGACCGTCGACGGAGAGATCGACAACCTCTATCGTCTCCTCACTGACGACGACGTGAGCAGTGGGATGCGGACGGAAGCGCAGGCGCGTCTCGAGCGCGAGGGCGTCGACGTTGTCCAACTCGAGCGGGATTTCGTCTCCTACCAGGCTATCCGCTCGTACCTGACCGAGTATCGCGACGCCGAGTACGAAGGCCCGTCGGAGAGTGAGCGGACCGACTCGGTGCTGGACACCATCCAAAATCTCCGCGCACGGCTGCGGACGATCACAGAGAGCAGTTTAGACCGTCTCCGGTCGACCGGCCGTATCACGCTCGGCAACTTTCGTCTGTTCGTCGACGTCAGTGTCCTCTGCGAAGACTGTGGGTCTCAGTATGGCGTCATCGACTTGCTGGAACGTGGCGGTTGTGACTGCGAGCCAGACGACTAGATGTCCGTCACGCGGGTGTACGTCTCGTCGAGGGCCTGTGCGTCCTCGGGCAACAGGGCGACGACGAGGAATTCGGCGTAGTCGGCGATGTAGTCGATCAGATCAGCGATACGGGCGGAGTCGATGGCCTCCAATGAGTCCAGAAGCATGAACGGGACCATCTCATACACCTCGTGGACGAGATAGCCCGCGAGGGTGAACACGAGGCCGGTCACCTCGCGTTCACTCTCCGAGAGGTGATCGATGGTGTCCTCGAACGTCGCTCCCGTGTCGGTGCTCCGAACGATGTGGAGTTCGAACTGGGTCCTCTCGACGTGCCGTCGACCCTCTCGAACCGTCCGTTCGACCCGCTCGATCCAGATACGTTCGAGGTTCTCGTAGCCGAGGATGTCGAGGACGGTCGCCATGTGTTCGTTGAACTGCTCGACGGCGGTCGCTTCGATCTGATCGATGCGGGTTCGGAGATTCCGCAGTTCCTCGGTGAGTTCCTCGCGCTGGGTGTGTAGCTGACTCTCCTCGGTCAACTGTTCCTCGATCGAACTGATCTGGTCTACCACGTCGTCGAGATCGGATTCCAGCCGTCCCAGTTCGAATTCTAGCTGGTTCGCTTCCTTATGCAGGTCGAGAATGTCTCCGAAGTCGTCGGATTCCAGCGTCTCGATCTCAGCTTCGAGCGTCTCGATTTCCGCGCTCAGTTCCTCGCGCTGGCTGCGCAGACGCTCGATCTGTGTCTCACGGTCCTCGATTTCGTCCGCGATGTCGGATAGCTTCCGATCGATCGACTCCCGACGATTCTGGTGTTCCCGATACGTCTCTCGCTTCTCTTTCAACTGACTCAACTCCGATTCGACCGACCGGATCGCTTCGAGTTTCTCCTGGCGAATCGCTCGCAGTTGGTCGAGCGTGTCGGTGACCTGTTCCTGTTTCACGCTGGACCCACAGGTCCAGCACACCACCGTCTGGTCGACGAGTGTGTCCGTCACCGAACCGGTGTCGTCGTCCAGATGTGTCGCGACCGAGCCAGATTCGTCGAGTTGCTCCTCGTTGAACTGGATGACTGCTTGGAGGTCGCTCACCTCTCGTTCGAACTGCTCTTTTCGTTCGCGAAGCCGGGAAATTTCGTCGTCGAGTTCGTGGTGTTCGCCCATGGGCGCATCGGGGAGGCCGTCACGCTCGGCTTCGAGTTCTCGCTGTTCGGCCGTGAGCGACTCGAGACTCTCCTGCTGCAGATCGATATCCGACCGGATCTGTTCCAGTGATGAGCGCTTTTCCCGAAGTTCGTCGAGACGCGATTCGAGTTCCCGTTTCTCCTCACGCGTCTCGTCGACGTCGGCGTCCAGTGCTTCGATGTCCGCCTCCGTCGTCGCCAGTTCTTCCCGCTTTTCTTCGATGTCGCTTTCGAGGCGGGTCCGTTCCTGCTCAAGCTTTGGGAGCTTGGGCTTCAGTTCGTCGAGTTCGTCGAGTTCGTCGTCGATTTGGCTCCGCTCCCGTTCGAGCTGTTGGATCTCCGTTCGGATCGCCTCGGTGTCGACCGGTCGCATGATGAGTTCGCGCAGGTCGCCGCTTCTGGCAACGGTGCGCCGAGCCTCGTTCGACTCCAGCAAGAACGCAAAGAGATCGGCGAACTCGGGGTCGTCGAGAAATGGCTCGCCGCCAGTCGTCACGGTCCCGTTCGTCCGCGTGAACGTTCGGACGTAGCGTTCGTCGCCGACGGTGAGTTCGACACGGCCCTCGTCGGCGTCAGCTTTGAGAGACGCGTCGTCGCTGCCTGTTACCGCCATGATCGAGTGGAGCAACGAGGTTCGATTCGTCGCGTTGCGGCCAGCTAGAATCGTGATCCCGGGTGCAAACTCGACTGTCGTCTCGTCGATGCCGCCGACGTTCCGCACTTCCAGTTTGGCGGAATCCCCGAGCAGTTCTGGGTCCATCATGGCTGTGCCTCGCCCTGTTGCAACAAAAGCATTGTTGTGAGAACGCCTGCTCGCCGTGATTAAATAACAATCATATGGATGTTATCGAAAATACTGTTGACCGAGAACCTCCGACTGTGAATGTGTCCTATTCCCTGACACCACTGATCGTGTGTTCCTATTTCGAAAACAGAGTGAGAGTCCCGCATTCGACTGCGTCGCGAACGCGACCCCTGAAATATCCGGTCCGATTCGTGGGTGACTGTGTCGCCTCGTCTCGTCTCGCTTGGTGATTGAGTGGCACTAGCATAATTCCGTTTAATATATGCAAACGACTAAGTGGCTTGCGTGTGTGCGTGACGGTATGCCAACCGAGCCGCTCCCGGACGAATCGCCGCGGACGCTGAAGACGGTGGAGCGCACTGCCAAGATCATCAACGCACTCGAAACGCTCGATGGCGGCGGCGTCACCGAACTGGCCGACTCCCTCGACATGTCCAAGAGCTCGGTATATCACTACTTGGCCACACTCCGGCAGGAGGAGTTTGTCGTCAAAAACGGAGACGAGTACGAACTCGGCTTGCAGTTGTTGCTCGTCGGCGAGTACGTCAGGAACCACAACCTGTTGTACCGATACGGCAGAGAGGAAGTGGAGGAACTCGCCGACGAAACGGGCGAGTACGCCAATCTGTTTACCGAAGAACACGGAAAAGGAATCAACCTGTACAAGGCTCGCGGTAGCGATGCCGTTGGAACCGGCTACCAGACGGACAAACTCCAACAGCCCGACGACCTCCACTGCACGGCGACCGGGAAGGCGATTTTAGCGTTCCTCTCGGACGAACGCGTCCACAAGATCCTCGATCAGCACGGCCTCCCTCGACGCACGGACAGCACCATCACCGACCGTGACACGCTCTTCGACCGACTTGAGACCGTCCAAGAACGGGGCTACGCCTACAACGACGGGGAGGAAGTCGAAGGACTCCGTGCCGTCGGCGCACCGGTCATCGACCGCGACGGCAACGTCCTCGGCTCGCTGAGCGTCGCCGGGCCGACGAGTCGGATGAAAGGCGAACGGTTCTCCGAGGAGCTTCCGGAACTGGTCCAGCGCACGGCGAACGTCATCGAGGTCAACATCAATATGGCGACCCACGATACCGACCCCACCCACCGCGGATGACCGTCTGGTCGGCCCCGATTCGGGGGGCGCTTACGCTCGTTCGTCATTATCAAACAGACTGACTGCGGCGGAGCGCATCAGTCACGCGCCAGATTCACCAGCCCTGCGGTCAGCACCCGTGTCGCTGTCGCACAACTGTCCCAATCCGTCCACTCGAGAGGACTATGAGAGAACCCACCGTGAGATGGCGCGAACAGCATCCCCGTCTCCGTGACGCTTGCAACGTGCATGGTGTCGTGACCGGCGCCGGAGTGCAGTTCCAGTGAGGTGGTGTCGACGGTCGACACGGCGCGTTCGAGCGCGGTCGTACACCGATCGCTCATCTCGCTCGGAGCGATGTCGTACGGGCGTTCGAACGCCGTCTCGACGCCACGCTCGGCTTCGAGGTTGACGAGGCGGTCCCGGACACGGTCGACGATTCGCTCCATCGACTCGTAGCGAACGTCGCGGACGTCGATGCCGAGTTCGACCCGTCCCGGGACGACGTTGATCGCGTTCGGTGCGACGTCGAGGTGTCCGACCGTCCCGACGACGGTATCGCCGCTCTCGGCGACGATGTCGTTCGTCGCGTCCTCGACTTCGAGGACGAGTTCGCTCGCGGCGGCCAGCGCGTCCGTTCGATCCGCCATCGACGTACCGCCCGAGTGGTCGGCTTCACCGTCAATTTCGACCGCACAGCGGATCGTCCCCGTGATAGCCGAGACGATGCCGACAGCCGCGCCCGCGTCTCGCAGACGCTTGCCCTGTTCGACGTGGAGTTCGAGCCACGAATCCCACGCGCTCGCGTCGAGACGGCCGGTCCCCCGAAACCCGATGTCGGAGAGCGCCGTGTCGAGAGTCACGCCGTCGTCGTCTTCGAGGGACAGAGCATCCTCGACGGTCCGCTGTCCACTCGCCACGGACGACCCGAGGACGCCGTTGGAGAACCGCGAGCCCTCCTCTTCGGTGAAACAGACGACGTCGATCGGTCGACCGACGTCGACGTCAGCTTCCTGGAGCGCCCGCACCGCCTCCAGGCCGCTGTACACGCCGAGGACGCCGTCGAAGATGCCGCCTTCGGGCACCGAGTCGAGGTGGCTCCCACACGCCACGGGTCGTGCAGTCTGATCGGCGCCGTCGGGCACCCACCGACCGGTGATGTTGCCGACGGCATCGACTTGCACCTCGAGGCCGGCGGCGTCGAGTCGGTCGACCAGATACTCCCGCGCACGTCGATTCGCGTCCGTCCCGGGCAGGACCGTTCGGCCGTGGCCGCGATCCGTCGGAATAGCGCCGAACTCCGCGTTTGTCGTGATGTCGTCGCGGAGGCGCTCCTCGCTTACACATCGCTGTACGGACTCCGTGGTGCTCATGCTCTACCCCACTTTGCAGCCGACCCAATGTTAATATACCGGCGTGTCAGCCGATTCGCGGGCTACACCTGCGGTTCCTCGAATCGGTGCGGAAAAATCGGGTGCGAGTTCGCTACCGTTCTCGGATGACGATGTCCTTCGCGCCGCTTTGCAGCGTCTCCTCCTCCAGTTCGCGAAGCTCTTCCCGCGACGCGTCCAGGCGCGCCACGTGGTTGCCGGCGAGTTCGCCCGCGGGACTCTTGAAGCACGTCGGGCCGCAGGGGACGAGAATTTCCTGTTCGTTCCGGTAGCCCGGATAGAGCAGGATGTCGCCCCGCGAGGGGTAGACCGTGTGGTTCTCGCGTGGAATCTCCGGGAGGTCGACCTCGTCGATGTTGACCCACGTTGCGTGTCCGCTCCACCGAACGTGCATCAACTCCGATTCGAGCGGGAGAAGGTCCCGGAGCGCTTCGACCGACTGAGGCGCCTCGTCCTCGAGCAGGTCGGCTACGAACACCTGTCCGTCGATGTCGAACTCTAACTGCGTCACGACCGTCGCAACGACGGCGCGTCGAATAAAAGTTCCGTCGCGACCCGTATGCGTTGTCGGGAGTCAGTATCCGTGGGTCGGTGAGACGGTCTAGCGACTCCCCGGCACACGGTTGCCACGGCCCGTATCAGCGCCAGTCGGGCACGCGCCGACGCAGGAACTCGCCGTGGCCCGGGTCAGCGACGACGTCGCCGTCGGCGGCCACGAGCGTCCCGCGTACGAATGTCCGTTTCACCCGTCCCGTCACCGTCCGATCCTCGTACACCGAGTAGTCCGCGTTCGAGTGGTTGCGCCCTGCCGTGATGCGGTATGTCTCGTCGGGATCGAAGACGACGAGATCGGCGTCGGCGCCGGGTTCGATCCGTCCCTTTTGCGGCAGGCCGAACGTCTGTGCCGGATTACGGCACATGAGTCGGACGAGCGCTGGATACGAGAGGCCCCGCCCGTTGACGGCCACGTCGTGAAACACGGGGAGGCTCGTCTGGAGGCTGTTGATCCCGAAGGCGCTCTCCCACCACGGTCCGGCCTCCTTCTCCTCGCTGGGCAGGGGAACGTGATCCGTCGAGACGACCGAGAGCGTCCCGTCACGGAGTCGGTCGAAGAGCGCGTCCACGTCCCGGGACGTCCGGAGCGGCGGGGACATGATCGCTCGATTGCCGAGCCGTTCGTAGGTGTCGGCGGTAAGCGCGGTGTAGTGCGTACACGTCTCCGCCCGGACGTTCGAGCCGTCGGTTCGCACGGCGGCGATGGCCTCTGCTGCCGCTTCCGACGTGGTGTGGACGCCGTAGTACTTCGCGTCGGCCGCGGCGGCGAGGCGAGCGACCGATCCGGCCGCCATCGCCTCGGCGTAGTCCGGCCGTGACCGGGGATAGGCCGTCGCTGACTCCCCGTCGGGCGCCGCTTTCACCGCGTCCGTCCGGGACGCACAGACGGCGTAGTCCTCGGTGTGGACCATCCCGACGGCCCCGAGGTCGGCGAGTTGCCGGAACACCTCCCCGATGAAGCCGTTTGACAGTCGGATATCGTCGGTCGTGAACATCTTGAACGACGTGATTCCGTCGTCGACGAGCGCCGGCAGTTCCTCCAACACCGCGGGCGTCTCCTGTGTGATGACTGGATGAACCCCGCAGTCGACGACCGGTTCGGCCCCCTGTCGATGCCGCTCGACCGCGCCGGCGAGTGTTCCCTCATCGTCCCACTCCCCATCGTCCCAGCCCTGCCAGGCGAACGTCAGGAGACTGGTGACGCCACCGGCCGCGGCTGCGGCCGTGCCGGTCGCGTAGGTGTCGATGGAGTTGTAGCCAGCGAGGTGTGTGTGTGGGTCGACCACGCCGGGGAGGACGAGATTGCCGTCCACGTCGATCCGTTCCTCGGCAGCCGGAAACGCACGCTCGTCGCCCACGCCGACGATGGTGCCGTCGTCGATGGCGACCGCACCCTCGAACGTCGCGTCGGCGGTGACGACTGTCCCACCGGTAAGGACCGTATCGATCTGTGCCATCGATTACCCGCCCCGCCTCTCGGCCACGGCCACCGTGCCGTCGCGTCGTTTCACGTCGGTCTCCGTGCTGAACATACGCTCGGCTACTCGGGGACCGTTCTTAACCCTTGCTCCGTGCTCGATGGCGAGGTCACGGACCGCGTGGGTTCGGCTCTTGGCCCGAAGGTGCATTTAAGTGACGGGCGGACCGACGACAGAGAGACGATGAGTGACCGTACGCTAGCGACGTTGAACCAGGCCGACAGGGAGGAGTTCGTCGAGCACCTCGGCGGCGTGTACGAACACTCCCCGTGGGTAGCCGAGAGAGCGTGGGACGACCGCCCCTTCGAGTCCGTCGACGACCTCCACGCGTCGATGAAACGCGTCGTCGAGGACGCCGACCGGGAGCGACGACTCGAACTCCTCCGAGCGCATCCGGACCTCGGCGAGCAAACCGAGATGACGGATGCCTCCGTCGAGGAACAGGCCTCCGCCGGTCTCGATCAGTTGACCCCGGAACAGTACGAGGCGTTCCAGCGACTGAACGAGCGGTATCGCGACGCCTTCGGGTTCCCGTTCATCATGGCGGTTCGGGACGAGTCGCCCGACGCGATTAGGGAGGCGATGGAAGAGCGGGTCGAACACTCCCGGACCGAGGAGTTCCGGACCGCCATCGACGAAGTACACACCATCGCCCGCCTGCGACTCGACGAGCGGTTGGATCCGTGACGCCCTCGAATCGTGTCGCACCAGTAACAAAAGAATTTTAACTCAGCGTCCGGACCGGACTGGTAGACGGTAACAGGCACGGCAAGCTAGATGCTGCGCCCCGGCGCACAGCGATCACTGCACGCGGTGGCAGGGATAATCGACGAAACCAACCAATCCATGACCGACGACAACTCACGAGAGACGGACGAACGGACGATGAACTACGGCAAGAAGCACGTCAATGTCTACCGGACGTACGCAACGCCGCTAACGGGCCTTCGCGAGATTCCCGAATCGGAGTTCACCGGCAAGCCGAACACGCTCCTCGGGATGGAAGTGCGTACTCAGGTCGAGGGCGAGAAGTTCCTCCCCTCGTTCCGCGACGGCGACAACTCCAATGTCGTCGCGACCGACTCGATGAAGAACTTCATCTTGCATCACGCCGGCGATTACGACGGCGCCACCGTCGAGGGCTTTCTCCACTACGTCGGCTCGGAGTTTCTCGACACCTACGACCAGATGGAGGCCGTCCGCATGTCCGCCGACGAACTTCAGTTCGACGAGCGGCCCGTTCCTGACGGCGAGGGCGGCTTCGAGCCGAGCGATGTGGTGTTCCGCGTCTCCGACAACGAGTCGGCGTTCGGGGAGTACTACCTCAAACGCGAGGATGGCGACGTCGTCATCGAGGACCAACGAAGCGGGGTCACGGACATCGAACTCGTGAAAGTCAAGGACAACTCCTTCGTGGGCTACGTTCAGGACGAGTACACCACGCTGCCGGAACGAGAGAACCGGACGCTGTACATCGGTCTCGACATCTTCTGGACGTACGACGACCCCGAGACGGCGCTCGGTGACGACCCCGAGGAGTACGTCCCGGCCGAACAGGTGCGGGACATCGCGCAGGTGGTCTTCCACGAGCAGGACGTCAACTCGATTCAGGACCTCGTCTATCAGATCGGGCTCCGGGTCCTCGAACGCTTCCCGCAGCTAGCCGAGGTGAACTTCGAGTCCCGGAACCAGACGTGGCTGGGCGTGCGTAAAGACGACTTGGAGGGCGACGCGAAGGTGCTGCGCGAGCCACCTCGCCCGACGGGGTTCCAGCGGTTCTCGATGGACCACAGCGACCTCGAGGGGGAAGCGGAGTGACCGCTGGCCTGACCACGCACGTGCTCGATACGAGCCGCGAGGGGCCGGCGGAGGGCGTCGAGGTGACGCTGTTCCGACTCGAAGACGGTGACCGCGAACGGCTCACCGCGGCGACGACGAACCCCGACGGCCGGGTCGACGAGCCGTTGCTCGGTGTCGACGACATCGAGGCCGGCACCTTCGAACTCGTCTTCGAGGTGGGAGACTACTACCGCGAACGCTCCGCCGAATCGACGTTCCTCGACGAGGTGCCCGTGCGGTTCGTCATCGACGATCCGACCGAACATTACCACGTTCCCCTGTTGCTCTCCCCTGGCAGCTACACCACGTACCGGGGGAGCTGAGCCCACCACCCAACCCACGCCCGTCGTCCCCGCCTGTACGATCACCGACGCGCCAGGCCTATTTCTGTCCCATCGTGTTGAACGATGCACTAAACGATAGAAGATTTTAATTACTAGTAGCCACACTGGTATGCCGAGACATGCCTAACAGCCCAGACGAGGGAATCGATCTCGCATACGGCTTGGAAGAGAAGCCACCGTTGACGAAATCGTTCCTGCTTGCACTCCAACACGTATCGGTCATGATCGTTCCCTCGACGGCCGTCGCGTTCATCGTCGCGGGGGCCGCGGGGGTCAGCGCCGCGGACACGACGTTCCTGGTCCAGATGGTCATCCTCTTCGCGGGGGTGGCGACCGTCGTCCAGGCCTACACCGTCGGCCCCGTCGGCGCGAAACTCCCAATCGTGATGGGGACGAGTTTCGCCTTCGTCGGCGCGATGTCCTCGATTGGCGCAAGCTCGGGGCTTGACGTCGTGTTCGGCTCCATCGTCGCCGCGGCGGTCTTCGTTCCGTTCCTGCTCGGCTGGCAGTTCAAGCGCCTCCAGTCCTTTTTCCCGCCGCTCGTCACGGGACTCATCGTCGTCATCATCGGGCTGTACCTCGTCCCGGTCGGCATCCAGTACGCCGCCGGCGGCGTCGGCGCCGAGAACTTCGGCTCGCTGCAGAACCTCGGGCTCGCGGGACTGGTCCTGTCCATCGCCGTCCTGTTCAACCTGCTCTTGAGCGGGGTCTGGCGGATGTTGAGCGTCATCATCGGCATCAGTGTGGGCTACGTCGTCGCCATCGCGTTCGGCGTCGTCGACTTCACTCCGTTCTACGAAGCGGCGTGGATCGCGGTGCCGACTCCCGGCCGCTTCGGATTCAGCTTCGAGGTAATCCCGCTGTTGACCTTCGCGTTCCTGTTTTTGGTTTCGGGCATGGAAACCATCGGTGACATGTCCGGGATCACTGCCGCCGAGGGTCGCAACCCGACCGAAGAGGAGTTCCGCGGCGGTATCTTCGCCGACGGGTTCATCAGCGCCCTCGGCGCCGTCTTCGGCTCGTTCCCCCAGACGTCGTTCTCCCAGAACGTCGGCATCATCAATTTCACGGGCGTGATGAGCCGCCACATCGTCGGCATCGGCGGCGGCATCCTGATCGTCCTCGGACTGGTCCCGAAAATCGGCGCCATTGTGACGACGATTCCCTCGGCTGTCTTCGGTGGCGCCGTGCTGATCATGGTCGGGATGGTGGCCGCCAGCGGGATGCGGCTGCTATTCTTGAACATCGAGATGAATCGTCGAAACATGGTCATCATCGCTACGTCGCTCGGCCTCGGCCTCGGCGTTGCGACGGTCCCGAACGCGCTCTCCGGCCTGCCGGCCGGCGCACAGACGTTCTTCGGCGAACCGGTCATCGTCACCGGCCTCATCGCGCTCGGGTTGAACACGGTCGTCCCCGGCGAGTCGAGCCCACTGTTCGACAAGTCAGAGGCTGTCCCGCCAATCTCCGAACCGATCGACGACGACTGAGTTTCGGTCGGCGCCGTGCCCCACCGAACGGCCCTCTCCCCTACGTTCGGCCTTCTTGGGCCGCCTGCTCCCGATCTGCCGTCTCAGCCCCCGACTCGACTCTCACGGGGGAACGTTTTTACTCGCGACTGTCCTCGAATACTGTATGTTACTGACCGGGACAGTCGTTGCAGACTCGGAGACGGTGATCGACGACGGGGCCGTCGTCGTTTCCGGCTCGCGGATCGAGGCGGTGGGCGAGCGGTCCGTGATCGAGCCACAGTTCTCTGACCACGAACACCAGTCCTACGACGTCCTGTTGCCGGGACTCGTCGGCGGCCACATCCACTCCGTCCAGAGCCTCGGGCGCGGCATCGCCGACGACACCGAACTGCTGGACTGGCTGTTCGACTACATTCTCCCCATGGAGGCCTCACTCTCGGCGAGCGAGATGGAGATTGCGGCGAAGCTGGGCTATCTGGAGATGATCGAGAGCGGGACGACGACGTGTATCGATCACCTCTCGGTCGCCCACGCCGACGAGGCCTTCGAGGCCGCCGGTGAAATCGGCATTCGCGGCGTCCTCGGCAAGGTCCTGATGGATCAGCGCTCACCCGACGACCTTCTCGAGGACACACAGGCGGCCCTCGACGAGTCCGAACGCCTCATTCGGCAGTACCACGGGTCGTTCGACGACCGGATCCGGTACGCCGTGACGCCGCGGTTCGCCGTCTCCTGTTCCGAGGAGTGTCTCCGCGGCGCCCGCGAACTGGCCGATGCGTACGACGGGGTTCGGATCCACACGCACGCAAGCGAGAACCAGAGCGAAATCGAGACGGTGAAAGCGGACACCGGGATGCGCAACATCCACTGGCTCGACGAAGTCGGCCTCACCGGTGAGGACGTGGTGCTGGCACACTGCGTGTGGACCGACGAGAGCGAGCGCGAGGTGCTCGCCGAGACGGGCACGCACGTCACGCACTGCCCGTCCTCGAACATGAAACTCGCGAGCGGGGTCGCACCAGTCTGGGACTACCTCGACCGCGGTATCAACGTCGCCCTCGGCAACGACGGGCCGCCGTGTAACAACACGCTCGACGCGTTCACCGAGATGCGCCAGGCTAGTCTCCTCCAGAAGGTCGATCAGTTGGACCCAACCGCGACCCCAGCGAGCGACATCTTCGAGATGGCGACGATCAACGGTGCGCGCGCCGCTGGCTTCGACGAACTCGGCGCGATCCGAGAGGGCTGGCGTGCCGACATCGTGGGCCTCGATACGGATCTCACGCGTGCGACCCCACTTCACGACGTGCTCTCGCACTTGGTGTTTGCCGCCCACGGCGACGACGTGCGGTTCACGATGGTGGACGGCACTGTCCTGCAGGAGCACGGCGAAGTGACTGCCATCGACGCCGAGGCGGTTCGTCGGGACGCGTCGGCGGTTGGCCTCGACATGGACCTGACGGAGGAACGGCGGTCCGCACAGCGACGGAAGCCCTGACGCCGTCGCGAGCGGCAGTCTTCTGTGGCGTCGCTCGGGTGCGCAGTCACCGCTCGCCGGACTGAGTGCTCTTTTCCCGACAGTCGGTCGTCGCCGACCACACGAATGAAAAACTTTTTTATATTGGTGCGAGACGGTGACATGGATGTCAGACACTAGCAGGAGCCAGTCACGCGTAGCGTCGTTCTTCGAATTCGACAAACACGACACGGACGCGAAAACGGAGGTCGTCGCGGGGATTACGACGTTCCTCACGATGTCGTACATCATCGTCGTGAACCCCGCCATCCTGTCGGCGGCGATCTCCATCGAGGGCTACTCCGATGGGCAGGTGTTCCAGATGCTCGCCATTACGACGATTCTGGCCGCCGCCGTCGGATCGATGGTGATGGCGCTGTACGCGAATCGACCGTTCGGCCTCGCTCCCGGCATGGGGTTGAACGCGTACTTCGCGTTCACCGTCGTCATCGCGCTCGGCATCCCGTGGCAGACCGCGCTCGCGGCGGTGTTCGTCGAGGGAATCGTCTTCATCGCCATGTCCAGCGTCGGTGCGCGACGGTACATCATCGAGTTCTTCCCGGAGCCAGTGAAGTTCGCCGTCGGCGCCGGCATCGGCCTGTTCCTGCTGTTGCTCGGTCTCATCGAAATCAACGTCGCCGTCGCGGACGAGGCGACGCTGGTCTCGCTCGGCAGCGTTGCCTCGGATCCGGTTGCCCTGCTGGCGCTCGCCGGACTCGCGTTCACCATCGTCCTCTACGCAAAGGGGGTTACCGGCTCCATCATCACCGGTATCCTCGCGACGGCGGCCGCCGGCTGGGCGCTGACCCTCGCCGGCGTCGTCGACGGGGGTGTGCTCACTCCCGGCGGTCTCCCCCCGGTCAACTACGATATCACGCCGCTGGTCGGGGCGTTCGTCAGCGGCTTCCAGAACATCGAACCGGTGTCGTTCCTGATCGTCGTGCTCACCTTCTTTTTCGTCGACTTCTTCGACACCGCCGGGACGCTCATTGGCGTCTCACAGTTCGGTGACTTCCTCGACGAGGACGGCAACCTCCCCGAGATGGAGAAGCCGCTGATGGCCGACGCCATCGCGACGACGTTCGGCGCTATCGTCGGCACGACCACCGTGACCACCTACGTTGAGAGTTCGACCGGCGTCGAAGAGGGCGGCCGGACGGGACTGACCGCGCTCGTCGTCGCGCTGTTGTTCTTGGCCTCGCTCGTCCTCGTCCCGGTGGTCGCGGCCATCCCGACGTACGCCTCCTACCTCGGCCTCGTCCTCGTCGGCCTCATCATGCTCCAAGGTGTCACCGACATCCAGTGGGACGACGCCGAGTGGCTCATCCCGGGTGGCCTCACCATCGTCATGATGCCCCTCACGGCCTCTATCGCCAACGGCATCGCCGCTGGGATCATCAGCTACCCCATCGTCAGGGCCGCACAGGGTGAGTACCGGTCCGTCCACGTCGCTCAGTGGGTGCTTGCGGCGTCGTTCGTGCTCTACTTCTACGTCACCGCCGGCGGCGTGATGGGCGGCTGAGACAGGGGTGATTCCGTGTCTCGCTACGCTGTGGGATCGGGGGTAACCGCGCCGCAGCCCGCCTCGTTCCCACGATACGAGGCTTTTTGTCCACGGGGCTGGACGCACGAGAAGAACGCACATGTCCGTAGAGCAGCGTGTCGAGGTGCCCTGGTCGTCCACCGTCTTTCAGACGATACTCGCCTGTTCGCTCGTCGGTATCATGGGCGTCCCCCTCGTCAGTCCTATCCTGCCGGCGCTCCGGACCGTGTTCGGCATCTCCGACACGCAAGCGGGGCTCATCATCACGGTCTACACGCTCCCGGGTGTGTTCCTCACGCCGGTTATCGGCCTGCTCTCGGATCACTTCGGCCGACGACCCGTCGTCTTACCGCTCCTCTTTCTGTTTGGCTTGGCTGGCGCGGCCATCGGCTTCGCTCCGGCCTTCGAACTCGTGTTGCTCCTCCGCCTCCTGCAAGGAATCGGCGCGAGCGGCCTGATGGTGTTGGCAATCACCCTCATCGGTGACTTCTACGACGGCGCCCAGCGCCACGCGGTCATCGGCGTCAACGGCAGCGCCATCGGCATCGGCGCGGCAACGTACCCGCTGATCGGCGGCACCCTCGCGTCGGTCAGCTGGAACGTCCCCTTCGCGTTCTTCGGCGTCAGCCTCGTCGTCGGCGTCGTCGCGCTGTTCACCCTCTCGGAGCCGTCAATCGACGAGCCGCCGTCGTTTCGCGCGTACGCGAACCGACTGGCCTCCGCGGCGTTCGTCCCCGAGGCACTCGGGCTCTGGGTTGCGGCCTTCTTCACCTTCTTTCTCTTCTACGGTGGCGTCCTCACGGCGCTCTCGCTCCTGTTGAGCGACGTACACGGGCTCACGCCCGGCGAAATCGGGCTGCTGTTCAGCATGGTCTCGCTCGCGAACGCGACTATGGCGTCACAGTACAGCCGGGTGGCGGGGTATCTCCCCGCGAGACAGCTCGTCGCGCTCGGATTCGTCGGGTTCGGTGTCAGTCTGCTCGGCGTCTGGGCCGCCGCGACACCGGTCGCCATCGGCGCGATGCTCGTCTGTTTCGGCCTCGGCTTCGGCGTCGTGATGCCCTCGCTCGACACCACGACGGCCGGACTCGTCTCCGGCCAACTGCGAGCGAGTATGCTCGGCGTGCTGACGAGCATGCTCTGGTTAGGGCAGACTGTCGGCCCCGTCGTGTTCACCGGCGTCGCCCAGAACGCGTTCGACAGCACCGTCGCCGGCTACCGGTTTCTGTTACTGTTCTGGGGCGCTGGCGCAGTCCTCGGCGGGCTGACTGTCTTCGCCTATCTGGCGTGCAGAACCGGAGCATCAGCCTCGCACTCCGACGCGTCTTGAGTGCCGACCGGCGGTGTCCCCGCGTGACCCCTCCATCGGTGCACTCGCGCCGGGGCAAACTACTTTCTCCCTCCGCCGACTGGCAGTGTGCATGTGGCACTCGAACACACGATCCGAGTCGGCCGTGCCCGCGCCTGACCGACCGCGGCCAAGCCGTGGAACCGACGTCTCCGTGGCTCTCCCTCGTATCCATGACTGATCCCGTCGACACACTCGTTCGCGGCACACTAGTAAACGTCCACACTGGGACGCTCGAGGACGGTGCCGTCGCCATCGACGACGGCGAAATCGTCGCACTGGCGGAGCGCCCGGCCGAGCGTACCCTCGATGCCGGCTACGTCACCCCTGGTCTCATCGACGCGCACATGCACGTCGAGTCGAGTATGGTGACGTTGCCGGAGTACGGCGACGCCGTCCTGCCCCGTGGCGTGACGAGCGTCGTTCACGACCCACACGAAATCGCGAACGTGTTGGGGGCGGCCGGCGTTCGCGCCGTCGTCGCGGACGCGACGAACACGCCGCTGAAGGCCAGGTTTACCGTTCCGTCCAGCGTTCCGGCGTCCGCCCTGCAGGACGCGGGGGCGACGGTCGACGCGGCGACCGTGGCGTCGCTGCTCGACCTCGATCCCGTCGTCGCGTTGGGCGAGGTGATGGACATCCCGGGACTGCTCGCCGGCGACGACGAGGTACACGCGAAGATTGCGGCCGCCCGGGAGCGTGGCCTTACCGTCGACGGCCACATGCCCGGCGTCGACGGCGCGGCCCTCCACGAGGCGGCCCGATATCTCGACACCGACCACGAGAGCATCACGCTCGCCGAAGCGCGGGCGCGAGCGACGCTCGGTATCCGGGTCTACCTGCGCGAGGGCTCGTCGAGTCGGAACCTCGCCGATCTCCTGCCGCTGGTCGACACGGTCGACACCCGCCGGCTCTCGCTCTGTACCGACGACCGGGAGGTAGTCGACCTCGTCGATCACGGCGGCGTCGACTTCGCGGTCCGGAAAGCCATCGACGAGGGCGCCGATCCCGTTGACGCTGTGCAGATGGCGACGCTCAACACCGCCGAGAGCTACGACCTGCCGTTCGGCCGGCTCAAACCCGGTGCCCCGGCCGACCTCGTGTTGCTCGACGACCTGGAGTCGTGGACGGTTGCGGGCGTGATGGTCGACGGCGAACTGGACCCCACGGCGGATGCGCGGACCGAGACCACGAACCTGGCGACCGACACCGTCCAGTTCGATCCGGTTTCGGGCGCCGACCTCGCCATCGAGGCCCCCGAAGACGCCGGACACACGGCCCGAGTCCGTGTCGTCGACGCCGTCGGGGGACTCCAGACCGATCCCATGGAGGCCACCGTTCCGGCTGACGCAGGCGTACTGACTCCGCCGGTGGACGAGGATATCGTCTCGCTGGCCGTCATCGAGCGTCACGGGCGGGACGGTGGCATCGGTCGAGGGTTCGCCCACGGTCTCGGCCTGCGCCGTGGTGCCGTCGGCTCCACCGTCGCTCACGACGCCCACAACTGCGTGGTCGCCGGCGCGAGCCACGACGCCATGGCTCGCGTGGCCAACCACCTCCGCGACGTCGGTGGCGGTATCGCCGCCGTCGATCCGGACTCCTCCGAGATGGCGGTGCTCCCACTGCCGGTCGCGGGGCTCATGTCCGACGAACCCCTTGAGACGGTGTACGAGGAGTACAAACGCGTCGAGTCGCTCGCGACCGACCTCGGGTTGGTCGAGGCCGGCCTGATGGAACTGTCCTTCCTCGCGCTAGAGGTCATCCCGACCTACCGCCTGACGAACAGAGGGCTGGTCGACGTCGAAGCGGGCGAACACGTCGACGTGGTGCTGTCCTGACCGTCACTCGGTGGTGGCGCGCTCCGACGCGGTCGGCGAGTCGACGCGACGGATCGGCGGAAACGGCACCCGCGAGCCGTCTCAGTCGTCGTCGAGCGCCGCCTTGATCTTCTCCGGGGTGATCGGCAGGTCGCCGATTCGGACGCCGACGGCGCGGCGAACGGCGTTGCTCAGCGCCGGCGGGACTCCGTTGACCGGAATCTCGGCGACCGATTTCGCGCCGAAGGGCCCGGTCGGCTCGTGGGTTTCGACGATGATCGAGTTCATCGGGGGCTGGTCAGCCGTGGTAGGCATGTCGTAGTCCCGGAAGCCGAGTGTCTCCGGCTGGCCCTCCTCGTCGAAGATGATGCCGTCGCCGGTCGCCAACTCGTAGCTCATGTGCATCGCTCCCTCGACTTGCCCCTCCACAAGGTCGGGGTTGAGGGCGACGCCACAGTCGACGGCGTACACCATGTTGTGAATCTCGAACTCGCCGGTCTCCTCGTTGACGGTCACGTCGACGAACTGCGCGCCGAACGGCGGCGGCGACTCCTCCGTACAGTGGCTCGCGTCGCCCATGACGTGGGCGCGAACCTCGTCGCCGTACATCGACTCGTAGCCGATCTCTTCGAGCGAGACCGACTCGCCGGTGACCTCCGAGACGACCGCCTCCTCCTCGACGGTGAACGCCGATTCCGGTTCGTCGAGCATCCGCGAGGCGAACTCGAAGAGCATCCCGCGGGCGTCTTCGGCGGCCTTCTTGACCGCCTGCCCGGTGATGTACGTCGTTGAGGAGGCGTACGCGCCGTGGTCGAACGGCGAGATATCGGTGTCCGACGGTTGCACGAGCACGTCCGCTGGGGGCACGCCGAGCACCTCGGCCGCGATCTGGGCCATCACGGTGTCGGCCCCCGGCCCGATGTCGACGGCGCCGGTCTGGAGGATGAACGAGCCATCCTCGTTCATCTTGATGTGGGCCGCACCGAGTTCGTCGCCGGGAACGCCGCTGCTCTGGATGGTGAGCGCCATGCCACAGGCCCGATGGAGGTGGTCCGCGTCGGGCTGTTCGATGTCGTCCCAGCCGATTGCCGCGCGCCCCTCGGCGATGCACTCGCCGAGACCACACGAGCGGATGCGCCGCCCGTACTCCTTGTCTTTGAGGATGCCGGACGCCACGTCGAGGTCGCCCTCCGAGATCACGTTCCGCGAGCGAAGCTCGATGGGATCGAGATCGAGTTCGTGGGCGATTTCGTCCATGTGTCCCTCGACGGCGAGATGGCCTTGCGGGGCGCCGTAGCCACGGAAGGCACCCGCGACCGGCAGGTTGGTGTGGACGGCGGTCGCCTCGAAGCGGATGTTCGGCGTGTGCGTGTACAGCGGCAGCGGCTTCTTGCCGACGGCGCTCGAGACGGTCATCCCGTGGGGTCCGTACGCCCCCGAGTTCGTGACGGCGTCCATATCCAGCGCCCGGAGGTTGCCGTCGTCGGTCACGACGCTGCGGAGCGTGACGCGGGCGGGTCGACGGTTACGGACCGCGTGGAACTGCTCGCGACGCGTCGTCTCGACCATCACCGGCCGGTCGGCGGCCTCCGCGAGCGCCATCGCAATCGGCTCGGTGTGCATCCCCTGTTTCGAGCCGAATCCGGCGCCGATCCGCGGTTTCGACACCTGAATGTCCTTGACCGGCACGTCAAAGAGATGCGACAGCTGTCGACGCGTATGGTAGGGAACTTGCGTGCTGGAGATGAGGTGATGCCGGTTGTCCTCGTCGCGGTGGGCGATGGTCGTGTGCGGTTCGGGCACGCAGTGGGACTGATAGGGCGTCTCCCACTCCGTCTCGATCACGGTCAGGTCGTCACGCTCCTCGGCCTCGGCGAAGGCGGCGTCGACGTCACCGATTTCGCCAGACACGTTGGCCTCGACGTTTCGCTCGTAGTCTGCGCCGGGCTGGTGATTTTCCACCTCGTCGGGGTCGTGGATCTGGGGCGCCTCGGGGTTCGTCGCCTCGGCGGTGTCGAAGACGGCGTCGTACTCCTCGTAGCTCACGTCGAGTTTTCGCGCGGCCTTGCTCGCGGTGTCCTTGTCCTCGGCGACGACGGCGGCGATGGGGTCGCCGACGAAGCGCACCGTCCGGCGAAGCACCCGGAGGTCCCACGGCGAGGGCTCGGGGTAGGACTGGCCGGCGGAGGTGTAGGGCTTGTTCGGGACTTCGGGGGAGTCCGGCGTGACGACGGCGTAGACGTCGTCCATCGCTGCCGCGGCGCTCGTGTCGATATCGGTCACGACACCGTGTGCGATGTCCGAGCGGACGATTTTCGCCTCGGCGAGGTTCGGGAACTCACGGGCGTAGTCGGCCGCGTACTTCGCCTCGCCGGTGACGATCTTTTTCGCGTCGTCTTTCTCCTCACGATGTGAGACCACTCGGCGCTCGGTCGGCTCCTTCCGGTTGTTCGGCGCCTCGTCCCACTCGACCGGGTTGGCCTCCTCGACCTTCGAGGAGTCCGCGGTCCGCTCTTCCTCCGTCTCGTCGGTGTTCGGCTCGTTTGTCTTGCTCATTTGCCACACCCTCCGTCGGGATAGCCACAGCCACACCCGGCGTCGTCGCCATCGGGATAGCCGCCGTCGGCCGCCACGTCCGCCTCGCCGGACATCCGAGTCGAGGCGTCCTGTACGGCGTCGATAATCTTTTCGTAGCCGGTGCACCGACAGAGGTTCTCCGAGAGGGCGTCACGAATCTCGGCCTCGTCGGGGTTCGGCGTCTCTTCTAGCAACACCTTCGAACGCATGATCATACCCGGGATACAGAACCCACATTGAAGCGCGGCGTTGTCGACGAACGCCGACTGCACCGGACCTAGGTCGTCCTGCGTACCCAGGCTCTCGATAGTCTCGACGTCCGCGCCCTCGAGTTGGCTTGCTGGCCGAATGCAAGACTTGACCGGTTCGCCGTCGACGATGACGGTGCAGAACCCACAGTTACCGGTGTCACAGCCGCGTTTCGCGCCGGCATACCCGTTGTCCCGGAGGACGTCAAGTAGGGTGTCCGAGCGCGCGGCTTCAAACGTTACGTCGTCGTCGTTCAGCGTGAGATCAATTTCCATACGTATCTCCATCGACTGTCGATCGTGAAGTCGGTCCACACGTGTCGGGAGAGAGGTCGCGTCGCCGCTGCCCGCGGGGTTGGCAGCCGCCCCGATCTCCCGATGTCTGGTATGTCACGGCCTCGCATAGAATGTGTAGTAGAGGAGCAGTTAAAATTTTCCATGACTGATCCGTCGATGTGGGAGACGCGTCGAAGTCCGTCGCCCGTCCGAGCGACGTCGACGGCGCCCTTACGTGCCGGTCGGTGACAGGTGGACGCGGAGATTTATGAGGTGACGTGACAAACCGACTGCGCATGGCACTCGTGCAATCGAGCCGATGGCGCGACTCGGCCGGCGGCCGGGCGCCCGTCGGAGTCGGGAAACGTCGGACCGATCCAGGCACATGACGGACGTACTGATTACCGGCGGAATAGTCCTCACACAGAACCGGGAGCGAGAGGTCATCGAAGACGGCGCAGTCGCCGTCGAGGGCGACCGAATCTCGGCAGTCGGGTCGGCCGCGCGTCTGAAGACGGAGACGGACCCGAACCGGATCGTCGACGCCGACGGTGGAGTGGTGATTCCCGGTCTGATAAACGCACACACCCACGTCTCCGACATCTTCCTCCGCGGTGCGTTCGAGGGCGACCGGGGGCTGTACGACTGGCTGTTCAACGTGAAACAGCCCGCTCTCTCCGTGATGGACGCCGACGAACACGCGCTCGCGGCCCGACTGTACTGCGCCGAGGCGATTCGATCGGGAACGACCACGTTCGTCGAGAACGCGACGGCCCTCGACTGGACCGACCTCGATCCGACACGCCGGAAACTCGCGGTCTACGACAATCTTGGCGTCCGGAACGTCTACGGCGCCGGACTCAGGGATCGTTCGCCCGACGCGGCGTTCAGGCGCCTGTTCGAGGAGCTCACCGACGCCGGTGGCGGGTCCGTTCACCCGGGACCGGGCGCACTCGTCGTCGACACCGAGGACGGATTAGCGGACGTCGAGTCACTCATCGAGACGTATCACGAGTCGGACGGTCGGCAGTCGGTCTGGCCGGCCCCGGCGACGCTCGCGACGACCACACCCGATATGCTCCGCGGGGCGTACCGTCTCGCCGAGGAGTACGACGTGATGACGACGGCCCACGTTGCCGAGGCGGAAGCCGAGGCCGAGGAACGCGGCGCCGTCTCTAGCATCGAGTATCTCCGTAACGTTGGCTATCTGGGTGAGCGCGCGCTGCTCGGTCACTGCGTCCAGACGAACGCCCGTGACGTGCGGCTACTCGCGCAGACGAACACGCCGGTCGTCCACAACTTTCGGGCGAATATGCGACTCGCGACCGGTTTCGCGCCCGTCGTCGAGATGCTCGGTCGCGGCGTCACCGTGAGCATCGGAACGGACAACACGATCCTGAACGACACGGTCAATCCCCTCTCGGACGCCCGCGCCGTCGCGACGGCACACAAGGGCTACCACCGCGACTCCGGCGTCATCCCTCCACAGACGGCCTTCGATATGGTGACGCGGGACGCCGCCGCGGCTATCGGACGCGACGACGACCTCGGGTCGCTGGAACCGGGCACGCAGGCCGACCTCGCGGTTATCGACCTCGACCGACCACACCTCACGCCCGCCCCTGATCCAGTCCACGCCCTCGTCTACGGCCTCCAGGGCAACGAAGTCGAAACGGTCCTCTGTGCGGGCGAGGTACTGATGGACGACCGTGAACTGTGCACGCTGGACGAACCCCTTCCGGATCTCCTCTCGGCGGCCGAACGCACGGCTGCCGATATCGTCCAACGGGCAAAGATCGAGTGAGCGGGGACGGGAACTCCGCTCGTGGGCCATCCTCCTGCCGCCTCCTCACTCGGCGGCGATACCCATGTCGACGAGGTCCTGTAGTACGTCTCGCGCGTGCCCATCAGGGTCGACGCCGCGGTAGACACGCTTCACCTCACCGTCGGCAAGTGCGTACGTGACGCGGTCAGCGGCCCCGCCTTCGACCGGGACGCCGAACGCGGCCGCAACCTCGCCGTCGGGGTCGGCGAGGAGGTCGACGCCGAGGTCGTATTTCTCTCGGAAGGCGGCGTGACTCTCGGTGTCGTCGGTCGAGACGCCGTAGACGGCGACGCCGGCGTCGCGATACGTCGCCAGTTCCGTGTCGAACTCCTCGGCCTCGACCGTACACCCCGGCGTGTCGTCGCGCGGGTAGAAATAGAGGATTGTCGGCTCGGCGAAGGTGAGCGTCACCGTATCGCCACTGTGGTCGGCCGCCGTTACCTCGGGTGCATCGTCACCTGTGTCGAGCATACGCTCCACGTCAGCCGACAACGATTTAGATATTGCCCTTCGGCGCCACGCCGATCGGCGTGGCGTTCCCGTCAGCCGTCGTGACTCCGAGTGCCCCGCACCGGTAGCCGTCCAACACCCCTCATTCGTCGCGTTCGAACGGTGGCAACCTACCGAAAACGGTCGTTCGACCCCGACACGTCACCGTTGCGTGCGGCGTCGAAGATGTATTCGCCGTATCATTACGGTTTCATTTCGCAAACGCTTGGAGTGCGGCGATCGGAACGATGGGGGTGTCCCCTACAGGTTGCGCTCTCGGCTCTCAACCACCCCCACAGCCGATCAAAATAACAAGCATATCTTTGTTAGTATTTTGGCACCAGTCGGCTCGCTATCCGATCGAACTGATCGTCGACATCAGGGGACACGAGGGCGATGGCGCATCCGTATGCGTTTAATATATGCAAACAGGCTCCGACCGCTTTCGCGGTCCCCCGCGTCCACGAATCATCATCCTAGCTGGTCGAACGTTGGGGTTCGATTCTACAAGGACGATCTGTCGGACTCCGATCGCAAAGTTGTTTATCGCACGCGCCATGCATCAGACTGTCCGGTGCGTAGCGTCTTCAGAACGAGCGTCGAAACCGTTCGTTTCCGCGACTCCGTCTCCCCTTCGGGGATCGGTCGTCTGTCGTGATCCACCGCTACGTCCATCCGGACGGGCGTCTGACCCCGTCCCGACCGCTTCAGATGACAGCACCGGCACGATGGCCGGTCGGATCGTGGCGTCGGGCGCCCGGGTGCCTTCTTCCGTCTCTAGTCGGTGCCGAACACGACCGGCGTCGGTATCCGTCGGTTCGTGTCCGGGCCGATTCAGTACCGTGTTCCTCGTCAGTCGGACTGGCGCCGAACTCCGCGTCCGTCGTGGTTCTCGCGAAGACGCGTTTCGCTAACGCGGCGGATGTACGGGATCTATAGCACTCACGCCCTCTCATCACTTGAGGCCGCTCCAATGTTACGCGTGAGTCGGACGTCGTCCCGACGCGCTGAAGTAGCGGACCCGTCCGTTGGCCTCGCCGCGTTCACTCCCCGGACAGTGGCGGTACGCGCCGGCGACCACGGCCCCAGTGACCGGACGATGACGTCGCTTGGCGTCGCCGACCGATCCCGACGTGGAAGGGACTGCGACGTTTCACCGACTCCTTCGCCTCAATCACCTTCGACGGTCGGTGCACTTTGTGTCGTTAGCGAGCGAATCACGTATTCGTTGAACTTCGCCTTCGAGAGTACGGTGTAAGCGACGAACGCGGCTGGCAGTCCGATAACCCACGAGAGATCCAGAATCGGGAGGCTAACCACCACGCCGAGCAGCGTACTGACCATCCCCGTCGCAGAGAATCCCCGGAAGAACCAGAACTTCGACTCGTCAGTTCGGTCATACAGCGCTTCGATATCGGTGTCGCGCTCCCTGATGATCCAGTAGTCCGCGAGCAGGACTCCGACGATGGGCCCAAGGAACGCCGCGTAGATCTGGATGAACGTCGAGAACAGCGCGCTCGTGAACAGCATCCAGGGGAACGAGAGGAACGACAGCACCGTCGTTATCACGAGACCCTGCTTCCAACTGACGCCGAGCGAATCTTGGAACACGTGGGTCGGCGGCAGGAGGTTGTTCACGAGGTTGGTCGAAATCTGTGCCAGGATCGCGAACAGCAGCATTGCCGCGCCGAGGGCCGGACTGGGGGCGACCGCCATGATCGCCTCGACCGGATTCGTGATCCCGGTCGTGACGCTGAACAGCAGCCCGATCAGTAGCATGAAGAGATACGCTGGGACGAGACCCAGCAGGTTACCAACTGCTAGGTTCACCGCGCCCCGTTCCGTATCGAGGTGGCGTGTGATGTCTGAGATATTCAGTGCAGCGGTGATGAGCTGCCCGCCGACCGCGGCAATGAACCCGATGAACGGAAGCCCCCACGATCCGGGGTGGTTGATGGGTTCCGACGGGATGGTCTGCGTAGACAACACGACGTACCCCGTGTACGCCAGCAGAACGACGATCACGCCGGCCGAAATGGCGTCGAACCATTTGATCGAGTCGATCCCGTACCACGCGAGCGCCAGGTTCAGTATCCCGAACAGCACGAAGTACACCTGTAGATTCCCGAAGCCCCACAGCGTTGTGGTAATCGTGTTGATCGCGAGCGCTCCGATCCAGTTTCCGATCCCGAGGTAGATAATCGCGGGCACTGCCCGGAGGTAGTTGGGGATGGTCGACCCACGGACCCCGAACGCAGAACGCGTCTGTACGGCGAACGGGACGCCCTCCTCGAACCCGGGGAACCCATTGAGGAAAAAGAGCAACCCCAGAATGATTGTCCCGATCAGGGAGGCGACGATCACCTGTATGAGGTTGAGTTCGCCCTGTGGGTGGATGGCGAAAAACGCCACCGCCATTGACTGGACGACGATGACGGCCGCCCACCAGAGTGGAACGTACTGGGATAGCTTCATCGATCGGTCGTCGATCGATGTCGGAGTCAGGTCTTCTGCAGCCGATTCTTCACCCATGTCTCTGCTCCTGGAGTGATGCTGGCATGTCTCCAGTTCCCACACGATTATGACGAATGTTAAATGTATGGGTCTATTGTATATTTTACATCAGGTGTGTGGACAATAGTCACAGTTAAGATGGCGGCAACACGAGGAAGCGTATGACCGTAGACTTGGTCATAGCCAATGGCACAGTGGTAACAGCAGACCGAACGCTCGAGGCGAGCCTCGCGGTCGACGACGGGAAGATTGCCGCCGTCGGGGATCGGGAGAGTATGGCCGACGCCGACGAGGTGGTAGACGCCTCAGGGCAGTTGGTGATGCCCGGTGTCGTCGACCCCCACGTCCACATCGACGGCTACCTCTCGAACGACTCGTACGAGACAGGGACGAGTGCGGCCGCGCTGGGTGGGGTGACCTCGTGTGTCAACTTCGCGTGGGAGGCGTGGATCGGTGACCTCAGCATCTGGGACGAGGAAGGCACGTTGCTGGAGGCCGTGGAGCGACAGAAGCGCAAGGGCGAGGATTCGCTGATCGACTTCGGACTCCACGGCGTCATCACGCGTGAGGATCCGACCGTCTTCGACGAACTGGATGCAGTGGTCGACGAAGGTGTCACCTCGATCAAGATGTTCACGGCCTACGAAATCGGCCTCTCAAACGGGTTCATGAACCACGTCTTCGAGGAGGTTGCCGCCCGCAACGCCGTCGCGGTACTCCACACGGAGGATGCGTCCGTCTGCAACCAGCTGACCGAACGGCTCAAGGCTGCGGGCGAGAGCCATCCGCGCGAGTATCCTCGTGCCCGCCCGGACTACGCGGAGGCGATGGCCGCCGAGGACGCCGTCCGAATGGCACAGGAAGCCGGTGCCAAGTATTACGGCATCCACACTACCTGTGCGAAAGCCGCCGACGTGCTTGCTGACTTCCAGACCGACGGGAGCGAAGTTCGCGGGGAGACGTGCACGCACTACACGGCCCTAGACGAGTCCGCCTACGAGACGCAGGGTACGCTGGCGATTCAGGCACCGCCGCTCCGAACGCCTGCGGATCGGGACGCGATGTTCGCGCACCTCCATGATGGTGCACTGAGCGTCGTCTCGACCGACCACGTCGCCTTCCGCCGCGCCGACAAGGAGGTCGAACACTGGTGGGACAGCTCCTTCGGGGTCAACGGACTACAGACGAGCCTCCCAGTGTTTCACGACGAGGCGGTCAACGAGCGCGGGTTCTCGTACCCGTTCCTCGTGCGGGTGATGTGTGCGAATCCTGCGCGGACGTTCGGTCTCCCCGGGAAGGGTACGCTCGAACCCGGCACCGACGCTGACATCGTGGTCTTCGACCCAGACGAGGAGTACACGATCACCGCGGCCGACAACGCCTCGGTCGCCGACTACTCCGTGTACGAGGGGCGGGAGGTCACCGGCCGCGTGAAGAAGACGTTCCTGCGCGGCGAACTGATCGCGGACGACGGCGATGTCGTCGGCGAACCCGGGTACGGTGAGTACGTCCACCGGGAGCGGCCCGACTGGTCGCCGAATCGGCAGTGAACCGGGACAGCAGGCTGAGTGGCGTCACGTAGTCTGACGGGTTGCGTGTCAGTACGGTGCTCTTTTTTATCGAAGGCGTCGGTCGACGACTCCATCCCGGTCACGGCCGATCCGCCGAACGGAATGCGGTCGGTCCGCTGTCGCCGGGACGCTCCTACGAGCGTCGTTCACACGACCCGAACGCCTCTCGCTCCGTCCGCCTGGCACCCTTCGCTTGTTCGTCCGACGACCACGGCCCAGGCCACCGATTTATCCGACAGCGCTCGTCACGTGAGTGGCGCCCTTCACGATGTGTGAACAATAGACGGCTCGAACTGTATCGTCGAGCCACTGTGCACACGGTATGAGTCGAGCGCGGTGCCGGAAGCCTACAGATGACCCAAAATCATTCCTGCAAGTAATATATCTCTCTAAAAATGATGAAATAAACGCGGAACAGCCCCGACTGTAGTTCACACATACCGAACAACTATGTGTGTACGTTCCAATCAGCGTTCACGATGAACGACACCCAAGCGCGCCCGGTCAAGACGACGCAAACGTCGATTCGGATCGGACGAGCGATTCAGCGTCGGGACGGGGCGACGCTAACCGAACTGTCGGAGGCTCTAGACTTGGCGAAAAGTACCGTCCACAACCATCTGGCGACGCTCGTCGAAGAGGGATTACTGGTCGAGGAAGGGGGCCAGTACTACATTGGGCTCCGATTTCTGGAGTTCGGCGAACACGCCCGAAACCGACGGGAGCACTACACCCCGGCGAAACTCCAGGTGTACCGACTGGCAGAGTCGACGAACGAGGAGGCAAACTTCGCCGTCGCGGAGAACGGATACATGTACTCCCTCGAGTACGTCATGGGTGACGCGAACCCGAACAACCCGGCTGTCGGGAGTACGTTTCTGAGCGTCGGGAGCAAGTTCCGGATGCACAACTCCGCCCCTGGCAAGGCCGTTCTCTCGGCACTGCCGACCCATCGCGTCGAGTCGATTCTCGACCGGCGCGGACTTCCGGCGACGACAGAGAACACCATCACTGACCGGGAGACACTGCTCGAAGAACTCGAAACCGTCCGCGAACAGGGGTACGCCACGAACGACGAGGAACTGGAGGTCGGATTCCGGTCCATCGCCGCGCCCGTCACCCTAGACGACGGAACGGTGTTGGGCGGCTTGTCTATCGGTGGCCCGGCGTACCGCTTCGAACTCGATGACGCATCCGGTGGCCGATCCGTCGATACCCTCCGGAAGGCGGTTGCGGACGTCGAACGCGAAATTGGCCGGATGGCGAATGTGGACGACGACTCCAAAGAATAACAACTATATGTCTGTTATTTCTGCAGACGTATCCGAGTCGACTAGCGGCGGCCGGTTTCCCGTTCGGCCGTCGGCGTCGGAGGCCGGTTTCCCGTTCGGCCGTCGGCGTCGGAGGCCGGTTTCCGATATAGAAACGTCGGCACGAACCCGCATCGCGGTACCATTCGCCGGTAGACTGAGGGGCGATTTGGTGGCTGCGCCGAGAACTAAACTGCCCGGTACACAGCGCTTACTGGTGGGTGAGCCACGCCCCACAGATGCCTCCCAGACGGAGTCGGCCGCCTGTCGTGACCCGGCGCGACGCCAAGTCGGAGTGGGGTCGGTCGCTCGATGTTCCGTGGCTCCGCTGTTGTCACACCTGATGCCGGTATCTCCCGAGAGCGAGAGTCGAACGACGGCCGCCCAGGATGGGTGGCCGAGGATTTATGAGCGTCCGACGTGAGCCATCGCGCATGTCAGTCTTAGATTCGTTTCGGCTCGACGGTGAGACGGCGCTCGTAACCGGTGCCGGACGTGGCCTCGGTCAGCGGATGGCGACGGGTCTCGCGGAGGCCGGTGCCGACGTCGCCATCGCCGATGTCGATGCTGATACCGGGACCGAGACGGCGGCGACCATCGCCGAGGACACCGGCGCGGAGACGACGTTCGTCCGGGCGGACGTCACCAGCGAGGACGACGTCGAGGCGATGATCGATCAGGTCGAGTCGGACCTTGGACCGGTCGACGTCCTCGTCAACAACGCCGGCATCGTCGAGAACGCGCCGGCGGAGGAGATGACCCTCGACCAGTGGGAACGGGTGGTCGACGTGAACTTGACCGGCGTGTTTTGCTGTGCTAAACACGTCGGCGCACGACTGCTCGACCGGGGTGCGGAGGGGTCGATCATCAATATCGCCTCGATGTCGGGACATATCGCCAATCACCCCCAGCCACAGGCTGGGTACAACGCCTCGAAGTCCGGTGTCGCCGGCCTCACCCGATCGTTGGCCTCGGAGTGGGCGACGGCGGACATCCGGGTCAACGCCATCGCGCCCGGATACATGCGAACGGACATGGTCGATAACACGCTCGCCGAGGATCCGGAGATGGAAGAGACGTGGCTGGCAGACACGCCGATGGGTCGGCTCGGTCGGCCGGCGGAGCTCAAACCCGTCGCGGTGTTCCTCGCATCGGACGCCTCCTCCTATATGACCGGGGAAGTCGTCTTCGTGGACGGCGGGTTCACCGTTCGGTGATCAGTCGCCGACGGTGATCATCCCCTTGACGAGCGAGGGGTCGTCCGTCCGCTCGAAGGCCGCAGTCACTTCCGAGAGGGGCATCTCGAAGTCGATGATTCCCTCGACGTCGACGTCGCCGCTCGCTAGGAGGTCTATGGCTGCGGGGTAGGTGTTCCGGAAGCGAAAGGAGCCGTGGACGTCGAGTTCGCCGTTGATGATGTCGTGGGTGTCGAGCGGAATCTCTCCCTCGCCGGCGAGGCCGACGAGGGCGACCGAGCCACCCTGGCGAACGACTTCGGTGGTCGACCGGATGGCGGCAGCGGCACCCGACGCTTCGATGGCCACGTCAACACCGTCGTCGCGGGTGAGGTCGGCCACCCGCTCGGCCAGGTCTTCTTGGGACGGATCGACGGTGGCGTCGGCGCCCCGTTCCCTCGCCCGGTCGAGTTTCTCCGGGACGACGTCGCTGAGGATGATCTGGGAGGCGCCGGCGACGCGGGCGGCCTCCATAGCGAGCATCCCAATCGGTCCGCCGCCCGTGATGAGGACGGTGTCGCCGACGCCGACGTTTCCGCGGCGGGCAGCGTGGAGGCCGACGCTCAGGGGTTCACAGAGTGCGCCCGCCTGCGTCGACACGTTCTCGGGGAGTGGATAGGCGAACTCGGCCGGCCAAGCGACGTACTCGGTGAACGCCCCGTCGACCGGTGGTGTCGCCATGAATCGAACGTCGGGACAGAGGTTGTACTCCCCTCGCCGGCAGGCGTCGCACTCAAAACAGGGGACCCCGGGTTCGAGCGCGACCCGATCCCCGACGGCCACGTCCTCAACGTCAGCCCCGACGGCGACAATCTCGCCCGCGCTCTCGTGGCCGAGGACGAGGGGGTTCTCGACGACGAAGTCACCGATACGGCCGTGACGATAGTAGTGGACGTCGGACCCGCAGATCCCGACCCGTCCCACGGCAACGAGTACGTCGGTGGGTCCGGGGTCCGGACGAGAGCGTTCCTCGAACTCGAACGTCTCCGGCTCGGTCAGCACGGCGCTTTGCATACCCGGACTCACGCGAATGACCCACTAAAGCGTTACCCGAGGACAATCCCTATTACCGAGGCCCGCACAGAGGGGAGCACCGATGAGTCAGGAATCGACCCTCGACAAGGCGACTCGCGACGCCGTGGCGGCCTGTCGGCGCGAACTGCCGGCGTCGGTACGGGCGCCCCGAACGGTCCTCGGGTTCGACGGCTTCGTCGACAACGTCCGGCGGGTGGTCGACGAGCGCACCACCGCCGAATCGTTCGAACCGATGACGGAACTCGGGGCGTTCGGCGAGCGTATCGCGGCGTCGGCCGACGACCGGAGTTCCATCACCGTGGAGTGGACACGCGAGGGTACCCGAACCGGCGGCCTCACCTGTCACTTGGCGCGTGCCTTCATCGGCCTCGACGCCAGCCCCGTGATGATCGGGGCGTACGGGGCGCCGGAACTTGACGTGTTCGCCGACGAGTTCGCGGCGGCGACCCGCCACTCGTTCGGGGCTCCAAACTACACCGAGGCCGTGGAGTTCGACGACGGCAAACTCCTCGTCACGGAGACGGGGGCGACGCGGACGCTGGACTGGGAGACGCTCACCGACGCGGTCGGGGTCGAGACGCTCGCTGACGCGCTCGACGGCGCCGACGCGTTCGGCATCGGTTACTGGGTGGTCATTCCCGAACTCCCGTCGATACTGACCGGACTCAGGGAGGCGGTGTGGCCGACGCTCGCGGACCCGCCGGAAACGGTGCTTTTGGACCCCGGCGACGTTCGCCAACTCTCCGACGACGTCCTCGCCGAGGGAATCGACCCGATACGGGCGTTCGCGGACGTCGCGCCCGTGACACTGAGTGCGAACCGCGCGGAGATGCAGCGGCTCGCAGCGCGCTTCGAGGCGCCGCCGTCGCTGTCGGCGGCCGCCACGGCGGTCCGGGACGGCCTCGGCCTGCACCGTGCCGTTGCCCACGCTGACGACGTCTCCGTCGCTGCCGGCCCCGACGGCCTCACGTCGGTGGCCGTCCCCACCGTCGACGACCCGGAACTGACGACCAGTGCGGGCGACCACTTCAACGTCGGCCTGCTGCTCGGCCTTGCGGCCGGCCTCTCGGATCCGGCGGCCGTCTGTCTGGGCAACGTCGTCGCCGGACACTTCGTCCGGCACGGTGCGCCGCCGGCCGAGGCGGACCTCCGAGCGTTCCTCGACGGCTATCTCGACGCCTTCTCCGACCGGTGAATTTTACACCCCAGTCTCCGAGGTAGGGACGAAGTCGCATGACTGATACATACGACCTCCTCGACACGCGGTCGGGAAACGCCGTCGTCGTCGCCCTGGACCACGGTCTCAACATGGGCTCGGTCGATGGGTTCAAACGGCCCGAATCGACGCTTCGGGCCGTCTTGGCGGGCGACCCGGACGGCGTCCTCGTCGGCCCACACTTCGCCCGACGGTTCGCCGACACGCTCGACTCGTCGGGTGTCGATGTCCTGCTCACCGCCGATGCGGCGCTGTTCTCGGCACGCCCTGGCGCCCGGACGGGCGAGGACATCTGGACGCCGGCCTTCTCGACGTCGTTCCTCCGAGAGTTCGACCCGAAGGGTATCAAGGTAGCGCTCGTGTTCGGCCGCGACGACCCGCGGGTGTTCGAACGCAACGTCGCCTACGTCTGTGAACTGGCGGAGCAACTCCACGACACGGATATTCCCCTCGTCGTCGAGCCGGTGATGTGGGGCCGCCACGTCCCGGACGACAGGAGTACCGACCCGGAACTGGTGGGGAACGCGAGCCGCCTCGCCTGGGAGTACGGCGCCGACGTGCTCAAGATTCCGTACACCGGCGACCGGGAGACGTTCGAAGCCATCGTCGACGCCGCACCAGTGCCGGTCACCATCCTCGGTGGTCCCTCCTCAGGAAGTCCCGAGTCGATGCTGGACACGGTGTCCGCGGCCGTCGCGGCGGGCGCCCGTGGGCCTATCATCGGACGATCCATCTGGCAGACGCCCGACCCGGAGCGGGTCGTCACCGCACTCGGTGCCGTCGTCCACGAGAACGCCGCTCCGGCGGACGCCTGGCAGGACGCCGCGGACGGCGGATAGCGAGCGTGACGACAGGTGAGCCACTTCCACGGTGTCGCCGGGGGCACGACCGTTCGAACGTCACTCGGTCCGTGTCTCCGTGGCGTCGGTGGCCGCTCTGTTTTGCCCTGCTAAACAACGCCGTCCAGTATCGCACGCGGATACCCCGTCGCACCTCCGAAATCATCATTAACGTTCACGCTAGATCCGCGACTGCGAACAGCGTTTAGAAATACTAAACCTCGGCGTCACGGAGGTGCTGTGTCAGTCGCTCCGCGGCGCTGATGGCGAGGCCCGGGATGTCCTGTTGGAACGTCTTCCCGCGCATGTGTTCGTCGATGCCTAGGACGCCGACGGCGCCCCGGACGGTCCCCGATAGGACGATGGGGACGGCGATACCCTGGACTCCGGCGTACAGTTCGCCCCGGTCGTAGGCGAGTCCCTCGTCGCGCACGTGTTCGAGTTCCCGACTGAGGGGTTCGGTGTCGGTGATGGTGTGGTCCGTCCGCTCGACCGGATCGGCGATATCGATGGCGTCGGACGCATCGAGACTGTCGTGGTTGGCGAGCACCGCCTTCCCGGCCGCCGAACAGTGAAGCGGGAGGGTGTCGCCGGCGACACCGTCCGGGCCTGCGTACTTCTCACCCTGTTCGCTGTGGACGAGTACCGCCTGGTGTTCCTCCCGTGCCACCAGGTTGATTCGCTGCCCCGTGGCCTCGGCGAGTTCCACGAGGGCGTCCCTCGGAACCGTCGCGAGTCGCGTCCGCTCCGTCGCCCGCCGCCCCGGGTACAGAAATCGGAGGCCGACGTGGTAGCTATCCCCGTCCTTGGTCACGTACCCGCTCTCACGGAGGGTGGCGAGGTGGTTGTGGACGGTGCCTTTCGTGAACGGCGTGGCCGCCGCCAGTTCCGTCACCGATGCCCCGTCGTGAGCCACGAGCATCTCGACGATGCGGAGGGTCGTCCGTGTCGTCTTGACCGGGTTGCGGGCGTTGACGTCCATGTCCCCTTCTCCGTGCTTCTCTCACTAATCGTTTAGCATCAGTAAACCCGCTACCACTCGGCGACGCTGCCGTCCTCGTGGTGCCAGAGCGGTGTCTGCCACCGGATCTCTTTTTCCGACTGCTCCCGGACGTAGGACTCGTCGACGTCGATTCCGAGTCCCGGCTCGGTGGGCGGTTCGAGGTTGCCGTCGTCGTACTCGAAGACGGTTGGATCTTCGAGATACCGGAGGTGTTCGTTGCCCTCCAGTTCGTGGACGCCGATACTCTGCTCTTGGAGAACCGCGTTCGGGGTGCTGAAGTCGATCTGAAGACACGCGGCGAGTGATATCGGGCCGACGGGGCATTTCGGCATCACGTCGACGTCGTACGCCTCAGCCATGGCGGCAATCTTCTTCACCTCGGAGATACCGCCTGCGTGGGTGATGTCGGGCTGGACGATGGCGACGGCGTCGTTGCCGAGGACGCGCTTGAAGTCCCAGCGCGTGTACATCCGCTGGCCCGTCGCCATGGGAGCGCCGACCGTCGGCGACAGTCGTTCGAGCGATTCGTTCTGGTCGGGCAAGACGGGTTCCTCGAGAAATCGGACGCCGTACGGTTCGAGCACGCTTGCGAGGCGAGGGAGACGTCCCTTGCTGATGCGCCCCCGGCAGTCGACGGCGATGTCGGCCTCGTCGCCGACGGCATCGTCGACTGCCGCGACGCGATCCCTGGCGATTTCGACGACTTCCTCGCTGTTCCGTGTGTGTGAGCGCGCGGTCATCGTCAGCTTGACCACCGAGTAGCCGTCGTCGACGGCGCGTTCGGCGTCTGCGGCCACCTCTCCCGGCTGATCACCGCCGACCCACTGGTAGAGCGGGATTCGGTCCCGTGCCCGTCCGCCGAGTAACTGGTAGACCGGAACCCCCAGTTGCTGGCCCTTGATGTCCCAGAGTGCTTGGTCGATGCCCGCGATGGCGCTCGAAAGAATGGGGCCACCACGGTAGTGACCGCCACGATAACAGCGCTGCCAGTGGCGCTCGATTTCCATCGGGTCGTTGCCGAGGAGGAAGTCCTCGACCAGTTCGCTGACCGCCGCCCGAACCGTCCGGGTACGGCCCTCGAGGGCTGGCTCTCCCCATCCCACCGTCCCGTCGCTGGTCGTCAGCTTCAGAAACAACCACCGCGGCGGGACGGAGAACAGTTCGTAGCCGGTCACGTGCATACTCCTATCCTTCGACAATAGAGACTTATACGTATCGCCGGGAGTCGTGTGCGTCGGTTACTCCGTCGAAGGAGGGGTCGCCGCCATGCCCGCCTCCGCTGCCCGCCCCGCCGCTTGGAGCGCGTCGATCATGCTGTCCGCGTCCGCGATGCCCTCGCCCGCGATGTCGAACGCGGTGCCGTGCATGGTGCTCGTCCGGATGATGGGGAGGCCGATGGTCATGTTGACGCCTGCAACCCCGCCGCTTGGCAACACACCGTGGATGTAGACGGGGATGTGCCCCTGGTCGTGGTACATCGCGACGACGCCGTCGAACCGGCCGACGGCAGCTTGGTTGAAGATGTTGTCCGGCGCCCAGGGTCCCGATGCATCGATCCCTGTCTCCTGGGCCTGCTCGACCGCCGGTGTGATCTCTTCTTTGTCTTCGGTGCCGAGGACGCCGTCCTCACCGGCGTGGGGGTTCAGCCCACAGACGGCAATCGAGGGGTCCTCGATGCCCAAATCACGGAGGCCCTCGTCGGTCACCTCGATGGTTTCGAGGACACGCTCCGTCGAGATGGTGTCGATAGCCTCCTGCAGCGACATGTGGACGGTGACGTGGGTGACGTGTAGTCCGTCCTGGATCAGAAGCATCGAGTACTCGTCGGTGTCGGTCCGGTCGGCGAGTAGGTTCGTATGCCCCGCGTATTCGCTCCCCCCCAGTTCGAGTGCCTTCTTGTTTATCGGCGCGTTACACATGGCGTCGATGTCGCCCGCAAGCGCGAGTTCGATACCGCGCTCGACGTACTCGAGGCTCGCCTGGCCGTAGTCGCCCCGGTGTTCACCGCGGGCCACCTCGTCGACGTTGTCGAAGTCGACGACGTCGAGGGTTCCGTCCTCGTAGTCGGCGTCGCCGACGGCGTCGACCCCCCGAATCGAGAGGTCGCTGTCACAGGCCGCGACGGCGCTTTGCATCACGTCCACGTCTCCGAGGACGACCATCCGAACGTCGTCACACACCTGCGAGTAGGCCGTGACGATGATCTCACTCCCGATGCCTGCCGGATCCCCCATAGTTACACCTACGATTGGTCGGGTCGCTTGCATCGAGTGCCGATTCCACCCACACTCAAATCAACTTTGCTATCGTGGGGATCCAGCGGTCGCGACGCTACGTGTTGACGACGCCGTCGCCGCCGTCGCCGTGGGTCACCTGTCGCGCCTCGGCGGGGTCGGCGAGGTTGCGCGACTCGACTGTCGTCCCCTCCTCGTCGAAGATGTACAGCGCCTTGCGCGGGAACGAGAAGTGAACGCTGGTCCCGGATTCGGGCTCGAACCCGGGCGAGACGCGCGCCGTCCACGTCCGGGACCCGACGTCGAAATACAGGAGATTATCGCTTCCGAGTGGTTCGACCACGTCGACGGTTGTCGTGTGGTGTTGGCCCTCGAACGCCGCTGCCTCGGCGCGCAGCACGACGTCTTCCGGGCGAACACCGACGGTTACCCGGTCGCCCACCTCGATCGGGAGGTCGGCGTTCGTGTCCCCCGTCGCGTCGAGGTCGTACGTAAAGGCGTCACTCGTGACGGATTCCAGGACCGTCTGCCCGTCGCGACGGACGGCCTCTGCCTCGACGGTGTTCATCGATGGACTCCCGATGAAGCCGGCGACGAACTGGTTGGCGGGATGGTTGTACACCTCGTTCGGTTCGCCGATCTGCTGGAGGGTGCCGTCGTTCATCACTGCGATGCGGTCGCCCATCGTCATCGCCTCCTCCTGATCGTGCGTGACGTAGATGGAGGTGACACCCAACTGCTCTTGGATGCGGGAAATCTCCGTCCGCATCTGCTTGCGAAGCTTCGCGTCGAGGTTCGAGAGCGGTTCGTCGAACAGGAACGCCTCCGGGTCGCGGACGATTGCCCGCCCGAGGGCGACGCGCTGCTGTTGGCCGCCGGACAGCGACTTGGGTTTTTTGTCCAGGAGTTCGCCAATCTCCAGCAGGCTGGCCACGTCCTCGACCCGTTCCTCGATGTCGGCGTCCGAGAGATCGGTGGAGAGTCGGAGTCCGAAGCCGATGTTCTCCCGCACGTTCATGTGGGGGTAGAGCGCGTAGTTCTGAAACACCATCGCGATATCCCGCTCGCGCGGTTCGAGGTTGTTCACGCGAGTCGTCCCGATCGAGATATCGCCGCCCGTCGGGTCTTCGAGGCCCGCGATCATACGGAGCGTCGTCGACTTCCCACATCCTGACGGGCCGACGAGGACGAGGAACTCCTCGTCCTCGATTTCGAGAGACAGATCGTTGACCGCGACGATGCTACCGTTGTTGAACGCCTTGCTCACGTGATTGAGTGCGATTTGTGCCATGGTTACTGTCGAGAATACGGTTGTCGGTGATCGATACGAGAAGCGGGGGAGCCTCGAGGCGAACGGGTCATTCCTTGACCGCCCCCATCGTCAGGCCGCTAACGAGGTGTCGCTTGACGATAACGCCGAAGGTGACCATCGGCAGGAGGATGACGACGCCGGTCGCCATCACGCGACCCCACAGCGTCCCGGTCTGGGTGACCAGTTGCGACGCCGCGATGGGCATCGTCTGTGTGGCGTTGCTGGTGAAGATCAGCGCGAAGATGAAGTCGTTCCACGAAAAGACGATGGCGATGATGGCAGTGGCGCCCATCCCTGGCCACACGAGCGGGAGGGACACCTTTCGGAACGCTTCCCACTTGGTCGCGCCGTCGATACGGGCAGCCTCCTCCAAGGCCTCGGGCACCTCGTCGAAGAACGAGCGCATCAACCAGATGGCAAAGGGAAGGTTGAACGTCGTGTGGGCGATGATGAGGCCGAGGTGTGTGTTTAGCAGGTTCAGGTAGCTGTAGAGGTAAAACAGCGGGATGACGACGACGACGATGGGGGCCATCCGGGTGCTGATGATCCAGAACGCCAGGTGTTTTTTGCCCCGGAGGTCGAGCCGCGAGAGACCATAGCCGCCGACGGTGCCGAGACTGACCGAGAGCACCGCCGTGCCGAGCGCGACGATGATGCTGTTGATGAGGAACGGCGTCACCGGGTTCGAACCCATAAACATGTCCACGTAGTACTGGAGCGTGGGGTCGAAGAATATCGTCGGCGGGAATTCGAACATCGAGCGCCGGATCTTCAGCGAGGAGATGGCCATCCAGAACAAGGGCAGGAGCGTCCAGATGGCCACCACTCCGAGGAAGGCGTACGGGCCGTACCGTCTGACCGGCCCCGGGAGTCCTGACGATGCCGTCGACTTACTCATCGCCGGCGCCCCCCATAATCGTCTCGACGAACATGAGACCCATCAGGATGGTGACGATGAGCAACACCAACCCCGTTGCGGAGCCGTAGCCCAGGTTGAAGAATCGGAGCGCCCGCTCGTAGACGTAGAGGCCAATTACCTTCGTCGAGCTGGAAGGCCCCCCACCCGTCGTGATGAACACCTTTGCGAAGTAGCGCATCAGGTCCATCGACCGCAACAGGAGGGCGATGGCGATGGCCGGCTTCAACAGTGGAAGAGTCACGTGGCGGAACTGGGTAATCCCCGTCGCGCCATCGACGCTCGCGGCCTCGTAGAGATGCTGTGGGATGCTCTTGACCCGAGCCAGGATGATCAGGACGACAAGCGGTGTCCACTGCCACGTGTCCATGATGATGATGGACACGAGCGCGCTCGTCGAATTGGCGAGTATTGGCTGGTCTACAAACAGCCCCACCTGGTTCAACATGTACGTATAGAGGCCGAAGGAGGGATCGAGGAGGAACTGCCAGAGCAGACCCACGACCACCGGCGCGATCATCATCGGCATGATGATGATGCTCGTCAGGAGATTCTCGCCCCGCGACACGCGGTGGAGCATTACGGCGATGAGAATCCCGAGGCCGAGTTGCAGACCCAGCGATCCCGCCACGTAAAATAGGGTTACCCGCCACGAGTTCCAGAAGTTCCCGTCCGCGGCCATCTGCGTGTAGTTCCCGAAGCCGAGGAAGATCACCTCGTTGACCGGCGTGAAGTTCACCTCGTGGAACGACAGGTAGATCATCACCACCAACGGGATGATACTGAGTACCGCGAGGGTTGCGATGCTCGGGAGGAGCAGTAACATCTCGAACGAAATCGGCACCGAATCGAGTACCGACTGGTCCGTCTCCTCGGGCTCGCCACCGACGTACGCGTCTGTTGGCATCGTATTCGTTTGTTGTCCGGTCATCGAGTGTCAGTCTCCCATGGCGAGACACATTAAAAAGAACAGTATTGATAGTTTTGGTTAGCCGGCCATCCCGTTACAGGATGTTCGAGAAGCCGTCGGCGCACGCCTGCATCGTGTCTGCCGCCGGCTGGTCACCGGAGACCATCGCTGAACCTTCGGTGTAGATGACCTGTTCTAGCTGGAGCCAGTCCGGGTGGTGGGGGCGCTGTCCGATGTTGTCCAAGTCCCACCCCTCGACGATCGGTGGGGAGACGTTCGGATACTCGCTTTCGCCTGCCGTTTGATCGCTGGCAGCCTGCACGTCGTCGCGGTCGTACACCGACTGACGGGTCGGCGTGCCGCCAACCTCGGAGAGCAGTCGGTACTGAATCTCTTCGGAGGTCGTCCACTCGATGAACTGCCAGGCGGCTTTCTTTTTCTCCGGCGTCGTGTGCGCGTTGATCCCGATGCTGCTCCCACCGTAGTGGGCCTGGACGTTCCGGTTCTCCGCCGGTCCCGACGGGGCCAGCGTCCACCGAACCGTGTCCGCGATTTCGCTCGACTCGGGGTCAGCGAAGAGACCGCTGTTCTCGTGCCACTGTGGCGACATCGCCATCTCACCGTTGGCAAACGCCTGTGCGACGCCACCCCAGTCCCACGTCGTGCTGGCAGGATGAGCGACGTCGTTGACCAGTTCTTGATAGAACTCGGCTGCCTGCATGGAGGCGTCGTCGGTGAACCCGGCGGAGATGTCGTCAGGGAGGATCGGGTCCTTGCCGTCGAACCCTTCCAGTTGTGTGCCGCCGAAGGACCACTGGATCATCTCGAACTCGTTGGCCAGCGATTGGTGTTGGGCAGCCATGTGGCCGGTTCCGTACGGAACCATGTCGTCCGGGACATTCTCGGTGATCCACCGGGCGACTTCCATATACTGCGACCACGTCATGTCGGGGTTCGGTTCGGCCTCGAATCCCAGGTCGCTGGTCGCCTGGTCACCGTACTCGTCGAACACGTCCTGACGGTATGCCAGGAGAATCGTCGGACAGTCGTAGGGGAGGCCCCGGATCGTTCCGTCGTCCTCGAACTCCGAGCACGCGACGCGGTGGATTTCGATGTGATCCTCGTAGTCGTAGTCGTTTTGCTCGATATAGCCGTTCAGCGGTTCGAGGTCGGTGTAGTACGGCGCCCCGATGTTGTACGGATCGACGTACGCGACGTCGTAGTTGGCCGACTGGCTCGTCAGGTCGTTCGCAAGCTGTTCGGTGTAGTTCAGCAGAGGCGAAAGGGTGAACTCAACTTCGATACCGGTCTCCTCCGTGAACTCTCCCACGATGGACTGCAGCGCCTCGCTCGGTGCCGTCGATTCCGTGATGAACTGGATGCTATCTGCCGCTTCGACGTCGTCACCGGGAGGCGTGCCGTCGCTACCGCCGCCGCCGCCACCACCCGAACAGCCCGCGAGAGCCGTGACGGTGGCTGCGGCACCTGTCGCCCGAAGAAATCTACGCCTGTCAATAGTCTTCCGTGACATGTCTTTGCACAATTTACCATCATCATACATAATTATTTTCCTAGCTGAACGGGCGTCGGCGTCGGCTGTCGGCGTGAGGCTTATCTGCACCCTCTGTCCTATCTCGTAGCATGACAAATCACGTCGCAATCGACGTGGGGTCCAACGGCGGCACCATCTGGGTTGGGCGACGCGACGGCGACAGCCTCGACGTCGGGGAGGTGTATCGGTTCGACAACGGTCCCGTCGAGCGAGACGGGCGGTACGTCTGGGCCATCGACCAACTCCTCGACGAAATCGAGACGGGACTTCTCGCGGCCGAACGGGAGTACGGCCCCCTCTCTACCCTCGCCGTCGAGACGACTGGCCTCGATTTCACATTCTTCCGCGATGGGGAGCCGATGCGTGATCCGTACTTCTACCGCGATCCGTCGGTCACGTCGACGCTCGACGACCTCCTCGAACGCGTCGGGAAACGCGAGATATTCGACCAGACGGGTATCAACCACTGGAACGTTCCCAACTCGCTGTGGCAGTATCACTACCAGACCCACGCCTCGCCGGAGATTGTCCAATCGGCGGAGACACTGGTGATGCTCCCACAGGTGCTCACGCACGCGATGGGAGGGAGCGTCAACCCCGACAAATCGATCGCTTCGACGGCACAGATGTTCGATATCGAGTCCGAGACGTGGGCAACGGATCTCCTCGAGACACTCGACCTCCGAACTGACCTCCTACCGAACCTCGAGGAACCCGGCACGAAGGTGGGCACACTCGACGAGTCGTTCGCACCTGGCCTCGACAGTCGGCCGGATATCCTCCTGACGGCCACCCACGACACGGCGTGTGCCGTCGCGGCGACGCCGTTCGGTGCCGGCGATCGGACCTTTCTGAGCACCGGGTCGTGGTTCATCGTTGGCATCGAACTCGACGCTCCCCGCGTGACCGACGAAGCCTTCGCCGTCGAAGCGTCCAACGAGTACGGTGCCGAGGGGACGACCCGGTTTCTGAAGAACGTCACCGGGTTCAACCTCCTCGAATACGCCCGCGAGAAGTGGCGCGAAGAGGGGAACCCCCACGAGTACGACGTCATCTTCTCGGAGATGGCCGACACCGACCCCTTCGGCCCGCTCATCGACCCGGACGCCGACCTGTTCATGGCCGGGACACTGGAGGGCGACATCGTCGAGAAGATCGGCCAGTACTGCCGGGAGACCGGACAGGCCGTCCCGGAAGGGGTCGGAGAGATAACCCGGTGTCTGCTCGAAAGTCTCGCGGCGAAGACGGCGTACGCCCTCTCGCAGCTCCAAGGGGCCGCCGACGTCGAGAGTGACCAGTTGAACGCCGTCGGCGGCGGGGTCAGAAACGAGCCGTTCCTCCGGATGCTGGCGGGAGCGACCGGCCTTCCGGTCGTTGCCGGCCCGGTCGAGGCGACGTCGCTCGGGAACCTCCTCGTACAGATGAACGCCACCGACACGATCACCGACCTCGCGGAGGGGCGGCGGCTGCTCCGCGAGACGGCCGATCTCACGGCGTACGAACCCGCCGACCGCGACGCGTGGGCCGAAACCGTCGACCGGATGGCGACGCTCGCCGACCGAGTGGGGTAGTTTTACCTCCGAAGCCGCCACAACGTGATTCATGGACTGGGTACCCCTCGGACGGACGGGGACGATGGTCACGGAACTGCCCTTCGGCACGTGGCGATTCGGCCGCGAGACAGACGAAGGCTCCGTCGAAATCGACGAAACGCGGGCGTACGAACTTCTCGATGCCTACGAGGCCCACGGCGGTCGGTTTATTGACACCGCGGACATGTACGGCGGGGGAAAGAGCGAGAGGTGGATCGGCAACTGGCTCGCCGACCGCGACCGGGAGGACTTCGTCGTCGCCTCGAAGATATACTGGCCGACCCGTGACGATCCGAACGGTCGAGGGTTGGGCCGAAAACACCTCCGGCGGCAGGTCGACGCGATTCTCGACCGCCTGGGGACGGACTACGTGGACCTGCTGTACGTCCACCGCTGGGACGACGAAACGCCCGTCGAGGAGTTCATGCGGACGCTCGACGGCTTCGTCGACTCCGGCCGAGTCCACCATCTCGGCGCCTCGACGCTCTGGCCCAACGCCTGGAAGGTCGTCCGCGCGAACGCCGTCGCGGACAGACGGGGCTACGAACCGTTCACCGTCGTCCAGCCCCGGTACAACCTCGTCAACCGGGAAATCGAGGGACCGTTCCTGGAGATGTGCGAGAGCGAGGACCTCGGCGTCGTGCCGTGGAGCCCACTCGGGGAGGGGTTCCTGACCGGCAAGTACGACCGGGACGACGTCTCGAACGCCGATTCCCGAGCGGCCGAGGACGACAGCTTCGAATCGAAGTATCTCACCGACGAGAACTTCGCCGTCCTCGACACCCTCCAAGAGGTAGCCTCCGAGGTCGACGCCACCCCCGCACAGGTCGCGCTCGCGTGGCTCCTGCACCACGATCAGGTCGTGGGACCCATCGTCGGCGCCCGAACCGTCGACCAACTGGAGGAGAACCTCGGTGCCGTCGACGTCTCCCTCTCGGACGACCAGTTCGAGCGTCTCGCCGCCGCCAAGTCCGGCCCGTTCCCGGACATCGTCGACTCGCCGGCCCGGGGCGATCGGTAACCCCAGCAGTTATTAGCGGGGGGCGTCACGGCCTTCTCGGGAACTCGTCACACGCCGGTCTCTCGGCCGGCGTCGTGACGTTACACCGACGACGTGCGGAAACATACGGAGCTAACGATGTCACATCAGTCCAGTCTCGACGCAAAGCGACACGCGATAAGTGTGTTCGGGCGACGGATGCTCGAACAGGGTCTCACGAAAGGTACCGGCGGGAACATCAGCGCCCGCGAGGGAGATACGATCGCCATCAGCCCCTCCGGGATGCCGTACGACGAGATCGATCCCGAAGACGTTCCGACAATCGATCTACAGGGCGATCACGTCTCGGGTGATCGCGTCCCCTCCAGCGAACGCCGGATGCACGCGACGATCCTCCGCGAACGCGAGGACGTGGGGGCCGTCGTTCACACCCACTCGCCGTACGCGACGACCTTCGCCAGTCTCGACGAGTCCGTTCGCCCGTCACATTACCTCATCGCCTTCGTCGGCGACGAGATTCCCGTCTCGGGGTACGCCACCTACGGGACCGCCGACCTCGCCGAGTTGGCCATCGATGCCCTCGGCGACGAGTACGACGCCTGCCTGTTGCGAAACCACGGGACTATCGCCGTCGGCGACACCGTCGAGGCGGCGTTCGAGCGCGCACTGATGGTGGAGTACTGTGCGCGAATCCACTACCAGGCACGGAACATCGGCGAACCGACGCTGCTCCCCGACGAGGAGATCGGTCGCCTCCGTGAGATGTTCGAGAGCTACGGCCAGAGCAGCCAAGACGAGGTCGACCCGGTCGCCCCCGCTCCCGACGCCGACGAGTTGGCCGACGGGCGGGACGCGGTCGCCACCCTCGGTGTCGAGATGCTCGAACAGGGGCTTACGAAGGGGACCGGCGGCAACGTCAGCGCGCGCGACGGCGACAGAGTCGCGATCAACCCCTCGGGAGTCCCCTACGGCGAGGTCACCCCCGAGACGGTCCCGCTGGTCGACTTGGAGGGCGAACAGGTCGCGGGCGAACTCGCGGCATCGAGCGAGACGCCGATGCATACGATGATCTACCGCGAGCGCGACGATGTCGGCGGAATCGTCCACACCCACTCGCCGTACGCGACGACCTTCGCCAGTCTCGACGAACCCATCCCCGCGTCGCATTATCTCATCGCCTTCGCGGGTGACGAGATCCCCGTCGCGGGCTATGACCGTCCGGGAACCGCGGAACTCGGCCGCCTCGCGGTTGAGACACTCGGCGACGAGTACGACGCCTGCCTGTTGCGAAACCACGGGACCATCGCCGTCGGCGAGTCGCCGGAGGCGGCCTTCGAGACGTCGCTGATGGTGGAGTACTGTGCGCGAATCCACTACCAAGCACGGAACATCGGCGAACCGACGCTGCTCCCCGACGAAGAAATCGACACCCTCACCCGCCGGTTCCGGAACTACGGGCAGACGAGCGACAACTGATCGGTCACGTCTCAGCGTCCACAATTGCTTGAGCGTCGGTCCGCGTCGGAAGGGCAGTCATCGCCCCCGTCGCCGTCGTCGACGCTGCCGCGACGGCGTTGGCAAAGGACAGCGTCGCGGACAGGTCGCGTGTCCCCTCCGCCAGCGACGCGAGCATCCCGGCGGTGAAGGCGTCGCCCGCCCCGGTCGTGTCCACGGCGTCGACGGCGTATCCGTTGTGGGTCGCGGTCCCCGCCGCGAAGGGGCCGCCCGACCGTGCCAGCGCGGCCGCCCCCGCCTCACCCAGGGTGAGGAAGGCGGTCGACGGCCCTCGCTCACAGAGTGCGGCGGCCAGTGTCTCGGGAGCAGCCGTCGCGTCGACGAACGAGAGCGTCCGTAGATCCTCCCGCGCCGCCGTCACCACGTCGACGTCCGCGAGGAGATTGGTCACGACCCGCTCGAACGCACCGTCAGTCCACAGTTCCGGCCGGAAGTTGAGGTCGAGAATGACGGTCCGCCCGGCCGCGTGCGCCCGTTCGACCAAGTCCACCGTCGCGGTCCGAGCGGGCTCGCTCGCCAGCGTGACGCTCCCGACGTAGACGGCGTCGACAGCCCGTACGGTCTCCTCGGGGACGCTGTCGGGATCGAGGCGGGTGTCTGCGGTTCCGTCTCGATAGAACGAAAAGTCCGTCTCTCCCGCCCCGTCGTCGACGAACGCGAGCGTCGTCTTCGCCGTCGGATCCCGCTCGACGAATCGGAGCGGGACACCGTGGTCGTCGAGCGTCTCGACGAGGAAGTCGCCGAACGGGTCGGTACCGACGCGGGTCCAGAACCACGGCGCGTGATCGAGCTGTGCTAGCCCGACGGCGACGTTGGCCGGGGCCCCGCCAGCCCGTCTGTCGAGCGTTGCGGCGTCCGCCAGCGACCCACCTGCACGAGGCAGGAAATCGACGAGCGTTTCTCCAGCGACGAGGAGTCCGGGATCGGTCATGGCGGCCGTACGAGCGCGAGCGCAAAAGTCTGCCTCCGTCGGCGCGCCGACCGACTCCCGGACAGCGACGACCGGCGTTCGTCCGATAGCACACCCACCCGGTTCGATTCCCTCGAGGGACGATGTCCCGCACGCCGGCCGTCCGCGTTCAGACGACAAGAAATTGGTTTTCACATTAGAGTAAATTTTATTTTCTCGGGTCTGGTAGGCGGTAGCATGACAGCCACGACGACGAGCTATGACCACGCACTCTACATCGACGGCGACTGGGTCGACGGGGGAGCCACCCTCTCGGTCGACGACTTGGCCGACGGCGGGACGCTCGCTCGGGTGGCCGCCGCCACCGAACGGGACGCGGAACGGGCCTTGACCGCCGCTGACCGGGCCCAAGAGCCGATGGCCGACGCCACCGTCGTCGAACGGACCCGTTGGCTCGATGCAATCGCGGAGGCCATCGAAGCGGAGTCGGAGACGTTGACACGAACGATCGTCCGCGAGGCCGGCAAACCCGTTGCCAGCGCCCGGAGCGAGGTGGCGGCCGCCGCCGAGCGGTTCCGACGGGCCGTCGGCGAGGCCCGGTCCCTCCAAGGCGAGTATCTGGAGGGGACGACAGCCGGCCACGAGGGATGGAACGCCGTCATCCAGCCACGTCCCGTCGGCACCGTCGCGTGTATTGCTCCCTACAACTACCCTCTAGCGACGACGGCGCTCCAGGTTGCGCCGGCGATTGCCGCGGGCAACAGCGTCGTCCTCAAGCCCTCCTCGAAGACGCCGGTCTGCGCGGCGATACTGGCTCGCCTCGTCGACGAGGTGACGGACGTGCCGGACGGCGGCTTCAACGTCGTCCTCGGCCGGTCGTCGACCATCGGGGACTACATCGCGGGCGACGACAGGGTCGACGCCATCGCCATGACAGGGTCGTCGGACGCCGGAAAGCACATCGCGCGCGAGAGCGGCCTCGCGAGACTCCACATGGAACTCGGGGGGAACGCCCCGGCCATCGTCTTCCCGGACGCCGACCTGGGTGCCACCGCGGACGCCTGTGCGAAGGGGGCGTTCAGCTTTGCTGGCCAGCGTTGCTCCGCCGTCGGGCGGATACTCGCTCACGAGGCGGTCCACGACGACTTGGTCGACCGTCTCGTCGGTCGCCTCGAGGAGTGGCAACCTGGCCCGCTGTTCGACGAGTCCACCGCCGTCGGTCCGCTCATCTCGGAGTCGCAAGCCGAGTGGGTCGCGGAACTCGTCGACGACGCGGTCGACCGGGGCGCAACCCTCGTCGCCGGCGGTGATCGCGACGGCCGGTGGTTCGATCCGACCGTCCTGTCGAACGTCCCGAACGACGCCCGCATCCTGCACGAAGAGCAGTTCGGACCCGTCGCCGCCATCGCCGAGGTAGCGTCGGAGGCCGAGGCGCTTGCCCTCGCGAACGCGGACGACCTCGGTCTCGACGCCGCGGTGTTCACCGGCGACCACGATAGGGCCATGCGAGTCGCCGAGACTGTCGAGGCCGGGGCAGTCCGCATCAACGGGGCACCGAGCCACGGCCTCGGCGACATCCCATTCGGCGGTGTCGGTGACTCCGGGGTCGGCCGTGAAGGCCTCGGTCACACCGCCGAGGAGTTCGTCACCAGCAAAAGTATCGTCCTGTAATCTCACCGACCCAGGGATGCACGCCCACACGCTCGCGCCTCTCGATACGGCGATGGATGTCGTCCACGACGAGCGATCGGAAGTCACCGCCGAACGCGACGCGTTCGCGGCGCTGGCCGATCGGATCGCGGCGTGTCCAGCCCAATCGCCGCCGACGGCACCCCGTCACGATACTGGCGCCACCGTGACTGGCGTCGGTGTCTCGTCCGTTGGCTCCGCCTCCGACGGCGATCCGTCCGAGCGCCTGCGACGGGCCTACCGGGAGACGGTCATGAGCGTCGACCACTACGACGCCGTCTACGGCGAGTCCCTGTTCGAAAACGCCGCGACCGAACTCGGTGCCGACCTCGCGACGGCGCTCCGTGGCGGTGTCCCCTTCTCACCCGCGTTTAAGTCGAAACTCCACGAGACGGTCATGGATGCTCGGGCGGAACGCAAGTGGTTCCTGGAACGTCTACGGACGGAGACGGCGTCGCTGACCGATGCCAGAGAGACGCTCGGCGATATCGTCGACACCATCCCACGGAACGGCAGTACGCCCTCCCAGACAGTCGATGAGTTATGGCGACGATGTGACGATGTCGGCCGCGAGCGTCAGGATGTCCTCCGAACCCAGTTTCGTTCGGCGCCGGACGGGTTGTACGAGCATCTCTATCGCGACCAGTCGTGGACGTACCCGGTATTGAACGTCGTGGCGATGCTGGTGGCGGACCTCGATGGCTTGCGTCGCATCGACGATTCCAGAGAGTTCGGACGATGACTCGTCGTCTCAGGACCGATCGACGTCGTCGACCGCCTCGAGGGCATCCGTTGCGACATCACCCAGTTCGCCAGCCTCGATATGCGAGTACCGCTGACGGACCATCTCCTCCGAATTGTCGAGATACCGGGCCGCGACCGTATATCCGAACGCCCGGACGAGCACCTCACCCATCCCTCGCCGACCGCCGTGAGGCGCGAGATAGTCGTGTTTCGGATGGTCGATGTCGATATCTGCAGTGTCCGAGAGCCGCTGGAGAATTGACCGGGCGCCGTCCGTCGTGATCGACGGTGGCCGAATATCCTCGTCAAGCGTCAACAGCAGGTCCCGAGCGTACTCGTTACGTCGCTCGTCGATGGCAGCCGGCTGTTCCCCTCGGTCGGCCAGCTCGTCTTGTACGAGCGTCGCCAGCGTCCGTTGGTCGAACGTCGGAAACACCGGCCAGCGCTCTGTCGGTGGGTCCATCAGCCGACGGTAGCTCCGTAGCGGCGAGATCACCGGGTCGGGGAGACTCGCAGCGTCCCACTGCTGTTTCTTCCGGTAGACGTCCATACTCCCGTCCTCGAGGGAAAGGTCCTCCCAGCGGACGCCACGGCGTCGCGGGTCGTTCGGGTCTCGGAGGAGTTCCCCGACGCGAACGGCGGTGTAGGCGAGGACAACTACGAGCGCCCGGTCACGAGCCGCCTTCAGCGCCTCGTAGCGCGCTCGCTGCTTGTCAACGAGGTTAGTGTCCTCTGCAAGTGTCGTGTACGTCTCGACGGCGGCGCGGGCCCGCGCGTCGACGTGCTGGGTGAGGGCGTGGCGCTGTTCGGACGTCCAAGCCTGCTGGTCGCCGGGCTTGCGGCCGCTGTCCTCCGGCAGCGGCGCCATCGCACTCGCCCGCTGGGCGTAGTGAGCTTCGAGATAGCCCTCGTTGACACACCAGCCACACCACGCGGAGATATAGCGATAATAGGTTTGTACCGTGTTCTGCTTGAGTCCCCGGTCACCAGCGAGGTGCCGGGCATATTCGCGGAAGATACGCTCGTCGAGGTCCTCGAAGGTGGGGGCGCGGTCGGCGTCGTCGGGGACGATTCCGGTCCAGTCGTCGGCGCCGCGGTCGCCGGCGGTCCACCCGGCGAATCGTTCGAGTTCGCGGGCGGCGTTGCGTCGATAATTCCCGCCGTCACCAGCGCGGCCTTTCCCCTTGTCCTGAAGGTAGCGCTCGAAGGACTCCGAGAGTGAGGTCAGCGTCCGTTCCGTCGATGAATTCCGGTCCATAGTCTTGTGAAGTGGGAGAACGTGTCAGTCACACAGACAGACGCCGCCTTCCCGGATCTGGCTCACTGCGAACTGATGGACGGCGTTGGCGAGGTCAGTCATTGCTTCTGCTTGTTCTTCAGTTGGACGCCCACCGCCGTAATAACTCTCTGTCCGGTTCTCGCTGTAGAGGTCCTTTATCGCCTCTGTGGTCTCTCGCTCAAATAGCCCAATCTGGTGGGCTCGGTCGTAGCTGAACTGGTGGTCCTGAAAGTCCTGAAGCGTATCGTTCGTCATCGCGAGCGCGTACGCCTCAATCGACCGTTCGATAGCGCCGAAACAGACCTCGATGACGGCCGTGTAGTACCCGTCCTGTGCTTGGAGAGTGTCAACGACTTCGAGGAGGCGACACGCTTTCGTCAACTGTGTCTTCCAGTCTTCATCAGCACTGATCCCGTCCTCGAACGCTGTCCGACCGCGTCCCACCATCTCGAAGGCATCCTGTGCGCGGTCGAGTGCTTCGAGCACAACGGTCGGATCCGAGCCGTTACTCATTGGTGGCCCCTTCCTCCAAAAGGAGGTTTTCGACGGTGTCAAAGTCATTCGTCTTGTACACCGGGATCCCGGAAACGACGATTCCCCGGATATCCTCGGTGTACGACGGGATCGCCCGGACGGCCTCGATGTCGATATCGTAGGCGTATCGGTCGCCGTCGAACTCCGTGTCTTCGAGGTCACGAGCAACTGCATTCGCTTCGCGTTGGCTTTCAGCCCGCCCAGACCGAGTTAGTACCCAGAGATCGATATCGCTCCGTCGGTCAGCCTCGCCCCGAGCCACACTCCCATAGAGGATGATACCGACGATGTCGTCGATATTCTCACGAAGTTCTGTGACCGCAGCTTTGACCGGTTGGTGATACTCTGATTGGGGTATGCGGAGGATTGGATCGTCCGGGATGGACAGGCGCTGTCTGTTGATCTGGACGAGTCGCTGGTTGCTTTCGGAAGATTCCACCACCAAGTCGTTCGCGCTGAGAACGTTCACTGCCCGTCGGACAGACTGGTGTGAGTGGCCGATCTGTGTCGCGAGCTCTCGCAGTGAGAAATCACTGAATCGGTGGTTCGTTAAAAAGAGAAGAACATCGCTCGTCGCTTTGTGTTTGAATAAATCTGGATCTGAAGGTGGTATTGAAAGAGAAATGCCGACTCCAGACGAATCCTTGGTATCCGCCTCACGGTTCATATGCCGTATCACGGACCACTACTATAAAAATATTATACGTGATCTGGAGTTGTCCTAAATATCTACCCTGACAGCAACGGACGTGCAGAGAAAGAGATTCGTCAGCTCCGGGCCTCACTACGTTCCGTCAAAGGCTCTGGTCGATCACGAGGGCCGCCACGCCGGCGACGTCGGCTCGGCTGAAGAGACCCAGAGAGATCTCAGACTCCGTTATTGGCGGCGCTACTTGGGGAAGCGTCTTTCTGAACCGGTTGCAGCATTCGTACTTTACCGACGGCGTCGGGGTACTTCAAAGTGGTCGTGATTATCGGAGTAATCATAACCAACGTTGACAGGAGCCTCATGTCTAGTTTTACCATGATACAGAGGTTCTATCCACGGAAATGGAGACTTGGTTAGTGCCATAAATCATATAACGCTATACCAAAAATGCGACCTTGGAAGTTGAGACTACAGCGGGTATAGCGGGGCTGTAATGCGTGGTTTCGGCCGGTCAAGTGAGCGGAAACTGATTCAGATTGCTCTCCAAATGGCCCATCTTGTTGAACCACCGACCATACACACGAATTTCGACGACTTCCGGCAGCGTTGCCACTCAAACGCCGGGCTATCACGGGGTGAGTCCCGTTACTAACCGATTCCAGTTTCCTTGTTCAACAGCGTTAGCGTATTGTCCGCTGTCACGATTGGCGAGTGTTCATACTCACCAGTCAATTCGACCTGCACAAGCAGGTCCACCGCTCGCCAGATCGAGTACAGCAGACACGCGAACGCGAAGTAAAAGAATCGGAGACCGAAGTCTTTCGACGTCGTTGCAGCCATGAACCGCTTGATCGATTTGTAGCCACTTTCGATCTCCCAGCGATAGCCGTACTCGGTAAGGAACCCACTACTGCGATTCGTCATAAACACCGAGTACTGCCGGTGATCCTCGTGCTCAGTGTTCTCTTTCCGGCGGTAGATCAGCGTCGTCTCGTGCCATTCGTTCTTCCCGAGGTGGAGCTTCCGGTCGGTCTCATATCGATCCCGGTCTCGTTGGAGCAGCCGCTTGGCCTGGGCTTTCTCGCTGGTCTGCATCCGCTTGGGAACGACATAGGAGAGCCCGCGCTGGCTGAGCATCTCCAGGACGTGCTGGCTGTCGAACTCCCGGTCCATCAGTACGTTATCGACGTGAACGATCCCCTCGGCTGAATCCAAGAGGTTCTTGACGATTTCTAAGCGGGACTCACCCTTCCGAACTGGCCGTGCGTCCAGCACAATCGGCACGGCATTCCCTACTAATTGGACGGTGGCCCACTGATAAGCGTACTCGTCGGTCTTCTCCTTCGTCCCGATGATCTCGTTCTCGTGGCCGGTCCTGTCGCCGGTGAAAGGATCGGCTTCAGTGATGTCGATTGCAACAATCCCAGCCCGAAAGAACTGCTCCGTCTCCGCGACCTGGTTCAGAAGCCTATTAACGGCCTGCCGGTACATCTCACGAATCTCTAATACCGAGAGATCACGAATATGCTCGCGGTGAGCGTGGCCCAAAGGTGTCCGCTCTCGAGTTGACTCGTAGGTGAAGCTGCGAGCGCCTTCGTTGGCAGCCAGATTTTCGCGAAGTCCGAGATACGTCTGTAAGTCCCAGTAGGCGTTCTCGTGGATCTCACAGCCCTTCCCTCGGTCCAGCGAGAATGCCGGGAAGACAACGCGGCTGACATGCTCCGTAATCGTTGCTGCTTCGTCGAGGACAGCTTGATCGTCTGGGTCCGATTCGAACTCTTCGTCACCGTGAGACGGACGGTGTCGCTTTGGTTTGCGCGGAACGTTGACACCCGCATTCTGGGCTTTGATGAGGATGGTTCGCGCAGCTGTCTCGATTGTACTGCGAAACTCGGCAGTGAACCGCTTGTGCCAACTGCGCCACAGCGTCGATTGATTCGGCACTGTCTCCAGACCCAATTGCTCGCAGAGTTCTGGACGCCGATCGAGATACTCGACGAGTGCTGTCTCATGGGCCCAGCCGTGGCACTCTTTCAGGACGAACACGCGAAAGAGGATTTCCATCCCGTATCGAGTTGGGCCCGCGTAGCGGTCGTGCGCGTCGAAGTCGAAATACGTCAACGGGAGTGAGTGGACGAACTTTTCGACCGACTCGTGGCGGTCGTGCCTGAACCAAGTCTGCGAGACGATCCGAACATCTGACTCCAGCCCGTCGAGCGAGCTTTGCCCGTACAGCGGCGTCGCATCGTACACTGGCCAATCAGCGTGTGGTCGGTGGGCAATCCGTCGAAAGACACTCCGGCGAGACTCACGAGTTGGTGCCACTACGAGACGCTGAACACGACTCGCTCAAAAACGCCGCTCTCTTGATGAGCCATACTGATCGATCGATTCTCCCTCGGTATTCACAACTGCTGGTTCCGTATCGCTTGGTTCGTCGTCGAGGACTTCCTTCAGGATAGCGTAGAAGCGCCACTCGTCACCGTAGTCGTAGAGGTAACAGATGCGGTCGTACTGTTCGAGGTCCAACTGTCTCGCCATCTCACCAATCGTCACCTCACCCGCATTCTCAAGGCGTTCGGTGCGAAAAACCGGATCACCGCCACTCGATTGCTCGTATTCCTGTGGGCACTGATACTTGACTTCACTATCCCAGTACTCCTCGTCGTTCCCCATGAACCAGAGATGGGTCTGGTCGAGACCGACTGCAGGATTGATCGCTGACTGGAATTCAGCAATCCTTCTGTCAGCACCGACGACGATGTCCCGCCACAGCGATGTCGGATCGGGAGCGAATTTGACCCGGAAGCGATACGCGGTCATCCTTGCCTCTCCATTCCCATGCCAAAAAGCCTGAAATCATCGGTTCTCAATACCTGTGATGGATGGGTCCACACAGTGGATCAATCATCGATACGCTGCGATATCTCGATAGGGCACGTAGTAGCCAATCTCATCGATCCACGTCGAGAGCCATCCGTCAGCAGTCTGTTCAGTAATCTTCCCAGCATTGATCGCGGCGAGGAGCACGCCGACCGACCCGACAACTGTCACGCCCTGTTCTTTCGCAAATGATCGGGCATCGCCATCGTCGGTCAGCAATCGGCCGTCGTGTGCGTCTGCGAGGGCGAACGCCTGTGCTTCACCCGGATCGAGATGGTCACCGACGACCGCCTCTCTGTTTGCGACTGTGCCCGAAATGGTCGCGACTGGAATCCCGTCGTCGAGTGTATCGAGTGCTGTCTGGAGATACGAATGATCAGCAACGCCGTGTTCGAGTTCCTCGCGAACGACCGGCACTGTACAGATCCCAGAGAGTCCTGCAACCACCCACAACTGGTCGATGTACGCAAAATTCGAGAGGACAGTCGTGTTCAGGACACTCGGATTCGCCGGAATATCATCGCCTGTCATTTCGCAGGCGATTCCTCAGTCTCCGAGTCCTCATCCTCAAATTCGAGTCCGCTCGCTGCCTCTACTTCGTAGGCTGCGTCGTCTTCGTCAACGAGTCCGAGGCGGGGTTCGACGCCGTGCTCACGGAGGAGATCACGCATCGTCCAGCGATCGACATCGGCAAGCCGCGCAGCATCACCGAGTGTGATTCGTTCGCGTTCGTAGAGCGCAACCGCAGCCGCAATGCGCTCATTCTCGTGGTCTTCGAAGTATTCGCGGACGAATTCACGTAACGCATCGCTCTTGCCTCCGAACACGCCAGCCTCGACAGCACCCTCGATGAGTAGATCGAGGTCATCCGGATAGGAGCCAGTGATTCGAGCCATTTGTCTATCCGAGCCTACGTTTTCATACTATTTATGAACTGCGCCAGAGTGGCGTATGGATCGAGAAGAGTAGTCTCAACTACTGCTGTCGGGTGTTCACGGTCGAGCGCGAGTGCGGGTGAAGTGTCGGTGGTGACGGCATTCAGGTCCCGGCAGCCGAAGCTGTTGCTGGGAAACGATGGCGTGATGAGACGCATCTCTTCTGGCCACTGTTGCAACGACGCCCCGACTTCGTCTCGCTCGAGGATGGCGTAGGAGTCGAGACCAAGATCCGTGAGGACGGCCCCAACACCGACGCCAGCGGCACCTGCGCCGACAATTGCGACGTCGAGCGACTCGTGTTTTCGGGCTTCTTCGGGTGCCACTGTTAACAATATAGAATAGTAGATAGCCAATTATAAATAATATATACTCTAGTCTTAATAATAGATGAGTCGAGAGACGATTCCTGTCACCGTGCTGAGCGGCAACCTCGGCGCGGGCAAGACGACCGTGCTGAACAACCTCCTGAACACGCGAATGGACCTCGACGTCGCGGTCCTCGTCAACGACATGGGCGAAGTGAACGTCGACGCCGAGCGCGTCGCCGAACACTCGGACATCTCGGAAGACGACGAGGATCTGATCGAACTCTCGAACGGCTGCATCTGCTGTGAGCTACGCGGTGACCTGTTGGATGCACTGGCGAAGCTCGCACAAGCCCGCGAGTTCGACTATCTGATCATCGAGTCGAGGGGCGTCGCCGAACCGTTGCCCGTCGCCCAGACGCTCACCATGGGATTCGATCAGGGTGACCTCGATCCCACGGAGTTCTACGAGGAGACCGGTATCGAGGTGATGGATTACTACGAGCTCGACACCACGGTCACTGTCGTCGACGCCCATCAGTTCTGGACGACGTTCGATTCGAAGGAATCGCTGATGGACGGGGACACCGAGAAAGACCTTGGAAGCCTCTTGATCGAACAGATCGAGTTCTGTGATGTCCTCCTGTTGAACAAGTGCGACCTCGTGGACAAGGAGACGCTCGACGAGATCGAAGAGATGGTCGAGGTGCTGCAACCGCGCGCGGAAATCATCCGGACGGAACACGGTACGGTCGACCCCGAAGAGCTTCTGGACACCAGCCGCTTCGACTTCAAGGCAGCGAGCCAGTCCGCGGGCTGGATGCAGGAACTGCAGGAACCCCACCAGTCGGCCGAGGAGGAACACGGCGTCACCTCGTTTGTCTTCGAAGCGAGGCGGCCGTTCCACCCCGAACGATTCGCCGAGCTGCTGGACGAATTCCCGTCGAACGTCGTGCGCTCAAAGGGCCACTTCTGGCTCGCGGGAGGCAAGGAGGTGGCACTCGGAATCGACGCCGCCGGCCAGTCGATTCGAATCGCCCCCGCGGGCGGGTGGATTGCGACGCTCTCCGCAGAAGAGCGCGAGGCCTACTTCGAGGCGAACCCCGAGTTGGAGGAGGTGTGGGCCGAGGAGTGGGGTGATCGAGGACCCCGACTTGTCCTTATCGGCACTGACATGGACCACGACGCGCTCCGCTCGGACCTCGATGCAGCCACGCTGACCGACGAGGAGATGGCTGCCGACTGGAGCGCCTTCGAGGACCGCTTCCCGACGTTCGAACCCGCGGAGGCGGCGGAGAGAGACGGCGCCGAAGCGAGTGAGGACAGTGCCGAAGAGGTCGGTCTCGCCGACTGAGTATGTCTTCGCCACGCTCACTCTTCCAGACGGTTGTCGACAAGAGCGCGCCGCGTCACGCTCGAGAAGACGCCATCGACGCACTCGCGGCGGCAGGAGCAACCACGCAACTCCGCGTCGTTGCCGTTACGAGTGGTCTCGACGGGCGGTATCGCCGCACGGCACTGAACGCACTCGGTCAGTGCCGTGCGATGAACGAACTTGAGACGCTAGTCGACGACAGAAGCCTCGCACAGCCGCTCCGTGAACGGGCGGAAGAGCTGACTTAGCCCCGGTCGGGGCGGATTTCACTCCGCCCAAGCCGGCCGGTCTTAGTTAGCTGGTGCCTCGATTTATTAGTCCGTATCAATCTCCCTGACTTCGTTTTTAATAACCCTTTTAGAGTCTCGCCGCCTGAGTTGTTAATGTAATGTCGTACACCTGCTCCAGTTGCGATGCACTGTTCCAGAGCGCTGCCGGCGTGAGCCAGCACGTTGCGCTTCACCACAACACGTGTGCCGAGTGCGACGAGCAGTTCGAGGAGACCGACGCGCTGCGCAACCACATCCACGAGAATCACTGACTGGCCACGGTGACACGAGGGAAACACCCGTCTTAGTCACGGTATCAATTTTTCGAGACCCGTTGAAACCGTCAGCAACTAGTGTGATTGGCGTGCGAGAGACAGAGGACGCGGTCAGCACACTCAGTTCGGTTTTTTCGGCTATTCGTCATCAAACGGCCAGGTAAATATGGATTCGTAGTATGCCAATTGGTTTGACTCCATGCCGTTATCTGGCGGACTACGACCCACCGCCCGTTGATGTTAGTCTTCCAGTCCGAAATCTGCGAGCGAATGCGTATGATGCCAGACAGCCACTACTTCATCGACATCGAACGTGAGGACACCATCAGTCAATTGGACAGTTATGACACCGTCCTCAATCTCCGTATCATGGAGGTGCATCTCCAGTGGTTCGTCGAATTCTGAGACTGCGAGCATCAATTCACCCTTCGCTTCGAGCTCTGATTGTAGGTCTGCTGTTTCTACTACCATTGCATTAGCAAATGAGAGTTATAGAAAGAATAAATACATCTTCTTTCTTGAAAACCTATTTTCGCCAAAACATTTTAGTCCGTGGAATTCGCCCGAATCTCGACGGACAGACCCGGTGTACTGACTGAATTAGAGATCTCCTGCTCCCCGTGAGTGACGCGCTGAACACGCGCTGTATATATGACATATTATTGGAAATTATTGTCAGCAAAGGGTTTCAACAAGGCTATTTTTCTCTGCAAGACGAAGCCACGAACGTGCCCAAAGACACGTTCAGCTACGAATCGATTGGGGTGATACGGACGCCGTTCGAATCACCAGAGGGGATGCCGATTCAACCGATCGGGGCTGATTCAGTCACGGGAACTGTCGAGATCGAGGCGTCGTATGCGGATGGATTAGCGGATCTTGCCGAGTTTTCGCACTGTATCCTGTTGTACCATTTTCACGCATCTGGCGATAACGCTCCCCTACGGGTCGAACCGTTTCTCGATGACGAACGACGAGGAGTCTTCTCGACACGGGCGCCACAACGTCCGAATTCGATCGGCCTCTCCGTTGTGGCAATCGAGTCCGTCACAGAACAGGAACTGACCGTGAGCGGTATCGACGTCGTCGACGGGACGCCAGTGCTGGATATCAAACCTTTCGTTCTCGAGTTCGATGTCCCGTCCGAGGTGCAGACGGGCTGGCTCAATGCGTCGGAATCGACGATCCGATCAGAACTGGCCGACAAGCGGTTCCTCTGAGGCGGTCAGCCGCTACGGAACGATTTGATGACTCCACAGGCACCACTGCTATTCCGTGTTGTGCAGTAGACAGCCCTCGGGAGTGATGGGGGCGTCGGCGGCGGGGCGTTCGTCGCACGCCGCCCGAAACTGATACAAATCTGGGTTCGGTAGACGAGGCTCTGAGAGCTGTCGTGTCGGTCGGTGGTGCGTCCGTCAGTACTGTGTGTCGCCTGCCCGACGGAGATGTGCTATGCAAGCAGCGGAGGTGAACCCTGCCACCGACGGTAATTCAATACGTCTGCTCTCACTCAACAACTTTGCTTCTTGATTTATGATTCAGAAATATAAACAGTCATAATTTAATATAAAATTGATATCATTAATTGACCAGCGTGGAACAGTTGGATTGGTTCTATTCTAATATTTCTATTGCCTCACAGCTCCGGGTATCTCAGGATTCTCCTTTATTGGCCGACGGTGCTCGGTCTGAACCGGCTCTATGTCGTGACGTGAGCAGCCGTTCTGCGACTCGACGAGCGCCGACGATGTTCCGGGCGAAGGGGCCGACGCTGGGTTCTGCGAGCGCTCCAGAAACGTACACCGACGAACGGGTACCATCGGTCCCTCGCCACGCGAGCGTCTCATCGTCGAGGAGGGGAAATCCCTCTGCACCACGTTCGAGTGACAAGGAGTCAGCGACCGAGTCGACCAATGGGTGCTCCGGGACCGGATCGAGTCCGGTCGCGAGGACGACCTGCGCATTCGCTGCCGTCGTGCCGTCGTCGAACCGCACGAGCAAGCCGTCGTCTGTGGCGTATGCACACGTGATCTCGCCGCGGCGGACTTCGAGCTCGTCACAGTCGCGAGCCTCATCCAGTCGACGCTCGACGTACGGCGGGATCGTCGCGTCGTTGCGGGCAGCTCGAATCCGGTCGAGACGCGCTTCTGACCCCGGCGGGAGCGTGTGAACCTCTTGTTCGATGTGGCGCCAGTTGATCCAGTACGGGTCGGCTTCGCTCAGTTCGATCTCGAGGTCGTGACGCGAAAGGAGTGTCACGTCCGTGTGTTCCGAGAGGCTACAGGCAAGTTGCGCAGCGGTGATGCCGCCCCCAACGACGAACGTCGGCCCCGCAAAATTCGCTGCTGTCGTCGGGTCGAACTCGTCGTCCCAGACGTGAACGAGCGGGGCGTCGTCCGGGAGTGACGCCCCCCACGTCGGGACCGTCCGCGGGCCACCGAGCCCGATGGCCAGCACGACACGGCGAGCTTCGAGCATCCCCGCCTCCGTCTGCACGTCGAGTCGGTAACCGGCTCCATTTCTGGTAACTCCAGTCACCTTCGACTGGAGGTGGCACTCGTCGATGCCACGTCGGTCAATGACGTATCGAGCGTGGTCGAGGAAGAGTTCGAGCGTCGGTCGATTCGGATAGTCCTCCGTCGAGACGAGTTCGGCCTCCCGACCCGCGGCTTCCGCGAACGATTCGAGCGAGAACGGCTCTGTGCCGATGTGGTGGACGAACGTCGACCGGAGCGTTCGCATCCCGCATTGACGAGCCTTCGTCGCGAACGACGCGAGTAACTGCTCGCGAGGGTCGACGAGACAGAGGTCCTGGTGAGCGTGTCCGCCCTCCGTGAGGAGATAGTTCGCCAGGCAAGTCCCATGGAGACCACCACCGATAATCACGTACTCGTAGGACTGTGGCCCGCTTGACGTGTGGGCGGCGTCCGGTCCATCAGGGGTCATTCTCGCTCGCCTCCGTCGGCTTCAAGTCCGTCTCGGGGCTGTCTGGTCCATAGGCTGCTGAGCCGTTGCAGGGTCGGGAGACGGTGCGCCAGTTTCTGGACACCGAGGACGGCGGCGTACACGGCAATCGCCGCAACGACGATCGAGCCACCGGCCGCGATCCCATAGACGTACGATAGTGTGACCCCGGCTATCGCCGCGAACTCAGCAGCGAGGATCGCTAGGGAGATGGATTGCTTGAAACTCCCGGCGACTTTCGCCGCGGCGGCGACCGGAACGACGAGCATCGCGGCGACCAGGATGACGCCCATGATCTGCATCGCGCTGACGACGACCAGTGCCGTGAGCACGACCATGAGGCGTTTGTAGAGGCGGACGTTCAGTCGGGCCGCCTGCGCGGCGGTGGCGTCGAACGTGACGTACAGCAGCGGCCGGTACGTCAGCGTGACGAGGCCGCCGACGATGAGACTCATCAGGACGAGGATACCGACGTTCGCCGTCGAGACGGTCGCGAGACTCCCGAAGAGGTAGGCGTCGATACCGACCGCGATGCCGCCGTCAGTCGCGGTGATGAGGATACTCCCGACGGCGAACCCGCCCGTAAGCACCATCGCTAGCGACGTGTCGGTGTACGCGCCGGCGTGTTCGACGAGTAACTCGACGAGCAGCGCGGTAACGATCGCAACGACGAACGCAGTCAGCAGTGGCGACAACGAAAGGGAGAGGGCCGAATTGAGGAACAGACCGACGGCGACGCCGGCGAAGGCGGTGTGGGCGAGCGTATCACTGAGCATCGACATCTCCCGATGGACGAGGAAGGTTCCGACCAGTGGGCCGATGACGGCGATACAGACCGCGGCGAGGTACGCCCGCTGCATGAACGGATAGGTAAGCATCGGCGCCTCGAGAACCTCCGCCAGGAGGTCCATGGTGGGGCCAACCACGGTGTCGAGGAACCACTCGATAGGGCCCGTGAGGCCGAACCATAGGGCAGGCAATTCGGCGAGTAGCGTTCCGGCGAGGCGTTGGTATGTGAGAAACATGATTAGTGGTCGTGTTGGAGGACGTGCTGGTCGGTCCCGTACGCTTGCGCGAGGGCATCCGTCTCGACGAATTCGTCGGGATTGCCGTCGAAGTACAGCTGGCGGTTGATACAGGCGATGTCCGTCGCGTAGGTGGTGACGACGCCGATGTCGTGCTCGATGAGGATGACGGTCAACCCGGTCGCATTCAGGTCGTGCAGGAGGCTGTAGAACTCCTCTCTGGATTCGGCATCGACGCCGACCGTCGGTTCGTCGAGCGCAAGCAGGTCGGCCTCCGAGGCGAGCGCACGGGCGATGAACACTCGTTGTCGTTGGCCACCGGACAGTCGGCCGACCCGCCGAGAAGCGAGATCAGTGATGCCGACCTCTTCCAGCGCCCCCTCGACCGCTCGCCGGTCCGCCGCCGAGAACCGACCGAAGAGCCGCCGCGGGTACCGCCCCATCTCGACCACTTCTTGAACCGTGATCGGCATGTTGCGCGCCGCCTTCGTCGCGTTCTGTGCGACGTATCCGATTCGCTCGCCGGCGTCAAACTCGTGGGCGGGCTCGCCGAACAGCGAAACCGTGCCCTCGTCCGGTCGACGAAGTCCGAGCATCAGATCGAGCAGCGTGCTCTTGCCGCTCCCGTTCGGCCCGACCAACCCGAGGAAGGACCCGGGTTCGACGTCGATCGACACCGACTCGAGAACCGGGATATCTCCGTAGCCGAACGTGACGTCGTCGACGCTGATGAGTGGCTCCGCCGACCGATCCGTCTCCGTCGTTGCTGTCGTCATCGGTAGTCGGCGAGGTCGACGAACGAATCCCCGTACGCCGTGATCCAGGTCGTCGTCCGATACGGAACGGCCACGTCCGGCGGATAGATCGTACAGACGGGCCGTTCCGTCGCGTCGGTGACCAGTGCCATCAATCCCGAGCGGGGGTCTTCGGAAGGACCGGGTTCGGCATTCCCGTCCCACTCCGGATCCGTGTCGCCAGACGTGGTGTCGCTCATTCTGCGTCGAGCGCCTGCTTCAGCGTCTCCAGATTGATGTTCTCCATGACCTCGACGTAGCCCCAGTCCTGGTCGGCCCACTCCTGTGTCTGGCCAGGGATAGCGGTCAGCGGGAGGACCTCGGTGGCGTCGGTCTCGGCGACGAGCTGGTTCGCCGCCTCCTGGGACTCCAGCGGGTCGGAACAGACGTTCTGGAGGTCGTGTTCGGCGATGATCTCCTGTGCGCGCTCGATGTCCCGTGGTGTGGGTTGGTCGTCCGGGGAGAGTCCCGTCAGCGTCTCCACCTCGAAACCGTAGCGCTGGCTGAGATACTGGTATGCGTTGTGGCCGGCGACGAAGATGACGTCCTTCGATGCGCTCTCGAGAGTCGACTGGAAGGAGCTATCGAGCTCGTCAAGGCGGGATCGATACGACTCGGCGTTGTCGGCGTAGGCACCGGCGTTGTCGCCGTCGATGTCCACGAACCCGCTCCGGATGTTACTCACGGCCTGCTTCGCCCGCATCGGGTCCAGCCAGAAGTGCGGGTCCTCACCGCTGTGGTCGTGGCCGTCGCCGCCTTCGCTCTCCTGAGTTCCCGTTTCGTGTTCTTCCTCGTGGTCGTGCTCACCCTCGTGTTCGCTTTCGTGTTCACTCTCGTGTTCTTCCTCGTGGTCGTGGCTGCCAGCGCTCTCGGTCAGTTCGGGGTCGACCATCGATCCACTCTCGTCGGTGAGCGCCGCGTCGAACTCCGAGGGAACGTGCTGGCTGAACAGGACGTAGTGGCCCGACGACGGGATATCGAGCGTGTACGTCGACTCGCCCGAGTCGGCGAACTGGAGATGGTAGAGACTCTCCGAGGAGGGGGTGAGCGTGCCGCCGGTCTGGACCTCCGAGTGGGCGTCGTGGTCCGACTCGTAGAGCGTGTGAGCCGTCTCTTCGACGTGCTGGATGCCGTGGTCTCCGCTTTCGTCGGTTTCGAGGACGGCCAGTTGCATTTCGGGGTCCGGCCCCGGTTGGAACGTGTACGTGTACGAGCCCGCGTCCAGGTGATAGAGGCCGGCCCATTCCCAGGGCGCCTCACCACCGTGTTCGCCTTCGGATTCGTGTTCCCCGTCGTGGCTCTCTTCGTGCTCGGTCCCGTGGTCGTGGCCGCCTTCGAGGCGGTCGATGCTGGAGCCTGCCGCGAGGAGGGAAACGTCAGCGTCGTCGTCCCGGAGGGTCGTCACGATGTCGTCCGCCCACGGCTGGAACCCGTCCATCCCGTAAATGAACAGGTCGGATTCGCGAATCGTCCCCTGAATCTGTGGCCCCGGTTCCCAGCCGTGGCCGTGCTGACCGACCGGGACGAGCGTTTCTGCGGTCGCGGTGTCGCCCGCAACCTGACTGGCCCAGTCCCCGAATACGAAGAACGAGGACTGTGCGATCGGCCCGGCACTCTCTGTTGCCGTCGAGCCGTCACTTTCCGCCGCACCGGAGTCGTCGTTGCTCGACGTACAGCCCGCGAGTGAGCCGATAGTTACCGTACCGAGTCCAGCTGCGAGGAGTCGTCGTCGGGTGTATCGAGGCATCTGTTGTTAACAATAGTAGACTAGATAATAAATGCTATGATTTAGAGATACTAAGTTAGCAAGAATTCACTAAATAGAGGCTCTTCTTACTAACTTGCGCTGAGATAACTAATGTGGCCCCTAGAATTGCTAATCGTTGCTACCTCAGATCCCGTATTACACAAGCCAGAGAAGCATGCTAACAGGCATTTTATAGCTGTGGCGCTCAGGTGCGACTGTAATGTGCCACTGTTTCAGCGACCTGACCGAGATGAGTGACGAAGAGCGAGCGGCGGTTCTCGAAGAACATTCGACGGGGGAACTCCGTGCGGAGTACTCCACCGAAGAACTAGAAACCCTCGGCGTCACCGCCTGATAGCCCGTTGAGACGGTGCTGACTACAAAACGCGTACCGGTCACGAACTGATTTGTCAGTCGAACGCTCAACGATAGCTGTGTCTGAAAATCAGTTCGTGTACGAGCCCATCGGAGTAATCCGGACACCGTTCGAATCACCAGATGGAATGCCGATCCAACCGGTAGGGGACGCCGCTGCAGAGGGAACCATCGGTCTCAGGGAGGCGTACGTGGATGGACTAAAGGACCTCAACGGATTTACGCATTGTATCCTGCTGTATCACTTTCATGAATCGGGTGACGCTACTCCGCTGGAGGTCGAACCGTTTCTCGATGACGGACGGCGGGGAGTCTTTGCGACGCGAGCTCCGCAGCGGCCGAATCGGATCGGTCTCTCCGTCGTCGAGATCGAATCCGTCACGGATGACACGGTGATCGTCAACGGTATCGATGTCGTCGATCGGACACCGTTGCTGGATATCAAGCCGTTCGTTCCCGACTTCGACGTTCCATCCGATCCGGATACAGGCTGGCTCACCGCCTCGGAGTCGACGATTGAATCAAAGCGAGCCGATAGGCGTTTCCTTTGACAGGGTTCGTCCTACGCTCTCACCCCGACACACAAGAACGGACAGCAGAAGCATGATTCTCCGATACCGTGCGAGTCGGAGCGTGTATCTCACATAGCGCCATAGCCGGTCAAGATTCGAAGTGGACGGCCGGTTCAGACGTACAACAGCGGCACCATCACCGCAACCCCGGCAAAGATCCCACCGGCAAGTGCACGGTAACCGCCGTACGGAAGGTCACTACCGGTCTCAAGGGCTTCAGGAATGAACTCTGTGACGACCAGATAGATCATTGCACCGGCGGCAAAGCCAAACCCGAACGGAAGGAAAGACTCGGCCCACGTCACGAAGGCAAACGCAATAACGGCCCCGATGGGTTGTGGGAGGCTGGAAAACACCGCTGCACCGACCATCCGCCACTTCGAAAGCCCCATCGCACGCATCGGGATTGCGATCGCGGTTCCTTCGGGGACGTTGTGGATCGAAATCGCGACCGTCATGAAGACGGCCAGAACAGGGATCGCGACGCCGAAGACGTTCATGCCCCCCTCGAATCCAAGTTCTGCAAAGGAGACGCCCACAGCAACCCCCTCGGGGAAACTGTGCACAGTGAGTATACCGAGGATCAACACCAGCGTTTTCACATCACCGTCGGCAAACGCCTTCGCTTCCAGTCGGTGGTCGTCCGGTCCCTGCGTCCCAATATCTGTGGCGGGTCTTGATCCACCGTCGGTATTAATCTCTGTCGTGGTGCCAGTATGTTCCCCACCGACGCTGTCGTTACCGTGTCTGTGATTGGTCTCGGCGTGATCGTCCGTACCGATATCAATTCGATCGAGCAACCGGTCGGAAGCCTCGACCAGGATGGCACCCGTCAGGAGGCCACCGGCCATCAGGGTTGGAAACCCGCCAGTGGCGTACTGCCACCCCTCGTTGATGAGACCGAACAGTGACGCGGCTACCATAATGCCGGAGGCAATTCCCCAGAGGGCGACATTCCAACGATCGCTGAACTCCTCGATAAAAAAGAACGGGATCGCCCCCAGTCCGGTGGCTAACGCAGTTACCAAACCGGCGACGAACACCAGCACGATGTGGCTCAGAATCACTATACCAAGTATTCGCCTCTCTAAACAAAAGAAACTTTCTCAAGCTCGAACTCTATTTTTGGTTATCCTAAATATTCAGGCGTGCTGTGACGGGCCCTCCGTATGCAACGAGCCGTTTGTATCAACTTCCGAGGGTTTCAACGGAGTCAAAATGGGGTCACTCTCTTATAGTGTAGCGAAACTGGCTCTCACGGCCGACGTTCTGATCGAATTTTCGACGTATTCAGGCACTGCAGCCGAGATTAAGGGGATAAGTGGTCTGTTAACACACTATTCCGCCAGTCTACACGAGAGCGAATGGGTTGTTATCCTACTTTTTCGAACCGATGGAGGACGGCGGTATCGTCGTCGTCCCAGGTTGTATCGTGGGTGCGTTCGATTCGCTTCTTGTAGGCTTCGAGGTTCGGCGAGCCCTCGGCTCGGGCGTCCTCGTCCGTCATATCACCCAGTCGCTCTTCTCGTACCGTCGTCACCTCAAAGATGACGTCGTCGATTTCGAAGCGGTCACCCTCGGAGGCGTGTTTGTCGCCGCGATGCAGCTGTGTGACATCTCCGGCAATGACAGCTTGTCTGATCTTTTCGCCCGGAAGTAGTTCGTCTGCTTCTATCGTGGTCATTAATTGTGTCTCACCAATTTCATCGGAAAGTAAATTCTTGTCCCTCGGTGGTCATCAGTCCACCTCACCGCCGGACTTCTCGTTCGTGTGTCGGGTTGCGAGCCCGGCGAGATGCGGGGCTTCCTCAACGATAATCTCTGCCGTGGCTGGCTTGACAGCGTCAATTTGGTATTACCGGTTAAGAGGCGTCGTATCATCCGAATTGGACACGCACAGGGTTGTTAGCCATCGTCGTAGCTTTCGACGCCGTCCTGAACCACTTTCTCCGCGAGCACAGCACACGGGACGCGCATCGGCGTCAGCTCGATTCCCAGGAGCTCGAGGGCGTCCTCGCGGTCGAGGTCACGAACCTCCGAGAGCGTCATTCCCGGGAGTTCTTCGGCGAGCAGGCTCGCACTCGCAATGCTGATCGCACAGCCTTCTCCAGTAAACGCGACCTCTTCGATCGTCTCACCGTCCCCGGCGAGCCTGAGGTCGAACGTGAGTTCGTCGCCACAGGAGGCGTTCTCGCCAGTGTGCGAGAAAGTAACCGGCGAGAGGCGGCCCCACCTTCGAGGGTTACGGTAGTGATCCAGGATTACCTCCTGATACATTTTAGAACCCTGCATCTACTCCACCTTGTGTCGGGTTGCGAGTCCAGCGAGATGCGGGGCTTCCTCGCTGATAATCTCTGCCGTGGCGAGCTCGACGGCGTTCACACTTCCCGGGAGCACGAACACTGGCACGCCGCGGGCGATGCCCGCTGTTGCACGGGTCGAGACGATACGCGTTCGCACCTCCTCCCACGAGAGCCATCGGAACGCCTCGCCGAAGCCCGGCAGTTCGCGGTCGAAGAGCTCGGTCACCGCGTCCGGAGTGACGTCGTCGACGGTAACCCCAGTCCCGCCTGTGGTCACGACGAGGTCGACGTCCGGGCGATTCAGGCACTCGCTCACCGTGGTCTTGATCCGGACGTAGTCGTCTGGGACCATCCGGCGTGACGTGACGACGTGTCCCGCTTCGACGAGGATGCTCGCAATGGCGTCGCCACCCGGGTCTGGCGGGGTTTTTTCGACGCTATCTCCGCGAGACGAGGACACCGTTACGATGGCCACGCCCAGCGGGTCGATACAGTCGTGGCCGTCGGCATCCGTCGTCCGTCGGTCCTCTGCTGGAGGAAGTTCGCGGTCATTCTGGATCACGATAGGCCACCTACCACGAGGCGTTGTTCCATCGGGGGCTGCGACCACTCCATCGTTCCTGGGAACGGATTCTCGAACCCGTCCCAGTTCTCGTCCATTTCCGCCTCTGAAACGAGACAATCGTCGAGGGCGTCGGCGATACTGGATTCGTCCATTCCAGCGCCGATGAAGACGAGTCTCACTTCACGGTCTCCCCACTGTTCGTCACAGTGGAGATCCGACCATGATTCGCGGTAGGACTCGCGCTGGAACTCGGGAAGTGTGACCGCCCACCGACCGTTTACCTCGACGTGGGTCTGTGTTCCCGCCTGACTCAGGTCGAGCGCGTAGCGCTCTCGGCCAGCGATCCACAGGTGTCCTTTCGCTCGGACGACGGACCCAGGGAACGAACGGAGCCACTCGCTGAACCGTTCGGGATGGAACGGTCGGTGGCGCTCGTAGACGAACGAGTCGACACCGAATTCCTCGGGCGGGTGGAGATGGTCGTGTTCTTCGTCGTGACTATGGTCGTGATCGTCGTCACGCCCCTGTTCGTGACTGTGGTCGTCCGTCTCCGTCTGGCCCTCGTGGTGACCGTCTGGGTCGACGTCTGTGCCGTCTCCGTGACTAGGCGAGAGTGCCTGTTTCCACTGTGCAGAGTTACTCGCCTCGTCTTGATCGAACCGACCCGTTCCGAGAACACGTTCCGGGTCGACGGCGCTTTCGGTCGTTCGGATAATCTCGACCCCCGGATGAAGTGTTCGGACGACGCGTTCGACGGCCTCACGCTCCGCCTCTGAGACGAGATCGCATTTGTTCAGGACGAGCACGTCACAGAACTCGACCTGCTCGGCGAGGAGATCCGACAGCGGTCGGGCGTCGTCGTCTGTCGACTTGAGTGGGCGGCCATCGACGAACGCCTGATGGAACTGTGCAGCGTCAACTACTGTGACGGTCGTATCGAGATCGTACAGTGCCGACGCACGCGCTGGTGAGACGAACCGCTGGGCGATGGGGACCGGGTCACTGATACCCGAGGCCTCGATGACCAGATGGTCGAACTCCTCGTCGAAGGCGAGGCGTCTCAGTTCCTGATCGAGTTCGTTCTGCAGCCCACAGCAGATACAGCCGTTCGACAGCTCCGTGACACCGCCGTCCTCCATCGAAAGTTCGGAGCCGTTCTCGATGAGGTCGGCGTCGACGTTCACCTCGCCTACGTCGTTGACGAGAACGGCGACGTCGTACTGTTCGCCGCCGACGGTGAGGAGGTGATTGAGCAGGGTCGTCTTGCCCGCCCCGAGTCCCCCGCTCAGGATCGTGACCGGGGGTTGGTCGTCGAAGCTCATTAGTCGTCGGCCAGTGCCAGTTCGCGCTGATCCTCGAAACCGAACGGGTCCGGGTACACACTCCAGTCCTCCTCCATCTCTGCGTCCGAGAGGACACAGTCTTCCAGTCGCTCGACCAGTGTCTCCTGGTCGAATTCGCGGCCGATGAACACGAGCTCCGATCCACGGTCGCCCCACTGGTCGTCCCAGTCCTCTTTGATTCCGGGCCGCGCAGCGAAGTAGCGCTCCTGTTCGGCCTTCGGGAGCGTGGCGATCCACGTCCCTTTCGGACCTGCTCGGACCGACTGGCCTGCTTTGTCGAGTCCCATCGCGACGTCCTCGCGACCGGCGGACCAGAAAAAGCCCTTCGCGCGGATAATTCCGTCAGGGAGGTCGGCAAAGAGACGAGCGATGCGCTCGGGGTGGAACGGCCGGTCGGCGTCGAAGACGAACGAGGTGACGCCGTGTTCCTCGGCGGCTGCCTCGTGATGGTGTCCGTCCTGTAGTTCGCGCATCCACCCGGCGGACTGACTTGCCGCGTCGAAGTCGAACCGCCCAGTGTTCAGGATTTCACGGGGGTCGACTGCGCCGTGTTCCGTTCGGATGATCTCCGCGCGCGGTTGGAGTGTCTTCAGGACGGCCTCCATCTCGTCCAGTTCGCCGTCCGGGACGAGGTCACACTTGTTCAACAGGAGGACATCGCAGAACTCGATCTGGTCCATGAGCGCTTCTTCCGGGACGCGATTGTCCTGGGGGTCGACCGAGTCGTCGGTGAGTGCCTGCCCGGAGTCGAACCCCTGCCAGAAGCTGTGTGCGTCGACGACGCTGACCATCGTGTCGAGTTCGTACACCCCTGTGGGGTCGAAGTCCGCGTCCTCGAACCCGCGTGCGAACGTCTGGGCGACTGGAATCGGTTCGCTGATTCCAGACGATTCCACGAGGAGGTATTCGAAGTCTCGCTCCTCGGCCAATCGCCCCACTTCGTCGAGCATGTCGCCACGAAGACGGCAGCAGATACAGCCGTTCGACATTTCGATGATCTCCTCGTCGCTCTGGGTGAGTTCCGACTCGCGTTCGACGAGGTCGGCGTCGACGTTCACTTCGCCCATGTCGTTGACGACGACGGCGGCGTTCAGTTCTCGCTCGCTACTGAGAATGTGGTTAAGAGTCGTCGTCTTGCCAGCACCGAGGCTTCCGCTGAGGATCGTCACCGGGATCGGGTCGTTGTTGAACGGCATACGCGAGTTATGAATCTACTCTACTAAAATACTAATTATTACGTCTTAATGGTAGAAGTCATAATAGAAACTAATAAAATAGAATAGTATTTTAGCATATGAGTGTCGTTAGCATCTCGATGCCCGAAGCATTACTCGAACGCATCGACGGGTTCGCCGACGAACACGGCTACAGTGGCCGGAGCGAGGTCGTACGCGAAGGCACACGCACACTGCTCGAAGAGTTTCAGGGGCGAAATATCGACGGGCAGAAGCATATGTGTACAGTAACGGTGGTCTTCGAGTACTGTCAACCCGCAGTCCAACAACGGCTCACAGGAGTCCGTCACGAGTACGATACAATCGTCTCCGCGACTACCCATGCTCACGTTCAGGACCAGTACTGTATGGAATTGTACGTCCTGGAGGGACCCACGGAGGCACTATCCGGATTCGTCAACACCGTCCGGGCAGTGCCGGATGTCCGGGCAGTGGATTACTCGATCACCTCACTGGGTACCGATTCCATTGAACAACACATCAAGTCGTAAATGTAGTCTAGTGCTCAGCGAGGAGCATCAGTTTGACCCGGCTCACCGCCTCGAAATCGCGTAAGCGGTACGTGAGTTCTCGGACACGTGAGGCGGGTCCACCGCAGAAGAGCGTCTCGAGACACCACTCTCCTTCGTGAATATGATTCGTGGTCGTGATGACGTCCTGAAATTGGTGTTGTACGTCGTGGATGTCTTCGATGACCGATTCGTGTTCGTAATCGAACGCGATGATGACGACGACGTCACCTTCGATATCCTCCAGTTTGGTGTGTCCCTCTATGTACTCCTGCATCGCCTCGCGGACGCCACGCGAGCGGGACTCTAACCCCTCTGCCTGCCACGTTTCATCGAACTCGGAAAGAAGGTCGTCGGGGATGTTGAAGCTAGTGCGCATCGTATGCTAATCTATACTCCACACTTATGAATCATTAGCAAATTTAGACACCATATTATCATAGTGGGCTGCGGTGGGCGAACCAGTTTCCCGATGTTCGAGATACCCGTGCTGTTACGATACGGCAGCCAATGGTCGCTATCAGGGGGAGACAGATCTGTGAACTCGTTTTGTTTTCACTCGTCGAGTCGCGACGGCGAGCACTGTCGCCAGTATCGTGAGCGCAATAGCGCCCGCAGCTGCGATCTCGTGTGCTGGGGAGACGTGCTGGACAGTGCCGTTCACAATCGGTTCGACTGGCAAGAGGGTGTGATGCGGTGTCCCGACAATCGGGACGAAGTAGTCGACGAGGTCGTTGAACCCGTACCAGAGCACGGCAGCGAGAATCGCTCGAACGGGAAAGTCACTGTAACGATGGATGAGGAACGCTTGCAGGATCATCCCGAGGTGCGAGGCGAACAGGAAGGCGTACATCGCGTTCGACGCGAGCTCTCGTCCCAGTAGTGGAACTACCTGTGGTGGTGGCGTGACCGTCGCGAGAAACGCGTCTGCGAACACTGTCAGGACGTACGGCGTCCAGAGGCCGAGTTTGATACAGCCGAAAAACGCCAGCATGTTCAGGTACTCGTTCGACCGGCCGAGTTTGTATAGCGCCAGCGAGCAGGCGATGAACAGCGTCGCTGTCGGGCTGTCTGGGACGACTGGCCACATGACGACCGGTTCGAGTCGGAACTGCGGGAGGTAATACCAGAAGCCGAACGCGGTGCCCGCGAGATTGATCGCGACGATTCCCCACGCGTACCGGAGAGCCACAGATTCGACTCGGGTGGGAAGTGGCGCGAGGTACTGGGGGAGACGCTCAGTCTCCGCTGCTACCATCGAGCGACTCTGCGCGGATCGTTTCGGACGGAGCCCCGCGGTCGGAGAGGAGCGCGACGAGGTCGGCTTCTGTGACGGGCCGGGCGCCGGTATCGAGTCCCGCGTCACGGGCGACGCGGATCGCCGCCGGCGGGTGGAGGTTCGCCCGCTCCAGCAGCTCGTCGTCGTAGAACACCTCGCGGGGCGTGCCGTTCCCGACGACGTTGCCGTCGGCCATCACGCAGACACGGTCGGCGACCTCGGCCGCGAACTCGAGGTCGTGGGTCGACAGTACGACGCTGATCCCCTCCTCGTGGATCTGTCGAATCCGGTCGGCGACCAGCCGCGACCGTTCGGGGTCGAGGCCCGCCAGCGGCTCGTCGAGGACGACCACACTGGGTTCTAACACGAGCACGCCGGCGAGACCGACGAGGCGCTTCTCGCCGCCGCTGAGGTAGTGGGGCACCCGGTCTTCGAGGTGAGCGGCATCGACCGTCGCGAGCGCCTCGCGGGCACGACGCTCTGCCTCCTCGCCAGCCATCCCGTAGTTCTGGAGGCCGAACAGCACGTCGTCCAGCACCGTGGGCGCCACCAGTTGTGTATCGGCGTCCTGGAAGACGAAGCCGACTGCCTTCCGCGCGTGGGCCTTGTTGTCCTCGGTGATCGCGGTGCCGTCGACGACCAGTTCGCCCTTGTCGGGGACGAGGGTGGCGTTCAGGTGTTCGAGCAGCGTCGACTTGCCCGCCCCGTTGCCGCCGACGAGCGCGACCACCTCGTCGGGATAGACCGAGAAGTCGACCTCGTGCATCCCGACGGTGCCGTCAGGGTAGGTGTGCGCCTTACATTGGAGGTCGACCAGCGGCGTCCGTTCCTCCGAGCGATCGGTACTCATACCGGGATCACCTGGTAGGCAACGACCAACGTGTACGCGACGATGCCGGCGTAGCAGGCGACGACGGCGACGACCTCACGAGCGGGCGGTCGCGGGACGTCACCGTACAGCGTGATGTCGCCGTCGTAGCCGCGGGCCTCCATCGACTTGACCAGCCGCTCGGAGCGCTCGATGGCCGTCAACAGCGTCATCCCGAGGATGCGGGCGTAGATCCGACGGTTCGCCCAGAACTCGGAGAGCGACGCGCCGCGAGCGAGCACGCCTTTCACTAGGTCTTCGAGCGTCTCGATCATGACGAACGTGAACCGGTAGGTGAGCAGGGCGACCTGGTCGATCGGTCGGGGGAGTAGACGCCCGAGCAGGTAGGCGATGTCGGCGTACCGGGTGGTCATCGTCGCCGTTAGCGCGAACGTCACGACGGTCAGTGACCGACAGGTGAGTTCGCCGAACAGCGAGGCGCCCGCCCACGTGACCGAGAGCTCGCCGATCGGGGTGGTGAGCGCCCCGCCGATTGGTACCCCGGGTTCGAGGAAGGCCAGCGGCCCCGCCACCGAGACGACGAACAGCAGAGGGAGCGTGTACCAGTAGCCCAGTCGTCGGTACGGGAGTCCAGCGATGCCGTAGACCACGAGTGTCGCGGCGTACAGCCCCGCGAGGACGGGGAGACTCTCGACGACCGTCACCGCCAGCACAAGCGCGCCGACGACGCCGACCTTCGTCCATGGGTTGACCCGGTGGAGCGGCCCCTCGCGGTGCTCGGAGTAGGCCGTGATCAGCCGCGGGTCGGGGACGTGATTCGAGAGCGTCGTCACGGTTACGGGGCCGCGCGTTCGGAGTCGTCGAGATCGCTGGAGCGGGTGGTGTACACGTACAGGCCGATCCCGACGACGGCAAGCAGGACGACGACGCCGAGGAACTCCAGCACCAGTCCGCCCTGGCGGATCGGGCCGGCGACCACGATCCCGCGACCGAGGTCGACGAGCGCGCCGCCGCCCTCGCGTGCGCCGCGCTGGAGCGCCTGTGCGGACCGTTTGGCCCACGGAAGCGCGCCGCCGGTCGAGGTGAACCCCCAGAGGCCGGCGGCGAGACAGACCGCGAACAGCCCGGCGAGACCGCCGTACTGCTTCCAGCGATCCATCAGGCCGTCACCCCGGCGGACTCCTCACTGGTGGTGCGGTCAACGAGACCGACGAGGTCGGGCCGGACCGACGCGAGGAACTGGACGACGAAGCCGGTCAGGATGCCCTCGATGACGGCGACACCGAGGTTGAGCCCCACGAGCCCGGCGACGGCAATCGTCAGATCACCGCGGGGCAGGGCACTGCCGTTGACACCGCTGATGACGATGATCGCGCCCATCAGAATCGCCCCGGCAGAGAGGCCGAGGGTCGCGGCGCTCGCGCCCGCGGGGAAGATGTCCCAGTCCATCCGGAGCAGCGTCCTGAACGCGTAGTAGGCCACGATGGCTTCGCTCGCGTTAACGAGCGTGTTCGCACCCAGGAGGCCGACCGCACCGTGGCCGAGTGCCGCCGAAAAGATGTTCACGACGAGCGCGATGAGCGCGCCCAGCAGTGGCCCGGCCAGGATACCGACGAGGCCGGTGAGATTCATGTGAATCCCACCCCAGACGGGGATGTTTAGCTGGAAGATCGCGAAACTCGCCGCCGCACCTATTCCGGCGAGTGCGATCTGGTGGGTCTTGATTCCACCCTTCCGGATCCGGTAGACGACGGCGCCGACGAGCGCGACGCCGAGTGTCGTCCACAGGACCAGTGCCCACAGCGGGAACGAGCCTTCGCCGAGGTGAATATGTGCCATAGCTATCTTGCCAATTTTGAACTCAGATATAATAAACTTGCCTTCTCCAGAGTGCGCGGATAACAACTCTTTGGGGATAAGACGGTCATCGTTGATAACAACTCGTCTCTGCGACCTGTCCTCCAGCGGCTAGCCCGTGCTTTCTTCGAGTGACTCCCCGGCTTCGATATTCATCACGTCGACCGGAACAACAGTGTACTCGACGGACACGGACTCGTCCACGCCTCGCACGGTTGCGATGAAATCCAGGACGACATCGTACTCGGCTTCGATTACGAACGTCTCGACACAGCCTGCGTTGTCAGCGAGACAGTTGTGCGAGTTCGACCGGATCGCGGCTTCAAACTCGTGGCGAAGGTCCATCATCCGCCGTTCGATCTCCGGTGCGTCGTATCCAAAGACGGCAGTGATCGTTCCCAACACCAGCCGACCCTCGTATTCGGTCTCCTGGTACTCATCAAGCAACGACTGGCAAGCCTCACGAATCACCTCGCTCCGACCGCTGTAGCCGTGGTCCTCGGCGAACCGATCGAGATCGTCTCGGAGCTGCTTCGTCATCGAGGAGCTCACGATGGGCATATAATAACTTCCGACTCAAAGATAATAGATATACTGGTGTAACGGTTCTACTGTTATTAAGAACAGAGGAACGAGCTATCAGAAGCTAATATCGCCAGGCTCTCCGAGTTCGTCTCTGATCTGTGCGACATACTCGACGAATTCGTGAGCTGTCCGTTCGCGCGGGCGATCTATCATCGACGGAGAGCGTGGCCTGGACGGTGCCGGGGTCTGCGTCCATTACGATGACCCGGTCGGCGAGCGTCACCGCCTCGTCGATGTCGTGCGTGACGAACACGACGGTTTGGGCGGTCCGTGCCCAGATATCGAGCAGTTCGCCGTGTAAGCGGTCGCTCACACGTTGGTCGGCTACGGCACGAATCGGTCGCAGAAGCGAGTTACTTCATGTCGGCCAACGGACCGAAGTCGTCGACGGGTAGCACGGAATAGTCGACGGTGAGCGTATCCTTGGTGGCACGGATCTTCCCGACGAACGTCGAGATATTCTCGAGCGACCCCTCGAGGACGAACAGTTCCATGCAGTGGTGACCACCGACGTGGCTGTGGAAGTTCGAGGCGACGATGTCCTCGTGTTCGTGGCGAAGGTGCATCATCTTCTCTTCGACGTTCGTCGTCTCGTAATCGAAGACGACAGTGACGACGCCCATCAGGTCCCGGCCTTCGAGTTTCTTGTCTTCGAACTCGCCCAGGAGGTTCCGACTCGCCTCGCGGACGACCTCGCTTCGACCCGTGTACCCGTGGTCGTCGGCGAACTGGTCGAGACGTTCGAGCAGTTCCTCCGGCATGGACACACTGACGACACTCATATAATAAACGATACGCTCAAACTTGTTATTCCTTGTTATTCTAATCTCGGTCAGTGCTATCTTGACTATATTAACGCCTTGCTCTTGGGGACCTCTTACTAAGATGGCGGGACGAACTGGTCCGCCATCTTAGACAGTCGATATCAGTCCGGCTGATCATCCCCACCGCTGTCGCGCGGATCTACGAGATCGAGACCGCTCGCGCACATGTCGCTCACGAGAACCAGCATCAGCAACGAGGGTGGATACTCCGATTGCTAGCCACCTGTGCAGCGACGCTCCGAGTAAGCGAACGAAACGCCGTCTTCGAAGGCTCGCTGGCGCATACTCGTATTTCACCACGACGGACTACTGACTACGTGGTGTGTTTCCATGGCAGACAAACCCGGATCTGGTGGTGACCGCGACTTCGTGACGATTTTCAAGACTAGCTCGGTCGACCGCGACGACTACCCCGAGCTCGCCGAACACCTCCTCGAGGGGCGGACGCAACTCGCTGCGGAGACGGGCTACCTGATGAAGTTCGGCGACATCTCACACCGGGGCTTGACTCCCTTCGATGTCGCCTCGTTACACGACGCTTCGGCGTACCCCCTGCCGCACGCAGCGCTGGAGTCATTCCCGGCGCATGTCCGAGCCGACTTGGAGCGCGATGGCGCCGTCCAACTATTCGCTGTATACGATCGCGACGCTCACGAGTTCGAAGACGTCGCGCTCGCGTGGGAGGAGCAGGACTCTCTCGAGCGACTTGCTGAGCTGATCGTCGGCGACTGCTCGGTCCACGAGGCGGTCGATTGGGTCGTCGTCGAGGAAGCCGAGCGCTACACCGTCACTCAGTGGGCCCGAATCCGCGACGTGACCGGAGATGCCGTCCGCTCGAATATCAACTCGGCCAGAGAGAAACTCCTTGCTGAGAAGGACCGGGAGCAGTAGACGGAAAGCTATACCCGCCCGTCTGAGCGTGTCCCGGGCTGAGTCCGGTTCTTTTCACTCGATACTGAGGTCGCCAGTATCAGCCCCGTTTTCATCCCACTCTAACTCGAATTCGAGTTCAATCTCCGCCGACCCCCCGGACGTCGATGTCTCGCGCTCAACTTCCACCTCGAACTCGACCCGACTCGGTGCCGTGAGCGTAACCGATTCACTGCCGGACTCAAGTGTAAATTCGTCGCCCGCTTCGAGGTGTTCTGCAACCGTTCGGAGGTACTGAGCGACCTCAGCCACGTCCATGTCCCGCTCGAACTCGAATAGTGTTTCTTCGGACATCCATACATTTTCGCACCACGAGGTCTTGACTGTGCGTATCCGCGGCTATCGTCTCAGCTGACGAGTTCACCGGAACTCGCCGGCAGAGATCGTTTCGAGCCGCTGTCTCGACGGTATCGCGGAGACCAGAGGTAAATCGGCGGTGCCAGCTGCGCCAGAGTGGCGACTGGTCTGGAACTCCCTCTAGATCTAGTTGCTCGCAGAGATCGGGATACTGGGAAAGGTATTCGACGAGCGCAGTTTCGTGGTCCCAGCCATGGCATTCTTTCAGCAGGAATAGGCGAAACAGCGTCTCCATCCCGTAGGTCGTTGAGCTGGCATATCGGTCGTGGGCATCGAACCGGATGTATGCAAGCGGTACTGCGTGGACGAATGATTCGATGGCCTCGTGTTCGTCTTGGTTGAACCGCGCTTCTGCGACGACGCGAACATCCGATTCTAGAGCGGGGAGAGACCTTCGATCAAACAGCGGAGTGGACTCATATGCAGGCCAGTCGACGTACGATTGTTTAACGATCTGGCGAAAGACACTGCGGCGAGACTCACGGGTTTGGGCCACGGCAATAGGCTGATCACGACACGCCCAAGTACTCGTCTGATTGCTCAATACACATCCCGTCCTCATAAAATAGTCTCAATACTGTAGGCGTTCTGCTAGATGTTCTGTTGTTCCGGATCAAGCATAATAGACCGCAAAATCAGTAACATCCCAAGAGAGACGAGTCCCGATTGAACGAGCGCGGCTGAAAGTAGCGGAGTGTTGAATGTATTGAGAATAAGTCCTTCACAAATCGCACCGATTCCGATAAAGACGAATCCGATCGAAACGTAGAACATCGGACTGCTTTCACTCCGGCGATACGCATAGAATGCAAGATACGCAACAGAGAGACTCAGCGAGAGTGCGATCAGCTTTATTACTATAATCGGGATGCTAATCATATATTCTCGCGGAAATTCTTCCAGAGTGTGGTGAAGTTGTCGGCGAGTTCGTCCCGTGTCTCGACGGACAGTTCGAGATCACCGTCGGAAATGGCGACATGGAGCGTTTCGATTGTCGTTTCGAATCGTTGTTTATGTTCGCCACCAGAACCGATCGTCGAATGGACTCTGATGAGACCGTGTTCCTGTAGGGTGGAGATACGACGGTAGATTGTCGCCAACGACGCATCACATCGCCGACTGAGCTCTTTCGCCGTTCTGGGGGATTCATCAGCAGCTATCAAGATTTCCCGAGAGTAGTCGTCTGCGAAAAGCTCTAAGAGGGCCGCAGACTGGCTGTTTTCCCCTGTCGTCATATACCCATATTACGAGCTCATCTGCAAAGAAGCGACGATTTGGTCACACCAAACGTGTCGTTGCTATGGACAACAAAACGGTGCTCCCACGAAATCGAATCAGCTTTTCTACGAACGGGCAAAGAGCCATCCTGATTTATTAACCGGAGATCGAAACGGGGATAGGAATGCGACCGTCATCAAGACGCTACCTGAAAACAGTAGTCATCAGTACCGGTGCGTTCGTGCTCTTTGGGATTGTCACGGGCTTGATTCCGAATCCTCTCTACATTCGGCAGGTACCACGAACGCCGCTGGATTATCTCTTTCTCACCACTACTGCGGCCTTCTTTGGAGTATACACCTTCCAACGAACCAACAACCAGCGCAATGATGAGAAGACAGCTACTGCAGGAACAGTGGTGGGATTTCTGGCATTCGGCTGTCCAATCTGTAATGCGTTTCTGCTCGCCTTGTTTAGCAGCTCCGCACTGATGACGTATTTCGACCCGTTACGACCCCTCTTAGGTATCGTAAGTGTCGTGTTCTTTGCAGGACTTCTCTACAGCCGTTCACAGAGTACATGTGACGCCTGTGGTATGGAAGAACAGGGAAGTCAAACTCACTAGCAAACATACAGAATGACAGACACTGCAACAGGCGAAGCTGAAGACACGGACTCGAAGAACAGATGGCTATTAATCGGGCTCGGCGGTGCCGTAAGTCTCTGCTGCCTCTTTGCGGCACCAGCAGCGACAGGTGCAGCCGGAGCCACCGTTGCTGGAGGGGCTACAGCGGCATTCGGTGGCGGCATAATTCGAATCCTTGTCTCAGCCATAGCCGTTGGGATTGTTGGTGTTGCCATCCAACTGTGGCCCTCTTCGTCGTCCTGCGAACGATAAACACAGACATACCTTCTTTGCTGGCAGTGCAAAACGCCAGATAATAATTGTTCGGATGATGGTAAGCCAAGAATATGGATCGACGAAGGTATTTACAGTCGATCGCCGCAGCCGGGACTACCGCAAGCGTCGCTGGTTGCCTCGGCGTACTTACTGAATCTGGCGCTGAGGGGACAGTCCTTGGCCCGCCTGAACAGGATCTAAGTGAAGCCGCTCATCCAAGCTACGGCGACGAGATGCCCGAGTTCACCGTCCCCGACCCGATTACGGGTGAAGATATTTCAACGACTGATTTTGAAGAGGAGCGAACCATCCTCTGGACATCGTTCTACACGAATTGTCCGGACGGCGTTTGTCCCGCCCTCATTCTCCGACTGCGGCGGGCACAGGAAGTCGCTGTCGAGGGTGGGTACGGCGACGCCGCCGCCTTTCTCGCACACACCTTTGACCCCGAGCGTGACACGGCCGATGTCCTCCGCGAGTACGCCCGCCAGCAGGGGGTCAATCTCGACGCCGACAACTGGCACTTCCTTCGGCCGGAGAGCTACGAAGCAGGGCAGGAACTGTTGGAAGAACAGTTCGGGCTCGTCATCGAGAAGCGGCCTGCTGAGGATCTCGAGAATCTGGAGTATCAGTTCCCGCACTACGGGCTGATCCTTCTCGTGAACGAGCGTGGCATCGTCGAACGGGCGTACCCGAACGGTGCGTCGGTCGATGTCGAGATCGTCGAAAATGATTTCCAGCAGGTGGTCACAGGATGAAGCGTCGGAACCTCCTTGCTGGACTCGCTAGTGTCGGGGCAATTGGTGGCGCTGGACTCGTCGCGACCGGGACAATCCCTGATATCTTCAGCAACGGGAACGAGACACTGGGGCCAGTCGAGCCGACGACACTCGACACGATCGAAGCGCCAGGTAGCCGCGATGGTGAGGTGACGATCCCCCCAAATAATCAAGCCACATTCGTCGACTTCTTCGGGACCTGGTGTGCGCCCTGTGTGGAACAAATGCCAGCACTCGGTGAGACCGAGGACCGGATTGGTGATGAGGTACTATTCGTCTCGGTAACAACTGAAGATGTTGGTGGGTCGGTCAGCGAGGAAACGGTCGTTGAGTGGTGGCGTGAAAACGACGGTGATTGGTTGGTTGCTGCTGATGTAACTGCTGAACTTGCAGCGAAACTCAACGTAGGGGCCTATCCAACTGCTGTGGCGCTCGATCGGACTGGCCGGATCCAGTGGTCTGAGTCCGGCATTCACACCGCCGACGAGCTTGTCTCAGGAATCGAAATCGCTCTCAACGCATGATCAGCGAGACGCTTCTGACAAACGCCTCGTTCGCCCTCACAGCGGGTGTAGCAACGTTCTTTTCACCGTGTGCCTACCCCCTGCTGCCGGGCTACGTTGGCTTCTACGTGAACTCTACTGACACCGGAAGCGCCTCTATCACAGGCGCGGGGATTCGAGGAGTGGCAGCCGCGTTGGGCGTACTTGCGACGTTTGCGTTGCTGGGCGGGGCCACGGCGTGGGTCGGCCACGAGGCACTGTCAGATATCACCATTTTTGAGACACTGGTCGGCGGATTGCTCGTCATCTTCGGATTACTTGTCGCATTCGGCCGCGCTCCGTCACTGTCGTTATCACTTCCAAAGCGCCGATCAAGCGTTCTCGGCTTCGGTCTTTTTGGCGCGGGATACGCATTAGCTGGTGCCGGATGCGTCGCCCCAGTCTTCCTCGCAGTTGTAGCCCGGGCTATCACCCTCTCGACCGAAGCAGCGATGCTCGTATTAGGAGTCTATGCCGGTGTTGTCGCTGTACTAATGGCTGCAACAACCGTCGCAACCGGAGTCGGCATCATCAGTAACGCAAATCGCGTAATGGCTCATGTCGGATGGCTCAAGCGGCTCGCCGGCGTTGTGATGATCATCGCTGGGATCGGTCAACTCTATCTGTCAGTTATCGTATACTGATGCGGCGATCGAGGTGTACAAAAAGTACGGTTCTAATAAATCTGTTATACGAATAAGCTGCAGAGCAATGCGATTACGGGTCGTTATCCGGTCGTATGGCAGCGAAGACCCGCGCCGACGATCGAGACAGTTCGACCGACTTAGAATTCTATCTCCCTGCCGGGATCACTCCATCAAGCGAAACCAGTCGGCTTGAGCGCCTCTGGGGATACCTATTCAACCACGGCATAGAACCTCCGAAATAGCTAGTGGATACCTCGAAACCAATGCCACACAACCACCCAAACGGGGATCAGTCGGACTACACCGTCCCCGGAAGCTTGCGTCAGACGGGCAACGAGAACGTCGATCTCGTGATTGCGAACGGCCATATACGCAAACCGCCTACCTCACGGAACGATGAGCGATATTAAAGCGGTTGTGCGAATTGAGCATCCCGACGTAGTGCTCACGGAAACCGTCGCACACGACCGAAGTTCGAACGTCAGGTCGGTGTCAGAAGCAGGAACTGACCCGACGTCGGGGAAATTCTTCTACCGTGTAGAGTCATCTGATTTCTGCCGATTCGAAGAGGGATTACGGAACGACCACACCGTTGGCGAATTCGAACAGTTGATCGAAACTAGACACGGGAAAGCGATCTATAGCTTCGAATATACGGACGAAGCGAAGGTCTTCTCACCAGTCATCTCGACGGCGAACGGTGTCGTACTCGATATGGAGAACGACGGAGATGCTTGGCTATTCTCCATCTGGATGCCCGAACGAACGAACCTAGCCGACCTCTGGGATACTGCACGACGGCAAGACATCGCCATCGAGTTATTACGTGTGAACGAATACGCCAGTTTAGGCTCTACCGACGCTGGATTAACCGATAGTCAACGAGAAGCACTCCTCGTTGCGTTCGAAGCGGGGTACTTCGAAGAACCACGGAACGCAACGCTCGGCGAGGTCGCCGCTGAACTGGACATCTCTCAGCCGGCAGCCGGTGGGCTCCTTCGACGTGGAATCGAGCGACTCATCGTATCGTCCCTGATGGAGGATAGTGACCGGACCGACTGAGGACCGTCCATTCGCCCCCGAGTCAGTGTAGCACGGGACGACCATCACGTCCGGATGGTTGCTACTTCTGTTTGTCAGTACCTACCAGATCACGCCAGCCAGTCTCCTCCCGCTAGTGATAACCGATCTCGACATTACCGAAGCCACAGACCGGTCGGTCGACGATGCAGATGTTCCGAGTAACCTGCTGAATCTCTGTATCCCATGCCATCGCCGCCTCGAACGGCTGCCAGTCCAAGCAGTAGTTGACTAACAAGCGAAGTCCCACGTCCAGCGCAAAAGGGTCTGCCGGCGAGCAGAGCGTCTACCTCCCGCCGCCGTGACTTCGCGACCTGTTTTTCGTGCCCCCAGAGAGGGCGAGGGCTCCTTCGAAAGCTCTCAGAGGTGACTTCCAGTGAGTCAACAACAGAGTCCCGACAACGTCTCGGTCGACGAGATCCCGGTCGATATCGACAACACGCAATCAGGGGAGGTCGATTCCGCCGATGTCCCCGACGAAATCGAGTCCATCACCCGTGGGCTCGCCGGTGAGCAGCCGCCGACGAATCCGCTGGTCGTGCTGAAAGCGGCCCGATGGTGGTACATTCACGGCAAGGGCGGCACGGATCCCGTCTTCCAGTGGGCCATCGAGTGGGCACGTCACCTTGCGACCGGCACGCCTAGCGACGTCGACCGGTTCGACGAGTTCCTCTTCGGTCTCCCAGCGGTACAGTCGTCCTTTGCGGTCGAACAGCTCGAAGACGCCGTCCTGCATCCAGCCAAAGATGTGTTAATGAAGTGTGGACCGGCGTTTCGAGAACTTAGAGGAGTACCGAGCGACAGCTCGCCGAGCCAAGTGATACGCCTGCTCAACAAACCGGAGTAACCGCGATTTCGGGAGGGCCTGCATTCGGTCACACTACTGCTCGAACCTGTAACTCTCTGAGAATTTCAACAGAGCCGTTTGGTGTTAAATTGCCTGTTGGCTACGCAAAGTCCATGCAGAACTCAACAGATGCGGAGTCAATTCCCCCAATATTGCGTGCCGAGAGGGCTGCGTTCTCTTCCGTTGACCGGATTCCCTCGTTCATACCCCTTGTTTCTTGTTACGATTATATAAGACCACGTCTCACGCTAACGTAGCCGACTAGATTCAGCAGAAAGTGTGATTTTAAGCACCGATACAGACGTAGTAGGCTCTGTTGAAATCCTATCCTTCAGACAGATTAGTGTCTGAAACAGCCGATTCCTGAAGGGTGCTTATTGGTCGTTGGGTCCGGGGGTGAATGCGTTGAACTGTCGGCCAGTGATTGAGTTCGGTGTTAAGCGATAGTAATCCATTGTGAACTCGTCGGGTGTCGTATCGGGATAGATGTTCAGCGTAGGGATGGAGGCGTTTTCTGTGATTGCTGTCGCGGCCTTGGGTTCTTCGTCTTCTGGGACCGGTTCGAGTGTTCCACTTACAATGACGCTCTTTGCTGGCTGTTCGTCGTAGACGGTGAACGTCGCTGTCTCCGTTGTTTCGAGAAAGGCCATCTTCTTACTATCTGGTTTGTAGACGAACTGGAAGTATAGTGTCTCACCGTCATAACCGAATGATTCGGGAATCGAATATGCTTCTGAGCCGTCAGTGAGAGCTAAGACACCAACCCCCGACTCACAGAGTAACGTATTATATTCTTCCTTCGATAGCTCAGTGGTCATATCGATATGTTCCTCCTATCCGTCCAAGCATGTTTTGGCTATCGATTCGGCGATTAGTACCTCACTGCACCGAACTCGCAGTTGCGTATCCGAGAATTTCGCCTTCATCTGTCTCGCAAACGGACCACGGATACTTGCGGAGAGTTGTCTCACCCCGTTCAGTCATCTCTGTAGTCGTTGGTGGGTCAACTTCAAACGGAATTTGTGTCGATTCGACGAAAGGGGCATAGATAGAACGGATGGGTGGTGCATCTTCTCGAGTAGCTAATCGGATCTGGTATTCCATGTCTGAGAAATCTTCCAAGCGACCCCTGTTTTCCTGTATTGATTCATATTACCGATCCTCGAAGTCACGGCCTGAACCGAAACCCACTACACACGACGATTGGTATACTCTAATCTATGCTGGCTCTGCCAGCCTCGAGTATGAGATCGGCAGTCCTAGTACAACTGAGTGAGATTGGTGTCACAAGCGGCTACGGACTGGTAGTGTTTTTCCTGATTGGCCTCTTCGGCGGTGCACACTGTATTGGAATGTGCGGTCCGCTCGTTACAACCTACGCCGAGAGAATGGAAACCGATGACCGCTGGTCGGGCGCACTCACCCTCTATGAAGTGCGTCAGCACACGCTGTTCAACCTCGGCCGGACGATGAGCTACGCTCTTATCGGAGCTGTCTTCGGGACTGCCGGCGCGCTGCTCTACGGAACCATCGGCCTCGCCGGAATTCTCGGGCCAGTCCAGGGTATCGTCGGCATCTGCATCGGCGTGGCAATCCTCGGTATGGGATTTACACGGTTAGCCGGCTATCAACAAGGAGCCGTCGAAGGTGTGATTGCCGATACTGGTATCGGATCAGTATTCGCGCGAACCTACACAGTCATCTCAACGCGGATCGACCGCTGGGTCAACGGCGTCGGTATCGTTGGTCTCGGCGCGCTTCATGGATTGTTGCCGTGTATGCTTCTCTATCCCGCATTCCTGTACGCATTCGCACAGGGATCGCCTGTATATGGCCTCCTCTCGCTCGGCGCGCTCGGGCTTGGGACGATCCCCAGCGTGTTCCTCTACGGAACGGTAATCCAGTCCGTGAGCGCCCGCCAGCGACAGGTGGTCCACTATGGACTCGGTGTGTTGTTCATCGGGCTCGGATACGTCCTGTTAGCGATGGGACTCATGCGGTTTGGCGTCATACTCCCGTTGCCCGACATCCCGTACTATCAACCGATCGCCGGCTCGGAGGCAGTTGCGTAACATGTCCACCTGCACACTCTGTGAGCTCCCTGTCGAAGACCCAATCACCGACGAGAACACCGACAGCAAATTCTGCTGTCGGGGCTGTCTGGAGGTTGCACGCTTGGTTGACAACGGTGAGGATGTCGACCTCTCGATTGCGGCCGTCCGTGACCGTGTCGAGGCCGGGGATTCTCAACCCGATGTCCCTGAGGATGCCGAAACGGCGTATCTCTCGATCGACGGCATGCACTGTCAGACCTGCGAAGGCTTCATCGAACTCCTTGCCGAGGAAGAGGAGGGCGTTCATGAGGCGCGTGCGAGCTACGCGACTGAAATGGCGCAGGTGGTGTACGATCCAGACCGTATCGATCGCAACACGATCGCCGCTGCACTAAGTCGACTGGGCTATCAGGCCCACGGTCCCGACGAGGAAAACGACTCGCTGCGCTCACGCGTTGAGTTCGGCAAATACCGTGCGGTGCTCGCGGCGTTACTGATGATGCCTGTGTTGATTCTCTACGTCCTATTCATCTATCCAGTGTATCTCGGCATCTACCCTGAGAGCTTCCTCTACGGGAGTACCGTTGAGGCGATGGTGTTCGGGCCGCTAGCGGTCTGGAGCACGCTCATTGTCATCGGGCTTGGATACCCGATCTTCCGCGGTGCCTACGTGAGCTTGAAAGTCGGTCGCCCGAATATGGACGTATTGATCGCCATCGCAGTGCTCGCCGCGTATCTCTACTCGATGGCCACCTATCTCACGGGCGGACGCGACCCGTACTTCGACGTCGCAGTGATGGTGCTCGCGATCGTCACTATCGGCAACCATCTCGAGTCACAAGTCAAACGCGCTGCGCTCGGCAATCGCGCTGACCTCACTGATTCACGCGTTGATGAGGCCCGCCGGCTCGACAACGGCAGCGAGGCCACCGAAACCATCGAAATAGCAGAGTGTGAGCCCGGCGATCAGCTGTTAGTCAAACCTGGCGAACGGATCCCAGTCGACGGCCAGATCGTCGACGGGACTGCCGCGATCGACGAGGCGCTCGTCACAGGCGAATCGCTCCCGCAACGCAAATCCGTCGGGGACAGCGTACTCGGCGGATCCATCCTTACTGACAGCGCGATTGTCGTCGAAGTTGGCCCAGATGCCACCAGCACGATGGATCGTCTCGTCGAACTCCTCTGGAACGTCAAGAGTTCGGCAACGGGCGTCCAGCGTATTGTCAACCGCTTTGCAGTGCTGTTCGTCCCGCTCGTACTCGGACTCGCCGCGCTGACTGCCGCTGGCTGGTTCGCCCTTGGCAACGACTTGAACACAGCCATACTGGTCGGTGTCTCCGTGTTAGTGGTCTCGTGTCCGTGCTCACTCGGGATCGCGACCCCGCTTGCCCTCGCGGCGGCCACTCGCGATGCCACCGACAATCGGATGCTCGTTCTCAACGAGACGGTACTCGAACGGATCGACGACTCCTCAATCGTCGTATTCGACAAGACAGGGACACTCACAACGGGGGAAATGAAACTCGCAGACGTCGTTGGCGACACCCCCGACGAAGTGCTTGCAATGGCGGCTGCCGTTGAGCGCCGATCGAGCCACCCTATCGCCGCTGCGATCGACGACGCCGCCCCGCCAACCACACGCTCGGTATCGAGCTTCGAGCGTTCCGACCGTACCGTATCGGCGCTCGTCGACGATACCCGCGTGATAGTTGGCCATCCCGACTCCTTCACCGACGACGAGTGGACGATCTCTGCGGATATCGAGGCCGCCGTCACGGACGCCTACGAGTCGGGCACGCATCCCACGGCGGTCGCATGGGAAGGCGTCGTCCACGGGATCGTCACGGTCCGAGATACGCCCCGTGAGAACTGGGACCGTGTGGTTTCCGATCTCGCGGATGGGGGTCGAGAAATCGTCGTACTGACCGGCGACGACGAGCGGATGACCGAGACGTTCGCGAACCATCCAGCGATCGATCACGTATTTGCAGGCGTGCGCCCCGAGTCCAAGGAAGCAATCGTCCAGGGACTCCGCGAGCGCGGAACAACAACGATGATCGGTGATGGGACGAACGACGCGCCCGCACTCGCCAGCGCAGACCTCGGGATTGCGGTCTCAAGCGGCACCGAACTTGCGATTGAGGCGGCCGATGCGGTGGTGCTGGACGACCGTCTCGGCGCTGTTCCCGAACTCTTCGGACTGGCGAGTGACACTCGGAGCCGAATCAAACAGAACCTCCTCTGGGCGGCTGGCTACAACGCGATCGCACTCCCACTGGCAATAGTTGGCGTAATCACGCCGTTGATCGCCGCCGTTATGATGGCTATCAGCAGTCTCATTGTCGTCTTCAACTCGAAGCGCCGCCTGCTCCCGGCGAACGGAGATCAGGTGGCTGCGACCGCCTCCAGAGAAGGCAACGATCAACTTGGATCTCCCGCTCACTCGGAGTAAACGGTCGACCGCCAAGTTTGACCTCCTCCCGCGCCTGAAGACGCGGGAATCCCACCACGGGATTCGGGCGGTCGATGCCCTTCGGTTCCAACCCGCGCTCGGAGGGAACCGGCGGCACACCGGCGGAACTCTCGTTTGTCTCCCTCGTAGGGCTGTGGCCCGGCCAATGAGGCCCCGTCGGAATCCGTGTCATTGCCGTGCGAACCACCGCTGGTTCGCCACCCCTTGTGGTTCGGGGACGGCATCTCACCAATTCCGTAGCACCCGTGGGAACGTGGGCCACGGATTTTAAACTTCCGGGAGGAGCGGGCCGAGTGTCGCTCAACCTCCGCCTGAAGACGGAGGTATGCGCTTGAATCTCTATCAGCAGATCACGCTCACTCGCTGAAAGCACCCGCCACGAGCAGTGGGAAGACGAGCGTCGCCTCTGCTTCGACCTGCGTGTAGTTCGTCTGCTCATCGTCTTTGATTTTCCCCCATGATACTGCCTCGTTCGGGGGCGCTCCAGAGAGTGAGCCATCTCCTTCCATACCAGTCGAGATGTAGACGACATAATCCGCCCCGCCGCGGAACAGATTCGTCATGATCGCATGGTGTTTCGGGACGCCCCCTCCGACTGCGATCAGACCCGTCGTGTCGGCGAGCATCCCGTCCTCGATGAGCGAGTCGTAGTCGTCGAGAATCTCGATGCCAACTTCCGAATCGTATCCTTGTCGGTAATAATAGAGGAAGTTCCCAACCTCGGCGTCTGTCAGTGCCGGACAGTACACGGGAACGTCGTGGTCCGCTGCTTGTTTCAGAACCGAATCCGGATCGTCGAGTGTCTCCCCTAACTCGCGGGCAAACGCTGTCGGCGTCCGAACCTTTTCCTCGGCAAAGAACTCCTCGAAGAAGTCGTACAGGTACTCTTCCAACCAGACGTATCGGTCGGAAGGAACAAAGAGATTCCCAAGACGGTTGATTCCTTGTTCCCGGAGCGCGGCCTCGTCCGCATCCCACTCTCCCATTTTGAACGGCTTCGCCGTTTTGATAACATCCTCCGCTAGCGATCCCGCGGTCGTGATAAGCACGTCGACGTACCCTTCACGAACGAGGTAGGCGACGACTTCACGCAATCCCGACGAGATGATATTCGACGTGCATGTGAGATAGATCGTGGCATCGGCGTCTTGCATTTGCTCGGCGATGTCGATGGCCTCTGCGAGTTGCGTCGCCTGAAAGCCCGTCGTTGCATACGCTTCCAGCATCTCCTGAAAATCGAATTCGCCACTGAAGTCGTAGCCCTGCACGTCTGGCGTGGCCAACTCTTCATCACTTCCCGGAACAACGTGGTCGTGAGACTCGTCGTCCATACCGGCAATTAGCAGGATGCCGGTTTGAATCGTTCGAGACTGGTCACCAGTTCTCGATACACACAAGTCCAGCATCGGCTAACTGTTCAATATGTCCCAGCCGACGGTGGCTGTTCTCCGACCCGACGACAGCCGTATCGTTGAGGCGGTTGAGTATCTCCAGTCACTCGGTGTATCCCCGATTCCAGACCCGATGCTGGCAATCACACCGACCGGTCAGGTTCCCCAACATGCGGATTACTGTATCTTCACAAGCGAGACCAGTGTCGATCTAGCTGCGACAGCGGGATGGAAACAGCAAGGAACCACCGTTTGTGCTGTCGGAGATCAAACTGCAACCGCATTACGCAATCAGGGCTATTCAGTCGATATCGTTCCATCGACGTTCACATCCACAGGGCTCGTCGACGAGTTATCTACTGATGTCGAGGGACAAACCGTTGAACTTGCTCGGAGTGCACACGGTAGCGAGGTACTTGTTGAAGGACTGGAAGCAGCTGGTGCAATTGTCAGCGAAACATGCTTATATCGCTTGGAACGACCGGAGACTGCGGGACAGTCAGTTTCACTTGCGGTAGACGGTAAGCTGGACGGCATACTGTTCACCTCGCCAAAGACGGTTGAGCACTTCGTTCAAATCGCGACTGAACGTGACGTTGTCGCTGCACTACAACGCGAGCTAAAGGAGTCGATTGTTGGAACGATAGGAGCACCGACAAAACGTGCTGTCGACAAGCATGGGATCGCTGTTGATGTTATGCCGGATACAGTGGGTTTCACACAGCTTGCCGAGGTTACCGTATGTCGAATTCTGGAGGCCCAACAATGAACACATTCCGTCTCCAATCTGTTAGCTGACTTTGAGTGTTCACTGACGTCTCACCGTAAGTCATCCGCTACAGGGCCGGTGGTCATGCCGATCGGTGTTGGAGGAGTAGTTCTAATTCTATCATATTCACGAGAATTGAAAATAGCATATCCACTCGATACTGACTGTGGATCTCAATTCAATGTACGACACATCGAATCACGCTACCCTGAGAACAAGTTTCCCTTGTACGTGCTCTGTCTCACCTACTTCGTGTGCATGGGCTGCAATTTCGAGTGGGAATTCGGCACTGATCGTGGGGTGCACTTCTCCGGCGCCAATCAGCTCGCTAATCGTTGTTAGGAGCGATGGGGAACTCGACTGCCCACTCACCGCCTGTATATCAATATCGTGGTTGGTGGTGAGCACTCCGGATGGTTGTCCAACGACTGAAACGAGCACCCCATTTTTCCTGAGCACGTCAACTGAGTGTGCTAGGATTTCATCCCTGACTGTATCTACCACGATGTCGACATTGTCAATTACTACCTCGAAGCGCCCCTGATGCTCGCAGTCGTGGGGGTACGTTGAAGTACCCCAGAGTCGAAGTCCGTCATGGCTGTGTCGTCCATTCGAAACAGCCAGCCCGCCTGTCCAGCAGGCGGGCGAATAAATCGCCCTAAGGGCCGGTCTGCCCCCATTACTTGCTATGCAGCAAGAAATAAGGAATCGGAGATATACTGTTTCCTACATGGAGCAAGGTGCAGGGACTGTGACCCACCCGGAAGAAGACTACTTCGAGGCGGTCCGGGCGAATTCTCCAGCGTCGACAAAGGAGGTCGCTGATGCTGTCGGCGTAACTCGCCAGGGCGCTGACTATCGGCTTCGGCAGCTTCGGGAGGAGGGAAAAGTCGAGGCGAAGATGGTCGGCAATTCTCTCGTTTGGACGCTCGTGGCAGAGAATGACTGACGACAACACTGACGCCAGCGTCCCGGACTCAGACCCGGATCACCTCGACCCCGCCGGCGACCTCGCCGCCGATCCGGGACTCAACACGACCGTGCGGATCGCGCGGGCACTGCTCAAGGACGCTGACGACGATGGAGGCGAGTGACCGTGCCAGAGTGCCAGAACTGCGGTGCCCACGTCACCGAACGCTACGCCCGCGTGTTTACCCCCGACAGCGTCGACGAGCCTCGTGTCTGCCCCCACTGCGAGGGCCTCACTCGGGACGGAGATGGAACGATTCGAGAGACACGAACATGACTTTCCCCGCCCCCGTCAAGATTCGACGTCTCGAAACACGTCGCTACCACCCGAGCAGACTGCGCCCTCACGGTCGGCTTCGACCGCCAGCCGGGGTATATCCCGCGTTTCCTCGTCCAGCTGCACTACCAGACCGCGACGACACCCGTCGAGTGGGACGCCATCGCCCGGATGGATCACAATGAGACCGCCTCCACCGGTCACAAAGTCTATCATGAAGGGCTGCACGTCGATATCGACCGTCGGGGAGGTCAGGAGGTGCACCTCACTCTTCGACACGTCTCACTCCTAGTGAACCGTGGGACCGTAATCCGCGGCTGTGTCGACTACCTGGACGCTGAGGCAGGCTACTTTGTCGATGTCTTCGAAGGGAATCACTCGCCGGGGAGCCCGCCGCGGTGGACACCTGACGGTGATGAACGAGAACCTAGCTTTATCCGTTCGCCGCCGGTAGATGGAGGTATGAGCCGGAACGCGGACGCTGACGCCGACGCGGCCTCCCGCGAGGAGCTGACGGAGTTGCTCGCTGACGCGACCGGCATCGATGCTGAAACGCTCGATCGCGAGGCGCGTGAGGTGGAGATCGCACCCCCGACCGAGGCGGACGTCGTCGAGGAAGAGTGATCTCTCCGAATACTGTCGACGATTTCTAACCAACACTCGGCCATAATGTAGTTAAGACTGAGACGGGAGCCCCTGCGCTCTCCAGCAGTTGTCGTTCGCGATGGTCGTCGGCGCCGTGGGAAGTTGCTCAACGACGGCTGAAATCCCGTCATAACACGGCTCCACCAATCTTTATGTCCTATGACCACATAGCCCATATCGGATAGCAGGATGCCGGAGAACCAACCGATTGAGCTCAACCGCGCCGTCCCAGGTGGCCGCGTGGAGTTGTTCGCGATCCGCGACGACGAGTATCCCGGCGATTGGTTCTACCGGTTCCAGTACTACCACCCGGAAGAGGGCGAGTTCCTGCGCTACGACAACGCGCACGATGACGACGATCTCGGTTGGCACCACCGACACGTTCGATTCGGCGAGGATTCCGAGATTCCGTTCCAGAACATCAGTGCGCACGTCGCCCGCTTCCTCCAGGAGGTCGGCCACCTCACCGATATCGAGGACACGAACCATGACTGATCACACCGCCGACGGCTGGCCCGACAAGTACAGCGACCCCCGTGACCGTCCGCATCCAGACATCCTTCGCGTGACTGTCGAGTCATTCGATGAGGCCCGCGAGGACACGCTCGAGGCTGTCGACACAGTTGCCGACGGGGAATCGACACCGGCAGTCGTGTCGTTCGCGACGGTCGGAGAGCTGCGGAAGATTCTGACCGACCGCCGCATCGAACTCCTCCGGACGCTGTTGAATACCGACGGTGCTGCCGAGAGCATTTCAGCACTGGCCGATGATCTCGGCCGCGACTACCGGACGGTTCACGACGACGTCTCCCTGCTCGCAGACTACGGCCTCCTCTTCGTCATTGACGAAGGGCAGTCGAAGCGGCCGTACCTGCCCTACGAGCGGATTCTCCTCGACGTTGAACTCGCCGGCGGAGAATCGGGCGAAGAGCCCGCACCGGCCTGACACTTCTGTTGCTACGAGATACCTGAATAGAGAGCCCTGTCGAATTCTCGGCAACTGAGACGATGCCCTTGCTGAATATAGTGCTTTGTTGAATCCGATGATGGCGTCGGGATCACTGTTTGAGGGCCTGTTCGAGATTGTAGACTGCGGCGGTCAACACGAGCTCGCGGAACTCGCGGTACCACGCGCGAGGGTGGACAGCGGGGCC
>NZ_JANHDK010000005.1 GCF_024494725.1 Haloplanus ruber
ACCACGGGGTAAGAGCTGAACGCATCTAAGCTCGAAACCCACCTGGAAAAGAGGTACCACCGAGGACACTCGTAGAAGACGAGTTAGATAGACTCGGGGTGTACGCGCCAAGGCAACGAGGCGTTCAGCCCGCGAGCACTAACAGTCCAAGCCACATTCATTGGAGTCCGCACTGTGACCCGATTTGACTGTCGGGTCCAGGCGCTAACTGGATCGCACGTACACACGGTCGAGAGACCCTCACCGACACTGGTATGACGACGGTTCGATTCCGTCGGTCGGCATGAAGGCGGCCAGAGCGGCAGGGAGACACCCGTACCCATCCCGAACACGGACGTTAAGCCTGCCTGCGTATCGGGCAGTACTGGAGTGGGCGACCCTCTGGGAGTGCCGATTCGCCGCCTCACCATTCATACTTCATCACTCTTGGCGAGCGACAGCACTGTCGCTCGTCACTTTTCATACACACTACCGGACAGCGACTGCACCGCCGTCTGCCCGGACTACTCCCCGAATTAATCCGATTTAATCGGCGCAAACCCGCGTAAACCCGGCCCAAACCGGGATTTAGCGCTGTCCCGATTTAACGGGGTGAGGAACTAGGGACCGAACGGAATGAACGCACAACGAACCGGTGCGATACTGATGGCAGTCGCGTTACTGGCGTCGGCAGTGGGCCCGGCCGCAGTGGCCGCACAGTCGAGTTCGCTGTCGGTCGACGTAACACAGGACGAGAAGACAGGCGTCGCGACGGTTTTCGTCGCGAGCAACGACACGGCCATAGAGAACGCGACGGTGATTGTGACCGCCGACGGAAACGAGACGTACGCTGGGACTGGCGAGTACGAGACCGGCGGGAACGGAACGGTGGCCCTCCCCACGCCCGAGGAGTCGGTGACGGTCACCGTTGCGGCGACGGGCGATGACGACGCGGCGACGACCACCGTCACGCTCGATCCCGCGCTCGGCGTGACGGTGACGGGTGCCGACGACGGATCGGTCATAGTGACGGTGACACGCGGAAACGAGACGGTCGGGAACGCGACGGTAACCGCCACCGCGAACGCGACGTACGCGGACACGGGTGAGTACACGACCGACGCGAACGGGACGGTCACGCTGGCTAACCCTTCCGAGTCGGTCGAGTTGACGATCACAGCCACGGACGATGGTGACACGACGACGCGGTCGGTGAGCGTCCAGCCGGTCGAGACGCTCGCGGTGGGTGTCGATCAGGCCGACGACGGAACGGCCACGGTGTCGGTCGGACGGCTCGGCGACCCAGTCGCGAACGCGACGGTCACGGTGTCGGTCGAGGGCAACGGCTCCTACACCGGGACTGGCGAGTACACAACCGACGCGAACGGAACGGTCGTGGTGCCCGCGCCGGCGGAGGCAGTGACGGTCACCGTTGCGGCGACGAAGGGCGACGAGACGGCGACGACGACGGTCGACCTGTCGCCGCCGGAGTCGACCGGCCCGTTCGGTCAGATCGTCTCGGCGTTCGTCGACACACTGAACGGGGCGGGCTTCAGCGGCCCGCTTGGCCAGCAGGTGTCGGAGTTCGTGACGAACAACAACCCGTCGAACGCCAACGCCAGCGAGCGCGGCCCGCCGGAGAATGCGGGACCGCCGGCGGACGCGGGTCCGGATCGTGACGCGGACGAGGACGACGCGGCCGACGGCAACGAGACCAACGAGGAGGGCAACGAGTCTCGGATCGTTCCTGCCGGCCCGCCGACCGAGAGTCCGGGTAACTCCGGGTCAGCACCAGGGCAATCCGACGGTGACGAAGCCGACAACGAGGAGTCAGACGACCGGGGCGAACCGACCGATGACGACGAGCAGTCGGACGACCAGGGCGGATCGAACGATGCGGAGAGCGAGGGCGCACCGGGCAACTCCGGGTCGGCACCGGGCCAGTCTGACGGTGACGACGCGGACGAAGGCGATGACAGTGACGACGCGGACGATGACAGTGACGACGCGGACGAAGGTGATGACGGTGACAACGAGGACAGCGAGGACGCGGAGAGTGAGAACGGCGACGCCGACGAGGCGGAGTCGGACAGCGCGGACAACGACGCCGGCGACGACGGCGGTAGTAACGGCAATGGCGGCGGTAACGGAAACAGCGGTGGCAACGGTAACGGCGGCAGTAACGGAAACAGCGGTGGCAACGGTAACGGCGGCGGTAATGGAAACAGCGGCGGTAACGGCAACGGCCGGTAACTGACGCGGTCCTTCCGTTCTTCAGTCGTCGAGAGCAGCGTCGAGCGCCGCCGGCGAGCAGTTCGCGAGGTCGGCGGCCCGGTCGAGTGAGAGGTTTCGCCGGCGGACGGCGACGGCCGCGCCGGCGACGACGAACGGATCGGTGTCGGTTCCAGGGGTCCACGCCCGCTCGTCGAGTGAGGGGTCATGCTCGACTGCGAGCGATCCGACGGTCAGCAGCGTCACCGCGAGCGGATCGACCCCTCTGACCGTCCCATCCGTGTCCTCGGAATCGGTGGTTGCGGCGTCGACGACGCCTGCAAGGGCGAGCGCGGCCTCCGGATCGTCACCAACTAGCGCGTGGTCGATGGCGGCCGTCCGGACTGCCTCGAAGCTCATGGCTCCGGGGTGGAGAGGTCGTGGTCGACGACGGTTCCCTCGGGTGTCAGCGTCACCGTCCCGAGTTCGACGCGCTCGCCGGCGTCGGCGACCCGGCCGACCGCCCCGAGCGTTCGTTCTCGGTCGAGTCGCGCCCAGACGGCCTCCTCGACGAGTCGCTGAAAGGCGTCGCGGTCGTCCCACGGGGCCGTGAGGTCCGAGGGGACGTGGACGAGAAATCGGAGGGCATCGTCGTCGACGCCGATGCTGACGCCGAAGGTGTCCGCCGGCGTCTCGGAGTCGTCGGTCATACACACGCTCGGCGCGCCGGCGGCATAACTCGGACGGTCGTTCGTTTTCGACGAGTCGTCGCTCGGCGTGTGAGTGATTATCTGTCGGAGAACCGCGGGATGACGCCGTTTTTGATCCACCGTCGCCGACGGGGTGCATGAGCTACGCCATCGGACTCGTCGGCAAGCCCTCGGTGGGCAAGTCGACGTTTTTCAACGCGGCGACGATGAACGACGTGCCAGAGGGAGCGTATCCGTTCACGACCATCGACCCGAGCATCGGCGAGGCGTACGTCCGCGTCGACTGTGCGGCCCCGGAGTTCGGCGAGACCTGTACCCCGAGTGTCGGCTACTGCGACGACGGCACGCGGTTCGTCCCGGTGCAACTCGTCGACGTCGCCGGCCTCATCCCCGGCGCCCACGAGGGGCATGGTCTCGGCAACCAGTTCCTGAGCGACCTCAACGAGACGGACGTCCTAGTCCACGTCGTCGACTTCTCGGGCAAGACCGACAGCGAGGGCGAACCCACGGAGGGCCACGACCCACGCGACGACATCGACTTTCTGGAGGCGGAACTCGACCAGTGGTACTTAGAGATCCTCGAGAAGGGAATCGAGCGCTTCGAGACGAAGTACCACGGCGCAGACGCGGCCATCGAGGCGGACTTGGCCGAGCAGATGAGCGCCTTCCGCACGAACGAAGACGAGATCAAGCAGGTGATCCTCTCGCTGGGCCTCGAACTCGATCCCGGAACGTGGGCCGAAGCGGATCGCGAGGCGTTGGCCCGGGAAATACGCAAGCGCACCAAACCCATCGTGATCGCGGCGAACAAGATCGACGACCCCGCGGCGGCGGCGAACTTCGAGGCGGTTCGGAACGACCCCGACTACGACCACCTCACGGTCGTCCCGGCGAGTGCCCACGCGGAGAAGGCGCTGAAAGCCGCCGACGAGGCGGGCACGGTCGACTATCGTCCGGGTGACGACGACTTCGAGATGACGGGCGATCCGAGCGACGAACAGGCGGCGGGCCTAGATCAGATCGGCGACCTGCTCGCGACGTACGGCGGGACGGGCGTCCAGGCGTCGCTGGAGGCGGCGCTGTTCGACGCACTCGACCTCATCGCGGTGTTCCCGGGGAGCGACGACGGGGCGACGAGCGAGAAGGGGGCCTTCCGCGATTGCTTCCTCCTGCCCGACGGATCGACTACAGCGGATTTCGCCCACCACATCCACTCGGATCTGGGCGATGGACTGCTCCACGGCATCGACTGCCGGTCGTCGCGACAGATCGGCGGCAGTCACGAACTCGACGACCGCGACGTGGTCGAGTTGGTGACGACGAACTAGTCCATCGCGGCCAGTGGGGCCTCGAGCGCCTCCCGGACGCTCGCGGACTTGACCGCCCAGCGGTCGCCGTCGAAGACGTGACGCTCGGCCCGGACGAAGGAGTCGCCGCTTCCCCAGGGGGCGGCGTAGGCGACGCCGACGAAGACGAGGCCGACGGGCTTCCCGTCGGTGCCCCCGGTCGGTCCAGCGATGCCGGTGGTGGCGACACCCCAGTCCGTCCGCGCCGTGTCGCGAACCCCTTGTGCCATCTCGCGGGCGACGGGGGCCGAGACGGCGCCGTGGGCGTCGAGTGACTCCCGACTCACCCCGAGGTCGGTCAGTTTGGCGTCGTTCGAGTAGGCGACCACCCCCCGGTCGAAGTAGTCACTCGACCCAGGGACGTCGGTCAGTCGCGAACCGACCAGCCCTCCCGTGAGGGATTCGGCGACGGCAAGCGTCTCGTCCCGCTCCCGAAGGCGACGACCGAGGTGGCGTTCGGGGGCGTCGGCGGCCGGTCCGCGGTCGGTCTCGTCTGTCATACCCCCCGTTCGACGCCGACGTTCATCAATCGCGTGCCGGTCGGGGTTCCCCAGCCGACTCATTTATGTCGGGCGAGGTGAGTGAAACCCACATGGCAGACGAGACAATCGCCTTCGTCGGACTGGGGATCATGGGCGGACCGATGGCGAAGAACCTGCTGGATGCGGGCTACACCGTGATCGGGCACAACCGGTCACAGGAACCGGTCGACGAACACGTCGCCGCCGGCGGCGAGGCGGCCGAAACTCCGAAGGAGGCGGCCGAACGCGCCGACGTGACGATCATGTGTCTTCCCGACCACGACGTCGTCGCGGAGGTCATGCGCGAGGAGGACGGAGTGCTCGCCGGTCTGAGCGAGGGCGACGTGGTGATCGACAACTCGACAATCTCACCGATGGTGACCGAGGAACTCGCCGCGGAGGTCCGCGACCGAGGCGCCCGGATGCTCGACGCACCGATCAGCGGCGGCGAGGAGGGTGCCATCGAGGCGTCGCTCTCGATCATGGTCGGCGGCGACGAGGACGTCCTCGAGGAGTGCCGGCCCATCCTCGAGGTCATGGGTGAGACGATTACCTACTGTGGCGACAACGGCGCCGGACAGGTCACCAAGGCCTGCAACCAGATTGTCGTCGCGGGGACGATGGAAGCCGTCAGCGAGGCGCTCGTGTTCGCCTACAAGGCCGGTGCGGATCTCGAGGCCGTCGTCGACGCCATCAGTGGCGGCGCCGCCGGCTGTTGGACCTTGGACAATCGCGCCCCGAGCATGATCCAGGGCGACTTCGACCCCGGGTTCTTTGCCGACTACCAGTACAAGGACCTCCGGATCGCCACCGACGCCGGCGAGGCGTACGGGTCGCCGATGCCACAGACTGAACTCGTCCACGAGATGTACAAGTCCATGGTCGAGACCGGACGCGGAAAGGACGACAACTCCGGTGTGATGCAGGTAATCGAGGATCTGGCTGGCGTCGAAGCGCGGGTCGAGGACGACTGACGGCGTGGCCGGAACCGCTTTGTCCCGCGAATCGCCTGTGAGTTACACCACGTCGTCGTGGTCCATCAGGGGTCGGTCCCGGTCGGCAGGCGCGGGGTCGTAGGTGACGATTTCGAGCAGGTTCCCGGACGGGTCGAGGAAGTAGAACCCCTCGAACGCGCCCCAGTCGTAGGGTCCCTGGTTCGGGAACTGGCCGTCAAGCTCCGCCATCAGTGACTCGTAGGTCTCGCGGTCGGTCTCGAAGGCGACGTGAGCCTTATCGAGCGGGTGATCGAGTCCTCGGTCGTCCCACCCCTCGCCGCGCCCCGTTTCGACGAGCGTGACGACGGTGCCGCCGTCGGTCTCGAACATGACGTGTGCGCCCGTGAAATCCTCCGGCGGTCGCAGGAGGTCGAGGTCGAGAACGTCCCGATAGAAGGCGTACGCGGCGTCGAGGTCGTCGACATCGATGTTGATGTGATCGACGGCGTCCATGCTGGCACTGGTCGGCCGGTCCCGATATAGGTTTTCCCTCCGTACCGCGAGGATTTTTTATCGTCGGGCGACGAGCGGAGGCCATGTCACGGGCCCCCGAGACGGACGACGAGCAGGTCGACCCCGACACGCTGGTGGATGCCGGCGCCGTCGACGACCTACTCGCCGTAACCCCGGCAGACGTCGGCCCGGCGCCGGAACTCACCTTCGCCCGGAACGTCTTCCTGCCGCTAACGACCGCCTGCCGGTACACCTGTACGTACTGTACCTTCTACGACGTGCCCGGCGAGGCCACCCTGATGCCACCGGAAGCGATCCGCGAGCAACTCCACTTCGGCGCCGAAGCCGGCTGCACCGAGGCGCTCTTTACTTTCGGCGACGCGCCGGACGAGCGATACACGGCCATCCACGACCAACTCGACGACTGGGGGTACGACACCGTCCTCGACTACCTCTACGACGCCTGCGAGATGGCCCTCGACGTCGGCCTGCTCCCTCACAGCAACCCCGGCGACCTGCGCGCCGACGAACTGGATCGCCTCGCCGAGGTCAACGCCAGCATGGGGGTGATGCTGGAGACGACGGCCGATGTAGACGCCCACGCGGGGGCGCGACAGAAGACCCCGGAGCGTCGTTTAGGGACGATCCGTGCCGCCGGTGAGATGGCCGTCCCCTTCACCACAGGCATCCTCGTCGGCATCGGCGAGTCACGACGCGACCGGGCAGAGAGCCTGCTGGCGATCAGCGAACTCCACAAGCGTTACGACCACGTCCAAGAGGTGATCGTACAGCCTGTCGTCCCCAACGAGCGCTCGGACTTCGACCGGCCCGCCGTGGCAACCATGCGCGAGACGGTGGCGATGGCGCGGGTTGCCCTGCCGCCCGAGGTGTCCGTGCAGGTGCCGCCGAATCTCGCACCGACGCGTGACCTGCTCGACTGTGGGGTCGACGACTTGGGCGGCGTCTCCCCGGTCACCGATGACTACATCAACCCCGACTACGCGTGGCCGGCGGTCGAGGAACTGTCGGCGCTCGCAGACGAGGCGGGCGTCCCGCTCCACGAACGGCTCCCGACCCACGACCGGTATCTGCCGGCGGCGTACCGGCGCGGCGCGGTCACGCCGGCCGAGTGCGAGGTCGACCGGGAGTGGCTCCGCCCGGCGATCAGGGACGCGCTCCGCGCGGACGACGACGCCGGCCGCCGGTATCGCGCGCTACAGTAATCGCTCCTCGACAGCCGGCAAGCGCTTGCGGACGAGGGTGTAGGCGCCGCCGACGACGATGAGGACGATGGCGACGCGTCGAACTGCTGGGCCGAAGGCGACGAGGCCCGGGGCGAGCAGGCAGACGGTGAGCAGGTAATCCTCGGGGGCGCCGTCGTAGCGCACCCAGTACCGCGGCGCGATCCACCGACTCCGGGAGTGGAGATACACCGCCTCCGCGGACGTCCGCTCCCACGGGCGGGCTTCGGTCCCCGCGCCGAAGGCGTCACTCACGGAGTGGACGGCCGCCGAGAGGAGAAACCAGGCGACAGCGACGGTCTCGGGGCTGGGGGCGATGGCGGCCGCGGCGAGCGCCGGGACCGCGCCGAGCCAGTAGTAATCGGGGAAGTGAAGGCTTCGACGGTGGACGCCGGCTACGAGGTCCAGATCCGGGAAGATCCCGCCGGCAATCGCGGCCAGCGCCGCGATGGGGGCCAACTCCGGCGCGACGACCGTCAGCGGAAGCGCGAACAGCAGGCCGACGGCGGCGTGGGTGGTCGCCATCATCTCAGTCGTCTGCGGTGGGGGCCGTCCCGTCGAGCATCGGCGTCCCGTCGGCGCGTGGCCCGAGACGGGGACCGTGGGGGCCATCGTCCGGGTCGATGGGATACCGTCGCTCGTAGTTGGTCGAGCGCTCGACCGGCCGGCGGCCAATCGCCGTCACCATGTCGACGTAGTCGGCGACCGAACGGAACTCGCCGTAGTCGCCGCCGGCGCGTTTGGTGATCTCCTCGGAGAGAAGCGTCCCCATGAAGTCGTTGGCGCCACAGGACAGCGTTTTCAGCGACTTCGCGTCGCCGAACTTCACCCACGAGGTCTGGAGATTCTCGATGTTGTCGAGGAAGAGCCGGGAGACGGCGATCATGAGTTCGTCCTCGGCGTCGGTCGCACCGCCGTCGACCAGTCCCTGTTCGGCCAGCGGTGTCTGCTGGTGGATGAAAGAAAGCGGGACGAACTCGGTGATCCCGCCGGTACGATCCTGCAGGTCGCGCACCCGTTTCAGGTGCATGACGCGGTGCATCTCGTTTTCGACGTGACCGTACATGATCGTCGCGGTGACGGGGAGACCGGCGGCCATCGCGCCCTCCATCGCGTCCAGCCACTCCTCGGTGTCCATCTTCCCCGGACAGATCACCTCGCGCACCTCGTCGACGAGGATTTCAGCGGCCGTGCCCGGCGCGCTGTCGAGGCCGGCGTCGCGGAGCCGTCGATACACCTCCGCGTAGGACCGGTCGGTACCCCGACGGGCGTGGTAGGCCTCTTCGGGGGTGATCGAGTGGACGTGGACGCCGTCGACGGACATGGCACGAATCTGTTCGACGTAGGTGCCCGGTGAGGTGGTGTACGCCTCGGGCGGGCGATAGTTCAGTGCGTCGGGGTCTGTGGCCGCTTCGAGCAGTTCGCGGTGGTCGGCGTCGAGGGCGAAGGCGGGGTGGAGGCCGCTGACCGAACACACCTCCGAGATGCCCAAGTCGACGGCGTCGACGACTGCTTGCCGCGACTCGGCCGGCGTCTTTGTGAACCCACCGTGATCGTCGGGGGCGTCGGCCTCGAACGCCGACGCGCGGTCCTTGAAGTTACAGAACAGACAGCCGGTGTCACAGGCCGTCGTGACGTTGTTGTTGAGGTTGGCGACGAAGGTAACGTCGTCGCCGACGACCTCGGCGCGTCGGTGGTCGGCTGCCTCCAGCACTGCCTCCTTGCGGGCCGGGTCGATCCCCGCGCGGTCGGTGCCGGTCGTCAGGAGTTCTACCCCGTCGTCGACGGTGAGGCGGACGCCGTCTCGGGCCTTCGCCAGCGCGTTCTCGAAGTGTTGGTCGGTCTCGGGAACGTGCCGGAACTCGATCCCATCGACCGCGGCGGCTGGCGGATCGCTCATCGTCCTGAAGGACACGCCCGAGGCTAATATGGGTTGTCGTCACGGGGTCGCGCCGCCGCGACCGCCCCAAGCTGTCAAAAGACCCATGTCGGTCGGCCTTGTCAAGTCGAACATGCATTCGCGGGTCCGGAAGTTGTTCGACCGCGCCTACGAGCGACTCCTCCGCCGCGACATCGGCGACGGCCCGGACCACGTCGCCATCATCATGGACGGCAACCGGCGGTACGCCCGCGAACGAGGCGACGAGGCCACCGCCGGCCACCGCGAGGGCTCTCAGACTACCGAGCAGGTGCTCCGCTGGTGTCACGATCTTGGAATCGAGGAACTCACCCTCTATGCCTTCTCGACCGAAAACTTCGACCGGCCGCCGGCGGAGCGCGAGCATCTCTTCGATCTGATCGAGTCGAAGCTCCGGGAGTTCGCGAACGCCGACGGCATCCACGAGAATAGGGTGTGCATTCGTGCGCTCGGCGAGATCGACCGCCTTCCCGAGCGGGTCCGCGAAGCCATCGCGTACGCCGAGCGACGAACCGCGGAGTACGACCGCTTTCGGCTGAACGTCGCGGTGGCGTACGGCGGCCGCGCGGAACTGCTCGGCGCCGCCCGCGACACGCTCGCCGCTGTCGACGACGGCCGTCTCGACCCCGTGGACGTCGACGTCGCTGAGATCGAGCGCCGTCTACACGCCCGCCCCGTCCGCGACGTAGACCTGATTGTCCGCACGGGCGGCGCCGAGCGGACGAGCAACTTCCTGCCCTGGCACGCCAACGGCAACGAAGCCGCGGTCTTCTTCTGTGCGCCCTACTGGCCGGAGTTTTCGAAGGTGGACTTCCTGCGGGCCATCCGAACATACGAGTCTCGCGAGGCGTCGTGGCGACACACCCGGACCGAGCGGGCGGCCGCTTTGGTCCGTGCGGTCGCCGGGTCCTCGCTCGTCGAGACTCGTGAGGTGGTCGGCCGCCTCCGCGAGAACCTCCCTCACAGCGACGCCGAGCAGTTGTCTGACGAACTCGACCGGCAGGATCACACCGCAGACTGATCTTTCGCCCTCATTGTCGTCACCGGCGCTCAGCGGCCAAACCGCCGCTGGCGATTCTGGTAGTCGATGACCGCCCGGAGATAGTCCCGCTTTCGCAGGTCCCGCCAGTTCACGTCGGTGAAGTAGAGTTCCGAGTAGACGGACTGCCAGATCATAAAATCCGAGAGCCGCTCGGCGCCCGTTTTGATCAGGAGGTCAGGCTCGTCGGGGAAGACGAGACGGTCCTCGACGTCGGTTTCGTCGACGTCGGCGGGGTCTATGCGGCCTTCGTCGACGGCCTCGGCAAGCGACCGAACGGCGGCGGCGAACTCGCCTTTGCCGCCGAGGCCGACGTTCACCTGTACGGGTGCGGCGGCGGGTTCCGTGTCGTCAGGGCCGCGAACGGCGAGTGGCCGGGGCGCATCGATGGACTGCAGTTCGCGCTCTAATGTCGGGACCACCGCCTCGTCGAGGACGCTCACCGAGACGGTGACGCGCTCGGCGCCGCACTCGAAGGCCCACCGAAGGACTCGTTCGAGGCGGTCGTACGCCCCCTGTTCCAGCAGGTCGCGCTCTGTGAGCACGACGGCGACGTGGGTGGGCGGGTCGCCGTCGTGGAGTCGCTGTTTGAGCGCGAGATAGCGGTCGTACAGTCCCACAGCGGAGGGAGGCGGTGGACGGTCCAAAAGGTCACGGATTCGACGGACTGGTGGACGCAAGCGGGCCGTGTCGGGAGCGTTAAGTGGCCGTCGGGGATACCGGTGGGTGTGACGTCCACCCTTCGGCGGGCAGGAGGGTTCGCGGCCGTCGGGACGCTCGCGCTCGCCGCCCCTGAACTCGGGCGGGCGGCCGCCGCCCCCTTTGCCATCGTGGCATTCCTCGCCGCGTTCGTCGTCGACGAGGGGCCGGTGTTCGACCTCTTCGCTCGGCCACAGGACCGCCGCGACGGCCGACTCAACGGCCTCGCGGGGTTCGCGCTCGCGGCGACAGGTCTCGCGCTCCTCTCGACGGTTCCCCGGCGGTCGATGCCGATCGATCTCTTCGTCGCTGCCGTCCTCGTCGTCGCCTACGGGACCGTCGGCGCTCGCGTCGTCGAACGGGTAGACACTGCGACCAATCCGGGTCGGACGACAGCCGGCTTCGCTCTCGTCGCCTTTCTCGCTGCCCTCGCCGGGCAACTCGCCGTCGGGTGGACCCTCGGCACGCTCCCTGCGCTCCCCGCAGCCGTCTTTCTCGCCGCCGCGGGGGCGCTGGTCGCGGCACTCCTGCGCTCGATCCTCTACGAGCGCGACGACCCGTTGGTGATGCTCTCGGTCGGTCTCCTGTTATGGCTGTTCGACGCTATCGGCGTCGACGCGGCGCTTACCGAGGTTGGAGCCGCCCTCGTAGGGACGGTCGCACTCGGCTATCTCTCCTATCGAACTGGTACCGCGTCGGTCCCCGGCATGGTGACCGGCGTGTTGCTGGCGCTTCTCACCCTCGTCTTCGGCGGCGTCGGATGGTTCGCCATCCTTATCGCCTTCTTCGGCATCGGCGGTCTCTCCGCGAAGTATCGCTACGACGAAAAGCGGTCCCGCGGCGTCGCCGAGGACAACGAGGGGGCACGGGGAAGCGGGAACGTCCTCGGTAACGCCGCCGTGGCACTCGTGGCCGTCATCGGCTTTGCCGCCAGCGGCAGCATGCCCATGGAGGGTGAACTCTTCCGCTTTGCCTTCACCGGGTCGCTCGCCGCCGCCATGAGCGACACGCTCTCCAGCGAAATCGGCGTGCTGTTCGACAACCCACGGCTCATCACGACCCTCCGGCGGGTCGACCCTGGGACCGACGGCGGGATCACCTGGCAGGGCTATATTATCGGGATTGTCGGCGCCGCGGTCGTCTCGGGGGTTGCCGTCGGCGTCTTCGCCTTCGGATCGCCACGGCTCGCTGCCATTGCCGTCGTCGGCGGCGGCGTTACGGGCATGACCGTCGACAGCGTCCTCGGGGCGACCTTGGAGGGCGGCCGCGTCGGCAACCAAACCGTCAACTTCCTCGGGACACTCGCCGGCGCAGTCGCCAGCGCTGCGCTCGCCGCCCTGTTACTGTGATTCGTCGCGCGCGCCCGGCCGACGCCGCCGCGCTCACCCGACTCCAGACTCACCTCCGCGAACCGAGTCCGGGACTGCTCGACGCCGCTCTCGACGCCGACGAGTACTCGCCGGCGACGGTCCTGGTCGCCACGGCCGATGGCGGCCTCGCGGGGTACCTGCTCGCGGTCCCCGGCGATGGGACGACGTACGTCGCGGAACTGGTCGTCGCCCCCGATCACCGCCGCAACGGCATCGCCACTGCGTTGCTGTCGGCGTCCGCCGACCGCTCGGAGCGACTCTCCGTCACGGTCGCTCCCGGAAACGAGGCGGCGCGGTCGCTGTATCGTCGCTGTGGCTTCGAGGAGGTACGCCGCCTGCCCGACTTCTTCGCGGACGGCGCGGCGATACTGTACCGCCGGTAGCCGGCCGCCGAGATCAGTCGGCCGTCGCCAACTGATCGATTGTCCGCACTCGGACGTCGACGGGCGTTTTGACCATCTCACCCGACGACCGAGCGACGAACTGCTCGACGCCGCGCTGGGCCGCCACGTCCAGCGACCGCTGTGTGAGTTCGCCGTCGAGAACGACAGCGTACGGCGCCGGCTCGGCCGTCGACACCGCGTCGAAGGCGTCGGCCGCGGGCACCGTCTCGATGACCGCGAAGTCGTCGTCGAGGAGGCGTGCCGCCCCCGTCTCGGACTCGATCACCGCTCGCACGTGGCCGCGAAGCGTCGACGGTTCGTCACCGACGGACCCGTTCGATTCGGAGGTGTCGTCGGCCTCCGCGCCCACCGTGCCGTCCGTCTCGTCCTCGTCGGACCGGGTCGTCTCCGCCGTCGAGGCCGTGGCCGCCGACGCGACGGCGGCTGGCACCGACTCGGCGGGACCGTCCCCGTTCTCGACCCCCTCGCCACGACCGGCGGACGAAGGCGCCGGCTCCCCGTCGCCGAAGAGGTCGCCGTACGGCGTCTTATCGCGGAGCGCGGACATGACCTCGTGACGTTCGAGGTCCTCGACCGACCGACCCTCGGGGGCAAAGACGACGTAGTCTACGTCGCCCACCTGGGCGAGTTCGCGCAGGATGAGTTCGCCGCCCCGGTCGCCGTCGAGAAAGGCCGTGACGGTTCGCTCCGCGGACATGTCGGCCACCGCGTCGGGAACGTTCGTCCCCTCGACGGCCACGGCATTTTTCACCCCGTACTGGAGAAGCGTGAGGACGTCCGCGCGTCCCTCAACGACGATGACGGCGTCGGCGTCGGGGACCCGCGGGCCGGCCGGGAGACCGTGGTACTCGGTGATGTCGTCGATCCGGACGCTCTCGCGGACCTCCTCGAGAATCTTCGAGGAGTCCATGACGCTCTCGTCGAACGACCCCGCGAGCAGTTCCTTTGCGCGGTCGATGACCTTCCGGCGTTTCGCCTCGCGGACGTCCTCGATGTTCGTCACCTCGACGGAGGCCTGACACGGCCCGACGCGGTCGATGGTTTCGAGCGACGCCGCGAGGATGGCTGTCTCCACCTTGTCGAGGCTGCTGGCGATGGTGATCCGACCGAAGGACTGTCCGTTCTCGCTGTCGATCTGAACGTCGATACGGCCGACTTTGGAGGACTGTTGGAGGTCACGGAGGTCGAGTTCGTCGCCGAGCAGACCCTCCGTCTGCCCGAAGACGGCGCCCACGACGTCGCTCCGCTCGACGACGCCGTCGGCCGCAATCGATGCGTGAATGAGGTATTTGGCTGTGTCGTCCATTGGTGATCCCCTCAGAGGGGCGGTGATGATGATGATGACACATGGGGCGGCCCATGTACGCCTATATAATTTTCGGGCGGGCGGGAAATACCTGTCGTACTTCGTACCGCTCGGCGTTCGGCCGCGGCCGATACAGCCGCGACCAGTCCGTACATGTTGGTCGCCCCCGACAGGGCCGGTACGGATGGGTTCCCCGCGGGATCGCCCGATGTCGACGGCCCTCGTCGCGACCGGCCTGTTCGCCGTGATCGGCGCCAACCTCCTCCCCCTGATCGGCGTCCTCGCCTGGGGCTGGGACCTCACGTCGCTGCTGATCGTCTACTGGGTCGAAGCGCTCGGGACGGTCCTTCTGGCCGCGCTGAAGTCGTTGTTCGCCACGCAGGGGTCCCCGGCGGTTCCCGGGGAGATCGAACCGCTCCACGAACTTCGAGCGAAACGCGGCGGCTGGCGGGTCCGGGACGGGTGGCCACCGGTCTACCCGCGCAACATCCCGTTTGCCCTGTCGCTCCTCGGGTTCTGGGCCGTGACCATCTGTCCGATCACCGTCTTCTATCTCTCCTGGGTCTCGCCGGTGGCCGCCCTCTCGCCGTCGCTCGGGATTGGCATCGTCGCGCTGGTGGCCGCGCAGGTGTCGGCGTTCGTCTTCGAGTACGTCGGCGCGGGCGAGTACCGGGATGTCTCCGCCCGCGAGGTCCTGCGGACGCCGGCACAGCTCGGACTGGTGGTCGGCACTCTCGGCTGGCTCGGCATCGGCGGTCGCCCCGGCGGTCTCGTCGCCCTCGCTGGCGCCGTCCTCGCGAAGACGGGGGCCTCGGCACACCGCTTCTACGCCGATCACGTCGGGCGGCCGATCCTGCGGCTCGGCGAGCGGTTCGGCACCGATGCGGACCTCAGCGAGCCACCGCCGGAACTTGAATCCCCCGACGCCCCCGTCCGGGCGCGGGTCGGTGCCGACAGTCGGTCGGTCCTACTCGGGAGCATCGGCGCCATCGGCTTCGGCTTCGCGAATCGCGTCGGCTTCGCCACTCTCGCGGGATTCGGGTTCGCGCTCGTCGTCGGCAACCTCCCGTTGATCGCTGTGACCGGTCTCGCCGTCCTCGCCGTCGTCGCCGCGCGGGTGCTCAGCTACTATCTCCGGTACGGCACCGTCGAATACCGGCGCCGCGGCGACAGACTCGTCGCGTACGACCGGCTCCTCGACGCGCCACAGTGGATCGTTCGCGTCGATCCCACCATGGACGTGTCGGTGCGAAACGCCATCGCCGACCGACTGCTCGGGACGGGCACCCTCGTCGTCTCGGGCGTCGAGTCGGTCGACCGGGATACGGTACGGCTGGGGCCTGTCCGCGATATCGACCGCGCGGTTGACCGACTCGACCTCCCCGTAGAGCGGACGGCCCGACCGGACCGCGATCCGGCCGCCATCGTCGCCTGTGTCGTCCTCGCTTTCGCCTTTCTGGCCGTCCCCGCCGGCCTCTTTCTGACGCCCCGCGTCGAGACGTCGACGGCGGTCGGGGTGACCGTCGCCTTCGGCCCCTTCTTCCTGTTGCTGGTCGGCGTCCTCGCGTGGGCGGCCCTCTCGCGCATCTGAGGGTGGTCGTCGACGGGGGCGTCCGAACCAACGGTTATCCGATCCTCGTCCGTACCGGTACCCGATGGCACACATCGCACGACTGCGACGCTATCCGGTCAAGGGACTCGACGGCATGGGAGTCGCGTCGGCGCGGATCACCGACGCGGGAACACTCGCCGGCGACCGCGAGTACGCCATGTGCGACCCGGCCGCCGGCCCCATCGAGACGGGCGAGGCGATGCAGACGCTCGCGTACAACGGAAAGCAGAGCGACCGCATCCACGCCCTCGATACGGCCGTCGACCCCGAGACGGAGACGCTGACCGTCACGCCGCCGGACGGCGACCAGCGGGGCTTCGACCTCTCGACTGACGAGGGCCGAGCGGCCGCGAGCGAGTGGTTCGGCGCGTTCGTCGACGACCCTGTCGACTTTCGCCGACGCGAACCGCCGGCGTTCGTCGACCGTCCCGGCGCCGGCCCCTCCGTGATCAGCACCGCCACTCTCGAAGCGGTGGCGTCGTGGTTCGACGACATGACCGTCGCCGGCGCTCGGCGTCGCCTCCGGGCGAACGTCGAAGTCGGCGGCGTCCCCGCGTTCTGGGAGGATCGATTCGTGGGTCCGGACGCCCCGGCGTTCGTCGTCGATGGTGCCGACGGCGCGGTTCGGTTCGAGGGTGCCGAGTCGTGCGCGCGGTGTGTCGTTCCCTCCCGTGATCCCGAGACGGGCGACCCGCTTCCCGACTTTCGCGAGCGATTCGTCGAACGCCGGGAGGCCACCTTCCCCGAGTGGGCCGACCCCGACGCGTTCCCACACTACTATACGATCATGCTCATCTCGCGAGTGCCGGCGGAAAGCCGAGCGCGGACGGTCGCGGTCGACGACACCATCCGCGTGGTGGAGCCAGGCGACCGGTGACTCGGCTCCCGCGTCGCTTCGGATCACCGGGGGGCTATATGTACGGCCGTCCACCAGTTTGCGCGTATGGAGGAGCGTGCATCGTCGTCGGTGATCGGCAACGTCCTGTTGATCGCCATCGTCGTCATCCTCGCGGCGACGGTGTCGGTGTACGTTTTCGGCGTGACAGACCGGCCTTCCAACCCGGCGCCGACGGTCGCACAGTCCAGCGGCGAGTTCGTCCCACAGGACGGCAACCAGGGTGGGGTCGTGCGGATCACACACCGCGGCGGTGATACCCTCCGTGTCGCCGACCTGGAAATCGTCGTCGACGCGCGGGCAGCCTGCGGGAAGGTCGGTCGGCTGGTGAACCTTCCGGCGTCGGGTGGCGATCCGAAGCCCGAAAGCGAGTTCGTTCGCGGGGACGACGTCTTCGACAACTCGGCCAACTCGGTCAGCGGCCCCATCGGTGAGGACGGCCGGACCGTCAACGGGCGGTGGTCGAGTGGCGAGACGGCAACCTTCCGGATCGCCTCCAACGGGTGTCCCGTTACGTCCGGCGAGACGATCACCGTCCGAATCGTCCACACGCCGACGAACTCCGTGGTGATCAAGCAGACGCTAACTGCCTGACTGTGGGTCACCGGCCCCGGAGACTGGTCGTTTATATGAACACCGCCACACGTCTCACGTATGCAGACCCACATCGTCCCGGTCGGCTTCGACTACGACCGGCTGATCGCGCCGCTGATCCGCGACCAGCTCGACGTGGACCGGGTCATCCTGCTTGAGGGTGCCGTCGGGAGCGAGGCGAACGTGGAGTACTCGCGGAATATCTCGGAAAAACTCGAACAGGACTTTCGGAACCTGCTGGGCGCCGAAACCTGTCGCGTCGTCATCGAGGACGTCTACGACTACGACGCGGCCTTCGAGCGCGCCTACGACCTCATCAACGACCAGTTGGACGAGGGGGCGCCCGACGGCGAGGTGTGGGTGAACGTGAGTTCGATGCCCCGTCCGGTGAGTTTCGCCTTCGCCACCGCCGCCCACTCCATCACGCTCGAACGCCAGGCCGACCGGGACCGCATCCACACCTACTACACCGCCCCCGAGAAGTACCTCGAGACGGAGTTGGCCGAGGAGTTACGAGCCAACCGCGACCTGTTGCGGACGCTCCTCGACGCGGCGGACGTCGCGGACGAACGGATCAAGGACCGACTCGACGGCACTGCCGCACTCCTCGACGAGTTCGACGAACGCGGCACCACAATCGGCGCCAAACGCATCGGTGACAACCACATCGTGGAACTCCCGGTCGCCTCCTTCTCGAACGTCAAGCCATTCGAGGAGGTGATCCTGTTCGAACTCGGCGAACACGGCGAGTTCGAATCCGTCTCCGAACTCGCGGAGGCGCTCGCGGCCGAACTCGGCGAGGAGTACACCGACAGCTTCCGGTCGAAGGTCATCTACAACGTCGACCGCCTCGGCCCCGGCGGGAAAGGCTACATCGAACAGGAGGAACACGGCAAGTCCTACCGGACACGCCTGTCACGGATCGGCGAACTCTGGGTGCGCGCCCACGCCGACCGGGATTAAAACTCTAGGCCGGCCGGGTCGCCGCTTGGGACGAGCGGACTCTCCGGTGGGTCCGCCGGCAGCGTCGGCAGGTTGTACGCTCCGGGCGCCACGTCGTTGGGAGCGTCGGGATAGAGCGTCGCCGCCAGCGTCTGGATGTGCGCGCGGCCGACGCCGAGTTCGAACTGCCCGCCGCCATACAGCGTCACGTCGTGATCCCAGGCGTACTCGACGGTCTCCAGCAACGATTCGACGGTGCCGAACCGCGACGGTTTCACGTTGAGCCACCGCGGCCCGAACGGCCGGTCGCGGACGCTCTCGACGCCGGTAATCGGGGCGTCCCACGACAGACGGCCTGCGGCACCCTCGACGAGCGACCGCGTCCCCTCGGTGATCGCGGGATCTTCGATGACCGCGTCGGGAAACCCCTCGATCACCCGCTCGTAGAGGGCTGGGTCCGGCTCCTGGTCCACGCTCGTCCCGACGTAGTGGCCCTTCAGGTCGAGCACCCGAACCGCGTCGGTGGCCGCAAGGTCAGCGATGAGGTCGGGCGTCCAGTCGCTCGTCGGGTCGAGTTTCAGGCCCAGACCGGGATGTCGGTCGAGGATGGCCTCGACGCGGTCGGTCGTCGGTGGCTCACCGAGGCGGGTGCTGACGACGAACCGCACGGGCGAGCGCTCGCGGCCGAGCGCCGACGCGAGGTCGGTATCCGACTGGCGCAGGGCCAGATCCAGTCCCGCGCTCTCCAGCGCCCAGCGCCGGTAGTGTCGCGACGACGGCTGTTCGGGGGCCTTCGTTGGAAAGAGATCCACCTCGTCGAGCGCGGCCGAGAACGTCTCGACGGTGAACTCGCCGGTCGGGGCGAGCGCTCCGACGTCCGTGAGGGCGTCGTGGTCTGGCGTGTCGTAGGTCACGTCCTCGCCGCGGCCGACGGCGCCGTCGCCGTGGAGTTCGAAGACGGTCGTCGCGCGGGTGAAGCCACTGGAGGTGTCGCGTTCGTGACGGCTGCGGGTTTCGCGGTCGACCCGCAGTGGCAGGTCGGCGAGGCGGTCGTAGAGCGTCATATCCGAGATACACTCCCCAGGCTGATAACCCTACGCGGGCGTCATCGCGATTCGAGTTTCTTCACCCGCGTCGCGAGCGTCAAGAACGTAGCCGTAAGCGTCAGGACGACGGCGCCCGCAGCGGCGAGTTCGTGTGTCGGCGAGAGGTGGGTGATCGTCCCGTCGACGATTCGCTGGCCGGGAAGCAGAGTGTGGTGGGGTGTGCCAGCGAGAGGGAGGAAGTAGTCGACTAGGTCGTTCAGGCCGTACCACGCGACGGCGACGGCGACGGCGCCGACGGGGAAGTCGCTGTACCGGTGGATGACGAACGCCTCAACGACCATCATGAGGTGACTGCTGAGAAGGAAGGCGTACATGGGGAGTGCGGTGGTCGCGAGGAAGCCGTCGGCGAAGGCTAAGAGCACGAAGGGCGTCCAGAGGCCGAGCTTCCAGCACCCGAAGAACGCGAGCGCGTTCACCACCTCGTTGGAGCGACCGAGCCACCAGAGGCCGAGCGAGAGCGCGATAAAGAGCGTCGCGACGGGGCTGTCGGGGACGAGCGGCCACGTCGCCAGCGGTTCGGCCGCGAACTGAAACCGGTAGTACCAGAAGCCGAAGGCGGTGCCGACGATGTTGGTGGCGACGACGGCCGGGGCGAGCGAGAGGCCGAGATTCTCGACGGCGCCGGGGAGGGGAGCGAGCCACCGCGGCAGCGTGTCCGGGTCGGGGAGGCCGTCGCCGTCGAAGAGCGCGCGGAGCCGGCCGACAGCGGCGGTATCCGACCCAGAGGACATGGTCGACGCCAGGGACCGCCCCGATAAATTGGTGGCGGTCCCGGCACGCGGGGCGGCGCTCGCGACGGGTGACCGGACGAACGCAGCGAGCGGCCGGCGCCGGCCGCTCCGAACCGACGCACCCTGGCGGCCAGGCCCGCGTCCCACGGCCACCCGTTCCCGGGGTGGAGGGTGCCGGCCACACCCCCTCGCGACCCGCGGCTGATCGACCGGCAACAACTACCGAAAGGCCGCCGTTAAGTGGGTCCCACCGTAATGTGAGATATGACCGAGACGGATCTCGAAGAGCTTCGGCGCGGCACCGACTTGGTGAAACGCGGGTTCGCCCGGATGCAGAAAGGAGGCGTCATCATGGACGTCGTCAACGCGAAGCAGGCTCGGATCGCGGAAGACTGCGGCGCGGTTGCAGTGATGAGCCTCGAAGCCGTCCCTGCGGACATCCGCAAGCGTGGAGGTGTCGCCCGGATGGCCGATCCGGCAGCCCTCACCGAGATTCTGGACGAGGTGTCCATCCCCGTGATGGGCAAGGCCCGCATCGGGCACACCAAGGAAGCGGAGATTCTCCAAGCGAAGGGCGCCGACATGGTCGACGAGAGTGAGGTGCTCACGCCCGCGGACGACGACTACCACATCGACAAGCGGGACTTCACCGCCCCCTTCGTCTGTGGCGCGCGGAACCTGCCCGAGGCGCTCCGCCGGATCGACGAGGGCGCGGCGATGATCCGCACCAAGGGCGAGGCCGGAACTGGCGACGTGAACCAGGCGGTCACCCACCAGCGAGCGATCAAGGGTGCCATCCGGGAACTCGACGGGATGGCGTACGAGGAGCGCGAGCGCTGGGCGCGGGAGCACGGCGCACCGCGCGACCTGGCCCACGAAACCGCCGAGATGGGTCGGCTCCCGGTCGTCAACTTCGCCGCCGGCGGCATCGCGACCCCGGCCGACGCGGCGCTCATGATGCATCACGGCTGTGACGGCATCTTCGTCGGCTCCGGCATCTTCGGCGCCGAGAACCCCGAGGCGATGGGGACTGCCATCGTCGAGGCGGTCAACAACTGGGACGACCCCGAGCGTCTGTCCGAGATTGCGACGAACGTCGGCAAGGGCATGAAAGGCCAGTCGAACGCCGACATGCCCGAAGAGGAGAAACTGCAGGGTCGCGGCGTCTGAGGCCGACCCCCGCCACGGGCGGGACACGCCAGCCGCTACGTTCGGGCGTCGGGTGGCGCCGGCCCTTCCGCCTCGGGGCGCCACTTGGCGGCCGGAAAGATCATCGAGACGACCGTCCCTTCTGGGTCGTTGCTGTCTATCGTCATCGTCCCACCCAGTGGCGTCACGAGCCACTTCACGAGCCACAGTCCGAGTCCGCTTCCGTGTTTAAGCGGCCGCTCCTCGCCGGACTCGATCACCTCTCGTTCCATCTCGGGCATGCCGGTCCCTCTGTCGGCGACGCTGATTCGCAGCGCCCCGTCGTCACCCTCGCTCACGCGGAGCGTCACCTCGGGGGCGCCCGTCGAGTGGCGGATGGCGTTGTCGACGAGTTCTTCCAGTGCGATCCGAACGGCGTGGCGGTTGGCGAGTACGACCGGGTTCGGTCCCTCGACACGGAGGGTCGCCGCGGGACACTCCTCGCGGTAGCCGGCGGCCACCGTCTCCAGTAGCGGCCGGATCTCGACCGGCCGTACGTCGCGGATGTGCTGATAGAGGTCGTCGAACTGGCGTGCCCGCTCCGAGGTGTCGAGCAGTTCCTCGGCCGCGGAGACGATGTCCTGGAGATCCGCCCGCGTTTTCTCCAGGGACATCGGAAGCGAGGCGTCGTCGACTGCGTCCTCGATGGCGTCGAGTGTCATCGACACCCGTTCTGCGTTGCCGACCACCACGTTGAGTCCGTTCCGGAGATTGTGTCGAAGGACGCGGTTGAGCACCATCAACTGTTGGCGACGGGCCTTCCGCTCGGTGATGTCCTGAATCGTCCCCCGCAGGACCGTCGCTTCCCCTTCCCCGACCGGCTGGCATGTCGTTCGTACGATGCGTGTGGTTCCGTCGGCCGTGACGAGTTGTGCCTCCACGTCGTACGGGAGGCCCCAGTCGAGAGCGCGCTCGACGAGTTGCCGTATCCGGTCGCGGTCGGTGGGGTGGTAGAACCCCAGCGCGTCGTCGAGTGACAGCTCGTAGGACGAATCGACGCCGTGAATCCGGCGGGTGCCCGCGGTCCACCGGAGTTCGGCGGCCTCGATGTCGAGTTCCCACCCGCCGACGTCGGCGGTCTCCTCGGTTCGCGCCGAGAGGTCGCGGCTCCGCTCGAGTGCCCGTTCGTGTTCCTTGCGTGCGGTGATGTCCGTCTGGATCGCGACGAAGTGCGTGATCGAGCCGTCCCGTTCGTCGGCGATGGGGGCGATGGTCTGGTTCGCGATGTAGCTCTCGCCGTTCGCCCGGCGGTTCACGATCTCCTCTTGCCACACCTGCCCGGTGACGATGGTCTCCCAGAGATCACTGAAGTAGTCCGGATCGTGGTGGCCGGAGTTGAGCATGTCGGGCGACCGGCCGACAGCGTCGGCGGCCTCGTACCCGGTCACCACCTCGAAGGCGGGGTTTACGTAGACGATCCGGCCCTCGAAGTCGGTGATGAATATCGCGTGCCCGGCCGCCTCGACGGCCTGTTTGAACCACGCCGGATCCAGTTCCCGACCCGATACGTCCGTGCGACCCCCGGTGTCGCCGTCGGGTTCGGTGTGAGGGTCACGGTCGCCATCGCTCATGTAATCGATGGGTTCGTCTCGGACGCTTATAGACGGGGCGGGCCTCCTCAATGCGTGAGAACGACCGCCGCTCAGTCCCGAGACAGCGTCGCGCCGCCGCCGATCCGCGTCTGGTAGGCGCGTGCGTCGACGCCAACCGCGCCGAACCCCTCGACCATCGCGGCGGCGATGTCGCGGCGGTCCTCGGGGTAACACGCCGCGAGCACACCGGGACCGGCGCCGCTGACGGTGACTCCCGTGGCGCCCGCGGCGAGGGCGGCCTCGCGCACCTCGTCGTAGCCGGAGATGAGGTCTGCCCGGGCGGGCGTGACGAGGCGGTCGTGCATTCCCTTACCCACGAGGCGCGGGTCGTCCCGGCACATCCCGGTCGTCAGTGTCGCGGCCCGACCAATCGTGTAGACGAGCTGTTCCATCGTCGCCCCGGCGGGAACCACGTCCCGTGCGTCGCGCGTCGAGATGGCGATTTCCGGCAGGCAGGCAACGAGTGGGATGTCGGCGTCGACGGTCGTCACGTCTCGCCCGGTGGCGACGGTGAACCCTCCGAGTAGAGCGGGCGCCACGTTGTCGAGGTGGACCTCGCCGGAGACGGTCGCCTCGCCTTTTCCGGCGATGGGCACAAGCTCCGTTCGCGTGAGTCCGCGGTCGTAGAGTTCGTTGAGCGCGAGCGCCGCGGCGGCGGCGCTGGCCCCCGACGATCCCAGCCCCGAGGAGGGGCGGATACCCTTGTCGATGCGGATGTGGGCTGGGGCGTCGAGCGCCTCGGCGACCGCCCCGACGGTGTTGTTCGCGGGGTCTTCGGGAATGAACTCGCTTCCGTAGCCCGTCACGTCGATGGTCGTCCGGTCGGCCTTCTCGACACGGATGACGTCCGCCGGTCGGTCGAGGGCCGCGCCGAACACGTCGAACCCGCTACCGAGGTTCGCACTCGTCGCGGGTGCCCTGACCGTGATCATGCCACGGGGTTGCGCGAGTCGGGTCAAAAACCTGCCGAAGGTCGACACCCCGTCACGCCCGGTCTCCGCTTCGACGTGGACCGTCGGGTCTGCCGACGCCTTCCCGCTTGTCGCGGGCGCCAGAGCCGTCCCTGGGCGTCGCGTTGCTGGTCAGCACGAAACGAGCGGGGTGCAGCCGCTCAGTCCGAGGTGGCGACGGGGGTGTCCGTCGACACCAGGTCGAGCACGTCGTCGAAGAAGTCGAGCGAGTCGTTGGGGCCGGGGTGGGCTTCGGGGTGGTACTGGCGCGTGATGACACCGAGGTCCTCGTTTTCCAGCCCTTCGGCGGTGCCGTCGTTGACGTTCACCTGCGTCACGTTCAGTTCGTCGCCCGGCTCCCCGACGGTGTAGCCGTGGTTCTGGGTCGTCATGACGACCCGGTCGGTGTCCAGGTCGCGAACCGGTTGGTTGACGCCGCGGTGACCGAAGTCCATCTTCTCGGTGCTCCCGCCGAGGGCGTTGGCGACGACCTGCTGGCCGAGACAGATGCCCGCGATGGGCAGGTCGCCGACGAACTCGTCGACGAGCGCCTCGGCGGCCTCGAAGTTCTCGGGGTCGCCGGGGCCGTTCGAGATGAACAGGAGGTCGGGGTCGACGGCCGCCACGTCCGCGGGCGTCGCGTCGTAGGGCAGGACGTGAACGGTCGCGTCCCGTTCCAGCAGGGACTCCGCGATAGAGCCTTTGGCGCCACAGTCGATCATGGCGACCGTCGCGGCCGACCCACCCTCGTGGACGGTCGGCTCCTCGACGCTAACCTGGGCGCCGATGTCGACGTGTTCGCTCATGCCCTTGCAGGCGTCGAGTTCGGCCTTCGCGTCCGCGGGCGTCGCGTCCGGGCCGACCGCCAGCCCACACCGCATCGCCCCTTCCTCGCGGATCGAGGTCACGAGTTCACGCGTATCGAGGTGGTCGATAGCGGGGACCCCCTCCTCGGCAAGCCACTCGGCGACGTCGTCGGTGAACTCGCGGGCGATGGCCGCACGCGGGTGAACGCGGTCGGACTCGAAGCGCTCGGATCGGACGCCGTAGTTGCCGATCAGCGGGTACGAGAAGGTGAGCACCTGCTCCTCGTAGGAGGGATCGGTCAGGCTCTCCTCGTATCCGGTGTAGGCGGTCGTGAAGACCAGTTCGCCGCGTGTCCGACCCGGCGCACGACCACGCGCTTCGATTACGCGGCCGTCCTCCAGGGCAAGGTAGGCGTCCGACATTACGAGATACACAGGCCGTCGCCTCCAATAAGCCTTGCTTTCGAAACTGAGTTACGAAATTCGTAATCGGTAAGGAGGTCCCGACCGAAGGCGCCGTATGGACGAACTGGACCGTCGCATCCTGGCGATCCTTCGCCGGGATTCGCGGACCCCGTACACCGAAATTGCAGACCGGGTCGGCACCTCCGAGGGGACGGTCCGCAACCGGGTCGAGCGACTCGTCGACGAGGGGATCATCGAGCGATTCACCGTGGCGACCCGCACGGGTAACGTCAAGGCCATGATCGAGGTGTCGGTGGCCGTCGACGTCGACACCACCGGTGTCTCCGACCGGATGGCCGACTGGGACGAGGTGGACTTCGTCTGGCAAGTCTCCGGCGAGAAGGACGTCGTCATGGTGGTCGACGCCGCCGATACCCGCGCCGTCAACGAACTCATTACGCAGGCGCGGGACTTAGACGAGGTTCAGAACACGAAGACTCGGCTCATTCTCGACGAACGGCTGGGATAATCGCGGCGTCGAACCGTCACGGGTAACACCCTGGACCGACCACCTGAAGCCATGAGCGACGTAGTCGACGACGACCTTTACCGACGGACGAAGGCACTGTTGGAACCCGGCGATATCGACCTCGCCGGGGCCATCGTCCACACCGATCTCTCGGGACAGGAGGACCTCGAGATGCACGAACTCACGGTCGAACTCAACGAGGTGATCGCCGCCCACGCCGAGATGGGGGAGACGTACATCTACGCCGGCAACGACGACCCCGAGTTCGCCTCGAACCAGTTCCAGGGACTGACCGTCGAGGACGACGCCTTCGTCTGGGAGTGCCAGCAACTCCTCCGGGACGGCACCTTCGACATCGTGTTCTACTACGAGGCCGACGTCGATCAGGCGGCACTGGTGGCCGAGGTTCGCGACCGGGGGTACGAGGTGACGAGCGTGGTGCTTGACGAACACGGCGACGTGACTACCGACGTCTGAGGTGGGGCACCGTCGCCGCGCCGTACGCCGGTGGCGGGCCGTTGCCCGGCCGGTAGTTTTCACCGTTCGGTAGACGACGGGACGTTTAAGACGCCGTATCTCGGAGGTTGGCGTATGCAACGGAGTCAGGGGGACATCCGGCCGCTCGGGTCGGCGTCGTCGGGGTCGGGACAGACCCCGAACCGGACGCCGGCGCGGCCACGGGGCCGGCGTTATTGGAAGAGTTTAGGTAGGACGGGCGCAAACGCTGACGCGAACCTGAGCGTATGATTCTCGTGTTCCGAGGTGAATCTCTGTGACGACGGGCGTGATCAGCGGGGTGACGGTCTCCCATCAGCGCGCGACCGTCGACGAAATCGAGTCCGCCGCCGCCGAGGACGTGGCCACCGCTGTCCGCGACCTTCTGGCGAGCGACGGCGTCGACGAGGCGTTTGCCCTCCAGACCTGTAACCGCGCCGAGGCCTACGTCGTCACCGAGGACGTCGCCGCCGGCCGCGCGGCCCTTGCGGACTTCGCCCCCGAGGTCCGCGACGGTGCCGTCCGGGAGATGGACCACGAGACGAGCCTTCGCCACCTGATGCGGGTGGCAGCCGGACTCGAATCCCTGGTTCTCGGTGAAGATCAAATCATCGGCCAACTCCGCACGGCCTTCGAGACGGCCCGCGGCGCCGGCGGAATCGGTTCGGTTCTCGATCCGGCAATCACGAAGGCCCTGCACGTCGGCGAGCGGGCGCGCACGGAGACTCGGATCAACGAGGGCGTCGTGTCGCTGGGAAGCGCGGCGGTCGAACTCGCCGCCCAAGAGCGTGACCTCGACGGGGCGACCGCTCTCGTCGTCGGCGCCGGCGAGATGGGACGGCTGGCCGCCCAGGCCTTCGACAGCACGGGCATCTCGACGCTGTTGATCGCCAACCGGACGGTCCCCCACGCCGTTCACCTCGCCGAGGAGGTGGAGACGGCCGCGGAAGGTGTCGGTCTCGACCGGGCACCCGCGGCGGCCGAGCGCGCGGACGTCCTCGTCACGGCGACGAACAGTCCGTCACACGTCCTCGGCCGCCCAGCGCTCGGTGACGCCGGAGAGACGCTCGTCATCGACCTCGCCCAGCCCCGTGACGTCGACCCAGCCGTCGACGGCCTCGACGCCGTCGTGGCCTACGACATCGACTCGCTGGAGGCGATCACCGACGAAACGCGGGAGCGCCGCCGGGCGGCCGCCGAGACAGTCGAACGGATGATCGACGAGGAGTTCGAGCGACTGATCGACTCGTTCAAGCGACGGCAGGCTGACGAGGTCATCAGCGCGATGTACGAGAGCGCCGAGATGGTCAAAGAGCGGGAACTCCACACCGCGCTGTCGCGGCTGGAGTCTCAGGGTGAGTTGACCGAACAGCAGCGTGAGACGGTCGCCTCGCTGGCCGACGCCCTCGTCGGTCAGTTGCTCGCCGCGCCGACCAAGAGCCTGCGCGACGCCGCCGCCGAGGACGACTGGACGACGATCCAGACCGCGCTCGGCCTGTTCGATCCCGAGTTCGGCGGCGACCACCCCGCCACACCGTCGGCCGAGACGCCCCGCGAGGGCGTCGACGGCGACGACATCCCACAGCACGTCCTCGACCGACTGAGCGAGGAGTAAGCGCCCCCAACCGTTATTCTCCGGCCGGCCGACGGACGACCCGTGCCAGACCGTCTCGACGACGACGAAATCGACCGCCGACTCCCCGACGGCTGGGAGCGCGCTGGCGACGAAATCGTCCGCGTCTATCCCTTCGACGACTACCTCGACGGCGTCACCTTCGCGACCCGGGTCGCCGAGGTGGCCGACGAGGAGTATCACCACCCGGAGATCACGATCCGCTACGACGAAATCGAGGTGCGACTGACCAGCCACGAGGCGGGCGGGGTTACCGACGCCGACCTCCGTCTCGCGGGCCTGTTCGACGCCGAACGGTAGGATAGACGCTGCCTCCGACCTCGGCGTGTCGATGAGAACTGGACTCCGGCGAGACGTCTCTAGGCGGCCACCGCCGACGATCACTCGGTCGGCGCCCCGCCGCGGGACGCCCGCCACGCACACTTGCGATCCGCGTAATGGGGTGACTCAGGACCGTTCGGGGAGGGGATCGAACGGCGTCCACCCGTCGTTCCCGGTCGCGAGGCCGCGGGTGCGGAGTTCCGGCCCTGCGTCGCCCTCGCGAACCTCGATCCGGGCGCCACAGAACTGGCCGACGGTGCTGACCGTGCGCTCGTCCTGTGTTCCCGGGTCGATGAGGAAGACGCCGAAGCCGTCGACGCTGTCGATGCGTCCGACCATGGTGTGGACGAATCGCGAAACCGTCCGGAGGTCGTTGAACGAGAGCAGGGTCGTGACCGAGCAGATGCCGGTCCGGACGCGGTCGAGGCCGGCCTCGTGGAAGGTTTGATACAGTTTCGAGTAGCGCATCCCGATTCCGGTCAGGTCGGCTGGCCCGGAGACTCCGACCACCCGCGCGGGGAGGTCCTCGTCGTCGCCGACGCAGTCGACGACCGCGGTCCGGTCGGGGTCGACCGTTACCCCCGCGGTCCGGCAATCCTCGATCACCCGCTCCGCTCGCGAGTTGGTCGTGATGACGATGGACCCCTCGTCGTCGCCTCCGGCGAGGAGCCGGAAGGCGAGCTGTCGAGTGCCGGCGTGGGTCGGTCCGGCGAGGAGAACGCTCGTCCCCGCCCTGATCGGCGGAACGGGGAGGTCGGCAAAGTCGTACTCCTCCTCAGGCATTCCGATCACCACCCGGACGAATTCGGGGGCGCGGTCCCGGTGTCGCCGTGATCGCTGCGGCGAGGCGGTCGCCCGGCGCCGACCCGGACGGCCGTGTCACCGCGGTCGACCCGAGAGCGACGGCACACACGGGGATCACGCTGGTCGTGTCCCGCCTCCGCTCTGTCGGGCCGATACAGCAAACGTTCATCGACGGATAACGGTGTGGAGGACGTATTAATACTGTGTGACTGGGCCGGAACACACTTGATTCGTCCCCCCATATGTGTAATCGAATGGTCGCACACGCCTACGACTTCTGGCTGTTCGACCTCGACGGCACGCTCGTTGACGTCGAGCCCTCCTACACCCACGCGGTGTTCGAACGTGTCGGCGACCGACTCGGGCGAACCTTCTCCGAACGCGAGGTTGAGGTCCTCTGGCACGGTCTCTCTGGGGAACGGACACCCCAACTGCGCGAGTGGGGGATCGACCCCGACGACTTCTGGGCGGCGCTCCACGACGCCGAGGACCCCGCGGCCCGCGCCGAGGCCACCTTTCTTCACGACGACGCCGCGTTCGTCGCCGACTTGGACCGCCCGGTCGGCTTGGTCACCCACTGCCAGGAGTACCTGGTCGACCCGGTTCTCGACGGTCTCGACATTCGGGACTGGTTCGATACCGTCCTCTCCTGTACCCACGAGATCGGATGGAAACCGGACCCAGCCCCCGTCTACCGCGCGATGTCGGATCTCGGCGTCGCCGAGAGCGCGGCCGGCGCCCTCGTCGGCGACGGCCCGAACGACGTCGGGGCGGCGTGGAACGCCGGCCTTGACGGCGTTCACATCGAGCGACACGGCCCGTACCGCCGAGGGCGCTGTGTGCTCGGTGACTACCGCGTTCAGTCACTCGACGAACTGCGGGTGACCCCGCGGACGGCGGGCGACTGACCCACGTGAGCGGGTCGGCCTACCTCACTCCGTCTCGGCTCACAACCGGATCTGTCCCTCGCTCGTCACCGCGGGTTCCCGACCGGGAACAGAGCGCCGCTGAATCCCGCGTCGTGGCTCACTGGCCGACACGCACCCACTGTCCCCGTGAGGAGGCACATCTTCGCGGGCGCGACCCGAGCCTGTCGATCAGGCGTCGAAGCCGGCGAGGTTGGCGACGACGTCGTCGAGCGCCGACTCGATGGCGTCGTCGAGCGCCACGACCCCCGGCTTGTCGGTCCGGTCGGGGTCTGCCAACACGCGGACGGACTCGGTGCCGAGGGGGACGAACCCACAGTCGAGGGCGTCGGCGGTTGCTCGGAGGCCGAGGCCGGCGTCGGCCGCCCCCCCGATGACCTTCCGTGCCGGGCTTTCGAAGCCCTTGACCGTCAGTTCGTAGCCGTCGACGGCGTCGGTCAGATCACGGCGGTCGGTCCCTCGGCGGTCTGCGAGGCGGTCCAGTTCGGCGTCGAGGCTGGCACGGAGGCCGGCGTCGGTCGACCGGTTGACAAAGCGGAGGTCGCGGTCGATCAGATCCGCGAGGGAGTCGATCCCCGCGGGGTTGTCGGTGGGGACGACGAGGCCCCACTCGCGGGTCCACCCACCGAGGTCGACGGCGTCGGTGTCGCGGTCGGAGGGTCCGGAGACGACCGCCACGTCGGGAACGCCGTCCCGGAGGCGCCGCCGCCCCTGTCGGCTGCCAACGTCGAGGTAGCGAGGCCGTTCCAGTCGGTCGAGCAGGCGGGAGAGCGCAGGGTCGTCCTCCCCGACGCCGAGGAGTGTCGGTGCGCGGACGTCCGGCGAGAACAACTGGACTCCGACCGTCTCGCCCGCCGCGAGATAGTCGGTGTCGGCGTCGACCTCCACGATACCGTCGGCCTCGACGAGACTCGTCGTCGCACCGCTCCCCTTATCGACGGGATAGACGAGGGTATCGCCGCTGCCGTCCTCGACTAGGCCGACGGGCATGAGGCGGGTCCGCCCCTCCGAGTAGCGCTCGCGGACGGCCATCTCTCCCTCGACGGTCGCCGTGCGGGGTTCGGGGAGCCCGGCGGCCTCGCGGATCGCCGGCGCGACGAACGTCCGGAAGATGGTGAGCGCGGAGACGGGGTAGCCGGGAAGGCCGACGTACGCGGAGTCTTCCAAGCGGCCGACGAGCATGGGCTTGCCGGGCTTGACCGACACGCCGTGCAGGAGGAGTTCCCCCTCGCGCTCGATGACGCGGTAGATCACGTCGACGGCGCTCGCGGAGGTCGACCCCGACGACAGGACGAGGTCGCACTCGTCGGCGGCCTTGACGAGGAGCTGCTCCATCTCGTCGTAGTCGTCGCCGGCGTGGGGATAGAGGACGGCCTCGCCGCCCGCCTCCTCCACGCCCGCGGCGATGGTGTAGGAGTTTACGTCGTAGATCTGGCCGGCTTCGCTGTGGAGCGTCTCACCCGGCCGGACGAGTTCGTCGCCGGTCGAGACGATGCCCACCGTCGGCGTGCCCCGGACGGGGACGTCGTCGACACCGAGCGCGGACAGCAACCCGATCTCTCGGGGTGTGATCAGGGTCCCCGGACCAAACGCTCGGGAGCCGGCGGCGACGTCCGCGCCCGCGACCATCACGCGGTCGCCCGGCGCGACCGACGTACGGATGGCGATCCCCGCGTCGGTTTCGTCGGTGCGCTCGACCATGACGACGGCGTCGGCGCCAGGGGGGAGCACCGCACCGGTGGATATCTCGGCACAGGTGCCCTCCTGTACCTCGACGTCGGGTTCGGCGCCGGCGTGGACCGTGCCGATCCGGTCGAGGACAATCGGATCGGCCTCGTCGGCGCCGAAGGTGTCGCGAGCGCGGACGGCGTAGCCGTCGACACTCGCGCGGTCGAAGCCCGGAACGTCGAGTTCGGCGTCGATCCGCTCGGCGAGGACCCGCCCCCGGGCCGCATCGAGGGGCACCGTCTCGGGGTCCGGCGCCAGGTCGAGCGAGTCGATGGCCGCGCGGGCCTCGGCGGGCGAGACGAGGTCACGGAACTGTCGTCGGTCCGTCATCGGCGGACACCTCCGCGTACGGGCGCCACCGTCTCGTTGGCGCTCACGCCGACCACTCCCAGTCTTCGACTGTGACGCGCTCGCCGGCGTCGTACCCCTCCCGTCGCTCGGGGACGACGACCCATCCGTCCGCGAGGGCGACACTGGAGAGGACGCCCGACCCGCTGGCGCGGGTTGGCTCGGCGACTTGGCGGTCCCCCTCGCCTGTGGTCAGCCGCACCCGGGCGAACGTCCGGGTTCCAGGCTCGCTCGATATCTTTCGGGACAGTTCGGCCTCGACGGTCGGGTGGTCGGGGACGGGCATGTTGCCGGCGCGTTTGAGGATCGGCCGCAGGAACTGGACGGCGTTGACGATACAGGCCACGGGATAGCCCGGAAGCATGACGACCGGGGTTCCCTCGACGACGCCGAGGGCGACGGGGTGGCCGGGCTTGAGGGCGACGCCGTGGACGAGCACCTCGCCCAACTCGTCGACGACTTCGGGGGTGTAGTCGCGTTCGCCGACCGACGACCCGCCCGTCGTGACGACGACGTCCTTCGCCAGGTCGCGCTGGATCGCGGCGCGGATGGCGTTGGGGTCGTCGTCGACGACCTTTCGGTAGGTCGGGACGGCGCCCCAGCGGTCGGCCATCCGCGAGACGGTCAGGCCGTTGGTCTCGATGACCTCGCCGGGATCGGGGTCGTGTTGCACGAGTTCCTCGCCGGTGGGGATCACGCCGACTGTCGGGTGGTCGTACACCGTGACCTGATCGACACCGACGGACTTCAGCAAGCCGAGATCCGAGGGTCGGATCCGGTGCCCGGGGCGGTAGAGTTCCTGTCCCTCGGCGACGTCTTCGCCCACGTCGCCGACGTTCTCGCCTTCGGCGACGGCGTCGAACACCTCCACTTCGTCGCCGACGGTCTCTGTCTCCTCGACCATGACGACGGCGTCGGCGCCCGCGGGCAGGTCGCTCCCGGTGTGGACGCGGACGGCCTCACCCGGGGTCACCGTTCCGTCCCCCTCACGGAGGATCGTCGGCGATCGGTCGCTGGCGCCGAAGGTATCCTCGGCGCGAACGGCGTAGCCGTCCATCGCCGCGCGGTCGTAGCCAGGGACGGGCGTCGGAGCGGTTACCGTCTCCGCGAGGGTGCGGCCGTCGGCCCGACCGAGCGCCACCCGTTCGGTGCGGTCGTGCCCGGCGACCACGTCGAGAACGGTCTCCAAGGCCTCGGCGACGCGGGTTCGGTCCTTGAACCCCGCGCGTTCGAGATCGTCGTGACTCATACCCGTCTTTGCGCTCGCGGATACAAAAACCCGTAGTCGGGGACACCGACACCGCGGCCTTTTTCGATCCCCGCGCCTTACGCCATCCTATGTCAGCACTGCGGGACGCGCTTCGGGACCTCCCCGAAGCAGTGTTCGCGGATCTGCTCGAAAGCGAGGACGCGTACCTGCTAGTCGTCGATCTGCCGGGGGCCACCGCGGATACCGTCGACGTCAACGTCGAGAAGGGACGCCTCCACATCGAGGCACGGCGGGAGAAGGATCTCCCGCCGTCGTTCGAGTACATCCGCGAGGACCGGCCGCTCTTCTTGGATGCGGAACTGCCGCTGCCGCCGGACGCGACGGGGGCGGGGGCCGACGGATCGACCGACCGTGGCGTCCTCGAACTCCGACTCCCCAAGTACGAGGCCGCACCGGAGCAGTCCATTCCCATCGAGGACGCGTAAGCCCGGGTGGTTACGCTGGTCAACCTCCGTGCGTACTGGCGCTTCGTCCGCGTCCTGTACCAGTTTTTCCCCCTGATCATCGCGTACTGGCGCGACCGCCGGAAGTACCTCCTGTTCGGCGGCAGTCGCAGCGTCGGTCCCGAGACACAGCGGGAGCGTGCCGACCGCCTCCTGAACTCGCTGCTCACGCTCGGGCCGACGTTCATCAAACTCGGCCAACTGCTGTCGACCCGCCCTGACGTCCTTCCCCCGGCGTACATCGACGTCCTGACGCGTCTGCAAGACGACGTGCCGCCGGCCCCGTGGGCCGAGACGCGACCGGTTCTCCAGACGGACGTGGGTGAGGTCGACGAGGTGTTCGACGACTTCGAACGGGATGCGATCAGCGGCGCCAGCCTCGGCCAGGTGTACCGGGCCACTTACGAGGGCGAGCAAGTGGCGATCAAGGTCCGCCGGCCGGGTGTCGAGGACCTCGTGGAGGCCGACCTCCGGGCGATCAGGTGGCTGCTGCCGATCCTCCTTCGGTTCACCGACGAGGCCCGAAGCTTCTCCGTGTCGAACCTCGCCGACGAGTTCGCCAACACCATCAGAGAGGAGATGGACTACGCCCGCGAGCGACGGATGCTCGGCGAGATCCGGGAGAACTTCCGGGACAACAGCCGCATCCGCATCCCCGAGGCGGTCGACGAACTCTCCGGCGAGCGTGTCCTCGTGATGGAGTATCTCAGCGGGACCAAGATCAACGACGTGGACCAGCTCGACGAACGCGGCATCGACCGGAGTGATCTCGCCGAGAGCCTCCAGCGTATCTACCTCCAGATGATCATCGAGGACGGCGTCTTCCACGCCGACCCACACCCGGGTAATCTGTCGGTCATGGACGACGGATCGATCATCTTCTACGACTTCGGTATGAGCGGGACGGTGGACGCGTTCTTCCAGGAGAAAATCGTCGACTTCTACATCGCCGTCGCCAACCAAGACATCGACGGTATCCTCGACGCGATGGTCGAGATGGGGACGCTCAGCCCCACCGCCGACCGTGAGGTGATGGGGCAGGTGATGGAACTCGCCATCGCCGACGTGCGTGGCGAGGACCTCGAACAGTACCGCGTCCAGCAGGTCATCCAGCAGGTCGAGGACACCATCTACGAGTTCCCGCTCCGCCTCCCGCGGAACTTCGCGCTCATCATGCGGGTCGCGACGGTCGTCGAGGGCGTCTGTGTCACCCTCGACCCCGACTTCGACTTCATCACCGTCGCCACCGACTACCTCTCCGAACAGGGGTATCGCGAGGAGGGCGTCCGGCAGGCCGTGGAGGCGGCGGGCGACCAGATAGAGGCGACGGCCCGGTCGCTGGTGACCGTCCCCCCGAAACTCGACGACGTTCTGGATCGGGTCAAGCGGGACGACCTCACCGTTCAGGTGCAACTCGACGACGAACACGACGTGTTGGATCGGCTCGCCAAGCGCATCGCCTACAGCATCCTGGCCGCGGTGGGCGTGCTCTCGACGGCCATCCTCTACTCGTTCAACCAGACGCCGGAGGCGGCCATCGTCGCGGGTGTGATCACCATCCCTGTCGGTGCCCTCCTCTATCGCTCGCTGCGGCGCAAGCGCGGCGTCACGGCCCGGCCCCAGTTCACGAGACAGGAGATGCGTCGCCGCCGCGACGAGTGATGCGTCGCCGCCGCGACGAGTGATGCGTCGCCGGCGCAATACGCCACGCAGGGCTTTCCAAACCGTTTATACACCGCCTTCCGTTATCGACGCGTATGGCGAGAGAGCAAAAGCAGGTGCGAGAACTACAGGAGGGGAGCTACGTGATGATGGATGGCTCCCCGTGTGAGATCAACGCGTACAGTACGGCCAAACCGGGGAAACACGGCAGTGCCAAGGCTCGCATCGAAGGCAAGGGCGTCTTCGACTCGCGGAAGCGCTCGCTCAGCCAACCGGTCGACGCGAAGGTCTGGGTTCCAATCGTCGAGCGCAAGGGCGGACAGGTCGTCTCCGTCTCCGGTGACGACGCCCAGATCATGGACCTCGACACCTACGAGACGTTTACGATGCGTGTCCCCGAGGACGAGAACCTCTCGCCGGACGACGAAATCGAGTACCTGGAGTACGAGGGCCAGCGGAAGATCGTGTAGATGTTCCCTGGTGCGACCGCCGACCGGACGGACGCGGACTACGTCGTCGTCGGCGCACCGCTGGATCGCTCTACCACCTTCCAGCCCGGGACGCGCTTCGGGCCGGACCGGATTCGACGCTTCGCTGCGTCGTTCGAGGATTACGACCACCACACCGACCGACACTTCTCCGATCTTGGCGTCCACGATGCCGGTGACCTCCACGCCTGGAGCGACGCCGCGGCGTACGTCGACTTCCTCGCGGGCGAACTGACCGACGTCGTCGACGACGGCGCCACACCCGTGCTCGTGGGCGGGGAACACACCGTCTCCGTCGCGGGCGTCCACGCGGTTGACCCCGACCTGTTCGTCTGTCTCGACGCCCACCTCGACCTTCGGGAGTCGTTCGACGGCGACCCGTGGAGTCACGCCTGCGTGACCCACCGATCGCTGGCGGCGGCCGATCACGCCGTGATCGTCGGCGCCCGCGCCGGGAGCGAACACGAGTGGGAGCGCGCACGCGAATCCGACGTGAGTCTCGTCGCCCCCGAGACGGTGCGGAATCGTGGTGCGGTGGCCGTCGAGGAGGCGGTCGACGCGGCCGTCGACGACCCCGACGTGACGACCTACCTGAGCGTCGATATCGACGCGGCCGACCCCGGCGTTGCGCCAGGGACGGGGACGATGGAGCCCGGCGGGCTGTCGGCCCGCGAGATGCGCGACGTTGTCCGTGCGGTCGCCCCGATGGCCGACGGTGCCGACGTTGTCGAGGTGAACGACCGCGACGACGGCCAGGCCGCGACGCTCGGCGGGCAGTTGCTGCGTGCGTTCGTGTTCGCACACGCCGAGCGATAGACCCGGCCGACAGTGTCGGTGGACACGGAGACCCGAGTGACAACCGCCCGGCGATGGACGCCGGCCGCTTCGACCACCGGCAGCACACTCCCCGTGCCCAGCGAAGAGCACTAATCCCCGCCGGCCGACGGGCCGGTATGGACCGCAGCGAGTTCGTCGACCGACTCGACGAGGAGCTACGTACCGACGACTACGCCGACCTCGACGCGAGCGCGAACGGGTTACAGGTAGGTCACCGACGGGGCGACATCGCGCGCGTCGCTCTCGCCGTCGACGCTGCCGAGGCGACGATCCACGAAGCAATCGAGCGCGACGCCGACGTCCTCCTCGTGCATCACGGTCTCGCCTGGGACGGCTTCGACCGACTCACCGACCTCCACTACGACCGGGTGGCGCCGCTCGCCCGCGAGGACGTGGCGCTGTACGTCTCTCATCTGCCGCTGGACGGCCATCAGGAACTCGGCAACGCTGCCGGGGTCGCCGATGTTCTCGAACTCGGTGATCGCGAGCCGTTCGGAGCGTACGGGCCGGAGGTCGTCGGCACCCGCGGGACGGCGGCGGACCCCTACACGGTCGACGACTTGGCCGCCCGCCTGGACCGGGAACTCGACACTGAGACGCAGGTGCTCGATTTCGGCCCCGACGAGGTCGAAGAGGTGGGAATCGTCACCGGGAGCGGCGTCGACTGGATCGAAGCGGCGGCCGACGCCGGTCTCGACGCCCTCGTGACCGGCGAGGGAAAGCAGGCCGCGTACCACGAGGCCCGTGACCGCGGGCTCAACGTCTTTCTGGCGGGTCACTACGCCACCGAGACGTTCGGCGTCCGACGGGTTGGCGACCTGATCGAGGAGTGGGGGATCGAGACGACGTTCGTCGCCCATCCGACGGGACTCTGAGGGAGTCACCGTGTGTCGGCCGGTGTGTCGCCCTATTCCGGTGACACACTGGGACCCGGAGATACGGCCCTCGTGACCCTCGTCCGCGGACGACTCCGACCCGACGCCAGACGGGGATCGGACTGTTGAAACCGCTCGGACGCGGAGGGGAGAGCATGACCGACGACGACGGCGACCGTACCGAAGTCCCCCGCGAGGAGTTCCACGAGGATCCGCTCGGCCACGCCGAGGTGTGGGCGGGGATGACCGTCGGCGACCTGGCGACCGAATACGGCAAGGCGGGCATCGGCGCCGCGGACATGGGTCGAGCGGTCGACCTCTACGCCGAGATGCTGGGCCGAGACGACGTGACCAACTTCTTCGGCCTCGCGGGTGCGATGGTACCCGGCGGGATGCGCTCGGTGGTGACAGAACTGATCCGCGACGGTCACATCGACGCGCTGGTGACGACGGGCGCGAACCTCACCCACGACAGCATCGAGGCTATCGGCGGGAAACACCATCACGGCCGCACCGGCCCCGAAGGGGGCGAACGCGAACACGACGAGCAACTCCGCGACGAGGGCGTCGACCGCATCTACAACGTCTACCTCCCACAGGAGCATTTCACCCTGTTCGAGACGCACCTCCGCGAACACGTCTTCTCCGCCTTCGACGGCGCGGTCGCCATCAGCGAGTTCACGCGGGAACTGGGGCGGGCGAACGCCGCGGTCAACGAGGAAGACGGCGTCGCTGAGGACGCGGGCGTCGCCGCCGCGGCCTACGAACACGACGTTCCCGTGTTCGTCCCGGCGATCCAAGACTCCGTGCTCGGCATCCAGGCGTGGATGCACTCGCAGGTCTCGGAGTTCACACTCGATGCTCTCGCGGACATGACGAACATCACGGACGTGGCCTTCGACGCCGAGAAGACGGGGGCGACGGTCGTCGGCGGTGGCGTCCCGAAGAACTTCGTCCTCCAGACGATGCTCACGGTACCTGAAGCCTACGACTACGGCGTTCAGCTCACCACGGATCCCGCCTCCACTGGCGGGCTCTCGGGGGCGACCCTCAACGAAGCGCGATCCTGGGGGAAGTTAGAGAAGTCGGCGAAAAACGTCACCGTCCTCGGCGACGCAACGATCACCCTCCCGCTGCTCGTCGCTGGCGCCCGCGACCGGATGGCGTAAGTCACACCAGCGACTCGCTCACCGCGTCGAGAGCGTCCAGCCCCCGTACCTCCCCGTCGAATTCCGGCACGCGCCTGACCGGCAGGTCGAACCGCGATTCGACGGCCGCGAGGCGCTCGGTGTGGCGACGCTCGTCCCGCCGGCACCGCTCGCAGTCGCAGTTCGCCCGGTTGGTGAACAGGCGGTTGACCACCAGCGACCCGACTGGCACGTCGGCGTCCCGAAGCCTAGCGACGAGCCGTTCCGTCTCGGCGATCGCCATCCGCTCGGGCGTGAGCACGGCCCGGAACCGGGTGTGCTCGGGGTCGGTCAGGACCGCCCCCACACGCCCGACCCGGTCGCGGAGGGCCGTCACCGCGTCGTCCGTGTCGTCGCTACCGGCCCCCCAGTACGCCGCCGGCCCGAGGACGACACTCCGGGCGGCACGGGCGGTGCGGCCGACCCGGCGTCGCACCTCGCCCGCGACGCCGAGCGTTTCGGCGAGCACCCCCGGGAGGTCGAGCAAGCGGAGCGTGTGGCCCGTCGGCGCCGTATCGAGGACGAGGGCGTCGTAGTCGGTGTCGGCGTAGCGGGCGACGTACTCCAGCGCGGCCACCTCGTCGCCGCCGGGGATCACCCCCGCCTCGAAGAGGCGTTCGAGGTCCGCGTCGTCGAGGCGGAGACCGGCGTCGCGAAACTCGGCGGCCAGCGCCTCGATCACGCCGCGGTAGGCGTCCTGTCCGGTCTCGGGGGCGACTTCCACGGCCGACAGCGACCCGTTGACGGCCGTCGGCTCCGCGCCGAGGTCACGTTCGAGGGCGTCGCCCAGCGAGTGTGCGGGATCGGTCGACACCACGAGCGTCTCCGTTCCCGAGCGCGCGAGTCCGAGCGCGTGGGCCGCCGCACAGGTCGTCTTGCCAACACCGCCTTTCCCCCCGTACAGCACGATGTCCGGTTCCGTCGCGTCGCCGTCGATCATAGCCGAGCCGTACGTACCGTACCGACACAAAGGTGTGGAAGGAAACCCGTTTGAGCCTGCGCCGCGGAGAGTCGACCGGCCGATGACGAGGGCACCGCTCCGAGTCGGGGTGGCACCCGACGACGACGAGCCCTATGAGTGCCGAGGCCCATTTTCTGGTACCAGAATTCCCCCCGAGCTAACAACGAACGCTGCGCACAATATTGGTATAAATTAACGACGCTGGTCAGCTGTTGGCCGACTGGAGGTGTCGAACGATGACTGGTTGGAAGCAGAACGTGTGGATGTCGGAGGACATGGCGCTCGTAACGTCGTCCGTCTCTGACGGGGTCAAAGAGACTTAGAACGAAAAGGCGGACGAACAGGGCGTCTCCCTCTCCAAGTACGTCGCCATGGGTGGAGAACCACCTCACCGTCCGACGCAGCCGCCCGACCGGCTGTCGCCGGCGGAGTCGCTGAATGGCGGAGCTAAAAGTACCCCAGCGCCGCGAGCTGTTCGCGCGTTTCGCCGGTGGGGTCGCCGTCACCGATTCGCCGGACGCCGGCGTCCTCGACGGAGGCGAAGGCCGTCGATAGCCGCTCCGGGTCGCCCTTCCTGACCGTCCCGACGGCACTCGCGCTCCTGACGTCAACCGTCCCGACGGCCTCGCCCCACGAGTAGGTCTTGCGGACGCCGTTGTCTGTCGCCTGATAGACGACCCGACTCTCTTTGAGGAACGGGTCGGCGTCGTCCACGGCGGCCTCGTAGCGCCGGCGCAGGTCACCGGTGACGGGCTGTTTCGAGGCGAGCACTCGCTCGCGGGCACACGTGGCCCGACGCCCCTCGTGGGCGGCGTCGACAACGTCGCGGACGGCGGTCAGCGTCGCCGGATCGGTGACGGTTCGGGGACGGCGTTGCCGCGGCTGTTTGACCACCAGCGGGACGTGGAGGAGGTTCTCGGTGGTCGGAACGATGTGTGCCGCCGCGCGGGGCTGATCGGCCAGCAGTCCGAACTCGCCGAACCCCTCCCCGTGGTCGCCACAGACCACGAGGAGCGTGTCGTCGTACTCGCCGCGCGCTCGCAGTTCTGTCAGGACGGTTCCGAGGACGGCGTCCGCCTGCCGAATACCGCCATCGTACAGTGATTCGAGGCCGGCCAACTGCCAGTAGGGAATCTCGCCGCCGTGGACGGGAAACTCCCACCGGACCGGGAGTTCAGCCTGAAGCCGCCATGCGGCCCGGTCGCCCCACCGGTCGTGCTCCGGCCTCGGTTCGTAGGGCCGGTGGGCGTCCATCAGGTTCAGGCAGGCCGCCCACTCCGTCCGCTCGCTCGTCCAGTCCAGTAGGGCGTCGGCGTAGTAGAAGCCGTCCACACGCTCGCCGTCGACCCGCTCGTCGGCAGTCGTCACGACGGTATCGAACGGCACGTCGAGGCCGACTGGGTGTGAGGCGACGAACCCGTTCCCGGTGAACAGGCCGGTTTCGACGCCGGTCGACGCGAGGTCGTCCCAGACGGTGTGGCCGGGTTCGAGGGCGTCGTGGACCGTCACCGCGTGGGCCGCGGCCGGCAGCCCGGTGAACAGCGAGACGTGACTCGGAAGCGACCAGTTCGACGGCGCCCGTGCTTGGGTGTACACCGTGGCCTCGCCGGCGAGCGAGTCGAGCGTCGGCGTCGTCGCCCGGGGGTACCCGTACAGCGAACAGTTGGCTGCGCGCACCGAGTCGAGCACCACGAGCAGGACGTTCATACCACACGCTCGCCCGGACGTGTCCAAGAGCTTGCTAAGAGTCCACAATAGCCGTCGGGAGCGGTCCCGTGTGACTCCCTCACGTTTAGAGGGCGGAATCTCTCGGCGATTGACTCCCGTGTGAGAGACGGTGCGAGAGTCGGTCACGGCCTCAACGGCCTCATTTCCCGACCACCGGTTCGACGCTACCGGACGACTGAGACACAGGTCTCGGACAGACGACGATGCCGGGCTACTGGATCCAGACCGTCTTCCGGTTCACGAACTCCTTGATTCCCGTCTCCGAGAGTTCCCGGCCGTACCCGGAGTCGTTGATCCCCCCGAAGGGCACTCGCGGATCTGACTTCGTGAGTTCGTTGACGTAGACCGCGCCGCTCTCGATATCGCGGGCGAGTTGCTCGCCTCGCTCTCGGTCTTCCGTCCAGATGCTCGCACCCAGACCGAAGCGGGAGTCGTTGGCCAGAGTGACGGCCTCCTGCTCGTCGGCTACCTCGTACACAGCGGCGACCGGCCCGAACGTTTCCTCGCTGTCGACGGGACACCCCGACGGGACGTCCGAGAGCACCGTCGGTGGGTAGAACGCGCCGTCCCGGTCGAGCGGTTCTCCGCCGGTCAGCAGGGTGGCGCCTGCGTCGACGCTCGCCTGCACCTGTTCCTGAAGGTCCGCCATGAGGGCTGCATCGGCCTGCGGCCCAACATCGGTCGCTTCGTCCGTCGGATCGCCCACGACCAACGCCTCGAACGCATCGACGAGTCGATCCACGTACTCGTCGTACACGGCCTCGTGAACGAGGAACCGCTTGGCGGCGATACACGACTGGCCGCCGTTCTGGGTGCGCGCTTGGACGCCGGTTTCGACGGCGGCCTCCAGATCGGCGTCGTCGAGAACGATGAAAGGATCGCTGCCACCGAGTTCGAGGACGGTCTTTTTCAGATGCTTTCCGGCGGTCTCCGCGACCGCTCGCCCGGCCGGGCCACTGCCCGTCAGCGTCGCGGCCTTGACGCGGTCGTCGGCCAACACGTCCTCGACTTGGCTCGAACCAATCATGAGCGTCTGAAAGACGCCCTCGGGATAGCCTGCCTCCGTGAATACTTCTTCCAGAACGAGCGCAGTGCCAGGAACGTTCGAGGCGTGCTTGAGGAGGCCGACGTTACCGGCCGTGAGATACGGCGCCGCGAAGCGAATGACCTGCCAAAAGGGGTAGTTCCAGGGCATGACCGCAAGCACTGGACCCAGCGGATCGTGGACGGTCTTCACTTCCGTTCCAGGGGGACTCGGGTAATGCTCCTCGGAGAGATACGCGCTTGCGTACTCCGCGTAGTGATCGCACGCCCACGCCGACTTCTCCACCTCGGCTATGGCTTGTGAGATTGGCTTGCCCATCTCCCGGACCATCAACTCGGCATAGCGGCGTTTGTTCTCCCGGAGGACGGAGCCTGCATTCGCCAAGAGTGTCTCTCGCTCACGGATGGGGCGGTCTCGCCAGTCAGCGTACGCATCCATCGACAGCGCAAGCTTCTCCTCGACGTCGACCGCATCGTCTTCCTCGTACGTCGCGAGCTGTTCTCCCGTCGCCGGATTGGTTGATTGCATCATCGTTGGGTACCGTTATCCGCGGCTCTGTCTCGGTCACTGTCCGCCCGAGTGCCAGTGGCAGATTGACAGACGGCAGCATAATCAGTATTGGGACGTGGATGGTCGAATCGGTGTGCGACGACCGACCACCTCCACCCTCGCAACAACCCGCTCTCCGTTGGCCCGGGTTTCGGCCGCTTGGCCGATTCACTGGATGCTGTCGCCTGTCACCGACTACCGGCCGATCCGGCCGCGTCCGAGTGCTCGGCCGTCGAATGCGGAACAGTTATGTGTGCAGTTCACCTCCGTCAGGTCGCAATGGCAAACGGTAAGGTTGATTTCTTCAACGACACTGGCGGCTACGGTTTCATCGACACTGAGGATGCTGACGAGGACGTTTTCTTCCACATGGAGGACGTCGGCGGTGAGGATCTGACCGAAGGGACCGAGATCGAATTCGACATCGAACAGGCCCCCAAGGGCCCGCGCGCGACGAACGTCGTTCGCGTATAACTACGGCGACACCGTCACCGCGCGGTGACGAACACACCCGCACTTCTCTCGAACGCCGACCGGCGAGCGGTCGCGCTGACTGCTCTGTCCCGTCCCGTTCTCGGCGTTTCGCTGGACCACGTAGCGACGGCCGACCATCGGGTCGAGGAGGGAGTCGACGGGCGCCCGGTCGTCCCGGAGGACGGGCACGTCGTCGGTCGGCGGCGGCGACCGGTAGTACGTGATCTCTCGCCGGAGGTCGATCCCGACGGCCCGGCGTTCGTTCCGGCGCTGTAACGCGTCCTCGGTGAGCCGCCGATCCGATTTCGTGGCGACGACCTCTACGTTCTGGACGACGCTTCCCTCGGCGGTGGGGAAGGTGTACACCTGCGGGTACACCTGTGCCATCGTCCGGTACTCCGCGCGGTAGAACTTCGAGGCCGGGCCGCTTGGCGCCGAGATCAGGTTGGCAAAGAGCACGCCGTCCGCGTCCAGTCGCGACTCGGCGAGACGCATGAACTCGACGGTGGTCAACTGGAAGGGAACCTTGTCTTTCTTGTAGGCGTCGAGGACGATCAGGTCGTAGGTGTGATTCGTCTCCCGGAGAAACTGCCGGCCGCCGACGTTGTGGACGTTGAGACGCTCGGACTCCGCTACGTCGAAGTAGCGCTTCGCGGTGTCGATCACCGCCGGGTCGAGTTCGGCGACGTCGACGGTGACGTTGTACTCCTCGGCGAAGTGTTTGGGGCCGGTGAACCCGCCGCCGCCGACGAACAACACCCGATCAACGTCCTCGGTCATGAGCATGGGAAGGTGGAAATAGCGGGTGTAGTCGAAGACGTGACGGTCGGGGTCGGCGACGTCCATCGCGCTGTGTGGCTGTCCATCGAGGTACAGCGTCCGCACGTCGCCCAACTGCGTGACTTCGAGTTCCTGGTAGGGCGTCTGTGTCTGGTAGAGGACGGGTCCGCCGGCGGAGACGCCCAGGCTACCGCTGACGCCGGCGCCCACCACGAGAACGGCGACGGCGACGCTCGCGACGGTCGGCTTCCGGCGCTCCCCCGTCCAGGTGAGCCACAGCGCCGTCCCGACGAGCAGGAGGCCGAACCCGACGCCGATGGTTTCCACCCCGAACGCGGGGATCAACGCGAACGTCGTGCCGAAGGCGCCGACGATGCTGCCGACGGTACCGACGGCATAGACGTGCCCCGACGCCGCCCCCACGCCCTCGGTGTCGGAGAGTTCGGCGGCGTAGGGGCTGATGAACCCCAGCAGATACGTCGGCGGCCCGAACAGAAGTATCACAGCGGGAAGAGAGGCAAAGCGGCCGGGCAGGGGCACGGCTCCGGCAGTCGCCAGTAGGATGTCGCTCGCGAACACCACGAGGGCGACGTAGGCGGCCGTCCCTATGAGCAGCCACGCGAGGCGTTCGTCGCTGGCGCGCTCGGCCGCCCGCTGCCCGCCGAGGTGATAGCCGAGCGAGAGCGCGGCGAGGAAGACGGCGATGATGCTCCCCCAGGTGTAGATGCTGGAGCCGAACTGTGGGGCGACGATCCGTCCGGCGAGAATCTCCAAGCCCATGCTGGCGACCCCCGAGATGAACACCGCGAGTTCGGGGCCCGACGGCCGACCGACGTACGCACGGAGCGACGCCATCATATCCCCTTTCGTCACGGGGCGGTTAAGCCTTGGTTCGATTCGGGCGCCGAACTTATCGGGACGACGCGTGTAGTTTCACGACGATGGGCGAGCGAGCGGACGACGCCGACGGCTGTAAGATCGACGACGTGTGTGCCCGTCGGGGGTTGTCGACGCTGCCCGAGCGCCTGGTCCGCCGCCGGCGGACGGCCGACGACAGCCTCCGTGACCTCGAACGGTTCTTCAACCGCGAGGTGCTCACGGCGGCGATGCGCGCGGCCGGGATGGAACTGCTCGACGACGAGGCGGCCAACGTCTACCGGCTGTTGACCGGCGACGACGTGAGCGACGCGGCGCGCACGGAAGCCCGGGACCGACTGACCCGCGCCGGCGTCGACGTGGCGCGCCTCCGCGCGGACTTCGTCACCTACGGCACCGTCCGCACGCATCTCCGGGGGTGTGCGGGCGTCGATACGAGTCGGGCGTCGGCGTCTGTCGACGAGCACACCGTCACCGACACCGTATTGGGCCTGTGTGGCCGCACCGAGGCCGTCGCCGAACGGGAACTCTCGCGACTGGCCGAGACGACGGCCCTGGAGACCGGCGATCTGTCGGTGTCGGTAGACGCACGCGTGACGTGCACGGACTGCGGTGAGGACTACCGCCTCCTGCGTCTGCTCGAACGCGGTGGGTGTTCCTGCGGTGATCGCTGAGCGTGGCTCCCCGACATCTAGGCACAAACGTAATAGGCCAGCCCCGACGTACGACGGACACACTCGACGGAAGACGTCGGACTCATCATGACTATCGACGAATCGAACGCCGAGGACGTGGAGATGTCGGTCAGTGTCCGGAACGTCGGCGGCATCGAGCAGGCGTCGGTGACGTTCGATCCCGGCATCACGGTCGTCGCGGGGGAGAACGCGTCGAATAAGTCCTCGTTGCTCGGGAGTCTGGGCGCCGTTCTCGGTGGCTCGCCGCCGCCGCTTCGGGGCGGTGCCGACGCCGGATCGGTGACGCTCGACCTCGACGGTGAGCGCTACACGGTCGAACTCGCCAGGGCGGCCGACGGCCGGCCCGTCGTCGACGACGCCACGCCCTACACGGCGGATCGAACCCTCGTCGATCACTTCGTCAGCCTCGACGAGGACAATCCCATCCGCCGAGCGGTCGTCGATGGCGGTGACCTCCACGACCTGCTCATGCGCCCGGTCGACACCGAGGCTATCGACGCCGAAATCGACCGCCTGCACGCGCAACGGACGGACCTCGACGAGCGGATCGCGGACCTCGACGACCGGGCCGACACCCTCCCCGAACTCGAGGTCCGCGCACGCCGCCTGCGGGAGCGACGCGACGAGGTGAGCACCCGCCTCGAATCGAAACGCGAGGCGCTCGCGGCGGCCGACTACCGGACAGCCGACGAAGCGACCCAGGACCTTCTCGACGCCCTCGAAGAGGCGCGAGCGGAGCGCGAGCGCCTCCGTGACCGCCGTGACACCAAGCGGCGCGCCGTCGAGTCTCTCCGCGACGACCTCGACGCCGTCGAGTCGGAGCTGTCGGCGCTGGACGCGGATCTCGGCGGTGAGAGCGTTCGGTCGCGGCTCGACGACGTGGCGTCCGACCTCTCGGCACTCCGGGAGCGTAAGGGTCGCCTCGACGAGACCATCGACGCTCTGCGACCGATCGTCGAGGTGAACCAAGCGCTGCTCGCCGACAGCCGATTGCCCGAGGGGTTCGACGAGGGCGAGGTGGTCGACCGCCTCGATCCCGAGTCGGAGGCGATCACCTGCTGGACCTGTGGCCAGTCGGTCGCCAGAACCGACGTCCGCGAGCAGGTGGAAGCTGTCGAGGCCATCCTCCAGGCGAAACGGGAGGAACGCGCGACCGTCGAGGAGCGCATCGAGGCGTGTCGGGGGCGGCGCTCGGACCTCGAAGCTCGCCTCGAAGAGCGGTCGGATCTCGCCGAGCGACGGCGGCACCTCGAACGCGAGGTCGAAGAGCGCGAACGCGCGCTGTCGGATCTCGGGGAGCGCATCGACACTGTCGACGAGCGGATTCGCGACCTGGAGGCGGATCTCGACGGGGCCGAGGCTGACGACGACCTACTCGACCGGCACCGCGAGGTGGGCGACCTAGAGTACGAACGGGGCCGTCTCGAACGGGACCTCGCGGCGGTCGAGGACGACATCGAGGCCGCCGAGGCGGCCGCGGCGGAGGCCGACACGCTCCGCGAGGAGCGGGCGGAGATCCGTGACCGACTCAGTGACCTTCGCGACCGGATCGACCGGATCGAGCGCGAGGCCGTCGAGACGGTCAACGAGTGCATGGAGCGGGTTCTCGACCGCCTCGACTACGACGGGATCGAACGCGTCTGGATCGACCGCCGGAGCGACGACCACGAGACGGTCTTCGACCTGCAGGTGGTGCGGACGAGTGACGACGGCACCGTCTACCGGGCCGCGGTCGACACCCTGAGCAAGAGCGAACGCGAGGTAGTCGGCCTGGTCATCGCGCTCTCGGGCTATCTCGTCCACGACGTGTCGGCGACGGTGCCGGTCGTCGTCGTCGACGCTATCGAGATGCTCGACGCCGAGCGCATCCGTGGCCTCCTCGACTTTTTCGACGACCACGCCCGGTATGTCGTCGCGGCGGCGCTCCCCGAGGAGGCCGAGCACCTCCGCCCGGCGTTCGACACCGTCTCCCTCGAATCGCCGGGAATCGCCACACAGTGACGCCGTACTGCCGGACACGGCCGTCCCGAACCGCGCGGCTTACGTGCCAAGTGTCGCTGGGATTTCGATGCCGATAGACTCCCTGCCGACGCCCGAACCCGGCCGCCCGGTGCGCCTCAGCCGATCCTTCCGGTCGTCGGGGGGTGACCCGTCCGGACGACCGGAGCGATACGACGCGTGTCGACGCGGTGACGACGTGGACCCCCTCACAGGACTGTTCGGCGGCGCTGACGCCGGAACCGAGGAGTCGCGTGACGCTGGCCCCCAAGTTATTTGCTCCCATCAGGAGAACGACTGGTAAGGAAGTTAGATAGATGTACGAGAGTATTCTGATCCCGTTCGACGGGAGCGACGAGGCACGGAAGGGGGCCGTACACGGCATCGACCTCGCGGCGACCTGTGGCGCGACGGTCCACGCACTCTATGTCATCGACCTCCCGGGCGCACCGCGGACGGTGTACCTCCGGGACGACGAGGACGAGATGCGCGAGCGCTACCGCGAGTACGGCGAGGAGGTGACCGGCGAAGTCTGCGAGATGGCTGCCGAGAAGGGCCTCGACTGTAAGACCGTAATTCGGAGCGGATCGCCGGGCGAAGAAATCGTCGACTGCGCCAAAGACGAGGGGATGGACGCCATCGTTCTCGGCAGTGCCTACCGGGGCCGGTTGGGGGCGCTGCTCGGCAGCACGGCGGAGAAGGTGGTTCGGACCGCCGAGACGCCAGTCGTGACGGTTCGCGAACAGATGAACGACTGACTGGTGGCCGTCCTCACGTCGCGGGGTCCCGCCGGAGTTGGCGCTCGCGAAGGTAGATGAGGATGCTCGCGCTCAGAAAGGTGGCTCCGGCAACGTTGAGGTGCCCTGCCGCCATCTGCCACAGCGCGACGGCGAACGCTGCGACAATCAACAGTGCCAGGGCCGTTGGAATGACCTCGGGCATGGAGTGTGTCGGGTCCACGCGTCACAGGGTGAAAAGTCCCACTCCCGGTCAGTAGGAGTGCTTGAACTCCCAGTGATACTGGCAGTTCGGACAGGTCGCCCACTCGGGGATATCGAAGTCTTCCGGGTGGCGCTGGCCGTGTTGCATCGACGCCCGACAGACCGGACAGGTAAGCCCCAGCAACTCCAAGTCCCCGAATCGCTCGGCGGGGAGGTCGAGTCGACACTCCGGGCAGTCGATGGCGCCGCGCGAGTCGGCTTGGAGGATGCCGGCCGTACAGTCCGGACAGCGGAGGGTCGCCGGCGGACGGTACTCCCAGCCGGTGTCGCCGTCGATGGTCGTGGTGTGTGTTTCGACGCTGGACAGTCGGAACTTGTTCGGGCCGTCACCGGCTCGTAACGGTGCGGCCAGTCGCTCGGCGAGTTGTCGGAGCGCGGCGAGAAGCCACCGGAGCGCGGCAGTCGTTCGACTGCCAGCCGCCTCTCCGACCCCGTGTGCGTCCGCGTCGTCGGCCACTACACAGTGTAAGAGAAGCAACAGCATAAATCGTCGGGGGCGGGGACAGGCTTTCCCCAGCGCCCGTCCAAGCCGTGGCCGTGTTACGTTCGCGCCGACGGGCCGGGCAGCGGTGGACGGTGGGCGCCGTCGCCCTCACACCGCTCCAGTGGGGCATCGACCCGACGAGCGCTGTCTCCAGCGGTCCGGCGCGGGCGGCCGCGTCGTTTCTCCTCGTGGCGGGCGTCGCGGCAGCGGTTCGGTACTGGCGGCCGGGACTGGTCGAACGGGCGGTCGACGGGGCGCTGGATCGACCGCTCGTCACCCCGCTGTACGGCGTCGCTGCGGCCATCTTCGGGTGGATCGCGGTGGCGTACGTCTTCGGGCAGGCGCTTCGAGTCGGCGGTGGGGTCGGCCGGGTCGCCGTCTTTCTCGGTGTCTGGGTGGCCCTCGTCGTCGGCGCGTTCGGCTTCGTCGTCGTCGGAACCGGGGTGACGACGATTCTCACCGGCCGCCGTTCGTGGGGCGGGCCGCTCGCTGGTGCGGGCGTGAGCGCGCTCGTCCTGTTGGTGCTCCCGGATCGACTGGGACTGATCGTTTGGGGGGTCGTCGCCGCGACGGGACTCGGCGGATCGGCACGCCGCTGGCTTCGTGCCTCGGCGTCGGTCGAACAGGTAACGGAGTAGGTAGAGTGGTTAGTCGCTGCTGGCCGGGTCGTCGCCGTCCCGCACGTCCGTTACCATCTCGTCGCCGGCTGTCACCACGTCGACGTTATCACGATCGGTGAGTTCGTCGATGGTTTCGGCGAACTCCTCGGATTCGAGAATCTCGTACTCGTTGCTGAGCCCGAGGTAGACGGTGTAACACATCAGACAGAGGATGATGGCGAAGGGAAGGCCGGTCGTGATGGCGGCCGTCTGGAGCGCCGTCAGGCCGCCGCCGTAGAGCAGGATGGCGGCGACGGCACCCTCGGTAACGGCCCAGAAGATGCGCTGGACGCGGGGCACGTCGTGTTTGCCGCCGGAGGTCAGGTGGTCGATGACCAGCGAGCCGGAGTCGGAGGAGGTGACGAAGAAGGTGACCACCAAGAGGGTCGCGAGAATGCCCGAGACAGCGCCGAGCGGGAACTGTTCGAGCATGGCGAACATGGCGACCGTCTGGCCGAGTTCGTTGTAGGTCGCGAGCGCCGCGCCGTTGCCCTGCAGCGAGTTGAACAGGGCAGCCCCGCCGAACGTCGAGAGCCAGATGGTGGAGAAAATCGCCGGCAGCACGAGGACGCCCATCACGAACTGTCGGATGGTCCGGCCTTTCGAGATGCGGGCGATGAACATCCCGACGAACGGCGACCACGCGATCCACCAGCCCCAGTAGAAGACGGTCCAGGCGGTGACCGTCCCCCCACCAGGCGCGAGGGTGCCGCGGAAGAAGCCGAGCGCGAGAATGTTACCGAAGTACGCGCCGAGTCCTTCGACCCACGCGCCGAAGATGTACACCGTCGGCCCCACGATCAGGAGGAAGCCGAGCAGGGCGAACATCAGATAGAGGTTGATCGTGCTCAGACGCTTGACCCCGCCGTCGAGGCCGGCCGCGACCGAGAGGGTCGCGATGCCGGTGATGCCGGCGATGAGGAGCACCTGGACGAACGTGTTCGTCGGAATGGAAATGAGACCGAGGAGGTCGCCGCCGACGTAGGAGAGCCCCTGGTTCACCTGCGCCACGCCGAGACCGAGTGAGGTAGCCAGGCCGAACAGCGTCGCAAACACCGTCACGAGGTCGATGACGTGGCCCGGCCAGTCGTAGATGCGGTCACCGAGCAGGGGCCAGAAGATGGAGCGGAACGTGAGCGGCAGGCCACGATTGAACGAGAAGAACGCGAGGCCGAGGCCGACGAGGCCGTAGATGGCCCACGGATGGAAGCCCCAGTGGAAGAACGTCTGGGCGAGTGCCGCCGACGCCGCCGCCCCGGTCCCCGCCTCGGCGCCCCAGAAGCCGGGGACGTTTTGGAGGTAGTAGAGCGGTTCGGAGACGCTGAAAAACATGAGACCGATCCCCATGCCGGCGCTGAACAGCATTGCCATCCACGAGAAGTCGCTGAACTCCTTTTCGGCTTCGACGCCGCCGATTTTGATCTTGCCGTACTTGCTGAACGCGAAAAAGAGGAGAACGACGATAAAGAGGTTCACCGCCAGCAGGTAGAACCAGCCGAAGTTCTCGCCGATGAAGTTGAACAGGGCCGTGTACATCGAGGCGGCCTGATCCCCGAGCAGGATCGTGATCGAGATAAACAACGCGATGATCACGAGCGCAACCGGGAAGACGACTGGGTGGATGTCGAACCCGAGCGCTTGGATGTTGGTGTCGCCTGGTTCGCGGTCGGATTCGGGGTGGAACAGCTCTACCTGTAGCCCCTCGGACATCTCGCCAGTCGTGTCGTCTGATTCAGCCATGCCATCCCTCCGTCCGGCAGTTGCCGGTCGTCCGTCGTAAGTTGCTCATGGGTCGTATGTTCGTATCGTCGGTTGTCGTGCTGTGCGCCGACCGCTCGCCCATCTCGGCCACATGCGGGGGTCGTCGTTGCCTGCCTATGGATAGCTCCACCCATGGCAGGAAGCCACATGGGTACCTCTTGGTTGTGTCAGATAAAGCTTGGTGTTTCCCGAACTGTCGTTCCTGCGGCGCCGGGCGGCCGACGGGACCGCCCCGTCGTCGCTTCGGTACCGGATCTACGCCACCCGGCTACCGGACGATCTTCTCCCGACCGGGGTCGAACAGCGGTTCCTCGCGCACGGTGGCGTCGTACGTCTCCCCTTCACAGGTGACCTGCACCGCGGTGCCGGGCGTCGCGTGCTCCTTCGGCACATATGTGTAGGCGACCGAGGCGCCGACGCTGTAGCCGTAGTCGGCGGCTTGGACGTAGCCGAGCGTCTCGCCGTCTTTCGTGACGGGGCGGCCGCTCAGCAGCCGATCCGTGGAGTCATCGAGCGTGAGGGGGACGATTCGGCTATCGACTCCCGACTCACGGCGCTCGGTCAGCGCGGCCTTCCCGACGAAGTCGGTGTCCGTGTCGACGGCGAACCCGAGGCCGGCGGCGACCGGTCCCACGTCGGTGTCGATGTCCGTCCCCCAGAGTCGATAGCCCTTCTCTAGGCGCATCGACTCCAGCGCGCCGCCGCCCATGGGGCGCACGTCGAGGTCCTGGCCTGCCTCCCACAGGGTCTCCCAGAGGCGGTCGCCGTACTCCGCGGGCGCCCACAGTTCCCAGCCGAGTTCGCCGACGTAGGAGACCCGGAGCGCGAGCACCGGCACCTCGCCGACGTACAGTCGCTTGGCCGAGAAGTAGGGGAACCCCTCGTCGGAGACGTCGGCTTCGGTCACCCGCTGGAGCAGGAGCCGCGACTTCGGCCCCCAGAGTCCGACGGTGGTGCGTGCGCCCTCCTCGACGGTGACCGAGACGGTATCGGGCGCGTGTTCCTTCAGCCACCCTCCGTGAATCCCTGGCGAGTTGCCGCCCCCGGTCGTCACCACGAACTCGTCTTCGCCGAGGCGGACGACGGTGACGTCCGCGAGGATGGTCCCTCCCTCGTTCAGGAGGAGTGAGTACCGCACCCGCCCCGGATCGACGTCGATATCGTTGGTACAGACCCACTGGAGGAAATCGACGGCCTCCGGACCCTCGACGGTGATCGAACTGAACGACGACATATCGAACATGGAGACGTGTTCGCGGGTGTGGCAGTGTTCGGCGCCCTCGATGGGCGAGCGGTTGATCGCCTCCCACCCCTCCTGTTCGGGGATGCGGTCCGCGTACCGGTCGACGAGGTCGGCGTTGGATTCGTACCACTGAGCCGACTCCCAGCCGCCCTGCTGGACGAACTCGGCCCCGAGGTCAGCCTGCCGGTGATGGAAGGGGCTCCGCCGAAGGCCGCGGTGGTCGCTCGGTTGCCAGTTCGGTTCGACGATGCTGTACACCTGTCGGTACCGCGTTGCGCCCCGGTCGACGAAGTAGGACTTGCTGCCGGCGTGAGGTTCGAACCGGTTCACGTGGATGGCACCCGTATCGACGGGACCGTCGGGGAGTTTCGGGACACCCGTCTCCATCCACTCTGCAAGGATCTTGCCGTAGCCCCCGGAGTGGGTCCACCAGACGGCGAGACCGGTCCACAGGCCGTCGACCGCCGCCGTCTCGCCCAGCACCGGCATTCCGTCGGGGGTAAACACGAAGATGCCGTTCTCGGTCGCCGCGAAGTCGACGTCCTCGGTGACCGGGAGGAGTTCCTCGAAGGCTCGCTTGGGCGACGTGTCGCGGTCGGGGTGGGTCGCCCGCTCCCAGTGTTCGTCGGTGAAGTCGTGGACCGACGCCTGCCGCTCTGCGGTGTTTTTCCCCATGGCGTCGGGATCGACCGTCAGCGACTCGTGGTTGTAGGACCCGAGGCCGAGCGCGTCGCCGTGGGTCCGGAAGTACAGCGAGTGGTCCTGATCGCGGCCGACCGGGCGGCTGGGTCCCTTGCCCATCGCGTCGGCGATGCGGTGGTCGCCGGGCACCTCCAAGTCGCCGGTGTCGACGCGGGTCGCTGACTCCACGCCGGCCAGTTCGTCGAGCGGTTCGGTGACCGTATACTGGTGTTCGACGGGCGCGATAGGGAGGTCGACGCCCGCCAACTGGCCCGTGCGGTAGCCCCAGTTGTTGGTCGCGAGCACACAGCGGTCACACGCGATGGTTCCTCGGTCAGTTTCGACTGCGGTCACCTCGCCGCCGGTCACGTCGAGGTCGGTCACCGTCGTGTGCCCGTGGAAGTCGGCGTCAGACTGCTCAATGTACCACTGGAGGGCGGCGACGCCGTCGACCCGGCCGTCGGTCGGCGAGTAGTACCCGCCGCGGATGGCGTCTTCGTCTACCAGCGGGAGGTAGTCGGTTACCTCCGCCGGTGTCAGCAGTTGCGGGTCGGGCAGCCCGTAGGCGGTGGCGTGTTCGACCCGTCGCTGGAGGAAGTCCATCCGTTCTGCCGAGCGTGCGACCTCGATACCGCCGACCTCGTCGTAGACGCCGGCGTCGGCGAGCAGGCGACTGGTGTAGTGAGCCGTCTTCGTCATGAGCTTCGACGGCGACGTCTGGAACATGATACCGGGGGCGTGTGTCGACGAGCCGCCGGTGACCGGCAGCGGTCCCTGATCGACGACGACCACGTCCTCGGCGCCGAGTTCCGAGAGGTGATACGCGACGCTGCAGCCGACCGCGCCGGCACCGACGACGACGGTTCGTGCCGATTCCGGGAGTGTGTCCGCACTCATAGAACGTCCCGTACGTCTCGCCGAACCCGTCAAAAGGTTCCGGGTGCCTCACCTGCGACGTTTAATTCAGCTCACTCGAACCGGTCCAGACGGAACATCTCGATGGCGTGATCGGTATCGCCGTCGGCGGTCAGATCCGCGAGAATCTCGCCGATGACGCTCGCGAACTTGAAGCCGTGACCCGAGAAGCCGGCGCCGACGGTCACCTGCGGATGTTCGGGCAGGGTATCGAGGATGAAGTGTTCGTCGGGGGTGTTGGTGAACATGCAGGTGGCGAGGCTCATCGTCGGCCCGGCGGCTTCGGGGAAGTACTTCTCGGTGAAGTCTCGCAGGAGCACCTCGTCGGCCCGGCCGGGGTCGGTGTCGTAGTCGTCCGGGTCGACCGTCTCGTCGAAGTGGTGGTACTTCCCGAGTTTGAACCCGGGCACGTCGTAGACCGGGAAGCCGTAGAATCGACCTTCCGGAACCTCGATGTTCCACACGGGGAGGGTTTCAGGCTCGAACAGTTCGGGTGTCTGCGGCTGGAACCACGCGAGCGCCTGCCGTTCCGGCACCGCCAGTCCCGACAGGGCGTCGGCGAGCTTGTAGTTCCACGCCCCCGCCGCGAGGACGAGCCGTTCGGCCTCGTAGACCGCCTTGTCGGTCCAGACGCGAACGCCGCCGTCGGCGGTCGGCACCCAGTCCTGGACGGCCTCGCGGGCCCGAATCTCGGCGCCTGCGGCCTGTGCCTGCTCCGTGTGTCCGATGATGGACTGCTCGGGGACGACGAAGCCGCCGTCCTCTTGGTAGAGCGCGCGGTAGTCCGCCGGAAGGTCGTAGCCGGGGAACCGCTCGTTTAGCTCCGCGCCCGTCAACACCTCGTGTGGGATGTCGTGTTCCTCACAGGAGCGGCGCGACCCCTCGAACACCACGTTCCCCTGCGGCCCGGCGTCGATAGAGCCGGTCCGGTGGATCACGGGTCGTCCCGTCTCCTCGGCCAACTCGTCCCAAAGCTCGTACGCCCGCTCGATCAGTGGGATGTAGGATGGATGCTCGTAGTACGCCCGCCGGATGATCCGGGTGATGCCGTGCGAGGAGCCCTGCGTGTGCGGGATATCGAACCGCTCCAGTCCCAGCACATCGATTCCCCGGTCGGCTAGGTGATACGCGGTTGCGCTGCCCATGCCCCCGACGCCGACGACGATCACGTCCCGACGCTCGTCGTTCGAACTCATACGGCGCGGTTTGGAGGGGAGGGTATTGACGCTTTGGTCCGGTTGCACGGATCGGGAACGAGCTCAAATTAACAGCACTATCTTTGTTACTATCTACCGGCGCGCGACCATCGTCTACGGGCGCTGACTTATACGCCCGAGATAACGCAGGTGTACGCTTATGTGTGGACAGAATAACTATCATTATCGATGACACATAACGACTCCGCGGCGGCCGGTGGTCACCCGAATCACCCGGAGATCGACCAGTCGGATCGGACGCTCCCCCGGAACCTGCGGCAAACCGGCGACCCGGGAATCGAAATGCTCGTCTCGACGCGGGTCCGAAAGTCGCCCTTTTTCGATAAGTCGTTCAACGAGGAGGGGGCGTGGCGCTGTACGGTATACAATCGGATCTACCACCCACGGGGATTCGTCGACCCCGAAGACGGCGGCGCGATGAAGGAGTACGAGGCGCTGACAGAGAGCGTGACGCTGTGGGACGTCGCGGTCGAGCGACAGATCCGGGTGAAAGGACCCGATGCCGAGGCACTCACCGACTACGTCATCACGCGTGACGCGACGGGGATCGATCCGATGCACGGGAAGTACGTCATCCTCTGTAACGAGGACGGCGGCATCCTGAACGACCCGATCCTCCTCCGGGTCGCGGACGACGAGTTCTGGTTTTCCATCTCCGACTCGACGCTCATGCAGTGGCTCCAGGGCGTCAACGTCGGGATGGACTTCGACGTCGAAATCGACGAAATCGACGTAGCCCCGATGCAGATCCAGGGGCCACTCTCGGAGGACGTGTTGGTCGACGTCGTGGGCGAGGCGGTCAGCGACATCCCCTACTACGGGCTGATGGAGGCGGAGATAAACGGCTGTCCGGTGCTGGTGAGTCAGACCGGCTTCTCCGGCGAGAAGGGGTTCGAGATCTACGTCAGGGACGCGAGCGAGAACGCCGAGCGGGTGTGGGATCCGGTGATGGAGACGGTCAAGGCCCACGGCGGCCGACAGATCGCACCGGGACACCACCGCCGGATCGCGGCGGGCATCCTCTCGTGGGGGCAGGACATGGACCACGAGACGTCGCCGTTCCAGGTCAACCTCGGCTATCAGGTTCCCGACGACAAGGAGGCCGATTATGTCGGCAAGGAAGCACTCGAACGTCAGCAGGAACTGATCGAGAACGGCGAGTATCCATTCTCCCTCAAGATGGTCGGGCTGAAGATCGCCGGGGAGCCGATCCGGGAGTACGCGCCGGACTTTTGGATCGTCTCCGACCCCGACACCGGCAAGGAGTGTGGCTACATGACCTCGCCGTGGTGGAACCCCGACCTCGAAACCAACATCGGGCTGGGGTTCGTGCCCGCCGAGACACTGCAGGCCGAGACGGACGCCCTGCTCGGCGACGAAATCTACGAGGAGGATCTCGATCTGGAGTTCGCGGTCCATCTGCCCGACGAGTACGCCGAGGAGCCGGGAGACCCCGTGTACGCAACCGTCGCGGAGGTGCCGTTCAAGGAGTCGGTCAACCCGAGCGCCCGCGAGCAGGCGAAACTGAACGCCCGTCAGGACGCCACGGAGTAGCCCCCGACAGCCCTAACAGCCAGCCGACCTAACGTCAGACGCCCGGATTCGACATGTCTCTCACCACACACGCCGACGACGCATCGAGCCTGCTCGTCGACCCGCGGTTCGAGCTGATGCCCTTCGACAGCTTCGAGGGGCAGATGGAGCAACTCCCCGAGGGCGCCGAGATTGCGGTCACCGCCTCGCCACAGCTCGGCCTCGACGCCACGGTGGAGTGGTCGGAGAAGGCAGCGGCGCGTGGCTACGATCCCATTCCGCACCTCGCCGCCCGCTACGTGCGGGACGCGGACCACCTCGACGAGATGGCCGGGCGACTCGCCGACGCGGGCGTCACCGATATCTTCGTCCCGGGTGGGGACCGCGAAGACCCCATCGGCGAGTTCGAGGCGGCTCACGACCTCCTCGTGGCTCTCGACGACCTCGATTACTCCTTCGAGGAGGTGGGTATCACCGGCTACCCCGAAGGACACGACTTTCTCGACGACCGGACGCTAGCCACGGCCATGGAGCGGAAAGCCCCCCACGCGACGTATCTCACGACGCAACTCTGTTACGACCCCGAGACAATCCGGCGGTGGATCGAGGGGGTCCGTGACCGCGGGATCGACCTCCCCGTCGAAGTCGGTATTCCCGGCGTGATGAAGTACCAGCGCCTGCTGAGCATCTCCCAGAAGGTTGGCGTCGGCGATTCGGTGCGCTTTCTCCGCAAGACCAGCGGTATCGTCGGGTTTGTCCGCCAACTCGTCGGATCGCGCGGGAAATACACCCCCGACGACCTGGTCGACGGGCTGGCACCGTACGCTGCCGACCCCGACTACGGCATCCGGGGCCTCCACATCTACACGTTCAACCAAACGGCCGACACCGAGGCGTGGCGTCGCGGACGGATCGACGAGTGACGAGCAACCTCACGGAGAACCGACCGAATGATTCGTTCGCAAGAATATATCGGTCGGATCGTCACCACACCATCGTGTTGGCTGAAAAACACGAACACGTTACTTAAGAGCCTCACGTGAGACAGGTCAGGGACTTTGGGGTCACGTCGTCGATGTGATGATACATGACACGGTGGAACGACGGCGTCGCGGAACTGAATGCCGTGAGCCCCGATATCACCGACGAGACGAACGCCCTGCCGGCGAAATACTTCACCGACCCGGACGTGTGGGAGATGGAGAAAGAGAAGGTATTCGGGCGGTACTGGATCTACGCGGGTCACGAGAACTGTATCCCCGACGCGGGTGACTACTTCACTCGCACCGTCGGCGACAAGCAGGTCATCGTCGCCCGCGACGACGACGGGACGGTGCGTGCGTTCTACAACGTCTGTGCCCACCGCGGGTCGAAGATGGTCGAGGACACGCCGATGACCGACCCCGGAAACATGGATCGGATCCAGTGTCCGTACCACCTCTGGACGTACGACCTCGACGGCGACCTGCGGAGCACGCCACGGAGCTTCGAGGAGGCGAGTCTCAACCCGGATCTCGACGATTCGGACGTCTCCGGCCTCGATCCCGACGAAAACGGCTTACTCGAGGTCCAGACCGACAGCATCGGCCCGCTGGTCTTTCTGAACTTCGCCGACGATCCGCCACATACCCTCGACGAACAGGCCGGGAGGATGAAGACACGACTGGAGTCGCTGCCGCTCGAGGAGTACCAGCACGCCCGTCGGTACGTCTCCGAGGTGGAGTGCAACTGGAAGACCTTCGGGGGCAACTACTCGGAGTGTGACCACTGCCAGGCGAACCACCAAGACTGGATCACGGGGATCCAACTCGACGAGTCGGAACTGGAAGTCAACGACTACCACTGGGTCCTCCACTACACCCACGAGGAGGACATCGAGGACGAACTCCGCATCCACGACGAACACGAGGCGCAGTTCCACTACCTCTGGCCCAACTTCACGGTCAACATGTACGGCACCGCCGACGGCTACGGCACCTACATCATCGACCCCATCGACGAGGGTCGCTTCCAGTTGATCGCGGACTACTACTTCGCGGACCCGGACCTCAGCGCGGACGAGGAGGAGTTCATCCGGACCAGCCGACAGCTGCAGGAAGAGGACTTCGAACTGGTCGAACGCCAGTACGAGGGGCTCACGTCCGGCGCGCTCGGGCAGGGACAGCTCGGCCCGAACGAACACACCCTCCACCGCTTCCACCGACTCGCCCAGGAGGCGTACAACGCGTGACGGCCGACGACGCCCCGTTCGTGGCGTGCTGTCCCGACTGCGCCGAGCGGACGACGGCGTCCGACCCCAACGAGGTGGTGGCCTTCTACCGCCGGCACCACGCGGTCACCGGCCACGACGTGACGTGGGAGCGGATGCCCTCGTTGGGGACCAACCTCCCCGCCGACCCCGACATCGACGCCGTCGTCGCGGCGCTCGACGACTCGCCCGTCGCTCTCGGCGCGGTCAGCGCAGCGGCGAGCGAGTGGGGCTGGACCGTCGGCGAAACGCTCGATGCGGTCCACGACCGACGGCTGACCGGCGCCCTCTGGGAGCCACGGGACGACCACGTCGCTCTCGTCTGAGCGAACCTATCACTTTCAGCGTAACTACGTACGTCCGACACGTTGTACGCAACCGATTAGCCCGACCCGCCGGAATCGGAAACTATGCAAAAGTGAGACGGAACTCGCCAGTGTTTGTAAATTAACGAGCGGTGTGTGGACAATTCACAATGTGTACTGTGGTTGTTGCTCGCGGGGCGACCTATCAATAGACGAAATATTCTGCGTTCGTATGTGTTAACGGAGACATCCTCACTCCCCCGTCTCGCGCAAGAACACGGTCCCGGTGCTTCGGACGACGACGGCGTACCCCCCGTAGGAGAAGGTGAGACAGCCGTCGGACGGGTGCCCGTCGTCCCCGGTGTCCCACAGTCCGTCGAGGGCAGCCACGTTGATGCGGGAGTCCAGTGGCGGGAGGTCGTCCGGATCGGTGTCCGCAAGCGAGGCGACGGCATCGACGATGTCGTCGCTCAGGGAGTCCCCTGCCGTCCCGTCGTGGTGGACGCGATGGATCTCGTCGGGGTCCGTGATACCAGTACTCATACCCGAATAAGTTCGGGCAGGCCGTTGACTCTCCGGGTGTCTCACCTGTGCCGTTTATGTCTCACCCGTCGGACAGGATCGTCCGCTCGATGAGTCGCGAGGTGCCGCGCCGGATGCGGCCGCCGACGGCCGTCGGGGAGATGTCGAGTGTCTCGGCCAGTTCCTGTAGCGAGGTGTCGCGGGGTTCCTCGAAGTAGCCCGCCTCGTAGGCGGCCAGCAGCGCGTCGCGCTGGGGATCGGTGAGTCCCACGCCGCCGTCGACGGTGAACTCGTCGAGGCTGTAGATATGGTCGATGCGAAAGTCGATGTCCTCGCCGTCGCAGTGCTCCCAGAGCGCGCTCAGCGCCTCTCGGTCTGGGAGTTGCATCCGGACCGACCAGCCGGTGTCGGTCCCCTTGGCTTCGAGCATGAGGCCACCCATCTCGGTCGTGATTGGCGAGACGAGTTTCGTTCCCGGGGTGTGTTGGAGCCGGTAGATCCGCGTGGTCGATGCCTCGGCGATCAGCGTCGACGCCTCGACGGTGTGGTCGCCGTCGAGCGCCGCTTCGAAGTTCGCAAACGCGTCCGACTCGACTAGGAAGAAGAACATCCCCGTCTCGGGGTCGGTCGCCGTATGCGAAACCACCTGAATCGACGCCTCCGTCTCGCGGACGGTGGGCGTGAGCGCCAGATCCGGGTGGTTGATCTCGACCACGGCGATGAGGCTCATCTCACCACCCCCGTCGCGTCCGCGCGGACGGCAACTCCGACGGGTCCGTGCATGTCCTCTCTCGGGTGGCGGATCGACTTTACCGTTTGGGAGCTACCGGTGGCGACAGACGTTGGTGAGTGTGCCGACGCCTTCGACGCCGACGGCCACGTGGTCGCCGTCGTCGAGCGCGACCGGTGGATCACGGGACGTTCCGACGCCGGGAGGTGTGCCCGTGAAAATCAGGTCGCCGGGATGGAGGGTGAACGCCCGACTGCACGCGGCGACGAGTTCGTCCAGCCCGAAGATGAAGTTCGCGGTCGTCGAGTCCTGTAGGCGCTCCCCGTTCACCTCCGTCCAGACGTCGAGGTCGTGGGGGTCCGCTATCTCGTCCAGCGTCACCAGTTCCGGGCCGAGGGGGGCGAAGGTGTCGAGGCTCTTGCCCCGGACCCACTGCCCGTCGCGTTCCTGCAGGTCACGGGCGGTCACGTCGTTGCCGGCGGTGATCCCGGCGACGTACTCCCACGCCTCGTCGACCGGCACGTCGCGGGCCTCCCGACCGACGACGGCGACGAGTTCCGCCTCGTAGTCGACCGCCGAGGTGTACGACGGGTCCCAGGTCACCGCGTCCCCGGGGTCCGTGATCGCCGTCGGGAACTTCGAGAAGAGCACGGGGTCGTCGGGGATGTCGAGATCCAACTCGCGGGCGTGGTCCTCGTAATTTAGCCCGACACAGACCACCTTCCCCGGATCGGTCACCGGGGCGTGGCGACGACAGTCGTCGAGAGAGACCGTCGCCGTCCCGTGTTCGGTCGCGTACGCGACCGCCATGGACGCCTTCTCGATCCAATTCCATCGCTCCAGAAGCCCCGACAGCCGTCGCGGCACGTCGATCCCGGCCGCGTGGCCCGCCGCCGGGAGGTCGATCACGGTTTCGTCGTCCACGACGGCGCCACACCACGGCCGCTCCGACGCCGACGTGCTGAACTGACCCAGACGCATCGGGCGTAGTACTCTCGCCGTCGGTATAAACTCCGGCGGCGGATCGAGCGCCGAGTACGCCCCGATCCCCCGACGCCGCGTCGCGAGGGTTTATGTCGGACCCCTCGTTTCTCCATGCAACTCCCATGGTACTCGGACTGTCGGGCCCACTCGTCTCGGTCGTGTTGTTTCTGGTCGGCGTCGTCGTCGTCATCGTCAGCGTCGAGGCGTTCATCGAAGCGGTCGCCGAGGGCGCGCTCGCGCTCGGGGTTTCCGGCTTCTTTCTCACCGTCGTCCTCGCGGGGACGGACCTCGAAAACGTGATCCTCGGGGTTGCCGCCGCGTACGACCAACTGCCCGACCTGGCGCTCGGCACCGTCTTCGGTGAGGCTCTGTTCATCCTCGGCGCGGCCGTCGGCATCGCCGGCGTGTTGGTCCCCTTCGAGACGGACGTGCCGCGGAACTACCTGGGGATCACGCTTCTCGCCCCGTTTCTCTTCTTCGGCCTCGCGCTCGATGGCACCCTCTCGCGGTTCGACGGCGCCGTCCTCACCGCAACCTTCGTCCCCTATCTCGCCGTCATCTACATGCTCGAACGCTACACCGACACCCGTTATCTCTCGGCCGAGGAGGTCGAGGTCATGGAGCGGGAGCGAGAACGGGAGACCGACGCCGAGGAGGACGAGGACGCTGACGACGGGTGGGTCGACCTCGACGTAGACGTCGACGACTTGGTCGAGGACCACGTTCCCGAACGCCACGAGGGCGCGGCGTTTCTCGGCATCGCCATCCTCGCCACCGTCGGCATGACGGTCGGGTCCGAACTCGCCGTCGAGGGGGCCAAGGGCTTGCTCACGCTTCTGGGTGTGACCGGCCTCGCCTTCGGCGCGACGGTCATGAGCTTCATCGCGTCGCTGGAAGAACTGTTCCTGACGGTCGAACCCGTCAGGCGGGGCCGCCCACATATCGGCGTCGGCAACGTCGTCGGGAGCATGCTCTTTTTCGTCAGCGCCAACGCGGGACTGATCGCGCTGGTACACCCCCTCGATACGACGGGGGCCGTCATGACCGTCCACTGGCCGTTTTTCTTCGGCACCCTGCTTGTCGTCGCCGCCGCCTTCTACCGGGGGAAGGTGGGCCGTCCCACCGGCGTCCTCCTCCTCGGGGCGTACGTCGTCTACTGGGTCGCGAACTACGCGGTCTGATCACTCCCCGATGGGTACCCCGCTGAAGACGACGAGCGCGACGACCCAGTAGGCGACATAGAGGCCGCCGAGCAGACACCCGTGCCAGCGTTTCATCTCCCCCTCGTAGAAGCAGTAGGCAGCGATAGCGGTCACGACAATCATCGCCGGGAGGTGAACGGTCAGCACGGACGGCGAGATGGTCACCTCGCTGAGGAACGTGATGACGCCGATGTTGCCGGTCACCGAGAACAGCACGCTCCCGATGACGTTGCCGACGCCAATCTCGGGAAAGCCCCGTCGGACCGGCTCGATAGTGAGCATGATATCCTCGAACGTCAGCAAGAGCGTGAGGAAAGTCGCCCCGAACACCGTCTCGGAGATGCCGAACCCTTCGATGACTACCTCGGACCCGCCCTCTAAGAGCATCGCCGCGAAGACGATGCCCGCGAGCGCGACGAGAGAGAGGGCGATCCACACGAGCCCGGAGTTTGCGAGATCACCCAGCACACGCTCCTCGGGAATCTCCTCGAGCGCGTCCGACCGCGTCGCAGTCCCACCGTCGGATCGGAGCTGTTCCCCGAGTTCCGTGTTGCGAAACACCGGCACCTCGCGCTGGCGCTCGCGGACGATGATGTAGCCGAACGCAAAGACGAAAAATGCCGTCAGTACGACGCCGTGAACGGCGGTCAGTGTCCCGAGCAGGACGAACGGAACGAGGACGAGCGGTGCGAGACCGAAGACGACGATGTAGTCGTTCGGCAAGTCGACCGGGAACGGGCGGACGACGGCGGCGAGCGCGAGCGTGACGCCGATGATCGCCAGCCCCGTACCGAGCGCAGTTCCGAGCGCCGCCTGCTCCAGTCCGCCGCCCGACAGGACCAACGCGAGAATCGTGTCGTCGAACTCGAAGCCGGTGAAGATGATCGCCAGTGCGAACAGGGACATCTTCATATTGACCGAGGCACGCGCGAGATAGCTGATGAGTTTCTCCGTACAGGCGGTCAACAACAGCACACCGCCGAGAAGCACGATCACCGCCCCGGTGGTTCCCTGTGCCTCGATGAACCCCTCGATGGCGCCTTCGACTCCACCCTCTTCCTCTTCGCCCGTTTCGTCGTCCTCCTGTGCGGCGACCGTTCCAACCGGGCCGTCGACGCCGGTGTCCTGAGCGACCGCAGAGGCGGCCGGTGAGGCAACGAGGAGGAGCAACACGAGAGCGACGACCGTTCGTGGACGCAGTGACATCGACCGTCTCCAGGCACACCCGGCGCTTATACCTCCGTTTCGGGGTAGTGCCGTACACCGAACGTCGATACAGGAACCGAGTTCGGTGAACGACGATACATCCGCTCTGAACGGACAGTGACGTATCCGCTGGCTCCCTACACCGGTACGCTGGGACGCTCCGGTTCTATGTATAATAATTCAACGTACGTGAGTACACGGAAAGGGACACATAAGAGTCACCACCCGTAACGGCCGTCGATGATATCCGTGAGTCGTCGGGTGCTCGTCGTACTGGTCGGGGTGCTTCTTCTTTCCGCGGTCGGTGCCGGAGTCGTCGCCGCACAGGAGGACGACGAAACGGGCGAAGCGGGCGAAGACGGCGAACTACTCGAGGTGTCCGGCTTCGCCGCGGTGGCGACGCTGCTGGTTGGATCGCTGGTGTTGCTCGCGAGCATCGAACTCCTGATTCACGCGCTGATACGGACGGCGCTTCGATTCGGCGTCTCGGCGTTCGTCCTCGCGGTGGTCTTCTCCGGGTGGGAGTTCGACAACGTCGCCTTCGGGCTGTTCACCGGGTTCGCGGAGATGCAAAACGTCGCGTTCGGCCTCGCTATCGGCAACGCCGTCTCCATTTTCGGCATGACGCTCGCACTCGGCGCACTCGCCGTGCCCTTCGTCGTCGACGTGCCGAACGACTACCTCCTGTTGATGATCGCCTCGCCGGTGTTGCTGATCCCGCCACTGTTGTCCGGGACCCTGACGCTCGCACTCTCGGTCATGCTCATCGTGGTCTACGTGATGATCTTCGGGTACATCCTCTGGCGGGAGAGCCGGATGGACCGGACGTTCATGGAGTCCGACGAGGTGAAAGAGGTCGTCGCGGCCGCCGACGGACAGGGCGAGGCCGGCGTGCCGTCGTATGTCCCCGATCCGCTCCGCCGCCTCACTGACCTGAAGTGGTTCTGGCCCGCGATGTTGCTCGTGGGCATCGGCGGCATCGTCGTCGGAGCGGAGAGCGCCGCCACCGGCGTCGAGGGTATCCAGGCGACGTGGAACCTCACGGGGACGTTCATCGGCGTCACGCTGGTGACGGTGTTGCTAACCCTCGATGACCTTCTCTTGATCGTCGAACCACTCCGACTCGGCTACTACGACGTCGCTGTCGGGGGCGTCATCGGCAGCCTCCTCTTTTTCGTCACCGCCAACGTCGGGATCATCGGGCTGGTCGGAACCATCGATTTCCGATGGGAAACCGTCTTCTTTCACCTCCCGTCGCTGTTCGTGTTCACCGGGCTCTCGGGGTATTTCCTCTGGAAAGGGGAGATGTCCCGCCGTCACGGCGCCCTGTTGCTCGGGATGTACGTCCTCTATCTCGCGATCAACGTCCGCTTTTTCGCGACGCTCCCCGTCGAGGGTTAGTCGGCCTCCTCGACGTCGTCGGCGTGCAGGAGGAACATGGGGTCCGGTTCCGGCGAGGCCCGGAGTTCGATGTGCTTTGTCAGCCGGTAGTACTTCCGTCGGCTGGTCCGGTAGCTCTCGACGATATCCGCCTCCTCGAGCGTCGAGAGATGGTGGGCAGCGGTCTTCCCGTCCATCCCCACCCGGTCGGCGAGTTCGGAGACGTATCGCGGCTCTGTCGCCAGTTCGCGGATGATCTGTAGTCGCGCTTTGCTCCCGAGTACGTCGAACAGGGACATCGATCACCGGTACTTGGGACGCACACTATTTTACCTCTCTCCTCTTAGAACAGTCCATGGCTGACCTGCCGGACGCGAACGACGGGCCACGAACCGTCTCAGACGGCTACTTCGAGCGGGAGGTTCGCCTCTCCCGGGAGTCGACGGCGGCGTTCCTGCGTGACCTCGCCGACCAGATCGAATCCGAGCCACGACTCACCATCTCGACCGACGAGTGGGAGATTCCCTTCGAGTTCGACGAACCCATCGAGGTGGAAGTGGAGTTCGTCGGCGAAACCCACCGCCAACTGGAACTGGAGTTGGAGTTCGAGTGGTCTCCGCCGGAGGACAAGATCGGGGTTAATTGATAAACATTCCTCCGGAATTTTTATACTAACCGTGTCCTGATAGCCGCGCATGCAACGGACACCGACGAGACGGTCGTTTCTCGTCACGGCGGGGGCGACGGGAGCGACGGGGCTCGCGGGCTGTCTCGGCGGGACCGACGGCGGCGACGCCGGCGACGGAGCCGACGGAACGGCGACGCCGACCGCCCCCGACGAGACGCCGACCGGAACCACTACGGGCACGCCGATTCCGGGGGAGTCGTCGCTGTTGCTCAACTGGAAGCCGAGCGGTCTCCACGTCCCCTACTTCGCCGCGAAGGCGAACGGCTTCTACGAGGAGGAGGGACTGACGCTCTCGACCATCGAGACGGGCGAGGGGTCGACCTTCTCGGCGAAGCAGGCCGGCCTCGGCAACACCGACTTCGCGATTTCGAGTAGTGACCAAGTGTTGAACGTCAACAGCCGCGATCTCTCGCCGCTGTCGGTCGGCGTCGTGATGCAGAAAAGCCCCGCCGTGGTGTTCTCGACCCGCGACACCTTCGGGGAAGAACTGAGCGACGTCGAGGCACTCGCCGGCAAGACCGTCGGTACCGGCCCGGGGATGGTGCGGATGCTCACCACCCTCCTCTTGGAGGAGGCGGGCATCCGCGAGGACGTCGAGATGGTCGACACGGGGTACGACACCGTCCAGCAACTCCTCTCGGGCAAAATCGACGCCGCCGGGGGCGTCTTCGGTGACGCCATCAGCGCCGAGGCGCAGGGCTACACCGTCGACAGCATCCCCGTCGCCGACACTATCCCCGCCTACGGGCACGTCGTCACGGTGAACCGCGACTGGGCGGCCGCGAACGACGAGGCGGTCCGGGCTTTCCTGCGGGCGACCGCCCGCGGCGCCGCGTGGGCCCACCGGCGGCCGGGTGACGCGACCGAGTTGCTCGTCGAGGCCAACGGGGTTCTCGCGGAGTCCCGCGAGCAACAGCGACAGAAGTGGGAGACTCTGGCACAGGAGTTCATGCTCGGTGACGCTGTCGAGCAGAACGGCTGGGGGTGGAGCGAGGCCGAACCCTGGCAGGTGAGCCACGACGCCCTCGCGGACGCCGACGCCCTCGGTGGCGAGGTCGACCCGACCGCCGTCTGGACCAACGACTACCTCGACACCGACTCCCCGTATATCGGCTCGTATACGGACCAGCTCTGATGGCGACCACCGACCGGCGCCTCCCGTCGGTCGACGCCCCGACGGCGAGCGGCGGCGTCGTCCGCACCGCCGTCGGCTACGTCTGGCCGCCAACCGCGGTGTTGGTCGTCGTCGTCGCTTGTTGGCGGTGGTTCGTGACGACGACCGGTGTTCCGGCCGTCATCCTCCCCGGACCGACCGACGTCGGGACGGCCTTTCTCGCCGCCCGCGGAACCCTGCTCGCGGCGGCAGGGGTGACGGCGACGACCGCGGCCTTAGGGCTGGCCGGCGGGGTCGTCGTCGGTCTCACGCTCGCCTTCACGATGGTCTGGTCGCGGGCCGCGTCGGCGGTCCTTCACCCCTACCTGATCGCGTTGCGGATCGCCCCCCTCGTCGCCATCGCACCCCTCCTCTTTCTCTGGATCGGTGACGGGGTCGTCGCGCGAGCGACGCTCGTCACCACGCTGACGGTGTTTCCGGTCGCCATCGCGTCGGTCGACGGTCTCCGGTCGGTTCCCCGGGAGTACGTCGACCTCGCGCGCTCGGTCCGGGCGCCACCGATCCGAACCTTTCTCCGGGTTCGGGTGCCGGCGGCCGCGCCGAGCGTCTTCGCGGGCGTGAAACTCGCGGCGGCGCTGTCGGTCGTTGGGACTGTCGTCGCGGAGTTTCTCACCCTCCAGTCCGGGCTGGGCTATCAACTCTTTCACACCGCGGAGTTCCTGCAGACGAGCACCACCTTCGCGGCCCTCGGGACGCTCACGCTGCTCGGTCTCGTCTTTTATCTCGTCCCCGCGGCGGTCGAGCGGCGACTGGACTGGGGCTGACTACCCCCACGTTACGGCGCGCTGACAGAGCAACACGCCGCCGTAGAGTCCCAATCCGATGGGCAGGAGAACCGCGAGCGCCGCGAGCATCACGTCGACCTGGACGTTCTCGGAGGCGGCCAGGATCAGTGCGCCCAAGCCGTCGTTCGAGAGGATCCACTCGGCGACGACGGCCCCGACGACCGACAGTGTCACCGCCTGTTTCAGCCCCGCGAACACGTCCGGGAGGGCGTGTGGCAGCCGCACCGACAGGAAGGTTCGGAGTGGATCGGCGTCCACGGACCGGAGCAAGTCGAGATGGGCGTCGGGCGTCCGCGACAGGCCGGCGGCGGTTCCGACCACGACGGGGAAGAAGACGACGAGGGCAACAAAGAGGACCGCCGTCTCGAAGCCGACGCCGAAGTAGATGAGAAAAACGGGCGCGACGGCAATCTTCGGCAGGACGCGGGCGGCGACGAGGTAGGGGTAGAGCGCCCGCCTGAGCAGTGGGATCGTCGTGACGAGTACGGCCAGTGTGAAGCCGGCGGTGACCCCCGCGGCGCCGCCAACGAGGATCTTCCGGAGCGTCTCGACGGCGTTGGTCAGATACAGCTCCGGATTGCCGACCAGACGGGCGAGGACGGCGGCCGGCGACGGCAACAGGAAGGGCGGAACAGCGAAGGCGACGGTGACCGCCCACCAGCAGGCGACGGCGACGACCAGCCCTGCGAGCGGCAACGTCGCGTCGGGAAGCGGCACGCGGTCAGCGACGCTCATGTGTCGCCGTGGAGCGCTCCGCGGACCCGGGCGACCTGTGCCCCGAAGGTCTCCGACCCGAAGACCGACTCGTCGCGCGGCCGCGAGAGATCGATGTCGAACTCGGCGACGATCCGTCCGGGCGAGCCGTTGGCGGCCGGATCGGCGTCGCCGTCGGCTGCGACCACGAGACAGCGGTCGCCGAGGAAGACCGCCTCGGGGACGCTGTGGGTGACAAACACCACCGTCTTACGGTTCTTGCGCCAGAGCCGGAGGATTTCGACGCCCATCTCGTCCCGCGTAATCTCGTCGAGTTCACCGAACGGTTCGTCCATGAGCAACACGTCGGCGCCGAGGTGAACCGCGCGGGCGATGGCGACCCGCTGTTTCATGCCGCCCGAGAGTTCTGACGGGCGGGCATCCTCGAAGCCGTCGAGACCAGTCGTGGTAAGGAGGTCCCGTGCCCCCGCCGGATCGGGGTCCTTTCCGGCCATCCGCCGCAGGAAGGTGACGTTCTCGACGGCCGACTTCCAGGGGAGGAGCGTGTGATCCTGAAAGACGAACCCGAGGCGGGCCGCCGACTGAGCGACTTCCGGCGGGTCGCCGTCGACGGTGACCGTGCCGGTCGTCGGTTCCTGCAAGCCGCCAATAGTTCGGAGGAGTGTCGTCTTCCCGCATCCGGAGGGGCCGACGACGGTAACGAACTCCCCCTCGTCGACGTCGAGGTCGACGTCGGCGAGCGCGTCCACGTCGTCGTAGCTAACCGAGAGATTCTCCGCGTGAATCATAATGCGTCGGCCTGATCGAGGGCGATCCGGAGGCGTTGCCACGTCTCCCCGGAGTGCCACCCCCAGCCGTTCTTTTCGACGGCGTCGCCGCCGGCGAAGCGGTCGAGTGCCTGCGTGAGTTTGCGGCGTTCGGCCGCGGCCGCCTCGTCACTCCGGTCGACGACGGCGTCGACTGCCGCCGCGGGGTCGGTCCGGGCGGTACTCCACCCGTCCATCGCGCCCTCGAGGAACGCCCGGAGCGCTTCGGGGCGGTTCCGAAGCGTCTCCCGGCGGACCACGAAGGCGGGGCCGGGAACCGGGAAGTGCTCGGCAACCAGCACCGAATCGACATCGTGGCCGTCGGCCGCCAGCTCCAGCGGGTCGGTGAACACGCCCGTCGCCACGTCGGCGTCGCCACGGAGCAGCGCTGCGCGCTCCTCGCCCTCGGCGCGGACGACGGTCACGTCGTCGACGACGCCGGCCTGCGACAGGAAGAGGCGTCCGAGCGCGCCGGTCTCGGAGCCGGCCGGCATGGCGACCCGCCGACCGCGGACGTCCTCGACGCTCCGAAGCGGGCCACCGAACCTCCCCCGTGTCGTATAGAGGACGACCATCGCCCGCTGGTAGTAAAGGGCCAGCGGGACCACATCACGTCCCTCTGCGTGCGCGCGAAGGAAGGTGGCTGCACCGGTGAGTCCAACGTCCACCTCACCCTCAGCCACCCTCGACAGGGCGGCGGCGGAGCCACGACACCCCTCGAAGGCAACGTCCGCGTCGTACGTTCCCGCGAACAGCGGGGCGTGGAGGCCGTTTGGGTCCCAGTTTAACCCAACCTCGACGGGTCGCCCGTCGTCCCCCCGGGCGTCGGCGTCGACGGAGATGTCGTCGCCGAGGGTCGCGGCGACCGTCGCCGCCCGGTCGAGTAGCGCCTCGGAGTGGCAGGCACGCACGCGGGCGGCCGTCCGGTCGAAGCCCGCGTCGGCCCGCCAGCCCTTTGGCGGTCGGCCCGGCGCCTCGCTCCGGACGGTCGTCTCGGTGATCAGTCCGTCGTCGGTGAGGGCCGCGAGTACGTCCGAGACGCGACCACGGCCCAGGTCGACGCCCACGCGGACGGCCAGCCGCGACGCCGCCTCGCCGGAGAAGCGATCGGACTCCTCGCGGGCGACCAAGTAGGCGAGAACGCGCGCAGCCTCGCGGTCCAGCCCCGCGGCAAAGGCTTCGACCGCTCGTTCGTCCTCGTCCCCGAGAACCGGAAACTCTCGAACTCGCACGTCCGGCCATTCGCTCCGATGCATATATAAACTGCCGGCGATCTCCCGTGCATCGAGTTGGGCATCGTACACGTTCTGCCGTGTGTGTGGGAGTCTTTGCCGAGACTTCATCAGGTTTATTAGATTAAAACCGAAGTTCGACCCGATGGTTTCGAAGGAGTTCCTGTCACGACGGAAATTCGCAGCCACGTTCAGCGGCGCCGTGCTCGCCGGCCTCGCCGGCTGCGGCGGTGGCGGCGGCAGCAGTGATGGTGGCGACGAAGCGACGGCGACGCCAACCGATACCCCGGAACCGACGGCGACGGAGACAGCGACGGCGACGGCGACGGCGACGTCGACCCCAGCCAGCGAGGCGGACGCGACGATCACCGTGGGACCCGGTGGAAGCCTCCAGTTCGAACCGGCGACCACCGCCGTCTCGCAGGGCGATACCGTCGAGTTTGTCTTCGACTCCGGCGGCCACAACGTCTCGGGGCATCCGGATGCTCACTCCCAGGTGTCGCTCCCGGAGGGTGCCGAGCCGTTCGCGTCCTACGACATCTCGGGTGACGACATCAACCACCTCTCGCTCAATCAGGCCGGGTCGACCTACCGGCACACGTTCGAGACCACCGGCCAGTACACGTACGTCTGTGTTCCCCACGCCGCGTCGGGGATGGTCGGCAACATCACGGTTCGCTAGGCGAACCATCCGGCAACGGCAAGTCGCCGTCCGTTCTTGCGCTCGTGACATCCCCTAGATACTGCTCTCTGTCATTTACTTTAATTTAGGTTCTAAATCATGAAATATATCACAAAGTTAAATATAGACAATTCCTTCGCTACATATGGAGTGGTATGGCATGTCGCAATATGTAAACGGAATGCCCCAGATCGACCAAGAGGATCGACGGCAGTTCCTCAAGGTCGTCGGGTTGACCGGCGCAGTGGCAGCAGGTAGTGAGTTCACCCTGAGCGACCTCAGGGGAGAAGTAGAAGGGGAGACGGCGGGGGAACTCGCCGCCATGGGGGAGGCCATCAGCGACGACCTGACGGGCGAACTCGACGCGAGTCTGCTCGGTGGCGAACTCGTGGCCCTCGAAGAACAGATCGCCCAGTTGGACGAGCTTCGGGCGATGGGCGTCCCGGCCGAGGACAGTACGGCCTATCAGGAGCTCGCCGAGCCCGGGTGGGCAATCCACGAGCATCTCGTCGAAGTCGGCTTCTTCGAGAGCGCCGAGGAGCACCTTCCCGAGTTCAGCCCCGAACACATCGGGGCGACCGCGCGGGAGTTCATCAACACGCCTGTGTTGGCATCCGCGCTCCTCGAACTCGGCTACACCGAGTCCGAGCTCACCTCGACGATGGTCAACGTCGTCAACAACAAGGAACGGCTGGCGATGTGGGTGCCCACGAAGAACATCCCCGCCGGCGTCGAAGGGTTCGATCCCGCGAACGTGGCTCCGCTCCACCAGCGAGCGGCCGCCGGCACCCTGTTGTGGACCGATTACCTCGATACGTACCTCTGGCAGAACGAGGTACTCCTGACCGACACCATCCTCGACAACAACTACGGTGACCTCAAGCAGATGTACGCCGGACTGCATCTGCTGGCCAACGCCGCCGAGGACCTCGCGGGCAGTCAGGAACTCGGCGACGCACAGCTCACCGCCGCGCTCTCGGCGGGCGCGGCGATGATGATCGTCGGACAGGAGGACCTGACCAACGACGTGATGCGCATCACGGACGAAATGCGCGCCCCACGCACGGGAGGTGCGTAACGCATGGCTAGCATTCACGAACACGACAAGGCGGTACAGGCGGCACAGAACATCGAGATGGTGGAGGTTGAGGACGGCTACACGCTGACCAACCTCCCTGACGAGTCGATCACGCAGCAGTTCGACATCGATCAGATCCCACAGCAGGACGTCACCCAGGACATGCTGAATCAGTCGGCCAAGGAGAATCCCGAGGCCTGGCTGATGTACGGCGGTGGCTATCAGCAGCAGCGCCACACGTCCGCGGACGTGATCACGCCGGACAACGTCGAGGGACTCGAACTCGAATATCTGGTCCAGAGCGGCGTTGCCTCCAGCATGGAAGGCGTGCCGATTGTCGTGCCCGGCGATCCGCCGGTCATGTACCAGACCAACGGGCCGAACCACGCGAAGGCGATCAACGCCCGCACCGGCGAGACCCTCTGGAGTTACACGTACGCCAACCCGCAGGGGCTGCTTCTCTGCTGTGACGCGAACAACCGCGGGTTCGCCGTCCACGGCGACAAGGTCTTCATGACCACCCTCGACTCGGGTATCGTCGCGCTCGACCGATACACGGGCGAAGAGGCGTGGTACACCTCGACCGGTGACCACGAGATCGGTTACTCCGCGACGTGGGCGCCGATTGTCTACGACGGGCAGGTCATCACCGGCTCCGCCGGCGGCGAGTACGGTGTCAGCGGCTTCGTCGCCGCTCTCAACCCCGAGGACGGCTCCGAAGTCTGGCGCACGAACACGACGCCGGCCGAGGAGTGGGCCGGCGACTCCCACGAACACGGCGCCGGCACCGTCTGGATGACGCCGACGCTCGATCCCGACACCGGGATGATCCACGCGCCGGTGGGCAACCCCGGTCCGGACTTCGACGGCACCGTCCGTCCCGGTCCGAACCGCTACACCATCGGGACGCTCACCATGGACGCCAGCGATGGCTCCATCCAGTGGCACTACGGCGAGAGTCCCCACGACGTCTGGGACTACGACTCCTCGGCGCCCAAGATCCGTGTCAACGACATGGAGATGGACGGCGAGACGCGCGACGTGGTGCTCAGCCCCGGCAAGACCGCCTGGGTGTACACCATGGACGCCGAGAACGGGCAGTTGCTCCAGCGCTCTCAGGAGACGACCCAGCACATCAACATGTGGAAGATGGTCCCGCACGCAGACGAGGACCGACGGGTCGCCTTCGTGCCCGGTGCACACGGTGGTAACGACTGGCAGCCGCCGTCGTACAACCCCGAGACGGGGCTGATGTACCTGAACCAGAACAACGCGCCTCACGAGATCTTCTGGGAGGAGGCGCAGTACGAGGCGGGCCAGACCTACTGGGGCGGCGGCCTCAACGACTGGCCCGACGTCGACGCGCCGGACAACTGGAACGGCAACCTGAGCGCCATCGTTGCCGTCGACCCGGCTACCGGCGAGCGCGTCTGGCGTGACTGGATCTCCTCGGACACCACGAGCGACTACCTCTGGGGCGGTTCGATCACGACCGCGTCCGGCCTCACGTTCGCCGGCACCCAGAACGGCAACCTCGTCGCCTACGACGGCGAGAACGGCGACCGGCTCTGGCAGTTCCAGCTCGGCGCGCCGATCTGCTCGTCGCTGTCCAGCTGGTACGACCCCGGCGAGGGCAAGCAGTACGTCGCGGCCCAGGTTGGCGGCTCCGGCTGGCTCCACGGCGGCCGTCGTGGCTCCACCGTCGCCGTCTTCGGCCTCAGCGAGTAGCGACTCCGACCGACTTCTCCGTTTTTTCACACCCTCTAGCGGTGGATTTAGCTATTGTGAGAATGAAACTCACTGTTAATATCCCGTAATTTTATTTGATGTGGGATACACGGGACGGATATGGCGACGCGAAGAACGTTCCTGATCGGCGCTGCAGCAACGACGGCGGGACTAGCCGGTGCCGTGGGCTCGGCGACGGCCCAAGCCCAGACTTTCGAACTCGAACTGACCCAAGAAGGGTTCGTCGGCCGTGCGCCCTCCAGCATCGAGGGCGAGGCCAATCCGACCCTGGAGGTGGAAGCGGGACAGAACTACGCCATCCAGTGGACGAACAGCTACAACCCCGAGTCGGAGGGGATCCCAGCGCGACACAACCTCGTGGTCACGACCTCTGATGGCGTCGTGCGCCGGGGAGAGTACGTCTTCGAGACGGGACAGACCCGCACGATCCAGTTCCAGGCCCGATCCGGCCTCTCGGAGTACTTCTGTGAGGAGCACATGGGTGAAGGCGGCGAGTTCAACGTCGCCGGTGGTTCCACGGCAACGGCCACCGAGACGAGCGGCGGCGACATGGAGGGCGGCGACGGCGGCGACGGTGGCGACATGGAAGGCGGCGATGGTGGCGACGGCGGCGACATGGAGGGCGGCGACGGCGGCGACGGTGGCGACGGCGGCGAGGAAACCTCGGGTGGCGGTCCCGGCTTCGGTGTCGGTGCAGCCCTGACGGCCCTCGGCGCGGGCGCCTACGGTGCCCTCCGACGCGGTAGCGACGACTAGCTCCGCTCACAGCTTTTTTCGATGCGTACTCCCAACGGGAGGTGATGAGTATTCGCTCGGTCGGAGACCGGCTACGCCGTCCGGAGTATACGGGTGAGAACCGCTGTCTCCCGTGTACCGTGGTGAACGTTTGTCTCGTCGTCGTCGCCGCCGCAGTCGCGGCCGTTCCACTCGGCCCACCCGGCGGCCTCGCCGTTCTCACCGTCGGTCTCGGGGCCATCTACTTCCGGGGGTATCTCGTCCCCGGTACGCCGGCGCTGACGGCACGATACTTCCCGCCGTGGCTGCTCGAACTGTTCGGGAAGGAACTCGAACTCCGCGAGACGCTCGTCCCCGTCGAGGATGTGGCTGTTCGCTCGACGGCCGAGGGCGGGCGCCTGACCGACGACTTTGCCGCCGCGTGGGACGCCCGGATCGAGCGGATGCGCGAGGCGGGCGTCTCGGACGACGACGTGGCGACGCTGTTGGGCGTCGAGTCGGCGTCAAGCGTGTCGGGTGACGTAGCCTACGTCGTCGACGGTGGCCTCAGACAGTGGCTCTCGACGTCTGCGCTCCTCGCCGACGCTGCGGCCGCGGCCGTTCTCGACGCGCGTGGCGGCGAGGCCTGGGCGGCGCTCGCCCCGGACGAACGGGTCGCGACGCTCCGTGACCTTCGGAAGTTCCTCGGATACTGCCCGGGTTGTGGCGGCGCCCTCGACGAAGAGGAGACTGAGACGGTCGAAACCTGCTGTACGGAATCCGAACGCGTGCTGATGGCGACCTGCGTAGACTGTGACGTTCGGTTGATCGAGGACCTCGGAGAGCGTTAGTCGTCGGCCGGCGCGTCGGTGGTGTCCGGATCGACGCTAACCTCGATTTCCGCGGCGGCGGCCTTGTACTCGGGAATCTTCGCGCGTTCGTCGAGCACGTCGTTGGTGAGCCGGTTGCCCGCCGCGTCGGCGAAGTGGGGCGTCGTCCAGACGGTGCCCTCTTTGATGTCTTCGGTGACCCGGGCCTCGACCTCGATCTCGCCGCGCCGGGAGGTAAGCGTCACGTAGTCGCCGTCCTCGATGCCGTACTCCTCGGCATCGTTCGGGTGGACGTCGACGAAGTTCTCCGGTTCGACGCGGGTGAGCGTATCCGAGCGCCGACTCATCGTCCCCGTGTTGTAATGTTCGACGATCCGGCCGGTGGTGAGAATCAGCGGGTACTCGTCGTCGGGAACCTCCTTCGGCGGCTGGTGGCGGACGCCTTCGATCTGCCCGCGGCCGCTCTCGGTCGTGAAGCCGTCATCGTAGAGGTAATCGTCACCCTCGTCGCCCGGTTCGTAGCAGGGCCAGTGGATGCCCTCCTCGCCCAGGCGGTCGTAGGTCATGCCGTGGAAGATGGGCGCGACCTGCCGAAGTTCCTCGAACACTTCCTCGGGGTCCTCGAACGCAAAGGAGTCGTCGTCGAACAGCCGTTGCCCGACGTCACACAGGATCTCGAGGTCGTCTTTCGTGTTCGGGTGGACTTTATCGACACCGCGCATCCGCTGGGTCCGGCGGTCCGTGTTGACGACGGTCCCGTCGCGCTCCGCCCACGAGGTGGCAGGCAGGATCACGTCGGCGTACTCCGCGGTTTCGGTCTTGTAGATGTCCTGCACCACCATGAAGTCGAGTTCCTCCAGACGCTTCTCGACCTGGTTGGTGTCGGGTTCGCTCATCACTGGGTTCTCGCCCATGATGTAGAGCCCCTGGACCGTGTTGCCAATCTCGTGGGACACTTCGACGTTCGTCAGGCCAGGTTCGGCCGGGACCTCGAAGCCCCAGACCTCCTCGACGTCCGCGCGCACCTCGGGATCGGACACGTCGCGGTAGCCCGGCAGAACGTTCGGCATCGCCCCTACGTCGGAGGCACCCTGGACGTTGTTCTGGCCGCGGAGTGGGTTGACGCCCGTCCCCGGACGGCCCAGGTTGCCCGTGACCAGTGCGAGGTTGATCTCGTTTTGGACGTTGTCGACGCCGCAGGTGTGTTGGCTCATCCCCATGCCGGTGAAGATGGCGGCGTTGTTCGCCATCGCGTACTTCTCGGCGGCGAGTTCGATGTCCTCCAAGGGGACGCCACACTCCTCGGCGGCGGCCTCCTTATCGAAGTCCTCCAGCGTCTCTTTCAGATCCTCGAAGCCTTCCGTGCGCTCGGCGACGAACTCCTCGTCGACCCAGTCGTTCTCGAGGACCGTTTTGAGAACGATATTAAGGAGGGGGATGTCGGTCCCCGGCTCCAGCTGGAGGTGCATGTGGCGGTCGGTCTCGTCGATCTCGAACGACCGCGACGTCTTGTTGGCGTGGGGGTCGACCTGGATGACGGTCGCCCCCTCCAGCACGGCCTGTCGGAAGTACTGGCTGTTGGCGATGGGGTGTTGTTCACCGGGGTTTGCGCCTTGGATCCAGAACACGTCGGCCGCCTCCTCCAAGTCGGCCATGCTGTTGGTCATGGCGCCCTCGCCCAGACTGTTTTTGAGCGCGTACACCGTCGAGGAGTGGCACATCCGCGTACATGTGTCGACGCTGTTGGTGCCGTAGTGGCGGGCGAGCTTCTGGATGAGGTAGTTCTCCTCGTTCATGGCCTTCGAACAGCCGTAGAAGCCCATCGCCTGCGGGCTGTGGTCGTCACGGATGCGCTCCATGTTGTCGATGACCAGGTCGTAGGCCTCCTCCCACGTGGCCTCGTGGAACTCGCCGTCGTCGCCGCGGATCAGTGGGTCGGTCAACCGGTCCTCGTGGTTGACCGACTGGGTCGCCGCACCACCCTTGATACAGATGCTCCCCTCGTTGACGGGGGCGTCGCCCCACGGCCGGAACGTGACTTCGCCCTCGTCGTCCTGTGCAATCTGGATTCCACATCCAACACCGCAGTAGGGACAGATAGTCTTGGTCGGTCCGTCCGATTCACCGCTTGATTGGGATGACATTATACGTGAACTTCCGTACGGTCGAACATCAATGTTGTCATCCCATACCGTGTAAAGACAGCTCAAACGGCGGTTCACGTCGGCACACGTGGATATTTTGGCAAACGGAAACGTTCACCCGTTCGGGGGTTGTAATCCCTGTATGAGCGACCACGACTCGGCCGGTGAGGGGAGTGAAACCCTCACCCCAGCGGCGGTCGACGACTTGGCGGCGGCCTACGAGCAGGCAGAGCCGTTCGACCTGGTCGAACGCGAACACGTCGACACCCTGCCGCCGGCGCTCGCCGCCGGCGACTTCGGGCGACGCGACGCCGAGTGGGTCGTTCAATGGTACTACCGCCGCCGGGCCATTCCCGATGCCGACCGGCGCGCCGCCGAGGAGCAATTTCTCGACAACGACTACGAGGTGTTGGTCGATGCCATCACCGCTGCGGCCGCGGCGACCGACCGCGAGCGTAAGCTCGAACAGTTGCGGTCGTTAACCGGTGTCGATGTCGCCGTCGGATCGGCGTTCCTGGCGTTCCTCCACCCCGAGACGTACGTCGCCATCGGCGAACGCGAGTGGATGGGACTCTACCACGCGGGTGAACTTCTCGACTCCCCGCCGCCCTCCTTCGCGGCCGCGGATTACTGGCGGTATCTCGACACGGTGACGGCGGTGGCCGACCGGGTGGACCGCGACCTGTGGACGGTGTATCGCGCGCTCTGGCGTCTCGACGCCTGAGCCGACGCGTTACCGGCCGATCCGCTCGGCGTAGTCGGCGATCACCGGGTCCGAGCCGTCGACGTACTCGTTCGTCCACGCCGCCGCGGGGTCGACCGGTGATTCGAGCAGATCGGTCTCGGAGAGCATCTCGGCCAGGTTTTCCCAGCGCCGTTCGTCGAAGTGTCCCCACCCCGCCTCGCGGACGAACTCGGTGAACTGCAGATCCTCCGCGGAGGCCAGGAACTTCATGTGCTCTACCTCGCGGTTGTGTTCGAGCTGTGCGTTCCGGTCGATCAGGGCGTCGACCGCTCGCTCGGGATCCGTCGTCGCCGCCTCCCAGCCCCGTGCGGTCGCCCGCAGGAACGACCGCACCGTCTCGGGGTTGGCCTCGGCGAACTTGGGGTTGGCGACGACCGTCATCCCGTAGACGTCGAGGTAGTCGCCGATGAGGAGTTCGTCTGCCGTCCGGTCGTACTCGCGTTCGAGTTCCTTTCCGTTGGTGACGACGCCCACCGCGGCGTCGACGTCGCCGTCGAGCAACTGGTGTTCGACGCGGTGATGGGTGTGTTTCTGGACGTCGTGAACCTCGACATCCTCCCGGATGCCCCGGTCTTCGAGCAACTGGAGCGTCAGGATGCGGGTTTTCGTCGCCGACGGCGCGACCGTCCGTCCACGAAGCTGTTCGGGTTCGGTGAAGGGGTCACCGAACACGTCCCGGAGGCTGTATATGGTCGCGGGGGTCTTCTGGCTCACCGCGGCGACAGCCAGCGGGTCGAGGCCCTGACTCCGCACCGAGAGGACAGCGCTTCCGCCGGCGAGTCCGAGGTCGCTCCGCCCCTTGGCGGTCTGTTCCGCGGCGAACGGCGATCCGTGGCCCTCGACGAACTCGACGTCGAGTCCCTCGTCCGCGAAGAACCCCTCGCGGCGCGCGAGGAAGTACGGTGCCTGAAAGCCGTTCGGTTCCCAGTTCAACTGGAAGGTGACTGTCTCCGTCATGGATCGGTCTCGAACGTTCTCTCGGGAATCTCCGCGACACCGAGCGCCTCCGCGCCGGCGACGGCCTTGAGGTGGTCGAACAGTCGGTACATCCCGTCGACACTGTCTTGATCCCAGTCGCGGACGACCATCTCTCGCCAGCCGTCCCGGACCGCCCGCATGACCGCGGGGTCGTCGTAGCTCATGAGTTTCTCGCTGATCTCCACCCAGAGGTCGTCGTCCTCGACGAGACGGTCGACGGCGTCGCGGTAGGCCGCGGTAAACGCCCGTACCGTCTCCCGCTGGCCGTCCAAGTACGACTCGCTGGTCAGGAAGGCGGCGATGGGGAGTTTGTTGTCGGTTTCCGAGAGCCGCTGGACCAGTTCCGACATGGGAAGGACCTCCTCGAACGGCCCGGTCTCGGTAATCTCCGGGACGATCTGCCAGAACTGGAGACCGGCGTCGACCTCTCCCTCGCGGATCATCCGCGTCAGTTCGACCTTCGATCCCGCCTCGACCGGGGTGGCCGTCTCGTCGGGGTCGAAGTCGTGGTACTCGCGGCAGGCCGCCCGCGTTAGAATCCAGTTTTTGTCTAGTCGGCGAACGACGCCGATCCGATGCCCCGACAGATCCGTCAGCCCCTCGATGTCGGAGTCCTCGGGGGCGACCAGGCCACCCACGGTTCGCCCGTAGGGGTGGAAGGCGACGATGTCCGCCCCCTCGGCGCGTTCCCGTGCGATAGAGATGTAGTCGATGTCGATGAGGTCGGCGTGGCCTTCCTGCAGTTGGGCCTCGACCGTCTCGATGCCGTCTTCGAGGGCATCGGAGACGAGTTCGACGTCGAGGTGGAAGTCGTGGTCGCGGTCGAAGCCGAACCGCTTGATCGTATAGAGGAGATACCGGGGGCTACCGTTGTGTTCGAACCGGGCGCGCATCGTCGGTAGCTCTCCCGGATCGTCGTGGTGTTCGTCGAGGACGGCCTGTTGGGCGTCGACGTGACTCCGACTCATCGTCGACCTGCGGGTGAGGTGAACCGTGGCGACTCGGCGCCGGGAGGCGTCGCTTCCCGACGGGGTGTCACAGGAATCTCGTGGATCGGCATACCCGCAAGGTACGACCGTATCTTGATAAACTTTCCTCGGAAAGGTACTTCCGTTCCGGCCCACCCGGCACGCTCACGGCCCGAAGTCAGGGATCGGGCCGAAAGGTACCCTCGGGAATCTCTGCGACTCCGAGTGCGTCCGTGCCGGCGACGGACCGCAGGTGATCGAACAGGTGACACATTCCGTCGACGCTGTCTCGGTCCCAGTCTCGGACGACCATCCCGCGCCAGCCGTCGCGGACCGCCCGCACGACCGTCGGATCGTCGTCCATCAGCCGGTTGCCGATTTCCGTCCAGAGGTCGTCGTCGTCGACGAGGTGGTCGACGGCGTCGCGGGCGGCCGCCCCAAACGCCCGCACCGCCTCCCGGTGTGCCGCCAGATACGATTCGCCGGTGACGAAAGTCGCCATCGGGAGCTTCCGGTCGGTTCCGGAGAGTCGCTGGACTAGCTCCGACACCGACAGGACCTCCGTGTACGGTCCCGTTCGGGTGAGTTCGGGGACGAGCGGCCAGAACTGGAAGCCGGCGTCGACCTCCCCCTCGCGGATCAGCCGCGTGAGTCCGTCCCGCGATCCGGCTTCGACGAGGGTGACCGTCTCCGCGGGGTCGAAGCCGTGGTACTCGCGGCAGGCCGCCCGCGTCAGAATCCAGTTTTTGTCTAGCCGGCGCGTGACGCCGATCCGACGCCCCGACAGATCCGTCAGTCCCTCGATGTCGGTCCCCTCAGGGGCGACCAGGCCGCCCACGGTTCGCCCGTAGGGGTGGACGGCGACGACGTTCGCGCCCGCCGCCCGCTCTCGGGCCACGGAAATGAAGTCGGTGTCGACCAGATCGGTCTCGCCGCCGTCCAGTCGGTCTCGGATCGTCTCGATCCCGCTTTCGAGGTCGTCGGACGCCAGTTCGACGTCGAGGTGGAAGCCGTGGTCGTGGTCGAGGTCGAATCGCTTGATCGTATAGAGGAGATACCGGGGGCTGCCGTTGTGTTCGAACCGGGCGCGCATCGTCGGCAGCTCCCCCGGGCCGTCGTGGTGTTCGTCGAACGCCGCCCGCTGGCTGTCGATGTGGCGACGACTCACCGGAGCGGGGAGACGATGGCGTCGATATCGGCGTCGTCGTCGATCAACTGGCGCTGTTTCATCCACGAGAGGTGGTAATCGAGGTCCTCACGGTCGGCGAGTTCCGGCATCTCGTACTCCGGCACCTCGATGTCCTCGCGAACGGCCTCGGTGTCTATCTCCTTGAAGAGGTCCGGCGCGACCTCACTGTCCTTCCAGAGCATATCGAGATACTGGTCGCGGTAGGCCGACGAGTCGGCGTTGATCGTCTCGACCGCCCGACGGTACGCGCGCATGAACGCATCGAGCGTCTCGCCTTCCAGACCGTCGGCACCGACGACGCCCATGTGGTTCTCGAACTCGAGGATCTTCTCGAAGCCGAGGTGTTCGGCGAGGGTGATGTGGGGATCGAGCAGGGTGACGGCGGCCACGTCGCCGTCGCGGAGCGCACGCAGGCGGTCGGTCGGCATCCCATGGCCCTCGATCACCACCTCGTCTTCGTCCATGTGCTCTTCGAGCGCCCGGATCGCGGTGTACTCCTGGCCCGTCCGGCGGTTGACACCGACGGCCGTGTTCGCAAGATCCGACGGCGTCTCGATATCGGAGTCGGGGCGGACGAACACGGCGTAGGGCTGGTCGGCGAAGGTGCCCTTGGCGACGATCCGACCGTCGTCGAACTCCCAGGTCCGCTTGAGGCTCTCCCACTTGCAGATGGGATAGAGGTCGACGTCGTTGTCGCCGGTGAGCGTCTCCTCGGCGGGGATGTACTTGTTCGTCACACAGGTTCGGTCTCGCTCGATCAACTCGACGTCGAGTCCCTCGTCCGCGAAGTAGCCGCGGTCGGCCGCGACGCGCTGAGGGAGCATGAACGAGAACGGCAGGTGGAACACCCTGATCGTGTCGTCGCCTGGCATACATTCAGGGTACAACCGTAATAGTATAAAAGTTCCTCAGGAACCTTTATTAGTAACCGTTCGTATCTCGTGGTAGTGAGTCAATGAGGCGCATTAGCGACGAGACGGCCGACGGCGAGGAGGTCGCCGACGGCGTGTTCCTCGCGGATCTTGCGTCGGGGGAGCGCGCGTCGATGAAACACTGGCGGGTCGAACCGGGCGCGACGCTTCCCGTCCATCGCCACGAGAACGAACAGATCGGCTACATGATCCAAGGGACGCTTACCGCGATTACCGAGGACGAGGAGGTGCTCCTCCGTCCGGGCGACTCGTATCTCTTCACCGGCGACGAACTTCACGGCGCCGAGAACCGCGGCGACGAACCCGCCGTCGGGATCGGCGTCCTCTCGCCACCCCGCTCTGAGCCCGACTGGAAGCAGTCCTGATCGGCTCTCACACCGTTCGGTCGATTCCGACTCGTCCTTCGCCGATGTCGAGTGCGAACCCCGCGTCCCGGAGCCACGCCGCCGCCTCCCCTTCACCGTGGAGCAACACCTCGACCAGATCCGCCGGCTCGTCGACGTCGGTCGACAGTCGCATCGAGTCGACGACCCACGTTTCGGCGCCTACCGCCCGCGCGGCGGCTAGGTGATCGCGTACGGAGACGCCGTGGAAGTCGACCCGGAAGTCGGGATGGGAGACGACCAGTCCGTTCGTCCCACCGCCGCGTCCGGGGGCGACGGCCACGCCACCCTCGTCGCTGGCATCGACCAACGACCCCACCGCCGCCGGCGTCACCAGTCCCAAGTCGGCGACCAGAATGCCGACCGGATCGGTGCCGCCGAGTCGGGCGTTCACCGCGGCCGAGAGCGGGCGGTCGTCGACGGCGACCGGAACGTCCCCCTCGTCGACCGCCTGTGTCGCGACAACCGTCGGATCGTGACCCGCCGCGCGGAGCGCAGCGAGGACATCACGAAGCATGGCCCGCGCGAAGGCGGCGCGTTCCGCGGCGTCGAGCACCGGGTTTAGCCGCGTCTTGGGTCGCGTCGCTTCGAACGGGACGAGAAATCGCATTCAGCCGAGCGGGTCCTCGGGGCCCTGCTGGGAGCGCCAGTAGACGACACCACCGACCAGCAGGCCGACCACGAGCAGTCCCCCGACGGCGTAGATGATCAACTGCTGGGTCTGCCGGGACTGCTGGGCCTGGCTCGCCTGTTCGGTCGCCCGGTTTGCGAGGTTGGTCGCCACGTCGAAACTGCCGTCCTCGTACGCGGCGACGGCGTCCTCGTAGTTAGCCTGGGCGTCCGTGGGGTTCGCGCCGTTCGACCGCGCCGTCTCGATGGCGGCCCCTGCCTCGTCGATGGCCGTCCGGGCCGACGCGCTCCGCTCGGTGTAGTGGTGGGCCTCCCAGCTATCGACCGTGTTGCTGGCGCCGCCCGCTTGGCCGCGGGTCACCTCCATCATCCGGAACCGCTGGGCCGGATCGTAGCTGTACGACCCGACTTCGGGGACGGTGCCGGTGACGCGCACCTCGACTTCGGCCGTTCCGGTTTCAGCGGCGATTTCGACCCCGGAGAACGACTGGCCGGTGCGCTCGACCAAGTCGACCTGCGAGCCGGTCTGGTCGTAGTACACGACCGTCCACGACACGTCAGTCAGTTCCGTCGATCCCGACAGCTGCCACCGCTCGCTCTCGGGGTTCTGGTACAGTTCGTCGAGCGTGACGGTTGCCGATACCTGTGAGCCGACCTGTGCCTCCTCGGGAACGTCCTCGCCAGTGACGGAGACTGCTGCCGCCGGAACGGTCGCGGCGAGCAGAACGACGAGCGTGGCGAGAACGACCCTAGAAGAGCGATTCGAGTTCGTCCTCGTCATCTTCAACTAGATTCTGGAGATTGGCTTCGCTCTCTTCGCGGATCTCGCTGATATTGTCTTGAGCCTCGATAGCGACCTGCTGGAGTTCCTTGATGCGGGGGACGTTCGTGACGCCGGAGAGTAGGATAGCCGACGCGACGAAGTCGCTGTCGTTGACGGGGTAGTCGCCGCCGCGGACTTCCATGCTGCCGGTCTGCTCTTCGAGCCACTTCCGCCCGCGCTCGATACCTTTCCGGTTGAGATACGCCGAGGGGCCGGCCATTACGAGGAGGGCACGCTCCGTCCCGTCGATCTCACAGGGGAGGGTCAGGCGGCCGAGTGCTGCCTTGCGGACGAGACTCGTGATGCGATTGGTGGTGTTCGCCGAGTCGAGTTGGTCTTCGATGGACTCGTCGTTGCCGGTGAGCTTCGAGAGCAGTCCACCGCTGTTTTGCTTGCGCTCGATCGTCTCGGAGGCGTAGCCGACCGTCGAGACGCCGCCGCCCGAGAGCGTGTTGATGATCTCGGAGCTGTCGACGACGGATTCGGCGACCTCCTGGCCCTGTTTGACCTCGCCCGCGCCGAACAGAATGCCGAACCGGCGGACGATTTCGTCGTTGATCTCGTCGTACCCGCTCTGGACGGACTCGCCGGTCTTCCGCCAGGCGTCGTTGTCGAACACGAGGAGGTTGTCAACCTCGTTGACGAGCGTCTGGAAGGAGCGCGCGGCGTTGAGCGTGTAGATCCCTCCCTCGTCGCTTCCGGGCAGGATACCGAGTCCGTAGACGGGTTCGGTGTAGATGCGCTTGAGGTGTTTCGCGAGGACCGGCGCGCCGCCGCTCCCGGTCCCGCCACCGAGACCGGCGACGACGAGGAAGGCGTCCACCTCGTGGACCGGGATGCCGTCGATGGCGCCCTGCACCTCGCCGATGTCCTCCTCGGCGATCTCCGCGCCGAGTTCGTTGTCCGCGCCCACGCCGTGTCCCTTCACACGAGACTGGCCGATGAGCACGCGCTGGTCTTGGGGGATATGTTCAAGCCCCATCAGGTCGGCCTTTGCCGTGTTGACGGCGACCGCCGCGCGCACGATCTCGCTCCCCGTCCGCTGATCGTACTCGAGGAACTTATCGACGATCTTGCCGCCGGCCTGCCCGAAACCGATCATGGCCAGTTTCATCGTTTCAGACCCCTCTTCATTAAGAAGATTTCAGGCGTAAAACGAACATAAACCTTGTGGGCGGACCCAATCCTCAAGCCCCGAATTCGGCCGCTAATCCGCCGACGGCGTGGCGATAACGGCCGATCACGCTGTGTCTGACGGACGGCGGACGTCCGTCAGCGCTCCGCGAGGTAATCGCCGAGAGTCCGCAGGTCGCCCTCGCTGACGTCGAACGCCTCCACGTCGTTGTGGTCGGTGGTGTTGTCGAACTGGAGCGACCGGTACTGATCAGCACCCATCGGCGCGCCGGGGAGCGATCCGAGCGTCGACAGGCCGATCTTGGCGAGTGCCATCGGGACGGGGACCACCGTCGACGGTCGCCCCTCGCTCCCGTGGACCGTCTGCGCGACCTCGGCCAGCGTGAGTCGCTCCGGGCCGCCAATCTCGTAGACCCCACCGTCGTAGGCGTCGTCCTCGATCCCGTCCGCGAGGATGGGCGTCAGGTCCCCGATCCAGATCGGCTGGAAGCCGGTCTTCCCGCCACCCGGCAGCGGGGTGAGATACGGCGGTGCGAGTTTCTTTGTGAAGGGGACGAACTCTCCGCCATCGCCGAAGATCACCGACGGTCGGAAGATGACGTAGCGAAGCGACGACGACTTGACGATTTCCTCCGCGGCACCCTTGGCGCGGATATACGCCGTCGCTCCGTCCGGATCGGCGCCGAGCGCGCTCATCTGCAGGATCTTCTCGACGCCCGTCTCCTCGGCCGCACGCACGACGTTCTCGGTCCCCTTGCGGTGGACGCGGTCGTGCATCTCGTCGCCACCGGAGGGCTTGAACAGCGGCGAGAGGGCGACCAGATTGACGACGACGTCTTTCCCCTCCATCGGTTCGACTAGCGAGTCGTACGCGGTGACGTCCCCCATGGCCTTCTCGACGCCGCCGGGTAGCTCGCCGGCGCTCGGCCGGCGTGCGAGCGCGGTCACCGAGTGGCCGCGGGACTTCAACTCACGACACAGGTGTCGCCCCACGAACCCGGTTCCGCCGGTTACAAGAATCTTCATGGCCTGTACATATCCACGAACCGACCTAAAGCTAACGCGCTGTGAACCGTTCCCACGACGCGGCTTCCCGCTCCCTCCGGACCTACCAGAAGGAAAACACTATCGGCGGTCTCCGGGGCGGACCCCGACCGTTAATCCGCCTCGCTCCGGTAGCACAGATATGCTCATCACGCTAGAGGGACTCGACGGGAGCGGCAAGACGACGGCCTGGCGGGCGCTCCGCGACCACTACCCCGACGCGGTGTTCACGCGCGAACCCACCAACTCGTGGTACGGTGAGGCCGTCGCCCGCTCTATCGACGACGACGACGCCGACCCACTGGCCGAACTCTTCCTCTATATGGCCGATCACGCCGATCACCTCTCTCGGGTGATTCGGCCCGCCCTCGCCGAGGGATCGCTCGTCGTCTCCGACCGCTACTCGGATTCGCGGGTCGCCTACCAGGCGGCGACGCTCGCCGACGCCTCGATCCCCGACCCCTTCGCGTACGTGCGTTCGATCCACGACCCAATCTCCCGTCCGCCGGACGCGACGCTCTATCTCGACGTCGACCCCGAGACGGCCGCCGAGCGCAGCGGCCGGACGAACAAGTTCGAACGGGTCGCCCACCTTCGACGGGTCCGGGAGGGCTACGAGCGACTGCTCGATGCGGACCCCGACCGGTTCATCCGTATCGACGCCGACCGGCCGCAGGCGACCGTCCGCGACGACGTGACGGCCGCCGTCGACCGCCTGGTCGACTAGCCCGTCGTGTCGGGGAGTTCGTACTCCTCGGGCGCGGGGACGTACAGTACGTCGATGGTCGCTCCGAGAATCGTCGGGAGACCGATCATCAGGCCGATGACGGCTCCCGCGCTCCCGAGGTTGACGCCGACGCCGAGGCTGAACGTGACGATGGTCGTGATCGTGAGGACGACCGGCACCAGCAGGGCGGTGTACACGACCGTTCCCCACTGGGTGTGGAGCTGGATGCGGAAAAAGCGGGTCATGACCGCCGCGATGAGGGTGTTCCCCACGAAGACGCCCCCCATCAGGGCGAAATCCAGAAGCGTCGCCATGCCGGACGTGGGGGCTCGACCGGCTTTGTCCTGTCGCTTCTACTGTCCCCGTGCCCGGTCGATCAGTTGTGCCGCCGTCCCCGTGTAGTCGTATCCTGGGATGATCCCTTGGACGTAGGTGCCCTCGACGTAGTTGACGACCGCGGCAGCGTCGTCGACGCCCCGCCGTTCGTTGATGTCGGTAAACGTCGTCTCGACGATCACCGCTTCCTCGGTCAGGCGCACCGTCGGGTCGAGGTTGTGGTCCTTCTTGAGGACGCCGTCGGCGTCGGCCACCCGAAGTTCGAACGTCTCCAGCCACCCCTCCTCGACGACTGCCGCCACGTCGCCTTCGACGGCTGCCGAGAGTGACGGCGCTCTGATCGTCAGGTCGTACTCGATCCGGCCGTCGACCTCGCGTGCCGCCACCACCGCATCGAAGGCAGTCGTCGTCACCTCGAACCGTCCCTCGTCGACACGCTCGAAGTCCGCGTGGTCGCGAAACGCCCGCTCTGCCCGGGATGCCTCAGTCATGTCCCGAGGGAGGGCGTGAGCGGCAAAAAGCTCCTCGTGTCGCGGATGTGCGCTTTCGGCATCCCGCACACCCTGCCGCCGGCGGCACGCTTAAGTCCCTTCCACCGCTTTGTTTAGGTGACGCTTCGTCTGGAGGGCCGAAGCGTCAGCGGGGACCAATTCAGGGCGGCAAGCGATCGTACGGACCCCTCTTTCCCCGTACGTCGCTTTTCGCTTTCGTACGATACCACCGAGTCACTGCTCGTCCGCTGGAGACGATCAGACCTACGTCGCGTCGTTTCCCGAGAGACACCGCTCCTCGTTCGTTCGGAAACTGTGCGAGGGAGGGGATTCGAACCCCCGAACTCCTTCGAGAGCGGGTCTTAAGCCCGCCGCCTTTGGCCTGGCTCGGCCACCCTCGCCCGGGTGCCCGTTCCCCGCACCGCCGCAAGTGGCTTTCGGTACCTTACTCCTCTGTGTCGCTGTGGTCGAACTCGACCGACGTACCGAGGATTTCCGCCAGCGACTCGACGGTTCCCTGCAACTCCTCGATCCGCTGCTCCTGGCGGTCCATCCGGTCGACCATCCCCTCGACGGAGTGTTCGAGCGCCGTCAACTCCTCGTCCAAGTCATCGGGGACCGCCGCCGACAACGCTTCGACCGTATCGAGTATCTCTTCGCCATCCTCGGCCGATACCAACCCGTGTTCGGACGGGGTCGTCAGCATCCGTCGGTGTGAGAGAATTGCCTCCGAGATGCTCTCACTTCCGTCGGGCAGCGTTATCGTCAGTGGCTCCGCGTCGGGGGCGTCGTCCGCCGCGTCGGATGCATCCTCCGTGGCGCTGGCGTCCGCCGTGTCGCCGGCGTCTGCCGTGTCGTCGGCATCCGTATCGACGACGGTGGCGGTTGCCTCTGACTCCTCGGCCTCGACCGTTCGGTCCCTGTCGGCTCGTTCTGTGTTCATGGGGTCTACGTCCATGGTTCCGATACGGACCCCGTCGATCATAAACCATCGTCAGACAATAATAATCGGACTGTCAAATCCTCTCCGGGGCGACGCCATCTCACTCAGTCTGGTAGTAATCCCGCTCGATCCGGCGGTCGAACGCCGTGGCAAGGCGGTCGGTCACCGGTCCGCCGCCGACCGCCCGGCCGTCGACGGTCGCCACGGGTCGGACCTCCCACGTCGTGTTCGTCAGGAACGCCTCGTCGGCCTCCCTGACCGCGTCGACGCCGTATCGCCCCGTCTCGACCGGCACGTCCAGATTCGCCGCGACGTCGAGGACGACCCGCCGGGTCACGCCGGGCAGGATCGGTCCCGCGAGGGCGGGCGTCTTGAGGACGCCGTCGGTCATCAAAAAGACGTTGCTCGTCGCCCCTTCGGCGAGAAAGCCCTCGACGTCGCAGACGAGGGCCTCGTCGGCGTCGGTCCCGCGCAGTTCCAGTCGGGCTAGTACGCCATCGAGGTAGTTGTGGGTCTTGGCGGCCGCGGGCATCGACGCCTCCGGGATCCGGCGGCGGTCGACCGTCCGCACCGACGCCGGCCCGTCCCACACCGGCCGCCCGTCGACGCCCCCTCGGGGCAGTGGCTTGACGACCACCACCACCGTCGGCTCCACCTCGGGGTCGGGGGTGAGCTTTCCGGTCTGAACACCGCGCGTGACCGAGACGCGGACGTAGGCGTCGTCGAGGTCGTTTGTGTCGAGTGTCGCCGCGACCCGCTCCCGGAGGTCCGTCGGGACGGCCCCGCCCATCCCCAGTGTCTCGCAGGTGTCGACGAGTCGGTCACGGTGGGCGTCCCACTCGAAGACCGTCCCACCGTAGGCCCGACAGGTCTCGAAGCCGGCGTCGCCGTAGCGGAATCCGCGGTCGTCGACGCGGACCGTCGCCTCCGCGGCGGGCACCAGCCGACCGTTCACGTGGTACTGCATCGGTTCAGGAAATTGCGGACGAGTTGCTTACCGTCGTCGGTCAGGATACTCTCCGGGTGGAACTGGACGCCCACGTGGGGTTTCGACCGGTGGCGGACGCCCATCACGACGCCGTCCTCGTCGTCGGTCCGGGCCGTCCGCTCCAGGATCGCCGGCACGTCGTCGGGATCGACCGACAGCGAGTGGTACCGACCCACCTCGATCCGCTCGGGGAGGCCGGCGAACACCCCCGCTCCGTCGTGGTGGACGGTCGAGCGCTTACCGTGGACCACCGCCGGGGCGTGGCGGACGTCGGCTCCGTGGACCGCACACAGCGCCTGGTGGCCCAGACAGACCCCGAGCGTGGGATAGTCGAGGTCGGCGAATATCGGCATCGACACGCCCGCCGACTCGGGTGTGCCCGGTCCCGGCGAGACGACGATGGCGTCCGGGTCGATCCCTTCGATCCCCGCGAGGTCGACCGCGTCGTTCCGGCGGACGATCACCTCGTCCGCCGCCTCGCCGACGTACTGGACGAGATTGTACGCGAAGGAGTCGTAGTTGTCGACGACCAACACCCGCGTCACCCGGCGCTCACCTCCACGTCCATCTCCGCGTCGTCGCCGAGGGCGGTGTCGACGGCGGTGATCAGCGCCCGCGCTTTCGCCAGCGTCTCCTCGTACTCTCGGTCGGGTACCGAGTCGTGGACGACACCGCCCCCGACCCGAAGGTGGTACTCGTCGTCGTGGCGGACCAGCGTCCGGATGATGATGTTCAGCGTCGCCCGACCGTCGAAGCCAATCGCCGCCATGCTGCCCGTATACGGCCCGCGACGGTGGCGCTCCACCTCGTCGATGATCTCCATCGTCCGCGGTTTGGGGGCGCCCGTGATCGTCCCGCCGGGGAACACGGCGCCGACCGCGTCGCCGAGGTCGTGGCCCGCGCGGAGGCGCCCCGAGACCGTCGAGACCAGGTGGAACACCTCGGCGTAGCGGTCGATCCGCCGGTACTCGTCGACCGTAACCGATCCGTACTCGCTCACCTTCCCCAGGTCGTTGCGTTCGAGGTCGACCAGCATCGCGTGTTCCGCTCGCTCTTTCTCGTCGTCTTGGAGGGCGGCCCGTAGCCGGCGGTCCGCCGCCGCGTCCTCGCCCCGGGGGCGGGTGCCGGCGATAGGTTCGGTCTCGATGCGGTCGCCCACTCGCTCCAGCAGGAGTTCGGGGCTCGCGCTCACCAGGTCGACACCCGGGAACTCGATCAGCCCCGAGTACGGCGCCGGGTTCACCTCCCTGAGCGCGGCGAAGGCCTCGACCGGTTGGACCGCCGCCGGCGCCGTCAAGCGATGAGAGACGTTCGCCTGAAACGTGTCGCCGTCGCGGATATACTCCTTGACCTGCCGCACCCGGTCACCGTAGGCCCCCCGCTCACAGGAGCTCTCGAACGTGACCGGCCCCGTCGCCGGCGGCGTCGCCACCGACGGGTCACCCGTCCGTGCCGCCGCCGCGAGGTCGAGTGCACGGTCCACCCCTGCCTCGTAGGCGGCATCGGGGTCGTCGTCGACCCGGGGTGTCGCCACGATACGCAGGGTCGACTCGCCAGCCCGCCACGCCGCCAGGCAGGTGTACCGGGCCAGTTGGAGGCGCGGCAGCCCCCGGTCGTCGGCGGTCGACGCCGGCAGCGTCTCGATTTCCCGGGCGACGTCGTAGGAGAGCCAGCCGAAGAAGCCGCCGGGGTAGGGCACCGCACACTCCCCACGCGCCAGCGACGCCGAGGCGACCAGTTCCCTGATGGCCGCCAGCGACCCGTCGTCGTCGCCGCCGACCTCGTGGACCGCGTCCGGTTCGACGCCGAAGTATCCCCAGCCCGGTTGCCCGCCGCCGGTCTCGAAAAACACCGACGGCGCCGCTCCCCGTGCCCGGCGGTAGGCCTCGAAGGGGTCGGCGTCGAGGGTGACCTCGACGGGGACGCGCGCCCCCGTCGTCGCCGCCGCGTGAAACGACTCCCGGGACGTTTCGACCGTCGGGGTCACGGTCCCGGCTCCCGACGCAGGTCGACCGACCGCGCGGTCACCGTCGTCGTCGGTCGCTCAGCGCTCCACATCCACGGACGTCAGGCGCACGTCTTCGGTCGGCTGGTCGTTCGGGTCCGTCCGCACGCCGCCGATTTCCTCGACGACGTCCATCCCGTCGACGACCTCACCGAAGACGGCGTGATCGCCGTCGAGGTGGGGCTGAGCGTCCAGCGTGATGAAAAACTGCGAGCCGTTGGTGTCGGGACCGCGGTTCGCCATCGAGAGGACGCCCGCCCCGTCGTGACGGAGTTCGTCGTGGAACTCGTCGTCGAAGGTATAGCCCGGACCGCCGCGGCCGGTACCGGTGGGGTCGCCACACTGGAGCATGAACCCGGAGATGATCCGGTGGAAGGGCACGTCGCTGTAGAGCGGGTCGGTTCGCGTGTCGCCCGTTTCGGGGTCCTCCCAGGCACCAGTCCCGGGTTCGACCGGCGCGTCTGAGTCGTCGGCGCCCTCCGCCAGTGCGAGGAAGTTCTCGACCGTTCGCGGCGCCCGCTCGGCGAACAGTTCGACCGTGATGTCTCCGTGTGTCGTCTCCAGCGTCGCAGTGGGATTGCTCATACTATTCCCTGGCGGCCCGGCGGGATAACGTTGCTGACCGCGCGAGCGATCAGTCCCTGTCACCGTCGGCCGGCGTGGGGGTCGGCGTCCCGGCCGACGTTCGATCGGTGTCCTGCGTCTCGCTCGGCTGGTGGTCGCCCTGGAGCATGAACTCCACGAGGTACGCGATGAACACCTCGTTGTCAGCGACGTTGAACCGATCACCTCGCAGGAACGTTTTGTCGCCGAGCAACACCGTGTTCTGGGTGCGCACCGCGACCGGGTACTCGCCGGTCACCTGATCGCTCCCGGACTTGTGGGTGTTCGGCGCGCTCCGCAGGAGGACCGTCCCTCGCTGTGTGGTGACCGCCGCCGCCGTGTACATCGTCGCCTGCTCGACGCCGTCGAGTCCACCCTGTCCTGTCGGCCGTGCGACGAGATGTTTGAAGGTGCCGTCGGCGTGTTCCTGATTGTAGAGGTACTGCGTGTCGACGCTCATCCCGTACGCCGAGGCGAGCGCCGTGAGTCGGCTCTCCTGCGTCTGGATCGAGGTGCCGAGCAGCCCGCTACTGATCGCGGTCCGGTCCGGTTCGCCCATCATCACCAGGTGGCCGCCGTTCCCGGTGAACTGCCGTACGTCGTCGACGTCACCCGGGAGATACTCCGATCCCGGATCGATCACGAGGAAGACGTCGGCGTCCGCGAGGCGGCCCCCCAGGTCGCCGTCGGTGTAGAACTCGACGGTGAATCCCTGTCGGACCAGCGCGTCCACGAGCGGCTCGATGTCCGCCCGCGAGAACCGATTGGCGTGCCCGCGGTCGATGAGGACCGTCCCGTTCGTCGTGGCTTCGACACCCGACGGGTCGACCGTTCCCGTCGCCGAGAGCGGGTCGGGCGCGACGCGGTCGGGCGCGTACTCGGGGTTCTGGAACGCCTCTTCCCCGCCGTCGTCCGACGAGAGGAGCATCGGTCCCACGCTGGCGACGGCCACTACGACGGCCACCGTCAGGATCAGCACGACTAGCCGCTTGCCCGCCTCACGCCACCACATGCGTGCCTCCCGAAACCGCCGCGGCCACCGGTGTCGGCGTCGGTTCCGGCGCCGCCGTCCGGTTGTCGGTCACGCCTGGCCCCGTGTCACTCGTCCGTGGGGTCGGGGATGCTGCGTCGTCGTTCGACGTGTCGAGATACATCGCTGGAACCATCAGGAAGGTCGGGCCTGACGGGTCCTCGCCGTAGAGATACCGTGCCGAGACCATCTCCTTGTTCGGTGCGGTCGACGCGACATAGTTCGACCGCGAGAGGAATCGTGCGGTGCCGTCCGGGCGCATAACGCGCACGTCGTAGTTGTTGAGGCCAGCCTCGTCGGCCGCGTATTCGACCGCGGCCTGCCGGCCGCCGATGGAGTCGGCGAGGCCGTTACGGACCGCCTGTGTCCCACTGTAGATGCGCGCCTGTTCGACCTCGGTTCGGGTGAGTTCCAACTGCTCGCCGCGCTGTTCGAACACGGCGCCGATGAAGGCGTTCCCCAAGGATTCGAGGAGGTAGTTGAACTCGCGCCCGTCGCCGCCGGTCAGCTTGTTCGGTCCCGTGGTGGCGACGAGATCCGTCGGTTCGAGTTCCTGTGGGGCCGTCGCCAACACCCCCACGCTCCCGACAGTCGACGCCGGCTTGGTGTAGATCCGGTCACTCGGCGCGATCGTGTAGTACGCACCCGAGGCTGCCGCGGCGTCGACGCTGGTCACGAGCGGCATCTCGGCGGCCGTCCGCTTCGATTGCAGGTATAACTCCTCGCTCGCGGCGGCGCCACCACCCCCGCTGTTTACGAGCAACACGACTGCTTTCACGTCGGGGTCGTTGCGGGCCTGCCGGAGCATCGCCGTGACCGACGCGGAGGTCGATCCGTCGATGGTGCCCGCGACGGGGACGACTGCGACTGTCCCCTCCGAGGACGTGGCGTTCCACGCGACGGGGGCCAGCGCGAGTCCCACGACGACGCCCACCACCACGAACAGCACGTACGACCGTGCGATTCGTGACAGGAGGGCGCGGGTTCTGTTCGCCATGGTCGAATGTTGGCACACCGCTACAAAAAACGTCGGTCGCCCGGTCAACGACCGGGAAGTTCGGCCAACAGTTGGGCACCGCGGATCGCACTCGCTTTCGCCGCCGCCCGTCCCCTGAGTGCGCCGACTTTCGCGTAGTAGCCGCTCTTTCGTGCCGTGCCCACCGCGTAGTGACGCGCCGAGGTGTGGATCGGCTGTCGGCGGCCGCACATTCGGGTCGCCCCCTCGCGGACGGCCGTCAACACCGACTCCCCGTCGAGGGCGGCCGGATCGACTCCCTCGATGACGAGTTCCGTGTACGCCCGCCCGACGTGTGGCACCGAGTGGGCGTCGCTAGCGGCGAGCGCCGGGTAGCCGTTCTCCGCCGCGAACCGCCGTGCCCGCCGGTTCCGGAAGCCGGTGAACAGCCACGAGTTGAACACCTCGACGGCGTCACAGTCGACGAGGTGGCGCCGTGGGATCCCGTGACGCGAGCGCTGGAACGGGTGGGGAACGACCGCGAGGCCGCCGTGATCCCGGACCCACGCGACCGTCTCGTCGAGCGGTGCGCGCCGGGGTGGCATCTCCGAGACGCCGATAGCCAGCAGATGCCCCACCGACGTCGACACCTCCACGCCAGGAATGCCCAGCAGACCGTACTCCGGAGCGAGTTCGGCCGCCCGCACCGACTCGTGGATCACGTCGTGATCGGTGACGACGATACCGTCCAACCCAATTTCGGCCGCCTGCTCCAGTAGCAACTCGACGGGGTCGTGACCGTCGTAGGAAGCCGACGAGTGGACGTGTGGGTCGATTTGGATCGTCGTCTGGCTCACACGTCACGTTCGACGGGCGGAAGGATAAGCCTCGTGGCGCTACTCGGCGGCGATACCGAGCGTCGCGTCGACGACGTCCGCCACCGCGGCCCGCTGTTCGGCGTCCAGTTCGACCAGCGGCGGCCGCACCGCATCGTCGTCGATAACGCCGCGTTCGACGAGTACCGACTTGGTCGTGGGCGCGAAGCCGTATTCGAGCGAGATGTTGAACAGGGGGGCGACGTGGTTCAACTGGAGGTCACGCGCCCGGTCGATGTCGTTCGCGGCCGCGGCGCCGATGGCCTCCGACATCACGCCGGGGAAGTAGTTCGACACCGCGTTGATGCCGCCGGTCGCCCCCATCGACACCGCGGGGACGAGTTGGCTGTCCCAGCCCTGGAACAGATGGAAGTCCTCGCCCGTCCGCCGGATGATCTCGAGTAGGTGTGTCAGGTCACCGCTGGTGTCTTTCATCCCTGCGAGGTCGGGATGGTCCGCCACCGCCTCGACCAGATCGGCGTCGATAGACTGGCCGACACACGAGGGGATGTTGTAGAGGATCAGCGGGAGGTCAGTCTCGGCCAGAACCGCACGGATGAATCGCTCGTTGCCCCCCGGCCCGTTTTCCCCGTGGAAGTACGGCAGGACGACGAGGACGGCATCGGCGCCGCAGTCGGCCGCAATCTCGATCCGTTCGAGCGTGCCGGCGACACTGGAGTGGCCGGCACCGGGGAGCACCGGCGCTCCGTCGGCGGCGTCGACACTCGCGGAGACGACCGTCTCGTACTCGTCGAGCGAGAGGCTGGCGAACTCGCCGGTTGTCCCACAGGGGATGAGGCCATCGGCCCCGTGTTCGAGAGTGAACGACGCGAGGTCCGCCACCGCCTCGGCGTCGACCGACCCGTTCGAGAACGGTGTGACCGTCGGGACGAGCGTGGTTCCGTACTCCGAATCCGCGGGTGCCGTAGGCATACCCCGTGATTCGACACCCGCCCAGTTAGGCGTTCCCCTGCGGTTCGGGATCGCCCTGTCGGCCGCTAAGCAGGGGCGAGACCCGTTCCGCGAGGCCGTCGAGGACGATCAGCGTTGGCGGGAGCGTCGCCAGCGCGGCCAACAGCGTCAGGAAGATGACGCCGACGGTCAGGTAGCCGAAGTCCGCGAGGATCGGGAACGGCGAGAGCGTCAGCGCCGAGAACCCGAACACGGTCGTCATCCCCGAGACGGAGATTGCCTTGCCGACGCGGGTGGCGGCCGTCTCGACGGCGTCGAGTTTGCTCACGCCCGCCTGGGCCTTCTCCTCGTAGTACCGCTCCATCACGATGATGGTGTACTCCGCGCCGATGCCGACAGTCATGGCACCGAGCGAGGCACCCAGCGGCGAGACGGGGATGTTGAGCGCCGCCATATAGAGGTTCTGCCACCCGATGACGAACAGCATCGGCACCAGCGGCGCGACGGCCTTGACGAGGTTCCGGTAGTACACCAGTAGGAGGCCGAAGACGAACAGGACGCCAAGCCCCGTCGTCACGTTTCGGCTCTCGATCTGCTCGACTACCGACGGCGGCGAGACGACTGCCGTCCCCGTAAGCGTCGGCTCGACACCCGGTGGCGGATTGCTGAACCGGATCGACTTCTCCACGTTCGAGATGAACGAGAGCGTCTGATCGGTCGACATATCCTGGGCACCGATGACCGTGATGTGAGCCACACCGTCGTTGTAATACTGGGCGCGCTCGCGTTCGGGTACGTCCGCGAGGACCCCCTCGACGGCTGCCTGTGTCTCCGGAATCTCGCCGCCGTTATATTGCGCGACGAGTGTCGCCGGCGAGTCGACCCCTTCGACCAGTGGCGTGTCGTCGGCCACCTGTTCGAAGCGTTGCATCCACTGTAACACCGCCGGGTGTGTCAGATCACTCCCGGTGACGACGATGTCGTACTGCACGGCACTCCCCCCGCCGGTTTGGGAGCGGAACTGCTGGAGATCGACGTACGCCGGCAGGTCCTGTGGGACGAACTCCTCGGTGTCGGCGAGCGTGTCGAGTTGCTGGCCCGCCTGAAAGCCCGCCCCCATCAACAGCAACGCGGTGAGCAAGACGATCCCTGGGTTGGCGGCGAGCGCTCGGGAGCCACGCCCGAGCGTCCGGCCGACGACGCCGATCCGATCGGAGTCTGCCGAATCCGTTCGCTCCTCGTCGCCGGCGTCGGGAGCGTCGCCGTCGTCAGCTTCCTCGGCCACGTTGTCGGCGTCGAAGTCGTGGTGATCGAGTTCGCCGACGCCGCGCCGACGGAACCGCGCGTACAGCGTCAGGATGGGGAGCAAGATCAGAATGCCCGCGAGGAAGGTGAGCAGGACTCCAAAGATCGATGTCTGGGCAAACCAGACGAACGCGGGCGATCCGATGGTCGAGATCCAGGTCGCCCCGAACCCGAGGGCGGCGGCGAGCATCGCGATGAACACCGGCGGGCCGATACCGGACAGCGCCTGCGGCAGCGCCTCGCGTGGCGGCGCCGATTCCAGTTCCTCCTCGTAGCGCTCGTGGAACTGCACGGAGTAGTCGATGCCGAGACCGATCAGGATGGGGAACACGGAACTCGTCAGCGTCGAGTTGGGGACGCCCGCGTACCCGATAGCGCCGAAGGTGTAGATCACCCCCGTAAACACCGCGACGATGGGGAGCAGTCGCAGTCGCACGCCCCGGAAGAGGAAAAAGAGGGCGACGATCATCAGCCCCACCGCGAGACCGAGCAACTGGTTCGTGCTCTGGCCGATGAGCTCCGACAGCTGTGCCGAGAAGGCCGCGGAGCCGGTGATGATCACGTCGACGCCGGCGGGGAAGCGTGCCCACTCTTGGGCCGACAGTGCCTCCGTGTAGATGGGTCGCTCCTCGGGCTGTGTCAGTCCCGGTTCGAACACGACCCGCACGAACGTGATGTCGGGTCCGCCGAGAACGCGTTCGATCTTCGCCTTCGAGTCGGGGATACGGCCGTACTCCGCTCTGACCCGGTCTGCCGGGCTCGCGACGTAGGCAACGTCGTTCACGTTCGACATCCGGTCGTCGAATCTGGCGACGGCTCTGAGCGTCGCCGGATCGGTCGTTTCGCCGCGGAGGAGGACCGAGATCGACCCCCGGTCGAACGCGTCGTTGAACGTCTTCAGCGTCGGATTATCGCCGGTGAACGCCTGATCGCCCGTGACGCTCGTGATCTGTGCTGCCCCCCCGAGCGCGGCAAACAGCAACACGGCCGCGATCAGGAGCGTGGCGACCGGGTGGGCCTGGATCTCCTTCCCGATCCGACGGAACACCGACCGCAGCGCGTGCATCTCAGCGCACCTCCGGGGACCGACAGTCGTCACCGCTCGCTGCCGCGACTGCGATCATCGGCGTCGGTACCACACGCCGCCGCCGATCACGACGAGCAGGATCACGCCCGCGGCGATGGGGAGGACCGGCGGGCCGCCGGACGGCTCCTCGACGCCAACGCCGATGGACATGCCGTCGGTGAACTCGGTGTCGCCGTCCGGTTCGTCGTATCGCACCTCAATCGACGCGTCGTACTGCTTGGGCAGAGCGTCGCCCGTTGCGCTGATCCGGAACGTAGCTGTGGCCGTGTCACCCGACTGCATCGTCCCGAGGAAGGCCCCGTCGTCGGACGTCGAAAGCGGATCGCTCGTGAACAGCTTGGCGTTGACCGCCGAAATCGGGTCGTCGCCGACGTAGCGCACGTCCGCGCTGAGGCGCGCCGTCCCGCCGGGAGTCACCGACGTGTCGACGTTCGTCACCTCGAACCGGTCGAGTTCGGGCTCGATGACCAGCGTCTTTCGCAGCGGGTTCGACGCCGTCCGCACGTCACCGTCGGCGTTCTCGTACTCCACCTCAAAGGCGAAGGAGTTCGAACCGGGTTCGGCCTCGTCGGGGATGGCCGCCGTGAAGTTCACCGGCGCGGACTCGTCGGGTTCAAGCGTTCCGACCGCCGCCTCGCCGTTCGTCGGCACTGCGGCACCCTGTCCACGCATCCTGACGACGACGTTCCGCGCGACACCCGGTCCCGTGTTGACGACTCGCCCCGTGATGCGCGCTTCGGACTCGTCAACCCGGAAGTTCTGTGTCTCCAATCCCTCCATCGCGAAGGTGCGTTTGTGCCGGACCTGCACCCCGGCCGTCAGCGTGTCCGACTCTCGACTGATGTCGCTCCTGTCACGATAGGCGACGACGGTGTCGACCGGGTAGTTCCCGGGCGAGAGGTCGTCTCGCGCGCCCACCTGGACCGACACGCTCTCCGTCTCGCCCGGCTCTAGGCTCTCGACGAACACGCCGTTTTCCGGCGACGGATTGGCTGGACTCCCGAAGTAAAGCCCCGAGGCTCGCGAGGCCAGCCGAACCGTCGCGTTCCGTGCGGTCTGTGTTCCGGTGTTTTTGATCTCGAACGCCAGCGTGCCCGTGTCGCCAGCGAACAGTTCGTTCGACCCCTCGGAGACGATGTCGAATGTCGACGTCTCCTCGATCCGGATCGTCAGATCGACCGTCCGCTCCTTGTTGAGCCAGACGTACTCCGTCTCGCTCGGTGCCGACGTCGACCCCTCGTAGATCACCGCGCGGGCGTGACGATAGGTGACGTCGACGGGAACGGTGTAGGTCCCCGGTTCGGCGTCTCCGATCTCTAGGTTGAAGCCGAACTCGGCGACGCCGCCCGGGCCGATGCTTCCGGTCGTCACCGTGCCCGACTTCACGTCTATCGGCGCGTTTATTTGCCCTTCCTGAACGTCCATCCGGACGCTCCGTGCCGTCTGGACCTGATCCTCGAAGCGGCCGACTCCCCCGTCCTCGATGTTCCCGTCGTTGGTGGCGACGACGGTGAGCTGCACCTCCTCGTTTGGCTGGAACGTATCGTCAGCGACGCTGTAACTCAGCTCCGGGTTTCCCGTGACGACGCTCGATGCGACGCCAGGGACCACCGGCGCGACCAACAGTAGACTGGCGACCGCTAAAATCGTAATCCGTCTCATGGTCGCACCTGCGGTCGGTCGATGATAACGATGACGATTGCAGAAACAAAACTCAAACAGGGTTGAACAAAAGGAAAGTGGTTTGGCGTTCGTGACTGCGTAGAGCGTCGCTCGTTGCCCTTCGCTCAGTAGGCGAATCTGACAACTCGGTCAGTGTCGCCGTCGACGAGTCGGAGCGTCTCGTTGTCGTTGTCGAGAACGGGGGTCGTCGCGCCCCAGTACAGGTGGCCCTCGCGGTTCCGCCCCGCGCCGACGTGGAGGACCACCCGCTCGCCCGGGCGGAGTTCTCGGCCGTCAAAGAAGAAATACCGGTGGCCGTCCCCGTCGACGAGATGCCAGTCCGAGAGGTCGACCGTCGTTCGGCCGGCGTTCTCGACGACGACGTACTCCTCGGTCAGCGAGGCGGCGTCGTCGCCGGGTGGGTTCGGGCGCACCGCGGCGATGCGGACGCCCGTGATGTTCGACTCCCGAAGTGGCCGGTCGTTGGTGACGACACCACACGACCAGACGCCTCGCGTCGCGCTCCGGGCGGCCCGCTCCGCGTCGGCGTATCGGCCATCGGTGGCCCGTGCGTAGCCACGCTCGACGACCCGTCGGTTGATCGACCGCCCGTCGGCGCGCAGAACCGCGGTGAGACCGGTCGGCCCCCGTTCGACGGCGGCGACGGTCACCGACTCACCCACGAGACCCGTCCGCAACGATAGCAGCCCCTGCCGCCCGTGGTCGGCGAGACACGTCCGCCCTCGGCTTCCAGTCACGACGCCGTCGAACCGCTCGGGGGCGGCACCGCCGACACCCGGCGCGTCGACGCCCGCGAGACGAACTGTCCGGCTGGTTCCGGACGCTGTCCGGTAGGTAAGCCGGTCGCCGGACGCAACGCTCACCACGGTGGCCGTCGTCGCCGTCGCGTTCGCGCTCGCCGCTGCCGTCAGCGGCTCCGCCGCCTGCCGTTCGACGGCCGGTGCCGGTCGCTCGCTCGCGTTCGTCGTCGCCTCCGCTCCGCCGTCGGCCGCCGGGGCGTCGGGGCCGGCGGGAACCGTCACCGCGAGCGCACCGCCGACCGCCAGCAGGGCGACACCCACGAGGAGTGCCCGCCGTCCGTCGATGGCGTCGATTCGGGCGATGGCGTACGCACTCACGACGAAGAGGAGTGCGAGGCCGAACGCGGCGCCGACGAGGGGGAGCATGGGAGTGAGACCGGCTGGTGCCAGGATAGCGACTGTCGGGAACCGACCGACTTAACGATTCGCCTCGGCTGTCGCCCGTCGCTCGCCTACGACCCGCCCGCCGTCGACGATCCGAACGGTAACCGACCGCCCCGCGGCGCTCTCCGGCAAATCGAACGTCGCTGCGAGGCGTCGGTCGGAACCGACGCGCGTGGCTCGCCGAAACAAGAACGCGTTCGACCCCGTGTCGCTCACCGTGACGACCACCTCGGTGGTGGGCGCAAGCGTCGTCTCGGCTCGGACGGTCGTTTCGCCCCCCGCGACGGGCGGGGTCTCGGGGGTTGGCGCCACGACCGTCGCCCGCCGTTCCGTGAGTTGTACGCTCGCACCTGTCGACTCCGTCTCGGCCGCCAGCGGACTCACGCCCCACCGGATCAGGCCGACGCCGTAGCGCTCGCCCGCGGCCAGCGCCGACGTGTTCAGGAGGGCGTACAGGCGGCCGTCCGCGTAATGATACGTCACGGCGGCGAGCGGATCGACGACCGTCCGGTTGCCCGTCGTGGTCACCCCGAGGTCGATCCCGTACCCCAGCGTCCCGCGGCCCGCCACCCCGTATACGACCGTTCCGTCGTGCTCGACGGCCCCGTCGACGGCGGCGTGGACCCCGTATCTCCCCGCCTCCGTCGGGTTCGTCGCCCGATACTGCACGAGCAACGTCTCGTTCGCGGCGAGGGTGGCGTCGGTCGACAGGTCGATCCGCAGGGTGTGTTCGGTCGACTCGACCGCCGCGACGGCGGATCGAAGATCCCTCTCGACGATTCCGTCGCCGTCACGGTCGATCCCCAGTCGGCGGACCTCGTCGGCATCGAGGTGACCGAGCCGTCGTGGCGTGCCGGCATCGTACTCGACGGTGACCGTCTCCGGTTCGACCATCCGGGTGGCCTCGATCCGAACGGTGTGTGTCGTCGTCGCGCCCGGCATACTGTCGGTCGGGTATACGAGGTTCCGCCCGGGTGGAGGGGTCGACGCGAGGACGCCCCCGAGGCCGCTGGCGTTGATCGACACGACGGCGTGGTCGCCGACGGCGACACGGCCCGTCGCGAATCGCTCCGTCTCCGGAACTGCGGCGGCGTCGCCGCCGAGACGGTCCCGCGGTGCGGTCGCCGTCGTCGCCGCTCCGACCCGGTTCGGTTCCACGACCAGCGTCGCCGACGTACTGTCGCTTCCCGCAACCGCAACGAGGTTGTACCGGCCCGCGGGCAACGACCCGTCGAGGCGGTCGGTGCGGCGTCTGACCGACGTGAGACGGTCGCCCGCTCCGACGGCGTACGCGACCGATTCGTCGGCCGTCCGGCCGGCTTGGAACGTGTTGACCGACACCGTCACCTGCCCGTCGTCGTTCGCGTCGGTGGCACGGACCCGCGTGTCGTACGCCCCATCGGGGGCCCGAACCATCAGCGTCAGCCGGTCACGGTCACCGATCCGCAACGAGAGACGCGCCACGTCGCCCCGCGGTTCCGTCGTCGATGCGTCGGCGAACGTCAAGCCGTCGGCGCTCTGTGCCGCCGCGCCACCGCCTCCGACGCCCGACGTGAGCAAGAGGCTCCCGACGACGAGTCCGACGACTGCCCGTCGGAGCGTCCGTCGCCGTCTCGACTGCCTCTCCATTGTGAACCGGTACCTTTCCCCAAATGAAGTATCTTGTGGAGGGTAGTCAGCGGTACCGAATCCGACGGACGGCGAGTTCGAGAGCGTACCGTTCGGTGTTCGTCCACCCTTCGTCCCGCTCGTCGCGTTCGAATCGGATGGTCTCGCGGACCCGGTCAGTCTCGTCTGTCTGGAGTCCCTCCCCGGACTCGTCGCTCTCCTCGTCGCCGTCGGACTCGTCCTGCGGGTCGAAGACGAACCGGTGGAAGTCCGTCGCGACGATCTGTGAGATGTCCTCGTGTTCGTACCGAACGTCGACCCGGAACTCGACGTCCCGAACCGTCCGGTCGCCGACGTTCTCTACGTCGAACCGGTAGTCCACGAACGCGAACGACTCCAGCTGACTCCGCCTGACGACGAGTTCCCGGTTTCGGACCTCGATGACGTCGTTCGGCAGTGGCGCAGCGGTGGGGGTGGCCGTCGCCGTCGTCTCGACCGTTTCGGTCGTCGTGGATGTCGGCTGCGGCGTCGCCATCTGTGTCGGTGTCCCGCCGCCGGGCGTGGCCGTCGTCGACTCCGGTTCGATGAATAGTCCCGAACAGCCAGCGAGTGACGACAGGAGTCCGATCCCGACGCCGAGAAGCGTCCGCCGTCCGACACGGTCGTCGACCATCGACGCTGATATGGTGGGCGAGGGGGATTAAACCCCGCGGCGTCCACGCCGGTGAAACGCTTTTCGCCGCCGACCCCTACGTCGTCGTATGGGTTACGAGGCGGTCCTGTTCGACAACGACGGCGTCCTCGTGGAACCGATCGGGCGCTCGGTCCTCCGACGGGCCACGTGGGAGGCCTTCGACGCCCTCGGCGTTTCCGACCCCGACCCGGACGACGTCGACCGACTCGCGGTCGGCGTCACGCCTGACCTCCTCGCGACGGTGTGCGAGCGGTACGACCTCGCCCCCGAACGCTTCTGGCGCGCCCGCGACTACCACTCCTCGCACGCCCAACGGGCGGCGCTCCGTGACGGCCGGGCGACGCTCTACGACGACTTCGACGCCGTCCGCGCCATCGACGCCCCCCGCGGCATCGTCAGTTCGAACCAGCAGGACACCGTCGAGTTCATGCACGACTTTTTCGCCACCCGCGACCTCTTCGGGACGGCCTATGGGCGCGCGCCGACCGTTCGTAGTCTGGCCCGCAAGAAGCCCGAACCCTACTACCTCCGACAGGCGCTTGCCGACCTCGACGTCGAGACGGCGCTGTTCGTCGGGGACAGCGAATCCGACGTGCTCGCGGCGCGGGCGGCCGGCCTCGACGCCGCCTTCGTCCGTCGTCCCCACCGCGCGTCGTACGAGCTGTCCGCCGAGCCGACCTACGAACTCGACGGCCTGACCGACCTACTCGACGTCGAGGGTGTCCCGACCCGACGCGAGGCCTGAGCGACGAACGGGCCGTCCGCCCGCGGCGCCGAGGCTATGTGTCTGGCTCCCCTACCACCTGTATGACCGACCCTGCGGACCTGTCCGACGCGGAGTGGCGTGAGCGCCTCGACGAAGACGCGTATCACGTGTTGCGCGAGCGCGGCACCGAACCCAAGTTCAGCGGCGACCACCTCGATCAGAAGGCGGACGGCACCTACGCCTGTGCGGGATGCGGGGCGACCCTGTTCGAGTCGGACACCAAGTTCGGCTCCGGCACCGGCTGGCCGAGTTTCTATGACGCCGTCGACGGCGCCGTCGAGCTAGAGACGGACTCCCGTCACGGAATGCAGCGGACCGAGGTGTTGTGTGCCCAGTGTGGCGGTCACCTCGGGCACGTCTTCGAGGACGGCCCCGACCCCACCGGCGAGCGCTACTGCATCAACTCCGTCGCGCTCGATTTCGACGCCGAGGATTAGTCCTGCTCGGCGATGTTGACGGTGAGCACCGGGGCGTCGGACATCGTCACGACCTTCTGTGAGACGCTGCCGAGCATGTTCCGCTCGTAGTCGGCGCCGTGGGTGCCCATCACGACGAGGTCGATGTCCGCTTCGTCGGCGTAGGCGAGCACCTCGTCGGCGGGGTTGCCCTTCCTGATATCCGCCCGGACCGCGAGACCGTCGCGCTCCAGTCGGTCCGTGACCGACGTGGTCGCCGTCTCGCCTTCCGCCCGGAGTTCGTCTTCCACGTTCGATTTCATCCCGTCCTGCAGCGTCAGGAACGAGCGGTCGTCGACCACGTATAGCACGTGTACCGTCGCGTCGCGTCGTCCCGCGATGTCGGCCGCGTGTTCGACCACCGCGTCCATCGACTCGCTCCCGTCCGTCGGGACCAGAATGTCCTCGTACATCGTCCGACCGCTTCTCTCCGTACACCTTCACGCTTTTCGGTTCCGCTCGCGCTCAGTGGGTCAACAAGAGTAGCTTTTCGCGCGTGCGAGCCAGACAGAACGGCGCGTCCGGCGGGTTGCCGAAGGTGACCCGGTCGTCCTCGGAGACGAACAGCCGCTCGAACGGCCGGCCACAGGCGGGGCAGCCGAGTCCCTCCCGGTTTTCGAGGTACATCGACGACCCGTCCTGTGTCTGGAGTTTCAGCCGCGACCGGTAGTCGTGGACGTCGAACCCGTCCGACAGGTCGAGACGTTCGGCCATGTGCTCTCAGCGGCCGCGGCGACGAAAGGCGTTACGGCCCCGGCTAGACGACCGTGTTCCGCAGCGTTCCGACGCCTTCGTAGGTGATCTCGACGGTGTCCCCACGCTCGATCAACCCCGGATTGGCCGGACTGCCGAAGGAGATCACGTCGCCCGGACGGAAGGTGTACCGCTCCGAGAGGAAGGCGACGATTTCCGGCGGCGAGAAGATCATCTCGTCGGTCGTCGCCGACTGCCGCTGCTCGCCCGAGATGACCGTCTCCATCGCCATCCCGTCGAGGTCGACGTCGGTCTCGATCCACGGCCCGAGCGGTGCCGACCCGTCGAAGGCCTTCCGAGCCGTCCGCCGATCCTGCTCGTAGGCGTCGAGGTCGTTCAGAATCGTATACCCTCGCAGGGCGTCGTCAACCTCGTCGACCGAGAGGTCGTGACACTGTTCGTCGATCACGGCCGCCAACTCGCCCGCGTAGGTGAACGAGTCCACCCAGTCGGGGTACGTAATCGGCTGTTCCGGCGGGTGGAGCGCGTGGGGTGGCTTGACGAACCAGTCCGGGCGGTCCGGGCGGTCGCCCTCACCCATCTGGTCGATCTTCGCGCCGAAGTTCCGGCCGGTACAGAAGAGCGCCGTCGGATCACAGGGCGCCATCAGGTGGGCGTCCTCGCCGAGAGTGTACGTGTCGCCGTCGGCGTGGACGACGCCGTCGTCGTACTCGCCGGTGAGCGTGCCGTGCGGGGTGGAGATACGCGCCAGTCGCATGGGCCGACGACGCCGTCCCTCGGGCTATGCGTTTCGATTCAGGCTAGCTGTGCGAACGCGAGCGTCCCGCTGATGTTGTCGATGTACGCCTCGACGACCTGCCCCTCCTGGGCGCCAGGGACGAAGATGGTGTACTTGCCGCGCTCGGCCACGCCGTCGCCCTTCCGACCCGTGCCCGTGATCTGGAGCTGGTAGGTCTGTCCCTCTTCCAGGGTGGGCTGGCCCGCGTCGGCGGTCTGTTTCGGCCGCTTGGCGACCGGCCGGAACGCACCACAGGCCGTACACCGGAGCATGTCGACGCCGTCCTCGCGGACGAGGTTGGTGTCCGGCAGGCCACACTCCGAGCAGGTGACGTACTCGGTGACGTAGGCGTCGACGGCGGCGTCGAACTCGTCGACGGTAAAGGAGCCGTTGTACCGCGCTCGGTCGCCGTCGAACTGACCGTTGGTCCCGAGTTCTCGCTGGATCGAGCGGTGGAGGTGTTCCGGCTCGCGGTCCAGCGCCGCCGCGATGTCGCCCAGATTCGTCAAGCGGGTGAAGGCGCCGTCGGTCTGCCCCTCCGGGTCCGGAACCTGCAGGCGGTCCCCCGCCTCGCGCGTTCGCTCCGGCAACGTGTCGTACGCCCGGTCGAGGGCAGTGTCGTAGTTCATAGACTCGAAAGGGTCCGGCGTCGTAAATCCGTTCCGTGAGCCGCGCTCACACGTCACGAAACGCCGTCTCGACGAGCGCCGCGGCCGCCGCGGCGTCCATCGGCCCGCGCTCGGCCAGCACCCCGAGCAGGCGGTCGATCCGCTCGTCGGTCGGGTCGATCCCCGCCCGGTCGAGAAGCGCGCGGGCGCTTCCGCGGCCGCTCCCCGGGCCGAAGACGAGGCGGCGTTCGCCGCCGAAGTCGGCCGGGTCAAACGGCTCGAAGGTGCCCGGATCGCGCAGCATCGCCGCGGTGTGAATGCCCGACTCGTGGGTCGTCACCGCCTCACCGAGGATCGGCGTCCGCGGATCGACCGACTCGCCGAGCGCGTCGAGCACCGTCTCGCAGACAGGCACAAGATCACTCCGGTCGACGGCGACGACGCTCTCGTCGCCGCCCGGGCCGTCGACGGCGTCCGCCACTACCACCCGCTCTAGTGCCGCGTTGCCCGCCCGCTCGCCAAGTGACGCGACGCTCACATCCGCCGTCGTCGCCCCCGCGGCCGCCGCCGCGAGCGTGTTCGCCGTCGCCACCCCGAGGTCGTCGTGGAAGTGGACGCCCAGACGGTCCCCGTCGACCCCCCGATCCCGGAGGTCGGCCACCAAGGCTCGCACCCGATCCGGCGTCCGTGCCCCGACCGTGTCCGCCACCGTGACCGTCGGCACCGACGGGAAGGCCTCGAAGGTCGTCGAGAGATGTTCGGGGTCGGTCCGGAAGCCGTCGACGAGCGTGAGGTGGACGCGCGCCCCGCCCTCGCGGGCGCGATCCAGCGCCTCGCCCGTCATCGACAGCGCCATCTCGCGGGACTCCCCGAGGACGTGCTCCAGTTGCCGGTCGGAGGTGGGAACGAATACCTCGATCACGTCGGCCTCGGCGTCGAGTGCGGCCTCCACGTCAGCGACCCGCGCACGGGCGATGCCGACGACGTCCGCTGCCACGTCGTCGTCGGCGGCGAGACGGCGGATCGCCGCCCGGTCCGTCTCGCCGACGGCGGGGAAGCCGGCCTGGACGGCGTCCACCCCGAGTCGGTCGAGCGCCCGCCCGGCGGCCACCCGGTCCTCGACGGCGTACGTCCGCCCGGGCATCTGTGCCCCTTCCCTGATCGTCACGTCGCGGAGCGCGACCGGCATCAGATCACGCCCGCGTCGCGGAGGCGGTCGAACTCCGACTCGTCGAGGCCGAGTTCGGACAGATACACCTCGTCGTTGTGCTGGCCGTGTCTCGGTCCGGCGTGGTCGACCGCGCCGGGCGTTCGGGTGAACCGCGGCACCGGCCCCGCGGTCTTCAGCGATCCGAGGTCCTCGTCTTCGACCTCGACGATATTGTCCCTGGCGGCGTACTGTTCGTCCGCGAAGATGTCGGCCATGTCGTAGACCGGGCCAACGATGGCGTCCGCGGCCTCCATCTCGGCGATGGCCGTCTCGGTCGACCGCTCTCGCGTCCACGCCTCGATCACCTCGTCGAGTTCGTCCGCGTGTTCGACACGCGCCTCGTTGTCGGCAAAGCGCGGGTCCTCGACCAGGTCCGGCCGCCCGACCGCCTCGGCCACGTTCTCGAAGATGGACTGCGCCGACGCCGACAGGGTCATGTAGCCGTCGGCCGTCTCGTAGACGTTCCGCGGCGCCGCACTCTCGTGGTGGTTGCCGATCCGCTCCCGGGTCTCTCCCAGGCGGTCGTACGCTTCCACCTCCGAGAGAAAGAGCCGAAAGAGCGGCTCGTAGAGGCTCATATCGATCACCTGCCCCTCGCCGCTGCCTCCCGACCGACCCACGTCGCGCTCGAAGACCGCGAACATGACCCCCTGGACGGCGACGTTCGCCGCGGTGAGGTCCGCGAGGCTGATCGGCGGCAACAGGGGTTTGCTGTCCGGAAAGCCGTTGACCTGTGCCCAGTTCGAGACGCCCTCTGCGACGGTGCCAAAGCCCGGCTTGTTCGATTTCGGCCCCGTCTGGCCGTACCCCGACTGCCGGACGACGATCAGCCCCGGGTTCTCCTCGTGCAGACGCTCGGGGCCCAGCCCCCACCGCTCCATCGTCCCCGGCCGGAAGTTCTCGAAGAGCACGTCCGCGTCGGCGATCAGGTCGAGCAGCAGGGCGCTTCCCTCCGCGGCGCTCAGATCCAGCGTCACACAGCGTTTGTTCCGGCCGATGGACTTCCACCAGAGTGACACGCCCCGCTCGTCGGTGGCGCGTTGCTCCCCGGTTTCGTCCGCGGAACCCTGTGCCTCACGCTCCGCGTACGGCGGCCACTCTCGAAGCGGGTCGCCCCCGTCGGGGTGTTCGACCTTGATCACGTCGGCGCCGAAGTCCGCGAGCTGTGTCGTGGCGAACCCGCCGGCGATCATGCCCGAGCAGTCGACCACCCGCAGCCCATCGAGCGGCCCCTGTCGTTCCCGTGCGGTCGTCATGCACACTCGGTGCTTCCCGGTCGGCATAAGCGATGCGCTCCCCACCGCTTACGGCCACCCGTCCCGGCGACCCCGCCGAACGCCGAGTTCGAGGCCACTGAGGAGCGCGAGACCGACCACCGCGGCTGGGACGACGGCGAGCGTCCAGAGCAAGAGGAGAAAGAAGGCGCCGGCCTCGCCCCCGACGCGGAGGAAGGTGTACGTACAGAACCAACTGATCCCGAACAGCCAGACGACCGGGGCCCACAATCCGCGACTCGTATGGAGATATAGCGGCAGGCCGCCTTGGACCGCGAGTGCGAGCGCCGCGCCGCCGAGGATCACGAACGCGACGAGCGGCGAGTCCCGCGGATCGACCGCGAACCGCCAGCTGAGGAGGCGAACTCCCGCCCACAGCAGCAGGAATCCACCACTGTACGCCGCCCCGCCGCGGAGTACGAGCGAGCGGGCATCCCGCGGCGACCGGCCGACGAGCGCCACGACGACGACGGCAACGGCCGTCGCTACCGCCGCCGTCGGGAGAGGGCCGCCGAGCGCGTGATGCGGGGTTCCGGCCACACGCCGTGTCGTCGCCGCCGCCACCTAAAACGTCGCGGCCGGCAGTATATGTGGGTGTGGTACATACCCACGCAGCATGGCTATCGCCCGACACGGCGCCGGCCCGCGAGCGGCCGTCGGCGCCGTCGCCTCACAGGTCCACCCCGTATTCATGGCCCCGCCACTTGCTGCCTCCGGATTCGGCGCCGTTCTCGGCGGCTTCGTCGCGCCTCGCCTCGCTATCCTCCACCTCGCCGTCGCCTTCACCGCGCTCTACACCGCTCACGTCAAGGACGGCCTCGTCGACTTCCACCGTCGTGACGAGGACGACGACCACCCACTCACCCGGCGTGGCTGTCACCTCGCCATCCTCGGGTCGAGTGCCGCCTTCTTCGTCGGCGTCGCCGCTCTCGGGACTCTCGTCGACCCCGTCGCAGCCGCCCTCGCCCTCCCCGGGTGGCTGGTGGCCGTCCTCCACGCCCCGCAACTCGACACCAACCCTCTCGGCGCGACTCTCGGGTACCCGGCTGGCATCGGCTTTGCCCTCCTCGGCGGCTACTACGTCCAGACCCGCGGCCTCTCGACGGCCGTCGTCGCTTTCGCCGCCGTCTTCGTCGTCGTCCTCGCTGGGATCAAGGTCGTCGACGACACCACCGACTACGCCTACGACCGTTCGGTCGATAAGCGGACGGTCGCGGTGGTCGTCGGCCGCGACCGGGCACGGGTCGTCGCCGGCCGACTCATGGGCGCGGGCATGATGGCCGTCCTCGCACTCGCCGCTACCGGCGTCGTCCCGCGAGGCTCCGCGCTCGCCGTCCTCCCGTTCGCCGTCGTCGCGCTGATCGCCCGGCGAGGCGACCCCAAGACCGCGACGATGTTGCTCGTGCGGGCGTCCTACCTCTTTTTTGCGCTTCTCGTTGTCGCCGTGTGGCTCCGACCGCTCGCCGGCCTCTCGGCGCCCGACCTCACCGTCCTCGGTCCCTACACCTACCTCGCCACGGAGCTACTGTGGGGGACCGTCGCCGTCGCGCTGGTGGTGCGGGCAAACGCGGTGCGGGCGGCCGCCCGAACCGTCGCCGTCCTCTACCCCTTCGCCTACGTCTGGGACTGGTACACCCTCACCGTCGGCGTCTTCGCGATTCCGATGCGGACGGGGATCGACCTGCTCGGTATCCCGCTGGAGGAACATCTGTTCATGCTGATCGTTCCGACGATGGTCGTCGGCGTTCACGAGACGCTACGCCACCTGTCCGACTAGTCGTGTGACGCCCTCGTCCGACGGCCGACGCCGATCCCCGAATATAAATCCCGGTGTGACGTAGTTTACGTAGAGAGAGCGTGATGTACGAAGATTCCGACGACGGGGAGATGCGAGCCTTCGAGGGCGCCTCGGGGGCTGTCTACGAGACGATTTTCCGCGAGATGCAGGATGCTGTCTTTCTGGTCGACGTCAAGCGGGTGGATGGCGACTACCGGTTTATTTTCCGACGGAACAACGCTTCGCACCGACAACGAACTGGGATTTCGGAGGACGAATTCCGCGGACAGTCCCCGAGGGAACTGCTCGGTGCGGAGGAGGGTGCGGCCGTCGCGGCGAACTATCGCCGCTGTGCCGAACGGGCGGAGACGATCGAGTACGAGGAGGCGCTCACCTTTCCGGGTGGGACGAGCCACTGGCAGACGAAACTGACGCCGATCATCGACGACGGCGAGGTCTCACAGATCGTCGGGGTCGCCCGGGATATCACGGAACGAAAGACCCACGAACGGGAACTCCAGCACATCCACAGCCAGTTCGAGACCGTCTTGGATACCATGTCCGCGGCCGTGTTCCTGAAAGACACCGACGGCCAATATCTCATGATGAACCAGGCGTGTCGCGAACTGTTCAACGCCGAAGATCGGGATATCGTCGGGCTTTCCGACTACGATCTCCTCCCTCCAGGGGTCGCCGAAGAGGCGAGAGCGGACGACCGACAGGTCATCGAGTCCGGTGAGGTAACCGAAATAGAGGAGACGGTCCCGACGGCCGTGGGGAACACCGTCCGGCTTACGCGAAAGTCCCCCGTCTACGAGGGCGACGAGATCACGGGGATCTGTGGCGTCTCGACCGACATCACCGAACAGAAGCGGCGTGAACAGGAGCTTCAACGCCTCACGGAGCGGTTGGAACTCGCCGTCGAGGGTGCGAACCTCGGCATCTGGGACTGGGACATGACCACCGACGAGGTGGAGTTCAACGAGCAGTGGGCCCGGATTCTCGGCCACTCGCTCGACGAAATCGAGCCTCGACTCGCGGCCTGGGAACAGCGCGTCCATCCCGACGACCTCGGCGGCGTCGAGGACACACTCGACAAACATCTGGCTGGCGAAACCGACCTCTACGACACGGAACACCGGATGAAAACCGCCGACGGACGCTGGAAGTGGATTCGCGATATCGGAAGGGTCGTCAATCGCGACGAGGACGGTGAGCCGCTGCGCGCCGTCGGCATCCACCTCGACATCGACGAGCGCAAGATGTACGAACAGACCCTCGAACGCCAGCGTGACAACCTCGAAGTGCTCAATCAGGTCGTGCGCCACGACGTCCGCAACGCCCTCCAACTCGTGATTGCCTACGGCGACGTGCTAGAGCATTACGTCGAGGACGACGGAGCCAAATATCTCCGACAGATCCTAGAGGCGGGCCGCGAGGCCGTCGACATCACCCAGACCGCCGGCGACGTCACCAAGGTGTTGCTCCGCTCGGAGGCCGACCGCACCCCGATGAATCTCCGCCCTCTCCTCAGAGAGCAGGTCGACGAGATCCGAACTAGCCACGAACGCGCCATCGTCACCGTCGACGGACCGATTCCGGACGTCGAGGTGCTGGCCGACGATATGCTCGCGTCGGTGTTTCGGAACCTGCTGAACAACGCCATCGTCCACAACGACAAGGAGCTTCCCGAAACCACCGTTTCGGTGAGCGTCGACGACGAGGCCGTCCGGGTCCACGTCGCGGACAACGGGCCGGGGGTTTCCGACGACCAGAAAGAGCAGATCTTCGAGGAGGGCGAGAAAGGCCTCGACAGCGAGGGAACTGGACTGGGACTCTACCTCGTCCGGACACTCGCCGAGCGCTACGGCGGTGTGGTCTGGGTCGAAGACAACGACCCCGAGGGGAGTGTCTTCACCGTGGAGCTACTCCGCGAGTCGTGGGCCGGCGATCAGTGACCGGTACCGTCCCGAACGTCGCGGTGGCCGCCACGCCGTGCCCGCCGCGGTAATCAGTCCTTCGCGCCCGGATCGGTTACCGCGCCGTTTGCCGCCGACCCGAACATCTGCCCGTATTTCGCCAGCACGCCGCCGGTGTAGTTCGGTTCGGGGTCGTACCCCTCCAGTCGCCCCTCGATTTCTGCGTCGCTGAGATCCACCGAGAGTTCGTGGTCGTCGACGTCGATAGTGATCACGTCGCCGTCTTCCAGTGCGGCGATTGGCCCGCCCACGAACGCCTCGGGGGCGACGTGGCCGATGGAGAAGCCACGGGTCGCGCCGGAGAAGCGGCCGTCGGTGAAGAGAGCCACGTCCTCGGCGTGACCTTGGCCGGCGACGGCGCTCGTGACGCCGAGCATCTCGCGCATCCCGGGCCCGCCGCGAGGCCCCTCGTTCCGGATGCCGATCACGTCCCCGGAGTCGACGTGACCCTCTTGGACGTACTCCATGGCGTTTTCCTCGTCGTCGAAGATCCGGACGGGGCCCTCGTGGTGGAGGTGGTCCTCGCCGGTGATCTTGATGACCGCCCCCTCGGGCGCGAGGTTGCCCGAGAGGATACGAATGGCGCCACGCTCGTGGATCGGGTCGTCGACCGTATGCAGGAAGTCGGCGTCCAGGTCGGCGACAGCGGGCGGATCGTAGCGGTCGAGCGCCTCAGCCATCGTCTCGCCCGTGACGGTGAGCGCGTCGCCGTGGAGCAGGTCGGCATCCAGGAGTTCACGCAGGACGACCGGGACGCCGCCGACCTCGTGAAGGTCGTTCATCACTCGCTCGCCCCCGGGCTGGAGGTTGGCGATCTTCGGCGTCCGCGCGCTGATGCGGTTGAAGTCCTCGATGTCGAGGTCGATACCAGCCTCGGCGGCCATCGCCAGCAGGTGGAGGACGGCGTTGGTCGACCCGCCGATAGCCACCTGGAGCGCGATGGCGTTCTCGAAGGACTCCCGCGAGAGGAAATCGGAGGGCTTGCGCCGTGAGTCGACGACGTCGACGACGAGTTCGCCGGTTTCACGCGCCACCTCGTAGCGGGACTCGTCCTCGGCGGGCGGTGAAGCCGACCCGAGCGGTGCGAAGCCGATGGCCTCGCTGATCGAGGCCATGGTGTTGGCGGTGAACATACCGCCACAGGACCCCGCACCGGGGCAGGCGTTCCGTTCGAGGTCGTCGAGTTCCTCGTCGGACATCTCGCCCTCGGCGACGGCGCCGACGCCCTCGAAGACGTTCTGGATGGTGACCTCGCGGCCGTCGTGTTCGCCGGGCATGATCGACCCACCGTAGAGGAACACGGAGGGCAGGTCGGTCCGGATCGAGGCCATCATCATCCCGGGCATATTCTTGTCACAGCCGCCGATGGTGACGAGGGCGTCCATGCGCTCGCCAAAGGAGACGAGTTCGACGGAGTCGGCGATGACCTCCCGGGAGATCAGCGAGGATTTCATCCCCTCGGTTCCCATCGAGATGGCATCGGAGATGGTGATCGTGCCGAACTCGATGGGCATGCCGCCTGCCTCGTCGATGCCTTCGATGGCCGACTCGGCCAGTTCGTCGAGGTGGACGTTACACGGCGTGATATCCGCCGCCGGATTGGGGACACCGATCATCGGCGACGAGAGGTCCTCGTCGTCGAACCCCATCGCGCGGAACATCGACCGATGGGGCGCGCGGTCCCGGCCCTCGGTAACGTCAGTACTCCGGAGGTCTGAGTCCTTGTCTCCGGCGTAGGGCTCCGACTCGGACTCTCGCTCTGGTTCCTGTTGACTCATGACCCGACTCTACTCGTCCGAGGGCTTAAAGCATGAGGCCTCGTGCGTGTCTCAGGTCTCACGCCCCGCCAATCCCGAGAGGTGGCCGGCCTCCGGCACGATAATCTCCTCGGCCCCGAGTCGCGCCGCGTTCTCGCTTCCCGGCAGACAGAAGACGGGCGTCCCCGCGACAACCCCTGCGACCGCCCGCGTCCCGACTACCTTCGTCCCGATTTCGTCGTACGAGAGCCGGCGAAAGAGTTCGCCAAAGCCCGGGAGCGTCTTCCCGAACAGGGGTTGGGCCGCCTCGGCGGTCACGTCGTCCGGCGTCACGCCCGTGCCGCCGGTGCTCACCACCGCGTCTACGTCGTCCCGTCCGGCGAGGTGCTTCAGCGTCGCCTGCACGCGGTCGTAGTCGTCCGGGATCAGCTCCCGGGTGGTGACCTCGTGGCCCGCGTCGGTGAACGCCGCTGCGATGGCGTCGCCCGCCGGGTCGTCGTCCAAGCCACGCGAGGAGGTGACGGTCACCACCGCGGCACCGAGGGTCTCGACGTCGTGGTGGTGGTGTTCGTGGTCGTGGTCGTCGCCACCGCCGTCGTGTCCGTGATCGTCAGCCATGAGCGTGGCTTCGGGAGCCGCCCACAAAAACCGTCCCCGAGAGGCGCGCGACATATTGGACGAGTAACCACTTTGCCGATGACGGTCGTACGCACGCGTATGGTCGACGCATCCAGCGGGACGGAGGTAACGTGTTTCAAGTGTGGGTTCGCGGCGCCCGCCGGGAGCGACGACTGGGACACCGCGACCCATCCGTCGCTCGGGACGCTCCAGCGGTGCCCCGACTGCGGGAGTACGGACACGACGAGCGGATAGGGAACGGGGACGCCGGCCGGTGGAGGCGGATACCCCGGTCTCGCCGGAACCACAGCGTTTTGTCGGTCGCGGTGGTTTTCACGGGTATGCACGCGGTCTATGTGGCCTACACCCTCGACGCGAGCGACTCCGACGTGGCGTCCGATCCGGTTGGCGGCCGGAACGCGCGACGCGGCGGCCGGGCGCCCTCGCGACCCCCGAGAGCACTGTGTAGCGGTCAGAGCGGGTCCCGACGGTGAGCGACGACGACCGCCCTGTTGTCGAACCCGGCGGGGACGTGTCGCGCACGAGCGACCCTCCGGACGGCGAGACGGACCTCGGATGGGTCGGGTGGGTACTCGTCGCGGCCGTCGTCCTCGCCGTTCTCGGGGTCCCCGGTGCCATCTACCTCTGGCCTGCCGGCGGGAGCGTCCTCGGCGCTCACTACCGCACGGCGATGCTCGTTCTCCCCATGGCGCCGGCCGTCCTCCTCGGCATCGTCGCCGTCTGGTCGATGAAGAATCGACGCTAAGAGCGGTTCGTAATAAATCCTCCCGACAAGAGTTATATCACGGGGTATGGTAACGTGTACCGAACCGTATGTTCGAAGAGTTCTCCGCCGGCTACTACCTCGGACGGTTGTACGTCCAGCCCCGCGACGGTGACCACGCCGTCATCCACCGGACGGACCACGAACGGATGAACGAACGCCTCTATTCGACGGGCGAGGGGGTCGAACGCCTCGATGCGCCGCTCGTGATGAAACTCGACGGGCGTCACTTCCCGGTGCTCGGCGAGGAGGGCGTCCCCTCCGGGACGCTCGGCCTGCCCCCGACCGTCACCGAGACGGACCTCCCCGACCGATGTGAGGTGTTCCTCGCCAAACCCGACCGCGCCGCCGAACTCCTCCGGTATTCGGGGTACGAGCCTGGTGGTGTCGCTGGCGAGGCCGTGTAGACGGGTCGCGGTCGCAGGGTAGAAGGCCCCCGCGCTCGCCTACCTATTCATGCTCGATTCGTTGCTCGGGCGGGCCGAACTGAAGGCGCGCATCGAGGAACTCGAAGAGGAAAAGCGCCACCTCGAACGTCGACTCGACGCCGAGAGCGACCGCCGAGCCGAGGCCGCAACCGCCCGTCAGGAAGCCGAACAGCGGGTCAATCGTCTCGAGGACCGCATCGCTGACCTGGAGGGCCGCCTCGACGCCGAACGCGACGACCGCGAGGCGTCGCTCACCCCGCGCGGCACCGAAGACCTGCGCGGCGACCGACGCGACGAGGTGCTTGCACGCCTCCGAAGCCTCTCGACGACGTCCGAAGGAGCGCTGACCGCGATGGTCGGCGCGGGCGGAGTCGGCGGGGCGAGCGCGGAGCGGGCACCGCCCGATAGCCTGGCGAACGACGCCGCCTCACCCCCCGACCGCGACGCCGTCGACGACGCCATCGGCGACCGGGCGGCGCTTCTCGACGACGTCGCACCCGCGCTCGTCTGTGTCGACGACGCCGGCCTCGTGAGCGTCGCTCTCGACCCACCGCTCGCGCCCGATCCCTTCGTCGAGTGGGGCGAGGGCTTCCGCCTCGACCCCGACTGGTTTCGCCCGCCCGACGGCCTCGCCGTCGCGCTAGTTCGCTCGGATCTGTTCGCCGTCGGCCGCTACGACGGTGGCTCGCTCGTCGACGTCGAGACGGTCGAGACGGACGTCAAGGGACGTCACTCGAAGGGTGGATTCTCGCAGGCCCGGTTCGAGCGGCGTCGCGAGGAGCAGGTCGACGGCCACCTCGACGACTGTCGTGCCGTCCTCGACGCGCGCGACCCGGATCGACTCGTGCTCCTCGGCGAGCGAACCGTCCTCGACGACCTGGACCGCGAACCCGTCGCCCGCGCCCCCGTCGACGCGAGCGGCGACCCCGAGACCGCCCTCGTGGACGCCGCGGACTCCTTTTTCACGACCCGGCTGACGCTGCTGTGAGCGCGGGATCGGCCGACGCCGTCGCGTTCGTCGCCCGGAGGTCGTGTTCGACGACGACGCCATCACGCGCCGCGTCGGGGATGTACGCCGCCTCGCCGCCACACCGGAGCGCCTGCCGACAGACCTCGACGTATGGCGTCAGAGCGCGGGTTCGGTCGCCCTCGGTCGCTGTCGGCACCTCGAGCCGGTAGCTGAACCCGTTGCCCGAACCGTAGTCGGCAAAGGCCGTCACCTGCAGGTCGTCACGGTCGTCGACCGGAACCGTCGCGTTCCCGTTGACGGGTGTCACGCCGCGGAGGCGGGCGCGGCCGTCGCCGACGACCAGCGACGGGGTGGCGAGTGTGGGCGTGCCGTTCGTGACGTAGTAGGCCTGCCCTGCCTCGGATTCGAGGCGGATGGAGACGCGTTCGACACCCGGTGGGACGCCGAGACGCAGGTCGAGGACGACCCGGTCGCCGGCGACGTGATCGACGGGCTGGATTCGTGGGCGAACCGTCTCCCCCGCCGTCGGGACCCACGTCCCGCGGTAGGTGTAGCGATACAGCGTCCGCCCGGGGTGGGCGTCGACGACGTCGAACTGGCGCTCCCGGAGCGCGTAGACCACGTCGCCGTCGAAGTCGGGATCGTTGCGTAGCGCTTGGAACGGGTGATTCATCCAGTCACCGTACGGCGTCGGGAGGAAGACGAGTCCCCCGTCTTCGATCCCGTTGACAGGCGCGTACGCGCTCCGATAGGTGTCGGTCACCTCGGCGTTGCGCTCGACGGGGCTGGCGAGTGCCGTCGCCGCCGGCATCGCGAACGCGAGGAGGCAGACGGCCGCGATAGCGATTCCGATCCGGCGTCGCCGGGCGCCCTCGGAGACTCGCGACGCCAGCGCCGCTCGGAGTCGCTCGCCGCCGCCGACGACCCCGTGGGCGGCGAAGGCGGCGGTCGGCACCAGCAGGTCGAAGTGGTAGTACGGCCCGAGGTGGGCCACCAGGCCGTCGTTGGCCTGGCCGAGGTCGCCGAGGACGTTCACGTTCCCCCAGAAGTAGACGTTGCCGGCGGCCACCGAGACGAACAGGCCGGCGAGGACGAGACGACGCGGGTCGGCCGACCGGTCGCGGGCCAGGCGGGCGAGGAGGCTACCGACGCCGACGGCCGCTAAGAGCGTCCCGACGGGGCCGGCGGCGACCCACTCGCCGAACAGGAGCGCGAGCACCCGGCCGTTGGCCCGAAGCGCGAGTTCGGGGGTGTACTCCCGTGAGTACGCGAGGATCTCACGCTGGCCGAAGCCGAGGCCGTCCCGCGGAGCGAACGCCTCGTAGGGAAACACTGTGGGATCGCCGGTCGTGAGGGCGTTGTACCCGAGCGCCGCACCGACCCCGACGAGGCCGAACGCCGCGGTCGTGGTCTGCCGAGCGACGCTGTCGTGGCCGAGGCCACGAAGCGTCCACAGCGCGTGGACGATTACGGGCGTCGCGAAGAGGACGGCCGTGTAGGGGCGGGCGAAGAAGGCACCACCCACGGCGAGGCCGGCGACGGCGGCGGCCCGGAGACTCCCGGTTCGCTGGGCGCGGAAGTACGCCACCGCGAACGCGAGGTTCAGGAGTGTCGTCGGCGCGTACGGCAGGAAGACCGCCGACTCGATCAGAAAGAGTGGCGAGACAAGCAGGAAGGCGGCTGCGAGCAGCCCCCGACGGCGGTCGAAGGCTTCGGTGACGAGCGTGTAGGTGAGCGCGAGGTTCCCCGCCGCAATCCCCGCGAGCGCGAGGCGGTAGCCGCCAAGGCGTTCGCCGATGGCGAACATCGCCGCCGGAACGGGGGCGTACTTCGCGTACAGTGCCCCGTCGGGCGCCCGGACGAAAAACCACGGGCGGTAGGCCTCCGCGACGGGCGGCCGCAGGAACACCTGGCCGTCGAGCAGCATCGCCGCCTGCTGGAGGTAGACGCCTTCGTCGTGGTTGAGGCTGTGGTACGGAAACAGACGCGTGGCGACCAGCAGAACGAGTAATCCGCCGCCGATGGCGAGGGCGGCGGCGAGCAGGCGGTAGGTTCGGGGACCGAGCCACGCCGTCTCTTCGGTCACTCCGCGGGATACCACGCCAGCGTGTGGTCGGCAACTAGGTCGACCGTGACCCGTTCGCCGAGTTCGTGCTCGGTCGAGTGGTTGTGCTCGCAGTGGACGACATCGCCCGTATCGAGTTCGACCCCGTACACGAACGAGGGGCCGGTGTACTGGCGGCCGACGAGCGTGCCGTTGCCGGTTCGCCGGTCGTCGTCACACGGCGTCGCCCGCAGGTCGTCCGGTCGGACGAGCACGTCGATCCGGGCGCCGTCGTAGTCCGCGGTCAACCCCTGGAGTAGATCCGCCGAGAGCGTTCCGAGACCGGTCTCGATGTTGTTCTCCGCGAGCCGGCCGGTGAGGAAACTCGCCTGTCCGAGGAAGTCGGCGACGAACCGAGACTTCGGGTGTTCGAACACCGCCTCGGGGCGGCCAACCTGCTCGATGTGGCCGTCGTTCATCACCGCCACCCGGTCGGAGATAGAGAGGGCTTCCTCTTGGTCGTGGGTGACGGAGACGGCGGTGACGTTCGTCTCCTTGATGATCCGGCGGACCTCCTCGCGCATCCGTTCGCGAAGGCGGATGTCGAGGTTGGCGAACGGCTCGTCGAGCAGGAGCACCTCGGGTTCGGGCGCCAGCGACCGGGCGAGTGCGACGCGCTGTCGTTGCCCACCCGAGAGGTTCTCCGGGGAGCGGTCCGCGAACGACGAGAGGCCGACCAGGTCCAGGAGGTCAGCCACCCGGCGTTCCCGCTCGTCGGCGTCCCAGTCGTCGAGGCCGAAGCCGACGTTCTCGGCGACGGTCAGATGCGGGAACAGGGCAAACTCCTGGAACACCATGCCCACGTCCCGCTGCTCGGGGGGGACGCCGTCGCCGTCGCTGGCGACCGTCTCGTCGTCGACGCCGACCCGTCCGCTCGTCGGCATCGTCAGGCCGGCGATCATGCGGAGCGTCGTCGTCTTGCCACACCCCGAGGGGCCGAGAAGCGTGAGGAGTTCGCCGTCACGGACCGTCAGGTCGATGTCGTCGACTGCCGCCTCGGCGCCGTAGCGCTTCGTCACGCCGTCGAGTGTCAGCATCGCCGACGCGTCTGGCGTCGATTCCGCCGTGTTCGTCGTCGTTCGACGAGGTATCTCTAGTGTGTCGTTAGGCATCGTCCCCCTCCTGTCGCAAGAGCAGAATCATCGAGAGCGCTGAGACGGCGACCAGTACCAGCGCCGGGAGCGCGGCTCGCCCGTAGTAGCCCGCTTCTTGCACACGCCAGATGTAGGTCACGAGGGTTGTAAAGCCCGTCGGATGGAGGATGAGCGTCGCCGGCAGTTCCTTCATCGTCGTCAGGAAGACAAGCGCGGCGCCCGCGACGAGTCCGGGGGCGATCAGCGGCAGGGTCACGCGCCGGAAGGCGCCCCGCGGTGTCTCCCCGAGGGTGCGGGCCGCGCCGAGCAGTTTCGCGTCCACCTGTATCACCGACGACCGGGTCGATCCGACCGCCTGGGGCAGAAAGCGGACGATGTACGCGAACACCAGCAAGGGGAGCGTCTGGTAGAGCCAGGGGAAGTAGTTCGCCCCCAGAAACACCAGTGCGAGCGCGAGGACGATTCCCGGTACGGCGTAGCCGACGTACGTCGACCGCTCCAGTAGTTGAGCGATCCGGGAGTCCGAACGCGCGGAGACGTAGGCGATGGGAAGCGCCGCGAGCACCGTCCCAACCGCGGCGAAGACGGACACGTAGACGGAGTTGATCGCGAAGTCCCACTGGAAGCCGATGCCGCCGGATGCGTAGCCGGGGCCGCTCCGCAGCAGCCACATGCCGAAGATGGCGACGGGAATCACGAGCGTCAGTCCGACGACGAGCGCACAGAACGCGAGCGCCGGGAGCTTCGCCCACCCGAGCGAGGCGACGGGTGAGTCCGTGCCGACGACGCCCCCACCGTATCCGTCGCCGCCGGCGTCGCCGAGCCGGGATTCGAGAAACAGCACTAGCGCGGTCACCGCCAGCAACTGGATCGAGAGCAGCGACGCGGTTCCGCGGCCGAAGTTGTTGTACTGGACGTAGATCACCCGCGTGAACGTATCGAAATGCATGATCGCGGGCGTCCCGAAGTCCGACAGCGCGTAGAAGGCAACGAGGAGAGCGCCGGCGGTCATCCCCGGCGCAATCTGTGGCAGGACGACGCGGCGGAACGCCGACCGGAAGCCGTGATTGAGCGTCTGTGCCGCCTCCAACTGCTCGGTGTCGAACGAGAGCAGGGACGCCCGGGTCGTCAGGAAGACGTAGGGGTAGACAAAGAGGCCGAGGACGAGCGTCGCACCCTGGAAGCCGTAGACGGTCGGAATCGTGACTCCGAGCGGCGACAGGAGTTCGGCGAGTTCGCCCCGTGGACCGAACGCCGAGACGAACGCGAACGCGCCGAGATAGCTCGGGACGACCAGTGGGAGCGACAGCGCCACGGTCCAGACCCGACGGAACGGCAGGTCGCTCAACACCGTCAGCACTGCCAGTGGCACGCCGAGCGCGACCGAGAGGCCGGTGACCGACGCCACGAGCGCGACGCTGTTGACGAACACGTCGAGCGTCGAGGGGGCAACGAGGATCGACAGCGCCTCCCGTGGACCGACCGCGGCCGCCCGGAGGAACAGCCACAGGAGCGGTGAGATGACCGTCACCGCGATCAGGACGGCCACCCCGGCGACGAGTCGGTTCGACCCGTCGCGTGTCGGCGAGCGGGCGGCCTCCCGGAGTCGGTCGACCGCCCGCCGGGTGCCGGTGTCCTCGCGACTCATCGCCTAGAGGACGCCCACGTCTCGCATGAGTTGGAGGGTCGGTTCGACGTTTGCTAGCTCCTGCAGATCGATGGACGGCGGGTTCAACTCGTCGATGGTGGGGAGACCGCCGACCGGTGGCACGCCGGGGATCATCGGGTAGGCGAACGTCCGGGTGGCGAAAAACTCCTGTGCCTCGACCGTGAGCAGGTGGCGGACGAAGTTCTGAGCCAGTTCCGACTGGTCGGTTCCCTGGACGACGGCGGCGCCAGCGATGTTGATGAGCGCGCCCGCGTCGCCGCTGGTAAAGGCCAGATCGAGCGGCGCGTTCGAGCGCGCCGAACGCACTCGCAACGCGTAGTAGTGGTTGGCGAAGCCGGCGTTGATCTCCCCGTCCGCGACGGCGTTGGAGGTCAGGAACTCGTCGGGGTACTCCGTGACCCCGCCGTCGAGCATGCCCTGGAGCCACTCACGGGTCGCGGACTCGCCCTCGATGAGCCGCATCGCCGTGACGAACGCTTGGAACGCGCCGTAGGTTGGTCCCCAACCCATCGACTCCACGAGGCCGTCCGTTTCAGGGAAATCCATCACCGTGTCCGGGATGTCCGCCGCGGAGAGCGCGTTCGTGTTGTACGGAACGCTCCGGGCGCGGCCCGCCGTTCCGACCCACCGACCGGTGGGATGGAACTCCTCGGGGACCGATTCGACGACGTCGCCCGAGAGGTCCACCGTCATGCCCGCCTCGTCGACGGCACCGAGTGAGCCTGCGTCGACCGCCCAGAACACGTCGGCGGGGGTGTTCTCCCCCTCCTCGATGATGGTGTTTGCGAGCTGTGCGGTGCCACCCTCGCGGGGTCGGGCGGTGAAGTCGGGATAGATCTGTGAGAACATCGCGAGCAGGTCGCGGTACAGCCCGCCCTCGCCGCCGCCGAGGTAGATGGTAAGCTCGCCGGAGAGGTCGGGGAGGTCGGCGATCCGGGTGCCGCTCAGCGACGCCCGGTTCTCGACGAGTGGCCCGGACCCGCGGAACGAACTCAGGCTGAGCGTTCCGCCGCCGTCGCCGCTGCTGCCGCTGCCGCCGCTGCCGCCACCGCTCCCACCGGGCAACCCGTTGCACCCTGCGAGCGCACCGACAGCCGCGGCCGCACCAGTCGCGAGGAACCGACGCCGTCGGAGGGACGACGAAGTATCGTCTTCCATAGTTTGTTTAGGCCGCCCTAAAACACTTATACCTGCCGATTCAGCTGACCGAGTCGTCAGTCGCCGGGGAGCGAATCGTCAGTCGTCGGCCGGCACCGCGCGCTCGACCGACTGGAGTTCGTCGAGACACGCCAGCCAGTCGTGCATATACTCGCCGACGTGTGCGAGGAAGTCACCGTTACGGTAGTCCGCCTCCGCGTCGATCAGCGCGTCGGCCATGGCGGCGAAGGCGTCGGCGTACGTGACTTCGCCGGTCGGTTCGGCGCCGTCGACCAGTTTCCAGAGGTGCTCGTTGAGTTCGAGCCCCGCCACCTCGTTGTGCAGGTCGTCGAAGGTGGATCGCGGTGCCTTGTCGTGCCGACAGAGCGGGTCGCCCGTCAGAATCTGTTTGCCCAACAGGTCCGCGGCCCGCTTCAGGAACACGCCGCTCCAGATGTCGTCGAACCGGCCGACCGACCACTCGTTGTCGTCCATCGGCAACTGGTAGAAGGCCGGCACGACTTCCCGGCGGAAGGCCAGGTTCATCGAGCAGACGGTGAGATACTGGCCGGGTTCGGCGACGAAGTCGGGGCCGAAATCCGCGGCCGTCAGCCGTGTTTCCGCCTGTCCCTGTAGGTCGCCGTCCATGAGAATGCGCACCGCGTCGAGGTCGGGGACGTTCGTCCACAGCCCCTGTGAGGCGACCACGCTGTCGACGTGGGTCGTCCCCGTTTCCACCCGCTCGTCCATGGCTGCGTAGGGGTAGCCGCGAGGGTAGAGTCCGTGGTCGTCGGCCTCGTGATAGAGCACGTTGACCCACCCCTCGTCGGATCGCACCGACTCGACGGTGCGGTCGGCGTGCAGGTTTCGGAGGTGTGTTCCGAAGAAGTCGACGTCGTCGTGTGGCCGTGTGTCGTCGTCGATGAACACTCCGTAGGGGTGGTCGTGGGCCCAGAGATACAGCAGGCCGAAACTCGTCTGAGCGTGACTCCGCGCCGGGATCAGGTGGTCGTACTCACCGACGCCCCGTTCGGCCAGCCACGCTTCGCGCCGACTCCCGTCGAACACCTCGCCGGCGACGCCCAGATCGTCGAGCATCGCCGCCATCTCCGCGGTCGGGCAGTGGTCCTCGGTCACCAACACGAACTCCAGTCGGTCCGTATCGAACCCGTGTCGCTCGGCGTTCGCGACGTAAGACCGCACACATTCGTACTCCCTGATCGTCGGCACGATCACACAGACGTCCTCGCTCATCACACGTTCGTCTTTAGGGGCACCTAAAGTAACTGTCGCTCCGCACCGAGAGTATATATGACTCTGTAGCCCGATAGAGTCATCATACCAACCGCTTTCCGTCGCTGCTGTCTCCGCTCATTCGATCCGCCGACGGCGGCGACCCCACTCCCATGACCGGACCCGACGACACGGACACCGTCCCCGAGTCGACGCCCGATCTGTCCGACCCCGAGTTCTATCTGAACCGGGAGTTGAGCCACCTCGAATTTCAGCGGCGCGTCCTCCACGAGGCGCTCGACGAGCGGACCCCCCTGTTGGAGCGGGTACGCTTTCTCGGCCTCTTCACGAAGAACCTCGATGAGTTCTTCATGAAGCGGGTCGGGGGGTTGAAACAGCAGATCGACGCGGGCGTCACCGATCCGACGGTCGACGGACGGACCCCTCGCGAGCAGTGGGCCGAGATCCTCCAGATGACCCGCCCGCTGTTCGACCGACAGACCGACTGTTACCGCGAGACGATCCGACCTGCGCTCGCGGCGGCGGGGATCGAAATCGTCGACCACGACGATCTTACGGCCGCCGAACGCGACCGTATGCGGGACTACTTCGAGGAGTCTGTCCTGCCGACGCTGACGCCGCTCGCGTTCGACCCTGCCCACCCCTTTCCCTTTATTTCGAACCTCAGCCTCTCGATTGGGGCGTACGTCCGTCACGAATCTGGCGCGGACCCGACGTTCACCCGCGTGAAGATCCCGCAGAACCGGCCGCGACTCGTCCCCGTGACCGACGGGACGCGGTATCTCCTCCTCGAGGACCTCATCTGCGCCCATCTAGATCTGCTGATGCCGAACGTCGAAATCGTCGACACCGCCACCTTCCGGATCACGCGTAACGCCGAGGTCCGCAACGACCAGGAAGTCGCCGAGGACCTCATCAAGGCCATCGAGAAGGTGATCGAACAGCGTCGCTTCGCCACCGCGGTTCGCTTGGAAATCGACGCCGACGCACCGCCGGCGATGGTGGACCTCCTGCGTGAGCAACTCGACCTCGACCCCGAAGAGGTGTTCCACCGATCTGGTCCCCTCGACTACCGCGATTTGACGACGCTAACTGACCTCAACCGGCCGGATCTCACACGCGACTCGTGGTCCCCGCTCCCGCATCCGCGCTTCGAAGACGGAGCGAGCGCCGACGCGTCTCTCACGGGGAGTGATCTCTTCGACACCATCGCCGCCGACGACGTCCTCCTGCATCACCCGTATCACTCCTTCGAGGGGACCGTCCAGCGCTTTCTCGACGCCGCCGCCAACGACCCCGACGTGTTGGCGATCAAGGCGGCCATCTACCGCACCGCGAGCGACTCGCAGGTGATCCAGCGGCTGATCGACGCCGCCGACAACGGCAAACAGGTGGCCGTGATGGTCGAACTCAAGGCGCGGTTCGACGAGCGGAACAACCTCCAGTGGGTGCGAAAACTGGAGGAACATGGCATCCACGTCGCCTACGGAACGGTCGGCCTGAAGACACACACAAAGACCGCACTGGTCGTCCGCGAAGAGGACGATGGCGTCTCGCTGTACTCCCACATCGCCACCGGGAACTACCACTCCGAGACGGCGAAAGGCTACGTCGACCTCGGACTGCTGACCGCCGACCGTGACATCGGACAGGATCTGGTGACCGTTTTCAACTTCTTTACCGGCCCCTCGCTTGACGAGGAGTTCCGCAAACTGCTGGTCGCGCCGGTCACCATGCGCGAGCGGTTCACCGACCTGATCCGTCGGGAGGCGGATCACGCCCGCGACGGTCGTCCCGCCCGCATCGTCGCCAAAATGAACGCGCTCGAAGACCCCGACATCGTCGCCGAACTGTACCGCGCCTCCATGGCTGGGGTCGACATCGACCTGATCGTCCGCGACATCTGTCGGCTCCGCCCGGGGATTGAGGGCGTCAGCGACACCGTCGACGTCTACTCCGTCGTCGGTCGGTTCCTCGAACACTCCCGTATCTTCTACTTCGAGAACGGGGCGCGAGCGAGCGACCCGGATGCCGACCGCAGTCCGGAGTATTACCTCGGGTCGGCCGACTGGATGACCCGCAATCTCGATCACCGGGTCGAGGCTGTCACCCCCGTCGACGACCCCGACCTCCGTGAGCAACTCCGCTTTATTCTCGAGGTGGTGCGCAACGACAACCGCACCTGCTGGACGATGAACGCCGACGGGAGCTACGATCAGCGGACGCCGGGCGACGAGCCGTCCCGGGCCACCCAGTCGGTCCTCATGGACGCCGTCCGCGCGGCCCACGACCGCGACGACGACCGGGGCCTCGACACCGAGCACCCGGCCAGCCCCGGCGACCTCCTCATCGGGGACGACTAGTCCGCCTCACTCAGGGCCGACAGGAGGTGGACGGCCGGTTCGGGGGCCAGCGGATCGTTGGCGTTGCCACAGTGTGGCGACTGGACGCAGGCCGGACAGCCACCCGCGCAGTCGCAGTCGTCGATCAGCCGTTCGGTCCGTGCGAGCAGGGGTTCGATCCGCTCGTAGCCGCCGCGGGTGAGGCCGACACCGCCGGGGTGACCGTCGTAGACGAAGACAGTGCTCGCGCCGGTGTGGGGGTGGTGCGGTGTCGAGAGGCCGCCCACGTCCGCCCGGTCACAGAGGAGATGGAGGGGAAACAGCGAGATGAGGCCGTGTTCGGCGGCGTGGATGCCGCCGAGAAAGTCACCGAGCGCCCGCATTTCCGCTTCCACGTCCGCCGGGACGGTGAAATACAGCGCCGTCGTCCGCAGAGTCGTCTCCGGCAGGTCCAGGGTCTCGCGGCCGAGCGTCTCGCCCCGACTCGCGTCCCGGCGCTCGAACCCTGTCACCCGCTCGGTGACGGTCACGTCCGCGAGGTGGACCGCCGTCTCGGGCCGGGCCGACAGTGCTGTCGACTCGCGGTCCCGCTCAACCGCGACTGACTTCTCGGTCAGCACCCGGGTGTAGTAGTCCGCCCACGTCGACTGGAGGGTCGCCACGTCCCGGTCCAGGTCGAGTTCTGTCACCTCGTAGGACCGCCCCTGGTGGTGGTATATCGCGCCCGGGTGGGCGTCCCGGAGGGCGTCGTCAAGCCCCAGCGTGGCGATCACGTCGCCGTCCGCCAGCAGATCCACCTCGCGGTCGTCCGCGCTCCGGAGGCTCGTTCCCTGTTGTGGGCTCCGGTCGCCGGCGTGGGTCCAGCGGACGCCACCCTCGGTCTCCCGGCGCTCTAAGCGCCCGGCCGCCTCTAGGTCCGCCACGATTTCGGGAAAGCCCTCGCCGAAGTGAGACTCGTCCCCCTGTGAGAGCCAGTTTTCCGTCGCCGCTGCAGCGACGTGATCCGGCAGGAGGTGGTCGTTCTCGGGGTCGACGGTCGCCCGCTCCGGGTCGCCATCGAAGAGGTCGTCGGGCTGGCTCATCAGATACTGATCCAGTTGGTCCTCGCCGGCGACGAGGGCGACGAGCGCGGGGTCCGATCCCCGCCCCGCCCGCCCGGCACGCTGGAACGTCGACATCCGGGTGCCGGGGTAGCCATCGAGGAGGACCGCATCGAGGCCGCCGACGTCGACACCGAGTTCGAGCGCGCTGGTCGACCAGACGCCCGCCACCTGTCCCTCGTGGAGTCCATCCTCAACCTCGCGGCGACGCTCGTCGCGCAACGAGGCTTGGTAGGCCTCGATCCGCCCCGCAAGCCCGTGTTCGCCCCGGTCGCGCAGAGCGTCGGCGCTCTCGGTCGCGTACCGCTCGGCGGTCTGTCGCGCTCGGGTGAACGCGAGGGTCTGGTGGTCCGCCGCGACGAGGTCCGCGAATAGCCGCTTCGTCTCGACGTGGCTCGACCGACGACGGCCCGATCCACGGTCGCCCTCGTACTCGGGCGGGTTCCAGAGGAGCCAGTGGCGCGGCCCCCGACCGCTCGTGTCCTCGTCGACGAGCGCGAACGACGACGCCTCGCGGCCGGTGAGGCGCGCGGCGTGTTCGACGGGATTGCCGATGGTGGCCGAACAGCAGACAAACTGGGGGTCGCTCCCGAACCGCTCACAGAGTCGGGCGAGGCGCCGGAGTACGAGCGCGACGTGGCTCCCGAACACGCCGCGGTAGCCGTGTACCTCGTCGACGACGACGAGCGAGAGCGACGAGAACAGCCACTCCCACAGCCGGTGGCCGTGCGGGAGTAGGCCGTAGTGGAGCATGTCGGGATTCGACAGTAGGACCGTCGGCCGCCGGTCCCGGACCTCGCGTTTCTTGGATTGGGAGAGTCGGCCGGTGTAGGTGTCCACCGAGACCCGGCTGCCGAACCCCAGCCCCTTCGCGAGGTCGCTCAGGCTCGCGGCCTGGTCCGCGATCAGCGCGTTCTGTGGGCCGAGATACAGCGTGCGCTCCCCGTCGGCCATCGCCCGCTCGAACGCCGGCACGGTGTACGCGAGGCTCTTTCCGCTCGCCGTCGGCGTCGCCAGCACGACGTTGCGGCCGTCCCGGACGGCCTCGATGGCGTCGACCTGGTGGCGATACAGGCGGTCGACCCCGCGGTCAGCGAGCGCGCCCGCGAGCCGGGATTCCAGATCGCAGTCGGCGTAGCTCGGGTCGCGTTCCGGCACCACCCGGTAGTCCGCGACCGCTCCGTCCCCACGCTCTCGCAGTCGGTCGACCACGTCGTCCACGCCCTCCGCTCGGGACGACGCGAACAAACCGGTTCCGGTCGATCTTTGGCTCTCGACCGCCCGGGTGTAACCATGACCGATGCGGACGGCGGCACCTACACGCTACTCCTCGAACTGCCCCGCGACGTGGACATCGAGGTCGGTGCGCTGGGCACCCACCACTTTCCCGCTGGCGCCTACGCCTACACCGGGAGCGCTCTCGGGAGTGGCGGCTTCGCCCGCGTGGACCGACACCGCCGCCTCGCGGCCGGCGAGAGCGACACCCGCCACTGGCACGTGGACTACCTCACCGGCCATCCGGCGACGGATCTGGCTACCGTCGTCACGTCCGGCGGCGCAGACGTCGAGTGTGCCGTCGCCGAGCGCCTGCCCGACGGGCCGGTCGACGGCTTCGGCGCCTCGGACTGTGACTGTCGCGCTCACCTCGCGATGGCTCCGTCGCTGTCGACGTTGACAGCGACCGTCGAGTCCGCACACCGCGACGCGATGAAAGGGTGATCCCGACCGCTGTCGGGCGACCGGGGGCACCGACGCCGACGGGGCCGGGCATCCCCGTCGGGGGTACGGTGCCGGATCGAATGGCGGGCCGGGCAACCCGCCACGACCCCGTGTGTCAGAGGCACCCCGGCGTACAGGAGTACAGCCATCGACGACTTGATGTTGTCGTGCGGCGAAAACCTCACTCGTTGAAACGTGATATATAACTATTGTGCTGATTGTCTATCGAGGCGGCGGATCAGGTCGCCGGGCGGGGGTCGATGACCGATCCGTCACCGGCCGCGGTCGTCGCCCGACGGATCGAGACACTCCGCGCGCTCGACGAGGGGGAGGTCACAAAGGCGGCGCTCGTCGACCGACTCGGCGTCTCCCGGTCGACGGTCGACCGAGCCGTCCGCGAGCTGTCGGCGGCCGGGTTCGTGGAGGCGACACAGTCGGGATACCACACGACGCCGTCCGGACGACTGGCCGTCGGGGTGTACGACCGTCACACTCGACGGAGCGAGACGCTGGCCGAGGCCGCCCCCCTGTTTGCTGGGGTCGAGATCGGTCTCGACCTCGACCCGGCGATTCTCGACGAGGCGACGCTGATCGAGGCGACGCCACACGCACCCAGCCGTCCGGTTTCGGCGGTCGCGGACCTGATCGGGACGGCGACGCACGTGTCGGTGTATACGGGACGATTCCTCTCCCGACACGCACAGCGCTATCACAACCGGGTCACGGAGGCGGGCATGACCGGCTCGTTCGTCACGACCGAGCGGGTGCTCGAACGGCAGGCGGCGGCTCGGCCCGGAGACATGCGCGAGGTGGTCGCGAGCGGGCGCGTCGCGATCCGTCACGTCGACCGGGACGACCCCGTGACGCTCGTCCTCGCGGAGACGCCGTCCGGTCCCAAGATGGGGCTGGTGGTCTACCGCGACGGCACCCCGAGTGGCTTTCTCGGCACCGACGCGCCCGCGGCGACACGCTGGGCGCGTGCGTGTCACGACCGCCTGTGGGCGGCGGCGACGCCGTTCGATCCTACCTGAGCGCGGCGTCGAGTTTCTCCACCGGTGTCGGCGGCTCCGCGTCGTAGTGATCGCCGAGTTGTGTCCGGCAGGAGGCACCGGGCGCGACGAGTTCCTCGCCCGGACTGTCGTCCACCTGGTCGAAGAGGATGGCCCCGATGGCCTTGCTCATGGAGAAGTGTTCGGCCTCGTAACCGAAGGAGCCGGCCATCCCACAACAGCCGGAGTCGAGGGGGTCGACCGCGTAGCCCGCCCGCCGCAACACGCCGACGGCGTGGTGATCCTTCTGTGTCGACTTCTGGTGACAGTGGCCGTGGTAGGTCAGCGACCCGTCCGCCTCCGTCTCCAGCGCCTCGTCGAGGCGGAAGGCGTCGAGATACTCCATGACCCCGTAGGCGTTGTCCGCGAGGGTTTCGACGTCGTCGCCGTCGAGCAAGTCGCGGTAGTCCGACTGGAACATCACGGCGTCGGTGGGTTCGACCAGTACCACGTCCCAGCCGTCGCGGACGCGGGGCGCGAGGGCGTCGACGTTCGTCGCCGCCTGCTCGCGAGCCCGGTCGAGAAAGCCCTTCGAGAACGGCGGGCGGCCGCTCCCGCTCACGTCTCGCGGAATGCGGACGTGGACGTTCGCCGCCTCCAAGATCCGGACCGCGGCCTTCCCGGACTCGGGGTGGTTGTACGTAGTGTAGGTGTCGGGAAAGAGCAGAGCGTGGCGGTCGGCCTCGGCCTCGGGAACGCGACTGCCGCCCCGGTCGTCGAACCAGTCGACGAGCGACTCGCGGTGGAAGGTCGGTAGCGTGCGGTCTTTCGCGATACCGAGGGTCTTCTCTATCACCGTTCGGGCGCCGGGTACCTTCGCCGCCCAGTTCGAGAGCGGTGCGAACGCCGAGCCCAACGCGTTCAGGCGGTCGACGTTCGCGAACAGCTTATCCCGCAGGCTGGCGCCGTGACGCTGGTGGTGTTCGTGGGTCACCTCCGCTTTCAGCTTCGCGAGATCCACCTCGCTCGGGCAGTCCTTCGAGCAGCCCTTACACCCGATACAGAGGTCGAGCACCTCGTGCATGAACTCCACGTCGGTAGCGTCGGCGTCCAAGTCGCCGCTCATCGCCTGCCGGAGCAGGTTCGCCCGACCTCTGGTGGCGGTGATCTCCTCCTCGCTCGCGCGGTAGGTCGGACACATCACGCCGCCGGTCGTCTCCTGGGGGCCGCGACAGCCGCCACAGCCGTGACAGAGTTCGACCATGCCCTGCATGCCGTTTTCGTTGTCCCACGCGAGGGTCGTCGAGAAGCCGGCGTCGAACTCGTAGTCGGAGCCAAAGCGGAGATTCTCGGTCATGTCCGCGACGGCCGCGCGGTTGGCCAGGCCGTCGGGGATCGGCTCGTCGTCGGCGTAGCCACAGACCGTCCCCGGGTTCAGGAGCCAGTTGGGATCGAACGCGCTCTTCAGATCCCGGAACACCTTCCAGAGGCGGTCACCGTACAGCTTCCGGTTCCACTGGGTACGGGCGCGGCCGTCGCCGTGTTCGCCGGAGACGGAGCCGTTGTATTTCACCACGAGGTCGGTCGCGGCGTCGGCGATGGCCTCCATCTCCTCGACGCCCGCGACTGTCTTGGTGTTGACCAGCGGGCGGATGTGGAGGACGCCCGGCCCTGCGTGGGCGTAGTAGGTCGTGAGGGTGTCATGTTCGTCGAGTATCGCCTGGAAGTCGGCGACGTAGTCGGGAAGGTTCTCGGCCGGGATGGCCGTATCCTCGATGAACGCGATGTGTTTCTCGTCGGTAGTCCGGCTGAGAAGGATCGGCAGTCCGGACTTTCGCATCTTCCAGAACTTCGCCCGCGTCTCGGCGTCGTGGGCCTCCATCGCCGCCTGCGCGACCTGCGGGGTGTCCGTCCGCTCGGCCGCCCCGTCACCCGGGGTCGCCGCGGGGTCGCCGTCGGGGACCCGGTCCGCGATGAGGTCTGCTACCTTCCGGCGGCCGTCGTCGTCGTCTTCGGCGTAAAACTCCACGAGCAGGACTGAACTCGTCCCCTCGGGAAGCATCCCGACCACGTCGGCGAACTCCGCGGTGTCCCGCGCTAAGTCGAGCAACACGTCGTCCATCACCTCCACGGCCGCGGGGTCATGTTCGAGGATGGGCGCGACGTCCTCCATCGCGTCAAGCAGGTCGTCGTAGGTCAGGAGGGCAACCGACTTCGTCTCCGGGACGGGTTCGAGCGAGACGGTCGCCTCGGTGACGACTGCGAGCGTTCCCTCGCTCCCGGCGAGGAGGCGGCCGAGGTTGACCGACCCCGACGCGGCCTCGTCGACCAGCATGTCGAGGTTGTACCCCGAGACGTTGCGTTTCATGTCCGGGTATCGCTCGCGCACCTCGTCGGCCTCCTCGTCGACGATTCGCACGACCGCGGCGTAGATGCGCTCCTCGATGGTGCCCTCGGGGTCGGCCCCCTCGCGGAGTTCCGTGAGCGACACCTCGCCGAAGGTGGTCACGGTTCCGTCGGCCAGCACTACCTCCAGTTCCTCGACGTAGGCGTCGGTTTTGCCGTATTTCAGTGAGTGGGCGCCGGTGGAGTTGTTACCGATGGCGCCTCCGAGGACGCTCTTATCGCCCCACGCGGGGTCGGGAGCGAACTTCAGGCCGTGGGACTCCAGTTCCGCGTTGAGGTCCCCGAGCGTGACACCCGGCTGTGCGCGGGCCCGCCGGCCATCGGGGTCGGTCTCGATCACGTCGGTCATGTGCCGCGAGAAATCGAGGACGACCGCCTCGTTGACGGTCTGGCCGGCGAGACTGGTTCCGCCGCCACGAGGAAGGATCGGCACCTCGCGCTCGGCGCAGTATTCGACAGCAGCGGCCACGTCGGCGGTCGAGGTGGGGAAGACGACCCCGACAGGGGTCATCTCGTAGGCGCTCGCGTCCGTGGCGTAGAGCTGTCGAGAGTAGTCATCGAACCGCACGTCACCCTCGATCAGTTCCTCGAGGTCGTCGACCATCCCCGGGCGGTCGACGTCGTCGCTTCGATAGTCGTACTCCCCCGACGCTGCGGGATCGTCGGCGGGGTCACCTGTCGTTGCCATCGGCGGCCACTTGGTGTATGGCCGCTTAAATTCCGGGTACTAGAACGTGCCGGGGAACAGCACGTACCCGAATAGCAAGGTCAGGATTCCGGTCATCGTCGCGTAGTACGTGAGCGGGATGAGTTCGTAGCGGATGACACGGCCCTCCTCGCCGACGAGTCCGACGACGGCGAGCGCCGCGACGACGTTGTGGACGGCGATGAGGTTGCCGATGGCACCGCCGACGGCCTGCGCGCCGAGGATGATGGTGCGCGGGAAGCCGATCTGGTCGGCGACGCCGTACTGGAAGGTGCCAAAGAGAATGTCGGAGACGGTGTTCGACCCCGCGAGGAAGGCACCGAGGGCGCCGACGAGCGACGCGAAGAAGGGGTAGACCCCGCCGGCGAGGTTCGCCATCGCGTCCGAGAGGACGATCAACATCCCGTCGGTGCCGGTGGCGGTGCCGGACTGGAGCATGATCTGGACCGTGGCCACCGCGAACAGCAGGGCGATGACTGCGGGAGTCACTTTCTCTATCGTCTCGCTCCACGCACCGGTGATCTCGTCGCTCGACATCCCGTGAATGGGAATCGTCAGCAGGTGGACGCCGACGAACACCGCGCCGGGGAGATACAACACCGCGAGCGATCCGGACAGCGACGTTCCGAAGATCGACCCCCACTGCAGGACGAGCGTCGACTGGAGGAAGCCCGTCACCGGGTCGACGACGCGCGTGACGACCAGCAGCGCCGCGACGAGGGCGTACGGCGTCCACGCCTTCCAGAGCGGCATCGTCTGCACTGCGCCGCCGTCGGCCGCAACACTGGCCTCGCGACTGGAGGATTCGCCGGGCTGGATCTCGCCGACCCAGTGGTCGGGCCACGACGACTGGTCACCGAAGTCCCACTCGTCGTCGGGGTGGAAGAAGCCGGCCTTGAGGGCGCCGACCGTGATGAACAGGCCGGCCATCGCGCCGATCAGTCCGGGGAACTCCGGCCCCAGGAAGTATGCCGTCGCCCAGTAGGGGACCGCGAAGGAGGCCCACGCAAAGAGGGTGAGCGGCAACACCTCCAGAGCGGGCTTGATCGAGCGCTCCTCGCCGAAAAAGCGGGTCATCATCGCCACGCCGATGAACGGCAGGACGGCGCCGACGACGACGTGGAAGGAGGCGGCCCACACCGCGATGTCGGCCACCCAGCCATCGATGGTCATGCCCTGAGCGGTGACAGCCGAGGAGATGACCTCGACGTCGGCGAAGATGTCGATCATGCCGATGATGAGCGGGGTTCCGACGGCGCCGAAGGTGACGGCCATCAGGTTCCCGGTGAGCGCAACCACAACGGCCGCAAGCGGCGGGAAACCGAGACCGACCAGCAGGGGGCCGACGATGGCCGCCGGCGTCCCGAAGCCGGCCGCGCCCTCGATGAACGAGCCCATCAGGAAGACGAGCAGGACCACCTGGACGCGGCGGTCGTCGCTGATGGAGGCAAAGCCCTGGTTGATGGCATCGAACGCACCGGTCTGTTTGAGCGTATAGAGCAACAGGATCGCCCCGAAGACGATCCAGAGGATGCTTGCGGCGGTGATGAAGCCGTTGACGGTGGCGGCACCGATCCAGGCCGGCGACATGTTCCACCCGGCGTAGCCGGCGACCATGGCGACGACCCACGCCACAGGCATCGCCCGCGTCGCGGGCCAGAACCGCCCGACCATCAGGTAGGCGATGACCGCCAGCGGTGCGATGGCGATGGCGATATCGGCTAGTGCCATCGCACACCCCCGTCGGCCACCCGTCGATTCGTTCCACGACCGTTCGCAGATCGTTCTGGCATCGTTCCCTGCCACCGTCTGCCCCGATATATATCCATCGTTCCTCGCTTTTCGTGATGGATACGGCGTGACTCGGGAGTGGTTCTCACACTCTTGATCTCTCGACTGAATCGAAAAAACCGACGAAAGGGCGGGTTTCAGTGGGTTTCTCTCGACCGACCCCACATCCACAACACACGTGTGTACTACCCTCTTCACTCGTGTGTGCCGACGTTCACACGAGTGCGAAGGCTTTTGTCCTCGTGTGTAAAGGGTCGACCATGGCCGGAGAGGACCGCGCGCGGAACGACGACGGCCAGTACGCCGACCGCATCCCGCCGGAGGCGGTGCTGGAGGTGTTCGACGAACGCGACGACCTGGCGCGGCCGCTCACCGCCGGCGACGTGATGGCGGCGGTGGACTGCTCGCGGCGGACGGCCCACAACAAACTCGAGACGCTCGTCGAGCGTGGGCGGCTGAAGACGCGGAAAGTCGGCGCGCGGAGTCGTGTCTGGTGGGTGCCGATGGAGCGGGCGTCGTCCCAACCGTCGCCCGACGACGACTCTGCGACCGACGGCCGACCGCTCGCCGTTGCCAACGCCATCCGCGAGGCGAAGTTGCCGGGGAGCGGGCCGACCTTGGAGGCTCGCCGCGAGGCACTGTCGGCCGCCTACGACTATCTGGCTGCCCACCCCGAGGCAAAGAAGGCCGACTTTCTCCGGGACGTGTACCACGAGCACCCCGCGGGCTACGAGTCGCCCGAGTCGTGGTGGAACGCCATCCAGCCGGCGCTGAAGGGGTTACCGGGGGTCGACCCGCCGGCCGAGCGGGGTCACCTCTGGCATTTCCTCGGCGGCGACTGATCGGTTCGTTTTTCTCGCGCGCTTCCTGAGTCGGAACTGATGGGAGCGTCGACGCCCAGCGACCGCCCGACATCACGCGGCGGGGGTAGCCGTGGGTGACGACGACGCGGCGTCCGCGGACTCCGTGGACCCGACCGACGAGGGCGACGCCGATGCCCCGGTGTACGCCTCCGCGGTCGAGGGCCGACAGTACCGGGGGACGTGGTACTGCCCACTCCCCTACGACGACCTGGACCGCGCGCCCGAGACGGTCGACTACCCCGACCGCGGGACCGGCGGCGCCTTCCGGCTGGCCGAACTGCCGCGCGTGCCCCGCCTCCGTCACATCGTCGGCCCGAGCGCCATCATGCTCGGTGCGTCGCTCGGGAGCGGCGAGACGCTGTTTTGGCCGGGGTTGATCGCTCGCCACGGCTGGGGGCTCTACTGGGCGTTCTGGGTCGGCGTCCTCACGCAGTTTTTCGTCAACACGGAACTCCAGCGGTGGACGCTCGCCACCGGTGAGAGTGTCTTTCGTTCGTACGTCCGCGTCCACCGCGCGTGGCCGTGGGTCTTCCTCGTCGCCGGTCTCCTCAGTCTCGGATGGCCCGGCTGGGCCGCCGGAGCCGCACAGGTCGCGGCCACCGCAATCGGCGTCGCCGGATCGACACTGTTCGGCCTCCCCGTCTGGAAACCCCTCGCTATCGGCCTCATGCTCCTCGTCTGGGGCTCCTACCAGGCGTCGTCGGTGATGTACAACGCCGTCGAGGCGTTCCAGATCGGGCTGCTCACGCTCGCCATCGTCACGGCGCTCGCGCTTGCGGCCGTCGGCGGTGCGGCCGGCGAACTCACCGCCCTGCCGACGGCACTCGGCGGTGTGGGAACCCTCCCCCCGAACATGGACGTGGCGGTCTTCCTCGGTGGTCTCGCCTTCGCCGGCGCCGGCGGCTACCTCAACCTCTCACAGAGCCTCTGGGCCCGCGAGAAGGGCTACGCCATGGGCAACTATCAGGGCCGCGTCCACAACCCCTTCAGCGGTGACGACCCCGAGGCCATCCACCGAAACGGCTTCACCTTCCGCCCCACGGAGTTGAACCTCCGCCGCTGGCGCGGCTGGTGGCGGGTGATCCAGGCCGAACACCTGCTCACGTTCGTTCTCGGCCTGTTGCTCGTGGCGACGGTGCTGATGGCCGTTGCCCACCGCCACGCCCCCGGGGTCGAGGCCAACGCCCTCGATATGTGGCTCGGGCAGATTGCCCCCGCAATCGGCGGATTCGGGGCGCTGCTGGTCTTTCTTCTGCTCTTTCTCGCCCTCTTTACTACCGAGTACGCCATCGTCGAGTCGTTCGTCCGCAACTCCGCGGACGCCGTCTACGAGGCGTTCGCCCGCGACGCGGGGTGGGACCTCTCCCGTCTGTTCTGGTGGTTGCTCACCGCCTTCACCGTCTGGGGGGTGATCGTCATCCTCCTGTTCTCGGCGCCGCTCGGCGACCGTGACCCCTTCTTCCTGCTCGTCGTTGGCGCCGCCCTCTCCGGGCTGATGATGTGGCCTTACACGCTCCTGACGCTACTCGTCAACACCGGACGGCTCCCCGAACACCTCCAGCCCGGATGGAGCCGGGTCGTCGTGCTCTGGTGGGCCTCCGGATTCTACGGCTACTTCTCGGTCCTCCTGCTCGGCGAGACGGCGGTCACGGCCGGTCTCGACGCCTTCGGAACCGCCGTCGGCGTCGTCGGAAGCGCTCCCGGCGGGTACGTCCTCTGGGCCGGCTACGCACTCGTGCAGGCGTACGCGGTGGTTCGCTCGATCCGCGCGAAGCGGGCGGCGGCGGGCACCGTCGCGGCCCTCGACCGCCCTCGGGCGTTCCGGTGAGCCGCCGCCGGACCGAAGCTACAAAGCCGGCGCGCCCCAAACGCCGTGCATATGGCTACCACGACCACGAACCCACTGTCGACGTTCGAGGACGCCCTCGACGAACTCGGGGTCGCCCTCACCCGGACGACAACCGACGAGTTTGCGGCGACGCTCGACGGTGTCGTCCGCGCCCCCGCGGTCGGCACCCCCCTCCCCTTCGATGTCGCGTATCCCGACAGCGTGGCCGTCGATCCGACGCCTGCGGCCCTAGAGCGGGCGGCGACCGGCGTCACCCCCGCCTCGTTCGGCGTGGCCAACTACGGGAGCGTCTTCCTCCCTTCCACCGCCGACGGCGCCGAACCCGTCTCCCTCTACCCCGAACTGCACGTTCCCGTGATTCGCGCGGGCGACGTCCTCCCGGACCTCCCCGAAGCCCTGGATCGGTTCGGTGAGACGGCTCGTGCGGACGCCGCCAGCGCCATCGTCGGCACCGGGCCGAGCGCCACCGCCGACATGGGTGAACTCGTCCTCGGCGCGCACGGTCCCGAGGCCGTCCACGTGGTGATGCTCGATGAGTAAGGGCCGTGGCGACAAGGCCGCCGAGATCAGGCGGCTGATGGCGACCGAGGGCCCAGCCATCGAGGAGAACACCAAGGGGTTCAACCGCAAGCGTCAGGCGGCGGTGGCCGACTTGGAGAACTACGAGGAACTCCGGACCCGCGCCCGCGAGATCAAGGAGGACGCCATCGAGCGACTCCCGGAACTGATCGAGCAGTTGCGTGAGTCCGTCGAGGCGAACGGCGGCACCCTCTATCTCGCCGACGACGCCGCGGACGCAAACCAGTATATCCGGGAGGTGGCCGACGACGAGGACGCCGAGCGCGTCGTCAAGAGCAAGTCCATGACCACCGAGGAACTCGATGTCAACGACGCCTTGGAAGACGACGGCGTCGACGTCGTCGAGACCGACCTCGGCGAGTGGGTCGTCCAGCTAGCCGACGAGACGCCCTCGCATCTGATCGCCCCCGCCATCCACCGCTCGCAGGAGAGCATCGCCGACCTGTTCGAGACGATATTCGATCCCGACGATCCGCCCGAGACGGCGGACGAACTCACCAGTTTCGCCCGGGAACGGCTCGGCGAACGCATCCGCGACGCCGACGTGGGCATGACCGGCGCCAACTTCGTCGCCGCCGACTCCGGGACGATGGCTATCGTCACCAGCGAGGGCAACGCCCGGAAGTGTGCCGTCACGCCCGATACCCACGTCGCCGTCACTGGTGTCGAGAAGATCGTCCCCTCGACGGACGACCTCTCGCCGTTCCTCGAACTCCTCGCGCGCTCCGGCACGGGCCAGGATCTCACGGCGTACGTCTCGCTTCTCACCCCGCCGGTCGACTCCCCGACACTCGACTTTGACGACGACGAGACGCCGCTCTCGGAGCGCGATTCTGACCGCGACTTCCACCTCGTCCTCATCGACAACGGCCGCATGGCGATGCGCGAGGACGAGCAACTCCGCGAAACGCTGTACTGCATCCGGTGTGGGCAGTGTTCGAACTCCTGTGCCAACTTCCAGCACGTCGGCGGCCACGCCTTCGGCGGTGAGACGTACTCCGGCGGCATCGGTACCGGCTGGGAGGCGGGCATCGAAGGACTCGACACCGCCGCCGAGTTCAACGACTTCTGTACCGGTTGTTCGCGGTGTGTCAACGGCTGTCCCACCAAGATCGACATCCCCTGGATCAACACGGTGGTCCGCGACCGGATCAACCGCGGCGAGGAGCCGGAAGGGACTGACTTCCTCGTCGAGGGACTCACCCCCGACGCGGAGTCCAGCGGCTTGGACCTGGATAAGCGCCTCTTCGGGAACTTCGAGACGCTGGCGAAACTCGGGAGCGCCACCGCGCCCGTCTCGAACTGGCTCGCCGACACCGCGCCCGCCCGATGGGCACTCGAACGCGTCGCCGGCGTCGATGCCCGCCGTGACCTCCCCGAGTTCCAACGGGAGACCCTCGTCGACTGGTTCGAGCGCCGCGCCTCCACGGTGTCCGACCCGACGCGGGAAGTCGTCCTCTATCCCGACGTCTACACCAACCACGTCCAGGTCGAACGCGGCAAAGCCGCAGTCCGGACCCTCGAAGCGCTGGGTGTCGACGTGCGGGTCCCGTCGGTCCCGTCCAGTGGCCGTGCCCCCCTGTCACAGGGGATGATCGCCACCGCCGAGGAGCACGCCCACGACGTCTACGGCGCTCTCGCCGAACACGTCGACGCCGGGCGCGACGTGGTCGTGATCGAACCGTCCGACCTCGCGATGTTCGACCGGGAGTACGAGCGATTCCTTCCGGCGGCCTCCGCCGAGCGGCTTCAGGAGCGCAGCTACGAGGTCATGGAGTACGTTTACGGCCTGCTGGAGAACGGAGCCGACGCCGACCCGCTCCGCTCAGGTGACAGCCACGACGTGGCCTATCACGCCCACTGCCAGCAGCGGACGCTCGGTCTCGAAGCCCACACCGTCACCGTCCTCGAGGACCTCGGCTACGACGTGGCCACCTCCGACGTGGAGTGTTGTGGCATGGCTGGCTCCTTCGGCTACAAGGACACCTACTACGAGTTGAGCATGGATGTGGGTGAGGATCTGGCCGAGCAGTTTTCGACCCCCGAGACGCGCGACCGGACGGTCGTCGCGAGTGGCACCTCCTGTCTGGAGCAACTCGACGCCTTGCTCGCCCGCCCCTCTCGACACCCCGTCGAGTTGATTGCCCCGCCGTAGCCACCGGTCCCACCCGCGGCGACACCGTCGGCGTCCGTTTCGAACACACGGCCCTGGGACTCGGGCACGTGATTTTATGCGCGTTCCGCCCTGAATACGGGTATGAGCACCGCGACGAACTCCGGACTCGTCGATCCGGACACGCTGGGACCGCTGCATTACGCTGGCGTGGCGCTGGCGGTTGTCAGCGGACTGCTCCACATCGGACTCGGCGTTGGCTTCGTCCCCGAACCGCTCGGCCTGTCGTTCCTGTTTGCCGGGGTCGTGTTCCTCGCCGCCGGCGCCGCTGTCGTCGTGAACTACCGGCGGGGGCTTCTCTACCGCCTCGGGATTCCCTTTACCGCCGGACAGATCGTCCTGTGGTACTACCTCAACTTCGCCGCTGGCCCGAAGTCGTTCCCCAGCGATGTCGGGACGCTCGGCGCCGTCGACAAGGTCGCACAGGGGTTGCTCCTCGTCGTCCTCGTGCTTCTCGTCCGGAAGTGACCCCGCGGTTCGCGTCCTCGTCCGAGCGCCGCGAGGCGGTCCGCGAACTATTAAGACCCATCACCAACAGGGAGTGCATATGGACGGCACGCCACAGGAGATTACGACGCTCGTCGGGCGCGAGGTGTATTCGAACAACGGAGTCTTCGTCGGAGAGGTCGAAGACGTCCGCCTCGACCTGGGTCAGCAGTCGGTCACGGGACTCGCACTCGGCGAACTGAGCCAAGAGCTGTTTGCCGGACGGATCGAAGCCGGAAAGGGTGTGATGATCCCCTACCGGTGGGTTCGTGCGGTGGGTGACGTGATCCTGATCAACGACGTGGTCGAACGCCTCGACGAGGACGACGAAGACGAGGACGTCGTCGCTTAACTCCCGTTTGTCGCCTCGCCTGCGGTGCTCTCGACACCCATCGCGTCGAATAGCTTCTTGCGGACCGCCTCCTCGGCGAGCGACAGGAGCGTGTCACGGTTGTCCTCGCTGGCCTCGATACCGGTAAAGAGGCCCAGCGGAATCTCGACGCTACCCTGGGTGGAGTGGCCGCCGGCTTCCCCGACGTTGCCGTAGGCGTCGTCGAGAACGTTGCCGATGTTGATGCGGATGTCCTTCGAGCGAGCGGCGAGGTAGATGGTGTCGTCGGCGATGCCGAAGACGGCCGTCGTCGTGATTCCTTCCAAGTTCAGGAGATGCTGGGCGGCCTGCGAGAGGGCGTCCCGGTCGCGGATGAACCCCGCGTTCGAGACGAGGTGGCTTCCCTGAACCTGCCGATTCTGGATGGCCTCCGCCAGTACGTCCAGCGTCTCGGGCGACATCGACGGCGACTCGACCTGTTCGAGCGTGTCGTGGTTGGCGAAGGGGTAGAGATACGCCGCGGCCGTCAGGTCCGCGGGCGTGGTGTCGCGCTTGAAATCGAGCGTCTCGGCTCTGATACCGTACAAGAGCGCCGTCGCCACCGCCTCGCTCGGCGAGAGATCGAACTCCTGGATGTACTTCGTGAGGATGGTCGACGTCGACGAGACGTTCGGCCGCACGTCCATAAACTCGGCCTCGTACTCCGATTCGGGTTCGTAGTGGTCGATGAAGATGTCGACGCCCGAATCCAGCCCGATGTCGCCCGACTTCATGTGATCGACGAGTGCGAGTAGGTCGTAGTCGTCGAGCGACTCCACGTCCGAGAGCGGCAGGAGTTCGATCCCGAGGAGGTTGACGAACGCCCGGTTCTCTTGGTGGCCGATGTCGCCGTGATAGAGGATGTGCGCCTCGACGTCGTGGGCGGCGGCGACAGCCTGGAGCGCGACGGCACTGGCGATGGAGTCCGGATCGGGGTTGTCGTGGGTGAGGATGGCGAGGTCGTCCGCCCCCGAGTGGAAGATGTCCGCCAACTGTTTTGCCTTGTACTCCAGTTCTCCCGTCTCCAAGGTCCGCAACGCCGATTCGGCGATCACCTGCGAGGGGTTGATCACCACGTCCGCGCCCGCCTCGGTGAGTTCGTCCTCCGAGACCGGGTCGGAGGCGCGCACGATGATGAACTGATCGCCGCCGCGGTCCCGAATCGTCGACACCGCGGCCTTGTTCGCCTCGACGTCCGAGGCGAGAATCAGGAGGATATCACGGTCGGCGACCAACTCCGCCACCTCCTCGTCGCGGATGTCCGTCTGCCGGGCGTCAAGGTCCTGATCGCGGAGCGCTTCGACGCGGCTCTCGTCCCGGTCGAGGATCAACACGTTCTTGCCTTCCTCCGTGAGGTCCTCGGCGACGGCGTGACCGACGCTCCCGCAACCGAGGATTGCGTACGAAGACATCGTCGACACGGGGGCCGCGTTACTCATGCAATCCGACCTATCGAGTCGCTTCACTTAACATCGTCCCTTCTTCCCACCACGACGAAGGGAAACGCCTTTTAGTGGCCCACCGATAGCGAATACCGTAGGGCCGGTAGCTCAGTCAGGTAGAGCGACGGACTCTTAATCCGTCGGTCGGGGGTTCAACTCCCTCCCGGCCCGTGCATCGAACCGCCGAGTGACAACGAGGCGGTGAGGGAACCGGCAGGAAGGAGTTGAATCAGGAAACGGAGCGAAGCGGAGTGACCGTGGTTCAACTCCCTCCCGGCCCGCTTCTGCGCGACACTACGCGATGAGCGGAGCGGCCGGCGTGACCGACGCTAAGTGCCGTGTCGCGCGGACGGTGTACGAGAGCGTTGAATCAGGGAACGAACGAAGCGGCGTGACCGTGGTTCAACTCCCTCCAAGGCCGTTCTTCGTGCGGTAGATTCCGCGAATCAAGGAAGGATTAATAACATCCTCTCGTTATCATGTTAATCATGGGAAAAGACGAGTACGAGACGCCACGGATTACCCGGCGTGAGACGGTCGAGAATTTCAGCATCGTCGGCTTGGGGGGTGCCGGTGTGGGAACGATGTGGATGGGATCACCGGTTAACGGCAACGGCCACGGTAACGGTAACGGCAACGGCCACGGTAACGGTAACGGCAACGGCCACGGTAACGGTAACGGCAACGGCCACGGTAACGGCAACGGCCACGGTAACGGCAACGGCCACGGTAACGGCAACGGCCACGGTAACGGCAACGGCCACGGTAACGGCAACGGCCACGGTAACGGCAACGGTAACGGCAACGGCAACGGCCACAGTAACGGCAACGGTAACGGCAACAGCAATAGCAACAGCAACGGCAACAGCAACCACAAGGGTAACTAACCTAACGGCAACGGCGGCGAAGGCGAGGAGGCCTGAAGCGGACCGACGAACGGGAACTGGCGATGAGGTCGGTAGAGTTGTGCTCAACCACTGGACCCAGATTCCCGGAACCGCGGCCGGTCAGTTCGGTCAAGAGACGATATCGCCATTCGAAGCAGAGGTACCTATTCGACACGCGCGGGAGGGACGCAAGTGCGACCACCGAAGCGGTTGGCAGCCGAGTCCGCAGACGGACCGGCGGGCTGCGATGTCGATGCGGCGGTGGCAGAAACGACTATGTCCGGGAGAATCAACCATCGAGTCGTGAGCGACGAGTTGAGCCACTACCGGGCGTACGGACTGACGATCCAGTCGGACCTGTCTCTGCCCGAACTGCACGGCGTCGATTCGGTTCGCGGGTCACCCGACATCGTCATTCGGACCGGTGACGTCGAGGCACTCTGCGCCTCGGCCGACGACACTGTCGACCTGAACACGGTTCGGTTCGACTCCGTGGGAGCGTTTGCGGTCGTCGACGGTCACAAGATACTCTACGACCTCCACTCGTCCGACTTGCGACAGTACCAATACGTTCGTCGGATCGTCTACAACAAGGCACTCCCCGTCGCGTTGCTCCAGCGTGGCTCGGTGGTGTTGCACGCGAGTGCCGTCGTTATCGACGGGCAGGCGGCCATCTTCCTGGGATCGCGGTCGACGGGCAAGTCGACGACTGCGGCGGCGTTTCATCTGCAGGGCCATTCCGTTCTGGCGGACGACATCGTCGGGATTCGGCCCGGTGACGGTGCCCCGACTGTTCTCTCTGGTGTCCCACAGTTACGACTCGAACCGGAGGTGGTGGCAGCCCTCGACATCGACGAGACGGCCACGTCCAACCAGTCGGCGCGTTCCGAGAAACAGTATTTGAACCTCACTCCAGTCGCGGACACAGTTCCGGTCGGCTGTTTCTACCTGCTTGCTGAGGGCGAGTCGGTGGCGATCGAGTCGCTCGCCGGAACCGAGCAGTTCTTTCAGGTGGTCAAGCGCACCTTCCACGACGGGTTCCTGTCCGAAGATCGGATGACCCCGACCGGCTTCCAGCAGTGTTCGACGGTTATCGACGCCTCGCCGGTTCGGTACCTCCGTCGACCGAGGCGGTACGAGGCGCTTCCGTCGGTCGTCAAAAGGGTAGTGCGGGATCTTACGGCGGAGGAGACGGCCGCTGAGTGAGCTGTCGGAATCAGCTCTCTATTCTCCTTCCGCCAGAGGGGGAACTCGTGCAATCTGCGGCCCGTGAGTTGATTCAGGTTGTGGATGCTTTCTTCGGTAGAAGTGCTTTAACCGACACCTGTACACCTCTGTCGTACCGTTTCCGGCGCGGACGCAGTCGGTGTGCGGTGGGTTGTAGTGGGTTACGACACCATTTTTCGGCGTGGTGTTGGGGAGAGCGTTAGCCGCTAACAGCAACTCGGAAAATCGGGAAACTTCTCTTGGGGCGTTTTCATTTACGACGTAATCGTGGTTGACGAAGTGATGGAGTGGCGACAGGTGTGAATCCTCGGTTGTGTTCAAAAGCGAGACCGCCGTCGGTGTTGGTGTTTTGATAATTATTGCCACTCTTTCGTTTGTGGGGCCCAATGACTCCGATCTACCTACGCTTGGGAATTCTCGTGGTTGTTGCTGGTTTCCTAATGGCACTACTGCGGTGATTTAGCACCTTGCTGTGGGCGGGGTGCGCGTGAGGTTGTCGGAATTGAGTCCCTTCGACACCCGCCGCGGCCGACGCTTCAGACCGCGTAGGCTCCGTCTTCGGTGCGTTCGACGCCGGCGGCGTCCAAGTACGCCTCGACCGTCGATGCGTCCTGCGTGCATCCGGCGCCCTCGGCGGCGTAGCTCTCGCCGGCGACCGCTCGACAGACACGGTCTTGCTCAGGGAGGACGACGACGCCGAGGACATCATCGCTCGGGGGATCGACCGCCGTCGGCGCGAGTTCGATCGTATGGAGCGTCTCGCCGGCGTCGGTCTCGTGTTCGTAGACCTGTACGGGCGTCGCTCCGTCGGCCGAGTGCTCACCGACCGGGGCGTGACCCCCGCCGACCGTCGCCCCCGCTCCGGCGGCGGTCAACACCAACAGTCCGACCGCCACGACCGTCGCCCCGACTCGCACCGCCATCACTCCGCGTCCAAGTTGTTCGAACATACGTCTACGTGTCGAGGAGAAATCATATGAATGTACCGTAGATATACATATTAGTACTAGTAAGCCTAAAATATTCTGCGAATATTTAAACATGCGAAAGAACCAGGGTTGTGAGACGGCTGTCGACGGGTCGCTCACTGACCGCAGTGAGGATACCGGCGACGGGACGACGCCGAAGCCGTACGATATGGGGTAACAGTGGTGTTGCGGCGGATTTATGCTCGTGTCGCCCTCACTCGATACATGACGACGGGCGATTCGGATTTGGACCTCTCCGTTCTCCACGTGGACGACGATGCGGCGCTGGGTGAGCTGGTCCAGCTCTATCTCGAACGCGAGGAGTCGGTCGACTGCGGTGTCACGACGGTCACGTCGGCGACGGCCGCCCTCGACCAACTCCGTGGCGACGACGACTTCGACTGTATCGTCAGTGACTACCGGATGCCCGGGACCGGCGGCATCGACCTACTCGGGGAGGTTCGGGAGACCCATCCCGAGATCCCTTTTCTCCTCTTCTCGGGCGAGGAAACGGGCGATGTGGCCGCTGAAATCGTCCGCGCCGGCGTGACCGACTACCTCCGGAAGGGGGTCGGAACCGATCAGTACACCCTGTTACTCCGGCGGGTCGAACACGCGACCGGCACGGATGGCCGATTCGCTCCCGAGGCCGGGACGGCGACCGATGCCGTCGGCGTCGTCGGACCGGACGAGCGGTTCGACCGGGTCGATCCCGGCTACGCCGCCGTCTACGACTACGAACCGGCGGAGATTCAGGGCAAACACTGGACCGCACTCCACCCCAAGGAGGCGGTCGAACACATCCGCACGCACGTGTTACCGGTCGTCCAGGGGGGCGGAGAGTGGACGGGTCGGAGTACCGGACTCCGGGCCGACGGCAGCACTTTCACCGAGTCGAAACTGGTCACTGCCCTCGACGATGGCCGTCTGCTTATCGCCGCCTCTGAGATTCCGTCCGCCGAATCGAACTGACACCCGCCATCGTTCGCCGACACACAGAATAAACAGGAACTTTTATGAACAATCGGCCGCTCGTTTGAACTGATGCACTCGCACATCGTACCCGTACGCGACTGATTTCTCCACCGACGGGTATCGATGTTCGACCGCCGCCGCGTTGCAGTCTCCACATGAGCACACACCAGCAATCGACGACCGACACACGCACCGAACCGACGCTCACCGACGGCCGATGGACGGCCGAGACGAACGGTACGACCGGAGAGACCCCTGTCGATCCGGCTCACATGACACAACACCAGTTCACCGCCGACGCCCGCTATCGACTTCCGAACCTCGTTGACGACGAAAACCGCGCGATGTTCTAATCGAGGAAGTCGGGCTCGATCCGCTTTTCGTCGCGTTCCGCCCGGAGGTGGGCAGCGAAGGCCTCCCGGTCGACGTCCTTGCGCTCTCGCTCGTTCCGGTCCCGAACCGAGACGGTTCCCGTGGACTCCTCGTCGTCGCCGATGATGAGCATGTACGGCACGCGGTCGCTGTGGGCCTGCTGGATCTTGCGGCCGACGGTCCACGAGCGGTCCTCGATTTCGACCCGGAAGTCGTCGAGTTCGTTCGCGAGGCGGTGGGCGTAGCCGAGATTGTCGTCGCTGACAGGGAGGATCCGCACCTGTTCGGGGGCCAGCCACAGCGGGAACTTCCCGTCGAAGTGTTCGATGAGCACCATCAGGAATCGCTCGTAACTCCCATAGAGCGCGCGGTGGATCATCACCGGGCGGTGGTCCTCGTTGTCCTCACCGGTGTACGTGAGGTCGAAGCGCTCGGGCATGTTGAAGTCGAGTTGGACGGTCGGGCCGTCCCAGTCACGGCCGAGGGCATCCTCGAACGCGAAGTCGATCTTCGGGCCGTAGAAGGCGCCGTCGCCCTCCTCGACATCGTACTCGATGTCGCGGGACTCGAGCACCGACCGGAGCTGTGACTCGGCGCGCTCCCAAATCTCGTCACTTCCGACGGACTTCTCCGGTCGGGTGGCGAGTGCCACCTGCGCGTCGAGTCCGAACGTCTCGAAGACGCGGACGATGTTGTCCATCACCAGCGTCACCTCCGCTTCGATCTGGTCGGGGCGAACGAACTCGTGGCCGTCGTCGATGGTGAACGCCCACACGCGGGAGAGTCCCGAGAGTTCGCCGCGCTGTTCCTTGCGGTACACCTTGCCGTCCTCGAAGTAGCGGACAGGCAGGTCCCGGTAGCTCCACGACTGCTGGTCGAAGATGGTGGCGTGGCCCGGACAGTTCATCGGCTTCAAGCCGTACTCCTCGTCGTTCACGTCGAGGAGGAACATGTCGTCGACGTAGTTCTCGTAGTGTCCCGACTTCTTCCACAGCTCCGTCCGGAAGAGGTGTGGCGTCTCGACGGGTTCGTACCCCGCATCGAGGTTCAGATCGCGGGCGAAGGCCGCGAGTTCGTCCAGGATTCGCTTGCCGTTGGGGTGATAGAGCGGCAGCCCCGGTCCGGTCGTCTCGTCGATGGAGAAGATGTCGAGTTCCTGGCCGAGCTTCCGGTGATCGCGCTCCTCGGCCTCACGGCGGCGTTCGAGGTAGGCCTCCATCTCCTCTTCCTCGGCAAAGGCCGTGCCGTACACCCGGGTCAGCGTGTCGTTGTCCTCGTCTCCTCGCCAGTACGCCGACGAGATGTTCAGCAGCGTGAACGCACCAATCTCGCCGGTCGACTCGACGTGCGGGCCCGCACAGAGGTCTTCGAACTCGCCCTGTCGATAGACGCTCACGGGGTCCTCGCCGGCGGCCTCGGTCTCGAGGATGTCCCGCTTGTACGGGTTGTCCTCGTACGCTTCGAGGACCGCCGCGCGCGGACGTTCCTCGCGCTCGATCTCCAGATCTTCGGCGATGATCTCCTCGGCCTCCGCCTCGATTTCCGCGATGTCCTCGCTGTCGAGGTCGACGTTCGTCACGTCGTAGTAGAAGCCGTCGTCGGTCGGCGGCCCGATGGCAAGCTTGGCCTCTGGGTGGCGTCGCTGGAGGGCCTGTGCGAAGACGTGTGCCGCCGAGTGACGCAACACACGACGATACTCGTCGCTGTCCTCGGTGACGATGACGAGGTCGGCACCGTCCTCGAGCGGGGTGGCCTTGTCGACGAGGTCGCCGTCGACGACGCCCGCAACCGTGTCGCGTCCGAGGCCCGGGCCGATCTCGTAGGCGACGTCCTCCACCGTCGACCCCTCCGCGACGGAGAGCTCCGACCCGTCGGGAAGCGTCACTACGATTTCGCTCATACCGGTCGAAGTCGGACGAGCGGAATAATACTATCGAACACGCGGCTCCGGCCAGCCGCGCAAGTTATTTTTCGCTTCTCTTCCCATGCGAACTGTGCACACGACCTGCCCACTCGCGCCACGACACGCCGTCGCCCTCGCCATCGCGCTCCCGCTGGGCGCGGGCGTGTTCGCCCTCCCGAGTGGCGTCGAAAATCTCGGTGGTCCGGCCACGCCGCTTGCCTACCTCGTCGGGACGCTCGCGGCCTGTTCGGTCGCCGTCACTGCCGCCGTCTACCTCTCCAGCCCCCTCGCCGCCCGGGACGGCCTCGTCTACCTCGCCGTCTCCCGAACCTGGGGGTCCCGCCCGGTCGGGTTTCTGGCAGCCTGGCCCACCGTCGGCGCCTACGTGGCCGTCCTCGCCGCCATCGTGGCTGGCCTCGGTGACGCGGCCGCAACTCTCCTACCCGTCACCCCCACCGCCGCCGCCCTGGCCGTCCTCGCCGCGCTTGTGTTCGTCCACGCCCTCGGCCCGGCGACGGCAGGGCGCGCCCAGTTGTGGCTCACCGGGACGCTCCTCGTGTTTCTCGCCGGGATGCTCGCCGCGGGGGCGACGGCCGTCGCCCCCGACAACTTCCGGCCGCTCCTGCCGACGCCCCCGCTCCAAGAACGACCGCTGCCGACTCTCGGCGGCGCGGCCGTCGCCGCGCTGTTCGGCTTCGCCGGCTTCGAGGCCGCCGCCGCCCCGTCCGCGCTCGTCGCCGACGCCCGCCGGACCGTTCCCCGGGCGCTCCTCGTCGGCGTGTTGCTCGTGGGTGCCGTCACGACTCTCGCCGCGCTGGTGACCCTCGGTGTCATCCCCTGGGCGCGGCTGGTGTTCGCGTCGGCGCCGTTCGCCGAGGCGGCCGCGAGCGCCCTCGGAACCGCCCCTCGGCACCTGCTCGTCCCCGGGACGACCCTCGCGGCTCTCGGGGCTGCGCTCGCGACGGTGTGGCTCCCCACCCGGACGCTCCGAGGCGTCGCCGAGGTGGTTCCCGGACTCGACCGGGCCACTCGGCCCGGCGTGCCCGACCCCGCGCTGGCGACGACTGGCCTCCTCGCCGGCGTCGTCGTCGCCCTGGATCTGGTCGGCTACGCCCTCTACCTTGCGCTCGCCGGGATCTTTCTCGGCTACGCCGCCCTCGCCGTCTCCGCCGGCTTCCTCCCCGTTCTCCGCCCGGGGCTGTACCGTCGGTGTCTGTTTCGCCCCCCTGTCGTCGCTCTGGCGGTCGTCGCCGCCGTCGCCGTCGCCGCGACGGCGGTCATCCTCGCGCGTGTCGTCACTCTCGACCCCGCCACGACACTCGGCTTCGCGCGGTGGACGCCGCCCCTCGACGGCGTGGTCGCCGACACCGTCCTCGTTCGCGACCCGCTGTCGACGGTGGTCCCCGCTCTCGTGCTGTGGGAGTGTCTCGGCGTCGCGGTGCTCGCCGTGGCCGCCGACTACCGCGCCGACCGCGGCGTCGAAGCCCCACCACTCGACGCCGCCTACGAGAAGTAGAAGCGAAACCGGGAAACCCCGCCGGGCCAACCCGACCGCATGGAACGCGGCGCCATCCCACTCGATACCCTCGACGGCCCCTTCGACCTGCAGGCGACCGTCGAGAGCGGGCAGAGCTACCTCTGGACCCGAGCCGATGGGGGGATGTACGAACGTGACGTCGCCCACGGCGGCGACGCGTGGTACGAGACGGTCGTTCCGCCGCTCGACGCCGTCGGCAACGACCGGGCAGTTGTCCGGGTGCGACAGGCCGACGAGCGACTGGTGTGGGAGTCGACGACCGACGCTGTCCCGATCCTCACCCACCTGCTCCGCCTCGACGACGACCTCGATGCGATTCTCGGGGCCACCCCCGACGACTCGCTGCTCGCTCGCGCGTACGAGGCCTATCGGGGCATGCGACTGGTTCGCGACCCGCCGTTTCCCTGCCTGATCTCGTTTATCTGCTCGGCACAGATGCGCGTCTCGCGCATCCACGGTATGCAGCGGGCGCTCGCCACCGAGTACGGCGACACGCTCTCGGTCGACGGCCGGACGTACCACGCCTTCCCGACACCGACGCAACTCGCCGCCCGCACCGAGGAGGAACTCCGGGCGCTAAAACTCGGCTACCGCGCCCCCTACGTCGGGCGAACGGCGACCATGGTCGCCGACGGTGAGGCGACGCCGGCGGCTGCCGGCGACCGCTCGTACGAGGACGCCCGCGAGTATCTCACGCGCTTCGTCGGCGTCGGCGAGAAGGTGGCAGACTGCGTGTTGCTGTTCTCGCTGGGCTATCTGGAGGCGGTGCCGCTGGATACGTGGATCCGCTCGGCCATCGCCGACCACTACCCCGACTGCGACCGCGGCTCCTACGCCGAGACCTCACGGGCGATCCGCGAACGCCTCGGGGGCGAGTACGCCGGCTACGCACAGACGTATCTGTTCTACTACCTCCGGGCCGGCGGGGAGTGACCCGGCCCTATTCGATCTCGTCGAACAGCGCGATCACGCGGCGGTCGACTTCGTCGCGGATCTCCCGCACCCGGTCGAGGTCGGCCCCTCCGGGGTCGTCGAGCGCCCAGTCGCGGACGTCGACCTCGTCGCGGACCGCGTCCACGTCGAGTGTCGAACAGCCCATCGTGGCGGCGTAGTCGCAGGTCCGAAGCTCCGCGGTGCCGATTTCTCGGGGTGTCCGGTCGGCTATGTCGATCCCGACCTCGCTCATCGCGTCGACCACGACGTCGTGGACGTGACCGGCGGGATCGGTGCCACCGCTCAGTATCTCGACGTCGAGGCCCCGGCGGTCACGCTCTCGCTCGGCGAACGCGGCGGACATCTGCGAGCGGCCCGCGTTCCGGACACAGACGAAGGCGAGACGGATCGGATCGGTGGTCATGAGTCGGTCGTCGGTTCCGCGGCCGTCGTTCCGGCACTCTCACCCCACTCGTAGCGGCGCTGGAAGTACAGTGCGACGTTAACCAGTGCTAGCAGGACGGGGACCTCGATCAGCGGCCCGACGACGGTGGCGAAGGCGACGCCGGAGCCAACACCGAAGACGGCGACGGCGACGGCGATAGCGAGTTCGAAGTTGTTGGAGGCGGCGGTGAAGCCGATGGCCGTCGTCGTCGAGTAGTCCGCGCCGATGCCCCGTCCCATGCCGAAGCTCACGAGAAACATCACGACGAAGTAGACCGTGAGGGGGACGGCGATCAACAGCACGTCGCCCGGCGAGGCGACGATGGTTCTGCCCTGCGTGGCGAACATCACGACGACGGTAAAGAGCAACGCGACGAGCGTCAGCGGATCGATCCGCGGAACGAACTCGGTTTCGTACCACGTTTCGCCCTTGAGACGGGTCCCGACGTAGCGGCTCAGGAACCCACCCGCGAACGGGACCCCGAGGAAGACGACGATGGCCTCGAACACTTGCCCCGGCGAGACGTCGAAGGCTGTGATTCCCGCGACGAGCGATTCCATGCCCAACAACGGGGGGAGCACGAGACCGAACACCCAGACGTAGACGCCGTAGGTAACGATCTGAAACAGGCTGTTGAACGCCACGAGACCGGTGACGTACTCCGTCGACCCCTCGGCGAGTTCGTTCCAGACCAACACCATCGCGATACAGCGGGCCATCCCGATGAACACGAGACCGAGGAAGTACTCGGGACGGGCCGGCAGGCCGGGGACGAGTCCGCTGAAGAAGATCACTGCCAACCCGAACATCAGCGTCGGGCCGATCACCCAGTTCTGGACGAGGCTGAGTCCGAGGACGCGCCAGTTGCTGAAGACGGAGCGAAGCTGCGAGTAATCCGCCTTCGCCAGCGGCGGGTACATCATCACGACGAGGCCGATTTCGACGAGATGGAAGTCTCGGATGGGTTCCGTCACCGACGGTGCGACGAAGCCGAGGCCGACACCGACGGCCATCGCCCCGAAGATCCAGACGGTGAGATACTTATCGAGGACGTCCATCGAACGCGGGTCGCCACAGCTCTCACAGCCGCAGTGTGGCCCGTGGTCGTGTGCGTTACTCATCGCCGACGCTCCCGTCGAGTAGCGTCACGAGCGCGACGGCGCGGTTGGTCGCTCGGTATTTCTTCCAGCGGCCGTCCTTTCGTCCCTCCACCAGCCCCGCGTCGACGAGCCGTGAGAGAGCGTGACTGAGGCCGCTCTCGCTCACGTCGACGATTGGGTGTAGTTCACAGACACAGAGTTCCTCGCCCGCGGCGACGAGCACCCGGACGAGGGTGTAGCGCGTCTCGTTGGCGAGCGCCGAGAGCACGTCGAGTTCGGCGTCGACTCGCGCAGCCCCGAGCGCCGCTTCGAGCGTCCCGAGTTCGTCGAGTCGGCGCTCTACGTCCTCGCTACGACACTCTCCGAGTTCGTCCGCCAGATATCGTCGGAGCCGGTCGGTCCCTTGTGCCATCATCTCAACGGACGCTCTCGCCGAAATTAATTGTACCGATACTCAACTAACAGGTAGAGAAAAAGAGAAATATGGCGGCAAAGGCGGATTTGATCGCCGTATGAGAAAATACAGTTGAACAAGTATTGAAATAGATGACACACCGAGGCGGCGTCGGTCGGTCCACAAGCGGCGCCGCCGCCGACGCCGTGCGGCCGAAGGTTCATGACGGTGGAAATACAATTTCAGTGTGGTATGGACTGTCGAGTCGTCGTCGAGGCAGCGGTTCCGGTGTACGATGTAGAGACCCCGGACGAGGCGATCAGGATCGGTATCGCCAAGACCGGCGAGATGCTGAACCCGGACCTCAATTACGTGGAGATCGAAATGGGGTCACGAACCTCGCCATCGGGCGAGGAGCTTCCCCCGGCGTTTATCGCCGCCGACGAGGCACTCGTGGCCCTCGAACTCGAGATGACGGTGTTCAACGTCGAACAGGAGGAACACGCCTCCCGTATCGCGCGCAAGGAGATCGGTCAGCGACTGGAGAACGTCCCGCTGACGGTCCTGTCTGTCGAGCGCCTCGAGGAGGAAAGCGAGGACGACGAGAGCGACACATCGGCCGACGAGGACGGTGACGAAGACCTCATCCCCGAGTTCGAGGAACTCGTCGACGAGTAACCGCCGGTGCCGCCGCTGGTCGGTTCGGGTACACCGCGGGACTGCGCCGTACGTGTTTAGTCCGCGTGTGGCGCGACGCGCTCCTCAGACGTGTCCAGAGAGGAAGTGATGCCGTTCGCCAGCTTGAAAACGGCCGCCTTGTGGTCAGTCTTGGACTTATGAATAGATGTAGGTCGTACCCCCATCTCCTCGTACGCCGTCAGATCGATTTCGCCGTCATGCCACGCCGCACACTGTTTCTCTACCTCGGCCAGGAGGCCGTGCAGGTGAATGAGCTCCTGCTTTTTCATAACAACACTCCATAGCGAGTGGAAGGTTATATTATTATCTTGAGTGGAGTTAACATGCGCCTCGATAATTGTCCGTGACCTATGGCTCGCGACGGTCGTCTCTCGCGTGTTCCATGTAACCTGCCCACACGCCCAGCGTTCTGATCCGCACGGGTCCTGAAACGTTTTAGTCGTCACGGTAGTCAACTGGGCGTATGGACTACGACGACAGTCTCGACCGGGCGCTGACGGAGACGCCGGAGATCAACGACGCTGTCGAGCGGTTCCAAGTGCCCGACCCCGAGGTCCGTCCCGAGGGGAACGTGACCATCTACGAGAACTTCGCCGAGACACACGACCGCTTGAACCGGGACCAGGACCACCTTCTCAAGTTCTTCCAGTCGGAACTGGGGACGAGCGCCAGTATCGACGACCGGGGCCGCGCTCGGTTCACTGGCGACTTCAAACAGTCTCGCGCGAGCGACGCCCTCGACGAGTACGTCGAGACGTTCGTAACGTGTTCCGAGTGTGGGTCGCCCGACACCCGACTGGTCGAGGAACAGGGGGCGACGGTGCTGAAGTGTGACGCCTGCGGTGCGCTCTCCGCCGTTTCGGAGATCTGATCACTCGAACTGTTTGACGAGTTCCAGGTCGCGTTCGGTCCGCATGAACTCCGCAAGCCGACGCGTCGCGTGACACGTCGGACAGCTGAAGTTCTTCCGATGGCCGGGCAGGTCGGTCGGTCCGTCCTCCCAGTCCTTGCCGCACTCCGGGCAGAGCAGTCTCACGAACGCTTCAACCATGCCCCCGTCTGTGTCACGGAATCACATTAAACGTTCGGCGATTCTCGATGGCGCTCTTCGGATGAGTCTGTTCCATGCGAAGCCGAACGATCTAAACCACTCGTCTACTGTTTCTATATTGGCGCTACCGATACAGTTCGAAAAATTGGTAGTTCACTGAGTTATACTTTAAACGATACGTTCTCCGTCGTTCCGATTCCCGTAGTGTTCGTCCCCGAAATCGAGGCTGTGGCGACGGCAGGTGGCGTTCAGGGGAATCGCGTCATCGACGTCGTGTTGTCCACGTAATTCACACGCGAGTAAGCGATGACGTTCGTTCCGTCGGTTCACGTGTTGTATGGGATGATTCCCTCACTTCCGGATCAACCGCCCTAACGAGAGTTGTGCTCTCGTTCGTCGACTGCAACGCGTTCTGCTGACGGCGTACAGCCAACATCGCCCGCCATCGAGTCAGATTACGGTCTCGTCGACCGCAACGCCATCGGGACTTCGACTCTCTTCGGACTGTAGAGCAACCCCGTGAACCCGATTGCGGGCGGTAGATCATCCCCGTCCAACGCCAAAATATCTAAGGAAAAGAGATAGTGTACAAAAATGGTAGTTCTGCGAGACAGCGCCAGATTTTGAGCGTTATAAACTATTATAGAGTTGTAACTCGCTCTGCAACGCCTGCTCCGATTCGATCAACACTGTCGCTGGGGCTAGCGTTTTTGCAGTATCGGGCACTCGGACGACGTGACGTTTCACTCTCCACCCCTAACCCAATACGGCCGTCGTCAGGGTCCACAGTCAGTTACGAGCGTCGTGCTTGCTATTTTCTCGACACTTCGCAAAGTCCTTGGACTCGCCTCGATGCAGCAGGGTTGCTCGTGGCTATTGTACATCACTCCGTTCGCATTCGCGTCAGTACAGCCCGGCAGGACCGTAATTGGGGCACGGGCCGCCATGTGTGCCGGTCGCACCCTCGCACATCTCACGGCGACGGACAAACCCGCAAACAGCGTTGGGACGGTCAGGACGAATTTGTCGACTCGACCGCGCAACCACGCTTATTAGCGGGCAGACACATCTTCGAATCAAACAATGGGATGCAAGGTCGATTCCCTCACCGAGCGTCACGCCCCGACCGTGCCTGACCCGGGCTACGAGTCGGTCGACGAGTATCTCGTGGCGCGATGGACCGGCGCGGACGGACGTTCTGCCGACGGATACAAAGCCCTCACCGAGTGGTTCAATAAGCGACTGCTAAAGCGAGTGTACGAAGAACACGGCCGTGATGTCGTCAGCGTTCACCTCGACCGTGAGTACGAGGTCATCACCGGTGATGCGGACATCCAGCGGGACGAACTCGCGGCCGACCTTGCTGCGGATGGTCTCGATATCGACGAGGTCCAGACGGAACTCGTCTCTTGGAGTACGATGCGGCATCACCTCAAGGGCTGTCTCGAAGCCGAGAAAGACACGACACCGGCCGAAACCGACTGGGAAGCAAACACGGTGCAGATGGCCCGCGAACGAACCGCGGAAAAAGCGCAGTCAGTCTTGTCTTCGCTTACCTCGAAGGGCCGACTACAGGATGCAGACCGGGCGCAGGTCGATGTCCAAGTCAAACTGCGTTGTCCGGAGTGTTCAGTCCGGGTGCCGTTCGAGGATGCCGTCGAGCGCGGGTATGTGTGCAATACACACTCCGAACCGGACTCCGAAGAGTCAGTCGTGGACCGCGTCCAGAATCAGTTGTCGGCTATTGCACTCCCGTACGCTGCTGTTGAAGCACTGCAGACTGTTCTCCTTGGAGAGTCGCTCCTCGTCGAGAGTGTCGCAATGGGTGCTCTCTAGAAATGTCGTGGCAGCTCTCTCTCAGGAATATCGCTGGCATTCGGCACGGTGAGGCACACGTCGAACCGGGTGTGAACGCCGTTCGAGCGAGTAACTGGCAGGGGAAATCCAGCTTTCTGGCCGGTATCAAAACTGCGTTCGGCACCGCAACCCCGTTGACTGAGGGGCAATCATCCGGGGAAGTCGTCCTGCAGACCGACGACGGAGAGACCACGGTTCAGTTAGAACGAACGAACGGCACTGTCTCCCGATCCGGGCAACCGTATCTCGACGCGGAGTACGACCGCGTCTGTGCGGAGCTATTCGCGTTCCTCGACGAGGACAACGAGATCCGGCAAGCCGTTCGATCCGGGCAGAACCTAGAGGACCGTCTCACCCGGCCACTGGAGTTCGAGAATATCGACGAACAGATTGCGGAGTTGCGGGCCGAACGTGAGCAGGTCGAACGAGAGCGTGAACGGGCGGAGGCCGCAGCCGAGCGCCTGCCACAGCTACAACAACGCGTAACGGATCTTGCAACCGAACTCGAAGAGCTGCGGACTGCGCGTGCCGACATCGATGACGACACCGCTGGTGACAGTGATGCCCGCGAGCAACTGAGCGAGCGACGGGCCCAGCGCGACCGCGTGGAGCGTAAAATCGAACGGCTCGAAGCGACTGCCGAGAGCGTTCGTGAGACTCTTTCGGAACAGCGAGACGAACTGGAAGCTCTTACCGTTCCGTCCAACGACGATATTGCGGGCGCCTTAGAGCGTCTCCGTGCCGACCTTCGAGATATCGAACGCGACAAGGAGCTGTTGCAATCGGTGTACGAAGCGAACAAACGGGTGGTGGATGAAGAGCGCGTAGAACTCCTCACCGACGTCTCACACGAGATGCTCGCGGACTCGATGACGTGTTGGCTCTGTGGTTCTGACGCGACGCGGGAGGATATCGAAGCCCAATTAGCCACACTCGACGACCGGATCACCGATCTCGGTTCACGAGCGGAAGACACCAGAGCGCAGGTCGACGAACTCGAGACCAAACGAGATAAAATCAAGAACGCACGCCGCCGTGAGACGGATCTCACCGACCGGATTGCTGACCTCGAGTCCCGGCTTGCAGACGTGGAGACCGACCTCGAGACGGCGCGCGAACGGCGAGACGATCTGACATCGAAAATCGAGGAACTCGGGTCGGCTGTCGATTCGACTGAGGACCGCATCACTGATCTCGAAAGCGAGATCAAGTACACCGAGGCGGAACTGGCTGACGCTCGCGACGAACTCGAGGACACGGAGACGGTAGCGGGACAGCGGGACATGCTCGACAGCGAGTACGACTCGTTGACGAGTGAGATCACCGACCTCCGAACCCGAAAAGAGCAGGTCAAACGGCGGACGCGCGAGGCATTTTCCTCGGCGCTCGACGACCTGCTCAAGCCGTTCGAGACGGGATTCGAGACGGCCCGCCTCACGAGCACGTTTGAACTCGTCGTTGCGCGGGACGGCCGAGAGGCGGCGCTCGACGCCCTGAGTGAAGGCGAACGCGAACTACTGGGATTCGTGGCTGCGCTTGCCGGATACGAGGCCTTCGAGGTCGGTGAACGTCTGCCGGTGATGTTACTCGACGGACTCGGTGGGCTTGCCAGCGATAACGTCCAGATCCTCGTCGAGTATCTGGCCGAGCGCACGGAGTATCTCATCCTCACGGCCTATCCTGAGTACGAGGGTTTCGATGGACACGAACTGTCGCCGTCCGACTGGCGAGTGGTATCGCACGACTCGGACGCGGAAGCGGCATCATAGCGCGGCAATCGGCGCTCGTTTCGCGTTTCTCGTGTTCTCAGAACCCGTCACGGGACGTCCCAACCAGCCGGGACTTCTCGCACCTTCCGTGTCGCGCTCCACTCGTCCAAACAGAAGGGTTGATAACGACTAGATTCGAGCCTCGTACAAGCGTATGCCAGAAGAACAGCTAGAGTCGCTTCTCGAGAATCCAGCAGTGCGTGAGGCGATTGCTGTTGTATTCGACCGAAGCGACGGTGGGAGCGAAAAGCTTCAATGGGGCGATGTAAGCGATGCGCTGTCGAGTGACGAGTGGGGACGGCTGATTCGAGAGGGTGTTCTTGTAAGCGCGGGTGCTGGGTTCACCATCGCGAATCCAGAGGAGGTTCGGCAGACGCTTCAGGAACACGGAGACTCCTCAGACACGACGGATGGGGTCGACGACATTGACCCCGAGTCGTGGGCGTGGTACGACAAGGCTGCAGGCGTGACCGCCCTCGCCTTCTTTGCCGGTTATTGGAACACCGGCATTCGCGATATCATCGCGTCCTTCGACAATCTGCTTCTCGCTCCGATTGTCGATCTGGTACCGTTCTACGTGGTCATTATTCTCCTTGCGATTGTCACGGGCCTGTATTCGACCGTGTTGCAGGCGCGGCTCATGGACCACGAGACGATGCAGATGTATCAGGAACGGATGGCGGAACTGAACGAGCGGAAAGAGGCGGCCAAAGAACGCGGGGACGACGAGGCGCTCGAGCAGATCCAAGCGGAACAGATGGAGGCGGCGGGGGACCAACTCGGGATGTTCAAACTGCAATTCCGTCCGATGGTCTGGATCATGCTGCTGACGATTCCCGTGTTCCTCTGGCTTCGCTGGAAAGTTCGCGGCGGCCACCTCGGTGTGGGCGAGACTGGCTTGGTCGTGCCGCTTGCTGGCGCCGTCTCTTGGCAAGAGCCACTGCTCGGACCGATGGCGACGTGGATCGTCTGGTATTTCCTTGCCTCGATGGCGGCGCGGCAAATCATCCAGAAGACGCTCAACGTTCAGACGTCCCCTTCCTCGTCCTCGTAACAACAGCTAAGTGGTTGTTAGACCGCACCCCACTCGAGACCGGTTGCAGTTCGCACACCCCGACGTCTCAAAACGGATCGAGACGCGGAGCGGTGAGAAAGTGGTCCGTACCGAAGACCAGACACGACGAGAGTGAGACGACAACCGGGTGTCGTTCGCTCGTCCTCACGTGCTTGCCTACGAACGGCGACTCTTGAACCACCGCGTCACGCGTGACGTGATCCCGAGATCCTGTTTTGCCATGATGACGGCACTTTGCGCCCGCTTGCCGACCGCTTCGGGAATGGCCCCGAACACGACTTGCTGGAGGAGTCCTTCCCGGGACGCTCCGATGACTGTGAGGTCGTGATCGGCCGACTCCTCGACGATGGCGTCGGCAATATCCCTCCCCTCGACGACCTCTGTTGTCGTCTCGAGGGCTTCGAGTTCGGCAATGGTCGAATCGAGAATCGATTGTGCAGCGTCGTCACCGTCTGATTCGTCCGACCGGACGTATATCACCTTGATGTGGGCATGGTTGCGCCTGGCAACGGCACGGGCGATTTCGGTTGCGAATTTGGCGTGCGGCCCGCCAGCCGTCGGCAAGAGGAGCGAATCCACGCTCCCGTCAGACTCACCGTCGGCAGCAGGGCCGACACGCTCGACCAAGACATCACAGCGAGACTTAGTTACCACCTCGTCGACGTTACTCCCCAGGACGAAATCACGACGGCGTGGGCGACTCCGCCACCCCATCAGTACGAGGTCGATGTCGTCCTGATCGATCGTATTGAGGATTGCCTGGGAGACGTCGTGTCCGATGCGGATTTTGCCACTCACCGGGACCTCTGAGCGCTCTTCGTCGGCAAAGTCAATTGCTTGGTCGATGACAGCACGCTCCTCAGCGACGAACTGGCGCCCCTCTGAGAGCGGCGTCTGCTGTGGGACCGTGGCAACACTCACCACTTCGATCTCTGCGTCTCGCTCCTCGGCAAGGTCGAGTGCCGTCCGCATCAACTGTTCGACGGTCGCCGGATTCGCCACCGGGACGAGAATCCGCTGCTCGCGGTCCCGCCGTGCTTCGGCGGGCGCTTGCTCGGTCGTGACGGTCGGTGTTTCCTCTTCGATCTTCTCGTTTTCCTTCCGCTGGGAGTATCCGTAGTAGAGGAGAAGGCCGAGGACCATCCAGATCGCGGTCGTCACGAGGGCGATGAACCCGTGTGAGTCCGGTCCCAGTCCGATCTTCATCCCAAGCGCCGAGAGGAGGAACGGCGTCAACAGGAATTGGAGGACGATCCCGATGAGCGGCGGCCACGGCATGTAGGGGACCTCGTAGGTGCGGGGAAGGTCCGGGTGGGTCTTGCGCATCTTGATGACCGTCCAGTTGACCTGCACGAACAGGAGAATGAACATGATGTCAGCCGACGCCGCGACCGCTTCGATGGGCAGGACGACTGCCATCAACGCGATGAGGACCGCCGAGAGGAAGATTGCCACGTGGGGCGTTCGCTTCTCGGGGTGAACCGCACTGAAGAGTTGGGGGAGCGCCCTGTCACGCCCCATCGCAAACGAAACGCGTGACGAGGAGTAGACGGTCGCGTTCAGGGCACTCATCGTCGCCGTCAGTCCAGCGACTAGGAGTAACGGGACGCCGTAGGGAACGAACTGGCCGGCCGCCTCGATGATCCCGAGTTCGCCCAGATTCCCAAGCAGTTGCCACGTGGGGGCGCTAGCGGAGACGCTCGCCCGTTCCGCGAGTTCGGGAATCGTCTCGATTCCACCGATTGCGGCGAACGCGACGAGAATGTAGATGGGGACGACGATAGCCAGCGAGTAGAAGACGGCCTTCGGGACGTTCTTTCCCGGATCAACGACCTCCTCGCCCGATTGGACGATAATCTCGTAGCCCTCGAAGGCGATGTAGGTAAAGCCCATCGCGCCGATGATTCCGATGACACCGTTTGGCGCAAAGCGGGGACTGTTGATGAATTTCGCGGGCCAATCCGGGGTATGCATCGTCGCCAGAATACCGAACGCGACGAAGATTCCAAGAATGACGACTTTGATGAACGTCACAACGACGCCCGCCTTGCCCGTCTCCTCCGCGCCGCGATAGTTGATGTACGCGAACAGTGACACCATAAGCACTGCGAGAACCTTATCCAACAGTCCACGGCCGATGAATCCCAAGAGTTGGAATCCCTCGGCGAGGACACCGCCGTAGACCAAAAACTCGGTGAGGAACACGCCGAACGTCACCGCGTACAGCGAACAGGCAACCGCGTGCGCGAACCAGGACATCCAGCCCGCGTAGAAGCCATTCGGATCGACGAGCGCCTCTTTCACCCAGAGATAGCCACCACCTGCCTCCGGGAACGCGGCCCCGAGTTCGGCATAGGAAACGGCAGTGAACAGCGCAACGAAGCCATTCAACCCGAACGCGAGAATCAGCGCCGGCCCCGCGAGTCCCGCAGCGAAGCCCGTGAGGGCGAACACACCGGCACCGATCATCGCACCGACGCCGATGAAGGTGATATCGAAGAGACTCATGTCCCGCGAGAGCTCCGTCTCGACGTTGCCAGACTCCTCCTGCGTAGCGTCACCCTCCGAGTCTTGGACTACACGATCCGAAGGCTCATCGTCCATGTTCGCCACAACCAGACGCGATAGTAAAAAAGCAGATGGTTAGAAGGTGAGTCACTCTGACTCCCCGTCTGCGGCCGGCCCGAGGTACTCCCAGTGAACGTCATCCGTTCCATCCGGTCTCGGTTCGTGTTGAACCCGATAGAGAACCACCCGTGGACCACCATCCTCCGTCGTTTCAGTGACTTTGACGAGGACGTGTTCTATCCCCGATTCGGTTATTTCGTAGTCCGACACACCGTCGCGTGCGTCCAGCGCTTCGTTCACCGCTCGGTTCAGGTCGAAATCACTCCCGTTACCGCCGGCTTGGGAAGGAGCCATCGTGGCTAGTTCCTTCCGAATGGTATTGAATCCCGGTCTCTCACCCGAGACATCGCGGCTGAACCAGACGGTTGCCACAGTTCGAACGCCGGCTTCGAGTCACGAGTGAGCGACGGTCGCACGGCAACGTCGACCGGTATGCCAGCCACTCGCTGTGTGACTCCTTTGCAGTCGAACGACAGACATGTCACAAGGTGACGCCTGCGTTGCCGTCATCTGCGTTCAGCATCGCGTGACTCGCATTAGTTATGCAAAACATTGGCTCACCACCTGCCAATATATGCAAATCCGATGGGTTCATCAGTCTCGTGGCACGGGTCCCGGACAAATGAAGAGACGCAGTTGTAGCCAAGCATTTCCAACGATTCACCACCTGAGACAGCGTCGGGGGTGCTGAATACGTGGCACCTGCGATTCTCGTTCTCTCGGTTGCGCTGCTCGCGGCGCTTTTCATGTCCTTCACCGTCGGGGCGAACAGTAATTCGGCCCCCGTTGCGCCCGCTGTCGGAGCGAACGCACTCTCGGTTCTTCGAGCGGCTCTCTTGGTCGGAATCGTGGCTGGACTTGGAGCAATCCTCCAAGGAGGCAGCATCTCCGAAACAATCGGTAAAGACCTCGTGACCGGCGTGACGATCACGCCACTCGCCGCCGCCGCAGCGTTACTCACAGCGGCAACCCTCATCACGATCGGGAACAGCTACGGCTATCCGATTCCATCGGCATTCACTGTCACGGGAGCGATGATCGGCGCGGGCATCGCACTCGGTGGAGGATTCGCCGTCGACGAGTACGTCGTCATCCTCGAGTTCTGGTTCGCGATTCCCATCGCGGAGGGTGTGCTCGCCTACGGACTCGCTCGCGGCCTTCGGAGCGAATCCGTGCCCGAAATCGTCGGGATTCCCGTACTCGGCGGAGCAGTCGGGTACGCGCTGGCCAACATCCAGCTTACCATCATTCCAACAGCGAGCGGCGCACAGGGATCGATCGCCCGATATCTCGCGACTGCGTCCCACCTGCTCCCGGCGTCTGTTGGCGGGACCTACACGCTTGGGATGGTCCTCGTGAGTATCGTGTGTGGCCTCCTCGCGCTCGCCGGAACACGTGCGCTGTTGCACCGTGACAAGACAGCCGGAATCAATCAGTTCCTCGTCATCTTGGGCCTCATCGTCGTGTTCACGAGCGGTGGCACGCAAGTCGGACTTGCAACCGGGCCACTCGAAACGATCTTCCAGACGGACCTCCAGTTCTCGTCGATCTACCTGCTCGCGCTCGGTGGTGGCGGCATCCTCCTCGGTGCGTGGATCAGGGGACCACGGCTCGTTCAAGCCGTCTCGAACGAGTACGCCGCACTCGGACCGCGGCGGTCGATTGCTGCCCTGATTCCGGCGTTTCTGATCGCCCAACTCGCGATTGTCTTGGGCATTCCCATCTCGTTCAACAAGGTGATGATCGCCAGTATCGTCGGCAGTGGTCTCGCCGCGAGTTCATCCGGAGGAAGTGGTATTTCACCCCGGAAGGTCGGCATCACGATCGGATCGTGGGTTGGATCGATGGTGGGCGCAGGTATCATCAGCTACGGGTTGTTCCACCTTCTGAACGCCGTGCCTAGAACCGGGTAATCAGGAGACGATCTGATCGATAATCTCTTCCTCTGCCGCTTGGGTCTTCATGTCCTCCCACGTTTCGAATTCAGTCGTGGCGCGGACATACTCGTTGAGTCGGTCACGAGGAGCACCTTGGACGTCGCTGGCACCGTTGAGGGACCACGGACTTTGCGTGCAGAACGCGGTGAACGAGTCGAATTCGGTGTGAGCGCGCATGAACTCCTGTGAGAAGAAGGTGTCCGACTCGACTCGCGTCCCCGTCTGGAACTCACCGATTCGATCGACTGCCTCTCGAACTCGTTTTTCGAGATCCTCCAGTCCAACAACCTGAAGGTCCATAGCGGATTTGGCCCCTCAACCTTGGTAAAAGTCACGACCACCGAGAGCGGTGAATCTCTTATGTGATGTAGCCTGTCGTCTTCCAACGATTCGTTACGGAACACACGGGGACGGTTCGTGTTTTCAGAGAATTGAGTCCGGTGTCTGCCGGCCACGAGTGAAGCCTAGGGGGAGTCGACGACACGACGGCCGCCGATTTCAGAACGGCTCGACGGTGATTCCGTGCGCTTCAACGTCGTCGACGAAGGCTTCGACATCGGTTTCGATGGCCTCGAACGTGTCGTAATGGACGGGCAAGACGAGGTCGGCCTCGACGGAGTCGGCGAAGTCGGCGGCCGCGTGACGGTCCATCGTGAAGTGGCCACCGATCGGCGGGATGAACACGTCCGCCCGGATCGACGCGTGTTCGGGAAGCACGTCCGTGTCACTCGTGAAGTAGACGGCCGTCCCCGAGATGTCAAGCAGGAGGCCGACTACCTCGCGCTCGGCGTGGAACGGATCGCCGTCCTCGTCGACGTGTGGCCCGTCCGTACGATTGTACGCTGGCACGGCCTCGACGCCGATACCGCGAACCGTGCGCGAGCCTCCGTACGGAACAGTGGTGACCTCTAAGTTGAGGTCGCTCGTGTCGATAGCCTCGTAAGCGACGACCGTGGCCTCCGGCCCCGCGACGGCCGCGATTCCTGCCGGGTCGTAGTGATCCACGTCGTCGTGGGTTACGAACACCACGTCTCCGTCTTGGGGGTCGTCCGCAAGCACGTCACTCCAGGGATCGATATAGACGACGAGACCATCGTCGGTTTCGATTCGGACTGAAGCGTGACCCAGCCGTTCGAACGTCAACGCGTCGTACTCTACGTGCACACTCGATATTACGGGACCCATCGATAAAGCGTGCTTGCCGGTGGGGCGGTGTTCGGATACGGAGCAGGAACGAGAGGGTGCGATTTCTGCCCGATGCATGTCCGAAGTCACCCGCTCAACAGTAGTAGCGACTGCTTCGAACGAGAGCGCGTGGAGCGTGAGTCGACACCCGAGCCAGCGATGAGGCTCGGTGTTCGGCTCTGCTTGCCCGATATATCACTTTCAAATACAATATCGATTTCATATAGTTTTGGCGCCGAGTAGCGTTGATTCACTATTCACAACGGAGTGCAGAAGGCCGATTTAGCGTCCACAGATGGGGCCGATCCGGATCACGCTGCGGCCGACGAACTGTGCTCCAGTTCAGTGACGAGCGTCTTAGCTATGCGCTGCGATTGATTTCGAGACGAACCAGATACTATCCCTCAGACTCTCTGAGACGAAAAATCGTGCAACTACAAAGATGTATTCTGTCGAACTTCGCGGGATACATTTCGCTGACGATGCGCTCTGCTTCGCCGATTCTGCACCGTGGTGACAAGCCGTGCACCACCGACACGGCCTCGATTATCGCTACGAAACGCGTGATGATCGGAACAGCGTCAACATATCATTCAAAAACTAAAGCGTCGAACAAACCAACTCCCAAACTATTCTAGCCGCACCGAAGCAGACACTGCTCTGAAGCCAGCAAGGGTCCGTTAGCACCCACCGGGTGTTCCACGGTGTCAGTCCATCAACGCTCGGGAGGCCAGTCTTCTTTGCGGGCCGAAACGCCGAGGCGATGCGACTCCGAGTGGCCATTGCAATCTATACTCTGGAGCGTGAGATGGACCGACAACTCCCGTACTTACTACTCAGTCAGAAGGCTCTTAACTAACCAGTTAGTAAGCTTGAGTAGCGAATGAAATCGGAGACAAAATCCGAAATCATCGATGCGACGAACCGGGTACTCTGCAAACATGGGTATGCCGGACTCACGATGCAGAAAATCGCCGACGAGTCGTCGCTGACCACCGCAGCGATCCACTACCACTTCGACACGAAAGAGGAGTTGCTGAACGCGTTTCTTGACAACCTGATCGAGCGGTTCACATCGAAACTCGCCTCCGAAGCGACCGACCCGCGGGAACGACTCACCGCGTTCCTCGATGCGGTCTTCTCATCGCCGAACCCTGACGTCGACGGCTTCCCCGTGGCGATCATGGAGCTAAAGTCACAGGCACCCTTCCAGACGCTCTTCCGAGAACGATTTCTCGACCTCGACGACATGGTACGCGAGATTGTCGTGGACATCGTCGCAGACGGCATCGACGAAGGGCACTTCGAGGAGACCGACCCGAACGAAGTCGCCGGCCTCGTCACAACCACGATCAACGGCGCACACGCACGGAAAGTGGCACTCGGTGAACCACTCGACGAGACGCGTCACGTCCTCGAAACCACACTGGAACTGCATCTCGGATGGAACCCTGGATCGGAGGTGGTCGCGTGAACCTGTTCAAAGGGCAGGAAGAACTCAACCTGACAGAGGGGGGTATCGTCAAGCCGCTCCTGTTTCTCTCGCTACCGATTGTTGTCACGAACCTGCTCCAGACGGCGTACAACCTGGCCGACACGTTCTGGCTTGGCCAGTACTCCACGGAGGCGCTCGCAGCCATCTCCTTCGCGTTCCCGACGGTGTTCCTGCTCATCTCGCTCGGGATGGGGCTCTCGGTTGCCGGGAGCGTCCTCGTCGCCCAGCACACAGGGGCCGAGGAGACCGAGCAGGCCGAGTATGCGGCTTCGCAGACGGTTTCGTTCGCGTTCATCGCCTCGTCGATTCTCGGTGCAATCGGCTATCCGCTCGTCCGAGAGTTTCTCGCGTTCCTCGGGGCGTCGCCCGAGGTCCTTCCCGGCGCGACGGCGTATATGCAGGTGGTTGCGCTGGGCCTGCCGTTCATGTTCGGATTCTTCGTGTTTATCTCGCTGATGCGCGGCGCGGGCGACACCATCACGCCGATGCTCGTGATGTTCGGGACAGTCGTCGTCAACGTGATTCTCGACCCGTTCCTCATCAACGGCTGGACGGTCGGCCCAATCGCGTTTCCCGAACTCGGCATTCAAGGAGCCGCTATCGCCACGGTCTTCTCGCGGGGGCTGGCGATGCTCGTTGGACTCGGCATCATGCTGTCGGGAACGCGGGGTATCCAGATCAATCTCGACGATATGACGCCCGACCTCCAGTACCTCCGGAAGATCCTGCGCATCGGCATTCCGGCGTCGATTGAGGGAACTGGCCGTGCACTCTCGATCAACGCCCTCCTGATCGTGGTTGGGCTGTTCTCGACGTCAGTCGTCGCCGCGTTCGGCATCGGAACTCGCGTCTTCTCCGTCATCTTCCTCCCCGCGATTGCTGTCGCACGCGGTGTCGAGACGATGACCGGTCAAAACGTCGGGGCTGGTAAGTACGACCGCGCCCAAGAGGCGAACTACGTCGCCGCAAAAGGGTTGTTCGGCGTCCTGAGTGTCGCCGGCGTTGCCATCTTCTTCATCCCGACGCCCATCGTTGCGGTGTTCACCAACGACCCTGCCGTTCTCGACATCGGTGCGGAGTTCCTGCGGTATGTCGCGTTGTCGTTCGGATTCATCGGAATCCAGCGGGCGTTCACTGGCGGTTTCCGCGGCGCCGGCAAGACACTAACCGCTGCTGCCATCTCTATCGCCGCACTCGCTTTCATCCGACTTCCCGTCGCATACCTGGCCTCACAAGGCGTGCTCCCAACGGACCTGTGGTTTCTCGGACAACCCGATGTCCGGGGCATCTGGATCGCGTTCTTCGCCTCGAACGTCGCCGGAGCGATCATCGCGTGGCTGTGGTTCCGCCGTGGCACCTGGCGGGCGGGCGACGTCCGGGAAACCGGTGGTCCCACGGCCATCGGCCCCGATGAACCCGATCCGACAACGAGGGGGGATTAGACGGATATATCCGACACAGAGCCACACCACGGCAGTGCCTGTGGTCCGGACACACCCACAGCGGATCAGATCGAGCCACAGCGAGTCGATTCGATAACCGTACGACGATTCGATAGCTGGACGCGAACGGCTTACTAAGGTGATCTCCACCGCCGATCTGCAATGGCAGAACGCAACGACCGACACGTCGAGGATAGCGATTCTACAACGGGGTGTCGCTAACCGTGCGCATTCCGCTTCCCAATAACAAACTCGTCGCCTTCACGCTAGCAGGCGCCCTCCTCACCGCAGTCGTGGCCGGTGGCCTTGCGATGCCCGGCGTTGGCCTCGGGCAGGCTGGTGGGGACTCTGACTCGCCTGGAACGCCCGCGTCGGATGCCTCACAACAGGCTGCTGCCGATGCTCCGACGCCCAATGAGGACTTCACGCCAGCAGTTCAGACCCAATCCGGCTACGAGGACGAAGCTCATGAGGAAGATGAAGCCTACGGGGACGAAGCCCACGAAGAGAGTGAATCCCATGAGGAGGATGAAGCCTACGAGGACGACGAAGCCCACGAGGACGACGACGACCACGAGGACGAATACGAAGCGGGGGACGAGGACGGCGAACACGAAGAGGACGAGTGACCGAGATGATGGGATCGCTCGCATCGCTCACCGAACGGCTCGGCGACGCTCGCCGGGAGTTCGACTGCTGTGATACGATGTTTCGGGTCCACGCGACAGGTGTTCGGGCTGACACGGCGGCGACTGCGGCACGAGACACGGCTGAGTCGCTCGAAGCGCAGTTGAACGCCTTCGACGAGGCGAGTGCTGTCAGCCATCTCAACCGCGACGGTGCGGTCGTGAACGAACACGTCGCCCGTGCCGTTCGCCGTGGACTCGAATACAACGATCGGACCGGAGGGGTGTTCGACATCCATCAGGGGCGCGTCGAACAGGAGTGCAAACGGTTCCTGCGTGGTGACAGTGACACACCACCCACGGACTTCGATACCGGAACGGTTCGTGTCAGCGGCTCTCGGGTCACTACCGACGTCGAACTCGACCTCAATGGTCTCGCCAAGGGGTATATCGTCGACCGAGCCAGCGAGACACTCACCGGTCTCGGTCGACGAGGGTTCGTCAGTGGTGGTGGGGATCTGTCCCCGCCAACTGGCCCGGTGGCCATCGAGAGTCCGTACGGCGACGATACACCGCTGAAGATTCTGGACACGGATTGGTCTGTCGCGACGTCTGGAGGCTATCGACGCTCGCGAAACGGCACGGACCACATCTACGACCCGACGACCGAGTCGCTCGGCTCTCGTCACGACTCCGTCACCGTCGTCGCCCGTCGCGACTGCATGGAAGCCGATGCGCTGGCGACGACGCTTGCCGCGCTCTCCCTTGACGATGCACGTGAAGTAGCCGCCGAGTGGGACGGGCTAGAGGCACTGATCGTTCACGACGGCATCTTCCACACGACAGGAGGATTCGATTCACATGTCATTGACACATAAGCAGCGTATCACTGTCGTCGCAATCGTCGTACTGGTCGTAGCCGTTCCGGCTCTCTGGCAGATCGGTGACGTCCGTGCCACCCAGGCGACTGCGAACGCACAGAGTAACCTCGCCGATCAGACCGTTTCGGAGCGACAGGCGCCGGCAGATTACGACGGAGATGGCATCGACGACTCCGCCGACGAGTGTCCGACACGTGCAGAGACGGACAACGGGTTCCAAGATGCTGACGGCTGTCCCGATGTCGTGGAAACGACGGGAGCATCGTAATGTCACAACTCGTCTGGCTCCTCGACCGCGGTGCCGCGCTCGTCACGTACCCATTGCTTTACTTGGCTGTACTCACGGGCGTCTTCTACAATACAGAGTCGTTCGGCGTGCTCCACGAGGCTGCCCAGCGGATACACGTCGAACTCTCCGTGTTCGCGATGATCGTCACGCTGCTGCACGCGGGGCTCGGTATCCCCGACGCGTGGTTCGTCGTCAGCGGTCAGGTTCCGGCTCCGGCGTACTCGATGCCGTACTTCCTCGGTGGGATCGCCGTCGGCGTGGGGGCGCTGCTCATGTTCGTCGTTGCGGTGCTGGGCTTCACCGACGCGAAGCGCTTCCAGCGGCCATGGGGGCCGCGTGTCGTTCACTCGTTCGCGTACCTCGGATTCGCCTTCGGAGTGATCCACGCCGCAGCGGTCGGGACCGATCTGACGGGACTCGTCCGTCCCCTACTGGGCCCCTCGGTGGCGTTTCTCGTGTACCTGCTTCTGTTGCGCTTGCTGGTGCTTCGGAGGGTCCCGTCGAACGCGACGCCGAGCTAATAGCCGTCCCAGAGGCCCAGAATCCGGTCGACGACTTTGTCGGTGAACGAGCGTTGGTGAACCGTATAGAGGTACTCGACGCGGTCAGGGTCGCTAACCTCGTAGACGACGCTCCGACCGTCGCGCTCTTTCGTGACGAGGTCCGCTTCTGCGAGCTTCGAGAGATGCCACGAGACGGTCGATTGGGCCTTGTCCAGGTGGTCAGTTAATTCGGTCGTCGATAGCGGGCCGTCTGCGAGAAGGTGCGCAAGGATGCGGCGACTGTACTCCCGCCGCAACGCGTTCATCACTGTTCGGTCGGCTTCGTCGAACTCGACGGCGGGGTAGTACCGCGTGTACTTGCCGTCGTCCGAAACGTCGATCAGGCCCTCGTCGGCGAGCCAGCGGAGTTGGTACTGGAGTGTTCCCTGTGCGTACTCGAGTTCGTCGAGGAGTGCGCGAAAGTGAACACCCGGCGTGTCGGCTATCCGCTGGTAGATTGTCCGCCGAGAGTCCAGTTCGAGGTCCGGGTCCGGCATTGATCAATCCCGCGTGAGAGCGATGAAGAAGGTGAGAAGCCCTCCGAGAATCAGGATTGCACTTGCGTGTTCGAGCAATTCGAGCGGCGCGTACGGGAGATAGGGAAGCAAGAGGTACTTGAGAAATACGATGAGCCCATAGACGGCGAACATCGCGTAGCCGAGCGTGACGATTCGCATCCGACTGTCACGTTCCCGTCGCCACGCGAGGAGACTCAGGACGCTAAGGCCCCCAGCGAGGACGAAGATACCGAGACTGACGTACTGTTCGAGGAGTTGCGCAAGTGTCATACTGGATGTATACTGGACTGGTGTGACGTGCTCGGCGGTCGATCCAACTCAACTGAGGGAGCGTGTCGGGGAAAACGGTTGGCGTCCAACCGTCGAATCCAATCAAATATCTTCCTTGGGCCGTTCAGAAATTCTCTCAGGAGACTCCGCCGAAGAGATTCCCGACGGTGTCGACAGACTCCCGACCGGTGTCAAATCTCGAATACGAAGTGACACGTTCTCACCTGGTAGTCCTTTGAGGTAGTCGCGGTTCGTGGGGTTGTACTCGGTTTCGAGTTGTCAGCGGCGGCTGTAGCGCCGACAGGACGACTCTCTGCCCCCGGTCCTACCGGGAGACGTGTCGCGACGGTGGCCGTGATTTCACCTTTGATCGACGGAGCGTACAGGAACCGCCGTGGGTGAGACCCAACCTCGAACTCAACGGGAGCGTTCTCCACCGCAATCTCGTGTCCATCTGCTCTTTACACCCGCCGCGGACGGCGGAAGTCTCGCCTCGACAAAAGCAGATTAATAATTTTCATAGAAAAGCAAAAATTTTAATGCATATTCTACGCATCGGACGAGAAGCAGTACCATGTTCGCACAACCCATACCAATGCAGACGAGTATCGCATCGACGATGTCATGGGTCTACGCTGCAACCGCCCTACTCATCGTTTTACTCTGTCTCCTCGTTGCTCCGTATTTCGGCGTCTACGGGGAGCGAAACGTCGAAATAGAGACGGAACAGTCGGAACCTTCTGAGGGATCGTAAGATGGCCCTGCCACTCATTAACATCGGGATCGTGCTCCTGCTCGGAACCGTATTTATCGGTGTCGGGTGGTACTTCTCCCGGCGCTCCGGCGGCACGGACGACTTCATCCTCGGAGGTGGTCAGCTCGGTATCGCATTGGGGATGACCTCACTGCTTGCGTTCTGGATTACGGGCAATACGATGCTGGCTGCGCCGGAAAGCGCGTACACGTACGGAATCCTCGGAGCCCTCGGATACGGTATGCTGGGCGGGGCAGGGGTTCTCCTGTTCGCACTCCTCTCTAAACGGCTGCACAAAGTCATCCCTCACGGGAAATCCGTCGGGGACTTCTACGGCACCCGCTACGACGAGAAGAACTACTACGTATTCGTCTCCCTTCTCGTTATCTACGTCCTCGGGCTAATCGTCACACAGGGTATCGGCGGCGGCGTACTGCTCGAACAAATCTTCGATATTCCATACTATCTGGCTGTCTTCCTCACGTTCGGCATCGTCATCGTCTACGCGTATCTCGGCGGTTTCCGTAGTGTCACTGGGGTTGCCTACTTCCAAGTGCTTTTGATTCTTGTTGTCGCACTCGTCGTCCCCCCGCTTGTCTACTTCAACGTCGGATTCGGTCCCGTCTACGAACGTATCCTCGCGGATTCCCCTGCGAAACTCAGCCTCACTGCCCCGAGCGGACTGCTGTTCGCAACGGCAGGAGCGCTCCTCGGGATTGGGGAGGTGTTCATGGACAACACGTTTTGGCAGCGCGCATACGCTATTCGGAGCGACGTCGTCGCCAAAACGTTTGGACTCAGTGGAATCGGCTGGATTCTCGTCCCCCTAGCAATCGCCAGCCTGTCGTTCGTCGCGCTCGCGTTCGATCAGACGCCCGAACAGGTCAATCAGGTCGCGCCGATGATTGCCCAAATCTACGGTGGGGCGTTCTCCGGATGGCTGTTCCTCATCGCCGTCTGGAGCGCTCTCTGTTCCACGACTGCGGCGAGTATCAATGCACTTGCCACGCTCCTGATGAACGACGCCGTTCCCCGAGTGAAAGACGATGTCTCCGAAGACGAGCTACTCCGCTACGGCAAGTACTTCACGCTGCTCGTGGGTGTGCTCGGGCTTCTGTTTAGCCTGCCCCGGATTCTCACCATGCTTCAGATGCTGTTCTTCCTCGGCGTGATCAACGTCGCGTTCGTATTCCCGATTGTCGCCGGACTGTGGTGGGAGAAGGCGAACCCACAGGTGGTCTTCGTCGCAACGACGACGGCGACTATCGTCGGGTATGCGGCCTACTTCACTATCGGAGCGAACCAAGGAATCATCCTCAGCGGCTGGATTTCGTGTGTCATCACCTACGGTGGCTCGTACCTCTGGCCAAAGGACTTCGATTGGGGGAAACTCCAACGTGTCGGACAGGATGTGACTGCGGGAGGTGACGGAACGTGATCCTTCCGCTTGTGGTTAGCCAAACCTTCTTCACTGGGATGGTTATCCTCGGAATCGCTGGAACGTTTCTCGTCACGTTGATCATTCTCCGGTATACCGTTCAGGAGATGCGAAGCAACGAAATGTGGTGATGTCCATGAGTACAGACGAATCGCCCACGGTAGAATCGAGGCGCGTCGGTGGCACCCATCCAAGCCACCAGCCGGCTCTCGCGGAACGTCCCCACAATGAGTGAACGCACGCACAGCAGCAACGAGGCGAGTAGTACCGAAGACGAACGTACCGGCTCCGCCAGCTCTCCCGTTACCATCGCCTGCGTACAGTTCGAGCCAGTGGTCGGCGAACCTGAGGCGAACCGGAGCACATCCTGTCGGCTGATCGAAGAAGCGGCGGAGAGCGGGAGCGACTTCATCGTCCTGCCAGAGTTAGCGAACTCGGGGTACGTCTTCGAGGACCGCGCCGAAGCACGGTCGCTCGCGGAACCGATTCCAGGCGGTGAGACAGCGCAGCGATGGAAAGAACTGGCAGCCACTCACGACGTATACATCGTCGGTGGCTACGCCGAGTGCGACGGCGTGGACCTCTACAACTCCGCAGTACTGTTCGGGCCGGATGGGTATATCGGGACTCACCGAAAGCTCCACCTCTGGGACAAGGAAAAACTGTGGTTCGAACCTGGTGACGAGATTCAGGTGTTCAACACGGAGATCGGCCGTATCGGCGTACAGATCTGCTACGATCAGTGGTTCCCAGAACTGTCACGCATCCAAGCCGCGAAAGGCGCGGACCTCATCGCGGAGCCGACGAATTGGGTGCCGATCAACGAACACGAGCGGACGGGGTTGGCTGGCGGCGAATTCGCTCGGGCGAACTATCTCGCCATCTCGAACGCGCACGTGAACACGGTGTGGTTCGCCTGTGCTGACCGGATCGGGACCGAAAGAGGGCAGCCGTTTCTGGGCCGGAGTCTCATCGTTGATCCGACCGGGACGGCGGTTGCTGGACCCGCAAGCCAATCCGACGACGAGATCCTCATCGCACGCGACTGCGACCTCATGAGCGCCCGGACTGAAAAAGTGTGGAACGACATGAACGTCATCCCCCGAGACAGGCGAACCGACCTCTACGACGACTTACTCGGCTACGACGACGACATACACCCCCACTAGTGAGATCGGTACTCCCTGCTGACGATCAGACGGATGACACGGACGCAGTAGCGTGCCGATAGTGGCAGCGTAACACGAGACAGAACGTCACCGAACCCACCCATGACATACTCGATTTGCATGACGGACGGTACTCGACACGGAACCGCCATCGCAACCAAAGCGCCGGCAGTCGGCGGACTGGCACCGTTTCTCTCGCCGAACGGTGTCGTCTGCACGCAGTCTATCGTCAACGTCCCACTGGGACCGAAGGCGGCCCGGTTGCTCGACGGAGAGGCGAGTATCGACGACGCGATACCGACTCTTCTTCGGAAGGACGATAACGCCAGCCTCCGGCAGATCCACGGCGTGGATACGTGGGGGAACACGTCGACGTTCTCCGGCGACGAGTGTGTCGACTGGTTCGGATCACAGACGGGATCCGCCGGCCAGACGACCTACACCGTCGCAGGCAACATGCTCGAAGGTGAGCACGTAATTGAGGCCGTCGCCACGGAATTCGCCAGCGCCGTCGATTCGTCCAAGTCGCTCCCCGAGTGCCTCTTGGACGCCTTGCAAGCGGGCGAAGACGCCGGGGGAGACAAACGCGCTGGAACCGCTCAGAGTGCCGCGCTGAAAATCTACGACCCGGAGGACCCCCGACTCGCCCACGACCTCCGCGTCGACGACCACGAGGACCCCGTCCCCGAGTTACAGCGGGTGTACGAGAGTGCCTGTGAGGACGACGAAGCTTGGGAAGACGAATTCCCGGGGGCGATCCTCCAGCGGACGCTCTAATCGACCCACTCGACGGTGCCCGGCGATATCGCCGAATAACTGTTCTATCCACCACGCTAATTCACCAGTGATGATCATCGACGAATCACGGCTTCAAGACGATATCGAAACCACTGCAGCGTTCGGAACGACCGATGCCCCCGACGGCCACGGACGGACTGTCCTTCCCGGGACGCCCGCCAATCAGGAGGCTCGAGACTACCTCGTATCCCGAATGGAAGCCACCGGGCTTGATGTCCGGATCGACGCCGTTGGAAATATCGCGGGTCGATGGGTTCCCGACGCGGCCGACGCTGACGCCGCGCCTGTGGCCACGGGAAGCCACTTGGATTCCGTTCCCAACGGAGGCATCTTCGACGGTCCACTCGGCGTCTACGCTGCCCTCGAAGCCGTCAGAGCACTCGAATCGAGTAACGAACGGATTCGTCGACCGATCGAGGTTGTGAGCTTCACCGGAGAGGAGGGGTCGCGGTTTCCACCGCTTCTCGGATCGTCGGTCGCTGTCGGGACACGAGACGTGTCGGACGCACTCGCAGCCACGGATGCCGACGGCGTCACACTCCGGGAAGCGCTCGAAGGGATCGGATACGCTGGCGACGGCGTTCTCGATGCCTCCTCCTGGGACAGTTGGTTCGAACTCCATATCGAACAGGGCCGCGTCCTCGAACACGAAGGCGTCTCCGCCGGTGTCGTCTCTGCCATCACCGGAATCATGCACGGTGATGTGCGAATCGATGGCGAGGCGAACCACGCCGGGACGACTGCGATGCTGGAGCGACAGGACGCTCTCGCAGCAGCGGCGGAGTTCATCCTCGACGTGGAACGAGCGGCGGACGACCGACTCGCCGATAGCGAATCGGTCGTCGGCACCGTCGGGAGAGTAGACGTTGCTCCGAACGCCACCAACGTCGTCCCGGGAACCGTCGAGATGGGTGTCGACGTCCGTGATGTCGAACGAGATATGATGGACGCAGTCGAAGCGGATATTCGAGACAGCCTCGACCGGATTGCCACGGATCGCGACGTCGAAACGAGATTCGAGAAGGGGGTCGATATCGATCCCGTTCCGATGGACGAACGCTGCCGGGACGCGCTTCGTGATGGTGCAGCCGCAGCCGGGATCGACGCCCTCGAGCTTTCTTCGGGTGCAGGACACGATACGATGCACGTAGCGTCCGTTACTGACGCCGGTCTGCTCTTCGTCCCGTCCCGAGGGGGGATCTCACACAACCCAGCTGAGTGGACGGACTGGCAGGATTGTGCCAAGGCAACCGAGGTGTTGGCACAGACGATCAGTCGCATCGCCAGCGACGGCTAACGGCCGTTCGAGCGTCTCGTAGCGGTCATCGGTATGCAGTCACGCCGAGGAGCGACTACATCGCACTGTCTCCACGTCTCCGACCCGCGTACTCCGAGACGAAGGATGTCGCGTGAACGGTCGCGACCGACTCGCTGGCCTGTCTACGGACAGGATTCCTACATCTGCGCTGTGTCTCTTGTACAACCGCTCTCTGCCTCAGCGCTGGCAGAAATACCTTGCAAGAGACAGATACACGACAGTGGTACACCGTCCGCGAGCGCTAAGACGCCACAGGCTGCGTTTGCGTCCCGGCACTGGCATCCAACGCTCCCGAAATCCACACCGTCCCTTGATCGGTCTTTGCGAGACTCGGTCGCCGCTTACTCGTCAGGTCGCCACCGGCCACCGATCCCCTCGCGAGGATAGTCCTGATACGTGCCGTTGAGAAACGTCGTGACGCGGCCGTCCTCTTCGCTGAGCGTGATCACCCACAGGACTTCCTCACGGATCGACGTTTCCAGCGCGCTCATGTGTTTGGCCCCCATCCACTCGGCGTATTCGAGATTGCTGGACTCCTTGATATCCTCTCGGTTGGGGCTGCGGACCCGAACCATCTGCTCCTGAATCGTCCCATCCCCGGTCACGACGACAGCACCGTCGCAGCTGAACGCCACGTCCCGGGCAACCTGCGTGAATCCGTCGGGCGACCCGGTGACGACCTGGCATCGCTCAACGGGCCACCTGTTGTCGCCCATCGGGTCGGTGTAGGCATCGAAGTTGACGTCGGCAACGATCAACAGGTACAGACTCGGACCACTCACATGCCGTTCTCCCCACCGGTCGAACCCCATGCTCAACGACTCGGCAGTGTACCTGATCTGGTCCATGAGCTCCTGACTGGTCGCATACCTGTTCAAAACGCGATCGAGTTCCTCCATGCTGATGCATGTCCGCATACGTCAGGTGACTGTTTAAGCACTCTCCCGGCACGAAGTGGTGTGACGTGGCTTGCTCCGTCGCTGCGCGTCTTCTGGTTCGAATCGAGTCCGATCCAGTTCTCCCGACTCCTCTCTCCCCAATACGCGCCGTGTATTCAGCGTAATCGTGGGAATCCGTCCGCTGTTGGGGGTTAGCAGAGTCAACTCGGCGGAACGAGCGACCAGCAGTTGACTAGTTCACACGTCGAATCCGTTCCGCCTGAGTGCCTCTGCCAACTCTCCGTCAGGATCCGCCGAAAACTCGACCAACGACGACTCTGGTCGTGTCGTCGTATACAACTCAGAGTCGATATTGTCCGGGATTTCGTTCGTGTGTGACTCGTCGACAACTGCAACTGAGATTTTTGGCTTCGTGGCCGTGTCTTCTGACTCGCTCATTATCTGACTGTATGGGAGAGCGACGGTTGTCCTTTTGCATTTGAGTATCCGATGCCCTTTGTGGCAAGAGCATCTACGGGGGAAGCCATCACCACGTGGTTTCGTTGTGAGTGCACCACCTGTGCTGACTGTATCAGATGACTTCGCTCACGTTGTTCAGGGGGAGATAGTCACCTCGAATTCGTCCCAATCCCCCGTCCGGATTTCAAAACCCTTAACGCCGACTCGCCGGTAGGGATCAGTAGCGGGATGGGATAGCCAGGAGATTCCGCCGGGCTCATAACCCGGAGATCGGTAGTTCAAATCTACCTCCCGCTACTTTTATTCGATATCTGTGACCGGGGAGAGACGGGAATATTCCTCGTTCGAGGGTACGCGTCGTCGGAGGTGTGCGACACGCACCGCCAGTGTCAGGATTCGAACCCCTGTTCCGTGCGGCCGAGGTACGCATAGCAGTTGGGGCATTGAAATGGTCGCGCCCCGTGTCGGTCCGGTTCGCCGAGAAACCGGGTACGCGAATAGCCCCGCCCACACTCCTCGCAGGTCACGATGATGACCACACACAGGACAGTCGCCGCGCGCCCTTGGAGGTGTCCATTTTCGACGCGGGTCACGCCGTCTCGTCGGGGGCCGTCGGTCGGACGAGGTTCGCGAGTGTCACCAAGAGGCCGAGCGTCCACCCCACGGGCACCGCGAGTGTACCCCACATGCCGACGTACGCGACCCCGACGAGTTCGAATCGACGGCGAAGCAGGGTGTTCAGCCCGCGGTACTCGAGGAGCGTATCGAGCAGCCACACCGCGAGCGTCTCGCTCCGGGGGAAGACGGCCGCGGCGAGGGCTGTCGAGTAGAGTGCCGCCACCACCGGCGGGAGAAAGACCGCGATCACCGCAAATGGGTAGGCCAGGACGACCGTCGTCACCCGTCCGCCGAGACGCCGAAAGAGCACCGCCAGCATCGTCGAGACGACGGCGACGGACCCCGCGGCGGCGACGGCGAGAAATCCCTCAGCCGAGAACCGAACGCGGGCGAGCGCGGTCAATCCTCCCCAGACGAACGCCGCGAGGAGGACGGTCCCGACGGCGCCCAGACGAGCGGTCGTCCGGTCGAGTCCGTCGACCTGAACCCGAACTAGCAGTCCAAGCACCGTGAGCGGGTAGCCCACGAGCAGTCCGATCCCGCCCAGAAGTGCCCAGAGCCGATAGACCGCGCGCTCCCGCGTCGTCCCCGGAGTCCAACGGGTGACGACCGGATGCGAATCGCGAAGTTGTGGAAAGGCAAGCGCCATCCAGAGGCCGTGCAGGCGCCGGAGGTCGTAGGCAACGTCGGCGACGACGCTCGTCAGTACCGTCCGCATGGTCACGTCGGTTCGCCCCGCCCGAGTTAACGGTACGGGGTTCGTCCCGACGTGACGGACGGCGAGCCGCGGTGTTGGACGGTGGTGAAAGTGGAGGCGGGCTACGTGGCTACCGCTCGATGCTCGAGGGGCATGCCGCTGGAGGGTGTAGTGGAATAAACTGTCCCATCACCTCACTACGATCATGGTGTGTGTCGACATGACATGAACGTTGTGGCCGATGTGGTCGCGGGGTGGGCCGGCGTTCGACGGTGCCAGCACACTGGACGCCGCTGATGGTGCCTAATTCCTCCGGCCCCTCAGTCGCGGCGCTCGCTCGCGAGTTCGGCCCCCTCGACGAGCGCTGACAGTTTCGCCCACGCGATTTCCGGATCGACCATGCCGAGGCCCGCCTGTGTGCCGAACCCGCAGTCCGGTGCGGCGACCAGCGGCGTCGAGTCGTCGACTGTCTCGGCGACCCGCTCCAGACGGTCCGCGATAGTCCGCGGGTGATCGACGATGTTCGTCTTCACGTCGACGACGCCCGGGAGGAGCGTCCAGCCGTCCGGCAGAGGGTGTTCCGCGAACGCGCGATACTCGTGTTGGTGGCGCGGGTTGGCCTGTTCGACGCTGAGTCCCGAGATATCCGCCTCGTAGAGTTCCGGCAGCATCTCGACCAGATCCGTATCGTGGTGGTGGGGTCCTTCGTAACTCCCCCAGCAGGTGTGGAGGCGAACCTGCTCGGCCGGGACGTTCGACAGTGCCTCGTTGAGCGCCTCGACGTGGAGACGCGTTGCCGCCTTGATTTCGTCGAGCGGTTCGTCGGCGTAGGCCGCCGTATGGCCGACCGTGAGGAGTTCCGGGGCGTCGATCTGCAGCGTCATCCCGTGCTCGGCGATACGTTCGTACTCCTCGGCCATCGCGTCCGCGACGGCAAAGAGGAACTCGTCGTAGGCGTCGTAATACTCGTTGACGTGCGTGGCCGTGACGACACTCGGCGATGCCGCAGTCATGAATGTCTCCTCGACGTCGGCGCCGACGGCCGATAGCGCGTCGTCGAACGCCGCGAGTTCCGCCTCGGCCTCCTCACGGCCAGTGTATTCGACCGGCCCCGTCACGACGGGGTGCATCGACAGGTCGATGACGTCGGTCTTGAACGTCTCCTCGGCGTAGTCCGGGAACTCTTGGAGGTCCGCCCAGAGTTCCTGTTCGCGCTCCCCCTCGATGCCGCTGAGACGGTTCGCGACGTACCAGTTGAACGAGACACGGGGCTGTTCCCCGTTGTTGACGACGTCGAGACCGACCTCGGCTTGGCGCTCGACGACGCCGCGCGTAGCCGACTCGACGGTGTCGTCCCACTCCTCGGGGTCGACGTCCGTGCCGTCCTGGCGTCGTTCGAGTAGGTCGAGCAGTTCCGGCGGACGAGGCAGGCTTCCGATGTGCGTCGTGCGAATTCGCTCGTCGCTCGCCATTGTACCACATCGTCGTCGCCGATCCAAATATGACTCCCGGTCTCGGCCGTTCGTGGTCGCTGGACCCCCTCACCGGGAGATCTGTCCCCGGCCACGCGCTCAAATATTACAAAAATTATACTTTTGAAGTGTCATATAACAACTTTCATTAATGTATATGATATTATCTGTTATGCAGTATGACAACAAACACCAATTCGACGAGCAATCCCGAGGTCCCCATTCCGGAAGCGGTCGAAGCACAGTTCGATCAGACGAGCGAGCACTGGCGTTCGAAGGTCGAATGGGAGGCAAAGCGGCGGGAACTGGAGACGGTAACGGACGAAGAGCGGGAGCACGGAGAGCAGTTGCTGGCGATGATTGCACAGGGCTTGGCGGGACAGTTGGACGACCCCGATGCGTTCCTGGATGCGCTCGAAGCCGTCGAGGCGCTGGGACAACAACGCGCTGAGACCATCGCCAGTCACCTCGACGATGCTCCCGACGACCCATGTGACCCCATAGCGGGACCAACGGAGCTGTCCCGAGATGGCTAACGAACTGTGGTGGGGACAGAGCAAGTGGAGTTGGCCGGGGCAGTTGAACCCCACCTGGAACTCCGGATGGCTGGAGATACGCGGGAGCATCTCCGGTCCCGGCAAGGGAAACATCGGTGCGTTGGACCAGACGACCTATACGCTCAGCCTGCTCGGCCAATACTGGCTCACGCCCAACCGAATGGACCCGTGCCCGGACCTAGGAGGGCACTCATCCTTACCGACGGTCAAGTTACGGGGGCAGTTACGCGGCGACACGAACGCCGGCCTGCTGTTCGATAAGCCGGACCTCAACGTTGACCTCGTCATCGAACAGACGGCATACTTCGACGGATACCGATACGACCACGCGCGAACCACCCAACGGATATTCGACCTGCCACACAAAGCGAACAAGAACGACAGGAAGTACTTCGGACCGGCGACGGGGTACTCCGCCCCGAGCCTCGGAATCAACCTGCAAAGACACCAGAACAAGACGCTCAACATCAACGTCGAGGCGAAACTAAAGATCTATCTGGAGGGGTGGGCGACCCTCGATCCCCGGCAGTTCGCCATGTCGATCCCTCAGTGGACACTGACGGACAACTGTTACTCCCCTCCCGACCGCAGTTGGGGGACCGGCGTCCATGGGGGAGTCAGCACATCGACCGCCGACGACGGCGACGACGACGACGATGACTGGTAGACCGCCGGCTGCAACGCTTCGCCGCGGCTCGCGCATCGCTCGTGTAGCACGCGCCGCGCGTGGGCGACTCTGTTTGTAGTGAGTGAACCGAAATGAAATGGCTGGGGAGTTGCGGCCCCAGTTCCCGGCCGGTCAGAGACCGACAGGGAAGGAGGTGGGCCAACGCGGATTTGAACCGCGGGCCTCCCGGTTATCAGCCGAGCGCTCAACCTGACTGAGCTATTGGCCCAGGTGAGCGCATCAATTGCTTGCGCGGTCTTTCGTTTAAGCGTTTCCGTTCGGAGTTCCGCGAGGCCGTCACTCGTCGTCGACGCGGTAGGAGCCGCCGTCGACGTCGTAGACGTCCTCGTCGTCGGGGAAGCCCCCGGTGTAGACGCCGCCGGTGACGAACCCGCCGCTCTTGCGCTCCAGATACGGCCGTACCACGACCCGTTCGAGGAGGCCACGAATCGGCGCTCGCGTCAGCGGCACGCCGAGCAGAAAGCCGATGGCGTCGGTGACCAGTCCCGGCGTGAGCAGGAACGCGCCCGCGGCGATCAGCAGGCCGCCGTCCATGAGTTCCTTTGTCGGCACCTCGCCGGTGGCGACCCGTTCTTGGAGGCGGCGGACGGTGTGGCGTCCCTCAGCGCGCACCAGCAACATCCCGACGATACCGGTGAGGACGACCAGCGCGACAGTCGCCGGGGCGCCGACGGCGTCGGCGACGACGACGAGCAACAGGGCGTCGGTGAGGGGGACGAGCAACAGGAGCGCGAACACCCAGCGCAAGCGCATACGCCCACTACCGGGTGCCCGCTCATAGCCCTTTTGACGCCGTCGCGTCGGCGGCCGTGACGAAGCCCTTAGGCTTGCCCGCCCCGGAGGGCTGGTATGACCGACGGGACGCGCGTCGAGTGGCGCGAGTGGGGCGAGGCCGCCTTCGACGAGGCTCGCCGCCGCGGGACGCCCGTGTTGCTCGCGCTGACGGCGACCTGGTGTGGGGAGTGTCACGAGATGGACGCCCGGACGTACGCCGAACCGCGCATCGCGGCCAACCTGAACGACGGGTTCGTGCCCGTCCGGGTCGACGTGGACCGCCACCCCCGGGTCCGCGAGCGCTACAACGTCGGCGGCTTCCCGTCGACGGTGTTCTGTACGCCCGACGGCAAGCGCATCGCGAGCGCCGGATTCCTCGGCCCGGACGGGATGCGCGATGTCCTCGACCGGGTGCGCGAGCGCTGGGACACGAGCGGTGCCGACGCGGGGCGGATGCCTCGGAGCCTTCGCGACGACCAGCCACCCCGTGGCCCGGTCACCGACCGCATCGAGGAACACCTCGCCGGCCAGGTCGATGGTGGCTTCGACGCGGAGTTTGGTGGATGGGGCGACGCGCCGAAGTTTCCCCTGCCTCGGACCATCGAGTTTGCGCTCAAGCGGGATCAGGCGAAGGCCCGTCAGACCCTCGACGCCGTCACCCGCGGACTCTTCGACGAGGAGGCGGGCGGGTTCTTCCGGTACGCTCGAACCCGCGACTGGGGGGACCCCGACCGGGCGAAACTCCTCGCCGACAACGCCGCGCTGGTCCGGGCGTTCGCCCACGCGTACTGCTACACGGGCGAGGACGCGTACCGGCGGCCGGCAGTCAGAACCGTCGAATACCTGACCGACGCCCTGTGGAACGGATCGGCGTTCGGTGGGAGCCAGGGGCCGGGCGACGCCGACGCCGACACCGGCCCTCGGACGGATCTGACCGCTTTTGCCGACTCGAACGCCCTCGCAGTCGACGCCTTGCTCACGCTCGCTGCCTACACCGACGCCGAGCAACCCCGCGAGTACGCGCAGCGGACGCTCGCGACGCTTCGCTCGGAACTGGTCGACGACGAGGGCGCCGTCCAGCACTACGCCGACCCCGACGCGCCGACGCTCGTCCTCGCGGACCAGGCCTGGACCGTCGCCGCCGCCCTCCGTGCCGTTCAGGTGCTCGGCGACGAGGACGCCCTCGCTCTGGCCCGCCGGGTCGCTGACCAAACGGTCGAGTCGCTGTTCGCGGACGGCGTGTTTCGCGACGGCCCGGCCGAGGGGCCGGGACTGCTCGACCAGACCTTCCACCCCCTCGACGGTAACGTCGAGATGGCCGACGCGCTCCTCGATCTGGCCGTCCTGACCGGCGAGGAGCGGTACCGCGAGGTGGCGTCCGACGCCATCGGCGCCTTCGCGGGCGCCTGGGATCGGCTGGGCGTCCGAGTCGCCGGCTACGGTGCCGTCGCCGCCCGCCTCCAACGTCCGGGGCTGTCGATCCGTGTGGCGACCGACCCCGGCAGCGACCTCCATCGGGCCGCCCTCCGGGTCGCCGACCACGAGGCGGTCGTCCGTCCGCGGGCACCCGGTCCCGACGCCGGCACGGCACAGGTGACCGTCGGCGACCGCTCGCGGACCGTGACGGCGCCGGCGGACCTCGCTGAGGCCGTCGCCGAACTCGCCGCCGAGTAAACGAGCGATTCGTTTTTACCGCTCGCCACGCACGCGGACGTATGGCGACGCTTCGAGATCTCGGCCTTTCCGAGTACGAATCCCGGACCTACCGCGAACTCCTCGATCAGGGGCCGACAACGGCAAAGAAGTTGTCGTCGTCGAGCGACGTGCCGATGGGGCGGATCTACGACGTGTTGAACGATCTGGAGAGCAACGGTCTCGTCCGCAGTCAGGCGGCCAGTCGACCCAAGAAGTACGTCGCCGTCGAACCCGACGCCGCGCTGGACCGCCTCGTCGACGCCCGAAAGCGGGAACTCGACCAGCAGGCCGAGCGATACGAGGCGGTGGCCGACGACCTGATCGACGACCTTGACGCGGCCGACTCCGTGCAGGGGCAGTTCTGGACCGCGGCGGTCGGTCCCGAGGAGACGGTCGATCTCTTCCTCGAACGCCTCTCGGCGGCCGACGAGCGCATCCACTACGTCGTCGGTCTTCCTTCTCCACAGATCGACCTCGGAACGGTCGGCCGGCGGGTGTTAGAGGCGTTCGAGACGGCTCTCGACCGCGGCGTCGCCGTACAGGTGCTCATCCACCCCGAACTGATCGACACCGTCCCCACGGAACTCACCGAGCGCTTCGAGGCACGCCTCGGTGGCTACGACCACTACGAGATCCGGGAGTCGCCGACCATCGACGGGACGTTCACGCTGATCGACAGCGAGGAGGTGTGTATCGAGGTGCCGAACCCGCTCGATTCGAGCGAGGTGTTCGCGATGATCGACTTCAAAGACGCCGCCTTCGCCGACGACGTGCGAACTGTCTTCGAGGAGCAGTGGGCGGAGTCGACTCCGACGGGCCGGCTGTAATCGGCGCTAGTCGCTGCCGTGGGTGCCGTCACCGACCTCTGTCCGGAGGGCCTCTAGGGTGAGTTCCCGCTCCGCGTGGGCGTTGTGCTGGTGGATCGACTCGTCGTTCGACTGTTTCATGTGGATCACCGCGTCGTCGTCGAGGTGATCGAACTCCTCGACGACGGACTCGGCCAGCGAGCGCACGCAGTCCTCGACGAACTTGGCGTTCGCGTGGGCGTGATAGGTCATGTGGTCCTCGTCCGGCCGCTTCGCGAGGTTGTAGATCCGCGCGCTCATGGAGTCCCGCGCGACGTCGATCACGTCACGCAGATCGAGGTCGGGCGACCCGTCGCTCGTGATCGTAAGCGTCGCGTGGCCGCGCTGTGAGTGTCCCGGCTGTGGGACTTTATCGAGGAACGCCTCGACGGTCCCGTCGTCGACGCCGAGGTCTTGGAGGGTGTCGCGGGCCCGCGACTCCGACATGCCCTGCGAACAGGGACACACCGTCATCCCGGTGACCCGGGCACCGATCTCCTCGCGGGTCCCTTCGTCGGTCGCGACTGCGCCCGCGATGATCGTCGCGGTGTTCTGTGTCGCGAGGTCGGACGCCGGCGTCGTCTCGCGGGTGACGTAGTCGGCCTCCATGCGGACCTCGGCTGTCGACGTGTAGTCGTGTTTTTCGAGGAGGCGCTCGGCGACGTCGCCACACACCTCTTCGACACGGTAGGAGGGCTCCGAGACGGCCGCCTCGAGGATCTCGTCGATCACCTGCATGTTCCGACTCATGTCGATCCCCTTGCGGCCGCTGGGGAGGTCCACGAACACCTCGAACTCCGCCATCAGGACGATCGGACGCTTGCCGTTTCGGTCGATCTTGACGAGTTTCTCGACCCCGGTGACGCCAACCTGACTGAGCCCGACGGTCACATCGGGCTTGCTTGCCTGTACGTCAGGCAACTGGTGACTCATCGACTATCGGCAAGGCCCCGCCGCGATTATGGCTTTCGGTCCACCCGATATCGCGTGACACTCGTCGACCGCACCCCCGGTCGGCACCTACGGCCAGTCGTCTCGTTTCTCCCCTTCGAAGGGATCTTCCTCCTCGGCCTCGCCGAGGTCCCACCCGGCGAACTCCGCGGCGTCCTCCACCGAGAGGTACTCCCAGTCGTGGTCCTCGGCGGCGGCGCGGTCCTCGTCGGCCGTCCCGACGAAGACGTGGCGGTCGGTGTCGAACTGATCGGCGACGTTGTCGAGGCTCTCGCGGACCCCCCGCGGCCCCGAGAAGAAGTCCTGTCGGATGCGTCGCTTGCGCGTGAAGTTGGTGACGACGTACGTCGGTTCGTCGCTGAGGACGCCCACGTATTCGGTCCACTGTCGAGCGTCGTCGAAGACTGCGTTCGGATCAGCGAGTGCTTCGAGTGCCCCGAGTTCGAATGCGAGCGTCATCGTCCCGCCGCTGTCCATGGATGTGTTACCGCATCGCCGGGCAAAACGGCTTCGATCCGGCTACTGCACGTGGTAGTAGTCGGTGAACACCACGACATCTCCCTCGTTCAACCCCGAGGGGTTGGTCGGATTCCGCGGGGAACCCCCCTCCTCGACGTGGACGAGATACTCCTGTGCCGAGTCGTCGAGTTCGTCGAAGTGACGCACACGCGCGCTCTCGGGCACGGTGTCAGTTCGGTTCACGTCGTAGTCGGCGTCGACGGTGCGTGACATACGATAACAATACTCATTAAGAATAATAAGGGTTTCGCTGGGGTCGCCGCCCTAGCGGTTCTCCTTGTAGACGTTCACGAGTTCCTGCATCGACGCCTTGGCGTCGCCGAAGAGCATGCTCGTGTCGTCCTCGGCAAACAGCGGGTTGGGAATCCCGGAGAACCCGGGGCTGAGGCTGCGCTTGTTGACGACCACCGAGCGGGCCTCTCCCACTTCGAGAACGGGCATGCCCGCGATGGGGCTGGAGTCGTCGGTGTTCGCCATCGGGTTGACGACGTCGTTGGCGCCCGTGACGATCACGACGTCCGTCTGCGAGAACGTGGGATTCACCTCTTCGAGCTCCCGCATCTTTTCGTAGGGAACGTCGGCTTCCGCCAGTAGTGCGTTCATGTGGCCCGGCATCCGTCCCGCGACCGGGTGGATTCCGAACTCGACGTCGACGCCGTCCTCGTCGAGTAGTTCGGCCAGTTCGGCGACGGCGTGTTGGGCCTGTGCGACGGCCATCCCGTACCCCGGGACGATGACGACGCGGTCAGCCACGTCGAGCAACATCTCGACTTCCTCGGGGGAGGTTTCGCTGATGTTGCCCTCGTAGATATCCGGCCTGTCTGCCATCTCGTCGTCGCCACCGAGGCCACCGAACAGCACGTTGGTCAGCGAGCGATTCATCGACTCGCACATGATGACCGTCAGGATCAGCCCCGACGCGCCGACCAGCGTCCCCGCGACGATGAGGACGGTGTTGTTCAACACGAACCCTGTGGTCGCGGCGGCCAGCCCGGAGTAAGAGTTCAACAGCGCGATGACCACGGGCATGTCCGCCCCGCCGATGGGAACCACTAGGAAGATTCCGAGGACCGACGCGGCGACGATCAGGAACCAGTAGGACGGCACCAGGTCGCCGCCGGCAAACCCTGGCTGGACGACGAGTGCGACGCCGCCGGCGAGGGCCGCGACCAGACAGACTGCCTTGATCACGTGGCCAACGTTGCTGCTCACGGGTGAGCCGCCGACCAAGCCGTGAAGCTTGCCGGCGGCGACGAGACTCCCCCAGAACGTCACCGAGCCGATGATGCCGGCGATGGCCGCCGTCGCGGTCACGCCGACCGGCAGACCGCTCCCGGTGGCGGTGAGGTCGACCAGTTCCGCTCCGGCGACGAGCGCGGACGCACCGCCTCCGAAGCCGTTGAACAGGCCCACCAACTGTGGCATCTCCGTCGTCTCGACGGTCACCGCCAGCCACGCGCCGATCCCACCCCCGACGAGCAGGGCCGCCGCCAGCACCAGCGGCGAGAGAATCTCGAACCACAGCACCGTGACCGCGACGGCGATGAACATCCCGAGCGCGGAGATACCGTTGCCACGGGTCGCCGTCCGCGGGTGGGTCATATCGCGCAGCCCTTGGATGAAGAGAACGCTAGCGATCAGGTACGCAAACTGGAGCACCGAGTCTGGAAGCCCGCCGAGCACGCCAGCCATCTCACTTCCCCCGCTGGCTGAACTGATCGAGCATGAAGTGACTCACGAGGTAGCCTCCGACGACGTTGACCGTCGCCATGACGACGGCGACGAAGCCAAGCGCCGTCGCGAGGGTCGTCGACCCGGAGCCGGCGACGACGACCGAGCCGAGCAGCGTGATCCCCGAGATGGCGTTTGCCCCCGACATCAGCGGCGTGTGGAGGTTTGTCGGAATCTTGGTGATGATCTCGTAGCCGACGAAGGCCGCCAGCACGAACAGCGTCAGATTCTGGACGAACGTCATGGCTCACCCCCCATCCGTGCCCTCCTCCTCGTCGGCCGATTCGTCGCTCTCCTCGTGGGGCCGTCGTATCGTGCCATCGTGTGTCAGTAGCGTCGAGTCGATGATCTCGTCCTCGGTGTCGATGACCAGCTCGCCGTCCGCGAGCAGGTGATCCAAGAAGTTGTACAGGTTGTTGGCGAAGAGTTGACTCGCCGTCCCCGGCACCGTCGCCGGGAGGTTCGTCGGCCCGAACACGGTCACGCCCTCGTAGGTAATCGTCTCGTCGGCGACCGTCGGATCGCAGTTGCCGCCGTCGGCCGCCGCGAGGTCGACGATCACCGAGCCGTCGTCCATGTTCGCGATCATCTCCTCGCTCACGAGTTCGGGGGCGGGCGCGCCGGGAATGGCCGCCGTCGTGATGACGACGTCCGATTCCGGGACGACCCGCCCCAGTTGCTTGCGCTGCTGTTCGTAGAACTCCTCGCCCATCTCGACGGCGTAGCCCTCGTCGTCACCCGAGCCTTCGGTCTCTAGGTCGAGTTCGACGAAGTCAGCCCCCAGGCTCTCGACTTCCTGTTTCACCTCCAGTCGGATGTCGTACCCGCGGACGGAGGCGCCGAGACGCTCGGCAGTCGAGATGGCCTTCAGTCCCGCGACGCCCGCGCCGATGACGAGCACCTCCGCCGGCTGGACGGTGCCGGCGGCGGTCATCTCCAGTGGGAACAGCTTGGGAAGTCGTTCGGCCGCCACCAGGGTCGCCTTGTACCCCCCGATGCTCGCCATCGACGACAGGACGTCCATGCTCTGCGCGCGGCTGATACGCGGCATGAACTCCAGGGCGAACGCGCTCAGCCGCCGGTCGCCGAGTTCCTCCCACGTCGCTTCGTCGAGGTCGAACGGGCCAAGCGTCCCGACCACCACCTGACCCTCTCGGTACGGGTCCATCGGGTGGTCGGCGTTTGCCGCCAGCCCTCTGACCTGACAGATTGCGTCGGCGCGGTCGAACACCGCCTCTCGCTCGTCGACGACCGTACAGCCCACCTCGCGGTACGCCGCGTCCGACCACATCGATCCGGTCCCCGCACCGCTCTCGACACAGACCTCGACGCCCTTGTCGACCAGTTCCGCTGCCACCGTGGGGACGAGTGCGACCCGCGTCTCGTCGTCGGCCGTCTCCGATGGGACTCCGACGATCATGACGCGACGCCCCGGTCCGCCCACCCGTCTCGCTGCCGATCCGTCCAACACGTGCTTACACAGTGCATGGGTTTTGTTGCCACACTACGTACGAGTTTCGGACAACTCACATAAATTCCCCGGACGGTTCGGACCGATTGCAAGTCCGGTATGTCAGGATGGGAGCCGTGTGTAGACACAGACGGCGCTGGGAACGACCCGCGAATGGAAAACGAAGCGGGGGAGGAGAGCCGCTACTGTTCTTGTGCCGGCGCGAGTCGCTCTACGTCCACGGACTTCTCGAGGAGCACGTCCTTCTGGTCCGCGACGACACGCTCTTCTTTCATCAGCCGTTTGTAGGCGCTCTGTGGTGAGAGGTCACCGATCAGGACACCGCCGACGATTTTGCCGTCCTTGAACGCCAGGCGGCGCCACTCAGTCTCGGAGTACTTGCGCTCGGCCTCGTCGTCGCCGATGGTCGGGTGGCCAAAGGAGAGGAAGGGGAAATCGAAGTGGGTGATCGAGTACGACGAGACGAAGCGGAACGGTTCGGAGCCAGGGTCGAGCATGTTCGTCGCGGCGATTGTTCCCTGTGCCTTGGCGCTGTCCCACGACCCGTTCTGGGCGCGCTCCCCCAGGATCGTGTCGTGATAGCGCGTGATGTCGCCCGCGGCGTAGATGTCGTCGACGTTCGTCTGCATATACTCGTCGACGAGGATCCCGTCGTCGTAGTCGACGCCTGTCCCCTGCAGGATCTCGGTGTTGAAATCCAGGCCGATGGCGATGGCGACGAACTCGCCATCGTAGCGGTCACCGTTGGGGTCGACCGCGGCCGTGACGTGGCCCTCGTCGTCGGTCTCGAAGTGATCGACGCCGCTCTGGAACACGGGGTCGACTCCACGGTCACGCATCGCCTCGTGAAGGATCTCCGCGCCCTCCGTCGAGAGGGCGTAGCGCCACCAGCAGTCGCCGCGCATGAGGTAGTGTGCGTCGACGTCCCGTTCCCCGCAGATGGCCGCGAGGTCGATCCCCAGGAGTCCCGCGCCGACGACGATGCCGGTCTCGGCCTCCTCGGCGTGTTCACCGATCGCCCGCGCGTCCTCGAACGTCCAGAAGTGGTGGATGCCGTCGGCGTCGCTGTTCTCGACTGGCAGTTGGGCCGGCGTCCCGCCCGTGGCCACCAAGAGTTTGTCGTACTCGATGATCTCTTCTTCGTGTGTCCGCAGTCGGTGGCCCTCCGGGTCGACGTTCGTGACCAGCGTGTTGAGACGGAGATCGATGTCGCGTTCCTCGTACCACGACGGCTCGTGGATCGAGACGGGCATCTCCGGCAACTTCCCCTTCGCAAACTCCTTGATGAGGATGCGATTGTAGAGGGCTTCACCCTCGTCGGTGATGACGGTGATCTCGGCGTCCGGCGCCTCCTCGCGAAGCGTCTCCGCCGCGGAACTCCCCGCGATCCCGTCGCCGATGATCACATACGACTGGGTCATACCCCGACGTTTGGAGGGGCGGGTTAATGTGGATTGCTATCCGCGAAATTCGCTTCGACCGCGGACGGCGGTCACCGTTGGCTTGAAGGGCAAACGACCCCAACCAGTGACGATGAAGATCAGCCAGAACGTCCGGCATTTCGCCTCCCGGAAGGCGCTTACCCTCCCGGTCGTCGGCTCGCTCGTCAACGACAAACTGGTAAACCTGCACACCCGGGTCTTTCTGGAGAAGGCAGACGCGGGCGCCCGCGAGGCGCGCCGTGACCACCTCGACGACTTCTTCGACGCGACCATGGACACCTACCTGGCGGGGCTGCAAGAGGGATTCACGGAGGCCGAGGCCCGCGAAATCACCCACATCCAGGCGAACTTCGACTTCTACAACCACGGCTGGGTGGAGATGATGGAGTTCCCCGCCGACGAACTCGAGGAGCATTACGAACGCTACGTCGACTTCTTCGAACGACACGGTATCACCATCGACGACCCTCTCGGTGACTTCCGCCCGGCCGACGGCGTCGCCGACGCCCCCTCGACGCCCGAAAAACTCGACGACCCGGAACACCCCCACGCCGAAGGCGGGTTCGCCGATGACGTGTACGTCGACACCGGCGAGGACGTCGTCGCCGGCGGGGTCGACGAACCCGACGACGTCGACCCGACCGAGGCCCCCGGCGTTTCTCCGGACGACGTACGGGAGTCCGAAGGCGCCTAGTCGCGCCCGGCGAGGAGGTCCGCACACTCGAAGCCCGCGACCACGCCGCCGTTCAGACTCCGCTCGGGATACTGCGCTCGACTCGCCATTCCTGCGTAGCACACGCCGTCTGCCACCGCCTCGCTCAAGTCGTACGGCACCACCAGGTCGAGATACCCCCGCTCGTACACCGGCGCCGCCCGTGGGTTCCGCGCCACTCTGAACATCTCGACCGCCGACCGGTCGAACTCCGGGAACATCTCCCCGACGTGGTCCAGCCACGCCGCCTCCAGTTCCGCGTCGTCCATCTGCCAGACGGCCTCGTCCTCGTGTTGGACGTAACTGGCGATATAGAGGAGGTGATCGCCGCCGTACCGCGACGGCGGGACGAAGTTCGTGTGTTCGATCAGCGCCCCGAAGGGGGCGTCGTGGGCGATGTTGAGCCAGTACGTCTCCGTCAGCGGTTCGTCCATCGTCACCACGGCACAGACCGCGCCCTGGAAGTCGACCTCACAGGCGTAGCCCGTCAGCGACTCGAGGACGTTCGGCATCGTCGCGACGACGACACCGTCGGTCGGCCGGGTCTCCTGCCCGGACTCGGTCTCGATGGTGATGGACTCGACGGCGCCGTCGGCCGTCGACAGGTCGACCGCGCGCGCCCCGGTCTCGATGTGGTCCCGACCCACCGCGTCGACGAGGGCGTCGATCAGGACGGCGAACCCGCCCTCGAAGTAGCCGAGGATCTCTCCACGGCGCAGGTCGCGTTCGCCGCGGAACTTGATCCGACCGAGCAGCCACGCGGCGCTTACGTCCTCCTTTCGGTCACCGAACTTCGCGTCGAGGAGCGGTTCGAAGAAGTGCTCGTAGACCCCGCGCGTGGTGTGTTCCAGCAGAAACTCCTTTATCGGCACGTCCTCGAAGGCTTCGAGTTCGTCGTACGTGTCGAAGCGCGGGCGTCCGCCGCGCACGTCGATTTCGAGTGTCAGGAGGCCGAGCCGGAACGTATCGTAGAGACTCAGGTGGGGGTAGGCGGCGATCTGTGGGAGCGTATCCAACGGGTGGACCACGCCGTCGACGTAGTAGGCATTTTTGCCGACCAGCCACTCGACCCGGTCGCCGAGACCCAACTCCTCGGCCAACTCGACGATGGTCTCCTCGGACTTCGAGAGGTGGTGGTAGAACCGCTCGATATCGTCGCCGGCGGTCGAGTACGTCGCTGCCAACCCGCCGAGGTCGTCGCTCGCCTCCAGCACCGTCGCCTCCAGTCCGCGTTGCTGAAGGCGGTAGGCGGCGGCCAGTCCGGCGATGCCACCGCCGACGACGTGGATCATACCACGTCTGTGGCGAGCGGGGGTAAGTGAATTGTGGATTCGGCGGCGCCGCGACCACACCGTTCGCCAGCGGACATTTCTCAACTCTGAAAAATCAGGAGGTGTGACTTTATACACGGGCGATCCGGGGAAACGTATGTCGACACAGGAAGACGGGCCCACCAGCGGGACCGACTTTTCTCAGGAAATCTCCGGTGGGAGAGACCTCGATCACGCGGAACTCACCGACGTTCTCTCGAACAACGTTCGAGCGATCATGGACTCGACCGGCGCAGCGATGCGCATTCTGGACACGAACTTCAACGTCGTGCTAGAAAACCGGATGATGGAGGAGATGGGCGGTGTCGCGGCCGAGGGGGTCGCCGACATCAACTGCTACGATCAGCTCTGTCACCCCGACGTCTGTGGCACGGACAACTGCACGCTCAAACAGATCGTCGACGAGGGGCGAGACGAGATCCGCGTCGAGGTCGAGAAGGAGAGCTACGACGGGCGCGTCGTCCCGACCGAACTCATCGTCCGCCCGATCCGCGACGACGACGGCGCGGTCGTCGCCATCAGCGAGACGTTTCACGACATCACCGACCGCAAGGACGCCACCGGCAGCATCAAAACCGCCATCGACGAGGTCGAGACGGCGTCACACGACGTCGCCGACGCCTCACAGGAGATCAGCTCTAGCGCCGCCGAACAGCTCGAATCCATCACCCAGGTGGACAACGAGGTGTCGAATCTGTCGGCGACTGTCGAAGAGATTGCCGCCACGGCAGACGAGGTAAACGACATCAGCGACCGGGCGCGGGACAAGGCCCGAGCGGGAGAGAGCGACGCCGAAACGACTATCGAGTTGATGGAACAGATCGAACGCGAAGCGGGTGACGCGACAGACGACATTCAGGACCTCCACGCGAGCATCCGACGGATCGACGAACTCGTCGACGTGATCGACGACATCGCCGAGCAGACGAATCTGCTGGCGCTGAACGCGAGCATCGAGGCCGCCCGTGCGGGCGAGGCCGGCGAGGGCTTCGCCGTCGTCGCCGACGAGGTGAAGTCGCTAGCCGAGGAGTCGAAGAGCCGTGCCGAGGAGATCGAGGGAATCGTCGGCGAGGTCCGTACCGACGCCGAACACACGGTTTCGAGCCTCGAAGAGACCAACGAGATCGTACAGGACGGCGCAGAGCAGGTCCGGGCGTCGGGCGAGACGTTCAAGGAGATTGCCGAGGTTGTCGAGGACGTGTCCGACGGCATCACCGAAGTGGCCGAAGCGACGGACGACCAGGCCGTCAGTACCGAGGAGATTGCGAGTATGGTCGACGAAACGGCCGATGGCTTCGAGTCGGTCGCCGACCGAGCCGAGACAATCGCCGCCGCCAATCAAGCACAGGCGGACCGTATCGAGCAGATCAGTACCGACGTCGAGCAACTGAACGCACTCGACGTGCAGACCGAACTCTGAGGCGGCACGCCCCGACCGTGATCGACGGCGGCCCGCAGTCAGGGTCTCGTCACCGGGACCGGCCCAATTTCGCTGTGCGGGTCAGGTCCACGGCACCGACCGCGGCTGGAGTTCGCCGGCGATGGACTCACGCATCGCGGCCGCAGGATCGCTCCGGTTCGCCAGCGCCCACATCAGCTTCGCCGTCGCCGTCTCGGGGAGTGTATCGCCCGCCTCGACGACGCCGGCGTCTAGCAGGTCACGGCCGGTGTCGTACACCCGGTCACACACTCGGCCCTCGAGACACTGGCTCGTCATGGTGACGGTCGTCCCCGCCCCGATGAGTTCCTCGATCCGGTCGATCCAGTCGGTCGCGACGTGACCCAATCCCGTCCCCTCGATGACGACACCCGCGGCGTCGTCGAGGTAGTCCAGCGCGGCGGGGTTCATTCCGGGCGTGAACTTGAGGAGTTCGACGCTCGTCTCTAGGTCGGGGGCGATGGCGAGATCGGTCGCCCCTCGTTCGGGGCCGTCACGGCGGAAGGTGACGGTCTCGTCGTCGTAGTCGACGCGGCCGATGGGCTTCGCGCCGACCGTCTCGAAGGCGTCGCGCCGCGAGGTGTGGTTCTTGCGGACCCGGGTGGCACGGTGGAGGGCACAGGCGTCGTCGCTCGACGACGCGTGCATACAGAGCAACACCTCGGCGCGGTCGCTCGTGGCCGCCTCGACGGCACAGACTGCGTTCATCACGTTGTCGCTGGAGGGGCGATCCGCGGAGCGCTGGCTCCCGGTGAAGACCACGGGAACCGGTGTCTCAAGCATGAACGACAGTGCCGACGCGGTGTACTGCATGGTGTCGGTGCCGTGCATGACGACGACGCCGTCGGCGCCGGCTTCGATCTCTTCGTGGACGGCCCGAGCGAGATCCTGCCACACCGCGGGCGTCATGTTCTCCGAGAGGATGTTGGCGACGACGCGGCCGCGGTAGTTGGCCCGCCCCGCCAGATCCGGCACCGCCCGGAGGACGTCCTCGGCGTCGAACTGGGCGGTCACCGCGCCAGTCCGGTAATCGACCGTCGACGCGATGGTGCCGCCGGTCGAGATGAGCGAGACGGTGGGCAGGTCGTCGTCGAACTCGACCGTCGACGCGTCCGCGTCCTCGCCCGCGCTCTCGACGTCGTAGACGTCGCGTTCCAGTACTTCGACCGCTGCCGCCTCGCGGTCGATACCGACGTTGTACCCGCCCGGCAGTTTCACCACGAGGTGGTCGGCGGTCGTCGAGGGCATGAGGACGCCCTCGTTTGCGACGCTTCCGCGTTCGACGCGGACGCGATCCCCTGGGTTCATACGGCGCGGTACCGCCCGGGCGGACTTGAATCCATCCGTTGAGCGCAAGTCACTTGTCGCTTCCACCCCGACTCAGGGTATGCGCCGCCCCGAGTTCCGCCGCACCGACGACGCCGATACCGAGGCGTCGACCGGCCGCCTCGCCGGCCTCCGCCGACGATTCGGCGGGGTCTTCGCGCTCCGTCCGTTTCTTCTCGCGGTCGTCCTCTCGCTTGTCGGCCTCGTCGCCGGCGGGAGCATTCCGGTGCTCGGCGCCGTCGGCCGCTTCGTCGGCATCGCACTCGCCGGGTTCGTCCTCGCTTTCGTCGTCGCGTCCCGCCGGTACGTCGAGGCTGGCCTCGCGGGCGCGCTCACGGCCGGGGTCGGGTTCGTCATGTCCGCGTTCAGCACTGCACTCCTGCCTGTTGTCGCCGACTACGGGATTCAGGTCGCGGGAATCGGGACGACTGCGGGGCTGATCGCGGCGCTTCTGGGACACTACTTCGGCCGTGACCTCCGGGCGGGCCTGACCCGGGAGCTATCGTAGCGTTTGTGCGTCGACGCACGCCTAATCGCACGCGGTCGTGCGTTCGGGCGTCCAAAACCACTCCTCTCTAATCAGTCGCCGCCCTACGAGCGCACGACCTGCCACTCGTCGCCGTTGCGGGTGAGGACGCCCCGGTCGGCGAGCGTGTTGAGCGCTCCGCTGACGGCGTCGGTGGGCGCGTCGACGGCGTCGACGACCGCCTCGGTCGTCCGGGCACCCGTCGCCACCGCCGCCAGCACCTCCGCGTGAAAGCGGTTGTCGGCGTCGACACCCAGGTGGTCGTCGAGTCGCTCTAGGATCTCCGTGATCCGCCCGTACACCCACCGCTGGGCCAAGGAGAGTTCGTCTTCGATGGTCTGTAACCGCTCGAAGGCGGTCGCGAGGTCCTGCACGTCGTCGTCGGTCTTTCCAGGCGCGTCCAGCGAGACGTGCCGACAGTGCCCGTCCATATCGAGGCTCGGGCTGGCGGGGTACGCGCTCTTCGCGCCGAATCCGTGCGGCGAGACGCTCACCTCTAGGCGGAGGTTCCGCGAAATGTGGAAGTACTTCCGCCGCTGGTCGTCGGTGTGGCTCTCGATGAGTCCCGCTTCCTCCAGTTTTCTGAGGTGGTCGATGACGGCCTTCGGACTCACCCCGAGATACTCACTGATCTCGGTGACATAACAGGGTTTTCGCGCGAGGAGCCGCAGGATTCGCCGGCGGTTCTCGTTACCGAGGAGGTCGAGTAGTACCGCCGAGTCCATGACGTGAGGTAAACGTCGGTGGCTGATAAGGGCTGCGTGTCAGACGCCGTCGGGGGCGCCCCGGCGAACGGTTGCTGATCGCGGGGCGGCGGCCACCCGACGGGGGTGTGGCCCCGCCGTGGGGCGGGTCGATACCGAACACGGGGGATGTGACCGTCGCGGGCCAGTCGTGGCGTTCTCTCAGCTGATATCTGAGAGATATACATATAAACGGGTGGGGGGAACCAAGGTCGTATGAACGGTGGGATTTCGTCGGACGGGGGAACGGAGAGGTTCGAAGTCGAACAACAGGTGGACGGTGGGATACTCCAGTTCATTCCGGACGGGAGCACTATCCCCGATGAGGTGTGGACCAGGCGACACAAGTACTTCGTCGTCGCCGTTCTGGCCCACGTTCCGATTCTGCTGGGCATCGGATTCCTCGAAGGCCCCGAACCAATTACGGGGATGAGCTTCCCGTCGATTCCGCTCCAGAGCCTGCTGCTCGAAGCTGGTCTCATCACCGGACTCGCGCTGGCGGCGGCGGTGCCGCGACTGGGTCGCCGGCTGCGAACGGTGTTGGCGGTGACGGGTCTCGCGTTCTGTTCGGGGACGCTGGTCCACGTGACCGGCGGCTACATCGAGGCGCACTTCCACTTCTTCGTCGCGGTCGGTATCGCGGCCATCTACGAGGACTGGCTTCCCTTCGGCATCGGGATCGGATACGTCGTCATCACACACGGGGTCTTCGGCATGGTCGACCCATCGCGGGTCTACAACCACACGGCAGCCCAGATGAATCCGTGGGTGTGGAGCGCCATCCACGGCGGGTTCGTCGCGCTTCTCGCCGTCGCACTGACCGTCCACCTCAGTTCGATAGAGCAGTCCCGCCGACAGGCACAGCGGGAACTCGAACGAGCACGCGAACGGGCGACTCGGATCGACAACCTCGAAGAGCGGCAGGCGGAGATCAAGCGCGAACGCGAGGAGGCGGAGCGACTGAAATCCGAGGCCGAACAACAGCGCGAGGAGGTGGCCGCCCTGAACGACCACCTCCGGGAGAAAGCCGAGGCGTACCGCGACGCCATGGACCGGGCGGCCGACGGCGACCTCACCGTTCGCGTCGACCCCGAAAGCGAGAGCGACGCGATGGCGGAGATTGGGCGGGCGCTCAACGACATGACGGGTGAAATCGAGGCGACGGTCACCGAGATCAAATCGTTCGCCGCGGACGTCGAGGTCCAGACGGGGGAGGCTGACTCCGCGACACAGCAGGTCGCGGCGGCCAATCAGGAAGTGAGCGAGTCGATTCAGGAGATTGCGACCGGGACCGACGACCAGCGACGGATGCTCGACGAGGCCTCCGGCGAAGTGTCGGACTTTTCGGCCGCCATCGAGGAGGTCGCGGCGTCGGCACAGGAGGTCGCCCGACTCTCCGGCGAGACGACGACCATCGCCGCCGACGGGCGGGAACTGGCCGACGAGATGATCGAGGACGCACGAAGCGTCCAGACCTCTATCGACACGACGGTCGAGACTGTCGACGAACTGGAGGCACAGATGGACGCCATCGCCGACATTACCGACGTCATCTCCGACATCGCGGAGCAGACCAACATGCTCGCGCTGAACGCGAACATCGAGGCCGCCCGCGCCGGCAACGGTAGCGGGTCCGCCGAGGGGTTCGACGTCGTCGCCAACGAGGTGAAGCAACTGGCCGAGGAGACACAGGACTCCGCGAGCGACATCCGGGAGCGTATCCAGGCGACACAGACGCGGACGAACGATGTCGTCTCACAGGTCGAACAGGCCAGCGACCTGATGGCGCGAGAGGTCGACGCCGTGGCCGACGTCGTCGACGCCTTCGAGCGGGTCGTCGCGAACGCGGAGCGAACCGACGACGGAGTCCAGGAGATCAGCGAGACGACCGACAGCCAGGCAGCGAGCATCGAAGCGGTCGTGTCGATGATCGACGAGGTGGCGGAGATCAGCGACGGCTCCGCCACCGAAGCCGAGAGCGTCTCCGCTGCCGTCGAGGAACAGACCGCGTCCATGGACGAGGTCAGCGAGAACGTCTCGTCGGTCGCCGGCCGCGCGGGCGAACTCGGTGAACTGCTCTCCACCTTCACCGTCGACGGCGGTGGCCGAAACGCCGATGCTGGGGCCGCCTCGGCGACGCCCGGCGGCCGGTAGTCCCGGCGATCCGGCCCGATCCCGACGGGGCGCCGACACTTTTGTACCCTTCCCGCGTACGCCGAAGTATGCCCGCACACGTCCTCGTCCCCTTCGACGGGACAGCCCAGTCCGAGGCGGCGCTTCGATTCGTGTCGGACGAGTGGCCCGACGCGGATTGCACCCTCCTCCACGTCATCGATCCCGTGACCGTCGGGTTCCAGGGACGCTTCCCCGGGGGATCTGAGACATGGTACGAACAGGCACGCGAGCGTGCACAGGAGCAGTTCGACGCGGCCCGCGAACGCACCGGCGAGTCGTTCGATACCCGTATCGAGGTCGGAAGCCCCGCTCGCGTCGTCGTCGAGGTGGCGGGAGCGGACGCCTTCGACCACATCGCTCTCGGGAGTCACGGCCGGGACGGCGTCTCGCGGGTCCTCCTCGGCAGCGTCGCCGAGGCGGTCGTCCGCCGTGCGCCCGTGCCCGTGACCGTGGTCCGGTAGTTCGGTCCACGAGATCACGACACACCCGGCGAGTACGGCCGCCTTCCGCCGGTTCATGTCTCTCTGGCCCATTATCACTGTAATGGAGTTCGACGACGTCATCCACACCCGACGATCCGTTCACCAGTACGCCGACGCCGACATCGACGACGACACGCTCGGAGACATCTTCGAGGACGTACGGTTCGCGCCGTCCTCGTTCAACCTCCAGCCGTGGGAGTTCCTCGTCGTTCAGGGCGAGGACCTCGAACGTCTGCAGTCGGTAGCCTACGGTCAGGAACACGTCACCGACGCCGCCGCCGCGGTGGTCGTTCTCGGCACCCTCGATCCGAGCGACCACGCAGAACGTGTCACCGCCGACCTGCTGGAGAAGGGGTACCTCCCGAACGAGGACGCCGCGGAGGCCCGTCTCGACACCGTCGACGGCCTCGCCGACGCCGACGCGGAGACACGCCGGGTCTGGACCGTCCAGAGCTGTTCTCTCGCCGCCATGGCCCTCATGCACGCCGCGTGGGACCGCGGCATCGCGTCCTGCCCGATGGGCGGCTACGACGCTGCGGCCCTCCGCGACGAGTTCGACGTGCCCGCCGACTACGAACCCGTCGTCCTCGTCACCCTCGGCCACCCCGCAGAGGAGGCCCCCGACATCGAACGCCCGCGGAAGTTCCGTCGGTCGACCGAGGAGTTCGTCCACTTCGACGACTTCGACCCGGTCGCCCGCGAGGCGTCCGCGTCCGCCGACGACTAGAAGATGTTCGCTTGCCGGTAGACGCTGAGTCCCTCGTTGGTGATTTCGTAGGGTTTGGTCTCCCGGGAGTGGTTGGCATCCCGGATCTTCTGGATCTCGACGGCCAGTCGTGTCTCCTGGAAGTCGGAGGGACGGACGTACTGCAGAACGAACACCGCGTCCGCGAGATATTCGATGATCCCGTACCGGGAACTGTACGGGTTTTCGCCGCTGGCCTCGCTGGTTACGAGCGTCGTCACCCCCGCCTCCTTGAGCGAGCGAGTGAACTGGTACACTTCGCTTCGCCGGTCGGAGGGGTGGTCGTACATCATCTCGAGGAGCGATACCGAGTCGAGGACGAGGCGGTCGGCGCCGAACGCCTTCACCAAGTCTGGAAGGTCACTTCGGATGCTCGCTAGGCTGTTTGCCATCTCGACCGGGTCGAGGTGGACAATGGCGAGTCGCTCCTCCTCGGCGTACTCGGCGAACGACCACCCCTTCTCCTCGGCGGTGTCGTAGATACGGTCCGTGCTCTCCTCTAAGGTCACGTAGACACCGCGCTTCCCGTCGGCCAGCGCCCGGTTGAGAAACTGCAGTCCGAAGGTCGTCTTCCCGGTACCCGCCGACCCGATGACCGAGATCAGGGACCGCTTCGGCACACCCCCGAGGATCATGTCGTCCAGTCCCTCGATGCCGAGGTGGATCCGCTCGATAGCCGACTCGAACTCGCCCTCGTCGAAGGATTCGGTCGGGCCACTATCGGGGGCACCCATCTCCCCCAAGCCGCCGAAGCCCGCTTCCGGGTCGGCTTCGCCCGGGCCGCCCCCGAAGCCACCCTCGGGGTCCGGGGCGTTCTGGAAGGCACTCGCGAAGTCCTCCTCAAAGGGCGAGTCGCCCTCCTCGTCGGACGCAGATTCCGGGTCGCCCCCGGCGTTCCCCGCGTCGCTCCCGAACCCATCGAACGCGTCCGGATCGGGGTCGAACTCGGACTCCGCCGAGTCGTCGGACAGTTCGGCGTCGCTGTCGTCCGTGTCCGTCTCCGACTCGGCCGTCTCCGTCGCCTCGTCGTCCGCATCGTCGGCCCCGACGGCCCGTTCGAACCAGTCGTCGTCCCCGCTCATGGACGCTCACGTCCACTCCGTCGTTCTCGGCGACGGCGGTGACGACCCGTCCGCCGGCCCCGGGTGCCGGTCCCGACGGTCGTCGTCACGTGTTTCCTCATCGGGATGCACTCCGGTCGGAGGTGTCATGAATGTTGTCTCCGGTGGGCTTTTTTTCTCAGGGGGCGAGTCCGTGGTATGTACGTCGGTCTCGTTGCCCAGAAGGACAACGGCCGGGCGGCCTTTCTCGCCGCCGAGTTGCGCCGTCGACTCCGCGAGGCGGACGTGACGGTTGCCGTCGACAGCACCACCGCCGCGGAACTCGACGTCGAGGGCACGCCCATCGAGGCGTTCGACGACTGCGACTTGGTGGTCAGTATCGGCGGCGACGGCACCTTCCTCTTTGCCGCCCGCGGAGCCGACGGCACGCCGATCCTCGGCGTCAACCTCGGCGAGGTCGGGTTCCTCAACGCCGTCGGCCCCGACGAGGCGGTCGACGTCGTCCTCGACGAGGTGGCGGCCTTCCGCGCCGGCGAGTTGACCGTCCGCGAGGCACCACGACTGGCCGCCAGCGGCGACGACTGGACGACCCTCCCGACGACCAACGAGGTGGTCGTCCAGGGACCGATCCGCGGCCCCGGCGGCGGGATCGACATCGAGGTCGACGTCGACGGCAAGCGCTACTCCGAGGGACACGCCGACGGACTCCTCGTCGCCACGCCGACCGGAAGTACCGCCTACAATCTCAGCGAGTCCGGCCCGCTGGTGCATCCCGGCGTCGACGCTATCGTCGTCAACGAGATGTGTGCGGCCGACGGGATGCCGCCGCTGGTGGTCGGCCCGGACAGCACGGTCGACGTGCGCGTCACCGGCGCCGACCGAGCCGTCGTCGTCGGCGACGGCCGGGTGCTCGTCGAACTCGATCCGCCGACGTCGGTCAGCGTCGCGCGCGCGGACTCACCGATGCGGGTCGCCGGACCGACCTCCGATTTCTTCGAGGCGCTCGGAAAACTGGACTGAGCAGCGCGTTCGCTACTCGCCGCCCCACTGCGTCTGTTGCTTGGGACGATCCGAGATTGCCTGCACGTCGATGGGGTCGTCGTGGTGGCGAAGCCCCTCTAGGACGGCCGTCGCGGAGGCGTGTGTCGAGAAGTAGGTCACGTCCTCCTCGACGGCGACCTCGAGGGCCTCGCGGTTCCGCGAGACGATGACGTCGACTTCGCCCGCGCGAATCGCCCCGCGCAGGTCGTCGAACTCCTGTACGTCGAAGAACTCACCGAAGCCATCGAGCAGGGCCTGCCCCGCTTCGGTGTCGGGGGCGGGGAACTCCGCGGCCGAGAGGTCGACCACCGCCGTCCCCGTGGTCGGGATGGCCTTGCCCGTCGCGGACTGTGCCTTCTCGTAGGCCTTGCCGAAGTGCTGGGCCGTGCCCATGACCTCGCCCGTCGACTTCATCTCCGGCCCCAGGCGTGGGTCGCTCCCTTCCAGGCGGTCGAAGGGGAGGACGACCTCCTTGACGCTCACCTGTTCGGGGATCTGTTCCTCGACGTCGAGGTCGGCGAGATCGTCGCCGGCCATCACCTTCGCCGCGAGTTTGGCGATGGGGACGCCCGTCGCCTTCGAGACGAAGGGGACCGTCCGCGAGGACCGCGGATTCGCCTCAAGGACGTACACCGTGCCGTCCTTGACCGCGAGTTGGACGTTCAACAGCCCGACAGTGTCGAGTTCGCGGGCGATTTCGAGGGTCACCTCACGGACCCGGTCCATCACGTCACGGACCGCGTCGGCCTGCGGTGGGATCATACACGCCGAATCACCCGAATGGACGCCGGCCGATTCGACGTGTTCCATCACGCCGCCGATCAACACGTCTTCGCCGTCCGCGACGGCGTCGACGTCGAGTTCCACGGCGTCGTCGAGGAACTCGTCGATGAGGATCGGCTTATCGGGCGACACCCGAACCGCCTCCTCGATGTACTCCTTGAGTTCCTCGTCGTCGTAGACCACGTCCATCGCGCGGCCCCCGAGGACGTAGGAGGGACGGACGAGGACGGGGTAGCCGATGTCGGTGGCGAGTTCGAGCGCCTCCTGCTCGCTGGTGGCGGAGCCACCCTCCGGCTGGGCGATGCCGCGGTCGTCCATCAGGCGGTTGAACCGGTCGCGGTCCTCCGCGAGGTCCATCGCGTCGACGCTCGTGCCCAGAATCTCACAGTCGAGGCCGCGACGCTCCAGTTCCGCCTCCAGCGGGTGACCGATGTTGACGGAGGTCTGGCCGCCGAACTGCACCATCACGCCGTCGGCGTCGGCGGCCTCGATGACGTCTGCGACCTCCTCGGCGGTGATCGGTTCGAAGAAGAGGCCGTCGGAGGTGTCGTAGTCCGTCGACACCGTCTCGGGGTTGTTGTTGACGACGTGGGCGTCGACTCCCTCCTCGCGGAGCGCCTGGATGGCGTGGACCGAACAGTAGTCGAACTCCACACCCTGTCCGATACGGATGGGACCGCCACCGACGACGACGACACTCTCGACGTCGCGGTCGACGCGGAGTTCGCCGGCCGCGGCGTCGCCCTCGAACGGCCCAGTGACGAACTCCGGCTTCCGTGAGGAGTAGTAGTAGGGTGTCTGGGCCGCGAACTCGCCGGCACAGGTGTCGACCTGCTTGTAGGTGCGCCCGGGGACCGACGCCTCGACGCTCCCGACGTCGGTGCCGGCCGTCGACGCAATCTCGGCGTTGGTGACGCCCTTGACCGCGGCCTCGGTGAAGTCGCCCTCGGCGGCGGCGGCAACCGACTCGGAGACGCGCTTGAACCGCTCGACGTACCACTCCTTGATGTCGGTTGTCTCGACCACCGATTCGACGGTGTACCCCCGGTCGAACGCCTCGAAGATGGCGTAGGGGCGATCCGGACTCGGGCGCTCCAGATACTCCTGTTCGAGGGTCTCGTCGTCCACGTCGATCCAGTCGACCGCCGGCTCGTACTCCGAGGAGCGAAGCGCCTTCAACAGCGACTCCTCGAAGGTCCGACCGATGGACATCGCCTCGCCCGTCGACTTCATCGCCGGGCCGAGCGTGAAGTCCACGTCGTCGAACTTGTCGATGGGCCACCGCGGGACCTTCGTCACCACGTAGTCGATGGCGGGTTCGAACGCCGCCGTCGTCTCGCCGGTGATCTCGTTTTCGATCTCGTGGAGGCGCTTGCCGAGCGCGACCTTCGCGGTCACGCGGGCGATGGGGTACCCCGTCGCCTTCGAGGCCAGCGCCGAGGAGCGGGAGACGCGGGGGTTCACCTCGACGACCCGGTACTCGCCGCCGGGCGTGCCGTCGTCGTGCCACGCGAACTGGATGTTACAGCCGCCCTGGATGCCGAGTTCGCGGATGACTTCGAGCGCGGCGTCGCGCATCTCCTGGTGTCCCTCGTCCGGGATCACCTGCGAGGGCGTGACGACGACCGACTCGCCCGTGTGGATACCCATCGGATCGATGTTCTCCATGTTGCAGATGATGATCGTCGAGTCGTCGGCGTCGCGCATCACCTCGTACTCGAGTTCGACCCAGCCCGCGATGGACTCCGTGATGAGCACCTCGTCGTTCCGCGAGAGCCGGAGGCCCTTGCGCACCCGTTCGACGAGTTTGTCCATGTCGTCGACGACGCCCGACCCCGAGCCGCCGAGCGTGTAGGTCGTCCGCGCGATGACGGGGAGGCCGCCAACCTCGTCGACGGCGGCGGCGACTCGGTCGCGCAGGGCGTCCTCGCTCATCGCCTCGGCCGACTCGTCGTCGTCGAGGACAATCGTCGTCGAGGCCGGCACCGGCTGACCGATCTTCTCCATGCGCTGGCGGAAGAGGTCGCGGTCCTCGGTCGCGTAGATGGTGTCGAGCGGGGTCCCCATGATCTCGACGTCGTGTTCCTCGAGGACACCCTCCTCGGCAAGTTCGGCGGTGACGTTCAGTCCGGTCTGGCCGCCGAGTCCGGCGATCACTCCGTCGGGCTGTTCCTGCCGGATGATCTCTGCGATGGCCGTGGTCGTGATTGGTTCGATGTAGACCCGATCTGCCATCTCCGGGTCCGTCATGATGGTCGCAGGGTTCGAGTTGACGAGGACGACCCGGGCCCCCTCCTCCTGCAGGGCTCGGCAGGCCTGCGCACCCGAGTAGTCGAACTCGGCGGCCTGTCCGATCTGGATCGGGCCGCTTCCGATCAAGAGTATCGTCCGGTTCTCGGATTCGGTGGCGGAGGTGTCCGCCACGGTGGCCTCGTCGGTCATCATCCGACCGGAGTCCGCACATCGTAATAAGCCCGACGGAATAGTACGAGATACGCAACTGGATTACGGATTTCGAAACCGAGCGGTCACGCCCCCGCAGTCCTCCGTCGCCGGCGGGAGGGGCGGTGTACCGCCGAAACTCGCCTTGAGAGACGGCGGCTGGACGGAGTAGCCACTCACGGGCGTCGGTCGATCAGTGGGGTCCCGTTACGTGTTCAGCCGGTACCGATACGGACTCCCCTGCAGGACTTCGACCTCACCCGTCTCGGCCCACCGACCCAGAATCGTCGCGACGCGGTGAGCGCTCTCGAACTCCTCGTGCTCCTCCAACAGCGACAGGATCTCGCGGGCGGTCAACGGCTCGTCGGCCTCGGAGAGCACGCCCCGAAGTTGGTCGTACTGCGTCGGCTGGGGGCGCATACGTCCGACAACGGCCGGGAACGACTTAGTGTTCAGTGAGACGACCGTCCGACGCCTGTCAGACGCCGCCACACGGCACACGTCCGCGGACGCCCGGACTCACGCGTACACGTCGTCGGCGTCTAAGTCCCGCTCCGACCGGTACTGCTCGACGAACGCCGACACGTCGAAATCGAGCATCTGCCGTTCGAACTCCTGAATCGTGGCGTCGTTCTCGGCGTGGCTGACCGCGTGTTCCATCAGTTCGATCACGAGTTCGACGATAATCTCGTGGAGGCGGCGCGCGTCGAAGCCGGTCACCCACAGCAAGGCATAGCCCACGTCGCCCTCCTCGCTCAGATCCGCCGTGGCCACCTCGCCGGGGAACTCCTCGAGGACGACCCCGAGCAGGTGGGGTGTATCGAACTCCGGCATCTCCTCGCTGGTCGTCTCGACAGTCTCCTGTAACACCTCGACCAGAAACTCCGGCAGAAACCGCTCCGGCGGGTGGACGTCCATCACGACGGCGTGGGCGTCGCCACAGGCACACTCGAACTCCCGCATCCCGAGGTCGAACTCCGTCACCGGCACAGTCTCCCCACAAGAGAGGTCGACCGTGCGCGTGTCGCCGGGGACACCCGGTTTCGTCATACCTCAGATTGTGCCCTCGTTCGGTTAAACGTCGCGTTTTACCCCTCGGCGGTCACCCACAACACCGGTCCGACGACGAGCATGACGATGCCGAGAAACAGGTAGTGGATCGGAGCCAACGCCTGCGGCGTCAGGATGAACACCAGACCGAAGACGGTCACGTTGATGGCCATGATCCGCCTCGATTTCAGCGGCAGCGCCCCGACCGTGGCGAGGATGAAAAACAGCAACAGTGCCTGCCCGACGTTGTAGTTGAGCAGGAAACTGTCGATGACCTGTAACGGGAGCATTCGTACTCACAACTCGCCCGGAATCGGCCATTAAAGTTCCGTTTACCGACGACCGTCTGCCCCCCTACCCTCCGCGCTCGCTCGGCCCGGTGATATCCAGCGGTCTGATCCATCCCCACCACAGCAGGACGACCATCGTTCCGTAGCCGAGGACGAACACGACCGACCCGAGGGCGTCGAGGCCCCGTTCGACGAGTAGTCCGCGGGCGATCCCCGAGCCGCCGATGCCGACGACGAGAATGGCGATCACCAGCAGCGTGTCCTGCGACAGAAACGTGTCGGTGTCCATACCCCGTGTAGGGTCCCGCCGGTACTGATACTGACGGTTGCGTGCCGCGAAAAAAGGCCGGATCGACGGGCGCCTTACTGCGGTGCGGTCGAGCGCGCGATGGTGTTGGTGCTCCCTCCGCTGGGGTTGGTCCAGACGACACGGATCGTCTCCCCGCTGTCGACGCCCGCGTAGGACACTTGGTTCCCGGCCCGGATCGTTCCGTCTCCCCAGTCGCCTGCGTTGTTGAGCACGATGTTGCTGGTGCCGTCGCCGTCGATGCTGATCGTACTGTTGTCAAGCGTCTCGCCGCCCTCGTGGGTGATGTTCACGTAGTCGTCGCTTGAGCCGTCGAAGCCTCCGTTCGCCGAGAAGTCGAAGCTGAAGCTGGCTTGCGGTGCGCTCTCGTCGACTTGGTCGCCCAGTCCGAGGACGAAGGTGCCGATGACGGCGGCGAGGATGACAGTAATCGCGACCATCAGAATGACGCCGATGACCGGGCTGACCGCCCGATCCTCCGTCAGTAGTTCGTTGAAGTTCATGGTTGTCTCGACACGCCGGGCCGGAGCCGGGGGGATCGATGCTCCCGCGCGGGCACGCCTCGACGTGTGTCAGTTGTGGAGCCGAGGCTGCGGAATATAAATCGCCCGATCAATTATCGTCTCGTATAATTATAGTGCTGACACGTCGTGACCAAACAGCCCGCCGCGGGCTGTTCCGCTCAGTAGCTCCGCTCTTTCGGTTCGTAGGCTCCCGCCTCGCCCTCCAGTACGACCGGCTTGTACCAGAGTTCGGGTGATCCGTCCGACCAGGAGACCATCGTGTGTTTGAGCCACTCGTCGTCGCGGCGCTCCTGATACTGCTTGCGCCAGTGGGCGCCCCGGAACTCCTCGCGGGCGAGCGCGCCCACGGTGATCATCTCGGCGATGTCCAGTAGGTTGCGCGTCTCGATGGTCTGGATCAGATCCGTGTTGTAGGTGCTCGACGGATCCGCGACGTAGACGTCACGGTAGCGCTGGCGCGCGGCGTGGATGTCGACCAGCGCCTCCTTCAGGGCGCCCTCCTCGCGGAAGACGTTGACGTTCTCGGTCATCGTCCGCTGGACGGCCGCGCGGATGTCCGAGTGTTGGGTTCCCTCGTCGCGTTCGAGGAGGCGTTCGACCCGCTCGCGCTCGCGTTCGAGCGTCCGCTCGACGACGGCCTCGGCGGTGTCGGCGGCTGCGCCGCCGTCGGCCACCGCGCCCTCCGCTGCCCACGGCTCGCCGAGTTCGACCGGCGGCTCAACGCTGCCGGGTTCGGAATCGCCCGTCTGCCCGACGGGGACGCGCGGGGCGCCCAGGTCCTCGTCGGCGGCGTGGCGTCCAGCCCGCTTGCCGAAGACGATCAACTCCGGCAGGGCATTCCCGCCGAGTCGATTCGATCCGTGGACGCTCGCACAGGCACACTCGCCGACGGCGTACAGCCCCTCGACGCAGGTCTGCCCGAACTCGTCGGTTTCGATACCGCCCATGGCGTAGTGTTGGCCGGGCTTGACCGGCATCGGCTCCTCGAGGCCGTCGACGCCCTCGAAGTCCTCCGCGAGGTGGAGGATATTCTCCAGGCGGTCGAGGATGCGCTCTTCCCCGAGGTGGCGCATATCGAGGTGGACGTACTCGTCCTCGATACCCCGCCCCTCGTTGACCTCGGTCAACTCGGCGCGGGAGACGACGTCCCGCGAAGCGAGTTCGCCGTCGTTTTTCGCGTACCCGTGTTCGAACATGAACCGCTCGCCCTCGTCGTTGTAGAGGATACCACCCTCACCGCGGACGCCCTCCGAGATCAGGACGCCCGTCGAGGGGAGCGTCGTCGGATGGAACTGGATCATCTCCATGTCCTCGGCCGGGACGCCGGCGCGGTAGGCCATCGCCACGCCGTCGCCGGTGTTGGCCACCGCGTTCGTGGTGTGGTCGTACACCTGACCCAGGCCACCGGTGGCGAGAATCACGCCGTCGCGAGCGGTGAAGGCTTCGACGTTCCCCGTCGCCGTCTCGTAGGCGACGACGCCGTGACAGGTCCGATCATCCGGCTGACTCTCGTCGGAGACGGCGAGGTTCAGTACGTACCACTCGTCGAAGACGTCGATGCCGCGTTTCACCACCTGCTCGTACAGCGTATGCAGGAGGTGATGGCCAGTCTCGGCGCCTGCGTAGGTCGTCCGCGGGAACGACAGGCCGCCGAAGGGGCGCTGGGAGACACGGCCGTCGTCGTCGCGGGAGAAGGCCATCCCCCAGTGTTCGAGTTGAATGACTTCCTCGGGACTCTCTTGGGTGAGCGCCTCCGCTGCCGGCGCGTCGGCGAGATAGTCCGCGCCCTTCATCGTGTCGTAGGCGTGGAGTTCCCAGTCGTCTCCCTCGCGGAGCGCGGCGTTGATCCCGCCCTCTGCGGCGCCCGTGTGACTCCGGACGGGGTGGAGTTTCGTGACCATCGCCACGTCCGCGCCCGCTTCCTGTGCCGCGATGGCCGCGCGCAGGCCTGCTCCGCCCGCGCCGACCACGATGACGTCGTATTCGTACATGGTTACCAGAACTTCAGGTTGCTCTTGACTGCCTCGCGTTTCAGCTCCTGGATGTGTTCGGTCAGGGGGATGTCCTTCGGACACACCTCCGTACAGGAGAACTGTGTCTGACACCGCCAGACGCCGTTTTCCTGCTCGATAATCTCTAGGCGCCGCCGCTTCATCTCGTCGCCCTCCCGTTCGTCCATCGCGAACCGGTAGGCCTTGTTGATGGCCGCTGGGCCGAGATACTCGTTGTCGCCGGCCGCGATGTTACAGGAGGACATGCAGGCCCCACACCAGATACACCGGGTCGAGGTCTTGATCTTCTCGCGGTTCTCCCGGCTCTGGCGTTGCTCCTCCAGTTCGCCGTCCGGCCGGTCGGTCGTCTGGAAGTACGGCTCGACCGACTCCATCTGGTCGTAGAAGTGCTCCATGTCGACGACCAGATCCTTCACCACGTCCTGATGCGGGAGCGGTTCGATCCGCACCGGCTGTTCGAGATCCGATAGCTGGGTCTGACAGCCGAGGCGCTGCCGGCCGTTGACGAACAGGGCGTCTGAGCCACAGATCGCCTGCCGACAGGAGTGTCGGAAGGTGAGGCTGGCGTCGAACTCGTCGCGGGCGTAGATGAGCGCGTCCAGCACCGTCATCCCCGTCTCGTAGGGGACGTGGAAGTCGTCGAAGCGCGGCTCTTGTTTGCCCTTCACCTCCGGATCGTAGCGGAACACCTTCAGGTGGTAGCGCTCTGCGTCGGCCGCGACGCGCTCGGCCTCTTCGACCCGCTTTCGCTCGCGCTCCTCGGCCCGACGGCGCTTCTCGTCGAGGCGTCGCTCCTTCGGCGCCCCCTCGGCTGCTTCGGCGTCGGTTTTCGCGCTCTCCGTCTCGGTCTCGGGTTCGGGTCGTTGCGTGCTCATAGTATCGGGAGGAGGTCGATGCCCGCCCAGGCGTTCGCGGTTCGGAAGCCCTGCACGAGGAGGAGAAGGCTCGCGACGACGAGGACGCCCTTGACGACCTGTCGTTTGGTCCCCGACAGGCCCACGTTGATCAGGGCGTTGTACACGCCGTTGACCCCGTGGAACGTCGCGGTCACCAGAAAGAGGACCATCAGCGAGTAGTAACTCCACGTCTCCATCCGGTTGGCGCTCATCAGGAAGGTGACCTCGTCGGCGTGGTGGACGAAATGCAGGAGGAAAAAGTGGAAGGCGAGCACGACAATGAGGAAGGCGGCGGTGATGCGTTGCCAGAGCCACAGGCGGCCGCCCGCGCGGAACGAGGAGTAGTGCTCGGCCATCAGAGCGACACCCCCGCGAGGAACGTGGGCACGCTCGCGACGACGATGGCCCCGGTCAGGATCAGCGACGCGTAGAAGCTCCGATCCTGGGATTCGAGACCGATCCCGAGGTCGACCAACAGCAGGCGGGTTCCGTTGAGGATGTGGAACACCGCGACTGCCAGCAGTCCGACCTCGAGGACGCGAACCACCAGCAGGCTCTCGAGCGTCCGGATCGTCTGCGTGTAGAGGTCCTGGTTCGCCGCGACCGTCGCGGGATCGGCACTCGCCGAGGTGAGTGCCGTACTCAACACGGCCACGTGGGTGAACAGATATCCGACCAGTACCCACCCCGTGAACTTGTGGAAGATCCAGGCCCACATTCCCGCCGAGAACTCCCGCCACCGGCCGAAGTCCTCGATGAGGCCCCGATCATAGGACTGACTCATACTCATCCGAGACTCGGGACCGGCGTGGTATAGAAGTTACGTACAGAGCGTCGGGACTCGGCCCATCGTGGCGATCCGATCCCGTCGATCATCGATCCGGTGCTCGTCGCCCGACGATCTGTGCCGTCTCCTCGTCGATTTCGGCCAGGTGACAGATCGGGTTGCCAGGGTAGACGACCGGATTCTCGAGCACCCCGAGCAACACGCCGGTAAACGGCGCTTCGACCGGTGTTCCGTCGTCCTTGAACGGGTCGGTGATGGTACAGAGCCGTTCGCCCTCCTGTATCACGTCCCCGCGGTCGTAGTGCATGTCGACGATGCCGCCGGCGTCGGCCCGAATCCACGTCTTCTCGGTCACCACCGTTCGCCACCCCGGCCATCGAACCTGGCTTTGGGTCCGATCCCACAGGCCGTACTCGGCGAAGACGCTCCGGACGCCCGCGAGGGCGTCGTCGATGAGGGGGCGCTCGAACCGGTGGGCCTCGCCCATTTCTATTGTGACTGTTGGCACGCCCGTGCGCGTGGCCTCGCCACGGAGCGTCCCGTCGCTCCCCGCCCCGTCGACAATGACACTCGACCCGAAGGCGTGTGCCAGCCGCGACACCGCCGGCTGGTCCACGTCGGCGCGGACGTGGAGCGTGTTGGTCCGCCCGCGGGTCGAGGTGTGGAAGTCGATGCCCAGATCACACGGTTCCACGAAGTTCCGAAAGATGGCGTGGGCCATCCGCTTGGCGCTCGTCGAGGTCGGATCGCCCGGAAACGACCGATTCAGGTCGCGGTCGTAGATCGGTAGATACCGTTGCTGGGTGAGAAAGCCGGGAACGTTCAACACGGGCAGACAGACGATGGTCCCCGCCAGGGTGGCGAGGTCCCAATCGTAGGCCACCGACCGGACCACCGCGATGCCGTTGAGTTCGTCGCCGTGGGCGGCCGCCGAGAGAAACATCGTCGGGCCTGGCCGCTCTCCGTTGATCACGGTGACCGGGATACGCACCGGGTCGCCGAAATACGTCTCGCTGACTCGATACCGGAGGTTCTGTCGCTCTCCGGGGGCGACCTTCCCGCCGTCGTACGTGAAGGCCCCGTCCGCGGTCATACGGCCCACTCCGCGAGGCGACCACTTAAATGGTCGAACCGACGCTCGTGACGGCCGAACGCGACAGCTTTTACCACCGACCGTCCCTGCAACATATCGATGGTCTCGGTTTCGTTCGACGCCGGGCGTTACGTGGAGTATTATCTCGGTAACGCGCCCAGTCTCTCGACGCTTCTCGTCGCCAACGGCGCCGCCTTCCTCGTCGGCGTTAGCTTCTACGTCAACTCCTCGCCGACGTCGCTGGCGGACCTCCCCACCTTCCTCTACCCGCTTTTCGCCGACTCTCCCACCGCCCTCGCGCTCGTGACGCTCTCGATTTCGACGCTCCTGCCGATTCTTGGCCGGCACCGCGTCGCCGACGCGCCGTCGAACACGCCACTCGTCTACCTCCACACCTTCGCGTTCGTCTGGCTCGTCAAGTACGGCCTCTGGACAGTCGTCGCGCTCAACCTCCATCCCGGCCAGTACTTCGGCTTCGCCGGCGCCGCCCTCTGGGACTACTGGGGCATCATCCTCACTCACCTCCTCTTTGTCGTCGAGGCGCTCGTGATCCCCTACTACGGCCGGACGACCGACCGAGCGCTGCTCGTCGCCCTCGCCGCCCTCCTCGTAAACGACGTCTTCGATTACGCCCTCGGCTACCACCCGCCGCTCCGGTACGACCCCGGCGTTCCGTTGATTCTCGCGACGCTTTCCCTGTCGGTGGGTGCCGTCGCCGTTGCCCACCGCCTGTTCGACCGTCCGGACGACTTCGATCCGCTCGCGCCAGGGGGACACGGATGACCCGCTGGAAGCGTGCCCTCCGTGCCGACCCCGTGATGGCCGAGTTGATCGAGACCCACGGCGACCGACGACTCGACCCCGCGGACGACGAGTTCCGCCGTCTCGTCGTGAGCGTTATCAACCAACAACTCTCGACGGCGAGCGCAGACGCCATCCGTGGACGGGTCTTCGATCTGTTGGACGAGGTGACGCCCACGACGGTCCTCGCCGCCGACCGCGACGCTCTCCGGGCGGCCGGACTCTCGGGGACGAAAGTCGACTACCTCCGAAACGCCGCGGCGGCGTTCCAGGACCGTGACCTCACCCGCGCCGGCCTCGCGGACCACGACGACGAGGCGGTGGTCGACGAACTCACCTCGATCACCGGGATCGGCCGCTGGACCGCCGAGATGTACCTGCTCTTCGCCCTCGGCCGCGAGGACGTGTTGCCCCTCGGCGACCTCGCGATCAGGCGTGGGCTGACGGATCTCTACGGCTGTGAGTCACGCGAGGCGATGCGAGCGGTCGGCGCGGACTGGCGTCCCTTCCGGTCGTACGGGACACTGTACGTCTGGGCCCACTACGAGGCCTGACCGCTCGCGGCGACATCGAGCGGATCTTCGAGTTCCCCCATCACGGCTTCGAGAGTGTCTGTCGCGGTCACGAGACCGACCACCTCGCCGCCACGCAACACCAGCGCGAGTTCCTGGTCTTCGGCCTGGAACCGGTCGAAGGCGTCGCTGAGGCTGGTATCGGCCGAAATCGTCATCGGTGGGGCGGCGATTTCCTCGAACGTCCGGTCCCCCGCTTCGAGGGCGTCCATGTGGGTAACAATCGACGGCGTGTAGACGATTCCCCGGAAGTCGACGTGGTCCTCGCCGAACAGTGGAAACCGGGTGTGTGGCGTCTCGCTGATCGCCGCCAGATTCGCCGCGACCGAGGCAGTCGTCGACAGCGAGACGACGTCGTCGATGTCGGTCATCACCTCTTCGACCGCCGTGTCGCCGACTTCGAGCGCGTTGAGCACCTCCTCCCGCCGTTCCTCGGGGAGGCCGCCCTCGTCGAGCAGGGTGCCGAGACGGTTGCGAAGCTCCGCCCGCGACTCGATTACCTCCGCCTCGGTCTCCAGCCACGCGCCCGTCATCTCGACGCCGAACAGCTTCAGCGTCCCTTTCGCTACACCGTCGCCGATCCGCATCACCGGCGAAATAAGCCACGCGAACCAGTAGAGCGGCCGCGCGCCGTACCGACAGACGAATTTCGAGCGCTCGACGCCGAGATACGTCGGCGTCTGCTCCCCGTGGGTCAGATGGAGGAGGTTGATGATCGCGTACGCGATTAACGCCCCGAGGCCAATCCCGGCGAGGGCGCTCCCGGCGAAAACCGGCTCGAACAGTGCGGCCAGCGCCGGTTCGGCCACGATTCCGACCGCGATGCTGGAGGCGGTGATGCCGACCTGACAGCTGGTGAGATAGATCTCTAGGTCCTGTGTCATTTCCCACGCCCGACGCAACGCCGGCGTGTCGAACTCCGATTCGGGATACTGACGAACCCGCGTGAGCGCGAACTCGACAGCGACGAAAAATCCGTTCGCCAGGATGAGGAGAAGTCCAGCGACGAGACGAAGGGTCAGTTCGAGCGGGGTCATCGCCCGGGCGATTCCGGAACGAGCGGCAAAAGTCTACTCCTCGAGTATCTCGCCGTCGCCCCGGTCCTCGTCGTCCACGCGGCGGCGTACGTCGACCCGGTACCGCTCTAGCACGTCTCGGCCGAGCAACACGGGATAGTCCATGTGGCTCCGATCCTCGACACTCGCCGTGACGGTGTGTTGGGTGCCGCCGATGCCGACGACGAGGTCGACCACCGGCCGGGCTTTCCCCGATTTGACGCTCCCCGACCGAACCCGCGTCATGCTCTTGATCGGTCCGGCGCCGATGTCGGCGGCCACACTCGTGTCGATGCTCGTTCGTGTCGCCCCGGTGTCGGACTTGGCTTTCACCTGCATCGTCCCGCTCGTCCCGCTGACGACGACTTCCTCGATGTACCCGATGATCGGCAGTTCCTCCTGCTCCGGGCGGATGGTTCGCGGCTTGCACGCCGGCGTCGAGTCGTCGAGTGTCGCCGCGAGACGGTCGACACGCTCCTCGTCGACCGTTCCGCCGGCGCGCTCGATGGCTAGCTTCGCGATGTGGGGCGCTGGGCTGACCCCCGTCGCCTCGTACAGCCCTTTGAACCCCGCTGTGGGGTTGACCTCGAGGACGAACCAGCCGTCCTCCCCCTCGATGAGGTCGACGCCGGCGTAATCAAGTCCCATCACCTCGGCCGTGTACAGCGCAGTCTCAGCGGCCGCCTCCGGAAGGTCGTCGCTGGCGTCGGCCACGGCCCCACCCAGGGCGACGTTGGTCCGCCAGTCTCCCTCCGGCGCGTAGCGGTACATCGCGCCGACGATTTCGTCGTCGACGACGTACACCCGCAGGTCGCGGTGTTCGCTCTCGTCGCGCTCGACAAGGTCTTGGAGGAACGCCTGGCGGTTGCCAACCCGCGGGTTGACCGGTTCCGTCAGGTCGACCTTCCACGTCCCCCCGCCGTGCGTTCCGATGGCGGTCTTGTAGACAGCCACGTCGCCGAACCGTTCCCGCCCCTCGTTGAGTCCCTCGTTCGACAGCGCGAGGAACGCGTCGGGCACGGCCACGTTCCAGTCCGCGAGCGTCGCCGCCGTCGCGAACTTGTGAATTGCGGTCAACACCGCACTCGGCTCGTTCAACATCGGCCGGATCCGCTCGAAGGTCGTCGCCAGTCCCAGCAATTCCGCGGGATCGCCCGTCGTCGAGAGGAGGAGGCGGTTCGCGACCACGTCGACGTCCGGTTCGACCGTTACCGTGCTGTCCTCGATGGTCACGGTCGTATTCTCCTGTCGCAGCCACACCGGTTCGTGGCCGAGATCCTCGACCGCGTTCAGAATCGCCTTCGTCTCCTTGCTGTTGTGAAGCGATAGCACGCCGACACTGATACCCCCATCCGAACTGTCCGACATAATCCTCCGTTTCCGGGCGGCGCTCAAAGACGTGCCGGTCACTCGCCACCGATTGGCCGCCCGCCGTCCGGGTCGCCCACCCCCTCGGCCCGTGCCGATTCGATGCAACAGGTAGTTAACCGGTGGCAGCCTCGCCCCGAATATGGACGCCGCGCTGGTCATCCTCGACGGCTGGGGACTCGACGGCCCGGGTCGTAACGCCGTCTCGGCCGCCGACACGCCGACGTTCGACCGATTTCTCGCCACGGGTGCCTCCGGGACCCTCGACGTCTCCGGCCGACGGGTCGGCCTCCCCGAGGGGCAGATGGGAAACAGCGAGGTCGGTCACCTCAACATCGGCGCCGGCCGGGTCGTCACCCAACCGCTAGCGCGCATTCACGACGCTATCGACGACGGCTCTTTCTTCGCGAACGACGCGCTGAGTGGGGCGGCCGAACACGTCCGGACCACAGGGGGGCGGCTCCACCTGATGGGACTAGTCAGCGAGGGTGGTGTCCACTCCCACCAGCGACACCTCCACGCCCTGATCGAGTTCGCCGCCCGGAACGACATCGAGGCGGTCACCCACGCGTTCACCGACGGACGCGACACGCCGCCGACCGCCGGAGTCGACGCCCTCGACGCCCTCGAAACCGCCGTCGACGACCACGGCACCGGCGACGTGGCGACGGTGATCGGCCGCTACTACGCCATGGATCGGGACGAGAACTGGGCGCGGACGCGGCGCGCGTACGATGCCATCGTGGACCGCGAGGCCGACCACGCGGCGCCGACGGCCGTCGACGCCGTCGCCGGCGCCTACGACCGCGACGAGACCGACGAGTTCGTCGAACCGACGCTGATCGACGGTCGGCCACCGCTTCGGGACGGCGATGCCGTCGTCTTCGCCAACTTCCGGGCCGACCGCGCCCGCCAACTCGTCCGGATGCTCGCGGGTATCGACCCGGCGTGGCCCGACCCCGTCGACCCGCCGGCCGTTCACCTCGTCACGATGACCGAGTACGACGAGCGATTCGACGTTCCCGTCGCCTTCCCGCCGCTCGAACTGACGGGGACGCTCGGCGAGACACTCGCCGGTGCCGGGCGAACCCAACTGCGGATCGCCGAATCGGAGAAGTACGCCCACGTCACCTACTTTCTCAACGGCGGCCGCGAGGTGGCTTTCGAGGGCGAGACCCGGCGGATCGTCGAGAGCCCCGACGTGCCGACGTACGACGAGCGCCCCGCGATGAGCGCCACCGGGGTCACCGACGCCGCCGTCGACCACATCGAGCGCGACGACCCCGACGTGCTCGTGGTGAACTACGCCAATCCCGACATGGTCGGGCACACGGGCGACTTCGAGGCGGCGGTGGCGGCCGTCGAGGCGGTCGACGCCCAGCTAGCCCGCCTCGTCGCCGCCGTCCACGACGCCGGCGGTGACGTTCTCCTCACCGCCGACCACGGTAACGCCGACGACATGGGTAGCCCTGCCGACCCACACACCGCCCACACCGCCAACCCGGTCCCGGTCGTCTACCTCGCGTCTGGCGACGACCCTTCAGGCGGTCGGTGCATCCGCTCGGGCGGATCTCTGTGTGATGTGGCGCCGACGCTGCTCGAACTCACCGCAGTCGAGCAGCCGGCGGCGATGACCGGCGCGTCACTGCTCGACTGAGCGCGAGGCGAGCAGCCGGTATGCCGGCCCGGCGAAGGCGAGCACCGCGAGCAGTGACGCGCCGCCGACGACGCGGGGGTCCATCACCGCCGAGAGTGACGCCGTTCGGAGTGTCCCGAGGGAGTCGCCCGCGAGGACACCGACCGCCACCCACGGCACCTCGCCGACGGCGGTCCCGAGTGCGAAGGCTCCCGGGCCGACCCCCGCCACGCCCGCGCCCGCCGACACGACATCGGAGGGGAGCGGCAGAAGTCGGCTCCCGGCGACGCTCCGTAGGGCGCCCGTCTCGGCGACCAGTCGCTCGCCCGCGGCCGCGACTCGTCCCTCCCCGACGCCGCGTCCGGCCAGCCAGTAGGGGGGAAGGCTCGTCAGCACCACGAGACCGAGCGCGAGGGGAAACCCGGCGAGTCCCAGGCCGTAGCCGGCAACGACGGCGAGAAGCGTCGTCGGCCACGCGAACAACGGCCGGACGATGGCGACGACAGCGAGCGTGGCCGTCAGGCGGAGCGGGTCGGCAGCCACCCACGCCAGGCGGCCGATTACCCACGACGGCGAACTTGCCCACGCGAGGACGGCGACCAACGAGAGCAGTCCCGCCCCGGCGACGAGTCGCGTCCGGCGGTCCATACGCTCCGGTCGTCACGCCGCCACAAACGCGTTGTCCTTCGTCGGGACGTTCTTGACGGGGGCCGTCGAACGGTCGGCCGTGACCGACGAGACGGATCGAACCCCCCGAGAGGAGCGAATCGAACTCGCTCTCGACTTGCTTGCAAACCTCGAACACGAGACGCTTCCGCTCCCGGCGGTCGTCGACCGGGTCGAGACGGTGACGACCGATCCGACGCTCGTGCGACGAATCCTCGACGAGGCCGAACTGCGCGGCATTCTCGAACGCGAGGAGGGTCGAATCCGAGTTCGGCGCGGCGGCTACGTCAGCTTCGAGCGACAGGTCGTTACGCGCGACGGGGAGTTCGACTGCCGGCGCTGTGGGGCCGCTCTCTCGACCGGCCACTTCGTCCGCCTCGACGCCGGCGAACTCGGCCCCTTCGGCTCTTCCTGTGTGCGAAAAGTGCTCGGCCGGGAGTAGCTATCGGCCCTGTCTGAGCTCCTCGATCAACTGCTGGATCGTCTGCTCTTGGCGTTCGAGGCGCTCGTTCTGCGCCTCGACTGCCTCGCGGAGTTCGGCGAGTTCTCGGGCCACCGCGGGGTCGTCGACGACGCCGGCGGACCGGAATTCGGACTCGTCGAAGCCGCTTTCCTCGTTCTCGTCGGCGGCGCTGGCTTCCGCCCCCGTCTCGTCCTCTCCACCGTCGTGGTCCTCACTTGCGCCCGCGTCGTCGCTCGATCCCAGCGGCGCCGGTCCCTCGTCGAACGCCACCGTCTCCTCCGCGTCGCCGTCCGCGTCGTCCGTGGCTGTAGCCGCCCGGAGGTCGTCGACGTCGTCGACGTCGTGGTACACACACACGGCGTCGACGAGTCCCTCGCGGAGCGCCCGCGCCTGATCGTTCGGCGCCTTGAACCGCTCCTGGCGCCCGCCGACGGTGATGACAACCGACGTGGCGACGCTCCCCTCTTCGAAGTCGAGGTCGGTCACGTCCCCGAAGTGGTACTCGTCGTACTCCTCGTCCCAGACGGCCTCGCCGATGTGACGCACCACCCGTGCGCTCGTGACGACGATGGTGAGTTCGCTGAACCGGTAGGTCTGTTTCACCGTCTCACCGGTATCGGTCACACCCCGGGCGTTCAACACGCCAGCGAGCACCGGGTGAATCACCTGGTCGAGTTGCTTCGTCGGCACCGAGAACGTCCGCTCGCCGTCGAGGCCGTAATCGAGCGTGATCTCGGCCTTTCGTCGTCCCTCGGACACTCCAACGTGTTCGGCGTCGTGGGGGAACTCCTCGACCGCTTCGTCCGAGAGGAGGCCCTCGGCCCGGTAGACGAGCGTCCGCGTCGGCGTCACGAGAAGCAAGTCCTCGCCGCCGAGTCCGACCCGGGCCGCCACGGACTCTCCGTCGAGGCTGGACTGGACGAGATCCGGCAAACTCATGGGCGGAGTGTCCCTCCCGCGGATGATAATTCTGCCGGCTATCGGTCGATACCGGCGTCTGCCTCCGGTGGCGAACCTCCCGAACGGGTCGCCGGCATCCGCCCCGGTGACGCGGACCGATATGGGAAGCTTCAAGGGGCAGATTTGCCTACCTGTGAGTGCGCCCGGGTGGCTTAGCTGGACATAGCGCCGCACTCATAGGGTATTCGAGCTTCGGTGCGGATACGCCTTGGAAGCCTCCCATCCCGTGAGGCCCGCCGAGCCTCGTACCTGGGATATGCGGAGATCGTGGGTTCGGAGCCCACCCCGGGCACTCATCACATTGCTATCCTGCGCAAGCATCGAGACAGAGTGATAACTCAGCCCAGTGGTGCAGGGACATAACTTTGAGCGTTGCACCCGCTACTAATCTCCCGATGGATGTGCCGCCCTTGCTCGTATCCACGACACAGACCTCGCGCAGCATTGGCGGAACATCTCGACCACCGGGGGGTTCAGTGTGCCACTGACGCCGTCCGTGAACGTCACGGCTCTCGTGCGCGCCCCGCCGCTGACGTGGGCATTCCTTATCGATCCGAACCCGGCGTCGCGGGAGTCGATCATATATTGCACAACCTTACGCGCGTGAGAATGGGATCGGAGTTGCCGATATCCGATGTCTACACCACGGCGACACACTGACCCAGACGCAGGCGAGTGGAACATTATCGCTACCGGTCCCGCCGCGCGCGAGTACTCTGCCGACGTGTTTCACACACGACACGGGTCGATAGCCGACCAACAAATCGCCCAGAAGCCTGTGGTCAACGACCACCCCAGTTGACCGGGATCGTATCGCCTGTTCCGCACTCTAATGACCGTCCCAGACCGAGACCACTGTGCCATGTTACCATGCTGAAACCACAAAACACTTAATTTAGGGATGGGACTCTACGGATACCCCTACCAGTGGCTGGCATCGCGCCAGACCACAAATCCGACACGAAAGAGGAGTCCCTCGGGACTGTCACTGCGAACACAACAACGAAAAAATGACAGACTATAACACCAAAGTCCGCGCAGTCGTACTCGCGGCGCTCATGGTTTTCAGCGTCTTCGCTGGAACTGTGGCGCTCTCGGGGACGGCGGCGGCAGGTACCGGTAGTGCTGGAGTTAGTAACGCTACCGTTAGTCCTGACGGAAGTAGCACAACAGTAACCAACACAACGCAGACGCACGATGCGAGCTTCACGTTCACGAGCGTGGACGCTAATGGGAGTGATGTTTCGATTGAACTCTCTCCCAACACAGGCTCCATCACTGGTGCCTCAAACTTCCAAGTGACCAACGCTAGCGGAGCTGACATTACCAGTTCCGCAAGTACGAACATCAACAGTGGCACTCTCAACATCACTGTTCAGAACACTAATTCTAGTGCTAATGAAGAGGATCTTGATGTAAGTGCCGATATTGATGTTGATTGGAGCGGCGTCACGTCTGACGGCAGTGTCGACATTACCTACCAGCTTGCTGACCCCTCGACTAGCTCGCTCTCGGGTAGTAACACGTTCGACTCTGTGACCATCACGACTACTGGTGCTGCCGGGTCTCGGACCCGTGCTGGCGTCGGCGGCACCGGTGACTTCGACACGAGAGACGGTACCGGTACTATCTACGCCGGTGCGACGGTCTACCAGGGCGAATCCGACGTGTTCCTGGGCGGCCAGATCTCCAACGGCGTCGAGAAGACGGCCGGTAACGACGAGGGCGTCGTCCTCGAAACGCCGAACGTCCCGCAGAGCCAGTCCACCGGTTCCTACTCGACGACCGGCCAGCCGACATCGAACTCTGGCGTCTACGGCGTGACCGTTCAGACGCCGCGTGTGACCACACTGGACGTTCTCAACAGTAACCTCGAGGACATCGCTGGCGGTTCGGTTGCCGAAGGTACCAGTCCTGACGCGGGCAGTTCCACGGACGGTACCCGCGCCGGTAACCTCACGGTCGTCGGCGCCTGGAACTACAAGGTTGCCGAAGACCTCGAACTGACCGTCGAAGACGACTCCGGTCTTGACGTGACCGGCGACGTCATCGACAACTCTGTCAGCCAGGTTGGCAGTGCCGACCCGAACACCGAGATCCGAACGCAGGAAGACGCCGACGCGAGCGAGGTTCGATTCAACAGCGCTGGCGGCAACGCCCGCGGTGGGACGATCTCCGCGAACGAGGTCGCCTACCCTGTTGACCTCGCGAACACGGGTACTGGCACCTACACCATCGAACTCGCTGGTACTGACGACCTCGACTTCGGTGAGGCCGCTCAGACCACGACCATCACCGTCACCGGTGACGACGACGCCAACCTCAACCTCGACAGCGACGAAGTCACGCGCGGTGAGGACGTCCGCTTCGAGATTCAGGGCTCGGACGCTGGTGACCAGCACGTGGTCATCATCGACGCCGACGACTTCCGTGACGGCGTCTCCGCGGGCAACGCCGCTCGCATCTTCCGGCAGGTCGGTGACACCGACGAAGTCGGCTACGTGTACGGCGGCGGAAACAGCGCGATCAACCGCTCGACCGTGCAATCGAGCGGCAGCCCGCCCACCAACTTCGACTACGCTTACGCGAACATCACCATCGACGACGACACCGGTGTCGGCGTCGGTCAGGTCGAAACTCAGTACTTGAGTGACTCGGACGTCGACCTCACCCTGTACAACTCCTCGACCAGCGTTCCCTTCTCGCTCGGCAGTACGAAAGATCAGGAAGGCGAAGACGACGAGCAGACCCTCACCGTCACCGAGGGTGACATCGAGATCAACTCGCCCGGCAGCACCTACGTTGTCGGCAGCGAGGTCACGATCAACGGTACGGCGTCGGAAGGCATCGACGAGGTCGCCTTCTTCGCCCGCCGGAACAACGAGTACCAGCACGTCACCATCGACGGTGACAACACGGTCAACGTCGACGCTGACGGCACCTTCGACGAGGAAGACGTTGTCCTCTCGGAAGGTAGCTCCATCCTGAGCCAGCCCGGCACCTACCGCTTCGGTGCAGTCGACGTTGACGGGCTCAACAACTTCCCGAGCAGCCTGACCACCTCGCAGTTCAACACGAACACGAGCACGCAGATGTCCCTGCGTGTCACCGACACGGAACTGACCGCGAACGTCAAGACCGTCGGTGGGCAGGTCTCCACGACTGACGACATCGTCAACATCTCCGGGACCGCCTTCGGCGCCCAGAACGTTGACGTGGTC
>NZ_JANHDK010000006.1 GCF_024494725.1 Haloplanus ruber
GACCACGTCAACGTTCTGGGCGCCGAAGGCGGTCCCGGAGATGTTGACGATGTCGTCAGTCGTGGAGACCTGCCCACCGACGGTCTTGACGTTCGCGGTCAGTTCCGTGTCGGTGACACGCAGGGACTGCTGCGTGCTCGTGTTCGTGTTGAACTGCGAGGTGGTCAGGCTGCTCGGGAAGTTGTTGAGCCCGTCAACGTCGACCGCACCGAAGCGGTAGGTGCCGGGCTGGCTCAGGATGGTGCTACCTTCCGAGAGGACAACGTCTTCCTCGTCGAAGGTGCCGTCAGCGTCGACGTTGACCGTGTTGTCACCGTCGATGGTGACGTGCTGGTAGTCGTTGTTCCGGCGGGCGAAGAAGGCGACCTCGTCGATGCCTTCCGACGCCGTACCGTTGATCGTGATCTCGCTGCCGACAACGTAGGTGCTGTCGGGCGAGTTGATCTCGATGTCACCCTCGGTGACGGTGAGGGTCTGCTCGTCTTCTTCGCCTTCCTGGTCGGTCGTACCGCCGAGCGAGAAGGGAACGCTGGTCGAGGAGTTGTACAGGGTGAGGTCGACGTCCGAGTCACTCAGGTACTGGGTTTCGACCTGACCGACGCCGACACCGGTGTCGTCGTCGATGGTGATGTTCGCGTAAGCGTAGTCGAAGTCGGTCGGACCGGCGTTCGAGCGGTTGATCGCGCTGGCGCCGCCGCCGTTCACGTAGCCGACTTCGTCGGTGTCACCGACCTGCCGGAAGATGCGCGCAGCGTTGCCCGCGGTGACGCCGTCACGGAAGTCGTCGGCGTCGATGATGACCACGTGCTGGTCACCAGCGTCCGAGCCCTGAATCTCGAAGCGGACGTCCTCACCGCGCGTGACTTCGTCGCTGTCGAGGTTGAGGTTGGCGTCGTCGTCACCGGTGACGGTGATGGTCGTGGTCTGAGCGGCCTCACCGAAGTCGAGGTCGTCAGTACCAGCGAGTTCGATGGTGTAGGTGCCAGTACCCGTGTTCGCGAGGTCAACAGGGTAGGCGACCTCGTTCGCGGAGATCGACCCACCGCGGTCGTTGCCGCCAGCGCTCACGACCTCTTTGCTGAGGTCGTTGGCGGTTCGAACGGCCGGGTCGCTGTTGTCAAGCGTCACCGAATTGCCTGCGTCGTCCTCATAGTCGACGTTGTCGTCGATGACGTCGCCGGTCACGTCGAGACCGGAGTCGTCTTCGACGGTCAGTTCGAGGTTCTCGGCGGACTTGTAGTTCCAGGCGCCGACGACCGTGAGGTTACCGGCGCGGGTGCCGTCCGAGGAACTGCTGGGACTGGTCCCTTCGGCGACCGAGCCACCACTGATGTCCTCAACGTTGCTGTTGAGAACGTCCAGCGTGGTCACACGCGGCGTCTGAACGGTCACACCGTAGACGCCGGGGTTCGAGGTCGGCTCACCGGTTGTCGAGTAGGCACCGGTGGACTGGCTCTGAGGAACGTTCGGCGTTTCGAGGGGGACACCCTCGTCGTTGCCGGCGACCTTCTGGACGTTGGAAATCTGGTTACCGAGGAACACGTCCGACTCGCCCTGGAAGACCGTTGCCCCGGCGAAGATGTAGCCCTCACCATCTTGGGTGTTGAAGTCGCCGGTTCCGCTCGCGGTGCGCGCCCGCGTCGGGTAGTTGGTGTTGATGCTCGTTGAATCGCTGTTCGTCAGCGTCACGTTGTCCTCGGCGTTGAGGGTGATGCTGATCGACCCTGAGGCCGCGCTCCCACCGGGGAGATTCGAGAGGTCGAACGTGGCCGTGTTTCCGGTCCCGTTCGACACGCTGCTGGTCAGGGTGTCGCTGTTGGCATCACTCAGGACGATGTCCGAGGCGCTGGTGTTGATACCCGTGCCGCCGTTGTCCTGCAGGTCGTAGTTGACGGTCACCGTGCCGTCCGGGGCGACCGACCCCGGCGTGGCGCTGTTGATGGTGGCCGTCGGAACGGTCGTGTCCTCTAGGTTGAAGGTGCTCGTCGCGGCACTGTTTTCGAAGGTTCCGTCTTGATTGAAGTCTTCTCGCACGGTGTAATCAAGTCCCGAAGCCTCCGACGCACCGGCGCTGGTGATGCCGGTGAGGGTGACGTTGAACGTCACTTCGCCGGGGTTGGAACCGGTGTCGTCATCCGAGACGTTGAGCGAGACCGTTCCGCTATTGATCGTTGGACCCGTACTAATTGAGTCCCCGCCACCATCGGCGGATGCACTTACGCCGCCGACGTTAACGCCGCTCAGCGAGGTGAGTGAACTAACGTCCACCTCAATCGCGGCGGTGCTGCCATTCGATAGCCCGTCGACAGTAATTCCTGTTGTAGCTTGCTCATTGTCCGTCCCGATTTCGATGTTCTCCGGTGTTCCCGAAGACGTAACGCTCGCTGCAGTCGTCCCGGAGAGCGCGACGGTGCCGGCAAAAACCGAGAACACCATTAGCGCCGCGAGTACGACCGCGCGAATCTTACTACTGGTTCCTGTCATGAATTGTGGTAGCCTAGGAGCAGTTGCTCACACGACTGTGACCTGGAGGGATGCTCCTTGGAGGTCCAGTCAATGGTTCATGGCGTCAGCGTAAAATGCCTTGTGTGCGATACCGCCGACGCGACGACCGTACTGTCTCTCTGTCCTCTCTACCGCCCTCCAGAGCGTCCGCCTGCCGCCGCCTCGTCCTAGTATGTGTATAAGGGAACAGTATCGCACCAAGGGATCAAATCAATATGACATTGTTGGTAGCAAAGTCATATATAGTTGGATATTCGCATATCGATCAGACGTGTTCGACAGCATTCGGTCGGAGAACGTAGATCGCAGCGGAAAGAAGACGAATAATGCCGATTACCGACGCGACGACGTACTGAGCACCGAGGACCACTGATATGTTCGACACTGACGACCTCGAAGGCCCCCGTATCGACCGACGCACCGCGACGAAGCTGCTGGCTGCGGGTGGGCTATCGGGTCTCGCCGGGTGTAGCGGCGGCGGGGACGGTGGCGGTTCCGAGACGGAGAGTGGTGGCGGCGGCAGCGACGAGAGCACCGACAGCAGCGGCGGGGAAGAGATGGAAACCGAGGAGTCGAGTAGTGGATCGAGCGGCGGGTCGATCACCGCCGGCTGGAACATCGACGAAATCGAGTATCTCGATCCCCACTACATCGACAAGGGGCAGGAGATTTACGTCTCCTCGAACATCTACAGCGGCCTCGTGAAGATCGGACCGGACGGGGCTATCGTCGGCGACCTGGCCAACGACTGGTCGCTTCCGGACAGCACGACGTACGTGTTCGACCTGCAGGAAGGCGCGACGTTCCACAACGGCGACCCGCTCGACGCGGAGGCGGTGAAGGCGTCGTTCGAGCGGCTGATGAGCCTCGACGACTCCCCGCACCTGGGGAAGGTGTCGTCGGTGGAGAGTGTCACCGCCGAGGACGAGACAACCCTGCGGATCAGTCTCTCGGAGACGGTCGGTCCCTTCATCTCGTTCCTGACGCGCGGGCCGGGGCGGGCCGGCACCATCGTCCACGCCGAATCGGCGGAGGCGAACCCCGACGAGTACAACCGGATGCCCGTGGGCAGCGGCGCGTTCGAACTCACCGAGCGCGAGACCGGCGAGTACCTGCAACTAGAGGCCCACGACGGCTACTTCGGAACCGACGACGAGGGCAATTCGCTGCCGTACCTCGATTCGGTGCGGATCGACCTGATCCCGGAGCCGTCGACCATGTGGACGGCGATGCGGGGTGGCGAGATTCAGTACTCCAACAGCATCCCGCCACAGAACGCCGGGCAAGCCGAGTCGATGGGCAACCTGAACGTCGTCGGCACGAACCCCGGCGCGTGGTTCTGTATTGCCCCGCTCTGTAACGATCCGGCGGAAGTTGAGTGGCAGCAGTACGCCAGCGGCGCCGGTGAGCCGACCGACAAGTGGTCGGACGAGGAACTGCCCACGACGGACGCACGCGTCCGACAGGCCATCGCTATGGCCATCGACCGCGAGGCGCTCATCGAACGCGCCTTCTTCGGGTACGCCGAACCGGCCCACTCCGTGTTCAACCCGGCCATCGCGTGGCTCTACGAGGAGGAACCGGACCCGGGCCAGTACTACGATCCAGAAGCCGCCCAAGAACTCCTCGACGAGGCGGGGTACACCGGCGAACCGCGGATGAGCCTCTCGCTGCTCGGGGCGCCGAGCGACGAGCGGCGGATGACCGTCGTCCAGGAGATGCTCTCGCAGGTCGGTATCGAGGTCGAACTCAACGTCCAGCAGGAGTCCGCCTACTGGGACAACCTCTACCGCTACGAGAACGAACTCGTGATGTACGACGGCTACGTCGACATCGACCCGTGGATGTCGCTGTGGAAACAGCTGAAAACGCCCGTCGAGTCCGGCTCGGCCGGTGCCTGGCAGGCGAACCTCTACGAGAACCCCGAGTTCAACGATCTGCTCGAACAGGACTACGGCACCTCCGATATGGAGACACGGACGGAACTCCTGCGTCAGGCCGAGGAGCTCTTCCTCGAGGACGCTGCTTGGGCCATGACGACGTTCCCGCTGATCCCGAAGGTGAGTGTCTCGAACCTCGGCGGGGTCGGCAACCAGGCCGGCCTGAGCAACTTCCATCACGCGACACTCGAATAGATGGGCATCCAACGGTATGTGGCAAAGCGGACGCTACAAGCGCTGCTGGTGGTCTACGTCGTCGCGACGACGGTGTTCGTGGCCGTCCGGTCGATCCCCGGCGATCCCGCGCGACTGATCCTCGGGGGCGACGCCGACGCCGACGCCATCGCGGCGGTCCGTGCGGAACTTGGGTTGGACCAGCCCATGTACGTCCAGTACGCACGGTGGATGGGTGACCTCGTCCGTGGCGATCTCGGGGAGTCGATCTTCACCGGCGAACCGGTGGCGTCCCGCATCATCGGGGCCGCTGAGCCGACGCTGAGCATCGGCCTCGTCGGAATCTCCATCGCCATCCTGATCGCCATTCCCGCAGGTATCATCAGCGCCACGCGTCGTGACCAGTGGGAGGACTACGCCGCCACTGGCGTTGCCTTCCTCGGCATCAGCATGCCGTCGTTCTGGATCGGCATCGTGCTCCTGTTGACGGTCGGCACCGCGATTCCGGCCATCCCGTCGTACGGCTACACGCCGATCAGCGAGGGGATCGTCCCGTGGCTCGCCAACGTGATCCTGCCCGCGACGGCGGTTGGGCTCCCGTACGCGGGCATCATCACCCGGATGACCCGCTCGTCGATGCTGGAGGTGCTTGGCGAGGACTACATGCAGACCGCACGCGCCAAGGGACTCCCCCCGCGCGTGATCCTGTTCAAGCACGGCCTCCAGAACGCACTGTTACCCGTGGTGACGGTCGCGGGCATCCTCTTTGCGCTCTTGCTCGGCGGCATCGTCGCCGTCGAGATGGTATTCGGAGTGCAGGGCTTCGGTCGCCTGCTCATCCGCTCCATCGAGCGTCAGGATTTCCCCATCGTCCAGGGGTCGGTCATCGTCATCTCGATCATCTTCGTGTTCATGAACCTCTTTGTCGACCTGTTGTACATGTCGATCAACCCCAAGATCAAATACGGAGGTGAGGCCTGATGGGCGCCGACTACGGCGGCTACGGCAGCGACGATACGACCCGCCTGTTCGGCGTCCGACTCGACCGGTTCGACCGTCTCCGCGAGACGCTCACCGGCGACTACAAGGCGACCTTTGGGCTCACGACGGTGATCCTGTTCGTCCTCGCGGCGATCTTTGCGCCCGAGTTGGCGCCGTTCGACCCGATGGCCCAGGAGTACGCCATCATGCAGGCGCCGTCGCTGTCGAGTGCCCATCCGTTCGGGACCGACTCGTTCGGCCGCGACCTGCTCTCGCGGATGATGTATGGCGCGCGAATCAGCCTCGGAGTCAGCCTCGTCGCCGTCACCATCGGTGCCGTCGTCGGCATCGGCCTCGGCCTCGTTGCGGGCTACTTCGGCGGCGTCGTCGACGACGCGCTCATGCGCTTTGTCGACGTGCTCTGGGCGTTCCCGTGGCTCCTGATCGCCATCATGCTCGTCGCGGTGTTCGGGCAGGGTGTCTGGAACGTTATCGCCGCCATCGCCTTCGCGTACATCGACGACTTCGCCCGCCTCGCGCGCGGTGAGGTGCTCTCGATCCGTGAAGAGGAGTTCGTCCTCGCGGCGAAAAACATCGGCCTGAGCGACACCCGGATCATGATCGAAGAGGTGCTCCCGAACGCGGTGGCGCCGCTGATCGTCCAGTTCACCGTGCTCGTCGCCCGGGCCATGCTGGCCGAGAGTACGCTCTCCTTTCTCGGCATCGGCGTCAAGCCGACCACGCCGACGTGGGGGGCGCTGCTCGGACAGGGGCGGAGCCTCATCGGCCAAGCCTGGTGGATCTCGATCATCCCCGGCATCGCCATCGTCGTGACCGTACTCGGCATCAACCTCTTCGGCGACGCGCTCCGTGACGCCTTCGACGTGCGGGGCGAGGAGGGATCGCCGTGAGCCTACTCGACGTCGAGAACCTCCGAGTCACGTTTCCCGTCGACGGCGGACCGGACGTCCGCGCCGTCGACGGCGTCGACATTGCGGTCGAACCCGGGGAGATCCACGGTCTCGTCGGCGAGTCCGGCAGCGGCAAGAGCGTCACCGCCCGGTCGGTCATGCGACTGCTCGACGGGGCGGTCGTCGAGGCCGACCGCTTCGACTACCGCGGTGAGGACCTCTACGCCAAATCCGAGGCGGAGATGCGGACGATCCGCGGTGACGACATCGGCATGGTGTTTCAGGATTCGATGTCCGCGCTCAACCCGGTGATGACCGTCGGCGAACAGATTGCCGAGGTCGTCAGACACCACGGCGACGTCGACGAGTCGGCGGGGCTCCTCTCGGAGCTTCGGCGCAAGTACGTCACGGGGACGAGCGAGACGGCGCCCTCGTGGCGGCGCGCGGTCGAACTGCTGGAGACGGTCGGCATCGCCGATCCGGCGGACGTGGCGACGACCTACCCGCACCAGTTGAGTGGCGGCCAGCGCCAGCGGGTGATGATCGCCCAAGCACTCGGCGGCGACCCCTCGCTCATCATCGCCGACGAGCCTACGACGGCCCTGGACGTGACCGTCGAGGCGGGCATCCTCGATGAACTCCGGCGCCTCTGTGACGAGATGGACGTCTCGATTCTGCTCATCACCCACGACCTCGGTGTCGTCGCCGAGACGTGCGACAGCGTGACGGTCATGTACTCGGGATCGGTGATGGAGCGAGCAAGCACTGAGCAACTGTTCCAGCACCCCGCTCACCCCTACACCAAGGGGCTGTTGCGGAGCGTCCCCGAGGGCGGGGCGACCGACGGCGAACTGACGACGATACCCGGCTCGGCACCCGAGCCGACGGAGCGACCCGACGGCTGTCCCTTCCGCGACCGCTGTCCTGCGGCCTTCGAGGCGTGTGCCGATCCGCTCCCCGAACACGTCGTCGACGCGGGCCACGCGACGCGCTGTCACCTCTACACCGAACGTGACGACCCCGGCGAGGTGGCCTGGGACGCGGACGCCGATATCGACGCGGGCGTGACCGCCGTCACGGACGACTCCGGGGAGCCGTCGCCGACAGAGGTGACCGACGGATGAGTTCGACCACCGACAACACCACGACCGACGACGACGCGACCGACGCCAGACCACGGGAGCTTCTGCAGGCGGCGAACGTCAAGAAGCACTTCCCGCTCAACGAGGGGCTGATCGACCGCCTCCTCGGCGACGACCGTGTCGTCAGGGCGGTCGACGGTGTCGACCTCACCGTCCACGCCGGCGAAACCGTCGGTATCGTCGGCGAGTCCGGCAGCGGCAAGAGCACGCTCGGACGCACGCTCTCGCGGCTCTACGAACCGACCGACGGAAGCGTCGTCTTCGACGGCCAACACATCGAAACCCACTCTGGGCGCGAGCTTCGTCCCATCCGGCGCCGGATCCAGTACGTGTTCCAGGACCCGATGTCGGCGCTCAACCCGCGCAAGACCGTCGGCCAGAGCGTCGCCCGCCCCCTCGAAGTCCACGACATCGCGTCGGGCGACGAGAAGTGGAAGCGCGTCGCCGACCTGTTCGAGGAGGTTGGGCTGGGACCGTCCCAACTCGACGCGTACCCCCACGAACTCTCCGGGGGGCAGCGCCAGCGCGTCGGTCTCTGTCGGGCGCTGGTGACCGAACCCGACCTCGTCGTCTTCGACGAACCGGTTTCGGCGCTCGACGTGACGCTCCAAGCACAGATCCTGAACCTCATCAACCGCCTCCAGCGGGAGTTCGATCTCTCGTATCTGCTGATCTCGCACAACCTCAACGTCGTCCGACAGGTGTGTGACCGCATCGCGGTGATGTACGCGGGCGAAATCGTCGAACGCGGGGCGACGGCCGACATCTTCGAGAACCCCCAGCATCCCTACACCCGGTCGCTTCTCGACGCGATCCCACAGATCGACGGGGATGGCACCCGCGCCGACCGCAAGGGGCTCGACGGAGAGCCACCGAGCGCGACCAACCCGCCCTCGGGCTGTCGGTTCCACCCGCGCTGTCCGGAGTTCATCGACGGCTCCTGTCCCGGACAGAAGCCGTCGCTTCAGGACGTCGAGGGCGACGCCGGCCATGAGGCGGCGTGTCACTGGCTCGACCGGAGCGAAGCCGAGCGGGCGGCCCACACGCCGCCGTCGACGACGGAACGCGAGGTCATCCGGTCGGAGTCGGCTGACGACTAGCCCCCTCTGTCGACCGACGTGACCGTGCCGACGCCCTTGCTCCGGCCCTCGCGGAAGACGAATCGCTGCCCTTCCTCGATCAGATAGGGGCGGAACTTGAACTCGACCGTCGCCGTACCGCGGTCACCGGGGAGGAGGTGCCCGCCCTCGGGGCGAAAAATCGCCGCCTCGCTGATCGTCTCTAGGTGGACCACGGGTTCGTAGCCCGTCCCGATCCGGGTGGGGTGGTTGAGGACGACCACCTCGGCCTCGAACTCGCGGACCGGCGTGGGATCGGCGTCGGCCGGCAGGAGTACCATCCCACGCTCGATGGCCGGTTCGGTCACGCCCTTGAGCGCGATGCCGACGATGCGGCCCGCCTCGGCGCGGTCGACCCGGTGGTAATGCATCTCGATGGAGCGAACCTCCACCTCGCGGAAGGTGCCGTCGGGCATCGGCCCGAGGAGGAGTTCGTCGCCCGCCTCGACGCTGCCGGCGTTGACTGTCCCGGAGGCGACGGCGCCGACGCCGGTCACGGAGTAGGTGCGGTCGATGTACATCCGGAAGTCACCGTCGCCGCCGTTGGTCTTCGGCAGGCGCTCGAACAGGTCGTCGAGTGCGTCGAGGCCCGCGCCCGAGACGGCGCTGGTCCGCAAGATCGGCACCACGTCGCCAATCTCCTCGGCGGCAGCGCTCACGCCGTGGCGCTCGATCCGGAGCGGTGTCTCCTCGACGTCCCGCAGGAGGCGTTCGACCGCGCGTTCGACCTCCTGTAACCGCTCTTCGCTCACGAGATCCGCCTTGGTGATCGCGACCATCGTCGGCAGTTCCGTCGCTAGGAGGATGCCGAGGTGTTCGCGCGTGGTCTTCGTCGGCCCGTCGTCGGCGGCGACCGTCAGGAGTCCGTAGTCGAGTTTCTGCCCGACCAGCCCGCGGATCGTGGTCCGCAACCACGGCTCGTGGCCGACGGTGTCGACGAACGATACCAGGCGCTCGGACTCCTCGACGACGCGGGCCCGATCCGACTTCCGGTGGGGGTTGTCCATCCGCACCGGCCCCGATTCGTCGAAGCCGTACACCGCATAGGAGAGGTCCGCCGAGAGGCCGCGTTCGACCTCGTGGGGCTGGACGTCGAGATACGAGCGGGTCCCACCCTGTCCGTCGTCGGCCTGCCCGGTGACGAGCGTGCCAACGAGCGTACTCTTGCCGTGGTCGACGTGTCCGGCGGTGCCGACGACGATGTGACTGTCGTCGGTGTCGAGGATGGCGCCCTCACAGACCGTGGCGACGCCGACCAGTCCGTTCTCGTCTTCGCGGCCGACCCCCCACGTCTCCACGTCGTCGATGTGAGCGCCCGCCTCTTCGGCGAGCAAGGAAAGAACGTCCATCGACTCCGAGAACGCCGATGGCGCGATGCCGGCTACGTGGCCGTCGTCCGTGACGCCGACGACGTAGGTGGCCTCGCCGTCGCCCGACAGCACGCGGTGACGAAGCTGTGCCGCCAGACTCTCCATCCGTCCGTCTACGAGGTGAACGTCTCGCGAGAGCCGTTCCTTGAACTCGATTGGGCCGCCCTCCTCCTCGCCGCGCTCTAGGGCCTGTTCCAGGACGGCCCGATCGGCGGTCATAGACCGTGATACGCTATCACTCGGCAAAACCCTTTCCGTAGTGTGAGTACGTTTCACACACGACCGCTCCGGACTCAGTCCTGCAGTCGCTCGTACGCGCGGTTCACGCGCTTGAACCGCTCCTCGTCGCCGTCCTCGGCGTCGGGGTGAACCTCCTTGACCTTCGCCCGGTAGGCGCGGCGCACCTCGTCGTCGCCGGCGTCCGGGTCGAGGCCGAGCGTCTCGTAGGCTTCCCGACGCGTTGGCCCGGGGTCGGCCGTGGCGCCGGAACCGGCCCGCCCGCCGGCCGCCCCTCGACCGGCCGTGCCCCTGGCCGTCGCACCGAAGCCACCGGGGCCGGGGTTCGACCCGACCCGCGTTCCCGCGCCCGACGCTCGTCGCGCCCGCTGTCGGGTGCGTGCCTCCAGTCGCCCCGTGGCGTGGTTCCACATGATGTACGTCGTCGCCGCAAAGGGAAGCGCCAGAAACAGCAAGAACAGCTGTCGGACGAACGCGAGCACCACGAGCACGGTGGTGACGCCGGCGAACACCGCTGCCAAGCCCAGCACGAGTCGGTCCCTGTCCACACGTACACACCGTCCGCCACCGTTGTAAGCGTCTCGCCCGTCGCCGAACGCGCGACGCGGCGAAAGCTTCAGGTCGACTCCCCGAGCACCTGCCGATATGTCCCTTCGCATCGGTGCCGCCCTGAAGAGTGGCGGCTACCGGTTCGTCAGCCGGAGCGGCGCCCTCCTCACCGTCGGCTACCTCGTCCTGTACGCCGTCTACCAGACCGGATTCAACGTCGTGATGAACGCCTTCTACGCTCGGGTGGGACTCCCGCCTGCGATACCCACGCCGGTTGCCGTCCCCGCGTCGGTCGCGGCCGTCGTCGTCGCGGCCTCGCTGCTCGCGCTCGCTTGGCTGAGCCTCGTGGCGATTCGTACCTTCGTCGCCGACGAACGCGACGCCATTCCGCGCGGGTTCTGGACCGACGGCGTCGCGTGGGCGCTCCCCAACCTCGTCGTCGGCGGCCTCTTGACCTCGCTTCTCGTGACCGTCGGACTGGTCTTCCTGCTCGTTCCCGGCCTGTTTCTGCTCGTCGGCCTCGCGTTCGTGGCGATGTACGTCGCCGTCGAGGGCGACGACTTCGTCACCGCGATGCGGCGGAGTTGGGGGCTTGCCCGCGGCAACCGCCTGTCGATTCTCGGCCTCTTCGTCGTCGTGACGGCGCTCGGTGGCGCCGTCGGCGTCGTCTTCGGGCTGGTGAGTGTCGTCACCGCACTCGCCGGCCTCGAAGCCCTGACGCCGCTGCTCACCGCCGTCATCGTCGCGCCGGTGACGATGTACAACGTCGCGGCGGTGTCGGCGGCGTTCGATCAACTGCGTGGGGCGGGGCGCCCGGAACTCTGAACCCGCTTGCGCCCGTGACCCCAGCGTGAGCGTCGCGAGCCTCTGTCAGATCTGTGAGTCCGCGATGGCGGTCGACACCTGCGATACGTGCGGAACGGCCGTCTGTGCGACCCACTACGACCGCGCGACCGGCCTGTGTACCGACTGCGCGGCGGGGACCTGACGCGCTACCGATACCGGTTGAGTCGCGTCTTGAGTCGCTTTGCCGCCTCGCCCGCCGCGCCGAAGTAGGCGCCCGGGTCGTCGCGCGGAGTTTCCTCGCCGGCGAAGATGATCCCGCGCGAGGAGTTGACGAGGCCGACGCCGTCCGCGAGGCCGTACTCCACCGCGGCCTCGGCGTCGCCCCCCTGTGCGCCGACGCCGGGGACGAGGAAGGGAAGGTCGGGCACCTCGGCTCGCAGCGTCTCCAGTTCCTCGGGCGCCGTCGCGCCGACCACTAGGCCGACGTTTCCGTGTTCGTTCCACAGGTCCGCGAGCGCCGCCACCCGCCGGTAGAGGGGTTCGCCCGCGGCGAGTTCGAGGTCCTGCAGGTCGGCCCCGCCGGGGTTCGAGGTGCGACAGAGGACGAACACGCCCGCGTCCGCCCGCGAGAGGAAGGGATCGAGCGAGTCCCGCCCCATGTAGGGGTTGACGGTGACCGCGTCGGCAACATCGAGCAAGTCGGCGTACCGGCGGGAGGTGTTGCCGATGTCGGCGCGCTTGGCGTCCAGCAACACGGGAACGTCCTTTCCGTGTGCGTAGGCGACCGTCTCGCGGAGCGCCCGCCAGCCGTCGGCGTCCTCGTAGAAGGCAGCGTTGGGCTTGTAGCAGGCGGCGTGTTCGTGGGTGGCGTCGATGATCCGGCGGTTGAACGCCCACCGCGGCAGGTCGCGGTCGTCGAGGAAGTCCGGAATCCGGTCGGGGTCGGCGTCGAGGCCGACCGAGACGACGCTGTCGACGCGGTCGATCCGCTCGCCCAGGCGGTCGAAGAAGGCGGTCATGGGCCGACTCCGCGGGGCGCGGAGTAGAAGGTTGCGACTACAGCGCCTCGTGGACGATCCGGCCGTCGACGACGGTTAGCGCCACGTCGATGGCGGCGACCTCGTCGGCCGTCCACGGCGAGTCGTCGAGCACCACTAGGTCGGCGCACTTGCCGGGTTCGACCGTCCCCAGTCGGTCCTCGTCGAAGCCAGCGTACGCGCCACCGGCCGTGTACGCCCGGAGCGCCTCGGTCACGCCCAACTGCTGGGCTTCGGTCGGCGCGTCGACGGCGTGAGCGACGCCGACCAGCGGGTCGAGGGGCATACAGTCACTCCCGAAGGCGAGGGGAACGCCCGCCTCGGCCAGCCGACTCAGCCGGTTCGTCTCGGTTCGGCGCTCGCCCAGGCGGTCGGCGTACAGCCCCGACGCGCCCGCCCAGCGGTGGAAGTTGGGCTGGACGGAGGCGACGACGCCCAGGTCGGCCAGCCGCTCGACCGCCGCGTCGCTCGCGAGTTCGGCGTGCTCGATCCGGTGGCGGGACTCGGCGGGGTCGTCGGCCACGTCGGCGTAGGCGTCGAGGACGGCGTCCACCGCCGCGTCGCCGATGGCGTGGGCGGCGACCTGGAACCCCGCCGCCTCGGCACCCTCGAGTAGCTCTCGGAACGCCTCGGGGCTGACCGTCCACTCGCCGCGCTCCTCGGGTGCGTCCGCGTACGGCGTCGAGAGCTTTGCCGTCCGGCCGCCGAGACTGCCGTCGGTGAACGTCTTGATCGCACCCACGCGGACCAGCCCATCGCCGTGGTTCGTCCGCAGTCCCGTCTCGACGAGGGCGTCGAGGTGGTCGGCCCAGTAGTTGAGTCGGACCCGAAGCGTCAGATCCCCGGCGGCTGCCAGGTCACGGTAGACCTGCGGGGCGTGGGACCGCCGGATCATGTCGTGTACGCCCGTTATGCCCCGCTCGTTCGCGTCCGCCTGGGCGGCCCGGAGGTGTCGCTCGGTCGCCGCCGCGTCGGGGGCGAAGGCGTCGCGGACCGCCTCGGCGGCCGCCTCGACGACGACGCCCGTCGGTTCCCCGCCCTCGCGCCGGACGCCCGCCTCGGGCAGGTCGTCGCCGAACCGATCCAGCGCAGTCGAGGACAGCGAGACGACGTGGAGGTCCTCGCGGACGGCGACGACGGGACCCACGGCGCCGACGGCGTCTAGATCCTCCCGGGTGAGGTAGTCGCCCTCCCCCCACGCCGACTCGTCGTACCCGAACCCGAGAACCGGGTCGCCGTCGGACACGGCGTCGGCCTGGGCGCGGAGCGCATCGAGCGCCTCCGCCCGACTCTCGGCTGTCGAGAGGTCGGCGTGGACGCGCTTCCGGCCGACGACGTCCAGATGCGTGTGGGCGTCGACGAAGCCGGGGAGGAGGACTCGCCCCTCGAGGTCGACGGTTCGGGTGTCGACACCGGCCAGGAAGCCGAGTTCGTAGGTGTCGCCGACGCGGACGATCCGTCCGTCGCGGACGGCCACCGCCTCGTGGGTCTCGTCGGGGCGGGCGAGCGTGTGCACCGCCGCGTTCGTCAGAAGCAGGTCGGCGGCCTCGGTCATGCCGGATGGCCGCTGGCGAGGGACCTAACTGTTGTCCCTACCGCCACAGCTTCCGCGCCCCGTAGGCGACCCACTCGGCGCTATAACAGACCACACAGCCCCGAAAACGGGGCCGCGTGAGTTCCCCTCCCTCAGTGTCGGCGTCGTCGTCAGTTGCGGTAGCCATACCGACACGTCGGGTCGGGAGCGGTAAACCCCTGAAGCGGTCGTGTGTGACTGATACCCAACCGTCAGGGCGCGTAGTAGTACTCGCCCTGCCGCTTCTGTTTCCGGTCGAGTTGGCTCTCGGGCTTGTTGATGCGGGGGCGTCCCGTCCGCTCGTCGCGGCGGAAGGTGATATCGAGGTCCGCGAGGAAATCGTTCATGCCCGAGCGCATATCCTGCGGGGTGGCGGCGTGGCCGCGCTGGGCGGGTTCGCCGTCGAACACCAGCAACCGGTCGGCCAGCAGGTCGATCATGTAGATGTCGTGATCGATGACCATCGCGGTGGCGTCGTGGTTCTCGGCGTACCGACGAATGGCGGTCGTCGCCTGCACCCGCTGTTCGACGTCGAGGTGCGCCGAGGGCTCGTCCAACACGTAGAGGTCGGCGTCCTCCGAGAGGCAGGCGGCGATGGCGACCCGCTGGCGCTCCCCGCCCGAGAGATCCGTCAACTGCTGTTCCATGATCTGCTCCAACTGGAGGGGGCGAGCGATCTCCGTGTTCCAGAAGGAGGTGCCGAAGTCGTCGGTGATCGACGCGAGGAAGGTGTCGACCCGCATCGGCTGGTCGACCTCGACGTACTGGGGCTTGTAGGCGATATCGAGACGGAAGTCGAGGTCGCCCCCCTCGGGATCGATGTTCCCCGCGAACAGCTTCGCCAGGGTCGATTTCCCGATACCGTTCGGCCCGACGACGCCCAGCACCTCGTTCTCGTAGATGGTCCCGCCCTCGACCGACAGCGAGAACTCGTCCTCGCCGTAGGATTTCCGCAGATCGGGGTAGTCGATCAGGGGCGTCCCGGTGACCGACTCGCGGGGCGCGTGTTCCTCGAACGTGATCGCCTCGGGCCGGATACGCATGTTCTCGTTGTCGAGATAGCCCTGGAGATACTCGTTGATGCCGCTGCGCACCGACTTTGGATCGGTGACGACGCCGTACGCGCCGGGTTCGCCGTAGGCGACGTGCAGGCGATCACCCAGCAGATCGAGGACGGCCAAGTCGTGTTCGACCACGAGCATCGAGCGGTCCTCCTCCTCGGCGAGTTCGCGGACGAGCCGCGCGGCGGTCACCCGCTGCCCGATGTCGAGGTAGGGGGTAATCTCGTCGAGGAAGTAGAAGTCAGCGTCCCGGGCCAGGGTGGCGGCGAGAGCCACCCGTTGAAGCTCTCCGCCGGATAGCGTGTCGATTGCCTGGTCCATCACCGGGCGGATCGACAGCCGGTCGACCAGGTCGTCGACGACGCCGCGTTCGTCGGTTCCCGCGAGCAGTTCGCGGGTCTTCCCGTCGAAGCTGTCGGGGATGCGGTCGACGTACTGGGGCTTGCGCGCGACGCTCACCTCGTCGGCCATCAGACGTTCGAGGTAGTTCTGGAGCGCGGTGCCGCGATAGCGGTCGAGCACCGTCTCCCACGCCGGTTCGGTGTCGTACCGGCCAAGGTTCGGGATGGCTTCGCCCGCGAGAGCGTGGACTGCCGTCGACTTCCCGATGCCGTTCGGGCCGAGAAGTCCCGTGACCGTCCCCGCCTCGGGGACCGGCAGGCCGTACAGCGAGAAGGCGTTCTCGCCGTAGCGGTGGACCGGCTCGTCGTCGAGTTCCGAGGGCAGGTTGATGATTTCGATGGCGTCGAACGGACACTTTTCGACGCAGATGCCACAGGTCTCGCCCAGACAGAGTTCCTCGGAGATGCTGATCTGATCGGGGCCACCGTCGTAGAGGTCGGGGTCGTCGTGGCGCTCGTCCAGCGTGACGATACACTCCTCGCCGGTGCGGTTCGGCGGGCAGAAGTTCGCACACTCGTAGTTACAGCGGTCGGGCTGACACCGGTCGAGGTCGACGACCGCGATGCTGTCGTCGGCCATGTTAGAGGGCGACGCCGGAGGTCAACAGGATTGCGAACGTGATGAACCAGAGCGCGAAGGTCATAAACGCCACGTAGAGGTGGTCCTTCGCGCCGAAGTCGGAGATGTCGACGCCGATCGCCTTCAGGACCGGATACTGGCCGGCGATCGCGGCCACCAGGAAGGCGAGCGACCGGGTGTCACCCGCCGCCTCGGGGTGAGTCCCGACGACGACGCCCGCGACCACCGCGGCGACGAGGCCGCCGAGACAGGCGAGGGTGGTGACGGTCACCCCACGGATGTGTCCCGAGAGGCCCGCTTGCGTTTCCGTAGCCATACACGCCTCTCCGGCACCGGGCATCAAAAGCCGTTCGATACGGGCGGCGACGGGTGGTCGCGGTCAGCGCACCACGACGCTGGCTTTCATCCCGAGAGCCTTGTGTGGCTGACAGAAGTAGTTGTACACGCCGGACTCCTCGAAGGTGTGTTCGAAGTGTACCCCGGCCTCGGTCACCATCGACCCCGAGTCGAACGCACCGTCCTCGGCGATGACGTTGTGCCCGGCGCCCTGTCCCGTCCACTCCCACTGGACGGTCGTGCCGGTCGACACCGCGATAGCGGGGGGCGCGTACGCGAAGTAGCCGTTGTTCCCTTCCGCCCCGACGGAGACGGTGACGGTGTCCTGCCCGGTCATATCCTGTACCGTCCCGTCGAAGTTGCCGACGTCGGCGAGATACTCCGAGACGGCCGCGGGAACACCGTCGCCACCGCTGGCGCCCCCGCTTCCGCCGTCGCCACCGCTGTCGGTCGCCGTCGGGGACGCCGTCTCGGTTGCCGTCGCCGATTCCGCGTCCGTCTGCGCTTCCGTCTCCGACTCGTCGTCGCTCGCCGTGGGTGCGCTCGCGCCGCTACAGCCGGCGAGCACGCCGAGCGTTGCCGTCGCGCCGATTCCAAGCAACCGCCGTCGACTGATCGCATCCGAATCCGACATGTGATGCACCTACACCCGACTGTACAGCACCGGAGTGACATACGTTCGTGCCCCGAACCCAGACGCTCGGAACGATCCAACGATACAAAAGGGTCGAGACACAATCGGCGCGGTAGAGATACTCCGATGCACGGGACACGAGCGTGGGGGCCGGCGTCGGCGTCGCCGGGTCGCCAAAGTGGTCGCCGTCGGACTGAACCCTGACAATGCGAACGAAAACTAAGCTTCTGGTCGGCGTCGTCGTCGTTCCGGTACTGTTTGCCGTGTTAGCGGCCACGACGATGGGTGGCTCCGCCGAGTTCGTCTCCCCGACCGACGTGGAGACGGCAGGTCAGGACGCGTACACCGGCGAGCGCGTGAACCTCGAGGGCGTGGTCACGAACCTGCGCCAGTCCAACGACCGGCTCGCGTTCACCGTCACCGACGCGAACGCGTCGGTCCCGGTCGTTTACGAGGGGCCGATGCCCGAGACGATGGCCGAGGGCCGGGTCGTCGTCGCCAAGGGGTACTACAACGGGAGTGGCGTCGAGGCCAACTCCTTGTCGGTGCGTGCCCACGAGGGTGAACGGCCAGACGCGAGCGGCCACCACAACGGCTCGGCCGGCAACGTCACGGGCCATCCCGAGGGGATCAACGTCTCCGCGCACCACAACAACTCGACGGCCAACCTCGCCGCGGCCACCTCCGGGGTCGTCGCCGACGCTACGCTGCCGGCCCGATACCGACACGGAGCGGCGTGACCGATGTCCGGGTTTCGGGACGCGTGGCCGTGGACCGAAGACCGCCTTCGGTGGGTGATCGCGGTGTTCGCCGGCGGCGTGTCCGTCGTCGGCACCTCCTTCGCGCTGTACGGCACCTCACAGTCGTTCGTCATCGTCGCCGCGAGCCGTGGGACTCTCGACCTCCTCCCGAGCGACGTTGTCGCCTCGATCATCTGGAACTTCGGCGATTACTCCTTCGCGCTCGCCCTGATCGGGCTGGGTACGCTACTCGCCGTCGTCACCGGCGCCGTGAGCCACGCCGCCTTCCAGTTCGGTCGGGCACGGAGCGGCGACGCGGCCGGCCTCGCGCTGTCGGCCGTCCTCGTGGCACTTCTCGTTGCCCTCCTCGTCGGCGCTCCTCTGCCCGCGCTCGCGCCGGCGGTTGCCGGCACCGGCGTGATGGGGCTGGTCGTTCGGATGCTCGACGGAATCGACGACGAGCAGTCGGCCGACCGCCGTCGGGTCCTCGTCCGGGCGCTCGTCGGTGTCGGGGCGTACAACGTCGTGACCCACGCCATCGGGGCGTTTCGCGGGGTCGGCTCCCGACCCGGCGACCTGGATGGCGCGGCGGTCGGCGACACGGACGAGTCTGAGGGCGACAGCATCGACGCGAAACTCGCCACGGCGGCGGACCGCTCTCTCGGTGTCGACGGCATGTCCGGACTGGTCGTCGACGTCGAGGACTTCTACACGGTCGATATCAACCCCCGCCCACCGACCACCGAGACGGAGGGATGGTCGCTCTCGGTAACGGGGGCCGTCGAGACAGAACGGGAGTACGACTACGCGGCCATCCGCGACCGCGAATCGGTCGACCAGTTCAAGACGCTGCGCTGTCTGGGTGATCCGATCGACGGCGAACAGATCGGGACGGCGCTGTGGTCCGGCTGTTCGATCAGCGATCTGATCGAGGAGGCGAACCCACAGGGGAGCCACGCGGTGTTGCGGGCGCCGGACGACTACTACTACTCGATGCCGCTGTCGATGCTCGCGGATGGTCTCGTGGCCTACGGAATGAACGGCCGGAAACTCCCCCGCCCACACGGCTACCCTGTGCGGGCGCTGGTGCCGAACCGATGGGGAAAACTCAATGTGAAGTGGCTCGACGAGATCGAAATCGTCGAGGAGTCCGAGAGCGGCTACTGGGAGGAGCGAGGGTGGAACGGGATGGACACCGTCAACACGGTGGTGAAGATCGAGGCGACGAACCGACTCTCCGACGGCCGGGTCCAGATCGGCGGCCACGCCTACGCCGGGACCCGCGGGGTGCGCGAGGTGCAGGTCTCGGTCGACGGCGGCGAGACGTGGGAGGCGGCGACGCTGTCGGGCGAGCTTCCAGATACGGACACGTGGCGGCAGTGGAAGTACGAGTGGCAGCCTGAGAGTTCCCGGTACAACCTCGTCGCCAAGGCCGTCGACGGGACGGGGACGGAACAGCCGCGGGCGCGGTCGTCACCGTTCCCGGACGGCGCGACCGGGTGGGCAAAGCTCACACTCAACGTGGAGCTGTGAGAAGCGTCTGGCGTTACTCCCCGGTGTCGGACTCGTCGCCCAGATCCGACACCTTCCGCTCCAGCGTGGCAACCCGGTTCCGAAGGTACCAGACGTAGACGATCACCGCGACGAAGACGGCACCGTATCCGACCAACAGTAGCGGCTCCATGCTCACTCACCCCCGCTCGGCTCGGCCGCTCGGTCGGCCGCCGCCCGGCGGACCGACGTGAGCCGCGATTCGAGTTCGCGAACCCGAACGCGCGAGGCCAACAAGAGCAGATACAGGAGTCCCATCGCCACGACCGAGAGCAACAGCGCGGGAACGGTGACCGTCGCCTGCGTGTCGGGGTTTCCGACGGTCGTCTCGTGGAACGTCGGGGTCCACAGTCGGGTCGAGACGTAGGAGAGGGGAACGGTCACGAAGCCGACGATGCCGTACGCCGAGGCGAGTCGGGCCACCCTGTTCGCGCCGCCGGCCGAGTAGATCAGCAGGTAGCCGGCGTAGATGAACCAGACGATGAGAAACGTGACGAGTCGGATGTCGGTCCACTCCCACCAACTGTTCCAGATGACACGCCCCCAGACGCTCCCCGTGACGAGGGTGAGCGTCACAAAGAGAAAGCCAACCTCGCCCGAGGCGTGCGCGAGAAACTCCCAGAAGTCGGTCTCGGTCAGCAGATACAGGACACACCCGAGAAACGTAACGGTGAGTGCGCCGGCAGCGGCCGTCGCCAGCCCAATGTGCCAGTACGCGATGAGGTTGATCGGGTGACTGACCCCGTACATCGCGTCCGAGGCTATCCCGAAGATGCTCCCGAGCGACGCGACGCCCACCAGAAGCGTGAGATAGGTGAGCGCCCGGGTCCGAAAGAGGCGCCGCAGAGTCGCGACGGCCGTCACTTCGGCTCGCGTGAGTGTACTCATGTCGACGGGGACTGCTCGCCAAGCCGACTAAAGTCTGTTGTGATAGCGGGTAACGTCGCCGAACGGTAGACACACCGTCACAACCACGCCGCCAAATCCGGACATATATAGCTTATCCTGATTCCCATCGGAATTGACCGCAGAAGGTGGTATTAAGTAGTGATTCGATTATCGTACCTGTATGAGGCGAGGGCAGACAGCCGCGGTTGCTGCCGTGGTCCTGATGTCGCTACTGTTGGCGGCAGGGCCGGTAGCAGCCGCTTACGGAACGCCGTCGACTGCAGCGGGCACGGCGGGGGCATCCTCGGCGTCGGTCACGGACGCGAGCGACGTGTCGGTGAGTGAGGCTCCGGCCGCGACGCCCCCGACGGAACCGACGACGGCACAGATGGATAACGATACGGGGAACACGAGTGCGAACGACTCCGCGGAGCTTCCGGTGGAGCCGCCGACCCAGCAGGCGCTCCCGAGCTACGAGGAGGTCCGACAGCCGAACGACACCGAGGCCAAGGTCGAACTCGGGAAGAAGCTCTACTTCGACCCGCGGCTCTCGGACACCGGCTCCATCTCGTGTAACACCTGTCACAACGTGATGGAAGGCGGCGACGGGAGCCGTCAGGTTGGTCGTGGGGTCCACGGTCAGACCGGGCCGCGCAACTCTCCGACCGTCTGGAACGCCGTGTTCATGAGCACGCAGTTCTGGGACGGCCGGGCCGACACGCTCGAGGAACAGGCCAAGGGGCCGATCACCGCGGGCGTCGAGATGGGGATGCCAAGCTCCGGCGCAGCCATGGAGAAGATCCGGAGCAACCCCGGCTACGTCGAGCTCTACGAGGATGTCTACGGCGGTGAGAACCCGGTTACGTTGAACAACACCGTCGACGCTATCGCGGCGTACGAGCGGACGCTCATCACGCCCAACAGCTCCTACGATCGGTACGTGCGTGGCGACGCCGACGCACTGACCGAGGAACAGCTCCAGGGGATGCAGAAGTTCAAGGAGCTTGGCTGTCAGAGCTGTCACTCCGGCCCGGCGTTCAACGGCCCGCAGTGGCAGATGGAGAACGGTAACGGCTACTACCAGCAACTCGGCGTCTACAGCGACTCCAACGCCCAGTGTCAGGAGTACATCGACCGATACAACCTGTACGCCGACAGCGGCCGTGCGGGCGTGACCGGTGACGACGCCGACGAGCACATGTACAAGGTTCCGACGCTCCGCAACACGGAGTACACCGCGCCGTACTTCCACAACGGACGGGTGCGGACGCTCGAAAACGCCACGAAGGTGATGGCCTCCTGTCAGCTCGATCAGAACATCACCGACGAAGAGGCCGAGCAGGTGACGGCGTTCCTCACTAGCCTCTCCGGGGAGTTCCCCGAACAGGACGTGCCGCGGATCCCCTCCCGGAGCGGTGGCCCGCCGATGCTTCCGGAGAACGCAGGTGAGGCGTCCGCCCCCGACGACGGTGGATCGAGCACCGACAACACCGAGTCAGTCGGCACGCCCGAATCGGGCGACGCGAGCACTGAAGCGAGTACCGAAGCGAGCGCCGATATGAGCGCCGAAGCAGACACCGGCACCGCGAACGGATCGACGGTGTCGAACGCGAGTTTCACCCTCGTCACCGCCGCGGCGATTCTGATGGGGCTGCTACTCGCGGCAACGCACCTCAGACAGCGCGACTGATCGTCCGACCGAGCCGGCAGCCTGCCGGCACCGGATTTCGTTCCGACACGATTACCCGCGTCGACGCCGATACGAACGGTTTGTAACCCCGAATGAACACTCGAAAGACACTCACCGTCGCGTTTTTCGTCGTCGTTCTCGCCATGGGCTACTACTCGATGAACGCGGCGCCGGTGGTGAGCGACGAGGCACACACCTACGAGGGTGGGCTGGAGTGGCAGACAGAGCCGGGAACGGCTCTCGAAATGGCACAGAGTCAGGACAAACCGATCCTCGTCTACTACTGGGCGACGTGGTGTACGTACTGTGATACCTACAGCGACAACCACTACCGAAACGAGACGGTCCGGGCGGAATTGGACGGCTACGTCCTGTTGGCGATCAACCTCGACGAACCGGGTCCGGGAGAGGATCTCGCCCGACAGCACGAGGCGACCTATCCCCCCCAACACCGGATCATGACGCCGGAAGGAGAGACGGTCACGAGTATCGAGGGGTACGTCGAGCGCCAGCAGATGCTCCGTATCCTTCGGCGTGGGGCGGAGGAGGCGACATGATCTTCGGGACCACCGCCGGCACGTGGCTGCTCGCGGTCGCTGCCTTCGCCGGCCCGCTGGCGACCGTCCTCCTCGGCTATCAGTACGCCGCCGACACGCGGGCGTACGACCGGGTGATTCGGGTGGCCACGAGCGTGACGACGCTCGCGTTGGCGAGTGCACTCGTCTACCTCACGGTCCAGTTTGTCACCGGCGACTACACGAACGCGTACGTCTGGGACAACACGGCCAACTACCTCCCGCTGCTGTACAAGCTCACGGGAGTCTACGCGTCGAACAAGGGGTCGGTGTTGCTGTGGGCGTTGCTCACCGCGGTGGTGGCGACGACGACGGTGCTCCTCAACCGGTTCGACGTGCGCGGCGCGCGCCTGACACAGGCGCTGGCGATGGGGGTCGTCAGCGTGTTCGCCACCATGTTGGTCTCCGATAGCCCCTTCGTACCGCTGGCCGCGGAGTTCCCCGACATCGCCGCGAACGGGGTTCCGGCCGACGGGAGCGGGCTGAACCCGCTGCTCGTCGACCCGTTCATGGCCATCCACCCGCCGATCACCTTCTCCGCGTACGCGCTGCTGGTGGTGCCCTTCGCGCTCGGGGTGACGCATTTCGTCTCCCGGCTCCGCGGCCACGACAGCGTCTTCGTGGAGTGGATCGACAGCACTACCCGCTGGCTCCGTGCGTCGTGGCTCCTCCTGACCGCCGCCATCACGCTCGGCGGCATCTGGGCCTACCGGGTGCTCGGCTGGGGCGGATTCTGGTCGTGGGACCCCGTCGAGACGGCGGTGTTGATCCCGTGGCTCGGGCTGAGCGCCGTCCTTCACTCGCTCAACCGGTATCGGACGACCGGTCAATACTCCGTCCTCGCACCCGCGGCGACGGCCATCCTGTTCCCGCTCGTGGTGTTCGCGACGACGGTGGTCCGGAGTGGCGTCTTCCGGAGCGTCCACTCCTTTGCGGGTGGTGGCATCGGCAGCGGCATCCTCTTCATTCTGGGGAGTACTACCGCCCTCGCCGTCGTGCCGGCGTTCGTCTACTGGTTCCGACTGCAGGACGCGGCCGAAGGCGCGACGGCCGACGGCGGCCCGCGCTTCGGCCAGCCTACCATCCTTCACGCCGCGGTGCTCGCGTTCGTCCTCTTGGCATTCGTCTCCGTCTGGGGACTCTCCTTCCCGGTCATCCGGAACCTCGCCTCGGGCGTGGAGGTTGGGGTCGACGCCCGGTACTACAACCTCTGGAGTTTCCCGGTCGTCGTCTTCATGCTGCTCGGTGGCGGCGCGTACGCTCAGCGCGAGCGCATGAGCGGTCGGACCGTGCTCGGGACCGTCGCGGCCGTCCTCGTGGTCACCCTCGCCGTCGGCATCGGACTCGCCCGCCCCGAGTGGCAACTGGCCACCACCGAGCCGTTCGACCCGCTCTACTACCGGGTCGTCGGCGGATTGAGCGTCCTCACGGTCGTCCCGCCGGCGGCGTACTTCGCCGCCGGGTGGACCGGCCGGTTCGTCGACCGTGTCGCACGGATCGACTCGCGGCGCGTCCGACTGAAGGAGACCGGTGTCGTCCTCATCCACGTCGGCGCGGCGATTCTCGTCGTCGCCGTCTCGCTCGTCTACGTCTTCTCGGCGACGGGGTCGGTCGGCATCGCCGGCGCGACGGGACTGGACGACTCCGGGGAGCCAGTCGTCAGAGCGGTCGAGGGGACACCCTACACGGTCGAGGTGAGCGACTACCGGCCGGCGAACACGCCGACGGTGACCGAGGCGGCGCTCTCGCCCGCGGAGGTTCTGTCGACCGACCCGTCGGCGACGGCGGTGCTCGTGCGGGGCGAGGTAACAGAGGTTCAACGCTTCGAGAACGTGACCATCGCCCAACTCGACGGCTCCTCGGTCTGGGTCGGCGCCGACCGCGGCACCGTCGCGTTCGAGCCTGGGACCGAGGTGGTCGTCCGGGGGAGTCTCTCCGACCCGCGGTCGACGAACATCGACGCGCTCGTCTACACCGACCGGGAGAACGCGGGGACAGTGGACGATCCGCCGACGGACGTCTACCAGCCTCGCGTCGTCGACCACCGCTTCCAGGTCACGCTCTACCGCGGCGAGGAGGTAGTCGCGGATGGCATCGTCGCCGAACAGTCCTACCGCGGCCGCGATATGAACACGAACGACCCGCTGATCGCCCGAGGGCCGCTCGGTGACACCTACGTCGTGGGGACGATGACGCGCGGCGGCGGCCTCTCAATCGAGGTCAGCCGCTATCCGCTAGCCAACCAGATGTGGTTTGGCGTCCTCACGATGCTCGTGGGGATGTGTCTCCTGTTCGTGTTCGATCCCGCGGCCGGCGCGCGCGACTGAGAGGCGGTCACCCCTCGACGACGAACTCGAAGCTCAGCCACCCCGCGAAGGCGACGAGCGCGTCGTAGACGAGGAGGATGCGAAACCAGCCCGAGGCGAGAAACGGACCCGTCGCCCGGGTCAACTCCATTCCCGCGAGGACCACCGGGATGACCAGCGGCAACAACAACACGGGCAACAGCGACTCCCGAAGCCGCGAGTTCAGCGTCAGCGACGTCAGCAACACGCCGGCGGCGGCGAAGCCGAGTGCGGCCAGCGGGAAGACGACGAGGAGGCGTCCGATCACCGCCGGCGGGAACGGCGCGTTTAGGAAGATGGTGACGCCGACCAGCGTCGTCCACCCGATCACCGTCACGAAGACGGTGGCGCTACACACCTTGCCGAGATAGACCGCCGAACGGTCGACCGGTGCCAACAGCAACCCCTCGATGGCCGCGTTGGTCTCCTCGGTGGCGATGCCGCGCGACAGCGCCAGCATCGCGCCGAACACCAGTGCGATCCAGAGACTCCCCCGGCCGACGACCGCGCCGCTCTCGACCTGGCGTACGAACGCAAACGAAAAGACGACGACGATCAGCAGCGCCAACACCCCGGCGCCGTTGAACCGACGCTTGCCGCGAAGTTCCAGCAGTAGGTCCTTGCGAGCCACCTCGCGGACGACACGAAGGTACTGTCGGGCACTCATCCGGTGCTCCCGGCCACCCGCCGCTCGTACGTCCGCTCGACGGCCGCCGGTCCCGCACACGTCGCCGTCGTCACGTCGCCGACGCGGCGCCCGTCCGCAAGCAGGAGGACACGATCCGCGAGGTCGAACCCGCGGTCTAGGTCGTGTGTGGCGACGAGCAGCGTCGTATCGTCTAAGTCGCGGAGACGCGCGACGATCCGCCCTCGCGACTCCCGATCCAGCCCGGAGAAGGGTTCGTCCAGCAACAACACCTCCGGGTCGTGGATCGTCGCGCGGGCGAACGAGAGCCGTTTCGCCATTCCGTGAGAGAACTCGCCCGCGGGGTCCGAGCCACGGTGTGTGAGGCCGACGGCGTCTAGGCGTTCGGCACAGCGGTCCGGGTCGACACCGTGGAGTCGGGCGTGGAGTCGCAGGTTCTCGCGCGCCGTGAGTTCGTCGTACAGGTACGTCTCGTGTGACACGACCCCAATCTCGTCTCGAAGGTGGGGCCGGTCCCGTGACAGCGGCGTCCCGTCTAGGCTGATCGTGCCGGCGGTCGGGCGGGAGAGCGTCGCCAGCATCCGGAGAAGCGTGGTCTTCCCGGAGCCGTTGTGCCCGAACAACACCACGGTCTGCCCGTGCTCGATGTCGAGCGTGAGGTCGGCGACGCCAACCTGGTCTCCGAAGAACTTAGAGACCGACGAGAGCGAGAGCGCACCCATCGACGCCACCTTCGAGAGGTGGCGTTTTAACTTTTGCAACTTCGAAGCCGACCCATGGCGATTCCCTCGCCGTACGCGACGTTCGCCGCCGGGATTCTGACGGCGTTCACCCCGTGCTGTCTCCCGGTTTTGCCGCCACTTCTGTCCGGAAGCGTCGGCCACCGGCTGCGGCCGCTGGCAATCGTCGCCGGGAGCGTGCTGTCCTTTACCGCCATCGGGGTCGTGACCGGCTACCTGGGAATGCTGGCGCCGGAGACGCTTCGTGCGCCCGCGTTCGTCACCGTCATCGTCTTCGGCGCGGTGCTGGCCGACGACGACTTGCACGCCGCCTACGCCGCGTACGCCTCCCGGCTCTCCGGCCGGGCCGACGGCGTGGCCGAACGGGCCGACAGCGGCGGCCATCCGCTCGCGGGCGGGGTGATCCTCGGCTGTCTGCTCGGTGTCCTCTGGCTCCCCTGTGTCGGCCCGATACTCGGCGCGGTGCTGGCGTACGCGAGCACGACCGGTGGCGTCGCCGAGAGCGGACTACTCCTGTTCAGCTACGGGGCCGGCTTCGGCGTCCCCTTGCTCGGCGTCGCGTACGGCAGCAAGGTGGCAGGGAGTCGGCTCCGCGGCCGTCTCCCCGGCGTGGAACACACCCGGACGGTCAGGCGCCTCGCTGGCTACGCCCTGCTCGCGAGCGGTGTCGGGTTGCTGTTCGAACTCGATAAGGTGCTCCTGTCGAGTCTGTGACACCGGTCGCCGTCTGCTCTCCCGTCTCGGGAATCACCGAACCATTTTAGCCCCGTTCGGCGCCAGCTAGCGCCCGTGATGTGGGGCATCGGATCGACGGCGACGACAGAGCCGAAATCGACGGCCTGCGCCGGAGCGAGGCATCCGTGACCGAACGCACGCGACGGGCGACGCTCGCACTGCTTGGCGCGTCGCTCGCGGGCGTAGCCGGATGCAACGGGCGTGGCGACGGGGAACCCGACACCGCTAGCTCGACACCGACGGCGACCCGGACGCCGACGGCGACGGCCACGGCGACGCCCACCGCCACCCCGACCGACCGGTTCGCACAGCCCGAAATCCCGGCGGCGTACCAGTTTCGACGCTGGCTCCCCGCGCTCTGGACACGACCGTACGCGGAGCCGACACGGGTTGGCTATCAGTTGGTCAACCCTGCCGACCTGAGCTTTGCCCGTCTGCGGGCATCGCGTGGCAACCAATCGGTCGCCAACTCGGCGTACAACGCCCGGAGCGAGGAGGGGATTCCGCTGGCGATGCGATACCAGACGGACCGACTCGAAGCGGTCGTCATCGCCCGGGGACCGACGAGCGCACTCCTCGACTCTCTCGAACAGCGCGGGTTCTCCCAGGTGACGACTCGACAGGGGTACGACGTATACCGCGCCGACGACGAGAACGGCGTTCCCCGCACGGTGTATCTGGGCGGCGAGGACTGGAGTGTCTACGTCCGTGGCACCGAGAGCGTGGAGACCGACCTGTATCCGGACCTCCTCGCGACGTGGGCGGGCGAGTCGCCGACGTGGGCCACGGCCAGCCCCGAGACGCGGCGGGTGTTCGCGCGGACGTACACGGCCGCCGACTCCCAGGCGGTGTTGTTCCCGCCGTCGGCCCCCGGCGGGTTCGACGGCGTCGGCGGCAACATGCTCGCGGGCGTTGCCAGCACGAGTTTTCCGAACGGCGACGACGGCGACTTCGACACCGCCCGCCTTCAGGTGACACTTGCGTTCACGCGGGAGACGTCGGTCCCCCTCCGTCTCGTCCGTGCGGTCTATGCGGGCGACGTAGACTCGGAGAGTCGCCGGAGCCTCCGGCTCTCCTACTGGCCGCGACTCACCGATCCCACGGTCGACTATCTCGGCGACGAGAACGTCGTGGTCGTCGCCCAAGACGTGGCGACCGACCGACTCCGCCGCGCACAGTCCGAGTGATCAGACGGTGAGTCTGCCGCCGGCAGCCGGGTCTACCCACTCGGCCGCGAGCAATCCCTGTCGGTGAAGATTTATGCCGATGGCCACGCTTCCCACACATGATGGCTGGAACTGAAGAGGAGGGTCTGGACGACCTTCCCCCGAGCGCGAAACTGGTTTTCAAGGTCCTCGAATACAACGGGTCGCTGACCCAGAAGGGGATCGTCGAAGAGTCGATGCTCTCGGCTCGGACGGTCCGGTACGCGCTCGAACGACTCGAAGATATCGGCGTCGTCGACGAGGACGTCTACTTCGCCGACGCCCGACAGAATCTCTATCAACTCAACGAGACGAAACTGGCCGAGGAGTGCGGCGAGGCGGAGGCTCCTTGCGTCGAGTGCGACTAGGCTGACACGACCGTGATCCGCCGCTTGTCGTCGATAGCGTGTTCGAGTTCGTCGGCGATGGCGCTCCCTCGCGACACCTGAATCTCGCCGCCCCGACCCACCGTCGCGGTGAACAGATACTCGCCGTCCGCCCGCACCTCGACGGTCTGGCCGACTTCGGCGGCCGCCCCCGCGTCGACGACGACGTGCTTGGAGGTGACCTCCGGCGTCACGACGGTGCCCTCGCTTCCGGTAGGAGTGGCGTCGCTCTCTCCGCCGCCCGATCCGCCGCCCGGGCGCTCGTCGAGGGTCCGTACGTCGATGTCGATGCCGAGGCGGTCCTCGACGTCGCTGATCCGGCCGCCACCCTTGCCGATCACATAGGAGATGTCGTCGTCCTCGACGTAGACGACGGCCTCGTTTTGCCCGTTCAACTCGACTTCGACGTGACCGCGGGCAATCGAGCGAATCTCGCGTTCCACCTCCTTGCGGGCGAGCCGTGAGACGCCCGTCTCGCTCCCCTCGTCGCCGTCGAGCGGGACCGTGACGACCTGCCGGTTGAACGTGTAGATTTCGTAGGCCGGCGTGCCGGTCTCGAAGTTCGAAATCTGGATGACCGGGCGCGCGAGGTCCTCGGCGGTCAGTCCTTCGGGCACCTTCACCTCGGTGGTCACGTCGTAGACGGTGTCGACGCGGCCCGCTTCGATGTAGACCACCGTGTCGACCACCTGCGGGATCATGCCGAGTTCGACCCGGCCGACTAGCCGCTGCAGGGCGTCGATGGCGCGGGTGGCGTGGACGACTCCGACCATTCCCACACCCGCGAGGCGCATATCGGCGAACACCTCGAAGTCGTCGGTCTTTCGCACCTCGTCGTAGATGGTGTAGTCCGGTCGGACCAACAGGAGGGAGTCGGCGGTCTTGGCCATGTCCCCGCCCAGTGCGGTGTACTGGGTGATATCGGAGCCGACCTGCAGGTCGCGGGGCTTTTCCATCGTCTTGACCGCGTTGTCGTGACTCGCGAGGAACTCCGCGACCGCTTGGGCGAACGTGGACTTCCCGGCGCCTGGTGCTCCGGAGATCAGCACGCCCCGCTGGCGCTCTAGGAGGCGGTCCTTGAGGTCGCTCGCGAACTCGTAGTCGTCGAGGTCGGTCTTGACGATGGGGCGGACGGCGGTGATCTCGAAGCCGTCGGCGAAGGGCGGCCGCGCGACCGCAATCCGGTAGGAGCGGTACTGGACGATGGTCATCCCCCGTTCGTCGAGTTCGACGAAGCCGTCGGGGCTGGCCCGTGCCGTCTCCATGACGTCGTGAGCGAACTCCTTCATCTCCGCCTCGGATGTCACTTCGTCACCGATAGTCTCGTAATGCATGTCGCCGATGGCGCCGCGCTTGGCCTTCGGATTCGCTCCCGCTCGAAGGTGGACGCTCATCGTCGTCTCGTCGAAGAACCGCTCGATCTCTAGGCCCTCGTCGCCGCCGGCCTCGCGCCGACGGGGTTCGACGTACTCGACGGCCAGGCCCTTTGCCTTGCTCACCTCGGCCTGCACCACGTCGCTGGTCAGGAGCGTCGCGTCCAGGTCGGCGGCCACGTCGCGGACGATGGCGTCGATTTCGCCTTCGTCGGCGTCGCGTTTCTGTCCGGCGTCGGGCCGCGCGCCGTGGTACTCGACGGTGATCGTGCCGTCCTCGGCGAGGCCGATCAGCCGCTGGAGTTCCTCGATCCCCTCCCAACCGGTGTCGTGGCCCTCGTTGGCCTGCCACTCGAGCTCGCCGACGACGGCCTCGGGGACGGTGACCGTCGCCCCATCGTAGGCCCCCGACTCGACGCGTTCGGACACGCGGCCGTCGACGACCGCGCTCGTGTCCGGGACGATGTTCATGCGGGATTTCGGGGGGCGAGACGGATAAGCGTATTCAAGCGACGGGCGGGCGCTGGCGACCAACATAAGTCCCCGGCCTCCCTCCCCGGAGCCATGCACGACGCCGCCGATCTGACTCAGCGGCTCGCCGCGATACCGAGCCACGAGGACGAACGCGCCGCCGGCGACGCGGTCGAATCCTGGCTCCGTGCGGAGACCGACGCCGCGGTCGAACGCGACGCCCACGGCAACGTGATCGCCCGCCGCGGTACGGGCGAGCAGTCGGTCGCGCTCGTAGGCCACCACGACGTAGTGCCGCCGGCCGACGACCAGGTCGACGGCGACGACTACGCCATCACGGCGCGGGACGGCCGCCTGTACGGCCGTGGCACCGCCGACATGAAGGGAAGCCTCGCGGCGGCGATGGTGGCCTTTCGCGACGCGACTCCCGCACACGAACTCGTCTTTGCCTCCTTCGTCGGCGAGGAACAAGGCGGTGTGGGTGCACGGGCCGCCATCGACGACGGCTTCGCCCCCGACTTCGCCGTCGTCGGCGAGGGGTCGACCGGCTACTCCGCGCCCGGCGTCACCGACGTCGCCGTCGCCCACAAGGGGCGGCGCGGGAGCACGCTCCACGTCGCCGGCGAGAGCGCCCACGCGAGCAACCCAGAGGTCGGCGCGAACGCCGTCTATCGCGCCTGTGACGCCGTCGACGTCGTCCGCGGCCTCGACACACCGGCGTCGACGGTGCTGGGCCACGACGTGCGGGGGAGCGTCGCCGTCACCGAAATCGAGGGCGGATCGGCCTGGAACGTGATCCCCGAGTCGTGTACGGTAACTATCGACGAGCGGACGGTGCCGGGTGACCGGGCAGCCCTCGAAGCGGCCGAGTCGGTCGCCGGCGTGACGTGGGACGTCGATCAGGACCTCCCACCGATGGCTTGTGACGACGCCAGGTTCGCGGACGCGGCCCTCGCGGCCGCGGCCGACGCCCAGGCGTCGACGCCCGAACGAGTGATCAAGCCCCACGCCACCGACGCGGGGTGGCTGGCCGCCGCGGGGACGACCTGTGTGGTCTGTGGCGCGGCCGAACCCGGCGAGGCCCACACCGACACCGAGAGCGTCTCGGTCGAGGTCGTCGAGCGATGCGTGCGGATCTACCGCGGGATCGCCGAGTCGGCGCTCGGGGAGTGATCAGGTCTCTCCGCCGTCGAGTTCGATCACGCGGTCGGCCCGCCGTCGGAGGGCCGCCAGCGTCTCTCGTTCGGCCCGTGAGACGGAGTCGTCGCCGGCGAGTGCGTCGCCGGCCAGCGCGTTGAGCACCGCCACCGCGGCGTCGTCACAGTAATCGAGCAGGCGGTCCGGGTCGGCCGCGGGCCTCTGGAAGGGAATGGTGGCGTCGTTGACGAAGACCGCCCGCGGGTCGGCGGGGGCGGCGTCGAACACGGAGACGGCCCGCCGGGCGTTGTCGGCGGCGAGGTCGGCCGCTTCGGACGCGCTCTCGCCCGTCGTCCGCGGCGCGTGGGCGTCGACGATGCCGTGCCAGACGGTCCCGGGGACGGTCGTGAACCGGTCGAGGCGGCCGCCGAGAATCCGGCCGTTCCGTTCGAGTTCGGGGGCGAACTCGAAGACGACGACACCCTCTGGGCCCTCGCGGTCCAGCCAGGCATCGAGCGCCGCGGCGGTCCGGCGTGTCTTGCCCGCGTTCGAGGGGCCGACGATCAGGGTCGTCCCCGAGTCGGGGAGTGGATCGGTCACGGGCCGATCAGACGACCTCCTCGGCGGCGTACTTACCGCCGAGACCCAGGATGGCGACTCCGAGGACCGCCGCGACAGCCAGCACGAACCCCGAGAGGGGACCGACGCCGCCGGCGACCTGTTCCCGGACGAAGTTGGCGGCGAGAGTCCCCGTCACCAGCAGGAGCGCGAGGCCGCCGACGTTCGCGAGCGTCGAGTTGCGGTCGGGCACCGCCCCGGAGTTCAGCAGGTAGAGGACGACGGCGATGGCGAAGGGGGTGCCGACGGTGCCGAGCGCGAGGACGAGCACTAGCTGGCCGAGCACCGCGCCGCCGATGAACGCGCCGGGCGCCGAGAGGAGCGCGGTGGCGACCAGCAGCCACCGGTAGCGGTCGTCCTCGATGGTGGTGCCCCAGCCGAGTTTGTCGGCGAGGAGGAAGGGCGGCACGATGGTGTTGCCGCCGAGGGTGGAGACGGCCGCGCCCCAGAGACCGAGCAGGAAGAGCCACTTCGCGCTCGGGCCGACCAGCGGGCCGAGTGCTTGGGCGGCGCCGACCGTCGAGAGGTCCGCCGATGTGAGGACGCTCGCGGTGACGAGGAAGATGGCGAGGCTGTAGATTCCGAAGGCGACGAGCATGGACGCCCCGACGTCGAAGGAGGCGGTGCCGTAGTCCTCGCGAGTCCATCCGCGCGAGCGCATCGTGTAGGAGTGCATCGTAATGAGGGTGATGTGGACCGCGCCACCGAGGATGCCTGCGGCGACGAGCGCGCCGCCGGACGGCACCGCGGGGACGAGACCCTGGGCGGCCGCGCCGTAGTCGATGGGGACGACGAAGAGGCTGGCGACGAAGGCGACGACGACCAGCGAGACGAGCAGCTTCGCCGCGAGTTCGAGAAAGCGGTAGCCGCGACCGGCCAGCCCGAGCGCGAGGATGACCGCCCAGACGACGCCCCAGATCCGGGCGTCGACGCCCGTGACCGTCGCCGACACCGTCGCGACGGTCTTCATGATGACCAGTTGTGCGACGCCCGCCGCCAGGACGCCGTCGACGACGAGCAGCCACGCCCAGGGCTCGCCGAGGGTGTCCTCGACGACGGCGACGATACCTCGCTCGGTCAGGAGGCCCAGTCGCATCGCGAGATACTGGGCGAGCGCGCCCGCACCCGCCGAGAGAACGACCACCCAGAGGAGGTCGTAGCCGAACGTCGCGCCAGCGGTCACGAGGCTGGCGATGGTCGCCGGCCCGGCCGCGATGGCGCCGGCGACCCACGATGGCCCCATATCGGCGGCGTATCCCCCGATACGCTCGGTCACCCCGGTCGACTCCCCGCCAGCGTTGTCTGTCATGCCACCCGGTCGACGCCTCGCCCGTATAGGTGTTACCACTCCGTGGTATCACCCGGGGCGGACACGGGGTTGATTACGACCCGGACCCACGTCCGGGCATGAGCGATACGACGCCGGCTGCATACGACGACCTGCTCGACCGGGTCGGTCGGATCACGAACGTCTCGAACGCCGCGGGCCTGCTCTCCTGGGACCAGCAGGTGATGATGCCCGACGAGGGGACGCCCGCGCGCTCCCGACAGCTCTCGGCGCTCTCGGCGGTCGAACACGACCTGCTCGTCGACGACGAACTTGGGCACCTGCTCGACGAACTCGAGGCGGCCGATCTCACCGCCGACGAGCGCGCCGTCGTCCGCGAGGTGCGCCGCGAACAGGAGCGTGCCGTCCGCGTTCCGACCGACCTCGTCGAGCGCGTCTCGGCGGCGTCCTCGGAGGCGCTGACCGCGTGGCGTGAGGCCACGGACGCGGACGACTTCGAGACGTTCGCCCCACACCTGCGGGAGTTGATCGATCTGAAGCGGCGGTACGCCGAGCACATCGCCCCGGACCGTGACCCCTACGCGGTGCTGTTCGAGGAGTACGAACCCTGTCTGTCCCTCGAACACGCCGAGTCGGTGTTGACGACGCTCCGCGAGGCGGTGGTGCCGCTGGTTGACGATATCAGGGGAGCCGACGCCAACTTGGCGACCGACACCTTCGACGGGACGTTCCCGAGCGACCAGCAGGAGTCGCTCATGCGGGACGTGCTCGACGACTTGGGCTACCGCTGGGAGCGCGGGCGTCTCGACGTCGCTCCGCACCCGTTCTCGACGGGGACGACGTACGATGCCCGGATCACCACCCGCTACGACGAGGCGGATCCGGTCGGTGCCCTCCTCTCGACGGTCCACGAGTTCGGCCACGCCACCTACACGCTCGGCCTGCCGGACGAGGCCTACGGCACGCCACTCGGGGAGGCGCGTGACCTCTCGATTCACGAGTCACAGTCTCGGCTGTGGGAGAACCACGTCGGGCGCTCGCGAGCGTTCTGGGAGCGCTTCCTCCCTCGGGTCGTCGAGGCGTTCCCCGGCGTCGGTGACCCGAGTGTCCGTGAGGCCTACGAGGCGGTCAACGCCGTCGACCCCACCAATCTCATCCGCGTCGAGGCCGACGAACTCACCTACCACCTGCATATCGTCCTGCGATTCGAGATCGAACGGGATCTGATCCGGGGCGACCTCGATGTCGCGGAGGTGCCGGCCGTCTGGAACGACAAGATGGACTCGTATCTGGGTGTGCGCCCAGAGACGGACGCCAAGGGGTGTCTGCAGGATATCCACTGGTCTCACGGCAACTTCGGGTACTTCCCCACCTACTCGCTGGGGAGCGTGATCGCCGCCCAACTGTTCGACGCCGCCGACCGCGACCTCGACGGCCTCGACGACGCGATTCGCGCGGGCGAGTTCACCTCGCTCCACGACTGGCTGACCGACCGGATCCACCGTCACGGTAAGCGCTTCGAGACGAACGAACTCGTCGCTCGGGCGACCGGTGACGACGTGTCCGCCGACGCGTTCGTCGACTACGCCACCGAAAAGTACGGGACGTTGTACGGTCTGTAGCCGTCGTGTCTCCCCATGTCACAATTACCCACACCGGTACGACTAAGTGGTGGTATGGCGTACCATAGCGTGTATGGCAGCCGAACCCAGCGCACGCGACGACGAACTGTTCGACCAGTTCCTCGCGGACAACGGCCACGAGACCACACCGGTACGCTGGGAGCGATCCTATAACAAGCTGCAGTGCCCGGACTGTGGGGCGCTGCACGACGAGTCGGCCGCCGACTGTTCGGTCTGCGGGTGGACGCCGGCCCCCTGACGGGCCGGCCGAGCCACGTCGTTTATCACGGCCGGGGGCGTGTAAATTGACCATGAGCGACGACGCCACGGTCACCCGACTCTTCGGAGGCCCCGGTAGCGGGAAGACGACCGCCCTCCTCGACCGCGTCGACGACCTGTTGGAAGACGACGCAGTCGACGTTCGCGATGTCCTCGTGGTCTCCTATACGCGCGCCGCCGCCGCGGAGGTCCGTGAGCGACTCGCCGAGCGCCTCGATACGTCGCCCCGGGCGCTCCAGGGTAACGTCTGTACGATGCACGCGAAGGCGTACGAACTGCTCGACCTCTCGCGTGGCGACGTGGTCGGCGAGAGCGACAAACAGGAGTTCTGCGAGGAGTACGGCGTCGAGTACGAGGACGAGTACGGCGGCGCTGGCCGCCGCACCGCTCGGTCGACGACACTCGGCAACAAGATCATCGCGACGAGTCAGTGGCTTCAGCGCACCCGGCGCGACGTCGCCGACTGGTACGACGTGCCCTTCCAGTGGGACGTCGAGGCCGTCCGTCTCCCGCCGGAGGTCGACCCCAACGCCCAGGAGGGGAACAAATACACGCCGACCTGGCCCGCCGACGACGAGCGCATCGACGTGCCGAAGGTGATCCGGGCGTGGCGCTCCTATAAGGGCGAACATGGCCTGGTCGGCTTCGCCGACATGCTGGAACGCGTCGCCGAGCGGTCGCTGGTCCCCCACGTCGACTACCTCGTCATCGACGAGTTCCAGGACATCACCACGCTCCAGTACGAGGTGTACGAGGAGTGGAAACCCCACATGGAGGGGGTGTTGATCGCGGGTGACGACGACCAGGTCGTCTACGCGTGGCAGGGCGCCGATCCGAGCATCCTGCTCGATGCCGACGTCGACGAGGATATCGTTCTCCCGAACTCCTACCGACTCCCATCCCAGATTCTCAACGTCGTCAACCGCGAGATCCGTCACATCTCCAAACGCCAAGAGAAGGACCTCAACCCGCGCAAGGAGGGGGGTGTCGTCGAGGGCATTCGGAGTCCCTCGATGTTCGAGGTGGTGCGAAACGTCCAGCACACCGTCGACAACACCGACGAGACGCTCATGGTCCTGTTTCGGGCGCGCTATCAGATGTTCCAGTTCATCGACGACTTCCTCCCCAAGGGGATCCCCTTCTCGATCATGACCGACCAGCGGATGTGGACCGACCGCCTCACCCAGTACGTCCACGCCGTCGAGAAACTCGACGCCGACGAGTCGATCACGGGACTGGAGGCGCGCCGCCTCGCCGACATGCTTCAGGACTCGGCGTTCGGCACCAACGACCGCGACGATTTCTACGACCACCTCGACGACCGGGAGGAGGCCGCCGACACCGACGATATCGCCGAGATCAGCGTCGAACCCGACGTCGTGTCCGATCACGCACCGTTCATGCCCGAACCGGCCGCGGCCGGTGACATGCTCCGCAAGGTGACGAGCTTCCAGCGGAAGGCCGTCGACGCCTACTTCGGTGGCGACTACGCGGGCATGGACCCCGACCGGGTCCGTGTCGGCACCATCCACTCCGCGAAGGGCCGCGAGGCCGACCACGTCTTCGTCTGTACCGACCTCACGGAGAAGGTGGTCGAACAGATGGCCGCCAGCGTCGACGACCCGACCGCCGTGCCCGGCGTCGAGGAGTTCACGGCCCACACCAGCCCCGTCCCGCTTCTTACCGACAACGAACGGCGTGTGTTCTACGTCGGGATGAGCCGTGCCCGGGAACGGCTCGTCCTGCTAGAGAACCTGATCGGCGGTGCCCCAACCCTCCCCATCGGCGTCCTCCTGCACAACGAACTCCGCGAAGAGAGTGTCGAGGAGATGTTAGATGAGGCCCAGGCGACACCGGTACCCGAACCGGAGCCCTGAGGCCGTGGCCGACGCCGCCGAGGTGGAACACAGGCTCTCGACTGCCGCTGCCGGGATCCGTGCCGTCGCGGGCCGCCTCGACGCCGCGACAGCCGTCGACGGCCGTCTTCACGCCGACGACACCCCTCTCACCGCCGCGGCGCTGACCGCCGCCGCCGACGCCGCCGTCACCGACGCGGGCGGTGCGGGTGTCGACCTCAGTGTCACCCCGGATACCCTCCGGGCGGGCGAACCCGTCGTCGTCGCCCTTCACCCGCGGGACGACGGCGTCGCCGCCCCGTGGGCGCGCACGTTCGTCGTCGACGGTGGCGGCGGATGGGAGCGCCGCGCCGCCGTTGCCGTCGAGATGGCCCACGACGCGGTCACTCGCGTCGCTGAACCGGGCGTCCCGGTCCGACGGATCGTCGACGAGGCGGTCGCGGAACTCGGGGCCTACGGGCTGGCTCCGACCGAGGACCCCGTGGCCCGGACGGCGGCGGGCGACCCCCTCGACCGCTCCGATGACGCGTCGCTCGCCACGGGACAGGTGTTCGCGCTCGATCCGACGGCGGTCGACCCCGACCCCGCCGCCGACCGCGGTCGGGTCCGCATCGGACGGTACTACGCCGTCACCGAGTCGGGGTGTCGGGCGCTCGCCAGCCTCCCGATGTCGCTGTCGCCGGGCGCGTACTGAGACGGAGTACTGTAACCGTTCACCGTCGGCTCGCCGAGACGGTCCAGTGAACCACCGGGATACAGTAACTCGTACGAGACGGCGGGACCCGCCTCACTCGTCGTCCGGGTCTGTGTCGGGGTCCGGTTCCTTCACCGCCCCGCCGATCACCCGTCCGACGATGGCCGCCGGCAGGTCGGCGGGGGTGGTGAGCCGCTGGGGGAGAAAGATCATCAGTGCCGCGACGACGAGCAGTCCGCCGCCGAGCACCGGCCGCCCGGCGAGCGCCGTCTCGACGCCGTACAGCCCCACCGGGAGGGCGAAGATCACGGTCGCCGCCAGACCGAGCGTATCCAGGATCCCGAGTCGCATCGGCGACGCTACGCGCCGCCGGGTGAAAAAACGGCCGAGAGGCGGCGAACGTAACCCCTTACTCCGACGACGGCGAAGGATGGGTATGTTCACCGGTATCGTCGAGGAGACGGGTGAGGTGATCGGCGTCGACGACGCCGAAGGTGGTCGTCGCATCCGAATCGGCCACGACTTCGAGACGCTCGACCCGGGACAGTCGATCAGCGTCTCCGGTGCCTGTCTCACCGTCGAGCGCTACGACGACGACTGGTTCGAGGTGTTTTTGGCCGCCGAGACGGTCGAAAAGACGTATCTCGGCGGCGTCGAGGTTGGCGACGCTGTCAACTTGGAACGGGCGATGCCTGCCGACGGGCGCTTCGACGGCCACATCGTCCAGGGACACGTCGACGGCGTGGCGACGGTCGCGGCGGTCGAACGGGTCGGCGACGACTGGCGATTCGAGTTCGACCTGCCCGCCAGCCTCGACCAGTACGTCGTGGACAAGGGCTCTATCGCGCTCGACGGGATCAGCCTCACCGTCGCCGACCGGGACGACGACCGGATCGGCGTCGCGATCATTCCCGCAACCTACGAGCTGACGACGCTCTCGACGAAGGACGTCGGCGATCCTGTCCACGTCGAGGCGGACGTGGTGGCGAAGTACGTCGAGCGGCTGGCTTAGGGGTCGAACTCCATCGGCTCGGACTCGAAGGCCGACTCCTCGCTCGCCTCGTCGTCGTGGACCGTCCGGTAGGTGTGGTTGTACCGGCGGATCTTTCGGAAGAGGACGAAGCCGAAGACGCCGTCGTAAAGCAGGACATAGAGCAGGAACGAGGGGAGTTGGCCGAGTCCCGTCGCGAGGCCGACCAGTCCCGTCCCGATGCCGACGGTGGTGTTGTAGGTAGCGTGGATAAGCGCGGCGACGAGGAGGCCCTTGACGATGATCGGGCCGCGATGCTCACGGTTGAACTTCGCGAGGCCGAGATAGTAGCCGGCGAAGGCGGAGTAGATGACGTGGCCGGGACCGGCGAGCGCGCGGACGGCGGTGATCCCGCCGCCGGCGCCGATGAGACCGAGGCCCGCGGTGGCCGTCGGTGCGTCGAGGCTCTGCGTGATGTAGATGGCGTTCTCGATGGTGGCGAACCCGAGGCCGGCGACGGCCCCGTAGACGGTGCCGTCGACGACGGCCTCGAACCGGTCGTGTCCGTAGGCATAGAGCCGCACCGCGAGGAGCTTCACCGACTCCTCGACGGGACCGACGACGAGAAAGAAAAACAGGGCGCTGCCGAGAAAGCCGAAGCCGGCGAACAGCCCCTGTGAATAGGAGTTGAGGACGGCCGCGAAGTTCGCGGTCAGCACACCGAGTAGGAACGTCGCGACGAGTACGGAGAGCGGTTCGCCGCTGGTCACGTCGGAGCGGCGGACGTAGACCGCGAGGGCGAAGGCAGGAATCGCCGAGAGCAGCGTCAGCGCGCCGATCTGTGGGTCGGTCAGCGCGCTCAGCCCACCGATCCCGATCAGGATGAGAAGAGCGACACCGACGACGAACAGCCGGGTCGACGCCACGAAGACGCGATAGATCCCCGATGCCACCCCGTCGAGCACCCCGCGGGGTTCCCAGGTGGCGATGTCGTACAGGTCGACGTCGGCGCCGGCGCGCTCCTCGACCGGGTCCCGTCTACGCGACATACCACCGACTCGGCGTCCATCGTTTAATTTCTTGGCCCGAGCGACCTCGGGCCGTCGCCGGCCGCCGTCGAGACTCGCTTCGTTAATTGTCGATATACAGACGGAGAAAAAATGAGTTATGAGGCTGGAGCGCAGTCGTGTAGGTAACTCCACGGGGCAACTATGTCCGGCAAATACGATCTGGTCATCGTCGGCGGCGGTATCAGCGGTGCATCGCTTCTGTATACGACCGCGAAGTTCACCGACATCGACTCGATTGCGCTGATCGAGAAGGAGTCGGAGATTGCGGCGATCAACTCCCACCACACGAACAACTCCCAGACCCTCCACTTCGGCGACATCGAGACGAACTACACCCTCGACAAAGCCGAGGAGGTCAAGGAGGGGGCGGAACTCCTCGCCGGCTACCTAGAGAACCACGACGCCGACCGTGAGATGCACGCAAAGCGAAGCAAGATGGTCCTCGGCGTCGGTGACGAGGAGGTGGCCCAGCTCGAACGGCGCTACGACGACGACGGATTCGGCGACCTCTTCCCCAAACTACGGCCCATCGACCGCGAGGAGATTGCGGAGATCGAACCTGCGGTCGTCGATGGGCGAGACCCCGATACGGAGTTGCTCGCGCTCCAGACGCCCGACGGCTACGTCGTCGACTACGGCGAGACGGCGACCTCCTTCGTCGACGACGCGGCCGCCGAGACGGGCGTCGACGTCTATACGGGGACCACGGTCACGGACGTCACGCCGACGCTCGACGGCTACACCATCGAGACAGACGACGGCCGCTTCGACTGTTCGGCGGCGGTCGTCGCCGCCGGCAGTCACAGCCTCCAGATGGCCAAGGAACTCGGCTACGGCCAGGACAAGGTACTGCTCCCCGTCGCCGGGAGCTTCTTCCTCGCGGACGACCTCCTGAACGGGAAGGTCTACACCCTGCAGATGAAGAAACTGCCCTTCGCGGCCGTTCACGGCGACGCGGACGTTCACGACGCGAGTATCACGCGCTTTGGCCCGACCGCGAAGCTCGTCCCGGCGCTCGAACGCGGCCGACTCTCGACGGTGACGGACTTCCTCGACGTGTTCGGGTTGAACGCGGCCGCGGCGCTCAGCTACGCCAACATCCTCTCGGACCGGGTGTTGCTCCCGTATGTCCTGCGCAACCTCGTGTACGACCTCCCCGAGGTTGGGCCGCGACAGTTCCTCCCGCACGTCCAGAAGGTCGTTCCGGGCGTCGAACTCGACGATATCGAGCGCGCGAAAGGCTACGGCGGCGTTCGTCCACAGATCGTCGACACCTCGGCGAAGTCGCTCGATATGGGCGAGGCGAAGATTGTCGGTGACGACATCATCTTCAACATCACGCCCTCGCCGGGCGCCTCGACCTGTCTCAAAAACGCCATGCGCGATACGCGGACGCTCCTCGACTTTCTCGACGCGGACTACGAGTTCGACGAGGCGGCGTTCCGCGCAGACACCATCGACAACTTCCCGCGCGACCCCGACGGCTCGGTCGACACCGACCCCGCCGGAATCCCCGCTGCGGACGACTGAGGGCGTCGCCGCCGCCGAGGTCGACGGATCGATCTAACGAACCGTCGGGTATTTGTCCTGTCGCCCGGGTAGTACGGGTATGTACGATTTCGTCGTGGTCGGCGTCGGACCGGCGGGGGCACGCCTCGCTCGCCGGACCGCCGAGGCCGGGTACGACGTCCTCGCCCTCGAAAAGGGGACGGTCGGCACGCCGCTTGCCTGCTCCGGGCACGTCAGTACCGATCTCTGGGAGTACGTCCCCGAGGGACGCGAGACGGACCTCCGACAGAATCGCGTCTACGGCGCGAACTTTCATCTCGGCGGCCCGGACTCGCGGGCCTACCCCTTCTACAAATCGGAGGCCGTGTCGAACGTCGTCGACCGCGTGGCGCTCGACCGGACCCTCGCCGACGCCGCACGGGCCGCGGGGGCCGACGTGCGCGAGGGCCACACCGTCACCGGCGTCGACGTCGGCGACGACCACGCGACGGTGACCGCCCGAACCGACGGGGAAACGATCACGTTCGAGACGCGACTGGTCGCCGGCTGTGACGGCCCTGTCTCGCGGGTGCGCCGCGAGGCTGGCCTCCCGGACCCGACAGAGACGCTCCACGGCGTTCTCGCGTTCGAGGACACGCCGGACCACGGCGACTTCGTCGACGTCCACCTGACGGTGCCGCGATTTTTCGCGTGGCGCATCCCTCGCGGCGACGCGGGCGTCGAGTACGGTCTCGCCGCGCCGCCCGGTGCCGACGTGACCGAACGGTTCGAGCGGCTGACCGACGCCTACGGCGCCGAGACGACGCGACGTTGCTCGGGTGGCATCCCCGTCGGCCCGCCCGATACCGTCACCGGCGACCGGGTCTTCCTCGTCGGTGACGCCGCCGCCCAGACCAAGCCCTTCACCGGTGGGGGCATCCTCTACGGCATGACGGCGGCCGACTGCGCGGCCGAAACGGTCGACCCCGACGACCCCGCGACGCTCGCGGCCTACGAGCGGGCGTGGCGGGCGGAACTCGGCCGCGAGATTCGGCTCGGGGGGCTGATCCGCCGGGCGTACTCCCTGCCCGATCCGGTCCAGCGGCTCGGACTGGGGGCCCTCGACGGCGAGATTGGGGTTCACATGGACCGGCCGACCTCCTTCTTTTCGGCGACGCACCTCCGCGCGCTTGCAGGCGGACTCCTCCCCTGGAGCGGGCGCGGCGACCCGGACCCACAACGGACGGACGGGGGTCAGTCGGAGTAGCGAGGCAGGCGGGCAGAGCGACCGCTCCCCTCGACGAACGGGAGGAGGGTCACCGTCGCGTCGACGTCGTCGCCGTCGACGCGCACCGCGAGGTCGGGGTCGTCGGTCGACACCCCACGCTCGACGTACGCAAGCGCGATGGGCCGGTCGAGCGACGGGCTCTCGGCGCCGCGGGTTACGTCGCCGACCGTGTCGCCGTCGGCGTCGACGACTGCCGCGCCAGCGTCGGGCACCGCATCGAGGGCGAGACCGACCAGTCGCTCGCTGGGCTGACCCTGGTTCTCGACGTGGGAGACGACTTCCTGGCCGACGTAACACCCCTTGTCGAAATCGAGGGCGTTGCGCACGCCGGCGACGTTCGGCACGCGGCCGACGAGTTCGGTGTCGAAAAGCGGCGTCCCTGCTTCGAGCGTGAGGGTGTTCCAGGTCCGATGGCCGACCGGCGTCGTCGGCGTCCCGCGAGTGAGCAAGGCGTCGAAGACGTCGGCGGCGTCGTCCGCGGCACAGATCACCTCGTAGCCCGTCTCGCCGGTCGGTTCGTCCGTCGCGGTGACGGTCACGCCGGTGCCGGCGAGCGACCCCCGGACGAACGTCAGCGGCGTCTCGGGGAGGTTCGCCCCCGCGAGGAGGGTTGCGACCGTCTCCGTCGCCGACGGGCCGTGGACGCCGAAGACGGCGAACTCGTCGGTGGCGTCGCGGACCGACACGTCCTGGATGAACACCTTGTCGCTCCAGTCGTCGGCGAGCGGTGTCGCCCGCGCCGCCGGGGTGAAACAGAGCAGGCGCTCGTCGGCGCTGTAGATGTGACAGTCGGTCTCGATCCCACCCTGTGGGTCGAGTAAGAGTGCGTAACAGCCCTCGCCGTCGGCCGCGGGGACGCGGTTCGAGACGGTGTTGTCGACGAAGTCGACCGCGTCGCTCCCCTCGACGACGACGACGCCGTAGTCCATCTCGATGACGCCGACCCCGTTTCGGACCGCGAGATGGGTCCGTTCGGGCCGGCCGTAGTGGGCGACGACGGTCCGCCCGTCGTGCGTCTCGAACTCGGCGCCGTAGTCGGCGTGGAGACCCCGTGTCATCGACGGTCGTAGGCGGTCGGGGGGAAAAAGCGACGCGGTCGGAGAGACGACGGCCGGCGACCTGCGCCGGGGGTGGGTTCTCAGAGCCCCAGACGGTCGCGGACGGCATCGAACAGGCTCTCCTCCTCGGTGGGCGCCTCGCCGGGGTCGGGGACGACGCGGTCGTCCGGGAGCACGACCGTCCGACTCTCCTTTGACTCGACGACGATGAGCGAGTCCTCCTTCAGGTCCGCGAGGGCGTCTTCGAGCGTGTCGATGTCGACCTCAACGGCCGCACGGAGTTCGAAGACGGTCATACCGTCCTCCCTGCGGTCGACCAGTGCGTCGAGGACCGCCACCTCGACGCTCGCACGGTCCCGGAACTCCCCCTTGGCCTTCATACGCGGTGGTAACGGCCGCGGTCGGTTTACCAGTACCGACCCAGCGGGAGCCTTCTGCCGTCGGACGAACGTCTGACGGAGGCTTTTGGTGGTGCCCGCGCTACCCGTCCACAATGGGACTCAGGTGCCTACTGGGACACGAATACGCAAACCGCGAGGTGGAGCGTGAGCGGGAGGAACGCGGCGACGAGGTGGTCGTGACGTACCGAACCGTCGAGACCTGCGACCGGTGTGGGGAACGCCGGATCGTCAGCGAAAACAAGGAGGTCCGCCCCGTGCGGGAACCGACCGAGGACGGCGTGACGACCGGACTCGGCGGGGGCGTCACGCCCGACCTCGACGCCGCCGACGGCGCCGAGACCGACCACGGGATGCCCGCCGGCGAGGGGACGCCGGCGGACGATGGGGGCGCGCCGGCGTCGGGTGGAGGACCCACTGCCGACGCCGATCAGCCGACCGCCGATGCTGAGGCGACGACCGCCGATCAGCCGACCGCTGACGCCGATCAGCCGACCGCCGATGCTGAGGCGACGGCCGCCGACGCCGAGGCGACAACTGCCGACGAGGCTACCGTCGACGCCGACCAGCCGACCGCCGCCGAGGAGGACGACGCGATCATCCTCGACGACGACACCGACGACGACGGCGGGGTGAGCGCCGACCGGACCCCTGGCGAGTGGCCCGACGCCGACGACACCGCCGTCGCGGCCGACGGCGATGAGGGAACGACGGGCGTCCCGGAGGCCGACGATGGGGCGACCGTCGTCGAGGGCGAGGGGTGGCCCGATCCCGAGGGCGAGGACGAAGGGTTCGACGCGACGCCCGGCGACGCGGCGCCGGAGGACGCCACCATCGACGAGGAAGTGGGGCCTGCCGTCGGGGACCCTGCCGCCACGAACGGGACGACCGAAGCGGCCGGGGGCGCCGCCGCAGGCAAGCAGTTCGTCGCCGCCCAAGAGGTCGAACCCGTCGGCGACAACCGGACGACGGCGGCCGAGACGGAGTTTTTCTGTCCCAACTGCGGCCACGCCCGCGGCGCCGGCGGGTCGTCGATGCGTGCCGGCGACATCTGTCCCGAGTGTCACCAGGGGTACATCGCCGAGCGCGAGCGATGAGGCGGTCGCCGGGAGGACGAAACTGGTAAACCGTCGCCTTCCGAATCGAACGCTATGAAGCAGTACAAGATGCGTCGCGGGGAAACCCTGGACGAGAACGCGCCGGATCTGAAAGGGACCGTCGAGGAGTACTTCGGTTCGGTCACGGGGACAGAGGAGTACGAAGGCAACGACCTCTATGTCGTCGGCGACCCCGACAACCCTGTCTTCGAGCGCATCGTCGCCGGTGCGGCGGAGTACAGCGGCAAGAAGGATCGCCTCGCGGTCCACTTCGAGGAGAAGCCGGCCGCACAGGTGATCGAGGAGGGTCACGCCGACGCCGCCGAAGACGCCGTGAGCGCAAAAAACGACTTTCTGCTCGAAGTGACGGGCCGGGACGCCAAGTCCCGCCGTGACTCGATGAAACGCTCCGTCGAGGACGACCCCGACGACGTGCCGAACGCCTGATACGGGTACTGTAAGTCAGTACCGGTGGTTCGCCGGACCATCGCGGCGAATCATCAGTACCCAGTTACAGTAACCCGTATGAGTCCGGGCCGAACCGATCTCACAGCGCCTCGGGAATCCATCCCCCATCTACCTCGACGTTCTCCCCGCTCACGTAGTCGCTGTCGGCATCGAGGAAGAAAAAGAGCACCTGCCGCAGGTCCGCGAAGGAGGCCCACCGGCCACGCGGCGCCTCCTCGGGGAACTCGTCGGAGTTCTCGACGACGTAGGGCGACACACAATTGACGGTGACCCCGTCCTCGGTGGTGTCGTTGGCGAGCATCCGCGTGAACATGATGACGCCCGTTTTCGCGACGAGATAGGGGAAGTTCTTCGGGTAGACCAGCGCCCGTTCGGTGCCCGCATACCCCATGTTGACGATGCGGCCGAACCCGGCCTCGCGCATGGCCGGAAGCGCCCGTTTCGAGCAGAGGTAGGTGCCGTTGAGGTTCGTCTCCAGCACCCGGTTCCACGTCTCGAACTCTAGGTCGGCCCAGTGACGGGGTGCGAAGTCGCCGACGTTGTTGACGAGGACGTCGACGGTGCCGAGGTCTGCCTCGATTGCGTCGAACATCGCGTCGACGTCCTCGGGGTCGGTCACGTCGCCCTGAACGGTCGTTGCGCGGCCACTCTCCTCGCGGGCTACCGCGGCCGTCGCCCGCGCCGCCTCGGCGCTCGTGTGGTAGTGAACCGCCACCGCCGCCCCCGCCTCGGCCATCGAGAGGGCGAGTTCGCGGCCGATTCCCTTCGCGCTACCTGTTACCAGTGCGACCCGGTCGGAGAGATCCGTCGTGAGCATATCCGAGGATGGATGGGGGCGCGCAAAGGGATGTGGGTCGACGAACTCAGATGGCCTCGACCAGCCCCGAGGCCACCGACCGCGCCTTCTCGGCGGCCGCCGCGGAGACCAGACCGGCCTCGACGGCCGCATCGAGTTCGTCGTCGTCGACGCGGCGGACCGCTCCGTCCGGTCCCTTCACCACGTCGACGTGGAGGTCGATATAGCGGACGGCGTCGGGGAAACACTCGACGGGCGTGCAGACGTTGACGTACGTTCCCTTGCGCTCGCCGTCGGCGCCGCGGTAGACCGTCGGATACCACCACCGTCCCTCGCGGACCTTCGTGGTCGCCACATCGCCGGCCTCGCGGTCGACGCCCAAGGCGTCGTAGGTGCCGCCGGCGGTCATCTCCCGGCGGAGCGTGAGGGTTCCGTCCGGGTCGCGGTCGGTCACCTCGGCCCGTCCGAGGACGATCAGTCGGCCGTCCGGCTTGCCGTGTTCGAGGCGGACATCGTCGCCGACGACGGGACCGAAGGTGTCGGTGACGGCCTCGAAGGGGAACGCATCGGCCGCCGCCGGCACCGCGTCGTCGTCCGACAGCGCCTCGACGAGGTCGACCGCCCGGCTCGCGTCCGCGGAGGCGGCCTTGACGCGGTGGTGACCGGTCATGGTCGTCGTCACCGCCCGCCGGTCCGCATCGAGTTCGAACCGGGCCTCGCGGCCGAACCACACCCACGTCGTCGCCCCGGGCGCGGCCAGCCGCCGAACCGGTTCGACCGCCTCGTCCAAGGGGAGCGCCTCGGCTCGCTCGGCCGCCTGCGAGAGCGCCGCCTCCAGCCGTCCCATGTCGGCGTCGGTCGCTGCCTCGTCCCAGCGCAGTCCCCAGCCTGCCGGCGGGTCGATACCCAACAGCTCCGTCATCCCAGCGAGTTCGCGGCCGGCCGCCTCGTCACGGGTGTCGACGGTCACGCCCGACTCGCCGTGGACGAGCGTCGCCGGCCCTGCTCGCACCCGCAGGTCGGTGTCGAGGACGGGCCGGCGGTCGACCCACGGCGCCACCGGCTCGGCGACGCGAACGCGGCGGTGGTCGCCGACCGAGACGTGGTCGGCGGCGGCGTCGAAGGGGAGAAAGCCCTCGGCGTCGCCGAGATCACACACCGCGCCGCGTCCCAGCGTTTCGGTCACGCGAGCGTCGAAGACGGCGTCCCGCGGGGCCGTCGCGGGCCACGCGAAGGTGTCGCGGGTCGCGTCCAGGTGATCGACCGCCGTCGCCACCGCCTCGGGGTCGCCCGTCGCCTCGACGCCCTGCCGGTCCCGGGTCGTTTCGACGCGGACGTCGTATGGCTCCGTCTCGAACGACGCGTCGAACCGGTCGCGGATGGGAGCGGAGGCGTCGACGACGGCGTGATCCGCGTCGAGAAAGCGGTGGGTGAGCGCCGTCGTGTAGATGCCACGGATGCGGACGTTCATGCGTGACGCGGGCGGCGTCCGGACGGCGGTCGGACGGGGAGTTCGGCGTACATCACACCGGTGTTTGGAGCCACGGGGTTTTGACTGCGACGGAGACGGCTCACCACCAGTGTCGCGTCGCCGCGAGCAGTGCCGCGACGACGAGCATTCCGACCGGCGCGCCGACTCCGAACCCGGGGGCGTCCCCGGTCGTCGACGGATCGGTCGTCGCCGCCGTGGTCGCGGCGGCCGTCGACTCGTCCGTCCCGATCCGGTCGCGGATCGCCGTCTCGTAGACCGTCGGGTGGAGCGCGGCGACGAGGTCGAGCACTGCGTCGACGAGTCGTGGCGCCGGCTGGCTGATCTCGTTCGCGTCGAGGACGACTGCGTTCCCCGCACGGAAGGCGGTCGTGTTCTCGTAGACGCCGCCGGGACCGGAGGGAACGGTCGCGCGGTCGTACTCGTCGTCGTTCAGGACGACCCACGCGGGATCGCTCGCGACGACCACCTCCGGGTTGACGGCGAAATAGCCCGACGTGCGACCGCTCGCGTTCGCGCCGTCGGGGTCGGCCGCGACGTTGTTCCCGCCTGCCGTCTCGATCACCTCGTGGACGAACGTGCCCTCGCCGGCGGTGAACCCGAAGAAGGTGTAGAGCACGTCGGGCCGGTTGACGTCCGCGACTGCTTGCTCGACGGCGGTGAGTTCGCGCTCCATCCGGTCGGCGCGGGCGTCGGCCCTCTCGCACGCACCCACTAGGTCGCCGGTCAGACGCGTCTTCGCGACGACGTCCGCGAGGTCCGCGGCAGCCTCGAACTTGTAGACGGTCAGGCCGGCGCCTCGGAGCCGCGACACAACGGAGTCCGGGACGGTGTTCGGGGCGAGGACGAGGTCGGGGTCGAGCACGAGCGTCTGCTCGACGGTCGCGTCGTCGGTTCCGGTGCCCACCGTCGTCTTCGCGTCCGTGCCGGGAAGGTAGTCGGCGTACGTCGAGACGCCGACCACCTCGTCCCAGGCGCCGATTTCGTACATCGTCTGGGCGGCGCTGGGGTTCAACGTCACGACCGTCTCGGGGTCGGCAGGCACCGTCACAGCCGTTCCCGTCGCGTCCGTGTGTGTCCGGGGAAACGAGCAGTCCGTGGCGTCGGCGGCCGCCGCAGCGCCGACGGCCGGACCGCCGAGGGCCGCGGCCGCGAGGACGATCACCACGAGGAGCGCGCGTATCGCGTGCATGCTCGCTCCGAGCGCGCTGACGGGGATAAACCGTCCGGCCGGTCAGTCGTCGCTTGCCGCCTTCGCTGGCTTGCGCCGGTCCGCCCGCGGTCCCGTCAGGTCCACGTCGGGCAGCAGGTCACGCAGGTAGCGACCCGTGTGGGAGTCGTCATCGTGGGCAATCGACTCGGGGGTTCCGGTCGCGACCACCTCGCCACCGCCCTCGCCACCCTCCGGCCCGAGGTCGATCACGTGATCGGCGTTTTTCACCAGGTCGAGTTCGTGTTCGATGACGACGACGGTGTTGCCGGCGTCGGCGAGGCGGTGCAGCACCTCGATCAGCTTGCGCTCGTCCTCGGGGTGGAGACCGGTCGTCGGTTCGTCGAGGAGATAGAGCGTCTCGCCGGAGTCCTTTTTGCCCAACTCCTCGGCGAGTTTGACGCGCTGAGCCTCGCCGCCCGAGAGGGTGGTCGAGGGCTGGCCGAGCTTCATATACCCGAGGCCGACGTCCTTGAGGAGTTGCAGGCGCCGGCGGATGCCGGGGTTGGCCGCGAAGAACTCCAGCGCTTCGTCGACCTCCATCCCCAGTACGTCGGCGACCGTCTTGTCCTTGTAAGTGACATCGAGCGTCTCATCGTTGTAGCGGGCGCCGCCGCACTCCTCACAGGGGACGTGAACGTCCGAGAGGAAGTTCATCTCGATTTTGACCTCCCCTTGGCCGCCACACTCCTCGCAGCGGCCGCCCTTGACGTTGAACGAGAACCGCCCCTTGTCGTAGCCTCGCTGGGTCGCCAGGTTCGTCTCCGCGAAGAGTTCGCGGACGTGGTCGAAGACGCCGGTGTAGGTGGCGGGGTTCGACCGCGGCGTCCGTCCGATGGGCGACTGGTCGATCAGCCGGACCGTCTCGATTTCTTCGTACCCCTCGAGTGCATCGTGGTCGCCGGGGTCGACGGAGGTGTTGTCGTTCATCTCGCGGGCCAGGCTCTTGTAGAGCACGTCGTGCATCAGCGTCGACTTGCCCGACCCGGAGACGCCGGTGATGGCGACGAACTGGCCGAGCGGGATGGACACGTCCACGTCGGCGAGGTTGTGTTGGCGGGCGCCACGGATCGTCAGCGCCCCGTCCTCGGGGTCGCGGCGCTCCTCGGGGACCGGAATCTCGCGGCGGCCGGCGAGGTAGTCGCCGGTGACGGAGTCCTCGGCGTCGACGACGGTGTCGAACTCACCCTGGACGACCACCTCGCCGCCGCGCCGGCCCGGCCCCGGCCCCATGTCGATGATGGAGTCGGCCCGGCGCATCGTCTCCTCGTCGTGTTCGACCACGAGCAGGGTGTTGCCCAGGTCGCGAAGTCCCTCTAAGGTGTCGAGCAGGCGGTCGTTGTCCCGCTGGTGGAGGCCGATGGACGGCTCGTCGAGGACGTAGAGCACGCCCACGAGTCCCGAGCCGACCTGTGTGGCGAGGCGGATGCGCTGGGATTCGCCGCCCGAGAGCGTCGCTGCCTCGCGGTCGAGCGTGAGGTAGTCGAGACCGACCTCCTCCATGAAGCCGAGCCGCGCCCGGATCTCCTTCAGAATCTCCTCGGCGATGGTGCGCTGGCGTTCCGAGAGCGCCGCTTCCAGCCCCTCGAAGTGATCGAGCGCGTCCGCGATGCTCATGCGGTTGACCTCGGTGATGGCCACGTCATCGACGAGGACGGCCCGTGAGGACGGCTTGAGACGCGTCCCCTCGCACTCGGGGCAGGTGGTGACGGCCATGAACTCCTCGATGTGATCGCGGGTGTTGTCGGAGTCCGTCTCGACGTGCCGGCGTTCGAGGTTGCCGATCACACCCTCGAACGGCTCTTCTTTCCGGCGGACGCCGTTTTTGGTCGTCCACTTGAACAGGACGTCCTCGTCGGTGCCGTAGAGGAAGGCGTCCTGTACGTCGGCCGGAAGCTCCTCGAACGGCGTTTCGAGCGACACGTCGAAGTGTCGGGCCAGCGAGTCGAGCTGTCGGCGGTAGTACGACCGGTTGTAGCTCCACGGCTCGAAGACGTTTTTCAGGGGCTTGCGCTCGTCTTGGACCACGAGGTCCGGGTCGACCTCCTTGGTGTTGCCGATGCCCTCACACTCCGGGCAAGCGCCGTGGGGGCTGTTGAACGAGAAACTCCGGGTTTCGATCTCCGGGATGTCGATGCCACAGTGGGTGCAGGCCAGCGCCTCGGAGAACTCGACGACGAGTCGGTCTGGCGTCGCGTCCCCATCCGCGTCCGCGTCGGCTAGGTCGCCCGTCGACCGGGCGGTCGCCCCGCCGAGTTCGATCCCCGCGTGCGGGTCGGGGAGGATCACCTTGAGGACGCCGTCGGCCTCTTCGAGGGCCGTCTCGACCGAGTCGACGATCCGAGAGCGGGCGTCTGGATCGATCTTGACCCGGTCGACCACCACGTCCACCGTGTGATCGTAGTTCTCGTCGAGGTCCGGACGATCCACCGTGAGGTCGTACGGCTCGCCGTCGACCTCGACGCGGCTGTACCCCTCGCTCACTAGCTCGTCGAAGTGATCCTCGAAGGCGCCTTTCTGGTCGCGGACGACCGGCGCACAGAGCTTCGCTTTCGTCCCTTCGGGCAGTTCGAGGAGACGTCGCACCATCTGTCCCGCGCTCTGTTCACCCACCTCGCGGCCACACTCCGGACAGTGAGGCGTGCCGACGCGGGCGTACAGCAGGCGAAGGTAGTCGTGGAGTTCGGTGACGGTCCCGACCGTCGACCGGGGGTTGTTGGCGGCGTTCTTCTGGTCGATGGAGATGGCGGGTGAGAGTCCCTCGACGCTCTCGACCTGCGGCTTGTCCATCTGACCGAGGAAGTTACGCGCGTACGCCGAGAGGGATTCGATGTAGCGACGCTGGCCTTCGGCGTAGACCGTCTCGAACGCGAGTGACGACTTCCCCGACCCGGAGAGCCCGGTGACGACGCTAAACTCCTCGCGGGGGATACTGACGTCGAGGTCCTTGAGGTTGTGTTCCTCGGCCCCTCGAACCTCGATGTAGTCCTTGCTCATCTACGCGCGACTGGGGACCGAACCGGTGAAACCCTGTCGGTTCCGGTGGTCACGAGATCAGTGGCCCTGCTCACCGGCGACTCCGCGTCCCCGGACGGCGAACGGTCGCCTCAGGAGAGCTTTTCGCGGCTGATCTTCACGCCTGTCGGCGTGACGACGACCTGATCGTCCTCCTTGACGACCACGTCGCCGTCCACCTCGCGGGCGACCTGCCGGAGGTCCTCCAGTACCCGGTCGACCACGCTGTCGCTCGGACTCATCCGCGTGATGTCCGCGACGACGAGGTCCCCGTCGTAGACGGCGTCCTTGATCGCCATGGCGTCGCGCTGTTCGCTGATCTCCGCGAAGTGGACGCTCATCCCCGCTTCCGCTCGCGCCGTATCGAAGTCGTCGAGGCTCAGTTCGACGTAGTCCTCGGTACTGTGACTCTCGCCCCCGCCGAGGATCTTGCTCATGATGCCCATAGTACCTACAGGCACCACCGCCTCATTAGTTCTTGCGTCAGACGGACGCCGACGGCGGACTTTTCTCTACGGCGCCCGCGCCTTCGACCGTGACCTACAGCATCTGCGTCCGGGAGCGCGTCGCGGGGGACACACCCCGCTATCGGTTCGGCGCCGCGGCCGCCGCCCGCCTCCCCGCGGTGGGGAGCGTCTGTCCGCACGCGGGCGATCACGGCGCCATCGCGACGGCCGGTCTGACCGACCCCGAGGTCGGAGAGCGGTGTCTCGCGGCCCTCGCGACGGGCGACCCCGTCGACGCGGCGGTTGCCGACGCGACGGCCGACGGCGAGGCCCGGCAGATCCACGGCGTTGGCGCCGCGTCGACGGCCGCCCACACCGGGACCGACTGTCGTCCCGCCGCCGCCCACCGGACGGCCGACCGCTACACCGTCGCGGGCACATCACTCGCCGACGAGGCGGTACTGGACGCCGTAGCGCGGGGCTACCGCGAGGACGAACGCGACGCGCCGCTGGTCTATCGCCTGCTCACTGCACTCGCCGCAGGAGAACGGGCGGGCGGCGACCGTCGGGAGGAACTGCCGGTCGGGAGCGCCGCCGTCGTCGTTGCGACGCCCGGCGACGGCGAACCGCTGTATCACGACCTGCGGGTCGACGCCAGCGACTCGCCGGTGGCCGACCTGCGTGAAACCTACCGGCGGGCCAAGCGGGGATACGAGGCCGCGCTGGATCGATACGATCCTCAGACGGAGAACTCGTAGAGGTCGTCGCCGACGTGGTGGACCGATGCGACGACCTTCCCCGCGTCGCCGACCATCTCCGAGCCGGGTTCGAGCGCCCGCCCGACCGCGAGCGCCTTGCCGTGGGTCTCCTCGGCGATCACGACCAGGTCGTCGGGTTCGATATCGTCGTCGGCCTCGACGATGCCCGGACGCATCACGTCGGCGCCGTCGCTGACGAACTGGACGGCGCCGGCGTCGACGGTGACGACGCGCCGTTCGGGCGGGTACGCGTTCGCGCCCCGAACCGTCAGGAACGGTTCGCCGTCGACGACGAAGACGGCTGGTTCGCCGTCGACGAGAACCAGGTCGAACTCGGTCCCGACGAGGTCGACGCGCTCGAACGTCTCGCCGTCGACCGCGACGCCAAGCCCGTCCTCGATGGTCGCCGTCAGCTCCCCGATCTCGTCGCTCCGCAGGTGGTGGCGGGATTTGACCTCCATGCCGGCGTCTGGGACCGCTCCGCCCATAAGTCGCCCGTTCCGATGCGATGACCCGCCGAGCAAGGGATGGGTTTTTGTATTATTGTGCACTATTCCCAATATGGCAAATCAGTGTGATCGGTTCGTTCGCCTCGTCGCCGGAACCGTCGTTCTCGTCGGGTTCCTCCTCGGGTGGTTCGTCAACGAGTGGTTCTTCCTCGTCGACGCCTTTGCAGGGATCAACTTGCTTCAGAGCACGGTGACGGGTGTCTGTCCTCCTCGCGGCGTCTGTCGGCTGTGGCGACGCTCGGGTGGCACGTCCCAACGGTGAGCGGATACGGGCCGACCACGCGCTGTCGGCCAACATCAGGAATGGCCGTTCGAATCGGTCGAACGCCCCGGACACCTCCGCGCCCATAGTATCGGATATATTTCACAATACTACTCACCCCGAGACGTCGCCCACGGTCGTTACACCGGCCATGCGGTGACGAACGGCCGTCCCTGCCGACGCGTCATGCACACGGAAATGTATTTTTTCTACACAAACGTTTTGACCGCGGCCCCGCTATCCGTCGGTAGTACGATGCCAGATTCGATGGCGGAGCAACTCCGACAGGACATGGAGTGTGAGGGGCTCCTCGAGTGTTTCCACGGACTCAAGCAACTCGACAGAGAGGTGTTTCGAACGCTCGTAACGGGGACAGACCCACTCACCGTCGACGAGATTGCGGACGCCGTCGACCGTGAGCGGTCGACCGCGTACCGGGCCGTCCAGCGGCTTCTCCAAGCCGGATTCATCCAGAAAGAACAGATCAACTACGACCAGGGCGGATATTATCACGTCTACAAGCCGACCGACCCCGCGGAGATTGCCGACGACATGCAACGACTCCTCAACGACTGGTACGCGAAGATGGGGCAACTCATCACGGAGTTCGAGGAGAAGTACGAACGACGGGACACGACGCCGCCGTCGGTCGATAGCTAAGCGACGCCCGGCGCGTCTTCCGGCCGGTCGGCGTCGACGACGCGCACGACGGTGAGCGCGGCCGGCAGGACGACGAACGCCGAGAGCAACGACAGTCCGATGGCGAGAACGGTCGTCACCCCGAAGTTCGCCAACACGGGGAACCGGGAGACGGTCAGCACGCCGAACCCGAAGATGGTGGTGAAACTCGATCCGACGATGGGCCGCGAGAGCGTCGCCACCGCCGTCGCGGCGGCGTCCAGCGGCGACCGTCCGCGCTCGAGCCGTTCGTGTTCGAAGCGTTCGAAGATGTGGACCCCGTAGTCGACCCCGATCCCGAGTGTCAGCGACGACATCGTGATCGTCAGCGGGTTCCACGGCACGTTCAGGAGGTACATCGCCCCCGTCACGAGCAGGGAGGCACTCGCCGCGACGGCGGCGACGAGGACTCCGGCGACCCGCACGGATCGGAACGCAACCGTGAGGAAGGCAAAGCCCAACGCGAAACTGAGAAGCGTCATGGGTGTCAGTCCGGCGGTGACGTTCTCGATGACGGTCCGGTTCAGGACGGGCTTGCCGGTCACCCGCACGTCGTCGGCGGTGGTGAGCGCGAACGCGGCGTTGCCCTCGAACTCGTCGACGAGCGTCCGGACGGCCTCGCCCTCGATGTCGTCGACGTGAAACGTGAGCAACACCTTGTGTGGCGTCGCGTCCGGGTCGCGTACCGCCGTCGAGCCTTCGCCGGTTCGGTCGTCCAACGCGGCGTCGAGTGCTCGCTGTGTCCCCGGCACCGCCCCTCCGTTGCTCGCCGTGACGACGGAGACCGGACTCGTCACCGCCCCGACGTTCGGATTTTCGAGCATGAGCCGCTGATACGTCGCGAGTTCGCGGAACGTCTCCGGCGTGTAGGCCCGCTCTGTCTCGACGACGACGTAGATCACCTTCGGGTGCTCGACCGTCCCCGAGAGCCGATCCATGTCCGCTTTGGCGTCTAGATTCTGCGGCCAGAAGTCCATCATCTCCTGTTCCGGTTGGACCTGCGGGTAGGCGTACGCCCCTCCCGAGACCAGCAGGAGAGCGAGGAGGAGCGTGGGAAGTGGATTGCCGGCGGTCACCCGGCGGGTAACCCGCTCGGTAACGGTTTCGAGACGGTCGTCGTCGTCGTCGACTCCCTCGGTCTCCACATCGCCCGTATCGACGGAGACCAGCAGGGCGGGCAACAGCGTCACCGAGAGAAGCATGCTGGCGAGGACGCTGATGGCGCTGGTGACCCCGAACTGCTGGACCGGTGGGACCGCGGAGACGGTCAGCGAGCCGAGGCCGACGACCGTCGTCGCCATCGCGATGAGCAACGCCCGCCCCGTGGTTCGGGACGCGACGCCGGCGGCATCGACGGGTGGACGGCCGTCCCGTCGCGCCTCGACGTAGCGAGCGTGGATCTGGAGTCCGTAGTCGATCCCCAGTCCCAGTGCGATGGGCATCACACCCAGCATGATCGCGTTGAACCGGTAGCCGAGGACGCCCATCGCGCCGGTCATGTACACCAGCGCGGTCATCGCCGTCCCCAGCGGGAGCAGTACGTGCCAGCCCCGCTGGAGTTTCCGCCGCATGACGACGTAGACGACGCCGACGATGAGTGCGAACGCGCCCGCGAACAGCGTGATCATCTCGGGGAGCATCAGGCCGAAGGCGGCGTTCTCGAAGACGGGCTGGCCGGTCACGGTCACGTCCATCCCGGGCGGCAACACGGCCCGGTCGGTTTCGGACTGCATCTCGGTGTAGACGATGTCGGCACCGCGCTGCGGGAGGAAGGCCCCGCGGTCGACGGTTCCGACCTCGCCGTAGGAGACGAGAACGACTGTAGTCCCCGATTCGGGGACGAGTTGCTCGAGGAGCGTGGCCGCCGCGGGATCGGTCTCGCGGACCCGATCCAGCGACCGCTCGACCCCGCGCCGGGTGTCGGGGATTCGGCCGTCGTTGCCCATCCTGACGAGTTCGGCTAGGCTCGTGACCCGTTCGGTCTCGTCGAGACCGGTGTATCGCTGGTCGAGTCGGTCGATGGCCCGGATCGTCGCCGGGTCGTACAGCCGATCCGTCCGCACCAGCACGAAGACGTTGTTGCCGGTGTCGAAATCCTCCTTCAGCATCGCCCAGTCCTCGGCCGTCCCGGACTCGTCGTCGATATACAGGGTCATCCCCATACTCATCCGGAGCGACGTCACCGCGACGCCACCGGAGACGAGGAGCAAGACGAGGACGACGGCGAACACGGTTCGCCGGTTCGTGGCGGCCGCTCGGCCGACCCCCTCTAGCACATCGCGAACGCCTCGTCCACCGTTCGTCGGACTCATGCGCCGAGGAAGTCCAGGATCGCCCGCAGGAGACCACCGCCTCCCTCGGTCACCGTAACCGACGTGGATTCGGTGTCCGTGACCACGGTGCGACCGAAGGCGTTGTCGTACTTGACGGTCGTGTCGACGGCGTAGGGCTTCGCGGTCGCACCCGCGTCGACGCTCACGGTGAAGGTGACGGTCCGGGACTCACCGGGCGCCAGGTCGCCGACGTAGGCCGTGTCGTCGTCTGTCTCGAACGGCGTGTCTACGTTGATCCGTGCGACCGCGTCGCGCATCACGCCGTCACCGGTGTTCGTCACGGTCACGTCGATACGCTCGGTCGCCCCGGCGGCGACGCTGGGTGACCCGTCGGTCGCGACGGTCATCTCGGGGCCGACCGCGACCGGGACCGTCCGCTCCTCGGTCGCAACGCGTTCGTCGTAGGCGTCGTCGTACTCGACGGTGTACACGAGTGGGTACGTCTGCGGGACGGCCCGGTCGGCGACTTCGAGTTTGAAGCGGGTCGTTGCGCTCTCGCCCGGGGCGAGCGTCCCGAGACTCGCACTCGTCGTGAGCGGGACGAACGGTTCGGCGGGGTGAAGCACCGCCCGCGCGTTATGAACGGTCGTGTCGCCGGTGTTCGTCACCTCCAACGCCACCGCTCCCGTCGAGTCGACGTAGAGGGACTCAGCCGTGGCGCCGAGGGCGAACGACGGCGCGTCCTCGATGCTGACGGCTCCGCTTCTGGGTTCGGAGCGTCTCACGTCGCCGCCTTCGTCCTCGTAGCCGGCGCGGACGCCGATGGAGTAGTTGCCGGCCGATTCGATGTTCCGGACGCCGACACGGAACTCGGCGGCCGCCGTCTCCCCGGGAGCCAGTCTTCCCAACGAGACGGCGTTGGTCCGGGGCTGGAGCTGATCGGACCCGATCAACCGGAGGTTGACGTCGGTCCCCGCCTCGCTCCCGGCGTTTCGCACCGTCACCGAGACGGTCCCGTCCTCTCCGTCGCGGAGGTTCTCACCCGTCACGTCGACGACCGACAGTCGGAACGACTCGTCGATGCGGACGGTGATCTGTTTCTCGACCTGCACGTCCTTGCGGACGACGAAGAACTCGTCGTCGCCGGCGCTGATCCGGTGAACGTACTGGTACTCGATGACCGCCGGTAGCTCGTAGGTGCCGGGTTGTGCGCCCTCGTCGACGTCAAGTTCGAGCGATAGCGCCCCCCCGCTTCGGGGCGAGATGCTGCCCACGCTCTGCTTGCCCGACCTGACGTCTAGGGGTGCGTCGCCGGACGCGACGGATACCGTCGTCGACGTCGCGGTTCCGGGCGTGACACCCTGGCTGTCGACGACGGCGGCGAGTCGGTCGACGCTCCCCTCACCGTGTGTAATCGCGGTCCCGCGGTTCTCCAACCGTACCGTCAGCGTCGTCGTCTCGCCCGGAGCGACGACGTTCGACCCCTGTACCGTCGGCACCAGCTCCGGTTTCCCGTATTCGTCGTACGACGCCGCAACCGCCGGCGTTCCCGTCGCCGCGAGGACGAGGACGGCGACGCCAACCGACAGGAGGGCTCGACCGACTCTGGCCGTTCGATGATTCATGCTTGTGGACATATTATACAATACTATCGGATAAACTCACGGATTCAACGCTCCCCGACCCTCTCACGGTGAAGGGGTCGGCGGTGAGGTCGTTCGTCGCGCGTCGGACGCGTAACAAACGCTAAGTGGGCGTGGTGCCTGGCCTCGACTATGTGGCGTTCGGGAGCGGACGGTGGCGGCGACGGAAAGACGGTCGTCTGCATCGCGTGTGGCACCTCGCTGCGCCGGGCCGACGCTCGCGAGTACGACAAGGAAGGGGATCGCTGGAATCGACGAGGGAAAGACTTCGAACACCTCTGTAAGGAGTGTTACCGGAACCTCTGTCACCAGCCGCGAGACGAACTCGAAGCGTTGCTCGTCGACATCGCGGACGACGAGGCACTCTCGCGGAGCGACTTTCTGGAGCGGTACTACGGCGCCGTCGAGGAGCGGTACGACTCGGCCGAGGAACCCGAGTCCTGACCCCGCGCCGAAGCCTCGCCCGACACGTCTAACTACCCGTCACGTCTACCTCGGGGTATGACGAACGACGCACAAGCCGAGGCCGGGACGGCCGAAGGGCAGGGCCCCGTCGAGATCAGTCCGGTCGAGGCCAGGCAGTTACAGGAGAAACGCGAGGATCTATTCGAGGAGTTCGAGATCAGAGACGAGTTCCCACCCGAGGTGCTCCGCGAGGCGCGCGAGCGGACCGAAGGCGTCCAACAGGAGATCGAGGCGGAACTCGACGAGCGCCGCGACCTCCGGGATCTGACCGCGTGGACGACCGACCCCATCGACGCCCAGGACTTCGACGACGCCATCAGCGTCCGGGAGGAGGAAGACGCCTACCGCCTGTGGGTCCACATCGCCGACGTCACCCACTACGTCCACCCCGACTCGGCGATGTGGGAGGAGGCGGTCCAGCGGGGCAACACCGTCTATCTCCCCGCCTACACCATCCACATGCTCCCGCCGACGCTCGCGGAGACGGTCTGTTCGCTCGTCCCCGACGAGGACCGCCTCGCTCACACCGTCGAGATGGAACTCGACCCCGAGACGCTCTCCTTCGAGGAGATAGACATCTACAAGTCCGTCATTCGGAGCGACGAGCGACTCACCTACGGCGAGTGTGAAACTCGACTAGAGGACCCCGACGCGCCGCTCCACGAGGAGAACGTCCTCGCGTTCGAACTCGCCGACCAGATGCACGAACAGCGCAAGGAGGACGGCTCGCTCGTCCTCAACCCTCGGCGTGACCGCGCTCACACCATCATCGAGGAGTGTATGCTGAAAGCGAACAAGGCCGTCACCCACGAACTGATGTGGAACCGCGGCGTCGAGGCGATGTATCGCGTCCACCCTCAGCCCACGCCCGACCAGTGGAACGACGCGCTCCGCGAGATTCAGGAACTCGACAGCGTCTCCATTCCCACCGACAAGTGGGACGACCCGCGCAAGGCCGTCAACGGCGCCCTAGAGACCGCACCGGATCGGATGCTCTCGAAGATTCAGCGTGCCGTGTTGAAGGTGATGCCCCGCGCGAAGTATATGAACGACCCCTTCGGCGGTCACCACGCGCTCAACTTCGACATCTACGGCCACTTCACCTCTCCCATCCGACGACTCTCCGATCTCATCAACCACTGGATCGTCCACGAGAACGACGTCCCCGAGGATCTGATCGCCCTCTGTGACCGCGCCTCCGACCGACAAAAGGACGGCGAGACGGTCGAGCGACTCTACAAGGGATTCATGGAGGAGATTGGCCTCGACCCCTACGCGGTCAACAACCGCGGCGTCGTCACCGTCGACGACGACGGCACCCAGGTCAACGAAGAAGGACTACCGCCCGCGGACGGCTGATTCGTCGCCTCTCACCCGCCGCGCACTACCACCCCGGGATTCTCGGCAGCGAAAATCAGGGCGGTACTTTTGTATATCGACCCGCCGTGACTCCGACTGGCCCGTCGGCCCACGACCGACCGGCCAGCCGTCGAGTCGGATCGACCATGCATCGACCCCGTCCCGACGGCTCCTTTCGTACCATGGGGGGTGGTTCACTCCCACCCCAAATACCGCACAACGTCGCTACTCGGCGGTATCGGCGACGGCGTGAGGGGGAGACTGGGGGGGATACCCCCGAGACTCACGCCGTAATCGCCGCGTGTGGGACACGGGGCGGGCCCCAGCCCCTCGATGGGCGCCGGGCGCCATCGGCGTATGGTTCTTCCTGATAATAAATGTATAATTCGCTGTCCTCCTCCCGACGGTCACACACCGCGATCAGCCCGTCCGGGCCCACGCCGGCGTCTCGACGGTCGTCTCCCCGAGGCGTGTGTGAACGTACCGGTATCTGAGGGTTCCGCCCGTGTAGGTCACCTCCGTCTCGAGTTCGAGGATCCGGCCGTCCGTCGCGACGACGACGGTTCCGGACGCGTCCGTCCCGGCGCCGTACGTGTTCGAGACGGTGTTGTCGTGGACGCCCGTGACGTTGTAGACGTGCGCGACAGTACCGTTTCGCTCGACGGTTCGCTCGTGTTCGAGGGTATAGAGGAGCAGTTGAGAGAGCAACACCCGGCGATCGATCGACTGGACGACCCGCTGGAACCGTGCGTTCGACTGTCCCACGAGGCTCTCGTTTCGGACGTCCCACTGCGAGAGCGTGCCGTCCCGCAGGTACACCTCCCGGTGACCGTCCGTCCCCGCTATCGACGCGTACAGCCGTCCCGTCCCCGTCTCGTAGGCCATGCCCAGCGTGGTCTCGTTTGCCGACTCGCCCTCGGTGTCGACCTCCCGGGATCGGTATTTGACTGTCGCTGAGGGACCGGTGAGGACGGCCCGGTAGTGCGCGTCGACGGCGACCGTTCCGTTCTCGACGCCCGCCGCGGACCACCCGGCGGGGTAGGACGGGTTGGGGGTCGCCGTGTCGGTGGGCGTCGCCGGAACGGGTGTGTCGGTGGCCGTCGGCGTCCCAGTCGGCGTCGCCGACGGCGTCTCACTCGGCCCGAAGCCAGCACACCCCGCAACGAGGAGCATCGCCACGGCTGCGAGCGTTCGCAGTGACCTCTGATCCATACGTCACACCGCGTACGAGTCGCTAATCATCCCTGTGGTTCGCCGTGCAGTGTCGGTCCACCGTCCGAGCCACTCCCCGATCCAGCGGTCGGAGGTGTCGGGCCACCGCCGACTCAGTCGCTATCGCGGCCGCCAGCGTGCGATTCCCGGCCTCGAATGCGCGGTCCTCTCATCACGCTCGGCGGCGACGCCCTCGCCGTGGGACAGACACTTGTCCCGCTGTCCCCTACGGCAGGCGATGACCGACCAGTTGGTGACGGCCGGGATCGACTGCTGTCGACGGGCCGGCCTGTCCGTCACCCGCCCAGCGGACGGTGGACAGCCCCCTGCGGTCGCGCAGCCACGCTCCGACGGAACCCGAGATGCCACCGGCCCGTTCCCCTCCCTCGTGGCCGACGGGCGACCGGTGGCCGTCGAACCGATTCGCGACCCCTCTCCGACGCTCGTCCTGTCCCGCCTCTGGAACGACCACCGCAACGGGCGGGCGGCGCTGTTCGTCGTCCCCGACCGCGAGCGGGCCGCACGCATCGAGACGCTTCTCGCCGACCCCGTCGGCGTCCGGGCCGCCGACGACCGCGGCCGAACGTTCTACTCCGGGCCGGATCGGGTGCCTCTCGCCGAAGGCGGCTACGCCGCCGTGCCCGCGGGGACCGATCTCCGGTGGCGCGAGTCGACCACCGTCCGGGCGATTAGCGGGATTCGAGCCGACGCGACCGACCAGACCGACGCTGACCCCTCCGCGCTTCCCGACGACTCGACGCCCGACGCCGACGGTCCGTGGCTTGAACTGCTCGCCGACGACGAGGTACTGGTTCGTCTCGCCGGTGTCGACGCCCTCGACTGCCCCGCCCGCGAGCGCTTCCCCTACGCCTACGCACGCGACCGAGACAAACAGATCCGCGTCGTCGACTTCGCCGGGCGTCCGGTCCAGCGGTATCCCGGCATCGGGGCGATGCGCGACGACGGCTTCCGTCCCGTTCCGGCCCCCCTCGTCCCCGAGCACATGTTCGACGCCCCCGTCGACGGCTGGTGGGCCGTCGTCGTCGCCGACGAGGACACTGACGGCGACCCGCCCTAACTCCCTCAGTCCTCGGCGAAGTACGCGGGCCGCCCCAGCCGATCCGTGATGTCCGTGGGTTCTGCCGTCCCGCACCGCGGACAGGCGTCCGGCACCGTCGGCGTCGCACTGACGGTCCCGCACGCGTCACAGGCGACGTACTGGAGGCCGAGCATATCCCCGCTCGGGCCGCGCCGCGCAAAAGCGTGTCCACCGTGGGGTCGCCACCCCGAACCGTGATACGTGTCCCGACCCAGGTACGGCCGATGGTTTCGCTCCGCACTCGCCTCCGGTTGCTCTCGATTCTCGGACTGCTCGGCGGCATCGCCCACCTACTCCTGGCCGACCGACTCCTAGCGGCCGCTCAATGGGGGTACGCCCGCGTCCTCGCCGTCGACTTCGAACCCCGCCCGAACGCGACACGGCGCGTGCGACTCGTCGGCGTGCTATTTCTGGGCGGCTCGGCGCTCGTTCAGTATCTGGCGCGTCGTATGGGTGAAACGTAGATATCTGGTCGCCGCTCGCGCCTCAGCAGGGGTGGCTCGGAGTCTTCCCTTCGATGGCCGGGCACCAATACGGGAACTGTGTCGCGGTCTATCTCACCCTCGCCTCAGGGCTTCCAGATCCTCACACCGCTACGGTGTGAGTGAGGGCGTCGGCCTGGCTCCCTGCCCGGACCATCGCAGAGCACGCCTGTGGCCTTCCCGCCCGTCTACATCCGGCCGCCTCGGTGACGCACGCCCGTCACCACGGGATTCGAATCCTCGGACGACACCGGCGGCTCTATCCGTGGGAAGACTCGGTGTCCGTCACTCCCGACAACCATAGACCGATACGGTACAAACTCTACCTCGACCGATGACACTGGAACGTTCCCACGTCCTTATCGCGGAAGATAGCGAATTCATGGCACAGCGCGTGCTCGAGGCGCTTCAATCGCCCACGTACGACATCACTCACGTCCGCTCCGCAGAGGAGGCCCTCGAGATGCTCGAAACCGAAGCGGTCGATTGTGCGCTCGTCAACTACGAACTCTCCGATCAGACGGGGATCGAACTCATCGAGTCGGCCCCGTCCGATATTCCTATTATCCTACTCACCTCCGCGGAGATCGACACCATCGCGGCCGAAGCCCTCGACGCAGGCGTGACCGAGTTCGTACGGAAGGATAACCTCGCCGCCGGGTCGATGCCGGTTCTTGCCAATCGCGTCGACGTTGTGATCAGGGCTGCTCGGTGACCACGTTACAGCGTCTCTCCCCGGACAACGTTCCGTCGTCGGCCGACACCCTTCGGCCACCGTGACACGAATTGGAGCCGTCGAACCCGCTTGTGACGCCGTTCGAGACGTTCCCCCCGTCGCTTCAGCAGGCAACGGCCTCGGCCGAAGCGACGACGCGATGCCGGTGTGTGAGACAGATCCCCGAATACAAGTTTACTGCGCCCGAACGGAACGTGTGAGTAACGTCTCGGAATATCGATGCATCGGCTGCATGGAGTCGACAGTGACGCGCGAGTTCGACGTGTCGCATCTGTCCCGAACCTGCCCCGTCTGCGACGAGTTCGGTCGGTTCGTCAACACTGTGGTTGTCGAGCGATTCGATGCGCTGGCCGCGGACCCGCCGGCACACCTCCACTGGGAACAACTCGACCGCCTGCAGAAGTGGTTGATCGCTGAACGACTCAGCCGCAAAGACCACTCGCTCGACGACATCGAGGTAACGGTTGGCGACGACGAGACGCCCGAGGACGGCGGCGCCGACGTCGGCGCCCAAGCGTGACGTCCGAACCCCACACCGGCCGGTAAGCGGATCGGACGCCCGAGACGAGGTGGTTACTCGGCCGGCTTCCGCGCGTAGCGTGGTCACACACCCGAATCGCCCTCCGTGGTGTCTTCCCAATAGTGCCATCGAGACGCCATCCGGTGGGACCGCTCGGACCGACGACCGGGGGATCACGTCGCCTACATCGAGACTATCGAAGTAGTTTGACGAGCGAAGCGCTGAGCTACCGTCTGTGTCGACCCACGAAAATGCGGAATGGGACCGCCGTGATTCGAACACGGGTCCAACGCACCCCATGCGCAGAGGATACCACTACCCCACGGTCCCGCGTTTTCAGGCACGACCGTGTCCGGGTTAAGCGTGTCGTTTCCGCTTTACACCAACACTCGTTCGAGGTCGACGACGATGCCCGATTCGGCCCCGGGGTCGCCGACGAGTCGGCCGAGACAGACCGCCGACCCGTCGGGGGTGAAACAGGCGACGAGCGCGTCTTTCGGCGCGTCGTCGGCGTCGAGCACACCGGGGGCGTAGACCGGCGCACCGGTCGCCACCTGCTCGGCGGCGCTGGGGGCGACGGTCACGGCGGGTAGCCCCGTGAGGATGCGTTCCGCGGGGGCGACCACCTCGCGGAGCGGTTCCTCGTCGCCGTCCTCCGCGAAGGCGAGCGCATCAGCGAGATCCTGGAGCGTCGTTAGGTCGCAGTCGTCGAAGGGGTCGGTGGCCGACCGCCGGAGGTCTCCCATGTGCGCCCCGGTGCCGAGCGCGAGGCCGAGGTCGTGACAGAGCTTGCGGACGTAGGTCCCGCTTGCACACTCGATCCGGAGGAGGACCTGCCGATCCCGCGTTTCGAGGTGGTCGAGGGTGTGAACCCGGCGGGTGCGGAGCCGTCGGGAGACGGCGCTCTTGCGGGGCGGTTTCTGGTAGATCTCTCCTTCGAACGTCGCGAGGACATCTGGGAGGTCGGCCGGCGGAGCGCCGTGGAGTTCGAGGACGGCGATATACTCCTTGCGGCCTTCGAGAAAGACGGGGGCGAGACGGGTGGCGTCGCCGAGCATCGTCGGCAGGCAGCCGGTCACCTTCGGGTCGAGCGTGCCCGCGTGGGCGGCCCGGTCGACGCCGGCCATATCGCGCACCCACCCGGCCACCTGGTGTGCGGAGGGGCCGGGCGGCTTGTCGAGGTTGACGACGCCGAACGCGAGGCGGTCGTCGAGCGACCGGTCGCCGGGCGGATCGCGCAGGCTCACGGCTGGAAGTCGTCGACGACCGCGACGGGGTAGCGACCCTCGTCGGTTGCGGGGTCGTAGCGTTCGACCGCGGTCGTGAGAATCGCCCGTACGTCGTCGGCGGTCCACCGCGCGGTGTTCACGACGAGATCGTAAATCGAGAGGTCGTCGATGTCGATCCCGTAGTAGTCGGCGTAGCGCTTGTGCTCACTGCGCTCGCGGCGTTCGGTCTCCTCGCGTGCGCGCTCGACGGACTTTTCCTCGCGCTCGGCGATGCGGGCGGCTCGGACGCCGATTGGCGCGTCGAGCCAGAGGCGGAAGTCGGCGTGATCGCCGGCGATCCACCCCGACAGCCGGGATTCGAGGACGAGGCTGTCCCGATCCCGGGCAATCTCGTACAGCCGACGGTCGAGGTCGTGATCGATCTGTTCGTCCTCCTCGGCGAGTTCGTTGAACTCGACCGGAGAGTACCCCCGCTCGGCCGCGAGGTCACGGAAAATGTCGCCGCCGCTGACGTGCTCCAGATCGAGCGCCTCCGCAAGCCCGGCGGCGGTGGTGCTCTTCCCACTGCCCGCCGGCCCGGACACGGTGAGTAACATATCGCCACTCATGGTGGCCGTCTAAAAGAGTATGTTCACTTCGCCGCGCGAGCGTGCTCCGTTGCCCGCCTTGGAACCGGGGTCCGCGGGATCAGGTCCCGGTGGGGCTGATGTCGATGTTCAACCCCTTGCGGATAATCTGGGTGAAGCCCATCGAGCAGATGAAATACCAGACGATCCACACCTGCACTGGCCCGAGGATCTGCTCTTTCCACGCGACCGATCCGCGGAAGGGCAGGACTATGGTCCCGAACTGTCCGCTGGAGGGGTCGCCGATCCCCACCTTCCAGTACATCCAGAGGAAGACCGGGATGGTGAGGAACATGATCCACACCATGGGGCGGAACTGCTCTTTGAACATGCCCATCTGGTCGCCCATGGCGTCCATCTGCTCGTCCTGAATGCGGTCGAGCGCCTCGTCGTCGCCCCGTTCTTTCGCCGCCTTGCGTCGCTCTTGGATCTCCTGCATCTTCTCTTGATACTCGCCCATCATCTCCGAGTCCATCAGATTCGCCTGCAGGAGCGTCGAGTACAGCCCCGTCACCACCGCGAGGACCATGACGACGGCGTAGAACGGCAGCGCCGTGTTCAGTGGCCCGAGGGGGACGTCCATGGCGGTGCCAATGATGTTTCGCATCGGCGACCACGAGTAGCCGGCCATGAGTCCCACGCTGACCACCGCTGCGCCCTTGTCCCACTTCGACCACGACGAGTCGCTATCGTCGCTGTCGGCCGAGGTGGTCGCTGTCGCCCCATCGCTGAGTGCGTCGCGGGTCGCCTCGGGATCGGCCAACCTGAACCCAGCCTCGCCGTCGATCAACACCCCCTTCTCGATCAGGCGGCCCCACTGTCCGCTCGATAGGTCGTCCCGGACGTCGACCCACTTGACCTCGCCGTCCTCCGCGCGGTCGAGGACCGTCTGGACGACCGCCTCCATCTCCGCGTCGTCGGAGACGAGGTCCCGCACCTTCTGCTCGATCCGTGCCATTGCCACCGAGTAACCTCCCACCGGTTATGAACCTTTTACTCCGTCCCCGACGGGAGCCGTCCGCCGTCACCGCTCGTTCGCGCCCCTCTCCGTGTCGACGCTCAGCGGCCGCCCGTAGACGTGCCTCCCGGCGTAGTACCACATGTCGACGCCGACGGCGACCAGCGAGAGCCCGCCGGCTGCCGCGGCGACGAGCACCAGTGGCCCCCCGACGCCGCCCGCCTGTCCGCCAACCCCGACCGGCAGGGCCAGCCCGAGCGCGACCTTCGCGGCCCCGCTCAGTCGAACCCAGTCGATTCGGGCGGTCGCCGGGTTCTCGAACGCGGCGACGACATCGAACGCCCCCGCGGTGACGACGAGGACAACCTGGACGGCCAGCGCCGGCGTGCCGAACGGGGCCGCCCCGGCGAGCACGAGGATGCCGCCGATCAACGCCAGTAGGCCGGCGCCGAGGGCGCCACACAGCCGTCGGTGAGTGGTCGCGTGCACGCTAGGGTCGTCGCCCGCCGGCGAAATACCGGTTTCGCGTCAGGTCGCGGCGTCGACCTCGTCGTGGAGCGCCTCGAAGACCTCGTCGGGCGTCCCCTCGCCGTCGACTTCCACGAGGATACCTTCCTCGCGGTAATGCTCGACGACCGGCGCGGTGTTGTCCTCGTACACTTGGAGGCGTTCGCGGACGGTCTCCTCGGTGTCGTCGTCCCGCTGAATCAGATCGCCGCCACAGTCGTCACAGACGCCCGCAGTCGCCGGCGGGCTGAATTCGACGTGGTAGTTGGCGCCACACTCGTCACAGACCCGTCGACCGGTGAGTCGCTCGACGAGTTCCGACTCGCTCACGTCGAGGAAGACGGCGACGTCGAGGTCGGTGATCTCCGAGAGATACTCGGCCTGATCGAGGTTGCGCGGGTAGCCGTCGAGGACGTAGCCGTCCGCGTCCTCCAGGGCCGTCTTGACGATTTCGTTGACCACCGCGTCGGGGACGAGTTCGCCCGCCTCCATGTAGGCTCGCGGCGTGTCGTACGCCGTGTCCATGTGGCCGATGTCCATGTCCTTGTTCGCCCGGAGGGCGTCGCCGGTGGTGACGTGTTCGATGTCGAACGTCTCGGCGAGGCGCTTGCTCTGGGTTCCCTTGCCCGCACCCGGTGCACCGAGCAACAGCACGTGTGGCTGGCTCATACGGGTAGCTCCGCCTCCGAGTATAAATGAGTAAAGGAATCGCGCGCGTGAGCGGTGGGCCGACTACGACAGGTCTGCGATCCGCTCGCAGACGGCGTCGGCGAACTCGCTGGTGGCGAGTTTCGTGCCGCCCTCGATCTGTCGGTGCAGGTCGTAGGTAACCTCGCCCGCGGAGATGGTCGTCTCGACGGCGTCACGGACCAGGTCGGCGGCGTCGTCCCAGCCGAGCTGTTCGAGCATGATCCGACCCGAGAGGATCATCGCCGTGGGGTTGACCTTGTCCTCGCCGGCGTACTTCGGCGCCGAGCCGTGGACGGGTTCGGCAAGCACGCGGCCGTCGCCGAGGTTCGCGCCCGGCGCGATGCCGAGGCCGCCAATCTGGGCGCCCGCGGCGTCCGAGAGATAGTCCCCGTTCAGGTTCGGCATCGCCAGCACGTCGTACTGCTCGGTCCGCGTCAGGAGCTGCTGGAGCATGTTGTCCGCGATGCGGTCCTTGACGACGACGACGTCCTCGGGGGCCTCGCCGTCGTACTCCTCCCAGAGTTCGTCCTCGGTGATGACTGCCTCGCCGTACTCCTCTTCGGCGAGTTCGTAGCCCCAGTCTCGGAAGGCCGCCTCGGTGAACTTCATGATGTTGCCCTTGTGAACCAGCGTCACCGAGTCGCGGTCGTTCTCGAGGGCGTACTCGATGGCCTCTCGGATCAGGCGCTTGCTTCCGAACTCCGAGATGGGCTTGAGACCGATGCCGACCGGGCCGTCGTGGATGACGCCCGTCTCGCCCATCTCGTCTTCGACGAACTCGCGGACGCGCTCCGCCGCGTCGGTGCCAGCCTCCCACTCGATGCCGGCGTAGACGTCCTCGGTGTTCTCCCGGAAGTTGACCATGTCCATCTTCTCGGGGGAGGTCACCGGCGAGGGGACGCCGTCGAGGTGGTAGGTCGGGCGGACGTTCGCGTACAGATCGAGTCGCTTCCGCAGAGCGACGTTCAGCGAGCGGAAGCCGGAGCCGACGGGCGTGGTCAGCGGCCCCTTGATCGCGACGCGGTGTTCGCGGATGGCCTCGACCGTCTCGTCGGGCAGATTCTCGTCGTAGCGCTCGCGCGCGGACTCGCCGGCGTAGAGCCGCATCCAACTGATCGAGCGCCCCGTGGCCTCCGCGGCGGCGTCGAGTACTTGCTGGGCAGCGGGGGCGACATCGGAGCCGATGCCGTCGCCGTAGATGATCGGGATGATCGGGTCCGACGGTACAGCGAGCTCTCCGGTGTCCGCGTCGACGGTGATACTATTTCCGTCGTCGGGAACCTCGATGTTGTCGTAGCTCATATCGTCGCTGAGTTCGCCCACCATCGTGAAAGAACTGCCGTTATCCCCGAACGACCGCGGTATGGCCTGTCCCGTCGCGACGCTCGCCGCCGTGACGGAGTCCGCGTCCGTGCCGCGACGGGCGTCGAGAGTGGGTTCGACGAGCGCCTAGCGCACCGCTGTAGGACGCGGCGTCACGAACTTCCGGGCGGGGCGCTCCTGGACGGTTCGGTCGGGCGTGACGCTCACGAATCGGTCGCGTCGCCGGTCGTAGGCGGTGAGGGTGCCGCCGTAGACACAGCCGGTGTCGAGACCCACCGCCCCCGGTCGGACGACGGGCGCGTCGAGCGGCGTGTGGCCGAAGAACACGCGTGTGTCGCCGTCGTAGGCGTCGTACCAGAACGGGGGTTCGTAGTCGCCGTCGCCGAGTTCGCGTACGTTCTGGACATCGTCGACGGTGTGTTGAGCGAGGGGTTTGCGCGGGTCGATACCCGCGTGGACGACGAGGCCGCCGTCCCAACTGATCGCCACGGGCTGGTCGGCGAGCCAAGAGCGGTCGTCATCGTCGAGGCCGTCGACGGACTTCTCGCCGCGAAGCAGCTTCTCCTCGTTGTTGCCGCGGACGGTCAGGACGTTCGGCTGCGACCGCACGCGCTCGATCACGCCGGCGCTGTCCGGTCCCTTCCGCACTAGGTCGCCGACGAAGATCACGAGTTCGCCGTCCGCAGGTGATAGACGGTCGAGCAGCGCCTCCAGTTCCGTCAAACAGCCGTGGACGTCGCCGACGACGTAGACGTTCGCCCACGCGTCGACGTCGATGCGACGGTGGGCGTCCCCCAGCGCGGCGTCGAGCCCGGCAGTGTCGATCATCACACGCAGTTGGTCCGCAGGCGCACATAAGCGGCGCTAGTTGTAATCCGGATGGCTATATAGCACCGGGGATGCGCAACCTCTTTCCGCCGCTCACGCCAATGGCAGCCATGAGCGTTGGATCCCTCGACGAGACGACCGTCGAGAAGTATCGCCGGGCCGGCGAGGCGTTGCGCACCGTCCTCGACGAGGCGGCGGAGATGATCGAACCGGGTGTCTCCCACCTCGAAGTCGCGGAACACGCCGAGGCGCGGATCGACGAGTTGGCCGACGGCCCCGCCTTCCCCGTCAACATCAGCGTCGACGAGGAAGCCAGCCACTCGACGCCCGCCCGCGACGACGACACGGAGTTCGGCGAGGAGATGATCTGTCTCGACGTGGGCGTCCACGTCGACGGCTACATCGCCGACGCCGCGACGACGGTCGATCTCTCGGGCACCCCCGAACTCGTCGAGGCCGCGGAGGAGGCCTTGGACGTCGCCGTCGACGCCGTCGCTCCCGGCGTCGACACGGGAACCATCGGCGCCGAAATCGAGGAGGTGATCCGGGGGTACGACTACACGCCCGTTCTCAACCTTTCCGGGCACGGCGTCGAACAGTGGGATGCCCACACGGGGCCGAGCGTCCCGAACCGCGGTGTCGATCACGGGGCGGAACTCGAGGCCGGTGACGTGATCGCCATCGAACCGTTCGCCACCGACGGCCGCGGTAAGGTGCGCGAGGGGAACAAAGAGGAGATCTACGGGTTGGAGCACGAGCGGTCGGTGCGCAACCGCCAGGCCCGGCAGATCCTCGAGACGGTCACCGAGGAGTACCGCACGCTACCCTTCGCCGGCCGGTGGTTCGACGGGCGCCGCACGGATATGGCGCTCCGGCGACTCAAACAACAGGACGTGATTCACGGCTATCCCGTGTTGAAAGAGGAGGAGGGCCGTCTCGTCAGCCAGGCCGAACATACCCTCATCGTCACCGAAGACGGCTGTGAGGTCACGACCGCTTAGGCGTCGTTCATCCGCTGGATCGACTCCGCCTCACAGACCGCACAGACCGCGACCCGATACGGCTCCCGTGAGAACGCGGCGTTTGCCGAGGCGGGGTTCTCCGTTCTGATCTCCACCCTGACCGCGTGTCTGGTCTCTCGGCCACAGTCGGGACACAGTTCGTGGTTGGTGTCTGGGTCCGGTCGTTTCGCCTTCATCGACTCTCCCTTTCGGTGCCGTTTGCATAAGCCCCGCAGTCGGTTAACCCGGATTAAACCCGGTTAATCCGGTGGCAACCGGATTTTCACCCGTGAGAATCCGCCGATGTCAGACAGACGTCACACGAGCCGGGCGGCGGCGGCCCCCGCTTCGACCGCCGAGCGCCGGCCGCGTGGCGGGCGGTATATACGGCTGGCTCTCCCCCGCGACCACATGGAGCAACTGTTCGCCCCGTGGCGCATCGAGTGGGTGACCCGCGACGACGCCGACGATGTCGACGGCTGTCCGCTCTGTGTCCTCCCCGACCGTGACGACGACCGCGCGAATCTGATCGTCGCCCGGAGCGACCACGCCTTCGTCATCCTGAACAACTACCCGTACAACCCGGGACACGCGATGGTGGTCCCCGACCGCCACGACGGGGACTACCGCACGCTCGATACCGAGGAGTTGCTCGATCACGCTCGACTCAAACAGCGCACCATTGACGCCGTGGAGACGGCCTTCGACCCCGACGCCCTCAACGTGGGCCTCAACCTCGGCGGCGGCCCGGCCGGTGGCTCCATCGACGACCACCTTCATACCCACGTCGTCCCCCGGTGGGACGGCGACACCAACTTCATGCCCGTCGTCGCGGACACGAAGGTCATCGTCGAGGCGGTCACGGACACCTACGACCGCCTCCACGCGGCCTTCGCGGCACACGCGGACACAGCGCCCCCCGACGAAGACCGCGCCGTCCCCCTCACGCTCGATTAGACCGAGTCGAAACCTCGCTTCTACACCCCTAATGACACCGCTTATGTGGGTCTGGCTCCTCGATGGGGCTACATGCCAGGCGACCGCGCCGCGTTCCTGAAGGCGTCGTGGGTCAACGTCGTCTCGAACGTCCTCAAGATCACCGTCGAGGGGATTCTCGGCGTTCTCTCGGGGAGCCTCGCGCTCATGGCCGACGCCGCTCACTCGGTGGCCGACCTGCTGGCGAGTGCCGTCGTCCTCGTCTGGGGGCGATTCGTCTACGACGACCCCGACGCCTCCCACCCACACGGCCACGACCGGTTCGAACCCCTCTCGGCGCTTTTCGTCGGAGGTGTGCTCGTCCTCCTCGGTCTGAAACTGCTGTACGACTCCGGGAACGCCCTCCTCACCGGTCCCAGCGCCGAGTACAGCGCAATCCTCGTCGTCGGCCTTCTCTTTGCTCTCGTCGACCGTTATGCCTGCTACTGGTACACCTGTCTGGTGAACCGGGACGTCGAATCCCCGAGTCTGCGGGCACTCGCCGCCGACAGCAAAAACGACATCTACACCACGCTCGCCGCGTTCGTCGGCGTCGGTGGCATGGCGCTTGGCTATCCCATCTTCGACCCGCTGGCCGGTGGCCTGGTGAGCCTGCTGGTCATCTATCAGGGGATCGACATTTCACGGGAGAACATCCGGTATCTCTCCGACGGCGCGCCCCCGGCCGAGGAACGCGAGCGGATCGAGGAGGCGATCCGCTCACACCCCGAGGTTCGCGGTGTTCACGACTTCGTCGCCTACTACTCCGGCCACGTGATCGAGGTCGAGTTCCACGCCGAGATCGACGGCGACCATTCGCTCGCGGCCGCCCACGACATCGAGACCGAACTCCGCGAGCGGGTTCGCGAGATCGAACCCGTCTCCGACGTACACGTCCACCTCGACCCCGCGGGCCTCGGCGAGTGGAAGGACGCCTCCGAGCGCTCCTCGCCGTCGACGACCCTCCGCTAATCGAGCGTCTCCGTCACCCACGCGTAGTGGTCGTGGAGCGCTCGCTCGCCCGCCCCTGTGAGTTCGTAGCGGTCGTGGATGCCGTCGGCCGTCTTCGCGAGGTGTCCGGTGTCGGTCAGTGTCTCCAGCGCACCGTAGAAGGTCTTGGGTTCGATCCGTTCGTCGTAGCGCGACTCCAACGCCGCCTTGCACTCCTGGGCCGTCGGCGTCCCCTCGCTCGCGACGATCACGCAGATGTCGCGCCGGAGGCCACTTCGCAGCCACTTCATACCGGGTGGCCGAAGACGTACATCGTCTCGTGGGCGGTGATCTCCACGTCGACCCGGTCGCCGGGTTCGATCCCGTGTTCGTCGGCGTTCTGGACGATCACCTGCCGGTAGGCGCCGTCTCGACACTTCACCGAGTCGCCGGTGCCCGGCCGAACCGCAAGCACCTCGCGGCGCTCGCCCACCATCGACGCGTGTACCTCGCCGACCACCTCACGTTTCAACTCGGACATCGCCTTCGAGCGCTCCTTCTTGAGCGTCCCGCCCAGACCTTTCATATCGGCGGCGTCGGTCCCCGGCCGCTTCGAGAAGCGGGTGACGTTGATCTTCTCCGGGCGAACCCGGGCCAGAAGCTCCATGCTCCGCTCGTGGTCGGCGTCCGTCTCGCTGGGGAAGCCGACGATGAAGTCCGTCGAGAGCGTCCAGCGGTCGAGGCGGTCGTCGAAGGTGTCGACGACTTCGAGGAACTCCTCGACCCGGTGCTGGCGGCGCATGTCGGCCAGTACCGTATCCGACCCCGACTGGACGGGCGCGTGCAGGAAGTTGTAGATTTTCTCGTTGGCGGCGAAGACGTCGGCGAGTTCCTCGCGGACGCCGTGGACGCCCTTCGGGTTGGCCATCCCGACACGGACGCGGAAGTCGCCCTCGATGTCACAGATTCGATCCAGTAGCTCCGGCAGGAGGCTCTCGCCCTGATTGCGGTCCCAGCCGTAGACGCCGGTGTCCTGGCCGGTGATACGGAGTTCTGACGCGCCCGCGTGGACCAGCGCCCGCGCCTTCTCGACGTTCTCCTCGACCGACGGGGAGTCGAGTCGCCCCGTCGCGCGCTTGGTGATGCAGTACGAGCAGTCGCTCATACACCCGCGGGCGATGGGGAGGATGCCGATGACGCCGTCGAGAATCGGTTCGGCGTCCGGCGTGGTGGTAGGACACTCGCCGTTCATCGCCGCCTCGGGCACCTCGTCCCAGTGGACCACTTGGGCGTCGACGTCGGCCTCGGCGAACGCATCCCCCTGTGCCAGCGCCATACACCCCGTGACCACCAGGTCGCCCGTCTCGGCTTCGAGTTCCGCGGCCCGGCGGAGCATGTTTCGCTCCGTCTTCTCGACGACGGTACAGGTGTTGAGGATGGCAACGTCGGCGTCGTCCGGCCCCTCGGCGGGGTGGTGCCCACCGTCACGGAGCCGTCGCTCGATGGACCGGCTCTCGCCCCGGTTGGCCGTACACCCGTACGTCTCGATGTGATAGCGGGCCATTCGCTATCCGAGCTAGCGCCCGCGCGGAGAAAAGCGCGACGGTCCGCTATTCGAATCCCTCGACGAGGGCGACCCCCGCCGACGCGCCGATCCGTTCTGCGCCCGCATCGAGCATCGCCCGCGCCCGCTCGGTCGTGTCGATTCCGCCGCTTGCCTTCACCGGGAGATACGCCGCCAGCAGTTCCACGTCCGTGACGGTCGCTGGCCCCGCAAAGCCCGTCCCCGTCTTCAGGTAGTCGGCGTCGGCCGCGACGGCCGCCTCGCCCGCGCGATGCGTCTCGGCCTCGGTCAACAGCGGCGCCTCGACGATGACCTTCACCGGGAGCGGCACCGCCGCCACGAGTTCGGACAGTTCGTCGACGACTGCGTCGTCGTCGCCGGCCCGCAGACGCCCGACGTTCACCACTACGTCGAGTTCGTCGGCGCCGGCCTCCCAAGCCGCGACCGCCTCCTCGCGTTTGACCCCCGGCGCATGCTGTCCGTGCGGGAAGCCAACGACCGTCGCGAGCGTGACGTCCGGGGCCGCCGCTCGCACCTCGTCGACGTAACACGGGGGAACACAGGCGTTGGTGCCGTACTCGGCCGCCGCCACGACGACCTCTTGGGCGTCGGCCGCCGTCGTCTCCGGGCCGAGGACGGTGTGATCGATGCGGGCGGCGAACTCGGCTCTGTCCATACCCCTCGTCTTGCGGCCGCGGAGCGTAAGGCTTTCCCGGTGACTCCCCGCCTACCCTCCATGCGCTTGGCGTTGCTCCCCGAGGGGTTCGCCCTCCCGCCGCTCCCCTACCTCATCGCCTTGCTCGCCGGTCTCGTCGCCGTCGCTGCCCTCCTCTCTCGTCGCCGCCCACCCGTCACCGAGCGCCTCGTCCTCGCCGCGACGCCGTGGATGGTCCTCGGCGCCGCCGTCCACGTCCTCTATGTCCTCCGGGCGCTCCCCACCCCTATCCGCCCGTTCGCCGGCACGCCCGCGGTCTATCTCTCCGTCGCCGTCCTCGCCGGGGCGACGTGGCTCGTCGCCGACGCGACGGCGCGGGGAACCGCCACGCTCGTCGGCGGCGTCGGCGCCGCCGTCTTCCTGCCCGTCGTCGCGGCCGTCGTCGGCGTCGGCCTCGCTCGCGATACCCTTCGGGTTGCTCCCTCGGCCGGCATCCTCGTTGGGACCGCCCTCGTCGCCACCGGTGCGTGGACGCTCCTCCGGCGAACCTGGCCCGACGTGGCGGTCACCGGCCGGATCGGCGCCCTCGCCGTCACCGGCCACGCCCTCGATGGCGTCTCGACGGCCGTCGGGATCGACCTCCTCGGCTTCGGAGAACGGACCCCTCTCTCCGCCGTGGTCATCGACTTCGCGGCGTCGCTTCCCACCGCCTCCCTCCTCGGAAGCGGATGGCTGTTCGTCCTCGTGAAACTCGTCGTCGCGGGCGGGGTGGTCGCCCTCCTCACCGAGACGGTCAGCGAGGAACCCACCGAGGGTCGTCTCCTCCTCGGCTTCGTCGCCGCCGTCGGTCTCGGTCCCGGGGTCCACAACGTCCTCCTGTTTGCGGTCGCCTGACCCGATTCACTCGCCGTCTAAGAAGCGCAACCGGTAGTCGTAGTACGCGCCGTCGTACAGCACCACCCCGCTCCCGGGGTCCTCGACGTGGGCGTCCTTCTCGACGTTCCCGTCGAGGAAGGCACGGGCGTGAAGTCCCGTCAGGACCGCCCGGTAGGCCTCGGAGTACGGATGCGTCTCGCCGTAGCCCTCGCCCCGCGCGTCCCGGAGGATGGACCGGGCCTGCCCGGACAGATCCTCGCCCGAGAGCCGTGCAGTGACGAACCGCGCCCGCAAGATGGCCTCCATGCGCTCGGGCGTCTCCGCCACCGGGTCGGCCGTCGCCCGGTAGACCGGTTCGTGGAACCGCTCGCGGCCTACGTCGACAGCGTAGACGGCGTCCCGGTAGGCGACGTGCGTCGGGGCGTCCTCGCCCACGAGGCGACTCGCCGCGGCCCGCTCGGCGTCGCGGTAGACGTAGCCGCCGCGCTCCACCAGTCCCACCGGCATCCCGCCCGCGTTGCCCCGTGCCCGGGCGGCCATGTGGGCGACGTGGACGACGCCCCGGTCTCGCTCGGACAGGTCGTCGACGGCCACGGCCGCCGGCGCGTCCGGGTCGTCGGCGTCGGCGACCCGCGACAGGCGGAGCACCGGGTGGGTGACCGCCGCCTCGTCGACGACGACCGATCCGAGGCGGTAGTAGGTCCCCTCGTGACGGGTGTAGACCGGGTCGTCGGGCCGGGCGCCGAACGGGCGTCGGTACTGGGTCGTGTACGCCTCGCCGTCGAGCGCGGCCGCGAAGGCGTCCGCGTCGTCCGGGCGCTCGGTCGCTTCGAGGTTGATCACGTATCTCGACCGGAGCGGCGTCGACGTCCGCGAGAGGCGGAGCCGGAGGGTCCGCCCCGTGTCGTCGCCGCCACCGCCACCGAGGCCGTCGAGACACCCCGCCAGTCCGGCGAGTCCGGCCGCCGTGCCCGCCGCGAGGAAGCGTCGTCGGTCCATGCGGGAGGGTCAATACCGCGACACAAGGGGCCACCGGTGACTGAAAGGGACGGTTGACCGACCCCACGCGATCCCGGGGTATTTTCTCCACGGCGCGGGTGATTCCGGTATGGCCATCCAGCCGCATCTGCGGGTCGACGCGGACGACGTACACGACGTGGCGCTTCTCCCCGGCGATCCGGGGCGCGTCCAGCGGATCGCCGACCGCTGTGACGCGGTCGAGGAACTCGCTCACAACCGGGAGTACCGCCTCGTCAACGGGGAGTACCGTGGCGCCCCACTGACGATCTGTTCGACCGGCGTTGGATCGCCCTCGGCGGCCATCGCGTTAGAGGAACTCGCGGCCATCGGCGTCGACACGGTCATTCGACCGGGGACGACCGGGGCGCTCCAGGCCGATATCGAGGTCGGCGACATGGTAGTCGCGACCGGCGCCGCCAAGGAGGAGGGGACGACCAAGCGCTACGAACGGGTGGAGTACCCCGCTGTCCCGGACTTCGAGGTGGTGAGAGCGCTGACCGACGCCGCCGAGTCGGCGGGTGAGGACGTCCACGTCGGCCCCGTCGTCACCGACGACGCCTTCTACGCCGAGACCGACGACTACGTCGCCGACTGGGAGGCCGCCGGCCTCCTCGCCGTGGAGATGGAGGCGGCCGCGCTCTTTACCTTGGCGCGCCGGAAGGGACTCCGTGCGGGTGCCATCTGCACCGTCGACGGGAACCTCGTCGCGGGCGCCCAGAAGGGCAGCGGTGACGTGAGCGAGGACGAACTCCCGCCGAAGGCCCGGAATAACGTCGCGCGGATGATCGAGTTGGCCCTCGACGCCGCCGTGGCCCTCGGCTGACGATGCTGGAGGGGGTGTTCGCCCGCGCCGTCGCCGCCGTCCGCCGTCTCCGGCGGTTCGAACGCCGCGAGCTTGCGGCCTTCGGCCGCTGGATCCAGCACACCGGCAACTTCCTCCATCTGACGGTGCTGATCGCGGTCCCCCTGCTCATCGGCCTCGTGACGCTCATCTCGAACGCGCTCGTCGAACTCTCCTTTCTGCTCTTCCCGCCGCTTGCCTCCGGGACGTACACCCTCTTTTCGGACCCCGAGGGCCGCTATGCCTCCCCGTGGAAGTTCACCATTGGTCTCGTCGTCGGCGCGTGCTGTGGGTGGGCGGCGCTCGGTCTCTCGATGCCGGGACTCGCCGGGATGGCGACCGTCTCTCCCGTCAGCGCCGCCCTCTCGATTTTCCTGACTGGTGCCGCGACGTGGCTCCTCGACGTCGAAGAGCCTGCGGCCTTCTCGACGGCGTTGCTCGTTCTCGTCACCGACCAGGCCTCCCCCGAGGCGTACGTCGCAAGCGTCACCGCCTTCGGTGCCCTCGTCGCCGGGGTCTTCTCGGTCTGGCGCTCCCGCTTCTACGAGCGCCGCGCCGAGTACCTCTACGACACCGCGCAGGGCGACGATCACGTCCTCGTGCCGATGCGTGGTGACCCCGAGGCCGCCGAGGCGACGGTACTGTTCGGAGCGACCCTCGCCGCCGCCCACGACGCCGGGAAGGTGGTGTTGCTGGCGATTCTCGACGACGACGCCACCGACGACGAGGACGAACCCGCCGCGACGCGGGACGCCGCCGAACACCTCGAAGAGACTGCCCGGACGGTCCGGACGCAGGCGGGCGTCCCCTGCGAGGTGGTGGTCGCCCGTGGCGCGCCCGTCCCGACGACGGCCGACGCGGCGGCGAACGCCAACTGCGACCTGGTGGTCATGCCCTACGGGGAGCAGGATGGCCTCCTCTCGCCGTACGTCCAAGGGGTGTTCGAGAGCCGGTACGACGCCGTCGCCTTCCGGTCGACGACGGGGCGTTGTCGCTGGAAGCGTGTGCTCGTGACCGTCTCCCGCCCGGGTGACGTCGCCCACGCCATGCTCGATTTCGCCGCCCGCCTCGTCGGCCGTAGCGGGAGTCTGAGCGTCTGTACCTGCATCGACAGCGAGGTGGAGCGCCGGACCGCCGAGTCACAGTTGGCCAATCTCGCCGAAACCGTCGACGTCGACGTGGAGACGCGGGTGGCCCGAAGCGATGTCACGGCGTTTATCGGCGCCAACGCCGCCGCCTACGACCTGCTGGTGATCGGCTCCTCGGGCGACCGTTCCCGGGCCTCGCGGCTCGTCTCCCCGCCCACCTTCGAGCGACTGCGGGACGTGGACTGTGACGTGGCGGTCGTCGACCGTGGGCGGCCCTAAATCTCCTTGAGCAAGCGGTCCGCGACCGCTTCGGTGTCCACGTTGCGCCCGCCGAGCGCCGACTCGACGAGCAAGTGACCGCCGATACTCGCCGGGCTGATGACCGTATCCGCCCCTGCGCGCCGGAGTTTGTCGACGTTCTCGCGCTGAGTCGCCGCCGCGACGATGTGGATATCGGGGTCGAGGTGCCGCGCCGTCAGGATGGCGAACGCGTCGGCCGCGTCGTCGTTCGTCGCCGCGACGACGGCGCGCGCTTCCTCGATGTTGGCCCGTTCGAGCGTCGCCTCGTCGCTGGCGTCGCCGGTGAGCGTGTCGATGCCGCGCTCGCCGAGTGCCCGCGCCGTCTCCGCGTCCGGGACGACGACGAGGAAGGGAGTCGCTCCCTGTTGCAGTTCCTGGATGACCGCCTCGGTCAGGTCGCCGTGACCGAGGACGAGCACGTGATCGTCGAGTAAGTCGAGTTCTGATTGTGTCATCTTTCCGAGTGCCTTGACGAGTCGGGCTTCGATAGCAGGGGTCAACAGCACACCGAGCGCGATGGCGAAACTCGCCGTCCCGACAACGAGCGCCGAGATGCCGAACAGGCGCGCCACCGCCGTCCGCGGGACGATGTCGCCGTAGCCGACGGTACTGGAGGTGACGACGGCGAAGTAGACGGCGTCGACGAGCGTCTCGATTCCCCCGAACTCCTCGCGAAGCCCGTACGCGCCCGTGGTGATGTACACCTGCGACCCCCCGAGTGCGAGCAGGGCTGCCAGCTGTGTCGTCGAGAAGTCGACCGAGCGGTCGAAGCGCCGGCGGTTGAGCGCGACGGCCGGCAGGGCGAGCACCGACAACACCACCAGCGGGATGGACGTCTCGCTCGCCTGGACGAGCCCCTGTCCCGCCGCCACGACGAGGAGACCGAGCGTCGAGTACCACGCGGACCGCAACCCTCGACGCAGGCCGAGTGCGCTCCCGAGGAGGAGAAAGCCGGTGAGCGTACCGGTGAACCCGGCTGTCGTCCGCGCCACTGGCGGCACGAACGGGACGAGCGGCCGGCCCACGGGCGCACTCATGTGGACGATTCCCGTGACCATCGAGAGCGCCCCGGCCAGAAGCGTCAACCCCACCGCCGCCTGCATGCCGAGAAACCGGTCGCTCCGACTCGCGGCCATATCTACCCCCTCGCGGAGGGGACTGATAAAGGGCCGGTCCGCGCCCGGTAGCGATTTACGCCTCGGCGCCGAGACCCGATCATGGCTTCGTTCCCCGTCGAACTGCTCTTCGGTCTCTATCTCGGGGTCCTGACCGGTATCGTCCCGGCGCTCGTCTCGTGGGCCTTCGGCTTTATCTTCAAGTACGTGACCGGGGTCACGGTTCCTGCCTTCGGTGTCGTCGTCCTCGCGGTGGCCATCGCCGGCGTCAACGGGGGGTTGCTGGCGCTGAACGACCCGACGTTTACCCAGTCGGCAAACCAGGTCCGTCTGACCGTCGCCGTCATCGTCGTCCTGATGATTTCACTGTACGCGCACAACGCCGGCGACCGGATGGGCGCGGAGTTTCCGCGGAAGCTATCACTTCGCAAGCTGACCGAGCGCACCCTCTCGACGGACGTCATCGAACTCGCGGGCGGCCGGGGGCAGGTGCGCGTCACCGTCTCCGGGGAGGTGGGCGACATGGAGGGGTATCCGCCCGTCCCGACCGAACTCAGACGCGAACTCCACGAGTGGTCGGCGGCGTTCCCCGCCGACGTGCCCGTCGCCGAGTTGGAGACGCGGGTCGCCGACCGCCTCCGGACGGAGTTCGACCTTGCCGACGTGGCCGTGACGCTGGATGAGCGCGCACGGGCGACGGTGAGTGCGGCCCCCCCACTCGGCGGTCTCTCGAAGCGCATCTCTCCGGGAAAACGCGCCGTCTCCGTCCGTGGCCTCCTCCCGACCGGCACCGCTCGCGGCGACGAGGTGTCGATTGTAACCCCCGGGCGCACCTACCGGGGGAGCGTCGTGAGCCTCCGGAGCGACCGTTCCCACGACGCGGCCGGCGGGGGTGGGACCCCCATCGACCCGGGCGCCACGCCAGGGGCCGCCGTCCCGACGTCTGCACCGACTCTTCCCGTCGCCGATGGCGGCGACGGGCGGCTGACGGTCGCCGTCGACGCCGCCGGCACGGAGTCGCTGCTCGCCGCGTCCGTCGACCGCCTCCTCGTCCGGTCCCGCGGGACCCGCCGCGAGTACGAACTGCTCAGCCTGCTCCGTCAGGCCGGCGACCGGGTCCGGAAAGTCACCGTCGGCGACGACGGGCCGCTCGCGGGCCGGACCATCGGTGCGGCGTCGGTCCGGGACACCTACGGCGTGACCGTCCTCGCCGTCCGCCACGAGGGGTCCTGGCGGTTCGCCCCCCGTGGCTCACAGTCGGTCGCCGTCGGCGACGAACTGTTCGCCGTCGGGAAACCCGACGCGCTCGCGACGTTCCGGGAGGCGGTCGCGTGACGCCGCTTCAGGTGTCCGTGCCGGCGGTGGAGCCGACGCTGGTGGTGACGGCCGCTAGACTGTTGGCCTTCGGTGTCGGTGCCGCCCTCGCCGCCGGCGCCGCGGCGCTTGGCTACCGGTGGTACACGAAACTCCGTCTCCCGACGTGGCTATCGATCCTGCTGGGACTCTCGGTGGTCGCCCTCTATCTCAACACCGTCGGCGCGTTCTCCGACCTCCTTCGCGGTGAGACGTCCGTTTTCTCGCCGTCGGTCGTCGTGTTCAACGTCCTCTCGCTCGCCGTGGGGGCCCTTGCCGCCCCCTTCGGCCGTCTCGTGGGCGACCGGGTCGCCACCGACGTGTTCGCCGTCACCGGCGCTCGCGAACTCGACGTCGAGGTGAGCCGTATCGTCCGCTCGATGAGCCGGATCACCGACGTGACCCTCCCGCAAGAGCCTGCCGACATCGCGGACTTGGAGGGGTACGATCCCGTCGCTCTGTCGATCAAGGAGTCACTGGCGGGCAAGACGCTCATCTTCCCCCGCCGACTGACGATTGCTGATCTGGAGGCGCGACTCGTCACCCGCCTCCAAGACGACTACGACGTGGGACACGTCGACGTAGAGCTATCGGCCGACGGCACCGTCGAGTATCTCGCGCTCGGGAGTCGAGCGACGGGTATCGGCCCGACGCTCGCGCCAGGTACCGTTGCCGTCGCGGTCCGGGCCGACCCCGCCAACGCCGCCAGCCCTGGTGACCGTGTGCAGGTGTGGCGCACCGATCCGGAGCCAAAGCGGCTGGTGACCGCGGAGCTTCGGGCCCACGTCGACGACGTGGCGACCCTCGCCGTCGATGCGGAAGACGCCGCCCGTCTCGATGCCACCACCACCTACCGCCTGGTGACCCTCCCCGCGGAACCCCAGGCCGAACGGGAGTTCGCCTCGCTCTTGCGCGCGGCCGCGGAGACGATGTACGTCGTCACGGTCGACGACGGAAGCGACTTAGTGGGTCGCCCCGTCGCCGGTCTCGACGCCACCGTCGTCGCGGTCAAGGGTGCCGACGGCGGGATCGACACGCTCGCGCGGGACCGCACCCTCGCCGCGGGCGACGCCGTCTATCTCGTGAGTCGGCCGGAGACCTTCCGCCGGCTGGACGCGTCGAGTTCCCCGTCCGCGTCACCGGGTCCGGAGACGTAATCCTCTTGCCCGGGGGGACGCGAATGAGGACCATGCAGTGGAAGCTGTTCGCGGATCTCGCGGAGGTAGCCGGGGACCGAGAGATTCGTGTCGACGTCGGGCCGGGTGCGACGGTCGGCGACGCACTCGACGCACTGTTCGAGGCGCAACCGGCGCTTCGTGACCGGGTCCTCAACGACTCCGGGGCGGTCGCCGATCACATCAACGTCCTTCGTAACGGCGAGAACGTCGGTGCGGACGACGGCCTCGAAACGACGCTCGTCGAGGGCGACGAACTCGCGCTGTTCCCGCCGGTCAGCGGCGGCCGTTAGTCGGGCCGCGGGCGCGCGGTGAACAGCGTCTGGACGATGGAGAAGGGATCGTACACCGACTGGTGACACTGACAGTAGACGCCGTCGGCGCCGCCGAAGCGCGCGGCGCTGTCGGACTGCTTGTACCCTGGCACACAGCAGAAGTGGGTACACTTGTTGAGCCAGGCGATGAAGCCCTGGTCGGTGCTAGCTTGGAGCCACTCGTTGTCTTGGGCGGCCTCCTCGATGCGCGGACTCCGGAGCAACTGGATGGGGATCACGTCCTCGGCGTCCTGTGACCGCCAGGTCCCGGTCGCAGGCTTGCCCAGGCCTGCGGAGCCGATGCCGTTCCCCCATTCGGTGTAGTCGTCGAAGTCGTCGACGTGGAAGCGGTCGCCCTGTTCCTTGTTCGAGGACTGCCAGTCGTACGGCGGGGCCGAGTCCGAGTGGAAGTAGTTCTCACTCTCGTAGCCCGGCTGGATGCCCTGATAGCCCTCGACGCCGCAGTACTGGAACCACTCGGAGGTGTAGGTCGACCCTCCGAGGTCCATTTCGGCGACTTGGACCTGCCGGCCACCCTGATTGACCGTCTCGACGTCGGGCCAGATACCTTTGACGTAGCCCTCGTCGTCGATTTCCAGCGGGATCTGTGGCATCCCGCGGGGTGCCGGCCCGCCGGTGTTCTCGATGGCCCACGCCTGGGTGGTCCCCCCACCGGACCCTGGCGAGGCAGTCGCGCTGTTGACGGTAACCGTCCCGACGGCGCCGACGCCGGCGAGCGCCGAGCCGCCGACGACCCCTTTCACGAACCGTCGCCGGCCGCTGTCTTCGGGATACTTGTCGTCCGCGCTCATGTCCAAACCTTGGTGCGGGCAGTGAAAAGCATGACGAAGTGCCCGGCCACGGGCGCCGTTGGCCGAAAATACGGCCGTGTTCGTTCGCGACTCAGCCGTGCGAGTTGCCCCCACGCCACCGATCCAGGCGAAACGATTTTCATGCGCGCTCGCGCACGGTCGGTATGCCGACCGAACCCGAGACAGGGTACGACCCAGAACTGGGTCGGAAGTTCGTTTTCGTAACGGGGGGTGTTATGTCCGGGCTCGGCAAGGGGATTACGGCCGCCAGCACCGGTCGCCTCCTGTCGAACGCGGGCTTCGACGTGACTGCCGTGAAGATTGATCCGTACCTGAACGTCGACGCGGGGACGATGAACCCCTACCAGCATGGGGAGGTGTACGTGCTGAAAGACGGGGGCGAGGTCGACCTCGACCTGGGGAACTACGAGCGCTTCCTCGGTACCGACATGACGTTCGATCACAACGTCACCACGGGGAAGACGTACCAACACGTCATCGAGAAAGAGCGGGCGGGCGATTACCTGGGCAACACGGTCCAGATCATCCCGCATATCACCGACGACATCAAGCGGCGCATCCGCGAGGCCGCCGAGGGGACCGACGTGTGTCTCGTCGAGGTTGGGGGAACCGTCGGAGACATCGAGGGGATGCCCTATCTCGAAGCCCTCCGGCAGTTCTCTCACGAAGAAGACGACGACGACGTGTTGTTCGCTCACGTGACGCTCGTTCCGTACTCGAAAAACGGCGAGCAGAAGACCAAGCCGACCCAACACAGCGTGAAGGAACTGCGCTCTATCGGCCTCCAACCCGACGTGTTGGTCGGTCGCTGTGAGGACCGTCTCGACCCCGAAACCAAAGAGAAGATTGCGCTGTTCTGTGACGTTCCCACCGACGCCGTCTTTTCGAACCCCGACGTCGAAGACATCTACCACGTCCCCCTGATGGTCGAAGAAGAGGGACTCGACGAGTACGTGATGGAGCAGTTGGAGATTGCGGACGAGGCGCTGCCGGCGGACGAACGCGACAGTCGCTGGCGTGAACTCGTCACCCGGGAGCGGACGGGCGAGATTCAGGTCGCCCTCGTCGGTAAGTACGCCCTCGAGGATGCGTACATGTCCATTCACGAGGCGCTGAAACACGCGGGCATCGAGAAACAGGTCGACGTGGACGTCCTCTGGGTCGACGCCGACGAGATGCGCGATCACCACACCGAGCGCCTCCGCGAGGCCGACGCGGTGGTCGTGCCCGGCGGCTTCGGCTCCCGCGGGGCCGAGGGGAAGATCGAGGCGATCCGTTACGCCCGCGAGAACGACGTGCCATTCCTGGGTCTCTGTCTCGGCTTTCAGATGGCCGTCGTCGAGTACGCCCGGAACGTCCTCGGTCTCGGCGGCGCCCACTCAGCCGAAATCGACGAGGAGACGCCCTATCCCGTGATCGACCTCCTGCCCGAGCAGTACGACCTCGAAGATCTGGGCGGGACGATGCGTCTCGGCGCTCACGAGACCGAGATCGACCCGGAGACACTCGCTCACACGGTGTACGACGCCGAAGTCTGCACCGAGCGCCACCGCCACCGCTACGAGGTCAACCCCGAGTATATCGACGACCTCGAAGCCGGTAGCCTCAGGTTCTCCGGGCGCGCTGGTAACCGTATGGAAATTGTCGAACTCGACGATCACCCCTACTTCCTCGGGACGCAGTTCCACCCCGAGTTCCGCTCGCGCCCCGACCGCGCCAGCCCCCCATTCGTCGGCCTTGTCGACGCCGTTCTCGACACGGTCGCGGACGAACGGGAGGTGGAGGCCTGATGGTCGACGTCGACGAGTTCATCACGGAGGCAACCGCGGAGATCGAATCCGAGATTGGCGAGGAAAACGCCATCATCGCCCTCTCCGGCGGCGTCGACTCATCGGTCGCGGCCGCGCTGGCCTACCGAGCCATCGGCGACCGTCTCACCCCCGTCTACGTCGACACCGGGCTGATGCGGAAAGGCGAGACCGAGGCCATCCGGGAGACGTTCGACTTCATGGACAGCCTGCGGGTCGTCGACGCGCAGGACCGCTTTCTCGACGCCCTCGAAGGCGTGACCGACCCCGAGGAGAAACGCCACGCCATCGGCGAGGGGTTCATTCGCGAGTTCGAACGCGAGGCCCGTGAGGCCGACGCCGACTATCTCGTTCAGGGGACCATCTACCCCGACCGCATCGAGAGCGAGGGCAACATCAAGTCTCACCACAACGTCGGCGGCTTGCCCGAAGTGATCGACTTCGAGGGTATCGTCGAACCCGTCCGCGACCTCTACAAGGACGAGGTTCGGGAGGTGGCGCGCGCCCTCGACCTCGAGGAGGTCGTTTCGGAGCGGATGCCCTTCCCCGGTCCCGGTCTCGCCGTCCGCATCCTCGGCGAGGTAACCGAGGAGAAACTGACGGTGGCCCGCGAGGCGTGTCACATCGTCGAGGAGGAAGTCGCGGACCACGACCCGTGGCAGGCCTTCGCGGCCGTCATCGGCAAGGCGACGGGCGTCAAGGGCGACAACCGCGTCCACGGCTGGGTGGTCGCCGTCCGGTCGGTCGAGAGCCGCGACGGTATGACCGCCCGCGCACAGGATCTCCCGTGGGAGACGCTCCAGCGGATTCAGAGCCGCATCACCGGCGAGAACGACGACGTCGCCCGGGTCGTCTACGACGTGACGCACAAACCCCCGGCGACCATCGAGTACGAGTGACCCGAGCCATCCTCGCCGGCCCGGACGACGCCGGTCTCGGCACCGCACTGGAGAGCGAAGGGATCGACGTCGCCCACGTCGAGGGCGTCCTCACCGCCGACGTCCTCGACGATGCCGGCCTTGCCGACGCCGATCTGTTCGTCCTCACGGACCTCGACGAGGCGACGGCCATCACCGTCGCCAAGGACCGCAACCCCGACGTTCGGGTCGTCGTCTACAGCCACGACTCTCTGCCGGAGTTCGCGCGTGGCCAAGCCGACCTCGCGATGGATCCGACGCTGTTCGGCGTCGAGATGGTCGCCGAAGAACTGGCCTGAGAGTCACCTCGTCCGTCGACTCACGACCGGTCGCGCTCTCCGCGGTCGAGTTCGATTCGGATGCAGTTCCCGCCGGACTCACGCTCGTCGACCGCGACGGTCCCGTTCGACCGCGTGACGATCAGATACACCAGCCACAGGCCGAGTCCGGTTCCGTGATACAGCGGATTGAGTTCCTCTCCCTCGACCAGCAGTCGCGACTCCATCTCCGGAATCGGGTGGTTGCCGTCCTCGATTTCGATCTGGACGCGATCCGCAACCGTTTCGACGCGGACAGAGACCTCGTGCCGTGCCGGTTCTCCGTGTGTGATCGCGTTTCTGAGGAGTTCCTCGAGCGCTTGCCCGATCCGCTTTGTCGCGAGTGCGCCGAGGTCGGACGGGGAACTGACACGAATCGTCGCGGTCGGCTCCTCGGTTTCGATCTGTGCCACGGCGTCTCGCACCGCCGACGCGATGTCGATCCGCCTGAGTTCGGGGCGAGCCGACAACATCGTCGCTATCGCCCGCTCCTTTTCGGCCTTGTCTAGGAGATGGTCGGTCTTGCGAAGTATCTGCTCGGCGGCGGCCGTGTTCTCGTCGTCGGCCCGTAACGAGATGCCCTCGGCTCGGCCACGGATCACGTTCAGGTCGTTACGCAGGTTGTGTCGGAGCAGTCGGTCGAGGCGGTTCAGATGTCGCTCCCGCTCCTTTCGCTCCGAGATGTCGACCTGAAAGGTGGCGACGCGTTCGACGTCCGCGGCCGGACCGGTCACGGGCACGACGTACTGCCGCGCCGTGTACTCGCCGTTCCCCTTTCGACTGTTGACAACCTCCTCTTCCCACACCTCTCCGTCGCAAAGCGCCGCCCGCCGCCGCTCGGCGCGTCCCTCGTCACGAGCGTCCGCGTGCAACAGACTCGGGGTTTTCCCGACGGCTTCCTCCCAGGCGTAGCCGGTGATCTCCTCGAACGCGTTGTTGACGTACGTGATCGTCCCGTCCGGTTTCGTGAGATAGATCGCGTGTGCCGCACTCTCGACGACGCGCCTGAGCCATCGCAGCTCTCGTGCTTGCTTTCGTCGTGCGGTGACGTCTCGGATCGTTCCGACCGACCCCTCGAACTCCGCTCCGTCGTAGGGGAGAACACCCATGTGATCCTCACAGACGATTGTCTCCCCCTCGCGGGGCTGGATATCGATCTCGAAGGTGACCTCGTCCGGCCCGTCGGCCGAGAGGAGGCGCCGCAGGTGCTGTTCGCCACGCTCGATACCCTCTCGATCCTTGATCAGCGCCGGCGTGCTTCCGAGGAGCGTCTGCTCGTCGTAGCCGACCAGTTCGGTAAACGCGTCGTTGACGTAGGTAAATCGCCCCGTCTCGTCGAGCACGTACACGCCGTCGTTTAGCGCCTCGATGACTGTCTCGTAGCGTTCCAGCTCCGCCTTTCGCCGCCGCTGCTCCGTGACCTCACGCGTCGATCCGGCGAGATATTCGACGGTGTCGTCGATAACGACCGGCGCGAGCCGCGTCCACCAGACGGTTGGCCGGTCCTGAAACATCAGTTCTGTCTCGTACTCGATTGGCGCTCGTCGCTCGATGCACTCGCGGTACCGACGCTCGAGCTTTTCGGCTTGGGTTTCCCCCAGCGCTTCGCGCAACGTCTGGCCCTCGAACTGCGATCTGTCGACGCTGCCCTGTTGTGCGTACGCTGGATTGATCCGTTCGATAGTGAACGCCTCACCGGTCGTGTCGATGAGGAATCCGGGATCCTGGTCGTGCTCGAAGAAGGTATTGATCGTCTCCAGTTCCCGCCGCCACCGCTCTTGCTCGGTGACGTCTTCGAACTTGGAGAAGATGCTCCGGACCTCCCCGTTTCGGTCGGTGACTGCACGGTTGTGCCACTCACACGTGATCTCGGTGCCGTCCTTGCGGACGTTCCGATTGCGGACCTGTGTACCCCCGTCTTTCTGTTGGAGGCCGTCGACAGCCTCTCCCACCCTTTGTCGGTCGGCCTCTACGACGATGGTCTCCCACGACCGGCCTCGCAACTCGGCCTCCGAGTAGCCCAGTATCTCCTCGGCAGTCTCGTTGACTCGCTCGAATCGGAACTCGTCGTCCCACTGGACCGCCCCCATCGGCGACTCCTCGAAGAATAGGGCCAGTTGCTCCTGTGGGCCGTCGACTCGTCGCCGGCTGTGCTCGACAACCGCGTCCTCGACCGCGTCCGCCAATGCCGCAGCCGGCTCCGACGTCTCGGCCAGGGGAACGTACTCCGAGACGCCGACGGAAATCGCGCGGCGAGCGATCCGTTCGGTTCCGCGCTCGGGACAGAGCACGAACGGCAACAGCGGGTACTCCTCGCGGACGGCCGCGGCGAAGTCGAGGCCGTCCATCTCCGGAAGGTCGTACGCGGAGACGAGACAGTCGTAGCGGCTATCGGTCAGTCGGGTGAGACAGGCTTCGGCCCGTGGAACGTGCTCGGTCGTGATCCGAGCTCTCCGGCGGTCGACATCCACCGCGACGGACGCATCGTCGGCGACGTAGCCAACCACGATCCCCTCATCCATCCTACTGTATTTTGTGTTATGCGATATATTTATGCGGCTCGGTCGATGCACCCGCGCTGCCGCTGGTCGGCACCGCTGAAGCCGCAGCGTTAAGACGCGGGCGGCCGATCTGTACCTATGCCACTCGACCGACTGGAGGCGCTCGATCCAGCCCCCGAGGAGGTAGTGACGGCCGAACTGGTCGCCGACGACGACGTGTTGGTGAAGGCTTTCGCCCTCGGTCCCGGCGCGGAACTGGACCCGCACGAACACGGCGACAGCACGAACGTCTTTCACGTCCTCGACGGGACGGTGACGGTGATTCAAGGCGATTCCGCGGAGGATATCGAAGCTCCTGGTGTCGTCCACCACGACCGCGGCGTGCGCCACGGCGCCCGCAACGAGACTGACGAGGTCGCAACCTTCACCGCCAGTCTCTGTCCCCTGCCCGGGTCCGGGTGAGCGGCCCGCAGTATGACACGCGTCACGGTCACCGCCAACGCCCGCCTTCACTTCGGCTTCTGTAACCTGAGTCTCGCACGGGAGCGTCTCTACGGGAGCCTCGGCGTCGCACTCGACCGACCGTCGGTGACGGTCACCGCGTCGCCCGCCGAGACCGTCCGGTGTGAACGGGACTCGATCCGGGAGTACGCCGAGCGGGCGGTCGACCTACTCGGCGTCGACGGCGCGGCGGTGACTGCCGAGGAAGTCTTCCCCCGACACGTCGGCTTGGGGAGTGGAACGCAGTTCGCGCTCGCGACACTCGTCGCCGTCGCCCGCGCACACGACCAACCCGTCGACGTTCGGGGACAGGCCCCGGACCTGGGCCGTGGCGGCCGGTCGGGTGTCGGCGTTGCGGCCTTCGAGGACGGCGGGTTCGTTCTCGATGCCGGCCACCCGACCGCCCGGTTCACGACGGATCGGCCGGCGGTCGGACGGTGGTCGGTCCCGCCAGTCGCTGCCCGGCATCCTGTTCCGGACGACTGGCGGTTTCTGATCGTCGTCCCAGACGGCCCCGCAGGGCCGAGCGGCGACACCGAGGATCGAAGCATGCGCTCGGCCGTGGAGTCGGCGGCGCCGGAGCCGAGCGACCGCCTCGCGGGCGTCGTCCTCCGACGGGTGTTGCCGGCGATCACAGAGGGCTCGGCCGAGCGCTTCGGCGCCGCCGTCGCCGAGGTCGGACGCCTTAACGGCACCTGGTACGCGGACGAACAGGGTGGGGTGTACCGGCCGCCGGCCGGCGAACTCGTCGCCGCCCTCGACGACGACCCGGCGGTGTACGGTGCTGGGCAGTCTTCTTGGGGACCATCGGTGTACGGCGTAACCGACGCCGACCGCGCCGCGACGGCACGACAAGCGGGGCGACGCGCCCTCGAGACGGCGGACGTCGACGGGCGTGTCTTCGTCGCCGCAGGCCGAAACCGGGGCGCTGACGGCCCAGACTGACACGGCCCTCGTCAGGACGTCGAGACGGTGAACTTGGCGAGTTGGTACGAGTCGTCGCCCGTGACGGTTCCTGGGTTCACGTCCTGAATCGGCTCGGTGTTCCAGTAGATGCGAATCGTCACGCCGTCGGCTTCACCTTCCGGATCCAGATAGATGGTCTCGCCGGCCTCCCAGGTCTCGCCGATTCCGACCTGTGGCGGTCTCCCCCCGGACGATTCGATGAAGTTCTCTCGCTCGCTCGCGTACGTATCGTTCGCGGACTGTGAATTGCCCGGCGGGCCACCGATATCCAGCGGCTTCGACCCGATAACGTAGAGTTGGTTGGTCCTGACCGCGTCGCCGCCTTCGAGCGTCACCGCGACTGTCGCGTCGCCCCCGTCGTCGACCGTCGTGTGTGAGACGCTGATCCTCGGCGATGGCGGCGGGACGTCGCCCCCATCGCTGAGGACGTAGCCCGTGACAGTTGCGCTGAGGACCACGACGACGGCGACCAGCAGGACCAACCCGATGACCGCAGAGACACCCCGCGATTCGTCGAGAACTCCCCCCATGAGACAGACCTTTTCACGCACCGACATAAACCTGCTCGGTTGACATCGGGTGCCCGAAGGAGCGCCGCAACGACTAACCCCCGACCGGACCTACGGCGGGCATGGCCCGGGTTCCCTTCGGAATCTCCCGACTCGACTCGATCATCGACGGGGGCGCGCCCCCAGGGAGTGTCGTCCTCCTGACCGGGGAGGCGGGTGCGGGTGCCCGCGAGTTTCTCCACACCAGCGCCGCGATGAACGGCCTGTATCACGGCGACCGTGACGCGTTCGAACTCCACTATGGCGACGTGGAGGCGGGCGCTGAGCCGCCGCCCGAGGTCCACTACGTCTCCTTTACCGCCGACCGTGAGCACCTCGCCCAGGAACTCGCCTACACGATGGACGAGGACCTCGTCCGCTCGGCGGTCGAACACATCCACTTCCGTGACCTCTCACCGGAGTATTTCCAGTTGAGTCCGATCCCCCGAGAGTGGTACGCCGGCGAGGCCCAGTCGGTGAGTGACCTGGCGACGCGGGAGCGTCTCGAGAGTGCGCTGAGCGCCCTCGGTGACTACCTGGGCGAGCACGCGCCGGGCAACCTCGTAATCGTCGACTCCATCACCGACCTCGTCGCCGCGGTCAGCGACGACATGACCTGGAGCGACATCGCCCTGCTGATGAAGGGGATCCAGAAGGCAGCCTACGACTGGGGTGGACTCATCCTCTTGCTCGTTCAACAGGAAACGCTCGAACCGACCGAACTCGGCCACCTGATGGACGCCGCCTCCGGGACCATGCAGTTCGAGTGGGAGAGCGGCGGATCGAAACGCACCCGGACGATGTTCGTCAAGGAGTTCCGGGGGGTCCTCTCCCGCCTCGAGGATGAGAACATCATCCGCTTCGAGACGGAGGTCCACGAGGCCGGATTCGACGTGAGCGGCGTCCGAAAGATCCGCTAGGCCGACCGATACTTAAGTCACGCCCCGACTAGGCACGTACAATGGCTGGCGAGCACTCGGAAGCCTTCCCGGACGAACTCCGGGACTGGATCGAACGGAAGGCGGCCGAGCGCGACACAGACCCCGAGGCGATCCTCGCCCACGCCGTGGGAGTCTACCGGGCGCTCGACGCCGAAGTCGACGCCGCCGACGGGACACCCCCCGATTCCGATCCGCTCGATCCGGGGGTCGACCCCGAGCGAGTCGCCGAGATGTACGATCAGGTCGAGTCCCTCGACGACCGCGTCGCCGCGGTTGAGGACGACCTCGATACGAAGATCGAAGACGTCCGCGAGCGAGTGATCCAGGTCAAACGCGAGACCGACACGAAGGCCCCCAGCGACCACGACCATCCGGACCTCGACGCGCGGGTCGATGCGGCCCACAGTGCCGCCGAAACGGCCGACGAGCGGGTCGAACGCCTCGACCGGCGTCTCGAACGCGGCTTCGAGAACTACGAGGAGATCCTAGAGCATCTAACCGACGTCACCGACGACCTCGACCGGAAGGTCACCCGTCTAGCCGGCGCCGTCGTCGACGTGCGCTCGGATCTCCAGCGTGTCACCGCCGCCGAACACGACCGGGAGGCAGTCGACACCCTGCGGACGGCCGCCAACCGACACGGCGCCCGCACGGCGGCCTGTGCCGACTGCGGGGCGACAATCGATCTCGGACTGCTCTCTCGTCCCCACTGCCCTCACTGCGAGGCCACCTACGTCGACTTCGAACCCGCGACCGGCTTTTTCGCCAGCGCCACGCTGGTCACCGGTGACCGGCCCGCGCTGACTGACGGGACCGACGACCGGGCGCGCCCCGACGACGCCGCCGACCTGCTTGACGTCGACACGGAAACCGACGGCGGCGCCGGCGACGGGGGTGCTGGCGGTGTCTGAGGACGACGACGAGGCGGCGGACACGGGCGAGGCCGACCCCGACGACGCGCCCCTCGACGACTTGGCCCGCGAGGTTCGCGAGAAGCAGGCGGCCCGCGAGGCGACCGACGAGGTCGACCTCGACCCCACCGACGACCCGTTCGAATCGGTCGAAGTCCCCGAACTCGACGAGGAGGCCGTGTGGGCGGCGTTCGACGACGAGACGGAACGCGAGACCCACACGGAGGTGGGCGTGGGTGCCGACCCCGAGGTGACGCCCGACGACGACGAGGAGGCTGTCGTTCCGAAGCGGAAGTTCTGCCAGCGGTGCCCCCACTTCGCCGACCCGCCGGAGACGGCCTGCACTCACGAGGGAACGACTATCCTCGAGGTGGTCGACGCCGACCACCTTCGGGTCCGGAACTGCCCCATCGTCGCCGAGGAACGGGACGCCGCGCCCCTCGAATGAGCGGACCTTTGTGGCCGGCCCCGCTACCGTCGGTATGCAGTTCTGCGACGACTGCGGGTCGATGATGGTCACCCGCGACGGCGAGATGGTCTGTACCTCCTGTGGCGCCACTAGCGAACGCGACGAGGAACGCGCCGCCGAGTTCGTCTCTACGGAATCTCAGAGCGACGACGACCTGATCGAAACCGAGGAGGGTGCCGACTTCGAGGGGAAACCGACGGCCACCGACGTGGTCTGCGACGAGTGTGAACACGGTGAGGCGTGGTACACAATCAAACAGACCGGCGCCGCCGACGAACCCCCAACGCGATTCTTCAAGTGCAAGGAGTGTGGCTACCGGTGGCGCGAGTACAACTGAGTCTGCCCCACGACTGCCCGTTCTCCCACTCGTCGGCCCGGCCCGACAGTATATGTGTCTGTGGCCCAACTGAAGGACGTGAGTCAAGCAACCGACGACGATTCGACGAACGCACTGGCGGACGAACTCGAAGAAAGCGGCCTCGGACCCGCGGGGCTGGCGTCCATCGGTTCGGTCGCCCTCGCCCTCTACTACTACTACGTCCGCGGCGACGAACAACGCGGCCAGTTCGTCGGCCTGTGGCCCGGCACCATCCTCGGATTCGCCGCGTACCTCAAACTGTCACAACAGGAGCAAGCGGACGAACACACGACCGACACCGAGGAGTAACTCACCCGCCCGGACACTCGCGACCGGCCATCGATCCCCGCTCGGGTCCCTGAGAGACGGGGTCGGTCGCCCCCGTTTCTACGTTTACGAGCGCCGCCCGTCCGCCGTAGCCGTGCGTTCGGTCGTGGCCCCGGACGACGACACAGGTCGCCCCCTCGGGCACCGAGACGGTGGCCGAGCGCGTGAACCGCCGCGTTCCGTGGGCGTGTGCGAGGTCACGACGACCGAGTCGGTCGCCGTCGAGCGTCTCTACCTGCCACCAGTTCGCGTACCCCGCCTCGCCGTCGTCGTCGTGGTACAGCGTCACGTCGAACTGGTGACCGTCCGGTCCCGACTCGACGGCAACGTCCACGACGTTTGCCTCTCGGAGGTCGAGGTCGGTTGCGGCCGTCGCCGTGGACGCTCCCGTCGTCCCGGCGCTGGACGGTGACGCTTCGCTGTCGCCACCGTCCCCGCCGGCACAGCCCGCGAGTCCGACGACAGCCGCGAGCAGTCCCAGAGCGGCCCGTCGCGTGCAACGTATCGGCGACACGGGTTGGCGTACGGCCGCCGCCGCAAAGTACTGTCGGCTGTGTTATATGACCTCGGCGAAGAAGGCAGCCACCTGCTCGCCGACCGTCCGCTCCTGGCCGACGAAGAAGTGATCGGCCGCGAAGGTTGCTACCGTCCCCCTCTCTTCCACCGCGTCAGCGACGGCTGCGGCGTCGACGGTGTCGTCCCGAGTGCCGTATCCCACCCATAGCGGCGCGTCGATTCGGGCGGTGGCGGCGGCGACGTCGCTTCCGTCGTCGAGGGTGGCGACCGGCGAGAGGGCGGCGACGGCGACGGGCGTTTCGGCGGCGGTCAGGAGGGCGACCCCACCACCGAAACTGTACCCGAAGAGCGCGACCCGGTTGTAGCGGTCGGTGGCCCACGCCAGGGCCGTCCGGGCGTCGGCCTGTTCGCCCCGACCCTCGTCCCAGGGGCCGTAGTCGAAGCGCAGGCAGTCGATCCGGTCGGGGAGCGCATCGCTCACGGCGGTCAGACGGGGGTCGTGGCGGTCACCGCCGTGCTGGGGGTGGGGAGGACAGGCGACGACGACGGTGTCGGCGTCGGCGTCGGTGTCCAGACTCGCTCGTCCCGCTCGGCCGCCGGGGAGGTGGACGCGTTCGGTCGGCACGGCCGGCCATAGACGGCCGGGCACCTCAATCCCACCGTTCGGCGGGTGAGATTTTAAGGCTCGCGTCCCGAACGGGGGGTATGGGAATACTCTCGCGGGCCTCCTACGTCGTCCGGTCGAAGCTCAGCGCCCTCCTGAATCGGGCCGAGGACCCCACGGAGACGCTCGATTACTCCTACGAGCGGATGCGCGACGAGTTACAGGAGGTCAAACAGGGCATCGCGGACCTGACGACCCAGAAAAAGCGCCTAGAGATACAGAAACGCCGGCTGGAGGAGAACGTCGAGAAGCACAACGAGCAGGCACGCGAGGCCGTCCAACAGGACCGCGACGACCTGGCGCGGCGAGCCTTGGAGAAGAAAAAGGAGAAGATGAGCCAGATCGAGGAGTTGGAGGGCCAGATTGCGGACCTCCAGTCGACACAGGACGACCTAGTCGAGAAGAAAAACGATCTGCAGAGCCGGATCGAAGAGTTCCGGACGAAAAAGGAGACGATGAAGGCCCGCTACGAGGCTGCGGAGGCGTCGACCCGCGTCTCGGAGGCGATGAGTGGCGTCGGCGACGAGATGAGCGACGTGGGCCGGGCACTGGAGCGCGCCGAGGAGCGGACCGACGACATGGAGGCCCGTGCGTCCGCGATGGACGAACTGCAGGAGTCGGGGACCTTCGACGACGCCCTCTCCGACGAAGATGAGATCGATCGCCAGCTATCGGCCGGCCGGACCGAAAGCGAGGTGGACGCGGAACTGGAGACGCTCAAGAGCGAACTGGGCGAAAGCGAGCGTACGGGGACGAGTGAGTCAGCGGGATCGGCCGCGGCCGACGGTGACGCCGCCGACGAGGCAATCGAAGCCGAACTCGACGAGTTGCGAAACGACGAGGACGAGGGATCGGCCTGATGGGCACAGACTCGTCGCTCGTCGGCGGCGTAGCGGAGTCGACCGACCCCGAGACGCGGGCGGCATTCGAACGCCGGGTCGACGAGCAGGCCGAGCGCATCCGGGCGGATATCCGCTCGGGCCGTCTGGACACCGACGAGTTCGCGGTCGGGATGGAACTCGAAGGGTACGCCGTCGACGACGCAGGGCGACTCGCGCGGGTCCCCGAGGCGGTCTTCGACCGCGCTGACTGTGGGAAGGAACTCGGCGTCCACAACTTCGAGGTGAACTCGGCGGCGACGACGTTCGACGCCGCAGGGATCGCCGACCAAGCCGAGCGTATCCGGGCGAACGTCGACGCCGCGGCGTCGGCGCTCGGGGAGGTCGACCTCGCGCCCGTCCTTGACGCCATGTGGACGATTCCGCCGGCCGAGGGAACCGACGCCTACCTCGGGTCCGTCGAGCGTCGCGATGGCGTCGTCGTTGCCGAGAACATGCGCCACCACCCCCGCTATGTCGCCCTCGACAACGAGATCCTAGAGCGAAGCGACGGATCGATCACCCTCGACGTCCCCGGCGTCTCCCTGTCGTATCCGACGATCCTCATGGAGTCGCTCGCGACGTCGATCCAGCCCCACCTCCAGATCCCCGACGTCGAGACCTTCCCCCGCTATTTCAACCTCGCCCTTCGGACGATGGGGCCAGTACTCTCCTTATCGAGCAACGCCCCCTTCCTCCCAGCGGACTGCTACGACGACGACCCCGCGGTGATCGACGCGACGCCCCACGAACTCCGGGTCCCCGTCTTCGAGGGGAGCATCAACGCCGACGCACCCCGTGACGAGGGGAAGGTCCGATTTCCCGACGACGTAGCGCAGGCAACGGACGTGGTCGACCGCGTGGTCGCCGACGAGACGTACGCACCGGTGCTCGCGGACGGCGACGACCCCAATACCAGCCCGTACCGGGCGACGATCCGCGAGTACGACCACAAGCGCGGCGTCCACTGGCGGTGGGTCCGAGGTGTCGTCGGCGGGCACCCCGTCGGCACTGAACCGGACGGTGCGTCCCTCCGCATCGAGTACCGCCCGCTCCCCACACAGCCGACGGTACGGGACACCATTGCCGTCCAGGTGCTCGTCGTCGGCCTTCTCCGGGGACTGGGCACCGCGGATCACCCGCTGACCGAGTTGCCGTGGGCGGCGGCCCGCGACTGCTTCTACGACGTCGTTGCCGACGGCCCGGACGCGCCCCTCGCGTGGGTGACCGCCGACGGCGACCGAACCACCGACCCCGAGACCGTCTACGACGAACTGTTCGCGTACGCGCGTCGCGGCCTCCGGGACGCCGGTCTCGACGACGACACCATCGACGCCTCCCTCGAACCGCTCGAACGCCGCCGCGACGGGACCGTTCCGAGCGCGTGGAAGAAAGCGCGCGTCCGCGAGGCGGTCGCCGACGGCGACACCCTCCCCGAGGCGGTCGAGCGGATGCAACGCGACTACATCGAGCGGGCGGGCGGCGAGACCCCCTTCGTCGACTGGTAGGGGGGAGCTACACGGGCCTTCCGGGCACGGCTAACGGTGAAACTGTCTAGCACGCTGAAACGTTCCCCTATAATTAACATAGATGGCGTCTGGATGGGAACCGTGTTCGAAACAACGCCCCTCGGGATCGAGGACCGTGGCCCCCAGACCGCCGCCGTGTGTCGGGACCCAGCGCCGGTGGTCGGGGCACGTCCCGGCGACGATAGCGGAACCTGTCGCCACCGGTTCGTGACGCCGCGGATCACCGACGGCGCCGACCGCCGTCGGACGTCCCACGTCGTCACCGGCGTACCGAACCGCTCCTGTACCCGGGTCGGGACGTGGCAACGCCCGTGAGCCGGCACCACTGGATCGCGGCCGCGTTCGCCCTCTTACTCGTCCTCTCGATGCCGGCCCCGGCGACAGCCGTCGACCGGTCCACCATCGACGATCCGTTCTCCGATCGGAGTCTGTCGAAGGTCTACCCGGGGGTCGACGACTTCTCGGAGCCGTCGGGGCAGTACCAGACAGTCGAGGCCTACCGGCAGGTCGACGGCGAACGACAACTCGCTGGCTACGTCTTCCTCACGAGCAACGTCGTCGACGTCGATGGATACGGTAACGAACCCATCGAGTTTCTGGTCGCACTCGACACCAACGGCACCATCCGTGGGGTCGAACTCGTCGAACAGCACGAACCCTTCTTCGACCGCGCCTCGGCGATCCAACGGCTGCGCCGGTTCAGCTACCAGATGGTCGGAATGTCGGTCACCCAAGATGTCACGCTTCGTGACCCCGACGCGAACGAGCACCACGTCGACGCGCTCACCGGCGCGTCGGTGACCACCCGAGCCTCCATCGAGACGGTGACGCGGTCGGCCCGACTCGTGGCCAAATCGGAGGGTATCGTCTCGTCGTCGGTGCTCGACGGGGGGGCGGCCAACGAGACGGCGACGAATCAGTCCGCGGAACGCCGCATGACACTCAGCGACCTGGGACGCGGAACGGCGCTCGCTCGGTGGACCACCGGGGGAGCGAACGCCTCGGGCGGCGCGAACGACGCTCCGACGCTCTATGCGGCGCCCATCGAGTCCGATCCCGTCAGGCAGAGTCTACTCGGCGACCGGGAGGGTGGTCCCCCCGACGCCAACGCGACGGTCATCTGGGTCGGCCTCACCGTTCCGGGGTCGACGGCACGACCGGAGCGACTCCGCCTCCACCAGTGGACCCGGTCGTACGCGCCGCCGATCCACGAGACCCAGATCGAGGGCGTCGACTGGAGCGCCGCGCTGGTGATCGAGGAGGGTCTCGATACCGCTCGCCCGTTCGTCCTCGGCCTGACCGTGGACGGGGAGCGTCTCAGCCGGACCTACGGCCCCGGTGGACTCGCGGTTCGGCGCCCGGTCGACGCCGTGGCCGCCCGGACACTGCCGGCGTGGGTCGGCACGGTCGAGTCGGCGTGGGAGGACAACTGGCCCGCGGCCGCCGCGCTCATCGTCTTCCTGACGGGAATCGTCGGCGTCTTCAGCTTTCGGTCGCGGATCAGCCGACGCGCGGGGTGGACGACCAACCGCCTGCGGATCGGCACCTTGGTGGTGACGCTTGCGTTCATCGGCTGGTACCATCCGACCCAGCCCACCACTCAGCAAATCGCCATCCTCGTCCGCGAAATCGTCTCGTGGGCGACCACCGGCGGGTTCCGCTGGGCGCTGTTTTTCTCGGCCCCACTCGTCGCCATCACGTTCATCTGCATCGCGCTCGTCATCCCGAAGTGGGGACGTGGTGTCTTCTGTGGGTGGATCTGTCCGTTCGGGGCTCTCTCGGAACTGCTCTACAAGCTGACTCCGTGGGAGTACGAACTCCCCCGTGAGTACCACGTCAAACTCGAGAAGCTCCGCTACCCGCTCTTTATCGCCATCGTGATTGGATTCGTGATCTCGACGGATCTCGGAGCGACACTAGCGAAGGTCGAACCGTTCAAGGCCGCCTTCTACCGGTCGCTGGTGACCGATCCCGTCTACATCGGCTGGTCGGCGGTGCTCATCGTCTCGGGGGCGTTCATGTTCCGGCCGTACTGTCGGTACCTCTGCCCGCTTGGGGCCGGATTGGCGCTCGGGAACGTCCTCCAGCGAGAGCCGATCCAGCGATACGACCTCTGTGGCGACTGCGTGAAATGCCAGAGCGACTGTGAGTTCCAGGCCATCGAGGACGACGGCTCTATCGACCGCTTCCAGTGTTTCCAGTGTTCGGTCTGTGTCGACAACTACTACGATCCCGAAGGGTGTCCGGTCGTTCTCCAGTACGACAACGAACACGGCTTCACGGTCGATGCCTGGCGAGACCCCGCGCTCATCGAGCGCATCCGCCCCGAGGATCGGACGGGCGAACAGCGCCGCATCCTCGACGAGCACACCATGACCGACGGCGGTGACCCAGAGCCGTACGCAGGAAGTTCCGACCTCGTTCCCGCGGGCACCATCGTCGACATGGTCCGGCAATCGGCGGGCGACGGCGGCCCGTCGGGGTCGGACGGAGCGTGCGGGTGTTCGGGTTCGGATGAGTCGTGCGGGTGTTCAGGGTCGGACGAGTCGTGTGGCTGTTCGGGATCAGCCTGGCTCGACGGGGGGAACGACGATGCGTGAACTCGACCGCCGGTCGTTCCTGACGGCCGCCGGCGGCGCCGCGGGGGCCGGACTCCTCGGGCGGACGCTCCTCGTCCGCGGAGAGATCACGGAAGTTCGGAGCACCCGCCTCATGATGGGTGGACTCGTCACCGTTACCGCCGTGACGCGGGACCCCGACCGAGCCGAACTCGGCGTCGAACGCGCGTTCGCGGCGATGGATCGTCTCGAATCGGTGTTCACGCGCCACGACGCGGCGGGCGAGGTGGCACGCCTGAACGAGGCGGGCGTCCTCGCCGATCCCTCGCCGTCGCTCGTCGCACTCCTCCGTCGCTGCCAGCGGGTCTACGACCGAACCGACGGTGCGTTCGATCCGACCGTCCTGCCGGTGGTGACCGCCCACGAGTCCGGTCACGACGACCCGCGTGACGCCCGTCGGCAGGTCGCCGACGCGACGTTCGACTCGGTCACAGTCGCCGACTCGAAACTCCGCACGCCCACGCCGCTCACCCTCGACGGCGTCGCCAAGGGTGCGGTGGTCGACGCCGGCGTTGCCACCCTCCGCGACTGGGTCGATGCCGGCCTGATCGAGGCGAGCGGAGACGTTCGCGCCTTCGGCGGCGGAGACGGGCGGTGGCGCGTCGGGGTCGAGAACCCGCGTGGCGACGGCCTCGCCGCAACCCTCCGTCTCGACAGCGGTGGCGTCGCCACCTCCGGTGACTACCGCATCTACTACGACGAGGACCGAACGGACCACCACATCGTCACGCCCGGGTCCGGGGAGTCCCCAACCACTGATACCAGCGTCACCGTCGTTGCGCCCGACGCGACGACGGCCGACGCCTACTCGACGGCCGCGTTCGTCATGGACGACGACCGTGCGTCGTCGCTCGTCGAGGCTCGCGACGGACTCGCGGCCCTGTTTCTCACCCGTGACGGCGGCCGACGCCGCACCGACGGCTGGGCCGACCGACTGGCCGCGGACTGATCTGCCACGATCACCGGTCCTGTCCCGGTCTGCTTTCGTTACCCGGTCGAGTCGTGGCCCGGGACTCGTCGGGGGAGCGGTGTTCGACACCGAGCCAGATACGTCAACGGCGATTTGTGAATAATCGAATAAAACGGAGGGTATAGGCGCTCGACGACCGTTGTGGACAGCGTATGATTCCCCCTACCGATTCGCCCGACTCGGATCCGGAGTCAGTGGACCGATCAGGGAGGTCGGCCACGGATCGTCACGTCTCCTCCTCGGCGTTGACGAGCCGTCACCTCGAAGCGGCGCTCGCTGCCGAGGAAGACGCCGAGAAGAACTACCACATTCGGTCGGCGCTCCAGCGGATGATGATCGCCGGAGAGGCCCGCTCTGGACGACAGCGCTAGCGGGTCGACCGGACGCCCGTCCCCGGTCGGTCGGGGAAAGTAACGGTGCCGCCGGCGTAGGTTGGCCCCTCGTAGGCGTCCTCGGCGAGGAGAAGCGCGCCGTCGAGGTCGGCGTAGTCGACGAGCGGTGCCAGATGACAGGCGGCGGCGATGGACGCGGTCGACTCGACCATACAGCCGAGCATCACCTCCAGGCCCTGTGCGCGGGCGGCGTGGACCATCCGTACCGCCTCGCGGACGCCCCCACACTTCATGAGCTTCAGGTTCACGATGTCGACGCGGTCGGCCACCCGTGGCACGTCCGGGAGCGCCACACAGGACTCGTCGGCGGCGACGGGCAGTGCGCTTCGCTCGTGGACGTACGGCAGGCGGTCGTCATGTTCGGCGGGGATCGGCTGTTCGACAAATTCGACGCCGAGGTCGGCTAGCCAGTCGCTCTTTTCGACTGCCTCGTGCGGCGTCCACGCCTCGTTGGCGTCGACCCGGATCGTCGCCTCGGGGGCCGCGGCCCGCACCGCCTCGACTCGCTCGCGGTCCCGGTCGGTCCCCAGTTTCACCTTCAGGACCGTGTACCCCTCCGTGGCGGCCGTCTCGGCTGTCGCCGCCATCGCCTCCGGTTCGTCGATGGCGACCGTATAGGAGGTCGGGGGCGCACGCCCGGACTCGAGGCCCAGGTGCCGGTAGAGTGGCACCCCCAGCCGACGGGTCGCGAGGTCGTGACAGGCGATACTGACCGCGGCGCGGGCGGCAGGGTTGTCACGGATCGTCCCGCGCAGTCGACGCTCGATCCGCCCCAGCGCCAGCGGGTCGTCGACCGCTTCGACGGCATCGAGGAGAGCGGGAAGGACTGCGGTCACGGTGTCGGCCGTCTCGCCGTAGTGGGCGTCGGGCGCGGCGGCGCCGATTCCCGTCTGCCCGGCGTCGTCGCTCACTCGGACGACGACCGTCTCCACGTCGGTTTGTGTCCCTCGCGAGATAGCGAACTCACCGTCAATCGACAGGTCGAGTCGCTCGAATGTCGCGTTCATGGGAGTTCGTCGAGTATCGTCTCGGCCCCGAAGCGGATGGGGTCGGTCGCGGGCGCGCCGATAGCGTCACCGTAGGCCGTCACGGCCTCCCGTGCCGCGTCGTCGGCCTCGAACGCCCGGGTGTCGAGTGCGCCGGCGGCTACCTGCGTCGGCGCGACCGGTGCCGCGAGCGACTCGTAGAGGTCGACGTACGTCTCGACCGGTGGGAGCGCGACGGACTCGTAGCCGTGGATCGCCTCTCGGCCGGCGCTGTGGGTCAACACGAGTGCGTCGGGCATCGCTCCGTGGAGCAGGCTACAGGTCACCCCGGAGTAGGCAGGGTGGACGATGGTTCCCTGCCCCTCGACGAAGAGGACGTCGTGATCGGCGGCGGCATCGAGGACCATCCGCTCGACGGCGCCGGCGGCGAAGTCGGCAATCGTCCGGTCGACCGGAATCCCCCACCCGGCGATCATGATCCCCGTCTGTCCGGTGGGGACAAATCCGGCGTCGATTCCCTGCGCTCGGGCGGCGGCGACGAGTTCGAGCGTCGTCGTCATCTTGCCCGTGTTGCAGTCGGTGCCGACGGTCAGCACCACGTCGGCGTCGACCTGGCCCGCTTGCCCCTCGCTCACGCCGAGGTCAGCGGGCGGGCGGCGAACGTCGACCAGATCGGCCCCGGACTCGGCGGCGCTGTCGGCAAACTCCGGGTCGTCCGCGAGGAAGTAGTGTAACCCCGAAATCACGTCACAGCCGGCGTCGATGGCGGTCTGGACGTCCGGCCGCCAGGACTCGTCGAACGCGCCGCCGATGGGCGAGATGCCGATCACCAGCGCGTCGGGGTCCATCTCGAGTGCCGCGTCCATGCTCTCGACAATCGGCGCGTCGTCAACGTCGGGGACGTGGTCGATGACTCGTTCGCCCGCGTGGGCGCGGTCGAGCACCGCCGCCACGTCGTAGTCCGCGTATCGGAGAACGCCGACGGCCGTCTTCGCCCGGCCTGGAAACTGCTCGTGGGCGAGCACGACCACCGAGTCGTCCGAATCGAGTGTAACCGACATATCCCCTCCGACGGAGGGACGTGAATTAATCCCTCGGTTACGCCGCGTCGGAAACCGTGAGGACGACTTTGCCGCGCGAGCCGTCGGACAGCACGTGTCGCTGTGCCTCGGCGGCCGCTTCGAGGGGGTAGGTCGCCTCGATTTCAACGGTGAAGGTGCCGTCGGCGAGCAGGCGGCCCACCCGTTCGAGGATCGGCGCTTGATCGTCGCGCGAGGCCATGATCGACATAAAGGAGAGGTCGGCGTCGGCGATTTTGCCGGTCATCGACGCGCCGGGGTCGATGGTGATCGGCTCCTCCTCGCCGAGGACGACGATCCGTCCTCCGCGGGTCAGGACCTCGAGGTCCGTCGTGACGTTGGCGGCGGCGTGGGTTTCGAGCACCACGTCGATCTCGCCGCCCGCGGCCTCGCGGATCCGGTCAGCGACGTCGTCGCCGGCGTAGTCGATCACGCCGTCGGCGCCGAGATCACCGACGAACGCCCGGTCGCTCCCCGCCGTGGCAACGACGGTGGCACCCGCGTGGTCGGCGATTTGGACGGCCGCGTGGCCGACGCCGCCCGCCCCGCCTTGGATCAGACAGGTGTCCCCGACCGAGAGTCCGCCCCGGTTGACGAGGCCCCGCCACGCCGTCGCGAAGGCCATCGCGGCGGCCGCGCCGTCGGCGAACGATACCTCGTCGGGGAGGGGGGCGAGCGACGCCGCCGGAGCGGCGACGTACTCGGCGTACGTCCCGTCCTCGAACAGGCCGAGGCCGGTGGCGAACACCCGGTCGCCGACCGCGACGCCCTCAACGCCGTCACCGACCGCCTCGACGACGCCGGCGGCGTCCGAGCCGCCGACGTGTGGGAGGCCGCCCGCGGGGCTGACTCCGCCCTCCCGAACGTAGGTGTCGATGGGGTTGACGCTCGCCGCGTGCACTCGGACGAGCGCCTCGTCGTGGCCCGGGTCCGGTGTCGGTACGTCGTCGACTGTCAGTACATCCGCGTCGCCGTGTTCGTGGTATCGGATTGCCTTCATGGATTGGATCGTCGGTCGCCTGCACTTGGTCGCTTCCCGGTTCTACGTTCTGTCTGCGGCCGTTCACTCGTCGTGTGGGATGACGATCACGGGGCGGTCGGTCCCGAGGAGGACACCCTGCGTGACGCTTCCGAGCAGGACTTTGCCGACCGCGCTGCGCTGGCGGGCGACCATGACGACCGCATCCACGTCCTCGCTCGCCGCCAACGCGATGATCTCCTCGGCCGGGTCGCCGTGCCGGGAGTGGACGTCGACGGTGAACCCGCTCTCGGAGAGCCGGCCGGCCGCGTCCGTGATGACGTCGGGGAGTTCCTCGGCGTCGTAGAACTCGTCGGACTCGATGTCCGACCACTCTCCGTGGACCTCGAACTCCTCGAAGACGTTGAGCACCGTCAGCCGTGTCTCGCTCGGATCGTAGTGAAGGTCACCGATCCCCGACACGAGGCGGTCGATGTGGTCCCGGTTCTGGTCCATCGGGACAAGTAGTCTCGGCATGCTAACCCCGTTTTCGGCCGTCGACTTAACTGCACGGTGACGGCGAGACCGTCACTCGCGTTCGTCGAGCAGTTCGCCGATCGTCTTGACCGTCTCGACCGGGTGGCGACCCGAGGGCGGCCAGCCCATGGCGACGATCCGACACGGCTCGTCGAACGGGTTGTGAACCAGGTGGACGCCCTCCGGTCCCGCGTCGAAGCGGACAGTGTCGCCCTGTTCGGCGATAAATCGGTCGTCCGCGACTTCGACCCGACACCGGCCGGCCGCGACGTGGATCAACTCCGCCTGGTCGTGGTGGTAGTGAAAGTGGCTCTGGGAGAGACGCTCGCCGGGTTCGAGGACGGCGACGTTCAGGTTGAACGGCTCGATATCGAGTTTCGGCGACAGTTCCCAGCGCGTTCCAGGTTTGTCGTCACGTGGGTCGCTCTCGGATGGACGAACGCGCTGCCAGCCTTCGGACATACGGTGCGGTCACCCGCGACAATAATAAATCGCCCGCAGGCGCCGCCTATCCCTCGGCGGGGGTGGTGACGTCCACCGATCCCGACCGGAGGAAGTAGCCACAGGCGGCGACGATGGCGGCCACGAGCAACACCTGACCGATCATCGTGGGGACGAAGATAGCACCCAGTCCCAGCAGGAGGAAGACCGGCCGCAGAAGTGTCGGAATCTGCTGTCGGATGTACCCGGTGAGCCCGATGCTCACCGAGACGAATCCCGCGAAGACGATGACGAAGGCGACGAGCGTCATCGGACTGGGGTAGAGGAGTGCCTCGTTGTAGAAGAACGCGAAGGGAAGCAGGAACATCGGGAAGCCGATGCGGAGCGACTCGACGGCCGTCTCCCAGAAGTCGGAGCCGGCAATCCCCTGGCCGATGATGACCGAGAGCGCAATCGGCGGCGTGATGTTCGAGACGATGGCGAAGTAGAAGACGAACATGTGAGCGGTGAACTCCTGGACGCCGATCTGCACCAGCGACGGCGCCACGAGCACGGCCACGATCATGTAGGCCGCAGTCGTCGACATCCCCATGCCGAACGCGATGGCGGCGAGCATCGCCAGGAACAGCATGACGACGACGACACCACCGGACAGCAAGACGAGGTACGACGAGAGTTGCTGTGCGAACCCAGTGACGATCAGCGCTCGGATGACGATACCGAGACTCGCCAGCAGGATCGTGATGTTGAGCGTCGCCTCGGCGCCACGGCGCATCCCTTCGAGAGACTCACGGAGGAACAGTTTGAACGCGGCCGCGAGATCCTCCTCTTTGGCGTCGGTGACGACTTCGAAGGCGACGCGGACGAGACGCAGTCCCATCAGCGAGACGATGGCGTAGAAGCCGGCGACCATCGGGTCGGCGCCGATACCGATCAGCCACCACAGCAGGATGGCGAACATCCCGATATACTCGAAGTGACGCACGATATCGAACAGCCGCTTGCCGAGACCCCGCGGATCAGGCTCGGTGGTGATCGTCGTCGAGACGCTGTTGCTCGTGCTCAGCGAGATGGCGACCGAGACGGTGAGGAAAAAGAGGATGGCCGGCGCTATCGCGCCGATGACGATGTCGGAGTAGTTCGGATCGATGAGTTCGGCCATCAGGAACGCGCCGGCGCCCATGATCGGCGGGAGTACCTGCCCGCCACAGGAGGCGACCGCCTCGATGGCGGCCGCAATCTTCGGCCGGTAGCCGTTCTCCTTCATCAGCGGGATGGTGAACGCACCGGTCGTTGCGGTGTTAGCAGCGGTCGATCCGTTGATCGACCCCATGAACATGCTCGCGGCGACGGCCACCTGACCGATCTCGATGTACTTGCGACGTGCGGCCAGTCGCGTCATCCCTTTGATGAACGTCGCCATCCCGCCGTACTTCTCCATCAGTCCGGCGAGAATGAGGAAGATGACGACCCAGGTCGCCGAAATCTGCAGGAGCGTTCCGAGTAGCCCCTCCATCTCGACGGTGTTCATCGTGATGATCCGCTGGACCGTCAGCCCGCGGTGGGAGAGCAGCCCAGGCATCAGCGGCCCGAAGTAGGAGTACACCAGGCCGACCAGCGCAATCCCGGTGATGAGCCGGGAGACGTGTGCCAGCGCGACCAACACCAGGAGGATCACCAGCACGCCGGAGATGATCGCGGTGTCGGTGTAGACCCCCGCGGTCAGCCGTATCTGGTCGTAGTTGGACTGGATGTAGTACAGCGGGATCACCGAGATAACGCTGTACAGCGCGTATCCGACCGTCTTAGCCTTCCCCGTGGTCGCCGACCAGTCTTCGTCCAGCATCTGGATGATGCCCCACAGCGAGAGCACCATCGCGAGGTGGATGATCCCGTGGCGAGCGCGCGGCAGCTGGAACGTCTGGGCGTACCACAGGTGATAGAGGAAGAAGACGACCGTGATCGCGTACACCAGCAACTCGACCGGCCCCTTGTTCCAGATCTGTTCGGAGTAGCTATCCCGGAACTTCTCGTCGATAGTCCGCTCTATGTCCGCGAGCGAACGGGTGTCCTGATCGGCGTCGTTGCCGGTGGCCATCGTGGGTAGCTATGCCTCGGGTGGGGCGGTCAGGTCGTAGTCTTCGAGCAGCCCTTCCTCCTCGTAGTAGCGGTAGGCACCCTCGTGCAGCGGGATGTCGGGGTGGAGCTGGCCGAGGAAGCGGTCCGGGTCCGGGAAGAAGGCCATGACGTCGTCCTGTTCGAGGAGCGCCTCCCCTTCTTGATGGGTGAACCGAGCGATGTCGTAGACGATGTCGGCGTCCGCGTTGGCGTTCACGACGTAGAGGTACGTCAGCGTGAACGTATCGAGGGGGTCCTGGTAGTTCTCGGCGAACTGCGAGACCGTGTCGGCGTCCAGCTGGACGTACGTCGAGTAGCCGAGGTCGTTATTGAGGAGGTCGCGCGTGGACTGCGAGATCGGGAGCGGCTCCCAGTTGACCGTCGCGTCGATCTCCTGGAACCAGCCCTGCGGGGTCGTCTGGTTGACGGTCCAGGTGAACGCCGCGTCGACCTGTCCCGAACGGAGCGCGCTCGGAATGTCGGCGAAGGCCATATACCGGTTGTCGACGTTGTCGAGACCGATTTCGGCGTCGACAATGGCTTCGACCGGTGGCCGCGTCCCGGAGCCGGCCGACGAGATGGCGATTGGGCGCCCCTCCAGGTCGTCCCAGCCGCTCACCGCGTCCGCGTTGTACAGGCCGAAGTTGTAGAAGCCCATATAGCCGCGGACCTGCCGGTGGTTGCTGAAGTCCTGCAGCCCTTGGTCCTCGTAGGGGCCCGTATCGGGCGCCGCGTCGAGGAGCTGTGTCGTCGTTCCGCTCATCTCGAACTCGCCGGCGTCGAAGCGACGGTACGACGCTCCCGTCCCCTCCGTGATGACGGCGTCGACAGAGACCGAATCGAGCGCGTCGTTTTGCTCCGCGTACTGGCTCCACGTGGACCCGATCCGGAACGACGATGACCCTTCCGAGGAGGTGCCGAGCGTCCAGCTCGCCTGACCGCCGCCACCGTCGCCCCCATCGCCGCCGCCCCCGCCCCCGCCGCCGGAACAGCCGGCAAGGGTGGTTGTCGCTACTGTCGCTACACCTGCTCGCTTGAGGAACTCCCGCCTAGCTTCGTCCATGGTAATACCGTCCGCTAGGCATGATGTGATCTATCACATAAAAAGATCCCTCATACCGTCGGCCGGCTGACCTGATCAGTCGACAGACGTGATCCGGGTGCTTATCCGCCGTTCGTTCCTACACACAGGCATGGCCGTGTACCAACGCCGGACGCGTGTCGGCGCGCCGCTGGAGTCGGTGTGGGACTTTCACTCCCGCGTGAGTGGACTGGAGGCGCTGACCCCGGGGTGGATGCACCTCCGGATCGAGGAGGTTCAGGGACCGGACGGTAATCCCGATCCGGAGATTCTGGTTCCCGGATCGCGCATCGAAGCCTCGGTCCAACCCTTCGGCGCCGGGCCGCGACAGCAGTGGACCTCGCTGATCACCGAGCGCGAACGCGAGGGAGCGACCGCCCACTTCACCGACGAGATGGCCGGCGGACCGTTCCGCCACTGGGAGCACACCCACCGCTTTTTCGCCGACGGGGACGAGACGGTCGTCGACGACCGGGTGGTCTACGCCCTCCCGTTCGGGCCGCTTGGCGACGCCATCGCGCCGCTAGCCCGTGTCGGCTTCGAACCCATGTTCCGGTTCCGACACCGGCGAACGCGCGAACTCCTCGAGTGAGCGTCCGTGTCAGATCGCTGTTCTCGTAGGTTGTTACCTCTGTTCGTGGTAACAGTTGCCATACAGTGACGACAATCCGTATGAGGCCGGCGGCCCAACGACCGATATGGACGTCGTCGACCTAGACCACGCTGCTTTCCGCGTGAGCGACCTCGACCGCGCACTCGAGTTCTACCACGACCTGTTGGGGATGCCGATCCGCGACCGTGACCGCTACGAGGCCGGGGAAGTTCCCTACGTCGCGGTCGTGGCCGGTGGCCGCCATCTCCACCTCGTGCCGACCGACGAATCGGTTTCCGTCGGCGGCGAACACGTCTGTCTGCTTCTCCGGTCGGACGGCACCGGCACCCGAGCGGAGATGGACGCCCTCCTCGAGGAACTTCGGGACGCAGGCGTCACGGTTGAATCCGGGGAGCCACACGAGCGCTACGGTGCCTACGGTCGCGACTGGGCGGCGTACGTTCGGGACCCCGACGGCCGGCGGGTCGAACTCAAACTTCACTGAGTGTCGCCGGGCGTCCGGGTCGACGCGGTGACGTAGATCCCAGCGAGGACGACTGCGCCGCCGAAGAGCGTCGTGGGCGGCGGGACCTCCGAGAGAAGCACCAGCGCGAGCAGCGTACTGCCGACGGGTTCACCGAGCAAGGAGACGCTGACGACGTGTGACTCGAGGTGGCCGAGCGCCCAGTTCACGACCGTGTGGCCGAGGACGCCCGGCCCGAGCGCCATCGCGGCGAACAGGAGCCACTCGTGCGGTGGATACGACAGGAGGCGAAGACCCTGGACCACCGCGACCCCGAACAGGACGAGCGCACAGGCCGTATACACGACCGTCACGTACGGCAACACCCCCAGTCGACGCCGAAGCGACCGCCCGGCGAGATAGTACGCCGCGACGGCCACCGCGCCGAGGAGGGCCAGCGCGTTGCCGTACTGAGCCCCCGCCACAGCGGTGTCCAGTGTGGCCGTCGGATCGACGACCGCGAGCAACTCCGGGCCGAACGAGAGCGCGACCATCCCCGCGAGGGCAACCCCGATTCCCAGGGCACCGCGTCGACTCACTCGTTCCCCCAGCAGGACCCACGCCCCGGCGGCGACGAACACCGGTTGGGCTTGGACGATGGTGACACTCGCGGCGACTGTCGTGTGATCGAGGCTCTCGAACCAGACCACGAAGTGAAAGGCCAGGGCGACCCCCGCGGCGACTGCGACGGCGGCGTCGCGAGCCTCGATCCGGGTGAGCGAGCGACGGTCGGTGCCGTCGACGAGTGGAGCGAGCGCGACGACGGTAAACGACACCCGATACAGCGCCTTGATGACGTTCGGAGCGTCACTCCAACGGACCAGGATCGCGCTCGTGCTGATCGCGAGGACCGCAACGCCCAACGCGACCAGCGGCGACACGACACGTCCCTCCGTCCCGGGCACACGAGTCCGCTCGGCGGGCGGCGGTTTACTCCTGTCGCCACGGATCGAAGAGAGGGATCGCTCCCGGCACACTTTCGAAGAAAGTTTTTCTTCAAAAAGCCAGATGGAGGATTATTTGGAATCATTTACGTAGTTGGAGATACGAATACATTCCAAGCATGCGTTCGATACGCGATTGGCTGTGGGTCGTGGCGTTCGTCGTGCTCGTCGTGTTCTCAATTCCCTGGTTCCTCTGGGGCACGTCGACGGTGGTCGCCGGGTTGCCCGTCTGGCTCTGGTGGCACCTCGGGTGGATGGGCATAGCGGCCGTGACCTTCGGGCTGTTCACCCGCCACGGGTGGGATCGGCTGATGGGCGTCGACACTGGCACCGCTGCGGGGCCGCGACTCGACGGGGGTGAGAAGCCGTGAGTCTCCAACCGCTCGGCATCGTCGTCGCGTATCTCTTGCTCGCGCTCGGTGTCGGTCTCGTGGCCTACCGCGTCGGTGGGTCGGACGCCGAGGACTTCTATCTCGCCAGCCGTACCCTCGGGACGCTCGTCCTCCTCTTTACCACCTTCGCGACCCTGCTGTCGGCGTTTACCTTCTTCGGCGGCCCGAACCTCGCCTATCAGGCCGGCCCCGAGTGGATTCTCGTCATGGGCGTGATGGACGGCGTGCTCTTTGCCATCCTCTGGTACGTCATCGGCTACCGCCAGTGGCTCATCGGGCGCGCACGCGAGTACGTCACCTTGGGTGAGATGCTCGGCGACCGGTTTGCCTCTCCCGGCCTCCGGGGACTGGTCGCGGGCGTCAGCCTCCTGTGGCTCTTCCCGTACGTCATGCTCCAGCAGATGGGCGCCGGCGAGGCGCTGCGCGGCCTCACCGGCGGGGCCGTCCCCTACTGGGGCGGCGCCGCGCTCATCACCCTCTTTATGATTGCCTACGTGATGCTCGCCGGCCTGCGGGGTGTCGCTTGGACCGACACGCTCCAGGGGCTGTTCATGCTCTCCGTGCTGTGGGTTGCGGTGGTCTGGATTCTCGGGAGCCTCGGCGGCCTCGGCGCGGCCACCCGCGGCATGGTGGCGGCCAACCCCGACTTCGCGTCCCTCGGGGGCGGTCTCTATACGCCGCAGTTCATCATCTCGTCGGCGGTCACCATCGCCTTCGGTGTGACCATGTTCCCTCAGATCAACCAGCGCTTTTTCGTCGCGAAGTCCGCGACGGTGTTGAAACGCTCCTTTGCCCTCTGGCCCGTGCTCGTCCTCTTGCTTTTCGTCCCGGCGTTCATGCTCGGGGCGTGGGCCGCCGGCCTCCCCATCGAGGTTCCCGAGGGAGCGAACGTGCTGTCGGTCCTGCTGAGCGAGTACACCCCGGGGTGGTTCGCGGCGCTCGTCGTCGCCGGTGCGATGGCGGCGATGATGTCCTCCTCGGACTCGATGCTCCTCTCGGGGTCGGCCTACTTCACCCGTGACCTCTATCGCCCCTTCGTCCGTCCCGAGGCGAGCGACCGGCGCGAGGCGTGGATCGCCCGCATCGGCGTCGCCGTCTTCGCCCTCCTCGCGTTCGCCGCCAGCCTCTCGCGGCCCGGCACGCTCATCGAAGTCGGCGACACCGCCTTCTCCGGGTTCGCCCTCCTCGCCCCGCCCGTCATCGTCGCACTCTACTGGGAGGCGACGACCCGCGACGGCATGCTCGTCGGCGTCGCCGTCCCCCAGATCCTCTATCTCCTGCACGTTCTCGTCCCGACCGTGTCCGTCGCGGTTGGGGACACGACCGTCTCCCTCCTCGCTCGCTCCTACGCCGGGTGGGACGTCGCTCTCGCGTTCATGATCCTCGCCGCCGTCCTCACCGTCGGTGTCTCACTCGTCTCCTCGCCTGCCATCGACGAGGACGCCGCCCGTTTTGCCGTTGGCGGCGACTGACCCTCCCGTTCGTCATCCGACACCCTGATTGCCGATCCGACCGAGTTCCGGCCTATGAGCGACATACTCGACGACGAAACGGCGGCAAAACTCGTCAAACACATCCGGGAGAGCGATCAGCCGAGTCCGCACTTCCAGGCGACGATGATCAACTTCGTCTGGTCGCTCTATCAGAGCGACGGCAGCCTCGACGAGGTGGGCCTCGACGACGGCGAGATGGAGGAAATTTTCCACTCACTCCCGACCGATCCCGAGAAGGAACTCGGATACACCGAGTAACGCGTTCGCGACTGGTCTCGCCCGTACCCCCCGACCGCTCGTGCGGAGGATTAAAGCCCCCCGCTGCCTTCCACTATCGTGGCACCCGCCTAGGATACGGGCGCCCACGCGGACCCGACGCCCTATCGTCGGGGTCCGTTTCTGGAACGTGCCGACAATCATTCGATACACACTTGTCGACGATGGAAGTCGCGCCCGCTGTTCACCGCCGACCACCGAACTATCTTGGAGCGTTCGTCGGGAACAGCGTCGACATCGGCACAGAACCAGCGGAAAGCACGGAGCGGAGCAAGATCACGCGGGGTGACTGCCGCAATCGCCTCACTAGCGAACCCGCTGTCGCGACACCAAACGCCATAGGCGCACAGGCCGCGTCCGGGGAGTTTAGGTCCTCGATTTCTTCCTCCTCGCACCACGAACGCTCGAAACTGGTCCTTCCAACCCTCGATGGTCTTCCCGGTAACGTGTGTCGAGGTAGCGTCCGACAGCGTCGTCAGGCCGAGGGGTTCGAGATCAGTCTTCGAAACGCGCTGCCCGCATCGAGATGTGACTGCCAGTGAAACTGCACTCACCGACAGTCACGAACAGATTTGAGTGCCGTCGGAGACGGAGCGGGACGTGCGAGCAAGCGACGCTTCGGTGAGCGGCCGACTACTCGTCGATTCGCATTCTCGAAGTCCAAATAAAAATCGTCGCCGTCGCGAGACGCTTACTGCGGGGCCGTCGCGCGAGCGATGGTGTTAGTGCCGCCACCAGCAGGGTTGATCCAGACCACCCGAACGGTCTCGCCGCCGATGTCGCCGCTTCCATTGTGAGGGGCCGTGTCTCCGGCAGTAACCGAGGAGTCAGGGAAATTCGCTTCCTCTGGCCCAATGCTCTCACTCGATACGTTGAGATTACTTTTCTCTAGGGTCTCGCCACCCTCGTGAGTAATGTTGACACCAGTATCGTTGAACTCGAAGCTCATACTGGCCTGTGGTGCGCTTTCGCTGACTTGGTCGCCCAAACCGAGGACGAACGTGCCGATCACAGCTGCAAGAATGACGGTTATTGCAACCATCAAAATCACACCAATGACCGGACTAACGGCCGATTCGTCGGTGAAAAGTTCTTTCAATTGCATTGTTTTGTTCGCCGAAGCACCAGAACGGCTGCGGCCGAAATCTGGCATGCCGCATTCGGGGGGCCACCGCGCGTTCTCGTTCGGCGTTACTACTAGCTTCCTTCGCCACCGTTATAAACTCGATGGCCCAGTTATCGCCTCGAATAACTGAAGTGTGGTTGACAGCTGTTGGGCGCCAAAAGAGATTCTACGCCCGCGGAGCCGCGTCGTCGGGAACAGGTTCCTCGGGCGCGCGTTCTTGTTTCTCGACGATCCCGCGGAATAGCCGGCTGGGGGGCCTATCGGCATCGACGGGCCAATTTCCGTAGCAGCCGACGCCCCTCTTTGCAGGGTCGATCTCACGGCCGTCAGTCGTCGCTAGCATGACCGAGGCGTCGATGTTCGAGGTAACCGTACGTGGTATTTGCAGCCTCCGACCACCCTCGTCCGACTGTCAGGTCCGACAGATGGCGAAGATTTGTGTCTTGATGCCAGTCGCACTCCAGCAATGGCCGGGGCAGAGCGAAACCGACACCGACAGCAAGGACGCGCCGAAGCGGCTGAATATACCTGCCGCTATTCTGCCGTGATTCGGTAGGAAGGGGGATTCGCCCCCCGAATTGAAGCGTGCGAGACTCGTTGCCTCCCGTTCGCTGCGCTCACCGGAGCGGAGGGCAAGCCGATCGCTGTTTCACTCCGGATCGACTCGAGAACGAGTCCGCCCTCCCCGATTTGAACGGGGGGCAAGCCGATCTACAGTCGGCTGCTCTACCAGTCTGAGCTAAGGGCGGGCACGTAGATGTACTCCCTACACCGAACTTAAGGATTCTCATTTATCTGGCGGTCGGACCCGAACCCTTTCGTCGGTCGGTCGCCACCCACGCGGCATGGACGAGGAGCGACAGGCCACCTTCGGGCCGGACGGCGAACTGGAGACGGAGGCGCCGGAGGCAACGGGGACGAACGACTTCGGCGAGGAAACGGGTGCCGACGAGACAGACGGGGGGTTCAACCGCTACGCCGTCGTCAGCCTGCTCCAGAAGGCAATCCGCCGGGGCGACGAGGAAGTGGCGGCCTGGTGTGCTTGGGAGCTGGCCCGTTCGGGCTTCGGGTGGAACCTCTGGGACCGCCTGCAGACGTTCGTCGTCGAGGACCTCGCGGCCGATACCCAGGCGCCGTCGCTCGTCGCCCGCTACGAGGACCTCGCCGAGCGGTGGGATATGGACTCTCGGCGGGGACAGATGGCGGCGGTCCAGGCGGCTCTCGCCGTCGCCCGCGCCCGGAGCGCCCGCGAAGGAGCAAACGCGGTCAACGCCTTTCACGCCGTCGCGAAGCGGCGCGCCGAGGCCCGTGAGCGGGGCGCGGAGCCAACACACACCTTCCCTGTCACGGCCGACGACCTCTCCTCCGACGGCGAGTACGACGTCGCCCTCGACGGCCACACCGGCGAAGGGGCGAGACTGGACCGTGGTTCTCCGTTCTTCCGCATCCACGGCGCTCGCGTCGGCCCCGAGGGGGAGACGGACACGAGCGCCCGGTGGAAGCGACTCTTTCTCGCGCTCGACGAGTACGACTACACCGACGAACAGGTCGCACACGCGCTCTCGGCGGTCGACCCGGCGGAGCCGTGGGCCGAACCGTCCTTCGACGACGGATGAAGGGGCGCGGACGACCGCTGCCCTCGCCTCACTCCGCCCACAGCGCGTACATGTCGTCCCGGATCGATTCGGTGTAGCGCTCCTCGCCCATCTCCACCGCGGGGTCGCCCGCCTCGACCCGCCCGATGGTGACGGCCTCGATCTCTTCCTCGTGGAGCGCTGCGAGCGCAGCGTCCGCGTCGCCGTCGGCGACGGTCACCAGCAGCGCGCCGGAGCCGAGAACCCTGAGCGGGTCGACGCCGGCGGCGTCACAGACCGCCCGGGTCGCCGTGCGGACGTGGACGGCGTCGCGGTCGACACGGAGGGTGACGCCGCCGGCGAGTGCCATCTCGATCAGCCCTTCGATGACGCCCCCCTCGGTGGGGTCGTGCATGGCGGTCGCAGTCGGTGCGAGGGCGGCCGCCTCGGGCATCACGCTGAGGTCGTCGAACGCGGCCGTCGCGCGGTCAAGTACGTCCGCGGGAAGGTCCAAGCGGTCGCGGAAGTCGGTCGCGAGGACGCCCGTTGCCTCGATCCCCGCCCCCTTCGTGAGGAGGATCCGATCCCCGGGGGACGCCCCGCCGGTGGCGACGAAGCGGTCGGCCATCCCGAGACAGGTGAGCGAGCAGAGCGGTCGCTCCAAGCCGGCGACAACTTCGGTGTGACCACCGGCGATGGTCAGCCCGAGGCGGTCGGCCTCGGCGTCGAGTTGGCCGGTGATCGTCTCCAGTACGTCGACGTCTGCGTCGGGGAGGAGGACGGTACTCAGGAGATATTCGGGGCGGCCGCCGGCAGCCGCGACGTCGTTCGAGGCGACGACGACGGCCAACTGTCCCAGGCGCTCGGCCGCGAGTGAGATCGGGTCGGTGCTGGCGATCAGCGTCCCGCCGTCGATCCGGATGGCCGCGGCGTCCTCACCGAACGCCGGTCCCGCGAGCAGGTTCGGATTGGGCGCCCCCGTCCGCGAGAGGACCAGATCCGACAGGACCGCCGGATCGAGTTTGCCGGTCATGGGCGTCCGGTAGGCTCGCCCCGGTGATGTGCCTTCCCGTCTCCCGACGGAGTTCGCGTCGGCGCGCGGTGTCGTGGTATCGCCACGCCGGACCGCACCCTACAAGCCTCCCCATCGGTTACGTGGCGTATGCTCATGACGCCCGGCCCGACGGCGCTGCCCCCGTCGGTCAGGGAGGCGGCCGGCGAGGAACTGCTCAACCCCGACGTCGATCCGGCCTTCGCCGACCGGTACGACGCGCTGAAACGGAAACTCGGGCGGATCTACGGGACCGACGACGAGGTGGTCGTTCTCGGCGGCGAGGGCATCCTCGGCTTGGAGGCGGCCGTCGCCTCGACCGTCGCGCCTGGCGACCGCGTCTGCTGTCTCTCGAACGGCCCGTACGGCGACGGCTTCGCGGACCTCGTCGAAGCCTACGGCGGCGAGGCGACCCTCGTCGACGCCAACTACGACGACCCACTCCCACTGGACGCCTTGGAGCGGACACTCGACGGCGAGGACTTCGACCTCGTGACGATGGTCCACTGCGAGACGCCGACCGGGACGCTCAACGACCTCGACGCCGCACTCGACCGCGTTGCCGCCCACGACGTCCTCACCGTCGTCGACGCCGTCTCCTCGCTCGGGGGGACGCCCGTCCCGACAGACCGGATCGACATCGCCATCGGCGCGTCACAGAAGTGTTTCAGCGCACCGCCCGGCCTCGCGGTCTGTTCCGTCAGCGACGCCGCGTGGGAGCGGATCGAGGCCCGCGATCCCGACCCGCTATACACCAACTTGCTTCCGTGGCACGAGGCCGAACAGCCCTACCCCTACACCCACCTGTCGACGCTGGTCGTCGCACTGGAGGCGGCCCTCGACTTGTTGCTGGAGGCGGGACTCGACACCGTCTACGAACGCCACCGCGAGGCTGCGCTGGTCTGCCGGGAGCGCGGGCGCAACCTCGGGCTGGAGCCGTTTCCCGACCCTGAGCGGAGTTCGCCGACGGTCACTGCCTTCGCCGTTCCGGGGCGGGCGACGGCGCTTCAGGAACGCCTGCGTGTGGACCACGACGTGACGCTCTCGACCGGTCTGGGCGGTCTCGAGGACGACGTGCTCCGCGTCGGCCACATGGGATACAACGCCGAAGTCGAGAAGGTCGAGCAGACGATGGACGCGCTGGCAGCCGTCCTCGACTAGGCCGCTCCCCCGCCCGTCGTCGGCACCTCACTCCACGCCGTTCTCGGTCACACGGATTCCTTTCTCCGCGAGGTGGCGCATCTGGCGCTGAGCGAAATCCTCCTCGCTTGTCCCCCGTGTCGCCAACACGTACACCGTCGCGCTCCCCGCGGGGCGCATCGTCCGGCCGGCGCGCTGGGCGCCCTGTCGGCGCGACCCACCGAGTCCCGACGCGACGACCGCGAGTTCCGCGTTCGGCAGATCGATCCCCTCGTCGCCGACGCGAGAGACGACGAGTGTCCGGCGCTCGCCGTCGCGAAACGACGCGAACAACTGATCGCGCTCGTGGTGTGGCGTCTCGCCGCTCACGAAGGGAGCGTTGACCGCGTCGGCGATGGCTCGACCGTGATCCAGCCAGTCGACGAACACCAGTGCCTTCGCCGTCGGGTGTTCGGCAAGCAGGTGGCGTACTTCGTCGACCTTGGCCGGGTTCTCCGCTGCGATCCGATGTTTCGCGCGCGGCTCCGCGCTCGCGTACGCGTTTCGTTCCTCGTCGCTCGCCCACGGCAGATACCTGATCTCCACCTCGGGTTCCTGGACGTAGCCGGCGTCGAAGAGTGCGTCCCAGTCGGTGCCGATGGGCGGCCCGACGAGCGTGTAGATGTCCGTCTCGCGGTCGTCCTCGCGAACTGGTGTCGCCGAGAGGCCGAGTCGATGTTTGCTCTGGAGATCCGCGCTCCGTCGGTACACCTCGCTGGGGATGTGGTGAACCTCGTCGTAAACGATCAGCCCCCACTCTCGCCGGTCGAACAGCGAACGGTGTCGGTCCATGCCTGCCACCTGGTAGGTGGCTATCGTCACCGGGCGAATCTCCTTTTCGCCGCCGTGATACTCTCCGATGTCCTCCGGGTCGAGGGTGGTGTGTTCGAGTAATTCTGCCCGCCACTGGCCGGCGAGTTCCCGACTCGGCACGAGGATCAGCGTCTCGCCGCCGACGGCGGTCAGCGCGCCGAGCGCGGCGACGGTCTTCCCGCTTCCCGACGGCCCGACGAACACGCCCGCTCGCTGGTCGAGGAACCGATCCACCCAGTCTTGCTGGTAGTCTCGTAGCTCCGTCCGGAGTTCGACGTCGAGTGGCTCGCCCGTCTCTAACTCACGCTCGTCGATCACGGGGTAGCCCGCCTCGTAGAGGATCCGCTTGATCGCCGCCTCACTTCCCTCGACGACCCAACTCTCGGTCTCGGAGATGGGGGCGTGGAGGTGTTCCTCGTCGAGTTTTTGTCTGGCGACGTTGCCCATCAGGCTCTCGCTTGCCGCCGCCAGTACCGTGTAGCCGTCCTCGTGGGTTCGGAGAGTGAACTGGCGTGCGCGGGTCCACTGGCGCTCGATCCACTCCTCCAGATGCGGGGAGCGACGCGGGAGGACCGACCGCAGGGTGCCTAAGAAGTCCTCGAAGTCGTCGAACGGCGCCGCCCACACGTCCTCCCGACGGATGCGATAGAGATAGCCTTTCGTCCCGGAGGTATCGACCAGGTGGGCGATACGGGACAGTTGCGCGCGGGTGTACTGACTCGGCTGGTCGACGACGAGTTCGCGGCGCTCCGGAAAGAGCACCACGCGTTCACGGTCGGCGAGTCGCCCCCACTCGCTCGGATACCAGACCACTGGGTCGGACTCGACGTCCAGTCGCTCGACGTCGCCCGCGGCGGCGAGTCGATCTAGCGCCTCGCTTGCGGCCGCCTGTGAGCAGTCGAGTCGACGGGCGATCTGTTGGGCGGTGGCGACCGGTCGTCCCTCCGACTGTAACGCGTCGAGAAACGACTCTAACGTGACGGCGTCGTCACCCTCGTCGGCGGGTGGGTCCTCGGTCATCGAGTGCGGTAGGACCCCGACGGAGAAACGCGTTGTGTCCCGTCGGCGACGCCGGCCCTCTCGCTGTGGCCGTCGGTGGGTCTACCCCAACAGTCCCAGGTCGTCGATCCGGTCGACGATCACTTCGACCGCCTCGGCCGCGTCGACGGTTCGCTTTCCGCCCGTGATAACGATCTTTCCGCTGCCGAAAAGCAGGATGACAACGTCGGGATCGTCCATCCGGTAGACCAGCCCCGGGAACTGCTCGGGCTCGTACTCGACATCTTCCAGCCCCAATCCGATTGCCAGTGCGTTGAGGTTGAGCGTATGGCCTAGGTCGGCGCTGGAAACGATGTTTTGGACGGTGATATCGGGGTCCTCCTCGACCGGAATCTGCAGGTCGCGGAGTTTCCCGAAGATGATGCCGAGGGCTTCGTGCACGTCGTCGATGCTCTTCGCGCCCGTGCACACGATCTTGCCCGACCGGAAGATCAGCGCCGCCGCCTTCGGCTCCTGCGTGCGGTAGACCAGCCCTGGGAAGTTGTCGGGGTTGAAGTCGGCTCCGGGGAGGTCCTCGGCCAACGCCTCGAGGTCGAGTTCCTGTCCGATACCCGTCGACGCCACCACGTTCTGAATTTCGATCGAATCTGCCGGGTCACTCATCGTATGCGCGACATTGTGATCCCCATCCTTATAAAGGACCACGGCAGGCGGACGAGCGAGGTAGGCACCGCGGGAACCGAAGCCACGAGAGGGATCACCACGCAAATATCAGCGCGTCTGCCGATCTCGACGGAGATCAGAGGGGTTAAGTATGAACCTCCACTCGGATGTAATGCGAAGGGCGAGGGCGACGGTGCCCTCGGCCTCACCCGGATCGGTTACGCCGACCGGGGGTGACTCGAAGCCCGATCAACGGGCTTATATGGGTCGCCCTCCTCGGTTCAGATCCGGACGAAACATGAGGATTCCACCCCTGCGGTCCGCCGTAAGCCGGAATCTGATGTGAGCCTTGGTGGTTCGGTGTCACCCGGTCGATCCGGTGACCCGAACCATGGACCTCAGTGGTCTACACGACGCGGAAACACTATGTTTCCCGCCACCCCTCACTCTCAAGAGTGAGTTCATTCCGGTTGATCCTGCCGGAGGCCATTGCTATCGGGGTCCGATTTAGCCATGCTAGTTGTACGAGCTTACACTCGTAGCAAATAGCTCCGTAACACGTGGCCAAACCACCCTACAGAGAACAATAACCTCGGGAAACTGAGGCTAATAGTTCATACCCGTCTTACGCTGGAATGCCAAGACGCGCAAACGTTCCGACGCTGTAGGACGTGGCTGCGGCCGATTAGGTTGACGGTGGGGTAACGGCCCACCGTGCCGATAATCGGTACGGGTTGTGAGAGCAAGAACCCGG
>NZ_JANHDK010000007.1 GCF_024494725.1 Haloplanus ruber
ACCAGCGGTGGCGGGCCCGGCTTCGGTGCCATCGTCGCGGTCATCGCGCTGCTCGCGGCGGCCCTGCTGGCCACCCGGCGCGACTAACTCACCACGACTGACCGCCGGTAGCGGTCACACGGTGCGGTTTCGCGGTATTATTTTATACGAATTTGACAGACCAGCTATAGCTGGAGATTGGGGTGCAGACAATCGAAGTGAGTGGGAGACATTCTTGTAGGTGTGATATAGCTAGCACCTGTTAGAGAAATTTGATCTCTTTACCAACGAAGAAATTCAACTAAAGCGATGGCGCGGAATCCCCTTCCCCAAGGAGCAAGAGAAGTGAGTAGGGAGAGGAAGAGCGCGTTCGTATCGGCTACAACACTGATTTGTAGGTAGCTACCGAATTACAGCGGTAGCGAGACGAGAGCCCACCGCTTAAGCGGTGGGATGAAGCCGACAACTGGGAATCTGTCCACTTTCGTCGGCACGGCTGGGGTTGAATGGTTGTGTAACATCTTCAGGTGAAGATAATCTATATACTAACGATGCCTTGTAGGTTCGACAGGGAACGAACCAGCGTTCACAAACTCCAGTACCACTTCATCTGGTGTCCGAAGTACCGCAAATCGGTACTCGAAGGCGAGGTGTGTGGCCGTCTCGAAGCACTCATCGAGCAGAAAGCCGACGAAGTTGACTTGGAGATACTGGAGTTGACGATTCGTCCCGACCACGTGCACCTGTTTATTACGGGCGACCCGACGCTCGCCCCGAACAAGATAAAGTAACAGGTCAAGGTCTACTCCTCGCACTACCTCCGCGTTCCTCTCCGACCGCAAGACCACGTTCTACGGCGAGGAGATTCGCCGTATCCGCGAACACTACAAGCAGTTGTGGAAGTCATTGGGAAGGTGAAGCCCCGACAGGGACAGCAGATCGTGGAGCATATCGGTGACGCAGAAGCCCGAAAGGTAGACGGCCGCCTGCACAAGATCGATCGCTCCATTGTGGGGGATGCCGAAGAACGGAATGCGGTCGTCGTCGTGAGTGACCTCGGTGGGATTCGCAAGGACAACGACAGAGGCGATACGTTAACCACAAGATCCACAAGATGCCGTTCGCCCGCCTGCTCAACTACATCGAGTACAAGGCCCACGACGCGGGTATCGACGTGCAGTTGGTTGATGAATACGACACGTCGAAGACGTGCAAGCGCTGTGCCTCTGAGGGCGTCCGAGCAACACAGGGACGCTTCGAGTGTCCAGAGTGTGGTCTGGACGATAATGCGGACAAGAACGGTGCGCTGAATATCGGCAAACGAGCTTTGGGCAAGTTCTCGAAACCGCTGTCCGAAGCGGGGGACAGCCCGAAACGCAGATCATCGTCCCACGTGACGACGAACCTGCGAACCTCTCCATTTCCGTGGGTTCAACCCCAGTGAGGGAATCCCACGGCTTAATTGTGGGAGGGTGTCAGTTGCCGCGAACACAGCTATAGACGGTTGCAGGCATGCAGCAATCGCTGTTGTACGCGACGGTGTTGACTATCATATACCATAACGGTACCACAGCGTAGATTTGCTCGCTGTTTTCAGGTTTTAAATAATGGATCTTGGCAGTCGTTGAGTGCGCCGGTGGCGAGACCTTGCACAGATCGGACCTGATTGAATTAGAAAGCAGTACCTTGATGAACTGCCTTCCAGCCCAGATGGCGTGGGGCTTTCCGTTGCATTTGTACGAGTATCAGGAGTCACCCACAAAGCGTATATTGTCTTGCGATTGGCATACCAGTATGGATCGACGTGACGTAGTTGGACTGTTACTAACTATGCCTGCAATAGGAGCTCAAGGCATGAAATCCTCACTCAGCTATGTACTTCGAAAAGAGAAAAAAGATGAAGACAGTCAAAGTCACGCCCAAGAGGGTGAAAAAGTGGAAATCCGCGTAGAGATAAAAGATTAATATCCGTTTTTCTGTGACTAAATCGCAATACTGTTGAATCGAATGCTTTGGTCATCAAGTGGTTCCGAAGACTGAAAGCCTGCCCCTACCAGGACAGGCTCGTAAGACATGACAGAGCTATATCTGTCTGGCAGCGAATGCTGCATATCTCCTTATTCAACTGTCGATAATAAACTTCCGCCAGCTATGTCTCACCCCGTAACTCTGTTCACGAGTTGCAATATATCCAGATTCGTGACGGGCTCCCCACCAATCGGTTCGCCATTGTTTGCAGCGTTTACCGCCTCAAGTACATCCAAGTTCCCGATTTCGTTGTCTGGGCCACCAAATCGAGCAACCAGCGGGTCTTGCTCCGTTGTATTATTCTCATCAACTCTCAGTGTTACCGTCGCATCGCTGAATCCGCTAGCGGAGACCGATATTGGGTAGTCACCAGCCAAGCTTGCATTGATTGAGAATGTTATACTCCCGGTGGTATTCGTCGTTCCAGACTGCTGTAGATCCGAGATCTCGACAGTTGCGTCCTCAACAGGATTTTGGGTTTGAGCCTCAGTTACGGTAACGGTAACTTCTGTAGGCATTCCAGCTGTGATTGTTGATTGCGAAAGCGAGATATTGAGGGTACTAGACGAATCATCACTTGACCCTTGTGAACGCACTTGGAGGACAGGGTAATCATTCGCACGTGACTGCCAGAAGAAGTCTGATAGCGCGGTCATGTTACTCAGGGCCTGCTCCCCAGTCATTTTAGCAGTTGTCAACCCAGTAGCATTGCCTGCGGAGCTGTCTTGCCCTGTTGTCTCTATGTCCCAGTATGAGTCACGGATCGTGCCCGGTTGCTCACCGAAAAACGCCTCAGTATTGGTACCAACAAGTCCACCAGCAGTCGGTGTTCCAGCAATCTTTCCCGTTGCGAATGATGTTTGGACTGTTCCGCTTCTCGGATTGACTCCGAGAAGTCCACCGACGTTTTGCTCACCGGTCACATCACCAGTTGCCTTTGTGTTTTTGATTAAGCTCTCTTGATCGCCCGCAACACCGTTTTGCCCAACAAGTCCTCCGACCGTATCGTCTCCAGTAACGGGTCCACTAGCTGTCCCTTCTTGTATCGTTCCGGTGTTAACTCCCACAAGGCCGCCGACACGAATCTGCCCCTCTACGGATCCATCTGCACTCACGTTCTGAAGTTGTGCATCACCATCAACAAGTGTTGGGCCATTAGTACCAACGAGTCCACCGATTTTGTTGGTACCGTTGACGGATCCACGGGCGATTGCGTTTCGAATCTCTCCACTTGGAGGATTGTTAGCTCCTACAAGGCCACCGACGGTTTCAGTCCCATCAACAGATCCGCTTGCAGTCGCGTTTTTGACTGTACCACTGTTAGTCCCGACCAGCCCACCGATGGTATTATTACCTGTGACCGTACTGCTGGAGTCTACGTCCGATACTACGCTTTCGAAGTTGTTATTCCCCACAACACCTCCGATAGCGCTCGTTCCGTTGACTGTGCCTTCGACGCTTATACTTGTGACCGTTGTAGATGTAGAACCATCTCCTGCGGTACCGACGACTCCGCCGACGGCATTGCCTCCATCAACAGTCACACTAACAGTTATATCTGTAATCGTGCTCCCGGTGATTTCACCCGCTACCGAGCCGGTTTCCTGTTGCCCAGTGACAGTAGCATCTGTTAATGTTAAGTCTCGAATTTCACCACCTTTCACAAAGCCGAACAGTCCGACCCGAGTAGTCTCTGGACGATTAATAGTAAGGTCCGAGATAGTGTATCCATTGCCATCAAAGGTCCCTACAAAGGGGGACGATTCATTTGGCCCGACTGGATCAAACCCTTTTCCACTGTTCCACTGTGCAGTTCCGGTAGCGTCGATATCATTGCTGAGTTGATAGTGAGCACCTAAATCATCCTCCATTACCTGTAATTCAGAGGCTGTCGTGATAACGTAAGGGTCGTCTGTTGTCCCACTACCAGATAGGTCACTAATACTAACGCCCCCAGGATTGCCACTGGATTGAGCCTGTGCCGTTATGATGATTCCTCCGCTTATACCGGGCATCGATAACATAACTAGCACCGATACGATGAGGACGCATAATCTCGACCGTGACCTTTCTGGATCTGAGCACATATTACAGTATTTATGTGATATATTATATATAATAAATCCTTCTACTGAGTACAATGACACCGAGAGATCCTAATTACATCAAAAACATCTTATATACGAACAGTTATGCATAATAATTGTGTCCCCACAGTTTGTTTCTGAACAAGAACTTGCGGAGACGTATGGGCCAGAATCCGGCTTGGAGACGGTTATGCAGTACCGCGAGGCGACCCAACTCCGCGAACAAAATCCCGATATGGCACGTGCTGAAATTGCGCGTCGTGTCGACCGGCCCGCAGGTGCGGTCCGGGGCTGGCTCGTCGAGAACAAAGTCCCACGTGTTGTTTCCGGGATTCAAACTGCCCGTGAACACGGATGGATTAATGTCAACTCTGAATCTGAACGCTTTCGCTCTCTTAACCAGTTAGTCGCTTGGATATTTTCGGGAGGCGGAATTTCTGTTGATAGGTATACTCCACACTTTTCTGTTGATGATCCACTGATGCTGGCAGTGCTTTCTCAACACTTCCGCTGGCTTCAACTAGACTACCGGCGCCGACATCCAGAGAATCCAGAGCATCATCTTGAAGTCGTCCCTGCAGAGGGAAGCGCAATTTTAGGCCGTATCCTTTCAATTCTTGGCGCCCCACGTGGTGTGAAAGCCCAGTTGGATAATATTTCACTTCCCGGATACCTCTCGACCGTTGATGATGAACATCGACGTGACTTCATCCGGATTTATCTCCTCAATCGTACTACAGACCCGGAGCAAGCAGGATCATATATTCAGTCTGTTCCATCAGAAACATATGCTCACGAACTATGCGATCTGATTGAGTCAGTTACTCCGTGCTCAGCAACCGTTGGTCACCAACATCGGGTATGGGTACCAGCAGAAGCGGTACACAGTCTTGCTGGGGGAGCAAATATGAATATCCGATCAGGATTGGCGACAGCAGCAGTTTATGGTTCGCTCTCTCCTCCCACAGAGCGAGCCTTCGCCTCAACCTACCGACGTACAGAGACCCCGGGAGGCTATCGTTATCACCAGTGCTATCAGGCCGCCCTTGCTCAAGAGGACTCCAAAGCAACCCTAGCTGCCGATTTAGGTATTCCTGAGTCAACAATTCAAAGCTGGCGCCGAGGGAGTCGCCCCTATGCAACCAACTCGCTTGAACAGGCCCGCGAACACGGATGGCTCTCCTCCAAGGTAGAAAGTGAGACTACAACTAGCATGATAGCACTGCTTACATGGCTGCTTGCCCATGGAGCCCTCCGCGAGACTTACTATCCTATCTTTCGATCAAATACAGATACTCAACAGGAACGGTTCGCATCCATTGCTGAAACAATAGGACTCTCATATAATATTGTTCATCAAGACGATGACTACCGGTCTACCGAAATTCGGCCAGCAGTTGGTGGTAGCCTACTTGGACGGATTCTTTATGTTTTAGGCGCTCCACGGCGGAGTGAGCCACAGACAACAGCCGTGTTACCACCCCTCGCGTACCACTATCCACGCCACGCAAAGCAGGTTGCAGATATCTGGTGTCTTCATTACGCGAAAATGTCTACGAGCGAAGATATTTCATTTACCCTAACTATCCCCCGCCGTACTGGCGAGCAATTCTCGGACGCACTCGCAACACTGCTCTCAGATCGACTCAACTGGACAATCAGTCAATCCACGCCTCGTGAAATTGTTGTATCTGATTATCCCGAGGACACCTCAGTGCCAATTTCTAGTTATATCCAATGACATAGGCCTCTTTGTCATATCGCAGTTATGAATTGGATAGTTTTACCGCATCTACTTCAGCTTGGACCTTTCCGCTGGTACTCTGTCAAAGAGGCTTTTTTGGAGTCTGCGAGTGCCAGCGGCGAGCGAGGCAAGCCAAGACGCATCATTTTGTCAGATACTGTGTCGCCTGACGAACTGTCTACTTCCTCAACGGACTTGGAAAGGCAAAAGTCGTTTTGGTCGTTCTTTGGCCTCGCGAGCACCGAAGAAACGAAAAGTATAGCCGCGATCGCAGGGTGTTGAGCAGTCGTGGTTTTTGAGGCTCTCGCCGTCAATAAGTCCGATCATGCTATTTGTCTGGTGGTCCGTCCGGTTTATCAAGAAGAACAGTTGCCCCGTCCTTGGTGACAACAATTTGAATATCTTCCACAGTGAACCGGACCTCAACATCACTGGAGGAAGATATGAGAATTCGTTCCAGTGCCTCAACGTCAACGGCGTCGTAAAGCTGGTACGAATCGCTTGCCAACCCTTGAGATTCTAGTGTGTTGACGATCTCAACGAGTAGATTAGGGGAGACATCTGAGTCTTTCGGTGAAGAAGGTGCCATTGTGTCTTCAGTGGCTACGTAAGACAAATCACCCTTAAAAGTGGCGGCAGCTGAGGGTGATTAGACGGCGACTCAACCGTTAATATCCATGGCCTAGAGGCCCTCGTCATAACTTGATCGTACTTATCTCACTGGTTGCCCCTACAAGCTCATAGTATCTGAAGGGGAGTTGGATCGAAGGTTCGCTTGCTTAGTTGTCGTTCACGTAATTAACTAATCTAAGGATGTCAAGATTCCCAACAGACTGACCACCAATGTTCTGGTTGCTGTTAGCTGCATTAACCGCGTTAAGAACATCCAAATTTCCAATGCTGTCATCTCCACCGGTAAACCGCTGAAGATTCTGAGGCACCTGACTGTTGCTAGAGTCAGGTTGGAACGTCTGGTTGCTCTGTAACTCGTACGAACTCGTTGTCTGTTCGCTCTGGCCAGCGATCTCAATGTAGTACGTTCCCGACGTGGTGGCTTGATGAGAGATGGTAAGCCCTCCGAAGTCGTTTCCGTCGCTCGCCACTTGTGTTCGCCCGGGATCGTAAAGTCGGATGACCAGATCACTCAGCGAGTCTGCGGTCCTGATCTCAGCACTGACGCTCTCACTCTCGTTCAGCGTGATCTTGTAGTAGTCTAGCTCTCCGCCAACGATTCTGGCATCGCTGAATTCCTCGCGAAGAGGAGCAGCAGACTCAAAGTCGTCATTCGGTGCAAACTGGTCGTTCTCGGCTGGCGTTACGACGTCAACGTTTAATGTGTAGTCGCTTGTTGTCTGTTGGCTCTGCCCGAGTACTTCGATATAGTAAGTCCCGGTTTCTGGGGCCTTGATCGTGTAATCAATCCCCTGGAAGGAATTTCCATCGGCAACCAGTTGATTCCGCTCAGCATCGTAGAGCCGGATAGCCAAATCATCGAGCGAGTCTGCACTTGCTATGTCCACGCTAATCGCGTCGGTCACATTTGCTTCCAGTTGGTAGAAGTCCGACTCGCCTCCGACAATGCGCGCCTCACTGGAGCCCTCCGGAATTGATGCAGCTGATTCGAAGTCATCATTCGGTGCAAACTGGTCGTTCTCGGCTGGCGTTACGACATCGACATTTAATGTGTAGTTGCTCGTTGTTTGTTGGCTCTGCCCGAGTACTTCGATATAGTAAGTCCCGGTTTCTGGGGCCTTGATCGTGTAATCAATCCCTTGGAAGGAATTTCCATCGGCAGCCAGTTGACTCCGCTCAGCGTCGTAGAGCCGGATAGCCAAATCATCGAGCGAGTCTGCACTTGTTATGTCCACACTAATCGCATCGGTCGCATTTGCTTCCAGTTGGTAGAAGTCCGACTCACCGCCAACGATGCGCGCCTCACTGGAACCCTCCGGAATTGATGCAGCCGATCCGAAGTCATCATTCGGTGCAAATTGATCATTTTCAGCCGGCGTCACAACATCAATATTCAGCGTATAGCTGCTGTTCGTTCCCGCGCTCTGTCCTGCAACCTCAACGTAGTAAGTTCCTGTCTCTGGTAGTTTGATAGTCGCGTCGATGCCCTGAAAGGCATTTCCGTCACTGGCCAGTTGTGTCCGATCGGCATCGTAAATACGGAGTGTTAGATCATCCAGATTATCGGCGCTAGTGACTTCAGCGCTGAGTGCCTCAGTCGTGCTCGCATTTAATTTGAAGAAGTCCGACTCACCGTCCACAATCTCACCCGAAAAAGTCCCTTCGGATATCGCTACTGCTGTCTCAAAGTCATCGTTCGGTTCTGTATCGGTGGCGTAGACGACTCCGCCACCAGTGAACGCCGGGGTAACAATACCCGCAGTGGTCACAAGGACGAGGGTGATGGCCAATGTTCGTTTCGTCGCCATTGGATCATTTATTCGATAAGTCACAAATTGTTGTAAATTTGTCGCCTCCGGGTGTGGAAACTTCAGAACCGGGAACACGCTTCTCTGAGCAGGGCGGTTTCCAACCAGTCTTCGCTGGAGCCCCATTATCGAATATCGCATCACTGCTCCTCTAGCCGATCATCACGCCGTCGATTGGCGTCCAGTCCGCTAGAAGGTGGTCCGCCTCGACTTCAGCCGCCCGGAAGACGGCGTATTGGAGTTGCTCGTGGGTTTGGTTGTCTGTCGTTCGGACGACTCGGCCATGCTGCTCGACAACGTGCACGGGTTTCTCGAGGACAGTCGTAAGATAGTGGTCAGTCAGCATTCGACGGAGGTACTTTCGGACGGGTGAGACTCCGCAACGATCTACATGTGGCGCAACATGTGTAATAAGAGAGCCTGTACTCTTGGGTATGGCAACTGAAGAACCGCCCGAGGAAACTAAAATCAGCGACCGGGGGATGGTCACAATCCCGGCGAACCTTCGCCGCCGTCTTGACATCAAGGCCGGCGACAAGCTCCGCTAGGACGTCGACGACGATGGAAACCTCGTGGTTGAGGTCGTCAAGCAACGATACGGAGCCTTCGACGACTTTGAGCCGGTGTCGATGGGTGGCGAAGGGTCTGAAACGCACGACCTCGCTGGTCACGAAGACGATCCCGCGTTCTCGGAGAGCAGCTGATGTCAGTCGTAGTCGTCGACACAGGCGTTCTCGTCGGGATGGCAGACACCGATGACGAACACCACGGCGTCGCGATGGACATTATTCGTGGGATAGACCACGGCGACCTCCCCACGGGCCAGGTGACGAATTACATCGTCCTCGAGACGCTAAATTGGATACACAACCGGAAACGCCACGCAAAAGCCGTTGAGACGTACGAACGTCTCAATCAGTCTGCCGGATTCGAAATACTCCACGCGGCTCAGAAAGACTTTCCCCGGGCCGTGGAACTGTTTGAGACTTACGACGGTCTGTCATTTGGGGACGCAACCATCGCGGCGTACATGGCACGTGAGGACATCGAGTACCTGTACTCGTTCGATGACGACTTCGACACGCTCGGTGGCATCACCCGCCTGGGTACGGCCGACAATCCGTTCAACTGAGTGTTATACCGTCGACGAGGGAGCGTAGCTGCCAGACTGGACCAGTACAGAATCCGCCGACATCGTCGCAGCTTGCAGTGTCTCTTGTCTGGACTTCACGGGGTCGCTCTCGTACCTCTGCTGGGGACAATAAACCGACGCGAGAGGCGACTCCAGTTAGGAGTCTACGTGGGTGCCTCTCGGTTCGTCGCCCAGCTGTTCACGGGTGGGTGTAATCGACAGCATAGCCTGGAAGTCCACGCGCTACGGCTCGGCAGGATGCTCCACCGTTTCCAACACCGCTTCGATAATTTCCCGATAGGCTTCTTCGAGTCCCACGGTTTGCTGTTCGGCGAATACCCTGTCCCCCTGAGTGTAATTCTTGTGGTGGAAGACCGGTCCTCGTGAGTTGTTTGTATCTCCCGAGTGGGGTGAGGTGAGTTATTAAAGCGAGGCCCCGTGACCGAGAGTCAACTCCTCTGTTGAGGCATCGAGATTCAATCAGCAGCTATCGCTCGCGTCGCAGTGCGGCTTGTGTAGTGGTGTTCTCTTGTCGCCCTCACTGTGTTTGAGGACGCCCAGCCACGCGAGCAGCCACTATCATCGAATATGCGACCAACACATATCGAAGAAGCTGTGTTTGACCGTTGGGGCCGCGAGTGCGTGGTCTGCAGTCGAACCCCAGACGAATGGCTTGAGACCGACTCGGGGAACAGAGTCCAAGACAAACTGTCGTTGCACCATGTCAATGGCGACGATACTGACCACCGCGTTGACAATCTGATTCCGCTGTGTCAGAGCTGTCACGTCCACATCCACAAAGTCGACGAACCACCCTATCGAAAGTGGCATCGTCAACTCCCCATCGAACACCGTCACGCCTGGAACGCTCACTATCACGAGTACTATGAAGGCCCGCGCCTGACTCGTGAAGAAGCCGAACGCCGCTTCGGTGACGAGGGAGGTATTCCAGAGAGCGTCAAATACCTCAAACACGAACGTGAGGACTTCGACCCCTCCGAGTTTGAGGCTGCGGATACCGCCGAGGAACCAACCGCCAACGAGGATAGTGAGGACGAGACAGTCCCAGACGACGACAGCAACGATCACACTGATGTAGACTGTGATGGAGGCGATACCACATCGTAACGGGCCCTTCAATATCCAATTTACTCGGTATAGGACCTCTACCGCAAATAGCCTCCATTTTTGGTAAATTCCCACCGTTATTGGCGGTGTTCACATAAGGATGAAGGATGAGCCGGTGCGATTTCTGAGTGCCTGTGTCCGAAATCACCCGTCTCAGCGGTTATAGCGACCGCTTAGAGTTAGGATTTGTGGAGCGAGAGGCGACACCCGGGCCGGCGATGAAGCTCGGTATTCGACTCTATCTGGCTGGAATATCACTTTCGAATACTATCTCAATTCTTGACAGTTTGGATGTCGAGAGCTGTCGCTCGACCGTTCACAACTGGGTTCAGAAAGCCGATTTACAGCCTGCAGGCGGTGCCGACCCAGATCACGTTGCGGTCGATGAAACTGTGATCCAACTCAATGACGAGCGATATTGACTGTACGCCGCGGTCGATCCCGACACCAACTGCCTGCTCCATGCGCGGCTCTATTCGACGAGAACACAGGCGTTGATCGAGATGTTCCCTTCTGAACTCCGTGAGAAACATCTCGTCGACGACGCAGTCTTTCTCGTCGATGGCGCACCGTGGTTGCAGGCGGCCTGCCACCGCTTAGGACTCCGATTCCAGCATATTACACATGGGAATCAGAATGCCGTCGAACGTGTCTTTCGAAAACTAAAACGACAAACATAACAGTTCTTAAATACTTTTAGCCACGTTGAACCGAGTACCGCTGAAAGTTGGCTTCAAGCGTTCGCCTTCGCATGGAATTAGCTTATCTGAACACTACCCCTTCGCCCGCAACGCACTCTTGATTATGCGAGAGGGCACAAACATATATGAGAATGCAGCGCCAACACTGTCGTAAGAGGTGTCAAACATGTCCGAATTTTCGCGAGATGGGGTTCAGTCATGGACTGAATCGATGAGTGCCCGCGACCGCATTCGGGCGGTCACCGAGACGCTCCGCGAACCGCGGTCGGTCAACTGGATCAGCGAGCAGGCCGACGCCGCTTGGAGCACGACCAACGAGGAACTCCAGGATCTCGTTGACCAGGGCCAACTGCGTCGCGTTGAGGCCGGTGAGACGACGCGCTACCAGCCGGACTACACGCGATTGCTCTTCGAGGAGATCCGGACGCTCATCGAGAAAAACACGCGCGAGGAGCTGCGGAGCGAATTGGCCACGATCACCGAGGAGATCGAGGAGTGGCAGGCGACCTACGACGTCGAGACGTGGGAAGAACTCGAACAGTCGCTCGCCGACGGCGACCTCACAAGTGCGGAGCTCTGGGACCGCCGCGACGTCATCGCGTTCTGGCGCGAGAACGAGGAGGATCGCCGCCTCATCAAGCACGCACTGGAACTCTACTCCGACGTCGAAGCCGCCCGCGAGCAGATGGCTGACGTGGCTGACCCCGCCACGAGCTAATCCTCTTCTCTCACAGAATGATCTTTCTTGCCGGTCGCGACCGCTATACACAGCGGACCCTCTTCCGGGACGTTCACGACCGATTGACGAACCAACCAGGGTGTGAAGAAGTCCGCTATCGCCCGTCTCGACGCCGACCCCGGTACGTCATCGCGGATGTCGATCCGACGACGTTCCTGAGTGACTCTTACGACGCGGCGACAGCACGACTGGAGATTCGTTTCTGGTATCCCGCCGGCGTCGACCACGAATACTACCGCATAAACTGGGTCGAACCGGACCGAAATCTGATGCTCGGCTTCCACCAAGACGCCGACCATCCGGACCTTGGGCCCTGTCATATCCAACTCAATCACGAAGACACGCCGATTGGTCGGCACGAGGCGACGTTTCTCGATGCCCATCCACTCGCTGTCCTCGATGACCGACTACAGCAGTTCCCACCCGCGCTAGATGCGATTCACTGGAAGAATAGAGCGCCCTCGCTCCCTACTTGGCCCGTCTAGACAGCGAGTTCATCGAGCGTCTGGTGATGCGTCCGTGCCGTGGTCGGCGTGACGTTTCCGGACTCGGTGATGTCACGTTGCGCTATCCACTACCCCTGTTCCTGTCCCGATTTGTGGAGACAAGCCGCTGCGAACCCTGCCGAATGAACGCCCGCCGTGACTGACGTCGGACTCGAGGATACTCACCGTATTAACCAACAGAGACCACCTCCATCGGAGACTGTTGGTTAATCGGCGAGATTCCTTCTTCCCTATTCGTAAGCAGGCCCGTAGCGACCTGTGCCACACACCTGGCACTCCCAGATTGGTTGGTCCGTCCAAGTCTCGTCAGGGGGCGACTCGCGCGTTCTGTGCTCGTATCATCATGAGCCCCGTCTCAGAAGTGGCATCGTCAACTCCCGATGGAGCACCGCCACGCTTGGAACGCCTACTACCACAAGTACTACAAGGGCCCTCGCCTCACTCGTGAAGAAGCTGAGCGCCAGTCCGGTGACGACAAAGGATCCCAGAGCTCATAAAATATCTCAAACACGAACGCGAGGACTTTGACCCCTCAGAATTTTAGCCACATGAAACAGACGACGAGTCCGCTGCCAACGCCGGCCACGCGATCGATAGTGATGAAACGAAGACTGTGATAGATAGCGACGGTGTCGGGACTTACTGCGAGGGGGTAGCCACCCCTGCTGACTGTGCGGGTGACAACTTATCGACAAATCCAGACCGTGGCACTGAGCCGAGCCGCGGTCCGCAATAAGGCGGATCACTTGGTATAGGCGTATAGAACCCGGCTAAATACACTTTTACCTAAAACTGAATTTTTTTATACTGGTGGGAATAAGTCGATGGTAAGTATGCACTGGTAGCGTGGAGAAGCCACCTGTCGCGTGCGGCAGGTGGAGGATGTCAAAGGTTGTAACCCATGTAGGTCGTCTAATAGGCGATCAGGCCGTCACTGCGGTTCGGATGTCTTCCAACTGATGTTGGATACACCGAGCTTCGGTCGGCTGCCAAAGGAATCTGGAGTACATGGTTCACTTGGATCCCAACTGGGGCTCCAAGGTGGATGTCGGCGGGGAAACCTCGCCGATAGTGAGCAACACTGAAGCTACCCCCCAGCGACGCGATTGTCGATCTCTTTTTATTAATTCTGGCTACGGGAGGTACCTAGAAAGGACCACAGACCCGACAAGAATTGATGTGTACCCATCTGTTGGTACTGAGACAGGGTCAAGGTAGGTGCAGTACTCACAGTAGACGGCAATTGAATCAGCTGTAGATTGAGTCCGAGGGTGAAGTTGCGTAGCTAGAATAGTGATGTCGTCGTGAGATGGAGAGTTTGTATCTCCCGGTTGGGATGAGGCGGGGTAGAGAGACAGACAGACAGCCACGAGCCAGTGTAATCTTGGCGTGGTTGTCTTGACGCATTCCGCCTCTGAGTTCTATGAGATGGCATCAACAGTGGCGACACACTCCCCAGCTGTATCGACTCTTGAACCAGCGAAGTGGTTTCTCGCGGAGTCCCTAATGAGCGAACGTAGCAAACAGGGACAGAGGAGTCGCGAAGCGCTCGAAATGCATCTCGCTCAGGCGATCACTCGGTGTAAGTCGCCGGTTGTCCGGACTCATCTGGAGGCTGCGTTGCGGCATTGTCGTGACCTCCCGTCGACACCGCTCGTTGAGTGTCCTGTCTGTGGACGGGTTGGGTTGCCGGAACGAATCCAGATGCATGACTGTCCCAAGTCTCGGGACAGCTGACAACACCCACTCGCCGAGCTAGTTTTAGTCACGGCACCGTCCCGTTCCTCGGTGTCAACGACGCCGTCGACGCCGAGTACCCCGACGCCATCACCGCTCGGGGCCGGCGGTACGTCCAAGACGAGGACACCCCGCAGTCGTTCAAAACGGCGCTCTCAGTCCTCCCCCACGCCGGCGAGGGCAACCTCTGGGCCGACAACGAATTCGTCGCCCCTGGCGAGGACGGCACCGTCGACGTCGACCTTGAGGCCATTCGGAACGTCCACGGACTCGATATCGATGATCTCGAAGGCCGAACCGGCATGACGCTCCCAGAGATGGTCCAGCGGGCCGACCCCGAACCCCTCATCGGGATCGGGACGCACAAAGACATTATCGACCGCCGCCGTCTAGCGCTTCGCACACTCGGCTTCGACGTGAAGTTCCGCTGGCAGATCGCGTCCAGTCGGTATACGCCCGGCAACATGCGCGCATTCTTCAAGCGGAAAATCGCCGCCTGTCAGCAACACGGGATCGAGAACGCCTTTGGGTGGATTCGCCACTACGACTGGGGTGGCTCGGTCACCATCACGACCATCTATCCCTCCAAGGGCTTCGAAATCGACCCCGCCGGCGAGACCGATATCGATCTGCAAAACGGCGAGTTGACCGTCGCGACCGATGGCGACCTGGAAGATGATATCGATGAATCCGAGCCGACGACGGTGTACTACGGCGATCGGCTGGGATACGACTTCCGTGGCCGCCAGAAGTTGTGGGTGAAGCCAGTGATCTACATCCCCGAGGCTGGTACGATGATCCCACTCCCGCACCCGGAAGCCGACCTCTCCCGAAAACACACAGGCAACCTGATGGACGACGCCATCGATTGGCACGAACGGGTGCTGAGTACGATCGATGACCTCAGCCAGACGGTCAACCAAGAGATCAAACGGGCCCGTCTGGTCGCGATTGATTTCGGTGACCTGCCCTTCGATGTGGCCGAGTTCTATCGCTATCTCGGCGTTCGGAACGACAAATACGTTGAGGCCGCCGCCGACCGGGCGACGGCGCTGGCGAGTCCCTCGGACCAGCCGACGTTGTGGAACCTCCAGTTGTCCCTGAAACTCGCCATTCTCGATAACTACGACGGCAATCGGGCGGGCAAGACCTACCGCGAATACCAAGAACTTGCCGGCGAGATTCTGCGCCATCCGGCGACGATGATCACCACCGCCAAAGAACAGTATCGGATCGAGGCGGCCCAAGACGAAGAGAAAGACGAGCCCGATCTCGATGCCGACCAGACGACCCTCGCCGACTCCCTTGAGGACGTGATGGATATGGCCGGCGTAACCGAGAACCGAATCGACGCCACGGAAGCCCAGCAGATCGAACAGCGTGTTCAACAGCGCCTGCCGAACTCGGGGGGTGAGGCCTAATGGCCAGTACCGACGATGGAGCGGACACGCCCACCGACCAACAGATCCTGAGCCACTTCGTGGCTCGCAAACTCCGCGAAAATGGTGGAACTATTTCCATCCCCACGGTCACCTACGCCGTCAGCGACGTCGCCGACCTCACCGCCAACGAGGCGGGCGCGCTCATCACCAATGGACGGGGGACCATCTACACGATCGGCCGCGACCAACACGGCGAAGGACAGGTCGAAGGCGTCGATCCGATCGGTGCCGAACCGGCCGTCGTAGCGGAACGATTCGGTGGGCCGGCCCCCACCGATGCGGATTTCATCACCCTCGACGGCGTCGACGAGGCCGTGGAGGCGGCGCTGGTTGCGGCTGGGTACGGGTCGCTCGAAGAGTTGTCCGAGGCCGATCCCGAGACTGTCGCGACGAAGATCAACGACGAACTGGATGCCCGCGCCGAAGTGGCTGATTTCGATGATCTGAACGGGCTGACGAGCTCGGAGATCACCGACCTCCAACACCAAGACATCACCACCAAGCGTGACTTGGCCCAGGCCGATCCCCAGTACGTCGAAAGCCAGAGCCAGTCGTCCACCCTTCGGGCCGCGAAGATCAGGCAGGTCCAACGGCGGGTCGCCGACGACGTCGACATCTGGGACACCAGCGATGCCCAGAGCCTCATGACCGAGGCCCACCGACAGCTGCCCGCCAGCAACGAGATTGCCGCGACCCAGATCGAACGCCACAAGGCCCGGAAGGAGACACTCGGGCACGCGGGGGCGGTCATCACCGAGGTCGAAGAGCAGACCGACACCGTGGGCGAACCGCTCGCAGTAGTCCGGGACGACTTGGACCCGGCTGATCCCGAAGCGAACTACGTGTCCGATATCGGTCGCAACGAGCCCGCCCCCGTGAACACCGGCTTTCCGATTCTCAAGGACGTTGGCTACGACCTCGTTCCGAAACCGGACACCCACCCCGACGCCGGCCATTCGGCACTCCCGACCGACGAGGACGGGGAAGTCGTCCCGCCGACGGTGCCGGTCGAGCGCGACCTCCAGTTGCCCCTTGACGAACTGATCGCGAAGAAGCTCGGGCGCAACGTCCCGGTGCGAATCGTTGGTCCCCGTGGGAGCGGGAAGAACTATCTCATGAAGTATCTTTGCTACAAGACGAATCGGGGGTACAGGTCCTTAGACGTCGACAAAGCGACGATGCCCCAGGACCTCTTCGGTCCGATTGCCCCCGACGAAAACGGCAAGCTCGAGCCCAAGAACGCCGAAGTCAAGCAGGGACTGCTCAACGGCGACGTAATTGTTCTGAACGAGTTTCCCGTGATGCAAGCCGGGGCCGCCATGAGCCTGCATCAGCTCCTGAATGAGAACAAAATCGTCATCAAAAGCCACGGCCAAGAGATCGAACCCCATCCCCAGGCGCGTGTGGTCATCACGATGAACCCGCCGACGCGGGAGTACCGCGATTCCGAGCCGATGAACTCCGCGACTCGGGGGCGGTTCCGCTCGTTCTGGCAAGGGTATCCCGATACGGTCGAAGACGAAGTGCGGGCGCTGGATCAACAGGTCAACACCGGCCAGCCCGTCGTCGACGAACAGACCCTCGAGAAAATCGTCGAATTCGCCCATCGAACCCGCAAGGACGACCTCTCGAACTGGCCGACCCTCTCGACGCGGAACCTCACCATCGTCTGCGAGCATATCGCTGACGGGGCCTCTCCGAACGCAGCGATGAAAAACGTCCTGCGGATGGTCGCCGAGCCGAACCAGCATCCCGAGGACGCCTTCGAGTCGCTCGGCGAAATACTGTGAGTGGACTTCTCTGAGTGTTCTTCAGAAGCGTATATCGGCCACCAAAACAGCTGTCAGGGGGAGGGGGGTGGATCCATTTGTGCCCTCCGGTTAGAGTGGAGAGCTCTAGTTGAGTATGTCTGTTCAGAGTCGAATCGGCACCTTTGGCCCGGGGCAGGGCCCCGCAGCGAAGCGGCCCCCCGAACGGTTCGACGACGACGAACTCGAACATCATATCGCTCCTAACTGTATCTATGACTTCGATGTGGATCAGGTCAACGGGATCCACAAGCTCCGCCAGCGAATCCACGAGACGGTGTTTGCTGACGACCCCGCCGAGAAGTGGTCCTGGATCCTCGGCGACCACTTCACCATGGGCAACAAAAAGGTCGCAAAAGAAGTCGCGATCTACAATTTCGGCGGTGCAGCGCATGACTGTCTGAATCTGGGAACAGAGCACTGCCAGGTGGACGCCGCGAATTGCTATGCCGTCAGAACGGAGGACAACTATCCACACCCACTCGATGCCCGCCGTCGCGAACTGATAATATGGGACCACTTGGACCCCCAGACATTCGCCGACGCGTTCCGCCACTGGCACGGTCGGAAACGAAACGAGGTGACGGCGCTGCGCCTGAACGAATCCGGGGACTTTCGGCACCGACACGACCTGTTCAAAGTCGATCAAGTGGCCCGGCTGTTAGACGATATCGTGGACGTGTACACATACTCGTCCTCGGACTGGTTGCCGTGGCACAAGATCGACCACATTGTGGTCAATCGCTCGAACCAGCGCAAGGACTTCGGCGCGCGCCGCTTTGAGGTCGTTGACGACGTCTCGGATATCCCCGACGGAGGAATCCGTTGCCCCCACGATGTCAGTGATGGGGAAATCAAGTGTGGATCATGCCGACTCTGTCTCGAGGAAGACGCCGGCGACGTGTATGTCAAGAACTTTTACGCCGACGAAGAGTGACCAATGCCTGCCAACACCCAACTCATCGACGACGACGTGCCGCGCACTCCACCAACCGACAGCGCCGAGTGCGAACTCGAACGCCAATACGAGTGGCTGTTTCGCCGGTTCACCGCCCCGGAGTGGGACGTCTCGGAATTCCACATCGAGACCAACGACCACGCCGAAACCGACGCGACAGCGTTTGAGGGCGCACTGAGCCACGAGTCGGGGTCGCTCGTCCAGCTGCTCCCGTTCGATCCCGAGGCCCACCAGCGAGAGGCCCCGATCTTCCACGCCACTCGGGTTCGTCTTCGGGATGCAACCGAGGACACGAATCACTACATTACGGTCGCGGAGCCCACCGACGAGTGGGCGTCGGCACCGTTTCCACGAGAGGAATTTCTTGGAAAGCGGGCCCATCCCCGCTCGTCTGCCAGGAAGCAGATCGTCGCCCACGAGCAGGCGGCCGTCCACGACGAGGATGACCTTATCCTTGAAACCGATGGCGGAGCGCGAGGCTATGCCCTTACCACAGCGAAAGAAACGGTTCTCGCTGTGTTCGGGGCAACCCAGTCTGTCACGAAGCAAAAGCGCAAGCAAGCCGGCTTGGAAGGGTTCCTGTGAGCTGTTTGTACCTCCCGGAAGTAGTGAAGGATGATCGAGATCAGCCAGCCGCCGGCCCACGAAGAAATCGACGCCGCGACAGCCGAACTTGAGGCCCTTGCGGCAGACGACACGCTCCAGTTCGAACCCCACGATGACAGCGAGGACGATAGGGACGGCCGCGATGCAATCCAGATCTGGGGCGTCGAACACAACGGCGAGTCGCTTGTGGTGAATCTCTCCGATCCCGACGTACCGGTCCACGACTGGGATCGGACTGTCGAGTACCTCCACCTCACTCGCTGGGACAAGTACTTTGGTCGGCCGGCGGCCCGGATCGAACAGTTCAACGGCGTGGAGGCGACCCACGTCGGCTACGTCCGTGGCATCGACCCGGACGGAGAGACACCCACCGTCGTGTGGGAACCGGTGCGCTAAGTCCTCTGCGGCCGCTCCAGAGTGTTTGTATCTCCCGAAGAAGTAGTGAAAGAGGGCTACCAGAAAGATGTGTGACCATCCCACCACTGAGGCGTTCGAATCGCTCGCAGACGGCACGAAACTCACGATTCAGTTAGAAAGCGACGACACCCCAGAGATGGCTGGCGCAACTGTCGCCCGAATCGGGGACGGCTTCGCCCGCCCGTACCTGCAGGAAGTCTCGGGGCGCTTCTGTGGGACAGTCACCAACGACGACGGGCCCAACGAACTGGTCCTCGAGGGAGAACTGTATCGATACGAGATTCAGCTGCCAGATATCGACTGGTGGGGCGAGGAGTGCTCCGAGTGCGGCGAGGTAGGCCCGCCCGAGGAGCCCTGCCCCACCTGCGAAAGCAGAGTTGCCCAGATGGCATTCACGGGCGGCGCGACGCCTGCAACCCGCCGACCACCCCACGGAAATACAGCGCGGTAGACGTAGCAGATTCTCGCTTCAATACATGACGATGCAAGTCAATACGATCATCGAGTTCGAAGTGACGTTTAAACAAAACCTAGAATCCTCCAATGCCCTGTTCGGTCTAGTCGATCGCTGTGCAGGGTTGTTTGTCCAAGATGGCGACAACCGGGCTAGGCACGAGAAGGTTGAGGTGTCCGGGCGAACAGCCGCCGGCAAGATCGAGGCGTGGCGGGAGATTTCGACAACGGAACCAGTCGCGCCCGTCCGTGAAGATATCGCCAACGAGGTTGTCCCCGAACTGCATGACGTGCTGTCTTCGCTCCCGTACGTCATCGACGTGACCATCGGGTCTGTCGAACTGACCGACGCTGATATCAACTAGATCACGATAAGTCACTGAATACGGTATCGTTCCACTATGGCCACTGCAGGGTGTTTGTATCTCCCGAAAAAGTAGTGAAGGAGGCCTAAGGGGGATGTGAACAGTCACAGATCCCCAATTCAACTATATCAATGCAAGTCAACACGCTCATCCAGTTCGAGGTAACGTTCGAAGAAAATAGGGGTGGCCCAAACACCCGATGCCAACTAGTCGATTGTTGTGCAGAGATGTTTGGTGGCGCTGGTGACATGCGAACCAAGCATGGTGAGGTTGGAATGCACGGGTGGACAGCCGTCGGCGAGATCAAGGCATGGCGAGAGATTTCGGCAACGGAACCAATGGATTCAGTTCGTGAAGACATCGCTGACGAAGTTATCCCCGAACTGCGAGACGTGCTTTCCTCGCTCCCGTACGTCGCAGACGTCGTCATCAAGCCCGTCGAACTGACCGACGCTGATATCAACTAACCGCCATGAGCCACCAAGCTCGCACCGCTCCCGGCCACGACAGTGACTTGACGCCACCAGAGGCGGCACAGGTCCGTACCTCCCGGGACCGGGCCACAAGCATCAAACAGTACATCGAAGGACTGCTCCCATCCGATCTGGCCGCCGAAGTTGACGTCGTCATCACGGAGAACGTCGCGACGGCGGCGGTCATGCCGGCAACGGAGGACGCACTGCTGGATGGCGATGAGACGGACTTCGACCGCCAGCAGGCCCAGAACCTCATCAACCGCGTCGACGGCGACTATCTCGTGCTTGTCACTGGGCGCGAGGCCGACACGGATTCGATCTGTCTCTCCGATCAGCTCACCGCCGACGCCGCCCACCAGTTTGGGCTTGCGTTCCACGAGACGCTCCACGTTTTGAAAACTTCCTTCGGCGCTGTCCAGTCACTCGTCGAGACCGAGGTCGAAGCGCAGTACCACGAGTTCGTCCACGAACTGATCAACATCGTCGAGGACGGGGCCATCGAGAACGAAGCCCAGACCGGCGACGATTTCACCGAGCGAGCGGGCAACCGGCTCACCCTCATTCGGCAGATGCACTCCCAGACGGTTGCGGACCTCCCCAGCGAGGCACGCGAATTCACCTTCGGGGAGGCAGTCATGAAGGCCCTCCACGACCGGATCATCTTCGATACTGGCGTGACCGATGCGCTCCTCGATGAATCGGATCCCCGTGTGACCTTCGCGTCAGCGAGTGGCCGTGAGGCGTTCCAGGAGGTTCACGAAGAGGTGGAGGCCCTTCGAGACGACGTCCTCGCGATGCGAAGCGACCACAGCGACCGACTCTACGAGGACGATCGGAAGGCGTCGATCCAGCGGGCCAAGCGAGCGATTGCCTTCTGGCAGGATGTCCTGAAGCCGCTCTACGAGGACGGCGAGTCCCAACAACAGGGCGGGCAGCAACAGGGCGACCAGCAGGAAGGCAGCCAACAACAGGCCGGTCAACAAGGCCAGTCGCAATCCCAACAATCCCAGCAGGGACAGTCCCCGCCCGACAGCAGTCCCGACACACCCGAACAGGCGAACGAGAGTGGTTCAGCCCCCGAGTCCGGCGAGACGCCTGACTCGCCAACCGATACGCCCGATCAGCAGTCGGACACCGCCGAGGGCGAGGACACCTTCGACTGTCCCGAGTGTGAGGACTCGTTCGATTCGGACCACGGGCGAAGCGTCCACTACGGCAAACAGCACGGCGACACCGACGAGCTTGACGAACAGCTGGATGACGAAGACCGATCCAGCGAGACCGCCGACGGTGACGCCGGCGATATCGACCCAGAGGAACTGTCGTTGGATACGGACAGCATCGACAGCCCGCTCCAAGGTGTCCAGTCCCATCCCTCACTCGCGGACGAACCCGACCCGGACGACGTCGACACCCAGCCACAACCAGCCCCGGAGCACTCGCCATCGTCGACGGACGACACCGCTGAGCAAAACGACACTGACGATAGCGGAGCCGACGGAGGGCCATCCGAGGCCGACTCCATCCCCAGCGAGGCCGGCGACGACGACCGTAGCGACGGCAACACAGACACGCCCACCGAAGACAGCGGCGACCACGAAGGCGAGAGCGAGGGTGGCCCCGAGTCCACCCCAGACAGTCACGGACTCGGCGACGAATCGGCCGCCCAAGACGCTGGCGATCAGCCCGCCGACAGCGCCGACCAACCCACCAGTGGCCAAGACGGACAGCCGGACAGCGAGGCCGCCGACAGCGCCGACCAACCCGCTGACAGCGCCGATTCGCCCACCGGAGACCAAGACGGACAGTCAGACAGCGAAGCCGACGGGAGCGCCGGCGACTCGGATGTCGCGACCACTGACTCAAGCGCCAACACGACCGACCTCGCCTCCCACACTGACCAGTCTTCAGCAGACGATACTGGCCAGCAGGCAACGTTCGGGGACTTCGGTGGCAGCGATGACGATGCTCAGTCGTCGGCGTCCGGCATGGACAGCGCCGACGAGACAGCCGCCACGTCCGACGACGCCACCCGCACGGACGATTCCCAGGGCGAGACAGCCGCCGAGAGCGACGGTAGCCCAGACACGGCGGAGACATCCAGCGCCGACACGGACCCGGCTGGGGGCACCGAGAACGCCGAGACGAACAGCACACAGGACGACGACAGCCCTGAGTCCGCTCCCACGAACACTGACACCGGGCCGTCGACGCCGATGGGAGCCGACAGCGCCGGCGACCAGTCCACCGACCCAGACGCGGGCGAGCAGCCGGACGACGACCCAATCACCACGGCCGACGACACCGACTCCCAGCGTGACTCAACGCCCGATACGGAACCCACTGACGACGCCCCCACAGAGTCACCGGCCGGGCCCGCACACGACGACGCCGATCTCAGCCCCGAAGACTTCGCCAGTGACCGGAACCGAGCAAAGCGCACCGCCGACCGAAGCACCGTCGACGAACAGGGCCTTGCCGAGGACCTCCAGACACTCGAGGATGCCCTTGGCGAGGAACAGGAAACGACACCTGACGGCACCCAACAAGGAAACGGCGCTGGGCCCGGGTCGGTCGATGAACTGACGATCCTTCCGGACTCGGCCTCCAACGAGCAAAGTGACTCTTGGGGCAGTGTCCAGCGGGCCGCCGACACCGTCGCTGACACCCTCGCTAAGGAACTCCGACTCGACCAGCAGACAGCGACGCGGGGTGGCCTCTCAAGTGGCACGACGGTCAACACGAAGACTGCCTACCGACTGGGGCATAACGACCCGCGGACGTTCAGCGAGTCACTGCCCGGCGACGAGAAAGAGTACTTCGTCGTCATCGTCCTCGATCGGTCGGGGTCGATGAGTCGCGATTACGGTGCATCCACCGGGAAAATCGATATCGCGACGAGTGCTGTGGCCCGCTTTGCCGTGGCCTGCGAGAACCTCGATATCGACGTCGCGGTGATCGACTTCTATGATGATGAAGCGCGGTACGTCAAGCCGCCCTCAGTCGAAACGGAATACGCACAGGAGGCCATCCTCGCCACGGACACAGGCGGCAGGACGCCACTTGCCGATGCACTCTCGCTCGCCCGAACGGTCGCCGACGCCGACCGGAAGGAATCGCTGATCATCTCGATCACCGACGACAAGCCCGACGACGTCGACGCCGTCGAAGCGCAGACCAAGGCCTCGTACTCACCGATCTGTTCGTTGACTATCGCGACAGACTGTCACCCCGGAGACCCACCTGAACAGGCAGAAAAACTTGAGCGGGCGTACAACCAGACGACGACCGTCTTCGAGCCGTCGAAGCTCGATAGTCGAATCGACGAACTCGCGTCGTTGCTCGGGGCGCACTAGCCCCGCACAGCAGCGTCATGTCGCATGAATCTTTTTTGACACCCTCCCACGGCTGAAGCCGTGGGCTTTCTCCTTGCATCACTGTAGTCATCATATTGTCATCATCAGGAGAGTTACTGGAACATGATAGATAAAATAAATAACCACCCAAATTTATATAAAATCAGTTTGTTTTAACCGTATGTTCCTTTACAGGAGCACGGCGGTATCGGTGGCAGTATTTACCTTGGTAATGATAACATCGGCTCCCGTGATGGGTGCGGCGCCAATGATGGTTGCAGATACTACAGAGAACAGCGCAGCCGAGCGCATGGAACATCCCGACAAGTTCTCATGGAGCGAGATACAACCTACCAATGGGCCTACGGACAGGCTCCGGTCGGCACGCGTGGCAACCTTCGGACAGACCGACGGTAGCGACGTTTCAATCGCTGCCAACAGTAGTGGAACGGACGGGGGGCTTGATGTTGGTATCGAATTGCAGCAGGAAGCGACCGTCTCTCAAGATGGGAGCGTTGATATTGAAACGTACCCGGACAACCGTGCAAACCAATCAGTATCTGGAACGCTTGAGCTGGTAATTGATCAGAACCGAGATAACATCTTCAATACAAATGAAACCGTAGCATCCAGACAAATCAGCCTCAGCGCAGACGAATACTCCACAAAAGTACTCACATATAGTGATGTCCAGCTTGCTTCCGGCGATTACGAGTATCAAGCACGATTGAGTTCAGACGGCCAGACGGTCACGAGTTTTACCAATGGAACGCTAACTGTCACCGGTAACGATACTAGCGACGGTAACGATGGGAACCAGTCGGAAACAGCGGAGTTCCTGTCGGCAAGCCAGTCAGAAGCCACCCTTGCTCCAGGCGAAGAGATCACACTCAGCTACAGGGTGCAGAACCCGTTAGAAAAGCCGACAAGCATGCTCATCGAGTTCCCTAATCTGCCTGCAAATGTATCGATTCAATCGGTTGACGGTGACGTCGCACAAGAGTTGCTGGGCTCAACTCCACCAGGTGTGGTTACGTCAGAGCTCGCTGCTGATGGATCGGCGACAGTCGATCTAACTCTTACAGTTCCTGAAAACGCCACTACAGGCCAGAAGACCGTGACGACAGATGCAACCGCGAGTTCTAATCAGGGGACGCTTACAAACACGACCACAACAACGCTGACTGTGACTGAACAAGACCCACTCGTGAACCGGTTCGGTGGTTCCGACAACGAAATCGGTAATCTGGACATCCTCCGAGCAGTCAACGCAGCCAACACTAATCAAGAAGTCGGCGGCGAACCAGTCAGCAATCTGGATGTCCTCGAACTGATCAACCGCGCGAATCAGTAACCTGTCTTGGGGCTAATTCCCAAGCTTCCCATGGATTAGTCGGAGACTCCCAACCGGCTATGACCTGATAGCCGCGAACGAGTAGGTAGGTCACAATCACGACCGAAGAAAGCACCGGTACACGCCAGAGTGGGACGACGACATCGGCGGCGACCACGTTGAGGGTGGGCTCCGGATCAACCTCGACAAAGAGGGCGAAGTCGTAACCATCGAGTCATCCGACAAGGAACCTAGCGACGAGGAAGGCGACGACACCGTCTCATCTGAGTAGTTTCCGCCGCCGCCACCGCGGCCCTTCCCCTTATCTTGTAGGTAGCGCTCGAAGGAACTCGTGAGCGCTGTCGTACCGTCGCGTGTCGATGAAGTGTTCTGATTCATACGTGTTCGTCACGGGAGCAGGTGGTCGTCCAGCATATCGCAACAATCAACCGGAATCCCCTCCCACGTAGCTTTTACGACGTTGTATCCGGTCCAGCCCTCACGTTCCAACAGCTCCCCGCACGCTTCGCAGAACTCATGACGCGAACTGATCTCGTTGTCGTAGAGGATATAGAACAGAAACGGCGGAGTCAACCACCTCAGCGGCGGACTACGTCGCTACATAGCGAGCCATCAAGAAGCACTATGATCCCCGGTCGAAACGTCGGCGTCGAAAAGACCGTGCCGACTCAGTTCGCGACGCATGGGAACGGACGATGTCGGACGGATACAGGTCACCAGCGTCATCCATCGTTATTTGCTCCGCGCCGAACCGCGTCCCTATGCTTCTGAGCAATTGGATCGGTACTGTCCTCAAGCGGTGACCTCTCCCCATGCTCCGAAGACGTTTCCTCAACGAGCTCTTCCATGCGTTCGATAATCTCTTCAGGGTTATCTGCCGGTTCGATGACTGCCTTCCCGTCTTCTTTGTGGATTTCGACTTCCGTACCGGGGGTGAGTCCGAGGTGATCTCGGATCTCTTGTGGGAGGATAATCCGACCGTTTGGATCCACTTTCACCATGTGTCTACTCAGACGGAAAGCAAACATACCTATTTTGATCAGAATACTGGTTCTATCCCTCGTTCAAATAGTGAGACGACAGTACCATCTTGTGAATGAGCCGCCCGGCGAAACCCTCAAGCGGGCTACCTAGTAGTTCTGCGGATCGTTGTGCGACGTGTTCGTCTTCCTTCTTGTAGTGCAAATCGAGCAATTACTCGTAGTAACTCAACCGCTCGACGACCTCAGCGAATGCGACGTTTTGCCGTACATCGGTAATCTCGATTTTGACTCGTTCACTCTCTTTCGTATCAGGTACGATTACGACGAAGCCACGTTCGACTCGAGTGATGCCATCACCCTGTTCGCCGATGTCCTCAATCTCGACTTCCCGAGTCTCACCGTCCTCAACTGGTGGTTCCGGTGGCTCACGTTGCTGCTGTGATTTCGCTTCAGCCTGTTCAGTCTGTCCCTGCCCGCTCTGTGTCGGGGAAGACACGAGTGCGACGCGATATGATTCTCCTTGCTGTAGATCTCCCAATTGTAGTTCCCGCTCGGGGACGCCGATCACATACGAGTCGTCCTGTTCCATTATCGAAGCCGAAAACAGACATTCGAGTTCTTCAGAGATCTCCATTAATTGGTCTCTCAGCAGAGTAGCATGGCTAACCACTTGATTCTGCGGTTGTGTTGGTACTCGATATTCATTCGGCACTCACGACATCGTCACAGATGGGACACTCTGCCCAAATTCCAGTCGTCCCGTCGTTTTTTCTCGTATTCGACCAAGATGTATGCGGCAGAAATAGCTTCCTGACACACCAGACAGCGCCTGTGGTTCGGAGTGTCGCGGAACACAGGGGAGGGAAGGGAGCGTGTGACAAGTCCCTTCCACTCGCCTGTAGACCGATACTCTGGCGTAAGCTTTGTGCAGAATCGTTGTGCAGAATCGTATCACAGACGAACGGTCGCTAAAACTAATTCCCTCGCACCCTGATTCCCAGTGATGAGCATTCGGGCAGTACTCACTCAGCTACTCAGCGATACCGGGCCAACTGTCGTAGTTGAGTGTCGTCAATGCGGGACGACAGTCACTCCTGAGACCGAAATCTGTCCCGAGTGCGGCGAAACCGATTTCTGTTGGTACGAGATTCCAGAATAGGGAAGTCTCGGTTAACGGTACCTGATTCTACGGCATTGTTGAAACTCTCAATTAGTGAGAGGTTTCGGCAGTCGTGCTGAATAGAGGGGGTGTATCCAGCAGCGGGCATCAAGCCGAGCCAATTTACCAACCGATGACGGTGACCAACTTCGACTTAGTTCGGCCCTATATTGTCCACGCTTTCGAGGGCCTCGGTAGCGACATCCCCCAATTCACCAGCTTCGATGTGAGAATAGCGCTCACGAACCATCTCTTCGGAGTTGTCCAGATATCGGGCCGCCACTGTGTACCCGAACGCGCGGACCAGCACCTCCCCCATCCCACGTCGACCACCGTGAGGTGCGAGATAGTCATGTTTCGGATGGTTGATCTCAATCTCCGCATCGTCTGAAAGCCGCTGTAGAATCGACCGTGCGCCGTCCGTCGTGATTGACGGCGGCCGAATGTCCTCATCGAGCGTCAGCAGTAGATCGCGGGCGTACTCCCCACGGCGCTCAGTAATTTCCTCCGGGCGTTCCCCTTGGTCGGCTAGTTCATCCTGGACGAGCCCCGCAAGCGATCGTTGGTCAAACGTCGGGAACACCGGCCACCGCTCCGTTGGCGGATCCATGAGCTGACGATAACTCCGCAGCGGCGAAATTACCGGGTCGGGAAGGCTGGCGGCGTCCCACTGCTGTTTCTTCCGGTAGACGTCCATACTCCCGTCGTCGAGCGAGAGGTCCTCCCAGCGGACGCCGCGTCGTCTCGGATCATTCGGGTCCCGGAGGAGTTCACCGACGCGGACGGCGGTGTACGCAAGAACGAACACTAGCGCCCGGTCGCGATCCGCCTTCAGCGCCGCGTAGCGCGCTCGCTGCTTGTCGATGAGGTCAGTATCCTTCGGGAGTGTCGTGTATGTCTCGATGGCGTTGCGAGCCTGTTCGTCGACGTGACGGGTGAGTGCATGGCGCTGTTCGGACGTCCAGGCCTGCTGGTCGCCGGGCTTGCGGCCGTCGTCCTCGGGCAGCGGCGCCATCGCACTCGCCCGCTGGGCGTAGTGGGCCTCGAGATATCCTTCGTTGACACACCACCCGCACCACGCAGAAATATAGCGGTAATAGGTTTGTACCGTGTTCTGCTTGAGTCCTCGATCGCCACTGAGATGTCGGGCGTATTCACGGAACACGCGTTCGTCGAGATCGTCGAAGTTCGGCTCCCGGTCGGCGTCCTCGGGGACGAACCCGGTCCAGTCGTCGGTGCCGCGGTCGCCGGCGGCCCACTCGGCGAACCGCTCGAGCTCGCGGGCTGCGTTGCGTCGATAGTTCCCGCCGTCGCCACCACGGCCTTTCCCTTTGTCCTGGAGGTAGCGCTCGAAGCTGTCGTCGAGAGCGCTTTCAGGACGGGAAGAAGTCCGATCGTCGCTCATCGGACCTCACCTCGTCGCCATGTTATCGAAATTCGTTGGATGTGATCGTCTCGAGATACTCGACACTGACGTACCGGTATTCGATACGGTCGCTGAAGCCGTGCTGTGGCAAGAGTGTCTCGGCCGCTTGTCCCGCCGGTTTGTCGGTCGTCAAGAGAACGACGTGGTCCGCCTGTCCGGTATCGAGTATCTGGGCAGCAAGCCCCACGAGCGCCGTGTCCGCTTTCTCGGTGATGTCTTCGTCGCGGTTGGTCTCGTTGGCGATGAACCGGCGTGCTTCGTCCATCACCGTCGAGACGAGCGGATTGGCGTAGTTGAGTTCGTCGGCGACGGCGATCCAGCCCTCTTCGAATCCATCGGGATAGGGAATGTTCGCCGAAGGATACTCCTCCGCTGCCGGATCGCCCCCGAGCTCTTCGTAGACGCGCTGGGGGACACTCAACGAGACACCTGCCTGTCGGAGTGCCCGACGAAGTCGGTGAAATTTGTCCTTGTCCGGCCCACCACACCGGACGAAGACGCCGGTATCGGCGATATAGATCGTCGTCATGCAACCGTGCCAGCGTACTCGATGGCAACCGGTTCCATCGCTTGGAGAATGATCTCGGCTTCAAGCGGTGAAAGGTCAAGTTCCCGGGCCGCAATCCGATGGTTGACCGTGCCGTCGACATACTCGTAGGCGTACTCGAGGGCGACAGCAAGACCGTCGAGGCCATGGCGCTCGATGTAGACGTCGATGTCCTCGTTCTGGTCGCGGCGGGCAACGGCGGCGATAAGTGCCGGCGTGATCGTTTGGGTCTCACCGTCCGTCGAGAGCGTGAGTGCAATCGACTCGGCATCGTATTCGTAGGGGCGCTGCTCACGGGTCTTCTCCACTAAGCCAGCTGTTTCGAGATTCTGCACGTAGTCGTAGGCGGTCCCCTGTGGGATGTCGAGCTCGTCGACCAGTTCGGACACAGTGACCGGACCGTGTTGTAAGATATGGGCGTACAGCCGAGCGAGTGCCGGCGTTTCGAGGAGGTCGGCGACCGTCTGAAGCTGCTGAATTGGTGGTTGGCCTGACCGGGAAGGTGATTGCGCCATCTCGATTACGAATTATAGATAAAACATAATAAGGCTTCCGGCGAATGATCGGAACTCATGACCGATCCGACACTTGCGGAGAGTCAGGTGCTCGCAGTGACTTTACCCTAGGGGAAGCGCCGTCGTGAGGCGGTTGCAGCATTCGTGCTTCACCGACGGCGTCGGGGTACTTCAAAGTGTTCGTGATTACGGGCATAATCAAGACCACTTGATGTATTCGGAGCATCAAGACAATTCGAGGATCTGGAGTCTCTTAGCGTAGTATTTCGACACTTAGCGAAATTATATATCGCATATTGCTATACAAAATGTCGACCCCCTGGAAGTTGAGACTACAGCGGGTTTAGCAGGGCTCTGATGCGTGAATTTGACCGATTCGGTCAGCGGGTACTGCCCCAGATGGCCCTCCAAGCGGCTATTCTTGTCACACACTCAACCATATGGACAAATTTTCGAGAGTTTCACTCGCAAATCCAGAGAAAGATGAGTATCAAATCCGTCTTCAGATATCCCGAGTAGTTGCGATGGTACAATCAGCCACCCCGCTATTTTTATTTAGCACCAAAAATGCCAATAGTGGCCAGCGTATTTGTAGAGATACCACTGATGGAGCGAGATGACTTCGACGAGATGGCGCCGGGTGAAATCGTTCCCACGACGACATCAAAAGGGGCGTATTCGGCGTTCCGACCTGATCCGCTTCCTCCCTCAACCAACACTGAACAACTCATTACACCGCTGGCCGAGGCGACACAAGCACTTGGGCGACTCCACGGTATCGGCCCACGTGTCGGCTCAAGAGAAATCCTGATCGAGCCGTTCATTCGAAAAGAAGCGCTAGAATCCTCGCAAATCGAGGGGACACATGCCACTCTCTCGGATATCTACGCCTATGAGGCTGGACAAGAAGCCCTTATCCACGAAGACAGGCGGCAAGGCACCCAGGGAGTCGTGAACTATCTGCATGCACTGACGCACGGATTGGATGCGATCACAGCTGGCGATCCAATTACCACCGAGTTGCTGTGTGAAATGCACGACCGATTACTTTCAGGTGTCCGTGGAGACGAAGCCAATCCTGGAGAACTCCGCACGACCCAGAACTTCATCGGCAGTACGCCATACATCCAAGACGCCAGGTACGTTCCGCCACCACCGAACGAGATTCCCGACCTTCTCGAAGACCTGCTTGAGTACGCCAACCGAGATACTGACCTCCATCCGCTCCTCCGGATCGGGTTGATTCACTATCAGTTCGAGACGATTCACCCGTTTCTCGATGGGAATGGACGGCTCGGGCGGCTACTAATTAGTCTCCTCCTGCAACGTGATGGTCTCCTGCCCGAGCCATATCTCTACTTGAGTTCGTATTTCAACGCACGACGGTCAGAGTACGTCGATCATCTCTTGGCAGTCAGTCAACGCGGTAAATGGGAAGAGTGGCTCCTGTTTTTCCTGCGTGGCGTGCAGTCGCAAGCAGATGAAGCCCATCAGCGTGCAAACTTGTTGGTCGACCTTCGTGAGGACTATCAACAGCGCTACCAGAGCGAGCGGTCTGAGAACATCCTCGAACTGGTCATGCAACTCTTCGAAGATCCGTACCTCGACGTGAATACGGCGGCCGAGTGGTTGGATGTCGAATACAGTACGGCCAACCGACTGATCGGACATCTTGAAGATGACGGGATACTCGAAGAGCTGACCGGGAAAGAGCGGAATCGGTTCTACCGGGCGAACGAAGTCTTCAAGATAATCAATAAGCCGATCGACCAACTCTGAAGTACTGAGCAGACGGCTTGAGGCGTATGCATTGAGAAGGCCGGTCTCAACTTCTGTCGACCCCTGATGTTCCTCTTTCCGAACAACGGAAGCAGATTCGAATTGAAGCAGTCAGGATTCTGTTCGAACTTGTCTGGGATTCAGATTCGCAGCATCTCAGGAAAAATGCCGCAGGAAAAGTATCTCGGTTTGCACTTCTCAAGTTCGATATAAGGGGAGAACTGGAGAGTTGATCAACCGGGACGAGTTGTTTTAATTTACCACTATGCTACGGCCTATGCTTCTTTCAGTAGAGGCGATAAGCGTGGGCGTCCGTGAGCGGGTGGGACGTGGGAGGGGCCGCGGCGTCGCCGGAGGACGACGTCGAACTGCCCACACCGGCGTCGACGCGATGCGGGTGGTGCCGCCCGATCAGACCACCGTACACGATCATGGTCCTGTCGGATCCCCCCGAGGATCCACGTGGAGCGCCCCGAAGTGCCGGCCATCGGCCATTCACGCGTCCATCGTTCCGCACCAAGATGACGGTCGTTCATCGACTCGTGGAATCAGCGAGACGTTCGGGCAGTCAAACCGGCGAAGCGAATGGTACCTCCGGTCGGAACCGTGGCGGAACCTCGCGCCTTCACGATAATAACAGTGTTATGCGTGTTATTTCATTCGTCTCGTGGGGGCCAGTCGGGGGCGGGACGTCGCCGGTCGGGAGCGGCGGCCGAGACGTTGCCGACACCAGAGGAACTCCCATGGAACTATATCGACGTCCAACATAGCTGGATAACCCCTTACGATCCGTCGTCGCGTCGGTCCGGTTGCTGGAACTCCCGTTGCCATCGGGTCTCGATCTCCCGTTCGAGTTCGTCGGCGGCGGAGAGCAGCGTCTCCGCGATCTGGTCGTACGGCGGATAGTTGTACGTGGGTCCGGCGATCGAGAGGCCGCCGGCGACGGTGCCGTCCGGTTCCCTGACTGCTGTCCCGACCGCCTGAATGCCGCTGTTGCTCTCCTCGTCGTTTATACTGTACCCCCGTTCACGGGTGGTTCGCAGGTCGTCGCACAGCGCCTCGCGGTCGACGATCGTGTTATCGGTGACCCGGGTCAGGCTGCGGCGATCGAGGATCGACGCGACTCGTTCCGGTGAGTACGCCGCCAGGATCGCCTTCCCGGACGCACACGCGTGGATCGGCATGTATCGGCCGAGCTGGAAGCCGCGACGGTTCCTGTGTCCCACCTCGTCGAAGATGACGACAACACGCCCGTACTCCTCAACCGAGAAATCCACTTCCATGTCGATTTCGTTTGCGACCCGGGCAACGTGTTCACCGATGACGTCGTACGAGAGTCGTCGTGTTTTGGCCTGCTCACCCAGATGATACAGCTTCAAGCCGAGATAATACCGATCGCCCTTCTTCACCACGTACTCCCTCTCGCGGAGCGTCGCCAAGTGATTGTGCACGGAACTCCGCGAAACGCCGAGTTCCGCCACGAGGGTGTCCGCACGAACGCTGCCGTGGGAATTGATCGCTTCGAGTATCTCCAGCGAACGCACCGTGGTCTGTAGTCCGTTTCCGTCGACCGTCATGTGCCACCCCTGCGATCAGCATGTACATAAAAATATCGCTCTGCTGGACGTTTATATATGCGTGGCGGTGAAATCGTTCCGATCCCAAAAGTTATACAATCGCGAGGGGAACAGCCGGTGAGATGGAGTACGAACACGTCGAGACTGCGGAAAAAGCCGTGGCTGAAGCGATCGAATCCGAAGCGCGAATGCAGGCGGAGAGTCTCATGATGATCGCGTCGGAGAACGTCGCGAGTCCCGCCGTTCGGGAGGCACAGGGTAGCGTCCTCACGAACCGGAACGCCCTCGGCTACCCCGACTCCCGCCTGTATCCGGGGGCGGAGAACATCGACCAGGTGGAGTCGCTGGCGATAGCGTACGCGAAGGAACTGTGGGACACCGAACACGTCAACGTACAGCCACACAGCGGGTCGCTGGCGAATCTGGCGGTCTACCTCGCCGTCCTCGATCCCGGGGACACGATCTTCGCCCTTCATCCCCGGGACGGCGGACACATCACTCACGGCTCCGATCTCCACCTCAGCGGCGACCTCTACGAGACGGCACACTACGAACTCGATCCGGAGTCGGGACGTCTCGATTACGACGCGATCGCCAGTCGGGCCCACGAGGTCGATCCAGACCTAGTCGTCTCCGGATACTCGTCGTATCCGCAGACAATCGACTGGGAGCGCTTCCAGGAGATTGCTGAGTCGGTCGACGCGTACCACCTAGCCGACATCGCACATCTCTCCGGCCTGATCGCGACGGGGGCGTTCCCGTCGCCGGTCGGTGTGGCCGAGTTCTGTACCGGGTCGACGTACAAGACGATCAAGACTGGTCGGGGCGGGATCATCATGTGCGACGAGGAGTACGCCGAGGCGGTCGACGAGGCGCTGTTCCCCCGGCTCCAGGGAGGGGCCGCCATGCCGAACATCGCGGGGAAGGCGGTCGGGTTCGCCGAGGCGCTGACGGACGACTTCGACGATTACGTCGATCGGACGATCGCCGACGCCCGGGCGCTGGCCGATGCCCTCGCGGATCGAGGGGTCGACGTCGTGACCGGCGGTACGGACACGCACATCGTACTCGTCGACCTCCGCGAGTCCCACGGCGACCTCCCGGGCAGCGAGGCCGAGGAGGCGCTCGAGGCGGCCGGGATCATCGCGAACAAGGCGTCCGTCCCGGACGACCCGCGGTATCCCGCGGACGCGAGCGGCGTCCGATTCGGCACCACGAGCCTCGCGGCCCGTGGGTTCGAGGTGGCCGAGATGAGTGCCGTCGCCGACTTCATCGTGCGGGCGTTCGACAGCGCGGGCGACGAACAAGCACTCGAAGAACTATCGGCGGAGGTGCAACGGCTATGCGAGTAACGGCCGCCCGCTCGCCTGCCTCCGGCCGGGAGAACGACACCGATGGCGACCCGGCGTAGCGACCGGTCCGCGAGCGGCGGAAGCTACCAACTGAAACTGAAGCTTCGGCACCCGAACTGCTGGATGACAGAGGTGACCCTGGAGAACGACGGACGGCTACTCGTCAGCGCCGTCTACACCGGCGAGGGGAACGTGACGGCTCACGTCGTCGTCCACGCCAACACCGACGCGGCCGTCGCCGACCTCGTCGCGGCCGCGCGCCGGTCGGTACATACGGACTCGGTCACCGAGATGCAACCACGCGACGAGTTCAGCCTCGCGTCGAGACCGATCGGGAAGGCGACCCGCGGCTTGCTCGTCGAGTTCGATCCCGAGGGGAGCATCCACGACGCGATCGTCTCCAAGGGGTTTCTTCCCCAAGAGCCACTCCGGATGCGCGACGGCTACGAGTACTGGACGGTCGCCGTCGACAAACCCCGCGACCGGCTGCAGGCGGCTCTGGACGCGATTGCAAGCGAGAACGACGCAGAGATAACGGTTCGTCGGATCGCGACCCGTGGATCGGTCGGCGGGGGCGACGCCGATCTACCGACCCTGTCGGACCGCCAGCGCGAGATGTTCGAACTGGCACGGGAACGGGGCTACTACGAGTGGCCACGGAACGTCTCGGCCGCCGACCTCGCCGAGGAGGTCGGGGTCGCGAAGGCGACGGTGCTGGAACACCTTCGGAAGGCCGAGGCGAAACTCTTGGCCCCCTGAGCGTTACGCGAAGAAATCGAACGCCTCAACGTCGCCGTCGCGTGCGGCCTCGTAGACGATGTGGGCGGCCGCGACGTCCTGGATGGCGAGGCCGGTCGAGTCGAAGACTGTCACGCCGTCTACGGCGACGCGACCGTCGCGCTGACCGGTCACGATTTCGCCCAGTTCGGCGTCGATGTCCGACTCGTCGATCAGTCCCTCGCTCCATGGGACGTTGATCTCTCCGGAGTGGATACACTGTTCGTGGTCGTCGATGACGAGTTTGGCCGTGTTGATGACGTCGGCGGCGAGCTCCCGTTTCCCCGGGGCATCGGCGCCTATGGCGTTGACGTGGGTCCGGCCGCCGAGGTCGGCCGCGGAGACGATCGGATCCTCGACGGGGGTGACCGTCGAGAGGACATCACAGGCGGCAGCGTCCCCAACGTCTCCGGGTCGGACGCTGAACTCGTCTGCGAACGTGTCGACAAACTGCTCGACGCGGTCGTCGTCGGGGTCCGACACCACTACCTCCTCGATCGGTCGAACCGTCGAGACGGCCTTCAACTGAGCGTACGACTGAACACCCGCGCCGACGAACCCCATCGAGGTGGCGTCCGCAACGGCGAGGTGATCGGTCGCGACGGCGGCCGCCGCGCCGGTCCGGCGCATCGTGAGTTCGGTTCCGTCCATGATGGCGAGCGGAAGCCCGGTCGCCGGATCGGAGTAGACCATGACGCCGAGGACCGTCGGAAGGTCGTGGGTCCCAGGGTTGTCGGGGTGGACGCTCACCCACTTCACCCCGGCCGCCTCCCAGCTGTCCGCGCCGACGAACGCGGGCATCGATCGGAAGTCACCGGTCGGCACATCGACGTACGATTTCGCCGGCATCTCGACGGCGTCCGTCTCGTACGCCGCGAACGCGTCCTCGACGGCCGGCACGACGTCGGTCATCGGTGAGTACGTCGCCACGTCGGACCCGCTCAGAATGAACGTCTCCATACGTTTCCCGGGAGTGGACGGAACTAATAAACCGCCCCTCTCATATGAGGCGTCTGCGTCCCGGAGCTCGTTCGGTTCACATCCATAGAATATACCGCGGATGTTCTGTAAATAATAACAATGCTTTTGAAGTGTGACCTTGCATCCTATGTCGAGGTATATCATGGCAAACACCAATGCAGAGACTGACGATCCGACCGATGCGAACTCGGACGGCGATCGATGGGATCCGATACGAGTATCAGGGAGCTGGAACTTCCACCTGAAGGCACACCTCACGGTTCTCCTGATCGTGGTCGTCTCCGAGTTCATCGGCACGAAAACGTATCCGGTTGGTCCCGGACAGGTAGTCATCCTCCCGATGCTCTACGCCGTCGTGTTCGGGATGTTGCTCGGTTACCAAGTCCTCGGATCGTACGTCGACGCACTGCGGCGCGTCGTCCCGAAGGAAGTCAGCGAGATCAGTTCGCCGTTGATTGTGGTCGCACTGATGCCGCTGGGCGTGAAGTACGGGACGCTGGTCGCCCCGAACTTCTACGACATCATCGGGGCAGGACCGGCGTTCCTGCTTCAAGAACTCGGCAATCTGAGCACCATCTTACTTGCGTTGCCGCTTGCCCTCCTGCTCGGACTCAAGCGGGAAGCGATCGGAGCCGCGGTCAGCATCGCCCGCGAGCCGACCTTGGGGATCATCACTGACCTCTACGGCCCCGATTCGCCCGAGGGGATCGGCGTGCTCGGCACCTATCTGACGGGGACGTTCCTCGGCACGCTCTTTTTCGGCATCCTCGGCGGACTCGCACCGATAACCGGTCTCCATCCGCGAGCGATCGCGATGGCCTGTGGCATGGGAAGCGGGAGTATGATGACCGCCTGTGCGGGGTCGCTGGCGACCGCGGTCACCGCGGTGCCGGAAGACGAGATCCTCGCGTTCGCCGCGACGAGCAACCTGCTCACGGGACTGACCGGCGTGTACGTCGTCCTGTTCGTCGGCGTCCCGCTCATCAACAAGCTGTACAGCGTGCTTAATCCGACCATCGGGGGGAACTAACATGGATCGAGCCGAATTCGTCACGAACGCGCTGGCAATGCTCGTCGTCGTCGGCATCATCACGCTCATCGGCAACACCGTGGGATACGACGCTGGCCTCGTCGAATCGATCCCCGGAATCGCCCTCATCATCGCGATCGGAATCGTCTCGCTGTTTCTGGCCCGCGAGATCCCGCTCGAACTCCCCTCGTTCGCGTACGCCATCTTCATCGCGATGGTCCTAGCACTTCCCTTCTCACCGACACAGGAGGTCTTCCTCAGGTACACGGACCGGATCAGCTTCCTCGCGACGGCCACGCCGATCTTGGCATACGCCGGGCTCTCGGTCTCTCTGCAGATGGACCGGTTCAAACAGATCGGCTGGAAACTGGTCGTGGTCGCCGTCTTCGTCTTCTTCGGTACGTTCTTCGGCTCCGCGATCATCGCCCAAGCCGTGTTGTCCTTCCAAGGGATCATCTGAGGCATCGATCCCCGACGGTCGCGTTCTCCGCACCGACCTGACAGCGGATGCAGACGTGTCGCGGCGGCCTCCAACCGAAGCGGCCTACGAAAGCGTCGCCGCGAGGAACCTGGTCAGGATCTCCCCCGTGCGTTCGACCTGCTCAACGGGAACAAACTCGTGTTCGGAGTGGGCGATTGGCTGGTCGCCGTCGCTGATCAGCCCGGGACCGAACACGACGACGGGCATGTAGGGGGCGAAAAACGCCGCCTCGGTGGCGGCGTCGAACGGCCGGACGGTCGGCTGTGTGTCCCGCTCCGCAACCACGTGATCCCGGAACGACGTGACGAACGCATCGGTCGCGTCGGTCTTGAAGGAGTCGAGCGACGAGCCGCCGTCGTAGAAGCCGACGTCGGCCTCACAGACCAGATCCTGAAGCACTTCCTCGATCTTGCCGACGGCGTCCTCCCGAGACTCGCCGGGGACCGTCCGGTAGTCGACGACGAACTTCGTGTACTCCGGAACTTGGTTCGGACGGTTGCCACCCTCGATGATCGTGGGCGTGAAGTTGTTCGGCCCGAGCGTCTCGTCTTCCAGATGCGGGAGGTCGCCGATCCGCCTGATCGCCTCGGCGGCACACGCCGTTGTGTTGGTGCCGCTTTCGGGGGTCGCGCCGTGGGCCGACGCGCCGAACAGTTCCACCAGCAGGTCGTAGTGCCCGCGTGCCGAGGGACAGACATCCAGTCCGGACGGCTCGCCAACGATTGCGAAGTCAGCCTCGATACCGTCCGAGAGGTAGTGATAAAGGCCGCGCTGGGTCGTCTCCTCGTCCGGAGAGATCACGAGTCGGACGCTCCCGGCGTCGGGGTCGACACAGGAGAATGCGGCCAACATCGGGGCGAGACAGCCTTTTGCGTCGCAGGCGCCACGCCCGCGGATCTCGTCACCCACTCGCTCGAACGGGACGTGGGGGGAGACGACGTCCATGTGGGAGTTGAGGACGATCCGTGGCCCGTCTCGGTCGCCGCGCTTCTCGGCGCACACACAGCCCGTCTCGTCCAGTTCCGCGCCGTCGATCACCTTGATCAGGTACTCCTGAATCTCGTCGACGTCCTCGTGACTCTCGATCCGCATCAGCCGCTCTAATTGCTCTACTGAATCCATACCGTCGTGTCTCTTTGCTCATACATATCCTTTGGTATCGAACGTCTTACAGCTCGTCGAGACATCCAATCCCGTCGGAACGGTACCCTCTCATGAGAGGGAGGGAAGATTAGATGGAGCCGCCCGCGGAGACCAGTATGGACCTTCGAGACCACTTCGAGACGCCAGTCCCGGTTGCCGTTCTCGCCGAGGGCGAGTTCGGGACGACTGAAGGGAAGACCGCGAACGGTATCGTCACAAGCAGCGAGGTGTTCGATACCTGCGTCGTGGTGGACTCACAGCGGGCCGGGCGTCATCCCACTGACGTCCTCGAGAGTCGCGACGCGCCGGAGGTGCCCATCGTGGCGTCGGTGGCGGCTGCCCTGGCAGAAGCCCCGGAGATAGAGGCACTGGTCATCGGCGTGGCGCCCGCCGGCGGTTCCCTGCCCGAGTCGTGGGTAGACGACATCGAGGCGGCGATCCGAGCGGGCTGTGACGTCGTCTCCGGTCTGCACGTGTTCCTCACGGAGGACAAACACTGGACGGACCTCGCCGAGAAGCACGGCACACGACTGATTGACGTCCGGAAACCCCCTGGCGAGGACGCCCTCCGAGTGGGTGACGGGTCGGTCGACGACGTGTCTACGGACGTGGTGCTCACGCTGGGCACGGACTGTGCGGTCGGCAAGCGGACGACGACATACGAACTCTATCGGGCCGCACGCGACGCGGGATACGACGCCGGCTGGGTTGCGACCGGCCAGACGGGCATCATGATCGGCGCTCACCAGGGGGCAGTCATCGACCGCGTCCCGGCCGACTTCACCGCCGGCGTCGTCGAGGACATGGTGGCTGCGGTGGGAGAGACCCACGACGTCGTCTTCGTCGAGGGACAGGCGTCGCTCACCCACCGGGCCTACGCCGGCGTGACACTCTCGGTCCTGCACGGGAGCTGGCCCGACGCCGTCGTCATCGCGGACGAACCTGGGCGGCGGACCCGAACCCACTTCGAGGATTTCGAGGTGGCAGGGGTCGAGACGGAGGTGCGTCTCGTCGAGGAACTGTCCGACGCTGAGGTGGCCGCCGTCTCGACGTGGGGCGACTCCGAAACCGAGGCGTCGCGTCACGACCTCCCGGTGGCGAACGTCTACGAGGAGGGCGGGCCGCGAAAGTTGCTCTCGGCCGTCAGTGAGGCGCTCGCGGCGCCGTCGACGACCGGTGAAGCCACGGGGTCAGGAGCATGAGCGACGTCGTCGCCGTGACGGTCGACGCGTTCGACCACCCGCTCGCGGAACCCTTCGAGATCAGCCTCGGGACACAGCGAGAGGCGTCGAGCGTCCTCGTCACCGTCGAAACCGAGGCGGGAGTCACCGGCCACGGCGAGGGCTCGCCGCTCCCGCCAGTCACGGGCGAAACGCAGGCTGCGGCGGTCGAAACCGTCCGCGGCGTCGCCGGCCTGATCAAGGGACGGGATGTCGCCGACTACCGCGAACTCGTCAGCGACGTTCGAGCCGCCGTGCCCGGCGCCGTCTCGGCGCTGTTCGCCGTCGAGACGGCGATCCTCGACGCCTACTGCCGCGAGGTCGATCTCCCGCTGTCGGCGCTTTTCGGCGGGCCTCCGGAGCCAGTCACGACGGACATGACGATCCCGATCCTCACTCCCGAGCGGGCGGCCGAGCGGGCGACGGAGGCCGTCTCGGCGGGCTACGACCACCTGAAGATCAAGACCGGCTCCGACGTCGCCGAGGACGCCGAACGCGTCCGGGCTGTCGCCCGTGTCGCTCCGGATGCGTCGCTGAAGGTGGACGCGAACCAGGGGTGGACGGTCAAAGAGACCGGCCGGTTCGCCGACCAGATGGCCGAAAGCGGCGTCAGTCTTGAACTGATCGAGCAACCGGTGCCCGCGTCCGACGTCGCCGGCCTTGCCCGCGTCCGTGAGCGCGTCGGCGTCCCGATCGCAGCGGACGAGGCCGTCTTCTCGCCCGCGGACGCGAGCAGGATCGTCCGTGAGGGAGCCGCAGACGTCATCAACGCGAAACTGGGGAAGTCGGGACCGCTCGCGGTCGCGGACATCGCTGCCATCGCCGAGGCGGCCGACCTCGAACTCATGGTCGGCTGTATGCTCGAAAGCGCCGTCGGTATCCACACCAGCGCTCACGTCGTCGCCGGCCTCGGCGGATTCGACTATGTCGACCTCGACGGCAACCGCCTCCTCGCTGCGGATGTCGTCGAGGACGGCGGCCCCGTGCATTCGATCGCCGGCCCGGGACACGGCGTGACGCCCTGATACGGTAACGAGGCGCCGGATCCGGCATCGTCCCGCAAACCAATCAGTTCTAAAGACTGTATTGGATCCACACATGTCAAACAAACATTGTTTCTATACGTCCGCGACGAGTGCCGCTCGACCGCCCCCATCCCGGAGTCGGATGTCGGTCGACGCACAATCCACGAATATCCGCCCGTTCAGAGGCACTAGAACGGGTTCGCGATGTCCCCGACCACGTATTCCGCGGCTCTCGTCGTTCCGGAGAACAGCGACGAACGGTCCCCCAAATGGGACTGAGCGCCCGATATGAAGCGTTTCGACGTGATCGATCCCTTGTCCCGTCGATGCTCGCCACGACGGCGCCGCCACACCAAAGGAACCGACGCGATACGTCACGTCAGTTGACGTATTTGATATCGATATGAACGGTTTTTACACATGTTGATTCTGTCGGTCCGGGTCGCATCGAGCCCAGCGGTGGGGCAGTCGTGGCACTGGCTATCGGCCCGGAGTCCATCGCGACCCGGGGGTATAAGATAGACACAAACCTTCGTCGACGTGTCATGCACCACACCGTACTCGCGAGCGAGGCGAGGACGGTCGTCTCGCCCGATCGGATCGAACTCGGTGCCGGAGCGGTCGATTTCCTTGGCGGCCACGCCGCCCTCCCTTAGTACCGCGATCGCCGCATTTGTTGGGCTTACGCTCATCGGCGGCCTCATCAGGATCGTCGGTACCGCCGTGGTTCGCCAACTTCGAAATCCCGTGGAAAGTACCGGTTGCTGTATGGGGCCGTGCTCTTCCCGTATGCATACTCTCCTAGGGGCTGTGTTGAATCACTAGATGGCGTCGGGATGGGTCGCTAAATCAAAGGAGTTGAAGCGGGACGATTTGGTTGTCTATGACACAAATCTCCCGCTTCACTGGTGAGATTGTGCCGATTGCCCAAGTTGTTACCGGTGATGGAGACGAATCCGCCGCCCCGGAAGGTGGCGGCGGATTCGCCGACTATGCCCTCGTTTCCCTCCACTGTCTGCGGATTTACCTCGACACGTCCTACCGAATGACGATTGACCTGCTCAAAGAGATGCCACAAATAACCGGGGAGATCGGCCTCAGCGCGGCCGATCTCCCCTCTCCATCCACGTTGTGTAAAGCGTTCGACCGGATCAGTATGAGCGTCTGCCGAGTGCTGCTGCGCCAGTCGGCGCAGCTGCACGACCCCTCGAAACACGGCGCGATCGACGCGACATTCTACGAACGCTCAGCAGCGAGCCGCCACTACTGCCAGCGAATAAGCTACCGCGTGCAGATGCTGAAGGTCACGAAACTCGTCGATACAGACTCTCAAGCCATCCTTGACGTTCACTGCTCGACGACTCGAGAAGGAAGCGACGCAGACCTCGCTGAGCAGATCGCCCGCCGGAATGCGGGCGATCTGCGGTCTCTTGCCGCCGATAAAGGCTATGACAAGCAGTCGCTCCGCGAATCCCTTCGTGACCTCGGGATTCGCCCGCTCATCAAACATCGCATCTTCGCACCGTATGATCACGCGCACAACGCCAGAATCGATGAACAGCGCTACAATCAGCGCTCGATGACCGAAACCGTGAACTCGGCTGTCAAGCGCTCGCTCGGCTTCGCCGTGCGAGCGCGTTCCTGGTTCCGTGAGTTCCGAGAAATCGCCCTGATGTGTGTCGTCTATAACATCAAGCGATCTGTGAAACAGTGAATTCCACCGCCATATGGCGATTCAACACAGCCCTCCTAGGGCGTATTAGCCCTCACTGGCTCCGGGGCGGCATTCCTCACGGCGCTTCCAGCTTAGTCCGGAACTGCTGGATGGAGTGCTCTCGCAGTTCGTCACGTTCCTCGCGGCCGGCTGTATCTGGCTTGTTTCGTATCTCCCGACGGTACGAGGTGTCCGCGAAGTACATGATGTGAAACTTGCTACCAGCACCGCGATCAGCAAGATAGCACGGTACGTCGTCGGGCATAGTGTTGTTCTTTCGGTAGTATTCATACCGTTCCAAGTGTTCTCGCTTGCGTCTTCACCACTTGTCTTCGTTCCCGCTCTCGTCATTCTCATACTTGGTGTGCTGTACGCGTCCCCATGGCTGATCCCAGTACTTCGTTCGACTTCAACGCCGACTGGGGTGCGTGCCGATTGAGTCGAACGGCTCTGTTCACGGGCAGGTCTAACGTACGAAACGCCCGAATCCTCAAAACTGAAAATGAAGAAACGGCGAGTACAGTCGTTCGCGGGCCACCGAGCTACCGACGCCTCTTCGTCACAGGTGCATTTCTCGATGTATTCGGCGATGAGACAGCCACCGCGCTGCTTGCAACCGAGGCAGGGAAACTTCAGACCCACGTTTTCGACATCAGGCTTGGGACTGTCCTCGTTGCGAGTATCGCACTCATCGCGTCCGTCATCGGTATCGGATCACGGTGGTCGTTACTCGGACTCTCACTTGGCGTGGTTCTTATCGGGGTTTGGCTTGGCCGTCGACGAATCCGCGCCGCTGACGAGTACGCTGCCGAACAGGTCAGGCAGACGACCGTCGCTGATGCGCTTACCGAGTACGCCGACGTGCACGCCTTAGAACCAGCACGAAGGCGGATACCAAACCCACACACTATCAAGGTCGCTCTCGGGGACCGAATCGTTCCGTGATTCGGTTTGAACATCCCTGTGAGGTGGGCAATTATCGAACACATTATGTGATTGTCAAGTAGTGGATGAAAACTTAGTAATGCGCATGAACATAGCCCTGAATACGCTATGGTGGAATTTGTTTCGGCCCAAGTTCTACTCTCTATACTGTTGTGGGCCGCTCTTGTCGTGTACGGTTTTTCTTCTCTCTGGTGGATTATCGAAACATTCGTTCTCTCGTGCGGGTGGAAGCCAGATAGCACTGGAGCATGGGGATTAGACGACATTCAAGTCCGTATCCTTACAATTGATGCCGAGTCGGTCGTCCAACAGACGGTCAACGCGATACCGGAGGGCCTGACAGATGTTCGTGTCATTGCCGAAGCCAATATTGCTATCCACGGGGCGACAGTCCACGTCGTGCCAGACGAGTTCACCTGTGACGCAACAAACAAGGGACGTGCTGTCGAATGGGCGCGGCGCGACGTAGACTGTAACAAGGAGTATGTTCTCTATCTCGACGAGGATACCCTCGTGACCGATTTTACCGGACTCCAGGACGCCGATTTCATTCAGTTCACGGAGAAACCGATATACACTGGCTCTCGGCTGACGTATCTCTGTGAGGTCTTCCGGACTGGCTACCAGTTCGAGCAACTCGGGTTTCATCGACTGTCGTATCCGCTCTACGCGTGGGGCGGTGGGTTTGCTATCCGCCACGAAATCGAACAGGAGATCGGATGGGACGTAGCGACGATTACCGAGGATGCGAATCTAATATGGCGTGCCGCGAAAGAGTACGACCTTACATACCAGCTTGCGGATTTACGCTTCCGGAATCAAGCCCCACCATCGGTCAAATCAATGCTCAAACAGCGGCGTCGATGGATGTCTGGGACAGTCAAAGACGACTATCTCCTTCCGTTGTTGTACCGACCACTCTACTTCACCGCATCATTGCGTGGGCATTCTCTCCGTTCGTGCCGTTGTTGGCCATCGCCTCATATCTGCTTCCCGGTACGGCCCCCGGCGTTGAACTCTACAGTCTAATTTCATCGGCTTTGCTCGGTATCTTGTTCGTGTATATGTTCCTCGGCGTCATTGCATATCGAAAACATCCGATACTCTGGCCGATCTTCTTGCTTCTGACGCCGTTGGCTGTCGTGCTTCACGCAGTTGGGGCGCTGTGGGGTGTCGTCCGGCCTGTCGAAGAGTTCGAGGTAACAGAGAAAGTAACGGCTGAAACCATCGAAGAAGTCAATCAGAGTCTCGAAGAAGGAGAACTTCAGAACCACGACGGGACAGAACGGTTACTCCGTGAATTGAGTGACGCCTACGAGACAAACATATTCGATGATTGACTGTCACGAGAGCGTGTCGGCCGACGGGACAGCGTACGAAGACGTTATACCGCCGGAGTTTCGGAAGATGCGTTTTCAAGCGCTCGTGTCGTTAAGAGAATTTTACACCTGAATGCCGAAAGGCCAAACCTCGCTCGCCTGTACTATATACGACAACAAGACTAGAGTCGTTATTACAGCAGTAGCAAGGAGAAAGCCCACCCCTTCAGGGATGGGAGGATGTCAATCCTCTACCGACTTGCCGGACTCGCTACTGGATGTGCTCTCCTGCTCGCTGGCCTCAAGGCTCGGCACTTCGTCTTCCCAGCCGTCCTTACTGTATGCGTCGTCGTCAGGTGTCGATTCGAACAGTTGCACGGTCGCGTCCAGTGACTCAAGACGCTGCTTGATCGTATCGGCGCCCTCCGGCGGGACGTAGTAGACGCCTGCAGACCGCGCGACGAGGTCTTTTTCGAAGAGGCGGGTCATCGTCTTCGTGATACTGGAGTCGCTGATGTCGGTCTTGTCCGCGATCTCGCTCGGCGTGAAGCCGTATTCGCGGTTGGCGACGAGGAACCGGAGTGCTTCGTACTCGTTGGTGTCCGGCTTGACCGGGAAGGGTTCACCGTTCGTGAACTCGTCGACGTGGACTGGCATTCTTGTCACTATCGGTCACCAAGTGTCATTAAGCGTTTCGCAGGATTCGTTCGAATCGCAGGACGGCGAAGGACAGAATTAGACAGTTAGGCTGTCCGAGATATGCCCGCGAGTAGCGGTCATCTCCCCGGCTGAGCTTCTGGGCAGTGCTCCGAAGCGTACTGTTGGAGATGGTCTCGGAATCCCTCGGTAAGATTCGTGATCGGCCGCCGATCTTCGATCTGTGAGAGGCCCCCTCCGGTGTTTTCGTGGAGTTTGGCGTCGGTACTGTTGTCCCAATACCCGATCTCGTCGGGCAGGCGTTCGTCCCGATCCTCAATCTCTTCAAGCTCGGCCTCGCGCTCGTAGAGCAGTTGCCGCTCAACGGCTTTTCAGCAGTGAAGTATCGCGATTTGACATCCTCCCACGGCTGAAGCCGTGGGATTCCTCTGTGGGGATATTAGCTATGCCGCTTCCCCAGAGGCAACTTTTCCATCTCGGTGGACGGTACTCTGGTCTGTGCGCTGTTCTTTGGGACTTTCCCGCCTGGGAGAGTATGGTGACTCCGACCATTCGTGGTCGTCCCACTCGAACCGCACGGGCCGTGCCATCGGCCTGACTTCTGTCTGCGTGTGCCGCTTCAAGAACGTTTCTGAGGCAGTGAGGTCAGCGTGGCCTTCAAACCCACATGAGCAGGTGAGTGTGTCCTGATGCCGAGTTGTTCGGTCTGTTGAGCCACACTGAGGGCACTCATTACTCGTCCACGCTTCTGACTGAACCTCAACTGAAATACCATACTCTTCGGCAGTACACGCCAGTCGCTTGGTGAACTTTTTGAACGCCCAGAAATTGTGGGTCTTGGCGTTCGTTTCGGCCGACCAATGCGCGTCTAACACATCAGTCAAATCGCCAATATACACCGTGCTCACGCCCTCAGCGTATAACCGTTCCAGCAGCTCACGGCACAACGCCTCCTGCGCGTGATCACGTCGACGGGTTCGCTTACGGTGCAACCGCCGGATGCGCTTGCTACTATATTGGTCCTCTTTGAGTTTGGACTGGAGCCGAGCGATCTCTTTTGTTGTTTCGCGGAACCGCTCGAACAACCCACGGCCTTCGTACAGGTATTGCTCACCGGTCGTCGTGGTACAGGCGACGAGATTGTTTGCACCAATGTCCAGAGCGGCCGTTTCATCGGCCAGTGGAGTGTCCCGTGCGTCGTCAGAAACAGTCACGGGTTGCGAAGCTCGGAACGTGCAAGTAGTCTCGTCGTACCACAAATCTAATCGGCTTTGGTCCTCGTAGTCAGACCAGTTTGGCTCGCCAACGATCTCTAGCCGAAGACGACTTTTTGGGCTGTTGTGCTTGTCTCGAAGGTCTTCTCCGACAAGTATCTCAAGCCGGGATCGGTCGCCCCACTCGACAGAGTATGCGTCCTTCCGGATGACGCCTTTGAGAACACGCCCATCATCCCTGTTGCCACGGAAGCCTGGCGGCTCCGGGTGTTCCGTGACCGACATATTTGACTCGTCGTGATACGACTTCTTTGTTTTGAAAAATCCACGCCATGCCTCGCTGTTCTTCGCAATCACCTGTTGAGCAGTGGAGCCGCCAAGAACGCCTTTGTATTTACCTTCGAGATGCCCGGTGTCGGCGTCCCACACATCTTCATTTTCAAAGCCGTCCTCATCGTTGTACCGCATGAGTCGTTGATAATTGACCTCGTTCCAGAGGGAAGCAGAAGCGTCCAACACATTCCGTAGTACCTGCTCATCGTCGTCAGTGAGCGGGCGCACGGCGAACGTGTTGGTCCGCTTCACAACAACAGAGTATTATACTTTTAGTCTGAAAGACCTTCGGTCATGCGCCCTAACATCGACATTTCCCACACGCTCGGTGGCCGGATAAAAGACTACGCAGAAGAGAACAACTTGGACCTTTCAGAGGCCTACACAGAGGTGCTGGAAGCAGGGTTGAGCGAGCTAGAAGCATAAATATCCGGGCCTGCAACGGCTCATGGGATGATTCTCAGTTGTCAGATTCACCCCACGGCTAAAGCCGTGGGCTCTCTCTTTGATTATCTGTAGTCGGCCCCTTGGATCCGGGCTTTCGCGAGCTTGAGGTCGTTAAGTCGGTCGGCGTCGAGAGACTGCGCGGGATTCTCGCGGATATCGTCGACAGCGCTAGTTTTCCGACAGTATGTGTTTCCATTCGACGGGGTTCGGAGTGCTATGACGGCCTGCACCCTCCGTCGTTTCCGGAGCTAATGGTTATAGCGCTGATTATACTCTGGTAGTTCTGGTGTGAATATGACATACGCAATAAATAGCTCTCGTTCGCAGATTGCCGGAGAAAGCGGGATCGATTGCCTTGTCATACAGTATGAATCACTTCAAAGCCGAGAGACGCTCAGGGCAAATCGAAAAGGTGGAACAGAGTTAACGAACCCTCCACCGTTTCCGGAGCTTTTGCTAACGGCGAATTACTGAGACCCTCACTCCACTATTTCCGGAGCTATTCGCAGGAGAACGAAGGGAGACACGAAAGACACGGCATAGATTGCCGGGAAGACGGTCTGCACCATAGTACACATCTCTCACCCAATCAAATTCTTTATTAGTTTGACTGGTTTGCGGATATTATTTTGTAGTGAGTGTCTTAGTTCTTTCCCTATACCTATAGTGCTCTGTTGAGTGGCAACCCCATATCTTCTCCATAGCTTCGGAAATGGTGGAGTGAGAGGGTTTTATAAATATCAGGAGCTCGGGAAACGGTGGTGTGTCCTTCTATTATATACTCTCGAGCTCCGGACGCTTCGGAAGCTAAGGAAGCGGTGGTTTTATGATATCGTGCTGTATGGCAACCTGTCATGGGGATGTTCAAACGAGACCGTCAGGTATTCGCTGATGCCGAACCACTTGACGACTCTTACGAGCCCGAAGACATCCGTGAACGGGATGAGGAACTCGAGAAATACCAGCGAGCCCTCCAGCCGATCATCGACAACCGCCCGACGTCGAATATCTTTCTGTACGGGAAAACTGGAACAGGAAAGACTGTCGCAACGAAGTTTATGCTGTCGCATCTTGAAAACGATGCAACTGAGTACGATGATGTCGATCTCTCGACTGTTTGGGTCAGCTGTGAGAATCTTTCCTCGTCCTACCAAGTCGCTGTCGCTCTTGTCAACGAACTCCGTGAAAGCCAGGACAAGGACCGCATCAGTACCACTGGCTATTCTCAGCAGCGGGTCTTCGACATCCTCTACGAAGAACTCGACGCGCTCGGTGGTACCGTCGTGATCGTCCTTGACGAAATCGACAACATCGGCCACTCCGATGACATTCTCTACGGGCTCCCACGAGCACGGTCGAATGGCTACGTTGGTGACGTCCGTCCGGTGATTGTTGGCATCAGCAACGACTTCCAGTTCCGTGACAATCTTTCGCCGAAGGTCAAGGACACACTCGCCGAAAAAGAGATTCTCTTCCCCCCATACGACGCGAATCAGCTGCGCTCAATTCTCAACCCACGCGCAGAGAAAGCGTTCCATGACGATGTCTTAGCGGATGACGTTGTCCCGCTCTGTGCGGCGTTTGCTGCCCAAGACACGGGATCGGCCCGGCAGGCGATCCGACTGCTCCGTGAGGCCGGCGAGCTTGCGCAAGCCGCCGACTCTGACACCGTGACCGAAGAGCACGTCCGGAACGCCCAGGACGAACTGGAAAAGAACCAACTCTATGAGGGAATGCAGGAACTCACGACACAGGGACACGCTGTCCTCTGTGCACTCTCGTATCATCAAGCACTTGACGATGTCCCCATTCGATCTCGCGACCTCTACAAACGATACGTAAAGATCTGCGACCGGCTTGACGCCGATAGCGTGAGCGAGCGCCGCGTCCGTGACCACCTCTCGGATATGAATATGCTTGGGCTCATCAGCGTCTATGAACGGAACGAAGGGCTCTCTGCTGGCCGGTACCACGAATACGAGCTCGATGTTCCGCTGAAGGCCGTTCTTGAGGTCCTCCTGTCGACGACCCGCTTCGAGGAACTTGCAAATATCATCGAATCGACTGCCAACGACAATAACCTCCTCCAGTCAGATATCTCTGACTACTGAATCGGGATCTTGTGATAGAGGGGCAAGCGCATACCCTCGCCTTCAGGGACAAGAGAGTCAATTCTAACGCGGTATTGTGTTACTGAGAGCTCCGGAAACGACGGAGGGTAAATATAGTCCTGAAACCCGAAAATCGTAGTGAGAAAGCGTATACTACCAGTATCTTCCCACTCAATATTTCGAACCTGATGATGAATGTTTAGTTAGACTAGCCTAGCCGCATGGCAAAAGCTTCGGAAACGGTGGAGGGGTAGGAAAGCTTCGGAAACACCGGAGGGTACAGTTCCCACTTCAGCCAGTTCGAAGCAGTACGCATCGATGTACTCAGTGTATCAACTGGCACTCGGATTGAATTTAATCAACTGCGGACATCTATTGCGATAGCGAGCTCCCGACAAGGACAGTCGGTGGTTGAGCGTATTGGTGATGCCGGGGTACAGAAAGTTTACCTCCACACAAGCGCAGATCGAGTATCAAGCTCGGGTTCGTGTTGCAGAGTGATAGTTAAAAAGCATTCACCGATTTTTCATCCCATATCCCCACCGCTGCAGAACTTCCTCGGGTGTTGTCCCTTCTCCGCCAGCAACCAACACTGCCTCGACAACATCGGTCTTGTAGACCTTCTCGTCGAACCGGTCCTCAATACGGCCAATGGTTTCCTCGATCAAATCTTCAGTCTCAGACTGCAGAAAGACCGGCTGTTGATTCCGTCCTTGTTTTACCGAATCACGTCTGTACTTGTATGGGAGCGCTTGCTTCTGTGCCTGATCGCTTGGGCTAATGACGGCCGTTGACCCAGACTCCGAATCTGTTCGCTCTTTCTTCGACGATGCGTTATCGGAGGCTTCCGATTCAGGGGGCGTGTCCACTGTCTCTGAGCTATTCTCAGCAAATGGGTCGTCACCGGCGCCGGGTTTCATGCTGGGGCCTCCACAGTTTCCCGTAGGTGGTCCGCGAGTGAGTCGATCCGTTCGAGCGTCTCTAACTCGTAGTCCCGTCTTCGTGACCGATACTCTTCGATATATTTGAACGCCGAACACTGTTGTCGCCAGCAGCCCTCGAATAACGATCCGCGTTCGTTCAGTACGACTGGAATATCGTATTCCCGTTTTTTGATGTCAGCGAGCATATCCTGCTGGTCGTTTGTTCCTTTGAACCGGTTGGGAACAATTGCGAGGACGCCCACGTTGATGTTGAGGTTCTCTTCGAGTCCTGGGACGAGTTCTTCCAGTCCGTCGACGGATTTTCGCCCCTTACCCGACGGTTCGAACGGCACGAGGAGGGCACGGGTGGCGTGGATGGCATTATACAATTTGACATCAGCTGTCGCCGGCGGATCGACGATGAGGGTGTCGTACGTCTCGTGAATATCGTTCTCGCGGAGGACACGTAATAGCTGGACATTGCGGTTCCAGTTTTCACCGAAGTCGTTTGCTTCCTCTTCCCGTCGATTCAAGTGGCGATCGAGTTGTTCGAGGCTATTGTGCGCCGGAACGACGTCAACGCCTTCACTGGTTTCGATGAGATCTTCGAACGGACCTCGTTCGCGTTCAACCATGTGCCGGACGAGGGAGTCGGCCTGCGCGTCGCTCCGGTAGTCTCCCACATCCAAGAGGTACGAAACTGACGCTTCTTGGGGATCCAAGTCCATGACCAGGACTTTTCGTCCCGCACGTGCGTCCGATACAGCGAGGTTCGCCGCAAGGGTGGATTTACCGACGCCGCCCGCCTCCGAGTACGTCGTATAGGCCAGCATAGCTCTACAACGACAGGGAATATTCATAAAACTAAGTCAGACAGTATAGCTGAGCGGTATAGCTGTATTGCTTGAATATTCTATCTAGCTATTTAATTCAGTTATATTGTATAGCCAGCTAATCCAGCTGAACGGCTAAAATAATCTAACTCGCTATACAATCTAGTAATCAAATTCAGCGAATCGTTCTAACGAAGCGAACTATCTGGAATGTTTGTCTAAGGGGCGAGACCGATAGCTCGGCGAGCGACTTGTCGACGCTCCGGACGTCTTGGTCTGCTCGACGAGCGAAATCGTCCCGACGCTGTGGTTGGCTGGGGGTGCCGGCGTTGACGACCTCTCGTTGAGTCAGTGGTTGGACATCGACTATCAGCAACTCGCAAGTCGGTCAACGTACTTGACCTATGGCCATGTTGGCCACTCGCTGGCGCGGTACAACGTCCCCGGGCGGGCCAGCAATGATGAGTCGAACACGTTCTTCTACGAGGAGACGAACCTCAACGGCGTTCTCGAGCTTGTGTCGCGCTCGAAAAAGACGACTTCGTCGTGGGTAGCTCAAACTGAGCTCTCTGATGCTAATCACTCAGAATCGGCAAGGCTTGCGAGCCACTCAGGAACTGGCGCAATAGGAGATGTCACGACTGCTGACTCAACCGACTCACCCAGATATGTGAGTCGTGCAGCCACCGAACATTCTGCTGGAAGTTGTCGCTTAAGCACCCATCCATAGAACGCCGTCTGCAGCTGATGCTCTTTTTTCGTTTGTTGATTGATGGGTGTGTGCGTGAGCTTCAGTTCGTCAACAACCCACTGTCCATCGGACTGCATAGAGACGATGTCTGCTCGATTTTGGGTTTCTATCTCGATGTCATCTATCTCAAGCACGGTATGGATCGGTTCCTCAACGTACTGGGCTTGGGCCTGCTGGATCTCCGCCCAAGTATCGCTCTTAGCAAATTGTGGACAAATACGATCACTGAGATACGTCTGAATCGAAGTTCGTATCTCAGGCGTGATCCGAAAATTCGAGGCTGCAAGGCTCTGAGCTAGAATATCTGGAAGCGGTTCATCAAACGACCGGAGTTTCGCGGTAGACAAACTCTGCGCGACGGCACTTGTGAGAATCTGATGCGTGATTTCTCCAAGTTGTTCTCGTCCAATCCCATCCGGTAGGTCTGCGTCTCCTGCTGTACGTTGAGTAGAGACTCTCTTTTCTCCCTCATCTAGGATATATTGCGCCTTTGAACTAGCCGAATCAGCGGCAAGTTGGTACATCGATGTTGCATTTACATATCGACTTGTCCATCCGGTCTTGACCTCAGATGGGGCGTACGCGCTCTGAGGCGCTGGTTGTTGGCTCTCACTTGATTTCCCCTCTGCCCATGCAACGTCGTTCACACCTACCGTGAGTGTCTCTTCTTTCCCAGTGTCGGACACTGGTGCTTCGTATGTCCCTGCTGATGAGTTCTTTTCAAACGAGAGCTCGTCAGCTAGCGTTGCTATCCACGACGTTTCAGCACCGGTATTCCGGCGCTCAACTGGAAGTGAAAGGACGAGATGATCGCGTGCTCTCGTGAGAGCAACGTACAGGAGTCGCCACTGTTCTGCACAGTGCCGTTGACTAACCCTACTGAGCGCTGGAGGACCAGCGACGTAACCGTTATTCCGGTAGTCACTTGCCCACCGAAGTGGCCCATAGTCCGTCGTTGCACGCCCCTGATCATCTGACCGTGTGAGCGGTGTTCGAGAGACTGTCTCTGGCGGCGCAAGCGCCAGTGTATCGCCGAGTGCGAGAAATGTGTCAGTATGCGGCCCTCGAAAGTTTACGGAGCCGCTCGCATCTGCGAGACAGACAACGCTGTCTTCGTCGCCTTTCATATTGTGGATCGTCCGAAACACGACATCGTACTCCTCTTGATTTGGAACGGGGAGGACGAGACCATCCTTTGGCTCCGCAGCGTAGCCGTCCAGAATCTGTGCAAGTTCTCTCAGTGAATATCGCTCATCGCCTTCCCAAGCTTCAATCGAGTAGAGAAGTGCATCGCAGGCGGCCAGGCGTCGCTCTGGATTTGCTACTTGATCAAGTGGGTCTGCACGCAAGCTGAGCATCTCGATGATCTCTTCGGCAACGATCGAGCCTGGATCACTTGCGTGCTGAGCACGCCGCCGCGCAAGGGCCACGAGCCCGGCCAGAAATCCGTCTTCAGTGGCTGCTTGTCGATCAGAATCAACACGTTCTGCTACGGCATCGATCTGATATCCGGCATTCTCGAATAGCCTGCTGTTCTCGGACGAGAGCGGGAGACACTCGGACTCAACGAGGCTACGGGTGCGTTCGGGATCATATGGCTCAACTAGCCACCAGACGACTCGACAGATGAGCTTGATCAGCGGGTTCGAAAACAGGTGGGTACTTGCATTGACGACAGCGAACCCTTGTTCTGTCAGCTGTTCCGCCAACTCATCCATATTCGAGCGGCTTGCAAACAGGACCGTCACGGTGTCATTTTCGAATGTTCCATCTGTAAGTCCGCCACCGAGATAATTCGCTAATGGTGTTACTTCTGTCTCGAACCACTGTGGGGTTCCGGGCGGACCTTCTGGCTGTGTGTATCCTGCAATATGGACTGCAGGGTCTGCTGTACCAGTTCGCGTCGGCTTGAGTGAGGTATAGTCCGTGTTCGCCGAGACAGCCTTGACACCGCCCCCACGGGCTGGATCAGTGAACACGTCTCCAAAGACTGTATCCACGGCTGCTGCGATGTCTGGGCGCATCCGGTAGGTGCGAGACCCAGAATAGGATTGATACTCTATCCACTCTGTCTCGAAGTATTCGCCATGCTTGAAAGCCGTTACAAACTGCTCTGGTCGTGCATTCCGCCAAACGTAGATGCACTGATCGACATCGCCAGCCATCAGCACCCGTGTCCTGTCGGTAACAAACGGCGCTAACGCATCATGCTGTGCAATCGAGATATCTTGTGCTTCGTCGATGAGTAGCGACTGGAACTTGGCGGCATATCGCTCTTTCACGCGGGCTCGGTATTCCTCCGACGCACCCTTGTCGGTGCCAGCTACGTCCTCCAGCGGGTTGTCGAAGTATTCCGCGATCCAATAAGCGATGTCAGCGTGTGAAACAACACCCTGCTCACGGCACGCAGCATCGTACGCACGTTCGTACCCTTCGAGAACAATACAGAACTCTTCGATACAGGTGAGCCACTCAGTATAGCACTCTTGATCGCGTTTGACAGCCTCGCTTGTTTCCTCGTCTGTTCCAAGCGGCTGTTGGGCTGCAAAATCGGTGGCGATGTCGTCGTCGTAGAAGGTCCGTATATCGGCAAGGAGGTCTGAAAATGTCTCTGGTGGTCCATTCGGATACACGTCGTTGACGGTCTCTCGAAGCCGGGCCTCGAAGTCGTCGGTCGAGAGCCGCCGATCACGCTTTTTGACTCTTGCGTCCTCGAGAAGCGACTGAAGACGGCCGTCCGAATCCGCAGTCGTCGGATACGCAGTCTCAAGCCGTGTACAGAGCTCAGAATAGGCCTCATTTTGACGGACCGACGCCATGCAATTCTGTCGGAGGAGCGAGAGCTGCGAAGCGTTCCCGACGCTCGGCATACTATCGAAGCCAAGTTCAGACGCAATATCCTCGAAAATGCCACGAAGAACGCTGTCTATTGTTCCAATATGATCTGTCATCTGTAGTCGACGCTTGAGCCGGTCTGCCGTCTCGAAGGATATCTGGACAGGGTACTGTTCATCCGTGTCTTCAGCAAACGCTTCAAGCGCATTTCTGATGCCTGGCTTGATGCTCGCTGCATCCTCACGTGAAAACGAGAGCACACAGAGCTGTTGTTCGGGGCACCGATCGCCGGCCGCATCAGCCCGAACAAGTGTCTCTGCGGCGATCTGGTTGAGTGTCGTGGACTTCCCAAACCCTGGTTTGCAATCCAAAACGAAGAGGCCAGCGTCGTGCTGAAAGTAGTCCCCACGGATATCGGCCTGTGTCCCCTTCAAGGGGGGAACAGTCTCCGTCATTTATTCACCCCCTCTGTGCTGACGTCCTCTGGGATCGAATTCCGGAGTCGGTCAGGTAACGCGGCATCGTAGTCCAACAGTTCGTGATACGCTTCTGCACCGAGTGTCGTTGTCGAGAGTTCCTCTAGCAGTGGTGATCGCTGATAGGTGACCCCTTCCATATCTTCGGTAAACCGAGTCACGATCATGTGATTTGTCGCCGTCCGGAGTGCGTCGACTGCGTGGTCGTACTCGCGTTCTTCAGTCCACGCACCTCTGACCCCAAGACTGCGTGCCTCGGGTGAGTCGCCGTCTGTAACGGCCGTTTGGACCTTCACTGGCAATTCGCCGTGGGGCTGCTGTGGCCATTCACCGTCGACAAACCCGAGTGCGATGACGTATGCATACGAGCGTAACCATGTGTCAGTCGCATCGAGTACATCGAGTCGCTCAGCGTTCTCGTGTTCTCGGCGGCCTGGGCGAACTGTCGCGATCGTCTCGATCACTTCCAGAACTGACGACCATGACGACTCAATCTGGTGTCGGTCACGCCAGTCAGCGTATTTCGCACGCGCCTCCCGTAGCAAGTGCTCGGAATCGGTATCCCCAGCGACACGCTGCATGGCCCGGGCAGCACGTGAGGTTTCTGCATATGCTGCTGTATCGTTTTCCTCGATGTCCGGAAGAACAACAGTCTCAAACCCATTCAGGACTGGACCAAGCGTAGCGAGAATATCATCTGGCTCCGGCGCACACCGATGGCGCTGACACCAGTCAAGATAGTTCTCGAAGCGACGCTGAGTATTCGAACCAATCGATGTTGTCATGCCAACAGTGTCACGCCACTGAGCCAGCGTTCCGGAATAGTCCGTGCCGACTTCCTGTCGGAGTTCACTAATTTCAGCAGGTGTAAACGGCCTGATGACCTCATCTCTTTTCGCGTCATCCTCCGTGACGATCCACTGACATTTCAGTGGCTGGAACATGGTCTCCGTATCGATGGAGGTGTCGTCAGACGCAGCGGCAAGCAGCGAACAGGTTTCAGCTACAACCCGATACGGGAGCGTTCGCTTCAGTTCTAGCTGCGTCCAAAATGAGAGACGGCGTCCGTATATGTCCGATGCAGTAGTCAAAACACGTTCATACTTGTCGATGTCGCGAGCGACAATCGCGATATCGCTCACAGATACGCCCTTTTGAAGAAGCCCATCACACGTCGCCACTGCAGCCCTTGCCTCCTCCGCGCGTGTCTTGGCTACAATCTCTGTTACTGGCGTGGTCCGGAACTCACTGATCTGCGAGCGAGCAACCGAATCGGATGTACTGGGAGTACCACCACTGTTTAGTCGTGACCGAAGTCGGCTGGCAATCCGCGGACCAGTGTGTGCTCGGAGATAGAGATGCACAGTACTCGACGTCTCACGACCGATAGCCGTCAGAAACGTGAGCAACGGCGTTCCCAACGTACTTATTCCGACGACGTTGATCCGTTCAATCCCGGAGTATTTGTTCTGCCAAACACTACCTTCCGAGCCCGTTACTACTTCAGCACCGGCTTCTAAAACTGCCGCTGACGAGGTGTATTCCTCGACGCTATTCCGGAGTTGCTTCTCCAGACTGCTGATGCCTGTCAGAAGATCAAGGGCATCTCTACTAGCAACCCCGTCAAGCTCATCACAGACCGTTTCAAGTGCGGAATGGCGTGTTGGTTGATTTCCTGTAAGTAGCAACACCTCCTCTCGCGCCGCTTCGATCTGATCTAACTGAGTTGTAAGCGACGTTCCGAAGACGCGAGATAATCGAGAAGCATCTCCAGATGGAGACACCAACAGGTCTTCTAGCACCCGGAGACGATCCATTCGATCAAGAACCGCTGGATCTGACTCTTTCGCCGTCGCGATAAGCTCGGTCGCCATCGTTGCTGGCGCGAGGAATGCAAGTGAACTTCGCGGCCGATTTGCATCAGCGATCGCTCGTTTTAGATTCCGCCGATGAAACTGCTCAGGAGCAACAACAATATCTGTTGGCTGTTGAGCACGGTGAGCGCGGTTGACCAGCTCCTCCTCTTCGCATATATGGACAGTGTCTACGTTAACGGGCGGCTTTGAATGGAGGCGACTATTCATATTCTCTCGTTTTGTGACCAGAATCCAGTACAAACGCGCGTCTGACATCCTCCCACGGCTAAAGCCGTGGGGTTCCCCCACTGGGGGTTGAACCCACGGAAATGGAGAGGTTCGCAGGTTCGTCGTCACGTGGGACGATGACCTGCGTTTCGGGCTGTACCAGTACAGCCCCCGCTTCGGACAGCGGTTTCGAGAACTTGCCCAAAGCTCGTTTGCCGATATTCAGCGCACCGTTCTTGTCCGCATTATCGTCCAGACCACACTCAGGGCACTCGAAGCGTCCCTGTGTTGCTCGGACGCCCTCACAGGCACAGCGGTTGCACGTCTTCGACGTGTCGTATTCATCAATCAACTGCACGTCGATACCCGCGTCGTGGGTCTTGTACTCGATGTAGTTGAGCAGGCGGGCGAACGGTATCTTGTGGGTCTTGTGGTTAACGTATCGCCTCTTGTCGTTGTCCTTGCGAATCCCACCGAGGTCGCCCACAACGATGACCGCGTTCCGCTCCTCGGCGTCTTCCACGATGGAGCGAGCAATCTTGTGGAGGCGGTCGTCTACCTTCTGTCCCTCTGCGTCCCCGATACGCTCGACGACCTGCTGTCCCTGCCGGGGCTTCGCCTTCCCGATAGATTTCCGCAACTGCTTGTAGTGTTCGCGGAGACGGCGCACTTCCTCGCCGTAGAAGGTGGTGTTGCGGTCGGAGAGGAATGCGCAGGTGGCGACCCATCGTGCGCCCATGTCGATAGCTAGCACGTCGCCATACTCGTCTTGAACGGTCACAGACCGCTTGACGACGAGGTGGACGTACCAGTCACCGTCACGGCGCACTAACTCGCTGTCCCGAACGTCCTCCTCGCGGACGAGTTGTTCGTCCTTATACGGGACGTGGGCTGGACACCAGATGGAGTTGCCCTGCCCTCGTTCGGGATCGTAGACGGGGACTTTGACCCACCACGACGAGAGAATGGTGTCCTCGTCGTGGGATACGTCGAACACGTCGTTGCGGAGGACGACGGGTTGTTCGGTGTCGGGGTTCGGGTCTTTCTGTCGCTGGACTTTCGACGCCTGCTGGTCTGTCGCGGAGTAGAGGTCGGCGTCTCCGCCGTGAACCGCCGTCTGGAACGCCTCGTACTCGCGGGCGAGTAGGTCAGCTTTCCTCTTGGTCAGCGAGTGGAGTTTGACTCGCACCGTGGTCGAGACGTTCCGTTGCATGACTACTCACCTGCTTGGGCGTCGATGTACTCCTCGATGACTTCGCTGGACACGTCGCCCGCGCTTGAGACGAAGTACGAGCGCGTCCACAGCGACGGCAGACCGAAGTTGAACTCATCCCGAAGTCGGCGCGACGAGTAGCCCTTGACCTGTTGCATTATTTTGTTCGGGGCGAGCGTCGGGTCGCCCGTGATGAACAAGTGGACGTGGTCGGGGCGAATCGCCAACTCCAGTATCTCCAAGTCGAGTTCGTCGGCTTTCTCCTCGATGAGTGCTTTGAGACGGTCGCGCACCTCGTCCGTTAGTACCGATTTGCGGTACTTTGGACACCAGATGAAGTGGTACTGGAGTTTGTGGACCCTGGTACGTTCCCTGTCGAACCCACGAGGCATCGGCAGTATATAGAGTCTCTTTACCTAAAGATGTTGTGCAAGCATCTAACCCCAACTGTGCCTACGAGCATGGATAGATTCCCAGTTGTCGGCTTCATCCCACCCGTAAACGAGTGGGCTTTCGCCTCGCTATCGCTGTAAAATACTGAGTAGCACGCCTCATAATCTGAATTATATTATACAAATTCTCGAAACTATTGCCTGAGCTGGGGTCTGTACTGACACAGCCAGAAACACAGACCATTGCCTCACGTGGCGACGAATCTACGAATCTCTCGCTCATCCTGGAGTTAACCCCCAGTGGAGGTACGCACGGTTGCAGCCGTCGGGAGATGACAGGAGATAGCTACCGACCACACTACTTTAGATGATGGAGCCTGTCATAGAAACCGTCTCATAGCTTGAGCTTCTCACGACCCGGATCATTTCCCCGCTCAAAGTTGGTAATAGCAACGACAACTCGGAGACACAGTGCAAGGAACACTTCTGTTCGTGCGTGGACGCGGCCTCGGGCGCGGACGTGCCCGAGGCCGCAGTCCTTGACTGCGTCGTTGGTTCGTTCGACTCCTGTCCGGCGGTTGTACGTCTCGTCCAAGATGGATTGTTTCAGCTGAACGTCTTCGCTGTGTTCCTCGATGCGGTCTTCGATCCTGTACTCGATATCGAGTGGATCGTCGGTGTTTCGTGGGTTGTACGGAGCGACTGGCACGACCCCTGCGGCCAACAGGTGGTCGTGCCAGTCGAGGATGTCGTAGGCACTGTCTCCGAGCATCCAAACTGGTGTATCGACGGCGAGCGCGTCACACGTGACGCGCATCGCCGTCTCTTGATCTGCTTGCTTCGTTTGGGTGAACTCCGCCGCAATTGGAATCTTTGCGCCGGTGGAGACAATTGTACAACCGAAGCCGTAGTAGTACTCCTCGGCTGTTGGGTCGTAGTTCCACGATGCCGCGTCGTTGTGCTGAATCGCTTCGATGTGTGTCGAATCGATAGAGTACGTTGAGTCGAGCAGGCCGCGGGCGGCGGCCTGCTCGACGAGTCTCTCGAAAATATCATCGATGACGTGGTTGAGATCGGTGAGAAACCGGTCAATTGTGTCTCTAGACGGCGGTTTGTCGAGTCCGCAGTAGTACCAGACGAGGCTGTGCTGGAGTTCTCGTGTAACCGGGCGTGTCCCGTAGACATCCTCGTAGTAACAGTGCAGAAAGCCACAGAAGAGGTCTGGAGGCTTGTGAACTCGTGTTCGCCCCCGGCGAGCGGGGGCGAACACGTCGTACTCCAGCAGAAACTCGAACTCAAGATGCTCGAACAGCGGAACCGTTTCCGTAGCCGCCGCATTCAAGAACTCGTTGACCGAAGCTACGTTTTGCAGGGTTTTGGAGCTGGTGGACACAGTTTCCAAACCCTGCCGCTTCACACGTGACGCTTTCTATGACAGGCTCTGATGGCTAATCTGATCCGCAGACGAATGCCATCTAAGGACTACGGTGAGACGACGGCTTGTCCGGAGTGTGAGTCGCCTGATGTGTACCAGCGGAAAGAAAAAACCCCACCATGGCGTTGTCCAGATTGTACTGCAGAAGTTGAACTCCCTATCATTCGTGAGCGCCAGGCTGGCCGACAGGGAAATCAAGTACTGCAACGAGAGATTGAAGCTGTTCGTGAAGCCCGACGCAACCGCGATCACACTGAAAGTTGATTTCTTCCTCACCCTGCTCATCACACTCTCGCTCACGATTTACTATGTGAGCACATAGAGTGCCTACAATCCAGTCTCAGCGCAGTTTGTGAACCTGTCTTGAGCTGAGCGGCGCTGGCCGAACCCCTGATATGGTCGCTTACCAGACAAATTAGATGCCTCTGAGCCAACGAAGTGTGTCGTCAGGCGAGCAAAGTAGCAGGAGTACTTCACGTCAAGCTCGGATCTCTAGGTTCTTGATCTGCCTATTGAGGAAAAGCACTAAAGCGGCAGAATGCGGGAAGCTGCCGCCGGTGTTGTGGGAGTGACGAACACCGAATATCGGGGGCGGGTAGGGGTACTGCCCTGTATGGGCAAATAAGTGAACGTCATTTTCGTATAAAAATCTTGTCTGAACGAGAGCAACGCGAAAGAAGGCCGGACAAGCAAAGTCTCACTCACATTAGAGGATGCGTGAAAATCGCCATCAGAGAGGGGTCGATGCATGGTCGATCCGGACCTGACGGCGAGTCCACCGAACAGTGTTCGGGGACAGTGGCAGCTACCTACCGCAAGACATAGAAAACTACTGGTAGTTGACTGGCTATACCCCGTCCTCGTACTCTTCGTGGTACTGGTCGGTCGCTACTTTACCATTCCAACGTGGGAATCCCACAGTTTCGCCGTGAGAGAATGTCAATCTTAGACGCGACGGTGATGTTCTCCGGAAGCTCAAGACGTCTGCGTCCACCTTGTCCAGAACGATGATCACAGCGACGGGAAAGTAGAGCTCCCAGAGTAGGTGGTATTAGGATACATCTGAAACGCTTCGGCTGCTGTCTGTGCCTGCTCCCGTGCCTTGTGACTGACATATATTGGTGGTGCGTTCCTCAGCGCGTTCGCCGGTCGTCGCACAGGATGCACACACTGTCTCGTCGTCGAGAATAGCGATCATCGACTCGCACTCGTCACGTGGTTAACAATTTGAAGCACGTCCAAGTTTGTCACGGGTTTGCCACCGATTTCTTGGCCGGTATTGGCTGCGTTCACCGCGCGCAGCACGTCAAGATTCCCGAGTTTGTTATCAGAACCGCCAAAACGGACTACAAGCGAGCTTTCTTCGCTGACGCTAATGTTTACGCTCGTCGTGGCACTTGCTGTTCCATCTGTGGTTTCGATTGTTGCCTGTGTGTCAACAGTATAGGTTTCTGAGGCTGCATCGTCACTGACCGCGAACGTTACCGTCACGGTTGTATTGCTGCTGGCTGGCACGTCCGTCGTGATCAGTCCAGGTGGCGTCGATCCAGAGAGATTCTGGGCAACATCGCCACCGACTGCCTGTAGCTTGACATCCTCCCACCCCTAAAGGGGTGGGATTCCCTGTCCGCCGGTGGGATATTGTGGTTTACGACGTGACCTGTTCTTGAGGCGCGAACGCACCAGTTTCCTTGTCAAACAAGTACGTCGAGGGCTGTGCCAACCAGCCGGTACTCCTATCACCGCCATCCGCGGCGAGACTCGGAGTTACTTTCTGGCGAATGTTCTCCGCTCCGTTCACATCGGCGTTCGCCACCGCCTCGCACCCCTCGCAGACGTACAGCCCCCGTTCGACACGATTTGCAGCCCGCTCCTGCCCACACCCCGAACACGTTTTCGAGGTGTCCCGTTCAGACACCCGTTCGACTGCGACCCCCTCTGCCTTCGCTTTGTATTCAAGGAGACTGATGAAGCGGTCGAACGCCCACGAGTGTAAGTCAAGATTCCCGTGTGGACCCCAGTCTTTCGTTTCGTCGCTCCGGTTGTCTTCACGGATGCCGGACAGATCACCCACCGCGATTGTCCCGACACCCTCCTCAACACACCGCTGGACGATGTGCTTCGAGAGAGTGTGGAAGTAGTGGGTGCGACGAGTCGACTTCTTGTGGTGAAGTCGCGTGGTCGGCTCCGACGTGGTGTCGTCACACTTCGCGATCTGCTTGCTGAAGTAGTAGTCGTCCTCTTTCAGACAGTTCAGCGGGTACAACTCTGCGTGCTCGTCTTCGTAGGCGAGGGCAGCGAAGTTGTTGATCCCGAGGTCGATTCCGACTGTCTTGTCGCCGGGTGCTTCAGCGACTGTGACTTCCTTTTTACAGACGAAGTGGAGTTCCCACTCGTTGCCCGTCCAGACTGCCCGAACCTGTTGGACACTCTCCACCGTAGAGGGATCAACCTCGGGCCGAGTCTGGTACTCGCACAGCGCGAAGTCCGACCAGTAGTCTTTCAGATTCTCTCCTTTGGAGAGCCGGACGCGGTTGTATTGAGTGTCAAGTTTGAACCCAGCGTCTTTGAACGTGACCGTGCTTCGAGGGTGGTCGTCGCCGTGTTTGCGGTAGCCGGGCGGGTTCGCTCGGGTGTCTCCATTCTGTCGTTTGCCGTACCAGCTAGTGAACGCCTCAGCGAGCTCTTGGAGAACGCGCTGACTTGACTGTGAGTGGAGGTCACTATAGCGTTCGTGTGACTTGAGGTACGCGGTGAGTTCGTCGTGATCAGGGATGTGGTCGATTTCGTTCCACACTCGATCACAGACCCACCGACCGACATTCCAGAGTTTTGAGGCGGCGAATCCGAGAGCGTCAAGATCGTCTTGCACCTGTGATTGGTTCTGGATGGACGCAGTATAGGTGCGTGTGACGACCTGATTCGCCATACGTAATCTATGTCTGAAAACTGACTTAACAGTGTGGGTTCGGCAGCGTGGAATATCCAGCCATGCTGTCATCGGTTGATGATGGAGGAGCTGTCGGATTCATCCCACCCCTGAAGGGGTGGGCTTTCTCCTTGCTACTGCTGTAATATGTATTTATGATAATTGGATGCTATTTTAATCTCAATACTGCAGATAGTGTCATTTATCTAACTTTCCGAAGTATTCATGCCTTGGGGAAGCCTGTAAATCTGTAATGGCGGTAGACTCGAACGAACAGCATTTCCGCGATGAAACTACGCATGACCTCTGTCTTGACGTGATTATTCGCGAGCGGTTCGGCGACACGCCAACATGTCTCGCCTGTGGGGGAGAGGATCTCTTGCCGAACGGTACGACCTCCAGAACCAAGGCGCCCCGCTACAAATGTGGCGCGTGCGGGAACGTGTTCAACGCACTCTCAGAGACGATCTTCAACCGCCGGCAGATCTCCCTTATTGAGATTTGCTACATCTTACACCAGAAAGATGAGCGATCAGCCCGCGAGATTGCACGTATCCTGAACATCGGCTACGAAGGCGTTCGACGGACGATCGCTAACTTTCCCGAGGAGCCACCGGTTGCTCCAGCCACAATTCGGCAGGTCTTCAGTGAGGATGAATTGCTGGCGGCGGCGCCAAACGCGCCGACCGATGGCGAAGAGACCGAATGGCAGGGACTCCTGAAAATCCGGGTCTTGGAATCCGCCCACGAGCGGTTGACCGAGTGGGAAGCCGCACACGGAAACTGTACGCATACCGAAGCAATCGACGAACTGCTTGATCGCGTTGAGGCATCCTCGATTTCAGTCGAGCCCGAAGACGCGCCCGATATTGGCGTTCAGGACCCCGACAAGCGCGTGACGATTTCGATCCGACAGAGCACCAAACGCCGTCTAAAGATTTGGAAGGAGTTGTATGGCTACACCTTCCATGATGCCGTGGTCGTCTTACTCAATACAGTCGGCTGAAAGTAGTGGCGCACGCACGCGCGTTCAACTACCTGATGGGGAGAACTCACGCACTACGCCTTCGATGGGCAAAACTGCCCGTATGCGGACCAATTGGCCGATACACTCCCGGATGACCATCCCGCTCACTGCGGTTGGTGTCAACTATATTTGACTTGGAAAGCCCATACCTTTATTGGGATTGTGGTCAACGTCTGGTCTGTGGGTATCCGAACAAGATCCGGATGGAGCACAGTAACTAGACCCACACGGATATGACACAGGCGATGCCCAACGAGAACAGTCCCGGCGATGACGCCCCGGTCACACGGACCACCATAGAGGTGGACCAAGCTGTCTGGCGACAGCTCCGGAGTGCGGCCGTCGCCGAAGGAAAGAACGTCTCGACAAAACTCGAAGAGGTCCTTGCGGATCACTTCGATGTCGACTTAGACGACACAGATACGAAATGACAATCCAACCTTGCGGTTATCGATGCAGTATCGCACAGACAAGTAGTTTAGGAGGTGATCGTGCATGACAGGCTCAGATACGGACGTACGGCAGAAGTTCCGTGCCATGTTCCTGGCCTTCATCATGGTCACGTCCGTCTTCGGCGCGACCGTCGCCCTCTCCGGGAGTGCGGTCGCGGATGAGCCGACTGCAACGGATCAAGATACAGACGGTGTTACGGTTTCGCCCGGTGAAACAAACGTTACTGTCCAAGAAATTCAATTCACGGATGGTACTGGCCCCAACGATGCCAACATAACCAATGTCACCATCTCGATGCAGGCTGGCAACGCAGATAATATAGATCAGGTTTACATCTATAACAAATCTAGTGGTGCCGAAATCGGGAGTGGCGAGATTGGGAACCAGATCGAACTGTCGACAAATCTAACGGTTCCAGACAGTGGAAGTCGAAATATCCTGGTCACTGCAGATGTTAACAATTCTGCAGAGATTTCAGATGGCGACTCGTTCTCCACAAGTCTGACCCAGTATGGGTCCGTCGACGATGGAACCGAATCCAGCGCGGGGACTTCAACTCCCGTGCTTGCGACTTCGAGCGTGACCTACGACGTTGGTAGCACTTCGTCAAACTCGAAGACGAATGACGACGCACGTGCGAATATCAACGTCAGCATCGATACGGCAGTTGCCAACACGAACGGCGTGAACGAGTCGACGGTCGGGATCGTCGTCCAGGACACTAACAACCAGAACGACAGTGTCCAAGTCGTCAAGGCTGGCGAGATCGTCAACGGGACTGACAACGGCACCAACCTCAACGGTGCTGGTGGAAACGTCACCGTCGACGTAGATGTCCCGCTGCCTGACAGCGACGGGAAGAACTACGAAATCGTCACTACCAGCGCGATCAATGACGACGGCGGAAATCAGATTATCGCCGACAGCACCCGGATAGGCTCCACCCTCGCCCCTGTCGACATGGAGCCAACGGATCTGGTGGTTAACTCCGACACCCCCGTCTTCGCGAACACTGACGGTGACTCGGCCGCAACCGACGAAAAAGCGACTATCCAGGTTTACGCCGTCGACAAGTACGGCAACCCCATCTCTGACGAGACTGAGGTCAACGCGACTGTCCAACTCTCCCCCAGCGATGGTACGTCGACTATCACTAACGTCAGTGGTGTTGGCAACCAATCCAGCCCGTACAACTTCACGGTCAGCAATACTCAGATCACTGAGACGACCTTCACGGCCTACGACACGGATGCGAGCGATAGCTCGCTCAACTCTGGAGAGGCTACCCAGAGCTTCGTTGGCCGGGTTGACGATGTCTCGGTGAGCTTCAACCGGACAAACGCTCCGACGGACGGGTCGGCCGTCCAGGCTCAGGCTCAGTTGCTTGACGCCAACGGCGACTCCGTTCCCAAAGACAACATCAGCGTCTCGTTCAGCTTCCAGAACGGGAGTGCTGCCGGTGTCTCGGCTACTAGTCCCCAGACAACGAAAACGAACGCCAATGGGGTGGCAACGCTAAACTTCACGGCCGCGAACTCTGGCGTGACGCTGGGCGTGACCGCTATCGAGCAGAAGAACAACAACGCGGGCTCGGCCTCGATCCAGACCGTGCCTGGAACCATCTCCTCGTCGAACACCGAATTCCGGCTGAACGACGAGCTTATCGACAAGTCCGGTGACGACCCGACGGTACAGGTCGCCACCGACCACAACGTATCCGTTCGTGTGCTTGACTCCAACGGGAACGCGATCCCGGCTCAGAGTGTCACCTACACGCTGAACGGTTCCGAACTTACGACCGTCACGGCCGACGATAGCGGCTACGCGAACGCGAGCATCACCCTGCCCGAGCAGAAGGACACCTACATCCTGAACGCCTCGGCAGGTGCGTTCAACGCCAGCGCAACGGGGAACGCACAGGTCAACATCACGGCCACCGCCGCGAACCTCACCTCGATCCGGCTCGCCCAGGATCAGCAGACAACCTTCGCTGCTGACTCCTCGAATAACGTCGTGACGGTCGAAGCAGTCGACCAGTACGGCAACATCAACGAGACCAACAGCGCGATCGGAACCCTGACGCTGACGTCGTCTGACACCAACGTCTTCGACTTCGGCGGCAGCGCTTCCACTACCGCAAGCTTCAGTAGTGGAACGGCATCGGTCTCGAGCCTTAACGCTGGCTCGGAGGCAGGCAGCGCAGACATCACTGCCACGGTGCCTAACGCCAATATCTCGAACACCTCGGCAACGTTCAGCGTTGGCGAGCCCCAGAGCATCGACGTCACCTTCAGCAGTGACGTCTCGACGAGCTCGAACAGTCAGACCAACCAGACCGCGACCGTGACGGCTCAGCTGCTCGGGCCTGACGGGACCGCGATCGGTGTGAAGGACGAGAACATCAGCTTCGCGCGCCAGAACGGCAACGCCGCCGAACTGGATCAGTCGGCAAGTGACTACACGGTCAAGACTGATTCGAGCGGCAAGGCGACCTTCCAGGTGAACGCGACGTCCAACACCGGCGAGACGACGTTCCTCGCCATCTCGGACAACTACAGTGCCCAGGGCACTGGCACGATTACGACGACTGGCTCGGCCGATGGCGTCAGCCTCTCGCCGGCCCAGACGTCGCTTGGTGTGAACGAATCGACGACGGTCACCGCGACCTTCGTTGATAGTGCGGGTCGCACTGTGCCCCGGACAAGCAGTGTCACGCTCTCGGCCAGTGCGGGTACGGTTGAGAGTCCCAAGAGCAACGCCACTGAGTTCGTGAACGGCGTCGCAGAGGCGCAGTTCACGTACAACGCGTCGACGGCGTCGGCGAGCACGGCGACGCTGACGGGTGTCGGCGGTGGCGTCTCGGGCACGGCGGTCATTGAGTTGACCGGCGAGACTGGTGCTGCCTCGGTGACGTTCAACGACCAGACGGTTGCGAACGGGTCGACGAGCGTGACTGTGGCAGACTACGATCTCGGGACCGAGGGCCAGTCGGTGGCCATCTGGACGGTCTCGGATGGCTCGCCCGATCAGGTCATCGGCCAGGTCAACAGTAGCGAACTGGACGCGACCAACGGGTCGGACCTGACGGTCCAGCTGGACAGCGAACTGACGGCGAACACGACCCTCGTGGCCGCCGTCCACAGTTCGACTAGTCCGAGCGCGAGCAACATCGTGGTCCAGGACAGCGCCTCGATCACGGTGACCCAGAGCAACGTGCCCCAGAATCTCCAGCGCTTCGCTGGCGATGATGGCCAGATCGACAACCTGGATGTCCTGAACGCTGTCAACGCTGCCAACAGTGGCGGCACGGTCGGCGGCGAACCCGTCGGCAACCTTGACATCCTCGAACTGGTCAACTACGTTACCCAGCAGGGCTAAGCAGTCCGCTCTGCCCTTGCGGTAGCAGTCGCGGCTCGCGGTTGCGGTTTTATTTTTTACAGTACACAGCGACAGCCCCTCCGAGCTGCTGCGTGCCTGATTTTTATTGCCCGGTGCTGTCCAATTGGTCATCATACGAATGGACGAGACGAGAGGACAACGGAGCGAAAAGTCGACGTCACCAGTGATAGAATCCGGAACAGCGACGAAGGCAGCACGGAAGCGTAATCCACTGGCGAGGGTGATCTGCGTCAGCACAGCCTTGCTGATGATCACGGCAACCGTTATTGGCGGAGTTGCTGTGGCACAGTCGACTGATCTCGTCGTCGCTACGGACGGGAGCGGCGACTACGCCTCGATCCAGGCAGCAGTCGATGCCGCGACAGACGGTGACCGGATCGTCATCAAACAGGGCACATATGTGGAGGCCGTCGACATCAGAAAAGACGTTACGCTCATCGCCCCGCAGGGTGCGATGGTGACCAATACGTCGGCGGTCAACCGGAGCGCAGGGTTGCTGATCCACGGCGACGCCGAACCTGAGGTACGGGGGCTTACCATCACCGGGTGGACGTACGGTGTCAGCGCCGCTCGAACCGATGGGGCATGGACAGTGGCAAATGTCACGATTACCGACGCTGGTCGGCACGGGATGGCGCTTGATCAGGCGACCGGCCAGTGGACGGTTCAAGATACGACAATCCGAACTATTGAGGGCTATGGCATCGACGCTTTCCAGACCGTTGACGGGCGCATACGTAATGTGACGATCATCGATGCCGGGAGTGGCATCAACCTGTATGAGACGACCGGCGACTGGATGGTGACAGACAGCCAGATCGAACAGGTTGACGAAGACGGTATCAACACCGGGGCGGGCGGCAACGGCGACTGGCTAATTGCGGACACGGTCGTGCGTCAGGCTGGCGATACGGGCATTGCTGGGGACAACCACGATATGGGCAGCCCAGTTGTGCGTAATGTAACTGTAGACAGCGTGACAGATGGGATGACCTTCTACGACGCCAGCGCCAACCTGACTGTGACAGACGCGACGATAACGAACGTCACGGACAGCGGCCTCTCGGTCAGCGGTGCCGACGGGGCATGGACAGTCGAAGACATCACCGTGCGGAACGCCAGTGACCACGGTATCGACGCCTACCAAGCCACAGGCGGCCAAGTGCGAAACGCGACCATCACCGACGCGCGGCGAGGGATCAACCTGTATGCGACCGGCGGTGACTGGACAGTTGCGAACACCGTTATCAAACGCGTTGACGAGAACGGTATCGATGCCGGGAACGGCACCACTGGGACGCCGCTCGTGCGCAACGTGACTATCAAGAAGGCCGACCGAGGGCTAAGTTTCGTCGCCAGCGAGGCCGACTGGACAGTGACTACGACAACAGTCACGGGAACCACGAACGCGTCGGTTGTGGCCACAGAGACGACCGGCGCCTGGACGCTCACAGCGTCGTCATTCCCCGATGGGACCGGCGTCGCGGTCAACGCCACCAGCGCGGCTGTCACCGGGAATGCTTCGTACAACTACTGGGGTGCGACTGACGGCCCAAGCGGCGACTTCAATGGATCCGGTGGCGCGGCAATCGGTAACCTCGTCGTTGAGCCTTACTATGCCGACACGGGGCAGACGACCCTCGGGAGTAGTACTGACGCGGGTCCCACGATCACGACCGCGAGCGACCTGCCGGGCAGCGGCACTACGGCCGATCCCTACCTCGTGCACAATGCCACCGCGCTCGGTGTGATCGAGACTGATCTTGGAGCGAGGTACGCGCTCGGTGCGGACGTGGATGCGAGCGCGCTGGCTGCCGGTGCTGGCTTTGAGCCCATCGGGACTCAGGCCAGTCCTTTCACCGGGACTTTTGACGGCCGAAACCACACGATCAATGGACTCACGATCGACCGACCGGGCAGCGATAACGTCGGTCTGTTTGGGTACACCGACAGCGCAATCATTCGAGACGTCCACCTGCGGAACGTGTCGATCTCCGGACGCCGCCAAGTGGGCGGACTCATCGGATGGAACGTCGGTACGGTGCGGAATGTTTCGGTCGAAGGACAGGTGAACGGGACCGCCAACGTCGGTGTCGTAGCCGGACAGAACTCCGACCTGGTGACCAAAGCGTCGGCGGCGGGCCGGGCGAATGGTACCGAGGTCGTGGGCGGGCTCGTGGGCCTGAACTTCGAACTCCAGAGTACAATTAGTGAATCCTATGCCACGGCCCGGGTGAACGGCTCCGAGGACGTCGGCGGCTTGGTTGGAGTAAACGTCGCGCACACCGTCGTTGAGCGGTCGTACGCGACTGGCCGGGTCACGGGAACCGACTCGGTTGGGGGGCTGGTCGGACGCAACGTCCGGGCGGCGGAGATCACACAGACCTACGCGGCCGGCGCGGTGCGTGGCACGACTGATGTCGGCGGCCTCGTGGGCACTACCGGCGACGGTGCCACGGTTACGGCGTCGTACTGGGACACTGAAGCGAGTGGTCAGTCAAGATCGGCTGGGAACGCGACTGGACTCCAGACATCGGCGATGACTGGCACGGCAGCGGAGACGAACATGACCGGGCTTGCCTTTGGCAACGAGTGGACGACCACCGATAGGTATCCGGCGCTGACGTGGCAGCCCGGTGCCGAGACACCGAAAGCCGGGGACCCGCTGGTTGCTCGGTTCGGTGGTGAAGACGGCCGGGTTGGGAACCTTGATGTGCTTCAGGCTGTCAACGCTGCCAATAGCGGCGGCACGATTGGCGGCGAGCCGGTCACTAACCTCGACATCCTGCAGCTGGTCAACCGCGCCAACCAGTAGGGCTACGACTCGCCCTGCCCTTGCGGTAGCAGTTGCGGTTCGCCGTTTCGCGGTTTTATTGATTGACGTGATTAACAAGCCGAAGCACATCGAGATTAGTCACGGGCTCTCCTCCGATTGAACGGCCTGTATTGGCCGCATTGACTGCGCGCAGCACATCGAGATTACCAATTGTCTCATCGCTACCTCCGAATCGTGTCTCGAGAGAATTCTGTTGTTCAATGGATATTTCTGCGGTTGTCGTTGCGTTAGTGACGTCACCATTGCCAGGCTTGATCGTTGCTTCCGCTGTCACTGGGTAGGTCCCGACTGCGGCATTTTCAGACGTAAAGAGGACTATGCTCACGGTGGCATTCTCTCCCGCTGGGACGGGGTCTGTAATGATCGCAGGGGGACTTGCATCCGAAAGATCTTGATTGATGTCGCCAAGGACATCGATAAGCGACGTGTTTGCTGGGCGGTCAGGATACTCAACCAGAATACTTTCTGTCCCATCAGTTGGATTGACAACCGTATATGAGAGCCGCACAGCCGTACCAGGAGCTGTCTCAGCCTGACTATCGACCGCTGTTATGATCGACGTTTCCTCGTCACTTTGCTGCGTTACTTCGACCACGCGGTTCGTTGTACTTCGTTTTTTCTCGTCGTCAACCACGGTCAGCGCAACGTCGTACTGGCCCGGTTCATCGTAGGTGTGACTCACAGTTGGGGCAGCCGCTGTCTCATCAATTGTGCCGTCGCCGTTGAAGTCCCACTTATACCTCTCAATTGTACCGTCTGCGTCGGAAGCCCCGCTTGCATCGAATGTGATCGAAGCCCCTGCCGTCGGTGAACTCGGAGCAATATCAAACTCAGCGACTGGTCCGTTGTCAGATGCCGACGATCCAGATGGAATCTCGTCAACTCGCTCATCCGCATCGGCAACCAATGCCTCGCCGTCAGTCGGCGCATCCTGACCACCTTCGTGGACAGCCAGTGCCGCTGTCCATGAGATCGTCTCACCAGGGGCCACAACCGTCTCTCCGACGTGGTACCCGATTTGACCCTCACCGTCTGTAATCCACTGGTGGGGGCTGGTTTTACCCGTCAGGAAGCGTACTGTGGCGGCGTTCTGACCATCGAAAATCGTTCCGTGTTCTGTCCCCCTAGATGTTGTCCACCGTCTCGTCTGGGAGAATTGCTGTGGTGACTGGTCACCAATCTGGAATCGGTATGCCGAATTAGTGCCATCACGACCAGCGAGACGCAAGGAGTGGAACAGCTGAATTCCGTCGTGGATGTCACCATCGTCTTGGTCCAACTCAACCGGCTGTGTGTCGATATTCGTGATGTTCAGCTGTGTGAGTGCGTACTCGCCGTCTGCGAATACGGTCGCCTGCCACGCAATCTGGACGCGAGCCCCGGTGTGCTCGTACGAGTAGTTACGGACAACCCGATATGACGCAAGGCGGTCGGTTTCGGCGACGATTTTGAACTCACTCGTTGATTCATAGGTTGGGCGATCTTTTCCAGTGCTATAGGGATTATTCGGCAAGGCACTAGTTCGATCTAGAACTCGACGGTCATCATCACGCCCGACGACGTCCGCGACTTGCCGTCCGCCACTGACGTTCTCGCCGGCAATCTGGAGGAATATCTCCCCGTTCCTAATACGGATATCCTCGGTCCCATCGCCGGTAAAGTCGCGGCGCTCGGCTGTCGGTGTGCTGTCGCCCGCAGTATTATCATCGACTCGTTCGATCTCCACGTCGTCGACCTGTGTCGTGAAGTCGCCGCTTTTCACTCGGAGATACGAGAGCGCATTCTCAAAGCTTCGGGCGTCTCGAGTCGTTGTCCCACGTCGCTCGCCGTTGATGAAGTACGTGAGTGTTACCTCACCACCAGATCGAGCGTACCGGATCGTGACATCGTTCCAAGCATCAATCTGGTAGGATCCGAGGTCAGTCCCACTTCCAGCGACCGTTCCGTCGGGAGTGAAGACAACGAGCCCGGAGCCACTCCCAGCACTCCAAGAGCCGGTTTCAGTATTGAGCTTCACCGCACCGTTGTGGTCGTGACAGCCGATCTCTCCGTTAGTCGTCGGCCGGATACTGAACGAAATTTCTGTTGTGCCCGAGTTCGGTAGTTCTGTCTCGCGATCCGCGATTGCCTCCCAGCAACCGCCATGACTGCCCTTAAGCTGGAGTGCTCGGTCACCATTTGCCACCGGTGAGTCGATAACCTCTTGATTGCGGTTCGCGATCTTCGTCCACCCAGAGGGGAGCTGGCCGACTGGCGTGTTCTCGAAGTCGGCTTTGAGGAGAGTCTCGTCAGGATCGTTATCGTCTTGATCTTCTCCGACTTGAATTACCCACGTGGACGAGGCTTGGTTCCCGTCGTCGTCGGTGATTATGAGTTCGCCGGTGTACTCGGCGGGGTTAGTGTAGGTGTGTTTCGCCTCCGGCGTCTGGGTCGTCGCATCGATCGTCCCGTCGCCGTCGAAGTCCCACTCGTAGGACTGGATCGTACCGTCTGGGTCGGTCGCCTCTGCTCGGAGCGTCACCGTCTCATCAGGTACTGGGGCAGCGGGCGAGACGCTATAATCCAAAACGGTCGGAGCGGCGTCTCCTACCTGGATTACGGCGGTCGTCTGATTTTCTATTCGTCCAGCAGAGACAATTAACCTGATTACATATTCTCCTGGTTCAGAAGTTGAAAACTCGACAGTACGGCTGTTTGAAAGGTCTCTCGAAACGTCTGTCGGACCATCTAATTGTATCCACTCATACGAGATGCTTTCTGGAGGCCTTTGAGTTTCGGTGTTAGTCGCCCTGAGTTGGATAGTTTCACCCGAATCCAACGACTCTTCGGTAATAGAGATATTGGCTTCTGGGACACTCGCAATAGTCACATCGGCCTTCGTCGGGACTTGTTCAACGTTTCCATCTTCATCCCGCGCTCGTACCTCGAATGTGTACTGACCTTCGGGTAGATCATTAAAAACCGCGGTGGTATCGGTTGTCCACGGTGACCAGGAATCCTCTAGGCCACGGAGTCGGAAGGAATATTCTAGTTGGCCAGCATCGGAGTTAGCATCAATACCCTCCCAAGTGTATTCGACAGTGTCACTACTAGCAATATTTGTCGGACCATCCGTTATTTGTGTTACTGGAGGTGTCTCCTCTCCTCCAAGTGTAGTTTCAGCGATTGGTTCGACATCAACCTGAGATACATCGCCATACGTGTTCAGAATCGCTCGGGTCTCAAACGCATAACCTCTTTCTTCGGCAGCGGTTCTGGTGTCTCCAATTAATAGGAATTCAATTCGATACTGTTGATTGGATTTTAGATCTGCGTTCAGTGTAATGGGTCGGTTGAAATCTGCTGCCGTATATTCGTACTTATCGCTTAGAGATTCTTCGAGTCCTTCAAGTAGGAACGAGGCAAGTGTACCTATTGGTGCTGCGAGGCCAAGCTTTGTCATGATTGTATCTGTAATACTGTTCTCAGCAAGAGACATCCCAGCATCCTCTGCAATAGCCCCCCATCTACCATCATTTGATGGGTCAAAATTTGTAGGATAATTATTCCCAACGACGTTTCCAGATTTAGTGGCGACAAGCTCGTCTGATGTCGTGTTAATGAGGCGAATTTTGTACGACAGGGCTGTTGATCCGCCTCCGCCCCCATAACTGAAGATATCAGTCACCGTAACACCAGAATGTATACGGAAGTCTGGCGTGATCGTTACTTTATGAGAACCAGAGTGTCTGGTTTCGAAGGTCCCATCGTATAAGGCACCCGAAGTACGCTGTGATGCTGCTTTGCCGGACGTAACGTAGTATCCCCCGGTTAGGATGTTACTCTGTTGAAGAAAAACAGGGTTGCCATGCTCACTCATAGTACTCTTAGCAACCTGAATCTGGCGAGACTCTACATAACGTTCCTGATTGAGCTTGGAGATAGATGTCTCATTATAGCCCATGACTAATCCAGACTGAGCCTTCGCATTAGCGACAGACTTGACGGTCGGATCATTAGAGAATATCTCACGTTTCTGGAATTGCGGGGTTACCTCCAAATCTTGAGATATCGTTACTGTTACTGACTGCTCATCCTTCTGTGGATTAGGAACTGCCCCATCCCAGCCATTAAAACGATATCCTACATCGGATTGTGCCGAAATTGTCACTTCAGTACCCTCGTCATACTCGCGCGAAAAGTCACTTGACACACTCGTATCTGGTGGAATTATATTTATACTCCCATTTTCCGGTACATTCACATCTAACGAATATGTCTGGGTCTCGAACGGCGTCATCCTCACTGTCGTCCCCTCACCCGCCTCCACCGTCACCATCTTCGACACCTCAGTCAACTCATCGCTCCCGAAGTCGGTCGGTTCGACGGTGACATCGTAGGTACCTTCATCCAGAAGTAGCCCACCGTCCCGATCGAGTTGCCGTCGCTCGCCGTCAACTAGCACGCGATACTTGTTCGCGGCCACCTCGTCCCCATTACGATTGACGACGTTGACGGTGAGACCCCCGACCCCTTGACGCGGGAGGTTGACGGGGACAATCAGAGACTCCCCTTCGGAGAGTTCGAACGTGCCCGTGATCGTCTCGTAGCCCGCCGCGTCTGCCGTATAAGAGTACGTCCCAGGGGCAAGGTTAGCGAAGGATACGTCGCCTTCGTCGTCGGATTCCCGCGTGGCACCATCGAGAGTGAGCCGTGCATCTTCAACTGGTTCGCCGGAGAAGTCGTAGCCGTCGACGGTGTTGGCTTTCATCACCTTGAATGACACTTCGGCTTCCTCGGCGAACTTCGCCTCGATATCCCGGTCTTGATCCATCGTGACCGTGATGTCGTCGTCGGACTCGCTCACACCAGCGGGGAGGTCGCCGTCCCATTCGACGAAGGCGTGGTCGTCGTCATCGTCCGCCTTGAGGTCGACTTCCGTCCCTGCCTCGATAGCGCCGGTTCGTTCGGCGTCAACATCACCCCCTTCAGTACTGGAGACAGAGAGATCGTATGTCACCGGAACGGAGGTCTCTACCTCGATACTGTCACTACTATCGAGCGAATCGATCCGCTGGCTCCCGACCACCTCTCCGCCATGATGAATTTCAACGGTGTAGTAGCTCGAATCGTCCGCATCGCCTGGTGGGTACAGGTAGAAGTCATCGCCACCATCAGGCGTGTGTGCGTAGCCGCTACTTCCGGTCGTCCCTTCTCGCCACTTGTAGGATTCGTGGGACTTGATCGTCATTCGTGCGCCTTCGAGTGGTGTGGACCCATCCTCATGGACTGCTCGTACAGTGAGTGAATGACGCTCCTCGGCATTGATTTCTCGTTCGGCCGATTCACCACCGTTGAGTTCGATCCACCCCGTATTTCCCGCGGGTTGATCTTGGATATATGCTGAGACAAGATACTCGTGGCCACCCGGAAGATCTGAGAAGACGTGTTTGAGATCGACGCTTTCGTAGTTCTCAATTTTCTGATACGGGTCACTCCAATCGCGATCCTGATAGATGACGAGCGAGTTCACCTCTGTCGCCTGTTCGCCATCGACCTTGACATCAATAGTTAGTGAAGCAGTCTCGTCAGCAGTCACCGAAATAACTGCGGCCGGCTGTGACACTGCGACTACGATCGTCAATATAGCAATCACTACTCGATGAAGCTGACCGCAGCCTGAATCCTTGGACATCAGTACCGGCCACCCCAAGCCAGTATGTGTGAGGTAGCGTACTGGGTGTCTCGAAACTGCCGTTGCCGTCCCCCTGCCATCCCAACCTGGCTTAGTGAAAAGCCATCTTCTAACTTGATCAGTCCGCTAGGTCGCCCCCTGAGACAGACATGACTCCCCGGCATTTTTCTATTACCTAACTAACCTATTCTTTATTAAATGTTAGCCCATTTAAATATAGTAAGCACTAGTGAGTTCCGGGTCCTCGGGGTAGCTGCTGCCTAGTGAATATGACAGGACAGGGATCTGTTTTTGAAAGGTGTTATATGATCTCAGAAACAGACATATGTGCTGACGAAAGTCAGCGCACCGGTTCGGCACGAATCTACGCCGACCCGTCAGGAAGAGGTCTAGCGGACCCAATCCGCTTTCTCGATATTCTTAGTTCTTGGTGTTCTCATGGAGCCAAACAAACCAATTCTTTTTCCAAGAGTCGAAACTCCCTACCAGCGACGACTGACTGGTATTCCCCATGCAGGGAGAGCCTCACCGTTTACGGCGAGGGAGATGTCACGGGGTCGCTGCAACTCGGGGAACAGCTGTGCTAGCTGCGTTAGATCATCATATCACAGATGAGACGAACGGAAAACAAAACTCTTGAAGCAGTCTTTGGAGATATGAATACTCGGGGACGGATCTCGTATACGGAATTCAAAGAGACCGTCGCAGCTGTTGTTGGGAAGTCTTTGGACCAGTGGCATGATGACCACGTTGCGGGTCATGACTCAATTGCTCCCCCAGAACGCAGACAGTTTGATCCAACTGATGGGGAGGGTACTACACTAGATGTCGCGGCCTCAACTAGGGATAACAGAACCGTCCAAGAGAGCTTAACTGTTGAGTTGAATGGTTCCGCCTCAACTTCGGCTGTTACCTGCAGTTGGGCACAGATTTGTGGCCCGACTGTTGAGCTAAGTGACTGCTAATCAGCAACCCCAGAGTCGGTATCGGAGGAGACACCTCTTGGCTTCGAATTAGAAGTGATCGACGAGAACGAGAATACTGCCGTAGATACAGTTACCATCACAATCACGACATCGTCGTCAATGACGCTGGTCGGCCGGTTTGACAAAGATAGCGATAACCAAATCGGGAATTTTGACGTGTTACACGCAGTCAATGCAGCCATTGACATCCTCCTCCGGCTAAAGCCGGAGGAATCCCGAGCGTTGGGATATTAGGGTTTGCAGTCCCCCTATTCTCTCGGTGTGAACCGTCCGCTCTCACGGTCGAACAGGATGACTTCGGGCTGTGCCAACCAGCCGTTACTCATATCCCCCAACGGGGGACTCTGAGTTATCTTTCGCCGGATGTTCACCGCACCGTTCACGTCTGCGTTCATCGTCGTCTCGCACGACACACAGACGTACAGACCGCGCTCCACGCGGTTCGCATCTCGAATCTGCCCGCAACACGAACACGTCTTCGAGGTGTTCTCCTCGTTCACACGGTCAACGAGGATACCGTGTTCTTCGGCCTTGTATTCGAGCAGGTTCGTGAATCGGTCGAACTCCCAACCGTGGAGTTTCTTGTTCCCCGACGCTCCCCAGTTCCGCGACTCACCGTTCCCATCTTCGCGGATGTCGCTGAGGTCGCCAACCGCTATCTTCTCCACGCCTTCCTCGACACACCGCTCAACGATGTGTTTGCTAAGGGTGTGGAGGAAGTGATCTTTACGTCGGGAGAGCTTCTGCCGAGCCTTCCGCGCACGTTTCGACGGGCCGTTCTCGCCTTCGGTCTGGTACTCCTCGCGAGTGAAGTAGTGCTTGTCCTCTTTCAGCACATTCCCCGGATACAGCTCACTGGCCCCGTCTTCGTAGTCGATTGCGAGGTAGTTACTGATACCGAGGTCGATCCCCGCCGTGTTGTCGCCGGGTGCATCTTCGACTGGAATTTCTTTCTTGCAGACGAGGTGCAGTTCCCACTCGTCGGCGTTCCAGACAGCACGCACCTGCTGAATATTCTCGACTTCTACGTCGGGACGAGTTTTGTACTCAGCGAGGATGAAGTCTGATCGACCATCTTTCAGGTTCCAGCCTTTCGAGAGGCGCAGTTGACCGTGTTTGGCGTCGTGCTTGATTCCTTTTTGTTTCCACGTCACGGTGGAGCGTGGGTGGTCGTCGCGATGTTTGCGGTAGCCCGGTGGGTTATTGCCGTCGTCGGAGTTGTACCAGCCGTTGAACGCTTCAGCAAGTTCTTCGAGAACTCGCTGACTTGACTGAGAATGCAGGTCACTATAGCGTTCGTGATCTTTCAACTCTGATTTGAGTTCGGCTTCGTCGGGTATCTCACCGTCGTCGTCCCACCGTTCTTGGATGTAGTAGCGTCCGACGTTCCACAGTTTGGATGCGGAGAACCCGCACTGGTCGAGGTCGTCACGAACCTGTCGGTAGTTCGTGATGCGTGCGACGTAGGTGCGGGTCGTCTCCAGCATCGTACTGTGTTCATAACATCTTATGAGAATGTGATTGCTAAAACTAACGACGGCGGTTGAATATCCGGTTGGGGTGTCGTCGGTGGTCTGTTGAGTGGGTGTCGGATTCATCCCGCGCCTGAAGGCACGGGTATTCTCCTCGAATCTCTATAACAACGCAGAGATTGCTGGAGATCACGTCTCCAATCTGGATATCTTGCAGCTTGTCAACCGTGTTAACAGCTGATTTTTGTGAGAAAATCAATCATTAGAATCGCAGCCATAGACTTATTTTTGTTGCGACGATGGCCCAACTATGTCCATTCGATCAGTCCACTACATACTCGCAGTGTTGGCTGCTGGTATGCTCCTGACGGCGCCAGTTGGGGGCGCATTCGGTGCCACCCCGGGCTATGCAGAGACATTCAACGATCAACACCAAGATGCCACTAATTCAACTGGAGAGGAGATTATCGTCGCGAACGAAAGTACGGTTACGGGAACCCCAGGCGGAACGGTCACGTTCACAGTTACGGTAACGAACACTGGAGAGAACGCAAGCGCAGGGTTGGTCGAATTCACTGATATCCCCGACAGTGCGGAATTGACTGATGTTTCAGGTGACGTCAGCCAGAACTTGTCGGGATCGAGTCCACCGGCTGTCATCACCTCACAACTGGCGCCCAATGAATCAACGAGCGTCTCTGCAACATATACGCTCAACCAAACGGCGACGAGCGATACGACGACCGTTAAGGCAACGTTTACTGGTGGGGATATGCCCATCTCAGGAACGACCTCGGTCGACATCAACGTTGAACAGCCCGATGTGATTGCGACGCCGAACGAAGAACTGACAATCACTCCAGGCAACTCTGGGACGGTTGAGCTCCAAATAAATAATACCGCGACGTTTGAGAGTAGTGTTCTTCTTGAGTTCACGAATCTCCCGGAGAATGTGACTATTGCCGACGTTTCAGGGAATATCAGTCAGGATCTACTTGGGAGTTCTCCACCGGGAGTGATTACGACCTCTGTTTCGCCAGGAGATGCTACGCGCACGGAGGTCCAGCTTCGTCTGTCAGAGAATGCTACGGACACAGAAAACGTAACTGTGCAAGCAACGATCGCTGATGGAAGCTCTGACGGGACTACCGTGTCGGGAAGCACTATCATTCAAGTTACGGCTGGTACTTCTCTCGAAAAGCGCTTCGGGGGCAACGACGGTAAAGTTGACAACGTGGATGTGCTTCAAGCGACTAATGCCGCTAATAGAGGCGAAGAAGTCGGTGGGGAGCCAGTCACGAACCTCGATGTGCTTCAATTGGTGAACCGCCTGACGCAGTGAACCGCCTCGGGGTCAAGCCCTGTGGCATTCGACTTGTGCAGCCGGCAAATTGTCCAGCGGTTGTGCAACAACGAGTTGCGTTTGGATTTTTTTGTCGCTCATGATCACGGTTTCGCATATGATAATAACCCAACAGTCTTAACTAGTGAGCTAGAAAGTACTACTAGCAGGGCTTGTCATAGTCCTCTGCACGCCTTCTTCAAAGGCATCCTGTCTTTCACAGCAATCCAAGGAGAAAGCCCACCTGAAGCCGTGGGAATCCCTTCTTGACATTGTTCCCGCGGTGATCGCTCTGCTACTGATTCGGCTACCGATTTCTTGGAGGCAGCCTTCAGGTTGGTACACCCCTCTTTGGGATCTTTTCCGGTGTATATTGTCTGACTTACCCCCACAGTGCTGGAGACACTACCGAACGCTACCGCTTGAGAACAGAGAGACTATTAATGACGCTGTCGCTGATGTCGGTGTCAGCCACGTTCGCAAGTTCCGCGATACAGTGGCTTCGTTTGTCCATACCGAGGGAAGCGTGTTCAGTCACGGAGAAAAGTCAATAGACGACGACCTGCGACAGAGGCAACGACTAGTGTAAGTAGTCCTGAACTGAGAGTAAATCCAGTTCCGTCCCCGGTTGTTGTCGGTGGTTGTTGCGTGGCTGTCTCCTCTGCTGTACGGGGGTCTCGTGGTTGTGACGACTGTGGTGGTGTTGGCGTCTGTGTTCCCGTGCTGGTTGGCTCTTGTCTGTCTGTCGTCCTGTTCAGATTGATTGTCGTACGCACAGTATCTCTAACAAGGTTGTCAGTTTGAAATGTAACTCTGCCAGAAATATTCGCGGTGTTAGTGGATACATTGGATGAAAATGCAAGTCCAACTGTAACCGTCGTTGATTCACCTGAATTCAACTGACTAGTAATGATACCTGGAGGATTTGCCCCTGAGAGGTTCTGGCTGATATCTCCACGAAAAAACTGGATTTGTGGCGAAGTTTCTAATTTAGTTAACTCCAGCAACGCAGCACTCTGTGAATCACCGTGATTCGTTAGCTGATATTCCACGCTAATGATCCCAGAGGTTAAATTTCGAGAAACGCTTTGCACCTGAATATATTGCTTAGCCGGATCTGTTCCAGCCGGGGGTGATCCCGGCTGCTGTGGAGTCGCCGTCGTTGCCTTTCGCTTGACTACAAACGTTGTTGGTTGCACAATATCAACCTCGGAATTTGGTCGAACGGAGTACAGACCAGAATCATACGGCTCAAGTGAGACGGTTGTTGTCCACGTACCGGACTGCCAGTCAGTAACCGTCAACAGAACCGTTTGATTACCCGGTGTACGGAGGAGGAGCTCAATGGCATTTGTTTTGGCCTGGAGGTTTGTGGTACCACTAATGACGGCTGTTGAGCCAGGGCTGATTGGTGAACGCTCCTGCGTACGAAGCTCACTGACAGCCTGTACTTCGATTCGTGAATCCGTTAGCTGCACACGTTGGTGAGCAATTTTATCGTCGCTTCCAGAGTCATTTGTTGTCTGAGCTACGAGCCGGGAATAGAACTGATCCTGCGTCAACGGCCGCTCTTCTAGTGTAGACAAATGCATCTCTAATTCTTCGGCTGTATCAGTAGTATTACCCTTGGCGGAGCCATCCCCATATGACTGATCTATACCGTTTGAGATGGCATATACATCGATAGATCCTTCGGCCAACGATGATATGTCGACTGTAGATAATAAATACTCCTCGTCGTTCACGGATGGCGACCTGACAACTGCTACACCCCGTTCATCAAGCGCCACTACCACAATCTCATCATCACCTGGTGCTTCTCCAGATATGTTGACATACTTATCACTGGTCGATATCTCTCCCAGTTGATCAGATAATGACAACGTGATATTCGGGCGTTTGACTGCGACCTGTTGACTTGCATGGGTTCGTTCTTGCAGGTCAGATAACGAGAGAGTTTGAGGAAAATTCTCAGCGGTGGCTTCTCCAGTACTCCCTACTGCAACAAAGCGATAGACTCCTGGATACTCAATTACGTCGTTACCAGACCCATTAGCTGCTGTGAATTCTTGATCCTCTAATTGAAACTTCCCACTTGAATTCACAGAGATTGTGCGCTGAAGCCCGGTTCCACTAGTATTTAGATTAAGGAGTCGATATTCTCCACTGTCCCGGACATAGTAGCCGACATGATCCACGCCAGAAGTAGCGTTTCCACTAACAGACGTTTCAGTTCCGATGTAGTACGGAGAGACGGCATCTAACTCCATGTGGTTCTCTTGAACAGTAAAAGAGGCTGTATCCACAACCGAAGAGGACATTATTTGATCAGCTGCCGCCACTCTATTTTCATGAAGTCGAATATCGATGTCTCCTACTGCGAAAACCCCCGTGTCGAACTGGCCACGAGCTACACCATTCCGATCATCAACGTTAAGACGGAGGTATACTGAACTCGGTGATTGAGTATCAGCCGTTAGATACTCTCTCCGTGGATGTGTTTGACCATCCTCAGTAATGATCCCTACCTCTTCCACGTCTCCGCTTAACGAGAGATCCTTTAGAATACCATCTCTCGTAACATCCGTTTGGAAGAAACGCCAGGGTACTGTCACCAGAAATTCTTGTCCATTAGCTGCGCCAGTAACTTTGAATGTAGTTCGAGACCCCTGATATGTGGCTGACTGGTTCCACTGTATGGTTGGGTGTGAGTTCCGATTTACTGTAATCGTGGATGACTGCTGAGCACTTCCGGTAGTGAGATCGTCGGAGCCAGAGACCGATATTGTATAGCTTGGTGACGGATTCTTGGGGAACTGTAGCTGCCATGTGACGGTCCCATCTGTGCGACCAGATTTGATTTTTGACCCGGTGAGTAGTTCTTGAGTGACATCAATCTCGTCTTGATTCTGGACTGTTATCTCTAGATCCTCTGCGGCAGCAAAATCATAGTCTGCAATAACCGACACAGTTTCGCTTTCTTTTGAACTAACTGTCCCCCCACCGACCTGATCGCCGAACCGATTTTTGATTTTAAGATTCCGGACTTCTGGTTGATCAACTCGGACTCCTGGGCTTGATGAACTTCCATCAGTAGTATACCGTGTCTGGGCGATCTCTTTTGGGACGGGGGTCTCTAACGGCTCTGAACTGGCATTTGTTGGAATCAATGGGTTCGTGAGATTCCCTGCAAATTGAATATCTTCTTCACCCCGATAGACTGTCGCGCCTGCATACACGAAGCCGCTTCCTGACCGAGTATCGAATGTACCGGACGCTCCCGTTCGTGACTCGGTGACTTCCCTAACAGTGAATGTCTCGGTTGAAACTCTGGTATTATTATGATAGCTATGAACCTCAAAAGTAGAATTTGTCGTTACTGGAGGATGGTTCAGACTGAACTCAAGTGTAAGCGCGGTGGATTGAGAGTCCGACCCGTGATCGTGATATACTACTCGGACACTTTCGTTAGTGCCATCTTGATCTAATCCGTCAACAATACGCGTGGTGAATTGGGCTTTTTCAGACCTTCTCCCAGAAGAGACACTTGTTTTCGATATCTCCCCCGAGTACGAATCTGGAAATGTAAATAGCCACTCTCCTGATGTGGATGCATTGTGTGTTGCCTCTATCTGATGCGAGATTTGCGTGTTTTCGGGCGGAGAATCCGGGGAGATCGTCACAGTAGCTGCGTTCGTATCCGCCTCGTCTGCTGCAATCACGATTGGCGGTGGCAAAAGTACGCAAAAAATCACAACCGCAAGTAGTATTGACCGCCGAAGCGTCATAGGTGACTGTGTCTTTATCGGGCCGTCCGAATATACGTATTGCTATCTATCGCGTGCGCAGAAGAGAAATCGCAGTCTGACGTTCGTCAGACGTTAACCGCCGAATACATGGGTCTGAGCCTTTCTAAAGCGGGACCACAATACACAAAGTATTTAACAATACCTCCACGAAATCGGGGTGCGAGACGACCCTCATCCTGTGCAGCTGGATTGGGGGTTGTCTTCCATCGTACAAACCATGACAGGATCTAAGAAGAAGGCAAAAGCGCTGATTTTCTCAGCGCTGATGATCTTCTCTGTCTTGACCGTAGCGACGACACCCGTGGCTGCGCAGCCGCAGGTTAGCGTCTCTGCGCCGTCTGACGCCGGGTCAGTCGATCAAGGCGGAGAATTCTCGATCCAGTATACAGTCGAAAATACTGGTGACCAGTCGAGTAGTGCACTAATTGAATTTACGGGACTTCCGGACAACACCACCGTTGAGTCATTCAGCGGTGACGTCAGTCAGAACCTTTCGGGATCGAGCCCGCCCGCAGTGATCACGAGCTCGGTCAATAACGGTTCAACGACGACGGTCACCGCGACGTTCAGCGTTGGCAGTAACGCCAGCACTGGCAGTCAGTCGGTCGACGTTGATGCGACCATGACTGGCAGTGGTACGACGTCCACTGACTCTGCTTCCAGCACGGTTACGGTCAACCAGGCTGGTGGCGGTGGCAGTGGCCCCGGTGGCGTTGACCCCGACGGTGACCTTCGCTCGGCCAACGCAGATGGTACGGGCGACTTCAACACCGAAGACGGTGAGGGGTACTTCCTCCCCGATGCAACGGTCTACCAGGGCGAATCCGACGTCTTCGAAAGCGATGACTTCCAGGGTAGTCTGACGAAATCGGCTGGCGACTCTGAGGGTGTCCCGCTCGATACGCCGGACATCCCGCAGAGCCAGCAGACTGGCCGATACGACGACGGTAGCGGAAACACCGTCACCGTCCAGACCCCGCGCGTCACGACGCTTGACGTGCTCAACACCAACGGCGAAGACATTGCCGGCGGCTCCGTTGCCGAAGGCGTGTCCGACTCGAGTGGAGCAGGTCAGCTCACGGTCGTTGGTGCCTGGAACTACGAGAACGCCGAAAACCTCGAACTGACGATCGAGGACGACTCCGGTCTCGACGTGACCGGCGACGCCACTGACGACGAAATCAAGACGAGCGCCGATACCGGAACGGACGTTAACGGCCAGTCGATTGCCGTCAACGAGGTTGGCTACGATGTCGACCTCTCGGACAGTGGTACCGGCACCTACACTATCGAGCTCGCTGGTACTGACGACCTCGACTTCGGTGAGGCCGCTCAGTCCACGACGCTTACCGTCACCGGTGACGACGACGCCAACCTCAATTTCGACGCGGACGAAGTCACTCGTGGTGAGGACGCCCGCTTCGAGATTCAGGGTTCCGACGCTGGTGACACCCACGCAGTCATCATTGAAGGTGACGAGTTCCGCGACGGTGTTACGGCCGAGAACGCCCAGCGGATCTTCCGCCGCGTTGGTGACACCGACGAGGTCGGTGTCGTAACTGACGGCGGCGCCAATGCAGTGCCGCGCGGCGATCAGGTTACTAACGACATCGACTACGCGTACGCGACCATCACGATTGACGACGACACCGGTGTCGGCGTCGGTCAGGTCGAGACGCAGTATCTCGATGACTCGGACGTGGACGTCTACCTGTACGAGCAGGGCTTCGGCGTGCCGTTCGATCAGGATTCCTCGGCAGCCGACGACGCTGAGGAAGACGATGTCTCCATTAGCGTTGAGGAAGGCGACCTCTCGATTGACTCACCCGGTAGCACCTACGTTGTCGGCAGCGAAGTCGACATCAATGGGACGGCGTCGCAAGGCATCGACGAAGTTGCCTTCTACGCCCGCCGGAACAACAACTACGAACACGTGCCTATCGACGGTCAGGACACGATCACTGTCGACGCTGACGACACCTTCGAAGAAGAGGATGTTATCCTCTCGGACGACAGTAGAATCCTGAGCCAGCCTGGGACCTACCGGTTCGGTGTCATCGACGTTGACGGACTCAACCAGCCGGTTACCCAATCGCTGACCACCTCGCAGTTCAACACGAACACAAGCGCGCAGATGTCTCTGCGTGTCACCGACACGGAACTGACCGCGAACATCAAGTCCGTCGGTGGTCAGGTCTCCACGACCGACCAAGTTGTGAACATCACGGGTACTGCGTTCGGTGCCCAGAACGTTGACGTGGTCTTCGTCGGTGACCGTGGCGGTTCGTACGTCACGGACATCTCGGTTGACGACGACAACACGTTCGAGGAAGACGAAGTCACCATCGGGAACAACATCGAGAACTCGCAGAGTGTAAGCGTGCACATCCTGTTCCCTGGCCGTGACGGTGAATACGGCGACACGAACTCGGATGACATCCGGGACATCATTCCGGACGGTAACACTCTGACGGGCGAGCAGGTCCGTTCACGGATCGTGGACGACACGACCGAGGCCGTCGCCAGCGACGACCGCATGGTCACGGCGACGTTCCGGTACGCGGACGCACAGTCGACGATCCAGACGGTCTACCCCGGTGGCATGGAAGCCTCGGGCGTCAACCCGGTCGGAGTCGACGACACGATGGTCGTCGAAGGATCGACCAACCTCCGTCCGGACGACAACTCGATCACGACCGAACTGCTGACGACCGAGGGCGACTCGGTCGCGCTGTCGACGACCGACGAGTGGTCCTACGACGGCACGTGGTCGACCGAGATCGAGCTCGAGGACGTCCAGACGGGGACCTACGACCTCGAGGCCGACGACGGTGAGAACACGGACATCGTCGAGGTAGAGATCGTCCAGAACGTCCAGACGGCGACGCCGGAACCGACGGAGACGGCGGAACCGACGCCGACTGAGACGGCAACGCCGGAACCGACGGCCACGGCGACGCCCGAGCCGACGCCGACCGAAACGATGGAACCGACCGACACGCCGACGCCCACCAGCGGTGGCGGGCCCGGCTTCGGTGCCATCGTCGCGGT
>NZ_JANHDK010000008.1 GCF_024494725.1 Haloplanus ruber
GAAACGAAAGGGCACTCTATAACTAGTTTTAAACGCTGTGCACCTGGTGCACGCATATCTAAGCAAATAACCTGCTATAATAGTACTCAAACTGACTATAGTATGTGAAGAGTTCTATGACACGCTCAACTGTTTAACCAGACCATCGATGGACCGACACAGGTCGACGGATCTGGCAAAGTCTGTTCTGGTTACAAAGGTCAAGAGCCGCCGCGAAACAGTCGTTCTCGCGGCGGCTCGTCGCGCACTGGCCGATCACGCTGGCGAGGGCGTCATGGTGACCAGCTGACGCTCGTCGCGGCGTGCCGCGACTCGCTTCGTGTGATTCGCGGACAGCGTGGGATCGACTACGAAGGCGATCTTGAGCCAGTGATTCAGGAAGCTGAAGACCTCTCCCAGCGGCTGGGAGAGGTCTGGACAGATGGACTCCAAGCGTACCGCGAGATGGATCGGGATCACCGAACGGTCGTCCACAAAGAGAGGTACGTATCGCCTGACGGAGTCCACATTAATCAGGCAGAATGTCTGTTTTCGCTTGTTCAACCGTGGCTGCGGAAGTTCCGCGGCCTGTCCAAGCAAGGCTTGGAGCAGGCCGCTCATACATTCGGGATCATTAGATCGCTGAATCTCACAGGCGCATCCGTCGATATCACCATTGACTGCCTTGTTATGGGGGCTTTCCGTAGTTCTACATAAGAGCGAGCCTGAAACCGCAGGACGGTGAGGATGGTGGGGTCAGTGTTCTAGATAGTTCTTGTAATCCCAAAATCTAGACACACAACACCTGAAACGCAGTGTGTATCCCGCTCACAGGTGCGAGGACACCAATCCTGTCGTCTCAAAGCAAGGGTGAGCGCGCTCAGAGTACACATCGAAACGGGATGTTCCTCGATCACACCACCTCTTCGGCAGTATATATATCACATATCGCAATACAGAATCCAAACTGAGCTACCGACGGATGGCGGAATAATTCATTTTCAATTACATTTAACAGTCTCAGACCCGTGGCAGCCTGTATGGGAATTGAAATTGACGGTATTGACGAAACAATAGACACGCTTGAGGATATGGAAGAGAAGGCAGAGGAGATCGATGGTGACAACGAGGTCCCGTTGAATGAACTGTTCACCGATGACTTCCTACAGAGATATACGGAGTTCGCTTCTCTAGAAGAATTCTTTGAAGAGAGCCCGTGGGTAGTGGAATCTGACGATGATATAGACGCGATACCACAAGAAGAGATGGACGAGTACGTGAACGAACACACGACATTTGACGATACAGACGAAATGACAGGCGAAGCAGCTACGGAGTGGGCTGCAAAGCAGCTCGGATTTTCACCGGATTAGCCGTATCTGACTTCTGCTCCTTAGGTTCCGACGGGGCTATTCATCATCTCTATCAGGGAGGTCATCGATGAGGTCTTCCTCCTCGATCGTGCTGCGGACCTCGCTCGGAGACATCTCGGCGATTTGGCGAGCTCCCAGCAGGAGGGCAAGTGGCCGGTAGTAGCGGTTTCGTCCCCCAACGCGCTGCTCGTCAAGGTCGACACCTGTCTCCTCGAGGATATCCAACGACATCCGTCGGTACACACGCTCCAACTCCTCGCGGACCTCGGCGTCGAGGTAGTACGTATCGTGCTCTCGTTGCGTCACTGGCTCCAGTTCCGACATAGTCACCTGATCCGTCTGTGTGGCGTGTGTTTCCTGTTCCGCCTGTGGCGGTTGTGGTGACTTATTCTCCTGTGTCGCCTGTGCTGCCTCTGTCTGTGAGTTTGCGTCCATTTTGCTCGTTCCCTGTTCCGCATTTTTTGTCTGTTGCTCCTGTTCTTCCTGTGCCGCCTGTGGCGGCTGCTCCGACTCTGGCGTCTGTCCCGACCGACCTCGACGCCGACTCGGTCGGGAGTCCCGCTTCCCTCGAACACGGTCGACGCGCTCTTGTGTCTCCTCGTCGAGGTCCTCGCTGTCCTCACCGCTATCGTCGGTCATGCTGTCACCTCAAGGCCGAAAGCCTCGATGATGTGGTCACCCAGCTGACCGAACGTCTCGGTAACGTCAGCGCCCGGTTGGTACTCGAAAATGGACTCTCCGGCGTCGTAGGCGTATGAGAGCGCAACACGTTCGGGTATTTCGTACACGGGGACATCATCGAATACCTCCGCAAGGAACGACGTCATTTCATCAGCAGCGTTCGTCGACATGCGGATCCGGTTCGTAACTGCAGCGACCTCATCGATACCGCGGCCAGTCTCTGTCTCGAACGCCGCGATCTCGTCGAACAGGCGGTCGACCGCCCCCTTCGAGGATGCCTCCGCTGTCGCCGGCACGATCAGGTTCGGCGCGGCGTACAGCGCGTTTTTGAACATCGGGTTGTGCCCCGGTGGTGCGTCGACGATCACGACATCGTAGTTCGTGTCGATGCGAGCGATAGCGTCATCGAGCAAGCCGTACCCGTGGTCGTCGCTCCCGATCGTCGCCGGCGTCACCAACTGCGTCATCGATTCAAGCGCCCACGTCGCAGCCTCAACTGCGTCCGGATCATCAACGACGTCACCGTTGTGCAGTTGACCGAGGAAGTGTGCCGCCGATAGTTCGAGCGTCGAGCCGAGCATGTCGATGCTACTCGGGAGGAGATCGGCTTCGGCACCCTCACAGAGGATCGTCGCGACCTCGTCGCGAGCCTCGATATCGAGGAGGACATCGAATAGCGTGGGCGGTTCAGCCTCATAGGCGTCCAAGTGGCCAAGCGCCTCGGTCAGGTTGCCCTGCGGGTCGGCGTCGACGGCGAGGACGTCGAGTCCATGATCGGCGAGTGCGCCGACGAGATTCGCAGAGACGGTTGTCTTCCCGACACCTCCTTTTGCATTCGCGACGACCAACCGTGGCGGGTGTGTCGCCTGTCCCGCCTGTGGCGGCTGTGGTGGCATGGGCGGAACAGGTGTCTAGAACGTCTTAACTCTACGTCAGACATCACTTCCGCCGACCACGGTATCTTATTATTGTAGGCAACAAACAGTCGGGTGCCGAGGGAAGAATACAATCGAGAGATCGGTGCAAAGCTCCTCGGTGAAGTGTGCCAATACGATCCACCGCTTGAAGCTGGGGAAACCCAGAAGGTGAAGGCACCGCACGGCCCTACCATCGTGCGTTTTTGATGAGTATATGAGTACCCCGCCAGTAGCGGGGCTGCCGATGTTACTCGGCAGTAACTCTGGTGTTGGCGTGACAGAGGCCATAGGCAGCTGCGATAACAGCGTACCCGTAGGCGTGCCCCGACAGTACCAGCACGGCACCGCATGTCACACCGACGCTTGAAGCCGTCGGCGATTCTAGTATCGGTCCTACCATGTGCGTCCTCACCGCCGCTTCAGGCGGTCGTGGTCGCAGTGAACGACCACACGGCCTACCGGGGGTAGCAGGGCCTTTTGTGTTCCGCTCCCGGCCCCGATGGGTGACCACCTGTTTGAATCGCTACACATTTTCTGGGGGACGGTGCCTGCTGTCTCCCTCGGCCGTACTCAACTAGAAGACCCCTTGACACATAAGCTTGGCAAGACCAGAGTCAAAGTGAAGTTACACACCCTAAAACGCATGAAAGCAATACTTTCCCACCGGAACAGAAGGGGGAGTGTGGCCGTCGGATAATATACAAGTCAGCTAAAATTATTCCGATATTCCCGTCTGTTTTCCCGAGTGCCAACATCACGGCGACGGGTATCCTAACAAGATTCAATAACAACCTCTGGATCGTTCCCAAACGCTTATACCGATCTTGGTGGCTCTGTTGAAATACTTGAAAAATTATATATTCTAACTAGTCGCGGTCAGTACAGGGTTCTAATCTCCCATTCAGGAACCTTCGAGAATATCCTGTGTCCCCAAAGTATCTATATTCTCTCTGGATAGGTACACTATGAACGATACTCAAAACCGTAGTGGAGAACAGTTATTGATAGGGGTCGGAGGGCTGGCCTTAGTAATCCAATTAATCGTGTTTCAGAACAGTCTCGGAATAGTGAATAATTCGGGAGTTTCTGGAACGCTTGGAGACATTGTGAGTGGCGGATTGTTGCTTGTGGCAGTGGTTTGCCTCGCCGGAGGAGTGTACCTCCGTCAGCGTGGTTCTTGATGGATACGCAGCTCTCATCCACCGGCTGTTTCAGTCGATGATGTATCTGAAGAATAGGATTTCAACGGAGGCGTATGTTTTTATGAATGACTGACAGTCTAATTGGCATGAACCGCCGCGATTATTTTGCTGTTCTCGGGATCGGGATAGCCGGTACTGCAGGATGCACTAGTATTCCAACTGGGTTCGACCCCACAGAAAGCGAGCCGACAGAGAGCAATGAATTGATTCGAGAAACCTACGAAGGAGACGGATCGGCATTAAATGAGTTCTCCGTAGAAAATGAGGGAGCAATATTATTTGAAGTTGAAAGCGATGATCGTCTCTCTGCTGATGTTATCCCCGCCGATGAAGATGGCAGTGGTACGGCTTTCACAATAGAATCCCGGTTATCCCGTATCAGAAAATACAGTGATATTGAAACCGGGGAATACGCGTTAGATGTTACTACCAACGGAGAGTGGAAGATCATCATTGAACAGCACCCTCCACTTGGTCTGAAATCCGTCGAAACGCCCGAATTCCCACTAACAATTAGCTCGGAAACCCCGGATGTATTTGGACCATACAACTTTGATGGGTTCATGAGTGCCAGTACATATTCAACGGCTGTCTCCGGTTTGAATTTCATTGACGAGTCAGGAGAATGGGTAGAGTCGGTGGGGCACGGTCAGACTCACCTTGGAGAAACCCGTGACCAAGGAACAATAAATGTTGAAGGACCACATTGGCTAGTAGTTACGATGAATTTGGCCTTGACTGGAGATGATGATCCAGTAGAGTTTGAAGTGACATTAGAAGCACCAAGCTGATTGAGAGTTGTTTATAATATGAATCGTAGAGCGATACTATCTGTTTCACTGGTCAGTCTTGCTGGGTGTACAGTAACTATTGGCGACAGTTCTGATGATTCAGTTGAAGATGGTGAGTCGGCAGAGAGTGGTGCAGAAAGCGACGAATCTAATGATCAAGAACAGCAGGAAGTAGAAGTAGAGTCAACTGAAGACACTCAAGAACCAGAAGATCTCGACCGTCCTGCGGTTGAGAGTATGTCTGTCCGATACGATGAAGCGTGGTTACACCTTTCACGGACATACAAAACACCAAACTACGGTGATGAATTTAGAATAACTGAGCGATGGACTATCGAGAGTGATGACATCACTTTGGAAGAAGAACGAGAGAAGAATATTGAACCAGAAACAGAGAGTGATGTGGTTTTGATTGGTCAGAGTATCTTATTTTTGGATCGGTGGGATAACAATATACAGACGGGAGAGTACGATGTGACACTCGTGCTTGAAGCTCCGAATGGTGATCAGAGTGAACCTGTCTCTGAATCTGTATCAATCACGGAACAGGCTAGTCAGTAGATAATCGTTTTCCGACAAAGGTCCAGTAGTTTCAGGGTCTGATTTCATTTCGATAACGGGGTCTTCATTTCGAAGGCGGTGGGAGTCAATCGGTCTGTGTTTTGAGTTTCCGATTTTGTTAAGAAAGTCGGAAACTCAAAGGACTAAGCCGTCCAAACAACGGTACGAATTATTTAAAGAGATGAGCGAGTCAACAAATTCGGAAACTCGGCTTTGTTGAAATCCTATTCTTCAGACATATTCTTGCCTGAAACAGCCGGTCGATGAGAGCTGCGAATTCTTCACTCGCAATCGTGAAGTGAAAACAATTTTATGTTTAAATCAATATGGGCGGGAGTACTCCGAGTATTCAACTGGCGACCTGTAGAACGACGCTGAGAAGAGCTATGAGGGCACAAAGACCCATTACAAGAATAGCGTAAAACGGCACTTGGAACTCTGATGGGTCAGTCGAGAATATCTTGTACAGTGATGTAGTGACAAGCAGGGCTCCACCACCACACACCAACATGACAAAAATACCAAAACCATCCGTTGTTCCCGAAATAAAGCCGTCCACGCCAATTGCTATTCCCAGAATTGCTGAAAACCCATAAAAGACAGATGGTCGGTTCATAACGGATTAAAATAGAAGGAGCGTGAAAAATTGTCCGCTCTGTATGACTTTCAACGGCCAGTGAGTAGTTCATCTGTACTGAGCGATCTGTGTGTCACCTGTATTGACCGCAACCGGGTTAGAATGTATCAACTATTGAGGATTTCAACAGAGCCTCTCCAGATGGATCACTACTGTGGATTGTGTTCAGTCAAGATTCTCAACCTTCTGTTCGAGCCGCTCAAGTCGCTCGTTGAGATCATCGTCAGGCTCAGCAGCGGGCTCGTTCAGTGGGCGAACATCCTCAAGGGCGGTGTCAACGCGATCGTCGTCAGCCTCGCCGTGGAGATATAGCTCCGCGCGGTCGTTATACAACTCTCGGAGCGTGCTCGCAGCGACGCCAACGTCATCGGCGACGTCGGCAAGTGATTCACCACTGGCGACTCGCTCCATGCCGGCGCGTACCCGGAGGTACTCTTCCGGGTCGACCCGGAGATGTCCGTTGACAACCTCAAACCCTGTCGGCGGCCGGCCGGTCCACTTACCGGCCTCTCGGGCAGCGTCGATCCCCGACTGGATTCGGCGAACCTTCTGTGTTTGTTCAATCCGAGCGAGGTCACCCATGAGCCCGGCGATCATTTGGGTGACCGCTTGATCGACCATACTGTCGTCGACATCAAGCTCGAGGCCAACTTCGAGGTCCCGGACGCTCGTCTCGTGTTCAAGAGCATACTGCAGAAAGTTGTGGATCTCGCCACCACCGAGCCGAGAGAGTCGAGACAACTCGTGTACGATGACGACATCAACCTCGCCGTTAGCGATCGCCTCGCGGAGCCGACGGTACTCTGTACCCCCCTCGCTGTCAGACCCTGAGATAATATCAGCGAACCGGTCGATGGTGGCGTCAGGATATTCGTCCGCGACGAAGTCCTCGAGCTCATGGATCTGTCGCTCGTGGTCTTGGCGGTCAGTTGAGACGCGGGCATATAGCGCGACGTGAGTCATACTTCTCGTTTTGGCCAGATTTGATTTAAAATATTACCCCTTTTCGTGGTTGTCTATTAGCACTTCCTTCTCGCAATGCTTAATCTCAAGAGATCACTCCCTCAAAACCTGTCCATGAGAGAAGTGGTCTATGCGATTCGGATTTCTCACCTCGAATACTCCGGGCTCAAAATCATGGACATCAAGATCGGCAAGTCCACCGACATCGAGAACACCCTCCGCCAGTACAGCCGGGGCAACCGCGACATCGAACTGCTCGACATGTGGACGCCGAACCCCGACAAGACCCTCTCCACCGCCGAGCGCGGCGTCCACGCGGTCGCCGAGCGATACGCCTACGACAAACAGAGCGAGAAGTTCGTCTTCCTCCAGGGCGCGTATCAGGAGTTCGCTGAGACGGTCAACATGCTCCTCCGGAACGTCAGTCGCGAGGACCTCGCCGCGGAGTCAACGTCAAGCGAGTTCACCGATGTCGACGACTATACCGGCACAACGCCCTCGGTGATCAAAATCCTCGGTGAGATGCACGACGTCGACAGTTGGGCGGACGCGCTGACGGTGGGGGTCGCGACGATCCTTCGCGACGTTGATGATCATGAGCGCATCACCGAGGTCGACGGCCGGACGCGGAGCTACTTCGTGGAGGAGGGTCGGCAGTCGGACCTGTTCAAGCCCCGGCAGATTCCGGACACCAATCTCTACGTGGAGACCAACTTCTCTGCGAACGACTGCGTTCGGAAGATCGAGCAGGCGATGGCGAAGTACGGGTATGATAGGGCTGAACTGGAGATTTTCACTGAGGAAGTCTAACTAATTTCATATTAGGGCAGTGGACTCGCTCAGGTTGCCAGCTGCCTAGGCCGGGGTCTTTCTATCCACGTCAAGATGCTATAGCGTCGACTGCGAGACTAGCGTTGGTCCACTCTCATCTTCATCGGTCTGTTCTGGAGCAACGGCCATCCAGCAGATCAGCTTGACCTCTTCCTCCCGGATTGGTGGCAATGGCTCAGGGGCGTCATAGGGTTGGAGGCCGAGGTCATCAGCCTTGTCGACAATTTCACGCGTTTTCTCTTCACCCTCTAATCCTTCATCGCGAACTAGCTCTCTCATCTCGCGCTCGTACTGCTGGGGCCATGGAGCTCCCAGTGAATCGATAAGCTCTTCTTGACGGTTCTGGGTTAGTTCTGAGGGCCAATGGTCCCGAACTTGCTCAATTGCCTCTCGGAATGCCTTCGGAACATCTGGCTGAACACTACGCGGATCAGTCTGTTCTTGCCACTGCTGCCAGATGTCCACCTTCGCAACCTCCCACGCGCCGTAGACGCCTTCTTTGAATTTGTTTGGAAGTTCACGCGGGGTATCGCGGTCGCAGTCGATCCGCTGGAGACAGGTGAGCGTGTCATCGATTATTTCTGTTTCATCGTTGTCCGGAACGAATCGCATGAACATTTCATCCCCTACCCGAGCACAGAAGAAGTAGCCGGGATTCTCACCACGGAATCCGGATCCTGCTGCCCACGGGAGCGACGTGATCTGGTCTCCCCGGTCTTCCAGACCTTCGCGAAGCTCCTGACGATACTCTTCGCCGGAGTACGCAGCTGCTTTGCCACCGCCTTTCTCGTAGACTTCTTCGTCTTCTTCACGAATCGATTCGATATCATCGACTCGGTCAGAGAAATTCTGCTGCATCGTATCCATATCCGGAATTACCTGGCTGTCAAGGCCAATGGATCGAGCGGCTTGTGTCACTTTGCGTCGAACGCGGAGCTCAAGTTCTAATAGATCGTCGAGGCGGTCTTCTGGGAAGAACGTCATCGGGAATATCTCGGGGTGTGGCGAATTGATGCGGTCAATCCGGCCATTCCGCTGGACGACACGCATCGGATTCCACGGCAGGTCGTAGTTGATTACGTTGCGGGCCTGTTGGAGGTTGACCCCCTGGGCGAGCACGTCAGTTGTAACGAGTATATCGTACTGGTCTCCGACGCCCGCTGGCGCATCTGCGGAGTCGGGGGCAAAGCCGTGAACTGCGTCTTCTCTCGTGATGCCTCGAACTGATCCGTCCCCAGTAACGCCAGCGATCCGTCCCTCGTAGCAAGATAGGGTATCGTCGTTCTGGACGCGCTCTTCTAAGTAGTCCAGAATCCACTCGACGGTGTCGGCGTAGTACGAGAAGATGATGACCTTCCGATTCTGCTGGAACGCCTCCTCTACCTCGAGTTCGGGATCTGTCCCCGCATCTTCTTCGGCGTCCTCAACGATATCGACGAGCGTCTCGCCGAGGGTATCGAGCTTTTCGTCTTGCTCTTGCGTGACAACACTCACGCGCTCGTACCACCCTTGTAGGATTTCCAAGTCGGCTTTGAGGTCCTGACGGAACTCCTCAACTTCCGTTTCTGTCGCACCGAGGTTGTATGCTGTTTGGTTGTCTGCTTGGTCAAAAGCCTCATCGAGTGCCTCATCGCTGTCGGCCTCGACCCACTCTTCGATCGCATCGGGCTTTGGGAACATCCCATTATTGAGAAGATTCAGCGCAGCCCGATTCTGATTGATCATCCGCTCTAGCGTGTTAGCGAACGCTTTGCTCGAAGATTCGAAGCGCTTCAACAAGCCCGTTCTGAGTAACCCGACCAGCGACAGCTCTGAAGCGTCTTCCTCGCCCTCAAGATAGTACGAGGGGCGGTATCGTGCTAGCGAGAGCTCTGACTCGTCACGATCCCCGGCCGCCAACCCCTCTGCGACATCTTCGAAGAACGCGTCCCCGAATGTGTCGCTGAAGTCGTAGTCGATACGCCGGGGTTGTGATTCAGGGAAGGTGATCCTAACTTCACCGCCCTCGCCATTGGGGAGAGTGGCGTTCTCGTAGTGTTCCCGAATAAATCGACGGGTCCGACGAACGGTCGTCTCGTCGAGAACATCGAATAAGAGATCAGGGCTCAGGTCTGAGGGGTCCTCCGACTGTGCGTGTTTGAACCGGTCACGCAGCGATCGAATTCCCTCGGAGGCAAACGCTGCGTCGTTCTTGATGAAATAGTACAAGAGGTAGTAGAGGTCCCACAGCGAGTTGTTCACCGGCGTCGCCGTGAGCATCACGACATCCTTGGGCGGGTCGTCACGCAAGAGCTGTCTAAGCGCGTCGGCCTGCTGTGTACCGGGGTTGCGGAACGCGTGTGCCTCGTCGATGATGACGAGTTGGTACTCCTCTTTGTCCAGGTCCAAGTACGATCGGTCACCACCAAGCTGGCGCTCGTTCCGCAGCTCAGAGTACGAGAGTGTCTCGAACTGGACGCCCCACTCTGGGGCCTTCGACTCCCACATCCCGTCACGGAGGTAGGCTGGCGCCACCACCAGCGCGCGTTGGCGGTTCTCGTTGACCGTCTTCTCGAGGAGCTTCCCGGCGATGTAGGTCTTCCCGAGGCCGACCTCGTCGGCAACGACCACACCGTTGTGTTCGTCGAGGAATCGTTCAGCGCGGCGAACCCCGTCCTGCTGGAAGTTGGTTAGGTTGATCGCGCCGTCGTCCTCGGCTTCCTCCTCGAGTTCGTCGCCGTAGCGTTCATAGAGGACGCGCAGGTAGATGAGGTACGGGTCGTAGGGTTCGAACCGTTCTTCGTAGATCGACGCTAGGTCGTAGGGCTCGGCGTCGGCCCAGATGTCCTCGAACCACTCGTTGACCTGCCCCGTCACAGAGGGGCTGTACTGGCCGACGTTCAACTCCATGTTCGAGGTCAGACCTGCACCCGTGAAGTTGGAGGAACCGACCAGAGTGCCCTGATCGTGGGAGAAGAGATACGCTTTCCCATGAAGGAATCGCTCCTCGTAGCGCCTGACTTTGACATCATCACTCCGCAGGAAGTCGACGAGTTGCTGGAGCCGGCTGTCGATCCGTCGAGAGAACCCCAACAGGTCCCGGTCCTGGTCGAGGTTCCGATCGAGAGTCTTGAGCGATTCCTCGAGGCGTTTCTGGTTGTAGTCCTCGCCACGTGGCTCGCCCGGCTGGCGCCAGCGCTCGGTGTCCTTCTGGTCTGGTTGTGCGCCCAACAGGAGACGAACCTCACCGACTTGGTCGAGGGCGTCGGCTACTTCGAAGTAGCCGCGGGGGTTGAAATAGCCCGTCGCGATGTCCAGGTTGGGCTCTGGACCCATCTTCTCCCGCAGGTCGTCGATGTATTCATTGATGGCCACGGCGAGGGTGTTTCCCTCACGATTGTCGATGAACTCTGGCCTGGTCATTCTTCACTCTCCAGTCGCTCGGCCCACTCATCATAGTGTTCGAGCACCGCATTCATACGGGACTCGTGGTCCCAGTTCTCGTGGAATGTCTCGAAGACGACCTGAAGATTCTCACGGCTCAGGCCGTAGAGATGCGCTGAGAGGGCGTCGATCTCTTGCATCATCTCCTCGCGCTCATCTTTGCTGTGAGCAGTACAGGAGACCCCGACCGCGTCAGCCCACTCCCGAAACCGCTCATCAGTTGCCGCAAGGGCTCCGGACAGTTCCACCATCCGAGACCACAAACGGCTTTCACGTCCTGGGCGCGGGACCGGTAATCCGTTGAGAAGGTAGAAGCTCACATGGTTTTCAACGAACCGTCTTGCGCACCAATCGAAGGGGATAGATCCCATAATCCCCATCAGGTACGCTTGATCTTTCTCATCACCCCGTGGCCAAACCAGATATGGGGAAGTGTCAAGTAAAATTATATTTGGTGGGGCAAGCGCCGGCAACACAGTTCTCGTATTAGTTTTGTTCGTAGAATCGCGGAATACGACACGAGCACTATAGCATGGGAGTGTCGATTTATCGTGAATCCATTCCTCGGGCATCTCTGAGAAGGGAGAGCGACTGCCAATGCGGTACGAGTTTTCTCTTTTTTCCTGAAGATAATCAAATATCAGATCAGGATCAGTCCAGACAGTTGCCTTAGACACATCAACTGACCAGAAATCAAACGCCTTTCCACCCAACACGGGTAGGAAATCCTCTTCCGGCGGTTGGTCCGAACGGTGAAGAAGCGTAGTTCCGTCGTCCAATTCTTCGTCTTCGTACGGAGCGAGCTTAAGCGGGGTAACAGGCACTGGTTTCCAGTCACCACCGCCGTAGCTAAACTTGGGGTGTGAAACGAGTTGTTCAAACGCTTCACTTGCCTCGTCGCTTGGCGGAAGTGGGACAACCGAAGATGTAGTCCAACTTCGAATGTCCTCTATACTGAAGTAATGGGGATCTCTCTGTATTCCCTCCTCGTACTCTTCTTCGTCGTAATACGGTCCTCGAAGGGGCAGTTTCTCACCCGGATCCCCAGAGTTGTGATAAGATGCCAGCGTAATTGTCATCTGGCCATGAATCCCTTCAAAAACCCACTCGTTTGTGTTGACTAGGAAAGTCAGGTCGTCTACCGTGGTGGTGTCGAAAAGTTTCTCTCTGAAGTCTGAAGTGTTGTCCCCAGAGAACGCTCCTCGGGGAACAATAATACCTACGTGCCCTCGGTCGCCAACAAGATGCTTGAATCTCCACGAGAAAGCGATGTACATCTCCGGAGCAGAACCTCCCGAACTATTACCGCCATACGGGCCGTTCTTCAGGATAGTACTTCTCTGTCTTTTCTCATTCTTCTCGCGTTTGAGCTCTGCTTCCAGTCCTGGCCGTCGCTCCAGCAGTCTCTGTCTTGCCTCTTCCTGTTTCTGCTCAGACTTGCCCTGAAAACCGGGGATGTACCTAGCCCAGAACTCTTTGTCTTCCAAGGTGGATTCATCCCACGGTGGATTCCCAAGGAGGACGTCGAATCCGGGGTTATTACCGTTAAATACTTCGGGGAACGCGGCCGGAAAGTGTAGCGGGCTGGTCGCTGCCAATACATCCTGTGCAGTTTCGTACTCGTCCGATTCTAGCAGATTCACCCCGTCGTCGTCGTTAACCACTTCGGGGTCAATTTCGTCGTCGATTCGTGAGGCCGCCAGAATGTCGAACGCCGCACGGGTCTCCTCAAGTTGGTCCCGGATCTCCTCGCGCGTCTCCCGAGCCTTAGCGACCTGTTGAGCGTCAGCGTCCGCGAAACTCCCCAAATCGTCGATGGCGTCTTCAATTTCTTTCATCACGCTTGATCCGCCCATGAACATCCCAAGATTCGTCTGATCGACGTCGAGGATGTCGCTCACCTCGTCCAGCGTGCCGATGCCAGCCAGTGAGTCGCCCGTGGTGAGGTTGTAGTCGAGGAACGCCAGCGGAAGTCCCGGAACGAACGTGTGTACCCACAGTGAGAGTCGCGCCAGCTCTGTCGAGAGGTCGTTCACGTCGACGCCGTAGATACATCGACGAGCGACTTGCCGCCGAAGGAGCTGGCTACGTTCAACCTCGGGCATTTCCTCACTGCTCTCGAAGGCGTCCTCGGCGGCGTCGCGCAGGCGATCGAGCTCCTCCTCGACCTGCGGAAGGTGTACATCGTCCCGAGTCAGATATTTCATCAGACGGTTCTCGATGCGGTCGACGGCGCCGACGAGGAAATGCCCCGATCCCATCGCAATGTCAGAGACACGGAAGTCGAAGAACGCCTTCGCGGCCGCTGTTCGACCCTCCTCCTCGCGCAGTCGGTCCAGCCGTTCGAGGTGGTCATCTAGTGCCGGTTCGAGTGAGTTGTCGAGAAGGTGCTCGACGAACCGGGTCTTGGTGTAGTACGTCCCGGTGGCTTTTCGTTCACCGGACTGACCGTGGAGGTATACTTCGCCCTGCTCAACAACGACGTCTGAATCGTTCTCGCCTAACTCTTGCTGACCCGTCGGGTCGACCGGCGTGTAGTGTCCTTCGTCGTCAACGGTTAGGTCCTGATCAGCTAGCGAGAGTTCAGACTCGAGCAGCCCCTCGTAGATGACACCAAATTCCCTGACGCCGATGTTGCGGAAGTCGACTGGGCCCTCTATGTCGTCGGCCTCAGACTCGTCGATGAGCAGGTTCGCCAGCACCGGTCCGAACTGGTCGTCAGTCAGTTCAATTTCGGCCAGCTTAGCCCCCGCTTCCGAGATGTCCTCGTCAGATGAGAGCAGTCGCCCGTTGTACTCGGGCAGACTCCACTCAGAGTGGCCGTCGTGAATCGCTCGGGCGAGTTCCATCACGTCGTCCCAGTGTGTCGTCGACCGCTCATCGAACTCAATCCCCTCCTGCCGAAGGTCGTGAAGTTCGTGGGCCTTCGCTTTCAGTGAACGACGCTCGTACCGAGGATTGTGCCGCGGGAGGAACCCTTCGTCCTCAGCGTACGCGATGAACAGAAGCCGGTAGAGCTTGATCAGCGCCATCCGGTAGGTCTCGTCCAGCTCGTCCTTCGTGGGGTCCTCGAGATCGCGGGCGTCGGCAATAGCCTCAGCAAGGTCGGGAATAACGTCATCATAGATTCGCTCACGAAGACGTCGACCCAACTCAGCAGCGTAATCCTTCGAGTCGGCCATGATCTCGTGGAGCGATCCTTCCTTCTGGAGAGCCCCTGACGAGAACAGCAGCGATAGGTAACCCGCGTTGTCGTCAGTGAGTAAGTCAGTGTTGACCTCGACGAAGGTGTCTGTTCGACCACGAGAACCAAACCCAGCATCAGGGTTTGTAGTGTATAGTCGCAGACGGCTCTCAGAGCTGGCGATGACGTAGTCCAAGTTCTTCTTATCTGCTTCGCTGAGCGCGTACGAGACCGGTGTTTGACCGGTGAAACGGTCCTGTGCGTGGTCAAAGGACTCGTCCTCGTTCAGGAAGACGGCAACCGCCTGTTCTCGACCATCACTCGTGTCCTTGAGAATGTAACTGTGGTCCTGAAGTCGTTCAATCTCGTAGCCGAGCCCTTCAACTAGGTCTCGGCCTTTTTCATCAAGTAGTCCTTCGGCTCGACTAACAGCATCGTTCCAATCGGCACGATCGGGTACTCCGGTTTTCAGTTCGTGTGTCGAAAGAAGGCCCTGGTTGCGAAGACCGACTAACTCCTCATCAATTTGGGCTAAGACGGCGCTAAGGAAGCGTTGTGCGGCGTGATGGTCCGGTCGATCGAGAGCCGATTCGCAGATTCGCTCTACCTGTGATGTTTCGAGATCGCGCTTAACATCTGGATTCTCCCCGGCGGGTCCGATGATGTCGACTGTCTGGCCGTCATCTCGAAGCACGACAACGAGAATCGGGTTGATTCGCTGATTCCGGCGGTCTGTGTAGAGCCGCTGTAGCCAGTTTTTTTGCGGCCGGTCGTCACGTTCAGTAACAACCACTTCGAGGGCATTGGATCCCTCCCCGAGATAGAGTTCGCAGTCGGCACTAACCCGATCTGACTTCCATGGGCGTGGTGTTGCCGACTCAAGGAACTCGATAGGCATTGAGAAGAGCAACATTCTGTTGATTTATTATTCTTCTGTACTTTCTCGCGTGTGCTGAGAAACAAAACGCACGTCCAAAGCGAAATCTAGAGCTTTTCTCTCTTCTGCTTTGTTGAATCCGATGACGGCGCGGGGATTACTGTTTGAGAGCTTGTTCGAGGTTGTAGACTGCGGCGGTCAACACGAGTTCACGGAACTCGCGGTACCAAGCGCGAGGGGGGACAGCGGGGCCGAACCGACGCTTGATAGCCGAAAAGGCGGTCTCGGCCATCCACCGCTGGCCGTATAGCTCGCTGTCCAACCGTGCGTTGTGGGCGTGATCGTACGCAGCGAACAGCCGGTGACGCAGCAAGGGCCGGACTCCCCCTAGACGGAGGGCGCCCCGGAGAGATTGGTCGTCATAGCCTTTGTCGCCGGCGAGACTCTCGATTTGTCGGTGTTACGAAGGGCAACTCGACGGCCAGTTTGGGTGTCGTGAGGCCAGTGTGCCGAGCAGTGAAGATCGAGGATGGCACACGAATCTGTATCGACGAGCGCCGTCGTTTTGAGCGTCCGTATGCGGCGATCCGAGCGGTGTTGGTAGTGTCTCGATGCCGTTTCGCGGTCGAAGAACGTTGTATCGATGGCTCCGTGCGAGCCCGGATCGCAGATGGTCGCAGACTCACGGAGGAAGCCACGCCACACAGACATGGGAACCCTCTCAAACGACCGGTACAGCGTTGAGGGTGCGGGAAATGCCGTTCGAGCGAGCTGTAACAGTCCACAAACCCGATCCATTTCACTCGCCCAGTCAACAATCTCACGGTACGTCGCTCCCATATGAACCCGCAAAAAGTGGAGCGTGACATGCTTCCAGCCGGGAAATCCGTGGCCAGTCGGATCACTCACCGCCGTTGGAGTGGCGGCACAGCGCTTTTGAGCCAGCGACGCGGCTTGCTTAACGAAGCGGAAGAGGTGTTTGGACACATTCGGCTCTTCCGCTTCGCTTCCACCTTCAGAGCGACGCTATCCCGACGCCTTCTGCGGATTCAACAGAGCAGATCAGTCCTTCATCCAGATTTAGAGACATCGACAGGAGGTGAATCCGCACGACGACTTGGCGAGTCAAGCCTTCGAGATCTACTACGAATTAACGGATCAAGAGAGGTGAATCCGGAGGAGGCCTGAAAGACTCACAGGTATCACTCTTAGAGGCGAAGAGGCAGGTTCCTTTTTGTGGGTAGGCTTTGACTCGGATTGTATGGATTTCTCCCAGATTGTCGGTGATGACGACCGTTACTCGGAGGACTGGCATACGAGTGATATGCCGCACGACGTGAAGAACGCGCTTTCACTGGCTTTTCTCGATGGATTTCATAATGAGATTCACCGGTTACACGGTGAGCTGCGGGAGCAGAGGGAGGAGGCGGAAGATGATGATCTGCCGATGGAGTTCAGTTTCGGCGGTGTCGGATTGAAAACTTACGAGATCCACAGCTTGACCGTCAGCTATTTTGAGGCAGGCGTCTCGATTCTCTGCTTCCATCATCTCCAGAATGAAACGGAGGAGGGCGCTAAGATTGTTGAGTGGATGTTGGAGAATCGTGACCGGGCTTTGGATGAGAATAGTGAGGTGCCGTATGGAACCCAGATAATGGAGTGGCTGGACGGTAGAAGGGCTTCACTAGCGGACAAGGCCCATTTGATGGATGAGACAGGACTGCTTGGCCACGATAAGGTGAAGAGGGTGAAAACTCAGCGGCATAGTTTCCTTCATTCACCTCTGGAGATCCTGTACATCTCCGACTGGGACGATCTGATGAACATGGCCGATCGATGTGTTACGGTGGTCGATGATATGGATGAGCGTCTGTACCAAGATATAGATCTCCACGCTTTCTATCCGACTCTCACCGATAAAGAGCGTTCCAGCCGTACGTTCTGACTGCCTATTCTTCTTGCCGGAGCTGGATCTGGACTCGGTCAGAGATGGCAAGTCCATCTGCGCCACCGTCAACGAGTTCGAAGATTTCTCCTTCATCGGTTTCGCCAACAGGGATGGAGTTCGAGCCTTCCAGCAAGTAGGCCACTCGCTCGAATCCATCTTCAAGCAGCGGGCTCCACTTTGATTCCTCGATAATCTCCTCGACATCCTGTACTAAGACGTCTTTCTCGACGCCGCCTCGATCCCGGTGATAGAAGGCAGTGAACTCGCCTGGTTCCTCATCTAATTCGTATCCTGATTCCTGCTCTGCGATTCGTTCGTTGGCTGCGAAGGTGTACTGGCGGAGTTCCTTTAGAGAGAGCTGTTCCGGCATTACTGTGAAGATCACTAGTACGTCGGATAACGGTAGTGGATGTCTTGTTCCCTATTTTCCCGTGGTTAAGTTGAGGTTGCGTTTATACGGATCCACTCGCAAGTTGTAGTCAGATAAGCTCATGGGTCGTGAGACAAAGAGACAGCACTTCGTCCCACGATTTTACCTAAATACGTTCTCTGAAAACACAGAAGAACCATACTACCTGTACTGCTACGATCTGCCGGAGGATAGGGTGTTCGGCTCTAACACGATGGACATCGCACAGGGAGAGTACTTTTACGATCTCTCTGACGAGCAGTTTATCGAGAACAAGTTCGCAGATTTTGAAGCCGTATTCTCCCAGGCTTACGACAAATTAGTGGACAGCGCCGATGTCACCGCTCTAACACCGGAGGAAAGGCACGTTATCTCCCTTTTTCTCTCCCACCAGCACATCCGGACAAGGAAATTTCGGGAAATCGTTAAGCAGGCCTCGGAGCACACGTTGGAGATTGTTGAGGAGGATGAAGGCGAAGAAGAGGCACGGAAGGCCGTGAAAGCTGGTACGAGGGAGGAAGGTGCGAAGCAGTGGCAGGCCCAGTTGACAGCGAACGCTCTACAAGGCTTTGCAGACATTCTTTATCGGATGGACTGGTTCCTCTTCGTGAACAAGACGGAGTACCCCTTGTGGACCTCCGATCATCCGATAGCGATCTTCAACCCGATTAATCCGGAGCCTGATCCTAAGAGGGGGATTAAACGACCAGGGTCTAAGGTCCACGTCCCATTGAGCACGGATCTTGTTCTGGCGTTATACGATCCAGGAGAGTATTTCGTGAAGTCGAAGCGTGAAGAATTGAGGGAGAAGGAGCACGTCAATTTCCAGAACAAGCTACAGGTTGAGCACTCACATCGGCAGGTTTTCTCTCCTTTGGAGGATTTTGAGTTCGCTAGAGAGGTTATCAAGGAGAATCCAGAATACGCTGAACGGGACTACTCAGACAGCTTTGTAGAATAGGGCTTGGTCGGTCGGATTTGACTTTCGAGGGAACGCCTATTACAGTCTCGTCGTACACATCTACTAAGATGCGTATCTCACGGGAGTTTACCTCGTCCCAGTATCCCTCAGAGGAGGACTTGGAGAATGATGACTGTAGTTTCCGTGTCGAGACGATCCTAAAACTGGATAGCGACGAGAGGCTTTTTGATATCAGTACGCACGAACAGTATCCAGGGGACAGTACGTCAACTCAGTCCTTTGGTGGTTCCTTTGTCTTCTCGGACTGGTCTGACTTACAGGATGTAGCCGAACTACTGCGGCGATATATCCGAGAGCAGGATGATCAGACCAGGTCGATAACTGTCCCGTTAGATTCAGGAACGGGATTCAATAGCCGCCTCGGACATCATATCGAGGATATTGAGGAAGCAAGATTCACAGTAGATGACTATCGGCTGGAGGTGGATGCTCAAGGGCATCGAGGAGAGATTCGTCACTACCATCGGTCTGTGGATAACACGCATCAGGAGAGGCGGAATGCGATGGATTTCCTGGATATGGTGGATGAGATCTTCGAGGATCCAGATGAAGGACCTATTCTCCAGCTTACTCATCCCGATCTTCGTAGTGACGCCTTTCCGGAGTATGTTGACGGCCATTACCAGAGTTCTGTCCGTACAGCTTTCCGGGTGCTTGAAGAGAGAATACGTGAGGAAGGAGGATTCCCTCAGGATTCGACTGGAATGGGAATGGCTCAAGAAGCGTTTAGCACGGACGACGGCCCGCTGACATTTGCCGATGTTGAGGCAGAGAAACGTGGTTGGATGTATCTGTTTGCCGGTGGATTTGGAGCGCTACGTAATCCCCCGAGTCATAGAGATGAGGATTCAATCGATCAGCGGCGTGCGATGCAGATCCTGCATTATGTCGATCTTCTTCTGGCGGTGCTTGAGGATGAAGCGGCTGGTCGTGACGGCTTGTAGCTTGGAAATCTCGTCATCAGAATCGCTCTCCTACAACAGTAAGGGTTGAGGCCCCCCCCCCTTTGAAATTAGTCGATGAACTGGATGAGGAGATACATCTTCAGATGGATCGGTTGGAAAGCGCTTCCAGAGAGGATGAGCCTGAGATCCGTGAAGGCTTGAAAGAGTTGTATCGGGAACGGCGCAGGGAGAAGCGTAGCTATTGGCAGGATAGGGAGGACTGGCTTGACCGGAAGATAGTATCAGTACATCACAAAGACGGTTAGTTGAGACGTCTGCTTGCTGAAGGTGTGTCTAAAACCAAGCAAGCAGACAGTGTGATTCACGAGGACCAGCTTCTTAACTTTCTCGTCAACCGCCTTGACGAGGAAGTTCCGCTCTCGTTAGCTAATAACGCTGAAATTACTGCTGAGGACATCTATGAGGTCCTCGTCGGCGCTTGCGCCGACGGGACCTCTGTCTCTACGCTCTGTGCGTCGAGCCAGAATACACCCACTGCGAACACGATCCTCTACCATCTTCGGACGAAGTTCGAGCCGGAACGGCTCGAACGAGTCGCTAACACGCTCCTTCGGAAGGATATCGATGAACTGCTTCCCAAGCAGGTGGAGGTCTGCGCAGACCTCCACCTGCGACCCTACTACGGTGACGAAGCCGATACAGACGGTCTCTATCACTCGGTAGCGAAGCGTGGAACCACCGCGTTCCACGCCTACGCCACACTCTACGCGCGTGTGACGAACAAACGCTACACGCTGGCGGTGCGCCGTCTCGAAGACGGCGACACCGCCAGCAGCGTCCTCGCTGAGTTCCTCGGTATTCTCGACGGCCTTGACACCGAGATCAAGGCCGTCTACCTTGATCGCGGATTCTACGACAGCAAGTGTCTCATGCTGCTTCAGGCGCACAACTACGCGTACGTGATCCCGATCATTCGGTGGGGGAAGACGATTCAGCAAGAGCTCTCGGAAGGGTGGAGTCGCGTCATTCAGCATGATCTGACAGGGAAACTCGACGGTCACAGCTGGACCGTCGAGTTTCCCGTCTACATCGACTGTACGTACCTAAACGGGAAGTATGACGAGAACGGTGTGGCGCGTCACGGCTACGCCGCTGACGCGCCGTTCATCGACTCACCACGCGACGCTCGATACCACTACACCAAGCGGTTCGGTATCGAGTCGAGCTATCGATTGTTTGAACAAGCGATAGCGACAACAACCACACGAGATCCAACGGTACGGCTGCTGTACGTCGTGGTGAGTCTGCTATTACAGAACGTCTGGCGGTACCTTCACTACGAGTATGTGGCGACGCCGCGCCGAGGCGGGCGTCGCCTCTGGTGGTGGCCGTACAAGGAGTTCGTCAATATGGTTCGACGAGCTGCGTGGACGGCCCTCGCGGTGCGTCGGGCCGTCCCCGCGAATCGGCCACCTGACGACCGATTCCACCGCTAACCACCGACCGAGCAAGCCAGCAAAGTGAGTGGCAACGCTGTCGCGTCGGCGGCTGACCGCCGCCGACAGCGACAGCTCTCCGTCGATCCGTCCGTAATCATCTCATCGAGACCATCAGTACAACCGCTTCGAGACAGAACTCAGGCCGCAGAAACAGCTAGCTGTGGATGCTTTGTGAGGTACTGAGTATTGAGGGAAGAGTTGGCGAAGATCGATGAGTCGGAGAAGTTCTTCTAAGGGTAACTCGCTGTCCAGATTGTTGGTTTAATATTCGCCTCCGAAAGACTTAGTAAGCGGACGTACGGGTTGCTTTTCGGCTATGCTTGGTGTCAAAGGTGTGGCCTCGGCACTCATAGGGCTCCTCACATATCGTAGTCGAGGATAGCAGAGCGTCAACTGTGGTTATGATTATTGCGCTAATTACGCCCACTCGGTGGCACGACAAACCTGCAACGGACGTTTTTTGGTTTGGTCACGCGACATCCAATATCATTTCCTTATGTAACATATAGACAACACGGGAAGCAAGAGTTACATAAGGAATTACGACAGTGTTGAGCAGCTACTATAGCCACCCGATTTCCGCGGGTGACCTGTTTGTCTTGCTCTTTATCAATACCTCTAGAACACTCGTCACAGTCGACATTGACCGTAGCGGCTCTATTGAGATCGGCAGATATTGATAGTTTTGAGAGGCTATGCTGAATACAGGACGCGAATCTCCTAAAGAAGTTACTTAAAAATTGAAAGACAGAATTGGTAATTTCAGTAATTTATCATATATGGTCATCAAGATTCTCACCCCCTGTACTGTCAGATCTCTATTTCAGTGACGACAGGTTTCAGAGCGATGTAGCAGCAATATCGGCTTGAATTCCGGCGATTTAGACCTTGAGAACCATTCTGTACCACCGCCTTTCATAAGTCAAAGAATACAATCCGGAGATGGTCCTTAAGCCTTGAATCCAATTCGTTGGTGCTGATGTAGAGGGTTATCAGTAACTGGAGTGTCTCTTCAATTGCCGTATCGTCACGAAGTAACTCGCTCGGCAACGTGCCATGAGACCGGACAGACTCAATTTCGGCATCGGCTAGCACGCGGAGAGTCGTTGTTATTAAGGACTCATCATCAAATTCACTCCGCGCCAACTCTAGCGCCTTGTCAGGATTGTCCGCAGTAACCTTGGCTTTGATTTGCGCGAGCGTCTGTCGAAGTTCAACAGCGTCATCCGGGGCATTGAACGATGCATAGTGATCTGCTGCATCAGCGTAATTTTCTTCTTCTTCTATGAGGCGGCCACCAGCGAGCAATAACGCTCGTTTTAGATGATAAGGAGGCGACTCATACATCGGAAGGTCGCTGAGTCGGTCTTTGGCATTACGGGCAATATTGTGAGCGCGATCGGGGTCTTTGTTTTCCAGCGCAAGATATGCCTCTGCGACTTCCTTCCAGAACTCGTGGCGTGCCCGTGAAAGTTCAATAGCATCCAGGCCGGCCTCTCGCTGTTGTGATTCAGCAATAAGTAGAACAATAGCGTTGTCGTGAAGATCTCGCTTTGCTCCCCAGGTATCGGTTGCATTGGCAGCGTGACGGAACGCTTTACTCACGTACTTGATATTGCGTTCACTATGCCATTCTTCAATTACATCAGCGGCCTGAATATATTCTTCAGCTGCCTTCGCAAAATTCGATGAGATATCCTTCTCAGGTTCTTGTTCGCTGTGCCACGAGAATCCACTGTTTTCCTGCGCTCGCAGCAGGTGGTTGTATCCACGGATATAGGACTCCCGTTCTTTCTCCCAATCGTGGTCGATCTCTTGAAGTATATCGAGTTGTCGCCTACCGAGTCCTAATTCAGCAGCTGAAGGTTCCTCACGGTTCCGGTGCCGATATCGCTCGGCGACATCCCGGCTGCGGGCATAGAGGTACTCAAACAGTGCGTCAAGCGTACCGTCTTGGTGTAGTGCAGCCTCGTGATAATCGAATCGTTCCGAATTATCATACTCCTTCTGTTGTGCAGTCGCACGGAGTTCTTCGCCAGACAGTTCTTCGCCAGGAAGTGGGTTCGGCACCTGGTCAAGATACGCATCAAACGCTAGACTTCGTTGGTCGGCTGTCGTGGTATTCTGGATTTTCTCGACAAGTCGTGCTCGGGCTACCAACTCGACAACCTCCCGATCCACATCAGTAGTATCTGCGAGGAACGTATTGAGGAGCGAATACGCATGCCCTCGATGGGCGTCATCGTAGTATATTTCTTCAAGAGTGGTCTTGACAACGCGGTTAAGAGAGAGGGCAGAGTCGTCCATACCAAGGTCTTGGTAAGCAGTGACCCGTTGCTGAGCATCCGCAAGTGTGTGGATTCGATAGACTTTCCCGGATTTGCTGTCCCCCAACAGCATGTTCTTAATGCTACGAGCAGTGTTTCGATTAAGCTGATAATAGACATACTCAGTCGGCCCCCGGTTGATGAAAATCTGATGATATTCAATGAGTGCCACAAAACTGTCATCGATACTCGGGACCTTTCGGGCAGTCTTTTCATAGAACTGAACGCTGTCTTCATAATCTTCAGCGAGTTCTTCAAACCGCTCTGGAGCCTCCAGTAGCATTTTAGCCCGGTCGGCATGCGAAGCGTCGGTTGGCATACCTGTCTATTTTGGTCGCTTCCACTTTGAAACCACACCACTCACCCAAGTCGTGTGGACTTGGGGATGGAACAAGGCGCTGTCTTCCGGTTTCTATCACACAGTAGTTTCGATCTTCGGTCACACTCAAACAACCGAACCGTCAGATCTCGGTAGTCGTTTCTGACCTCCTGAAGTGCCGGAGTTAAGGGTGTAAAACGCCAGTAAAGGGACTGACCAGAATCTACGCTAGCAACGAATTCAGCCTAACTTAACGCGACCCTCTAAACAGATAGTGCTTACCTTGACCTGTTGTACTCACCCTCTGTATCTCGCACGCCGATCCTATCAGTTCCTAAGGATTTCAACAGAATCAGTGAAATTGTAGCCAATTATTTGCTTCCCACTAGTGATTTCCACTCAAGCATGACCGGAATCGTGATCCTCCCAGCTGGTCGCGACGACGCGTTTGAGGACTACAAACAGTTCATCCGAGATGGGCACCCAATTACGGATATTGAGTCCTACCTCAATGACGACGACCTCGAACTGTTTCGGACGACATCTGACAACGATCTCGTCCACGTCTGGGGTACTTCAGTAGACGGGACGTGGCGGAACGTCGAGCGAAACGACATCGCGCTCGTCTACCACGATGGCGCGTTCGTCGCGAGGGGACAAGTCCTCCAACTCCGACATGACCCCGACCTTGCGGAGTATCTCTGGAGAGAGAACGTTGAACACGGTCGCTGGAACGACGAAAGCCCGTGGGAGTACATGACCTTCCTCACCGATGTTGAGGAAGTCGACGTCGACATTGAGGAATTCAACGAGCTCGTTGGCTATGACGAGACCTACCGCCCGCAGGGATTCACACGAGTCGCAGACAAGCGCCTCAACCAACTCTCTGGCGAGGAATCAGTCGAAACTGCCATTGCCGACCTCACCGATGCCGGCGAGCGTGTTCACCCGGTCGACGACGAAGACGACGGACCCACTCCCGACCTCGCCGATCAACTCCGGGCGGCCAGCACAGATGGGAACGCTCACGAGGAGTTCGAGAAACTCGTTGCGAAGGCCTTCTCCCGGCTGGGCTGTGCCGCTGACTGGATCGAAGGAGGGGGTGACACCGACGTGGAGATCCGATCCCCCGAACACGTCGTTGTCGAAGTGAAGGCCCGAGGGAACGGGCGAGTCAACTCGCTAGAGGTCACAAACGTGGACAAGCATCGACGCCAGCGTGGAGCCGATCACGCCATCGTAGTCGCCCCAAGCTTCGCTCCAAAGGTGATCGATAATGCCGAGACGACCGAATTGACAACCATCGCCGTCGACGACCTCGTCGAGCTCCTCGATCGTCGGGACGAGTATGCCGTCCCACCCGAGGAGATATTGGCCCTCTTGACACGTTCGGGAGCCTTCCAAGACGACAGACTCGACCTCCTCGATGAGTACATCCAAGACCGCATCGATGCTGGAGAGACCTTGCTTGCGGTCATTCGAGCTCTCGAGCGTGCCGACGGAGCCGTAGAGACAGCGGAGGACGTCCGGTGGATCGTCGTGGGCATGGAGGACTCGAACGATATCCCAACCACCGAAGAGGTTCGATCCGCCCTCCAACTTCTTGCGCATCCCAGCGTAGGTGCCGTCGAGCAGGATGAAGAAGGGTATCGGGTGACGACTGACTACGATAATGGGATCCAATTGGTTCGATCCCTCGCAGATGTTGTTCAACCACCGGGAGGAGAAGAATAGATCGGGGATTGCCGCCCATCCTGGTTGTTCGCACGGTCTTGGCAGCTCTTCGAAGAAGATACGGGGTTTGTTGCTGGGTGGGCAGGTAGAGAAGGCGTACGGTTCACCTTCTCAGCCCGAGGTTGGTGAGGCGTCTTAACCAACATATTTCGCGTTTTGCTATCTTTGTTGGTTAATCACAGTATTTGCTGTCTAACCGCAGAACGTCGGATATGGCCTTGATTTTACACTCGTCAGGGACACGTTTCTCTTGGGCGGCAATCTGGTCTCACACTACGAAGTCGATGCTTCCAATCGTCATGGTCGGTAAGAAGAGTGCGGATCGTAGTGGGTGTGCTGGGAGTGACCCGTACGCTACGGATCTTCCGACTGCTGAGACGTAGTTAATCGCCAATCTGTGCCGTGATAGAAGTGAGAGTAGATCAACGACTGGCAGGACAAGGGGTCGATCGTCTCCGCCCTCACACACTCCGGCGTTTCGAGTGTTTCAAGCTATACGCCGATATCGATCGACGCTGAGATCCAGCCGATCTCACACACCATCCGTTCAATAGAGTTAGTCGAGTTAGCGTTGAACCAGTCAAAAGAGATCTGTATCAAAACTTGTCGAGAGTCATGTCTCCATCAATCCCGTCAAACAACTCTTGTAGGCGACTATCTCCTTGGAGTACATCACGCACGATGTCTGCACGAATTGAGAACTCGTACTCATAGTAACTCCCACCTTTCGGGCCTTTGTTTTGCTCGCGAACGTCAAGAAATCCTTTCAGCGTCAACTGGGACAAGCGGTTATGAATAGTGCGGTCGGTACGGACATCCGCGTCGATACGCTTTGCAGCCAACACATACCGTTCGTAGATCCGATTTCGCTTAGCTGGGAGCGCACTCTCCTGCTCGAGCAACAATAGTCCGTACAGTGTTAATTTTGACTGTGTGGGGAGTCGTCCTAGTTCCTCTCTCACTTTATCCCGCTCAACTGCTTCATCCGCACGACGAACATGCTCTTCAGTGATACAGCCACTTTCCTCGTCACGCGCCATATCACCGGCCTTGTACAACAGCTTCAGCGCTTGCCGGGCGCTCCCAGAATCTTGCGCCGCGAACGCTGCACATAACGGGATCACATCATCTTCAAGAATATCTGATGATAACTCGAACGCTCCATTATCAAGTTGCGATGCAGTCGTATCGTGGAATGCTTCGGATGCTCGTTGCTTCAAGATGTTCCCGAGTTCATTCGCATCATACGGTGGGAAATGAATCTCCTCGTCGCACAGAGAGTCTTTCACCCGTGCAGAAAGGTTATCTCGGAAAGTGAAATCGTTCGAGATCCCGATAACCCCGACAGACGTATCTCTGACATTCCCATTATCGTTAGCGCGAGGAAGTTTGTATAGGATGTCGTCATCATTTCCGATAGCATCGATCTCGTCTAAAACTACTAGGCAATGCGTAGCGTCGAGTTTTTCGAGTTCCTCGAATAGCATCGTGTATATCATCCCAGATGGATATCCTGTCGGCTTGATCTGCTCCTCCGGCTCTCGAAACTCGTTTATCAGATTCGCAGCTACCTGGTAGCTCGAGTTCAGCGATTTACAATTCAATTCGGCAAAGTGTACATCAACGTCATCTAGATTCTGTTGATCCTCGTCTAGCCGCTCAATAATCATTCGAGATGAGAGCGTCTTTCCCACGCCTGTCTGCCCATATAGAAACAGGTTTTTCGGTGGTGCTCCGTTGATCACGGGTTTCAGAGCCGACTGGTACTGCTTGAGTTCGTTATCTCGCTCGATTAACTGATCAGGCCGATACCCGTCTCGAAGCACTGCTTCATCAGCAAAAATTGTAGAATCGGGTTTGAACCGTTCCAGCCCCATTATTACTCGACTTGTAACCACGGCGTTACTTAAAACCACACCTTCATGGGTCTCATCAGTTTCATCTGTGTACACCATGCCTTCATGAGACATAGATACACCACACAGATACGGTAGTATTCACGAACAAAACTAGACAGAGCTGACGAACCCCCTCCCCCCACTTTTCACGAGAGTTCCGCGGTAAAGACGGTGGGGGAGGGCCGAGATCACTTTACTAGCACGCAAACCTTTATACCACATCGCTCGGAACCATATCCGCACGGCTACTGTAGCGGTTAATTGTGCTGTAGAAGAGTGCTAAGAGAGTCACAGACATCGTTTCACTACCTCGTCTCTAGCAGCAACTCTCGTGAAAAATGGGGGGAGGGGGATTGTAGACAGTACGACCACGTTGGTATGTTCGTACAGAGAAACGAGAGCTGGGGCAACTCTCGTGAAAAGTGGGGTGGGTGGTAGCAGACAATCGTGTGCTTGGTGAACTGTAGGTCTCGATTTTAGTTGTGTGCTGGATATATTCGAGAACTCTCGTGAAAAGTGGGGGGTGGGGTAGTAATCAGGACAGACGGAACTCGCGAAACGACCTCTGTCACCCCACACCCAGACAATACTGGGGACCTTGGAAAGATCCTCTGAGGACAAGTTCGAACCATTAACCAACAAACTGGCGCTTCTGCTGCTATCTGTTGGTTAATCACGGTGAGCTCAATCACGTACGCCCGTATGCTTTTGTCTCGCAGTACTGAATCGCCAGTATGTCGTTTCGAGTGACGTGGGACAATCTCCTCGACAACGTGGAGGAGCTTCCAGCAGACGCTACACTCTTCACTCCGCTCTCTCAGAAGCCGTTTCACATTACCGGTGTCCAGCAACACCGAGTGCTGATCGAGTATCAGGGCGACAGTGAGACCGTCCCGCTCCAGCGGGAGCAGTTCGAGACGCTGTTCAAGCGCGTTGACGATGCGACTGGGCCGTTCGATCTCGATCGCCTCCCACCCGGGGCTGAACCGTATGCCACCGTCATGAGTCTCCATCCGCGATTCACTATCGACGACCGGGACGGCACCCTCTCTGAAAGCGAGACGCCAACAGCGTCGCCACTTGTCGATGCGCACACGGTTGAACAGGACGATGGTCCACGAGAAGAGCCCGACATTTCGGTGTACGCAGATGCGCTTCTGTTGATCGACGCGCTCGAGCAGCACGATGTGACGTCACTCACGGAGTTGGACGTGCCGACGCTGGTGAACCTCTATACATTGCTGTCGGATGTCCAGCGCAATGCCAACGATCTTCGACAGGAGGTTCGTGGCGTCTTGCTTGACCGTCTCCATCACGATCAACCCGTGAGTGGGCAATACGGGTCCGTTCAACGAGCTGTCCGTCGGAATCGAACACTCAAAGATGACGAAGCAGTCCTTGAGCTACTGGAGGCGGAAGGGATCGACCCCGAGCGCGTGCTGAGTGTCGACACGAGCAAACTTGACGATGCGCTGGAAGTGACGTCACTCTCTGAGTCCGACGTGTACGAGATCGACGAAAGCGAGTATGTACGGAAGGCAGACGTCGACGACGAGATGAAAGAAAGCCGTCTCCAAGGGCTCAAAGACCAGTTAGCTGGAGCCGACGAAGACACAACCGAGCTCCAAGCTGAAATCGAAGAACTGGAAGAACGTATTACCGAACTCACCAGTTTTGACTCCGGGACATCCTTCCATACTCGTTCAACTGGTGGGTAGCCGGTACCCACATCCGTACCCGTTGGGAGACGACAGACCGGCCACGGGAATTGACTTGATGCTGTATCCGGACCTTCCTCGAGGCAGGTCTTTATTGGTGTGATGGACAAAGCCACCGTATGAGCGACTCGGCGTCTCCAAGCGCCTCTATCTCGCTATCTGGGCCGACCGACATTCCAGCAGTTCTGAATCGGGCTGGCATTGACCACGTCGGTGTTCATGATCAGCGAATACTGGCTATCTATCGCACCGGCATCTTCAATGTGCTAACTGAGCCGGAGTCGGTGTCGAATGCGCGCACACTCGAGATCGAATGTTGGGAAGCACCCCTCCCGTCTCGTGGTGATGAGCGATCACCCCAGGAGCTTCTTGACGACTTTGCCGCCGTGTTTGAGCGTCGCGATAAGTCCTGAATCGTCTATCGAGTCTCTCGCTCGCAATGACGGTGATCAGTTGAGAGTGACAAGAACACTAGAGTCAAGTTCTCTAGCACGAGTCCAGACATACGCAATCTATAGAATGGGCGTATAGTTTTGGAGATCTATCGGTCAGAACCGTGTCCAAGATAAGCCACACCGAAGAACGTGGGTGCCTTCATCGGATCATCACTGTCTGACTGTGGATTTGTTACCGTCGTCGTCTCGCATTAGTTATGGTGAAGGTTTATCACCGCGGCCGGTAGTAGTAGTAAGTGAGCGCTGCGCGCCAGCGTGTTGAGCCCGTTCGACCATGTCCCTCGACGGACGTGGGGGCGGGAAATGGCGCTATTCCAACTTCAGCAGTTACAACTCTCGGAGTTTCTCAGCGAGGTCATCGTAGCCGTTCCGCTGGAGAGCGTTGACCACCCGCGTAACGGAGTCTGACATCGGCTCGTCCACACCCTCATGCGGCATGACGGCACCCTCGTACCAGCAATTGACTCGCTCTCGGACAGTGTTGCCTCGAAGCGCCGGGAGCGTCGGAGGGGTGTACTCAGGCGAGTTCCGATAGGTCGCGCTGATAGCCTGCCCCCAGTCCTGGCCACGATGGTGCTTCGCCCGTGGGGCCGGGATGACGAGCTCCCCTGCCCGCGGCATCGTGTCTGTGCTGTTAATCCGGTGGGCGAGGTGGTTTGAGGCCAAGTCGGCGAGAAGTGCCGCCGGATAGTAGAACTCCGACTTCTGGCAGTGAGCCACCAGCGGGCGATCGTCTCGCAGCCCTCCGAGTGCGGCGACGAACGGTTTGGCCTGCTGCTCGTTCCCATCGACGATTACCGCGGGGGGCTCGGCGACCGTGTTCAAGATGTCGTGGACGTGGATCGCGGAGTGGACCGCTTCGACCTGCTGGGTGTCCTCGTTCCCATCCAGGTTCTGGCGGTGGGAGAACACACGGATGTGCTCCGGAAATTCCTGCAGGACGGCTTCGGTGAAGTCTCGGCGGACGGCGTGTTCGTAGTCGTTCGCCTTGTTGTAGAACGGTTTGAATCCGATGCCACTCCCGTGATCGTAGATCGCCTCCAGAATCGCCGGTTCGAGCTCCCGAGAGGCATACACGGCTGCCGTCACCGTCGTATCACCGACAGTGCTCGCGTCCATCGTCACAGACGTCGAGTAGGTGTTTGAATCGGTACGGAAGGGAAGGAGCGCCATTAGTGATTCAGTTGGTGCTGTATTCAGCCAGGTGGGCCTTCACATAAGTGCGTGTAGATTCCGCCATCATGCCTCCTCGAAATCGAGTTTCTCCTTCGCCGACCGGACCCGGTCGCTGACCGTCTGCGGGCTGGCCTTCCGATCATCAGCCCACGAAGACTGCCGAGTCGAGTAGAGCGTCTGCGTCATCCAGTAGTCCAAGGTCTCAGCGGGTGACTGGAGTTCGTTCGCCAGCACGGCGAGCTCGACCGCCGCAATCTGCCGGCCGATGTCGAGCGCGGTCAGCTCCTTTTGGTAGTCGTTGATCGCCCGCCAGCCGTCTTCGATCTTGAACTCCAAGTTGATGACGCACTTCCCATCCGCCCCGTAGACGAATCCCACATTCGCAAACCGTTCTCCGCCGATCTGGCGACGGGTGTGGATAGCGAAGTGAGGAACCGAGTCGTCTCGTACCTCCTCCACAATGGGGTCGTCGTCGAACTTAGCCGCCAGGTCGCGGGCCTGGGTCCACGCACTCCAGAACTGCTCGTCCTCCTGGAAGATGGGGACGCCGTCGTCGCCCTCGGGCGCATACCGGCTGACCGGCGGAGTGTCGCACTCCAAGAGATCAAGCCCGATCTCCCCGGCCTCACGGACCAGCTGAATTTTCTGATCTACTTCAGTCATACACGTAACTGAATTTTCTGATCTACTTCAGTCATACACGTAATATATAGCGGTAGGGGGATAAAAATTGGGTGTAAATACGTCTTTTACGTATCGACACCAGACAATTTGTGCGGGGATCTATCGGGCCCAACGACGTACCCTCCGATGATGGCGGAAATGATGGCCCCGACTATCCAACTACTTGGCGTGACCGGGGCTTTCCGTAATTCTACATTGCGATGAATTAACCAACAGACTGGCGCTTCTGCTGGTATCTGTTGGTTAATAACGGTGAGCTCCATCACGTAGATAGTGCTCAGATAAGGTCGATAAGTACTCCAGTTTCAAAATCATCGAGCGCTGTAACCTCGTGGCGCTTCAGCCCGTCGACAAGCAAGAACGCATCCGCGTAGACGTCGAGATCGGGTTTTCCGGGACATCATTTAACCGCTCAAGGAGATTGTACCAGCTGACCCGAAGCGACATGTTCGTATTGAGACCGTTGGACGCTAAATGCTTGAGGTTGCTTGTAGAACTCACAGCTGTATCCGAGTGCGTGGATGCTGATTGGATGAATTCGTAGGAGGGCTCCCACGTGGAACCCACCCTAATTGCCAGTTACCCGCTTTAGAGGTGTGTAAACCGCCTGAATACGGACACCGGGGCAAAATAACAGCAATTGTATGTATGTCTGACGCTCGGCGTGAGTATTAAGACGGAGGCAAGCGCAACATCGCAGTATGCACGGCTAGGCGATGTTTAGAAAGGGGGGAAGTTCCCCTGTTGGCAGCAGGGGCCGCTTGGGAAGGGACAGGATGGCACCTGTCCGAGGAATCGTCCTATTCCTCATTACTTCCGAAGTGGTCTTAATGGTTGCGGTGGTGAGAGTCATCTCCGGCTTTCGCCGTTAGCACTACCTGCTGCCTCTGAAACGGCCGATTATCCGATTTCGGCCGTAGCGTCGAGCACGTGCGCGGAGAGCGCACTATGCAGGACCACCCGGCTCATGGAGGTGTGCCAGCGGCGTGAGTCGCTTCGCTGTCGTTGGTTGTTCCAACTGTAGCCAACACTGGGTCATCGAGGATGCGGTCAGTAGTGGCGCTGCTAACGCTCGTGAGTGCCCCCGGTGTGGGAGTCAGCATTCAGATGGCCAGTTGCGACGTCGAACAAGAGCGGACACATGGGAGAATGCTGTTGAGCAACGGGCGGCGCTTCTCGCGAACACTCGTAACGCTGGCGCTGAGTTCGACGAGGTTGGCCACTACACTGATCTTGAAGACGAGTGGGACCGCGACCTCGTCGGCCAACCACTCGGCGTACAGGTGCTTACAGGTGCCTTCACAGACGATCAGCACCTCGACACGGGAGAGCAAGAGACACCCAACAAAACCGATCAGAGCTCTCGTCAGCTTGGCGATCTCCGCTGTGATGAGGACGCGGGTCTCTGGGTGGTTCAGCAGTACCCGGCCGTGTCGTCTGGGACAGTACGCCTCGACAAAGAGAGCCGACCGGGTGAACTTTGGCAGCGTCTTGTTTCCGTCCTCGAAGCCGATATTGCGCTCGCCGTGCGCGAACTTGTCGGTGGTGTCGCTGATGGGGCCGCCTGGCAGACGCTTGAATCGATTATCGACGATCAGCTCGGGACAGTTGACCGAGAGGCGCTTCCAGACGCAGAGAGCCTCAACGGGTCGATCGTTGCGTCGACGCTGTTGAGCTTGTGTAAAGACGTCGAGTCCGAGCAGCATCAGCAGGCGCTCGAACTGCTCGAGAGCTTTGGGAGCGCAGAGTTCGGCCCGCTTGGCATCGGGTTCCCTGGTGAGATCGAAGATGTTCGCCGAGTTGTGAAGCCGTTGCTCGCAGCCGCAGCCCATACGCCGACGCTCACCGTGCGGATCGATGAGTCATTCCGGGAGATCGGCCACGCCGACCAACGCCGGCAGATGGTCCAGCTGCTCAGTTGGCTTGGCCACGGTGTGGACGTCAGGATCGTGTTTGAGTCGTCTATCTGGATGCGGCGCTTCGCTTGGAGTTACGATCCGGAGATCGATGTCGACGAACTGGATGGGAACGTCCCGGACGTGGCAGCGTTCGATGTGAGTTCTCAATGCGATACAGGCCAGCGCGCTCACGGAACTGTCGACGACCACGTTGCGGCCGCGTGTGGGGCGCTTGAGACGGACGGTGAGGTTGTCGCAACCCTTGAGCGTATCGGCGCGGAAGCCGGCCAGACAGCCGGCTACGAGGCGCTCTATGAGGCTGCGCCGTACGATGACCCCGACCAGTCTCGGAACAACGTCGCGTACCACCTGCGCCAGCTTCGCGAACACGAACTCGTGACGGATCGTATCGCGACCAGCGACGGGAGCAAAGTCGCAATTCGCCCGGCTGGAGTGCGTTTCCTCGAAGAAATCGGCCGATCTGGAACGCGACAAAAACCCCTTCAGAATTTTGTGAGTCGGACCGGAAAATCTGCCGACAATATGGAGTCTAGACCCGCGCACACACGTGAGGGGGGGACCGGCTGGAGCCGCGACCGCCTCCCAGCGCTCCATACCATTCAACCGCTACCTCGCTCTACGTATCAGGCCGCCGTCGCGGCGACCCCCGAGAATGGCGTCGCAACTGTCGATGCGGCGGTTTCCGAGTGGGAGGATCGGGCAGCTCCTCGGCGCTACATGGACTGGGACAATGATCGGCTCGCTGTGGCCGCCGAAGTCGACAATCCGATGCAGTGGGCAGTCTGTACTGCTCGGTCGTTGGGTGACGAGTTTGTCTGGGACAATCTGCTAACTGATGAGCGACTCGACGAGAATGGTGAGTTCCGCCGACTGCTCCAAGAGGCACCCAATATCCTACAGAACAGTGCGTGTCTCGGGTGGATTGCTGAAGAAGACGAACTCGTCGACGATGTCGATGGGTTTGGTGACCGCATACAAGCTGTTCTCGAGGAGATTTGCGAGATGACGCGGGACATGACTCACGGCGAGTACCGCGAGTACAACTCTCGAACGGCGTTTCGGACGAAGATTCTCACTGAGTCACTCGGCGTGATCGGCGTAATGACCCGGTTACTGGACTTCGCCGGCGTGGACATCCTCCGAATCGGTCGGATGCCCCGGTTCAAGAGCGATTTTGCCGATGAGAAGCTCTCAGCTATCGCGAAGTTCGTTGGAATCAACTCGGCGATTGCATCGAAATACGGGATGGCGTCGGTGTTTCGGCAACTGTTTGAGAATCGTGACGAGGTCCTCCGGTGGTCACTAGATGTCGATGTCAACGCCGCAGAGCCGTTCGGTGAGCTCATCGGCTCGTGGTGTCTGTTTGGTGATTACGGCGACCGCCAGGACGTGTTCGCTGAGAAGCTTCGATCCAACGTCTCGCCGAGGGACATCCGGGATGACGCCCCCGAGATCGGTGTCCGCGTCCCCGTCCAGACGTCGACGAGTCGGGCCCAGTACCGGGATCTGCTTGAGGAAGCTCTCGAGGCGAAGAATCTGCTCACAACTCCAGAGGCGGTATCGGTGCTTCACGGACTGTGTCGGTCACCACTCGCAATCGCGAACGGCGTCGCCCGAGCGCTAGAGCCGGAAGCCGAGACGCGACATATCCGGTCTGTAGAGCTCCGGCGTATCATCGCAGCACTGTCCCCAGAGCAGGTACTCCGAGATGCTTCGTCAACGCCGCGAAAGGCCCTTGTGGCACTCGCGGGCGCTGAAGAATTCCTGACGCAGTCTGTACTCGCCGAGAGAGCCGGTGTGTCGGCCCGCTCGCTTCGTGACCACCTCCCTGACCTCGTTGATGCTGGAATCGTCGCGGAGGTCGACGCTGGCTACCGACTCCAGCTGTCGTTTGCGGAGACGGATCGAGATGACGGAGAACTGCCTGAGCGGTACCAGGATATCTACCCGCGATGGGTGAGCGATCCGACCGTCAGCAACGACGTCCACGCTGCGGCCGGAGCGTTACGGACAGCCCGGGAGCATCACGGGCCAGACGGACCAATCTCACCAGAGGAAGCCGGGTTCGCTGGCGATGTCTTGCTGGAACTCACAGAGCCGTGGCCGTTACTCGATGAGGTGCTGCCAGCGCTGTGGGCAGTGACTACGAGAGCGTGTTATCGAGAGGACGCTGCTGTCGCTGGTGGTGTCCTTGTTGAATGTGAGACTGAGGTAATGGGGAGACGCCCACGCCAGTTGAGCCTCCAAGAAGCAACTACTGGGGAACTTGTTGGATGAGTTCTAGAGGAATGAAGATGTCTGTCACCGGTGATTCGTAGGGACTTGGTACACTGGTATCGCCATCATATTTTTTGACGATACCATTGGGCCACTCATGCTGTTCCTAGGATGCCGTAGAAGAGTTGCCACGACATTTATTTCGTGAATTTACAGCCGGATCAGCCGATAGAACGCGCTTGCGAACTGATCGCTGTGGTTGCCACCAGTTTCAGATAGCGTCTTGTATTGTTAACGCGGCGCGCCAGAAGATTTTCACCGACTGAGAGGAGGACATACGGCTGTGAATATTCCGTCCTTCATTGAGGAATCGAATCGCCCGACCGCCCGCAGTCTGATTCGGGTCGTCGTGGCGCTAGCCCTCATCGGTCTCATCTTCTCTTACCCAGGAGCTATCTCATCGCCGTACAGCGATACGGGACTTGACGGATACTACGACAATCAGATAGTCGAACGAGCTGACGATATTGAATCGATTGAACACTCTGCGGTTACGGACGAGACGAGTGTCTACCAATATAATGAACTGTCTCCCGTTGCCAAAGAGGTGTTCGACAGGACACGGTCTGCTGCGGACGACTCATTTACGATAGTTCTTTGCCATGAGTGGACACTTACCTGCGATGAGTACTACGAGTCCGATGTCCCCGGTGAATTTCAGTACGGTGCCGTGGGGCACAACGTCGATGAAAGCGAATTATATACTGTGATCGAAGACGAGGGAGAAGCATATGTTTTTCAAACGGGGGCTCTGGGGCACGGAGACGGGTGGGATCTGTCAGACCTCCCCTTGGTGATCAGTAGTTCTTTGATGGTGTTATTGGTCTCAGGTGTCCTCGTACACAATACGATTAGACCCCCAGAACAGAGCGGTAACGGCTTCGCTGCTTGGGATATCGGCGCTGCCTTTCTGATCGGGACCTTCGCTCTCGCCGTTCCCTATCTCCATATGTGGGACATCTTCTCCGTGCACTGGTCCCGTCAGTTGATAACGGGGACCGTCGCTCTCGGTGTTCCGGTTTACTATCTCCAACTCAGGTAGTCGATGTCTCGCTGATCTCTCCGTCACGGGGCACCTTCCACCTGTACTGACCGATCTGGCCTGCTAACTTTTCGAGGAGTTTCTATTCGGGATCTGCGTGTTCTCTTCAGCATACGCTAAATTACCACCTCAGAGCAGCGCAAAACGCGAGATTTAGATACGTTGACTAGCTACAAGTCGTGATACCTGATGATCGAGATTTCTGATTCGCTTCGTTCTGTGTTTAGTGCTCAAATCGAAGAACGTGACGGGTCATATATCGTGGATGTCCCCGCGAATGAAATCGAACACGACGCGCTTGCTGCCGACGAAACGTATCGCGTCGCGATCTTGAAATCAGAATCCTCGACAAGCAAGAAGACTCAGGAAGAGCAACCCCAATCGGCTGCGCAAGAACCAACTCCGATGTCGGACGGTCCTCCCGTAGACGAAGGTGAAGTCCGCGACGTGACGATCGAGACGACTGGTGATCAAGGTGACGGCATTGCGAAGGTTGAACGCGGCTACGTCGTGATCGTCCCCGGCGGACAACCAGGTGATGAGCCGTCGGTCGAAATCGAGCAAGTCAAAGAGAACGTCGCGTTTGCCAGCATCGTCGAACCCGACTCACGGGCTCTGTAACGTCGTTTTACTGGCAACTGTCTATTTGACTGGAATCGTTGGAACCCCGACTATCCTGATCCACCCTACTCGCTTCCCGGCTTCCCGATGTACTCCGATTTCATCGTCCCATTTTCACGATAGTAGCGATAGAGATACGGACCGTGCATATCCGCAGGATCCCCACTTGCGCATTTACAGCTGTCGTCGCCACAGGTGACTTTCTCTTTGACGACGGTCCCGCTTCCTGCGCCATCGGGATCGTCGACGGGCTCGGCAGCCTCGGGAAGCTCGTCAGTGTCGACCGACTGGTCGCGATATTCGATGAGCGTCTCAATATAGTTCTGTACCTCCTGGAGTGTCTCCGTATCCTGTTTGGGGAGCCCCTCCGCGAGATACTTCGGGAGCGAGGTAGGTGGTGACGGCTGCTCCATACCTTATGTAACAACCGGTGCCATGTTAGCGTTCGGATGCTACATAAGGAATTGAACCTTCTCTACCAACCGTGACCACCTCAGCAATTACTCAAGATCGTAGGCAGCAATTTCGTGAGAGCCACACCGTGGACATTCATCGACGTCCTGCTCCACACTGTACCCACAGTGACGGCACTCGTGGTGCGTTGTCGATGACGGCTCGAGCCTGACGATCTGCTGGATGAACTGTTTACTAATCATCGGTGGGGTCGACGATCTCGCCACAGCCGGGACATTCAGCCCACAGGCCTGGGGTACCGGTGGCTGTTTCATACCGGATGATCGCATGTCGTCCAGTGACTGTCTCGCCGCAGAACGAGCAGGCGCCACGGACTATCTCTGAACTATTAGGAGCCATCCTCACGAGTTCACGGGGCTTTTTTAGGGGAGAGGGAGCGTGTGACATCGTTTTAGAGCGGACCCAGTTGTTGAGACTGGCCTCACTCTGCTCCCTCACATCAACTTATGTGCTCTGTGACTTATATCCCGGGCGAGCGGAGTGGAAGTACTGTTCGAGGACAGCAGCGTGACTGTGGATCGTGCGTACTGTTCGCGCAGTTACAGTGACAATCCAAGATCGCCGAGAGTGGTGAGCCGTATCTTGTAGGCGAGATCGATACTTCGAACTACTACTCTGGGTAGTGGTCTTCGACTTCTGTGACAAGGGCTTCTGCTCGTGCTTCTACGGTCGGAGAACTCTTCTTATTGGATATCTTTGTCTGCTCAGAGGATGTCATAGAACAGTTCTCATACCAGAGAGCAGGGTGAACGCTGAGGTGGTATGAGCCCAGCGACCCTGCAAGAGAATCCTACGGTAGAGACGTTCTTCAATGTCGTGGAAACTGAGACACTAGCGCTGTTTGAGCATCTCTCCTTCGAGTTTCTCGAAGAGTTCGACGTGTTCGCCCCGGCGCAGACGGGGCGAACACGAGTTCACAAACCACCCGAAATGATGCGTGGGTTTCTGCACTGCTACTACAAGAGCCTGTCATAGAAGAGTTCACATGGATCGCTGAATCAGCTTAGACAAGTTCAAATCGTCGTACACTTGGTGCACGCTGTTTTCAGCTTGTGTTAGCTATGGCGAAAGAGAAGTTCGGCGTCGC
>NZ_JANHDK010000009.1 GCF_024494725.1 Haloplanus ruber
GACTCGAAGCCCGATCAACGGGCTTATATGGGTCGCCCTCCTCGGTTCAGATCCGGACGAAACATGAGGATTCCACCCCTGCGGTCCGCCGTAAGCCGGAATCTGATGTGAGCCTTGGTGGTTCGGTGTCACCCGGTCGATCCGGTGACCCGAACCATGGACCTCAGTGGTCTACACGACGCGGAAACACTATGTTTCCCGCCACCCCTCACTCGCAAGAGTGAGTTCATTCCGGTTGATCCTGCCGGAGGCCATTGCTATCGGGGTCCGATTTAGCCATGCTAGTTGTACGAGCTTACACTCGTAGCAAATAGCTCCGTAACACGTGGCCAAACCACCCTACAGAGAACAATAACCTCGGGAAACTGAGGCTAATAGTTCATACCCGTCTCACGCTGGAATGCCGAGACGTGCAAACGTTCCGACGCTGTAGGACGTGGCTGCGGCCGATTAGGTTGACGGTGGGGTAACGGCCCACCGTGCCGATAATCGGTACGGGTTGTGAGAGCAAGAACCCGGAGACGGAATCTGAGACAAGATTCCGGGCCCTACGGGGCGCAGCAGGCGCGAAACCTTTACACTGCACGCAAGTGCGATAAGGGGACCCCGAGTGCGAGGGCATACAGTCCTCGCTTTTCAGCACCGTAGGGAGGTGCTGGAATAAGAGCTGGGCAAGACCGGTGCCAGCCGCCGCGGTAATACCGGCAGCTCGAGTGATGGCCGATCTTATTGGGCCTAAAGCGTTCGTAGCCGGCCACGCAAGTTCATCGGGAAATCCGCCAGCCTAACTGGCGGGCGTCCGGTGAAAACTGCGTGGCTTGGGACCGGAAGACCCGAAGGGTACGTCTTGGGTAGGAGTGAAATCCCGTAATCCTGGACGGACCGCCGATGGCGAAAGCACTTCGGGAAGACGGATCCGACGGTGAGGAACGAAAGCCAGGGTCTCGAACCGGATTAGATACCCGGGTAGTCCTGGCCGTAAACGATGTCTGCTAGGTGCGACCCCCACTACGAGTGGGTGTTGTGCCGTAGGGAAGCCGCTAAGCAGACCGCCTGGGAAGTACGTCCGCAAGGATGAAACTTAAAGGAATTGGCGGGGGAGCACTACAACCGGAGGAGCCTGCGGTTTAATTGGACTCAACGCCGGACATCTCACCAGCATCGACAGCAACAATGACGATCAGGTTGATGACCTTATCAGAGCTGCTGAGAGGAGGTGCATGGCCGCCGTCAGCTCGTACCGTGAGGCGTCCTGTTAAGTCAGGCAACGAGCGAGACCCGCACTCCTAATTGCCAGCACCGGGTTCGCCCGGGTGGGTACATTAGGAGGACTGCCGTGGCTAACACGGAGGAAGGAACGGGCAACGGTAGGTCAGTATGCCCCGAATGTGCTGGGCTACACGCGGGCTACAATGGCCAAGACAATGGGTTCCAACCGCGAAAGCGGACGGTAATCTCCTAAACTTGGTCGTAGTTCGGATTGAGGGCTGAAACCCGCCCTCATGAAGCTGGATTCGGTAGTAATCGCGTGTCAGCAGCGCGCGGTGAATACGTCCCTGCTCCTTGCACACACCGCCCGTCAAAGCACCCGAGTGGGGTCCGGATGAGGCCGAGTTCCTCGGTCGAATCTGGGCTCCGCAAGGGGGCTTAAGTCGTAACAAGGTAGCCGTAGGGGAATCTGCGGCTGGATCACCTCCTACTGACCGGGACCATCCCTCTGGGATGGCCCACCACACGACCGCTGCCGTCCACAGTTCGGCCACCGGACCGACCGGGCGCCGTAGAACCACCAAGGCTCACATCCACGTTCGCGAGATCACACCGCGTCCCCACTCGGGGGACCGGGCCCGTAGCTCAGCGGTAGAGCACCTCCTTTGCAAGGAGGACGCCCTGGGTTCGAATCCCAGCGGGTCCATGCCGACTCGGTCGACGCCCGAATCGCACCCCTTAAGTGCATGACGGCGCTCGGTTGAGTCACGCAAGACCGATGCACCATCCCGCGAAAGCGCGGATGGGAAGGGTCGAACGCGCCCGCATCCACGGGAGCGTCATGAGACCGTATGTACGTGCGATCCAGGCGTCCACTGGACCCGACAGTCAAACCGGGTCACTAGTGTGACAACCATCAATCTGGCTACTGTGCCAGCTGGTGAATGGCTCGGCTCGAGAGCCGACGACGGACGTGCCAAGCTGCGATAAGCCTCAGGGACCCGCATGGAGGGAAAGAACTGAGGATCTCCGAATGGGAATCCCCTCGCAATTGCTTCGCGCAATGGGGAACGTTCCGAATTGAAACATCTCAGTAGGAACAGGAACAGAACGCAACCGCGATCCCGTTAGTAACCGCGAGTGAACGCGGGCCAGTCCAAACCGAATCTCTTACGAGACATGTGGTGTCGGGCTGATCTTCAACATCCGACCCAACCCGAGAAGTCTCCTGAAACGGAGCGCGATACAGGGTGACAGCCCCGTATCGGGCTGCAGTACGATGGGAATCAGTCCCAGACTAGCGGGGATTGGATATTCCTCGTGAACGTCCCAGGCATCAACTGGGAAGACTAAATACTCCTCGAGACCGATAGTGAACAAGTAGCGTGAGCGAACGCTGAAAAGTATCCCGAGAAGGGAACTGCAATAGAGCCTGAACTCAGCTGGCGATCGAGCGACGGGGCATACAAGGTCCTTCGACAAACGAACGCGGGGCGACCCGCTAGTAGGACTCGAAGGAAGCCGATGTTCCGTCGTGCGTTTTGAAAAACGAACCAGGGAGTGCACTTGCTTGGCAAGCCTAACTCGACCATCGAGGAAGGCATAGGGAAACCGATACGGCCGCAGTCTTACGACCAGGGCCACCGTGTTCAAGCGCGGGGAGTCAAGCGGGTGCGACCCGAAACCGGGTGATCTACGCGTGGGCAGGGTGAAGCGTACCGAAAGGCACGTGGAGGCCCGTTAGGGGTGGTGTCCTACAATACCCTCCCGTGACCTATGCGTAGGGGTGAAAGGCCCATCGAACCCGGCAACAGCTGGTTCCAGCCGAAACATGTCGAAGCATGACCTCTGCTGAGGTAGTTCGCGAGGTAGAGCTACCGATTGGATGACCCGCCTCCGAGAGGAGTCGGCCATCCTGTCGAACTCCAAACTTGCGAACGCCACAGACGCAGGGAGTCCGGTGTGCGGGGTAAGCCTGTGCACCGTAAGGGAGACAACCCAGCGGTAGGTTAAGGTCCCCAAATGTGGATTAAGTGCGATCGAAGGTGGTCCCGAGCCCTAGACAGCCGGGAGGTGAGCTTAGAAGCAGCTACCCTCTAAGAAAAGCGTAACAGCTTACCGGCCGAGGTTCGGGGCGCCCAAAATGATCGGGGCTCAAATCCACTACCGAGACCTACCCGTGTCCATCACAGGACAATCGCGTAGGCTGGCACTCCGCTCGGGCGGAAGTACGGGAGAGATTTCGTATGGACCGAGTGGTGACGATAATCCTGGTCACAGTAGCAGCGATAGTCGGGTGTGACACCCGACGGCCTTACGAGCAAGGGTTCCTCGGCACTGCTAATCAGCCGAGGGTTAGTCGATCCTAAGTCTCGCCGTAATTCGACCGAGACAACAGGGAAGCTGGTTAATATTCCAGCGCCACTACTCATTGAAAGTCGACGCTTTGGGGACAACCGAACTGGGCTTTCGCCCAGTCCAACCGAGTACCGCCGTGGAAGCCGTAATGGCAGGAAGCGGCCAACTCTCGGGATAGCGCAAGTCGGTCGTACCTAGAGCCCGTGAAAAGACGAGAGTAGTGATCGTACCGAGATCCGACACAGGTGCTCTGCCGGCGAAAGGCAAGGCCCGTCGGGAGCAACCGGCGTTAGGGAATTCGGCAAGTTAGTCCCGTACGTTCGCAATAAGGGATGCCTGCTCTGGAGAAGAGCAGGTCGCAGTGACTCGGGCGCTCCGACTGTCTAGTAACAACATAGGTGACCGCAAATCCGCAAGGACTCGTACGGTCACTGAATCCTGCCCAGTGCGGGTATCTGAACACCTCGTACAAGAGGACGAAGGACCCGTCAACGGCGGGGGTAACTATGACCCTCTTAAGGTAGCGTAGTACCTTGCCGCTTCAGTAGCGGCTTGCATGAATGGATCAACGAGAGCGCCACTGTCCCAACGCTGGGCCCGGTGAACTGTACGTTCCAGTGCGGAGTCTGGAGACCCCCAAGGGGAAGCGAAGACCCTATAGAGCTTTACTGCAGGCTGTCGCTGAGACGTGGTCGCTACTGTGCAGCATAGGTAGGAGGCATTACACAGGTACCCGCGCTAGCGGGCCACCGAGCCATCATTGAAATACTACCCGGTAGTGACTGCGACTCTCACTCCTGGCGGAGGACACCGGTAGCCGGGCAGTTTGACTGGGGCGGTACGCGCTCGAAAAGATATCGAGCGCGCCCGATGGTCTCCTCATCCGGGTCGGAAACCCGGAAGAGAGCGCAAGAGCACAAGGAGGCCTGACAGTGATCTTCCCAACGAGGATCGCTGACGCGAAAGCGTGGTCTAGCGAACCCACGAGGTTCATTTATGGGACCCGTGGATGACAGAAAAGCTACCTTAGGGATAACAGAGTCGTCACTCGCAAGAGCACATATCGACCGAGTGGCTTGCTACCTCGATGTCGGTTCCCTCCATCCTGCCCGTGCAGAAGCGGGCAAGGGTGAGGTTGTTCGCCTATTAAAGGAGGTCGTGAGCTGGGTTTAGACCGTCGTGAGACAGGTCGGCTGCTATCTATTGGGGGTGTTAACGGTACCTGACGGGAACAGGCGTATAGTACGAGAGGAACTCCGCCTGGGTGCCACTGGTGTACCAGTTGTCTGAGAAGGCAGTTGCTGGGCAGCCACGCACCACGGGGTAAGAGCTGAACGCATCTAAGCTCGAAACCCACCTGGAAAAGAGGTACCACCGAGGACACTCGTAGAAGACGAGTTAGATAGACTCGGGGTGTACGCGCCAAGGCAACGAGGCGTTCAGCCCGCGAGCACTAACAGTCCAAGCCACATTCATTGGAGTCCGCACTGTGACCCGATTTGACTGTCGGGTCCAGGCGCTAACTGGATCGCACGTACACACGGTCGAGAGACCCTCACCGACACTGGTATGACGACGGTTCGATTCCGTCGGTCGGCATGAAGGCGGCCAGAGCGGCAGGGAGACACCCGTACCCATCCCGAACACGGACGTTAAGCCTGCCTGCGTATCGGGCAGTACTGGAGTGGGCGACCCTCTGGGAGTGCCGATTCGCCGCCTCACCATTCATACTTCATCA